>NZ_KZ622864.1 GCF_002893095.1 Stenotrophomonas sp. VV52 | reverse complement strand
GCGTGGTCTCCAAGATCGTCGCGTAATCTGCTAGACTCTGCGCCCCGATGTTGCCTGGGTAGGGCATCGGGGCGTACCAAAACGGGAAAAGAGGCGCAGGACGCACCTCGTGTTCCCCAGACCAGGAAGGGTCGCGCCATTCAGGCAGTGTCAACAGGACCCCTGTTGACCGCCGCCTTGCATGCGCGCTATACTTTTTGTCTGGGCAGATCGGGAGACCGGTCTGCCTCGATTTTTGAGGTCTATGGAAAGATCTTGTCGCCGCGCAGGAATGCGCGGCGTCCGCATTCAGGATATTCATGGGACAAGGCAACCCAGAGGCCTTGTCCGTCGCTCTTTTAACGAAGGAACCCACCGTCATGGCGGACCAAAAGATCCGGATTCGGTTGAAGGCGTTCGATCATCGTTTGATCGACCGTTCGGCCAGCGAGATCGTAGAAACGGCAAAGCGGACCGGCGCGCAAGTGCGTGGCCCGATCCCGCTGCCGACCAAGATCGAGCGTTACACCATTCTCGTTTCCCCGCACGTCGACAAGGACGCGCGTGACCAGTACGAGACCCGCACGCACAAGCGCGTGCTCGACATCGTCGACCCCAACGACAAGACCGTGGACGCGCTGATGAAGCTCGAACTGGCTGCCGGCGTCGACGTTCAGATCAAGCTGACCTGAGGACTACGACCATGACGAAGAAATATTCGTTGGGCTTCGTGGGCCGCAAGGCTGGCATGAGCCGCGTGTTCACCGAAGATGGCCGCGCCATCCCGGTGACCCTGATTGAAGCAACCCCGAACCGCATCGCGCAGATCAAGACCGTCGAAGCCGACGGCTACAGCGCCGTGCAGGTGACCGTCGGCGCGCGTCGCGCTGCCCTGGTCAACAAGCCGGAAGCCGGCCACTTCGCCAAGGCGAAGGTGGAAGCCGGTCGTGGCCTGTGGGAATTCCGCGTTGAAGACGCGCAGCTCGGCGATTTCGCCGTTGGCGGCGAAGTCAAGGCGGACATCTTCGAAGTTGGCCAGAAGGTCGACGTCCAGGGTGTCACCAAGGGTAAGGGCTTCCAGGGCACCATCAAGCGCTACAACTTCCGTATGGGCGATGCAACCCACGGTAACTCGCTGTCGCATCGCGCGCCGGGTTCGCTGGGTCAGCGCCAGACCCCGGGTCGCGTTTTCCCGGGCAAGAAGATGTCGGGCCACATGGGTGCCGTGCAGCAGAGCACGCAGAACCTGGAAGTGGTCAAGGTCGACGTCGAGCGCGGTCTGATCGCGATTCGTGGCGCCGTGCCTGGCGCTGCGGGTGGTGACGTGATCGTGCGTCCGGCTAGCAAGGCATAAGGAGAGATGACGATGGAACTCGTTATCACGGGTAGCAACAACAAGGTCTCGGTCTCCGATGCCGTGTTCGGTCGCGATTTCAGCGAAGATCTGGTCCACCAGGTCGTCGTCGCCTATCGCAACGCCGGTCGCGCCGGCACCAAGGCACAGAAGACTCGCTCTGAAGTGGCTGGTACCACCAAGAAGTCGAAGAAGCAGAAGGGCGGCGGTGCGCGTCATGGCGCGCTGACGGCTCCGATCTTCGTCGGCGGCGGTGTCACCTTCGCGGCCAAGCCGCGCAGCTTCGAGCAGAAGGTCAACCGCAAGCAGTACCGTGCCGCCATGTGCGCGATCCTGTCCGAGCTGAACCGTCAGGGCCGCCTGACCATCGTGGAGTCCTTCGACGTCGAAGCGACCAGCACGAAGGGTCTGATCGCCAAGCTGGCCGGCCTGGAAGTGGGCAAGCGCCCGCTGATCGTCACCGAGGAAGCCTCCGAGCACCTGTACCTGTCCGCACGCAACGTTCCCTACGTGGAAGTGCGTGACGTCCAGGGCCTGGACCCGGTGTCGCTGGTCGGTGCCGACACGGTCGTCATCACCGCTGATGCGGTCAAGAAGGTCGAGGAGTGGCTGGCATGAACAGCAACGAAAAAATCTTCAGCGTGCTGCGTGCCCCGCGTGTCTCCGAAAAGACCGCGCGCCTGCAGGAACATTCCAACCAGTATGTCTTCGAGATCTCGAACGAAGCCACCAAGGCCGATGTAAAGGCCGCGGTCGAGCAGCTGTTCGACGTCAAGGTCGAAGCGGTCAACGTGCTGAACGTGAAGGGCAAGAACAAGTCCTTCCGTAACCGCAACGGCCGTCGCGGCGATTGGCGCAAGGCATACGTGCGTCTCGCCGATGGCCAGTCCATCGATGTAACGGCCAAGGCCTGAGGTACATCCCATGCCATTGATGAAATTCAAGCCCACTTCCCCCGGCCGCCGTTCGGCCGTGCGCGTGGTTACGCCCGATCTGCACAAGGGCGCACCGCACGCAGCGTTGCTGGAGCCGAAGAGCAATTCCGGTGGTCGTAACCACCACGGTCGCATCACCACCCGTCACGTGGGCGGTGGTCACAAGCAGCACTACCGTCTGATCGACTTCAAGCGCAACAAGGAAGGCATTCCGGCGCGCGTGGAACGCATCGAATACGATCCGAACCGCACCGCCCATATCGCCCTGCTGTGCTACGTCGACGGCGAACGCCGCTACATCATCGCACCGAAGGGCCTGAAGGCCGGTGACCAGGTGATCGCGGGTTCGGATGCGCCGATCAAGGCCGGTAACACCCTGCCGCTGCGCAACATCCCGGTCGGTACCACTGTCCACGGCATCGAACTGAAGCCGGGCAAGGGTGCACAGATCGCGCGTGCCGCCGGCGCTGCCGTGCAGCTCGTCGCTCGTGAAGGCGTCTTCGCCACCCTGCGCCTGCGCTCGGGTGAAATGCGCAAGGTGCCGGTCGAGTGCCGCGCCACCATCGGTGAAGTCGGTAACGACGAACACAACCTGGAAAAGCTGGGCAAGGCTGGCGCGAAGCGCTGGCGCGGTGTCCGCCCGACCGTTCGTGGTGCTGCCATGAACCCGGTCGACCACCCGCACGGTGGTGGTGAGGCGAAGGCCGGCCAGGGTAACCCGCATCCGGTCACCCCGTGGGGTGTCCCGACCAAGGGCTACAAGACGCGCAAGAACAAGCGCACCCAGCAATTCATCGTCCGCGATCGTAGGGGCTAATCGACCATGGCACGTTCACTCAAGAAGGGCCCGTTCGTCGATCACCACCTCGTCAAGAAGGTGGAGTCCGCTGCGGGTAGCAAGAAGCCGATCAAGACCTGGTCGCGCCGTTCGATGATCCTGCCGGAAATGGTAGGCATCACCATCGCCGTTCATAACGGTAAGAACCACGTTCCGGTGCTCGTCAACGAGAACATGGTCGGCCACAAGCTCGGCGAATTTGCCATCACCCGGACCTTCAAGGGTCACGGTGGTGACAAGAAGTCGGGCAAGTAAGGAGAGATGACAATGGAAGCGAAAGCAATCCTGCGCTCCGCGCGCATCTCTGCGCAGAAAGCCCGCCTGGTCGCTGACCAGGTGCGCGGCCTGCCGGCCGAGCGTGCGGTCAACCTGCTGAAGTTCTCGGACAAGAAGGCTGCCCACCTGATCAAGAAGGTGGTGGAGTCGGCTATTGCCAATGCCGAGAACAACCAGGGCGCCGACGTCGACGAGCTGAAGGTTCAGACCATCATGGTTGATGAAGGTCCGACCCTGAAGCGTTTCATGGCGCGGGCGAAAGGCCGCGGCACCCGCATCCTCAAGCGCACCAGCCACATCACTGTGGTTGTGGGCGCCGGCAAGTAAGCGGAAAGGAAAACACCATGGGTCATAAAGTTCATCCGATTGGTATCCGCCTCGGCATTTCCAAGGACTGGAACTCCAAGTGGTACGCCAACAAGGCCGAGTTCGCTGGTTATCTGGCGGCCGACCTGAAGGTGCGGGACATGCTGCGCAAGAAGCTCGCGCAGGCCGGCATCAGCAAGATCCTCATCGAGCGTCCGGCGAAGACCGCCCGCGTGACGATCCACACCGCCCGTCCGGGCGTAGTGATCGGCAAGCGTGGCGAGGACATCGAAAAGCTGCGCAAGGAAGTGAGCGAAATGATGGGCGTCCCGGCGCACATCAACGTCACCGAAGTGCGCAAGCCCGAGCTGGACGCACAGCTGGTTGCCGAGTCGATCGCGCAGCAGCTGGAGCGTCGCATCATGTTCCGCCGCGCCATGAAGCGCTCGGTCGGCAACGCGATGCGCCTGGGTGCCCTGGGCATCAAGGTCAACGTCGGTGGCCGCTTGAACGGTGCTGAAATCGCCCGTTCGGAGTGGTACCGCGAAGGCCGCGTGCCGCTGCACACGCTGCGTGCCGACATCGACTATGGCTTCGCTGAAGCCAAGACGACCTACGGCATCATCGGCATCAAGGTCTGGATCTACAAGGGCGAGGTTTTCGATTTCTCCCAGGTTGGCCAGGAAAAGCAGGACGACACCCCGTCGCGCAACGATCGTAACGATCGCGGCGACCGCGGTGACCGTCAGCGCCCGGCCCGTGAAGCGAGGTAACGACAATGTTGCAACCCAAGCGAACCAAGTACCGCAAGGTACACAAGGGCCGTAACGATGGCCTGAGCTGGAGCGCCAACGCTGTCAGCTTCGGCGAGTACGGCCTGAAGGCAACCGCCCACGGTCAGCTGACCGCGCGCCAGATCGAAGCGGCCCGCCGCTCGATCAGCCGCTACGTCAAGCGCGGTGGCAAGATGTGGATCCGAGTGTTCCCGGACAAGCCGATCACCAAGAAGCCCATCGAAGTCCGAATGGGTTCTGGTAAGGGCAACGTGGAATACTGGGTAGCCCAGATCCAGCCCGGCCGCATGATCTATGAAATTGAAGGTGTTGCAGAAGACGTGGCACGCGAGGCGTTCCGCCTGGCCGCTGCCAAGCTCTCCGTGACCACCACCTTCGTGACCCGGACGGTGATGTAATGGATATCAAACAACTTCGCGAAAAGTCGGCTGACGACCTGAAGTCCCATTTGGTTGACCTGCGTAAGGAGCAGTTCGCACTGCGCATGCAGCAGGTCACCGGGCAGCTGCCGAAGACTCACGAAACCCGCCGGGTGCGCCGCGAGATTGCTCGCGTCAAGACCCTGCTCGGCAGCACCAAGTAAGGATGGCCGCGATGAGCGACAATACTGAAAACAAGGCGCTGCGCACGGTCGAAGGCCGTGTCGTCAGCAACAAGATGGACAAGACGGTCACCGTGCTGGTGGAACGCCTGGTCAAGCACGCCCTGTACGGCAAGTACATCAAGCGTTCGACCAAGCTGCACGCCCACGATGCCGACAACACCTGCAACGAAGGTGATGTCGTGCGCGTGACCGAGATTGCTCCGATGTCCAAGACCAAGAACTGGCGCGTGGTGGAAGTCATCACGCGTGCGGCTCAATAAGGAGATCTGAATCATGATCCAGATGCAGAGCTACCTTGACGTCGCGGACAACTCGGGTGCCAAGCAGGTGATGTGCTTCAAGGTGCTGGGTGGTTCCAAGCGCCGTTACGCCGGCATCGGCGACATCATCAAGGTCACCGTGAAGGATGCGATCCCGCGCGGCAAGGTCAAGAAGGGTGAAGTGTATGACGCCGTCGTGGTGCGTACCCGCAAGGGTGTGCGTCGCGCCGATGGCTCGCTGATCCGTTTCGACGGCAACGCCGCGGTCCTGCTCAACAACAAGCAAGAGCCGATCGGCACCCGCATCTTCGGGCCGGTGACCCGTGAACTTCGTTCGGAGAAGTTCATGAAGATCGTCTCGCTCGCTCCCGAAGTGCTGTGAGCGACAGGAGATAATCATGGCTAACCGTATCAAGAAGGGCGACCAGGTCGTCGTCAACACCGGCAAGGACAAGGGCAAGCAGGGCGAAGTCGTCCGCGTCGACGGCGATCGTGTGATCGTCGCCAACGTGAACATCGTCAAGCGCCACACCAAGCCGAACCCGCAGGCAGGCGTTGCCGGCGGCGTGGTCGAGCGTGAAGCGTCGATCCATATCTCCAACGTGAACGTGCTCAACCCGGCTTCGGGCAAGGGCGAACGCGTTGGCTTCAAGGTGCTGGAGGATGGACGCAAACTGCGTGTGTTCCGCTCCAGCGGTGAGGCGCTCGACGCCTGAGGAATGTGAAGATGAGTTCCCGTCTCGAAAAGTTCTACCAGGACGAAGTGGTGCCGGCGCTGATGAAGCAGTTCGGCTACTCCAATCCGATGCAGGTTCCGAAGCTGGTCAAGATCACCCTGAACATGGGTGTGGGCGAAGCCGCGACCAACAAGAAGATCCTGGAAAACGCCGTGGCCGACATGGCCAAGGTCTCCGGCCAGAAGCCGATCGTGACCAAGTCCCGCGTGTCGGTGGCTTCGTTCAAGATCCGCGATGGCTGGCCGATCGGCTGCAAGACCACGCTGCGTCGTGCCAAGATGTATGAGTTCCTGGACCGCCTGATCAACATCTCGCTGCCGCGCGTGCGCGACTTCCGTGGTGTCTCGGGTCGTTCCTTCGACGGTCGCGGCAACTTCAACATGGGTGTGAAGGAGCAGATCATCTTCCCGGAAATCGACTTCGACGCTGTCGACGCGATCCGCGGCATGGATATCGCCATCACCACCACCGCCAAGACCGACGCGGAAGCGAAGGCGCTGCTCGCAGCGTTCAAGTTCCCGTTCCGTAACTGATACGTCGAGGATACCGAAATGGCAAAGACCTCCATGGTCAACCGCGACCTGAAGCGTGCGAAGCTGGCCCAGAAGTATGCCGGCAAGCGTGAAGAGCTGAAGAAGATCATCTCCAGCACGACCGCGACGTACGAAGAGAAGGAACAGGCCGTGATCAAGTTGCAGAAGCTGCCGCGCGATTCGTCGCCGAGCCGCCACCGCAACCGTTGCGAACTGTCGGGCCGTCCGCGTGGCGTGTACAGCAAGTTCGGCCTCGGCCGCAACAAGCTGCGCGAAGCCACCATGCGCGGCGACGTGCCGGGCCTGCGCAAGGCAAGCTGGTAAGGGATCACTCCCTGGAAGAGGGTGAACCCGTTCAGGTTCATCCTCTCTCGAAAGAGCCCGACGCAAGTCGGGCTCTTTTTGTCGTATACTCCCGGTCTTGCCTCGTCAGGGGCAGGGGGTAGAGCGGGGCTCTGCCCCGCTGAAGCAGGGGGCTCCGCCCGCTGGTTCATGTTCCAAGGGTCCTGGCCCATCCCAGATTTTCAAAAACAGCTAGATTTTCGCGAAAGCGGATATCGGTGCACTCAAAGGTATCGACTATGAGCATGACTGATCCCATCGCCGACCTGCTGGTACGCATCAAGAATGCGGCCGCGGTGGGCAAGCAGACGGTGAAGGCGCCGTCCTCCAAGATCAAGGTTGCAATCGCAGAAGTGTTGAAGGCCGAAGGCTACATCACCGACCTGCGCGTGACCAAGACCGAGAACAACAAGGCCGAGCTTGAAATCGTCCTGAAGTATTTCGAGGGCAAGCCGGTCATCGAGACCCTGAAGCGCTTCTCGCGTTCGGGTCTGCGCCAGTACCGTGGCAAGTCCGAGCTGCCGAAGGTCCTGAACGGCCTGGGCATTTCCATCATTTCCACCTCCAAGGGCATCATGACTGATGCGCAGGCGCGCCAGTTGGGCGTCGGCGGCGAAGTCCTGTGCTTCGTGGCCTAAGGCGAGAAGGAGAAACATATGTCCCGCGTAGCCAAGAAGCCGGTCAACCTGCCCAAGGGCGTTGAACTGAACATCCAGCCGGAATCCGTCAGCGTGAAGGGCCCGAAGGGCACCCTGTCGCTGCCGAAGGTTGCTGGCGTTGAAATCACCGTGGAAGACGGCGTTGCCACCCTGGCCGCCAACGACGCGAACCTGGTCCCGCTGACCGGTACCGTGCGCGCCATCCTGGCCAACATGGTCAAGGGCGTCACCGAAGGTTTCGAGCGCAAGCTCGAGCTGGTCGGCGTGGGTTACCGTGCTGCCATGCAGGGCAAGGACCTGAGCCTGTCGCTCGGTTTCTCGCACCCGGTCGTGTACGTGGCGCCGGAAGGCATCACCATCACCACCCCGACCCAGACCGAGATCCTGGTCCAGGGCGCGGACAAGCAGCTGGTGGGCGAAGTTGCCGCCAAGATCCGTGCGTACCGCAAGCCGGAGCCGTACAAGGGCAAGGGCGTGAAGTACTCCGACGAAGTCATCATCCGTAAGGAAGCCAAGAAGGCGTAAGGGCGAGTCCCTCTCTTCGAGGGAAGCATCCTGTCTTCAGCTTTCAAGGAACATACACATGAACAAGAACATCGCTCGCCTGCGTCGCGCCAAGTCCACCCGCGCGCACATCCGCATCCTCGGCGTGCCGCGCCTGTCGGTGCTGCGCACCGGTCAGCACCTGTACGCACAGGTCTTCACCGCCGACGGCTCCAAGGTGCTGGCTGCTGCCAACACCACCCAGGCCGACGTCAAGGAAGGCCTGAAGAACGGCAAGAACAGCGACGCCGCCGCCAAGGTCGGCAAGCTGGTCGCCGAGCGCGCCAAGGCTGCGGGCATCGAGAAGGTCGCGTTCGACCGCTCGGGCTACCGCTACCACGGTCGCATCAAGGCACTGGCCGATGCAGCCCGCGAAGGCGGCCTGCAGTTCTAAGGGATAAGGAAGCGGGGCAGGTCCCCGCTTCCGCCTGCCTGCCGGCACGGGCTGTGCCGGGCGACGTCCTTCTTCTGCAGGGGCGCTCGATCCACCGCTTCAACTCACAGCTATAAGCGGCCTCGAGCCGTACATACCCAATCAATCAAGGAATCAACATGGCAGAAGAACGTCAGCAGCGGGGTCGCGATCGCGACCGTAACCGCGAAGAGAAAGTCGACGACGGCATGATCGAAAAGCTGGTCGCGGTCAACCGCGTCAGCAAGACCGTCAAGGGTGGCCGCCAGTTCACCTTCACCGCACTGACCGTGGTCGGTGACGGCGCAGGCAAGGTCGGTTTCGGTTATGGCAAGGCGCGCGAAGTGCCGGTCGCCATCCAGAAGTCGATGGAGCAGGCCCGCAAGAACCTGGCCGACGTCGACCTGAACAACGGCACCCTGTGGCACCCGGTGAAGTCCGGCCACGGCGCAGCCCGCGTGTTCATGATGCCGGCCTCGGAAGGTACCGGTGTGATCGCCGGTGGTGCCATGCGCGCCGTCCTGGAAGCCGTTGGCGTCAAGAACGTGCTGGCCAAGGCCGTCGGTTCGCGTAACCCGATCAACCTGGTCCGTGCCACGCTGAAGGGCCTGACTGAAATGCAGTCGCCGGCCCGCATCGCGGCCAAGCGCGGCAAGAAGGTGGAGGATCTCAACCATGGCTAATGACAAGACTGTCAAGGTCCGCCTGGTGCGTGGCCTGCGTGGCTCCCAGTCGCGTCACCGCCTGTCGGTGCGTGCCCTGGGCCTGAACAAGCTCAACGATGTGCGTGAACTGAAGGACAGCCCGCAGGTTCGCGGTCTGATCAACAAGGTCCACTACCTCGTCAAGGTTGAGGAATAATCCAATGACCATGCGTCTCAATGAACTGAGCCCGGCACCGGGCGCCCGCACCGAACGCACCCGCGTCGGCCGCGGTATCGGCTCTGGCCTGGGCAAGACTGCCGGCCGCGGTCACAAGGGCTCGTTCGCCCGTAAGGGTGGCGGCAAGATCAAGGCGGGCTTCGAAGGCGGCCAGACCCCGATGCAGCGTCGTCTGCCGAAGATCGGCTTCCGTTCCAAGATGGCCAAGGACACCGCTGAAGTGCTGTCCTACCAGCTGGATCGCCTGGAAGCCGGTGAGATCGATTTCGCCGCGCTGCGCGCTGCGAAGCTGGTCCCGAGCACGGCCAAGAAGGCCAAGATCGTCATGAAGGGCGGCCTGACCAAGGCCTTCACCCTGAAGGGCGTCGCAGCAACGGCCGGTGCCAAGGCCGCGATCGAAGCTGCCGGCGGCAGCGTACAGGAGTAAGACATGGCGCAAGCTGGCATTGGTAACCTGGGCGGCGGGCTCGGCAAGTTCACGGAACTTCGCCAGCGTCTGCTGTTCGTCGTCGGGGCTTTGATCGTCTACCGCATCGGCTGTTATGTGCCGGTGCCGGGCGTCAATCCCGATGCCATGCTTGCGCTCATGGAGGCGCAGGGCGGCGGTATCGTGGACATGTTCAACATGTTCTCGGGCGGCGCCCTGCACCGTTTCAGCATTTTTGCGCTGAACGTGATGCCGTACATTTCGGCGTCCATCGTGATGCAGCTGGCGGTCCACATCTTCCCGGCGCTCAAGGCGCTGCAGAAGGAAGGTGAATCCGGCCGTCGCAAGATCACCCAATATTCACGCATCGGCGCCGTGTTGCTGGCGGTGGTGCAGGGCGGCAGCATCGCGCTGGCGCTGCAGAACCAGCTGTCCCCGACCGGTGCGCCGGTGGTGTACGCGCCGGGCATGGGCTTCGTGCTCACCGCCGTGGTCGCGCTGACCGCAGGCACCATCTTCCTGATGTGGGTCGGCGAGCAGGTCACCGAGCGTGGCATCGGCAACGGCGTGTCGCTGATCATCTTCGCCGGCATCGTGGCCGGCCTGCCGGGCGCGGTCATCCACACCTTCGACGCGTTCCGCGAAGGCAACCTGCAGTTCATCCAGCTGCTGCTGATCGCGCTGGTGGTGCTGGCCTTCACCTTCTTCGTGGTGTTCGTCGAACGCGGCCAGCGCCGCATCACGGTGAACTACGCACGTCGCCAGGGCGGCCGCAACGCGTACATGAACCAGACCTCGTTCCTGCCGCTGAAGCTGAACATGGCGGGCGTGATCCCGGCCATCTTCGCTTCCAGCATCCTGGCGTTCCCGACCACCCTGGCCATGTGGTCCGGCCAGGCCAGCTCGGCCACCTGGCTGCAGAAGGTCGCCAACGCTCTGGGTCCGGGTGAACCGCTGCACATGATCGTGTTCGCGGCGCTGATCACCGGTTTCGCGTTCTTCTATACCGCGCTGGTGTTCAACTCGCAGGAAACCGCCGACAACCTGAAGAAGTCGGGCGCGCTGATTCCGGGCATCCGTCCGGGCAAGGCCACCGCCGACTACATCGATGGGGTGCTGACCCGCCTGACCGCGGCCGGCTCGGCCTACCTGGTGATCGTCTGCCTGCTGCCGGAAATCATGCGCACGCAGCTGAACGCCTCGTTCTACTTCGGCGGCACCTCGCTGCTGATCGTGGTGGTGGTGGTGATGGACTTCATTGCGCAGATCCAGGCGCACCTGATGTCGCACCAGTACGAGAGCCTTCTGAAGAAGGCCAACCTGAAGGGCGGCAACCGCGGCGGTTTTGCCCGCGGCTGACAAGCCTGTTACACTTTCGTCTTCCTGACGTGATGGTCCTCCGCTTCGCGGACCTGGCCACACAAACGAAGGGCGGCCCCCGCAGCGGTTCCGGGTGGGGGTGAGATCGGGTGGTTCCGCGCTGGAGTAGCGCGGGCGGCACCGGCGGAAGGGCTCGCAAGGGTCCTTCCATCGAGGTCAACCTGGTCCGGCGCCGGAGCCTGGGCACACTCCCTGGGCCGGGTCCATGAAACCTTTCAGGTTTCACGGGCTTCCAAGCACACCGGAACCTTGTTAGTATTGCTGGTTCAATTTTTGATCCATCCCGCCGGAACCGCGCGCCTCCAAGGTGCGCTGTCGGCCATCACTCAGCTGGAGAACCGCGTCATGGCGCGTATTGCAGGCGTCAACCTGCCAGCCCAGAAGCATGTCTGGGTCGGGTTGCAAAGCATTTACGGCATCGGCCGTACCCGTTCGAAGAAGGTCTGCGACGCTGCAGGCGTGACCTCGACCACCAAGATCCGCGATCTGTCGGAGCCGGAAATCGAGCGTCTGCGCTCGGAAGTGGCCAAGTACATCGTGGAAGGCGATCTGCGCCGTGAAATCGGTATCGCGATCAAGCGCCTGATGGACCTGGGCTGCTACCGCGGTCTGCGTCACCGTCGCGGCCTGCCGCTGCGTGGTCAGCGCACCCGTACCAACGCCCGCACCCGCAAGGGCCCGCGCAAGGCGATCAGGAAGTAAGGGACCTAAGAAATGGCTAAGCCCGTCGCTAAGACCAAGAAGAAGATCAAGCGCGTCGTCACTGACGGCGTTGCCCACGTCCACGCTTCGTTCAACAACACCATCGTGACCATCACCGACCGCCAGGGCAACGCTCTGTCGTGGGCGACGTCCGGTGGCGCTGGCTTCCGCGGTTCGCGTAAGTCCACCCCGTTCGCTGCCCAGGTGGCTGCCGAGAAGGCCGGCCGTGCCGCGCTCGACTACGGCGTCAAGTCCCTGGAAGTCCGCATCAAGGGCCCGGGTCCGGGTCGTGAGTCGGCCGTGCGCTCGCTGAACAACGTGGGCTACAAGATCACCAACATCATCGACGTGACGCCAATCCCGCACAACGGGTGCCGTCCGCCGAAGAAGCGTCGCGTCTAAAGGAGCGATAAGAAATGGCTCGTTATATCGGTCCTACCTGTAAGCTCGCCCGCCGCGAAGGCGCCGACCTTTCCCTCAAGAGCCCGGCCCGTGCGCTGGACTCCAAGTGCAAGCTGGAGCAGAAGCCCGGCCAGCACGGCGCGACCGCCCGCAAGGGCAAGCTGTCCGACTACGCCACCCAGCTGCGTGAAAAGCAGAAGGTCAAGCGTATCTACGGTCTGCTGGAGCGTCAGTTCCGCAACTACTACAAGAAGGCTTCGACCAAGAAGGGCAACACCGGCGAGAACCTCCTGCAGCTGCTGGAAACCCGCCTGGACAACGTTGTCTACCGCATGGGCTTCGCTGTGACCCGTCCGGCTGCCCGTCAGCTGGTCTCGCACCGCGGTGTCACCGTGAACGGCAAGTCGGTCAACCTGGCTTCGTACCAGGTCAAGGCTGGCGACGCTGTTGCCCTGTCCGAGAAGGCTGCCAAGCAGCTGCGCGTGCAGGAAGCCCTGACTGTGTCCAGCACGCATGACCTGCGTCCGTCGTGGATCGAAGTCGATGCAGGCAAGTTCGCCGGCATCTTCAAGGCCGTGCCGGATCGTTCGGACCTGCCTGCGGATATCAACGAAGCGCTGATCGTCGAGTTGTATTCGAAGTAATTCACATTGGAGAGCCCCCGGCGACGGCCGGGGGTTCACTAGGAGAACCCGCAACATGACGGTTACCGCCAACCAGGTTCTGCGTCCTCGCGGTCCGCAGATCGAACGCCTTACCGACACCCGCGCCAAGGTCGTTATCGAACCCTTGGAGCGTGGTTACGGGCATACGCTGGGCAACGCCCTGCGTCGCGTGCTGCTGTCGTCCATCCCGGGCTTCGCCATCACGGAAGTCGAGATCGACGGCGTCCTGCACGAGTACACCACCCTCGAAGGCCTGCAGGAGGACGTGCTTGAAGTCCTGCTCAACCTGAAGGACGTGGCGATCCGTATGCACACCGGCGACAGCGCTACTCTGTCGCTGTCCAAGCAGGGTCCGGGTGTCGTGACCGCTGCCGATATCAAGGTCGACCACAACGTCGAGATCCTCAACACGGATCATGTCATCTGCCACCTGACCAAGGACACGGCAGTCAACATGCGCCTGAAGATCGAGCGTGGTTTCGGCTACCAGCCGGCCGCCGCGCGTCGTCGTCCGGACGAAGAAACCCGTGCCATCGGTCGTCTGGTCCTGGACGCCTCGTTCTCGCCGGTCCGTCGCGTCGCCTATTCGGTGGAAGCGGCCCGCGTCGAACAGCGTACCGACCTGGACAAGCTGGTGCTGGACATCGAAACCAACGGCACGATCGATGCCGAGGAAGCCGTGCGCACCGCCGCCGACATCCTCAGCGATCAGCTGTCGGTGTTCGGTGACTTCACCCACCGCGACCGCGGTGCGGCCAAGCCGGCCAACAACGGCGTGGATCCGGTGCTGCTGCGCCCGATCGACGACCTGGAACTGACCGTGCGTTCGGCGAACTGCCTGAAGGCCGAGAGCATCTACTACATCGGCGATCTGATCCAGAAGACCGAAGTGGAGCTGCTCAAGACCCCGAACCTCGGCAAGAAGTCGCTGACCGAGATCAAGGAAGTCCTCGCGCAGCGTGGTCTTTCGCTCGGCATGAAGCTGGAGAACTGGCCGCCGGCCGGTGTCGCCCAGCACGGCATGCTCGGCTGATCGAGTGTCACACGTTTTACCCCGCACCTTCGGGTGCGGGGGCTTTACCCGCAGCATCTCGCACCGACAGGCACCAGCCTGCGGTGACGGTCGGCCAGGAGGGCCGGCACCGGACCATCCGCAGTCCAAGCAGCAACGCCGGGAAGGCGACAGCGAAACCCAACCGATCCAACATTCTTTGAAGGAATACCCGTCATGCGTCACATGAAATCCGGCCGCAAGTTCAGCCGTACCAGCGCCCACCGCGAAGCAATGTTCAAGAACATGGCCGCGTCGCTGTTCAAGCACGAGCTGATCAAGACCACCCTGCCGAAGGCCAAGGAACTGCGCCGCGTCGCCGAGCCGCTGATCACCCTGGCCAAGGTCGACTCCGTCGCCAACCGCCGTCTGGCCTTCGCCCGTCTGCGCGACAACGAAGCCGTGGGCAACCTGTTCACCACCCTGGGCCCGCGCTACGCGAACCGTCCGGGCGGCTACCTGCGCCTGCTGAAGTGCGGTTTCCGCGCCGGCGACAACGCGCCGATGGCCTACGTGGAACTGGTTGACCGCCCGGCCGTTGCCGAAGCCGTCGAAGAATAATCTTCGACTGGCGGTACCCCAAGAATTATCTAGAAACCCGGCCTTGTGCCGGGTTTTTTGTTGACTGCTGTTTGGTGCGTGCTGCTGATTGCTGCGTAGAGCCGGGCTCTGCCCGGCTCGCTGTTGGATCCGTGCGAACAGCTGCACACGGATGATTGCGTCGGTCCGGGCGCCGCCCGGTATGGGCCTGCGGGGTCGCCGCAAGTACGTCCATGTAGGCTGCGTCGCCGCATCCATGCGGCTCAGCCCCCCGCAAACCCACACCGGGCGGCGCCCCCACGGTGTGTCGGTGCGCATGGGGCCCATCGGCCGGGCGTGGGAGGTCGCGAACTCTCGGATGCCGGGCTGTGCCCGGCGCCTCTCCGCCAGGCTGCCGGGCAGGGCCCGGCTGCTCTTCCCCAACGAAGTAGGGCCGGGCGTGCCCGGCGTGCGTCAGGTCGCGACCTCCCACGCCCAGCCATTGGGCCCCATGCGCACCGACGCAACTACGGGGCCACGTCGGGGATGGGTTTGAGGGGGGCTGAGCGGCATGGATGCCGCGACGCAGCCTACACGGACGTACTTGCGGCGTCCCCCGCAAACCCATCCCCGGCGTGGCCGGGCAGTGGAGCCCGCAGACATGCAGCTGTTCGCCCAGATACAAACAGAACAGTGCAGTCGGCAAGTGAAGCCGACATACGGCGATACGCCACAGGCCAAGCCATTCACCACCCTGTTAATCTTGGCACCTGGACATTTCACGAGTGTTGGCAATGAATCCATTGCGCTGGAATTACCGCGCCCAGTTCCTGCTGGGGTTCCTGGTCTGCGCCGCCCTGCTGGGTTACGCGATCTGGCTGCAGTTGAAGATGGGCCTCGAGCCGTGCCCGCTCTGCATCTTCCAGCGCATCGCGTTCGCCGCGCTGGGCCTGTTGTTCCTGATCGGCGCACTGCATGGCCCGCGCGACCGGCCTGGGCGGATCACCTATGGCGTGCTGGCCTTCATTGCCGCAGCCGTGGGTATCGGCATTGCCGGGCGCCACGTGTACGTGCAGATGCTGCCGCAGGACATGGGCTCCAGCTGTGGCCCGCCGCTGTCGTTCCTGAGCGAAACGATGGGGCCGTTCGAAGTGTTCCGCACCGTTCTTACCGGTACTGGCAACTGCGGCAACATCGATTGGACCTTCCTTGGCCTGACCATGCCCATGTGGAGCCTGGTCTGGTTCAGCCTGCTGGCATTGTGGGCGCTGCTGGTCAGCTTCCGCCGCGTTGCCCGCCGCCACTGATTTTCTGTTGACCCCCTCGATTGACTGGATACTGCGATGACTGCCTCCGACCGCGCCACCCCCTACGCTTCCGTGCCGACCGACTGGTCGCCCGAGAGCTGGCGCGGCCGGCCCGCGCTGCAGATGCCGACCTATCCCGATCCGGTCGCGCTTGACGCCTCGCTGCATGAACTCAAGCGCCTGCCCCCGCTGGTGACCTCGTGGGAGATCCTCGCGCTCAAGCAGCAGCTCGCCGACGCCCAGGAAGGCAAACGGTTCCTCCTGCAGGGCGGCGACTGCGCCGAGAACTTCAGTGACTGCGAATCCACCACCATCTCCAACCGGCTCAAGGTCCTGCTGCAGATGAGCCTGGTGCTGGTGCACGGCATGCGCAAGCCGGTCATCCGCGTCGGCCGCTTCGCCGGCCAGTACGCCAAGCCGCGCTCGGCCGACACCGAGACCCGCGATGGCGTCACCCTGCCGAGCTACCGCGGCGACGTCATCAACGCACCGGAGTTCACCGAAGCCGCGCGCCTGCCCGACCCGCGCCGCATGCTGCAGGCCCACGCGCACTCGGCCATGACCATGAACTTCGTGCGCGCCCTGATCGATGGCGGCTTCGCCGACCTGCACCATCCCGAGTACTGGAACCTCGACTGGGTACGGCACTCGCCGCTGGCCACCGACTACCAGAAGATGGTCTCCTCGATCGGCGACGCCGTGCATTTCATGGAGACCCTCTCCGGTGCGCAGGTCTACAACCTCAACCGGATCGACTTCTACACCTCGCACGAAGCCCTGCTGCTGCCCTACGAACAGGCGCTGACCCGCCAGGTGCCGCGCCAGCACGGCTGGTTGAACCTGAGCACCCACTACCCGTGGATCGGCATGCGCACCGCCGCACTCGATGGCGCGCACGTCGAATACCTGCGTGGCGTGCGTAATCCAATTGCGATCAAGGTCGGTCCGTCCGTGCAGCCCGACCAGCTGCTGCGCCTGATCGACGTGCTCAACCCCGACGACGAACCCGGCCGCCTCAGCTTCATCCATCGCATGGGTGCGGCGCAGATCGCCGAAAAGCTGCCGCCGCTGCTGGACGCCGTCAAGCGCGATGGCCGTCGCGTGCTGTGGGTGTGCGATGCCATGCACGGCAATACCGAAAGCACCAGCAACGGCTTCAAGACCCGTCGCTTCGACAACGTGCGCAGCGAAGTCGAACTGTCCTTCGACCTGCATGCCGCAGCGGGCACCCGCCTCGGTGGCGTACACCTCGAGCTGACCGGCGAGGATGTCACCGAGTGCACCGGTGGCGCGCGCGAACTGACCGAGCGGGACCTCGAGCGTGCCTATCGTTCTTCGGTGGATCCGCGCCTGAATTACGAACAGTCGCTGGAGATTGCGATGGCGATCGTGCGCAAGCAGGGGGGCGCGACGGCGTAAATGCCGCCGCGTGGCTGAAGTTCCGGGTTGCCCCATGGACACGCGTGGCGTGTCCCTACATGACGATCATCCCGGTTCTGGCAACGTGGTTCCCGTATTTGAATCAATGCGGGAGCACGCATGCGAGTGGACTGGCAGATGGCCTCGGCGTACCTGTGGCCGATCGGAATCGCGTTGGCGGTGGGCATCACCGGCTGGTGGCTGTTGATGCTGCTGACCCGTCGGCTCAAGGGCCGCGACTACCGGCGTGCGCGCATCGCACGCGTGATCAGCCGGCCGCTCGCCTTCGCGCTGCCGATGCTGGTGCTGATTCCCGCATTGGAAGCCACCCCGCTGGACGGGCGCTGGCTCGACCAGTCCCTGCGCCTGCTGCACATCGGCCTCACCGCCTGCTTCATCTGGCTGCTGGTGCGCGCCGTGTCCGCCGGCGAACAGGCGATCCTGCGCGACAACCCCATGGAGGTCGCCGACAACCTGGAAGCGCGTCGCATCCAGACCCAGACCCGCGTGCTCAGCCGCGTGCTGATGGGCGCGATCATCCTGGTCGGCGCATCCATGGTGCTGCTCACCTTCCCGATGGTGCGCCAGATCGGCACCGCACTGCTGGCCTCGGCCGGCATCATCGGCCTGGTCGCCGGCATCGCGGCCAAGCCGGTGTTCGGCAACCTCATCGCCGGCCTGCAGATCGCGCTCACCCAGCCGATCCGGCTGGATGACGTGGTGATCGTCGAAGGCGAGTGGGGACGGGTCGAAGAGATCGGCAGCAGCTACGTGGTCGTCCGCATCTGGGATGAGCGGCGCATGGTGGTGCCACTGACCTGGTTCATCGAAAACCCGTTCCAGAACTGGACCCGGCGCAGCGCCGACCTGCTCGGCACCGCCTTCCTGTGGTTGGACTACCGCGCACCGATCGTGGCGATCCGCGCCGAGCTCGAGCGCATCTGCAAGGGCGAGCCGCTCTGGGATGGCCGCGTCTGCGTCACCCAGGTCACCGAAACCAGCGAGCACACCCTGCAGGTCCGCCTGCTGGTCAGTGCGCGCAACTCCGGCGACGCCTTCGACCTGCGCTGCATCGTGCGCGAACGCATGCTCGATTTCCTCGCACGCGAACACCCGCAGGCGCTGCCGCGCACCCGCGCCGAGCTGCTCGAACGCCCCGATCCGCCCGCCCGCACCCCGCGTTCGCAACCGGCCGACGACGCACGCTCCCCGGGCGCCGAAGACGGGCCACCGGCGGTGGTGCCGGTGGATGAAACCGTGGGGTGACGGTTACCGCGGGGTATCGTTGCCGAAGGTTGGCGGCTTCCGCGCCCGCGTGCGCTGCTCGTAGTCGTACGCCAGCTCGATCAGCTTCGGCTCGCTCCACGCGGTGCCCGTGAACAGCAGCCCCAGCGGCAGCCCGTTCACGTGCGCCATCGGCACGCTCAGGCTGGGATAGCCCGCCACGGCGGCGGCACTGTAGTTGCCACCGGGGAACGCGTCTGTCTCGCCGGTGCGGATCGGCCAGGCCGTGCCCGTGGTCGGTGCCACCAGCGCGTCCAGCTGGTCGGCCTTGAGCACCGCGTCGATCCCCTCGGGGCCGGCCAGGCGGCGCGCCTGGGTGCGCGCGGCGATGTAGGCGGGGCTGCCCAGCCCGTCGGCCTGCGCGGCGCTCTCCATCAGGTCCTGGCCGAACAGCACCAGTTCCTTGTCGGCGTGCTCGCGGTTGTAGGCGATGATCCCGTCCAGGTCGCGTACCGGCGCCTGGTGGCGGGTCAGGTAGCGCTGCATGCCCGCCTTGAACTCGTGCAGCAGCACCACCTGTTCGGCCTCTTCCCACTGGCCCTGGGTCGGCAGCTGCACCGGCACCACCACCGCGCCGGCGTCGCGCAGCACGCCCACCGCATGCTGCAGGGCCGGGGCCACCCCGGGCAGCTGGTCCAGCGGGCCATGCAGCACCCCGATACGCGCGCCGCGCAGGCCGTCCGGGGTCAGGCGCGCGGTGTAGTCGTACACCGCCCGGCCGGGCATGGTGGCGGTCGCCGGGTCGGCGTCGTCGCGGCCGGCCATCGCGGTCAGCAGGGCGGCCGCGTCGGCCACGCTGCGGGTGATCGGGCCGGCGGTGTCCTGGCTGAAGGAAATCGGCACGATCCCGTCGCGACTGACCAGCCCGACCGTCGGCTTGAGCCCGACCACCCCGTTCATCGCCGCCGGGCAGACGATGCTGCCGTCGGTTTCGGTGCCCACCGCGGCGGCGGCCAGGTTGGCCGAGACCGCCACCGCGCTGCCACTGCTGGAACCGCAGGGCGTGTAGCCGGGCCGGTACGGGTTGCGGGTCTGGCCGCCGCGCGCGCTCCAGCCGGAAATCGACGCGCTGGCGCGGAAGTTGGCCCACTCACTGAGGTTGGTCTTGCCCAGGATCAGCGCACCGGCCGCGCGCAGCCGGGTGACCAGGAAGGCGTCGTCCGGGCGGAACCCGGTCAGCGCCAGCGAGCCGGCGCTGGTGGCCATCGGGCGTGCGCCGATGTTGTCCTTGAGCAGCAGGGGAATGCCGTGCAGGGGCCCGCGCAGCTGTCCACGGCGGCGTTCGGCGTCCAGCGCGGCCGCTTCCTTCAGCGCATCGGGGTTGAGCTCCAGCACTGCATTGAGGCGCGGTCCGGAGCGGTCCAGCCGGGCGATCCGCTCCAGGTAGGCGCGGGTCAGGGTCACGCTGTCCAGCTCGCCGGCGGCCATCGCGGCCTGCAGCTGGGTGATGTCGGTTTCCGCGTAGGCGAACGGCGCGTCCGCCGGTGCGGCCGCATGCGCCTGGTTGAACAGGTGCGCAGGCGAGGGCGTGCAGCCCGCAGAGGCCAGGGCCAGGATCAAGGCAGTGAGTGGCAGGCGCATCCGTGTATCCCCGGTACCCGTGCTCAGGCTAACCAGCGCATGCCGCGCTTGGCAACTCTCAGGCCGGCGGGTGGGCCGGACCATGGCGCTTGCGGATGTCGCGGGCGAGCACGCCGACCACGATGAGGTTGATCACCAGCACCGTCCACGAGGCCCAGCCCGGGTGGCGGATGATCGCGAAGATGTCGAACGGCAGGTAGATGCCGGCGGTGACGCAGCCCAGCCAGGAGGCCCAGGCCTTGGCGCGCCAGAGGCCCCAGGCCTCGAAAAGATGCAGGACGCCGTAGGCGACCATGGCGGCTGCGGCCAGGTGCACGGCATCGGGGCTGATCATGTTGAGCAGCGAGGGCAGGGTGCCGTGATCCGGGTCCAGGCTGAAACGCCGGATCAGGGCATTGACCCCATCGCGCAGCGGCTGTGGGCCGAGGACTTCCAGCCCGGTGGCAGCCAGCAGCGCCAGGACCGCCTTGCTGGCTTCCAGCAAGGCGATCAGGTGAAGCCCCGGATGCTTGTGAGGATCCGGGTTGTAGACGGTGTCGGTCACGAGGGTCCGATCAGCCGCGCGAGGCCTTCTTGCGGTCGCTTTCGGTCAGGAACTTCTTGCGCAGGCGGATCTCCTTCGGGGTGATCTCGACCAGCTCGTCGTCCTCGATGAAGTCCAGGGCCTGTTCCAGCGAGTACTTGATCGCCGGCGACAGCTGGATCGCATCGTCCTTGCCCGAAGCGCGCATGTTGGTCAGCGGCTTGGTCTTGATCGCGTTGACGGTCAGGTCGTTGTCCTTGGAGTGGATACCGACCAGCTGGCCTTCATACACGTTGTCGCCTTCGGCAGCGAAGAGCTTGCCGCGTTCCTGCAGCGGGCCGAGCGAGTACGCCGGGGTGGCGCCCGGGGCATTGGCGATCATCACGCCGTTGATGCGCTTGGCGATCGCGCCCTGTTCCTTCGGACCGTAATGGTCGAACACGTGGAACAGCAGGCCCGAACCCTGGGTCAGGGTCTTGAATTCGTTCTGGAAACCGATCAGGCCACGGGCCGGGATCTGGTATTCCAGGCGCACGCGGCCCTTGCCGTCCGGCTCCATGTTCTTCAGCGCGCCCTTGCGGGTGCCCAGCTTCTCCATGACGCCGCCCTGGTGCTGCTCTTCGATGTCCACCACCAGCTGTTCGATCGGCTCCATGGCCTGGCCGTCGATCTGCTTGATGATCACTTCCGGGCGCGACACGGCCAGTTCATAGCCTTCGCGACGCATGTTCTCGATCAGCACCGACAGGTGCAGTTCGCCACGGCCGGAGACCAGGAACTTGTCGGCGTCTTCCAGCTGTTCCACCTTCAGGGCCACGTTGTGGACCTGTTCGCGGTCCAGGCGGTCCTTGATCTGGCGGCTGGTCAGGAACTTGCCACCGGACAGGTCCTTGTTGCCGGCGAACGGCGAGTTGTTGACCTGGAAGGTCATCGAGATGGTCGGCTCGTCGACGGTCAGCGCCGGCAGCGCTTCCGGGGTTTCCGGGTGGCACAGGGTGTCGGAGATGGTCAGCTCCGGAATACCGGAGATGGCGACGATGTCACCGGCTTCGGCGGTGTCCTGCTCGATGCGCTCCAGGCCCAGGAAGCCCAGCACCTGCGCGACCTTGCCGTTGCGCTTCTTGCCTTCACGGTCGATCACCGCGACCTGCATGTTCTTCTTCAGGGTGCCGCGCTGGATGCGGCCGATGCCGATCACGCCCACGAAGTTGTTGTAGTCCAGCTGGCTGATGCGCATCTGGAACGGACCTTCCGGGTCCACTTCCGGCTTCGGCGCGTGCTGCATGATCGCTTCGTACAGCGGGGTCATGTCGCCGTCGCGCACGCTGTCTTCCAGGCCGGCGTAGCCGTTCAGGGCCGAGGCGTAGACGATCGGGAAGTCGAGCTGCTCATTGGTGGCGCCGAGCTTGTCGAACAGGTCGAAGACCTGGTCGATCACCCAGTCCGGACGCGAGCCCGGGCGGTCGACCTTGTTGACCACCACGATCGGCTTGAAGCCCATCGCGAAGGCCTTCTGGGTCACGAAGCGGGTCTGCGGCATCGGGCCGTCCATCGCGTCGACCAGGATCAGCACGGTGTCCACCATCGACAGCACGCGCTCCACTTCGCCGCCGAAGTCGGCGTGTCCGGGGGTGTCGACGATGTTGATGCGGTTCTTGATCCCGGTCCGCTTGTCTTCCCAGGTGATGGCCGTGTTTTTGGCAAGGATCGTGATGCCACGCTCCTTTTCCTGGTCATTGCTGTCCATCACGCGCTCGGCGAGCACGGTGCGCTCGGAGAGGGTGCCGGACTGCTTGAGCAGCTGGTCGACGAGGGTGGTCTTACCGTGGTCGACGTGGGCGACGATGGCGATGTTGCGAAGATTTTCGATAGACATGCGAAAGGGGGCCAGTCGGCGCCGGATTTGGAAAAAGAAGTCCATCATTATACGGCTTTCATGACAGAACGCGAAAAGGCCCGTCCGCGCATTCAGGTGGAGCCCCGGACGGCCGCCCGGCACCGCCCGTTCATCCATCGTCGGGGATGCCCGATCTGCTGCCGGGTGTAGAATCAGGGGGCTCAATACACCCCCGAATTCCCAAGGATCCACATGTCCCTTATCGCTACCTTCGACACCACCCAGGGCCCGATCAAGGTCGAGCTGTTCGCCGACAAGGCGCCGCTGACCGTGGCCAACTTCGTGAACCTGGTCAAGAAGGGCTTCTACGACGGCCTGATCTTCCACCGCGTGATCGCCGACTTCATGATCCAGGGCGGCTGCCCGCAGGGTCGTGGCACCGGCGGCCCGGGCTACAAGTTCGAAGATGAGAAGAACGGCGTGAAGCACCAGGTCGGTTCGCTGTCCATGGCCAACGCCGGCCCGAACACCAACGGCAGCCAGTTCTTCATCACCCACATCAAGACCGATTGGCTGGACGGCAAGCACACCGTGTTCGGCCAGGTCCTGGAAGGCCAGGCCATCGTCGATTCGGTCAAGCAGGGCGACGTGATCCATTCGATCACCCTGGAAGGCGACACCGACGCCGTGCTGGCCGCCCAGGCCGACCGCGTCGCGGAGTGGAACAAGATCCTCGCCGCCTGATCCACTCCCATACAGCTTTTTAGCAGAGGAAAATCCCCATGAAAGCACCTGTTCGTGTTGCCGTGACCGGCGCCGCCGGCCAGATCGGCTACGCCCTGCTGTTCCGCATCGCCTCCGGCGAAATGCTCGGCAAGGACCAGCCGGTCATCCTGCAGCTGCTCGAGCTGCCGGTCGACAAGGCCCAGGCCGCCCTGCGCGGCGTGATGATGGAACTGGAAGACTGCGCGTTCCCGCTGCTGGCCGGCATGGTCGGTACCGATGACGCCGAAGTGGCATTCAAGGATGCCGACATCGCCCTGCTGGTCGGCGCGCGTCCGCGCGGCCCGGGCATGGAGCGCAAGGACCTGCTGCTGGAAAACGCCAAGATCTTCACCGCGCAGGGCGCGGCGCTGAACAAGGTGGCCAGCCGCAACGTGAAGGTGCTGGTGGTCGGCAACCCGGCCAACACCAACGCCTACATCGCCATGAAGTCGGCGCCGGACCTGAACCCGCGCAACTTCACCGCCATGCTGCGCCTGGACCACAACCGTGCGCTGAGCCAGCTGTCGTCCAAGCTGGGCAAGCCGGTCGGTGGCATGGAGAAGCTGGTGGTGTGGGGCAACCACAGCTCGACCATGTACCCGGACTACCGCTTCGCCACCGCCCACGGCGCCTCGATCGCCGATGCGATCAACGACCAGGAATGGAACGCCAACACCTTCATTCCGACCGTGGGCAAGCGCGGCGCGGCGATCATCGAAGCGCGCGGTTCGTCCTCGGCTGCCTCGGCCGCCAACGCCGCCATCGATCACGTGCGCGACTGGGTGCTGGGCAGCAACGGCAAGTGGGTCACCATGGGCGTGCCGTCCGACGGTTCCTACGGCATTCCGGAAGGCGTGATCTTCGGCTTTGCGGTCACCACCGAGAACGGTGAATACACCCTGGTCAAGGACCTGCCGGTCGACGACTTCAGCCAGAAGTACATCGACAAGACCCTGGCCGAGCTGGAAGAAGAGCGCGCCGGCGTCGCCCACCTGCTGGGTTGATCGGTTCGCACTGCGAAAGATGGAACGGGGACGCTTCGGCGTCCCTTTTTCATATCCGGCATACCATGGCGGCATGATCCACCTGCATTACCTCGATGACGCCCTGCTGGTCGTGGAAAAACCCGCCGGCCTGCTCTCCGTGCCCGGCCGCCTGCCGGAAAACCAGGACTGCGTGATCGCGCGCCTGCAGGCGCTGTATCCCGACGCATTGACCGTGCACCGGCTCGACCAGGTCACCTCCGGGCTGCTGCTGCACGCACGCGGCAAGGCGATGGAAGCGGCGCTGTCGGTGCAGTTCCAGCAGCGCCAGGTCGGCAAGCGCTACCAGGCGGTGGTGGAAGGCGTGCTGGACCGCGATACCGGCGAGGTCGACCTGCCATTGATCGTCGACTGGCCGAACCGGCCGAAGCAGCGCGTGGACCATGAAACCGGCAAACCCGCACTGACCCGCTGGCAGGTGCTGGCCCGCGACCTCGAGGCAGGCCGCACCCGCGTCGAGCTCGAGCCGGTGACCGGACGCAGCCACCAGCTGCGGCTGCACATGGCCAGCCTCGGCCATCCCATCGTCGGCGACGTGCTGTACGGCGCCGCACCGGCGGCGCGCGTGTACCTGCACGCCTGCAGCCTGCAGTTCACCCATCCGCTGACCGGGCAGGCCATGCGCTTCGACTCGACCGTACCCTGGTAGTGCCGGCCGCCGGCCGGCAACCACGCACGCGTGCCGTACGACCAAGGTCGGACGGTCTGCCGGCTGCCATCGGACTATGCTCGATCCCATGGCTTTGTCTGGGAGGGCTGTCATGCGTTACGAAGATGTCTACCGCCGATCGGTCGAGGAACCTGAAGCCTTCTGGGCCGAGGAAGCGCACCGCATCTACTGGCACGTGCCGCCGCAACAGGTGCTGGACTACAGCAACCCGCCGTTCCGTCGCTGGTACGTCGGGGGCCAGACCAACCTCTGCTACAACGCGGTCGACCGTCACCTGGCCGAGCGCCCGGACCAGCTTGCGCTGGTGGCCATTTCCACCGAAACCAACGTCACCCGCGAAATCACCTATCGCGAGCTGTACCGCGAAGTGAACGCGTTTGCCGCGGTGCTGCAGCGCCTGGACGTGCAGCGCGGCGACCGCGTGGTCATCTATATGCCGAACATGGCCGAGGCGGTGTTCGCGATGCTCGCCTGCGCGCGCATCGGCGCGATCCACTCGGTGGTGTTCGGTGGTTTTGCCGCGCACAACCTGGCGCTGCGCATCGATGATGCCGCGCCCAAGCTGCTGATCGCCGCCGACGCCGGCAAGCGCGGTGGCAAGGTCATTCCGTACAAGGCCATGGTCGACGCGGCCTGTGCCGAAGCGCAGTCGCCGCCGCCGCATGTATTGATCGTGTCGCGTGGTCTGGACCCGGCCGAACCGAAGGTGCCCGGCCGCGACGTCGACTACGCCACCCTGCGCGACGAAGTGGGCGACCAGGACGTGCCGGTGGTGTGGCTGGAATCGAGCGAGCCCAGCTACCTGCTGTACACCTCCGGCACCACCGGCAAGCCCAAGGGCGTGCAGCGCGATGTGGGCGGCTATGCAGTGGCGATGGCGCAGTCGATGGAAACCGTGTTCGACTGCAAGCCGGGCCAGGTGATGTTCTCCACCTCGGACGTGGGCTGGGCCGTCGGCCATTCCTACAACGTGTACGGCCCGCTGATCGGCGGGTGCACCTCGCTGTTGTACGAAGGATTGCCGACGAATCCCGACCCGGGCATCTGGTGGGCGCTGTGCGAACAGTACGGCGTGCGCACGCTGTTCTCCTCACCCACCGCGATCCGCGTGCTGAAGAAGCACGACGCCGATTTCATCAAGCGCCACGACCTGGCCGCACTCAAGTATGTGTTCCTCGCCGGCGAGCCGCTCGACGAACCCACCGCGCACTGGATCAACGACGCGCTCGGCAAGCCGATCATCGACAATTACTGGCAGACCGAAACCGGCTGGCCGGCGTTGACCCTGCTGCCCGGCGTGGACCTCAAGCCGGTGCGTTTCGGATCGCCCGGTTTCCCCAATCTCGGTTACCGGATGAAGGTGATCGACGAGAACACCGGCGCCGAAGTGCAGCCGGGGCAGAAGGGCGTGCTGGTGATGGTGCCGCCACTGCCGCCGGGCTGCATGAGCACGGTCTGGAATGACGACGCGCGCTTCCTGCAGAGCTACTTCAGCCACTTCAAGGAGCTGTTGTACAGCTCGCTGGACTGGGCGATCCGAGACGAGGACGGCTACACCTTCATCCTCGGCCGCACCGACGATGTGATCAACGTGGCCGGGCACCGGCTCGGCACCCGGGAAATCGAAGAGTGCATTTCCGGGCATCCGCTGGTGGCCGAAGCCGCGGTGATCGGGGTCAAGGACGAACTGAAGGGCCAGGTGCCGCTGGTGTTCGTCACCCTCAAGCAGGCCGTGGGCGAGGAGGGCGCCGCAGTGGTCGCCGAAATGATGCAGCGGGTCACCCAGAGCCTGGGCGCGGTGGCGCGCCCGGCGCACATCCACCTGGTCAACGCCCTGCCCAAGACCCGCTCCGGCAAGCTGCTGCGCCGCTCGCTGCAGGCCCTGGCCGAACACCGCGACCCCGGCGACCTGTCGACCCTGGACGACCCGGGCGCGCTGGACGAGATCCGACGCGCGCTGGGGCGCTGACGCCACGGGGCCCGGGCATGCAATGCCCGGGTCACCGGCCCTTGATGCGTTGCACCAACCCAATGTATGAACGTCGGTTAAGCTTCGGGGGCAATGTGCCGAACCTGCCGATGGCAGCTGCTCGGGGGAGTAGGCGATCGCAAGGGGGCGTACCTCCGGGCTCAGATGTCCGGGAAGGGCGTGGCAGCAGAAGTGGGACAGGGGGAATACATGGCGTACATCCATGCCAAGACGGCCGCTGGCCGTCAGGAAATCGAAGATCGTGCGCGTCGGCTGCTGCCGGGGCTGCGCTCCATTCTGCTGATGGTCGATGGTCAGCGTGATGACAATGAACTGACGGCCATGTTGCCGGGGCTGCGCGCGCCGGATGACGCGCTGCTGCAGCTGGCAGAGATGGGGTTGATCGAAGTGGTCGGCGGCGCGCTGGCGCCGAGCGCGCCGCGCGCGCTCACCGCCGGTCGCGAGCAGGACCCGCTGCTGTACAAGCAGCTGTATGACTGGATGAGCGAGTCGGTGCGAAAGCACCTGGGCCTGAAGGGCTACTTCATGCAGCTCAAGATCGAACGCTGCACCGACGCGGCCGGACTGGAAAAGCTGTGGCCGGACATGGCAGCGGCGGTGTCGAAGGCGAAGAGCCCGGCGCTGGCCAACCGCTGGATGGAGGAGACCCGCGCGTTGCTGCAGAGCGACGCGCAACCGGCCTGAAACGAACGAAGCCTCGGCACACCGGGCTTCGTTCGCGGGGGCGCTTTATTGCAGGCCTTCGGCCTGCAGGACCGCCTTCACGCCCGCGTCGGCTTCCATGCGGGTCTTGAACGCGGCCAGGTTGTCCAGGCCGCTGAGGTCGATCTTGGCGGCGGCCGCCCAGCGCAGGGTGATGTAGAAGTACGGGTCGGCGTAGCTGCGGAAACCGGCCAGCCAGGGCTTGTCGGCGAGCTGGCGGTTGGCGGTTTCGAACAGGCCGCGCAGGCGCTTGCGGGCGGCGTCGCGGACCGCGTCGTACTGCGCTTCGTCGCCGATGAACTTGCCCGGCCCGAACAGCGGCGAGAACGCCGGGTGCACGTCCGAATTGACGAAGGCCAGCCAGCGGTTGGCTTCGGCACGCTGCTGCGGGCTGCCGTCGCCGGCCAGCCCGGCCTGCGGGTAGCTGTCGGCGATGTAGCCCATGATGGCCGAGTTCTGGGTCAGCACGAAGCTGCCGTCGACGATCGCCGGTACCGCGCCAGCCGGGTTGATCGCCAGGAACGCCGGGGCCTTCAGCGTGTCCTTGTCGAGCAGCTCCACCTCATAGGGCTGGCCGGTCCACTGCAGGGCGATATGGTCGGCGGTGGAGCAGGCTCCGGGCTTGCTGTACAGCTTCATGGGGAACTCCGTCGGATTGCGGGAAAGTTGAACGGCCCACTATTCCAGAGCCGCCTCCGCATCCTCAACGGTATGGCCGTAACAGACCGTTACGACGCGCGTGGCTTGAGTTTCTGCACGCGATAGAAGGTGTGGTCGCCGATGGTGGCCACCTGGTAGGCGTTGCGCCAGCTCGGGTTGGCGATCGACAGCGCCGCGAAGTGGCTGGCCCCGGGCACGATCTCCTTGCGCTCGCCGGCCGGCAGGGCCCAGTTGCGCTCGGCATCGAAGGCCACGGTCATGGCTTCTTCCCAGGCATCGCTGTTGGCCAGCTGGGTGCCGGGCGCGACGATGGTCGGGGCGAACTGCTTGCGCGCGGTCACCACCTTGCACATCGAGTCGCCCCACAGCCCGCTGTCCAAGCGGCGCAGTGCCACTTCCGCAACGGCTTGCTGGCCGCGCAGGGTCTGGTCACGCGCTTCGAGGTAGACGGTCGTGCTCAGGCACAACGAATCGGCGGCCGGCTGGGGCAACAATTGCGACAGCCAGAGTATCCAGGCCAGTTTCATGTATCTCCTTGCTCCGTATGGGCCGCACCTGGCTGTCCATCCGATCAACGGGACGGGGCGGGGGGTACGACTTGGCGTCATGGGGAGGCGGCCATCGGGGCCGCCCGTAAGCAGCTCCCGAAAGACGTGGGGGCCGCGCGCTCACTCGAACTGGGTGGTGAGCGGGAAAGTTGGCGCACGATAGGGGGGGATTTCGCAACGCATCCTGAACCGGAAAGCTTGACATTCAGGTTCAGGGGTGGGGTCATTTGAGCCGTAGTGCCGGCCGCCGGCCGGCTCCAGGCAGGTCCCACACCGCGCAGAGCCGGCCAGCGGCCGGCACTACGTCAAAGCTCGGCGGCCAACCGGCTGCCCTGGTTGATGGCGCGCTTGGCATCCAGTTCGGCGGCCACGTCCGCGCCGCCGATCAGGTGCGCGTCCACGCCCGCCGCCTGCAGTGCGGCGTGCAGGTCGCGGCGCGGTTCCTGGCCGGCGCAGATCACCACATGGCTCACCGGCAGGGTCTGTTCCTGGCCGTCGATGCGGATCCGCAGGCCGCCGTCGTCCACGCCCAGGTACTCCACGCCGCCGAGCATCTTCACGCCCTTGGCCTTGAGCGTGGCGCGGTGGATCCAGCCGGTGGTCTTGCCCAGCCGTGCGCCCGGCTTGCCGGGGCTGCGCTGCAGCAGCCAGACCTTGCGCGCCGGCGCTTCCGGTTGCGGCCGGGCCAGTGCGCCACGGGCCTCGAAACTCGGGTCCACCCCCCATTCGGCCATCCAGCGCGCCGGGTCCAGCGCCGGCGAAGGCCCTTCGTGGACCAGGAACTCGCCCACGTCGAAGCCGATCCCGCCGGCGCCGATGATCGCGGCCTCCGGGCCGACCTGCACCCGGCCCAGCAGCACGTCCAGGTACGTGACCACCTTGGGGTGGTTGGCGCCGGGGAAGTCGACCTCGCGCGGGCGGATGCCGGTGGCCACCACCACCGTGTCGAAGCCGGCCAGGGTGGCCACGTCGGCCTGTGTGTCGAGCTTCACGGTGACGCCGGTTTCCTCCAGCTTGTGCTGGAAGTAGCGCAGCGTTTCGTGGAATTCCTCCTTGCCCGGAATGCGCTTGGCCACGTTGAACTGGCCGCCGATCTCGCTGCCGGCATCGAACAGGGTGACCGCGTGGCCGCGCTCGGCGGCCACCGCGGCGCAGGCCAGCCCGGCCGGGCCGGCACCGACCACGGCGATCTTTTTCGGCGCGCTGGTCGGCCGGTACACCAGCTCGGTTTCATGCACGGCGCGCGGATTGACCAGGCAGCTGGCGGTCTTGTTCTCGAACACGTGGTCCAGGCAGGCCTGGTTGCACGCGATGCAGGTATTGATCGCCTGCGCACGGCCGGCGCGGGCCTTGTTGGCCCACTCCGGGTCGGCCAGCAGCGGGCGTGCCAGCGACACCATGTCGGCGCCGCCGCCGGCCAGGATGCGCTCGGCCACGTCGGGCATGTTGATCCGGTTGGTGGCGATCACCGGCAGCTGCACGTGCGGCTTGAGCTTGGCGGTGACCCCGGCGAACGCCGCGCGCGGCACCGACGTGGCGATGGTCGGTACCCGCGCTTCGTGCCAGCCGATGCCGGAGTTGATCAGGGTGGCGCCGGCCGCTTCGATGGCTTTCGCCTGCTGCACGATCTCGTCCCAGTTGCTGCCGTCCTCGACCAGGTCGACCAGCGACAACCGGTAGATGATGATGAAATCCGGGCCGCAGGCTTCGCGGATGCGGCGCACGATCTCCACCGCGAACTGCATGCGGCGGCCTGCATCGCCGCCCCAACGATCGCTGCGCAGGTTGGTGCGCGGCGCGATGAATTCGTTGATCAGATAGCCTTCCGAACCCATCACCTCGACGCCGTCGTAGCCGGCCTCGCGGGCCAGCCGCGCGCTGCGTGCGTAGTCGGCGATGTGCCGTTCCACCCCGCGCGAAGACAACGCACGCGGCGTGAACGGGTTGATCGGCGCCTTCTTCTTCGACGGCGCCACCGACAGGGGGTGGTAGGCATAGCGGCCGGCATGCAGCAGCTGCAGGCAGATCTTGCCGCCGTGGTCGTGCACCGCGCCGGTGAGCTGGCGGTGCGGGCCCACTTCCCATGGCCACGACAGCTTGCCGCCGAACGGCTTGAGCCAGCCGACCACGTTGGGCGCGTAGCCGCCGGTGACGATCAGCCCGACTCCGCCGGCCGCGCGTTCAGCGAAGTACGCCGCCAGTCTGGGGAAATCGCGTGCGCGGTCTTCCAGCCCGGTGTGCATGGAGCCCATCAGCACCCGGTTGCGCAGGGTGGTGAAGCCCAGGTCGAGGGGGGCGAAAAGATGCGGATAGGCGGTGGATTCGGCGGCTGGCGACATGTCGATACGCTTGCGTACGGAAGGCGGGCAGGGTGCCGCGAATGGCCCCCACGCGCAAGGGCCTTCGACATACCGGTAGCGCCGGCCGTTGGCCGGCCCTCGCATGACCTGGCGACCCCATGAGCCGACCAGCGGCCGGCACTACGGTGAAACCCGGATCACCAGCCCTCCAATACGATCTTCCCGGTCACCCCACCGCCCTCCAGCAACCGGTGCGCTTCGCGCAGGTTGGCCGCATTGATCGTGCCCAGCGAGGTATGCGCGGTGCTGCGCAGTTCCCCGGCGTCGACCAGGCTCGCCACGCGGCTGAGGATGCGATGCTGCTCGATCATGTCCGCGGTCTGGAACCGCGAGCGCGCGAACATGAATTCCCAGTGGATGCCGATGCACTTGGCCTTGTAGGGATCGCCGATCCGCAGCGGCCCGCGCGGTTCCACCACCAGTCCCACATGTCCCTGCGGAGCCAGCAGTTCGCCCAGCACTTCCCAATAATGGTCGGTGTCGGCCAGGTTCAGCGCCACCTCCACCTGCGCGATACCGAGCGCCTGCAGCTGCGCCGGCAAGGGCTGGCGATGGTCGACCACATGGTCGGCGCCCATCCGTCGGCACCATTCCGCCGAATCCTCGCGGGATGCGGTGGCGACCACGGTGAATCCCGCGTGGCGCGCCAGCTGGATCGCGATCGAACCCACGCCACCGGCGCCGCCGATCACCAGCAGCGTCTGCCCGACGTGGCGTCGATCATCGAAGTGCAGCGGCATGCGTTCGAACAGCAGCTCCCACGCGGTCAGCACGGTCAACGGCAACGCGGCCGATTCGGCGAAATCCAGCGTGGTCGGCTTGCGTCCGACGATCCGCTCATCCACCCACTGCAGCTGTGCGTTGCTGCCGGGGCGGGTGACATCGCCCGCGTAATACACCTCATCGCCCGGCGCGAAGGCAGTGACCTGCGCGCCGACCGCTAAAACAGTGCCGCAAGCGTCAAAACCGAGAATGCGCGGTGGCGACACCTCACCCGCACGCGGCGCACGCTGCTTGGTGTCCACCGGATTCACCGACACCGCGTGAACGCGCACGAGCAGGTCGTGCCCCTGCGGCGCTCCCGGTTCAGGAATGACGAGATCGCGCAGCGCGTCAGGGTCGTCGATGGGCAGGTAGCGGGTCAGTCCTACAGCGTTCATATCGGCTCCTGGAGAGGTGAAACACGTTCATCATAGGGACGCTTTCAAACCTGTTTTTGAGCTGAATCGCGACACACCGCCGAATTGCATCAAATACTGTAGCGAGTCGTTGAAATCTTTGGGAAAGTGCCCAAAACCCTTGTCATTGTTGGGCCTTGCGGAAATTCACCAACCTGTATAGGGTGCCTCCAGCTGGACCGGTGGAGGTCTGGCGGTCGATTTCACATGTTATGTGACCGTTAACATCGCCTTCACTCCCCTGAGCATAATGTTCGCGGCGGTGGCGTGCTGAATCGGCAGTCTTAACGACGCAGTAGTGCTGGCCCATGCCTCTACCGGTTTCATACCCCCGAAATAGGAGCTGTATTACATGAACAAGAAGATCCTCACTGCCGCGCTGCTGGGCGGCCTGGCGTTTGCCCAGGCAGCTTCGGCGCAGTCGTCCTTTGATGACCGCTGGTACCTGACCGGTTCGGCGGGCTTCAACTTCCAGGATAGCGACCGTCTGACCAACGATGCTCCGTTCGTGACCCTGGGCCTGGGTAAGTTCGTCAGCCCGAACTGGTCGCTCGATTTCGACCTGAACTACCAGAACCCGAACTTCGACGCCAACCAGGATCTGAACTGGAGCCAGTACGGCGCGTCGGTCGATGCCCGTTACCACTTCATCCAGGACGGCCGTGGCTGGAACCCGTACCTTCTGATGGGCCTGGGCTACCAGAAGTCGGAAGAAGAGTTCGACAACTTCCCGTCGCCGGACAGCCCGGGTGAGCGCAAGGACGGCAACTTCGCCGCCAAGGTCGGCGTCGGCCTGCAGACCACCTTCGAAAAGCGCGTTGCAGTCCGTGCCGAAGTGGCTTACCGCGGTGACTTCGACGACAAGAGCATCGCTGCTCCGGACGAAAGCTGGTTCGGCGACGTGCTGGCCTCGGTCGGCGTCGTGATCCCGCTGGGCCCGCCGCCGGCTGCCCCGGTTGTCGCTCCGCCGCCGGCTGCTCCGAGCTGCGCCGACCTGGATGACGACGGTGACGGCGTCAACAACTGCGACGACAAGTGCCCGGATTCGCAGCCGGGTCAGACCATCGGTCCGGACGGTTGCCCGGTGCCGGTCTCCATCGACCTGAAGGGCGTCAACTTCGACTTCGACAAGTCGAACCTGCGTCCGGACGCCGTGGCGATCCTGAGCGAAGCCACCCAGATCCTGGTGCGTTACCCGGACCTGCGCGTCGAAGTGGCTGGCCACACCGACCTGTGCGGCAAGGAAGACTACAACCAGAAGCTGTCCGAGCGTCGTGCGACCACCGTGTACAACTATCTGACCCAGAACGGCGTTGCTGCCAGCCGTCTGACCGGTCCGATCGGTTATGGCGAGAGCCGTCCGCTGGAGCAGACCCCGCAGACCTTCCCGGCCTGCAAGAGCGAGAAGAACCGTCGTACCGAGCTGAACGTCCAGAACTGATCGTTCGGGAACATCAGCCTCAGGACAGGGCCCGGCAATGCCGGGCCCTGTTTTTTTGCGTGCGTTCCAATAAATTGGAATTAAATTCAACAAGTTGCCGTATTCATTGAATGTGGGATCTTGAAAGCGGTTGTGGCGCTGTTAAACTCGGTGCGTCACCCTCTTTCCTGGATGCATCCCATGCTGCGTATCGCACTGGCCGCCGCCCTCGGCCTGGCCCTGGTTCCCACCGCTTACGCAGCCGTGGATTGCTCGGCCACGGCTACCGCCGTAGCGCCGCTGCCGCTGCCGGCCACCGCGATCGCACCGGTCGCCAACGAGCTGTACATCCGCAACGTGCAGCTGGGCATGCCGGCGGGCGTGCTGACCTCCAACTTCGACCAGCAGCAGTCGCTGGACCGCGTGCTGCAGCGCCTGCGCATCGACGGCTGCCAGAACATCGCCAAGGCGATGCCGGGCGCACCGGCGGTGAAGCCGAACGATCCGGCCGCCTACAAGCCGCAGACCGAATTCGACAACACGCCGTGGCGCTTCGACATGAGCCAGAACGGCAAGCGCATGACCGCCGAGGAATTCGACGCCTGGATGAAGGCCAAGGGTGTGCGCGTGGTCAAGGCGCGCCCGGCACCGGCAGCTGCCGCCGCTCCGGCCCCGGCTGCCCCGGCTGAAACCAAGCCGGAAGGCAAGAAGTAAGACCCGCGCGCTGCGACCGATGAGCACCCGTCGGCCACCCGCGGCGCCTCCTGATCGACCACGCCGCGACCCGCGGCGTGCGTCCACCCCGGCCAGAGCCGGCACCGCACGCGCCCCCGATGCACCGCGCCACGGGCTGGCGCGGGTACTGTCCAAGGCCGGGCTGTGCTCACGCACCGAGGCCGCGCGCTGGATCGCCGACGGCCGGGTCACGGTCGACGGCCGCACCATCAACAACCCGGAGTTCCCGATCGTCGACGGCCGCCATGTGGTCCGCGTCGACGGCCAGCCGCTGGGCAGCGCCCGGCGCATCCACATCATGCTCAACAAGCCGCGCGGACTGGTCACCACCGCGCAGGACGAGCGTGGCCGCGACACCGTCTACCGCTGCTTCGACGGTGCTGGCCTGCCGTGGCTGGCCCCGGTGGGGCGCCTGGACAAGGCCAGCGAGGGGCTGCTGCTGTTCAGCAACGATCCCGAGTGGGCGGCCCGCCTGACCGATCCGGAAACCGGGCCGGACAAGACCTATCACGTGCAGGTCGACGTCATTCCCGATGAGACCCAGCTGGCCGCGCTGCGCGCCGGGGTCGAGGACGACGGCGAGTTCCTGCGCGCACGCGCGGTGCGGTTGCTGCGCAGCGGGGAAAAGACCGCCTGGCTCGAAGTGGTGCTGGAAGAGGGCCGCAACCGGCACATCCGCCGCCTGCTGGCGGCCTTCCAGATCGGTGTTCTACGTTTGGTAAGGGTAGGGATCGGCCACTTGGCACTGGGGACGCTGGGCAAGGGCGCCTGGCGCGAGCTGCAGCCGCACGAACTGGAGTTGCTCCACACCACGGCCGGAAGTGCCGTGGTCGCATCGTAGTGCGTGGCCCGCTGGGGAGCGGGCGCACCACCGGGCAAGGGACGGCCTGTCGTTTACCGACTGACCACTACCGGGAGAAGTGTCATGCAAACCCTCGTCAATCGCCGCCCCGTGCTGGGCGGTGCATGCCTGTTGCTGCCAGCCTTGTTGCTGAGTGCCTGCAGCGGTCATAAACAGGCGGCCAGAACGACGCCGCCGGTCACCGACAAGGTGGTCGAGATCCAGTTGCCGGCCACTGAGCGCGATGGGCGCGGCGCCTACCGGTTCCACATGAGCAACGGCGAGAAGCGCATGACCGCCGAAGAGTTCGACGCGTGGATGAAGGCCAACGGGATTCGCGTGGCGAAGGGCAATCCGACCGCGACCACCCGGAACAAATGACGTAGAGCGGGGCTCTGCCCCGCTCCATGGTGCGCCGCCGTTACGCCTTGATCACACCCAGCTCCACGCCGATGCGGGTGAACGCATCGATCGCGCGGTCCAGGTGCGCGCGGGTGTGCGCGGCGCTGATCTGGGTGCGGATCCGCGCCTGGCCCTTGGGCACCACCGGGAAGAAGAAGCCGATCGCGTAGATGCCTTCTTCAAGCAGGCGCTGCGCGAACTTCTGTGCGAGCGGGGCGTCGTACAGCATCACCGGGCTGATCGGGTGCACGCCCGGCTTCACGTCGAACCCGGCTGCGGTCATCTTCTCGCGGAAGTACGCGGTGTTTTCCTGCAGGGTGGTGCGCAGGTCATCGGCGCTGGCCAGCATGTCGAAGGCCTTGATGCCGGCGGCGACCACGTGCGGCGGCAGCGAGTTGGAGAACAGGTACGGGCGCGAGCGCTGGCGCAGCAGCTCGATCACCTCGGCGCTGGCGGTGGTGAAGCCGCCCAGTGCACCGCCCATGGCCTTGCCCAGGGTGCCGGTGATGATGTCGATCCGGTCCAGCACGCCCTTGACCTCGGCCGAGCCGCGGCCGGTGGCGCCGAGGAAGCCGGTGGCGTGGCATTCGTCGATATGCACCAGTGCGTTGTACTTCTTCGCCAGCGCGGTGATCTCATCGAGCGGGGCGATGAAGCCGTCCATCGAGAACACGCCGTCGGTGGTGATCAGCTTGGTGCGGCAGCCGGCGGCGTCGGCGGCCTGCAGCTGCGCTTCCAGGTCGGCCATGTCGCAGTTGGCGTAGCGGAACCGCTTGGCCTTGCACAGGCGCACGCCGTCGATGATCGAGGCATGGTTGAGCGCATCGGAGATGATCGCGTCGTTCTCGCCCAGCAGCGGCTCGAACAGGCCGCCGTTGGCGTCGAAGCAGGCCGCGTACAGGATGGTGTCCTGCTTGCCGAAGAAGCCGGCGATCTGCTGTTCCAGCTGCTTGTGCAGGTCCTGGGTGCCGCAGATGAAGCGCACCGAGGCCATGCCGAAGCCGTGGCTGTCCAGCGCGTCCTTGGCCGCCTGGATCAGGTCGGGGTGGTCGGCCAGGCCCAGGTAGTTGTTGGCGCAGAAGTTCAGCACCTGGCGACCGTCGTCCAGGGTGATCTCGGCCGACTGCGGGCTGGTGATGACGCGCTCGGACTTGAACAGGCCCTGGGCGCGGATCGCCTCCAGTTCCTCAACATAGTGCTGGGTGAGCGGGGCGGTCTGGGCGTCGGTCATGGCAGGCGGTCATCGGCACGGGAAAGCCGGGATTTTACCTGCCCGGGCCGTTGCCCGGGGCGGTCAGTGGTGGGACCCGGGGCAGGGCGGGCGCGCATCGGTTGCGCATGCAATTGTTGCAACGCAATATCAATCGGGTTAAAAATCCGTAAACTCCCCACCCCTTCACCCCCCACCGTCTGGAGAGACCCGCATGAACCACGCCACGCGCCGTACCGCCGCCGCTGTGCTCTGCGCCGCCCTGTTTGCCCCGTTCATCGCCAGCGCCCAGGACGAGGCCGAATCGCCGTTCAGCTGGAACGTGACGGGTGTGTCCGACTACGTGTTCCGGGGTGTCTCGCAGACCGATGAAGACCCGACCCTGCAGGCTGGCTTCACCTATACCTCGCCGGTCGGCCTGTACGCCGGCATCTGGGGCTCGGGCGTGGACTTCGGCGACGGCGGCCCGGATGCCGAGGTCGACTACTTCATCGGCTACGGCGTGGACGTCACCGACAACGTCAACTTCGACGTCATGCTCAACCACTACAGCTACCCGGGTTCCAGCGAGCTGGCCTATACCGAGCTGATCACCAAGACCAGCTTCGCCGAGCATTACAACGTGACCGTGGCCTACACCAACGACGTCTGGAACACCGACACCGACGGCTGGTATTTCGCTGCCGGCACCGAATGGGCGCTGCCGCAGGAATTCAACCTGACCGCCAACGTCGGCCGCAACACCTTCAAGGACGAGATTGCCAAGGACTACACCGACTGGAACATCGGCGTGAACCGCACCTGGGGCCTGTTCACCCTGGGCCTGGGCTACTACGGCACCGACGGCAACGGCCGCGACAACAGCGGCAAGCTCGCCGACAACCGCGTCGTCTTCACCGTCGCCGTCGGGCAATAAGCGGCGCTCGCACTGAACAAAAAAAAAGGCACCCGATGGGTGCCTTTTTTAATCTCGCTCAGTTCCAGCTGAGAACCACCTTACCCGCCTTGCCCTGCTCCATCAGGTCGAACCCCTTCTGGAACTCGTCGATCGGCAACTGGTGGGTCATCACCTTGCCGAGCGGGAAGCCGGACAGCACCAGCTGGGTCATCTTGTACCAGGTCTCATACATCTTGCGGCCGTAGATGCCCTGCACGGTCAGGCCCTTGAAGATGATCTTGTCCCAGTCGCAGCCGGCGCCCTTCGGCATGATGCCGAGCATCGCGATCTTGCCGCCGTGGTACATGCAGTCGAGCATGTCGTTGAACGCGCGCGGGTTGCCGCTCATTTCCAGGCCCACGTCGAAGCCCTCCATGTGCAGTTCCTTCATCACGTCCTTGAGCGAGGTGTTGGCCACGTTGACCACGCGGGTGGCGCCCATGTCGGCGGCCAGCTTCAGGCGGAAGTCGTTGACGTCGGTCACCACCACGTTGCGCGCACCGATGTGCTTGCAGATGCCCGCGGCAATGATGCCGATCGGGCCAGCGCCGGTGATCAGCACGTCTTCGCCGATCACGTCGAATTCCAGCGCGCAGTGCGCGGCGTTGCCGTACGGGTCGAAGAAGGCGGCCAGTTCCGAGGGGATCTGGTCGGGGATCGGCCACAGGTTGCTGGCCGGCATCACCATGTATTCGGCGAAGGCGCCATTGACGTTCACGCCGATCCCGACCGTGTTCGGGCACAGGTGCGGACGGCCGCCACGGCAGTTGCGGCAGTGGCCACACACGATGTGGCCTTCGGCCGAGACCCGCTGGCCGAGCTCGTAGCCGGTCACGCCCGGGCCGATTTCAGCGATGCGGCCGACGAATTCGTGGCCGATGGTCAGGCCCGGCTTGATCGTGCGCTGGCTCCATTCGTCCCACAGGTAGATGTGCAGGTCGGTACCGCAGATGGCGGTCTTCTCCAGCTTGATCAGGACCTCGTTCGGGCCCGGCACCGGCACCGGCACGTCTTCGAGCCAGATGCCCTTGGCGGCTTCGCGCTTGACCAGGGCCTTCATTGTTTGCTGCGCCATCGGGGTGGAGCTCATCTGGGGGAAAGGCGGAATTATAGGGGGTGTGGGGGCCGGGGCATGTTGCGGTGCGTCCATGACGTTCGGCCGACGGGCCGTGTGGCGGACCCGGCTACAATCGGCGGTTCTTTCACCCAAGGGCCGCTCATGCGCTCGAATCTGCTTGCGTTTTCCGTCGTTGCCAGCCTTGGGCTGGTCCAGGCCGCCGCTGCCGCCGAGGGCATGTGGGTGCCGCAACAGCTGCCGGAGATTGCCGGGCCGCTGAAGCAGGCCGGCCTGAAGCTGTCGCCGGAACAGATTTCCGACCTGACCGGCGACCCGATGGGCGCGGTGGTCGCGCTGGGCGGCTGCACCGCCAGCTTCGTCTCGCCGCAGGGCCTGGTGGTCACCAACCACCACTGCGCCTATGGCGCGATCCAGCTCAACTCGACCGCCGAGAAGAACCTGATCAAGGACGGCTTCAATGCGCCGACCCTGAAGGACGAACTCAGCGCCGGTCCGAACGCGCGCGTATTCGTGCTCGACCAGATCACCGACGTCACCGACCAGGCCAAGGCCGCCATCGCCGCCGCCGGCAAGGACCCGCTGGCCCGCACCCGCGCGCTGGAAGCGTTCGACAAGGCGCAGACCGCCGCCTGCGAGGCCGACGCCGGTTTCCGCTGCCGCCTGTACAGCTTCGCTGGCGGCAACACCTACCGCCTGTTCCGCAACATGGAAATCAAGGACGTGCGCCTGGTCTACGCGCCGCCCGGCAGCGTCGGCAAGTTCGGCGGCGACGTCGACAACTGGATGTGGCCGCGCCACACCGGCGACTTCTCGTTCTACCGCGCCTATGTCGGCAAGGACGGCAAGCCGGCCGCATTCTCGGCCGACAACGTGCCGTACCAGCCGAAGCACTTCCTGAAGTTCGCCGACCAGCCACTGGGCGCCGACGACTTCGTGATGGTGGCCGGTTACCCGGGCCGCACCAACCGCTACGCGCTGGCCGGCGAGTTCAATGAAACCGCCGACTGGACCTACCCGACCATCGCCCGCCACTACAACGCGGTGCTGGACCTGATCGACAAGGCCGGCAAGGCCGATCCGGACGTGAAGGTGAAGTACGCCGCCACCGCCGCCAGCATGAACAACGTGGCCAAGAACTACAAAGGCCAGCTGGAAGGCTTCAAGCGCATCGACGCCGCCGGCCAGAAGCAGGCCGAGGAAGCGGCGGTGCTGGCCTGGCTGAAGAAGCAGGGCGCGGCGGGCAAGCCCGCACTGGCCGCGCACGCGCAGCTGGTCAAGCACCTGGACACCAGCCGCACCACCCGCGAGCGCGACCTGTTCGTCAGCCAGTTCAACAACACGTCTGCGGTCGGCGCCGCGCTGTCGCTGTATCGCCTGTCGATCGAGCGCGCCAAGCCGGACGCCGAGCGCGAAACCGGCTACCAGGAACGCGACCTGCCGACCCTGGAAGGCACCCTGCGCCAGATGGATCGCCGCTACGTGGCGAAGATGGACCAGCAGCTGCAGCAGTACTGGCTGAACCAGTACGCGGCCCTGCCGGCGGCACAGCGCAGCAACGAGGTGCTGAACCAGTGGCTGGCCGGCAGCGATGCCGCCGCCGTCGACGGCCTGGTCCGCAAGCTGTCGGGCACGAAGCTGGGCAGCCTGGACGAGCGCCTGACCTGGTTCAAGGCCGACCGCGCCGCCTTCGAAGCCAGCACCGACCCGGCCATCCAGTACGCGGTGGCAGCGATGCCGGCGCTGCTGAAGCAGGAAGAGCAGAAGAAGACCCGCGAAGGCGAATCGCTGCTGGCCCGCCCGACCTACCTGCAGGCCGTGGCCGACTACAAGAAGAGCCAGGGCGGCTTCGTCTATCCCGACGCCAACCTGTCGCTGCGCATCACCTTCGGCAATGTCATGGGCTACGGCAAGGACGGCGTGAACTACACCCCGTTCACCACGCTGGAAGGCGTGGCCGCCAAGGAAACCGGCGAAGATCCGTTCGACTCGCCCAAGGCGCTGCTGGACGCGGTCAAGGCCAAGCGTTACGGCGGGCTGGAAGACAAGCGGATCGGCTCGGTCCCGGTCAACTTCCTCTCCAACCTGGACATCACCGGCGGCAATTCCGGTTCGCCGGTGCTCGACGCGCACGGCAAGCTGGTCGGCCTGGCCTTCGACGGCAACTGGGAATCGGTCAGCTCCAACTGGGTGTTCGACCCGGTGATGACCCGCATGATTGCGGTGGACAGCCGCTACATGCAGTGGATCATGCAGGAGGTGGCGCCCGCGCCGCAGCTGCTGAAAGAGCTGAACCTGACCCACTGATTCACCGAAGACCCCGCGGCCAAAACCGCGGGGTTTTTTCTTCGGTATCATGCGGTTCCCCCCAAGATCGTTCACGCAATGTGAACGATTGCGACTGCCAAGGATCTCAAGTTCGCATGCGCATCCTGCTTGCCCGTCACGGTGAAACCCCGTGGAATGCCGAAGGCCGTTACCAGGGCCAGATCGATATCCCGCTGTCGCCGATCGGCGAAGCCCAGGCCCAGGCGCTGGGCGAACGCCTGAAGTCGGTGGACATCACCCGCGCCGTCGCATCGCCGCTGTCGCGCGCGCAGCGCACCGCGCAGCTGGCGCTGGGCGCCGAACGGGCGCCGGTGCTGCTGACCGAACCGGACCTGCAGGAGATCGCCCACGGTGAGTGGGAAGGCCTGCTCGCCAGCGAAATCCATGAGAAAGACCCGTCGCGCCTGCAGGCCTGGCGCGAAGAGCCGGACACCGTGCTGATGCCCGGCGGCGAATCGCTGCGCCTGGTGCTGGACCGCAGCTGGCGTGGCCTCGCCCGCGCCGCCGAAGGGTTGGGCGAGCAAGACACCCTGCTGGTGGTGGCCCATGACGCGGTCAACCGGGTGATCCTGTGCCGGATCCTGGGCCTGCCGCTGTCGCGCCTGTGGACCTTCCGCCAGGCCCCGACCACGCTCAACCTGCTCGAAGGCGCCGACCTGGACAGCCTGGAAGTGGTGCGCCTGAACGACTGCGCACACCACACGCCGTTCTTCGGTGAAGCCAAGCACCGCGCGCTGTAACTCCGACCCACACGATCCATCGCCATGAATACCGCCCGCCCGCAGACGCTCGCCGATTGGCTTGCTTACATCGAACAGCAGCACCCGGCCACCATCGACATGGGGCTGGAGCGCGTACGCACGGTCGCCACCGCCATGGGCCTGGGCCAGCCGGCGCCGCACACCATCGTGGTCGGCGGTACCAACGGCAAGGGCTCCACCGTGTCCTTCGTCGAGGCCATCGCGCGGGCGGCCGGCTGGAAGGTGGGCGCGTACACCTCGCCGCACCTGCTGCAGTACAACGAGCGTGTCCGCATCGATGGCGAGGACGCCTCAGACGCGGCCCTGGTCGCGGCCTTCAACGCGATCGAAGACGCCCGCGGCGATACCACGCTGACCTATTTCGAGTACGGCACGCTGGCTGCGCTGCACCTGTTCGCAGGCGCCGGGCTGGACCTGGCGGTGCTGGAAGTGGGGCTGGGTGGGCGCCTGGACGCAGTCAACATCGTCGACGCCGACGTCGCGATCATCACCACGGTGGACATCGACCACGCCGACTGGCTGGGCGAGGACCGCGAGGCCATCGGCGTGGAGAAGGCCGGCATCATCCGCGGCTGGAAGCCGGTGATCCTGGGCGAGACCGATCCGCCGTCGAGCGTGCTGGCGCGCGCCTATCTGCTGGGCGCCAATGCGATCCGCGGTGGCAGCGATTTCTTCGCCGACGTGATCGATGCGCAGGCATGGCGCTGGCGCGATGTCGGTTTCCGTATCGAGCTGCCGATGCCCTCGCTGCGCGGCCCGATCCAGCTGCGCAACGCAGCGTCGGCCATCGCCGCACTGCGCGCGCTGGACAAGCCGCTGTCGCGCGCGGCGATCATCGACGGCGTGGCGCAGGCGCGCATCCGTGGCCGCCTGCAGGCGTTCGAGCGCGACGGGGTGGAGGTGCTGGTCGATGTCGGGCACAACCCTCAGGCCGCACGCGAACTGGCAACGTCGTTGAAGGTGGCGCCGCGAAGCGGACGCACGCTGGCTGTGTTCGCCGCGCTGCAGGACAAGGACGCGGTGGGCGTGATCGAGGCCCTGGCCGACCGCGTCGATGCCTGGTACCTGGCCGGGCTCGACGGCGCGCGCGCGCAGAGCGCGACCGCATTGCAGTCACGCCTGGCCAATACCGCCGCTGCCGGCGCCTCCACGCACGCCAGCGTGGAGGTCGCGCTGCAGCAGGCGCTGGCAACTGCGAAGGCGGGCGACCGCGTGCTGGTGTTCGGTTCCTTCCATACCGCCGCACAGGCCCTGCAGTGGCTGGAACAGGCCCGCTGAGGCGGGCGGCCGGCCACCTCGTTCAGTTGTCTTCGACGCCGCACCCGCGCGCGCCCGTATAATCGCCGTGGCATTCCGCCGCGCCGCCTGCCTGCCTTCCGTGGATACTCCTCTGAAACAGCGTCTGATTGGTGCCATCGTCCTGGTGGCGCTGGCCGTGATTTTCCTGCCCATGCTGGTCAAGGGCCCAGCGCCCGACAGTGGCGTGGCCAATGTTCCGATCAGTGCTCCGGATGCTCCGGCCGACGGCCAGTTCCAGACCCGCGAACTGCCGCTGGTAGCGCCCACCGGCGGGGCCACTGGCCTGCAGGGTGCGGCCAGCACCACCGCGCCGTTGCAGGACGCTGCCGCGCCGGCCGAAGCGGCCGTTGCCGACACCTCGCCCGCCGTGGCTGCGGGCAACTATGCGGTCAGTTTCGGCGCCTACGGCAGCCAGGCCGACGCCAATGCGGTCATCGCCTTCCTGAAGAAGGCCCAGCTGCCGGGCTTCAGCGAAGCGGCGATGATCAACGGCCGCCCGGCCTGGCGGGTCCGGGTAGGACCGTACGCCGACCGCGCGCAGGCCGAAGCCGCGCGCCTTGAGGCAGTGAAAGTTCGCAATGACGTCAAGGCCGAAGTGGTGACCCTGGACGCCGGTGCGAACAGCGCGGTGGCCACCGCGCCGACTCCGACCACCACCCCGGCCAGTCCGGCGCCTGCTGCGGCCTCCAGTGCCAGCGCCGCCCCGGCCGCCGCGGCAGTCAAGACCGAAGCGCTGCCGCCGGAGCCGGTGGCCGCCGCCAAGCCGGCGCCGAAGCCGGAAGCACCCAAACCCGAACCGAAGCCTGCCCCGGCCAAGCCGGAAGCACCGATCGCGGCGACCAAGCCGGCCGTGGTGCCGGCGGCGCCGGCCGCCAGCAGCGTCGGCTTCGCCGTGCAGCTGGGCGCGTTCGGCCAGGCCAGCGACGCCAACGCGCTGCGCGACAAGGTCCGCGCCGCCGGTTTCAGCGCATTCGTGGAGCAGGTACGCACCGACAAGGGCACGCTCAACCGCGTGCGTGTCGGGCCGGTCGCCAACCGTGCCGAGGCGGAGAACCTCAAGGCCCAGGTTGCGTCGAAGGTCGGCGTGGCCGGCATGGTCCGGCCGCATCCCTGATGCGGCGGCGCCATGACCTGACCGGAGCGCGGCATGCTTGATGTCGTGCTGCTGGCGGTAATCGGCATTTCCACCCTGCTGGGGCTGATGAAAGGCTTCGTCAGCATCGTCATCAGCACCCTGTCATGGCTGCTCGGCGGCTGGGCTGCACTGATGTTCGGGCGCAGCGCGGCGGCCTGGTGGTCGGCCCCGGCGGCGCCGGGCAGCGGCCATTACGTGGCCGGGTACCTCACCGTGTTCCTGCTGGTCATGGTCTCGGTCTGGGCGATCGGGCTGGTGGTCCGCCAGGCGGTCCGTTCGACCAGCCTGAACGGCGCCGACCGCATGCTGGGCGGCGGCCTGGGCGTGGCGCGCGGCGGCCTGATCGCCTGCGTGCTGCTGCTGCTGGGCTCCTACACGCCGTTGACCCGTGAGCCGACCTGGCGGAATTCCTACCTGCGCGTCGCGCTGGACCCCGGCGTGGGCTGGATGCAGGCGCACATGCCGCGCATGCCGGACCTGCCGGCGCTGCCCGATCTGGACGCCATGCAGGGTCTGCAGGCCCTGCCTGCCGCGCTGCCGGAGGTGAACATGGCGCAACTGCCCGGCGTGGAGTTGGGCAAGCCGGGCGCGACAGGCGATAATGGCGTACTTGGCCAGTTGCTGGGTGGGCGCGGATGGCCGCGACCACTGGATGAGACCCCGCAGCAGGCGGTGGACCCCGCCGATGTGTGGGCCAACCAGGCACGACCAGGCTCCCCCCAGAACACCGATCCGGCGCTCGTGCGGCCGGACGACACCGGTCCGGCACGGAACGGTTCCCCCGGCCAGGCACGGCCACCTTCACAGTAGATGGGCCCAGCCCAGCGGAGATTCGCACCATGTGTGGCATCGTCGGTATTGTCGGCAACCAGAACGTCGCCGGGCAGTTGTATGACGGCCTGACCGTCCTCCAGCATCGCGGCCAGGACGCGGCGGGCATCGCCACCGCCGACGGCACCCGCCTGCGCGTGCAGAAGGCCAATGGCCTGGTCCGGGACGTGTTCGACGCCAAGACCATGTCGACCCTGGAAGGCCGGGTCGGCATCGCGCATGTGCGCTACCCGACCGCCGGTTCGGAAGGGATGGACGAGGCGCAGCCGTTCTACGTCAATTCGCCGTACGGCATCGCGCTGGCCCACAACGGCAACCTGATCAATACCGAAACGCTGCGCCAGCAGGTGTTCGAGCAGGACCGCCGCAACGTCAACACCGATTCGGACAGCGAAGTGCTGCTGAACGTGTTCGCGTTCGAGCTGGACGCCCAGCGCCAGCTGAGCCCGGAAGCGGCCATCCGTGCGGTGGCCGGCGTGCACCGTCGCTGCAAGGGCGGGTATGCGGTGATCAGCGTGGTATTGGGCCTGGGCCTGGTGGCGTTCCGCGACCCGCACGGGATCCGTCCGCTGGTGCTGGGCAAGCGCGCGCATGCCGAAGGCGATGAGTACATCGTGGCGTCGGAATCGTCGGCGCTGGACGTGCTGGGCTTCCAGCGCGTGCGCGACGTGCGCCCGGGCGAGGCGCTGGTGATCACCGCGCGCGGCGAGCTGTTCTCGGAGGTGTGCGCCGAGCCGGTCGAGCACAGTCCGTGCATCTTCGAGTACGTGTACTTCGCGCGTCCGGATTCGATGATCGACAACGTGTCGGTGCACAAGGCGCGCATGCGCATGGGCATCAAGCTGGGCGAAAAGATCCTGCGCCTGCGCCCGGACCACGACATCGATACGATCATTCCGATCCCGGATACCTCGCGCGACGCTGCGCTGGAAATCTCCAACGTGCTCGGGGTGAAGTACCGCGAAGGCTTCATCAAGAACCGTTACATCGGCCGCACCTTCATCATGCCGGGGCAGGGTGAGCGGGTGAAGTCGGTGCGCCGCAAGCTCAATCCGATCCACCTGGAGTTCCGCAACCGGGTGGTGCTGCTGGTGGACGATTCGATCGTGCGCGGCACGACCAGCCAGCAGATCGTGCAGATGGCGCGCGACGCGGGTGCGCGCAAGGTGTACCTGGCCAGCGCGGCGCCGCCGGTGCGTTACCCGAACATCTACGGCATCGACATGCCGGCGGCGGAGGAGCTGGTGGCGCACAACCGCAGCGTGGAGGAGATCGAGGCGCACCTGGGCTGCGACTGGCTGATCTACCAGGACATCGAGGACATGGAAGCGGCGGTGCGCGAGGGCAACCCGGAGCTGAAGTCGTTCGATTCGTCGTGCTTCAACGGCGTGTACCCGACCGGGATCGAGCCGGGCTACTTCGAGCGCATCCAGCAGTTGCGTTCGGACGACGCCAAGCACAAGCGCCGCGCCTGAGGGCGGGCGGTGAGTGCGAGCGTGCTGCAGGATGCGGCGGCCGGTGACCTGCTGCGCGCGGCGCAGCAGTGCATGGCGGAAGCCGATCCGCTGCGCAAGGTGGCGCTGACGCGGGAGTACGCCGGGCAGTATCGGGCGGGGCAGTTGAAGCTGGCGGCGGACGCACCGATGCCGGAGCCGATCCGGATGCCGGGTCGGCCAGCGCAGCTGCGGCTGGTGCATCCGCGCGAGGTACCGCGGCGTGGGTTGGGCAATGCGGAAGGGCGTGCGGCGTTCATCCACGCGATCGCGCACATCGAGCTCAATGCGATCGATCTGGCCTGGGATGCGGTGTACCGCTTCCGGGGGCTGCCGTCGTCGTTCCATGCGGACTGGGTGGGGGTGGCCGACGATGAGTCGCGCCATTTCCTGCTGCTGCGCGAGCGGTTGCAGGCGTACGGATTCGACTACGGCGATTTCGCGGCGCACAACGGGCTGTGGGAGATGTGCGAGAAAACGGCGCACGATGGCCTGGCGCGGATGGCGCTGGTGCCACGCGTGCTGGAGGCGCGCGGGCTGGACGTGACGCCGGGGATGATCACCAAGCTGCGCTCATCCAACGACCACGCGACCGCCGATGTGCTGGAGATCATCCTGCGCGAAGAGGTGGCGCATGTCGCGGCGGGGACGCGGTGGTACCGCTGGTACTGTGCGCGCGAAGGGGTGGAGCCTCGCGCTCGGTTCATCGCGCTGTTGAAGGAACACGCGGGCGGTTATCTCAATGGTCCGTTCAATCTGGAAGCACGTTTGCTGGCGGGGTTCGACGAAGAGGAAATGGCGGATCTGCTGGAGCAGGCGACCCGCCGGTAGAGCCACGCCCTGCGTGGCTGCATCCACCCTTCAAACGTTCCCCAGCACCACGCGTTTCCCATCGTCCGTTGGCCGGTTGATGTAAAACAATCCCGGCCCTGGCCGATACGGCAGTTCCCGCGTGGCCTCGTCCGCTGCATACAACAACGCGGTGTCGCCCAGCGCATCGAAATTCCAATGCGCGGACTGCATCAGGTAGCGCTGTCGCAACAACGTTTCCTGCGCGGCATCCAATGCCTGCCCGGCCACCAGGCGCGTGGCAATCGGCTGCAGTTCCATCGGCAACGCCAATGCCGGATCGGCATCCGGCGTGCGCGCCCACACCACGCCCGCCGCTGCGGCGCGTGCATGCACCAGGCGCAGTGCGATCAACTGGTAACGCCAGTCGATCTCGCGCCTGAGCACCACGGCGGCATGCGCGAACAGCACCCACTGCGGCAGCACGCTGTCGCTGCCGGCCATGCGCATCTGCTGCCAGCGGTGCCATACGTCGACCCAGATGCTGGCGTCATCCAGTCCGAGCGCGGCCTGCCAGCGTCGGCAGTCGGCCTGGACGCGCGCGTACACCTGGGTGGCCTGGAGTACGGTGAGTGGTGGGGCGGTGGTATCGGGCACGCCGTGATTGCGCAGGCGTTGTCCCTGCGGGCGGGTCAGCAGTTTCGGTCCTTCGATGCGCTGGTCGTAGCCGCCGCCGATGTTGGCGTGGACGCCGGGCAGGGCGATTTCTTCATGCGCCGGTGCGACGGTGGTGAGTGCGAAGTAGTGGCGGTGTTCGTCGCGGGCGACGACCTGCACGACCTTGTCGGCGCAGCCGGGGGCGAGCACCACGCGGGGGAGTTCGTCGCGCTGCCGGGCATCGATGGCGACCACGGTGTCGAACAGGTCGACGAAGCGCACCGGGCGGGCGGTTGCGGTGGCGGCGGCGGTCCAGCCGGTGCGTCGCAGTTGTTCCTGCAGCCAGCTGCGGCCGTCGGCGGCGTTGAGGCGGTTGACCGCGTCGCGGGCGGAGGCGGCGCCGCGCGAGAAACCGAACAGGTCCAGGCGTACGCGGCCGAGGAGATGCGTGGGCAGGGTCCGGGCGAGGGCGCGCAGGGCTTCGGGCAGGCGCACGTCGAGCGCCTGGTGGACCTTGGCCTTCACACCGGTGGCGCCGATGCCGAAGGCCAGGCCCATCAGGTCGTCGTCCTTGCCGGTGCGGGTGCCGGCGCCTTCGATGTAGATCGCCAGCGACAGCAGGCCGGGCGTGGACGCCGCGCCATTGCGGTGGTCGGGGTAGAGCGCATGCAGGCGCGCGATGTTGGTCAGGCCGTTGCTGAAACTGCTGGTCAGGCGGCTCTGGTAGGGTGAGGCGTCGTCGGCGAGCACGGCCGGCGCCGGTGCGAGCGGGGCGGGGGCGGTGCGGCCGGCGGGACGCGATGCGTGCCGCAGGTTGTCGGCGTTGTTGCGGGTGCCGTCGAAGAACAGGCCGATCTGCAGCGTGACCGGCACGGGAGTGGTCGGATCGGGATGCCCAGCCATGCCTCGGTGTCCCCTGTCGATGCAGGCCAAAGGTAGCGCGAAAACGACACGAGCGCGACGTAACTGAACCGCTTCGGGTCGGGGTCACAGTTCCGAGATGTGATCGAGGGCCTCTATTGAATTCACGCGACCCATTGGCGCCAGATGGTCACGCCTGCTGACAGGGGTGGCAGTGCGAACACGTTCCTTACTGAAGTTCACTCATAGAGAGGCGACATGATGTCCAGTCCGATGAGAAAGACCGCAGTTGCGATCACGCTGTTCCTGGCCACCGTCGGCACGGCGGCGGCCGCGCCCCTGTTCGCGCCGGTCACGGTGTTGAGCCGTGCCAGTGCGGCCAGCCAGCCGGCCGCGCAGGCGGTGCTGGCGGCACCGTCCACGGCGGCGGTGCAGGAAGTCCGGGTCGATGCAGGCGCGGTGGTGGCCGGCCAGCGCCAGCTGGAGTTCGAGCTGCTGGGCACGCCGGTGCAGGCACTGCAACAGCGGGTCGAGAATCTCCCCGATGGCGGCAGCATCTGGTACGGCAGCCTGCGGGATGCGGGATCGAAGCTGACCCGCCAGGCGGACGGCAATGACCCGGGCAATTCGGTGATCCTGGTGCAGTCCGGCGGGACGGTGACCGGATCGATCCGCAGGAACGGCACGTTGTACCGGTTGCGCCCGCTCAGCGATGGCCGCCACGTGCTGGTCCAGGTCGACGAGTCGCGGATGCCGGCTGAGCATCCGGCCGACTACAACACGCTGCCGAAGATCGAGATGCCGGCCAGCGACCGTGCCGGCATCGCGGCCGCGTCGTCGGGCAGCCCGGCCACCATCCGCGTGCTGGTGGCCGCCACCAATGCAGCGGTGAGTGCCTACGGCGGCAACATGCAGCAGCTGGTGCAGCTGGCGGTGGCCGAGTCCAACCAGGGCTACACCAACAGCAACGTGGGCATCACCATGCAGCTGGCCGGGTACCAGGCCGTGGCGTATACCGAGACCGGCAACTTCAGCACCGACCTGGCGCGCTTCCGCTCCACCAATGATGGCTACATGGATGCGATCCACACCACCCGCAACAGCACGGCGGCGGACGTGGCGGTGTTGATCCTCAACAACAGCAGCTACTGCGGGCTGGCGTCGGGAATCGGTTCGACCGCGTCCAGCGCGTTCGCGGCGGTGTACTGGGACTGCGCCACGGGCTACTACTCGTTCGCGCATGAGATCGGCCACCTGCAGAGCGCCCGGCACGATATCGCCACCGACTCCAGCACCACGCCGTATGCGTATGGCCACGGGTATCGCTACCAGCCGGCCAGCGGCGCGCGCTGGCGCACCATCATGGCCTACGACTGCACCTCGGGCTGCCCGCGCCTGAACTTCTGGTCCAACCCCAACATCAGCTACAACGGGGTGCCGATGGGCAGCGCCTCGAGCGCGGACAACCAGCGCGTGCTGGTCAACACCAAGGCGGCGGTCGCCGCGTTCCGGTAACGGACTCCCGGGCTGCGCGTCAGGCCAACGCGTCCAGGGTCCAGCCCTGTGGCGTGACGCGCAGTACCGAACCCTGTTCGTACCAGTCGCCGAGCACGATGCGCGTGCAGCTGCGGCCACCGGCCTGCAGGGTGTGGATGGCAGGGCGGTGGGTGTGGCCGTGGATCATGGTGTCCACGCCATGCCGCACGAAGGTGGCGGTGACCTCGTCCGGGGCGACGTCGGTGACGGTCTCGAAGGTGGCGCGGTCGCCCTGCTTCATTTCCGACTGGCGGGCCTGGCTGGCATCGCGCGCCTTCTGTGCGAAGGCGATGCGCGCGGCCAGCGGCTGCGCCAGGAACTGCGCCTGGAACACCGGGTCGCGGGTCTGCGCGCGGAACTGCTGGTAGGCCACGTCGTCGGTGCACAGCAGGTCGCCGTGCTGGAGCAGCACCGGCTGGCCGCACAGGTCGATCACGCTGGGGTCGGGCAGGATCCGGAATCCGGCGCGGCGCGCGTAGTCGTCGCCGACCAGGAAATCGCGGTTGCCCCGGATGAAGTACACCGGCACCCCGGCTGCAGACACCGCCTTGAGTGCGTCGGCCACCGCGTCGGCGGCGGGCGAGGGCGTGTCATCGCCGATCCAGGCCTCGAACAGGTCGCCGAGGATGTACAGGGCGTCGGCCTGCATCGCCTCGCGCTGCAGGAACGCCAGGAACAGCTCGGTGATGGCTGGACGGCTGGGGTCCAGGTGCAAATCGGAAATGAACAGCGTGGTCATGCCACGCATTGTATTCGGTTATCAAACCGGCAAAGGCAACCATTGCAGGCTCGCACCCGCCAAGGCCGTGGCTATGGCCGTCGCCGCCAGCACGTCACTGGGGTAGTGCAATCCCAACACCACCCGCGATACGCCGACCGCAGCCGTGAACGGCACCAGGAGCGGGGCCAGCCACGGGTAGTACGCCAGCGCCACGATGGTGAACGACACCGCGTGCAACGTATGCCCGGACGGGAAGCTGAACTCGTCCAGCGGCGCCACCCAGGCGCGGATCCGCAGGTCGGCCGCGTAGGGCCGCGGACGCCTCGTCCAGCGCTTCAGGCCCTTGTACAGCAGCAGCGCCATCAACCCGGTGGCCGCCATGTGCAGCGACGCGCGCAGGCCGTCGAAACCGTCGACCAGCACCAGCGCGCCCATCAGGGCATACCAGAACACCCCGTCGCCGAGCCGGCTGACCACCGCGAATGCACGGCGCACCCGACGGTGCCGGCAATAGTGGTTGGCGCGGCGGCAGAGGCGGGTTTCGCGCCCGCGCAGGGCCTCAAGCGGCGTGGTCCGCATGCGGCCTCCGGGCGTGGGCCAGTTCGGCAAGGAGGGCCTCGAACTCGGCCACCACCTGCTGCGGATGCAGTCGCTGCATCGCCACGGCGGCGTTGCGGCCCAGGCGTTCGCGCGCGGCATCATCGCCGGCCAGGCGCACGGCGGCGTCGACGAAGGCGGCATCGTCGTCAACCGCCACGCCGGTTTCATCGGTGCGCAGGTGCTCGCGCGCGGCACCGTAATCGAAGGCGACCGTGGTCACGCCGCTCGCCATTGCTTCCAGGGTGACATTGCCAAAGGTCTCGCTGCGGCTGGGGAACAGGAACAGGTCGCCACTGGCGAAGTGCCGGGCCAGCGCGTCGCCGCGCTGCACCCCGCAGAAGATGAAATCCGGGTTTTCATGCGCCAGCTTCCCGCGCGCCGGGCCGTCGCCAACCCACACGAAGCGCGCCTTGGGGCGCACCTGCTGCAGGCGGCGGAAGGCCTTCACCGCCAGCGCCAGGTTCTTTTCTGCGGCAATGCGGCCGACGTAGATCGCGGCAAAGCCGGTGCCGTCGATGCCCCATTCCTCGCGCAGCGCCGGGTCGCGCCGCGTCGGCTCGAACTGGCTGCTGTCCACCGCGCGCGCGAGCAGGCGGACCCGATCGAAGCCCTGGCCGGCCAGGAACTGCTGCAGCTCCTGGGTCGGCACCAGGGTCGCGTCGGCCTGGTTGTGGAAGCGGCGCATCCAGCGCAGTGCGGCGGCCTGCAGCCAGGCCACGCCGTAGTCGGGCAGGTACTCGTCGAAGCGGGTGTGGAAGCCGGTGGCCACCGGAATGCCCAGCCGCCGCGCGGTGCGCAGCGCCGACCAGCCCAGCGGGCCCTCGGTGGCGATGTAGATCGCATCGGGCCGCTGCTGTTGCCACTGCCGGGCCAGCCGCTTGGGGGCCGGCAGGCCGAAACGCAGCCCGGGGTAGCGCGGCAGGCCCGCGCCCTGTACCAGCAGCGCGCCGCCGGCGTCGGTCTCATCGCCCTGGCGCGGGCGGACCAGGTCCACCTCGTGCCCGGCCGCGCGCAGTCCCTGCTCCAGGCCCTGTACGGTCAGGGCGACGCCGTTGACTTCGGGGGGATACGTTTCGGTGACGATCGCGTAGCGCATGGGAACCTCCCGGTTTGGCGCATGCTCGCGGGCGGCGATGTAGCCGACATGACGCGGCCATGACCAGCAGATGACGCCGTGACCGGGCACAAAAAAACCACGGCCCCGAAGGGCCGTGGTCATGTTCCATCACCCGCGGGGGGGCGATCAGAAGCGCTGCTGGTACTTCATGTAGATCACGCGGCCGATGTCGTAGCCGCCGTAGTACGAGAAGGCCGAGTTCGGCTTGCTGTACATGATCGGGCCCAGACGGTCGAACACGTTGTTGGCGCCGACCGACACGGTGCCGTCCCACGGCAGGTTGTAGCGGAACTGCACGTCGTGGAAGGTGACCGAGCCGCGCTCGTTGTAGTTGCGCGACCCCTTGTACCACGGGGCGTACTGGTTCGGATCCGAGCACTCTTCCGGGTACAGGGCGATGTTGGCGCACTGTTCCTTCACCCCGGAGTAGTAACGCGCGGTCCAGCTCATGCCGAAGTCTTCGCGGTCCCAGCCCAGCACCAGGTTGGAACGGACGCGGAAGCCGCTGCCGATGCCGTTGGTGGTGGTCGGGACGACGCTGGCGTCGTTGGTCGAACGGTAGATGTTGCTGGACACGTAGGTGGTGGCCGAGTTCAGCGAGAACTTGCCGAACGCGGTATCCAGGCGGTAGCTCAGGTCCAGGTCGTAACCTTCGGTTTCCAGGAAACCGGCGTTGCGGTTGCCGAACTTCAGGTTGGTGACGATGCCGGTGACCGGGTCGCGATCGAAGCGGGTGCAGCGTGCGTCGATGCCCTGCTCATAGCAGTCGATCAGGATCTGGGAAGGCGTATCGGCAATGATGGTGTTGTCGATGCGGATCTTCCACCAGTCCAGCGAGGCGTTGAAGTTCTGGATGAAGCCGGGGCTCCAGACCAGGCCCAGCGTCTTGCTCTTGGAGGTTTCCGGGGTCAGGTCCGGGTTCGAGCCGCTGGTGAACGGCACCGGGGTGGCGTCGGTGGCCACGGTCACCGGCGTGCCGCCCTGGCGCAGCTGGCGGAACGTGGCGGCGTTGGCGATGTCACGCGAGCAGCGGGCGCGCACTTCGGCGCTGGTGCGCGAAGAACCGAACACGGTGTCGCACGGATCGCTGAACTGGGCGAAGGTTTCCGAACCGCCACCGAACAGGTCGTTGATGGTCGGGGCGCGGAAGCCCTCGGCCCAGGTGCCGCGCACCATCAGCGAATCGATCGGCTTCCACTTGAAGCCGAACTTGCTGTTGAGCGTGTTGCCGAAGGTGTCGTAGTCGGAGAAGCGGGTCGCGCCGTTGAAGGTCAGTTCCTTGGCGCCCGGCAGGTCGGCCAGCACCGGCACGTTCAGTTCCAGGTACGCCTCGTTGACGGTGTAGTCGCCACCGGTCGGGCCTGCGGCCAGGTTGGTGGTGGCACCGGTCTGGGCCAGCGGATCGGGCGTGTAGCGGCCGTCTTCCTTGCGGCTTTCAACGCCGAACGCGAAGCCCATGTCGCCGCCCGGCAGGGTGACGATGGAACCGGCGATGTTGGCGAAGAAGTTCTTCGAGGTGGTGCGGCCCTTGGTGACTTCTTCCGGGAACAGCCACGCCTGCAGCTCTGCATTGCCGTACAGGCCGTCCGCAGCGGTGGTGCCGTACGGAACCAGCGGGTTCCACGGCTTGCACACGTCGTAGCCGATCGGCGCGGCGGCGGTACCGCACTGGACCTTGCCGGTGGCGGTGTTCAGGAACGACGGGCCGACGCCGGCGGCGACGCGCGCCTTGTGCAGGTTGCCGGTGGCGATCGATTCCAGTTCGTTGCGGTTGTACTGGTAGCCCGCTTCCCAGTCGAAGTAGCGCTCGCCGATGTCGAACGAACCGTCGAACGAGGCCACCGCGCGGTAGGTCTTCAGTTCGCTGGTGGTCACGCGCGGCACTTCCCAGGTACGGCGGTTCCAGGCCACCGCGGTCGGGGTGGCGTAGCCGTGCTGGTTGCCGAACGGGTTGAAGTAGCTGTTGATCGACATCGAACCAACGCCGGCAGTGCTGGACTGCAGCGGGTAGCCGGCGATCTGGCGGGTCGACTCGCGCTCGTTGTAGCCCAGCTCGGTGCGGAAGTTGATGCTGTCGGTGATCGCGAAGCGACCATCGAAGTACACCGAGTCGCGCTTGAGCGGATACATCACGTGCATCTGGTCGTTGGCGTTGCTCACGTCACCGGTGAACGGGGTGGTGTCGGTGCGGTGGTAGTTGCCCGGCAGGGTCGGGTCGCTGCCACGGTTGAGCGAGTAACCGCAGCCGGCGGTGGCCGTGCAGCCGGGGCCGCGCAGGCCGGTGATCTGGCCGTACTGGCTGATCGTGGTCCAGTTGCTCGAGTCCAGCGGGTGGCGGTCGGTCATGCCGTACTGGCTGAAGCCACGGTCGCGGGCCCACACGCCGTCTTCTTCGGAGTGCTCCAGCGCCAGGGTCAGCGACAGGCGGTCGTTGCTCCAGCCGGTGACCGCGTCGATACGGTCGCGCGCGCCGTCGCCTTCGCTGTACTGGCCGTGGTAGACGTTCACGGTGGTGCCGGTGACGTTGCTGCGGGTGATGATGTTGACCACGCCGGCCATCGCGTCCGAACCGTAGATCGCCGAGGCGCCGTCCTTCAGCACTTCAATGCGCTCCACCGCCGAGACCGGCAGGGTGGACACGTCCTGGTAACCGGAGGTGCTGATGCCCAGGCGCTTGCCGTTGACCAGCACCAGCGTGCGCTGGGTGCCCAGGTTGCGCATGTCGATGTAGGTACCGCCGGCATTCTCACCAGCGGTCAGCGCGTTGGCGCGGCTGATCGTCGGGCTGCCCATGGCGGTGACGTTCTGCAGGATGTCCGCCACCGAGCTGAAGCCCTGGCGTTCGATGTCGGTGCGGCTGATCGCAAACACCGGCTGGGCGGTCTCCACGTCAACGGTGCGGATGCGCGAACCGGTGATCTCGATGCGATCCAGGTTGGTGGGGCTCGGCGCGTCCTGTGCCATGGCCGGGGCGGCCACCAGGCCGGCGGTACCGGCGACCAGGGCATAGCGGATCGCCTGCCCCAGTACGTTGATGCGTGAAGTCATTTGGCTCTCTCTCTGGTTCAGAACTGAATCAAAAGAGGTCGGCGGGGTCCCAAGTCCCCGCGTCGCTCGAAAACCGTCCCAAGTGGGCCGGTGACTCGATCTTAGTCCCAGTCGTTAAGCCGGTGTAAAGCCTTTTGCCAAAAAAAATTCACCAGCCCGTAACCAACGAGATGTATTGCCTTGTAAATCAACAGATTGTGACAAAGTGAACCCGTCAGGCGCGATGTCCTGATGTATCGGTATGTATCGCTTTGATGCGGCGCGTCACGCAGATCTGCGCAACGCGGCGCGATTACGCCACGAACGGGCGGAACAGGATGCCGAGTCCGGCCATGCCGTCGGTCTCGCCGATCAGGTCGGCGCGCAGCAGGGGGCGGGCGTCGATGTAGGCCTGCGGCAGGATCAGCGACAGGCGGTTGTCGTCCGCGCTCAGCTCCAGCGCCGGCATCGGGCTGTCTTCGTGGGCGCGGTTGAGCAGCACCGCCAGCCGGAGCAGGGCGGTCATGCGCCGGGCCGGCAGCAGCAGGCGCTCGGGCAGGGCGTCGAACGCGGACTTGGACACGTTGCGGCGGTGGCTGCGCACCAGCGCGGCCAGCAGCTGTTGTTCCTGCCGCGAGAAGCCGGCGATGTCCGAGTTCTCCAGCACGTAGCTGCCATGCACGTGGTAGCCGCTGTGCGCGATCATCAGGCCCAGCTCGTGCAGGCGTGCGGCCCAGCCGAGCATGCGCGCGTCGTCCGGGTCCAGGTTCCATGCCTTTTCCACCTGGCCGAACAGGTCCATCGCGGTGCGCTGCACCCGGTCGGCCTGGACGGTGTCGATGCCATAGCGCTGGGTCAGGGCATCGACCGACTCGTCGCGCAGGTCGTTCTCGCTGGCACGGCCGAGGATGTCGTAGAGGATGCCTTCGCGCATCGCGGCCTTGCTGACCAGCAGCTTCTGCAGCCCCAGCGCGTGGAACGCCGCTTCCAGCACCAGGATGCCGCCGGCGATGATCGGGCGGCGGTCCGGCGACAGGCCGGGCAGGTCGATGTCTTCGATCCGCTTGGCCTTGAGCAGCTCGTCGCGCAGCTGCGGCAGCGCTTCGGCGGTGATCGCGCCCTTGCTCAGCTTCATGCTGGCGCAGATCTCGCTGATCGCCTTATGGGTGCCCGATGACCCCAGGGCCTCGTCCCAGCCCAGCGAACGGTACTTGGTGGCGAACTGCTGGAACTCCGCACCGATCTCGGTCAGTGCGTCCTTCCAGCGCTTCTTGCTCAGCTTGCCGCCGGGAAAGAAGCGCCGCGTGCTGGCAATGCAGCCGGCCTGCAGGCTTTCGCGCTCCAGGGTCTGCATGCCCTGGCCGATGATGAATTCGGTGGAACCGCCGCCGATGTCGATCACCAGCCGGCGCTGGTCCGGCTTGGGCGGCTGCGCGTGGGCCACGCCCAGGTAGATCAGGCGGGCCTCTTCACGCCCGCTGACCACTTCAATGGCATGTCCCAGCGCGGTTTCGGCCGGCATCAGGAAGGCTTGCGGCGAACGCAGCTGGCGGACCGTGTTGGTGGCCAGTGCGCGCACCCGCACCGGGGGAATGCCGCGGATGCGCTGGCCGAACCGGGCCAGGCACTCGAGCGCGCGCTGGCGCGCCTCGGCCGACAGGCCGCCCTTGCCATCCAGGCCGTCGGCCATGCGCACGGTCTCGCGCAGGCGGTCGACCACCCGCAGCTGGCCGAGCGTGTAGCGCGCGATGACCATGTGGAAACTGTTGGAGCCCAGGTCGATGGCGGCGAGCAGGTCGCCATCCTGCAGGGCGGGCGGTGTCGTGGAGGTATGCGGCATGGACGAATGGTAGCCGATGGCCTACAACCCGGCCATCAATGCCATCTGCGCCGAATGCGGGGGCTCGTCGTGGCCCGGCGTGCACTTGCGGTAGGTGCCGTCGGCCTGCAGTTCCCAGGCATTGAGGTTGTCGTCCAGGTAGTTCTGCAGCACGTCGCGGTAGACCTTGCGGGCCAGCTCCGGGTCCAGGATCGGGAAGCAGGTCTCGACCCGGCGCAGCAGGTTGCGTTCGAGCCAGTCGGCGCTGGCGCAGTAGAGTTCCGCAGCGCCGTCGTTGCCGAACCAGTACACACGACTGTGTTCCAGGAAGCGGCCGACGATCGAGCGCACCCGGATGTTGTCCGACACCCCGGGCACGCCCGGGCGCAGCGTGCAGGCGCCGCGCACGATCAGGTCGATCTGCACGCCGGCCTGCGAGGCGGCGTACAGCGCCCGCACCACCTGCGGCTCGTTGAGGGCGTTCATCTTGGCGATGATGCGCCCGGGGCGGCCCTTGCGGGCCAGGTGCATCTCGCGTTCGATCCGCTGCAGCAGCCCGTCGTGCAGGGTGAACGGCGACTGCAGCAGGCGCTTCAGGCGGGTGCGCGGGGCCAGGCCGGACAGCTGCTGGAACAGCAGGTGCACGTCATTGCCGATGTCCGCATCGGCGGTGATCAGGCTCAGGTCGGTGTACGCGCGCGCGGTGCCGCTGTGGTAATTGCCGGTGCCCAGGTGCACGTAGCGGCGCAGCTTGCGGCCTTCGCGGCGCACGATCAGCAGCATCTTGGCGTGGGTCTTGTAGCCGACCACGCCGTACACCACCTGCACTCCGGCTTCCTGCAGGCGGTCGGCCAGCCCCAGGTTGGCTTCTTCGTCGAAGCGTGCGCGCAGCTCGACCACCACGGTGACGTCCTTGCCGTTGCGCGCGGCCAGGATCAGCGCATCGACGATCTGCGAATCCTTGCCGGTGCGGTACAGGGTCTGCTTGATCGCCAGCACGTTCGGGTCGACCGCCGCCTGCTTGATCAGGTCCAGTACCGCGGTGAACGCGTCGAAGGGGTGGTGCAGCAGGACGTCCTTGCGCGCCACCACCTCGAAGATGCCGTCGCTGTCGCGCAGCGTGCGCGGGCTCATCGGCGGGTACTTCAGTTCCGGGCGGGCGAGCAGGTCGTACAGCTGGATCACGCGGTTGAGGTTGACCGGACCGTCGATCTGGTACACCGCGTTTTCGGTCAGGCCGAAGTTCTGCAGCAGGGTGCGCACGATGTCGCGCGGGCAGTCCTGCGCGATCTCCAGCCGCACCGCCGGCCGGTAGCCGCGGTCGACCAGTTCGTCGCGCAGGGCCAGGGCGAGGTTTTCCACTTCCTCCTCGTCCACCACCAGTTCCGAATTGCGGGTCACCCGGAACTGGTACGCGCCCTGGACTTCCATGCCGGGGAACAGCTCGCCGACGAAGGTCGACAGCACCGAGGACAGGAACACGAAGGTCTGCGGGCCGCCCAGGGTCTGCGGCAGCTGGATGATGCGCGGCAGCGAGCGCGGTGCGCGCACGATGGCCAGGTGGCCGGCGCGGCCGAACGCGTCGGTGCCCTTGAGCACCACTACGATGTTCAGCGATTTGTTGAGGATCTTCGGGAACGGGTGCGACGGGTCCAGGCCCAGCGGCGACAGCACCGGCATGATCTCGTTGCGGAAGTACGCGCGCAGCCAGCGCTTCTGGCGGTGGTTCCACGAATGCCGACCCAGCACGTCGATGCCGGCCTCGTGCAGGGCCGGGCGCAGGGTGTCGTTCCAGCAGCGGTACTGCTGGTCCACCAGCTCGGCGGCGCGGTCATGGATGGCGCTGAGGATCGCCTGCGGGGTCATGCCGTCCGGTGCCGGCGGCAGGCCGAACTCCTGCGCGTGGCGCACTGCCGCGGCGCGGATCTCGAAGAACTCATCCAGGTTGGTGCAGGAAATGCACATGAAGCGCAGCCGCTCCAGCACCGGTACCTGCGGGTCCATGGCCTGGGCCAGCACCCGGAAGTTGAAGTCCAGCTGCGACAGCTCGCGGTTGATGTACAGCGCCGGGTCGCGCAGGTCATCGGTTTCCGCCGGCACGGCGATGGGAACGAGGCTGCTCATGCGGAAAAGTCTTCTGCGGAAGGAAGGAGGGCCGCGTCGGTGCGCTCGCGCACGTGGTCGGCATCGAAATGGCAGGAGAACGTGCTGCCCTTGCCGACTTCGCTCTGGATCTCCAGGCGGGCGTGGTGCAGGCCAAGGATGTGTTTGACGATCGACAGGCCCAGCCCGGTGCCGCCGCTTTCGCGCGAACGGCTGCTGGAGACCCGGTAGAAGCGTTCGGTCAGGCGCGGCAGGTGGGTGGCGGGAATGCCATAGCCGGTGTCGCGTACCGCCAGCACCACACCCTGGCCTTCGCGCGCCAGCTCCACCTCGACCCGGCCACCGGCCGGGGTGTAGCGGACCGCGTTGGTGACCAGGTTGGAGAACGCGCTGTGCAGTTCCTTGTTGGAACCCTGCAGGTCGACCCCGGCGTTGTCGATGACGCTGATCGTGTGGCGGCCCTGGCTGTGGGCTTCGGCTTCGCGGCGCAGCGTGGCCAGCATCGGCGCCATCGCCACGGTTTCTTCTTCGGTGTGTTCCTGCGATTCCAGCCGCGACAGGGTCAGCAGGTCTTCGACCAGCTGCGCCATGCGCTGCGACTGCTTGCGCATTTCTTCCAGCATCGGGCCGGTGCCGGGGAAATCCTCCGGCTCCATCATGTCCAGGTAACCGTGCACCACGGTGAGCGGCGTGCGCAGTTCATGCGAGACGTTGGCCACGAAGTCGCGGCGGACCTGCTCCAGCCGCAGCAGCTTGCTCACGTCGCGCGCGATCAGCAGCCAGTAGTCGGGCGAATACGGAATCAGGCGCAGGTTGAGGCGGATCGCCGGATCGACCGGCGAGGGCACGTCCAGGATCGGCTCGGCATTGCGGCCCCCGGCCAGCCAGTGGGCCAGCGGCATCGGCTGCAGCCGTTCGACCAGCGCCTCGCCGAGGTCGCCGGGATGGTGCAGGCCGAGCAGGGTGGTCGCCGATTCGTTGAACCACTGCACGCGCTGGCTGTTGCGGTCCACCACCACCACCGCGTCGGGCAGGGCCGCCGCGGCGGCGCGGTAGCTGCGCAGCATGTCCAGCAGGCGTCGCTTGCGCGTGCGCATTTCCAACTGGTTGCGGTAGAGCAGGCGGTCCAGTTCGTTCCAGACCCCGTTGCCGCCGCTCATGTCCCAGCGCTGGCGCGCGGTGAGCCGGCGCAGCACCTTGCGCAGGCGCCAGTAATGCCAGGCCAGCGCGCCGATCGAGGCCAGCGCGATGCACATCCAGACCTGCCCGGTGGCCAGGCCCACGAGCACCGCAGCCAGCAGCAGCACGGCCAGGGTCGCGAGCGTTTTCAGCCAGGCAGAACGGATGTGGCGCGGCATTGCAGTCTCGTGGTTCACGTGGACGTCGAGAAACGATACCCCGCGCCGCGTACGGTCTGCACCATGTTCTCCGCACCGAACGGTTCCAGCGTCTTGCGCAGGCGCCGGATGTGTACGTCGATGGTGCGTTCCTCCACGTACACGCTGCCGCCCCACACGTGGTCGAGCAGCTGGGCGCGGGTATACACGCGCTCGGGATGGGTCATGAAGAAGTGCAGCAGGCGGTATTCGGTCGGCCCGATCGGCACCGGCTGGTCGCCGGCGAACACGCGGTGCGCGGCGCCGTCGATGCGGATGCTGCCCACTGCCACGCTGCCGTCTTCATCGTCGTCGCGCGCGCGGCGCATCACCGCGCGGATCCGCGCCAGCAGTTCGCGCGCCGAGAACGGCTTGACCACGTAATCGTCCACGCCGGCCTCGAGCCCGCCGACGCGGTCGTTTTCTTCGCCACGCGCGGTCAGCATGATGATCGGCACCTCGCGGGTGAGGGCCTCCTTGCGCCAGCGCCGGGCCAGGTCCAGGCCACTGGTGCCCGGGAGCATCCAGTCCAGCAGGATCAGGTCCGGCACGCGGTCGGCGATGGCGGTCTGCGCCTCGCGGGCGTCACCGGCGTGAATGGGGTCGTAGTCGCCCTTGCGCAGGGCGAAGGCGACCATTTCGCGGATCGCGGGTTCGTCATCGACGATCAGGATGCGTTTCTGCACGTGCCCACCGTATTGCTCATCAGACCGGGATTGGGCCCAGTAGACTACGGTTTCATGACATGTTTGTGACCATGATGACGGGGCTGCAATCTTCACGTCATCTTTACGGAACCAACGTCCGGCCAACGGCCGGGGCTACCGTCGCTCGAGTTCGGGGTCATCTATGCCCTGGCGGCGCATTTCGAGCACGGTCGGGGTGATGCTCTCGATCCGGGCGTCGACCCGGGCGCGGCCCACGTAGTCCAGGTCCGAACGCTTCTTCAGCGCCTGCAGCTGGATCAGCGCCTGCTCCGGGCGGCCGTTCAGGAACGCCGCCTCGGCGTAGGCCTCGCTGGCGCGCAGGGTGTCGCCGGCCAGCTCACTGGCGCGGGCATAGCGCTGCTGGAACACCGGGTCGTTGCCGCTCTGGGCCAGCAGCGGGCGCAGCATCGCCTGGGCGCGCTGGCCGGCCTCGCGGCCGCCCTGTTCGTTGAGGATTTCCGCGTAGGTGAGGGCCACCGGCCGGCTGCCCGGGTGCTGGCGCAGCAGGGTGTCGAAGCGGGCGTTGGCCTCGGCCTTCTGGCCGCTGCGCGATTCGGCCTCGCCCAGCGCCAGCGCCACCCACAGGTTGTCCGGATGGTCCTGCAGCAGCGTGGCCAGGTCGCGTCGCGCCTCGGTCGGGTTGCTGTTGCGCAGCCGCGCCAGGGCCAGGCCATAGCGCTGCGGTTCGGTCAGTCCGTTCTTCTGCGCGCGCTGCAGGTTCTGGTACTCGGTGGCGAGGTCGCCGGGGGTGTCGGCGCTGAGTACGCGCAGGCGCTCGCGGGCCCAGTCGAACTGGCCGCTGGCGCCGCGGCTGAGCGCGTTCACCGAAAACTGCATGGACGCCGGCAGCAGCGGGTTGTTGCGCTGGACGACCGGCTCGGACAGCGCCGGGTCGGTCGGATTCACCCGTTCCTGGCGGACCCCGCCGGGGACCTCGGTGGTCAGCAGCACCGTGTCCTTCTTCATCTGTTCGGCGCGGGCCTTGGCTTCGCTGATGCGGGTGGTGTTGACCGGGTGGGTCTGCAGGAAGTCCGGCACCGAGTAGCCGCCGGCATTGCCGCGCATGGAGGCCGACATGCGCTCGAAGAACCCGGCCATCGCGTCCACGTCGTAGCCGCTGCGGGCCAGGGTGCGGATGCCCAGGCGGTCGGCCTCGGACTCGTTGCTGCGGGTGTAGTTGATCTGGCGCTGCTGCATCAGCCCCATGCCCGAGGTGATCGCGGCCATGGTCGCATCGCCGGAGGAATTGCCGCCGGCCTGCTGCGCGGCCACCACTGCGGCCAGCATGCCGAGCAGGATCGGAATCTGGTCGCGCTGGGCCCGTTCCACCCCGCGCAGCACGTGCTGCTGGGTGACGTGGGCGATTTCGTGGGACAGCACCGCGGCCACCTCGTCCTCGCGTTCGGCGGTCAGCACCAGCCCGGCATTGACCCCGACGTAGCCGCCGAGGGTGGCGAACGCATTGATCTGGCGGTCGCGCAGCATGAAGAAGGTGTAGGACTGGCGCGGCTGGGCGCTGTTGGAGCCGAGCCGGGCGCCCATGGTCTGCAGCCAGTCGTCCACCAGCGGGTCGTCCAGCAGGTAGCCGTAGTTGCGCAGCTCGCGCAGCATCATGCCGCCGTACTCGGCCTGGCGGGCCGGGGTCAGCAGCTCGCCAGCCGAGGAGCCGATGTCCGGCAGCTTGCTGTCCTGGGCCGACGCCCACGGTGCGGCCAGGGCCAGGGTCAGGGCGGCGGAGAGCAGCAGAGGGCGCAAACGGGTACTCCTGGAAGCGGTGGTTGAGTCACTGTGTTGCGGTGATGACATGGAATATCCGACGCAGGGCTACCATATACAGACAATCGTTCCGTTGTGGAGTTTCCCGTGAGCCAAGATGTCGCTTCCAACCCGGGTGGGACCCCCGCCATCACCATCTATTCGACCGCGGTCTGCCCCTACTGCGTGGCGGCCAAGAACTTCCTGAAGAGCAAGGGCCGCACGTGGACCGAGGTCCGCATCGACCTGGACCCGGACGAGCGCCGGAAGATGATGGACAAGACCAGTCGCACCAGCGTGCCGCAGATCTTCGTCGGCGACACCCACGTGGGCGGTTTCGACGACATGATGGCGCTGCACCAGGCCGGAAAGCTTGAGTCGTTGCTGAACGGGGAGGGCGCATGAGCGCCGCCGACGACGCCAGCAAGGACCGGATCGCCGAGTTCACCGAGTTCCGCCAGCGCATGAACCAGCGCATCCTGGGCGAGCCCAACCAGGTGGTGCGGCGCTTCTTCGCGCTCGACACCCAGACCTACCAGGCCGGCGCGCTGGATGTGAAGACCAAGGAACTGCTGGGCCTGGTCGCCTCGATGGTGCTGCGCTGCGACGACTGCATCAGCTACCACGTGGCCCAGTGCAAGGACGCCGGGGTGACCCGTGAGGAGTTCTTCGAGACCTTCTCGGTCGGCCTGGTGGTCGGCGGCTCCATCGTGATCCCGCACCTGCGCCGCGCGGTGGACTTCCTGGACCAGCTGGAAGGCGGCGCCGCCGCCCCGGACGCCCACGAGCACGCCTGAACCGCCCCTTGGCCGTAGTGCCGGCCGCTGGCCGGCTCCTCGGAGTAGCCGGCAGCAAGGGGAGCCGGCCGGCGGCCGGCACTACCCGGTTGCCACCATTGGCTAACTTGGGGTCCAACACCGGGTAAGGCATAATTGCGGGTGAAACTTCCCTTGCGCCGGTGCTCCTGCACCTGCTTGACGGCGCTCCCCCTCGGTTCGGAAACAGATCAAATGACGCAGAAAATCACGGTCATCCGCGGTGACGGCATCGGCCCGGAGATCATGGACGCCACCCTGTTCGTGCTCGGCAAGCTGGACACCGGTTTTGAGTACGAAGACGCCGACGCGGGCCTGGTCGCCCTGGAGAAGCATGGCGACCTGATGCCGGCTTCGACCCTGGAGTCGATCGCGCGCAACAAGATCGCCCTGAAGAGCCCGCTGACCACGCCGGTCGGTGGTGGTTTCACCTCGATCAACGTCAGCCTGCGTCGCCACTTCGACCTGTACGCCAACGTGCGTCCGGCGGTGTCGTTCCCGAACACCAAGTCGCGATTCGGCGACGGCGTGGACCTGATCACCGTGCGTGAGAACACCGAAGGCGCCTACCTGGCCGAAGGCCAGGAAGTGTCGGCCGACGGCGAGACCGCGTTCTCCGGCACCCGCATCACCCGCAAGGGTTCCGAGCGCATCGTGCGCTACGCCTTCGAACTGGCCCGCAGCACCGGCCGCAAGAAGGTCACCGCGGTGCACAAGGCCAACATCATCAAGTCGACCTCGGGCCTGTTCCTGGCCGTGGCACGCGAAGTGGCGGCCAAGTACCCGGACATCGAGTTCCAGGAAATGATCGTCGACAACTGCTGCATGCAGCTGGTGATGCGTCCGGAACAGTTCGACGTGATCGTCACCACCAACCTGTTCGGCGACATCATCTCCGACCTGTGCGCCGGCCTCGTCGGCGGCCTGGGCCTGGCCCCGGGCGCCAACATTGGTGAGAACGCGGCGATCTTCGAAGCCGTGCACGGCACCGCGCCGGACATCGCCGGGCAGGGCAAGGCCAATCCGTGCGCGCTGCTGCTGGCGGCTGCGCAGATGCTGGACCATGTCGGCCAGACCGATAACGCCGAGCGCCTGCGCAAGGCGATCGTGGCTACCCTGGAAGCCAAGGATTCGCTGACCGGCGACCTCGGCGGCACCGGCAACACCATGGGCTTCGCCCAAGCCATCGCGAGCCGCCTGTAAGGGGTTCGCGACGGAACGAAAAAGGGCCGCTTTCGCGGCCCTTTTTTGTTTGCGGTTCCGTGGAGCCGGCCAGCGGCCGGCACTACGCGTTGATGCTTCGCCTCAACGCTGGTTGAGCTTCGACAGCAAGCGCAGGAACTCCACATACAACCACACCAGCGTGACCATCAGGCCGAACGCGCCGTACCACTCCATGTACTTGGGCGCGCGCGCTGCCGCACCGTTTTCGATGAAGTCGAAGTCCAGCACCAGGTTCAGCGCGGCCACCACGACCACGAACAGGCTGAAGGCGATGCCCAGCCAGCTGGCTTCATGGATCACCGGCACGTTGATGTTGAAGAAGCTGAGCACGAACGAGGCAAGGTACAGCAGCGCGATGCCGCCGGTGGCCGCGACCACGCCCAGCTTGAAGTTCTCGGTGACCTTGATCAGCCCGCTGCGATACGCCACCAGCAGCGCGAACAGGGTGCCGAAGGTGAGCAGCACGGCCTGGAACACGATGCCCGGGAACCGCGCGTCGAACACGGCCGAGATCGCACCGAGGAAGAAGCCTTCCACCAATGCGTACATCGGCGCGGTCACCGGCGACCATTCCTTCTTGAACACCGTGACAAGGGCGAGGATCAGCCCGCCGATCGCGCCACCGATGGCGTAGATCATCGCGCCCGGTGCGATCTGGCCGTCGGCGCCGATGGTCTGGCTCCAGGCGAAGGCGGCGGTGATGACCGTCAGCAGCAGCAGGATGCCGGTCTTGTTGACCGTGCCGTTGATGGTCATCGCCTGGTCGGGCGAGGTTACGACCGAGCCACTGGCCAGGTCGAGGAAGGTCGACTCGGAAAGTGCGGGGTTGCCGCTGCGCATTGCCAATCTCCTTGAAGGGTAGGGGTCCGGTCCATCCGGTACTGTGCCGAGCATAGCGGATGTGAAAAAGTCCGTGAAAACCGTTGACAGATGGGTCGGCGATTCCCACAATAGCCGACTCTTTCGGGGGGAACCTCGAGGGATGAAACCACCGGGGTATAGCGCAGTCTGGTAGCGCGCCTGCTTTGGGAGCAGGATGTCGGGGGTTCGAATCCCTCTACCCCGACCACGTCCCGCTGCTCAAACCGGGATGGGAATGCGACAATCCGGTCAGGGCGCCCGTAGCTCAACTGGATAGAGCACCGGCCTTCTAAGCCGGCGGTTACAGGTTCGATTCCTGTCGGGCGCGCCACTTGGCGCATGCGGCAGGCGTTCAAAAAGCGGTAGTGACGCGCCATGCGCGTCAAACGTTTAAAAGGTTTTCAGTGGTGGCTGTAGCTCAGTTGGTTAGAGTACCGGATTGTGATTCCGGTGGTCGGGGGTTCGAATCCCCTCAGCCACCCCACTGATTTGATGTATCCGATTCGCCGAAAGTGAATCGGGGTTGCAAAAAAAGGCGAAATCGTTACAATGATCGCCTGAGTTTTCAGGGCTGTTAGCTCAGTTGGTAGAGCAGTTGACTCTTAATCAATAGGTCCAAGGTTCGAATCCTTGACAGCCCACCAAGACAGAAGCCACCCGGTCACCCGGGTGGCTTTTTTCTTGCGCGCGTTCCGGCATTGCGTGGGACACGCCATGCGTGTCCTTCTCGATCCGTGATCGTTCATTCATACAAACCCCTTGCGCATTCCTGCGGCAGTGCGTCATAATTCGCCTCCCGATTTTAGGGCTGTTAGCTCAGTTGGTAGAGCAGTTGACTCTTAATCAATAGGTCCAAGGTTCGAATCCTTGACAGCCCACCAAGACAGAAGCCACCCGGTCACCCGGGTGGCTTTTTTCTTGCGCGCGTTCCGGCATTGCGTGGGACACGCCATGCGTGTCCTTCTCGATCCGTGATCGTTCATTCATACAAACCCCTTGCGCATTCCTGCGGCAGTGCGTCATAATTCGCCTCCCGATTTTCGGGCTGTTAGCTCAGTTGGTAGAGCAGTTGACTCTTAATCAATAGGTCCAAGGTTCGAATCCTTGACAGCCCACCAAGACAGAAGCCATCCGGTCAGCCGGGTGGCTTTTTTCTTGCCTGTAATCCGAGCATCGCGCGGGACACGCATGGGGTGTCGCTACGCCCGGACTCCCCCGTAGTGACGCGCCATGCGTGTCCCTCCAATCCCGACCCTCCCGCAGCTATACTGCGCGTCCTGCGAAAGTGGCGGAATTGGTAGACGCCCTGGATTTAGGTTCCAGTGCCGCAAGGCGTGGGGGTTCGAGTCCCCCCTTTCGCACCAGGTACCGGGCATCGGCCCCGGACGGGATTGCCTGAACAGGCCTCTGATTGACGCTTCCGGCCGCATGCTGGCGGCGCTGGCCGTTATCGGCGAAACTACAGGGCTGCGGCGGGCAGGCGCGTCCACGACCCGCGTTCCCAACCCGTTTCATCCAATCACATCGTGCCGGGGGCGTGCCCACCGGTTGGCAGGAGTCAACATGCAAGCTTCGATCGAATCCACCGGCAATCTGGAACGCCGCCTGACCTTCTCGCTGCCGGAAGACCGCCTGCAGACCCACATCAGCGGCCGCCTGGGCGAAATCGCCCGTACCGCGCGCATCAAGGGCTTCCGCCCGGGCAAGGTGCCGGCCAAGGTGATCGAGCAGCGCTTCGGCCAGCAGGTCCGCAGCGAAGCCGTCGACGGCCTGCTGCGCGAAACCTTCGACGCCGCCATCCGCGAGCACGAGCTGCGCATCGCCGGTGCCCCGCGCATCGACAAGGGCGATGACGGCGAGTTCTCGTTCGTCGCCACCGTCGAGCTGGTGCCGGACTTCGGCGACGTCGACGTCAGCAAGCTGACCGTCGTGCGCCACACCGCCGAGATCAACGACGCCGACATCGACCAGATGATCACCAACCTGCGCGAACAGCGCCGCAGCTGGAGCCCGGTGACCCGTGGCGCCCAGGACGGCGACCTGGTCGCACTGGAAACCTGGTCGCAGGCCGGCGATGAGCGCCTGCCGGCCGAAGGCACCGAAAAGGGCAGCGTGGTGGTGGGCCAGGGCATGATGTTCGAGCAGATCGAACAGGGCCTGGTCGGCCTGGCCAAGGGTGAAGAGAAGACCCTGGACGTCGAATTCCCGGCCGACTGGCGCGTGCCGGCCCTGGCCGGCAAGCAGGTCAAGGTCACCGTCAAGGCGGTGGACGTGTCCGAGCCGGTACTGCCGGAAGTCGACGCCGACTTCATCAAGAGCTTCGGCGTGAAGGGCGGCGACGTGGAGCAGTTCCGCAAGGACATCCGCGCCAACCTGGAACGCGAGCTCAAGGGCGCGCTGATGAACCGCCTGCGCAAGGAAGTCGGTGAGCAGCTGATCGCCGCCTACGCCTCGGTGGAAATGCCGCCGCGCCTGGTCGACAACGAAGCCCGCGCCATGCTGGCCCAGCAGGTCGAGCAGATCCGCCGCAGCGGCCGCAACCCGGGCGAGATCCCGGCCGACGCCCACGAAGGCTTCAAGGACGCCGCCGCCAAGCGCGTGCTGGTCGGCCTGCTGGTCGGTGAAGTGGCCCGCCGCAACGACCTGCGCCTGGACCCGAAGCGCCTGAACGAAACCATGCGTCTGATTGCTTCGACCTATGAAGAGCCGGAACAGGTCATTGAGATGTACCGCAACGACCCCCAGCTGATGAGTGGGCTGCAGAACCGCGTGATGGAAGAGCAGGTGATCGACTGGATCGCCGAGCGCGCCCAGCACACCGAGCAGTCGCTGTCGTTCCAGGACGCCATCCGCCAGTAAGCGGGCGGCGTTTCATGCCCCGCGCCGCTGGCGCGGGGTGGTTTCCCCCAAATAGGTGCCTCAGAAATGGACAACCAAACCAAAGCCCTGAACATGGTTCCGATGGTGGTCGAACAGACCAGCCGCGGCGAGCGCGCCTATGACATCTATTCGCGCCTGTTGAAGGAGCGCCTGATCTTCCTCGTGGGCCCGATCGACGATCACATGGCCAACGTGGTGGTGGCGCAGCTGCTGTTCCTGGAAGCGGACAACCCGGAAAAGGACATCAGCATCTACATCAACTCGCCGGGTGGCGTGGTCACCGCCGGCATGGCGATCTACGACACCATGCAGTACATCAAGCCGGACGTGAGCACCATCTGCGTCGGCCAGGCCGCCTCCATGGGCGCGCTGCTGCTGGCATCCGGCGCGGCCGGCAAGCGTTACGCGCTGCCGAACTCGCGCGTGATGATCCACCAGCCGCTGGGCGGCTTCCAGGGCCAGGCCACGGACATCGACATCCACGCGCGTGAGATCCTCACCCTGCGTGCGCGCCTGAACGAAGTGCTGGCCAAGCACACCGGGCAGTCGCTGGAGACCATCGCGCGCGACACCGAGCGCGACAACTTCAAGAGCGCGGCCGACGCGGTGGCCTACGGCCTGGTCGACCAGGTGCTGGAGCGCCGTCCGGAAGAGTCGATCACCCCGGCCTGATGGCCTGTTTCCGCAGGGTCGGGCTGGACTGGCGTCCTCCCGGCCCTGTGTTATTCTCGAATCGAACCCCCGTTCAGCGGGTGGGGTAACTGGGTAAGCGAAGCATGAGCGAAGACCGCCAAGGTCGTTCCACGGACACCGGCAAGATCCTCTACTGTTCTTTCTGCGGAAAGAGCCAGCACGAGGTGCGCAAGCTGATTGCTGGGCCCAGCGTGTTCATCTGCGATGAATGCGTGGAGCTGTGCAACGACATCATCCGTGAAGAGCTCGAGGAAAAGGCGCAGTCGGCGCGCAGTTCGCTGCCCAAGCCGAAGGAAATCCTCGAAGTCCTCGACCAGTACGTGATTGGCCAGAACCGGGCCAAGCGCACGTTGGCCGTGGCTGTGTACAACCACTACAAGCGCATCGAGAGCCGCCAGAAGAACGACGAAGTCGAACTGGCGAAGTCGAACATCCTGCTGGTCGGTCCGACCGGTTCGGGCAAGACCCTGCTGGCCGAAACCCTGGCCCGCCTGCTCAACGTGCCGTTCACCATGGCCGACGCCACTACGCTGACCGAAGCCGGTTACGTGGGCGAAGACGTGGAGAACATCATCCAGAAGCTGCTGCAGAAGTGCGACTACGACGTCGAGAAGGCACAGCAGGGCATCGTCTACATCGATGAAATCGACAAGATCTCGCGCAAGAGCGAGAACCCGTCGATCACCCGTGACGTGTCCGGCGAAGGCGTGCAGCAGGCCCTGCTGAAGCTGATCGAAGGCACCGTGGCCAGCGTGCCGCCGCAGGGCGGTCGCAAGCACCCGCAGCAGGAATTCCTGCAGGTCGACACCAAGAACATCCTGTTCATCTGCGGCGGCGCGTTCGCCGGGCTGGACAAGGTGATCCAGGCCCGTTCCAACGACGCCGGCGGCATCGGCTTCGGGGCCAAGGTGAAGAGCTCCGAGCGCAAGCAGGAAGTGGGCAAGGTGCTGGCCGAAGTCGAGCCGGAAGACCTGATCAAGTTCGGCCTGATCCCGGAATTCGTCGGCCGCCTGCCGGTGGTGGCGACCCTGGAAGAGCTGGACGAGGCGGCCCTGGTCAGGATCCTGACCGAGCCCAAGAACGCCATCACCAAGCAGTTCAAGAAGCTGTTCGAGATGGAGCACGTGGAGCTGGAGTTCCGCCCTGACGCCCTGTCGGCCATTGCCCGCAAGGCGCTCAAGCGCAAGACCGGCGCCCGTGGCCTGCGCACCATCGTCGAATCGGTCCTGCTGGACACCATGTACGACCTGCCTTCGGCAGAAAACGTCAGCAAGGTGGTGGTGGACGAATCGGTGATCGAGCACAAGTCCGAACCGTACCTGATCTACCAGACTCCGCCGGCCCCTGAACAGAAGGCCGCAGGCGCTGAATAATCGATTCAAATACTTGAATTGATGGAGTTTTTTCAGAGCATCTTGCATCTGGACGCCGATGGCCCCATAACGGGGCCATCGGCTTTTTTGTATCCGGGCGAGGCTGCCCGGAGGCCATCCCCACCGTTCCTTTGGAGCCCTCATGGCCCGTTCCCCTACTGAGACTCTCGACCTGCCGGTACTGCCGCTGCGTGACGTGGTGGTGTTCCCGCACATGGTCATTCCGCTGTTCGTCGGCCGCGACAAGTCCATGCACGCGCTGGAGCAGGCGATGGAAGCGGACAAGCGCATCCTGCTGCTTGCGCAGAAGTCGGCCGAGACCGACGACCCGACCGCGGCCGACCTGTACCAGGTCGGTACCCTGGCCCAGGTCCTGCAGCTGCTGAAGCTGCCCGACGGCACCATCAAGGTGCTGGTCGAAGGCCTGTCGCGGGTCAACGTCACCCAGGTGACCGAGCGCAATGGCGCGCTGCAGGGCGTGGCTTCGGAAATCGAGTCGGACGAGTCGCGCGAACCGCGCGAGATCGAGGCGATCGCCCGCTCGCTGATGTCGCTGTTCGAGCAGTACGTCAAGACCAACCGCAAGCTGCCGCCGGAGCTGCTGCAGACCCTGGCCGGCATCGATGAGCCGGCGCGCCTGGCCGACACCATTGCCGCGCACATCAGCGTGCGCCTGGCCGACAAACAGCGCCTGCTGGAAACCCTGCAGATCGGCGAACGCCTGGAGATGCTGGTCGGCCTGGTCGACGGCGAGATCGACGTGCAGCAGATGGAAAAGCGCATCCGCGGCCGGGTCAAGTCGCAGATGGAAAAGAGCCAGCGCGAGTACTACCTCAACGAGCAGATGAAGGCGATCCAGAAGGAACTGGGCGACCTCGACGACGCGCCCGGCGAGCTGGAAGAACTGGCGCGCAAGATCGCCGATGCCGGCATGCCCAAGCCGGTGGAAACCAAGGCCAAGGCCGAACTCAACAAGCTCAAGCAGATGTCGCCGATGTCGGCCGAAGCCGCGGTGGTGCGCAACTACCTCGACTGGCTGCTGGGCGTGCCGTGGAAGAAGCGCACCAAGGTCCGCAAGGACCTGAAGGTCGCGCAAGACACCCTGGACGCCGACCACTTCGGCCTGGACAAGGTCAAGGACCGCATCCTCGAGTACCTGGCGGTGCAGTCGCGGGTGAAGCAGATGAAGGGCCCGATCCTGTGCCTGGTCGGGCCGCCGGGTGTGGGCAAGACCTCGCTGGGCCAGTCCATCGCCAAGGCGACGAATCGCAAGTTCGTGCGCATGAGCCTGGGCGGCGTGCGCGACGAAGCCGAGATCCGTGGCCACCGTCGTACCTACGTCGGCTCCATGCCGGGCCGCATCGTGCAGAACCTCAACAAGGTCGGCAGCAAGAATGCGCTGTTCGTGCTCGACGAGATCGACAAGATGTCGATGGACTTCCGTGGCGACCCGTCCTCGGCGCTGCTGGAAGTGCTCGACCCCGAGCAGAACAACGCGTTCAACGACCACTACCTGGAAGTGGACCTGGACCTGTCCGAAGTGATGTTCGTGGCGACCTCCAACTCGCTCAACATCCCCGGCCCGCTGCTGGACCGCATGGAAGTGATCCGGATCCCCGGTTACACCGAGGATGAGAAGCTCAACATCGCGATGCGTTACCTGGTGCCCAAGCAGCTCAAGGCCAACGGCCTGAAGCCGGAGGAACTGGAGATCGAAGCCGACGCCATCCAGGACGTGGTGCGTTACTACACGCGCGAGTCCGGCGTGCGCAACCTCGAGCGTGAAGTGGCCAAGATCTGCCGCAAGGTGGTGAAGGAAATCGCGCTGGGCGGACCGGTCGCACCGGTCAAGCAGGCCAAGGCCGGCAAGAAGGTCGCGGCGAAGAAAAAGGCGCTGGTGGTGGTCAATGCCAAGAACCTGGAGAAGTACCTGGGCGTGCGCCGCTTCGACTTCGGCCGTGCCGAGGAACAGAACGAGATCGGCCTGGTGACCGGCCTGGCCTGGACCGAGGTCGGTGGCGACCTGTTGCAGATTGAATCCACGCTGGTGCCGGGCAAGGGCGCCATGATCCTCACCGGCCAGCTCGGCAATGTGATGAAGGAATCGGCCTCGGCCGCATTGTCGGTGGTGCGTTCGCGTGCCGAACGGTTGGGTATCGACGCCGACTTCCTGCAGAAGCACGACGTGCACGTGCACGTGCCCGATGGTGCTACGCCGAAGGATGGCCCCAGTGCCGGCGCCGCGATGGTGACCTCGCTGGTGTCGATGCTGACCAAGGTGCCGATCCGTGCCGAAGTGGCGATGACCGGCGAAATCACCCTGCGTGGTCGCGTCACCGCGATCGGCGGGCTGAAGGAAAAGCTGCTGGCCGCGCTGCGCGGTGGCATCACCACCGTGATCATTCCCGAGGAGAACCGCAAGGACCTGGCCGACATTCCGGCCAACGTCACCCGCGACCTCAAGATCATTCCGGTGAAGTGGATCGAAGAGGTGCTCGACCTGGCACTGGAAACGCCGCTGACGCAGCCCAAGCCGAAGAAGGATGGGCAACGCGTCACAGTGCGGAGCAAGGGCAAGACAGCTTCCACAACGCGCGTCAAGCACTGACGCGCGCTGTGGAATTCCCCGAAACCCGCGTCGTTATTGGCTTTTCAGCTTGCGCGGGTAGGGGTGCACTGGTATAAAAGCACCACTCGCAGGTCAGCAGAACGTTGATCGGTGCGAATCGAGAACTCACTGGTGTCCGGCCACGTTGCGGGTCGGATGCTTCACTGTCGAACATGCGGAATCCCCGCCAAAGGAGCTGTACAGAATGAACAAGACCGAATTGATCGACGCCGTTGCCGAAACCGCCGACCTGACCAAGGCCGATTCGGCTCGCGCCGTCGATGCCGTCATCGCTGCCGTCACCAAGGCCCTGAAGGGCGGCGACGCAGTGACCCTGGTGGGCTTCGGTACGTTCCAGGTGCGTGACCGCGCCGCTCGTACCGGCCGCAACCCGAAGACCGGCGACACCATCAAGATCGCTGCGTCGAAGAATCCGTCGTTCAAGGCTGGCAAAGCCCTGAAGGATGCCGTAAACTAAGCGGCTTGCTGGGGTGCTTAGCTCAGCGGTAGAGCGTCTCCTTTACACGGAGAGGGTCGGGGGTTCGAAACCCTCAGCACCCACCAGGCACCGCAGTAGAAAGTTTGAAATGCGGAGCGGTAGTTCAGCTGGTTAGAATGCTGGCCTGTCACGCCGGAGGTCGCGGGTTCGAGTCCCGTCCGCTCCGCCAGTTTCAACGAGGCCCCTGAGCGATCGGGGGCCTTGTTTTCTGCGACGATCCAGATCGTGGTGGAAGGCAGCAGAAGGTTTAAGTGCGGAGCGGTAGTTCAGCTGGTTAGAATGCTGGCCTGTCACGCCGGAGGTCGCGGGTTCGAGTCCCGTCCGCTCCGCCAGTTACAAAAAATCCTCGAAAAGCAGCATATCGGGGTGGGTTTTCTGAATATCTTCGGATATAATGAGCGCCTGCAAAGTTTTAAGTGCGGAGCGGTAGTTCAGCTGGTTAGAATGCTGGCCTGTCACGCCGGAGGTCGCGGGTTCGAGTCCCGTCCGCTCCGCCAGTTACAAAAAATCCTCGAAAAGCAGCATATCGGGGTGGGTTTTCTGAATATCTTCGGATATAATGAGCGCCTGCAAAGTTTCAAGCGCGGAGCGGTAGTTCAGCTGGTTAGAATGCTGGCCTGTCACGCCGGAGGTCGCGGGTTCGAGTCCCGTCCGCTCCGCCAATTCTTGAAGGCCCCTGGTGAAAACCAGGGGCTTTTCTTTTGCCTGTCGCCCGCCCCTGTTGGGGAGCGGCGCGAAGCGGGGTACACTGCCGGATTCGCCAATCGGGCCTTGATTTCTCCCATGCTGCAGAAACTTCGCGACAAGACCTCGGGCTGGATCGTTACCGTGATCCTGGGCCTGCTGATGATCCCGTTCCTGTTCGTGATCGACTCCAGCTATCTGGGCGGTGTCGGTGCGCAGAACGTGGCCAAGGTGGCAGCGCCGCCGACCTGGTGGCGTTCGGCGCCGTCGTGGTGGCCGATGTCGTTCCTGTGGCAGCACCATGAGATCAGTGCACAGGACTTCCGTACCCGCTTCGAACAGGCACGCCAGCAGGCGCGCCAGCAGCAGGGCGAGAACTTCGACCCGCGCGAGTTCGAAAGCACCGAAAGCAAGCTGGCCGTGCTCGACCAGATGATCGACGAACAGGTCGTGCGCCTGGCCGGCGAGCAGTCCGGCATCGTCATCGGCGACGCCCTGGTGCGCGAGACCATCGCCTCCATTCCGGCGTTCATCGGCGCGGATGGCAAGTTCAGCCAGGACCAGTACCGCCTGGCGCTGAGCACCGGCAATCCGCCGCGCACGCCGGCCCAGTTCGAAGCGCTGGTGCGCGAGAACATCCAGCAGTCGGTCATTCCGACCGCACTGCAGAACTCCGGCTTCGTCACCAGTGCCGAAGCGACGCGCATGATGAACCTGCTGGGCGAAACCCGCGACGTGGAAATCGCCGCGCTGCCGGAACTGCCGGCCGACACCGCCGAAGTCACCGACGCACAGATCAAGCAGTGGTACGACAGCCACGGCAAGGATTTCCGCCAGCCGGAAACCGTGTCGCTGGAGTACGTGGAAATCAACGCCGCCAGCCTGCCGGCGGCCGCGCCGGCCGATGACGCGGCGCTGCGCAAGCGCTATGCCGACGAGAAGGCACGCTTTGCCACGCCCGAAGCGCGCCAGGCGTCGCACATCCTGATCGCCGCCGACGGCAGCGACCCGGCCAAGCTCAAGGCCGCCGAAGAGAAGGCCACCGCGCTGGCTGCACAGGCCAAGGCGCCGGGCGCCGATTTCGCGGCGCTGGCCAAGGCCAATTCGGACGACACCGGCTCCAAGGGCACCGGTGGCGACCTCGGCTGGGTGGAGCGTGGCGCCATGGTCAAGCCGTTCGAAGACGCGCTGTTCGCGATGAAGGCGGGCGAGGTCAGCGCACCGGTCAAGACCGAGTTCGGTTACCACGTGCTGCAGCTGCGCGAGATCAAGGGTGGCCAGGAGCGTCCGTTCGAAGAAGTGCGCGACCAGCTGGCTGCCGAGCAGCTCAAGGCCGACACCGAAGGCGCGTTCTCCGAACTCAGTGGCCGCCTGGTCGACGAGGTCTACAAGAACCCGACCTCGCTCAAGAGCGCGGCCGACACGGTGAAGCTGCCGGTGCAGACCATCGGTCCGTTCAGCCGTGCCACCGCCAGCGGCATTGCCGCCAATCCGGCGGTGCTGCGTGCGGCGTTCTCCGACGTGCTGGTCCAGGACGGAACCGTCAGCGACCCGATCTCGCTCGCGCCGGACCACAGCGTGCTGATCCGCGTCACCGACCACAGCCCGGAACAGGCGCTGCCGCTGGACAAAGCGCGCGACCAGGTGATCGCCGCGATCCGCGCCGACCGTACCCGCCAGGCCTCGGAGAAGGCCGCTGACGCGCTGCTGGCCAAGCTCAAGGCCGGTCAGACCCTGCAGGCGCTGGCGGCTGAAGAAAAGCTGCAGCTCAGCCCGCTGCCGGGCCTGCCGCGCACCCAGCCGGTGCCGACCCCGGAAATCAACAAGGCCGTGTTCGCCGCCCCGACGCCGACCGAAGGCAAGCCGAGCTACGGCAAGGTCGCCGTGCAGGACCGCTACGTGGTGTTCGCGGTCAACAAGGTGAGCCCGCCGAACCTGGCCGAAGTGCCGGCCGAGCAGCAGAAGCAGTTCCGCGACCAGCTCGACCAGGTCGACGGCATGGCTGCGGCCAAGGACTTCGTCCAGGCCCTGCGCAAGAGTTACAAAGTGCAGGTCGAGGAAGCAAACCTGTAAGCATCACGTCGCGCCGGGCTCTGCCCGGCCCACGGAAACAAGGAAGGCCCGGCAATGCCGGGCCTTCTGCGTTCTACGTGATCGTAATCGCGCTTCAATCCTCTACGCGCAGGACCGCCCCGGGCTTCAACACACTGCTGCCACTGAGGTTGTTCAACGACAGCAGCGCCTTCAACGGCATCCCGTACCGCTTCGCAATCGTCCACGCCGACTCGCCATTACGCACCGTATGTCGGCGCGCACGCGGGCGGTCCGCACTGGCCACCGTCCGGCTTGCCGTCAGCGCATCGGAACGCGGGCTGACCGTGTCGGCCACCGGCGCTTCCACCTGGGCCACCCTCACCGAGCTATCGGCCGGCGCATGCGTCGCCGGGGCCAGGACCGTCACCTGCCCACTGGGACGTCCCTTGCCGCTGGCCAGGGCCGGGTTGAGCCGGGCGATACGGGCAGGATCCAGGGCGCGCTGTGCGGCCCATTGCTGCACGCTGGTGCCGGCCGGCAGGGTGTGGCCCTTCAGCACCGGCACGGTGCGGTCCAGCGAGGCCATCACGCCGGGCGAGGTTTCAGCGTCTTCCAGCACGCACGCCAGCGCGTGCAGCTTCTCGACATACGCGTAGGTGATCGGCGACAGCCCCGGCAGTGCCTGCGGGCGCGCGTTCTGCGCGTTCATGCCTGCCTTGCGCAGCGACTGCAGCACGCGGTACTCGCCCGCGTTGTAGGCCATGGTGGCCAGGCGCCAGTCGCCGCCGAACATGCCGTGCAGGGTCTTGAGATAGCGCACCGCGGCCTGGGTGGAATCGGCGGCCGAGAGGCGACCGTCGTAGCCGCTGGTCATCTGCACGCGGTGGTTCTTCGCGGTGCTGGCAATGAACTGCCACAGCCCGGCCGGGCCACTGCCGTTGCGGGCATTGGGCCGGTAGCCGCTTTCCACGAACGGGATCAGTGCGAATTCGGTGGGCAGGTCGGCCTTGCGCAGTTCTTCGACCACGTAGCCGAACAGCACCAGCGCATCGTCATCCTGGTTGGCCAGGCGCGACGGCGCATGTGCGAACTGCTTCTGCCAGCGCGGGCTGGTGGCTTCGGCATCGCAGGTCGGTTCGGCCAGGCCCTCGCGGAAGCTGGCGAAGATGTCCTGGCCGTTGCGGACCGAAGCGGGGGGCAGGGCAGCCGGATCCAGTGGCAGCTGCGAAAGCCCGGCCACGTTCTGCGACATTCCTGCACTCAACGACTGGGCGCCCGCAGTGCCGGCCAGGGCGATCGCCAGGCCGGCCGCGAGCGGCAACCATCGCCGACTCATGTTCGGAATCCGTCTTTCCAGCCCCTCAGACCCGCCAGGACATCGACTTCATCGGTAACGGGGCGGCCGAGGTGCTGGCTTACCGCAGCACGGACGGCGGGGGTATCGGTACGCAGGAACGGATTGCATTCCAGCTCGCTGGCCAGTGCAACGGGCAGCGTGGGGCGTTCATCGCGGCGCATGGCCAGGGCCTCCTCTTGGCGTCGCGCGAGCGCGGCGTTGGCGGGGTCGACATGCCGCGCGAAGACGGCATTTGACACGGTGTACTCATGCCCGCAGCACATCAACAGGTGCGGCGGCAGGGACGCCAGCTTCTTCAGGGATGCCAGAAGCTGGGGCGGCGTACCTTCGAACATGCGTCCACACCCCAGGCTGAACAGCGTATCGCCACTGAAAAGATGTTCAGCAGTGTGAAACGCGACATGCGAACGGGTGTGTCCGGGCACGGATACTACGTCGATCTCCAGCCCCAGTGCCTGAACGCGTTCACCCCCGGCGACCCGCTGGGTGGCCATCGGAATGCGCGGATCGTCAGGGGCCAGCACCGCAAGCCCGGGATACCGGGCCTGCAGCTCGGCCACCCCGCCGATGTGGTCGTCGTGGTGGTGGGTCAACAGAACGGTGTGTGGGCGCCAGTTCTGCTGCGTTGCCGCAGCCAGCACCGGAGAGGCCTGGCCGGGGTCGACCACGATCGCGCGGCCGTCGTCGGCGACCAGCGCCCAGATGTAGTTGTCCGCGAATGCGGGTAGGGCAGTCAGTCGCATAGAATTGGACCATGCCCGCCGCGCCGAGCCTCCGTCAAGCTTCTGTCGCATCCTGGTTTGATACTGAACCGGCGCAGGTGCTGCGCGAGCTGGAGCGGCAGGCGCTGGAGCCGGCCTTGGCGTCGCACCCGGTGACTCCGTGGCTGTGGATCGCGCCGACCCCGTCGTGGCACAAGGGGGGGGAGCTGCCGGGGCAGGGCATGCGTCTGTACCGCACCGCGCGGGGCTACACCGGCGATGTCACCTGCGCGCTGCCGCTGCCGTTCCCCAGCGAAAGCGTCAACGCGATCGTGCTGCAGCACGTGACCGCACGCGATGCCGAGCAGCTGATCGCCGAATGCGAGCGGGTGCTGATGCCGGGCGGGCGCCTGTGGCTGTCCACGCTCAACCCGTTCAGCCCGTTCCGCCGCCAGTGGCGCCACCACGGGCTGGTGGTGCGCACCCCGCAGCGGCTGCGGCATACCCTGGAGCAGGCCGGGCTGGCCTGCGACGCGCTGGACTGGCTGGGCCCGATGTGGCGCGACCAGGCACCGGGCCGGCGCAGCGTCGCGGCGTTGCGCGCGGCGTGCCTGTTCTCTGCCGAAAAACGCACCCTGGCCCTGCCAGGACCCAAGCCACTGCCGGTACGCCGCTGGCACGGTACCGTGGCGACCTGATCTGGAGTTGTATTGAAAACCATTGAAATCCACACCGACGGTTCCTGCCTGGGCAATCCCGGTCCGGGCGGCTGGGCCGCGTTGATGCGCTACAAGGGCCACGAGCGCGAGCTCAGCGGCGGCGAAGCGCACACCACCAACAACCGGATGGAACTGATGGCGGCCATTTCCGGCCTGGAAGCGCTGACCGAGCCGTGCGAGATCGTGCTGTTCACCGACTCCCAGTATGTGCGCCAGGGCCTGACCCAGTGGCTGCCGGGCTGGCTCCGCAAGAACTGGAAGACCGCCGGCGGCGACCCGGTCAAGAACCGCGACCTGTGGGAGCGCCTGCACGCGGCCACGCAGAAGCACAGCATCGACTGGCGCTGGGTGAAGGGGCATTCCGGCGACCCGGACAACGAGCGGGTGGACACGCTGGCGCGCGACGCCGCGATCCGTATCCGCGCCGGCGGCCCGGTACACTGAGCGCATGCGTCAGATCATCCTCGACACCGAAACCACCGGCCTGGAATGGCGCAAGGGCAACCGCATCGTCGAAATCGGCTGTGTGGAACTGCTTGAGCGCCGCCCGAGCGGCAACAACTACCACCAGTACCTCAAGCCCGACTGCGAGTTCGAACAGGGCGCGCAGGAAGTCACCGGCCTGACCCTGGAGTTCCTGGCCGACAAGCCGGCGTTCGCGCAGGTGGCCGAGGAGTTCCTCGCCTACATCGACGGCGCCGAGCTCATCATCCACAACGCGGCGTTCGACCTGGGCTTCCTGGATTACGAGCTGTCGCTGCTGGGCGACCAGTACGGGAAGATCACCGACCGCTGCACGGTCATCGACACCCTTAAGATGGCGCGCGAGCGCTATCCGGGGCAGCGCAATTCGCTGGACGCCCTGTGCAAGCGGCTGGGCGTGGACAACGCGCACCGCCAGCTGCATGGCGGCCTGCTCGATGCCCAGATCCTGGGCGATGTGTACATCGCGCTGACTTCGGGCCAGGAGGAAATCGGCTTCGGTTCTGCCGACGACGTCCGTCCCGGCAGTGCACAGGCGCAGGCGTTCGACACCAGCCGCCTGCTGCCGCGCCCGCGCGTGGTCGCCACCGCCTCGGAGCTGGAAGCGCACGACGCGCGCCTGGCCAAGCTGCGCAAGAAGGCCGGCCACGCGATCTGGGACGGCCCGAAGGTGGAAGAAGCCGTAGCCTGATCCTGTAGTGCCGGCCGCTGGCCGGCAACCCCCTAATTCAATGGCAACGCACAAGAATCGCCGTGATGTTGTCCGACCCACCGCCATCCAGCGCGGCCGCCACCAGCGTGTCCACGCATTCCTGCGCACTGGCGTCGTCGTAGGCCAGGGTGCGGGCGATGTCCTTGTCCTCGACCTCTTCGGTCAGTCCGTCGCTGCACAGCAGCAGCTGCATGCCCGGGCGTAGTTCGCCGGTGGTCGTGGCGACGTTCAGGTGCGCCGGGTCGGTCACCCCCAGCGCCTGGGTCACCACGTTGCGGTGCGGGTGGGCGCGGGCCTGTTCAGCGGTCAGGTTGCCCTGGGCGACCATTTCCTGGACCACGCTGTGGTCCTGGCTGAGCTGGGCCAGGCTGCCGTCGCGCCACAGGTAGGCGCGGCTGTCGCCGACCCAGGCCACTTCGTAACGGTTGCCCTGCACGCGCGCGGCGACCACGGTGGTGCCCATCGGCAGGCTGTCGTTGCGGCGGCGCGACGTGCGGATGATTTCCTCGTCGGCCACCCGGATCGCGTGCGCCAGGGTGGCGCCCTGGCGGATCTCGCGCACGATGGTTTCGCGCGCCAGTGCGCTGGCCACCTCGCCACAGGCGTGCCCGCCCATGCCGTCGGCCACCAGCCACAGTGCCAGTTCGCCGTCCCCGTAGTAGGTGTCCTCATTGAGGTCACGGCGCAGGCCAGGGTGGGTCAGGTGTCCGAATTCGATCATGGTCGCGCGCAGGCCAGGGAGTGTATTGCTGAGGGATAACGGCATGATCGCGGCCCTGCGGACATCCGGCAAGGCATCGATACAGAAGAAATTCATCGGCAACGGCGGAATGGCTTGCCGTCGGCGCGTCCTCACCGTATTATTCGCTCCCCGGTTCGCCGGGGACCATCTGGAGAGGTGGCAGAGCGGTTGAATGTACCTGACTCGAAATCAGGCAGGCGTTTATAGCGCCTCGGGGGTTCGAATCCCCCCCTCTCCGCCAGACACGCAAAAAAGGCCGCCCTTTGGGTNGGTCGCGGGTTCGAGTCCCGTCCGCTCCGCCAATTCTTGAAGGCCCCTGGTGAAAACCAGGGGCTTTTCTTTTGCCTGTCGCCCGCCCCTGTTGGGGAGCGGCGCGAAGCGGGGTACACTGCCGGATTCGCCAATCGGGCCTTGATTTCTCCCATGCTGCAGAAACTTCGCGACAAGACCTCGGGCTGGATCGTTACCGTGATCCTGGGCCTGCTGATGATCCCGTTCCTGTTCGTGATCGACTCCAGCTATCTGGGCGGTGTCGGTGCGCAGAACGTGGCCAAGGTGGCAGCGCCGCCGACCTGGTGGCGTTCGGCGCCGTCGTGGTGGCCGATGTCGTTCCTGTGGCAGCACCATGAGATCAGTGCACAGGACTTCCGTACCCGCTTCGAACAGGCACGCCAGCAGGCGCGCCAGCAGCAGGGCGAGAACTTCGACCCGCGCGAGTTCGAAAGCACCGAAAGCAAGCTGGCCGTGCTCGACCAGATGATCGACGAACAGGTCGTGCGCCTGGCCGGCGAGCAGTCCGGCATCGTCATCGGCGACGCCCTGGTGCGCGAGACCATCGCCTCCATTCCGGCGTTCATCGGCGCGGATGGCAAGTTCAGCCAGGACCAGTACCGCCTGGCGCTGAGCACCGGCAATCCGCCGCGCACGCCGGCCCAGTTCGAAGCGCTGGTGCGCGAGAACATCCAGCAGTCGGTCATTCCGACCGCACTGCAGAACTCCGGCTTCGTCACCAGTGCCGAAGCGACGCGCATGATGAACCTGCTGGGCGAAACCCGCGACGTGGAAATCGCCGCGCTGCCGGAACTGCCGGCCGACACCGCCGAAGTCACCGACGCACAGATCAAGCAGTGGTACGACAGCCACGGCAAGGATTTCCGCCAGCCGGAAACCGTGTCGCTGGAGTACGTGGAAATCAACGCCGCCAGCCTGCCGGCGGCCGCGCCGGCCGATGACGCGGCGCTGCGCAAGCGCTATGCCGACGAGAAGGCACGCTTTGCCACGCCCGAAGCGCGCCAGGCGTCGCACATCCTGATCGCCGCCGACGGCAGCGACCCGGCCAAGCTCAAGGCCGCCGAAGAGAAGGCCACCGCGCTGGCTGCACAGGCCAAGGCGCCGGGCGCCGATTTCGCGGCGCTGGCCAAGGCCAATTCGGACGACACCGGCTCCAAGGGCACCGGTGGCGACCTCGGCTGGGTGGAGCGTGGCGCCATGGTCAAGCCGTTCGAAGACGCGCTGTTCGCGATGAAGGCGGGCGAGGTCAGCGCACCGGTCAAGACCGAGTTCGGTTACCACGTGCTGCAGCTGCGCGAGATCAAGGGTGGCCAGGAGCGTCCGTTCGAAGAAGTGCGCGACCAGCTGGCTGCCGAGCAGCTCAAGGCCGACACCGAAGGCGCGTTCTCCGAACTCAGTGGCCGCCTGGTCGACGAGGTCTACAAGAACCCGACCTCGCTCAAGAGCGCGGCCGACACGGTGAAGCTGCCGGTGCAGACCATCGGTCCGTTCAGCCGTGCCACCGCCAGCGGCATTGCCGCCAATCCGGCGGTGCTGCGTGCGGCGTTCTCCGACGTGCTGGTCCAGGACGGAACCGTCAGCGACCCGATCTCGCTCGCGCCGGACCACAGCGTGCTGATCCGCGTCACCGACCACAGCCCGGAACAGGCGCTGCCGCTGGACAAAGCGCGCGACCAGGTGATCGCCGCGATCCGCGCCGACCGTACCCGCCAGGCCTCGGAGAAGGCCGCTGACGCGCTGCTGGCCAAGCTCAAGGCCGGTCAGACCCTGCAGGCGCTGGCGGCTGAAGAAAAGCTGCAGCTCAGCCCGCTGCCGGGCCTGCCGCGCACCCAGCCGGTGCCGACCCCGGAAATCAACAAGGCCGTGTTCGCCGCCCCGACGCCGACCGAAGGCAAGCCGAGCTACGGCAAGGTCGCCGTGCAGGACCGCTACGTGGTGTTCGCGGTCAACAAGGTGAGCCCGCCGAACCTGGCCGAAGTGCCGGCCGAGCAGCAGAAGCAGTTCCGCGACCAGCTCGACCAGGTCGACGGCATGGCTGCGGCCAAGGACTTCGTCCAGGCCCTGCGCAAGAGTTACAAAGTGCAGGTCGAGGAAGCAAACCTGTAAGCATCACGTCGCGCCGGGCTCTGCCCGGCCCACGGAAACAAGGAAGGCCCGGCAATGCCGGGCCTTCTGCGTTCTACGTGATCGTAATCGCGCTTCAATCCTCTACGCGCAGGACCGCCCCGGGCTTCAACACACTGCTGCCACTGAGGTTGTTCAACGACAGCAGCGCCTTCAACGGCATCCCGTACCGCTTCGCAATCGTCCACGCCGACTCGCCATTACGCACCGTATGTCGGCGCGCACGCGGGCGGTCCGCACTGGCCACCGTCCGGCTTGCCGTCAGCGCATCGGAACGCGGGCTGACCGTGTCGGCCACCGGCGCTTCCACCTGGGCCACCCTCACCGAGCTATCGGCCGGCGCATGCGTCGCCGGGGCCAGGACCGTCACCTGCCCACTGGGACGTCCCTTGCCGCTGGCCAGGGCCGGGTTGAGCCGGGCGATACGGGCAGGATCCAGGGCGCGCTGTGCGGCCCATTGCTGCACGCTGGTGCCGGCCGGCAGGGTGTGGCCCTTCAGCACCGGCACGGTGCGGTCCAGCGAGGCCATCACGCCGGGCGAGGTTTCAGCGTCTTCCAGCACGCACGCCAGCGCGTGCAGCTTCTCGACATACGCGTAGGTGATCGGCGACAGCCCCGGCAGTGCCTGCGGGCGCGCGTTCTGCGCGTTCATGCCTGCCTTGCGCAGCGACTGCAGCACGCGGTACTCGCCCGCGTTGTAGGCCATGGTGGCCAGGCGCCAGTCGCCGCCGAACATGCCGTGCAGGGTCTTGAGATAGCGCACCGCGGCCTGGGTGGAATCGGCGGCCGAGAGGCGACCGTCGTAGCCGCTGGTCATCTGCACGCGGTGGTTCTTCGCGGTGCTGGCAATGAACTGCCACAGCCCGGCCGGGCCACTGCCGTTGCGGGCATTGGGCCGGTAGCCGCTTTCCACGAACGGGATCAGTGCGAATTCGGTGGGCAGGTCGGCCTTGCGCAGTTCTTCGACCACGTAGCCGAACAGCACCAGCGCATCGTCATCCTGGTTGGCCAGGCGCGACGGCGCATGTGCGAACTGCTTCTGCCAGCGCGGGCTGGTGGCTTCGGCATCGCAGGTCGGTTCGGCCAGGCCCTCGCGGAAGCTGGCGAAGATGTCCTGGCCGTTGCGGACCGAAGCGGGGGGCAGGGCAGCCGGATCCAGTGGCAGCTGCGAAAGCCCGGCCACGTTCTGCGACATTCCTGCACTCAACGACTGGGCGCCCGCAGTGCCGGCCAGGGCGATCGCCAGGCCGGCCGCGAGCGGCAACCATCGCCGACTCATGTTCGGAATCCGTCTTTCCAGCCCCTCAGACCCGCCAGGACATCGACTTCATCGGTAACGGGGCGGCCGAGGTGCTGGCTTACCGCAGCACGGACGGCGGGGGTATCGGTACGCAGGAACGGATTGCATTCCAGCTCGCTGGCCAGTGCAACGGGCAGCGTGGGGCGTTCATCGCGGCGCATGGCCAGGGCCTCCTCTTGGCGTCGCGCGAGCGCGGCGTTGGCGGGGTCGACATGCCGCGCGAAGACGGCATTTGACACGGTGTACTCATGCCCGCAGCACATCAACAGGTGCGGCGGCAGGGACGCCAGCTTCTTCAGGGATGCCAGAAGCTGGGGCGGCGTACCTTCGAACATGCGTCCACACCCCAGGCTGAACAGCGTATCGCCACTGAAAAGATGTTCAGCAGTGTGAAACGCGACATGCGAACGGGTGTGTCCGGGCACGGATACTACGTCGATCTCCAGCCCCAGTGCCTGAACGCGTTCACCCCCGGCGACCCGCTGGGTGGCCATCGGAATGCGCGGATCGTCAGGGGCCAGCACCGCAAGCCCGGGATACCGGGCCTGCAGCTCGGCCACCCCGCCGATGTGGTCGTCGTGGTGGTGGGTCAACAGAACGGTGTGTGGGCGCCAGTTCTGCTGCGTTGCCGCAGCCAGCACCGGAGAGGCCTGGCCGGGGTCGACCACGATCGCGCGGCCGTCGTCGGCGACCAGCGCCCAGATGTAGTTGTCCGCGAATGCGGGTAGGGCAGTCAGTCGCATAGAATTGGACCATGCCCGCCGCGCCGAGCCTCCGTCAAGCTTCTGTCGCATCCTGGTTTGATACTGAACCGGCGCAGGTGCTGCGCGAGCTGGAGCGGCAGGCGCTGGAGCCGGCCTTGGCGTCGCACCCGGTGACTCCGTGGCTGTGGATCGCGCCGACCCCGTCGTGGCACAAGGGGGGGGAGCTGCCGGGGCAGGGCATGCGTCTGTACCGCACCGCGCGGGGCTACACCGGCGATGTCACCTGCGCGCTGCCGCTGCCGTTCCCCAGCGAAAGCGTCAACGCGATCGTGCTGCAGCACGTGACCGCACGCGATGCCGAGCAGCTGATCGCCGAATGCGAGCGGGTGCTGATGCCGGGCGGGCGCCTGTGGCTGTCCACGCTCAACCCGTTCAGCCCGTTCCGCCGCCAGTGGCGCCACCACGGGCTGGTGGTGCGCACCCCGCAGCGGCTGCGGCATACCCTGGAGCAGGCCGGGCTGGCCTGCGACGCGCTGGACTGGCTGGGCCCGATGTGGCGCGACCAGGCACCGGGCCGGCGCAGCGTCGCGGCGTTGCGCGCGGCGTGCCTGTTCTCTGCCGAAAAACGCACCCTGGCCCTGCCAGGACCCAAGCCACTGCCGGTACGCCGCTGGCACGGTACCGTGGCGACCTGATCTGGAGTTGTATTGAAAACCATTGAAATCCACACCGACGGTTCCTGCCTGGGCAATCCCGGTCCGGGCGGCTGGGCCGCGTTGATGCGCTACAAGGGCCACGAGCGCGAGCTCAGCGGCGGCGAAGCGCACACCACCAACAACCGGATGGAACTGATGGCGGCCATTTCCGGCCTGGAAGCGCTGACCGAGCCGTGCGAGATCGTGCTGTTCACCGACTCCCAGTATGTGCGCCAGGGCCTGACCCAGTGGCTGCCGGGCTGGCTCCGCAAGAACTGGAAGACCGCCGGCGGCGACCCGGTCAAGAACCGCGACCTGTGGGAGCGCCTGCACGCGGCCACGCAGAAGCACAGCATCGACTGGCGCTGGGTGAAGGGGCATTCCGGCGACCCGGACAACGAGCGGGTGGACACGCTGGCGCGCGACGCCGCGATCCGTATCCGCGCCGGCGGCCCGGTACACTGAGCGCATGCGTCAGATCATCCTCGACACCGAAACCACCGGCCTGGAATGGCGCAAGGGCAACCGCATCGTCGAAATCGGCTGTGTGGAACTGCTTGAGCGCCGCCCGAGCGGCAACAACTACCACCAGTACCTCAAGCCCGACTGCGAGTTCGAACAGGGCGCGCAGGAAGTCACCGGCCTGACCCTGGAGTTCCTGGCCGACAAGCCGGCGTTCGCGCAGGTGGCCGAGGAGTTCCTCGCCTACATCGACGGCGCCGAGCTCATCATCCACAACGCGGCGTTCGACCTGGGCTTCCTGGATTACGAGCTGTCGCTGCTGGGCGACCAGTACGGGAAGATCACCGACCGCTGCACGGTCATCGACACCCTTAAGATGGCGCGCGAGCGCTATCCGGGGCAGCGCAATTCGCTGGACGCCCTGTGCAAGCGGCTGGGCGTGGACAACGCGCACCGCCAGCTGCATGGCGGCCTGCTCGATGCCCAGATCCTGGGCGATGTGTACATCGCGCTGACTTCGGGCCAGGAGGAAATCGGCTTCGGTTCTGCCGACGACGTCCGTCCCGGCAGTGCACAGGCGCAGGCGTTCGACACCAGCCGCCTGCTGCCGCGCCCGCGCGTGGTCGCCACCGCCTCGGAGCTGGAAGCGCACGACGCGCGCCTGGCCAAGCTGCGCAAGAAGGCCGGCCACGCGATCTGGGACGGCCCGAAGGTGGAAGAAGCCGTAGCCTGATCCTGTAGTGCCGGCCGCTGGCCGGCAACCCCCTAATTCAATGGCAACGCACAAGAATCGCCGTGATGTTGTCCGACCCACCGCCATCCAGCGCGGCCGCCACCAGCGTGTCCACGCATTCCTGCGCACTGGCGTCGTCGTAGGCCAGGGTGCGGGCGATGTCCTTGTCCTCGACCTCTTCGGTCAGTCCGTCGCTGCACAGCAGCAGCTGCATGCCCGGGCGTAGTTCGCCGGTGGTCGTGGCGACGTTCAGGTGCGCCGGGTCGGTCACCCCCAGCGCCTGGGTCACCACGTTGCGGTGCGGGTGGGCGCGGGCCTGTTCAGCGGTCAGGTTGCCCTGGGCGACCATTTCCTGGACCACGCTGTGGTCCTGGCTGAGCTGGGCCAGGCTGCCGTCGCGCCACAGGTAGGCGCGGCTGTCGCCGACCCAGGCCACTTCGTAACGGTTGCCCTGCACGCGCGCGGCGACCACGGTGGTGCCCATCGGCAGGCTGTCGTTGCGGCGGCGCGACGTGCGGATGATTTCCTCGTCGGCCACCCGGATCGCGTGCGCCAGGGTGGCGCCCTGGCGGATCTCGCGCACGATGGTTTCGCGCGCCAGTGCGCTGGCCACCTCGCCACAGGCGTGCCCGCCCATGCCGTCGGCCACCAGCCACAGTGCCAGTTCGCCGTCCCCGTAGTAGGTGTCCTCATTGAGGTCACGGCGCAGGCCAGGGTGGGTCAGGTGTCCGAATTCGATCATGGTCGCGCGCAGGCCAGGGAGTGTATTGCTGAGGGATAACGGCATGATCGCGGCCCTGCGGACATCCGGCAAGGCATCGATACAGAAGAAATTCATCGGCAACGGCGGAATGGCTTGCCGTCGGCGCGTCCTCACCGTATTATTCGCTCCCCGGTTCGCCGGGGACCATCTGGAGAGGTGGCAGAGCGGTTGAATGTACCTGACTCGAAATCAGGCAGGCGTTTATAGCGCCTCGGGGGTTCGAATCCCCCCCTCTCCGCCAGACACGCAAAAAAGGCCGCCCTTTGGGTGGCCTTTTTTGCGTGTCTGGCGGAGAGGGGGGGATTGCAACGGCGCTGCGCGCCGTTGCCCCCGCATGCTTCCTCTCCCCGCCCCTGTCGGGGCAGCCCCTCAACAGAGGGGCTTGTTTCTTTGGGTGGGGCGCGAATGCACATCGTTGCTGATGCGCTGCCCGGTAGAGCCACGCCCTGCGTGGCTGATTTGCCCGGTAAACTCATTGCATTCCACTCAACGGCCACCCCCATGACCGCAGAAATTTCGGTTCCCGTCTCCTTTGGTGAGCTGCTCGACAAGATCTCGATCCTGCAGATCAAGTCGGAGCGCATCAGCGATCCGGCCAAGCTGGCCAACATCCGTGCCGAGTTGAGTGCGCTGGAGAAGACCTGGATGGCGCATCCGGCCGGGGTCAAGGACATCGCCAAGCTGCGCGCTGAGCTCAAGGACATCAATGAGAAGCTCTGGGATATCGAGGACAACATCCGCCTGAAGGACCAGGCCGGGGAATTCGATGCGGACTTCGTCGCGCTGGCACGCAGTGTCTATCTGAACAACGATGAGCGGGCGCGGATCAAGAAGGATCTCAATGGCGCGCTCGGGTCGCTGTTCGTGGAAGAGAAGTCGTACAAGCACGCCAAGTGATGGCGTGAGGGGCCCGGCACGTTACCGGGTCGCCTGGTCCGCTACGTAGCGCTCGAAGGCGGCGATGCCGTCTTCCACGGTGATCAGCTGCATCACGTCGTCGAACTCGATCTTGGTGCCCCACTTGAGTTCGTCGGCCGGCTTGCCCAGGAACTTGCGCGCCGCGTCGTCGTAGCGGTCCACGCAGTAGCGGCGGTCCGAGTAGGGGCCGCTGCGGTGAGGGTTGCTGGCGGCATGCAGGCCCAGCACCTTGGCGCCCATCGCGTTGGCGATGTGCATCGGCCCCGAGTCGGGGGTCATCACCAGCGCGGCGCGGGCGAGAAGGGCGGGCAGCTGCTTCAGCGTGTCCTTGCCCACCAGGTCCAGCGCCGGGGTCGCCAGCAGGGCCTGGATGGCGTCGGCCATGCCGCGCTCCAGCTCGCTGCGGCCACCGCACAGCACCACCCGCCAGCCGCGCGCCACCGCATGGTTGGCCACTGCCGCATAGCGGTCGGCGTACCAGTTGCGGCGCACGTGGCTGGAACACGGCGAGATCATCAGCACCGGCCGGCCGTCGTCCTGCCACTGTGCCTGTGCCCACTCCACCGCCGCCGGTGGCACCGCCAGGTCCCAGCTGACGGTGGTCTGGCGGATGCCCAGCGGCTCGCCGAAGCTGCCGATCGCGTCCAGTACGTGGATGCCCGGGCGGTCGGGAATGCGTTCGTTGATGAAAAGCCCATGCAGGTCCTTCGAGCGCGCCTTGTCGTAGCCGATCCGGCGCACCGCCGGCACGAAGGCCGACAGCACGTTGGCGCGGAAGGCCACCTGCATCTGCAGCAGCGCCTCGAAGCGGCCCGGCGGCAGCTCGGCGCGCAGGGCGCGCATGCCGGCCAAACCGGTCTTCTTGTCGTAGGCATGGAATACGACGCCCGGCAGGCCGTCGAGCAGCTTGTGCCCGACCTTGTCGATGATCCAGTGCAGTTCAACGCCCGGCCGTGCCTGCTGCAGGGTCCGCACCAGCGGCACCACGTGGGTGACGTCGCCCAGCGCGGACAAACGCAAAAGACACAAGGAAGAGGACGCTGATGCCATGGTGTTGTTAGACTCGAAGGAATGGTCGCATTCGACGCCACTGAAGCACTGACGCCCTGCCGCGACGGACGCGGTATGGGGGCCATTCTGTTCGACCGCGAACGCCTGCGGCAAGCCGACATGAGCCTGTTCTCGCCTGCCCACTGGGGCGAACGGGCGCGGCCGGTGGGCGAGGGCGGCCGTGGCGGGGCCTTTTTCGTCGACGCGCCGTTCGGGCATTGCGTGCTGCGCCAGTACCTGCGCGGCGGCATGGCAGCCAAACTGAGCCACGACCAGTACCTGTGGCGCGGGGCCAACCGCACCCGCAGCTTCGCCGAGTTCCGCCTGATGCGTGCCCTGCGCGCGCTCAAGCTGCCGGTGCCGCAGCCCATCGCCGCGTTCTACATGCGCGACGGCCTGCGTTACCGCGCCGCGATCCTGATGGAACGGCTGGAAGGCGTGCGTTCGCTGGCCGACCGCGCGCTGGTGGCGGGGCGGGGCGCACCCTGGGAAGAGACCGGCCGGCTGATCGCGCGCTTCCACCGCGCCGGCCTGGACCATGCCGACCTCAACGCCCACAACATCCTGTTCGACGCCAACGGCCACGGCTGGCTGATCGACTTCGACCGCGGCGTTCAGCGCATCCCGGCCACCGCCTGGCGCGAGCGCAATCTCAAGCGCCTGCACCGTTCGCTGGTCAAGCTGCGCGGTGAGCGCAGCCACGAAGACGTCGAAAAAGACTTCGCGCGGCTGCGTCGCGCCTACGACCTGGCCTGGAACCGGGGGTACTGATGGACTGGTCGCTGCGGTTCATGGGGGTCGGCAACGCGTCGGCCGTCCAGCTTGGTTCGCCGATGGCGGTGATCGAGCGCGCGGGCCAGCCGTGGCTGACCATCGACTGTGGCGGCGAAGGCCTCACCGCATTCCTGGCGCAGTACGGGCGCATGCCCGACGCCCTGTTCGTCACCCACGTGCACCTGGACCACGTGGCCGGCTTCGAGCGGCTGTTCGTGGACGCGTATTTTTCGCCGGAACGTCGTGGCCGCATCCGCGTCTACGTGCCGGCGACGGTAGTGCCGCTGCTGCACCGGCGCGTGGCCGACTACCCGAACGTGCTGGCCGAAGGCGGCGCCAACTTCTGGGACGCGTTCCAGCTGATCGTGGTCGGCGATGCGTTCTGGCATGACGGCGTGCGCCTGGAAGTGTTCCCGGTGCGCCACCACTGGCCGGAAACCGCCTACGGCCTGCGCCTGCAGGGCGCGCTGGTGTGGAGCGGCGACACCCGCCCGATTCCGGAAATGCTGGCGCGCTTCGCGGCCGACAACGAACTGATCGCGCACGACTGCGGCCTGCACGGCAACCCGTCGCATACCGGCGTGGACGATCTGGAGCGGGAGTATTCGCCCGAACTGCAGGCGCGGATGATGCTCTACCACTATGCCAGCGAGGCCGATGGCGACGCACTGCGCGCGCGCGGACATCGCGTGGCGGTGCCGGGCGAGTGCGTCGTCCTGGCTACCCCGACCGCACCGACGCCAACGGCATAACCGCCCCCTGAAACGGGTGACGGCCCCGCCGGCTGACCTCGGCGCCCGCGTCGATCGATACCGTTGCTGCCTTCCGGCCCTGGCGGGATTTTCGACCTAGCGTCGCGAGGGGCCGACGGGGCCGCCATAGAGACGTTGCACCGAAGTGCAGTCCACTAGTGTATCAGCAAACCCACGCCGACTAGAACCCGCGTAGCGACACGCCACGCGTCTCCCACGCACCGCCTGAATCCCCCGTATCCCACACCGCCCCAAAACGCCCCCCACCCACCCCAATTGCTAGAATCGGCACCACACGTAGAGCGGGGCTCTGCCCCGCTGCACGCGTAATCCGGAGGACGGCCTCCCCCATATCGGGCAACAATCACCAGGACGACCTGGCCCCATAAGGAGGGCCCCATGGCCTGGATCTATCTACTCGTTGCCGGTGTACTGGAAGTCGTTTGGGCGTTCTCGATGAAGCAATCCGAGGGCTTCACCCGGCTCACCCCGTCCCTGATCACCTTCGCCACCATGGCCGCCAGCTTCTGGCTGCTTTCGCTGGCCATGCGCAGCCTGCCGCTCGGCACCGCCTACACCATCTGGACCGGCATCGGCGCGGTCGGCGCCTTCATCGTCGGCATCATCTTCCTCGGCGAGCAGGTCAGCGCGCTGCGGATCGGCGCCGCGGTGCTGATCGTCAGCGGGCTGGTGCTGATGAAGGTGTCGAGCAGCTGATGCAACGCTGAAAAAACCGAGCGCAATCTACGGTCGGGTTGGTTCCCAAAAGACGCGGTGCATGGATGCACGCGTGGCACCGTCGCGGAACGGTGCCCGCAGCGCAGGCAGGCCCGTTCGCTGCGGGATTCCCGTGCGGGCCACGTCGATCCCCCGTCCGGTGCTTCTCGTCCCCCGACTCTCCGCCGGGCAAACGCAAAAAGGCCGCCCGAAGGCGGCCTTTTTGCGTTTGTCTGGCGGAGAGAGGGGGATTCGAACCCCCGAAGCGCGGTTTAGACGCTTACACACTTTCCAGGCGTGCTCCTTCAACCACTCGGACACCTCTCCGGACCTGCTGCGAACCCGCTGCAGGGGCGCAGATTCTAGCCGGGGAACGTGCGATGCACAAGCACCTTCACGCAGGGGCAGGGGGGCTGGACAGGCGTGGCACAATGGACGTCCCGATGAAGACGGTGGCCTGATGTCCTATCTCGTCCTTGCCCGCAAGTGGCGTCCGAAGCGTTTTGCCGAGCTGGTGGGCCAGGAACACGTGGTCCGTGCGCTCAGCAATGCGCTGGACAGCGGCCGGGTGCACCATGCGTTCCTGTTTACCGGCACCCGCGGGGTTGGCAAGACCACCATCGCGCGTATTTTCGCCAAGTCGCTGAACTGCGAGCAGGGCACCAGCGCCGACCCGTGCGGCCAGTGCCCGGCCTGCCTGGATATCGACTCCGGGCGCTATATCGACCTGCTGGAAATCGACGCCGCGTCCAATACCGGCGTGGACGATGTCCGTGAGGTGATCGAAAACGCCCAGTACATGCCCTCGCGCGGCAAGTACAAGGTCTACCTGATCGACGAAGTGCACATGCTCTCCAAGGCGGCATTCAATGCGCTGCTGAAGACGCTGGAAGAGCCGCCGGAACACGTGAAGTTCCTGCTGGCCACCACCGACCCGCAGAAGCTGCCGGTGACGGTGCTGTCGCGCTGCCTGCAGTTCAACCTGAAGCGCCTGGACGAGGACCAGATCCAGGGCCAGATGACCCGCATCCTCACCGCGGAAGAGATCGAGTCCGATCCGACCGCGATCGTGCAGCTGGCCAAGGCCGCCGACGGCAGCCTGCGCGACGGCCTGTCGCTGCTGGACCAGGCCATCGCCTATGCCGGCGGCGCGCTGCGTGAAGACGTGGTGCGGGCCATGCTGGGCACGGTCGACCGTACCCAGGTGGCGGCGATGCTGGACGCGCTGGCCGACGGCGACGGCGTACGCCTGCTGCAGGTGGTGGCCGCGCTGGCCGAGTTCTCGCCCGACTGGAGCGGGGTGCTGGAAGCACTGGCCGAGGCCCTGCACCGGATCCAGGTGCAGCAGCTGGTGCCGGGCGCGCAGGCCGACGGCGAGGGCATCGATGCTGCCGCCTTTGCCTTGCGCCTGCGCCCGGAAGTGGTCCAGCTCTGGTACCAGATGGCCTTGGGCGGCCGCCGCGACCTGCACCTGGCGCCGAGCCCGCGCGCCGGCTTTGAAATGGCGGTGCTGCGCATGCTCGCGTTCCGCCCGGCCGCCGCCGTGCCGCCGGTGCCGCGTGATCCGGGTGCCGGTACCGACGCGGGCGCCGGCTCGCGCGGGAGCGAGCAGGGCGGCCTCGCCGCTGCGCCGGCTGCCGTGGCGGCGCCAGTCGCTGTGCCTGCACCGGTGGCCGCCGCAGCGCCCGTCGTTGCGCCTGCAATGGCGGTGGCGCCTCTCGCGCCGACCCCTGCACCGGTCGTGCCGAAACCGACACCTGCATCGATGGTCGAAGCGGCCGCCGATGACGACCTGCCGCCGTGGCACCAGGCCGGCGCCGACGAGCGCGACGAGGCCCTGGCGGTGGAGCTGGCCAGCCCCGACGCGGCCATGGCTGCGCCGTGGGAAGCGCCGCCGGTGCGGCCGGCAGCGCCGGGCCCCGCCGCAGTGCCTGCGCCGCCGCAGCGCCCGCAGGGCATTTCCCTGACGCCCGCGTCGGCGAGCGCCCCGTCTGCCCCGCAGGGCGGCACGGTCGCCCTGACCTCGGCCGAAACCTGGCTGGAGCTGGTCGCCCAGAGCCAGCTGAATGGTCCCTCCCGGCAGCTCGCCGCGCACGCGGCGTTCGTCGGATTCCAGCACGGTGTCTTGAAACTGGCGGTATCGCCCGGATTTGAGTACCTGTGTTCGGACCGATCGCTGGCGGCCCTGACCGAGGCGCTGTCTGGCCCGCTCGGAACGACCCCGAAGATCGTGATCGAACATGGCAACGCCGAGGCCGAAACGCTGCACCAGCGATCCGACCGCCAGCGTGGCGAACGACAGCAGGCGGCCGAAGCCGCCTTCATGGCCGACCCGTCGGTGCAGCTGCTGATCCAGCAGCATGGCGCGCGGGTCGTGACCGATTCCATCCGTCCTTTTGAAGAGTAAGACGACATGCGCGGCAACATCGCCCAACTGATGCAGCAGGCCCAGAAGATGCAGGAAAACCTGCAGAAGGCCCAGGAAGAACTCGCCAAGCTGGAAGTCACCGGCACCGCCGGCGGCGGCATGGTCAGCGTGACCCTGACCGGCGCCAAGGAGTGCCGCAAGGTGCGTATCGACCCGTCGATCCTGGCCGATGCGGAAATGACCGAAGACCTGGTGGCGGCCGCGTTCAACGACGCCTCCAACAAGATCGACGCCGAATCCAAGAACCGCATGGGCTCGGCCACCGCCGGCATGCAGCTGCCGCCCGGCATGAAGCTGCCGTTCTAAGCGTGAGCCTGCCCCTGCTCGAGCAGCTGATCGAGGCCTTCCGGGTCCTGCCGGGGGTCGGCCAGAAGACCGCCCAGCGCATGGCTTACCACGTGCTCGAACGCGAGCGCGCCGGTGGCCAGAAGCTGGCCGAGGTGCTGGCCAAGGCGATCGAACGCATTGGCCACTGCGCGCAGTGCCGCGACTTCAGCGAAACCGAGGTCTGCGCGGTGTGCGCCAACGGCAGCCGCGAGCGCCAGCAGCTGTGCGCGGTGGAATCGCCGGCCGACCGCCTGGCGATCGAAACCGCCACCGGCTTCCGCGGTGTCTACTTCGTCCTGCAGGGGCGGTTGTCCCCGCTCGACGGGGTAGGCCCGCGCGAACTCGGGCTGGACCAGCTGGAGGCGCGCCTGGGGCAGGGCGAGGTGCAGGAACTGATCATCGCCACCAGCGCTACCGTTGAAGGCGAAGCGACCGCGCACTACCTGGCGCAGCTGGCCCGCGCCCACAAGGTGCGGCCGAGCCGGCTGGCGCAGGGCCTGCCGCTGGGCGGCGAGTTGGAGTATGTGGATCGCGGCACGTTGTCGCATGCATTCGGTAGCCGTACCGAAGTCGAATGACGAGGGAACTCATGAGCCAGGACACCCTGTTCGGAAAGATCATCCGCCGCGAGATTCCGGCCACCATCGTCTATGAGGACGATGAGGTGCTGGGCTTCAAGGACATCGCGCCGCAGGCGCCGGTGCACGTGCTGTTCATTCCGAAGAACGACGCCATTCCCACCCTCGATGACGTGCAGCCCTCGCAGGCGCACCTGATCGGCAAGCTGGCGATGGCGGCGGCCGAATACGCCCGCCGCGAAGGTTTCGCGCAGGACGGCTACCGCATCGTGATGAACTGCCGCGAGCATGCCGGGCAGACGGTGTTCCATATCCACCTGCATCTGTTGGCAGGGGCGCAGCTGGGCCACTTCGGCACCTGAAAAAAAACGCCGCTGGAAAGCGGCGTTTTTTTCTGAATCGTTTACCACCAGCCCCAGCCGCGGTAGCCCCAGCCCGGACCCCAACCCGGGCCCCACGGGCCGTACGGGTAGACCGGCACCACATCGACCTGGCGCTGTTCCGGCCACAGGTAGATCACGTCGGCTTCCAGCTTCGGCAGGCGGTAGTCGTAATCGCCGATGCGGGTGTTTTCGTAGCCGGCGATCTTGCCGATGAAGGTCACGTCACGGCCTTCCTCGAACACGGCCGGGTCGTAGAAGCCGGCGCGGCAGGCCACGAAGCGGCCGTCGCTGGCGTCGTTGGACGAGGTGTTCGGGCGGCCGCTGCCGTTGAGCGGGCGCGACAGCAGCTGGAAGCAGGTCTGGCCCTGGCCCGGCGTGGTTTCGATGATGCGGCCGCCCCAGCGCACCGGCGTACCGACCTGCTGGGTGGCGACCGAATCGCGCGGGCTGACCACGCTGAACTGTCCCTGCAGCGGTTTGGGGGCCGTGGCACAGGCGGCCAGCGCCAGCGACGCGGCAAGGGGAAGCAGGATCTTGGCGTTCATGATGTTGCTCCAGTGGACGGGCGATGCCTGTGCAGGTCACGCACGAGAGAAGGGTCGAGCTTTGCGCCAGCGTAGCGCGCCTGAACGAAACGCTGGCTGAGCGAAATCAGCGCCGGGTCGGGGCGCTGCCGGTGGACGCGCTGCGCCCAGTCCGTGGCGGTTTCTGCAGGTTCCCTGGCCAGGTCATGCCGCGCGTAACGCCGCCCCAGCCGGTGCCAGGCCCGCAACAGCGGATCGCGCTCGCGCTCCCCGCGGGCCAGCAGCCATGCCATCCAGCCTAGCGCAGCGCCTGCGAAGGCAATGAAAATGCCGATCAGTTGCGCGGGCTCAAGTTTGTCGACGCCCAGCGGGCGAAGCAGCTGCTGCTGGCGGTTGGCGTCGAACGACAGCACCAGGTCGTTCCAGCCGCGGCGGAGGAAGTCCCCGACCTGTCCCAGTTGCAGCCAGCGGCCTTCGAGGGTCGTGCCGGCGCCGCTGCCCAGGCGGTCTTCCAGGGTGTCGTAGATGCGTTCCGGCGCCACCGCGGCGGTGGGGTCCACCCGCACCCAGCCGCGTTGCGGCAGCCACACTTCGGCCCAGGCGTGCGCGTCCATCCGGCGTACCACGAAGTACCCGCCGTACGGGTTGCGCTGGCCGCCGGCGAAGCCGGTCACCACCCGCGCCGGAATGCCGGCATTGCGCATCAGCACCACGAACGACGAACTGAAGTGCTGGCAGTAGCCGGCCTGCTGGTCGAACAGGAACTCATCCACGCTGTCCCGTCCCGGCGCCTCGGTGGAGAGGGTGTAGGCGAACGTTGAGCGCACCCACTCCAATGCGCGCGACACGATGGCGGCATCGTTGTCGCCCGCATCCTGGCGCCACTGCCGGGCCAGCGCCGCCGTGCGCGGATTGAAGCCGGGCGGCAGCTGCAACGCGACCTGTCGCTGGAAGGTGGTAAGCGGTTCGATGTAGCGGGCCGCCGGCGCCGACTGCAGGCGCCAGCGGGTCAGCGATGAAAGGCTCTGGGTGCTGCGCAGGCTGTAGTCGGCGCCGAGCATGGCGCCGGCCGGCGCGTGCAGCGGCAGGTCCAGTGCCACCAGTTGCCGACGATCGGTGGGTTCGTAGTCGATCTGGTATTCCCACTGCGGCGCCGCGCGGGTCACCGGCGCGGGCGGGCGGCGGTCGCTGTAGGGATCGCGCTCCCAGCGGCGGCCGTCGAAGTGGGTCATTACCGGGCCGCGCCAGTAGCGCTGTTCCGGGGCCGGCACGGCGCCGAAGAAGGTCACCCGCAAGGCCGGTGCATCGTCGGCCATCAGGTCCAGCCACTCCGACGGGTCCATGCGGTCGGACAGGCCGGGCTTGCCCACTGCGCGCTCGGGCAGGCCCCACAGCGGCTCGCTGAGGCGCGGGAACAACCAGAACGCGGCGAGCGCCAGCGGCAGGCCCAGCGCGAGCAGCCGACCGACGCCGCGCAGCTGGCCGCGCAACGGTGCGTTCGGTGCCCCGCCTTCGGCGCGCGCCAGTCGCTGCAGGGTCAGCAGGGTGGCCAGCGCGGCCAGCACGGCCAGGCCCATGGTCAACGGGCCCTGGTCGAGCAGGAACGCTGCGAACGGCGCGAACAGGGCAAAGCCGAGCAGGCTGCGCGCGTCGCGAAGGCTGCGCAGTTCGCTGGACTTGAGCGCCAGCATCGCCGCCAGCAACGCGCAGCCGGTGTCGCGACCGGGGCGGGCGCCCAGCTGCCAGTACACCGCCGCCAACATGCCCAGGACCAGCAGCACCCGCACCGGTACCGGCAGCACGCGCGGGCCCGAGGCCAATGCAGTGATCACCGCAACCACGGCGAACACGCCGGCCAGCAGCGGCGGCAACTGCAGCAGCAGCGGGAGCAGGGCCAATGCCCCGCTGGCCAGGGTCCAGCGCCGGGCGGCAGGCGCGAGCAGGGACGCAGGAAGGTCAGCCATGGGGCATCAGCGCGAGGGCGCGTTGGCAGAGGTGGTGGTGGCTGCTGCCCTGGCCGGGGCCCAGTTCGGGCTGGCCGGGCAGCTTCAGGGTGTAGCGGCGGCCTTCGCGTTCGGCCAGGTCGACCCAGCGCGCCAGCCGCGCGATGCGCGCTTCGCCGGGCAGCGGCGCGAGCTGTCGCCAGTCGAGCAGGATGTCCACGCCGACCGGCTTTTCATACTCGCGTACCAGCAGGGTGTCGCGGCGTGCCGAATGTTTCCAGGCGATGCTGCGCGGCGCATCGCCGGCGCGGTACGGGCGCAGCTGGTGCAGCTCATCGCCGCTTGCATGCACGCGCGTGTGCAGGGGATCGCCATCGCCTTGGGGAAGTGGCGGTGCCTGCGTTTCGGGCGCGGCATAGACCAGCAGCGGCGCGTCCGGCCACACCCACGACCACGCGCGCACCAGGCCCAGCGGCTGCGTGGTCGACAGACGGATGCGCTCCAGGTCGAGCCAGCCCCGTCGTTCGGTGGGAAGCGGCAGGTCGACTTCGATCTGGTCGGTGTCCACCAGGTGTCCGTAAGCGTCCGCATTACCCAGCGAGACCACCAGGCCACGGCGTGCACGGGTGTCGGCCCGCGACAGGTTGATGCGCAGTCGCATCGTGGCGCCGGCTACCACCGGCTCGGCCGACACCGCGTCGATCTGCAGGCCGGACAACTGCAGGTGCGCACTGAAAGTACTGGCGATGGCCACCGCCGCCAGCAGCAGGGCCAGCAGCAGGGCGGGATTGTTGTTGTAGTTCAACGCACCGAGCAGCATCGCGCCGAGCAGCACGGTGACGAACAGGCCGAAGCGGGTCGGCAGCACGTAGATGCGCCGCCGTCCCAGCCGCTGCGGCAGGCTTTCGGGCAGGCGCGGCCGCGTGAACGCGCGCGCGCTGTCCGACAGTACATGTTTCAGGCGGTCTCCCCAGCCGCTGCGCACTCAGTCCACCGCAACCGTCTGCAGGATGGCGCGGGCCAGTGCCGGTCCGCTGCTGGCCTCTGCTTCGGGCACCAGGCGGTGGCCGGCCACGGCAACGAACAGGGTCTGCACGTCTTCGGGCACCACGTGGGCGCGGCCCAGCAGCAGGGCATGCGCCTTGGCCGCGCGCAGCAGCGCCAGGCCTGCGCGTGGCGACAGACCGACCCGCACGCCGGCATGCTGGCGGCTGCGCGCCAGCAGCGACTGCACGTACTGGATGAGCGCTTCGCTGGCATGCACCTGGTTCACCGCATCGCGCAATGTACGCACCTGGTTGTCGTCCAGGCAGGCGGTGGCCTGTGCGATCAGGTGGCGGCGATCGGTGCCGCGCAGCAGTTCGCGCTCGGATTCCGGATTGGGATAGCCCAGCGCCAGCCGCAGCAGGAAGCGGTCCAGCTGCGAGTCGGGCAGCGGGAACGTGCCCGACAGGTCCACCGGATTCTGCGTGGCGATCACGAAGAACGGATCGGGCAGCGGGTGGGTCACGCCGTCCAGGGTGACCTGCTGCTCGGCCATGGCTTCGAGCAGCGCGCTCTGCGTACGGGGCGGTGCGCGGTTGATTTCGTCGGCCAGCAGCACGTGGGTGAAGACCGGGCCGGGGTGGAACTGGAACTGGCGCGTTGTGGCCTCGTAAACCGAGACGCCCAGCACATCTGCGGGCAGCAGGTCCGAGGTGAACTGCACGCGCTGGAAGCCAAGTCCCAGGCTGGAGGCCAGTGCGTGGGCGAGGGTGGTCTTGCCCAGGCCGGGCAGGTCTTCGATCAGCAGGTGGCCGCCGGAGAGCAGCGCAACGAACGCCAGCCGGACTTCATGGGCCTTGCCCAGCACCAGTCCGTTGACCTGGTCCTGTGCATTCTGCAAAGCCTGTCGCAGATCTTCGGGTAGCATGGCGGGCACGCGGGGCGAATTTTCCATGTCCGTCTCGTGTCGATGATTCTTTCGATTCTATAGAGCAATGCAGGGCGAACAACGCGCACGCACAATTTTTCTGGTGTTGTGGACGCTCATCACGGCTGTGAAGCTGGTGGTGGCTGCGCGTCTGCCCTTGTTCGTGGACGAAGCATTCTATTGGCAGGAAGGTCAGCACCTTGCGATGGCCTACTCGGACCTGCCCGGGCTGACCGCGTGGCTGGCGCGCCTGGGCGTGGAGCTCGGTGGCAATCACGTGCTGGCATTGCGCCTGCCGTTCCTGGCGATCGGGGCGATGCTGCCGTGGCTGGTATCGCGCATCGCCACGCGCTGGTTCGGTGCGGTCGCCGGCTGGCAGGCCGGCAGCCTGACCGTGCTGATGCCACTGTCGGCGACGCTGGGCATGCTGGCGGTACCGGATGTGCCGATGGCACTGGCGGCGGTGTTGTGCCTGGACGCCGGCGCGCGGTTGTTGCGCAACGTGGACGCCGCCGCTGCGGTGAAGTTGTCGCTGGGGCTGGTGATCGGTGCGCTCAGCCACTACCGCTTCATCGGCGTGATCGTGGTCGGCTTCATTGCCCTGATGCTGCTTCCGCAAGGGCGGCGCACGCTGCGTGATCCGCGCGTGTGGGTGGCGCTGGCGGTGGGCGTGATGGCGTGGCTGCCGCTGGTGGCGTGGAACGCGGACAACCAGGATGCAGGGCTCAAATTCCAGGTCGTGGACCGCCATCCCTGGGCCTTCCAGTGGAGTGGCCTGTGGTTCCTGGTGATCCAGCCGATGCTGGTCACCCCGATCCTGTGCATCGCGATGTGGAAAGTGGCGCTTGCCGGCACGCGTCCAGGCGGCGGCGCGCGTGACCAGTGGCGGTACTTCGGCCTGGTCGGGGCGGTATCGACGCTGGCAATCTTCATGCTGGGGTTCTTCACCGACGTCGAACGGATCAGCTTCCACTGGCCGCTGCCGGGTTACCTGGCCCTGCTGGTGGCGGTGCCGGTCGTACTCAATGGCTGGCCGCGCTGGCTGCGCCGCACCGGCTGGTGGCTGGCCGGTGCCGGGCTGGCGCTGGCCTTCGGTTCCTACCTGGTGGCCTCCAGTCCTGACCTGCGCGCTACGCTGGCCGGCAACAAGTTCTACCCGCGCAATTTCGCCGGCTGGGCACCGCTGGCGGACGAAGTACGCGCCGAGCTGGCCGGCATGCCCGCTGGTACCCGCGTGCTGGCCGGCAATTTCAAGGTCGGCGCGGAACTGGGCTTCCAGTTGCGCGACCCGCGCATCGAAGTGCTGCACCATCCGCTCAACGACAAGCACGGGCGCACTGCGCAGCTGGGCTTATGGGGCCTGCTGCACGATGGCCAGCGCGACGCGCCGATGCTGCTGGTGCTCTCGCCCAGCGACCAGCGTTACCGCGACCTGCTGGAGCGCTACCACCACATCTGCCGGCAGGTCGGTCCGCTGCCGCCGCCGCGCGTGGTCAGCCAGGATCACGGCTACCAGCGCTTCCTGCTGTTCCAGTTGCCGGCCAAGCGGGTCGAAGGCCCCTGCGTTACCCCGGCGATGGCCTGGGTGGATGCGCCCGTGCAGGACGAAGTGGTGGGCGACAGCCTGCAGGTGCGTGGCTGGGCCTTCAAGGATGGGGTGGGGCTCTCGCGCGTGGAACTGCTGATCGACGGCAAGCCGGTCGGCGATGCGGTGTACGGGCGGGCCTTCGACATCCGGGCGGCCTGGAAGATATCCACCGACCCGCAGCATCCCAACGTGGCATTCGACGCGACCCTGGACACGCGCCAGCTGGCGCCCGGCCGCCATTGGCTGGGCATGACGCTGTATGGCCGGGACGGCAGCGTGGAGCAGTGGCAGGAACAGTCGTTCACCGTGCCCGCGCGCTGAGCCGGGTCAGGGCAGGGTGTATCCGGCCTGCCGCAGCAGCCCGGACAGCGCGATCAGCGGGAGGCCGACCAGCGCGGTGGGATCGCGATTGTCGATCGCCTCGAACAGGGTGATGCCCAGGCCTTCGCACTTGAAGCTGCCGGCGCAGTCCAGTGGTTGTTCCGCAGCCACGTAGCGGGCGATCTCGTCCGTTGCCAGGGGCCGGAACCGCACCTCGGTCAGGTCGCAGGCCTCCAGCACCTGCCGGTCGCGGACCAGGCAGATCGCGGTGTGGAAGGCCACGGTCTGCCCGGACATGGCCGCCAGCTGTGCATGGGCACCGGCTACGTCGCCCGGCTTGCCCAGCGGGCTCCCATTCAGGTCGGCGACCTGGTCCGAGCCGACTACCCAGCGCCCCGGGTGGCGGGCCGCCACCGCCTCGGCCTTGGCCCGTGCCAGCCGCACCGCCAGGGCGCGCGGCGCTTCGCCGGGGGCCGGGGATTCGTCCACCTCCGGGCGGGCAGTGTCCAGCGGCAGGCCCAGCCGTTCCAGCAGTTCGCGGCGGTAGCGGGAGGTGGAGGCCAGCAGCAGGGGAAGCATGCGACAATACCGGGGCAGCAGGGGTGGGCGAACTCTACGGCATTTGACAACGGCCGATGGCGTCCTTAACATTCAGCGGCTTATGTCCGCGAACGTGCCCGAAACGCTGGATGCCTGGCGGATGGTCGCAGCACGAAGGTGCTTTGACGGTCAGGTAGAACTGGCAAACTTGCCCCGCCTGGAAGGCCTTGTCGCCGATTCCGAAGGAACGTGCAGTTATGCGCTGGAATTCGGCCACGACGAGATCCTCAAGGTATCCTATGTGGACCTGTCGATTGATACCGCGTTGCCGCTGACCTGTCAGCGCAGCCTGCAGCGCTTCCTGCTGCCGGTGTCGATCAAACAGCGGCTTGGCTTGATCCGCAACGAAGACGAAGAGTCGGCGCTGCCGGAAGAGTACGAAGCGCTGCTGGTGCCGGAGGATGGCCAGCTGCGTCCGCTGGACCTGGTCGAGGACGAGTTGGTCCTGGCCGTCCCCGTGGTACCGCTGTCGCCCGAGGGCGAGGCAGTCAACCGGGACTGGGCACCGACCGAAGAAGAACAGAGCAAGGCCAATCCGTTCGCGGCGTTGGCGGCGCTGAAGAAACCCTAGAAACAATTGCAGCCGGAGTGTCGTCGGCGGCTGCGGCGAAAGCGAAGTGTGCTGGGCGCTGGCGTCCTGCGCGACGATACGACGAAGCAAATCGAACCGAGTTTGGAGCAATCCCATGGCTGTGCAGAAATCCCGTGTTACCCCGTCCCGCCGCGGCCAGCGCCGTTCGCATGACGCCCTGAGCGCCAAGCAGCTGTCCACCGACCCGACCACCGGCGAAGTGCATCTGCGTCACCACATCACCGCCGACGGTTTCTACCGTGGCAAGAAGGTGATCGCGACCAAGTCGAACTCGGCCGTCGAAGAAGATTGATTCGTGAGGGCCGCTGTCCGTCGGGCAGCGGCCTTTACCTTTTACAGGAATTGCAATGAGCAAGCGGATCTACTCGAGGATCGCGGGCACCGGTAGTTATTTGCCCGAAAAAGTGTTGACCAACCAGGATCTGGAGAAAATGGTCGACACCAGCGATGAGTGGATCCAGACGCGAACCGGTATCCGTGAGCGGCACATCGCCGCCGATACGGAAACCACCAGCGACCTCGGCTACCACGCCGCGCTGCGTGCGTTGGAAGCGGCCGGCATCGACGCGTCCCAGCTCGACATGATCGTGGTGGGTACGACCACGCCCGATCTGATCTTCCCCTCCACCGCGTGCCTGATCCAGGCCAAGCTCGGTGCGAGTGGCTGCCCTGCCTTCGACGTCAACGCCGCCTGTTCGGGCTTCGTGTTCGCGCTGGGCGTGGCCGACAAATTCATTCGTTCCGGTGATGCACGTCATGTGCTGGTCATCGGTGCGGAAACCCTGACCCGTATCGTCGACTGGAACGACCGCACCACCTGCGTGCTGTTCGGCGATGGCGCGGGCGCGGTGGTGCTCAAGGCCGACGAAGACACCGGCATCCTGAGCACCCACCTGCATTCGGACGGCAGCAAGAAGGAACTGCTGTGGAACCCGGTCGGCGTCTCGGCCGGCTTCGGCGAGGGCGAAGAAGCCCGCGGCGCGATCCTGATGAAGGGCAACGACGTGTTCAAGTATGCCGTCAAGGCGCTGGACTCGGTCGTCGACGAAACCCTCGACGCCAACGGCCTGAGCAAGGCCGACCTGGACTGGCTGATCCCGCACCAGGCCAACCTGCGCATCATCGAAGCCACCGCCAAGCGGCTGGACATGTCGATGGAGCAGGTGGTGGTCACCGTCGACAAGCATGGCAACACCTCCTCGGCCTCGGTGCCGATGGCGCTGGACGTGGCGGTCCGCTCCGGGCGCGTGCAGCGCGGCCAGCTGCTGCTGCTGGAAGCCTTCGGTGGCGGCTTCACCTGGGGTTCCGCCCTGCTGCGTTATTAATGCGTTAAGCGGTTGTCCTTCTCCGAACGGCCCCGATGGGGCCGTTCTGCATTTTGCGGAGTTGCATCATGGTCGAGCAGATCGTCATCCACGGCCAGCGTGCCTGGCTCAAGCAATACGGCCAGGGCAGCCGCGCGGTCGCGCTGGCCCTGCTCAATTTCGTTGCCCATCGTTTCCAGCTCGACGCCCTGCGCCCGCCGCCGCACCGGGGTGGGGACGCCGCACGTGAAACCGAAGCGCGTCGCCTGGCCGAACTGCAGGCCCAGGGTGTGAACGTGCCTGCCGTACTGGGTGCCGGCCGCGCCTCGCTGGTGCTGGGCGACAATGGCAGCTCCTTCAATACCTGCCTGCGCCAGGCCGATGCGGCCGGCCGCGACGCCCTGGTCTCGGCGGCAATGCAGGCCATCGCCGCCGCCCATGCCAAGGGCGCGTATTTCGGCCAGCCGCTGCCGCGCAACCTGACCTGGGACGGCCAGCAGATCGGCTTCATCGATTTCGAGGAGGACCCGCTGGAAGTGATGGACCTGGCGCAGGCCCAGGCACGTGACTGGCTGATGTTCGGATATGGCGTGGCCAAGTATTACGAAGACCGCCCACAGCAGCTCCAGGCGCTGATGGCAGCGGCCATGGACGGGGAACAGGCGCCGGTGCTGGCCCATGCCCATGCGGTGTCCGGCCGCCTGCAGCGCCTGGCCCGCTACAGCATGAAGATGGGCCGTTCGGCGCGCGCATTGGCGCACGCCATCCTGATCGTGCACGGCGCCACCACGCTGGGCATGCTGATGCTGGTGGCGATCTGTTTCGACTTCTTCAGCGACGGCGACCTGGACATCCTGCAGCTGTTTGTCTGAGCCCTCAATACGCGCCAGTACAGACGAAGGGCGCTAAACCCCCTTATCATTCGCCGTTCGTTTTTTGCAGGCGGATTTCCGCGTGACCGATTCCAATCTCGCTTTCGTGTTCCCTGGGCAGGGCTCGCAGTCGCTGGGCATGCTGGCTGAACTGGCTGAACTGCACCCGCAGGTGCGTGAAGCCTTCACCGAAGCCTCCGATGGCGCCGGCGTGGACCTGTGGGCGCTCTCGCAGGGCGGCCCGGAAGAGATGCTCAACCGCACCGAATACACCCAGCCGGCCCTGCTGGCCGCCAGCATCGGCGTGTGGCGCGCATGGCAGGCCGTGCACGGCGCACAGCCGGTGGTCCTGGCCGGCCACAGCCTGGGCGAGTACACCGCGCTGGTCGCAGCCGGGGCCCTGTCCCTGCGCGACGGCGCCCACCTGGTGCGCCTGCGCGGCCAGCTGATGCAGGACGCCGCACCGACCGGCGTGGGCGCCATGGCGGCCGTGCTCGGCGCCGAGGACGCGCTGGTCAAGGAAGTCTGTGAACAGGCGTCCGGCAGCCAGGTGGTGGTTCCGGCCAACTACAACTCGCCCGGCCAGATCGTGATCGGTGGCGACGCCGAGGCGGTCGACCGCGCCCTGGCCCTGCTCGCCGAGAAGGGCGTGCGCAAGGCGGTCAAGCTGGCCGTGAGCGTGCCCTCGCACACCCCGCTGATGCGCGAAGCCGCCAACCGCCTGGCCGAAACCATGGCCGGCCTGGACTGGCGCGTGCCGGCCCTGCCGGTGGTGCAGAACGTCGACGCGCGCGTGCATGACGGCATCGACGCGATCCGCAGCGCCCTGGTCCAGCAGCTGTACCTGCCGGTGCAGTGGACCGGCTGCGTGGAAGCGCTGGCCGCCCGTGGCGTCACCCGCGTGGCCGAATGCGGCCCCGGCAAGGTGCTGACCGGCCTGATCAAGCGCATCGACAAGAGCCTGGATGCGCGCACCCTGTCCACGCCCGCCGACTTCGAGACCGCCCGCGAAACCTGGGCCGCCTGAAGCATTTCGTTCGAGGATACTGAGCATGAGCAAGCCCCTTCAGGGTGAAATCGCACTGGTCACCGGCGCCAGCCGTGGCATCGGTGCGGCGATCGCCGACGCACTGGCCGCGCAGGGCGCGACCGTCATCGGCACCGCCACCACCGACGCCGGTGCGGCTGCCATCGGCGAGCGCCTGGCGGCGGTGGGCGGCCACGGCCGCGCGCTGAACGTGACCGACCCGGCCGCGCTGGACGCGGTGCTGGACGGCATCGCCAAGGAATTCGGTGCGATCACCATCCTGGTCAACAATGCCGGCATCACCCGCGACAACCTGCTGCTGCGCATGAAGGACGAGGACTGGCAGGCCATCCTCGACACCAACCTGACCAGCGTCTACCGCACCTCCAAGGCGGTCATCCGCGGCATGATGAAGGCGCGCAAGGGTCGCATCATCAACATCGCCTCGGTGATCGGCGTGACCGGCAATGCCGGCCAGGCCAACTACGCCGCGGCCAAGGCCGGCATCATTGCCTTCTCCAAGTCGCTGGCCAAGGAAATCGGCTCGCGCGGGATCACCGTCAACGTGGTGGCCCCGGGCTTCATCGACACCGACATGACCAAGGCCCTGCCCGAAGAGCAGCGCACCGGCCTGGTCAAGTCGATCGCGCTGGAACGCCTCGGCGAACCGGCAGACATCGCCAACGCGGTGGCGTTCCTGGCCGGTCCCTCGGCCAGCTACATCACCGGCGAAACCCTCCATGTGAACGGCGGCATGTACATGCCGTAAGCATGTGGTGCAGGGATTGCACCGCAAGTGGTTGATCCAAATGGGGTTTTGCAAAAATGCAAGGCGCCTGCGGTTTCCACTACACTATCCAACGGCCATCGCCACAATGATGGCGTCACTTTTGAACCACTACTCCATCTGGAGCGATATCCAATGAGCACCATCGAAGAACGCGTCAAGAAAATCGTCGTCGAACAGCTTGGCGTCAAGGAAGAGGAAGTCACCAACAGCGCATCGTTCGTCGATGACCTGGGCGCCGACTCCCTGGACACCGTTGAACTGGTGATGGCGCTGGAAGAAGAATTCGAGTGCGAGATCCCGGACGAAGAAGCCGAAAAGATCAGCACCGTCCAGGCTGCGATCGACTACGTCAAGGCGCACGTCAAGGCGTGATGTCGGGCGGCTTGCGCGCGGTAGTGGTGCTTACCGCCACCGCGTGCAGTTATCCCATGGGGCCGCGCTTGCGGCCCTGTGTTTTTGTTCAGGAGAATCTGCAATGAAGCGTCGCGTCGTCGTTACCGGCATGGGCATGGTCTCGCCGTTGGGCAATGATATGGCCACCAGTTGGAAGGGCATCACCGAAGGCCGTTCCGGCATCGGTCCGCTGACCAACGTTTCGCAGTCCTACCTGGACCGTTTCACCACCAAGATTGCAGGTGAGGTCAGGGACTTCGACATCACCGCCGACAACGAACAGTTCGGCAAATTCCGGGTCAGCGGCAAGGATGCCAAGAAGATGGACCCGTTCATCCATTACGGCCTCGGTGCCGCCTTCATGGCCTTGAACGATTCGGGCCTGGAGATCACCGACGGCAACGCCGAGCGCGTTGGCGCCATCGTCGGCGCCGGCATCGGCGGCCTGCTCGGCATCGAAGAGCAGACCATCGAGTTCCACGAGGGCAAGAAGATTTCGCCCTTCTACGTGCCCAAGACCATCATCAACATGCTGCCGGGCCAGCTCAGCATCATCACCGGCCTGAAGGGTCCGTCGTTCTCGGCGGTGTCGGCCTGTGCCACCTCGAACCATTCCATCGGCACCGCGATGCGCATGATCCAGTACGGCGACGCGGACGTGATGGTGGTGGGCGGCGCCGAGCGCGGTTCCTCGCCGACCGCACTGGGCGGCTTCTGCGCGATGAAGGCCATGAGCACCCGCAACGATGCCCCGGCTGAAGCATCGCGGCCGTGGGACAAGGACCGCGACGGCTTCGTGCTCGGCGACGGTGCCGGCATCCTGATCCTGGAAGAGTACGAACACGCCAAGGCGCGCGGCGCGAAGATCTACTGCGAGCTCGCCGGTTTCGGCGCCAGCTCCGACGCGTACCACATGACCGCGCCGAGCGAGAACGGCGAAGGCGCCGCGCGCTGCATGACCATGGCCCTGAAGGACGCGGGCGTGAGCCCGGACCAGGTCGGTTACCTCAACGCGCACGGCACCTCCACCCCGCTGGGCGACCTGGGCGAGACCATGGCGATGAAGACCGCCTTCGGCGACCACGCCTACAAGATGATGGTCAGCTCCACCAAGTCGATGACCGGCCACCTGCTCGGCGCGGCCGGCGGCGTGGAGGCGATCTTCTCGGTGCTGGCGCTGCGCGACAACATCATTCCGCCGACCATCAACCTGCATGAGGCGGGCGAAGGCTGCGACCTGGACTACGTGCCCAACACCGCACGCGAGGCCAAGGTCGACGTGGTGATGTCCAACGGTTTTGGCTTCGGCGGCACCAACGGCACGCTGGTGTTCAAGCGCGTCTGAGCATGGCCGCGTAACCTGCTTCACCACCGGGCCGCCTTCATGGGCGGCCTCGGTGCATCTGGGGCCGGGCCCCGCACTTCAACCTGCCGAATCCCTCGCCATGTTCCAGACCCGTCCACTGCCCGCCACCACCGACCTTCCCGCGCTGCAGCGCGTGGCCCCGCAGCGCTACCCGCTGCTGATGGAGTCCACCGCCAGCAACAGCGCGCAGGGCCGCTGGGACCTGCTGCTGATGGCCAGCGGCCCGTCGCTGGCGCTGCAGGCCGACGGCGTGGTGCGCGACCACCATGGCAACGCCCACGCCGGTACCTTCCTGGAGGTGCTGGACCGGCACTGGCAGGCCGCGCGCCTGCCGCGCGAGGAGACCGGTCTGCCGTTCCGTGGGGGCTGGGCGCTGATGCTCGACTACGAACTGGCCGGCCAGATTGAAACCGTACTGGCGCTGCACGCGCGCGCCGACGGCCTGCCTTCCGCACTCGCACTGCGCTGTCCTGCTGCGGTGCTGCACGACCGCGTGCTCGGCGAGTATCACGCCGTGTGCGAAACCGGCTGCGAGGCACTGCTGGACGTCCTGCAGGCCGACCTCGACGCCGCCGCCATGCAGGCCCCGCTGCCCGCGTGGCAGCCCCCCGTGCAGATGGACGAAGACGCACCCGCGCGGTTCACCGATGGCGTGGCGCGGGTCATCGACTACCTGCGTGCCGGCGACGTGTTCCAGGTCAACCTCTCACGCCGCTGGCTGGCCAAATTCGATGCCGACCTTTCGCCGCACGCCCTGTACGCCCAGTTGCGCGTGGCCAATCCTGCGCCGTTCGCCGGCCTGTTCATCGCGCAGGGCAGGGCCGTGGTCAGCTCCTCGCCGGAGCGGCTGGTGAGCGTGCACGGCGACGACGTGCAGACGCGCCCGATCGCCGGCACCCGTCCGCGGTTTGAAGGCGACGATGATGCCGAACGCATCCGCGAACTGGTCGGCCATCCCAAGGAGCGCGCCGAACACGTGATGCTGATCGACCTGGAACGCAACGACCTGGGGCGCATCTGCACCGCCGGCAGCGTGGAAGTGGACGAACTGATGAGCGTGGAAAGCTACGCCCATGTGCACCACATCGTGAGCAACGTGCGCGGCCGCCTGCGCGCGGGCGTGACCCCGGGCCAGGTGATTGCAGCGACGTTCCCGGGCGGCACCATCACCGGCTGCCCCAAGGTGCGCTGCATGCAGATCATCGCCGAGCTGGAACAGACCGCACGCGGCGCCTACACCGGTGCGTTCGGCTGGCTGAACCGCGACGGCGACCTGGACCTGAACATCCTGATCCGCACCGCCGAGGTGGCCGGCAGCACCGCTGCGTTCCGCACCGGCGCCGGCATCGTGGTCGATTCGGACCCGGTCAAAGAGCTGGACGAGACCCGCGCCAAGGCCCGCGGCCTCATGCGCGCGCTCGGCCGCCCGGACTGACCCGGGGTATGCTGTAAGACGGCACCGTGGTCGGCCGCGTAGAGACACGCCATGCGTGTCCCGCGCGAAAATGATTCACCCGATACAGCCACGCCCTGCGTGGCCGCACCACCCACACGAGGTATGCATGGCTGGCGTAAAACGAGGTTGTCTAACCGTCCTGGCGATACTGCTGCTGGGCGCAGCGCTCCTGGCCGCCGCCGGCGCATGGTTCTGGCATTCCCAACGTGGTTTCGCCGACGCCCCGATCACCCCGGCGCAGACCAGCGTCGTCATCGCCCCGGGCGATGGCCTCGGCACGGTCGTGCGCAAGCTGCGCGAGGCCGGCGTGGATGAAGGCAACGACACCCAGTGGCAGCTGCTCGCACGCCAGCTCGACGCCGCCGGCAAGCTCAAGGTGGGCGAGTACGCCCTCGATGCGAAGCTCACCCCGCGCGAACTGCTCACCCGCATGCGCCAGGGCCGCACCCTGCAGCACCGCGTCACCATCGTCGAAGGCTGGAACATCCGCCAGCTGCGCGCCGCGCTCAAGCGCGCCGAGCCGCTGATCCACACCACCGATGACCTCGACGATGCCGCGCTGATGAAGGCGCTTGGCTTCCCGGGCCAGCATCCGGAAGGTCGCTTCCTGCCGGAAACCTACGTCTACCAGCGCGGCGACAAGGACGTGGACGTGCTCAAGCGCGCCCACGCCGCGATGGAAAAGGAACTGGCTGCCGCCTGGGAAAGCCGCGCCGACGACCTGCCGTTGAATTCCCCGCACGAACTGCTGATCCTGGCCTCGATCATCGAAAAGGAAACCGCGCTGCCCAGTGAGCGTCCGCAGATCGCCGGCGTGTTCGCCCGCCGCTTGAAGATGGGCATGCGCCTGCAGACCGACCCCACCGTCATCTACGGCATCGGCAGCAGCTACGACGGCAACATCCGCAAGCGCGACCTCACCACCGACACGCCGTACAACACCTACACCCGTGCCGGCCTTACCCCGACCCCGATCGCCATGCCCGGCCGCGACGCCCTGCAGGCCGCCGCACGCCCCGCCGCTGGCGACGCGCTGTACTTCGTAGCAGTGGGCGACGGCAGCGGGGCGCACGTGTTCTCGTCCAGCTACACCGACCACAACGCGGCGGTGGCGCGCTACCTGCAGCAGCTGCGCCAGCAGCGCGCCCAGCAGCAGGCCGCACCGCAATGAGCACCGCACTGCGTTGCCACCCGCACTTCATCAGCCTCGAAGGCGGGGAAGGGGCGGGTAAGACCACCGCGCTGAACGCCATCGTGGATGCGCTGGCCGCACACGGCCACAACGTCCTGGTGACCCGCGAACCCGGCGGTACGCCGGTGGCCGAGCGCCTGCGCTCGATGGTGCTCACCCCCGACGCCGAGATCGCCGGCGAGACACTCAGCGCCGAAGCCGAACTGCTGCTGGTCTTCGCCGGCCGCGCCCAGCATGTGCGCAGCGTGATCCAGCCAGCCCTGGACGAGGGCCATTTCGTGCTCACCGACCGCTTCACCGATTCCAGCTACGCCTACCAGGGCGGCGGACGCGGGCTCGACCCGGCGTGGATTGCCGAGCTGGAGCGCCGCGCCGTGGGCCTGCTGCCCGGCCTGACCCTGCTGCTGGACGTGGACGTCGCGGTGGGCCGCGCCCGCGCCAGCGGCCGCGAAGAAGGCCCGGACCGGATCGAGCGCGAGCAGGACGATTTCTTCCAGCGCGTGCGCGCCGTGTTCCGCCAGCGTGCAGCGGCCGATCCCAACCGCTTCCGGCTCATCGATGCCAGCCAGGACCAGGCCGGCGTGGCCGCCCAGGTCGTGACGGCCATCAATAAGTTCCTCGGCAAGGAGGGCGGCAATGGCTGAGTTCTCCCCCTGGCAGCAGCGCGCCTATGACCAGACCATCGCCGCGCTCGACGCCGGCCGGCTCGGCCACGGCCTGCTGATCTGCGGCCCTGCCGGGCTGGGCAAGCGCGAGGTGGCGCTGCGCATGGCCACCCACGTGCTGACCCGTGGCGAGCCGGCCGCGGCCCAGCGCAGCGCCCAGCTGATCGCCGCCGGCACCCACCCGGACCTGCAGCTGGTCTCGTTCATCCCGAACAAGTCCGGCGACAAGCTGCGCACCGAGATCGTGATCGAACAGGTGCGCGAGATCTCGCAGAAGCTCGCGCTCACCCCGCAGTACGGCATCGCCCAGGTGGTGGTGGTGGACCCGGCCGACGCGATCAACCGCGCCGCCTGCAACGCCCTGCTCAAGACCCTGGAAGAGCCGCAGCCCGGCCGCTACCTGTGGCTGATCAGCAGCGACCCGGCGCGCCTGCCGGCCACCGTGCGCAGCCGCTGCCAGCGCCTGGAGTTCAAGCTGCCGCCGCGCGAGGAAAGCCTGGCGTGGCTGCAGGCCCAGGGCCACAGTGAGGCCAGCGCCCGCGAAGCGCTGGACGCCGCCCGTGGCCACCCCGGGCTGGCCGACGACTGGCTGCGCAACGACGGCCTGGCGCTGCGCCGGCAGGTCGCCAGCGACCTGGAAGCGCTGGTGGCGGGGCGCTCGGGCGCGGTGGAGCTGGCCCAGCGCTGGACCGCCGACGACCATGCGGCGCTGCGGCTGCGCCATGCTGCCGATCTCGCATTGGCCCAGGCCACCGGCGGTGGCTTGACCGATCCGGAACGATTGCACAAGCTGGGCGCCTGGTTCGACGCCGCCAACCGTACCCGCGATCTGTTGCGCACCACCGTGCGCGCCGACCTGGCGGTGGTGGAATTGTTGTTGGCCTGGAACAAGGTCAACGAGCGGCACGCAAAGGGGAATAGAGCATGAGCGCCACCAACGCCCGCCAGGGCATCCTGTCGCTGGCCGTCAAGGACAAAGCGGCGCTGTACAGCGCCTACATGCCGTTCGTGAAGAACGGCGGCATCTTCGTGCCCACGCCCAAGCGTTACTTCCTGGGCGACGAGGTGTTCCTGCTGCTGACCCTGCCGGACTCCAGCGAGCGCCTGCCGGTAGCCGGCAAAGTGGTCTGGGTGACCCCCGCAGGCGCGCAGGGCAACCGCGCGGCGGGCATCGGCGTGCAGCTGGCCGACGGCCAGGAAGGGGAGAACGTGCGCAACAAGATCGAGACCGCGCTGGCCGGCACCCTGAACTCGGACAAGCCCACGCACACGATGTGAAGAAATTCACCGAAACCCGTTGACGTGAAAAAATGCTGCCCTATAATGAGCAGCTCAGCAGCATTGGGCGGTTAGCTCAGCGGTAGAGCATCGCCTTCACACGGCGAGGGTCGCAGGTTCGAAACCTGCACCGCCCACCACGATTCAAACAAGAAAGCCTCCGGAAACGGGGGCTTTTTTGCGTCTGGGCAATGTGTGATGCATGAAGTGCGTAGAAGGTTGCAATGACCAACGGGAGTTCTGTGCAGGCGCCACGCAGTGCACTATTCAGGTCAGACAAGGCACTGACTTTCGAAGGGAGGCACCGTGTTCGGACGCATTGGCAGTCTGTTGGTTCTTGGGCTCTGCAGCACCCTCGCGCTGGCCGCCACGCCGGCATACACACCCAGCTTCCATCCAGACCAGTTGAAGGGCCTGCCGGTGGGGCGTCCCAACCAGGTGCTTGTACTGGGCTCGCCTCACTTGTCTGCGCTGCCGAAGACGTTCGCGCCCGATCAGTTGGAGCCGCTGTTGTCGCGGCTGGAAGCCTGGAAGCCCGAAGCGATTGCGGTTGAGGCGGTCTCTGGCCTGCAGTGCGACTTCATGCGTCGCAATCCCGCTCGCTATGCCGAAAGCGTCGCAAGCTACTGCGTGGATACCGGTCCGGCGCAGGCCGCTACGGGGCTGGACGTGCCGGCGGCGAACGCCGAAGCCGAGCGGCTGCTGGCATCGTGGCCGACTTCGCCGAGCGCGGCGGATCGGCGACGGCTGGCCGCGGTATGGCTGGCGGCGGGGGAGCGCAACTCCGCAGTGGTGCAGTGGTTGCGCCTGCCCACGGGCGAACGGACTCCAGCCGATGGTTTGACTCCGGAACTCGTGGCGTACCTGGACAAGCGCCTGCAGGGGCGTGACGAATCCGTCCTGGTCGCCGCAACGCTGGCAGCGCGACTGGGGCTGGAGCGGGTCTGGGCGGTAGACGATCACACCGCCGACTCACCCACGCCCAAGGCGCTCGAGAAGGCCTCGGGCGAGGCGATCATGAAGGCGTGGGACAACCCCTACACCAAGGCGCGTGCCGAGGCAGACGCGGCGCTCGAGGCCAACCTTGGAAAGCCCGGCGCCATGCTGGCCCTGTACCGCAACTACAACGCCCCGGAAGCTGCGCTGCAGGCCTTCCACAGCGACTTCGGCGCTGCGCTGATGGAACCGTCTCCACAGCAGTTCGGACGCGGCTACGTAGGCTACTGGGAAACCCGCAACCTGCGCATGGTCGCCAACATCCGCGATGTGCTGGGCCAGGCGCCTGGCAAGCGCCTGCTGGCCATTGTTGGTGCCTCGCACAAGGGTTACTACGAGGCCTATCTCAACCAGATGCACGATGTGCAACTGGTGGATGCCGGAGAAATCCTTCGCTGATGAAGCAGTGTCGCTGCCCGTGGGGTGACTTGGCGTTTGACACGGGCCGGAACGATTGAGAGATTCAGCACATGGACCTGATCCGCCTGCTGCGCTCCCTCGAAGAGTTCCTGTACGAACTGGTCGGCTGGCTGGTGTTCTATCCGCGCACGTTCCTGCGGATCATCGTCCGCCCTGCGCAAATGGCGCTCTACACGCAGGAAGAGCTGCGCAAGCCGCTCGAAGCGCGTTTCCAGGCCACCATCAGTCCCGTGCTGATGCTGATCCTGACGGTGGCCCTGGCCCACGCGATGGAGCTGGCCTCGCGCGCGGCGGTGCCCACGCTGCAGTCGCCGGTGGGGCGCATCCTGTTCGGCAGCGAGGAAGGCATCATGCTGACCCGCTCAGCGATTTTCTGTGTTTACGCGCTGGGCGCCGCGCTGGGAACCTTGAGACAGCAGAAGATCCCGGTGACCCGCGAAACCCTGCGTGAGCCGTTCTCCATCCAGGCCTTCCTGGCCTGCCCGTTCGTGCTGGCACTGGCGCTGGGCGAGCTATTGCTGCGCTGGCCGGGCGACGCGTGGGTGGGGCCGGGGGTGGCCGTCCAGGCGGTAGGCATCCTCTGGTATCTGTGGGCGCGCGCGGCAGCCTATCGCGCGTTGAACACGGCGAGCTGGGCGAAGGCGTTCGGGTTGGTACTGGCCTCGTTCGTGGTCACCACGGTGGTGGTGCTGGCAGTGGCGATGCTGGTGCTGGTGTAGCCGTCTGGCGCGGTCTCACTCGCCGCTCAGCAGCAGCCGCGCCTGCGACTGCCAGCCACCGATGAACAGGTCCGGTCTGCCGTCGCCGTCCAAGTCACCGCGTGCCATGCTCCAGCTGCGGCCTACGGTTTCCGCCGGAATCACGTCCGCAGTGACATCGGAGAAGTTCCCCTTTCCGTCGTTCTGCCAGGCGCGGACCTGCAGCGGCTTGAAGCCCGGTACCTCGATGGCGCTCACCACCAGATCGGGGTGACCGTCCTGGTTGAAATCGACGACGGTGCCGCCCCAGCTGGAGAACCGGTGCTTCGGCAGGCGCGCGGCGGTTTCATCCTTGAAGCGGGCGTTACCCTGGTTGATCAACAGCCGGGTCTGTGGGTCTTTGTCCCAGTCGCGGTTGTTGCTGGTCAGGTTGAAGAACACCAGGTCCAGCCGTCCGTCGCCGTTGGCATCCAGCGCGTGGACTTCGCGGGTCTCGGTCGGAATCTGCCGGCCAAGCCGGTCGGTGGCGTCGCTGAAGCGGCCCTTGCCGTCGTTCAGCAGCAGGCGGTTGAACGGATCCTGGCTTGCAATGGCCATGTCCAGGTCGCCGTCGCCGTCCAGATCGGCCAGCACGACGCCCTGCGCCTGCACGTCGATGCGCGGCAGGTGCGTGCGCGTGGCGTCGATGAAATGACCAGGACGCGCCGGGTCGTTCAACCACAGGAATGGCTGTGCGACGCCGGTTTTCCCTTCGGTGGTGTTGCCGATGACGATATCGGGAAGGCCATCGCCATTCACGTCGCCGACCGCCACGCCGTTGGCCTGGCTGGTAGCGGGCAGGCGCTCGCTCACGCGTCTGAAGCCACCCTTGCCGTCACCGAAGTACAGCTGGTGCTGTTCGGTGTCCTCGGCGATGAACAGCACATCGGCGTGGCCGTCGCGATCAAAATCCGCGACGCGCACATGTTCATGGTCGCCGGTAATCGAGCCGAACACGTCGGGCGAATGGCGGAGCTTGCCGGTGCCGTCGTTGAGATACAGCCGGTTCGCGCCATTCTCCACTGCGACTGCCACGTCCAGGTCGCCGTCACCGTCCGCATCCAGCATCGCACCGTCCAGCGCGTGCAGCGCTGCGTCGGTGGGTACGTGGGTCGCGGTGACGTCGGTGAACGTCGTGCGGGTGGCTTCAAGCGGTGCAGCGCCGGCGGTGCGCGCCACGCTGCAGAGCGTGGCCAGGATGAGCAGGGGCATCGATGGGGACATTCGGTAACCGCTCCGTATCGGACGATCAGGTGCGCGCTGGCGCCATCGGCTGCATCAGCCCGGGAATGCCGGGAAGCGCTCGTCGGGGTGGTGCTTCTTCCATTCGGTGTGGGCCACGGTGCCTTCCCAGGCCAGGAACGACTGCGGAACGCGGCCGCGGCCCGACCACGTCTCCTGGCTGTGCGGCAGCCAGTAACGCGGCGCCCGCTCCTGCTTTGGCGCTTTGGGCGTCCTTGCGGCCCTGGGTGCCGGGGGCGCGCCCTCGCGGCCTACCAGTGCCTGGATCCTGCGCTGCTGCTCGGGGCTGAAATCCGCGTAGCTGGTGCTGAGCAGCACGGTGACGCGCTCATACGCCTCCTTGGTGGCGGCCCGCAGCAAGGCGTGCGGGGACGGGGAGGCGGATGGCGTGCGGGGCATGGGATTCCTGGAAGGGGAACAGACCGGGGCACGATAGCAAATGCAGGTGTGATCCATCTGCACGGATACCTCTTTCGGGTCATGCGCGTCAGCCGGAACAGGTCCCCAATGACGGCGGCCTGATCGAACGCTGGAGGCGACCGGTGCAGCTGCTCTACGCGACGTTCCCTGACCGCATGCCCGGGGTGGGCCTGCTCCTGCTGCGCCTGATGGTGTCGTCGATGCTGGTCTGGCCTTGGGGCCTGCGCGTCTCGCTGCCGCACGGCGATGTGCTCGGCTGGGCCTGGATGGCGGCGTTGCTGATCGTGCTGGGCAGCCTGCTTCCGCTGGGGATCCTGGCGGCGGTGTTCGTCGCCTGCCTCGATCCCGGGCTGCAGGGCTGGCCGGCCGGCGGACTGCTGGCGAGCCTGTTGCTGCTGGGCCCCGGCGCTTACTCGGTAGATGCAATCCTGTTTGGTCGGCGGGTGGTGGAGTTGCCCCCGTCGCAGCGCCGTCGCCGCAGCCGGCCAGAACGGGGCGATCACCCGAAAGAGTAGGCAGGCACCCCGCCGATCGGGGCTGTGGCCGCACGCGGTGCAGCGGCAGCATACAAGGCAACTTCGGCGAGGGTTCCCCCCGTGCACACCAACCCTGCGGCACGCGCGGTCGAGCGCGGCGTGGACTACATCGAAGCCAATCTCTGCGAGCCATTGCAGCTCAGCGCGATTGCCGAAGCCGCCTGCATGAGCCGCTTCCACTTCGCGCGCATGTTCCGCGAGCAGACCGGGCTGAGCCCCATGGAATACCTGCGCATGCGCCGGATCGAGCGTGCCCGGCAGTTGCTGCACGCCGACGGCCAGCGCATCGGGCAGATTGCCAGCGAGCTGGGCTTCTACGACCAGAGCCATTTCGTCCGCTGGTTCCGGCGCAGCCTGGGATGCACGCCATCGGCATACCTGCAGGACGCCCGCGCCGACCGCCCCTGCCAGTAGGCGTTTTTGTATGATGGTGCATGCGTTGGCGCAGCGCCGCGCGCGCGGGCAGGGGGGCGATGATGACGTACATACTTCGAAGCCTTGTCTGTGCCTTTCTACTGCTCATTGCCGGTAGTGCGGGCGCGCTGGACCCGGCGCGCGAGGTAGGGCAGTTCCACCACACCGCATGGACCGTCAACCAGGGCGCGCCGGGCCAGGTCACTGCACTGGCGCAGACGGCAGACGGGTATCTCTGGCTGGGTACCGAGATCGGTCTGTACCGGTTCGACGGCGTGCGCTTCACGCGTTTCGCGCCCACCGGCACCGAGGCGTTTCCCGCCACCAGTGTCTCCACCCTGTATGCGCCCCCCGGCGGCGGACTGTGGGTGGGCTTCCGCTATGGCGGCGTCAGCCTGATCGAGGGTGGCCACGTGCGTCATTACGGGCAGGCCGACGGGTTGCCGACCAGCACCGTGTACCGCTTCGCCGAAGACGGCAGCGGTCGCTTGTGGGCGGCTACGTTCACCGGTCCGGTCATGCTGCACGCACGCCGCTGGCAGCGCCCACCCGCAGCGATGGCCTATCCAGGGCGCCAGGGACGCACCCTGTTCACCGACCGCGACGGCACGCTGTGGGTCGCCACCGAAATCGGCATGGTGGTGCTGCGCCGTGGCGCTGCCACGTTCGAGCGCGTGCCTGCCGTGGTCGGGCGGGTCAGTCAGATCGCGCAGGCGCCGGACGGCGCGATCTGGGTCGCCGAAGCTGACGGTGGCGTGCGCGCGTTGGCGGCGCCGGGCACGGCATCGCCCAACGCTCAACCGGACGCACCGGCTGCATCGGCCGGCCTGCTGTTCGACCGCGACGGTGTGCTCTGGGCCACCACGCTCGGCACCGGGCTGGTACGTCGTTCACCGGCCCGTGCAGCCGAGGGATTTGAATCCTTCCGCCGTAGGGACGGACTCAGCTCTGACTACCTGCAGCCATTGCTTGAAGACCGCGAGGGCAACCTTTGGGTGGGCAGCAGCCGTGGCCTGGACCGCTTCCGCCACGCCAACCTGGTGCAGGTTCCGATGCCGGAAGGTGCGCAGGATTTCGCCATCGCAGCCGACGGTGATGCCCTGCTGGTGGGGACGCGCAACCACGCCCTGCAACGGGTGCAGATGGATTCGTGGCTGGCCCTGCCGTTGCGCTCGGCGATCACGGCGATGCACCGCGACGCTGAAGGCGGCACCTGGTTGGGCGGCCCTGAAGGTCTGTGGCGCCTGCATGGTGGACGCTTCGAAGAAGTATCCGGCCTGCCGGTGGCGCTGCGCTCGGGGGTGCAGGCAATCGCGACCACGCCCGACGGTGCGGTCTGGCTGTCGTTGAACACGCCGGGGCTGCACCGGTTGTACCAGGGCCGCTGGACGCATCTGCAGGACATCGCCGACCTGCCGTCGAACGGTTCGCCGCTGGCGATGCAGGTCGACGCCGGCGGGCGCCTGTGGTTGGGTTTCGCGCGCAACATCGCAGTGGTCCTGGAGCACGGCAAGGCAGTCACGCCCTGGACCGGTGAGCCGCTGGACGTAGGCAATGTCACTGCGCTGTTCGAAGACGCGCACGGCATGTGGATCGGCGGGGAGCGCGGCCTTGCGCGGGTGAGCGGGGGCCGACTGCGGAACGTGTTGGTGGATGTGCGCGAGGACCTGCGTGGGATCAGTGGCATCGTGGCCGACGCGGCGGGCGATGTGTGGTTCAACGGTGCGCGCGGCGTGGTGCGGGTGCGTGCCGGCGACGTCGCCGGCCTGTTTGGCGGGCACGGCAGCCCGCGTTATGAACGCTTCAACGCGCTCGACGCGCTGCCGGGCATTGCCGCCCAGTTCCGACCGCTGCCGACCGCGGCCCGTACCGACGACGGACGCTTGTGGTTTGCCACCACCAGCGGCCTGGTTTCCATCGACCCGCGGCAGATCGTGCGCAATCCGGTGGCGCCGCCGGTCGAAGTGCTTTCAGTCACCGTGGACGGTGCGGCGGTTCCCATCCGCGACGGCCAGGTGCAGCTGCCGGCCGGCCCGCGCAACCTGCGCATCCGCTATACGGCGTTGAGCCTGTCCATTCCCGAGCGCGTGCGCTTCCGCTACCAGCTGGACGGGCTCGATTCGCAATGGATGGAAGGCGCAGCGCGTTCGGCGCTGTACAACGCGCCGGGATCCGGACGCTACGTGTTCCGTGTTCGGGCCAGCAACAACGACGGCGTGTGGAACGAGCAGGGCGCCGAGCTGGTGGTGACGGTAGCGCCGCACTACTGGGAAACCGGCTGGTTCCGGGTGCTCTGCGTGGTGGCTGCAGCCGCTCTGCTGTGGCTGCTGTACCTGGCCAGGTTGCGCCAGCTCGCAGCGCGCATCCGCACGCGCCTGGATGAGCGCCACCGCGAACGCGAGCGCATCGCACGTGAACTGCACGATACCCTGCTGCAGAGCACGCAGGGCCTGATCCTGCGGCTGCATGCGTCCAGCCGCAAGCTGGCGCCGACCGATCCGGTCCGGCTGGAACTGGAAGCGGCGATGACCATGGCCGAGCGGGTCGGTGCCGACGGACGCGAGCGCGTGCGCGGCCTGCGTGGCGACGTGGACCACGCACGCGACCTCGGTGCTGCGCTGATGGCGGTACTGGACGAGTCGCATGGACTGGATACCCCGGTGGTGCGCCTGGTGGTGGAAGGCACGCCACGGCCGATGCAGCGCTGCGCCAGCGAGGAGGCGTACATGATCGGCCGCGAGGCGATGCTCAATGCGTTCCGGCATGCGAAGGCGGGCACCGTGCAGGTGTCGCTGGGGTATGGGCGGCACGCCTTCCGGCTGCGCGTGGATGACGACGGCATCGGGTTCAGCCAGGAGGCGGGCACTGCCGAAGGGCATTGGGGCCTGGCGGGCATGCATGAGCGTGCCGCACGCGCCGGGGGCACCGTGGCGATTCGCTCCGGTCGGCCGGGGCGCGGTACCGGCATCGACCTGCAGATTCCTGCGGCATTCGCGTGGGAATCGCCGTACCGGCCGGGCTTTGCCGGGTTGCGCGACCGCGTGCGCGCCGCGTTGAAACGCCTCCGGCCCGCGGCGCGGGGATAAAGCGCAACGTCGTACAAGCCTGGCGGTCGGCAGGTCTGGTCCCATGTGCGCTGCCATCCCTGAGAAGGACGCACCATGCCCCCACGCCAGCTGGACACGCTGACGCTCACCCGCCGCCAGGTGCTCCAGGTGGGCGCTTCGGCGCTCGCCGTGATGGCGCTGCCGGGGTTTGCAGCAGCGCGCACCCATTCGCCCACACCGGAAACCACGCACATGTCCGAAAATTTCGTCACCACCAAAGACGGCGTCCGCATCTTCTTCAAGGATTGGGGCCCGCGCGACGCGCAGCCCATCGTCTTCCACCACGGCTGGCCGCTGTCCTCCGATGACTGGGACGCGCAGATGCTGTTCTTCGTCCAGCACGGCTACCGCGTGATCGCGCATGACCGTCGCGGCCACGGCCGTTCGGAACAGGTCAGCGACGGCCACGACATGGACCATTACGCCGCAGATGCCTCGGCCGTGGCCGAGCACCTGGACCTGCGCAACGCCGTGCACATCGGCCATTCCACCGGCGGCGGTGAAGTCGCGCGCTATGTCGCGAAGTTCGGCCAGCCGCAGGGCCGCGTCGCCAAGGCCGTGCTGGTCAGCGCCGTACCGCCGCTGATGCTGAAGACCGCGTCCAACCCGGGCGGCCTGCCGATGGAAGTCTTCGACGGCATCCGTGCCGGCGTGGCCGCCAATCGCGCGCAGCTGTTCGTGGACTTCCCGACCGGCCCGTTCTACGGCTTCAACCGCCCCGGTGCCACCATTTACCCGGGCGTGATCCAGAACTGGTGGCGCCAGGGCATGATGGGCAGCGCCAAGGCCCACTACGAAGGCATCAAGGCGTTCTCGGAAACCGACCAGACCGACGACCTCAAGGCGATCACCGTGCCCACCCTGGTCCTGCATGGCGACGACGACCAGGTGGTGCCGATCGCCGACTCGGCCGAGCTCTCGGTGAAGCTGCTCAAGAACGGCACGCTCAAGGTCTACAAGGGCTACCCGCACGGCATGCTGACCACGCATGCGGACGTGATCAATCCGGACCTGCTGGCCTTCATCAAGGGCTGATGCACCCCGGGCACGCGGGGCTCCGGTCCCGCGTGCCATGCTATAAGCCCTCCATCAGACAGCTGATTGGAGTGGTCATGCCCGCACTTGCCCTGCTGATTGCCACCGCCGCCGCCGCAACTACGGGGCCTTCGATGCCCGATGCCGCGTCCATCGCCGCAATTGAAGCGACCTGTTTCGACTATGTGGATGGTCAACTGGAAGGCGACCCGGCGCGGGTTGCCCGATCGCTGCACCCTGACCTTGCAAAGCGCATGGTGCTGGGGGAGACGCCGGACGAACGGCTTGGCCTGCGCCGCATGAGCAGGGAAGAGCTGGTGGGGCTGACCCGGCAGGGCGCCCTGAAAACGCCCAAGGACCAGTGGGATCGCAGCTGCCGCGTGCTGGACGTCACCGACAACGCCGCTTCGGTCCGCTTGGAGACGCCCTGGTTCGTTGACTACTTCCATATGGGCCGCTTCGGCGAACGGTGGATCATCGTAAACGCCCTGTGGTATTCCAAGCCCAAACCTCCTGCTGCGCCGTAACCCCACCCACGGACAGGAGTGTCTGCAGTGGATGCAATCCGATCGAAGATGGGCAGCGCGCTCCGGACCACGGCCACGGTCTTGCTCTGGTCGGTGCTCCTGTTGTTTGCCGCTGAATTCCTGCTGGCCGTGCATGGCAAGTACCACGCACTGGATGGCCCGGCCTACGCGCGTTTTGTGGATCGGCATGGCTGGCTGTGGCTGCACCTTGGCGGCGGCGCGGTCACCCTTGTGGTGGGTGCGTTTCAACTCGTTTCACGCTGGTGGCGCGGACGGCGCGTGCTGCATCGCCGCCTGGGACAGGTTTACTTCGTTGGGATGCTCGCCGCCAGTGCGGCCGCTGTTGGCCTGATCGCCACGACACCGGCCCCACTCTCGATCCGGATTGGTTTCGCGGCCACTGCATTGGCCTGGTTGGTCACTGGCCTTCTCGCACTGCGGGCCATCCACGCCGGCCGCGTGCTGCAGCACCGTGCATGGATGGTGCGGAACTATGCTGTCACGCTCGCACCGGTCCTGTTCCGGCTGTTGCTGCCGCTGGCCATCGCCTCGGGCTTGCAGCCTGATGGCGCCCTCATCTCGGGACTGCTCTGGGCGAGCTGGATGGTTCCGTTGGCTGTTGTTCAAGTGGGTCTGCGAATCACCAGGTCACCTGCCAGGCCAGCAGGGACGCCATCGCCTGCCACGCGTTGAGTCCGGCAGTGCGATACCCGGCGCGTATCGCGGTCGCCTGAAACTCGTATTGGCCGTGCAAGGTGGGCCACCCTGATCCTGTCTGGATGCAAAGGCAAGACGGTGTTTCATTCGAGGGGCAGGTGGGACTGGTGACCGGCGCGGCCAGTGGGCTGGGGCTGGCGTACAGCCGCCTGCTGGCGCAGCGCGGGGCACGGGTGGTCATGCATGACGTGGGCGCCGGGCTGGATGGTCAGGGGCATGACCCGCATCGCATCGACGCCACCGTGGCGCTGCTGCGCGGCACCGGGCTGGACGTTCATGCCGCGCACGCGGTCATCGACGAGCGCGAAGGCTGCCGGGCGCTGATCGCCGGCATCCTGTCGCGGCAGGGCCGGATCGACTTCATCATCCACAACGCCGGTTGGGTGGAGTACCAGCAGATCGATGCGCTGCAGGAAGACCACTTCGATTACATGATGACCATCGCAGCCAAGGCGCCGCTGTGGCTGGCCGAAGCAGCCTGGGTGGAGATGAAGGCATGCCACTATGGCCGCATCGTGCTGACCACGTCCGATCGCGCGCTGTATCCCCAGTACGTGCAGAAGGGGCTGGCCGCCTATGCTGCGGCGAAGATGGCGGCGGTAGGCATCGTCAACGTACTGGCCGCCGAGGGCGCGCCACACAACATCGTGGTCAACGCGATCTCGCCGGTCGCCAAGACCCGCATGTGGGGTGTTGAAGGAGAGCCCGACGAGCTGCATCCGGACGCGGTAGCGCCGGGCGTGGCGTTCCTGGCATCCACGGCATGCCGCGAAGGGGGCTGGATCCTGCGCGCCAGCAACGGGCAGTTCCATGCCACCCGCAGTGTGGAAGCAGAGGATGTGGCCTATCCGCGCGACCTGCGTGCCACGACGGCGGAAAGCATCGAGGACATCGCCGCGCAATGGTCGCGCATCGCCCGACCGGCGGTGGAGCCGCGCAGCTGAGCTTTCCCGCGTCATACTGTGCCCATGGTCGATCTCCGCCTGCTCCGCCAGTTCGTCGCCGTTGCCGAGGAACTGCATTTCCATCGCGCCGCCGCGCGGCTGCACATGTCGCAGCCACCGCTGACGGCGGCGATCCGCCGGCTGGAGGAGGAGATCGGCAGCGAACTGATCCTGCGCGGCAACCGTACGCTGGGACTTACCGCGGCAGGGGCGGTGTTGCTGGAAGAAGCGCGGTTGCTGCTGCAGCAGGCCGACCGTGCGCTGCTGGCGACCCAGGACGCCGCTGCGGGTCGCACCGGGAGCATCCGCCTGGGTTACGTGGGAAGTGCGTTGTACGGTCGCCTGCCGGAAGTGATCCGCAACTTCCGCCAGGCCAATGCGGACGTACGCCTGGAACTGATTGAAGCGACCTCTGCCCGCCAGATCCAGATGCTGCGCGAAAAGCGCCTGGACGTGGGCGTGGTCATTCCACCGGTGTTCGACGCCGAGGACATGCAGCTGCAGCCCTTCGACACGGATCGGCTGGCGATTGCGCTGCCACGCGCGCACCGATTGGCGCAGGGCGACGCGGTGACCATTGCGGAACTGGCCGATGAGTCCTTCGTGCTGTGGCCCGCGCGCGAGGGCAGGGGGTTCCACTCACAGGTGGTGCGGCTGTGCGCGGCCGCCGGCTTCACCCCGCGCGTGGTGCAGGAAGCGCACGGCATGCATGCGGTGCTGTCGCTGGTGGCGGTGGAAGCCGGCATCTCGGTGGTGCCGGCCAGCATGGTCGGCTTCCGCAGCGAGGAGGTCGCGTACCGGCATCTGCAGGGAGACGAAGCCGGATTCGAGCTTCACCTCTGTGTGCGCTCGGACGAATCGCTGCCGGCGGTGAAGCTGTTCCTGGATCGCAGCTGACGACGCAGCGTCAGCGGGTCCGCTTCACCCATGCCCGCACCACCAGCCCGATCAGGGCGGCGAACACCACCCATGACACCACATCGAAGATGCCGTCGCCGATCAGCGCACTCACCAGTCCCAGCACGCTCGCTGCGGCGATCCAGGCCGGGGCGGTGAACGGGCTGCCGTTCGGGGCGGAAGGGCGGCTCATGCGGCACCTCCGGTCTTCTCGGCACGTTCGATCTCGGTCACGCGTGCTTCAGTACTGCCGCGCTTGAACCACAGGTACAGGCCGCTGACCAACACCGCGATGGTGAGCAGGTCCAGCAGCGCCCAAAGGATCTTCAGCGGCAGCTTCCCGTAGTCGCCGAAGTGCAGCGGCTGGCTGAGCAGCAGCACGCTCATATAGGTGGGCAGCTGCGGTTGCGCGGTGAGCTCGCCGCTGACCGCGTCGATCAGCACCGGACGGTACAGGCGCTCGGTGAGCGGGGTGTTGCCCTGCATGAACACGCCATAGTGGTGGTCGCCGCTGTAGCCGGTGCCGGGGAAGCTGACGAAGGCCGGGCGCATCTCCGGCTCGGCGGCGCGCGCGGTATCCACCGCGGCCTGAAGGGAGGCGAGCGTGGTCGGCCGCGGCTGGCCGGCGTAGCGGGCCGCGAACTCACCCAGCTGTTCGCTCTGCCAGGCGCTTTCCAGCGGTTTGGCAATGGTGTTGATGGCGCCGGTGATGCCTACCACCAGGGCCCAGCCGAGGGTGACCACGCCGATCACGTTGTGCAGGTCCAGCCAGGCGAGGCGGCGGCTGCGGCCGGTGCGCAGGGTGCCGAAGCGCTGGCGACGCATGAAGGGTCCGTACAGCACCAGTCCGGAAATGATCGCCACCGCGAACAGCAGCCCCATCGCCCCCATGAACAGCATGCCGGGCAGGCCCAGGAACAGGTCGGTGTGCAGGCGCAGGATGAAATACATCACCCCTTCGTTGAACTGCGCGGCCGGCACCACGGCGCCGCTGCTGCTGTCCAGCAGGGCGGTCTTCATCTGCGGCGGCGGGGTGTCGGCGCGCTCACCGGTGTTTACGTACATCGTGTTCGCTTCCGGGTCCCAACCCACGAACAACGGTACGTTGCCCGGGTACTGGGCCAGCGCGGTCTTGACCTGTTCGTCGTAATCGCGCGCCGGTCCGGGGCTGGCCGTCTGTTCCGCATGCGGCTCGAGCAGGTGGTCGATCTCCTCGCCGAAGATCAGCGGCAGGCCGGTGATGCACAACAGCAGCAGGAACAACGTGCAGATCAGGCTGGTCCACTTGTGGACCAGGAACCAGGCTTTGATGGTGGAGCGTTGCATTGAGTTCTCTGGCGGCGGCTGGAGAGGTGTAGGTTTGCGGTTGCCGGCCAGCGGCCGGCACTACGGTAATGCGTCGATGTACGGTGATGATGTAGTGCCGGCCGCTGGCCGGCATGCCGTCAGAACCGATAGCTGATCGTTCCGGTCACGGTACGCGGATTACCGGTGAAGCAGTCGCCGAAGTTGCGGCACGGCGCGAAGTACTTCTTGTCCGACAGGTTGGTGATGTTCAACGCCATGGTCCAGTCGGTCACCTGGATTTCAGCCAGCGCATCGACCAGCGTGTAGCTCGGAGTGCGGATGAAACCACCGAAGCCCAGCGACTGGGTATTGCCCACGTAACGGCCGCCGATGCCCAGGCGCAGGCGCGAAACGTCGTCGATCTGGAAGCCCTTGGCCACCCACAGCGAGGCCAGCTCCTGCGGCGTGTCGTTGAGGCGCTGGTTCACTTCCATCGCGAAGTTGCTCCTGGTCACCTTGGCGCGGTTGCGCGAATAGGCACCGGTCAGCGTGATGTCGTGCGCGAATGTGAACTGGCCCTCCAGTTCGACGCCCTTGGACTCGATCTCGCCGGTCTGGACCACGTTCAGCGGATTCTCCGGGTCATTGGTCTGGCGGTTGGTCTCGGTGATGCGGTACGCCGCGACGGTGACCAGCATGTTCGCGGCCGGCTGCCACTTCACGCCACCTTCCCACTGGTCGCCCTGCATCGGCTTGAACGCGTTGCCGTAGATATCCTGCCCGGTGACCGGCAGGAACGACTCGCTGTAACTGATGTACGGCGACACCCCGGCGCCGATCTCGCCGATCAGGCCCGCGCGCCAGGTGGTGGCGTTGTCGGTCTGGCTCGGCAGGCCTTCGGTCTTGCTGCGCGCATGGTCGCGGCGCGCGCCCAGTACCAGCGAAACACGGTCGGCCCAGCGGATCTGGTCCTGCAGGTACACGCCCAGCTGCGTGGTCTGCTGGTCGGGCAGGCGGTTCCAGCCGTTGATGGTCACGCCGGTGGAGACCGGGGCGTAGATGTCGATCGGGGTCGGGGTCGCATCCAGCTGCAGCGCGTCCTCGCGGTAGTCGCTGTAGTCCACGCCGGCCAGCAGCATGTGCTGGAAGGCACCGGTGGCGAAGTCGAACTGCACCGCGGTGTCGCTGGTCAGCGAGCGCACGTCCGGACGCACGCCGTAGGCGTTGCGGTTGACCACGCGCTTGTCGGCGTCGATGAACGGGTCCAGCGGATTGCTGTAGGCGTCCGGGTACAGCTCGCGGAACTCGGTCTTGCCATCCAGGTAGCGCACCGAGGAGCGCAGGCTCACGCTGTCGTTGAAGCGATGGTCGAACAGCGCGGTCACGCTGTACACGCGCGAATCGAGCGTGTCGAAGTCGTTGTCGCCCAGGAAGGTGGACGGGTCCAGGCGCGGCGTGCCGGCCGGCGCGTGCAGCGTGGCCACCACCGGCAGGAACTGCTGGCTCGAGGCGGTCTTGTCGTGCTGGTAGCTGGTCAGCACGGTGAGGTTGGTGCGCTCGCCGCGCCAGCTGATCGAGGGCGCGATATAGATGCGGTCGTCGTCGATCTCGTCGGTCTGCATGCCGCTGTCGCGGACCAGGCCGACCACGCGGGCGGCCACGGTGCCGGCCTCATTGAGCGTGCCGCCGATGTCGCCCTGGAACTGCTTGCGGTCGAAATTGCCGAGCTGCACGCCCACTTCGCCGCCCATGTCGGTGTAGGTGGGGCGCTTGGTCATGGCGTTGATGATGCCGCCGGTCGCGCCGGCGCCGTACAGCACCGAGGACGGGCCACGCAGCACTTCCACGCGCTCCAGGCCGTACACCTCGGTACGCGCCAGCGGGCTGAAGCCGTAGCTGCGGCGCAGGCCGTCCAGGTACTGCACCGGGTCCAGCCCGCGCACCGTGCTGCCGTCGCTGCGGGTGTCCAGGCCATAGGCGTCCGCGGTCACGCCGGCGCTGTAGCGCAGGGTCTCCTGAAGGTTCCGCGCCCCCCGGTCGGTGAACAGCTCGCTGGTGATCACACTGATCGCCTGCGGGGTCTGGGTCAGCGGGGTGTCGGTCTTGGTCGCGGTGCTGGCGCGGTCGGCGACCACGCTGACCGCATCCAGGGTACGCGCGGTGCTGGCGTCCTGGGCCTGGGCCACGGCCGACGCCAGCAGGGTGGGAACCAGCAGCAACAGGGGCGAGCGGCGCGACAGGGCAGGCATGGGCGGGATTCCGGGAGTGAGGGCCGGATTATCGGGAGGTGAGGATGCGAACGCAAATGACTCTCAGCTTCAAAAGTCCCGGAACGGGCTTCATCTGCCTGAAACATCCCCTGCACGGTCCGTAGGCGGCCACCCACCTAACGTAGATCGTCCCCACGCAGTTTGATGGAGACGCCCATGAATACCCTGCAGACCGCCGCCCGGGCGATGCGCAATGGCCTGGAAGAAATGGCGGCCCTGCTGGTCGGGGAACGCGCTGAAGACCTGCGCCGCGACGATACCGCCGCCCCCGGGGTGGGCATCCCCATGCCACGCCGCCTGCCGCTGCGCCGGACGTTGCCGCGGGCGCGCAAGGGCATGGCGCCCTGGCAGAAGGTCGGGGCGGCGCGCCGTAGCTGAACAGGCAAACAGGTTGCACACACCGGGTTGTGGCTAACTAGCGCCCCGACCAACCGACGGACCGATGTGTGAAGAGTGCAGGACGATGGGTGCTGGCCATGCTGATGCTGGCGGCAGCGCTGTGGGTGGCGGGACTGTTGGCCTACCAGTTGCCCGGACCGGGCTGGATCAAGGGCGTGGCGGTGCTGGCATGGGGTGGGTTCGCGCTGGCCACAACGGTTGCAGTGGGCCGCGCCCGGGCCGGTCGTTGGCCAGGGCCGATATTTCTCGCCGTGCTCGTCCTGTGCGGAGTCTGGTGGCTGCTGCTCAGCCCGAGGCAGGACCGGGTCTGGGCAGACGATGTCGCGCAACGCCTCAAGGTCGTCGATTTCGACGGTACCCGCGTTGTGCTGGACAACGTGCGCAACTTCACCTGGCGCAGCGAAGACGACCATGACGTGCGCTGGGAGCGCCGCGAATACGACCTGGACCAGCTGCGTTCTGCCGATCTGGTGATGTCGTACTGGATGGGGCCGCTGATCGCGCATACGCTGGTGTCATTCGGGTTCGCCGACGGCCGCCAGCTGGTGTTTTCGCTGGAGATCCGCAAGGAGCGTGGCGAATCGTTCTCCGCGCTGGGCGGGTTCTTCCGCAAATTCGAGATGACCCTGGTCGCGGCCGAGGAAACCGATATCGTGCGGGTGCGCAGCAACGTGCGCGGTGAGGACGTATACCTGTATCGCCTCAAGGGCATGACCCGGGAACAGCTCAAGGGTCTGTTCGTCTCCTACCTGGGCGAGGCGCGCAGGCTGGATGCCGCACCGGCGTTCTACAACACGTTGACCAGCAACTGCACCACCATCGTGTACGAGCTGGCGAAACAGATCGCGCCGGGCCTGCCGCTGGACTACCGGCTGCTGGTGTCGGGCTACTTCGCCGAATATGCGCGCGACCTGGGGGTACTGACGCCCGGCGTGGACTTCGCCACCTTGAAGGCACGCGGACGCATCACCGACCGCGCACGCGCTGCCGGCGACGACCCGCGCTTCTCCGCACTGATCCGCCAGGGCGTGCCCGGCATCGCCGCGGAGCCGCAGCGATGAGCCGCTGGCTGCCCCGCGGCGCCCCGCTGCTGGCCCTGGTGCTGTCGCTGCTGCTGTCCAGCGGCTGCGCGATGGTGACGATGAAGCAGGTGTCGCCGACCGATTACCTGGCCAACAAGCGCGGCGACGTGCTGACCTCCGGCCGCTTCAGCATGGCCTCGCAGGAAACGCTGAGCGTGATCGGACTGGACGTGTCGCTGTGCGAGAAGGACGTGGTGGCCTGCGAGAAGACCCTCAAGGACACCCGCGACCTGCCCGAGGAACAGCGGTTGTCGGCGCTGTCCGAGCTGTGGGTGAAGAACGCGCTCGAGCTGACCCCCAAACCCAAGGACCGGGAAAAGACCCCGATGTCCGAGGCGGCGCTGGATGCCTGGCTGGAAGCCGCGCGCTATGCCTACGCCTACCTGTTCTTCAGCGGGCGCACGCCGTCCGACCGCGCCTTCGAGGATCGCCAGACCCAGGTGCGCGACTACTACAACTATGCCGCCGAGCAGACTGCCACGCTGGTGTTCAAGCGCAGCCGCGAAAGCGCGCTGGAAGGCGAAGACTACAACGCTGCCGTGGCCGGTGAGCGCTGGACGCTGACCTCGGACTTCGACCAGCTCCGCCTGACCAGCATTCCCACCACCATGGTATCGGCCTCGTCGGTGAGCTTTGCAGGGCTGCGCAGCACCTACCGGCGCGACGGCTTCGGTGCCGAGCTGGTAGTGGTGATGGACCCGCCCAAGCTGATCGCACCGGTAGACGGCGAGAAGGTGCAGATCCCGCAGTACAGCGAAATGTCCTCGATCAACGCCACTGCGCTGCTGCGCTTCAAGGGCGACACCCTGCAACAGGTGCTGGACACCACCCAGGTGCTGTTCGACGTGTACTCGCCCGAGTCCACCGAAAGCGTGGAGCTGCATGGCGAGAAGGTGCCGCTGGCCGGCAACTTCACTGCCGCGTACGGCATGTGGCTGGCCCAGTCCGGCTTCGCCACGCAGTCGCTGCGTACGTTGTTCGGGCTCAGCGAGGGCATCGCCGAACCGCACATGTACCTGATGCAGCCGTGGGACCCGAACCGCCGCATCATCTTCATGCTGCATGGCCTGGGCAGCAGCCCGGAAGCGTGGGTCAACGTGGCCAACGAGATCCTGGGCGACCCGGAGCTGCGCCGCCATTTCCAGGTCTGGCAGGTGTACTACCCGACCAATGCGCCGATCGCGCTGAACCGTTTTGAGATCGACCAGGCGTTCAACAACACGCTGCGCCACTTCGATCCCAGCGGCAACGCGCCGGCATCGAAGGACATGGTGTTCATCGGCCACAGCATGGGCGGCGTGCTGGCGCGCCTGCTGGTCACCAGTTCCGGTGAGACGCTGTGGGACCAGCTGCTGGCCAACTACGACCTCAAGGGTGAGCGGCTCAAGCGGGTGCAGGCCAAGCTGGGCCCGCTGCTGCATTTCGACGCCGAACCGAACGTGGAGCGGGCCATCTTCATCGCCGCCCCGCACAAGGGCACCGATATTGCCGGCAATCGGGTGGGACGTTTCATCGGCCGCCTGGTGCGCCTGCCGATCACGCTGCTGGGCAAGTTCGAGGACGTTTTCCAGACCCTGCAGCAGGCCGAAGTGCAGTCGGCGCAGGCGACCAAACTGCAGATCCCCAACAGCATCGACAACCTCAAGGCCAGCGACCCTTTCGTGAAGGCGTCCTCGGCGCTGCCGATCATGCCGGGCCTGAAGTACCACTCGATCATCGCCCAGCGTAAAGCCAGCGTGCCGCTGGAACGGTCCGACGATGGGCTGGTGCCGTACTGGAGCGCGCACCTGCCGGGTGCGGTGTCGGAGAAGGTGATCATCTCCGGTCACAGCGTGCAGGAGACCCCGCAGGCGGTGTTGGAGATCCGGCGGATCCTGCGCGAGGATCTTGAGGCGATGGATGGAAAAACCCCGTAGAGCGGGGCTCTGCCCCGCTGCACGCGGCGCCGGCTCCGCAGCCACGCAGGGCGTGGCTCTACCGGGGTGTCATACGCGCCTTGCGACCACAACGCTGGCGGCAGCCAGCAACAGCATGATCGCGAACGTCTGCAGGTAACCCAGGGTTACGTCCACCGACAGCATCCACGCGAACAGCGATCCGGACACGGCCAGCGTGGTGGCCACGGCCAGCGCTTCGCTCAGCTGCAATGCCGAGGTGTTGGCGCCCTGCTGCGCAGGCGGTGACAGCGACAGCGTCAGCACCGACAGGCTCGGATAGATCAGGCCCATGCCCAGTCCGGTCAGCGTCCACCCGGCCAGCGCCAACCACAGCGGAACGCCGGGCTGGATCGCCAGCGCGGTGCCGATGATGCCGGCGCACATCAGCAGCGCACCGGCACCCAGCAGGGTTCGCCGCGACATGCCCTGGCCCTGGTGGCCCTGGAACCAGGAACCGCTGAACCAGCCCAGTGCGCCCAGGCTCAAGGCCACCCCGGCCAGCAGCGGGCTCAGGCCGCGTTCGCGCTGCAGGAGCAGCGGCAGGAACGCCTCGCAGCCGAAGAACGCCGACGCCGCGATCCCGCGCAGGGCGATCACGCTGGGCAGGCCGCGCCGCAGCCGCAGCGTGCCCTGCGGCAGCAGTTTCCAGCTGCACAACACCAGCAGCGCGATGGCCGGCAGCAGCACTGCCAGCGCCGGCCAGCCGACCTGCTGACCGCCCACGTACAGCAGCAGCGCGCCCAGTGAGGCACCGATCGCCCAGCGCACCACGCTGCGGTTGGATCCGACGCCAACGGCCAGTGGTGGCACCGCGCGCAGCGCCGGCCGCAGCAGCAGTGCGGCCGGAATGGCCAGCAGCGGCACGCCCAGGAACACCCAGCGCCAGCCCAGGTGCTGCACGATCAACCCGCTGATCGCCGGACCGATCAACGACGGCACCACCCAGCCGGCCGAGAACGCGGCGAACACGCGCGGGCGCAGCGACTCGGGGAAGGTGCGGCCCACCAGCACGTACAGCGCCACCGAAATCGCGCCCGCGCCCAGCCCTTGAAGCAGGCGGCCCAGTACCAGCACCGGCATGTGCTGTGCGAAACCGGCGACCAGCAGGCCAGCGATGAAACAGGCCAGGCCCAGCCACAGCGGGCGCGCCGGGCCCAGCCGGTCGCTCCAGCGTCCGGCCAGGGTCATGCCGATCACGCTGGTGGCCAGGGTGCCGCCGAAGGCGAGTGCATACAGGCGCAGCCCGTCCAGGTCGTGGGCGACGGTGGGCATGGCGGCGGCGACTGCGAGCGCTTCGAACGCATGCAGGGAGACCAGCGCCACCATGCCGACGGTGGTGGCGCGGTAGCGCGGCGAGAGGATCGACGGGGGTGCGTCGGTGGCGGGCAGTGAAGCGACATCGGAAGACATGTGCAATCCAGGCAACGAAGGTGCGTGGCGCTTGCAGCGCGCCACGAGGTGCCGCACGATGACACCTGAACCAAGGTTGAGGTCAAGCGGTGATCGCGCAGGAGCTGAGTGTAGGCGAGGTGGCACGGCGCAGTGGCGTGGCGGTATCGGCGCTGCACTTCTATGAACGCAAGGGATTGATCCGCAGCCTGCGTACTGCCGGCAACCAGCGGCGTTTCAGTCGTGACGTGCTGCGCCGGTTGGCGGTGATCCGCGTGGCGCAGCGGGTGGGCATGCCGCTGGAGGCGGTGGCCCATGCCTTTGCCGCGCTGCCGGAAAACAAGACGCCGACGCGTGCCGAGTGGGGGAAGATGTCGGCGCTGTGGCGCGCCGAGCTGGACCAGCGGATCGAGGAATTGCTGCTGCTGCGCGACCAGCTCACCGATTGCATCGGGTGCGGGTGCCTGTCGTTGAAGCGGTGCCGGTTGGCCAATCCCGGCGATGCGCTGGGCGAGCAGGGGGATGGGCCGCAACGTTGGGGGTAGTGGCTGCGGCCAGCACCGCTTGGGACACGCATGGCGTGTCTCTACGCGGAACGCCCGCTGCGTAGCGACACGCCATGCGTGTCCCACGCGGTGCTGGTACGTTCGACCCGCTCAATCGTTCGCCGCAGACAACGTCTTCCCCCGCTCGGTAGCGGCCTCGATCGCCCGCCCGACCATCGCTTTGAAACCGTCGGCCTGGAAACTTTCGATCGCCGCCTGCGTGGTGCCGTTCGGCGAGGTCACCCGGCGCCGCAGCTCGGCCGGGGCTTCGCCTGACTCTTCCAGCATGCGGCTGGCGCCCAGCAACGTCTGCACCACCAGCGTGCGTGCGGCCTCCGGTGCCAGCCCCTGTGCGATCCCGGCTGCTTCCATCGCCTCGGCCAGCAGGAACACATAGGCCGGGCCGCTGCCGGACACGGCGGTCACCGCGTCCATGCGCGCTTCGTCGTCGATCCACACCGTGCGCCCGGCACTGGCCAGTACGGTGTCCGCCAGCGCGCGCTGCTCCTCGCTGACGCCGTCGGTGGCGAACAGGCCGGTGACCCCCGCGCCGAGCAGCGCCGGGGTGTTGGGCATCGCGCGCACCACCGCGCCATGGCCGCCCAGCCAGCGCGCCAGCTGCGCACTGGTGATGCCGGCGGCGATGGAGACCACCAGCGGCTGCAGGCGCGCGGCAGGCTCGGCCAGCGTGGTGCAGACCTCGCGCAGGACCTGGGGCTTCACCGCCAGCACCCACACCGCGCCCTGTGCGGCAGCGTCGGCGGCATCGCTGTAGGTGGTGACCCCGAACTCGGCGCTGAGCTGCTCGCGCAGGGCGGCGACCGGTTCGGCCACATGGATCTGGCCGGGCGCCGCGCCCTGGCGGACCAGCCCGGCAATCAGGCTGCGGGCCATGTTGCCGCCGCCGATGAAGGTGATGGGAGCAGTCGTCATGAAGGGTCCTTGTTGGGGGAGGGGCGGGCGCCGAACAGTGCGGTGCCGACCCGGACCATGGTCGCGCCATGGGCAATGGCCTCGGGGTAGTCGCTGCTCATGCCCATGGAAAGGGTATCCACCTGCGGATAGCGCGCGGCCAGCCCTGCAAACAGCCCGTGCATACGCTCGAACGCCTGCTGGCGGCGCGCGGCGTCCGGCCAGGGCGCGGGAATGGCCATCAGCCCGCGCAGGCACAGCTGTGGCTCGGCCGCGATGGCGGCGGCGAGTGCCGGCACTGCGTCCGGTGTGCAGCCGTGCTTGCTGCCTTCGTCGTCGATATTGACCTGCACCAGCACGTTCAACGGCGCCAGCGTGTCCGGTCGATGCGCGGCCAGGGCCGCCACCAGCTTGGGCCGGTCCACGCTCTGCACCCAGTCGAAGCGTTGCGCGGCCAGCTCGGCCTTGTTCGACTGCAGGTGCCCGATCAGGTGCCACTCCAGTCCCAACGGCGCCAGCGCCTCGATCTTGGCCACCGCTTCCTGCACGTAATTCTCGCCAAAGGCGCGCTGGCCCTGCGCCGCCAGTGCAGCCACCGCCTCGGCCGGCTGGGTCTTGGACACCGCCAGCAGGCGCGGGGGTGGCCGCCCGGCGGCCGTGGCCGCGTTGTGCAGGTTCAGCAACAGGGTGGGCAGGGGCAGGGCGGTCACGGGCAGGTACTCAAGGGACAGTTTCCCGGCGGATCAGGGAGGCTATACTGCCGACCGGGGAAAGATCCTTCCAGTCGCAGCAGTCTATGGGGAGTAGCAGCGTATGGATATCGCCGAACTGTTGGCGTTTTCCGTTAAGAACAAGGCGTCGGACCTTCATCTGTCGGCAGGCCTGCCGCCGATGATCCGCGTCGACGGCGATGTCCGTCGCATCAATATTCCGGCACTGGACCACAAGCAGGTCCATGCGCTCGTTTACGACATCATGTCGGACAAACAGCGCCGCGATTACGAGGAATTCCTCGAAGTCGACTTCTCGTTCGAGATTCCCAGCCTGGCGCGCTTCCGCGTCAACGCGTTCAACCAGAACCGTGGCGCCGGTGCGGTGTTCCGTACCATTCCGTCCGAGGTGCTGACCCTGGAAGACCTGGCGGTGCCGCCGATCTTCCGTGAGCTGATCGACCAGCCGCAGGGCCTGATCCTGGTCACCGGCCCGACCGGTTCGGGCAAGTCGACCACGCTGGCGGCGATGATCGACCACATCAACAAGAACGAATACGGCCACATCCTCACCGTCGAGGATCCGATCGAATTCGTGCACACCTCGCAGAAGTGCCTGATCAACCAGCGCGAAGTGCACCGCGACACGCACGGCTTCAACGAAGCGCTGCGTTCGGCACTGCGTGAAGACCCGGACATCATCCTGGTAGGCGAACTCCGCGACCTGGAAACCATCCGCCTGGCGCTGACCGCGGCCGAAACCGGCCACCTGGTGTTCGGCACCCTGCATACCAGTTCGGCGGCCAAGACCATCGACCGCATCATCGACGTGTTCCCCGCCGGCGAAAAGCCGATGGTTCGCTCGATGCTGTCCGAGTCGCTGCGCGCGGTGATTTCGCAGGCGCTGCTGAAGAAGGTTGGCGGTGGCCGTACGGCCGCGTGGGAAATCATGGTCGGCACCCCGGCCATCCGCAACCTGATCCGCGAGGACAAGGTGGCGCAGATGTACTCGGCGATCCAGACGGGCCAGCAGATGGGCATGATGACCCTGGACCAGCACCTGCAGGACCTGGTCAAGCGCAGCCTGATCACGCGCAACCAGGCCAAGGAATACGCCAAGGACAAGCGCATCTTCGAATGATGGTAGCGCCGGGCCCTGCCCGGCGGGTAGCGCTGGGCTCTGCCCAGCGGGTAGTGCCGGCCGCCGGCCGGCTCCAGGCAATCTTCGGAGCACACCGCAATGAACACCACCAGCACCACCATCGACTTCACCTCGTTCCTCAAGCTGATGGCGCACCAGAAGGCGTCGGACCTGTTCATCACCGCGGGCATGCCGCCGGCGATCAAGGTCAACGGCAAGATCTCGCCGATCACCCAGACCCCGCTGACGCCGCAGCAGAGCCGCGACCTGGTGCTGAACGTGATGACGCCGGCGCAGCGCGAAGAGTTCGAAAAGACCCACGAGTGCAACTTTGCCATCGGCCTGTCCGGTGTCGGCCGCTTCCGCGTGAGCTGCTTCTACCAGCGCAACCAGGTCGGCATGGTGCTGCGTCGGATCGAAACGCGCATTCCCACCGTGGAAGAGCTGAGCCTGCCGCCGATCATCAAGACGCTGGCGATGACCAAGCGCGGCATCATCCTGTTCGTGGGTGCCACCGGTACCGGCAAGTCGACCTCGCTGGCGGCGATGATCGGCTACCGCAACCTGAACTCCACCGGGCACATCATCACCATCGAAGACCCGATCGAGTTCGTGCACAAGCATGAAGGCTGCATCATCACCCAGCGCGAGGTCGGCATCGACACCGACAGCTGGGAAGCGGCGCTGAAGAACACCCTGCGCCAGGCGCCGGACGTGATCATGATCGGCGAAGTGCGTACCCGCGAAGGCATGGACCACGCCATCGCGTTCGCCGAAACCGGCCACCTGGTGCTGTGCACCCTGCATGCCAACAACGCCAACCAGGCAATGGACCGCATCATCAACTTCTTCCCGGAAGACCGTCGCAACCAACTGCTGATGGACCTGTCGCTGAACCTCAAGGGCGTGGTCGCCCAGCAGCTGGTCCCGTCGCCCGACGGCAAGTCGCGCAAGGTGGCGATGGAAATCATGCTGGGCACGCCGCTGGTGCAGGATTACATCCGCGACGGTGAGATCCACAAGCTCAAGGAAGTGATGAAGGAGTCGGTGCAGCTGGGCATGCGCACCTTCGACCAGAGCCTGTTCGAGCTCTACCAGGCCGGCGAGATCAGCTACGAAGACGCGCTGCGTTACGCCGATTCGCAGAACGAAGTGCGCCTGCGCATCAAACTCTCCCAGGGCGGTGACGCGCGTACGCTGTCGCAGGGGCTGGACGGGGTGGAGATTTCCGAAGTCCGCTGACACAGCGGATCCCGGGAAAAGGGGCGCGCGCGGTGCAATGCCGGCGCGCCCTTGCTGTACGTGGTGCTTCAAGGGGCCGGCACCGTGCCGGTAGCACTGTCATCGTAGAGAAGAATGCACATGGAATTGCATGATCCGTACCGCGCGCCGGCCACGTTTCCGACGCCTCCTGCCTTGCCGCGCGCCGTGCCTGACGCCGGAGCGTACGCCCAGCCGATCTCCGACGCGGCAGCCTATTACTCTCCTTCGTCCATGAAGATGGTGACGCTGTCGCTGACCACGCTGGGGCTGTACCCGGTGTACTGGTTCTGGCGAAAATGGCAAACGATCAAGCGCGAGACCGGGGGAACCCAATGGCCCTGGGCGCGCGCACTGTTCTCGCCACTCTGGGCGTACCTGTGTTTCAGCCAACTGCGCGACGCCGCCAGCAATCGTCGGCGCGACCTCGCGTTCGCGCCGGGCCTGCTGGCACTGGCCTACTTCCTGCTCAACCTTGCCAGCCGCCTGCCCAACGCCGGGTGGTTGCTGGCCCTGTTCGCCTTCGTGCCGCTGCTGCCGGTCAACAGCCTGCTGCGTCGCTACCACCAGGACGAACGGGTGGACATGGCGCAGATGGACCGGTTCAGTCCGCTGCACATCCTGGTAACGGTCGTCGGCGGTCTGTTCCTGTTGCTGCTGTTGATCGCCATGGCGATGAATCCGGAGGTCAGCCGCTAGTCGGTGGTGGAGCGCACGACCCACGGTCGTGCGCTGTCCCGGCCGCTGCCTGTCGATTTCCGCCCCGCAGGTTCGTCGTACCAGATGAACCCACCTGCGAGGAAACGGTCATGAACGACATCGCCCCGGTCAAAGGCCCCGCGTCTTACTTCCCATCCATTGAGAAAACCTATGGCCAACCGGTCGGGCATTGGCTGGCTCTATTGGCTACCCAGGGCGGGCTGAAGCACATGGCGCTGGTCGGCTTCCTGAAGGAGGCGCACGGGTTGGGCCACGGTCATGCCAACGCGCTGGTGGCCCACCACCTGAAGGGGCGGCCGGACTAGGCTCGGCCGAAACCCGCCAGATCCGGCCGATTGTTGCGGAACTGAATCATTTCACCTGCAACTGTCACGTCAATCGTGTCTAATACCGCTCCCCACGAGTCTGGCCCCACCCCCATGTCCCTTGAATCCCATGGCCCTGCGCCGTGCGACGACGCTGACGGCCATCTGGTCACCGCTGGCCCGCTGACCCCACCACCGGACAGCGCGGGCACCCTGGCCGACGAGAAAGCGCTGCGCCATTCGGTTGCCGAGGACGTGCAGGGCATGATCCTGGCCACTCTGGTGGCCTCGCTGGGCCTGGCGATCTTCGCCAAGGGCGGGCTGATGATCGGCGGCATGGCCGGGCTGGCGTTCCTGGCCCACTACGCCTTCGGCTGGAACTTCGGCGTGGTGTTCGTACTGGTCAACCTGCCGTTCTACTGGGTGGCGGTACGCCGCATGGGGTGGGAGTTCACCCTCAAGACCTTCGCTGCGGTTACCGCCTGTGGCGTGCTCGTCGACCTGCTGCCGCGCTGGGCCGACTTCGCCCATATGAGCTCGCTGTACTCGGCGCTGGTCGGCGGCGCGCTGGCCGGGCTGGGCATCCTGTTCTACATCCGCCACCGGGCCAGCCTGGGCGGCATCGGCATCCTGGCGGTATACCTGCAGCGCACCCGTGGCTGGAGCGCCGGCAAGGTGCAGATGTCGTTCGACACCCTGCTGATGGGCGTGGCGTTCTTCGTGCTCTCGCCGGACAAGGTGCTGTATTCGGCGATCGGCGCGGTGGTGCTCAGCCTGGTGCTGATGTTCAACCACCGCCCCGGCCGTTACATGGGCGTCTGAGCCCGCAATTTCGCCAACCGCTTGTAAACGGGGCAATCCTTGGCGTGCGCGCCGGGCAGATACCCCAGGCTCATCAGGAACTCGCCGGTGATCTCACCGCCGGTGAAGCGGAAGGTCTTCTTGAACAGCTTCACCCACTCGGCCTTGTCGCGCGGGTGGTGCGCGTCCAGCCAGGCCGCGAAACTGCCGTGGCTGGCCCGCAGCTGCTGGATCACCTGGGCGTTGTGGATCGCCGCATGCACCTTGAGCCGGTTGCGGATGATGCCCGGGTCGTTGAGCAGGCGCTCCACCTCGCGCTCGCCGTAGGCCGCCACCGTGTCCACGTCGAACTGGTCGTAGGCCGCGCGGAAGCCTTCGCGCTTCTTCAGGATGGTTTCCCAGCTCAGCCCGGCCTGGTTGATCTCCAGCAGCAGGCGCTCGAACAGCTCGCGTTCGTCGCGCTGCGGGAAGCCATATTCATGGTCATGGTAGTGACCGTGCACCGGGTGGCCCGGGGCGATGAGGCAGTAACCGCTCATGGGGAGTCTTCTTCGGCAGGGGGCGCTTCGAAGCCAAGTTTACGACCGCCGTCCACGCAGCGGGTGGTGGCTCACGCCCGTGTCAGGGCGCACCGGGTAGAATGGCCACATGTCCACGCTGCCCACTACGCTTGCCCATCACCTGCTGGTCGCGCTGCCGTCGCTGACCGATCCCACCTTTGCACGCACGGTGGCGTTGATCTGCCAGCACGACGAAAACGGCGCCATGGGGGTGCTGGTCAACCAGCCGTCCGAATACACGCTGGGCGATGTGCTGGCACAGATGGATATCCAGACCGACGATCGGGTGCTGCGCGACCAGGTGGTGCTCAATGGCGGCCCGGTCCATCCCGAGCGCGGCTTTGTCATCCATGACGACGCCAGCGGCTGGGATTCCAGCCTGCAGGTGGGCCAGGGCGTGTACCTGACCACCTCGCGCGACATCCTCGAAGCCATGGCCCGCGGCGAAGGCCCGCGCCATGCGCTGGTCACGCTGGGCTGTGCCGGCTGGACCGAAGGCCAGCTGGAAGCGGAGATCGCCGACAACAGCTGGCTGACCGTGCCGGCCGACGCCGAGCTGCTGTTCAACACCCCGCTGGAGCAGCGCTGGCAGGGCGCGGCGTCGCGCATCGGCGTGGACCTGTTCCGCCACACCGACTACAGCGGCCATGTCTGAGCCGGCCACCATCCGCCGCGACGGCACCGTGCTCGGCTTCGACGTCGGTTCGCGCCGGATCGGCGTGGCCATCGGCAGTTCGTTCGGTACCCATGCGCGTGCCATTGCAGTGGTGGACGTGCACGGCAACGGGCCCGACTGGGCCGCGGTCGAGCGGCTGATCAAGGAATGGCGACCTGATGGTCTGGTGGTGGGCGACCCGCTCACCCTGGACGGCCAGGACCAGCCCAACCGCAAGCGCGCGCAGGGCTTCGCCCGCCAGCTGCGGGAACGATTCAAACTGCCGGTGGTGCTGGTCGACGAGCGTTCCAGCTCGGTCGAAGCCGCGCGCCGGTTCGCCGTCGAGCGCGCCGAAGGCCGCAAGCGTCGCCGCGACGCGGCCACGCTGGATGCGGTGGCCGCCGCGGTCATCATCGAACGCTGGCTGTCTTCGCCCGACGACGCCACCCCCGTTTCCTGACCCCCCAGACCCTAGCCATGACCGCCTCGCAACTCGATTCCGACGGACGCCTGCGCCACCTGCTGACCCTGGAAGGTCTGCCCCGCGAAACCCTGCTGCAGCTGCTCGACCGCGCCGGCCAGATCCGCGACGCAGCGGTGGGTCGGGTCGGCAACAAGCGCCATGTGCTGGCCGGTTCGGCGGTGTGCACGCTGTTCTTCGAGCCGTCCACCCGCACCCGCAGCTCGTTCCAGCTGGCCGCGCAGCGGCTGGGCGCGGACGTGCTGAACTTCGACGCGTCCACCTCGTCCACGCGCAAGGGTGAAACGGCCTGCGACACGCTGAAGAACCTGGAAGCCATGGGCGTGCGCGGCTTCGTGGTGCGGCACCCGGACGACGGCGCGGTGGCCGAGCTGGCCGCTGCGGCGGGCGAGGGCACGGCGCTGATCAACGCCGGCGATGGTCGCAGCGCGCATCCCACCCAGGGCCTGCTCGACATGCTGACCCTGCGCCAAGCCAAGGGCGGCGATTTTTCGAAGATGAAGGTGATGATTGTCGGCGACGTGAAGCACTCGCGCGTAGCCCGCACCGACCTGCATGCGCTGCGTACGCTGGGCGTGGGCGAAATCCGCGTGTGCGGCCCGCAGTCGCTGCTGCCGGACGACGAGACCCTGAAGGGCTGCATTGTCGGCCAGGATTTCGACCAGATGCTGGAAGGCGTCGACGCGCTGATGATGCTGCGGCTGCAGCGCGAGCGCATGGAAGAAGGCCTGGTGCCGTCGATCGAGCAGTACCACGCCGAGTATGGCCTGAACGTCGCGCGCCTCAAGCGCGCCGGCCAGGACGCCGCCGTGCTGCACCCGGGCCCGATCAACCGTGGCGTGGAAGTCACCGACGAAGTGGCCGACGGCCCGCAGTCGTGGGTGCTGCGCCAGGTCGCGAACGGCGTCGCGGTGCGGATGGCGGTGCTGGAAACCCTGCTGGCCTGACCGCAACGTAACGGGAAATCCGCTGTAGTGCCGGCCGCTGGCCGGCTCCAAGCGGTGCCTGCCAGCAAGCGAACCTCAACGCCTGCGATGTCTCTTCAACATCCTCAGCAAGTCCCCCGGCGTCGCACCGTCGCGCGACCAGCCGCGATGCGACGCGACCACCTTCCCGTCTTTCATTACATGAAAGGTAGGCAGCGCAGTCAGATCCATTCCGACCCATTGCGAGTTGCGTAGCGCGACATGCATTGGCGTCGCGGGAAATTTTGCGTTCCACTGTTCCAGTTCGTCCAGCTCCAGAGTGCGGCCCGCCGGCTGCATCCACACGACTCGCCTCCCAGCCAGCAGTCGCTGAACCTTCGGATCCTCCTTCAGCTTTTCTGCAGCCCGTTGGGCGACGTGGCATCCCGCAACGACGACCATGTCCACGGTAGCGAGATCCAGGCGTCGAGAGCGTAGGCGGCCGTTGATCAGCACCAGCGTGGTCACCACTCCAGACGGCGATACAGGCTCCTCTGACGCCTGGACTTCATCGGTCAGCTGCATGCGGCCAAGCCATTCAGACGAGCGGTTCTCTGCGTGCAGTTCCTCCAGAAGATTCGCTGCTTCGGGGTCAATCGCTGCCTCATTCATGTCGGCGACAACGGATTCCGCCAAGGCAACTACTGGAAGCGGAAGATTCTGGGAGGTTGCATTGGCGTAGAAGGAGAGCGTATCCAATGCTTTCAATTGGGCTCGACGCTGAGCAATTGTCGCGGTCTTCCGCCTTGTCGTGATCTCAGTTGAACATGCGAGTGCCTGGGGCGCGATCAGTGCATGGATATCGATTGCGTCCAAGCTTCGGGTTTCGTCACTGCCTGCGATTCGGTTTACTGCTGCACATCCTTGGACAGAAGTCCTATCCACGTCCGTCTCCGAGCTATGTGCATGGGCCATGCAGCTGAGAAGCGATGCGATCAGGCAAAGCGATGAGCTTGGTAATCCTTTAGGCACGGTTGCAGTCCTCAAAAACACGCCCCAGCGGGGCGTGCTGAACCTCGTTCGAGAAGTCAAAACGGCTCGCAGGACGAGGGGCAGACGCTGCCCCGCGTGGCACGGCAGTGTTGGCGGTGAGGAACTGGTTGAGCTCGTGCCGGGAGCGGATGACTGCTGAAGCAACATCGATGGACTGCTGTTCTTGTTCGAGGATGCGTTTCGTGGTTACTACGTCAGTTTCAGGAGCGGCGTACGCAGCGGAGGAAGCGAGGCAAAGCAACAGAACGACAGCTGTGATTGCGGTTTTCATAGGAATTTCTCGATGGGAAAGTGGATCAGCGCTGATCGCAACTAACCTATCGCTGTCCCTCTAGCGGGGAAATCGGACGATGCCGTTTTGAGGGATGGGGAAATGCCTGGCTTAAGGTAGGGCTGTACAGTGGCTGTTGAGCCGGCCAGCGGCCGGCACTACGGGGGGCGGGTATTGTGAGGAGCCGGCCGGCGGCCGGCACTACGGGTCGAAGGGCCATTTGCACCATGCGTGGGGGTATTTGCCCAGTTTCCCGGTGATGCCGGCGCGGACGGGGTTACCCAGGATGTACATGACATGGTCGCGGAGCGAACGGTCAGAGCGAAGGGCGTGGTCGTGGTAGCCGGATTGCCAGAATGCGCCGCCGCGTCGATGCATACGGTTCAGCGCCAAGCCCGTTGACGATTTGAATCTGCGGGCAACATTGCACAGGGGTTCGTTGCAGAGCTCGAACATCCAGTGGACGTGATCGGGCATGACGACCCATGCGAGCGAGCTGACGTAGCCGCGGTCGCTAAGATCATGCAGGGCGTTCATGACAATGGCGGCGGATGCAGGGTCGTCGAACCAAGGGCGGCGTCCGCAGCAAACGGTGGTCAGGACGTAGGTGTGCCCAATGAGCGATATCCGTCCGCGGCGTAGTTTTGAGGAGCTCATGCAGCATCTTGGGATGCACCAGATGCTCTGTGTCAGCGGGATTTCTGCCGAAGGGACGTAGTCCGATGGCTACATGGACCGTAGTGCCGGCCGCCGGCCGGCTCTTCCCGAGGTTGGATTGCGAGGAGCCGGCCAGCGGCCGGCACTACGGGGGGGCATGCACTTCGTGGAGCCGGCCGGCGGCCGGCACTACCGCCGCTGCGCGAACAGCCATTTCCACATCGCCGCATCCGCGTACGTCGCGTCCCACGCGTTGTGGTTGCCCTGCGGGTACTCGGTGTAGCGCACGTCGGCGGCACCGGCCTGGTCGAATGCCGCCTTCAGTCGCCTGTCGTCTTCGGGCAGCACCACGTCGTCTTTCGCGCCATGGAACATCCAGATCGGGGTCGCCTTGAGCTGTGAGGCCATGGCGGCATACGGATCGGCCTTACCGGCCACCGATTCGACCAGCAACGTCGCGCGTACCGCACGCGGCGCGAGCACTGCCCCGCAGACCGGTACGATCGCGGCGAAGCGGGTGGGGTGGTCCAAGGCGATGTTCCAGCTGCCGTAGCCGCCCATCGACATGCCGGTCAGGTACTGGCGCTGCGGATCGGCGCCGAATTCTGCGATGGTCGCGTCCAGCGCGGCAAGCGCGATGCGGTTGTTGATGCCCGACCACTCTTCGTCCCCCGGCACCTGCGGCAGTACCACCAGGGCGGGGAAGTCGCGGGCGTGGCTGCGCAGGTGCGGGCCCAGGCCGGCCTCGGTCTGCTTGACGCCGTCGCTGCCGCGTTCACCCGAACCGTGCAGGAACAGCACCACCGGCAAGGCCCCGCGCTGCGCGTCCGCGTTGGCGGGAACGAACACCTGGTAGCGCGAGCTATGCCCCTCGACTGTGACCGAGCGCTCCACGAAGTGGCCCTTGTCCACGGCCCGGGTCGACGCACAAGCGCTCAACACGAACAATGCCAGCATCGCCCACCACCACCCACTCGCCCTTCGTGCCATTGCCTGTCCTCGACTGGAATCGTTTTCAGTCTAGGCGCGCGTGGGCCGGTCGGCATCTTGCAGTGCATCAGTCGGGGCGTGGGACCGACGCCAGGATCTCGAGCTGTTCAATCGCCTCGGGGTGGCCATCGGCCGCTGCGGCCTGCACCTGGGCCAGGCTGGGATGCACCACCAGCAGGATCGGGTTCTCGCACACCGGGCAATCGAACTCCGCCTCGTCTTCGTGCAGTTCCATCGACATCTGGCGGGCAGTGCCTTTCCATTCGCAGGCAGGGCAGCTATGCAGCTGGTCGCGCCAGCCGGCGGCGAAGTAATTGTCGAGGGTCAGTGCCATGCAAACTCCGCTCAGTGCAGCAGGATCAGGGTGGCCAGGCCCAGGAAGCTGAAGAAGCCCATTACGTCGGTGACCGCAGTGACCACCACGGTGCCGGCGACGGCCGGATCCACGTTCATGCGCTTGAGCAGCAGCGGCAGCAGCACGCCGGCCAGCGCCGCAGCGCAGAAGTTGATGATCAGCGCCAGGGTGATGACCAGCGACAGCAGGAAGCTGTTGAACCACAGGAAGGCGATGATGCCGACCACGGTGCCGATCAGGGTGCCGTTGATCAACGCGACCCGCGATTCCTTCCACAGCAGGATGCGCGCGTTGCTCTGGCCGACCTGGCCGAGCGCGATGCCGCGCACCATCAGGGTCAGCACCTGCACCGCCGCGTTGCCGCCCACGCCGGCGACGATCGGCATCAGCACCGCCAGCGCTACGACTTTCTGCAGGGTCAGCTCGAACTGGCCGATCACCGTGGCCGCCAGGAACGCGGTACACAGGTTGATGCCCAGCCACACCACGCGGCCGCGCACGGCACGCTTGATCGGTGAGAACAGGTCTTCTTCTTCGTCCAGGCCGGCCGCGCCCAACGCCTGGTGCTCCGCCTGCGAACGGATGATGTCGACCACGTCATCGATGGTGATGCGGCCGAGCAGGATGTTGTTGTCGTCGACCACCGGCGCCGACACCCAGTCATGGTCGGAGAACTGCCGGGCCACTTCGTCGGCGCTTTCGCCCACGTCGATGGCCGGTTGCTCGTCGTCGATCAGGCGGTTGATCGGGGTGCTGTCTTCGTGGGTCACCAGCGACGCGAGCGACAGCCGGCCCAGGTACTGGTGACGGCGGCTGACCACGAACAGGTGGTCGGTGTGGTCGGGCAGCTCGCCGCGCAGGCGCAGGTAGCGCAGCACCACGTCGACGTTGACGTCGGCGCGCACGGTCACCACGTCCGGATTCATCAGGCGGCCGGCGCTGTCCTCGGGATAGGACAGCACCTGCTCGAGCCGTTCGCGGTTCTCGCGGTCCATCGACTTGAGCACTTCGTCGATGACCGTGTCCGGCAGGTCTTCGACCAGGTCGGCCAGGTCGTCGATGTCCAGGTCTTCGACCGCAGCGATGATCTCGTCCGGGTCCATGTCGGCCAGCAGGCTTTCGCGTACTTCCTCGCCGACGTGGACAAGCACTTCACCGTCGTCTTCCGGGTCGACCAGGCCCCACACCACCTCGCGCTTGCCGGGCGGCAGCGACTCCAGCAGGTTGCCGATCTCGGCCGGCGCCAGCGTGTTGACCAGGCGGCGCACCGGCCCAAGCCGCCCGCTGTCCAGTGCATCGGACAACAGACGCAATTGGCGCGCCGTCTTGTCGTGGCGTACGGCTTCGGCCATGCACAGCTCCCGCGGAAATCAAAAAGGCCGCTATCCCGTACAGGATGCGGCAAGAGGGGTGGTCACCGCGTCATTATCGCTTGGATGGATGACAAATCGGTAGGGACGTAGTGCCGGCCGCTGGCCGGCTCTGCACGATGCAGGCAGCACGAGGAGCCGGCCGCCGGCCGGCACTACGGGTTGCTTTCGATCCAGCGCTCTATGCTGCGTCGGTCACGGGCGGCCAACAGTTTCGGCGCGGCGGCCTGCAGTTCGCCGAGGTCGCTGTCGCGCACCGCGCGGCGCACTTCCAGCAGGGTGCCTGGGTGCAGGCTGAACTCGGTGAGGCCCAACGCCAGCAGCAGGCGGGTCATGCGCGGGTCGCCGGCGATCTCGCCGCAGACCGCCACCGGCACGTCGTGCTCGCGGCCCACCCGCAGGATGTGCGCGAGCAGGCGCAGCACCGCCGGGTGCAGCGGCGAATACAGCTCGCCGACCGCTTCGTTGTTGCGGTCGGCGGCCAGCAGGTACTGCACCAGGTCATTGGTCCCCACCGACAGGAAGTCGACCAGGTCGATGAAACTCTCCAGCGCGATTGCCGCGGCTGGCACTTCGATCATGGCGCCGAACGGAATGTGCTCGGCTACTTCGTGGCCCTCGGCACGCAGCAGCTCGGCCTGCTTGGCCAGGCGCCGGCGAACCGCCCGTATTTCCTCGCGGGTGCTGACCATCGGCAGCAGGATGCGCAGCTTGCCGTAGGCCGAGGCGCGCAGGATCGCGCGCAGCTGGGTATCGGCGACTTTGGGCCGGGCCAGCGAAAGACGGATCCCGCGCAGGCCCAGCGCCGGGTTTTCCTCATTGCTCAGGGTCAGGCCGGTGCGGTCGGCCTTGTCCGCGCCCAGGTCCAGGGTGCGGATGGTCACCGGCCGCCCGCTCATGCCGAGCGCGGCGTCGCGGTAGGTTTCGAACTGTTCCTGTTCGTCGGGCAGCTCGTCGCGCTGCAGGAACAGGAACTCGGTGCGGTACAGGCCCAGCCCGTGCGCGCCCAGCGCGTGCGCCTCGGTGACGTCCTCGCGCGACTCGGCATTGGCCAGCAGCGCGATGGTGACGTTGTCGCGGGTGCGGCTGGGCTTGCTGCGCAGGCGGCCGAGTTCGCGCTGCTCGCGGGCCTGCTCGCGCAGTCGCGCGCGGTAGTCGCGCAGGTCCAGCGGCAGCGGGTTGACCGTGATCTGTCCGGTACTGCCGTCGATGCCGAGCACGTCGCCGTCGGCGATCTTCTGCAGCGCATTGGGCACGTTGACGATCAGCGGCAGGTGCAGGCTGCGCGCGAGGATTGCGCTGTGCGACAGCGCACTGCCGGCGGCGGTGACGATGCCGACCACGCCGTGCGCCTGCAGCTGGGCCAGCTCGGACGGGGCGATGTTGTCGCAGACCAGGATTTCCCCGGCCAGGCCCTTCACGTCGGGCGGTCGCTTGTGCAGGAAGGCGTGGATGCGGCCGATCACATGGTCGAGGTCGTCCATCCGGCTTTTCAGATAGGCATCGTCCATGCCATCGAAGACCTTGGCCAGGCGATCGCGCTGCACCCGCAGCGCATAGCCGGCGCTGTACGGGCCACTTCGGATCAGCTCATCCAGGCCGAACAGCAGCTCGGGATCGTCCAGCAGCAGCGCATGCAGGTCGAGGAACTCGCCCGCCTCCTGGTTCAACGCACCATGCAGGCGCTGGCGCAGGTCGTGCATCTCGGCACGGGCGGCCTCGACGGCCTCGTGCAGCCGCTGCAGTTCGCCTGGCACCTGGGCCGGCGTGATGCGTTGCTCGGCCACCTCCAGGGCGTGCGGCAGGCGCACCCGGGCGCGGCCGAGGGCATTGCCACGCGAGGCCCCGTGGCCGGTCAGCAGCAGGGCGCCGGACGCGGTCCGTGCCGTGCTGGAACCTGATCGCGACGGTGGCCCCGGCATGCTCAGCTGTCCTCGTCGAAGCGTCGCTCGAACAGGGCCACCACGGCGTCCATGGCAGCAGTTTCGTCTTCGCCGTCGATGCGCACGGTGACGGGAGTGCCCTGGCCGGCAGCCAGCAGCATCACGCCCATGATGCTCTTGGCGTTGATCTCGCGGCCCTTGGCGGCCATGGTCACATTGCAGCGGAACGGGGCCAGCACCTGCACCAGCTTTGCAGTGGCGCGGGCGTGCAGCCCCAGGCGGTTGGATACGGTGAGTTCACGTTCAAGCATCGTCGACAATCGCTCCATTGCGAGTGCCCGCCGCCGCAGTGGCGGGCAGTTGATCCAGTCCCTGTTCCGGATAATTCATCACTCGCAACAACATCGGCAGGCTCAGCGCCGAGACCCGGCGTGCCGGGGTGCCAAGGCGGGCCAGCTGCGCTGCCAGATTGCTCGGGCTGGCGCCATACAGGTCGGTCAGGATCAGCACACCTTCTCCGCTGTCGACCCGTCGAAGGGCGGCCGAGGCGAGCGGGAGCAGGACATCCAGGTCTGCGTCGAACGGTACTTCGAAAGCTTCGGTCTTCAGCGGCAGGTGCCGCAGCAGCCGGGTCGCCACGTCCAGCAGGGACGTGCCTACACCGGGATGAGTTACAAGGAGAATGCCACAGGTCATTGTCGAACGTTAACATCCCAAGATGAATTGGGGATACACCACGGGAGCAACGGACCGTTGGTCCGTTGACTCAATCCAGCTCGCGGTGGAACGTGGCCACTTCTTCCCAGCCCTGGTCACGCGCATGCCGGGCCAGGCGCTCGGCCAGGTACACCGATCGGTGTTTGCCACCGGTGCAGCCGAACGCCACGGTGACGTAGCTGCGGGTGTCGTTGCCGAGGCGGGGCAGCCAGGTATCCAGGAAGTCGACCAGCTGGGCCACGTACCGCTGCACGTCCGCCTGCTCGTCCAGGTACTCGCGCACCCCGGCTTCGCGCCCGGACATCGGCCGCAGCTCGGGGTTCCAGTGCGGATTGGGCAGCACGCGGGCGTCGAACACGAAGTCGGCTTCGGCCGGCACGCCGCGCTTGTAGGCGAACGATTCGAACAACAGCGAGAGCTTGTTGCCGTGGCTGAGCGCGAATTCGGTCACCACCTTGCGGCGCAGCTGGTGCACGTTGAGCGCGGTGGTGTCGATCACCGCATCAGCGGCGCGGCGCAGCGGCGCGGTCAGTTCGCGTTCGCGGGCAATCGCCTCGGGCAGCGACAGGCCGAGCTGGCTCAGCGGATGCCGGCGCCGGGTGTCGGCATAGCGCTTGAGCAGGGCTTCATCGGTGGCATCGAAGAACAGCAGCTGCGCGTCCAGCCCGGCCGCCAGCGCGTCTTCGCGCCAGTGCGAGAGCTGGCTCAGGTCGCTCTGGCCACGCACGTCGATACCCACCGCGAGGCGGCGCGGGGCGTCGGCGTCATGACCGGCCAGCAGGCTGCGCACGAAGTCGGGCAGCAGGTTGATCGGCAGGTTGTCCGAACAGTAGTAGTCCAGGTCTTCGAAGGTCTTCAGCGCGACCGTCTTGCCGGAGCCGGACAGGCCGCTGACGATGATCAGGGTGGCGGCGGTGGGGGCCGGGGTGCTCATGGCGTGCGGCGCTCCAGCAGGTTGCTGTGGCGGGCGATGAACATCGCGGCCGGGTCGATGCCCTTGGTGCGCAGGATATGCAGGCGGGTGGCCGCTTCGGTCAGCACCGACAGGTTGCGCCCGGGCATCACCGGCAGGGTGATCAGCGGCACGTCCAGGTCGAGCACGTGGCGGGTGCCGGAATCGCCGGTCAGGCGTTCGTAGCCATGGGGGGTGGGTTCGGTCATGGGCTTGGTCAGGTGCACGATGAGCCGAAGGTACTTGTTCTTCTTTACCGCCGTGTCACCGAACATCTCGCGCACGTTGAGCACGCCCAGGCCGCGCACTTCGAGCAGGTCCTGCAGCAGCTCCGGGCAGGTGCCGTCGAGCACGTCGGGGGCGATCTGGGTGAATTCGGGCGCGTCGTCGGCCACCAGCCGGTGGCCGCGGCTGAGCAGTTCCAGCGCCAGCTCGCTCTTGCCCGAGCCCGCCTCGCCGGTGATCAGTACGCCGATCGAATAGATCTCCATGAACACGCCATGCAGGATCACCCGCGGCGCCAGGGTGCGGGCCAGGTGGTAGGACAGGTGGTTGAGCAGCTCGTGGCCGCGCTTGGGCGAGATCCACAGCGGCGTCTGCGACTCGTCGGCGGCCGCGCGCAGGTCTTCCGGGCAGGGCTGGTTGCGGGTGATCACCAGCGCCAGCGGGTGCGACTGCATGATCCGCTCGATGGTTTCCCAGCGCTGGCGCGAATCCAGCGAATCCAGCCAGGACAGCTCTTCGGTGCCCAGGATCTGCACCTTGTTGGGGTAGATCGCGTTGAGGTAGCCGGCCAGCGAAGGACGCCGCGAGACCGTGTTGCCGGCCTCCAGCTCGCGCCGCTCGCCCTTCTGCCCGGCTACCCAGCGCAGGCTCAGGCGGTCGCGTTGCTGTTCGAACAGTTCACGGGCGGTGATGCTGGTGTTCATGCGGCGCTCGCCGGCGGTGGGAATTCGATGACCTGGCGCAGGGTCGCCGCGTCGCGCGCTTCGCGCAGCGCCTGGCGGATGGCCGGGTCGGAAAAGAGCTCGGCCAGCTCGGACAGCAGCATCAGGTGTTGATGGGTGTAGTGGCTGGGCACGGCGATGGCGAACACCAGATCCACCGGCTCGTCGCCGCCGAAGTCGACCGGGGTCTCCAACCGCAACAGGGCGCCACGCGGGCGCTCCAGCAGCGGCGCACGGCCGTGCGGAATGGCGATGCCGTGGCCGATGGCGGTACTGCCCAGCGACTCGCGCTCGCGCAGGTTGGCATACAGCAGGTCGGCATTGGCTTCGCGGCAGGCCAGCAGCCTGGCGGCAGCTTTCAGCACACTGTCGCGATCGGCGGCCGGCAGCACCTGGGTGCGCACGGCCGCCAGTAGATCAGTCAAAGGCATGTTGGGGGGAGAGCGGGGGCGTCAGCCGCCATTGTCGCCCAAGGGAGCCGGGACCGGGGCGTGCTGGTGCTTTTTCTCCTTGTGCTTGATGACCAGCCGGTCCAGCTTGTCGGCAAGCACGTCGATGGCCGCATACATGGTCTGGCCGTTGGCCTCAGCGTGGAGGGTCTGGCCGGGGATGTTCAGGCTGGCGTCGACGTGGTGCTCGACCTTGTCCAGCTTCAGCGTGACCCGCGCGTCGCAATGTTGGTCGAAGTGCTTGCCGATCCGCGCGAGCTTTTCTTCCACGTAGCTCTGCAGGGCGGGGGTGACTTCGACGTGTTTGCCAAACGTTTCGATGCGCATCGGGTTTCTCCTTTGTTCGGATGAGCCAATGAACCTTGCCGCCAGGCGTGTGAGCGTCAGGCGATGCGGACTCGTTCGTGCGAGGCGGAAATGTTCATGGCTTCACGATACTTCGCCACGGTGCGCCGCGCCACCGGTATTCCGGAGGTCTTGAGCAGGTCAGCCAGCTTGGCGTCAGAAAGCGGCTTGCGCGGGTTTTCGTCGTCGATCAGGCGTCGGATCATGGCCTGGATGGCGGTGCTGGAGGCCTCGCCGCCGCTATCGGTGTCGATCCCGGAGGCGAAGAACGCCCGCAGGGCCAGGGTCCCGCGCGGGGTCCGCACGTACTTGCGGGCGATGGCGCGGGAAATGGTCGATTCGTGCAGGCCCAGCTCGCCGGCCACCTCGCGCAGGGTCAGCGGGCGCAGGGCCTGTTCACCGAACTCCAGGAAGGCGGCCTGCTGCTGCAGCAGGCAGCGCATCACCCGCAGCAGGGTCTCGCCACGGGCTTCCAGGCCCTTGAGCAGCCAGCGCGCCTCCTGCAGGTGGGCGCGCAGGTAGCCGGCGTCGCTTTCGCCGCAGCGGCGGATCATCTGTTCATAGCCCCGGTGGATGACCACTTTGGGTCCGGCGTGGCCGGCCAGGGCCGCCCGCCAGCTGCCGTTCTGGCGCCAGACCACGCAGTCCGGGACCACGTAGCTGTCGTGGGCCAGGTCGCCGATCTGGGTGCCGGGGCGCGGGTCCAGCGAGCGCAGCAGCTGCACGGCGGTCTCCACCGCATCCACCGGCTCGCGCAGCTCGTGGGCAATGCCGTTCACGCCGCTGCGCGGCAGGCGCTCCAGCGGGCCGTCGGCGATCCGCCGGGCCAGCGCCAGGCCGGGGGTCTGCGGGTCCAGCACGTCCAGCTGCAGCTGCAGGCATTCGCCCAGGCTGCGCGCGCCGACCCCGATCGGGTCGAAGCGCTGGATCTGGTGCAGGACGGTGAGGATCTCGGCGTCGTCGGCATGGATGGCCGGGAGCAGGGTTTCGGCGATGGTGGCCAGGGGCTCGCGCAGGTAGCCGTCCTCTTCCAGTGCGTCGATCAGGGCCGCGCCGATGCTGCGGTCGCGCCGGGACAGGTGCGAGAGGTGCAGCTGCCACAGCAGGTGGTCGGCCAGGCTCTCGGTCTCGGCCACGCGCTCGGCGGCGCTGCCGTTGTCGTCATCGTCGAAGGAACCGCCACTGCCGCCGCTGCTCCAGTCGCTTTCGCCGGGCGCCCAGTCGTCGGCGCCGTCGGTGCGGGCGTCGCGCTCGTCGGTGCGCTCGGCCGCTTCGGCCGGGCGCTCGTCGCTGCCGGGTGCGGCCTCCAGGCCCGGCTCGGAGTTCTCGGCCCAGTCCAGCAGGGGATTGGTTTCCACCGCCTCGGCCAGCTCCAGCTCCAGCTCCGTGGTCGACATCTGCAGCAACTTGATCGCCTGACGCAGCTGCGGCGTCATGACCAGTTGTTGCCCCAGCGATGTCTGCAGCCGTGCTTTCATGCCTGTGCCGAACGGAGGGAAGGCGATGCAGCGGCCGGCGGGTCAGAGCTTGAAGGTCTCTCCAAGGTAGACACGGCGGACGTCTGCGTTCTCGAGGATCGCGGCTGGTGCCCCCTGCGCCAGTACGCTGCCTTCGTTGAGGATATACGCGCGGTCGCAGATTCCCAAGGTCTCGCGCACGTTGTGGTCGGTGATCAGGACCCCGATGCCGCGCTGCTTGAGGTGGGTGACGATGCGCTGGATCTCGCCGACCGAGATCGGGTCGACGCCGGCGAACGGTTCGTCGAGCAGGATCAGGCGCGGTTTGGCGGCCAGGGCCCGGGCGATCTCGCAGCGGCGGCGCTCGCCACCGGACAGGCTGGCGCCCAGCTGGTCGGCCACGTGGCCGATCTGCAGTTCGTCCAGCAGCGAATTCAGCTCCTTCTCGCGGCCGGCCTTGTCCAGGTCCTCGCGCAGCTCCAGCACCAGGCGCAGGTTGTCGGCCACGGTCAGCTTGCGGAACACCGACGGCTCCTGCGGCAGGTAGCCCACGCCCTGCTTGGCACGGGTGTACATCGGGTCGGCGGTGATGTCCTTGCCGTCCAGCACGATGCTGCCGGCGTCGGCCTCGACCAGCCCGACGATCATGTAGAAGCACGTCGTCTTGCCGGCACCGTTGGGGCCGAGCAGGCCGACCACTTCACCGGCGTCCAGGGTCAGGCCGAATTCCTTGACCACTTCGCGCTGCTTGTAGCGCTTGCGCAGACCTTTGGCGACCAGCATTACTTCTTGCTCCCGGCGGTGGGGACGGTGGTCTTGGCCGGGGCGGCCGGCTTGGCGGCCGGGGCCGCGCCCTTGTTCCTGGGCGGAATGACCGTGCGCACGCGGCCGGCTTCACCGCCGCCGCCGCTGTTCATTTCGCCGGTACGGGTGTTGTAGACCATGCGCTGGCCGCTGTTGGTGCCCTGCGCGCTGACCACTTCGTAGTTGCCGGTCAGGGTGATGATTTCGCCCTTGATGTCGTAATCGATCTTGTCGGCACGTGCATTCATCATGCTGCCGTCGTCCAGCTGCTGCTTCATGGTGGCCTGCTTGCCGGTGAACACGGCACGCACCGCCTCGCCATCCTTCATGTGGACATCGGCCTGTGCAGCGTGGATGTCGAGCGTGCCCTGGGTGATCACGACATTGCGCGACAGGGTGATGACGCCATCGCCGAGGAACGAGCCCGACTGCGCGTCGGACTCGATGGTCATTTCCTGGTTGCGGTCGGTGCTCTTGGCCTGCACGGCAAGCGGGACGGCCAGGCACAGGGCGAGTACGGCGGCGGAGAAGATCTTCATGGCGTGGGGCTTTCCTGCCTGATTCGGGGAAACGGCCAGTGCCGTCGCTGGAACATCGGAGCGGGTCATTGGCGGGGCGTGTAACGGGTCTTGACCTGGCTCAGGAACTGATAGGTCTTGTCGCTGGAGTTCAGGGCGAAGCCTACCCCGGACTGGATCATGCCCGGCCGGGTCAGGGTGACCAGGCCGTCGGAGGTGGCCCGGTTTTCATTCGGGAACACGTCCAGCTGCTCGGTCCGGAAGGTGGTCGGCGGCACCGTCGGCACGCGCGGGCTGTCGCCACTGACGTTGCCGGTCAGGCGCAGCGTGTCGCCATTGGCGCTGACCCAGCCGGTGTCGCTGCGCAGTTCCCAGTGGTTGCCGTCGCGGTCGGGCAGCAGGAACAGGGGGGTCTGGATGGTCATCGTCTCATCGCTGCGGGTGCGCTCCAGCAGCGGCGCGCGCAGCGTGGTCGACTCGCGGCCCTGTTCGTCCAGCGCGACGATCTCGAAGTCGTGCAGCACGTAGTCGCGGCTGGCGTCGTCGCCGCTCGCCTCCGGCGCCTTGTCGCGGTCGCGCAGCAGCGCCCAGCCGCTGAGCACGGCGGCAACCAGCAGCAGGCCACCCAGTGCGGTACGCAGGTTCATGCGCCGAACCTCGCCAGCACCGCATCCACGTGGCCCTGCGCGGCCAGCAGCACGTCGCACAGCTCGCGCGCGGCACCGCGGCCGCCATCGGCACGGGTCTGCCAGTGCACGCGTTCGGCGATCCAGGGGTGGGCGTTGGCCGGGGCCACCGCCAGCCCGACCGCGCACAGCGGGGCCAGGTCGGGCAGGTCGTCGCCCATGAAGGCGACCTGGTCCAGGCCGATCCCGTGCTGTTCGCACAGCACCCGCACGCTGGCCAGCTTGTCGCCGACCGCGATCTGGGTGTCGATGCCCAGGTCGGCGCCGCGCTTGAGCGCCGACAGGCTGTTGCGCGCGGTGATCAGCACGGGGTGGATGCCGTGCTGCTGCAGCAGTTTCAGGCCCAGTCCGTCCTGCACGTAATACGCCTTGCTCTCGTTGCCGTCACGGTCGTAGTAGAGCCGACCATCGGTGAGCGTGCCGTCCACGTCGAAACAGGCCAGCCGGATACGGCCGGCGGCGGCATGCAGGTGGGACGGGAAACCGGGCAGCGGGGAATAGGGCATCAGGTACGCAGGTCAGCTGAATGGAGGAGTGCCACTGTGGTTTAAACCACCCGGGCCCGCAACAGGTCATGAATGTTGAGTGCGCCGACCGCGCGGCCGTCGCCATCGACCACGATCAGGCCGTTGATCTGCTGGGTTTCCATGACCCGGGCCGCTTCCACCGCAAGCTGGTCGGCGCCGATGGTGCGCGGGGTCCGCGTCATCACATCGACGATCCGCGCGCTGCGCACGTCCAGGTCGCTGTCCAGGGCCCGGCGCAGGTCGCCGTCGGTGAACAGCCCGACCAGGCGCTGGTCGGCATCGACCACGGCGGTCATGCCCAGTCGCTTGCGGCTCATTTCGACCAGGGCCTCGCTCAGGCTGGCGGTTTCGCCCACCTTGGGCAGTTCATCGCCGCTGTGCATGACGTCGGTGATGTGCAGCAGCAGGCGCCGGCCCAGGCTGCCGGCCGGGTGCGAGCGGGCGAAGTCGTCGGCGGTGAAGCCGCGCGCGTCGAGCAGGGCCACGGCCAGGGCGTCGCCCATCGCCAGCGAGGCGGTGGTGCTGGAGGTCGGGGCCAGCGCCAGCGGGCAGGCCTCGGCCGGCACGCTCACGTCCAGGTGGACGTCGGCGGCCAGCGCCAGCGACGACCCGGGGCGGCCGGTCATGGCGATCAGGCGGTTGCCCTGGCGCTTGAGCACCGGCAGCAGCATCAGCACCTCGTCGGATTCGCCCGAATAGGACAGCGCCAGCACCACGTCGGCCTCGGTGATCATGCCCAGGTCGCCGTGGCCGGCTTCGCCGGGGTGCACGTAGAAGGCCGGGGTGCCGGTCGAGGCCAGGGTGGCCGCGATCTTGCGGGCCACGTGGCCGGACTTGCCCATGCCGGTCGCCACCACGCGGCCGCGGCTCTCCAGCACCAGCTGGCAGGCCCGGCTGAAGTCGTCGCCGAGCCGCCCGGCTACCGCGGCAAGGGCGTCGCGCTCGATCTCGAACACGCGGCGGCCGCTGGCGACCAGCGCGGCCGGGTCGGTCGATGAGGGGGGCAGGGGCGATACAGCCATGCGGGCGCCACGCGTGAGAGTAGAATGAGCGCACATTTTATTAGGAAAGCCCGTTGGACGCCGAGACCATCCGCAATTTGATCGAAACCGGCCTGCCGGGCGCCCGCGCGGACGTGCAGGGCGACGACGGCGTGCATTTCGAGGCCACCGTGGTCTGCGACGCCTTTGCCGGCAAGCTCCCCCTGGCCCGCCACCGCATGGTCTACGCCACCTTGGGCGATCTGATGGGCGGAGCGATCCACGCGCTGGCGCTGAAGACCGTGACCGCGGCCGAAGCGGCGAAGTAATCGGCCGACCGCCCGCACCACCCCCATTTCCATTCCCCCTTCCTATCTGCAGGTTCCATGGCCAAGATCGTAGTGACCGGCGGCAAGCCGCTGCACGGTGAAGTGAACATTTCCGGCGCCAAGAACGCCGTCCTCCCCATCCTGTGCGCGACCCTGCTGGCCGATGCGCCGGTGGAGATCACCAACGTGCCGCACCTGCACGACGTGGTCACCACCGTAAAGCTGCTCGGCGAGCTCGGCGCCAACGTCACCATCGACCAGGGCACGCTGTCGCGCGGCAGCGCGATCGTGGTCGACCCGCGCACGGTCAACCAGCACGTGGCACCGTATGAGCTGGTCAAGACCATGCGCGCCTCGATCCTGGTGCTGGGCCCGCTGCTGGCCCGCTTCGGCGAGGCCGAAGTGTCGCTGCCCGGCGGCTGCGCGATCGGCTCGCGTCCGGTCGACCAGCACATCAAGGGCCTGCAGGCGCTGGGTGCGGAGATCGTGGTCGAGAACGGCTTCATCAAGGCCCACGCCAAGCGCCTGAAGGGCGCGCACTTTACCTTCGACATGGTCAGCGTGACCGGTACCGAGAACGTGCTGATGGCCGCCGTACTGGCCGAAGGCACCACCGTGCTGGACAACGCGGCGATGGAGCCGGAAGTCACTGACCTGGCGCACTGCCTGATCGCGCTGGGCGCGAAGATCGAAGGCCTGGGTACCGCACGGCTGGTGATCGAAGGCGTCGAGCGCCTGTCCGGTGGCCGCCACGAAGTGCTGCCCGACCGCATCGAAACCGGCACCTTCCTGGTCGCCGCGGCGATGACCGGCGGCAAGGTCACGGTCAACCGCGCGCGCCCGAACACCATGGACGCGGTGCTGTCCAAGCTGGTCGAAGCCGGCGCGACGATTGAAACCACCGACGACAGCATCACCCTGGACATGCACGGCAAGCGGCCGCGTGCGGTCAACCTGACCACCGCACCGTACCCGGCGTTCCCGACCGACATGCAGGCGCAGTTCATGGCGCTCAACTGCGTGGCCGACGGCGTGGGCGTGATCAATGAAACGATCTTCGAAAACCGCTTCATGCACGTCAACGAACTGCTGCGCCTCGGCGCGGACATCCAGGTCGAAGGCCACACCGCGATCGTGCGCGGGTCCGAACAGCTGAGCGGTGCGCCGGTGATGGCCACCGACCTGCGCGCGTCGGCTTCGCTGATCCTGGCCGGGCTGATGGCCGAGGGTGATACCACCATCGACCGCATCTACCACCTGGACCGCGGCTACGAGAACATTGAAGAGAAGCTGTCCTCGCTCGGTGCCACCATCCGGCGCGTCGCATGATCCTGCGCGGCCAGTTCACCCGCCGCCGCAAGGCGCTGCTGATCCTGGTGCTGGTAGTGCTGGGCTGGCTGGGCTACGCCTGGTACGCTGATATCGCGATCACCCAGGGCCTGGAACAGCAGGACATGGACTGGAACGGCGACGGCACGGTCAGCCGCACCGAGGTACTGCAGTCGTTCTACGCCGTTGGCGTGACCAAGACTGAAGAAGGCAACCGCCACTGCCGCGCGTTCTACTGGCGCAGGACCAACGAGCAGATCCGCGTGGACTGCAAAACGGTCTTCCAGGCGGACACGCCGGCGAAATGAAACAAGGCCCGCAGATGCGGGCCTTGTTTTTTTACGGCTACTTGAACGATTTGATGGTCAGGTCGAGTGCGTCCTTGCCACCTTCGCGCTGCAGCAGGCGCACCGGCACGGGCATGTCCTTTGCCACCCAGGCAATCAGTTCCTTGTTGCCGTCCACGCGCGACACCTTGGTGGCGTTGTAGGTCTTGCCGCCGACGGTGATGTTTTCAGTGCCGGCGACCTTGTAGGTCATCGGCTTGATCCGGCCCTCGTCGACCATGCGGTAGGTCAGCGGCTTGCCGGCGGCGAAATCGCGGGCGATGGCCAGGTTGATCAGCAGCGCGTCCATGTCGCCGGCCTTGAGCGCGACGGGACCGGCACGGTCCGGCTTGATGTCGCCGGTCCAGGTCGCCTGCTTCTTCGACCAGTCATAGTTGGCCTGCACGTTGCGCTTCTTCACCAGCAGCAGCGATTTGTCCTGGCTGCTGAGCGGACGCAGGACGCCGTTGGCTTCGTCGAAGGTGGTGTTCTGGCTCAGCGTGGCCAGCTGGTTGCTGACATCCAGGCTGTACTGCCATTTGTTGCCGTCGACCTGCTTCAGGGTCATCTTGCCGGGCGCCTGCATGCCCATGTAGTTGGCCTGGTACTCGGCGGTGAACGGCTGCAGCGCCAGCGCGGGCAGGCTGACAACCGCCAGCGCACCGGCAGCAACCCAGGACAGGGGGCGGGAGAGGATGGTCATGCTCAGACTCCTTGGTATTCGATCAGGCGCAGGTCGATCCGATCCTGACCGTCTTCGCGTTGCAGGATGCGCACCGGGGTGGGGACCCCGTTGGCGATCCAGAGGATGGTTTCGTCATTGCCGCCGTTGGTGCGATACACCCGCAGCGCGTTGTAGGACAGCTCGCCGACCTGGACGTTCTCGGTTTCCGGCGCGGCCTGGTAGTCGTGCTGGCGGACCCGGCCCACATCGACATAACGGTAATGCATCTGCTGGCCCGGGCGCGCGTCGCGCATGATCGCCAGGTTGATCAGCAGCGCGCTCTGGTCGCCCGGCTGCAGCGGAATGGGTTGCGTGCGTTCCTTCTTGAGGTCGCCCAGCCACTGGGCGGTGCCGGCCTTCCAGTCGTAGGTACCGGTGACCTTCTTGCCCAGGAACAGGCCCTTGCGCACGGTGGCCTGGCTGAGCGGCACATACGTCGTGCCCTGCTTCTCGAACACCGTGCTCTGTTCCAGGTTCAGGCCCAGCACGCTGGCAAAGCCCTTCCGGCCCACCACCTGCATGTCCACCCGCCACTGGTCGCCCCCGGTGTGGGTGACGCGCATGGTGGCATCACCGGCTTCCTTGCCCTTGTACAGGGCCTGGTAGGTGGCGGTGAACGGTTCCAGCGGGGGCGGTTCCCATGCGGCCGGCGGCGGCAGCACGGTCAGTTCCGGCGCGGGCGGCGTCACGGGTGCGGGCGTTTCCTGCGCCTGGGCGATGGCCACGGTGCAGAACAGGGACGCAAGCAGCAGCACGGGCTTGGACAGGGTCTTTTTCATACGCGCGCAGGTGCGGGGGAGTGGGGAGGATGCCAGCGCCCGGGTCAGCAGCGCGTGTGCGCCAGCGCTAACGGGTAAGCATTCCGGCGCAATCTAGGCGCAGCGGACTGAACAGGGGGTTGCCATCGACCTCGAGCCGTCCCTCCCGTTCAGCTACGCGGCCGGCCACCAGCCACTGCAGGCTGGCGATCAGCAGGGGGTGCTCGACGACCAGCACCCGCTGGGCCAGCGCTTCGTCGGTGTCCCCGGGCAGCACCGGCACCCGGGCCTGGGCCAAGACGGTGCCGGCATCCAGTTCGGGAACCACGAAGTGCACGCTCGCCCCGGCTTCGGCATCACCGGCCTCCAGCGCGCGCGCGTGGGTATGCAGGCCCTTGTACAGCGGCAGCAGCGACGGATGGATGTTGATCAGGCGCCCGCTGAAGCGCTGCACGAAGGCCTCGCCCAGGATGCGCATGTAACCCGCACAGACCACCCAGTCCGGCGCGAACCCGGCCAGCGCATCGCCCAGCGCGGCATCGAACGCGGCGCGGTCGGCGTACGCCTTGGGCGACTGCGCCCAGCGCCGCTCCGGCGGCACTTTGGCCAGCGCCGAGGCATCGGGCTTGTCGGACAGCACCGCCACCACCTCGGCGTGCAGTGACCCGGCGGCGATCGCGTCCACGATCGCCTGCAGGTTGCTGCCACGGCCCGAGGCCAGTACCGCGATGCGGCTGCGCGGTGGGAGGGCAGACACCACGGGGTGCCTCAGCCGATCCGCACGCGCTCGGTGCCGCTGGCGGCGGTGACCTTGCCGATGGTCCACTGCGCCAAGCCCTGGGCTTCGACGGCCGCCGCAACGCTGGCGACCTGGTCCGGGGCGACGATCAGCACGAAGCCGATGCCGCAGTTGAAGGTGCGCCACATTTCGCTGTCGGCGAGGGCGCCTTCCTTCTGCAGCCACTGGAACACCGGCGGCAGGGTCCAGGAGGCGGCGTCGATGTCCAGGCCCAGGCCGTCGGGCACCACGCGGATGATGTTCTCGGTCAGGCCGCCACCGGTGATGTGGGCCATGCCGTGGATGGCCGGGCCGTGCGCCTTGAGCAGGGCCAGGATCGGCTTGACGTACAGGCGGGTCGGGGCCATCAGCGCGTCGACCAGCTTGACCCCGCCTTCCAGCTCCAGATCGGCCGGCTGGCCGGCGCGGTCGTAGATGCGGCGGACCAGCGAGTAGCCGTTGGAGTGCGGGCCGGAGGACGCAATGCCGATCAGCACGTCGCCTTCGGCCACGCTGGCGCCGTCCTTCAGCTCGCTCTTTTCCACGCCGGCCACGGTGAAACCGGCCAGGTCGTATTCGCCCGGGGCGTACATGTCGGGCATTTCAGCGGTCTCGCCGCCGATCAGCGCGCAGCCGGCCTCGGTGCAGCCGTTGGCGATGCCGCCGACGACCGCTGCGGCGGTGTCGATGTCCAGCTTGCCGGTGGCGAAGTAGTCCAGGAAGAACAGCGGCTCGGCGCCCTGGACCAGCACGTCGTTCACGCACATGGCGACCAGGTCGATGCCGATGGTGTCGTGGCGGCCCAGCTGTTGTGCCAGCTTCAGCTTGGTGCCGACGCCGTCGGTGCCCGAGACCAGCACCGGTTCGCGGTACTTGCTGGACAGGTCGAACAGGGCGCCGAACCCGCCCAGGCCACCCATCACTTCCGGCCGGAAGCTGCGCTTCACCAGCGGCTTGATGCGCTCGACCAGTTCGTTGCCCGCGTCGATGTCGACGCCGGCGTCGCGGTAGGTCAGGGGAGAGGGGTTGGACGGGGAATTGGTCACGGGCGTCGGGCTGCGCTGGGGTGAAAGCGGGATTTTAACAGGCCACGTTGGCGCGCAGGCCCTATTCGGGCAACAATTCCCCCCGGATACGCTCAATGGAAGTCCTGATGCGCCGCAGCCTCTTTGTAATGATGTTCCTCGCGCTGTGCCTGCCGGTGGCCACGATGGCCCAGAGCGGCCTGCGTACCGAAGGCGACGTGGCCACCGCCAGTGGCGCCTACGAGGCCGAAGTGCCGGTCAACAGCCAGGGCGAGGCCGACCGAAACGGGGCCCTGGCCCGCGCATTGGGTAACGTGCTGGCCAAACTGTCCGGCGACCGCAGCGTGATGACCCGCCCGGGCGTGATGCAGTCCCTGCGTGACGCCAAGAACTACGTGGCCAGCTACGACTACCGCCAGGACCAGAGCACCTCGGCCAGCGGCGCGCCCAGCTACCGCACCATGCTGGTGGCCCGGTTCCGCCAGGACGACGTGGACGGGCTGATCTCGGCGCTGGGCCTGCCGCTGTGGCCGCAGCCGCGGCCCAAGCCGGTGGTCTGGCTGGCCATCGACGACGGCAGCGGCCCGCGCCTGGTCACCGTGCAGCAGGCCAACGCGGCCCGGCCGCTGCTGAACCGCGCCATCGAGCGGGGCTACAAGCTCGGCCTGCCGACCGGCAGCGCCGCCGAGCAGGCCCTGGTCGGTGCGATCTGGCGCCAGGACACCGCCGCGGTCGCCCGCGCCTCCTCGCGCTATTCCCCGCCGATGCAGCTGGTCGGCAAGCTGTACCGCGACAAGACCGGGGGCTGGGTGGCCGACTGGGTGTTCGTCGATGGCGGCCGGGAACTGAACAAGTGGACCACCAATGACAGCGACGCCCGCCGCGCCATGGCCGGTGGTGCCGACGGTGCCGCCGACGCGCTGGTGCGCCGTTACGCCAAGGCCGGTGCCGCCACTGGCGCGGCCGGCACCTACACCATCGTGGTGACCGGGCTGAACAGCGCCGAGGACTACCTGCGCCTGGCCGCCGGCCTGCGCGAGAGCCCGGTGGTGCGCAACATCACCCCGGTACGCGCTTCGGGCAACCGCCTGGAGCTGGCGCTGGAGCTGACGACCGGCCTGCCCGGGCTGAACCGCATGCTCGGCGAAAATGGCGTGATCGTGCCGCTGGCGCCGCTGCCGGTGCCGATCGACGAAGATGCCGCCCCCGGCACCCCGCCGCCCCCGGCCAGCAACGAGTACCGCCTGCGATGATCCTCACCCCGGAAGCCGAGATCGCGCAGTTCCTGCGCCGTATCAAGTACATCCTGTTTGCACTGGCGGTCGGTTGGGTGGTGTGGCTGCTGGCCCCGATCCTGACCCCGTTCGTGCTGGCGCTGGCGCTGGCCTGGCTCGGCGACCCACTGGTCGACCGGATCGAGGCCACCGGCCGGTCGCGCAACACCGGCGTGGTGCTGGTGTTCCTGGCCATGGTGCTGGTCATCACGGCTGCGCTGCTGATCCTGGTGCCGATGATCGAACGCCAGATCTCGACCCTGATCGCGGCCATTCCACAGGTCCAGCAGTGGCTGATGCAGAACGCCATTCCCTGGTTCGAGCAGAAGACCGGGATGGAAATCATGCCGTGGCTGGAACCGGACCGGCTGATCGACTGGGTGCGCAGCCACTGGGAACAGGCCGGCGGCGTCGCCAAGACCTTCTTCGGCTACGTGTCGCGCTCGGGCTTTGCGATGGTGACCTGGGTGGTCAACATCCTGCTGCTGCCGATCCTGGCGTTCTACTTCCTGCGCGACTGGGACAAGCTGGTCGAGCGCGTGGCCTCGACCATTCCGCGCAACCACGTGGGCACCATCACCAAGCTGGCGCGGGAGTCCAACGACGTGCTGGGGGCGTTCATCCGTGGCCAGTTCCTGGTCATGGTTGCGCTGGGTTTGATCTATGCCATCGGCCTGTCGCTGGTAGGGCTGAAGCTGGGCCTGTTGATCGGCCTGGTCGCCGGCCTGATCAGCTTCATTCCGTACCTGGGCGCCACCACCGGCATCGTCATGGCGGTGCTGGCCGCGCTGGTACAGGCGCAGGGCTTCGACCTGAAGCTGCTGATCCTGGTCGGCGTGGTGTTCACCGTGGGCCAGTTGCTGGAAAGCTACGTGCTCACCCCGCGCATCGTCGGCGACAAGATCGGCCTGCACCCGGTGGCGGTGATCTTCGCGGTGATGGCCGGTGGCCAGCTGTTCGGCTTCCTCGGCATGCTGCTGGCGCTGCCGGTGGCGGCGGTGAGCAATGTGCTGCTGCGCTATGCGCACCTGCGCTACCGCGAAAGCGAGCTGTACGCCGGTGAGCCGAACGCGATCGTGATCGAAACGCACGTCGACCGGCAGACCGTGATCATCGACACGTCCAAGGGCCAAGACCTGAAGTGAGTGTTGTTCCGCAGCTGCCGCTTGCCCTGCGCTACCCGCAGGACGAGCGACTGGAAACCTTCATCGGCGCACCCGACGGTGCGCTGGCGCAGCTGCGCGCGATCGCCGTGGGCGCAGACCAGCACTGGGTGTACCTGGAAGGCGCGGCTGGCACCGGCAAGACGCACCAGGCGCTCGCGATGTGTTCGCTGGCCGAACAGGCCGGGCGGCAGCCGACCTACCTGCCGTTGAAGGCGGTGGTGGGGCGCACCCGCGCGGCGCTGGAGTCGCTGGAAGGTCGCGACCTGGTCGCACTGGACGGACTGGATGCGGTGGCCGGCCACCGTGACGACGAAGTGGCGTTGTTCGATTTCCACAATCGTGCGCGCAGTGCGGGCATTACGTTGTTGTATACCGCGCAGCACGCGCCGGACAGGCTCGGGCTGGTACTGCCGGACCTGCGCTCGCGCCTGCAGCAGTGCGTGCGCGTGGTACTGCAGCCGCTGGACGACGAAGGTCGCGCGGCGGTGCTGCGCGAGCGCGCGGCGCGGCGTGGCTTGTCGATCGATGAGGCGGCCATCGAATGGCTGCTGACCCGCACCGGCCGCGAGCTGGGCAGCCTGGTCAGCCTGCTGGACTGGCTGGACCGCGAATCCCTGGCCGCGCAAAGGCGGATCACCGTGCCGTTCCTGCGGCAGGTGGTGGAAGAGGGTTCGCATCGGTTGTAAACGGGGAACTGCGGGATGGCTGCCTTGGTAGGGTCGCATCCCGATCGACTGCCGGTAACCTGGCAACGATCATTTGGGGCATGAACCCGAATCAAAATCGGCTTCGGGCCGGGTCATGCGTTCGTCGTGCCGATCACCGATACGTGCGGTCGTTTGGGAACCGACCCTACCGAGCCCTCACAGTGTTCGCGAGAGCTCCCTATCCAGCGCCGCCAATCGTTCCGGGGTGCCCACATCGGTCCAGCGCCCGTCGTGATGCTGACCGGTTACGCGGCCCTGTTTCATCGCATGCCGCATCATCGGCGCCAGGCCGAACTGCGGCGGGGTGGCTGCCGCACCTTCGGTGGGGCCGATGACCTCGCGCCATCCATTGAGGATGGTGGAGCGGAAGATTCCCACGCCTGCATAGGTCAGCCGCGGTGCATCGCCGGTGTCACTGACACGACCATCGGCATGCAGGATGAAATCACCGCGCGGGTGCTGCACGGGATTGTCGACCAGCACCAGGTGCGCATCACCTGAGGGTTCGCGGGGCAGGGTGGCGAAGTCCACATCGGTCCACACATCGCCGTTGACCACCAGGAACGGTGCGTCGCCCAGCAGCGGCAATGCGTTGAAGATGCCGCCACCGGTCTCCAGCGGCACCGCGCCTTCGTCGACGAAATGCAGGCGCAGTCCCCAGCGGCTGCCGTCGCCGAGCGCCGGTTCGAACTGGTCGCCCAGCCACGAGGTGTTGATCACCACCTCGTCGAACCCCGCCGCTGCCAGCCGTTCCAGATGCCACACAATCAGCGGCTTGCCGCCGGCCACCAGCAGCGGCTTGGGCGTGGTGAGCGTCAGCGGACGCATGCGTTCGCCCTTTCCGGCGCTGAAAATGATCGCCTTCATGCGCGGCTGGACACCGGCATCGCCAGTGCCGCCATCGCAGGTTTGATCCGCTCCTGCAGCAGCGTGTTCAACCCGGCCAGTTCCGGGTGGCGCGGCAGCACTTCGTCCAGGTAGCGGATGAAGCGCGGTGCGTCGGCGAAGTAATGACCCTTGCCATCGCGGTCGCGCAGGCGCACGAACAGGCCGAGGATCTTCAGGTGGCGCTGCACGCCCATCCAGTCCGCATCGCGCAGGAACTGCGGCCACGGGCGTACCGGCAACCCGGCGGCCAGCGCCTGCGCGTGGTAACGCGCCAGCCAGGCGTCCACTTTCTCCAGCGGCCAGCTCAGGAACGCGTCCTTGAACAGGCTGACCGGGTCATAGGCGATCGGCCCGCGCACCAGGTCCTGGAAATCGAGCACGGCCGGGCCGGGCTCGACCGGCATCAGATTGCGTGGCATGAAGTCGCGGTGGGTGAGCACCTGCGGCTGCTGCAGCGCGTTGTCCATCAACCGGCGGTGCACCCACTGCAGCTGTTCCACTTCGCCGCAGTCCAGTTCCAGGCCCAGGTGGCGTTGCAGGAACCATTCGTCGAACAGGCCGGCATCACGCTGCAGCAGCGCTTCGCCGAACGACCCCATGCCCTCCGGCACCGGGATCGACTGCAGGCGGATCAGCTGCGCGAACGCGGCGTCGAACCAGGCGTCGGCGTTGTCGTCATCGATATGCCGGGCCAGGGTTGGGCCGCCCAGGTCTTCCAGCAGCAGGAACCCCTGCTCCTCATCGCGGGCCAGCACCTGCGGCACGCGCACGCCATGGGGTTCGAGCAGATCGTGCATGCGCAGCCACGGACGCACGTCTTCCAGCCCGGGTGGCGAGTCCATCACGATGTGGCTGCCATGCGCGCTGGTGGCACGCCAGTAGCTGCGGAAACCGGCATCCACCGAGGCCCGGTCCAGGTGCAGCTCAGGGTCGCCCAGCGCGGTGGCGGTCCACTGCCGGCGGAGTTCGGCGCGCAGCGGGTCGGAAGCAGGATCGTTCATGGACAGGTACGTCGAAGCGGCGCCGGGTGGCGCGCGTGGAAAGAAAGGAGGGCGATGTCAGCGCTTGCTGCTGAACAGTCGAAGGATCGCCAGCACCGCGATCGCACCGAGGATGGCGCCGACGAAACCGGCGGGTTCACCGCGCGAGTACCAGCCCATGTACTGGCCGAACCAGCCGGCGACCAGTGCGCCGACGATGCCGAGCACGATGGTCAGCAGGCAGCCCATGCGGTTGTTGCCGGGCATGAAGAAGCGCCCGAACAGGCCGACGATGAAACCGACCAGGATGATGTAAAGCCAGCTGGTGCTGCCGAACAATCCGTCCATCGTGTGATTCCTGCAGGAGATGGACGCAGCCTATCAAAAGGCTGCGTCCCTCCGCGTCTACCTCTTAACAGCAACCATGCCCACCGTGGCGGGTACCGCTGTCGGCCGCCACCGGCGAACCGCTGGTCTCGCCGCGCAGGCTGGCCGCGTAATGCTCGCTGATCACCTTGGACACGCACGCGGTCACGCGCTTGCCCATCGGGATGTGCAGGAACTCGTTCGGGCCATGTGCGTTGGAATGCGGGCCCAGCACGCCGGTGATCATGAACTGCGCACCCGGGAACTTCTCGCCCAGCATGCCCATGAACGGGATCGAGCCGCCTTCGCCCATGTACATCGCCGGCTTGCCGAAGAAGGTCTGGCTGGCATCGTCGATGGCCTGGGTCAGCCACGGCGCCATCGCCGGCGCGTTCCAGCCCGACGAGGCCTTTTCCAGGTCCAGCTTCACTTCCGCGCCGTTCGGCGGGTCGCGCAGCAGCGCTTCCTTCAGCAGCTCACCGCAGGCCTTGCCGTCGGCGGTCGGCGGCAGGCGCAGCGACAGCTTCACGGCGGTATGCGGGCGCAGCACGTTGCCGGCCGAGGCCAGCGGCGGCATGCCGTCCACACCGGTCACCGACAGCGCCGGGCGCCAGGTGCGGTTGAGCACCAGCTCGGTCAGGTCTTCGTTCATCGGGCGCAGGCCGTCGACCATCGGGAACTTCTCGAAGATCTCGGTATCCACCACCTCGGCGGCGCGCTTGGCCTGGGCCTGGCGCTCTTCCGGAATCTCCACATGCATGCCGTCGATCAGGATGCGGCCGGTGTTTTCGTCCTCGATGCGCGACAGCAGCTGACGCAGCAGGCGGAAGCTGGACGGCACCACGCCGGAGGCGTCGCCGGAATGCACGCCTTCGTTGAGCACCTTCACCGAGAAGTTGCCGCCGGTCAGGCCACGCAGCGAGGTGGTGCACCACAGCTGGTCGTAGTTGGCGCAGCCCGAATCCAGGCACACCACCAGCGACGGCTTGCCGATGCGGTCGGCCAGATGGTCCACGTAGGCCGGCAGGTCGTAGCTGCCCGATTCCTCGCAGGCTTCGATCAGCACCACGCAGCGCGCGTGCGGCAGGTTCTGCGCCTGCAGTGCCAGCACGGCGGCCAGCGAGCCGAAGATGGCGTAACCGTCATCGGCGCCGCCACGTCCATACAGCTTGTCGCCGCGCAGCACCGGCAGCCACGGGCCCAGGTCGTCGTCCCAGCCGGTCATTTCCGGCTGCTTGTCCAGGTGCCCGTACAGCAGCACGGTGTCGTCGCCGGTTTCGGCGCCGGTGGCGGGAATTTCCAGAAGCAGCAGCGGCGTGCGGCCTTCCAGGCGCACCACCTCCACCTGCAGCCCCGGCAGGTTCTGGGCCTTGGCCCAGCTTTCCATCAGGGTGACGGCCTGCTCCATGTAGCCGTTTTCGACCCAATTGGCGTCGAACATCGGCGATTTGTTGGGAATGCGGATGTATTCGACCAATTGCGGGACGATCTCGCTGTCCCACTTGTCATTGACGAATTGGCCGAGCTTGGCGCTGTCCATCAGGTAACTCCGAGTGCATGTGGCTGATCCCGCCATTCTACGCCTGAGCGAGGGGTAGGGATTTCCCTACACCACGTCAGGTATTTAGCTGGCTGTGTGAAGGTGATGTCGACGATAGGCTGTGTGCATGTGGCGAGGGACACTGACTGCTCCGACGGGATGCCGGCAGCAGAGGGGTCCGAAGTCACAGGGAGCTACACGGTGGGGCCTTGGTTTTCGTGTAAGGCGCTGGTGCTGGGACTGATGTTGGCGGGAACCGCTTCGGCGGCCGACCGGATCGACATCAACACCGCCGATGCGACGTCGCTGCAGCAGGGATTGACGAACGTGGGGCCCAAAAAGGCCCAGGCGATCGTCGCGTACCGGCGACAACACGGACCTTTCGTCCGGGTCGAGGACCTGGCACGGGTGAAAGGGATAGGGACAGCAACGGTCGAACGGAATCGACGACGGATGACGGTGGGGGCCATGGCGGCGCCCACGGTGGCACCGCCCAGGAGGGCAGCGCCGACACCCGTTCCAAGGCGCTGACGTAACAGGATGGGTCGCGACCGGCACGACGCCGGTCACGGCAGCCAGGCAGGAGCCGGCAGCCACGACAGCCGCACGGAGGCGGCACGCACGGACGCAGCGCGGAAGGATTGGCGCGGATCCACCAGGACGGTGGCATCCAGACCCGGGAAGGGGAGGGATGGCGGAACAGAATTCGGCCGAGTGCAGGGAGCATGGCCGGCACCCACACTGCGCAGGATGCACAGGGGGAAGGCGGGATGCCGACAAGGACGTGACGATTGCCCGGTCCGCACAGGGATGTGTGACCGGGCAATTTCTTTTTGGCGCACACAATGTCGTGGGGCGCGGCATGATGCGTAGCGACACGCCATGCGTGTCCTCGACCCATTCGAAGGAAGGCAACATGCCCACACGCCGCACGCTGCTGAAGCACATCGCCGGTTCGCTGATCGCCGCCTTGGCACTTCCTGCCTGGGCCGCCACCGAACCCGCAGGCCCCACCGACCTCAAGCCGGGCCAGTTCCTCTGGCATCCGGAGATCTCCCCGGCCGGTCCGATCGTGCTGGTGGTCAGCCTCGATGAGCAGCGCGCCTACGTGTACCGCAACGGCATCGCCATCGGCCTGAGCACGATCAGTTCGGGCAAGCCCGGGCATGAAACGCCTACGGGCGTCTTCACCATCCTGCAGAAGGACAAGGACCACAAGTCCAACCTCTACAACAGCGCGCCCATGCCCTACATGCAGCGCCTGACCTGGGACGGGATCGCGCTGCACGGCGGCAACCTGCCCGGGCACCCGGCCTCGCACGGCTGCGTGCGGTTGCCGCAGGCGTTCGCGCAGAAGCTGTTCGGCGAAACCCAGCGCGGCGACACCGTGGTGGTGGCCGACGCCAAGAGCGCGCCGATGACGCTGGCCTACCCGGCGGTGCTGGCGCCGGTGAACAGCACCGGCAAGGCGCTGGTCGAAACCACCGACGCGCCGGACCACTATTGGAACGACAGCGCGGCGCCGTCCGGGCAGGTGGGCATCCTGGTCAGTCTGCACGACCAGCGGCTGTACGTGCTGCGCGATGGCGTGTTGATCGGCGAATCACGGCTGGAGGCCAAGGCGCTGCCGGCGTTCGAGGGCACTACCCTGTTCGTGATGCAGCAGGGCTATTCGGACGTCGCGAGCCCGCTGGATGCGACCCAGAAGCTCCACAAGTGGACCGCGTACCCGCTGCTGGGGCAGAGCGCGGGCAATGCCAGCCCCGACCTGCTGGCCACGCCCAGCCTGCCGATGGCGCTGCCGCCGTCGTTTGCCGCGCAGCTGTACAAGGAGTTGGTGCCGGGTACCACGCTGCTGGTGACCAGCCTGCCGGCGGTACGGCCGGTGGCAGATGAACAGAACCTGCAGCCGGTATTGGAATCCGATGCGGCTGGAGCCACCTTGTAGGGATGGCTTATCGGATTCCGCTTTCGCTGCTGGGTGTGTTGACGCTCGCAATTCCGCATGCGACCGCTGGTAGCGCCGGCCGTTGGCCGGCCCAGGCGGTGTCGGGAGCCGGCCAGCGGCCGGCACTACCGGCAGACCAGATGGCCGAGATGATGGCGCGTGCGGCGCCCAATGCCGACCGCAAGGTGCTGAAGCTGGCGGCGCAGGCGATGACCTGTGCGCTGCGGCGGCCGGAGCTGGGGATCGACCCGGGCCGCCTGAGCGTGATCGATTACTCACGCCCGTCCACCGAGCAGCGTCTGTGGGTGTTCGACCTTGCGCGGCAGAAGCTGCTGTTCGAGGAGTGGGTCGCGCATGGCCGCAACAGCGGCAGCAATGCCACCGAGCGCTTCTCCAACCGCGACGGCAGTTTCATGTCCAGCATTGGCGCGTTCACCGCCAAGGAAACCTACATGGGCGGCAATGGCTATTCGCTGCGGCTGGACGGCCTGGAGCCGGGTTTCAATGACAACGCCCGCAGCCGCGCCATCGTGATGCACGGCGCACCTTACGTGAATCCGACCATCGCCCGGCTGCAGGGCCGGCTCGGCCGCAGCCTGGGCTGCCCGGCGGTGCGCCTGACCGTAGCGCGGCCGCTGATCGACAGCCTGCAGGGCGGGGCGATGGTATTCGCCTACTACCCGGACAAGGACTGGCTGGCGCGTTCGAAGCTGCTCAGCCCCGACTGCGGCTGAGGCTGAGGCACAATGGCGGCATGTCGACCGCCCCTGACCTCAGCGCTGCCACGCGCGTCATTCCGAGTTTCGAGTACCGTCGCGAGCGCTGGCGTAATGGCCTGGGCTGGACGCGCGAGATCCTGCGCGTGCCCGACAGCGACGACTGGCAGGTGCGGTTGTCGATCGCCGAGATCGAACAGGATGCGGCGTTTTCATCGTTCCCCGGCATCGAGCGCGAGTTGGTGCTGCTGCGTGGCGAAGGCCTGCGGCTTCGGTTCGCCGACGGCGCCGTGCACACATTGCTGCCGCCGCATGATCGGCTGCGTTTTGCCGGCGAGGCACAGGTCAGTGGCGAGCTGGTGGATGGGCTTACCCATGACTTCAACCTGATGTGGCGGCGCGACCAGGTCGACGCCGAGCTGCTGCACCGGCCGCTGGTGGGGACCATGTTTTTCTTCACCGAGCCCGGCACGGCGTGGGCGATCCATCTGCTAGCCGGGCAGGCGAGGTTCGAAGGCGAGCCGGATCTGCCGGCGTTGGAGCAGGGCGATACGGCGTGGTTGGCGGCGGGGGCGCGCAAGCGCTACGCGCTGAACGGCGGCGGTGAAATCCTGGCGATCCGTTTGAAAAGCGCTTAATACACGTCCCGGCGATAGCGGCCTGCCACGATCAATGTTTCCTTTCCGTCGCGGCCCAATGCCTGTTCGATCACCGCATCCACCGCCGGGGCCATGCCCTGCAGGCTGCCGCAGACCAGGATCGTGGCGCCGTCGCGGACCCACTGGCGCAACGTGTCCAGTTCGGCCAGCAGGCGGTCCTGCACGTAGCGGTGCGTGCCGCCGTCGCGGCTGAAGACGGTGTCCAGCTTCGCGATCATGCCGTCGCGCTGCCAGCGCTGGATATCCTCGCCGAAATGGAAATCGTGCGCGGCAGTGCGCTCGCCGAACAGCAGCCAGTTGCGGCTGGCACCCAGGTCCACGCGTGCGCGCAGGTGCGCGCGCAGGCCAGCGATGCCGGTGCCGTTGCCGATCAGGATCAACGGAACGTCCTCCGACGGCGCATGGAAATTCGGGTTGCTGCGGAAGCGCAGGTCGATGCGCCCGCCGAGCTGCGCGTAGTCGCACAGCCACCCGCTGCCCAGTCCGGGCGTGCCGTCCGGTCGTAACAGCCGGCGCAGCAACAGCAGCACCTGGCCTTCAGCCGGCGTGCTGGCGATGGAGTACTCGCGGTGCGGCAGCGGTTTGAGCGCGGCTACCAGCGCGGCGTCATCGGCGGGAACCGAGTCCGGCAGCACCGGCAGGTGCGAGTGTGCCAGCCAGTCGTGCAGCGACCGGCCTTCGACCATCGCGGCTCCGTCCCGCGCATGTCGGGCCAGCCATGCATCGACCTCGGCCGCGCCGTGCTGCGGCCCGATCTCGACCACGTCGCCGGCCTGCCACGGCGGCAGCACGCCATCGGCGGGCACCAGCGCGACCTGCCAGGTGGCCGCGCCCGGGCTGCCCGCGTTGACCTGCGCGCGCGCGCGCAGCTGCCAGTGCTGGTACTGCGCCGGCGCCCAGTCCGGCAGGTCGGTGGCGTTGCCGCCGAGCTGGCCGAGCAGTTGCTGCCAGTGGCGCAGCGCGGCCGGGTCGGCGTTGTCCACTACGACGGTATCGAACAGCGGGTGCGCACCGTGTTGGCGCAGCCAGGCGTCGAGCTGGTGGCCGAATGCGCAGAAGTGGCCGTAGCTGCGGTCGCCCAGCGCCAATACCCCATATTGCAGGTGTGGCAGTGCCAGCGCCTGCGGCATCACCCGCCGCAGGAACGGCAGTGCATGATCGGGCGCATCGCCCTCGCCGGTAGTGCTGGCGATCAGCAGCACGCGCGTAGACTGCTGCAGCAGTGGCGCATCGACCTGATGCAGGCCGCGCACCCGCACGGACATGCCGGATGCACGCAACACCTCGGCGCTGCGTTCGCACAGCTGCTGGGCAAAGCCTGTCTGACTGGCCCAGACCAGCAGCAGCGGTGCCTGCCCATTGTCGGCAACCGCGTCATCACGCGTGCGGCCGCGCCACCACAGCAGGGCGCACAGCGCGGCATAGGCGGCGATGCTGCCGGCTGCCCAGCGCCAATGCGAGGCCAGCGGCGCGGCGCGCCACCAGTCCTCCTGAAGGTGCAGGCGCAGCAGCAGCCACGCCAGCAGCGCGAGCGCGATCATTACGGCGGCATTGCCCAGCACCGCGCGCGATGGGCTGCGCTTCATGCGGCCTCGTCCTGTTCGGCGAGCAGGTGCGCGAACGATTCGCTCAGGTGTTCTTCAACACCGTGCGCGGTTCGGGTGATGAAGCGCGCCGCCAGCCCATGTGCGTTGGCGAACGCAAGGCCTTCGTCGGCGCCCATTACGGTCAGGGCGGTTGCCCATCCGTCGGCCTGCATGGCCTCACGTGCCACTACCGTGACCGCAGCGGAGGCACGGCTGACCGGTGCGCCGACGCGCGGGTCCAGGGTGTGGCTGTACTGCGCGCCATCCGCGCTGAATTGATGCCAGCGGTCGCCGGAGGTGGCTACGGCAAGGTCATCGAGCGCGAGTACGCGTGGAGGATGGGTCAGTTGCGCCTCTTCCTCGGGACCGGCTTCGACCAGCACGCGCCACGGTTGGCCGTCCGGCTTGCGGCCGTAGCCGTGCAGTTCGCCGCCTACCTCTACCAGCGCGGCGGCGATGCCCTGTGCACGCAACCAGCGGCTGACCAGATCCACTGCGAAACCTTTGGCGATGGCTGAGAGATCCAGGTCCAGCCCGCCCGGTTGCAGCAATGCGTCCTCATCCATGTGCAGGCGTTGCCAGCCACAGCGGGCGCGGGTTGCGGCGAGAAGGTCGGCATCGGGCACGCGCTGGGCATGCGCTTGGGCACCGAAGCCCCATAGCGCGACCAGCGGGCCGACGGTGGGATCGAACGCGCCGTTGCTGCGTTCTGCGATGTCGAGTGCGCAGCGCATGACGTCAGCGAAGAGATCCGGCAGCGGCACGGTGGTACCGGCCGCTGCGCGGTTGAAACGCGAAATGTCGCTTGCCGCTTCCCACGTGCTCATCTGTGCCACCACGGTGTCCAGCTGCGCCTGGATGCCCGCGTGCAGCGGGTGCAGGTCGCGGTTGGGCGAGGTGGTCAGTTTTACCTGCCAGGTGGTGCCCATGGTGTGACCACCGAGGCTGGCGATGTCGTGGGTAGGAGCGGTCATTGAACGAGTTGGGGGTTGCGAGGGTGAAGCAGCCGGGCAGAGCCCGGCTCTACTGCGGGAGGACTTCGAGCGTCGCGACGTAATTCAAACGGCGGCTCTTGGCCTGCTTCAGCGTGGTCTTCTTGTCCTCGCTGCTGGTTTCCAGCCAGTACATGCCGGCTTCCGGCCAAGTGACGGTGATCTCGCCGTTCTTGTCGCTGGTGACCTTGATCTCGTCCTGGGCGTTGCGATAACGCGTACCGCCGCGCGTGATCTCGAATTCCAGGCCGGCGCGCGGCTTGCCGTCGACCAGCACGCGGAACTTTGCTTCCTCACCGGAGAAGAGGTCGTTGGGGTGGCCCAGCGCGACCAGCTCGATGCCGACCTTGGTCGGCGCCAGCGCGGTTGCGTTCGGGGTGCCGTTGGTGACGAAGGTTTCAATGCGGTTGACCGACTGGCTGACCTGCAGCTTCTTCGCCTTCTTCGGCACCTCAGTGGCAAAGGTCGCCACGGTGCCGCGCCAGCGCTTGGGCTTGCCGTCTTCTTCCCAGCTGGCCGACAGGCCGTTGTTGACCGAGGCCAGGCGGTAGGTGCCCTGCTGGGTCAGTTCGACGTCGAACACGCTGCGGAACTTGCCGGTGGAGGCGTTCTGCGGCTGCACGGTGGTGCCGTCCGGCGCGGTGATGACCAGGCTTTCCAGGCGCAGCGGCACGTGGTTGAAGTAGAACAGGTCGTTGGAGACCGCCGCATCGACGGTAATCCACGGGTGCTCACCGGCGATGACGGTCTGCGACGGCTGCAGCCATGCCTTGTGGGCGAGGGCGGAGAACGGAAGGGCGGCGGCCAGGGCGGCGGCTAGGACGAGCGAGCGCTTCATCAACAACTCCATGATGGGTAAAGGGCGCCCTCCCACGGGGAAGGGCGGCGGGAAGATCAGGGCTTGGCCGACAGCGTGACCAGGCCCAGCTCGGTGCTGCCCTGGGCTTTGCCGGTCTGCGGCGCGGTTGCCGGCCAAGTGAAGGGGACTTTGAGCAGTTCGCGGCCGCCGACTTCGCGCACCGCTTCCACCACCAGGGTGTAGTTGCCCGGTGCGAGCGACTTCAGGGCGGGCTGCTTGTCGGTGAACGACAGCGCATGGGTGCCGGCCGGCTTGGTCGGGCCGGTCACGCCGTCCACCGGCACCTTGAGTTCGCGACCGCTCTTGCGCCACCACTGGCGCAGGTCGGGCAGCCACTTGGTGCCATGGCCTTCGCTGTTGCCGGTCTGCTGGTACCAGACTGCCAGGTTGGCGGCGACCTTCTGGTCGGCGCCTTCCAGCCACACCGCCACGTAGGGGCGGTGGTACTCGGCCACGTTGAGCTTGGGCACCTCGACGTTGATGTCCAGGGTGGTGGCGTAGGCCGGCGAGGTGGCCAGCAGGCCGCTCAGGGCGATGGTGAGGGTGACGCGCATGGTGCGGCTCCGGAAGGGTGGGGACAGGCGGATCAGTGGATCAGGATCAGGGCGATCAGCAGCGGCACCATCAGGCCGAGCCCGACCAGCGGCCAGGTCATGCGCCGCTGGCGGGCATGCAGGTGCAGCAGGAACAGGCCGGTGATGCAGAACACCAGGCAGGCCACCGCGAAGATGTCGAGGAACCAGCCCCAGGCCGGCCCTGCGTTGCGACCCTTGTGCAGGTCGTTGAAGTAGGACACCCAGCCACGCGAAGTGGCCTCGTATTCCACCGCACCGCTTTCACGGTCGATGCTCAGCCAGGCGTCGCCGCCGGGGCTGGGCATGGAGAGGTAGATTTCCTCCGGCGACCACTCGGCCGGGCGGCGGCCGACGGAAATGCCCAGTTCGCGATCCAGCCAGCGCGCGGCGGGGCGGGGCACCGGGGCGTTGCCATCGGTGCGGTCGCCGAGCTGGCCGAGCAGGTCGGCCGGCAGCTCCATCTGGCGGTTCACCACCTGTGGCGTAGCCTCGATTTTGGCTGCGTGATTCAGGGTGATACCCGTGGCCGCGAACAGCAGCATGCCGATCAGGCACACCGCTGAGCTGATCCAATGCCATTGGTGCAGGGTGCGGAGCCAGAAGCCCCGGCTCTGCTGTTGCTGCACGGCGGTGGAAGGAGCGCTGGTGGCCACGGGCACGGAAAGGGGGGCGAATGGCGAATTACACCATTAATGAGAATGGTTCGCAATTGTTGCCGGTCCGCCCCCTCCGCGCGTCAGAACTTCGCGTTCAACGAAATCCAGTAACTCCGACGCTGGTCCTTGGTGGCGTAATCGTCCACGCAGTTGAACTCGCTGTCGCTGATCAACACGCAGGACTGCGAAACGAAGTCCTTGTCGAACAGGTTGTTGACCCGCGCGTTGACGGTCAGCCACTGGTTGATGTCCCAGCTGCCGCCCAAGTGGAAGATCGTGTAATCCTCGTAATTGCGCACCTGCGAATTGCTGACGCCACCGACGGTGGTCACCAGCGTGTCGCGGTAACGGTCATACCGCCCTTCGCCGATCAGCGACAGGCTCACCGCGTCGCTGACCTGCCAGTTCAGGCTGGCATTGGCCATGTGCTTGGCCGGCGTGGTGGTGCCACCGACCGGCTTGCCCTTGTCCACGCCGCTGGTCTGCTCGGACTTCGTATAGGTGTAGTTGCCGCGCAGCTGCAGCGAATCGAGCAGGTCCACATGCGCCGCCGCTTCCACGCCCCGCGTTTCAGCGGTGTCGATGTTCACGCTCTGGCTGAAGGTGCTGTAGCCGAGCGCTGCCCAGCCCGGGCCCACGTCCACGCAATAGCCGCTGCCTGCCGGGGCCACTTCGCAGTTCGGGAAGGTGCCGCCGCTGGCGATCTTGTCGTCGAACTTGTTGAGGAAGCCGGTCACGTTGAAGCCCCAGCGCTCGCCTTCGTAGTAGCTGGCGATCTCGTAATTGGTGCTGGTTTCCGGCTGCAGGTTGGGCGACCCCACCAGCGGCAGCACGCCCTGCCCGCCGAAGCCGGTTACGCCGGGGAACAGCTGGTCCGGGCGCGGGGTCTTGTAGCCGGTGCTGACGCCGCCCTTGAAGGTCCACGCATCGCTGGCATTCCACACCAGGTAGGCGCGCGGACTGACATGGCTGCCGAAGATGTTGTGGTCGTCGTAGCGCACGCCCAGGGTGGCGGTCAGCACGTCGGTCAACGCCCAGTTGTCCTCGGCGAACACCGACCACATGCGGTGCTTCTGCTTCACGTTGTCGCGATAGCCGGCGCCGTCCATGCCGAACACGCCGTCGATCATGCCGGTATCGGTGTACTGGCCGCCCAGGGTCAGCTTGTGCGCGTCGAAACTCATGTCCAGCATGGTGTCCAGCACGTAGCCTTCCAGCTCCATGGTGCGCATCGGGCGTGGCAGGAACGCTTCCAGCCGCGCCATCTCGGCCGGGTTCAGCGCGGTCAGCGCGTTGCTGCGGCCGGCCGCGCAGTTGTTGGCCGCGCCGGTGCGACGGCACACGTCGTTCCACAGGGTCTGCAGGTCGGCGCGTTCGTCCAGGGTCAGCGGCAGCGAGCGGCCCAGGTTGTTGCTTTTGGTCTGGGTCAGCGTGGTCTGCCAGGTGCCGAACGCGTAACGGCCCTGGTGGCTCAGTGCCAGCTGGTCGCGCTCGTAGCGCTGGTAGGCGGTGTAGCCCACGCGCGGCTGCACCACGCGGCGGGTGATCGTGCCGGTGCCGTTTGGATTCGGAATGGTGGCATTGCCGACGCGCCACAGGCTGGCCAGGCTGTCCAGGGTGCCGGTCTGGCCTTCGCTGTTGTCGTACTTCTGGCGCGAGACGTCGTAGTCCAGCGACAGGTCGTGGTCGTCGTTGATCGACCAGCTCAGGCGCAGGCCGGTGTTCCAGTTGGTGTTGGCCACCGCCTTGCCGCCACCGCCGAAGCCGATGCTGCGCTCCCACAGGGTGCCGTCGGGCAGGGTCAGCGCCTCCCATTCCGGGTTGGACGCCTTGGCGTCGTAGTAGCTGCCGCGCACGGCCATGTCCAGTCGTTCCTTGACCAGCGGGCCGGTCAGGTACACGTCGGTGGTGCGCGCGTCGCCGAACTGGTCGTCCTGCTGCACGGTGAAGCCCTGGGTGACCGAGCCGTGCCAGCTGTCCTGGTTGCGCCGGGTGATGATGTTGATCACCCCGCCCATGGCGTCGGAGCCGTACAGCGTGGACATCGGGCCGCGCACCACTTCGATGCGTTCGATGGAATCCAGTGGCGGCAGGTAGGCGAACTGGCCGCCGCCGAAGTTGTTCGGGTACAGCTGGCCGACATTGCTCTGGCGGCGGCCGTCGATCAGCACCAGGGTGTATTCGGACGGCATGCCGCGCATGGAGATGGTGGCGCGGCCGTTCTTGTCGGTGGTTTCCATGCCCACGTCGATGCCTTCCACGTCGCGCAGCGCGTCGACCAGGCTGGTGTACGGGCGCTTGCTCAGTTCTTCGCGGCTGACCACGCTGATGCTGGCCGGGGCGTCGGTGATCTTCTGTTCGAAGCCCGAGGCGGTGACCACCACCTGGTCCAGGGTCTTGGGGTCGCCGGCGGCATCGCCACTGGCGAAGGCGGGTGCGCTGAGCGCGCCCAGCAGGGCGACGCTGAGGGTGCAGCGGGACAGGGACGTGCGACGACGATGGCGCTGGGCCATGGGGTGTACCTCGAAAAGAGTGCGAACGCGGGAACACCGCGGCCGGCGGCCGCAGCGGAAGGTGGGAATCAGCAGAAGGCCCGGGGTGCGGGCAGTGCGGCACGGTCGGCCGCGGGCGTGCGCACGCAACGGCGCGCGACCGCCGGGATCAGCCCTGCGGCGGGGCCTGCCCGCGCTGCACGCGCAGGCCGGGAGCCGCAGGCAGCGGCGTGGTCGGGGCGGAATCGATCGACGGTGCGCGCTGCGGTGGCAGCTCGGCCAGGGTGGCCATCAGCGCGTCGAGCGATTCGGTGAGCGGGGTAGAAGGCAGGCGCGGCGGCAGTGCCGCCGGTGTTGCAGCGGACATGCGGCGCGGCTTGGCCGGTGTCTCTTCCTGCAGGCGGGTGTCACCGGGGCTGCGTTCTTCGGCCGGCAGCTGCAGCACCAGCGCGGCGGTGCCGGGCAGGTGCGGTTCAAGCAGGGGCAGGGCGCCGAACAGCATCGAGAGCAGGGCGAGCCAGCCCAGCACCGTGGCCAACGCCGGGCGCTGCCCGCGCACGGCGGGGGCAAAGCTGCGGTGGTGGTGCGGATGGCGCAAGACGGAGTCCCTGTCGAAAGCACCGGGGTTCCGGCGCGGCGGGAATTGTAGGTAGCGTTTGTCACAAACGCAAATAGGAATGGTTTACATCAGCCACGCAGGGCGTGGCTGATCGCGGTGCTCAGGTCTCGCTCCAGCGCCGCAGCAGGTTGTGATACACACCCGTCAACTGCAGCACCGCGCCCGGATCAGCCCCGGTGACCCGCAGCTTCTCGATCGCCCCATCCATTTCCAGCAGCATCCGCCGCGCGCCGTCATCCCGCACCATGCTCTGCACCCAGAAGAACGAGGCGACCCGCGCACCGCGGGTCACCGGGTTCACCTTGTGCAGGCTGCTGGACGGGTACAGCACCAGGTCGCCCGCCGGCAGCTTTACGTCATGCTCGCCGTAGGTGTCGCTGATGACCAGTTCGCCGCCGTCGTACTCCTCCGGCGCGTTGAGGAACAGCGTGCACGAGACGTCCGAGCGCAGGTGACTGCGCTGGCCGTCCGTACCGGTGATCATCACCGCGCCATCGACATGGAACCCGTACTCGCCGCCGCCCTGGTAGCGGTTGAAGCGGGGCGGCAGGATGCGCAGCGGCAGTGCAGCGGCGAAGAACAGCGGGTGCCGTTCCAGCGCCGCCAGCACCATCCGCCCCAGTTCGGCCTTCAGCGGCGACGCGTCGGGCAGCTGCTGGTTGCGTTTGACCTGCGCGCCCTGCACGCCCACCGTCTCGCGGCCATCGGCCCAGTCCGCCGCCGCCAGTGCGCGCTGCAGGTGGGCCAGTTCGTCGGCAGTGAGGACATCGGGGACGTGCAGCAGCATGGCAGGGTCCTGGCGGGGATCAGAAGCGGAAGTCGGCGCTGAACAGCACGCTGCGCGGCACGCCCGGGGTGTAACGGTAGCCGCTCTTGTTGATCGCGGCCACATACTGCTTGTCGAACAGGTTGTACGCGTTCAAACGCAGCACCAGGTGGTCGTTGATCGCATACGAGGCCACCGCGTCATACACCGTGTAGGACTTGGTGAAGGCCGGCGTACCCACCGCACCATCGGTGCCGCGGTGCATCTGGCCCGCGTAGCGCACGCCACCGCCCAGGGTCAGCCCGAACGGGAAGGTGTAGCTGGTCCAGCTGGTGAAGGTCGCACCCGGCGTGTAGGTCAGGTTGCGGGTGCCGTCAGCGGCCACGTTGGCGCCTTCCTCCACTTCGGTATCCAGGTGGCTGTAGCCGGCCGACACCGACCAGTTGTCGGTGATGCGGCCCACCGTGGAGACTTCGATGCCCTGCACCGACTTCTTGCCGGTCTGGGTCGGGTTGCCGGCGTCGTCAAGCACCTGGGTGTTGATCTCGTTGCTGACCTCGGTCTTGAACAGGGCCACGTTGAACGCAAGCGCGTCATCCAGGAATGCCCACTTGGTGCCCACTTCCAGGGTCTTGGCCTTCTGCGGGTCCAGGCTGGGGTTGTCGGCGCTGCTGGCCGAGCTGCTCAGCTGGAAGTTGCTGCCACCCGGGGGCTGCTGCGACAGCGCGTAATTGCCGTACAGGCTGACGATGTCGCCGACCTTGTACACCGCGCCCAGCTTCCAGTTGAGCAGGGTGTCGCTGTGCTCCAGCGACGGGTTGGCGATGACCGTGCCGACCGGATTGGCGCCGCAGGCCGGGCCACGGCCGCCGCACACCGCCGCACTCTGGTATTCGGTCTTGTAGTGGTCCGCGCGCAGGCCGGCCGTGACCAGGAAGCTCTCGGTGAAGTGCAGGGTGTCGAACAGGTACACCGACGAGGTGGTGGTCTTGCCGCGGGTGTCGGCGCCGTTGTGCGCCCAGGTCAGGCCGGTGGCATTCCAGTCCGGGTTGTACAGGTTGGCGGCCGACCAGGTGGTGCCGTTGGTGGCGGCCTGGCCGAAGGTCTTGAGCTCTTCGCGGGTGAATTCCAGCCCGGTGCTCAGGTTGTGCGCGATGGCACCGGTGTTGAAGTCCGCGCGCAGGTTGAGCTGGTCGGTGAGGATGGTGTTCTGCTGGACCTTGAAGGTCGGCAGGCTGCGCGCGATCGTGTAGGTGTCCAGGTTGTTGCGGTCGGTGTAGCGGATGTTGCCGGTCGGGGCGCCATTGGCACCGCGCGTGCCGGTGCCCATGAACGCGGTCAGCAGGTAGTCCTGGTCGGTACGGCCCCAGCGCGCGGTGTTGGTCAGCTGCAGGCCGTCGTTGAAGTCGTGTTCGATCCGGAACGTGGCCATCTTCGCGGTGACATCGTCATGGTCGGCGCGGGTGCCGTAGAAGTTTTCCGGGTTCACGGGGTGGCCGGCCAGCTGTTCCAGGGTCGGCTGCGGGGTCCAGCCCGGCAGGCCCAGCGTCGGCACGCCGCCGTCGGGCACGTTCTGCTGGTCCACGTACAGCAGGTTGAGGATGTAGCGGGTGTTGCTGTCCAAGCCGAACACCAGCGACGGCGCGATGCCCCAGCGCGAATTGTTGACGTGGTCGCGGCCCGGCTGGTCGCTGTCCTGCCACATGGCGTTGAGGCGCAGCGCGCTGCTGGCGCCCAGGGCCTGGTTCCAGTCGGCGGTACCGCGACGCTGGCTGTCGCTGCCCGCGGAGAGGGTGCCGCTGACCGCGTCATGCAGGTTGGCCTGCTTGCTCACCATGTTGATCGAGCCGGTCGGGGCCGAGCGGCCGTTGTCGGTGCCGGCCGGACCCTTGGACACTTCCACCTGCTCGGTGTTGAACACATCGCGCGAGATCGACCCGACATCGCGCACACCGTCCACGAAGATGCTGCTGGAGGTGTCGAAGCCGCGCATGAAGATGCTGTCGCCGGTGTTGGTGTTGCCGTTCTCGCCGACATAGAACGTGCCCACGCCCGGGCTGTTGCGCAGTGCATCGGTCAGGGTGGTCGCGCCCTGCTGGGTGAACAGGTCGCGGGTGATGACCTGGATGGTCTGCGGGGTGTCCTGCAGCGGCTGGGTGAACTTGGGCGAGGCGACCTTGTCGGCCTTGAAGCCGCGCGTGGCCAGCACGTGCACCTGGTCCAGCGTCTGCGCCGTGGTGTCGTTGGACTGGGCCTGCGCAGCCACGGGCAGCACGGCCAGGCTGAGGCTGGTCACCAGGCTGGCGGTGGCCAGGCTGGCGGCGCTGCGGGCGGGGGAGGAGTGCTTGCGGCTCTTGATCATGGTGGTTGAAGACCTGGAAACGGATGAAGGGAAGCCGCGTACACGCACGGGGGGATGCGCGCACGCAGGAGCATGGACGGTCGATCGGATACGGAAAGAGGTCGTGCGGACAGCAGTCAGCGGCGCGCGCGGCAGCAGGCCCGCGCGGCGGGTCGATCAGGCGCGGACGGGAGGCGCCTGGGACGGGTGCGAGCGCAGCGGGCGCGCCGGCAGGGAGAACGGTGGCGGAACAGCAGGCGTCGCGGTGTGGCCTGCACCGGACAGCAGGCGCAGTGTCCAGACCGGCGCGCCGGTTTTGCCGGGTCGACCGGTTTCCGCTTCCTTTTCGCCGGCCACGCAGGCATGCACGGCGGCGTTGAGTCGGCCGGGCATGGGGGCGCCGGATTGACTGTGGTCTTCGCCTGATGCGGCGCGGACCCCGGGCCCTGCCGATCCGGCCGCCGCATCCAGGCCCGGCCAGCCGATGAAGGCGGCAAGCAGGCAGAACATCGCCGCTGCAGTCAGCAGCAGCGGGGTCCAGCGGGCGGGGGCGGCGTCTCGGGCGGAAGCCATGAGGCGGGGATCGGTCAGGCCGGGGCGGCGAAGAACGCTAAATTAACAGAAACAATAATGATTCGCATCCGCGATCATGTCGTCATCATCCCCGTTCTGGCACTGAACAGGGGTGGATATCGAAAACTGTGGACTCAGTCGCGGTCGTCGCGGGTCCAGACCGCGTCGTGCTCCCGCTTCACCGGGAACTTCGGCACCGGGCTGTAGGCCGGTGCGCACAGGGCACGGCCGTCACGCACGTCGAAGCGGGCGCTGTGCAGCACGCACTCGATGCTGCCTTCGGTGGTGTCGAAGGTGCCCGAGGACAGCTCGAACTCTTCATGCGTGCACTGGTCTTCCAGCGCGTACAACTCGCCGTCCAGGTTGAACACCACGATCGGCGTGCCGGTAACCTCGTCGAAGGTGCTCTTCATCTCGCCCGGCAGCAGTTCGGCGGTGGCGCAGACGAAGGTCCAGGTCTCGCTCATGCGTGGGCCGCCAGCGGCTTTTCCAGCACTTCGAAACGCAGGTCGTCGCGCTTGGGAATGCCAAAGCGTTCGTCGCCGTAGGGGAATGGCTTCTTGATCCCGGTGCGCTGGTAGCCGCGGCGTTCGTAGAAGGCGATCAGCTCGTCGCGGATGTCGATGACCGTCATCTGCATCACCGGCACCGACCATTCGCGCGCCGCATGCGCTTCGGCCGCGTCCATCACCTGCTTGCCGATGCCGCCGCCCTGCTGGGCTGGGTCCACCGAGAACATGCCGAAGTAGCCCTTGCCCTGGTCGTCCGCCACGTGGGCGCAGGCCAGCAGCTGGCCGTCGCGTTCGGCCAGCAGCACGGTACTGCGCGGGCGCTCTATATCCGCCTGCAGGCCGGTGGCGTCGATGCGCGCGCCGTCCAGCATGTCCGCTTCGGTGGTCCAGCCGGCGCGGCTGGCGTCGCCGCGGTAGGCCGAGGTGACCAGGGTGATCAGGGCGGGAATGTCGGCCAGCGTGGCCGCACGGAAGGTCAGGGTGCTCATGCCGACATTCTAGTGGCGGCTGCCAGTGGCGGGTAGTTCGGCGGGGCGGGCTCAGCGGATGAAGAACTCGACCGGGAATGACAGTTCCACCGGCGCCGGCCGGTCGTCCGGGACGGCCGGCAGCGGTTCGGCGCGGCGGAAGGTATCCAGCGCGGCCTGGTCCAGCATCGCGTACCCGGAGCTCTTCTCCACCGACAGCGCCAGCAGGTGTCCGTCGCGGGACAGGCTGACCCGTACCTGCACCACGCCTTCGTGGCGGCGCGCGCGTGCGGCATGCGGGTAGCGGCGGAAGCGCTCCAGTTGGGCCATGACCCGGCCTTCCCAGCTGTCGCGACCGGGCGTGGCTTCGCTCGGGCCGGGCGGCAACGGCGGGCTGGGCGGGGAGGCGGCAACGGAGGCCTGTTGCTGCAGCGGCGCAGGCGCGTCGGTTCTGGGCTGCGGCGGAGTAGGCGGCGGGATGACCCAGTTGGCGGCGTCTCGCGGCGGCGTTTTCGGAAGATCGCGCGGCGGCTCGGGCTTCTGGTGCTGTACGGCGGCGGCCATGCTTGGCGTGGGCGCGATGATGTCTTCCAGCGGCACCTGGGGCGCGCGCGGAGGCAGCAGGAGGAGCTGGGTGCGGTCGGCGAGTGGAGGCACGAGCGGGCGCGTGCTGCTGGTGTGGGTCCAGAGCAGGAGTGCCAGGGCGGCTGCGTGGGCGAGTGCCGTGATGGTCGCAGCGAGTGCTTGGGCGTGGCGCTCGAAAAACGGGACTGCTGCGACCGACGACATTCGAGATCATTAATGAGAAGAGTTCTCATTATTGCACGAGCCATTCCCGGCATGGAACGTTGAAGCATCGGGAGGGCCGGCCAGCGGCCGGCGCTACCGGTGGTCGGTCGATTCGGTGGTGCGGTCGATTACCGGTAGCGCACGACCGTTGGTCGTGCGGCCCCGGCTCAGCCGAGCAGCTTGCGCACCTTGTTCAATGCGGCGATGAAGCGCTCGATCTCGGCGTGGGTGTTGTAGAACGCCAGCGACGCGCGGCAGGTGGCGGCTACGCCGTAGTACTGCAGCAGCGGGTGCGCGCAGTGCTGGCCGGAGCGGATCGCGACGCCTTCCAGGTCGAGCAGGGTGGCCAGGTCGTGGGCATGGGCGCCTTCGATCAGGAAGGAGACGACCGCCGCCTTGTCCGGGGTGGTGCCGAACATGCGCAGGCCTTCGATCTTGCCGAGTTCTTCGGTGAAGTGCGCAAGCAGTTCGCCTTCGCGCGCTTCCACGTGGTCCAGCCCCAGCGATTCCAGATAGTCCACCGCCACACCGAGACCAATGAAACCGGCAATGTTCGGGGTGCCGGCTTCGAACTTGTGCGGGGCGTCGCTGAAGACCGTGCCTTCGAAGCTGACTTCCTTGATCATCTCGCCGCCGCCGAGGAACGGCGGCATGGCATCCAGGTGCTCGCGTCGGGCCCACAGCGCGCCGGTACCGGTCGGGCCGCACATCTTGTGGCCGGTGATGGCGTAGAAGTCGCAGCCGATGGCGGGGATGTCGACCTTGCGGTGCGGCACGGCCTGCGAGCCGTCGACCACGGTGATGATGCCGCGCTTGCGCGCTTCACGGCAGATCTCGCGGACCGGGTTCACCGTGCCCAGCACGTTGGAGACGTGGGCCACGGCGAGCAGCTTGACCTCAGGCGTCATCGCCTTGCGCAGCGCGTCCAGGTCGAGCGCGCCTTCCGGGGTGATCTCGGCCACGCGGATCGTGGCGCCGGTGCGCTGGGCGACCAGCTGCCACGGCACGATGTTGGCGTGGTGCTCCATGCGCGAGACCAGGATCACGTCGCCGGCCTTCAGGCGCGGCAGCGCCCACGAGTAGGCCACCAGGTTGATCGCGAAGGTGGTGCCGCTGCACAGCACCAGCTCGCTGGCGCGCACGTTGAGGAAGCGCGCCAGCTTGGTGCGCGCGCCTTCGTAGGCGTCGGTGGCTTCGGTGCCCAGCGCATGCACCGCGCGGCTCACGTTGGCGTTGTAGCGCCGGTAATACTCGTCCACCGCGCCGATCACCTGCACCGGCTTCTGCCCGGTGTTGGCGTTGTCGAAGTACACCAGCGGCTTGCCGTGCACTTCCCGCATCAGCAGCGGGAAGTCCAGGCGCACGCGGTCCCAGTCGGGGGCGACCGCAGTGTCGGTCGCCGGGCGCGGGGTGGAGAGGTTCATGCCACCCCTGCCTTGGCCAGTGCGATGTCCAGCTGGCGGCGCAGCTGTTCGGTCAGCCGTGCGTCGAGCATGTTCAGCGGTTCATGGCAGAACGCGGCGCTGAGCAGCTGCTGGGCCTGTTCGGCCGGGAGGCCGCGCGAGCGCAGGTAGAACAACGCGTTGGCGTCGAGCTGGCCGACGGTGGCGCCGTGCGCGGCCTTTACTTCATCCGCGTCGATCACCAGCGTGGGCTGGGTGTCGATCTCGGCGTCGGCCGAGAGCAGCAGGTTCTTGTTGGAGAGGTTGGCGTCGGTGCCATCGGCGCCGGCCCGGATGTGGATGCCGCCGTGGAAGACCACGCGGCTGCGGTTGGCGGCGACGCCGCGCCAGACCATTTCCGAGGCGGTGTCGCGCGCGATGTGCTCGATACCCAGGCGGGTGTCCACATGGCGGCGGCCATTGCCGAGCAGTACGCCATTGGCGGTGAGCTGGGCGTTGTCGCCTTCCAGGCGCACGTTGAGCTCGTGGCGGCTGAGTGCGGCGCCCAGCTCCAGGTCCACGCGGCGGTACTGCGCGTCGCGGGCCAGCACGGCGTCGGTGCGCAGCAGGGTGATGGCGCGGGCACTGTCGGCCTGCACGCGGGCATGCGAGAGCACCGCGTCCTTGGCCAGGTGCACGTGCACCAGGGTGTTGCCGAAGTGCGCGGCATCGCCCAGGTCCAGGTGGTGTTCGACCACGCCGAGGGCGGCGCCGGCGCGCAGCTCGATCAGGTGGCGATGGTGCCAGGCCAGGTCGGCGGCACCGGCGGCGCTGATGAAGACCAGCTGCAGCGGTGCTTCCACCTGTACGCCGTCATCCACGCGCACCAGCACGCCTTCGTCGGCCAGCGCGGCGTTGAGCCGGGCGAAGATTTCTTCGCTGCGCTCGAAGCGGCGGCCAAGGAAGCGCAGGGCGTCGTCACCGGCGTGCAGCGCGGTAGACAGGGTCTGGACCTGCACGCCGTCGGGCAGTGTGGTGAGGTCGCTGTGCGCTTCGGACGTGCGGCCGTTGACGAACACCAGCCGCGGCGACGGGATGTCGGCCAGCAGGGCAGGGTCGATCTCCGGCGCGGCCAGCGGCGCCGGCTGGAAGCTGCGCCGTTCCAGCTGGCGCAGCGAGGTGTACTTCCAGGCCTCGCTGCGCGGGCCAGGCAGGCCGGCCTGCAGGGCCGCGTCGAGCTCGGCGCGGCGTGCGTCGCTGCCGCAGAAACCGGCGGCAAGGGAATCCAGCAGGGCGCTCATCAGACCGCTGCCTCCGGCACCACGCGGTCCTTCAAGAAGTGGTAGCCGTGCGCTTCCAGTTCCAGGGCCAGCTCGGGGCCGCCGCTCTGCACGATCTTGCCGTCGGCCAGCACGTGCACCACGTCCGGCTTGATGTAGTCGAGCAGGCGCTGGTAATGGGTGATGACCAGGAACGAGCGGTCCGGCGAGCGCAGCGCGTTGACGCCGTCGGCCACGCTCTTCAGCGCGTCGATGTCCAGGCCGCTGTCGGTCTCGTCCAGGATCGCCAGCTTCGGCTCGAGCACGGCCAGCTGGAAGATCTCGTTGCGCTTCTTCTCACCACCGGAGAAGCCTTCGTTGACGCCACGGTGCAGCAGTTCGTCCTTCAGGTGCAGCACGGCCAGCTTCTGGCGCACCAGCTTGAGGAACTGCATCGAGTCCAGTTCTTCCTCGCCGCGCGCCTTGCGCTGGGCGTTGAGCGCGGCGCGTAGGAAGTAGGTGTTGTTCACGCCGGGGATCTCCACCGGGTACTGGAAGGCCAGGAACAGGCCGGCGGCGGCGCGTTCTTCCGGGGCCAGCTCGAGCAGGTCGCGGCCTTCGAACTGGATGCTGCCTTCGCTGACGTCATAGCCGTCGCGGCCGGCCAGCACGTTGCCCAGGGTGGACTTGCCGGCGCCGTTGGGGCCCATGATGGCGTGCACCTGGCCGGGCTTCACGTCCAGCGAGAGGCCCTTGAGGATTTCTTTTTCGCCGATGCGGGCGTGCAGGTTGTCGATCTTCAGCATGATACGAATCCGGGTAGTGCCACGCCCTGCGTGGCAAAAAATATCAATCAAAGGCGCGGCGAATCAGCCGACGGAACCTTCCAGCGAAACTTCCAGCAGCTTTTTGGCTTCCACCGCAAACTCCATCGGCAGCTCGCGGAACACCTGCTTGCAGAAGCCGTCCACGATCATCGACACCGCGTTTTCCTGGTCGATGCCACGCGCGCGGCAATAGAACAGCTGGTCGTCGGAAATCTTCGAGGTGGTGGCTTCGTGCTCCACCGTCGCACTCGGGTTCTTGACCTCGATGTACGGGAAGGTGTGTGCGCCGGAGGTCTTGCCGATCAGCAGCGAGTCGCACTGGGTGTAGTTGCGCGCGCCGTCGGCATTCCGGTCGACCTTGACCAGGCCGCGGTAGGTGTTCTGGCCACGGCCCGCGCTGATGCCCTTGCTGACGATCTTGCTCTTGGTGCGCTTGCCGATGTGGATCATCTTGGTGCCGGTGTCGGCCTGCTGGCGATGGTGGGTCAACGCCACCGAGTGGAACTCGCCCACCGAGTCGTCGCCCAGCAGCACGCAGGACGGGTACTTCCAGGTGATCGCCGAACCGGTTTCGACCTGGGTCCAGGTGACCTTGCTGCGCGCGCCACGGCATTCGGCACGCTTGGTGACGAAGTTGTAGATGCCGCCAACGCCGTTTTCGTCGCCCGGGTACCAGTTCTGCACGGTGGAGTACTTGATCTCGGCATCTTCCAGCGCGACCAGCTCAACCACTGCGGCGTGCAGTTGGTTCTCATCGCGCATCGGCGCGGTGCAGCCTTCCAGGTAGGACACGTACGCCTTGTCCTCGCAGACGATGAGGGTGCGCTCGAACTGGCCGGTGTGGCCGGCGTTGATGCGGAAATAGGTGCTCAGTTCCATCGGGCAGCGCACGCCCTTGGGAATGAACACGAAGCTGCCGTCGGAAAACACGGCCGAGTTCAGCGCGGCGAAGTAGTTGTCGCCGACCGGCACCACGGTGCCCAGGTACTTCTGGACCAGTTCCGGGTGCTCCTTGATGGCTTCCGACATCGAGCAGAAGATCACGCCCTTTTCGGCCAGTTCCTTGCGGAAAGTGGTACCGACCGAGACCGAGTCGAACACCGCGTCCACCGCCACGCCGGCCAGCTTGGCGCGCTCGTGCAGCGGCACGCCCAGCTTGTCGTAGGTGTCGAGCAGTTCCTTCGGCACGTCGTCCAGCGAGGCGTACTTCGGGCCCTTCGGCGCGGAATAGTAGCTGAGCGCCTGCAGGTCGATCGCGGCGATCTGCAGCTTGGCCCAGTTCGGCATCGGCATGGTCAGGAAGTGGCGGTAGGCGTCCAGGCGCCACTGCGTCATCCACTCCGGCTCGTCCTTCTTGGCCGAAAGGGCACGGATGGTGTCCTCGTCCAGGCCGGGCGGCAGCGAGTCCGATTCGATCTCCGTGATGAAGCCGGCCGAATACTTGCGGCCGAGCTGCTCATGGATCTCGCGGTTGGGGGTGTCGCCGGGGGCGACGGTGTCGAGGGTATCGGTGGCCATGGGGGCTGCCTGTGGATCAGGAGACGACATCCGCCGCGATCACGCGGCGGGGGGCGTCAACAAGGGGAAGAGGGGGCAGGATCTGCGCCAGGCTGACCTTGCGCAGTGCGTCGGACACCACGTCGTTGATCAGCCGCCAGCTGCTGCGCGCGCCGCACTGCAGCTCGCGTCCGCACTGGCTGTGGTCGTGCGCGCACTCGGTCAGGCCCAGCGGGCCCTCCATGGCTTCGACGATCTCGAACAGGCTGATCTGGTCGGCGGCGCGGGTCAGCCGGTAGCCGCCGCGCACGCCGCGCAGGCCTTCGACCAGGCCGGCCTGGGCCAGCGGCTTGAGCAGCTTGCTGACGGTAGGCGGCTCAAGGCGGGCATATTCAGCCAGTTCGGTCGCACTGAGCACCTCGCCCGGGCGCGCGGCAAGGACGGTCAGGACGACGGTGGCGTAATCGGTGAGCTTGGTGACGCGGAGCATGGGGAGGGCAGAGCCATAAAGCGGACTGAAATTGTACGCTTTTATGCGCGGGCATCCAACCCGTCGTGTTCAGGTAGGCATCATCACGACTATTAAGCGAGAATCGACCATCCCAACGTAACGGCCAGCCTGATGCCCAAGAAGATCCAAGCCCGCAAATCCTCGATCCACGGCAATGGCGTGTTCGCGCTGGCGCCACTGAAGAAGGGCGAACGGGTCATCCAGTACAAGGGCCTGCTGCGCAGCCACGCCGATGTGGACGCCGATGATACCGGGGATGTGGAGAGCGGTCACACCTTCCTGTTCACCCTGAACGACGACTACGTGATCGACGCCAACTACAAGGGCAACGATGCGCGCTGGTTGAACCACAGCTGCGACCCGAACTGCGAGGCGGTGATCGAGGAAGCAGAGGGCGACAACCGCCGCGAGGACAAGGTGTTCATCGAGGCGATCAAGGACATCGAGCCCGGCGCCGAGCTGACCTACAACTACGGCATCACCCTGGCCGAGCGCCATACCGCGCGCCTGAAGAAGATATGGGAATGCCGCTGCGGCGCGAAGAAGTGCACCGGGACGATGTTGCAGCCGAAGCGGTAAACGCCAAGGGCGTTTGCCGTTTGGGCGTAGTGCCGGCCGCTGGCCGGCTCCACGCAAATCTGGCCGAAGGAGGAGCCGGCCAGCGGCCGGCACTACGTCGGTGGGTTTCGATTACTTTCCGAGAACCCCGGCCGGCACCATCGCGCCGAGGTCCTGGTTGAAGGTCACCACCAGCCTGCCGTTCTGCACCTGGGCCGACTGCACCTGCAGCGCGCCCAGCAGGGCGCCCACGGTCGGATCGATTTTGTAGATCGGCTCGCGGCGGGCGTAGTCGGTCAGGAACACGTTGAGCAGCTCGCGCGTGCGCGAGTCCAGCCGGGCGCCGTTGTTGGCCGGGGTGAAGTCGTCCACGCTCGGCTGGTCCAGGTGGAAGCCCTGGGTCTGCGCGTCATAGCGCAGGCCACTGCTCAGCTTGACCTTGCCCAGCGGCGCGGGCGCACCGCCGGCGGTGGCCACCGCCACGTCCATGCCCAGGTCCAGGCGGTTGCCCTGCGGCAGGGTCAGGGTCGGGTGGCTCATGGTCATGGCGATCAACCCGCCCAGCGCGTTCTGGGTGCGCGGGAAGCTGCCATCGAGGTACTCCTGGACGTCGGCGGCACCCACCGACAGGTTGCGGCCGGAAATGCTGGGGGCGGCCTGTGCGCCGACCGCGGCGGCGATCAGGACGGTGCAGGCGGCAAGGCGGGCGAACGCGGGGCGTAGCTTCATGGGAGCAGGCGCAGGGTTGGGATGACCACACGATAGCGGGTCTGGATGAATCGGTGCTTCATGGCTGGCGCCAGAAGCATCCACGCAGGGCGTGGATCTACCGTCGCCCGTTCAGTGCACTACGGGTTGCAGGGAAGCGCCGTGGATTTCCCAGCCGCTGCCGTCGGGGCGCGGTTGCAGGCGGTACCAGCCCTGGAAGAAGAAGGTGCCCGTACCGGTAATTGCACGGACGCGCACCGGGACTTCGCGAAGACGCGACGGTTGTTCGGTGTCGCGCGCAATCGGGCTGTCGGTGTCGATCCGCAGGTTGCGCAGGTCGGCGATGTCCCGCAGCACCGCGTCGTCGGGGCGGGAACTGGTACGACCCCCGCTCCAGTACGCATCAGCGGCTTTGCGGTCGCGGTTCAGCAGTGCGTAAATGTAGGTGCGAACCGTGGTGCCCTCATCCAACGCGCCAGGTGCGACCGCACTGAGTGTCGGCGCCACCACGCTGGACAGACCGGCGGGCGTCTGCGATGTCGCATCCGCGACGGGCGCCGCGGCGGCGATGGCAGCGCCATCCGGTGGGGGGGGCTCAGCGCCACCGGCGACCGGGTCGGGCTGGCACGAGCACCCGGCGAACAACAGCGGCAACAGGTACACGACTCGACGCATGGCGCACTCTCCCCGGTGAAGGGCAGAGTGTAGCGGTGCTTCAGGGCGCGCGCTGGATGCCGTCCAGCGCGGCAAGTACGTGGTCGAGCTGCGGCTGCAGTGCGGTCAGCGGGTGGCTGGGCTGGTCGGCGTAGCGCTGCGCCAGGTCGTGCAGCAACTGGGTGGCGACGATCGCCGCAGCGCGCTCGTCGCCGCTCAGGCCGGTCTGGCGGCGGGCCACTTCCAGCAGCCGCATCCAGTCCTGCTGGGCGCGGTGTTCCAGTTCGATGGTGCAGCGTCCGCTGCACTGCAGCCCGTCCTTTTCGATCGGGGTAACGGTGATGCGATAGCGTTGCGAGGGGCTGGCCATGGCGGTGCACTGTGGGGGGGATGGGTCCACCTTAGGCGTGGCGACGGGCCGGGGCGACAGGCGCGGCCGCACGCAGTGTTCCACCTTGTGCGTTCCGCTTTTGCGCGGATCCTGCGTGCAGCCCGTGGCGGCGGGGTCTGCACCGGCGGGCCGGGTGCCGCCGGGGTTTGGCAACGCTGTGTTTCGCTGTTTGTGCGGTGCCCCAAAACGAGGACGGGACGGCCAAGGCCGTCCCGTCCGGGTGCTGCAGGAAGCGCGCAGATTACAGCGCGGCGTCCTTGAGCTTCTTGAGCGGACGCACCTTCAGCTTGGTGGTGGCCGGCTTGGCGGCGAACCACTGCTCTTCCTTGGTGAACGGGTTGATGCCCTTGCGCTTCGGCTTGGCAGCAACGCTGACGGTGGTGATCTTCAGCAGGCCCGGCAGGGTGAAGCTGCCTGCGCCCTTCTTGTGCACCGAGGAGGCCACGGCGGTTTCCAGCGAGGCGAGCACCGCGCGGACGTCCTTGGCGACAACGCCGGAGGCTTCTGCGATGTGTGCAACCAGGCCGGACTTGGTCAGCACTTCCTTGATCGGCTTCGGAGCTGCCGGCTTTGCGGCGGCCTTCGTAGCGACTTTCTTCACTGCCTTCTTCGGGGCAGCCTTCTTAGCGGTCTTTGCCATGGTTTCCTGTTCCGTGATCGGTTGGTTGGGTGGTCGCGCCGAACCCATCGGCAAGCGAAATGTAGGGCAACAATGCGGCGCCGCCAATAGGCAAACGCATAAAAATTCGGCTTTTCTGCAAATTCGATTACCGCAGTGCATCAGGACATGCCCGGAAATGCGGTCGCTGCACCCTGTTTTGACGGGTCCAACGCCAGGGGGCGCGGCCCAGGGCGGCCAGACACGGCGCTAACGGCCGACCGTCTAGGCTGGTGTTGCCATTCACCCACAGAGGAAGAACCGATGGGCATTTCGCGTCACGCCACCGCGCACTGGGAAGGTGACCTCAAGACAGGCAAGGGACAATTGAGCACGCCGCAGAGCGGCCTGCTGGACAAGACCCGCTATGCCTTCAGCAGCCGCTTCGGCGACGAAAAGGGCACCAACCCGGAAGAACTGATCGCCGCCGCGCATGCCGGCTGCTTCACCATGGCGCTGTCGGCCAAGCTCACCGAAGCCGGTTTCGTGCCGACCTCGCTGGACACCGAGGCCAAGGTCGACCTGTCGATGGAGGGCGGCCCGCAGCTCTCGCAGATCACCCTGAAGGTCAAGGCGGTGGTTCCCAACATCGACGCGACGCAGTTTCGCGCGATCGCCGACGACGCCAAGCAGAACTGCCCGGTGTCCAAGGCATTGAGTGCGGTGCCGATCAGCCTGGAAGCCGAATTGGGCTGACGGGTGTTTTGGGGTGCCGGCCAGAGGCCGGCACTACCAACGGGGCCGCGTAGCGACACGCCATGCGTGTCCCACGTGGTGCCGGATACCCCGAAAGACACGCGTGGCGTGTCTCTACCAGGTGATTGTCCCTTCGATTACGGTCTGCACCTGGCCGCCGGACCAGACCTCGCCTTCTGCGTCCACGTGCAGCGTCAGCCGCGCATCGTGGCCCACTTCGCGACCCTGGCTGACCACGTAGCTTCCCCCGCGCCCCGGCAGCGCATCGCGGCTGTCCAGCCACGCCGCCAGCACCGCATTGGCGGCACCCGAGGCGGCGTCTTCAAAGCGGCGACCGTTGCCGACGAATGCGCGGACCGCCAGGTCGTAGTCGCCACCGGCTGCGCGCGCGTAGGCGAACACGCCCATGCTGTCGGTGCTTTCGGCCAGCGCCGCGACCGCGTCCCAGTCCGGCGACAGGGCGCGCAGCGCGGCTTCGTCGGCCAGCGCCACCACCCACCAGCTGCGGCCACCGGACATGCGCGCCGGCGGCAGGTCGCCCAGGGACCAGCCCGCCAGCGCGGCCTGCAGGCGCGGGTCGCCCGAAGTGGTGACTTCCGCCACCGCCGCGCGCGGGGTGCGGATCGCGATGCTGCGCGCGGCGCCTTCGCCCATTACCCGCAAGGGCAGGGCGCCAGCAATGCCGTCCTGTACCAGCACGCCATCCACCGGCGTGGCCAGGCCGGCGTCCAGCACCGCGTGCGCGGTGCCGACGCTGGGGTGGCCGGCGAACGGCACTTCCTTCTGCGGGCTGAACATGCGGATCCGGTAGCTGGCACCGGGCGCCTGCGGGGCGAACACGAAGGTGGTTTCCGGCAGCCGGGTCCAGCGCGCGATCGCCTGCATGCGGGCGTCGTCGAGGCCTTCGGCGTCCAGCACCACGGCCAGCGGGTTGCCCGCGCCGGGAGAGGGGGAGAACACGTCAAGCTGGAGGAAGCGGCGGGCAGTCATGGCAGGTCGGTCAGGCAGAACGGTCGGGCAGCTTAACAAGGCCGGCCGGGTCTGACGGGGGCGGCGGCTTGGCATAGAATCAGAGGTTCGGCCCGGCGTGCCGGGTCGATCCCCCCACTACCTACCCATTCCTACCTCCATGTCAGCTTCCCCCCTTGTCGATCGCTGGATCGTACTGAAGTTCGGCGGCACCTCCGTGTCGCGTCGTCACCGCTGGGACACGATCGGGAAGCTGGCGAAAAAACGTGCGGAAGAAACCGGCGCGCGCGTGCTGGTGGTGGTCTCGGCCCTGTCCGGGGTCACCAATGAGCTGACCGCGATCGCCGATGGCGCCGCCGACAGCCGCGCCCGCGTGGACGCGCTGGTGGCGCGCCACCGCGAGTTCCTGGCCGAACTGGCGCTGGAGGCCGGCACCCTGGACGCGCGCCTGGCTGCATTGCAGGGCCTGCTGGACGACCCGCGTGCGGCCACCCGCCCGCTGGACTGGCAGGCCGACGTGCTCGGCCAGGGCGAGCTGCTGTCGTCCAGCATCGGCGCCGCGTACCTGCGCGCCGGCGGCCTGGATTTCGGCTGGATGGACGCGCGCGAGTGGCTGCAGGCGCTGCCGCCGCAGCCCAACCAGAGCGACTGGTCGCAGCGCCTGTCGGTGAACTGCCAGTGGCGCTCGGACGCCGGGTGGGCCGCCGGCTTCCGCGCGCAGCCGACCCGCATGCTGATCACCCAGGGCTTCATCTCGCGACATGCCGACGGCGGCACCGCCATCCTCGGCCGTGGCGGTTCGGACACTTCGGCGGCGTACTTCGGTGCGCTGCTCGGCGCCAGCCGCGTGGAAATCTGGACCGACGTGCCGGGCATGTTCAGCGCCAACCCGAAGGACGTGCCCGACGCGCGCCTGCTGACCCGCCTGGACTATTACGAAGCGCAGGAAATCGCCACCACCGGCGCCAAGGTGCTTCACCCGCGCTCGATCAAGCCGTGCCGCGACGCCGGCGTGCCGATGGCGATCCTGGACACCGAGCGCCCGGAACTGCCGGGCACCAGCATCGACGGCAACGCCGCGCCGGTGCCGGGGGTGAAGGCGATCAGTCGCCGCAATGGCATCGTGCTGGTGTCGATGGAAGGCATTGGCATGTGGCAGCAGGTCGGCTTCCTGGCCGATGTGTTCGGCCTGTTCAAGAAGCATGGGCTGTCGGTGGACCTGATCGGCTCGGCCGAAACCAACGTGACCGTGTCGCTGGATCCGTCCGAGAATCTGGTCAATACGGATGTGCTGGCCGCGCTGTCGGCCGACCTGTCGCAGATCTGCAAGGTCAAGATCATCGTGCCGTGCGCGGCGATCACCCTGGTCGGGCGCGGCATGCGCTCGCTGCTGCACAAGCTGTCGGACGTGTGGGCGACCTTCGGGCGCGAGCGCGTGCACATGATTTCGCAGTCGTCCAACGACCTGAACCTGACCTTCGTGATCGACGAAGCCGACGCCGACGGCCTGCTGCCGATCCTGCACGCCGAGCTGATCGACAGCGGCGCGATGCCGGTGGAAGAGGGCGAGGTGTTCGGCCCGCGCTGGCGCGAGATCGCCGGCACCATCCGTCCGCGCGAAACCGCCTGGTGGCGGGGGCAGCGCGAGCACCTGCTGCACCTGGCCCAGGCTGGTACGCCGCGTTACGTGTACAACCTGGCCACGGTCCGCGCGCGTGCGCGTGCGCTGGCGGCGATCAAGCCGATCGACCAGCGTTACTACGCGATCAAGGCCAACAGCCACCCGGCCATCCTGGAACTGCTGGAGCAGGAAGGCTTCGGCCTGGAGTGCGTCTCGCACGGCGAGCTCAAGCATGTGTTCAACGTGCTGCCGACGCTGTCGCCGCGCCGCGTGCTGTTCACCCCCAGCTTTGCGCCGCGTGCGGAGTATGAAGCGGCGTTCGCGCTGGGCGTCACCGTGACCCTGGACAACGTGGAAGCGCTGCAGCGCTGGCCTGAGCTGTTCCGCAACCGCGAGCTGTGGCTGCGCGTGGACCTGGGCCGTGGCGAAGGCCACCATGCCAAGGTCCGCACCGGCGGCAAGGACTCCAAGTTCGGCCTGCCGATCGCGCGCGTGGACGAGTTCGTACGCCTGGCCACCGACCTGGGCACCCGCGTGGTCGGCCTGCACGCGCACCTGGGCAGCGGCGTGGAAACCGCGCAGCACTGGCGCCTGATGTGCGACGAACTGGCCGGCTTCGCGCGCCGCATCGGCAGCGTGGAAACCATCGACATCGGCGGCGGCCTGCCGATTCCGTACAGCGCCGATGACGAGCCGTTCGACCTGGACGCGTGGGCCGTGGGCCTGGCCGAGGTCAAGGCCGTGCACCCGGCGTTCCGGCTGGCGATCGAACCGGGCCGCTACCTGGTGGCGGAATCGGGCGTGCTGCTGACCACCGCCACCCAGGTGATCGAAAAGGACGGTGTGCGCCGGGTCGGGCTGGATGCGGGCATGAACACGCTGATGCGTCCGGCGCTGTACGACGCCTGGCACGACATCGAAAACCTCAGCCGCCTGGGCGGGTACTCGGAGGCGATGTTCGACGTGGTCGGGCCGATCTGCGAGTCCAGCGACGTGTTCGGCAAGCGCCGCCGCCTGCCGGCCACCACCGCGCCGGATGACGTGATGCTGATCGCCGATGCCGGCGCCTACGGCTACGTCATGGCCAACACCTACAACCAGCGGGAGCTGCCGCGCGAGGACGTCATCGACGATGTGCCCTGAGCGCCGCCCGCTGTTTTCCCTCATGCCCCACCGGACCCACCATGACTGCTGCATTCGATAAACACCAGGTTGCCTGCTTCCGCTTCGTCCGCTGCGACCTTGCCGCGGACACCGGCGTGGCGCAGCTGGTCTACGCCTTCGACAACGGCCCGGAGCTGGTCGAGACGGTCACCATTCCCGGCGCACCGTTCGTGCTGGAAGGGGCCCGTGCCGAGGCGGTGCAGCGCGCGCTGCGCCTGCTGCACCTGATCGCGGGCGTCAGCTATTACAAGGCCGGCGTGCCGGAGCAGGTGCGGATCGACAGCTACACGGTCGACGCCGACACCGCTGCGCTGGTGGAAATGGTGTATCTCAACGGCCTGGGCGAGTTTGCCTACCGCAACGGCCTCAACCTGCGCGGGCGGTTCCGCCTGCCGGTGGAAGGCGAAGCGGTCGCCGCACCCGCGGTGGGCCTGCGCGAACATGCGCTGGTGGCCATCGGCGGCGGCAAGGATTCGCTGGTCAGCATCGAAGCGCTGCGCACGCTGGGCATCGCCGAGACGGTGACCTGGATCGGCGGTTCGCAGCTGATCCGCGCCTGCGCCGAGCGCACCGGCCTGCCGATGCTCAACATTGGCCGCACGCTGGCGCCGGAGCTGTTCGAGCTCAATCGCCAGGGCGCCTGGAACGGGCATATTCCGGTGACCGCGGTGAACTCGGCGATCATGGTGCTGGCCGCGCTGCTGCAGGGCGTGGACCAGGTGGTGTTCTCCAACGAGCGCTCGGCCAGCTATGGCAGCCAGATCCCCGGCACCGGTGAAGTGAACCACCAGTGGTCCAAGGGCTGGGCGTTCGAGCAGGCCTTCGGCGAGCACCTGCAGCGCCACGTGGCCGCCGACCTGCAGTACTACTCGCTGCTGCGGCCGCTGTCGGAGCTGGCGGTGGCGCGGCAGTTCGCGAAAACCGATTACTACGACGCGCACTTCTCCAGCTGCAACCGCAACTTCCACATCCTGGGCGAGCGCCCGGTGAACCGCTGGTGCGGGGTGTGCCCGAAGTGCCACTTCGTGTTCCTGGCGCTGGCTCCGTTCATGCCCAAAACCCGACTCGTGCGCATTTTTGGCCGCAACCTGCTGGACGATCTGGAGCAGGCCGGCGGTTTCGACGCCCTGTTGGAGTTCCAGGACCACAAGCCGTTCGAGTGCGTGGGCGAAGGCCGCGAGTCGCGGGCGGCGATGGCGACCCTGGCCGCGCGCCCGGAATGGAACGAGGACGCGCTGGTGAAGCGCTTCATCCACGAGATCCAGCCGCAGCTGGACGGCGCCGAGCTGCAGATCGAACCGCTGCTGGTGCTGGAAGGCGAGCACCGCATTCCGGCGGCGATCTGGGAGCGCCTGCGTGCGAATTTCGCAGCTTGAGGGCAAGCGGGTTGCGCTGTGGGGCTGGGGGCGCGAAGGACGTGCGGCGTTTTCGGTTCTTCGGCAACGCCTGCCCGCGCTTGAACTGACCCTGTTCTGCCCCGAGGCCGAGGCCGCCGCTGCGCGTGCCGAAGCCGGCAGCGCGCTGCAGGTGCGTTCGGACGTGAGCGGCGATGCGCTGGCCGGGTTCGAGGTGGTGATCAAGTCGCCGGGCATCAGCCCCTATGGCGAGGCTGCGCTGGCCGCCGCCGCGCGTGGCACGCAGTTCATCGGCGGCACCTCGCTGTGGTTTGCCGAGCACGCGGATGCCGACGGCACGGTGCGCGACACCGTGTGCGTGACCGGTACCAAGGGCAAGAGCACCACCACCTCGCTGCTGGCGCACCTGCTGCGCGCCTCCGGGGCGCGCACCGGGCTGGCCGGCAACATCGGCCTGCCGCTGCTGGAAGTGCTCGATCCGCAGCCGGCACCGGCGTACTGGGCGGTGGAGCTGTCCAGCTACCAGACCGGCGAGGTGGCGCGCAGTGGCGCGCACCCGCAGGTGGCGGTGGTACTGAACCTGTTCCCCGAACACCTGGACTGGCACGGCAGCGAAGCGCGTTACATCGAGGACAAGCTGGCGCTGGTGACCGACGCGGCGCCGCGGATCGCCGTGCTCAATGCGGCGGATCCGCACCTGGCCGGGTTGTCGTTGCCGCGCAGCGAAGTGGTCTGGTTCAACCAGCCGCAGGGCTGGCACATGCGCGGCGAGATCGTGTATCGCGGCGACCAGGCGGTGTTCGACACCGCCAACACGCCGTTGCCGGGCCGCCACAACCGCGGCAACCTGTGCGCGGTGCTGGCCGCGCTGGAAGCACTGGGCCTGGACGCGGTGGCGTTGGCCCCGGCGGTGCAGGATTTCCGCCCGTTGCCCAACCGGCTGCAGACCATCGGCACGCGTGACGGCCTGCGTTTCGTCAACGATTCGATCAGCACCACCCCGCACGCCAGCCTGGCTGCGCTGGAGTGTTTCGCCGGCCAGCGCATCGCGCTGCTGGTGGGCGGGCACGACCGGGGGCTGGACTGGCAGGACTTCGTCGCGCACATGGCGCACGACGTGCCGCCGGTGGAGATCGTGACCATGGGCGCCAATGGCCCGCGCATCCACGCGATGCTGCAGCCGCTGGCCGATGCTGGCCGGTTCGGCCTGCATGCGGCAGGCGACCTGGATGAAGCGGTGCGGCTGGCCTGCGCCGCGCTGGGCGGGCAGGGCGGGGTGGTGTTGATGTCGCCGGGCGCGCCGAGTTTCGGGGTGTATAGGGATTACGTCGCCCGCGGCCGCCATTTCGCCGAACTGGCCGGGTTCGACCCGGAGCAGATCACGGCGATCCCGGGGATCGGGATCGCCTGATCGGGCACCGCGAAGCCACGCAGGGCGTGGCTCTACCGGGCGTCACATCGCATGTGGTTACATGTTCCTTTCCCCGAAGGAGCAGGCGCATGAAGCAGCAATGGCGGTGGGGTGCGGCACTGGTACTGGGCATGACGGCGTTGCCGGCGGTGGCCGCGATGCAGGCAAAGCCGGTCGAATGGCAGCATGAAGGCACCACCTTCAGTGGCGTGCTGGTCTACGACGGCGAAGACAACGACAAGCGCCCCGGACTGGTGATGGTGCCGAACTGGAAGGGCGTGAACGACTCGGCCATCGCCAAGGCCAAACAGCTGGCGGGCGACGACTACGTGGTGCTGGTCGCCGACGTCTACGGCAAGGGCGTGCGCCCGAAGACCGATGCCGAGGCCGGCCCGGTGGCGGCCAAGCTGCGCAACGACCGCCCGGTGCTGCGCGCCCGCGCGTTGAAAGCGCTGGAGGTGCTCAAGGCCCAGGCCGGCAATGCGCCGCTGGATGCCTCGAAGATCGGCGCGGTGGGCTTCTGCTTCGGCGGCACCACGGTACTGGAGCTGGCCCGTGCCGGCGCGCCGCTGGCCGGCGTGGTCAGCCTGCATGGTGGTCTGGGTTCGCCGCTGCCGGCCAAGGCCGGTGACACGCACCCGTCGGTGCTGGTGCTCAACGGCGCCGACGACAAGAGCGTCAGCGCGGAAGACATCGCCGGTTTCCAGCAGGAAATGAACGCAGCCAAGGTGGATTGGGAATTCACCAACTACAGCGGCGCGGTGCACTGCTTCGCCGAAGCCGACGCCAACAGCCCGCCGGGCTGCGTGTACAACGAGCGTGCGGCGAAGCGGGCGTGGAAGAGCCTGGATACGTTCTTCGAAGGCCTGTTCGACAAGCGGTAATCGGAATCCGGAAAACCGGAACAACGGAAACCGTAGTGCCGGCCGCCGGCCGGCTCCACGCGGTGACGGCATCGTGCAGAGCCGGCCGGCGGCCGGCACTACGCGTCAATGCGATTTCGGCCAATGCCGGCAGCGATCGATCAATGCGAGCGCTGCACCGCGTACCTGGCCAGGCCGCGCAATGCGGCCACCGCATCGTTGTCGGCCAGCCCGTCCAGCGCACGCTCGGCGGCCACGGCGTATTCCTCGGCACGCGTGCGGCTGTACTCCAGCCCGCCGGTGGCATGGATCGCAGCCAGCACTTCCGGCATCGCCCCGGCGTCGCCGTTCTGCACGATGTCCCGCAGGCGCTCGCGGGTGGCAGGGTCGGAATGGGCCATGGCGTGGATCAGCGGTAGGGTGGCCTTGCCTTCGGCGAGGTCGTCGCCCAGGTTCTTGCCCAGCTCGTCGGCATTGGCCGAATAATCCAGCACGTCGTCGGCGATCTGGAACGCGTAGCCCAGGTGCATGCCGTAGTCGTACAGGGCCTGCTGGGTGGCCGCGTCCACGCCGCTGGCCAGCGCGCCCAGCCTGGTGCCGGCGGCAAACAGCACCGCGGTCTTGCGCTCGATCACGCGCAGGTACGCAGCCTCGTCCGTATCCGGGTTATGCACGTGCAGCAGCTGCAGCACCTCGCCTTCGGCGATGCGGTTGGTGGTGTCGGCCAGGATCTGCATGACCGGCATGCGGTCCAGTTCCACCATCAGCTGGAAGCTGCGCGAGTACAGGAAGTCGCCCACCAGCACGCTGGGCGCATTGCCCCACAGTGCATTGGCGGTGCTGCGGCCACGCCGCAGGCTGGACTCGTCGACCACATCGTCGTGCAGCAGGGTCGAGGTGTGGATGAACTCGATGATCGCCGCCAGCTGGTGGTGCTCCGGGCCGGCCCGGCCGACCGCGTGGCCGGCCAGCATGACCAGCATCGGCCGCAGGCGCTTGCCCCCGGCGGAGATGATGTGGTCGGCGATCTGGTTGATCAGCACGACATCCGAAGACAGTCGGCGGCGGATCAGTGCGTCCACGGCGGCCATGTCGGGCGCGGCGAGCGACTGGATCTGGGGCAGGCCCAGCGCGGGGCGGGTGTCTTCGATGGTGGTCATGCGGTCTGACTTTCAGGCTTGGGCGGAATTATAGGCGGTGCGGACGTATTCCGCCCGCGAAGGCGTCCGGCGGCCGGGCAGGGCGTGAATACGTATGCATGTGGCGCCACCGCCAAGGGCCCCCCGCTAAGCTTGTCGGGTACGTTCTGGCCCGGAGGGGGGCCCCTCGATGTCGCAGACTCCATGGTGGCGCGGTGCCGTCATCTATCAGATTTACCCGCGCAGTTTCCTCGATGCCAACGGTGACGGCGTGGGCGACCTGCCCGGCATCATCGAGCGCCTGGACTACGTGGCTTCGCTGGGCGTGGACGCGATCTGGATCTCGCCGTTCTTCACCTCGCCGATGGCCGACTTCGGCTACGACATCGCCGACCACCGCGACGTGGACCCGCTGTTCGGCACCCTGGCCGACTTCGACCGGCTGCTGGCCAAGGCGCATGCGCTGGGCCTGAAGGTGATGATCGACCAGGTGTTCAGCCATACCTCGATCGAGCACGCCTGGTTCCGCGAGAGCCGCCAGGACCGAACCAATCCCAAGGCGGACTGGTACGTGTGGGCCGACCCGCGCGAGGACGGCACCCCGCCCAACAACTGGATGTCGATCTTCGGTGGCGTGGCCTGGCAGTGGGAGCCGCGCCGCGAGCAGTACTTCCTGCACAACTTCCTGGCCGACCAGCCGGACCTGGACTTCCACAACCCGGCCGTGCAGCAGGCGACCCTGGACTACGTGAAGTTCTGGCTGGACCGGGGCGTGGACGGCTTCCGCCTGGATTCGATCAACTTCTGCTTCCACGACAAGGACCTGCGCGACAACCCGGCCAAACCGCTGGAAAAACGCCTTGGCCGTGGCTTCAGCGCGGACAATCCGTACGCCTACCAGTACCACTATTACAACAACACCCGGCCGGAGAACCTGCCGTTCATCGAGCGCCTGCGCGGGCTGCTGGACCAGTACCCGGGCGCGGTCAGCCTCGGCGAGATCTCGGCCGAGGACTCGCTGGCGACCACCGCCGAGTACACCGCGCCGGGTCGCCTGCACATGGGCTACAGCTTCGAGCTGCTGGTGAAGGACTATAGCGCCGCCTACATCCGCGACACGGTGTCGCGGCTGGAAGCGACCATGACCGAAGGCTGGCCGTGCTGGGCGATCTCCAACCACGACGTGGAGCGCGCGGTGACCCGGTGGGGCGGCCACCCGGCGCAGCCGCGCCTGGCCCGTCTGCTGGTGGCGGTGCTCTGCTCGCTGCGCGGTTCGATCTGCCTGTACCAGGGCGAAGAGCTGGGCCTGGGCGAAGCCGACGTGCCATTCGAAGCATTGCAGGACCCGTATGGCATCACCTTCTGGCCGAACTTCAAGGGCCGCGACGGGTGCCGCACGCCGATGCCTTGGCTTGACGCGCCGCTGGCGGGGTTCACCACGGGCGAACCGTGGCTGCCGATTCCGCAGGACCACCAGGTGCGTGCGGTGGCGGTGCAGGAGCATGACCCGCATTCGGTGTTGAACGCCTTCCGCCAGTTCCTGGCCTGGCGCCGGACCATGCCGACGCTGCTGCTGGGCGACATCCGGTTCCTGGAGACGGCCGAGCCGGTGCTGATGTTCGAGCGCACGCATGGGGAGGAGACCCTGCTGCTGGCGTTCAACCTGTCGGCTGAAGCCACCACGGTGGCGTTGCCGGAAGGGCAGTGGCACGCGTTGCACGTGCCGGGTCCGGATGCGGGGCAGGCGGAAGGCGCGCAGCTGCACCTGCCGGCCCAGGCGATGTACTGCGCACGCCGCAGCTGATTCACGATTTCCGGTGGTATTGAAGGGCGGAGCCGCAGGGTTCCGCCCTTTTTTTTGGTCCGCGCAAAGGGCGGACACGCATGGCGTGTCCCTACGCGTCATGGCCGCGGATGCATCAGTCGCGTAGCGACACGCCATGCGTGTCCTCGACCAAGCCGGCCCGCAAACAAAAAACCCGCTGCTCGCGCAGCGGGTTTTCCGTATTGCTCTACCGCCTGGATCAGAACTTGTAGTTCACACCCAGCATGTAGGTCCGGCCCCACTCGATGTATTCCAGCGGACGGTCCTTGGTACCCGCGTAGGTACGGTACGGCTCGTTGGTCAGGTTGCTGCCCTGCAGGAGCAGCGTCAGCCCGTGCAGGCTGCTGCTGTCGGCAAAGGTGTAGCTGACCTGCGCGTCGGTCACGTTCTCGCCCACCACATAACGCAGGGTGCGGTTGCCGTTGAAGTTGCCGATTTCACCGATGAAGTCCGAACGACGGCGCTGGCTCACGCGTGCTTCGAAGCCATTGCGCTCGAAGTAGGCGGTGAAGTTGTACACACGCTGGGACAGGCCCGGCAGGCTGATCGGATCGCTACCCACGCTGGAGGCGCTTTCCGGGTCCAGGATCTTGATGTCGCTGTCGTTGAAGGTCGCGCTGGCCTGCACGCCGAAACCACGCAGCGGGTCGGCGATCATTTCCAGCGGGAACGAGGCGGTCAGTTCCAGGCCACGCAGGGTGCCGCCTTCGCCGTTCTGCGGCGCCGAGAACGTACCGATGGTCTGCACCGGCGCAATCATCCCCGGCGGCGGCACGTAGTTGGCCAGCAGGTTGCTGAAGTCGTAGTCGTCCACCGACTGGGTGTAGACGTAGCTCTTCAGGTCCTTGTAGAACACCGCGGCCGCCACGTACGCCTTCTCGCCGAAGTACTTCTCGTACGAGAGGTCGATGGCGTTGGCGCGCCACGGATCCAGCAGCGGGTTGCCGCCGCTGCCGCCCGGCTTGCCGGTGGCGGTGTCCACGCCGAACTCCAGGCCGGCGCGCATCTGGTCCACGCGCGGACGCGCGACCTGCTTGGCCACTGCGAAACGCAGGGTCTGCTGGTGCGGGAACATGAAGGCCAGGTTCAAGCTCGGCAGCCAGTCGGTGTAGGTCTTGCCTCCGTCGATCGGCAGCACTTCCTGGCCGGCCGGGCGCGAGCGGTCGAAGTAGTTCGACTGCGAGCTCTGGTCGGTGCGGATCATCTGCACGCCCACGTTGCCGCGCACGCCCACCTCACCGATATCGGTGTTGATGTTGGCACGCACCCACGCAGTAGTGGTCTTTTCCTGCACCACCCACGACTTCGGGATCAGGTAGTCCAGGTTGGTGACCGGGTTGAACACCATGTAGCGGTCGACTGCGGCCGGCACGTTCCAGGCCGGGATGTAGCCGATGCCGGCAAAGCCCAGGTTGACCGGACGGTACTGCAGGTCGCTGCCGACGTTGGCGTCGCCCTGCGCACCGAGCAGGATATTGCCTTCGGCCTGGTTCTTTTCCTTGCGGCGGTCGGCGTAGTTCACGCCCACGTCCACGTCCTGGAACCAGGACATCGATTCGGGCAGGTTGAACGTGCCCTGCAGGCGCGCACCCTTCAGGCGGTCTTCAACCTGCGGCACCTTGCCGTAGCCCGAGCCGTAGATGGTGTTGGTCAGGTACAGCGCTTCGGGATTGGAGTAATCCAGGCCCGGGCGGATCTGCGAGAAGCCATTCGGGTTGACGGTCAGCCCGATGGTGTCCAGCTGCGGCATCGGGGTGAGCTGCAGGTTGTTCTCCAGGTTCAGCTCGTCGCGGGTGGCCTTGGAGTAGTTCACGTCGGCGGTCAGCTTGAAGCTGTCGAAGGTCAGCTCGTTGTTCCAGCCGAACGCATCGATCTTGTCTTCGCGCTTGTTGTACATGCCGCGCACCAGCGGGTACACGCCGCTGGCGGTGCCACCGGTGAAGGTGCCGTTGCCGTTGACCTGCGGGTTGCTGATGAACAGCCCCGGGGTATAGCCGCCGTTGTAGTTGCTGAGGTTGACCTCGAACTGGTTGGCGGTGTCGATCTGCTCGGCTTCGGTGTGGAACAGGTCCAGGGTGCTGGTCCACGTGTTCGACGGGCGGAACTGCACGGTGGCCATGTAGCCGTCGCGCTTGGCGTTGCCGGTACGGCGCAGCGCCTTGATGCCGTCGGAGAACGCGGTGCCCGGCGCAACGCCCGGGCGGTTGCCCTGGTCGGTCTGCTCGGTGGTCCACGGCTCGTACAGGCCGACCTGGTTTTCCTGGATCGGGTTGTCGCTGTGCGCGTAACCGATCGCCAGGCCCCAGGTGTTGTCGGCGAACTGGTCGATGTAGCTGGCGCTGAAGCGGTTGCCGAAGGCGTCCACGTTGGCAGCCTTGCCCAGCGAGTTCTTCGAGTAGCGGCCGCTCAGTGCGATCACGCGTTCGCTGAAGGCCAGCGGGCGCACGGTCTGCATGTCGATGGTGCCGGACAGGCCCTGGCCGACCAGGGCCGCGTCGGGGGTCTTGTACACGGTCACGCCGTTGACCAGTTCGGACGGGTACTGGTCGAACTCGACGCTGCGGTTGTCGCCGGTGCTGACCACTTCACGCCCGTTGAGCAGGGTAGTGGCGAAGTCCGGGGACAGGCCGCGCACGCTGATCACCTGGGCACGGCCGGCCACGCGCTGCGCGGCCAGGCCGGGCAGGCGGGCCAGCGACTCGGCGATGCTCACATCCGGCAGCTTGCCGATGTCTTCGGCCGAGATCACTTCGACCACCGAGGTGGCGTCCTGCTTGATCTGGATGGCGTTCTCGATGCCACGGCGGATGCCGGTGACCTGCACGGTGTCCAGGTCGGTGGCGGCGGTACCGGCCGGCGGCACGGTGCCCGACGTGGTGGTGGACTGCGCCGACGCCAACAGCGGCGTCAGGGCGACGGCCAGCGCGATACTCAGCGCGCTGCGCTTGCGATTCAACATTTTCCCCTCCCAGGCAATGTTGCCAAACATGTTGTGATCAACGGCGATGCGTTGCCGCAGGTGTCATGGCGCGGTGGCCGTTGACTGCGTGGCTATGGTAGGCAGCGCGCCTCCGGCGTGAATCACCCTGCATACGTATTCAATGGATATGCAGGGGTTTGAAAGCGATTACATGGGGCTGAACCGGATGGCCTGGCCGCCACCGGGTGCCAGCACGATGGTCAGGGTGTCGGCGCTGGTCACCTCGCGGGTTTCGCGCGCGAATGCGAACGGGTTGCGCTGGTAATCGGCGCCCTCGCCATCGCGGTAGATCTCGGCGCGATAGCGCACACCGGGCTCCAGGAACGACAGCGGTACCGGCAGCGCGCGGCCGTGTTCGTCGGTGATGCTGCCCAGGAACCAGTCGCCGCTGTCGCGGTCCTTGCGGGCGATGGTCACATAGTCGCCGACCTCGCCATCCAGCACCCGGGTGTCGTCCCAGTCCACCGCCACGTCTTCAATGAACTGGAACGCCTCACGGTGCTGTTCATAGTGTTCAGGCAGGTCGGCGGCCATCTGGATCGGGCTGTAAATCACCACGTACAGCGCCAGCTGGCGGGCCAGCGTGCTCGGAATGGCCTGTCCGTGGCGGCCCTTCAGGCTGAGGATGCCCGGGGTGTAGTCCATCGGCCCGGACAGCATGCGGGTGAACACCAGGTTGACCTCGTGCTCGGGCGGATTCGGCGGCTGGCCCCAGGCGTTGTACTCCATGCCGCGCGCGCCTTCGCGCGAGATCCAGTTGGGGTAGGTGCGGCGCAGGCCGGTGTCCTTGATCGGCTCGTGTGGGTTCACCGCGATGTGCCGCTTCGCCGCTTCCTGCACCACCTTCAGGTGATGCCGGGCCATGAACTGGCCGTCGTGCCACTCGCGCCACAGCGGGCCGCCGGCCGGGTTGCGCCGGTCGACCTGGCCGTCGTCGCAGACGTAGCCGCTCTTGAACGAGTCCACGCCCAACCGTGCATACAGGTCCAGCGCCGCGCCGAGCTGGTCTTCGTAATGCTCGATCGCACAGCCGGTTTCATGGTGGCCTATCAGGTGTACGCCCTTTTTCGCCCCGTACGCCGACAGCGCGTCGATGTCGAAGTCGGGGGTGGCCCGGGTGAAGTCGAAGTCGTAGCCATTGCCGACCCAGTTGCCGTCCCAGCCCGGGTTCCAGCCTTCCACCAGCACGCCGCGGAAGCCGTGCTTCGCGGCGAAGTCGATCACTTTCTTCGTCTTCGCTGTGGTCGCGGCATGCTTCGGGCCTGTAGCCCAGCTTTCCTGGTCCAGGTGCATCGACCACCACACGCCCAGGTACTTGGAGGGCTTGAACCAGCTCACATCGCCCAGCGCGTTGGGCTCGTTGAGGTTGAGGATCAGGTTGGACTCGACCAGGCCGCCGGCCTGGTCGCTGATCTGCAGGGTGCGCCACGGCGTGCTGAAGGGCAGGGTGCGGCGCACCTTCCAGCCTTCAGCCGACGGCGACAGCTGCGCGCGCAGGCGCTGGCCGTCGGTACGGCGCAGCCACATGCCGGCGTAGTCGACCAGCGCGGCTTCATGGATCGCCACGTGCAGGCCGTCGCGGCTGCGCAGGGTCAGTGGCGTGTGTGCCAGCGGTACCTGGTCCAGCGGGGTGCGCTGGTACAGATACTCATAGTGGATCGGCTCGCCGGCGGGAATCCACCAGGCGGTCGATTCGGGTGCGATCGCGAATTCGGTCAGCTCGTCGTCGATGATCGCCTCGCGCAGGCCCGGCTGTTGCGGGAAGTGGTAGCGGAAGCCCAAGCCGTCGTCGTAGATGCGGAACACCACGTCCAGCCGGCGCTTGGCGCCACTGCGTTCGCCCAGCTGCACGGTCACTTCGTTGTAGTGGTTGCGCACGCTGCGGCGTTCGCCCCACGGCTGTTCCCAGGTGTCGTCGACACTGCGCGTGTCCTGCCCCAGCACTTCCAGGTCGCGGTCGAGGCGGCCGTCGCGCAGCTGGAAGCCCAGCTTCGACTCGGCCACCACGGTCTGGCCCAGGCGCTCGACCCGGTAGCTCGGGTTGCCACCGTCGAGCTGCAGCGACACCTTCAGCACCTTGCCGGGCGAACTGGCACTGGCCACGGTGACCGGCTCGGCCTGCGCAGCCACCGCGCAGAACAACAACGACACGGCCAGCCAGGCCAGCGGACGGGGCGCACGCAACGCGCGCGGCAACGCAACAACCAAAGGCATTTCCCCTCCCAGGGCAGCCGGAACCTGCCCCGGACTATAGCCACGCGGTCCGCCGCATCACCGCGCCAGGCCATGAATACGTATGCAAGCGGGCGGCAAGCGACGCGTCTCGCCTACCATGCAGGCAGGCACCCTGGGAGGGGGCCGCGAGGACAGCGCCCCGGCGCTGTTGAACCACACCGCGTGCAAGAAGGGAGGAAGGCAGACGGGCACACGCCGGTCGGCCGCTTTTCGATGCTGAAGACGATCTGCCTGACCGCTGCCCTTGGGGCGGCGCTGCTGTCCACCGCTGCTGCGGCGGACCTCACTTTCGATGGCCGCAGTGCGCGCGCCAGCGCCGCCGCCGATGGCAGCTTCACGCTGCTGGCCGATGGCAGGCCGGTGGCGATCGCCGCCCAGCCGATGCGCAGCCAGACCGGCAGCGTGATGTTCGACGCCTTGTTCGCGCTCGCCCAGCAGGAAATGGCGGCCAACCGCGTGGACGCGATCCGCGATCCCGCCTTCAACTTCGGCAGGCCGGTCGACTGCGCGTGCTTCGAGACCGGCGCGCGCTGGCCCTACGTGTGGACGCGCGATGTGAGCTTTGCGGCCGACCTGGCGCTGGCCCGGCTGGATCCGGTGCGTACCCGCCAGTCGCTGCAGTTCAAACTTTCCAAGGCACGCGACGGTCACACCCCCGGCCTGTTCGTGGCCCAGGACACCGGCTCGGGCGGCAGCTGGCCGATCAGCAGCGACCGCGTGGTGTGGTTCCTGGCCGCGCGCGACCTGCACGACAATGCCGTGTTCACCGAGCAGACCTGGCAGGCCCTGCAGGCCACGCTGGCGCAGGACCGCGCGATGGTGTTCGACCCGCGCACTGGCCTGTACCGGGGCGAGACCTCGTTCCTGGACTGGCGCGAACAGACCTACCCGGACTGGACCCGCCAGGACGTGCGCTTCATCGGCGACTCCTTCGCGCTGTCCACCAACGTGCTGCACTACCAGGCGCTGCGCCTGGCCGAGCGCTTCGCAGGCGAGCGCGGCGATGCGCGCGCCACCGAGTACGCCGCGTGGGCCGATGCGCTTGCCAGACAGATCGACGCGCGCTTCTGGCGCGAAGACGCCGGCATGTACATGAGTTACATCGGCGAAGCCGCGCACCCCGTGCCCTACGCCAAGTACGACCTGCTCGGCATTTCGCTGGGCGTGCTGGCCGAGGCGTTTCCGACCGACCGTGCCCGCCGTGCGCTGGCCAACTACCCGTATGTAGAGGGCGGCAGTCCGGTGGTATGGCCGCAGGAAGCGCAGCAGCCGATCTACCACAACCGCGCGGTGTGGCCGTTCGTGAGCGCCTATTCGCTGCGCGCTGCCCGCAAGGTGGGCGATGCCACCCGCATCCAGCGCGAGATCGAATCGCTGATGCGCGGCAGCGCGCTGGCCGGTTCGAACATGGAAAATTACGAGATGCGCACCCTCGCGGTGCACGTCGACGAAGGCGCGCTGAGCGGCCCGGTGGTCAACTCCCCGCGCCAGCTGTGGTCGGTCGCCGGTTATCTCTCGATGGTGCTGGAAGGCGTGTATGGCGTGGAAGCCGACGGCAGCGTAACGCCCCAACTGCCAACGGCCCTGGTCCCGCAGCTGTTCGGCACCCGCACGAGCATCGAACTCAACGACGGCATGACCACCTATGTCCTCCAGCGCCCCGAAACACTGGAAGGCACCCTGCTGGTCGCCGGGAGCGTGAAGCGCAACGCCAACACGGTCACCGTGAAACTGCAACCGCGCGCGGCCGACCTGCATCCTCATGCGGCGGCCCCGCAACCGCGTAGCACGCCACGCGTGTCCCAGGCAACCCCCACCGAAGCCTACGCCTTCGCCCCACCCACCCCAGCGGCACCCGTAGTCGTCACCCAACAGAACGCCTGGATCACCATTATCCCGGCCAACCATCAGCTCTGGCTGGACGGCAAACCCGCAGCGGGCGCCTCCACCCACACCCTTGCCATCGACGGCCACCAGCACTGCTTCTCCCTGACCCGTCGCGAAGGTGTATTGGAATCCCTGCACAGTCCCATGACCTGCGTCGGCCCGCAGCACACCTTGGCCGGCGCCACGAATTGGACATGGACCGCACCCGAACCCACCCGCGTCCGCCTGCGCCTGCGCTACGACAACCCCAACGGCCCGATCAACACCGGCGTCACCGCCGCGGTGAAGCAGCTGGCCGTGCAGTGCACTGGCCATTCCCTGCAACGCGCCACCGTGGTGATGCCGCACAGCGTCGGCCCGCAGGACTCCACCGCCGCCGAATTAGACCTGCCCAAGGGCAGCTGCACGTTCACCCTGGAACCGGGCTTCAACATGAGTGCACTGGAACACTTTGCCCAGTACAACGGCGGCAAGGGCGGGCGCGACGGCGTGCTCAATGCGGCCAACGTCCGCGCGCTGCTGCTCGCGCCCGTTGCCGGTGACGTGGAGGCCGCACGATGAGCCGTCCCGCCAAGCCCACCCTGTCGTTCTGGCAGATCTGGAACATGTGCTTCGGCTTCCTCGGCATCCAGTTCGGCTTCGCCCTGCAGAACGCCAACGCGAGCCGCATCTTCGAAACCCTGGGCGCGCCGATGGACGCGGTGCCCGGGCTGTGGATCGCCGCGCCGCTGACGGGCCTGCTGGTACAGCCGATCATCGGCTATCTGTCCGACCGCACCTGGACCCGCTGGGGCCGACGTCGTCCGTACTTCATGATCGGCGCGGTGCTCACCACGCTGGCCCTGCTGGTGATGCCGAACTCGCCCACGCTGTGGATCGCCGCCGGCACGCTGTGGGTACTGGACGCTTCCATCAACGTCTCGATGGAACCCTTCCGCGCCTTCGTCGGCGACAAACTGGCCCCGCGCCAGCGCCCCACCGGCTACGCGATGCAGAGCTTCTTCATCGGCGTGGGCGCCATCGTTGCCAGCTTCCTGCCCTTCATCCTCGCCCACTTCGGCGTGGCCAACACCGCCCCGGCGGGCGAGATGCCGCCCACCGTGCGCTATGCGTTCTACTTCGGCGCCGTGGTGCTGCTGGCCTCGATCGCCTGGACGGTGTTCAGCACCCGCGAATACTCGCCGGCCGAGCTGGCCAGCTTCGACGACGCCGAACCGCCGGCGGTGCACCAGTCCGCGCCGCTGGCCGGGCCGCCGCCGCTGCTGCAGATCGGGGCGTGGATCGCGCTCGGCCTGGCGCTGGCCGCCGCCATCGCCTGGCGCGACGGCGACAAGATGCTCTACGTACTGGCCGGGCTGTGCATGGGCTACGGCCTGCTGCTGGGCGTGGCGCGGGTGCTGCTCGGCCCGCACATGCTGGCCACCATCGTCGGCGACCTGCGCAGCATGCCGCGCACCATGCGGCGGCTGGCCTGGGTGCAGTTCTTCTCGTGGTTCGCACTGTTCGCGATGTGGATCTACACCACCGCGGCAGTGGCCGGTACCCACTTCGGTTCGACCGATCCGGCCTCGGCCGCCTACAACGAAGGTGCCAACTGGGTGGGCGTGCTTTTCGGCGCCTACAACGGCTTTGCCGCGCTCGCCGCGTTGCTGATCCCGCTGATGGTGCGCTGGATGGGCCTGCGCCTGAGCCACCTGGTCAACCTGTGGCTGGGCGGCCTGGGACTGATTTCGCTGATGCTGATCGACGACCCGAAGTGGCTGTTGCTGTCGATGGTCGGGGTCGGCTTCGCCTGGGCCTCGATCCTGTCGCTGCCGTACGCGCTGCTGTCCGACAGCGTGCCGGCGGCCAAGATGGGCGTGTACATGGGCCTGTTCAATTTCTTCATCGTCATTCCGCAGCTGGTTGCGGCCAGCGCGCTTGGATTCATGCTGCGCCTGTGGCTGGGCGGCGACCCGATGCATGTGCTGGCGCTCGGTGGCGCCAGTCTGCTGGTTGCCGGGCTGTGCGTGCTGCGTGTTCCGTCCCACCAGGAGGTTGTCTGATGCCGTGCCGTTCGCGTTTGTCGCTGGGTCTTTGCTTCGCCCTGATGGCCGGCAGTGCCGTTGCCGCGCCGCGCCCGGAGTACGTGGGTACGCTCGAGCCGTTCGCCAGCGACGCGGTCTACTTCGTGGTTACCGACCGTTTCGTCAACGGCGACCCGTCCAATGACCACCGCGACCAGGGCGGCAAGCACCGCACCTTCGACATTCCAGTGCCATGCCCGGACAAGGTGGACGGCAACATCGGCTACCTGGGCGGTGACTTCCGCGGCGTGCTCGACAACGCGGACTACATCCGCAACCTCGGCTTCGGCGCGGTCTGGATCACCCCGATCATCGACAACCCGGATGAAGCCTTCACTGGCAGCAAGCCGATCAGCTGCACCAGCACCCTGACCGACCGCGGCAAGACCGGCTACCACGGTTACTGGGGCATCAACTTCTACACGCTCGACGAACACCTGCCCAGCAAGGACCTGGATTTCGCCGGGCTGACCCGTGGCCTGCACGATGCCAAACTGAAAGTGGTGCTGGACATCGTCGGCAACCACGGCTCCCCGGCGTGGACCATGCCGGTCAGGCAGCCGCAGTTCGGCCAGATCTTCGACAAGGACGGCACGCTCATCGCCGACCATGAGAACCTGCCGCCGCAGCAGCTGGACCCCAAGCACAACCCGCTGCACGCGTTCTATAACAACATCGGCCCGGTCGATTCGGCCAAGGGCTCGATCTTCGACGGCAACCTGGCCGAGCTGGGCGACTTCAACCAGGACAATCCGGCGGTGATGGACTACCTGGTCGGCGCCTACCTGCAGTGGACGGCGCAGGGCGTGGATGCTCTGCGCATCGACACCATCGGCTGGCTGCCGCACCCGTGGTGGAACGAATTCGTCAAGCGCATCCGCGCCGAACACCCGGGCATGTTCATGTTCGGCGAAGCGTTCGACTATGACGCGGCCAAGATCGCCGAGCACACCTGGCCGGCCAATGCGAACGTGAGCGTGCTCGACTTCCCGCTGCGGGGCGCGATGTCCAGCGTGTTCGGCAAGGAGCAGAAGGGCTTCGAGGCGCTCGCCGAGCCGCTGCACCTGGTCGGCGGCCCGTATGCAAATCCGTACGAGCTGATGAGCTTCTACGACAACCACGACATGGCGCGGCTGGATGCCACCGACGACGGCTTCATCGACGCGCACAACTGGCTGTTCACCGCGCGCGGCATTCCGGTGCTCTACTACGGCTCGGAAACCGGCTTCATGCGCAGCCGCGCTGAACACGCCGGCAACCGTGCCTATTTCGGCCAGCCCCGCGTGGACGCCGCGCCGCAGAGCCCGATCTTCGGGCCGTTGCAGCGCATCGCCACGCTGCGTGAAGCCACCCCGGCGCTGCAACGCGGGCTGCAGATCAACGAGCGCCTGCAGGGCGACGAAGCGGTGTTCTTCCGCGTGCTGCAGCATGGCGACACCGCGCAGACCGCGCTGGTGCTGCTGAACAAGGGCGAGGCCGCGCGCAGCATCGAAGTGAGCCGGTACCTGCAGGCAGGTACCTGGCGCGATGCGCTGGGGCAGGGGAGCGTGACGGTGAAGAACAGCCTGAAGGCTGAAGTTCCCGCACACGGCGTGAAGGTGTATCTGTTGGACGCTCCGGTCAAGCAGAAGGCGCTCGAAGCCGAGCTGGGCCGCGCGATGGCGGACCAGGCAGCCCGAACCCAGCGCCTCCGGTAGAGCCGGCCCCTGGCCGGCTGCTCCGGGTAAAATGGCGAAATGACCGATCTCGCACCCCAGAACCCTCTCGAAACCCTGCTCAAGTCCGCGATGGACGGGCAGGTAGCGGTCCCGGCCTTCATGAAAGCCTTCATGGCCTCGGACGTGGTGCTGCTCACCGGCAGCCTGGTCACCGTCGATGGCAGCGGTTTCGATCCGCTGCTGTTTGCCATCGACAGCGTCATGCACGTGGCGGTGTTCACCGATGAGGCACGCGTCGGTGAGTACCCGCAGGAGGCACCCAACATCATCCGCATGCGCATGATCGAGGTGCTCAAGCGCGTACCGGGGGGCTACGGCGTAGTGGTCAACCCGGGCACGTCACTCGGCCTTGAACTGTCCTGGCAGGGCATCCAGGAAATCCTCAAGGATTTCGCCTGAGCAGGCACTGCAGTGTGCCCGTCCACATCGCTTTGACCTGCATGAACATGGCCGCAGCGTGACGGCTCGTAGAGCCTGCGATCACACAAATCCTACACAGAACCCGTTGCTAGACTCCCCCCGTCAAACAGGGTGGACTCATATGCAGACACAGTCTTCGCGTGTCACTACCGGAGTGCTGGGCCTCGATGCCGTCATCGGCGGTGGCCTGCCGCAGGGAAGGTTGTACCTGCTGGAAGGGCCACCGGGCTCGGGCAAGACCACGTTGTCGCTGCAGTTCCTGCTGCAGGGGCTGAAGCAGGGCGAGCGTTGCCTGTACATCACCCTCTCGGAGACCGCAGAGGAACTGCGTGAGGTTGCCACTGCGCACGGCTGGTCGCTGGACGGCCTGCACCTGTTCGAACTGGGTTCGGCCGAGGATGCGCTGGGCAATGGCCGCCTGCAGTCGGTGCTGCACTCCTGGGAAGTGGAGCTGGATGAAACGGTCAACCTGATCCAGGCCGAGGTGGACCGGATCCGGCCCAGCCGGGTGGTCTTCGATTCACTGTCCGAGCTGCGGCTGCTGGCGCAGGATTCACTGCGCTACCGACGCCAGATCCTTGCGCTCAAGCAGTATTTCGCTCCGCAGAGCGCCACCGTGATCCTTGTCGACGACCTGACGTCGGGCGCGGATGATCGCGACGGCCAGTTGCACAGCCTGTGCCACGGCGTAATCTCGCTGGAGCGGTTGACCCTGGATTTCGGTCCCGCCCGACGCCGGCTGCAGGTGCAGAAGCTGCGTGGCGTCAACTTCATCGCCGGCTACCACGACATCGCCATCCGCACCGGCGGCCTGGAAGTGTTCCCGCGCCTGATCGCATCCGATCATCATGCGGACTTTGCCGAGGCAACGCTGGCGAGCGGCATCACAGAGGTCGACAACCTGCTGGGGGGCGGCCCGCTGCGAGGCACCAGCACGCTGCTGACCGGCCCGGCCGGCAGCGGCAAGACCAACCTGGCCCTGCAGTACGTCTGGGCTGCCTGCACGCGCGGCGAAAAGTGCTGCATCTTCGAGTTCGACGAGCGCGTGGGCACGCTGCTTGCCCGCGCCAAGGCGCTGGGCATCGACCTGGAGCCGCATATCGCCAGCGGACGCCTGGAAATCATGCAGATCGACCCTGCCGAGATCTCACCCGGGGAATTTTCCTGGAACGTACAGAAGGCCGTGGAGGAACGAGACTGCAGCGTACTGGTGATCGACAGCCTCAACGGCTACGTCGCCGCCATGCCGCAGGAAAAGCAACTGATGCTGCAGCTGCATGAGATGTTGTCCTACCTCAACCAGAAGGGCGTGGCCACGTTCCTGGTCAACCCCCAGCACGGGCTGGTGGGCACCATGTCCACCGGCAACCTCAACGTGTCCTATATCGCCGATGCGGTCATCCTGTTCCGGTTCTTCGAAGCGCAGGGACGCATCCGCAAGGCCGTTTCGGTGATCAAGAACCGCGGAGGCGCCCATGAAGACACCATCCGCGAGCTCAAGATCAACCGCCAGGGCATCGCCCTGAGCGGCCCGTTGAAAGAGTTCAAGGGCATCCTGACCGGCACTCCGGAGTTCGTCGGCGACTCGGCCTCGCTGCTGAGTCACCCGTATGCGGGATGACTGTCGCGGTGGCGTGGTGCATATCGTCGCGCCGTTCGGGCGCGATGCGGCCAGCATGGCCTCGGTGCTGGATGCCGCCGGCCTGAGCACCCGCGATGCGGCCAGCCTGGAAGACCTGGCGGCGACCCTGGACGACCAGGCCGGCGTGGTCCTGATCACCGAAGAGGCATTGGCGACCGGTACCGATGCGCTGCTGGCGGCGTTGGAAGAACAGCCCAGCTGGTCCGACCTGCCGGTGATCCTGCTGCGTTCGCCGCGCGCGCATCGGCGGTCGCCGTTGCCGATCCTGCTGCCGCAGACCATCAACGTGGTCGAGCTTGACCGCCCGCTGGGCGGTATTTCGCTGCTGAGCGCCGTGCAGGGCGCGCTGCGCGCGCGCCAGAAGCAGTTCCTGGTGCGCGACCAGATGCGCGCGCTGGCCGACAGCCGCAGCGCGCTGGCGCGCAGCGAGTCGGAGCTGCGCCTGATCGCCGATGCGATGCCGGTGCTGATCGCCTTTGTCGATCGCAGCATGCACTACCGCTTCGCCAACAAGGCCTACGAGACGTGGTTCGACCTGCCCGTCGGCGAGGTGATCGGCCGGCACATCGGCGATGTCGTGGGCACGCGGGTGTGGGAAGAGCGGCAGCCGATCATGCAGCGGGTGCTGGCCGGCGAGGAACGCGTGTTTGAAGTGAGCTGGCCCACCCGGGACGGGCGCCGCCGCGACTGCGAGGTGCGCTACTCGCCGCGCCGGGCAACGGATGGAACCGTGGACGGTTTCCACGTATTCGTGACCGATATCACGGCGGCGAAACAGGCGCTCGAGGCCAGCGTTCAGCACGCGCTGGAGCTGGAAACGCTGGTGGCCGAGCGCACCCGTGAGCTGGAAGCACAGATGGCCGCGCGCGAAGCGAGCGAGGCCGCGCTGCGCCAGTCGCAGAAGATGGAAGCCATCGGGCAGCTCACCGGCGGCATCGCCCACGACTTCAACAACATGTTGACCGGCATTCTCTCGGCGCTGGACATCATCCGCATGCGGGTGGAGATGGGACGGGTGAACGACCTGGAACGCTTCCTGGACGCAGCCACCACCTCCAGCCAGCGCGCGGCCGCGCTCACCCAACGACTGCTGGCGTTTTCCCGGCGGCAGTCGCTGGACGCACGCCCGGTCGAGGTCAACGCGCTGGTCGATGCGATGCAGCCGCTGCTGCGCAGCTCGCTTGGCGAAAGCGTGCGCATCCGCACCGAAGTCGCCACCGCGCCGCTGCACGCCACGCTGGACAGCAACCAGTTCGAAAGCGCGCTGCTGAACCTGGCCATCAACGCGCGCGACGCCATGCCCAACGGCGGCGAACTGGTGCTGCGCGCGTTTCCATTGCACGTGGCCGAAGGCGAGCGTGCCACCGTGCCGGCCGGCCACTACGCCGTGGTGGCGGTGTCCGACACCGGTACCGGCATGCCACCGGAAGTGATCGAGCGCGCCTTCGAGCCGTTCTTCACCACCAAGCCGATCGGCAAGGGCACCGGCCTGGGCATGTCGATGGTGTATGGCTTCATGCAGCAGTCTGGCGGACATATCGACATTGCCTCGGAGACGGGGCAGGGCACCACTATCTCGCTGTTCATCCCACTGGTGGACGAAGCGGCCGACGAGACCGCCGCCCAGGTGTCATCCCCGGTTGCCAAGGGCGACGGCCAGTCGATCCTGGTGGTCGAGGACGACCCGCAGGTGCGCATGCTGGTGACCGTGGTGCTGGAGGACCTGGGCTACGCGGTGCAGGTGGTGGGCGATGCCGACGGCGCCCTCCCGATCCTGTCCTCGTCCCGCAGGATCGACCTGCTGGTCACCGACGTCGGACTGCCGGGCCTCAACGGGCGCCAGCTGGCCGAGATCGCCCGACAGTCCCGTCCTGAGCTGCCGGTGCTGTTCATGACCGGCTACGCCGAGAAGGCGCAGGAGCGCGCCGCGTTCCTGGACGAAGGGATGAGCATGATCGCCAAACCGTTCCCGCTGGAGGCGTTCAGCGACGCGGTTCGGGGAGCGCTGGCGACAGCCGGATAGACGACTCGCGCAGCACCAGTTTCACTGGAATGCTCTGACTTTCCACCGGGTCGCCCTGGATCAGCGTCAACAACCGCTCCACCAGCAGCTGCCCCGCCTGCTTGGTGTCCTGCTGCACGGTAGACAAGGTCGGCGAGACCGACGCCGCGAGCGGAATGTCATCGAACCCCACCAGCGCCACGTCCTGCGGAACTCGCAGGCCGTGTTCGCGCAGGGCGCGCATGGCGCCGATCGCGATCAGATCGCTCGCAGCGAACACCGCATCCATTCCGCCACCCTGCGTCAGGAGCGCCTGGCAGGCTTCATATCCCGATTGCTCGGTGGTGATCGCATCGAACTGCAATCCTGGATCCGCCACCATCCCGCGCGCGGTGAGTGCCGCCACGTGCCCCCGATAGCGCTCCTCGAACTCGGGGTAATGGCTGGAGGCGTGGCCGACAAACGCGATGCGCCGGCAACCCTGGTCCAGCAGGTGGGCGGTGATGTCGAAGCCACCCTGGAAGTTGTCGCAGCCGATCGACACCCCGGGCTGGTCCGGCAGCGCCGCGCCCCAGCGCACGAAGTGGGTGCCCTGTTCGACCAGACGCTGCAGCCGCTCGCGCGACTCGTGGTAGTCGCCATAGCCGAGCAGGATGATGCCGTCGGCCTTGTTGCTGTCCTCGTAATCGGCCTGCCAGTCGGTGGACAGCTGCTGGAACGACACCAGCAGGTCATAGCCGCGCAGCGCGCAGGCACGGGTGATCGAGCCCAGCATCGCGTGGAAGAACGGGTTGATCAGCGAATCGTCGTTGGTCGGGTCTTCGAAGAACAGCAGGGCCAGCGTGCCGGCATTGCGCAGGCGCAGGCTGGAGGCGTTCTTGTCCACCTTGTAGTTCAGCTCCCGGGCGATCCGCAGGATCCGCTCCCGGGTCTCCGGGTTGACCATCGGGCTGCCCCGCAGCGCCCGCGACACGGTCGGCTGGGACACCCCGGCCAGGTGGGCGATGTCCAGGGAGGTGGCTTTGCCGCGGATGGTCATGGAAGGCAGGGCTTGGACGACGGAAGCCATGATGCCATGGCCATGCCGGGCCCGGGCGGTGGCGCCTTGTAGGCCTTGTCCTATAAGGGTCGGGCCGAAATCGGAGGATCAGCAGGGGCATCCCCGACAGGGCCCGGGCGCACGGCGGTGATAGAATGCGTCGTTCAGTCATCCCTCGGACAACCGAAGAGCACCCTATGGCGCGCGGCATCAATAAAGTCATCCTGGTCGGCAACCTCGGCAACGACCCGGACGTGAAGTACACCCAAGGCGGCATGGCGATCACCCGCATCAGCCTGGCCACCACCAGCGTCCGCAAGGACAAGGATGGCAACCAGCAGGAGCGCACCGAATGGCACCGCGTTGTCTTCTTCGGCAAGCTCGGTGAAATCGCCGGTGAATACCTGCGCAAGGGCAGCTCGGTCTACGTCGAAGGCAGCCTGCGTTACGACAAGTACACCGGCCAGGACGGCGTGGAGAAGTACTCCACCGACATCATCGCCGACGAAATGCAGATGCTCGGCGGCCGCGGTGAAGGCGGTGGCGGCGGCGGTGGCGGTGGCGGCAACTACGGCGGCGACCGTCCGCAGCGCCAGCAGGCCCCGCGCCAGGAGTACGGCGGTGGCGGCGGTGGTCAGCGCGGCGGCGGTGGCGGCGGTGGTGGCTACGGCCAGCAGCAGCGTCCGCAGCAGCCGCAGCAGTCGGCTCCGCCGATGGACGACTTCGCAGACGACGACATTCCGTTCTGATCGAAGCGAATCAAAAGGCCCTTGCATTGCAAGGGCCTTTTTTGTGCCGTCCACGTGGAAATCATTATGAACATTCGTCCTCTTCAAACCGAGCGTGACTACCGACAGGCCAAGCAACAGCTTGCAGTCTGGTTCGATGCCCAGCCTGAGGCGGGCAGCGGGGAAGGTGATGCATTCGAGGCCATGCTGATCCAGGTGGCCAACTACGAGAACACTCATTTCCCGATTCCCGCACCGATCCCATTGAGGCCATTGGGGTGAAGGCTCCCGCCAAGCCCTGACGGCGCAGAGCCCCCGTTTGACGGCAACTACCGTCGGCCCGCGTTTGCCACCTGCAAATTAATTGCATCAACCGCAGGCTCCGATTGTTGTGCCCTGCAGCATGCATTTTTCGTGCAGTGCGACTTGCAATAAATCGATTCGCTACTTTATGGTGCAATCGATTGCATTGCCCCGAATTGTTGCGTTTGATACCGGTTGGGAGGCCGGAGTGCGAATGTCCGACCGTTCGATTGGATCGATCCAAGGTTCGCGATTTTCGCGACGGGATGCTTTGCGCATTGCCGTCGCCGGGAGCGTGGGTCTGGGCGCCTCGAGCGCGCTGCCGGTGCTGGCCGCCGCGTCGCCGCCCAAGGGCAACATCAAGCATTCGGTCGCCCGTTGGACCTTCCCGCAACAGTCGGTCGCCCAGCTCTGCCAGACCGTAAAAGGCATCGGCTTCGCGGCCATCGATCTGGTCGGTCCGGAAGATTGGCCCACGTTGAAGACGCACGGGGTGTACAGCTCCATGTGCAACGGCGCGGAACTCGGGCTGACCAAGGGTTTTGCCGGCAGCCAGTTCCACGATGAGCTGGTGACGCGCTATACGCGGCAGATCGACCTGGTTGCCGATGCCGGCTACCGCAACCTCATCTGTTTCTCCGGCAACCGCAACGGCATGGACCCGCAGGAAGGCCTGGCGCATGCCGAGGCCGGGCTCAAGCGCATCCTTGGCCATGCCGAGAAGCGCGGCGTGGTGCTGGTGATGGAGCTGCTGAACTCCCGGGTCGATCATCCCGATTATCTGTGCGACCACTCCGCATGGGGCGTGGAACTGTGCCAGCGCCTCGGATCGGACAACTTCGGCCTGCTCTACGACATCTATCACATGCAGATCATGGAGGGCGACATCATCGCCACCATCGGTCGGCATCATGCGCATTTCAAGCATTACCACACCGCGGGCGTACCTGGCCGACACGAGATCGGGGACCAGCAGGAACTCAATTATCCCGCCATCTGTCGCGCGATCCGCGACACCGGTTTCGATGGGTATCTGGCGCAGGAATTCAGCCCTGTGTCCGCCGATCCCGTCGGTTCGCTGCGCGAGGCGATCCGCCTCTGCGACGTCTGAAACGATATCCACCAAGGTGAAGTAGAACCCATGGCAGACAATCATTACGACGCCATCGTTGTTGGCTCGGGAATCAGTGGCGGTTGGGCGGCAAAGGAACTGACCGAGAAAGGCCTCAAGGTGCTGATGCTCGAACGCGGGCGCAACATCGAGCACGTCAAGGACTACGTCAATGCGATGAAGGAACCGTGGGACTTCCCGCATCGCAATCGACCGACCCAGGCGATGAAGGCGGATTTCCCGGTGCTGATGCGCGATTACGGCCTGGCGGAGAACCTTGAGGGCATGTGGGCCGACGAGAAGGAATCGCCGTACGTCGAGACCAAACGCTTCGACTGGTTCCGTGGCTATCACGTGGGCGGCCGCTCGCTGATGTGGGGGCGGCAGAGCTATCGCCTGTCCGACCTGGATTTCCAGGCCAACCTCAAGGAGGGAATCGCCACCGACTGGCCGATCCGGTATGCCGACATCGCGCCGTGGTATGACCACGTTGAGAAGTTCGCCGGCATCGCCGGCACGCGCGAAGGGCTGGACGTGCTGCCGGACGGGGAGTTCCTGCCGCCGATTCCGCTCAACATCGTCGAGAAGGACGTCGCGGCGCGGATCAAGCAGGCGTTTGGCGGCACCCGCCACATGATCCACTCGCGCACCGCGAACATCACCCAGCCCAAGCCGGAGCAGGGCCGCGTCAACTGCCAGTATCGCAACAAGTGCATCCTCGGCTGTCCGTTCGGCGCCTACTTCTCCACCCAGTCGGCGACGCTGCCGGCGGCGATGAAGACCGGCAACCTGACCCTGCGGCCGTTCTCGATCGTCAAGGAAGTGCTGTACGACAAGGACCGCAAGCGCGCACGGGGCGTGGAGGTCATCGATGCCGAGACCGGCCAGACCTATGAGTACACGGCGAAGGTGATCTTCCTCAACGCCTCCTCGTTCAACTCGACCTGGCTGCTGATGAACTCGGCCACCGACGTCTGGGAAGGCGGGCTGGGATCGTCGTCCGGCGAGCTCGGGCACAACGTAATGGACCATCACTTCGGCGCAGGTGCTTCTGGTCGCGTAGAGGGTTACGACGACAAGTATTACTTCGGGCGTCGTCCCTGCGGTTTCTACATTCCGCGCTTCCGCAACGTGGCGGCCGACAAGCGCGGCTACACGCGTGGCTTCGGATACCAGGGCGGTGCCAGTCGCAACGGCTGGTCGCGCGAGATCGCCGAGCTGAACATCGGTGCCGACCTCAAGGAAGCGCTGACCCTGCCGGGCGACTGGCGGATCGGCATGACCGGGTTCGGCGAGATGCTGCCGCACCATGACAACACCATCCGGCTGGACCCGGAACGCAAGGACAAGTGGGGGCTGCCGGTGCTGGCCATGGACGTCGCCCTGCGCGCGAACGAGAAGGCCATGCGCAAGGACATGGCCGCTGATGCCGCCGAGATGCTGGAGGCTGCCGGGGTGAAGGACGTGGAGATGCACGACAACGATTACGCCCCGGGCAAGGGCATCCACGAGATGGGCACCGCCCGCATGGGCCGTGACCGCAAAAGCTCGGTTCTGAACCAGCACAACCAGGTCTGGGACGCGCCGAATGTCTACGTGACCGATGGCGCCTGCATGACCTCCAGTGCCTGCGTGAATCCGTCGCTGACCTACATGGCGCTGACCGCGCGCGCAGCGGACCATGCGGTGCGCGAACTGAAAGCGGGGAACCTGTAATGGACCGTCGCGACCTCCTGAAGATGATCGTCGCCGCCACCGGCGCGGCGATGGTGGGCCTGCCTGCGCTGGCCACTGGGAAATCGCCGGGCGCGGGAAGCGCCTCGTTCTCTGCGGCTGACATCGCCACGCTGGATGAAATCGCCGAGACCATCCTGCCGCGCACGAAGACGCCGGGTGCCAAGGAAGCGGGGACCGGCGCATTCATGGCGACCTTCGTTGCCGACTGCTACACGGACCGCCAACAGGCTGCGTTCCATGCAGGCCTGGCGGACATCGACAAGCGCGCCGGCGGCCGCTTCGTCTCGCTCGCGCCGGACGCCCGCGCCGCGCTGCTGCGCGAGTTGGATGCAGAGGCGAAGAAGCGCAATGTCGACGTCAGCTCAACCGGTGAGGCGGACGCGTCCGAGCCGACGCCGCATTACTTCACGATGATCAAGCAACTGGCCATCTTCGGTTTCTTCACCTCGAAGGTGGGCGCGACCGAAGTGCTGCAGTACGTTGCGGTACCGGGTCGCTACGACGGCGATCTGGCCTATGCCCCCGGAACCCCCGCCTGGGCGACCGGCTGATGGAGTGCAAAGACACGATGACCCGACCCCTGTTGATGGCGGCCTGCCTGCTGGCCGCTGCCCCTGCGTTCGCGCAGTCCAGCGGCGACCCCGCACGCGATCCAACCAGGACCGAAGTGTGGACGCCCGTGCCTGCTGTCGTGGCCGCGCCGGTGGGCGGTGCGCCTTCCGATGCGATCGTGCTGTTCGATGGCAAGGACACCTCCGCATGGGAGTCGGAGCAGGGCGGTCGCGTGCCGTGGACCGTTGCCGACGGCGCGATGACCGTGGTGCCGGGCAGCAAGGGGATCCGGACAACGCAGAAGTTCTGCGACATCCAGCTGCACGTGGAGTGGCGCACGCCCACGCAGACCAAGGGCTTCGACGGCCAGCACCGCGGCAATAGCGGCATCTTCCTGCAGGAGGTGTATGAGCTGCAGGTGCTCGACAGTTACAACAACCCGACCTATCCGAACGGGCAGGCGGCATCGCTGTACAAGCAGGCCATTCCGCTGGTGAATGCCTCGCGTGCGCCGGGGCAGTGGCAGGCCTACGACATCATCTGGAAGGCGCCGCGCTTCTCGGCGGGGGGCGGACTTACCTCGCCCGCGCGCATCACCGTGCTGCACAACGGCGTGCTGGTGCAGGATGACACGGTGCTGTCGGGCAAGACCGAGTACATCGGCGCACCCTCGTACGCACCCCATGACTGCGCACCGATCTACCTGCAGGAGCACGATTCCAAGGTCAGCTACCGCAACATCTGGGTGCGCGCGCTGTAAGGCCCGCGCACCCCGGCGCCGGCGTCCTATTTGACCAGGAAGCTGGCGATGTCGTTGATCTCCTGCGGCGAGAGCTGCGCAAATGGCGGCATCAGGCCGCCGCCCTTGGTGATTCTTTCCTTGATCTGCGCAGGCTGCAGGCGCTTGCCGACGTCGGTGAGCGCGGGGAACGTAGGCGGAACGCCCGCGCGCTCCGCCCCGTGGCAGGCGACGCAGTGGGTGGCGTAAAGCTTCGCGCCAGCCGCAGGATTGTCTTCGCACCACGCGGCACTGGCCAGCGTCGACCCACAGATCAGTACAGCCACGGTCAGAATCGTTTTCAAGCAGAACTCCTTCGCGTACTAGCGCTGCGCACGCGCCGTCAGGTGGGCACGCAGGTAATCGGCCCCGGCCTGGATGGCGTTGGCCGGATCATGCGGTTGGTCGTGTTCGACGATGTACCACTGCACGCCGTCCGCCGCGGCTGCAGGCAGGATCGCGTTCCAGTCCAGCACGCCCTGCCCGACGGCGGCGAAGCCGCCTTCGTCTTCGGCCTGGCCCTTCGGTGCGTTGTCCTTGGCATGGACGGCGAACAGGCGGCCCTTGAACTTGCCCAGCATCACCACCGGGTCATGCCCTGAACGCTGCACCCACGCCAGGTCGAGCTCGGTCTGCAGGTCGGGGCCGGCGGCGGCGAACAGCAGTTCAAGGCCGGTCCTGCCGTTGAAGTCGACCAGCTCGAAGTCGTGGTTGTGGTAGGCCAGGCGCATGCCCTGTGCGCGCACCCGCTTGGAGATCTGGCCCAGTTCCTTGCCCAGGGCCGTCCAGCCCGCGGCATCGGTGGGGCGATCCTTCTGGTCCAGGTACGGCACCACCAGCACGGTGTTGCCGATCGCGCGGTTGAAGGCAATGGCAGCGTCCAGGTCATTGCGCAGGTCGGCCAGCTGCACGTGCGAAGAGATCGCCTTGATCGCGTAGCGGTCCAGCAGTTGCTTGAGCTCCGCCGCGCTGACGTTCTGGGTGCCCACCGTTTCCACCGCGTGCACGCCCGCGTCGTGGACGATCTTCAACTGCTGGTCGAGTGAGCCGGCATTGCGCAGCGTGTACATCTGCACCGCGATGGGCGGTTGCGGGCTGGCCGGGTCGCCTGCGAAGGCGGGCAGGGCGACCATCATCAGCAGCGCGAGCGTGGCGGTCCTGCGTGCAGCAATCTTCATCCGGATGTCCTCAGGGAATTCAATCGATGGCGGTCCAGGCACGGGACCTGGCCGAGGCAATGACGCGGTCGACGACCAGCGCCGAGCGCGCGCCGTCTTCAAAGGTGGGCAGGCCCTCCGGACGTTCGCCGTGGATGGCGGCATACGTGTCGGCGACGAACGCCTCGAAGCAGTGGCCGTAGCCCTGTGCATGCCCGGGCGGCAACACCGAGAGTCGCCGCTGCTCGGCACTGCCGGCGCCCGGGCCGCGCACGAAGATCTCCTCGCGCTGGTCGGGTCGGCCGATCCACAGCCGCTCGGCGTCTTCCTGGTTGAAGGCCACGCTGGCGCTGGCTGCGTCTATCTCGAACCAGAGCCGATTGTGGCGGCCCGCCGAGACCTGGCTGACCGTCAACGAGGCCAGCGTTCCGGCGCCGGTCTTGAACAGTGCCGCCGCCACGTCCTCGCTGGAGACCGCCTGCATCGCGCCGCCGGCGGCCGGCGTGGTGAAGCTCTGTCCACCGCCCGCGCCGCGCTCGCCGATCACGGTGGCAAACGCTGCGCTGACGTCGACGAAGCGCTCACCGCTCACCCATTCCACCAGGTCGCACCAGTGCGAGCCGATGTCGGCGAACACGCGCGAGGTGCCGCCCAGTGCCGGGTCCACGCGCCAGTTGTTGCTGGCCGGGTCCAGCAGCCAGTCCTGAAGGTAGCTGCCATGGATCAGGTGCAGCGGCCCCAGCTCGCCCTGCGCGACCCGTGCGCGCGCCTCGCGGACCACCGGGTGGTAGCGGTAGACGAACGGGACAGTGGCCACGCTCCCGGTGGAGGCGGCCAACGCCGCCAATACCTGGGCATCTTCCAGTGTCGTTGCCAGCGGCTTCTCGCAGATCACGTGCTTGCCGGCTTCCAGCGCCGCCTGCGCCATGGCGCGGTGCAGGTGGTTGGGGGTGCAGACGTGCACGACCTGCACCTGCGGGTCGGCGACCACCTCGTCGATATCGCGGTAGCCACGCGGCAGATTCCACGCACGCGCCACCTCGGTGGCGCGCTCCGGCGACGAAGCGGCGACGCCGCGGACCTCTGCACCCGCGAGCAGGGCCGCGCGGTGGTGCACCGCGCCGATCATGCCGGTGCCGACGATGGCGATTCCAAGCTTGGGCATCGGAGACGGTCCTCAGTTCGTGGCGGGCGAGGCCGCCACCGCCGGGCGGTCGCGGAACAGCGCCAGGAAGGCGATCAGCACCACCAGCGCAACGCCGGCGGGGAACAGCCAGATCTGCTGCCAGTCCGGACCGGCCGCCGTGGTGTAGTGCTCGACCACCGCGCCGGACAGGAACGTGCCGATCAGCATGCCCACGCCATAGGTGGCCAACGTGATGAAGCCCTGCGCGCTGCTGCGTGCGTCCGGGCCGGCATGCGCGTCGGTGTAGATCTGGCCGGTGACGAAGAAGAAGTCGTAGCAGATGCCGTGCAGCACGATGCCGATCACCAGCAGCGAGAAGCTGCCGCCGGCGTCGCCGAAGGCGAACATCACATAGCGCACCACCCACGCGGCCATCCCGACCGCCAGCATGGTCTTGACCCCCAGCCGCACGAACAGGAACGGCATGGCCAGCATCAGCAGGACTTCAGACACCTGGCCCAGCGACTGCAGGCCGGCCGCGCCGCGTACGCCGAGGTCGTTGAGGTAGGGGTTGGTGAAGTTGTAGTAGAACGCCAGCGGGATGCAGATGGCGATGGAGGCGAGGAAGAACACCAGGTACGAGCGCGACTTCAGCAGCTTCAGCGAATCCAGTCCCAGGACCTTCCCGAGGCCGGCATCACGCTGCTGTGCCAGCGGCGGCGTATGCGGCAGGGTGAAGGCGTACAGGCCGAGTGCCAGCGACGCCATCGCCGCCATCTGGAAGGTCAGCTCCAACCGATGCGCCTGTTCCCAGCCCAGCCAGCCGATCAGCACCCCCGCCACGATCCAGCCGATGCTGCCGGCCACCCGCACCGGAGGGAACTGCTTCTCAGGCGACTGCATGTGCCGCATCGCCACGCTGTTGGCCAGCGCCAGCGTGGGCATGAACAGCAGCATGTAGCCCATCACGCAGGCGAAGAACGTGTTGAAATCCGTTGCGGTGGAGGCCAGCCACATCAGCACTGCGCCGAGCAGATGCAGCACCGCGAGGATGCGCTGCGCGGCAAAGTAGCGGTCGGCGACCAGGCCGACCAGGAACGGCGCGACGATGGCGCCGATCGACTGGCTGAGGAAGGCGGTCGCGACCTGGCTGGCGCTGGCCTTGAGCGGACCCTGCACCAGGTACGTACCCAGGGTGACGAACCAGGCGCCCCAGATGAAGAACTGCAGAAACATCATCGCGCCCAAACGCGACATGGTGTGCTTCATGACGTGCCCTCCCGGGGCGGTAATGGCTCAGATTCCGAGCATGCGGCGCAGTGAGTGGGGATCGGTGCCGCCCTCGGCGAAGTCGTCGAAGGCGCGTTCGGTGACGCGGATGATGTGGTCGCGCACGAAGGCGGCACCTTCGCGGGCGCCATCTTCCGGATGCTTCAGGCAGCACTCCCACTCCACCACCGCCCAGCCGGGGAAGTCGTACTGCGCGAACTTCGAGAAGATCGCCTTGAAGTCGATCTGGCCGTCGCCGAGCGAACGGAAGCGGCCGGGGCGGTCGATCCAGTCCTGGTAGCCGCCATACACGCCGCTGCGGTCGCTCGGGCGGAACTCGGCGTCCTTGACGTGGAAGATGCCGATGCGCGGGTGGTAGCGGTCGATGAAGCCGAGGTAGTCGATCTGCTGCAGCAGCAGGTGGCTGGGGTCGTACAGCATCTTCGCGCGGGGATGGTGGTCGACCACCTCAAGGAAGCGCTCGAAGGTCGCACCGTCGTGCAGGTCCTCGCCCGGGTGGATCTCGAAGCACAGGTCCACGCCGCAGGCGTCGAACGCGTCGAGGATGGGGCGCCAGCGTCGGCCGAGTTCGGCGAACGCTTCCTCCACCAGTCCCGGTGGGCGCTGCGGCCACGGGTAGAAGTACGGCCAGGCCAGCGCGCCGGAGAACGTGGCATGCGCGGTCAACCCGAGGCGCTGGCTGGCCGTGGCCGCGAGCAGCAGCTGGTCCACCGCCCAGGCCTGGCGGGCGGCGGGATCGCCGCGCTTGTCCGCAGGCGCAAAGCCGTCGAACAGGCTGTCGTAGGCGGGATGCACGGCGACCAGCTGCCCCTGCAGGTGGGTGGACAGCTCGGTGATCTGCAGGCCGTGTCCGGCCAGCATGCCGGCGAGGTCGTCGCAGTAGTCCTGGCTGCGCGCAGCTTCGGCCAGGTCGAACAGATGCGGCGCGCCGGTCGGCACCTGTACGCCAGAATAGCCCAGGCCGGCCGCCCAGCCGGCCAGCGTGTCCAGCCGATCAAACGGAGGTGTGTCGCTGATGAACTGCGCCAGGAACAGCGCCGGACCCTTGAGCGTCTTCAATGGGATTCGCCCGCGATGCAATCGATTGCATTACCCTAGCAGGGACTTCCGCAAATCCCGTTGTGCACTGCACAGCGGCAATCACACCTGACGCCATGGCCACCATCTACGACATTGCAAAACACGTGGGCGTCTCCGCCGGCACCGTGTCGCGGGCGCTCTCGCGGCCGGACAAGGTGCTGCCGGCCACGCGCACGCGCATCGAGCAGGCGGCCCTCGCGCTGGGCTATGTGCCCAACACCGTGGCGCGCACGCTCAAGACCCAGCGCAGCGGCAAGCTGCTGGTGACCGTGCCGGACATCGCCAATCCGTTCTTCGCGCAGATCCTGCAGGGCGCCGAGGACGCGGCGCAGGCGGTGGGCTACGCCGTGCTGCTGGGCGACACCCAGCACCTTCCCGAGCGCGAGGAGCGTTACGCGCAGATGCTCCGCCGCAACGAGGCCGACGGCCTGATCGTGCTGGGCCATCGCCTGCCGCCGACCGCGCGCGAGATCGTGCAGCAGCAGGGCGTCGCTGCGCCGGTGGTCAATGGCTGCGAGTTCGACCCCGCACTGGGCATTCCCAGTGTGCACATCGACAACGCGGCTGCCGCGCGCGCGGTCATGGAGCACCTGTATCGGCTGGGGCACGAACGGATCGCGGTCGTGGGTGGGCCGCCGGACAACCCGCTGCATCAACAGCGGCTTGAGGGCGTCCGAAGCGCCGGCAAGGCGCGTGGCCGCCTGCGCAGCTTGAGCGTGGTGCCGGGCGATTTCTCGGTGGAATCCGGCCATGGCGCTGCACATGCGCTGCTTGACGGGGCAAGCGCGCCCACCGCGATCTTCTGCTTCAGCGACCAGATGGCACTGGGGGCGCTGGCGGCGTGCCGGGAGCGGAGCGTGCGCGTGCCGGAAGATCTCTCGATTGTCGGCTTCGACGATCTGGCATCATCCAGCTATCTGTCGCCGCCGTTGACGACCATCCGGCAGCCGATGCGGGAGATTGGCGTGCGCGCGGTCAAGCTGCTGCTGGCCATCATCGAAGGGGTGGACGTGCCGCTGCAGCAGACGCTGGAATTCAGTTTGATGGTGCGGGGATCTACCGGGGTGTCGAAGGGCTGACGTCAGCTCCTCCGCATCAGGATCATCTTTTCCTGGGTCATGTCGCGCATGGTGTACGGAATGCCGCCGGTGCCGTAGCCGGACTCGCGGCGGCCGGCGAACGGCATCCAGTCGGTACGGAACGCGGTGGGGTCGTTGATCATCACCGCCGAAGCATCCAGGCGGTTGGCGGCGCGCATCGCGATGTCGATGTCCTGCGCGAAGATGCTGGCCTGGAATGCAACGGGCAGGGCGTTGGCGCGCGCGATGGCATCGTCCAGGTCGGCGTAACGGTATACCGCTACTACCGGACCAAAGACTTCCAATGTGGAAATGCGTGCGTCGGCGGCGGGATCGAGAAGTACCGTGGGCTGGTACGTCGTCTCTGAAAGGCGTTCGCCGCCGGTCGCCAGCGTCGCGCCACCCTTGACCGCTTCATCTACCCACTCCGCAACCCGATCTACTTCGCGGGGCTGGATCAGCGGGCCCACTTCGGTGTCCTTCAACGTGGGATCGGCGGTGCGCAGCTTTTCCACGCGGGCGATCAGCCGCTCGGTGAAGTCATCGGCGATGGCGTTGTGCACGAAGATGCGCTGCGTGGACACGCAGACCTGCCCGGCATGGTAGTAGCCTCCCTTCACGACGGGCTCGATGATCTTGTCCAGGTCGGCGCTGCGGTCGACGATGGCCGGGGCCACGCCCCCGTGCTCCAGCGCCGAGCGTGCGCCATGGGCAAGCTTGGCATGCAACGACCAGCCGACCCGTGCCGAGCCGATGAAGCTGAGGAAGGCCACGCGCTTGTCCGTCGCCAGCGCTTCGGCCAGTTCGTTGCCGTCGGGCAGGAAGGTCTGGCACCACGGTTCGGGCAGGCCCGCCTCGTGCGCAAGTGCGACGAACTCCAGGCAGGACAGGGGCGTGGCACTGGCGGGTTTGATGATGACCGGGCAGCCCACCGCAATCGCCGGCGCCACCTGGTGCACGATCAGGTTAAGCGGATGATTGAATGCCGAGATGGCGGCGACAATGCCGATCGGCTCCCTGGTGGTGAACGCCCACCGGTTCTCCGCCGCGGCCGAGAGGCCCATGGGGATTTCGCGGCCTGCAAAGTTGCGAAGCTCGTCGGCGGCGTTGTGCACGCCGTCGATGGCGCGGGTGGTTTCCACGATGGCATCGGGCAGCGGCTTGCCGCCTTCGCGCGCGATCTGCAGGGCAAGGTGATCGCGCCTTGCGTCCATCAACGCGGCCAGGCGGCGAAGGATGGCGATGCGCTGATGGGGCGGCAACCAGCCGTCGCGGTCCTTGAAGACGCGGGCGGCGGCCTGAAGCTTGTGCTCCAGCGCTGCAGCATCGTCGGTAGCGACTTCTGCGATCTGCGCGCGGTCAAACGCCTGTACGACCTTCAACATGGTGGAGCTCCTCGAAACGGTTTGGCCTACCGGCATTCAACGTCGGGCGTGCGGTTGCGCAGCTCGTCGACCAGTACGCGGGTATTTTCGGAATAGTCGATGGGCACGTCGATCAGATGCACGCCGCCACCGGCGAAGGCGGCTTCAATGGTAGGCACAAGCTCGGCGACCGCGCTCACCCGTGAGCCCTTCGCACCATAGGCCTCGGCATAGCGCACGAAATCGGGATTGCCAAAACGCATGCCGAAATCCTCGAACCCATCGACCGCCTGCTTCCAGCGGATCATGCCGTAGGCGCTGTCATTGAGGATCACCACAACCAGGTTCAGTCCCAGTCGCACGGCGGTTTCCATTTCCTGCGAGTTCATCATGAAGCCGCCGTCCCCGCATACCGCCATGACACGGCGCTGCGGGTACAGCATCGACGCCATCATCGCAGAGGGCAGGCCGGCGCCCATGGTGGCCAGGGCGTTGTCCAGCAGCAGCGTATTGGCCACGTGGGTGCGGTAGTTGCGCGCGAACCAGATCTTGTACATGCCGTTGTCCAGGCACACGATGCCATCGTCGGGCATCACCTCACGCACGTCGTGCACCAGGCGCTGCGGGGTGACCGGAAAGCGGTCCTCCTCGGCGCGGTCGTTGAGACGGGTGAGAATCTTCTGGCGCAGCTCGGTCATCCCCTCGTCGGGCGACAGTTTGCCCTCCAACTGCGCGGCCAGCGCCTCCACTGCGCTGCCGACATCACCGATCACTTCGATGTCAGGGTGGTACACCTGTTCGACCGTCGCCGACTGGAAGCTGAGGTGGATGACCTTGGGGCCGCCGGCGTCCTTCATCAGGAATGGCGGCTTCTCGATCGTGTCGTGGCCGATCGCCAGGATCACGTCCGCGCGTGCAATGGCTTCGTGCACATAGTCGCCTTCGGAGAGCGCGGCAGTGCCCATGTACAGGTTCGAGCCACCGGTGACGGCACCCTTGCCCATCTGCGTATTGAAGAAGGGCAGGCGGGTGCGGGCCACGAAGCTGGACAGCGCGTCAGCCAGATGCGGTCGGCTGCAGGCAGCACCGATCATCACCAGTGGACGCTTTGCAGCCAGCAGCGCCGCGGCCGCCCGTTCGAGCGCGGCGGGGTGGGCGAGCGGGCGTTCCAGCGGATGCACCGGAACGACGGCGACGTCCTTTACCTCTTCGCCGGCGATGTCTTCCGGCAGCTCCAGATGGACCGGCCCGGGCCGGTCTTCCATGGCGACGCGGAACGCATCACGCACCATGCTGGGGATCGCCTCCGCATTGACGATCTGCCGCGTCATCTTGGTCAACGGCTTCATCGAAGCAACGATGTCCACGATCTGGAAGCGTGCCTGCTTGGCGCTCATCACTGCCTTCTGGCCGGTGATGAGGATCATCGGCATGGCGCCGAGATGGGCATAGGCGGCACCGGTCGAAAAGTTCAGTGCGCCGGGGCCGAGCGTGGCAAGGCAGACACCCGGCCGACCGGTGAGTCGTCCATGCGTGGCGGCCATGAACGCGGCAGCCTGCTCATGCCGGGTCAGCACCAGTTCGATCCGCGAGGTTCGCAGCGCTTCGAGGAAGTCGAGGTTTTCCTCGCCGGGGACGCCGAAGATCCGATCGACACCTTCATTCTCAAGCGCTTCAACCAACAGGGCAGCACCGTTGCGCATCGTTCGGTTCCTCATGGATGGAGTCGTACACACTGCAAGCCACTTCGATGCTAGCAGGCACGCACTACCGCATCCCTTCACGCACGCCCGGTGCAGCCGCAATCACCAGTTCCATCGCATCCCGACCTTCGCATCCCATGCGTCGAAGGTCCGGTTGAAGCTCTTCTGGTAACCCACGTTCGCATAGGTACTGGTGGACGCGCCCAGCTGCCAGGTCATTCCTGCATTCAGCTGCCACCAGGTGCCCTGCAGGTCGGCCTTGAATGGCACGTAGCCTTCCGCGGAGGAGAATTCGGTAACCGGCTGGCCGCGGAATTCATGCCAGACATTCAGCCGCAACCAGCCACTGAACAGGCGCCGGATGCCGTTGTCGGTCGGCGCCAGCGTCCATGTGTCGGCCCATCGCAGACCCAGCCGCGCGGCCAGCGAGTCCATGTCGTCGAAGCGGATCAGCGCGGCGGGGTCAGCGTTGCTGTCCTTGTCGATGCGCTGGTAGATCACCTGTGCCTGGGGTTCGAACACCCGGGTGTCATTGCTGTCCTGGCGGAACGGGTAGCCGCCCTCAAGCGAGACACCCCAGCCGAAGGTGTCGCGGTCCAGCAGCAGGCCGTTGGACGAACGCGACTTTCCCTTGCCCCAACTGCCCTGCCAGACGGCATCCAGGTACTGGCCCTCCTCCCAGTAACGCGTCCAGTACAGGCCGAGCGAGGTGGCGCGCACTTCGTTGCGCCCGGCGAGGTTGCCGTCGTAGTGGATCACGTCGCTGCGCATGCGGCCCTGGCCCAGGTAGAAGCCGGCATGGTCGCGCAGCCCATTCTCACGCTCGACCGCGTACGCGTCGGTGCCGGCCTGGATGGCCAGGATGTCGTAGTCGTAGCGGGGCGCGCCTTCATACACACCGCGGCGGCGGCCTTCGGCGTCGCCGTTCTCGCCAATTACGCGCACCCAGGCGCCATTGAAGTAATCGTCGCCGCGCAGGTCGGCGCGTGCGCGCACCTGCTCCTGCTCGCCCACGCGCTCGTGCAGGTTGCCCAGCGTCGCCCAGCCATAGCGCAGCGCGATCGCCGGCAGCGCGGTGTATAGCGAGACCTCTGCGCGATAGTCGGGCACGGGCGCCGGACCGGGCTCGGGCGGGTCCGGTGGCGTGGGCGGCGTGGGTTCCGGGGCAGGGGGTACCGGGATCGGCGGTGGTTCCGGATCCGGGATGGGATCGGGGGCCGGGTCCGGCGGTGGCGGTGCCGGCGGCTCAGGCTCGGGCGGTGGCGGCACCGGGGTGGGGGGATCGGGTGTCGGCGGTACCGGGTCAGGCGGCGTCGGCGTGGGGGCGGGGCATGGCGGGGAGGGCGCCGACGGGTCGCTGCAGTCCAGCGCGGAGCGCAGGAACCAGTCTTCGCCGGTGCCGGGCGTGTCGCCGCCCCGATAGAGCCGGTAGTTGTAGGGGCCGGCCAGCATGGCCACTGCCTGGGTGAACGCAGCCGGCGCGGTGGTGGCACCGTCCAGGGCCACCACCACGCGGATGCCGTCGCCGCGGGTCAGCGCGCCGGGGCCGCCGGTGTTGGTGAATTCCAGCAGGCTCTGGCCGCTGGCGCTGCCGCCCTCCAGTATCAGCTGGTCGGTCGGTGAATCGTCTTCGCCCAGGTAGGTGTTGAGTGCAAACACGCTGCCACTGCCACCCATGTAGCTGCCGGTGTACAGACGCTTGTAGACATCACCGGTCATCGGCGTGAACGCGATGCGCCCGTTGTTGGTGACAAGCTGCGAGACGGTGGACGTTTCCGGAATGTCCCAGCTGCTGGTGGCATCCACGCCGACGTTGGTGATGTTCCACGCGGCGCCGGTCCACTGCGACTGGTTGGCCAGCGCGATGTTGGCTTGGCTGGCTGAATCCGCTTCTGCCAGCCCTTGCAGGACGCTGCGGTCGGCATTGAGTTGCACCAGGGTGGGCAGTGCCGGCCCGCTGCTGCCCTCGGCCGACAGCAGGCCCTGCACGCCGGCGACGCGCGCGCCGTCGCTGGCGCTGAACAGCAGCGGGCCTTCGGCGATGATCGCCCAGCGGTCGCTGGCCAGGCTGCCCCCCTGCAGGCTCACTGCATGCGCGAAACCGCCCGAGGCGTTGTTTGAATACAGGCCGTAGGCGCTGCCGGTGGTGGTGACGGTGCTGTTGACCAGTGCGATGGTGTTGTCGCGGGTAACCTGGCCGGCGCCGCCGTTGTAGCTCCACTGGTAGATCGCAACCAGGCCGTTGTCGTTGCGCAGCGTACTGTTGGTCGCCGCGACCTGCGCGTTGTTGTAGGTCTGCAGGGTGGTGCCGCGCGTGCCCGTGGTGGTGACGGTGTCGCCGCTCAGGGTGATCGTGCTTGGCACGCTGCCGTTGTAACCGGCGTACAGCCCGTAGCCGTTGGCGGTGGGATTGCTCCAGGTCGTGCCGGTACTGTTGAGGGTGCCACCCTGCACCAACGCACCCGCGCGCTGCGAGGCACCCGATACGCTTCCGAAAATCGTGGTCGTGGCCATCGACGAGGTCGGGCCCGGCGAAAATGCGTAGGACTGCCCGTTGTTGTTCGAGGAGACTGTGACCTGGCTGCCGCCGGTCAGTGTCAGCGCCGACCCGCTGCGCACCCAGGCCCCAAGCCCCACACCGGGTCCACTGACCACCAGGTGGTTCAGGCTGGCCGATCCACCGTTGGTGGCAACCACGGCAGTGCCGGATGAGCTGGTGGTCGCGGTCGAAGCGAAGTTCATGCTCAGGTCCGACAACGGCGCGGCGTTGGCGCCGCCGTCCACGGTGAGCCCGACCGAACTGGTGCCCGTGAAGGTGAGCGCGATGGGCGCGCTGGCCTGCAGTTGACCGCCGCCATACAGGTAGATGCCGAGTGCGCCATTGTTCTGGAACGTGATCGGCAGCGCGCCGCTGACTGCGATGCTGGCGGCGGGACCCTGCACACCCAACCCGACCCGGTTGGTAGCGCCTCCCACGAACAGACGGTTTCCACCGGCAATCTCGGCACGACCGGTTCCTTCGACGCCTACGCCATCGCCACCGCCTGGTGCCAGCAGCGGATCGTTGTAACTGGTGTTGGCAATGCGCACGCTTCCCGCCGTGACGCCGGCCAGGCGCCCGTTGGTGGTGCCGATGTTGCCACCGTTGACGATGATGCTGCCGTCGTCAGCGAACAGGGCGGCGCCGCGGTTGGTGAACACGTTCAAGCCATTCTGCGCGGTGATCGTGCCGTTGGTAGCGTGCAGGCCACGACCGTTGCCGGTGCGCACGACAATCGCACCGGGCGATGCGCCGGCCTGCATGTCCAGCACCACATCGCCCCCGTTGGCGAGTACGCCATCGGTGGCGCCGGCGCTGGTGTCGATGGTGGTGTTGCCCACGACCGTGGTGGTGCCCGTGGTGGCAGTGAGCGTCGTGGTGCGGGCGCCGGGCCCCACAGTGGCCTGCGCGGCGCATTCTTCTACCAGGCAGGCTTGGCCGAGTGCGAGCGCGATGCTGGTGGCGAGGGCGTGTCGAATCAGGTTCATGGCGGCACTCCTTTGCAGGGTTCCATGGTCCCGCGCGCGGCTGCCACGGGCCTCCGCAAAAGCACCGTTGATCTCTCGGTACTTCTACTGCGTCAGCGGCGACGGTTTCCGGCTGAACGGCAGCCATCGCGTCTGCGCGCAGTTGCGCGGACATGATCCAGGTCAAGAGGCGCCGGCCGGCACTGCCTAGGCTCTGCTCACCCTCCTGGAGCCCTGTCATGAATTCGTACCGCATTGCCCGTCCCAACCGCCGCGCGCTGTCACTGGCGTTGATGAATGCGCTCGCCGCCACCGGCCTGGCGACCTTTGCCGCCCCCGGCGTCGCACTGGCCGACGGCTGCCAGCTGTACAGCGTCAACGGCCACATCTCGTGCTATCTCAACTCCAATGGCAGCGCAGGCTCGCCGGCGGGAAGTTCCGGCTGGGATCCGATCTTCGACGACAAGAACGGTTACACCGGCGGACCCGGTGGCCCGGCGGCGGACATCAACCTGGTGGTGGGCTTGAACCCCACGCTGTACGACTACTCCGCCTACAACAGCAAGAACCAGTTGCTGCTCGCCTCTTCGCCGATCAATTCGGTGAGCATCGGTGGCGCCGGTGCGCAGGGCTCGGATGCCACGGCAGGCGGGTTCGACAAGGTCGGCGGCAACGGCGGCCTGGGCAACAGCGGTGGCGCGCTGACCGTCTCGGTGGGGCCGCAGGTCACCTCGCTGTCGCAGGACACGGTCAACGGCATCAGCGGCATCACCCTGATCTCGCTGGGTGGCGAAGGCGGCGCGGCCGGCAAAGGCAACATGAGCGGTGAAGACGGCACCTCCGGCGTGGGCGGCGTGGGCGGCAGCATCAACGCGACGCTCGATGGCTACACGCATTCGAACTTCCGCAGCGTGCTGGTGTCGAGCCAGGGCGGCGCAGGCGGCCGTGGCCGGGATTACGGCACCGGGCTGAATTCCCAGGGCGCCGACGCGACTGACGGCATTGGTGGCAACGGTGGCACGGTCACCGCCAGCTTCACCAACACCAGCAACAACGCCAACAACGGCTTCGTGGGCACCGCCGGCGTGATGGTCCAGAGCGTGGGTGGCAATGGCGGCAACGGCGGTTCCGCCGAGGATGTGGACGGTTCGCAGGGCGGCGACGGCGGCCTGGCCGGCAACGGCGGCAACGTCGGCGTCACCGTGGCGTCGAACGTGATCATGGTGGAAACCGGCGACAACGACGCGGCGTTGCATGTGCTGTCGCAGGGCGGCGCCGGCGGCCAGGGCAACAGCTCCGGCGGCTCCGGTGGCAACGCGGGCGCTGGCGGCAATGGCGGCAATGCCAGCCTGGTCATCGATGGCAGCGCCGGCAGTGGCGGTGCCATCGCCGCCAACGGCACCTACGCGCCTGCGGTGCTGGTGCAGTCGCTGGGCGGCAATGGCGGCGACGGCGGTACGCCCTCGCAGTTCGTGATCGGGCCCAACGGCGGTTCCGGTTCCGATGGCGGTACCGCAGGCACGGTGTCGGTGACCGGCAGCGGCCTGCTGGCACGCACCGGCTCGTATGTCGACCCGACCGACTTTGAAGGGTCACCGGGCGTGCTGGCGCAGTCGATCGGCGGCGGCGGTGGCTCCGGTGGCGTTTCCAAAGGAATTTTCGCAGTGGGTGGCGAAGGCGCAAACGGCGTGAACGGCAACAGCGCCACCGTTGCGCTGCAGTCGAACGTGGAAACCTTCGGGTTCGGTTCGGACGGCCTGGCGGTGCAGTCCATCGGCGGCGGTGGCGGCAAGGGCGGCGACGCCAGCGGCGACAGTGTCGGCCTGCAGTACGTGATCGGCGGTTCGGCCGGTGGCGGTGGCGACGGCTACAGTGCGTCGCTGACCAGCCAGGCCGGCAGCACCGTGCTGACCCACGGCCTGCACGCGCCAGGGCTGCTGTCGCAGTCGATTGGTGGCGGTGGCGGCCAGGGCGGTTCGGCCTACAGCAAGTCCACGTCCGCCGGTTTCGGTGCCTCGATGGCGGTCGGCGGCAGCGGTGGCGCTGGTGGCGATGCCTGCGGCAGCGGCTGCACCGGCACCCTGGCCCAGAACGACGGGCGCATCGGCACCGACGGTTCGGACAGCTACGGCATCCTGGCGCAGTCCATTGGCGGTGGCGGGGGTGCCGGCGGTGCATCCACCGCCAAGTCGAAGGTATACGCCGCCGAAGACGTGAGCATTTCGCTGAGCGCCTCGCTCGGCGGTTCCGGTGGCCAGGCCGGCAGTGGCGGCCTGCTCACCGCCACCAACACCGGCCTGGTCACCACCGGTGGCCAGGGCGCGGTCGGCATGCTCGCGCAGTCGATCGGCGGCGGCGGCGGTGCCGGTGGCGACTCGTCGTCGGCCTCGACCGCCACCGGTGGCGAGTTCGACATCAGTGCTTCGATGGCGCTGGGTGGCAAGGGCGGCACCGCCGGTGACGGCGGCGCGGCGACGGGGACCAACAGCGGCCTGGTGCTGACCACCGGTGAATCGGCCGCGGGCCTGCTGGTGCAGTCGGTCGGAGGTGGCGGTGGTGCCGGTGGCACGGGCGATGGCCAGGCCTCGGCGACCGGCGGTGAAACCAAGATATCCACCACGCTGACCATGGGAGGTACCGGTGGCGCCGGGGGCGATGGTTATGCGGCCACCGCCAACAACATCAACGGCTCCATCATCACGCTGGGCGACGGTGCGTTCGGCATTGGCGCGCAGTCGATCGGCGGTGGCGGAGGCGCAGGCGGCGGTGCTGCCGGATCGGCCAAGGGCGAGTACGTGGCCACCGTGACCATGGGCGCAAACGGCGGCAAGGGCGGCAACACGTACCACACCGATGGCAACGGCAATGAGATCGACGGCGTGTCGGTGCACAACGACGCAACGTCCACGGTGGTGACCTTCGGTGCAGACGCCAACGGCATCGTGGCGCAGTCGATCGGCGGCGGTGGTGGCGTCGGCGGCAAGGCCGGCTCCAACATCGCCAGCAGGAAGTCCGACGGCGCCGGTGGCAACAAGGGCAGCAACGCGGGCACCGCGACCAGTACGCTCAGCGCCGCCTATGATGCCAATGGCACCGCGGCGCTCAATGACTATCTGGGCCTCAACAACGCGGTCAGCTTCACCAACAGCCTGCTGGCCGACAGCACCTCGCAGGTGGCGGCGCGCGCGGGCTTGGCAGCCGTGGGTGACGGCGACCTGGACGACGACCTCAACGACGCCGCCGAGTCGAAAGGCGAGACCAACGATGACAACGAGTCCACCAGCATCCAGCTCTCGGTCGCGCTGGGCGCCTCCGGCGGCAGTGGCGGTACGGCGGGCCTGGTCACGGTGACCAACGACGGCGGGATCGCCACGCTGGGCAACCACGCCGACGCGATCCTGGCCCAGGCCGTCGGCGGCGGTGGCGGCAAGGGCGGCGCGGCCAGCACCGCCTCGACCAACGACTACAGCGGCAACCTGTCCGTGGGTGGCTCGGGTGGCGGAGGTGGCTACGGTGGCCAGGTGATCGTCAACAACACCGGCGCGATCTACACCAAGGGCGCGCTCGCGGCAGGCATCGTGGCCGAATCGATTGCCGGCGGCGGTGGCGTCGGCGGCGTGTCGGCGTCCTCGGTGAAGGCCAGCAGCAAGAACTCCGGGGACGACGACGCCAACGATGGCGCGTTCAAGTCGATCTCGCTGTCGGTCGGCGGCAATGGCGGCGCCAGCTACGACTCCGGGCAGGCCAAGGTGACCAGCAGCGGCGCGATCTCCACGGCGGCGCACGATTCCAGCGGCATCATCGCGCAGTCCATCACCGGCGGTGGCGGTATCGCCAAGACCCTGGCCAGCGACCTGGAAGGCGCCGGCGGCAGCGCCAGCGCGAAGGGGGGCGACTACGACGTCATGTTCAAGTTCGGCGGCAGCGGCGGTGAAGCCTCCGGCGGCAGCGGCCTGGTCAATGTCACCACTGCAACGGGCGGCTCGATCACCACCAAGGGCGACAACAGCCACGGCATCCTGGCCCAGTCGATCAGCGGTGGCGGTGGCCTGCAGCTGGGTGGCACGGTCAGCGGCAGCACGGTGGCCGACTTCTTCGGCTCCGGCAAGACCACCGGTAGCGTCAACAATGACGGCGTGAACAGCCCGACCGCCGGCAACAGCGGCCTGTCGGTAACGGTGGGCGATGCGATCAGCACCGCCGGCGCCAACGCGGTGGGCGTGCTGGCACAGTCGATCGGCGGGGGCGGCGGCCTGGCCGGTGGGATTGCCGGGCAGACCAGCCTGGCGGCTGCACCGCAGTACTTCAGTGGGAGTCGCAATGCCTCGGGCAACGGCGGCGTGATCAATGCCACCGTGGACGCCGGCGCGTCGATCAGCACCACCGGCAACAATGCTCCGGCGATGCTGCTGCAGTCGCTGGGCGGCGGCGGTGGCCGCGTCATCACCGACAACGCGATCTACATGGGCAGCGCCGGCGGTACCGGCACCGGCGCGGCAATCACTGCCACGATCAATGGCACGGTATCGGCCACTGGTTCGGGCTCGGCCGGCATCGTCGCGCAGAGCATGGGCGACAGTGCCTCCAACGCGCCGATCAGCATTACCATCGCCTCCACCGGCAAGGTCACTGCCGGCCAGCAATCGGTGGCCACCTCGCCCAATGGCGGCTCAGCCGGCGTCTACATCGACCATGGTGGTACCGGCAAGAACGGCAGCAACGGCACGCCGGTGGTCAACACGGTCACCAACAACGGCACGCTGTACACCTACGGTTCGCAGGCAAATGCAGTCGCGGTGTACAGCACCGCGGGCGATACCCAGGTGATCAACAACGGCACCATGGGCGGTGACGTGCTGCTCACCAATGGCGGCGGCACCGGTTGCTTCACCAACAACGGCACCTTCAACGCCGGTGACAGCGTCACCGTGGGCAAGTGCGGGGTGACCAACAACGGCGTGATGGACATCCGCGTCACGCCGCTGGCGGTGCAGGGCAACCTGCGCAACAACGCCGGCGGTCGCATCGTCGTGGCCGCGGACTTCTCCGGCAAGGCCGCCACGCCGTTGACCGTGGACGGCGATGCGACCATTGCCGGTACGGTCGAGGTACGCCCCACGCTGATGCGCCGGAACACGGTGACGCTGGCCAGCGCCACCGGCGCCCTGCAGCTGGATCCAACCCTGGCGGCGGTGCGCAACGACCACCTGTTCGACTACCGCTTCGACACCGACGGACAGAACCTGCGGGTCACCCCGAGCGCGCTGTTCAGTGCCCAGGCGGCGGGCATGGGCGCCAACAAGCGCGCGGTCGGCAACAACCTGCAGTCGATCTTCGACAGCGGCGCGGCGATGGATACCGGCTTCACCCGGTTGAGCAGCGTGGCCGACGGCGCCGAATACGAGCGCAGCCTGGCGGCGATGTCGGGCAAGACACTGGGTGCCTTCGGCGCGTATCGGGTCAGCAGCAGCCGCGACTTCGCCGTGAACCTGTATGGCGGCTGCTCCAGCGCGCCGGTGGCCAGCAAGAGCACGGACAGCTGTGGCTGGGGCAGGGTGATCGCCAATGGCTCGGAGCAGAAGGAAACCAACGACGCGCTGGGCTACAAGGTCGACGCATCGGCGTTCCAGGCCGGCGGCCAGTTGCAGCTGTCGCCCGACCTGGCCCTGACCGGTTCGCTGGCCTATGAGAACAGCCGCCTGCGCGACGCCGACGGCAGCGCACGGGTGAATGGCGACGCGGTGCTGGGCGGGGTGGGGCTGCTGTACGACGCGGGCAGGATGGAACTTTCCGGCGGGCTGGACGCGGCATCGGGCAAATACCGCTCCACCCGCGACGTGTCGGTGGCTGGCTTCGATGATGAAGCCAAGGCCAGTCCGAAGCAGTGGCAGGCCGGCGCGCACCTGCGTGCGGCGTACAGCGTGCCGGTAGGCCATGAGGGCTTTGTGCGCCCGTTCGTGGAAGGCCATGCCATCCGCGTGGAAAACAGGGCATTCACCGAAGATGGCAATTCGCCGTTCCGCCTGGCCGTGGAGGGCAATGCAGACACCGCGCTGATCGGCGTGGTGGGTGTCGAGCTCGGCAACAGCGTGCACTTCAACAACGGCGTGACGCTGCGCCCGTTCGCCAGCGCTGCGGCCGAGTTCAGCAACAACCGCGACTGGACCACCACCGCGCGCTTTGCCGACCAGCCGCAGAGTCAGTCGTTCGATGTCACCACGGCGGGGCCGGGCACGATCGGTCGCTTCGCGGTAGGTGCCGATCTGTATGGCTCCAACCACCTCAACCTGTCGCTACAGTACGTGAAGGAAGTGGGCCAGGGCTTCGATGCCAACACCGGGCTGGCGCGCCTGACGTACAGCTTCTGACAGTAGAAATACTGGCGCGCTCTGCGTAGAAGTCAGCATTGGCCCGGTGGTGCTGCCGGGCGATGCTGTCAGGGTCGATCCGCAAGGAGCAGTTCCATGGCAACAGCACGTGCAAAGAAGGCGGCGCCCAAGGCGTCGCCTGCCGCGAAGAAGGGGCCCACTTCCGGCGGCGCCAAGCCAGGAAAGCCCGGCAAGCGCCCCAACATCCTGGTGATCTGGGGCGATGACATCGGCATCAGCAACCTGAGCTGTTACAGCCATGGATTGATGGGCTACCAGACCCCGAACATCGACCGTCTCGCGCGCGAAGGCATGATGTTCACCGATTCCTACGGCGAGCAGTCCTGCACCGCAGGGCGCTCGTCCTTCATCACCGGCCAGAGCGTGTACCGCACCGGGTTGTCCAAGGTGGGCCGCCCCGGCGGCAAGGAGGGCCTGCAGCCCGAAAGCGTGACCATCGCCGAGCTGCTCAAGGAGCAGGGCTATGCCACCGGCCAGTTCGGCAAGAACCACCTGGGCGACCTGAACAAGTACCTGCCCACGGTGCACGGCTTCGATGAATTCTTCGGCAACCTGTATCACCTCAATGCCGAGGAAGAGCCGGAAATGTACGACTATTTCCCGGAGCAGGACTTCCCCAACTTCCGCAAGCAGAACGGTCCGCGTGGCGTGCTGCACTGCTGGGCGCAGGACAAGGACGACCCGACCGACCAACCGCGCTGGGGCAAGGTAGGCAAGCAGAAGATCAAGGACACCGGCCCGCTGACCAAGAAGCGCATGGAAACCTGCGACGACGAGTTCGTGGCGGCGGCGCAGAAGTTCATCCGGCGCCAGCATGAGGACGACCAGCCGTTCTTCGTCTGGTTGAACACCACCCACATGCACATGTTCACCCACACCAAGAAGTCGAGCCTGGGCCAGGCGGGGCGGTGGCAGTCGCCGTACCACGACACCATGATCGATCACGACCGCAACGTGGGTGAGATGCTCGACCTGCTCGACGAGCTGGGCATCGCTGAAGACACCCTGGTGCTGTACTCCACCGACAACGGGCCGCACCGCAATTCCTGGCCGGACGCCGGCACCACGCCGTTCCGCAGCGAGAAGGACACCAACTGGGAGGGCGCCTTCCGCATTCCACTGCTGGCGCGCTGGCCGGGGAACATTGCCCCCGGGTCCATCGCCAACGGCATCGTGCAGCACCACGACTGGCTGCCCACCTTCCTTGAAATGGCCGGTGCGCCGCAGGTGGTGGAAGAGCTCAAGACCGGCTACACCGCCAACGGCAAGACCTTCCGCAACCACATCGACGGGACCAGCCTGCTCGGTTATCTCACTGGAAAGGAGAAGGAGAGCCCGCGCAAGCTGTTCATGTACTTCAGCGACGACGGCGACGTGCTGGCCATGCGTTACGACAACTGGAAGGTCGTGTTCATGGAACAGCGTTGCCGGGGCACGATGCAGATCTGGGCAGAGCCATTCACCACGCTGCGATTGCCCAAGTTGTTCAACCTGCGCACCGACCCGTACGAGTACGCCGACATCACCTCCAACAGCTATTACGAGTGGTTCCTGTACCACGACTACCTGCTGTTCGCGGCGTTCGGTATCGCCGACCAGTTCGCCAAGACCCTGGTCGAGTACCCGCGCGTGCAGGAGCCAGGGAGTTTCACCATCGATGACGCGCTGGCCAAGATGAGCGCGATGTCGTCGAAGGACTGAGCCGCAGGCGCGGCTCAGCCGCCCCTGTACGGTCGACCCGGTGGCGCCGCCTTGCTGCGGCGCTGTTCGGTGCGGCGCTCGTGATAGCGCTGCATGCTGAGCTGCAGCTCTTCCAGCGCATCGCCCGGCAGCCACAACTGGCGGGTGCCGCGGGTCATCGCGGTGTATGCCGCGCGCACCGGGTTGTGTGCGTACTGGCGGGTGAAGCCGGTACGGAAGCAGCAGCGCGACATCGCCACGCTGGCGAACTCGGCATTCTTCGCGTGCTCCACCAGCATCAGTTGCAACGCTGCGTCGTGGAAGGGCAGCAGGCGCCCGGTGAGTTCCACGAACCGTTCGCGGTTGTAGCCGCGCATGAACATGCGCGGGATCTGCGTCAGGTCCTGTTCCTCGCACTCGACCAGCAGGTCTTCCCACCGCTGGCTGCTGCCACCGTGTGCGGTGAGCTCGCGATAGGCTTCCGCGCCACGCGTAACCTCGCGGCCCAGCGTGGCCAACGAATCGGGGTGGATGGAGAAAGCAGCCCCCGCTGCGGCCAGTCGCTGCGCTTCTTCCAGCAGCCGCCATGGGCTGCCATAAATGCGCGCGCCAGAGACCGGTACGTCGCTCCACGCGCTGTAGGTGCTGGACAGCGTCGGCTGGTCCGCCGAGCCGACGAACGGCGCTTCGTAGCGGTTTCCGGGATCCAGCGCCAGCGTCTCGTTGACCAGCTTTTCCACCAGGCGTCCCTGGCGGACCGACTGGTCGATCTCCAGCGTCATGCCGGTGGCAAAGCGCGGCGCGTGACCGACCAGGCGCTGGTTGGGATCGCCCAGGCTGATCACCGCGCCTTCGTAGCTGGAAAGCAGGGCTTTCCACGCCGGGCTGAGGTCGTGGCCTTCGTCGATCAGCAGCGTGCCCCAGCTGGCGGGCACGCTGACCTGGTGCAACGCCAGCCATTTGCCGATGTGGTCCACGTTAACGCTGAGCAGCGCATGGCGCTGCAGCTGCGGGTCGAACATGCTGCGCCACACGTGCTCGGCGGCCGCCAGCAGCGCAGCGCTGTCGATCACCGTCCACGGCACCGCGCGCGCAAAGTGGCGCGGCGCAAGCTGCAGGGTCGTCGAACGGCACCAGGTGGCAATGCCTTCCAGCGCGATGCGCAGTACGCTGGCGGGCGCGAAAGAGCCGATGGATTGCAGCTCGATGCGCGCGGCGATGTCGCGCAGCGCGTGCTTGCTGATCTGGAACACGGGTCGCCAGGCGGTACGCAGCAGGCCCCGGCGGAACGCGTCACCGGCGACGTGGTTGGCGAATGCGATCTGCGAGACCACCTGGACCGGCAGTGCGGCGCTGAGCCGCTGTCGGAAGGCCTGTACCTGGCCGGCCCGCGGGGCGATGTAGGTGTAGCGGCGCGCGCCGCTGTCGAGCAGCTGCAGGATCAGGTGGGTCTTGCCGGCGCCGGCGTAGGCGTCCAGGTCGATGTGCTCGTCATCGTTGGCGATGATCGCGCGAAGCGCACGCGCCTGTTCCTGGGTATAGGAATGCGTCCGCTCTACGAACGCGGGTGCGCGCAGGCGGTCGTCGGCCACGTGGCCTTCTTCGGCATACGCAACTTCGGTGGCAAAGCGCAGTGTGTGCGGCTCCAAGGTGACCTGGCTGTCGGCCTGGAATGCATCCACCGGATAGGCGTCGGGCGAGGCCTGCGCGTAGCGCGCCACCACTGCGTCCGGGCCCAGCACCACGCCCTGCGCGGCCAGGGCGTGCAGCCAGGCGAGGGGGTCAAGCGGCAAGGCCGCCCGTACCGTCTGGAACTGCCCCGCGGCTGCCTCCGGCTGCGCCACGAAGAGCGCGCAGGCGTCATCGAGCAACCGGGTCAGCGCAGCCGGATGATGCGGGCGCTGTTGGCAGAGCGCGGCGGCAAACAGCCCGGCGCGCTCCAGCGCGGTCACTGGAATCGCGCCGGTGTCCAGAAACGCGCGCAGTGCGGTTTCGCTCAACGGCAGGGTATAGGCGGCGGGGGAAGGCACGGCAGGCATGCGCAATGATACCGTGCGGCCCGGATCCGCCTCTGTCCTGTCGCTTACTGCGCGCTTGCAATCGGCGTGTTCCGGCGCGCCTCTGCCTCGGCCTTCATCGCCCGCCACCACGGCGTGCCGGCATGCGGTGCGGCCAGGTCAAGGCGTTCGCCCATTTCCGGCGTGGACAGGGCGATACTACGCTGCGCCGCCAGCGCGCTGACGCGCTCGAACGGTTCTTCCCAGCGGTGCATGGCCAGGTCGAAGGTACCGTTGTGGATCGGCACCAGCCACTTGCCGCGCAGGTCCTGGTGGGCCTGCACGGTCTGCTCGGGCTGCATGTGCACGTAGGGCCACTTGGCGTCGTAGGCACCGGTCTCAACGAACGCCACGTCGAACGGCCCGTAGCGCTCACCGATCTTCCTGAAGCCGTCGAAGTAGCCGGAGTCGCCGCTGAAGAACACGCGCAGGTCGTTGTCGATGATGACCCACGAGCCCCACAGCGTCTTGTTGCCGTCGCGCAGCCCGCGGCCGGAGAAATGCTGGGTGGGGGTGAGTGCGAAGCGCACGCCGTCCACCTCGGTTTCCTGCCACCAGTCGAACTGGCGCACCTTGTCGCGCGATACGCCCCAGTCGACCAGGCGGTCGCCCACGCCCAGCGGGGTGAGGAACACGCCCACGCGGCTGGCCAGGAACTTCACCGTGGCGCGGTCCAGGTGGTCGTAGTGGTCGTGCGAGAGCAGCACGCCGCGGATCGGCGGCAGGTCTTCCAGCGCGATCGGCGGGGCATGGAAGCGCTTCGGTCCGATCCACTGGAACGGCGATGCGCGCTCCGAGAACACCGGGTCGGTAAGCCACCAGCCACCACGCAGCTTGATCAGCAGGGTCGAGTGGCCCAACCGGTACACGCTGCGGTCCGGGGCCTCGGCCAGCGCCTGCGCGGTGAGCGCACGTACCGGCGTGGCGACGTCCGGCACCGTGCCGGACGGGCGGTTGAAGAAGAATTCCCAAAACAGCTTGATCGTGGCGCCCAGCGATTCCCTGGGCTTGGCCACGACGTTGGTGAACTGGTCGTCCGCACGCTGCGGCGACGTTTGGTAGGAGGCGATAGGCACTTTAAGGGTCATCCCGATCAGAATGGCAAGGGCGAAGGCGACAGCGAGAAAGGACAGAATGCGCATGCGTCTCCAGAGGCTGGCGAGGTAGGTGAGTGCGTAAGCACTCACTTAAAAACACAAAACATCAACGTTGAATGCCCTTCCAGAACAGGTCGAAGCCCGCCTGCTGCAGGACCTCGCGTTGTTCCGGCTGGGCCGCCATGGCTTCCAGCGTGGTTTCGAGCAGGGTGATCAGCACCCGGCCCAGATAGAACGACAGCCGCTCCGGATCCACGTACCGGGCCAGGCTCGCTTCCAGGGTCTGCAGGGTGGTGCCGAACAGGCCGGCGCAATGGGTGCGGGTGCAGTCGGTGATCCGCTCGGACACCTTGAGCTGGCGCAGCGCCATGCGGTCCACCGGATGCGCCGCGCCCCAGACCAGCAACGCCTTCCACACATGCAGCAGCTGCCCGCGGACCTCGGCGTCAGCCGGGAAGGTACCGGCCACCGCCAGCGCCAGGCGCTCTTCCAACCGCACGAACAGCGCGTTGAGCAGTACGTCCTTGGTCTCGAAGTACGTGAACACCGTGCCTTCAGCCACCTTGGCCGCCTTGGCGATCTGCGCGGTCGACGCACCCACGCCCTGCGCAGCCACCAGTCGGGCGGCAGCATCCAGGATGGCGGTACGTTTTGCGTCGCTGAGCGGGCGGGCCAAGGAAGTAATTAGCTGAGTGGTCGCTCATTTATAGGTCTTATCCCCGCCCGGATCAAGTCCATTACCGGTCGACTTGGGCGTCCGTTCAGGCACTATGGACCCGTAGAGCCGGGCTCTGCCCGGCTGAGGCGATCCAGATGGCCACCTCCAACACCGCCACATCTCCGCGCCTGCTCGCCGGCGGCAATCCCCAGATCCCCAAAGGCGATGGCGACGCCCCGGTGCAGGCCTGGATATCAGCGGTGCCCGGCTGGAAGCAGGAAAGCGCCCGACAACTCGACGCCCTGGTCGTAGCTGCGGTCCCCAACCTGCGCAAGGCAGTGAAATGGAACTCGCCGCTGTACGCCGCCGAAGGCAAGGACGGTTGGTTCCTCAGCATGCACTGCTACGCGCGCTACATCAAAGTCGCGTTCTTCCGGGGCGCGTCGCTCGACCCGATGCCGCCGGAATCCTCCAAGAGCCAGGACACCCGCTACCTGCACGTGTTCGAGGACATCCCGCTGGACATGGCCCAGTTCACCCGCTGGGTGAAGCAGGCCAGCCGGCTTCCCGGCGAGCGCATGTAGCGCCTGCCATCCGCTATTGCCAGGACACCGCCATGCCCCGTGCTTCCGCCAGCAGCAAACCGATCCTCACTCCCGAACCTGTCGACGCCGCCAGCCAGATCGACGCGAAAATCGCGGCGCTGGACGACTGGCGTGGTGCCACCCTGGCGAAAATCCGCAATGTCATCCACAAGGCCGTGCCCGACGTCATGGAGACGGTGAAGTGGCGCGGTGTGCCGGTGTGGGAGCACAACGGCATCCTGTGCACCGGCGAGACCTACAAGGCAGCGGTCAAGATGACCTTCGCCCACGGTGCCGCGCTGCCCGATCCGGCCGGGCTGTTCAATGCGAGCCTGGACGGCAATACCCGCCGTGCCATCGATGTGCACGAGGGCGGCAAGATCAACGAGGCGGCGCTGAAGGCGCTCATCAAAGCGGCGGTGGCGTTCAATGCCACCAAGGCCAAGCGCTGAAACCCACCTTTCCATCCGCATGCGGTGGCAGCGGCAATCAACTTGGGCAAAGATGGTGCGCTGCATGATCGCCGCGGGCGACCGTGCGTCCCCCATTGAACCTGGAACTGCCTGTGCTGAGTGTTGTTGGAGTAGTGCTTGCGTTGTACGTGGTGTGGCGGCTGATCTGGCCGTTGCGGGTGCCGGTGTCGGTGCGGGGTCCGCTGGGCCTGCTGGTGCTGGCCTTGGCGCTGCACCACCGGATCGTGGCCCGGTTCGCCGGCACCATGGCCTCGCCGGAAATTCCGAAGGTCGCCATCGCCACCCTGGCCAGTGGCTTCACCGCGCTGCTGCTGGTCGCGGTCTTCCTTCTCGCGCTGGATATCCTGCTGTTGCTTGCGCGCCTGCTGCGCCAGCCGCGCATTGCCGACGCATTGCGTCGCAGCTGGCTGCGTCCGGCCGCAGGTGTGCTGGCCCTGGCGCTCGGCATTTACGGCGTGCAGCAGGGCATGGCGGTGCCGCAGGTGCGGCAGGTTGATGTCGCGATCGCCGGGTTGCCGGCGGCATTCGACGGCTACCGGGTACTGCAGCTCACCGACATCCACGCCAGCCGCCTGCTCACCGGTGACTGGGTCGCCCAGGTGGTGGCCGAAAGCAACGCGTTGAAGCCGGACCTCGTGGTGATCACCGGCGACCTGGTCGACGGCAGCGTGCGCGCGCGCGCCAACGACGTGCGCTCGCTGGGCCAGCTGCAGGCCCCCGACGGCGTAATCGCCATCACCGGCAACCATGAGTACTACGGCCAGTATGCGCAGTGGATGCAGGCCTTCCGCGGCCTGGGCATGACGGTACTCGAGAACAGCCATACCCAGGTCACCCGCAACGGCGCGTCGCTCACCATCGCCGGTGTCACCGATCCGGTGGCCGCGCGTTACGGCCTGCCGATGCCGGACATGAAGGCCGCCCTGAACGGTGCAGATCCCAAGGCGCCAGTGATCCTGCTTGACCATCGTCCCAGCGAAGCGGTGGCCAACGCCGCGCAGGGCGTGAAGCTGCAGCTGTCCGGACACACCCATGGCGGGCACATCGTCGGCATGGATCAGTTGGTGAAGCGCGCCAATGGCGGCTACGTCTCGGGCCGCTATGAAGTGAACGGAATGACGTTGTACGTAAGCAACGGCGCCGGATTGTGGCCGGGCTTCGCGGCACGCATCGGCGTGCCGTCGGAAATCACCGTGTTCACCCTGCGCGCCGCCGTCACGACCCCGTAACACGCAGCGCTTACCTTGCGCCGCACTTCAGGGGTGGGGCGGCACAGTGGCCGAGCAGGCAAGAGGGCGGCTGGCGCGGATGTTCGAGCAACATGCGCCGGTGCTTCGGGGCTTCTTCGTGCGCCGGGGGGCGCGACAGGACGCCGAAGACCTGGTGCAGGAGACGTATCTGCGTCTGCTGCGTGCGCATGCGGGGCCTGGTGAGTCGATCGCCAACCCCGAGGCGTATCTGTTCACCGTCGCGCTGAACCTGGCGCGTGAGCAGGCCAGCCGCAGGCGCTGGGCCACCTTGCCGATCGAGGACATCGAACAGCTGGGCCAGGGCCTGGCCAGCGGGGAATGCGTGGAAGACGCCGCCGAACGCGAACAGCGCCGCCAGCGCCTGCAGGCACTGCTGGGAACGCTGCCCGAACACACCCGCGCGGTGCTGGTGATGCAGTACCGCGACGGGCTGAGCTACAAGCAGATCGCCGAGCGCATGGGGGTCTCGCCGCACATGGTGAAAAAGCACGTGGTGCGCGGGCTCTCGGTATGTCGCCGCGCGATGGGCGATGAGGAGGCACTGCGATGAGCGGGCCCACGCTGCACCCCGCCGCGCTGACCCAGGCCGCCGCGCACTGGCACGCGCTGCAACGACAGGGCGATGTGTCGCCTGCGCAGCAGCGCGCCTTCCTGGACTGGCTGCTGGTCTCGCCCGAGCATCTGCGCGAGTACCTGGCCATCAGCGAAACCGCCGGTGCGCTGGGCGAGGCGCTGCGCGCGATGCCCGACGACCTGGACGTCCTGCTGGCCTCGCCGGTGCCGCGCAGCGCCGACGACAACGTGGTGCAGCTGCCCGTGCGTGGCGCGACTGCGACCGCGCCGCCGCAGCGTCGCAGGCGCCGTTTGCCGGGCCTTGCCGCAGCCGCTGCGCTGGTGATGGCGGTCGGCATCGGCACGCCGATGGCCTGGCCGCGCACCAGCCATTACGTTGCCGCGCACGGTCAACCGCAACAGATCCGGCTGAGCGACGACAGCCTGGTCCATCTCGATGCCGACAGTGAACTGTCAGTGCGCATGAGCCTGTTCGCGCGCCGGGTGGAACTGGAGCGCGGACAGGCCAGTTTCGTGGTTGCACCGGGCCGACGCCCCTTCGCGGTGCATGCCGGCGGGCTGAAGGTGACTGACATCGGCACCACCTTCGACGTCTCGCTGCAGCGTGAGCAGGCCCGCATCGCGGTCAGCGAAGGCCGGGTGCAGGTGCGCGGCGACAGTGGCCGTGGCCGCCTGCTGGCCGACCTCTGGGCAGGCAAGGTTGCGCAGGTCGACTACCGCGACCAGCGCGTGCAGATCCTCGACGAAGACGCGGCCAGCATGACCGCCTGGTGGCAGGGCCGCGTGGTGTTCCGCGACGAACCACTGCGCGACGTGGCCGACCGCTTCAACCGGCGCAACACGCAGCGCCTGCGGGTCAGCGACGACGCCGGCATGCTGCGCATCACCGGCAACCTGCGCGCCGACGACCTTGGCTCGCTGCGCGCCTTCCTCGACCAGCAACCGGCATTGCAGACCTCGCAGCAGGGCGGCCTCATCCATGTGCGGATGCGGACGCCTGGCTTCGACGCTGTCAAAAAAAATTCATCGAAATAACGGTGCCCGATCCGCGCACTGCGGCCTCGTAGTTGGGGAAAGCCACCGCCATTCCCTCACTGGATCCCACGATGCGCCGCACTCTGTTCCTTTCGATCGCCCTTGCCCTGCAGGTCACCGCGACCACCGCTGCTGCCGAACCCACCCGTGTTTCCGCCGAGGCCATCGCCTCGCAGCCGCTGGACCGGGCGCTCAACGCGCTGTCGCGCCAGACCGGGCTGCAGTTCGTCTACAACACGCAGACTGCCGGCAACCCGCGCACGCCGGCGGTGCCGGCCGGGCTGTCCGCCGATGCGGCACTGGGCCGCCTGCTCGCCGGTACCGGGCTGCGCTACCGCTATCTCAACGAAACCACCGTGACCATTGAGTCGGACGCGGTCGGTACCGAGCCGAGCTCGGGAATGGTCATGCCGATGGCCGTGGCAGGCACCGACGCCGCACCGCTGCAGGCCGCCGCCACTGTCGAAGGCGTCAATCCGCAGAACCTGGAAACCATCCAGGTCACCGGCAGCTACAGCCGCAGCCTGGAGCAGGCGGTTGACCTGAAGCGCACCAACATCGGCTTTTCCGATTCGATCGTCGCCACCGACGTGGCCGACTTTCCGGAGCAGAACCTCGCCGAAGCGCTGCAGCGCGTTCCCGGCGTGACCATCGAACGCAGCAAGGGGCTGGGCACCAAGGTCAATGTGCGCGGCCTGCCGTCGGAGTACACGATGGTCTCGATCAACGACCTGGCGACCGCGTCGGGCAGCGGTGGCCGCGACGTCGAGTTCGACATGTTCGCCTCCGAGATCATCCAGCAGGTCACGGTGCAGAAGTCGCCGACCGCTGCCGGCGAGGAAGGTGGCATCGCCGGTTCGGTGAAGATCAGCACCGCGCGCCCGTTCGACTACAACGAGCGCAAGCTGGTGGTGTCGGCCGAAGCCGCGCACAACAGCATCTCCCAAAAGGTGGACCCGCGTTTCGCGTTCCTGGCCGCCGACACCTGGGGCGACTGGGGCGGCCTGGTGTCGTATTCGCAGTCCAAGCGCACCAACCGCACCGATTCCACCTCGGGCATCAATTTCCGCCCGATGTCGCGCTTCCTCAGCGCCTCCGGCACCCGTGGCACCCAGGCGCAGGCGGTGCTGGCGCGCGACGCCGGGGTCAACATCGTCAACCGCAACAACACGGACGAAACCAACCTGGTGGTGTTCCAGGACAAGGTGGGCGACCGCGTGTACCTCAACGAGCAGGACAAGTGGGGCGCCACCGCCTCGCTGCAGTACAAGCCGAGCAGCAGCTTCAGCCTGACCTTCGATGCGATGCTCGGTGGCTACGACGCGACTGAAGACGAATACGACGCGGCGGCGTACTCCGCCTCCAGCCGCAGCACCCTGGACACCATCCACGAGTACGACGCCACCACCCTGTCCGAGTACGGCATGGTGGTCCTGCGCGATGTCTCCTACACCGCCACCCAGCACGAGATGCTGAGCAAGGAGCGGATCAACAAGACCGACTACAGCCAGTACAGCGTCGCCATGGACTGGAAGGGCCAGGACTGGTACGTGGACGCCATGGCCGGTTACTCGGGCGCGGAGAAGACCTCGGACTACTCCAATCTAAAGCACGTGGCCTACGCACCGTCGCGCACCCGCTGGACCGGTCGTAGCGGCGAGACCGTTCCCAGCACCCCGGGCGGTTTCGACATGTACAACGCCTCCGACAAGTACCTGTTCGAGGCCTACGAAACCACGCTGGAGAAAGTGGACGACGACAAGTACGCCGCCCAGGTCAACGTGACCCGCATGCTCGACCTGGCCTTCCTGCCGGCGTTGCGCGACGTCAAATTCGGCGCGCGCTATACCGACCGCTCCAAGCAGCGCCAGTACGGCGAGCTGAAGATCACCGGTCCCGGCCCGGGCAGCAGCGCGTGGGTGAACACCCGCACCATGGCCGACAGCCCGTTGCAGTCGATCGGCGACATCGTCCCCGGTGGCGGCTACACCATCAAGGACCTGGACTGGCAGCAGATCTCCAACGACTACGCACGCCGCGCGTTCCGCTATGACGGCTTCTACACCCCGTTCGACGCCGGCCAGTTCTACCAGGTCGACGAGAAGGTGATGAGCGTGTACGCCATGACCGACTTCGCGTTCGACATCGGCCACGTGCCGGTGACCATCAACGCCGGCGCACGTTACGTGGACACCAAGGTCAACTCGTTCGGCTACCACCCGATCCAGCGCCCGGACGGCAGTACCGGCTACACCGACACCCCGGTCTCCAAGGACGGCAGCTACGACGACCTGCTGCCGAGCTTCAACATGACTGCGGAACTGTCGCAGGGCCTGCTGCTGCGCGCGGCGGCGTCCAAGGTGATGATGCGCCCGGCACTGACCGACATCGCCTACAAGCGCACCGCCAGCTGGGGCTCGTACCGCTTCACCGACGGCAACCCGGAGCTGAAGCCGACCTATGCCAAGCAGTGGGAAGTGGGCCTGGAGAAGTACCTGGACAACGACGCGCTGTTTGCCGCGTCTTATTTCCGCAAGAACATCGATGGCGTGGTGATCAACTCGCTCACCGGCGTAGTCGAAGACGTAGCGGTGTACAACGCCAACGGCACCCTGAACGGCATCTTCGACTTCGACGTGTACCAACCGGTCAACGCCAAGGGCTCCTACCAGGTCGACGGCGTGGAGCTGGTCGCGCAGCTGCCGCTGGGGATGTTCACGCCGGTGCTGGAAGGGTTCGGCATCAATGCCAACTACACCATGCTGGACAGTTCGCTGGCCGGCGAGTCCGACCTGGGCATCCGTACCCCGATGCCGGGCTTGTCCGAGAAGACCTGGAACTTCACCGCCTACTACGAGAACGACCGCTTCGACGCACGTGTGTCCTACAACCACAAGGACGAGTACGTGGAGTCGATCGGCTATGACATGTACCCGATCTGGCGCGATGCGTATGGCCAGATGGACGTGTCGATCGGCTACCGGATCACCGACAACATCAAGGTCAGCCTGAAGGGCATCAACCTCACCAACGAGATCACCAGCGGCTACACCATGGACCCGTCGTTCCCGACCATGTACGAGGCCTCCGGCCGCCGTATCAGCCTGGGCCTGCGTGCCGACTTCTGATTGATCTCCCCCTGCCTGTCGCCGCGCGGCAGGCAGGGGCCTGCAAGGAACCTTCATGCGTACTCTTCTCCTGCTGGCGCTGCTCGCGCCGGCCTTGGCCAGTGCGGCCAACACGGACCCCGGCGCCGGCCGCGACTGGCAGCCCGGCGACCACCACGTCCACAGCGAATGGAGCGTGGACTGGGACCGCAGCACCACGCCGCCCACCCCGATCCGCGGGGGCGATTCGTCCTACACCCGTAGCCGCAACGCGCAGCAGGCGCGCCACTTCGGCCTGCGGTGGATGGTGCACACCGACCACGGTGGCCCCGGGCACTCTGCGGTGACCCGCGACCATGCGTATCCCGCATTGCTGCAGGCCCGTCGCGACGTGCCCGACCTGATCCAGTTCAACGGCATGGAGTTCGACGTGCCGGCCGGTGAGCATGCTTCGCTGATCATTGCGCCCGGTCCGAAGGAAGGCGAGCAGTTGTTTGCCATCGAGCGCGACTACAGCCGCGGTGAGCCGCTGCAGGAAGGCAGCCGCGATACCCATCAGCACATGCTGGATGCGTTGAACCACATGCGCGGCCTTCAACCGCTGCCGTTGATGCTGGTCAACCACCCCTCGCGCACTGCGACCGGGGCAGGGCAGTGGGGCGAAGTGACGCCGGCCGAGCTGATCGCGTGGCACGCCACGGCACCCCAGGTGCTGGTCGGCATGGAAGGCGCACCCGGCCACCAGGCCACCCGCACCGAGCGCGGCCTGTACCGCAACGCGGCGGCGCCGACCTTGGGTGGTTTCGACCAGATGACCACCGAGGTGGGCGGGGTGTGGGACCAGATGCTGGCCGCGGGCACCCGGTTCTGGATCACCGCCAGTTCCGATTCGCACGTGAACCAGCGCGATGGTGGCAGCGATTTCGATCCGGGTGAGTACAGCAAGACGTACGTGTGGGCGCGTCCTGAAGCGGACGACATTCTCGAGGGCGTTCGAGGCGGTCGCATGTTCGCGGTAACCGGCGATCTGATCGACGCGATGGAATTCAGCGTGCAGGCTGCCGACGGCGCCGCGACGGCCCGGATGGGCGAGACGCTGTCCGTCGCCGCAGGCACCCCGATCCGGATTCAGTTGCGGGTGCGCAGGCCGGAAGCGACCAACGCGATGGGCCAGCACCCGATGTTGCGGCAGATCCAGCTGATCGTCGGCAGTGGCGGCGCGGAATCGCCGCAGATGCAGACCCGCCGGTTCACCGCGAAGGAATGGAAGCGGGAAGGGGCGTGGTACCAGGTTTCCTGGGAGCTGCCCGCACCTGCGGGTGGTGGCTTCGTGCGCGCACGCGGCACCAATACCGACGAGCCCACGCCGCTGGCCGACATCAAGGGCGAAGACCCCTGGCAGGACCTGTGGTTCTATTCGAACCCGGTGTTCATCACGCGGTGAAGACCGCGCCAGCAGGCGTGCACGGGGTGGTCACGGCGGCTTCCTGACCCTTGGAGGCATCACCTACCGAGAGCAGCCGATGACCACCCTGACCCTGCATGACCTGGCCAAGAAAATGGCCGGCATCGACTTCACCATGCTGCAGACCTTCGCCGACAACGGCGAGATCGCAGGTCGGCCGATGAGCAACAATGGCGATGTCGATTACGACGGCGACAGCTGGTTCTTCGCCCTCGACAGCACCGACATGGTCCGCGAACTGCAGGCCGAACCCAAGGTCGCGCTCAGCTTCACCGGCAGCAAGGGCCTGCTCGGCAAGCCGCCGCTGTTCGTGTTCGTGCAGGGCAAGGCACGCCTCGTACGGGACAAGGAGGTCATGCGCGAGCATTGGCAGAAGAGCCTCGAGCGCTGGTTCGAACAGGGCATCGATACGCCCGGCCTGGTCCTGATCCACGTCCACGCGCACCGCATCCACTACTGGGACGGCGAAGACCAGGGCGAAATCCGCGTCTGAACCCATGCCTGGCATCATCCGCCCGCTGATCGGCTGTGCCGGCTGGTCCATCCCCAGCCGGTACGCCGATCTGTTCGGGCCGGGCGACAGCATGCTGGCACGCTACGCCACCCGATTCCCGGTGGTGGAGATCAACTCCTCTTTCCTTCGTCCGCACAAACCCGCGACGTACGAGCGCTGGGCGACCACCGTACCCGCCACGTTCCGCTTCTCGGTCAAGATGCCGCGCACCATTTCCCACGATTCGGGCCTGGTCGGGGTGGGCAGTTTGCTGGATCGTTTCCTCGATGAATCCCTGGGGCTCGGCGCCAAGTTGGGCGGGCTGCTGTTGCAGCTCCCGCCGTCGCTGGCACTGGATCCGCGCAGGGCCGCCAGCTTCTTCCGCGCACTGCGCCGTCGCAGTGCCGTGCCGCTGGTCTGCGAACCCCGGCACGCCAGCTGGTTCACTGCACCTGCCGATGCGCTGCTGCTGCGCCACGATGTTGCGCGCGCAGGCGTGGACCCTGCACGGGTACCGTCGGCCGCGCATCCAGGCGGCGCGTCCTGTTGGCGCTACTGGCGCTGGCACGGATCGCCGCGCATGTACTACAGCGACTACGGCGAAACTGCGCTCGTCGGCCTGGCCGATCAGATGGGGGCGGTGGCAGCGTCGCCGCCGTGGGTCATCTTCGACAACACAGCGCACGGCTTCGCCGTTGCCAACGCTGCACGTCTTCAGGAGCTCACCGCCGATGCCTGAGGGCCCTTCCATCGTCATCCTGCGCGAGGCTGCGGCGAAGTTCCGTCGGAAGACCGTACGCCGCGCCATCGGCAACAGCAGCCTGGACCTGACCCGCATGGAAGGCCGGCGTGTGTTGTCCCTGCGCAGTTGGGGTAAGCACTTCCTGATCGAGTTCAGCGGCTTCAGCCTGCGCGTGCACATGCTGATGTTCGGGAGTTACCGCATCGACGAGCGCAAGCCCGCGCCGCCTCGTGTCTCGTTGCAGTTCGACAACGGCGAGCTCAACATCTACGCCTCTTCGCTGAAGTACATCGAAGGACCGCTGGACGATACCTACGATTGGCGCACCGACGTGATGAACGACGCGTGGGACCCCCGCTTGGCGCGGCGCCGCCTCAAATTGCAGCCGGAGACGCTGGTCTGCGATGCGCTGCTCGACCAGGACCTCTTCGCCGGGGTTGGCAACATCATCAAGAACGAAGTGCTGTTCCGCCAGCGCGTGCACCCCGAGTCGCGGATTGGCGACCTTCCGCCGCGGGTGCTGGGCAGGGTCATCACTGACGCACGTGAGTACAGTTTCAGATTCCTTGAGTGGAAGCGTGCCTTCGAGCTGCGCAAACACTGGCAGATCCACACGAAACGAACGTGTCCCAACTGCGGCGGGCCGGTCTCAAAGACCTATCCAGGCAAAAGCAAGCGGCGCACGTTTTTCTGCCCGAACTGCCAGGTCCGTTACTGAGCCGCCTGCCGGTGACGCCGTGACGACACGGCGTGGAGGCCGGATGGCGTAGGCTGCGGCCCCATGACCAGCCAAGCCTCCGCCGCGCGCTCGAGCGCAACAGCGCCCCACGCAGCTGCTACCGCCGCGACACCGACCCGCTCGATGATCGTGGCCGGCCTTTCCACCGTGGTGGAATGGTACGACTTCACCCTCTACCTTTACCTGGCGACGGTGCTGTCGCGGGTGTTCTTCGGCGGGGGCGAGAATGCGCTGCTGGCGACCTTGGCCGGGTTTGCGGTGTCCTACCTGATGCGTCCGCTGGGCGCACTCTGTTTCGGCCACCTCGGCGACCGCTTCGGGCGGCGCTACATGCTGCTCGCCTCGATGGCATTGATGACCGTGGCGATGCTGGCCACCGCCCTGCTGCCCACCTTCGACAGCATCGGTACCACCGCAGGCGTGCTGTTGCTGCTGCTGCGCTGTGTCATGGCGTTCTCGGTGGGCGGCGAATACACCGGCGTGGTCGCCTACCTGCTGGAATCGGCACCGCTGCGCAGGCGCGGGCTGGTCACCTCGCTGGCCTCGGCCGCGAGTGAGGTCGGGGCGCTGCTCGCGGTGGCACTGTCAGCGCTGACCGTCGCCGTGCTCAGCACCGCGCAGCTGGATGGTTGGGGCTGGCGCATTCCCTTCTTCGTCGGTGCCGCCTTGGCCGGCGGCATCCTGCTGGCGCGCTCGACCATGCACGAGTCGCCCGAGTTCGAACGCCAGGTGGCGGCCGGCACCGTGCCGACCTCGCCGATCCGCGATACCTGGCGCTTCCACCGTGGGGCGGTTGCCCGCACCTTCGCCATTTCCGCGCTGGGCTCGATCACCTACTACGTGGGCATCACCTACGTGCCCGCGTTCCTCGGCTCGGCCAGCGACATCGGTGAATCGCAGGCGCTGTGGTTGTCGACCGGCGCGGCGGTTGCGGTGATCCTGGTGACGCCGATGGCCGGCGCGCTGTCGGACCGGGTAGGGCGCCGACCGGTGCTGATCGGCTTGGCGCTGCTGTCGGCCCTGTTGCCGTTGACCATGTTCGGTGTGATGGCCAGCGGTACGGCCGTGCAGATCGGCCTGGCCGCCGTGGTGCTGGCGTGCCTCGCCGGCGGCGTCAGCGCCGTGGCTGCACCAGCTACCGCCGAGCAGTTTCCCGGTGAAGGCCGGCTCAGCGGCCTGGCCCTCGGTGTGACCATGGCCACCGCCTTCTTCGGCGGCGCCACGCCGCTGATCGCCGAACTGCTGGTGCGCCACACCGGTTGGGCCGCAGCACCGGGCGCGATGATCGCCGCGGTGGCGTTGCTGGTGTTGCCGGTGATGTGGGGGCTGCGCGAAACCCGGCCGACCTGACGCCGGGCAGAGCCCCGCTCTACGCGTGCTGGATGGTCAGAACTTCCAGCGCAGGCTGGCCGACACAAACCGCGGCTCACCGTAGTTGTTGTAGTCCAGGTTCGCCCAGTAGGTCTTGTCCAGCGCATTGCGCACGTTGAGCGACGCGGTCCAGCTGTCATTGATCGCGTAGTTCGCGTGCAGGTTCACCAGCATGTAGGCCGGCTGCTTCACCGTGCGCGTGCCACCCAGCGGATAGGGGATGTTGTAGCCCTCCACCTCGCTCTGCCAGGAGAACCCACCGCCCACGGTCAGCTTGTCCAGCACGCCGGGCAGGCGCACGCTGGTGTTGAGCTGCAGCAGGTCTTCCGGCGGATTCGCGTACAGCATGTCGGTGGCGGCGCGGGTCACCTTGACGTGGGTGAAACCGGCATTGACCGTCCAGCCCGGCATCACTTCGCCGTTGATGTCCATTTCCCAGCCGCGCGCCTTGGTGCCGTTCACGCCGATGTAGGCCGAGCTGCCATCGCTGAGGCTGCCGTCCGGCACGCTCATGTCGCGCACCGCGTAGTTGTCCTGCTTGGCTTCGAACACCGCGGCATTGGCGGTCAGGCGGCCGTCGAACCACTGGGTCTTCAGGCCGGCTTCCAGGTTGGAACCCTGCACGGGGGCCAGCAGGTTCTCGTTGCGGTCCTTGTAGTTCTGCGGGTTGAAGATCTCGGTGTAGCTGCCGTAGACCGAGACGTTGGGGTTGATGTCGTACACCAGGCCGACGTACGGGGTGACTTCGTCGCTGACCTTGTAGGCGCCGCTGGTGGCGGTGTACGCACCGGCGGCGTTGTACGCACGGGTCAGGGTTTCCCAACGGCTCAGGCGCGCACCGGCGATCAGCGAGAGCGGATCGGCCAGGCGCAGGCGGGTGGCAAGGTAGAAGCCGCTCTGGGTGGTGTGGGCGACGCGACGGGCGCCAGTGCGGCTGTAGGTGACTTCGGAAATGTCGCCGTCCCAGGTGTACACGTTGGGAATGTAGTAGCAGCGTTCGGTGCCGCAGCGGGCCCAGTCGGTCGGGTAGCGCAGTGCGATGGTGTTGGTGGTGCCTTCGAGGTCGGACCACTGCGCGCCGACGGTGAGGTCGTGCTCGCGGCCGAACAGCGGGAAGGTGCCGCTGAGGTAGGCGTCGACGTTGCGGCGGGTGTCTTCGGAGTCGCCGGCGGCGGCGCGCAGGAAGATGCCGGCGCCGGTGTCCGGGTTCGGGTTGCCGGTGCCGTACAGGCGCACGTTCTGCACGTTGCCGCGGGTGTAGGCGGTGTTGATCTTCAGCAGCCAGTTCTCGCCGAACCGCTGTTCGAGGTTGGCGAAGGCGGTGCTGGTTTCGCGCTTCCAGTAGCTCCACTTCGGCGACAGGTTGGTTTCGCGCGGGAGGTGGGCGAAGTTGCCCTGGCTGTCGAAGAACGGCACGGTGCCCCAGGTGGAGCCGTACGGGTTGTTGTCCTGGGTCTGGTAGCCGACGGTGACGGTGGTGCTGTCGGTGAGGTCGCCTTCGAGCACGGCCATGCCGGCCATCTTGTTTTCGTCATAGCGGTCGTAATACAGCCCGCGGTCGGTGTAGGCGGCGACCACGCGGCTGCGGAAGCGGCCGTCGGCGGTCAGCGGTGCGTTGACGTCGGCTTCCATGCGGCGGAAGTCCCAGCTGCCGGCGCTGACCGCGAAGGACGCGTCGAAATCCTTGCCCGGGCGCTTGCGCAGCAGGTTGACCGTGGCCGAGGGAATGCCGGCGCCGCTGAGCAGGCCGTTGGCGCCGCGGATGACCTCGATGCGGTCATAGAAGGCGGTGTCGTATTCCTGGTTGGTCGAGCCGCTGTAGGTGGGGATGCCGTCGACCTGGAAGTCGGTGATGGCAAAGCCACGCGCGTAGTACAGCGGGCGCTGGGTGTCGTAGAAGGACACGCTGACGCCGGTGACGTTGCGCAGCACGTCGTTGATGCTGAACAACGCTTCGTCCTGGATCCGCTGCAGGCCGAGCACGGTGGAGGACTGCGGGGTCTCCTGCAGGCTGATCGGCAGGCGGGTAGTGCTGGAGGGCGCACGCTGGGTGCTGACCACGTTCACCTTGTCCAGGGTCTTGGCATCGCCAGCGGCATCAGCGGTCTCGGCCAGGGCGAGCGGCGAAGCCAGCGACAGCACGGCCAGGACAGCGAGGCCCAGCGGGGCGCGACGGACGGAACGGGAGGGGAGGGAACGGAAGGACATTTGCGGTCTCAGTGGCAGCGGGGGTGCACAACGGGACGCAAATGTAAATCGTTCTCATTCGAATTACAATAATTTAACGAAGTGGACAGGCAAAAGAAAACCGGCCACAGGGGCCGGCTCTCCAAACGTCGGTGACCGTAGAGCGGGGCTCTGCCCCGCTGCCCGGGCTCACAACGCCTGCAACTCCTCATTGGCGTTGCGCTTTTCCGTCACCGGCGCCGGCGGGGTCAGCATCACCGCCGGGCTGGTGCCCTCCGGCACGTCCAGGAACGGCAGGCGCAGGGTGTCGCTGGTCTGGCGGCGGATCTCGTTGGTCAGCGCAGCGCTGTCGTTGAGCTTGCGCCCGTAGGACGGCACGATCTCGCGCAGGCGGGCTTCCCAGCCGGCGGCCATCTGCGCGGGGAAGGCCTTCCTGAGCAGGTCGAGCATGATCGGCGGCGAGGTCGACGCGCCCGGCGAGGCGCCGAGCAGGGCGGCCAGGGTGTGGTTCTGGTCGGTGACGATCTCGGTGCCGAACTGCAGCACCGCGCCCTTTTCGGGATCGCGCTTGATGATCTGCACGCGCTGGCCGGCGGTGACCAGCTTCCAGTCTTCGCGTTTGGCATTGGGGAAGTACTTGACCAGCTCGGCCTGGCGGTCGTCGTCGTTCAGGCGCGCCTGGCCCATCAGGTACTTCACCAGGTCAAGGTTTTCCATGCCCACGTCGAGCATGCCGGCCACGTTGTTGTGGTTGACCGAGGAATACAGGTCGAACCACGAGCCGTGCTTGAGGAACTTGGTGCTGTACAGCGCGAACGGGCCGAACAGGACCACCGGCTTGCCGTCGAGCTTGCGTGCGTCCAGGTGCGGCACCGACATCGGCGGCGAACCGGTTTCGGCCATGCCGTAGGCCTTGACGCTGTGGCGGCCGGCGATCTCCGGCGACTGGAAGGCGAGGAACTGGCCACCCACCGGGAAGCCGGCATAGTTCTTCGATTCGGGAATGCCCGAGAGCTGCAGCAGCTTGAGCGCGGCACCGCCGGCGCCGATGAACACAAACCGCGACTTGAGGGTGGACTCGGTTCCGGCGTTGAGGTCCTTGACCGTCACGTTCCAGGTCTTGTCGTCGTTCTGGCGCAGCGCCCGCACTTCATGCTCCAGGTACAGGCTGAAGTTCGGATTGCGCTGCAGGCCCGCGGTGAGCTGGCGGGTGATGACGCCGAAGTTGACGTCGGTACCCAGCGGCATCCAGGTTGCGGCGACCTTCTGGTTCGGGTCGCGGCCTTCCATCAGCAGCGGGGCCCATGCCTTGATCTGCGCGGGGTCTTCGGAGTACTGCATGCCGTAGAACAGCGGGTTCTTCACCAGCGCCTGCTGGCGCTTGTGCAGGTAGGCGATGTTGTCATCGCCCCACACGAAGCTCATGTGCGGCGTGGCGTTGATGAAGTCCGAAGGCTGGCTCAGGCGGCCTTCCTTCACCTGGTGCGACCAGAACTGGCGCGAGATCTCGAACTGCTCGGCAATGCCGACCGCGCGCTTGGTCTCGATGCTGCCATCGGGCAGTTCCGGGGTGTAGTTGAGTTCGGCGAAGGCCGAGTGCCCGGTGCCGGCATTGTTCCAGCCGTCCGAACTTTCCAGGGCAACGCCATCGAGGCGCTCGAACACCTGGATGTTCCAGTCCGGCTGCAGTTCCTGCAGGAAGGTGGCCAGGGTGATGCTCATGATGCCGCCGCCGACCAGGACTACGTCCACCGGCTTGTCGTTGCCGGCGGCCGGAACCGAGCGCTGGGTCAGCGGCCAGTACAGGAAGACCGCGGCGGCGATCAGCAGCAGGGCAAACAGGGCGAGGACGAGCTTCGCGAATTTCCTGCGACCTTCGGAACGCGGCGGGGCGCCGTCCGAAGGCGTTCCAGACGATTTCGTCATGGGAATTCTCTTCATTGGGGAGAGGGGCAGGATGCCGACGCTTCCGAGTCGAAGCGTGAAGAAACAAGCACTTGAACGCATCCAGACGTCGATTTTAGCCCGTTCCGGTACGAATTTGGTGCAACGCAGCATCCGGTCGCTGTGCCAGGCCCGGTCAGTCGATTCCCATCGTGAAGTATTCAGCGAGGAAGTAGCCGGTCTGGTAGAGCAGGGCGAAGATCGCGAGACCCAGGTGCCAATGTCGTGATCGGCTTGCAATGCCCAGTCCTGCGATCAACAGCATGATCCCGGTGTGCACCGGATAGGCCTCGCCCAGCATCTGCCAGCGGCTGTGGCCCTTGATCGCGGTATCGCCCAGGTCGAGCAGGGTCACCAGCGCCAGCATGCCGAAAAAGCCGGCGCGCCGCTGCAGCAGGTACTGCTCGTAGCTGCCGTACTCGCGCAGGTCGTCCGGGAACAGCAGCACGCACAGCATGTACCAGCTGGCGCAGTAGCCGATCACGAACAGGTACAGGCCGAAGGTCCACTCGCGCACGCTGGCCAGGCGGAATTCCCACCACCAGAACGTCACCACCGACACCAGCGTCCACAGCACCCAGCACAGGTGGATGCCCGACCAGCCACCGCGCCGGGCCGGGTGCTCGATGATCGAGGCCAGGCCCTTTACCAGCGTGGTGATGCTCAGGCCGAGGATGATGCTGAGCACCACCCGGAGATGCAGGTAGACCGGATCCGATTCCATTGCCACCCCCAGCACGTTGGCCCGATCGTGCCAGATCGGAGGTCCATCCGCGTCAACGCCGCTTCCGCACCAGGGTTGCCGACGCTGACAGCACTGCCCTGGTCAGCAGCGCCATGGTCTGTACGTCGCCCTTCCAGTGCTGCCAGTACAGCGGCACGTCTTCCCAGGCGCGCGGTTTCATCAGCACCAGCCGCCCGGCTTCCAGGTGGCGCTTGACCAGCGGCAGTGGGTTCATGGTCCAGCCCAGCCCGCCCAGGTTGGCCTGCACGAAGGCGCGGGTGGAAGGAATCCACCAGGTCGGCGCGGTCATCGGCAGCTCCTCGCCGGCCAGGCGGCGGGCAAAACGCGCCTGCAGATCGTCCTTGCGGTTGAACACCAGCACCGGCGCCTGGGCCAGCGACTGGGCGTTCACCCCCTTGGCGAAGTACTCCTCATGGAACGCCGGGGTGCAGGTCGCGGCATAGCGGATGCTGCCCAACGGGTGGATCTGGCACCCCTGTACCGGTTCGTCCAGCGTGGTCACCGCGCCCAGCACGGCGCCCTGTCGCAGCAGCGCCACGGTGTGGTCCTGGTCTTCCAGGCGCAGGTCCAGGGTGGTGCCGGTCTGCTCGGCGAAGCGCAGCGCAGCGTCGGTGAACCACGTTTCCAGACTGTCGTGATTGACCGCCACGGGAATACTGGCGTGCGGCAGGTCCTCGTCGGCGATGCCCATCCGATGCAGTGCGTCGTGTTCCAGCAGTGCGGTCTGCTCGGCCAGCTGCACCAGTACCTGGCCTTCCGGGGTCGCCACCGCCGGCGAAGCGCGCTTGACCAGCAGCCGGCCGACCCGGTCCTCCAGCGCCTTGACCCGCTGCGAGACGGCAGAGGCGGTGACGTTGAGGGACTGCGCGGCACGGTCGAAGCTGCCTTCGCGGATCACCGCCGCCAGGGCGCGGAGCTGGGCATGGTCGATGCGCATCGTCTTAAGTTCCGCTAAAGATGGTTAAGTAAGTTTAGCTCTACTTTTTCATGTTGCGGCGCGACAATACGCGCCATCCGGTGCTGTACGCCTTGGCGAGGCACCGCCCCCCGCACTACAGGTGGCAACCATGTTCTCCTTCATTTCCGGCGGCCCCGGTCTGGCCGCGTGGTTCAGTGGCGCCGCCGCCGGCATCGGCCTGTTCGCCGTGGTCGGCGCGCAGAGCGCCTTCATCCTGCGCCAGGGCATCCTGCGCAAGCACATCGTTCCGGTCGTGGCGACCTGCGCGGCGATCGATGCGATCTTCATCTTCGCCAGCGTGGCCGGCCTGAGCACGCTGACCCGCGCGCTGCCGTGGCTGACCACCGTGGTGCTGTGGGGTGGCGTCACCTTCCTGGCCTGGTACGCGTGGCAGTCGGCGCGTCGCGCGCTGGCCGGCACCGGCGGCATGCAGGTGGACGACAGCGACAACAGCTCGCGCCGCGCGGTGCTGACCGCTGCGGTCGGCTTCTCGCTGATCAACCCGCATTTCTGGCTGGACATGATGGTGATCGGCTCGATCGCCGACAACTTCGGCAATGCGCGCATGGCCTTCGCCGCCGGCGTGGTCACCGCCAGCTGCCTGTGGCTGACCGCACAGGGACTGGGCGCGCGCATGCTGGCGCCGTTGTTCACCCAGCCGAAAACCTGGCGGATCCTGGACGGCACCATCGCCGTGATCCTCTCCATCCTGGCCCTGAGCCTGGCGTTCCGCGGCGTGCATTGATCTCTCTCTCTCTCTCTCCGTCAATGCACGTCTAAATGGCACCGCTCGCGGTGCCATTTTCTTTTCAGGGCCGTTCCAGAAACCGGATGACGGTACTGGTCTGGCGCGGGGCGATCTGTCTACACTCCGCCATCACGGACAAGGTGTCCGGACCGAAGGGGGAAGGATGAAGTACTCGAAGTGGGCGGCGCTGGCCGTCCTGGCTGCGTTGTGTGGTTCGGTCGGGCAGGCGGCCGCCGCCGAGGTGAACCTGGACCATTACCTCAAGCGCGATACCTTCAACGACATCAAGCTGTCGCCGAGTGGCCAGTACTACGCCGCCACCATCCCGATGGAGGACCGCACCGGCGTGGCCATCCTGGACCGGGAGGCCGGCAAGGTGGTCGGCTCCTTCATGCCGCCGAAGAACAACCACGCCAGCAGTTTCTACTGGGTGTCCGACGACCGCGTGCTGATCGGCCTGGCCGAGAAATTCGGCTCGCTCGACAAGCCGCAACCCACCGGTGAACTGTATTCCCTGAGCGCCAGGAGCGGCCGCGGCGACCTGCTGGTCGGCTACCGGGTCGAGGGCGCCGGGCCGGGCACGCGCATCCAGCCGAAGAAGGTCGAGGCAGTGGCCGCGTTCCTGATCGACTCGATGCCGCAGGAAGAACGCAACGTGCTGGTCACGGTGTGGCCGTTCTCCAGCGATCCGTACACGCGTGTCGACCGCCTGGACGTGACCAGCGGGCGCCGCCAGACCGTGGCGCGCTCGCCGGTGCGCAATGCCGATTTCGTCAGCGACCCGAGCGGGCAGATCCGCTTCGCGCACGGTGCTGGCAGCGACAACATCAACAAGCTGTACTACCGCGGCGTGACCGGCGAAGACTGGAAGCTGGTCAACGACGAAGCCGTGTCCAAGCGGATCGAAACCGCGCTTGGCTTCTCCGAAGATGGCCAGACCGCGTATCTGCAGGTCCAGCAGGCCGACGGTCCCGACGCGATCGTAAGCTGGGACCCGGCAACCGGGAAGCGCGCCACCCTGCTGCGTGACCCGGTGGTCGACCCCCAGCAGCTGCTGTACCGCCCGGGCACCCGCGTGCCGGTCGGTGCGCTGTACATGGGCGACAAGCCGCGCACCCGTTTCTTCGACGACGCGTCGGCCGACGCCCGCCTGTACCGCAGCCTGGAAGCCGCCTTTGCCGGCGAAGGGGTGTTGATCACCTCCAGCACCCGCGACGGTCGGCTGGTGCTGGTGCAGACCTGGTCGGGCGGCAATCCCGGCGATTTCTACATCTTCGACACCGTCGCCAAGTCGGCCGAGCACCTGATCAGCCGCAGCGGCTGGGTCGATGCGGCGCGCAGTGCCAAGGTCACGCCGTTCGCGTTCAAGGCCCGCGACGGCATGGAACTGCACGGCTATCTGACCGCGCCCACCGCCTCGGGCACGGCCAAGCCGCCGATGGTGGTGGTGCCGCACGGTGGCCCGTTCGGCGTGTTCGACGACGGCAGTTACAACAGCGAAGCGCAGATGCTGGCCGATGCCGGCTACGCCGTCCTGCAGGTCAACTTCCGCGGTTCGGGCAACTTTGGCCGCGCCTACCGGCAGGCGGGCGCGCAGCAGTGGGGCGGCACCATGCAGGACGACGTCACCGACGCCACCCGCTGGGCGATTGCCCAGGGCCACGCCGACGCGTCGCGCATCTGCATCTACGGCGCCAGCTACGGTGCCTATGCCGCGCTGATGGGCGCCGCGCGCGAACCGGGGCTGTACCGCTGCGCGGCCGGCTACGTCGGGGTCTACGACCTGCCGATGATGCATACCACGGGCGATATCCAGCGCAGCGGTTCGGGCAGCACCTACCTGAAGGAATGGCTGGGCAGCGCCGCCGAGGTGGCCGCGGTGTCGCCGGTGAACCTCGCCGATCGCATCAAGGTCCCGGTGTTCCTGGCCGCAGGCGGCGAAGACGAGCGTGCCCCGATCCAGCACACCAAGCGCATGGAGACGGCGCTGAAGAAGGCGGGGGTGCCGGTGGAGTCGCTCTACTACGACACCGAAGGCCACGGCTTCTACACCGACCCGCACCGTCGCGAGTACTACGGCAAGCTGCTGGCGTTCCTGTCGCACAGCCTGGGCGGCAAGACCGCCGGAGCAGCGCCGGCGTCGCCCTGAGCGGACACCACGACGATGGACAGGCGGCACCTGCGGGTGCCGCACCAGGAGGGGATGGATGCGCATGACATTCATGGCCGCGCTGCTGGGCACAGGCGCTGCACTGCTGTCGGCCAGTGCCGGTGCGGTCGACCTGGACCGGTTCCTGCGCGAGGACGCGTTCGGCACGCTCAAGATTTCCCCGGACGGCACTTACATCGCGGCGACCATACCGCTGGAGGACGCCACCGCCGTGGCGATCATGCGCAGCACTGACATGAGCCTGGTGGGCTCGTTCCGGCCGCCGCGATACAGCCACGCCGACACCTTCGACTGGGTGAGCGATCAGCGTCTGGTGATCGGCCTGGCACAGAAGGCCGGTCGGCTCGACCGGCCGCAGCCGACCGGCGAGCTGTACGGCATCAACGCCGACGGCAGGGGCAGCGACCTGCTGGTCGGCTATCGGGTGGGCGGCTTGAATGAAAGCCAGGTGGCTGCATTCCTGACCGACGAGCTGGCCGACGACGACCGCAACGTGCTGATCGCGGTGTGGCCCTTCGCCGACAATCCCTTTACCCGCATCGAGCGCATGGATGCGGTGACCGGGCGCCGGCTGGTGGTGGCGCGGTCGCCCGTCCAGCGTGCCGAGTTCACCACCGACAGCACCGGCGAGGTGCGCTTCGCACTCGGTGCCGGCGCGGACAACGTAGGCAAGCTGTACTACCGCGCCCAGCGCGGCGAGGACTGGGTGCTGGTCAACGACGTGTCGGTCAGCCACCATGCGGAGCGTGCGCTGGGGTTCAGCGCGGACGGCAGCCTGGCCTATCTGCAGGTGGAACAGCCCGAAGGGCCCGATGCCATCGTCAGCTGGAACCCGCAGAGCAACGAGCGCCGGCAGCTGCTCCGCGACGACACCGTGGACCCGGGCCTGGTGATCTACCAACCCGGCACCCGCGTGCCGGTGGGGGCGCTGTACTACGGCGACATACCGCGCGCGCGCTTCTTCGACGACACCTCCAGCACCGCGCGTCTGTACCGCACCCTGCAGGCCGCCCTGCACAACCCGGTGTATGTGACGTCCAGCACCCGCGATGGGCGCACCCTGCTGGTGTATGCCTGGTCGGGCCGCAATCCGGGCGACTTCTACCGCTACGACACGGTCAACCGCACCGCCGCGCTGCTTGCCGGCAGGAGCGGCTGGATCGATCCGTCCAGCAGTGCGGAGGTGCGCCCGGTGGCACTGACCGCGCGCGATGGGCTGAAGCTGCATGGGTTCCTGACCGTCCCCAAAGGCAGGCAGGCCAGCAGGTTGCCGATGGTGGTGGTGCCGCATGGCGGCCCTATCGACGTGTTCGATGCCGGCGACTACCAGAGCGAGAACCAGCTGCTGGCCGCGGCAGGATACGCAGTGCTGCAGATCAACTTCCGCGGCTCGTCCAACTACGGGCGTGCGCATGCCCAGGCGGGACGGCTGCAGTGGGGGCTGCGCATGCAGGACGACGTCACCGACGCCACCCGCTGGGCCATCGCCGAAGGCATTGCCGATGAGAAGCGCATCTGCATCTACGGGGGCAGCTATGGAGCGTATGCGGCGATGATGGGTACGGTGCGCGAACCGGGGCTGTACCAGTGCGCGGCAGGGTACGTGGGTGTCTACGATCTGCCGATGATGTTCGAGCGCGGCGACATCCAGAACCAGAAGTCGGGTATGAACTACCTGCGCAACTGGCTGGGACCGGTCGAGGGCTTGGCGGCACGTTCACCGGTCAACCTGGCCGACCAGGTGCGGGTGCCGGTGTTCCTGGCCGCGGGCGGTGAAGACAAACGCGCGCCGATCCAGCACACGAAGAAGATGGAAGCGGCGCTGCAGCGTGCCGGCAGCCCCGTGGAAAGCCTTTACTTCAAGACCGAAGGGCACGGCTTCTACACCATGGAGCATCGTCGCGAGTACTACACGAAACTGCTCGCGTTCCTGTCGCGCAGCCTGGGCGGGGAAACCGCGACAACGGCAACGCCCGCGCAACCGTGACCGGTGGCGCGGGCGTTATCCACGTTATGTGATGGCGATCAGAACGCCATCTGCAGCTGCATCTACGCCTGCACATCGCGGACCCCGAGCAGGCGCTCGGCCATGACCGCGCCGCCCAGGTTGGCGCGGCGGTAGCGGTAGTCGGCCCCCAGCATCATCCGGTAGTCCATGCCCGTGGGGGCCTGGCCCGGTACCACGAAGGCGTGGTCGCCGGCGCCGTGCAGGGTGGCACTGCGCGCGCTGGCGCGATGCGCCATGGAGCCAAACAGGGCAGCATCGCCACGCAGCGTCCAGCCGTTGCCCAGGCGGCCGGTCACCGAGCTGCCCAGTTCCAGCTGCATGCCGCTGCGGGTGCCGGCACCCACAGACAGGCCCAGGGCATCGGCACCCACCTCATGGAACGCGCCTTCGCGCGCATGCCAGGCCGAAGCGCCAAGCCGCGGCTGCCAATGCAGGCCGGCCGCCGCCACCTCGGTGCTGAGCGTGCTGCCCAGCCGCACGCGCGACAGGGCACGTTGGCTGTGCGCGCTCATGCGCGTGCTGCCCCAGTGCAACTGGCGCTGGCCGTCGGTCTGGTGCCATTCGTTGCCGAGCGTGTGCTGGAGGGTGAACGCACCCAGCGACTGCGCCATGCCGATACCGGCAAAGCGCGACTGCGAACGGGTCTGGCCGCCGTCGGTGGAGAAGTCCGAGCCGAGCAGGCCGGTGCTCAGCTGCAGCTGCCGGCCACCGCCCAGCGACATCGCCATCTGCATGCCGGTGCCCACGCCCTGCACGCCGGAGGCGGTGGCCGAACCCGGACCGAACGCCAGCATGCGGTAACCGCTGGACGGCGTGGCGCGGGCCAGGCTCGACCAGAACGCATCGCCGTTGGCGGTCAGGCGCATGCCGGCCATGGCCAGGCCGGCACCAGAGAGCTGGTTGAGCGCGTGGTTGAACTCGGCGCCGCTGGCCACTTCCAGGCTGTGGTACAGCGCATTGTTGGCGTAGCCTGCTTCCAGCGCGGCGGCAATGCCGTGGCCACCGGCATCGGCCAGATCGCGGTAGTCGTTGCGGGTCATCACCACGTCGACGTTGCCGGCGGCGTCGCGCTCGGCCTGGGCCTGCCAGACCACGGTGGCGCTGCTGATGTTCTGCTCGCCGCCGTCGGCGCCCACGAACACCTTTTCCAGTCGGACCTGCGAGGCGTCGGTGCCGCGGGTGAAGCCGGTATCCACGTGCACGTCGGACAGTTCGCCGCCTTCATGCAGCACCATCTGCCCAGCGCTGCCGTCGGCATTGGTGCCAACGGTGTAGCCGCTGATCCCGCGCGGCGCCTGCCAGCCCAGGTCCGGGGCAGGGCGGTCGGCGTCCTGGGTGGGCAGGTCGGCGTGGACACCGCTGCCGGCGCCGAACACGTTGACCTGGCCGTTGTTGATCAGGCGGCCGCCGCCGTTCGCGCCCATGCGGAACGCGTGCGAGTTGTCGGCGTGGATGTTGATCACCCCGCCGCGGCGGTTGTTGAGGGCGGCCGAGCCGTCGGACTGCATCGCCACCATGTTCTGGCCATTCTGGCCGCCGGCCACGCCCAGGTTGATCACGCCGTCGTTGATCAGCGTGGCGCCGCGCGCGCCGGACATCGCCACCGCGCCGTCGCCGGTGACGGTCAGGGTGCCCTGGTTGAGCAGGGTGGCGTGGCTGCCTTCGGCATGCATCGCCGACTGGTTGCGTGCGTTGCTGGTGATGCGTCCACCGACGCGGTTGACGCCGCTGCTGGCGTGGCTGTCGGCGACCAGGGTCAGCACGCGCGCGTTGCCGTCCAGCGTGATCTGGCCATGGTTGTCGAAGGCTTCGATCGGATCGCGCTCATTGCCCACCCGCGCGGTCACCGCATGTACCAGCGCGCCCTGGTTGAGCGTGCCGCGCGCGGTAACGGTGCCATGGTTGTCGAACTCGGCCATGCCGCCCAGCGCGAAGCCGCCGCCATCGACCAGCAGGCTGGCATTGCGGCGGCGTTCGCCGTTGTCGAACTCGCTTTCACCGCTCAGGGTCACCACGGTGTCGCGCAGCTCCATGCTGCCCAGGTTCTCGATATCCGAATCGCCGTCGATGCGGATGCTGGCGCCCTGCGCGACCAGGGTGCCGTGGTTTTCCAGGCTGCCGTCGCGCTGCAGGTGCAGCTGCCCCTGCAGTTCCAACCGCCCGTAATTGTCCAGCTCGCCGTCGTTCTCCAGCAGCAGGCGTGCGGCCTGGCCGATGCGCAGGGTGCCGGTGTTGCGCAGCTCGCCGTCGTTGCGCACCGCCAGGGTGCCAGCGCTGATGTGCAGGGTGCCTTCATTGCGTGCGTTGCCGACCACGCGGGTTTCCACGTTACGGTCCCAGGTGACGTCGCTGCCGGGCGCCGCCAGGTGCTGGTTGCCACCGTACTGGCCGCCTTCGCTGCCGGGCGGCAGGCCGCCACCGCCACCGCCGCTGCCACCGTCGCTACCGCTACCGCCGCCACCACCACCACCGGCTGCCGCAGCAGCGCCGCCGGCCAGGGCCACGCCACCCAGCAACCAGGCGCTCATGCCGCGCGACTCGCCGTCACTGTCGCCGCTGTCATCGCACTGCAGGTGGTCGGGCGTGCGCTCGCAGTCGACGTCGTCGTCGGCGTAGGCGGGCGCGGCAAGGGAACTGCACAGGGCAAGTGCGACAAAGACGGCCAACGGCCGACGGGCAGGAACAGCGGGTGACATTGGAAACTCCATGGACGCATCGGGGAAAACGTGCAGCTGCGTCGGGCAGGTCTGCACGTAGGAACGCCATGGTGGTCAGCCGCGGTGTGGCTGTATCTACAACTTGTTTCAACGCCCGCAAAGTGTGACTGGGTCGGATGGTGTTAAGAAGTGTTTATGTGCAGGGGTGCAACACCCGTGTCACTTCACCCCGTGCATCATCCGCTTCAACAACGGCGACCCCGCCAGTGCCACGGCGGCGCAGCCCAGTCCGATCCACATCAGCAGCCAGAACAGGTGCTCGTAGCTGGCGGCGGCGCTGGCGATGTTCATGGTTTCGCCTTCGGGCACCTCGATCGCGGCGAGCTTGCCGAACAGCGCGGCCAGCGTTTCGGAGAACGCGGTGGCCAGGAACCAGGTGCCCATCATCAGGCTCACCACGCGCGGTGCGGCCAGCTGGGTGACCGCCGACAGGCCGACCGGGGACAGGCACATCTCGCCGATCTCCAGCACCAGGTAGGCCAGCACCAGCCACCACACACTGGCCATCTGCCCGGTCGCGCCGACCTGCTGCGCGGCCAGTGCCAGCGGAATGAAGGACAGCGCACCGAACACCAAGCCCAGCGACGACTTGACCGGCTTGGAGGGATCCAGCCGACGCTTGTCCAGCCACGCCCAGAGGGCGGCGAACAGCGGTGCCAGCACCACCAGGAACAGGCCGCCCAGGTAGGTCAGCGAACCGGCGGTCTGCGGGATCACCAGGCAGTCGCGGATCAGCATCACCAGCATCAACGCGACGATGGCGATGAACAGGTTGCGCGGCGCGGTCGAGCCGGGGTTGCGCTCGGACAGGCGTGCGGCCACCACGAAGCCAAGCGGGGCCAGCAGCAGCGAGGCGATCGACCACGGCAGCGGCGTGCCGCCCTGGATCACCAGTGCGGGCACCAGGTCCTTGGTCAGCATGCGGTCGGTGAAGGTCACCCAGGAACCGTAGGTCTGTTCGTACAGGGTGAAGAACACCAGCGCCATGAAGATCAGGGCCATCAGCGCGATCATCTGCTGGCGCTGCACCGGGGTGCAGCGGGTGCCGGTGAACCAGGCGAACCAGACCAGCACCGCGCCGAGCACGACGATCATCAGCATCAGCGCCAGGCTGATTTCGCCACCGAGGGCGAAGGCGCCGTTGGCCGCCGCCCACATCAGGGCGGCCACCGGCACCACGCCGAGCACGGCGGCAACGTAGATCAGCCATTCGCGGCGCAGGCCGAACACCGGCTGGCGCAGCGCCACCGGGTCGGTGGGTTCGGCGTGGCCCTGCAGGTACTTCTGGCCCCACAGGAACATCACCAGGCCGACCACCATGCCGATGCCGGCAGCGCCGAAACCGTACTTCCAGCCATAGGCCTCGCCGAGGAAGCCGCACACCAGCGAGGCGAACAGGGCGCCCAGGTTGATGCCGGCGTAGAACAGCGAGAAGCCGGAATCGCGGCGCGGGTCGTTTTCGGGGTAGAGCTTGCCGACGATGGTGGAGATGTTCGGCTTGAGGAAGCCGACGCCCATGATGATCAGCGCCAGCGACAGGTAGGTCACGCCGAGCGCGGCGTTGTCGCGTACCACTTCGCCGTTGATGCGCGTGGCGGCGTGGCCTTCGAAGGCCATGCCCAGGTGGCCCAGCACCAGCAGCACGCCACCGAACACCACGGCCTTGCGCATGCCCAGCCAACGGTCGGCGAGCAGGCCGCCGAACACCGGAATGCAGTAGACCAGGCCGCCGTAGGCGCCGAGCAGGTCAAGCCCGGCCTTGTCGCCGAACAGGTGGTACTTGGTCAGGTACAGCAGCAGCAGCGCCTTCATGCCGTAGAAGGAGAAGCGCTCCCACATTTCGGTGAAGAAGCAGACGTAGACGCCTTTCGGGTGACCGAGGAAATCGTCGGAAGCAGGCTGGGCAGTGGTGGTCATCGGGCCGAAGGCGACAAAACAGGGCGCGATTATCACCGTTCGGACCGCGCGCAGCCACGCCAGTGATATAACATTACAAGTCGCCTTGCCCGTCCCGGCGACCGACCTTGCCGATCACGGCGGATCGGGCATGCCATTCGGCACGGGTTGCCTTGTTTTGGCTTGAACGCTAGGTTTGACAGGATTTTTTGCCAACAGGGGCATCCATGAACAACAACGACGCTGCGCCCAAACAGCTCACGCTCCGCGCGGTGGTGCTGGCCATCGTGCTGGCGGTGATCCTGTCGGCGGCCAACGCCTACCTGGGTCTGTTCGCCGGCCTGACCATCGCCACCGCGATCCCGGCGGCGGTGATTTCGATGGGGGTGCTGCGCCTGCTCGGCGGCGGCACGATCCTGGAGAACAACATCGTGCAGACCGGCGCCTCGGCCGGTTCATCGATCGCTGCCGGCGTGATCTTCACGATCCCGGCGCTGGTCATCATGGGCTACTGGCCGGACTTCAAGTACTGGTGGGTGCTCGGCATCGCCGGGCTGGGTGGCCTGCTCGGCGTGCTGTTCTCGGTGCCGCTGCGGCGTTCGATGATCGTCGAAGACCCGCTGCCGTTCCCGGAAGGCAAGGCCGCGGCCGAAGTGCTCAAGGCCGGTGAAAACCCGGGCCCGGGCCTGAAGATCCTCGGCCTGTCGGCGGTGATCGGTGCGGTGGTGAAGGTGGCGGCCGCCAGCGGCATGCGGCTGATCCCGGACGCCTGGGCGACCTCGGCCTACGTGGGCAGCTCCAAGGTGACCGCGTTCATCGGCACCAACCTGTCGCCGGCGCTGCTCGGCGTGGGCTACATCGTCGGCCTGAATGTCGGCATCGTGGTGGTGTCCGGCTCGATCCTGACCTGGCACATCGCCATTCCGCTGTACCAGGCGTTCTTCCTCGACACCGATCCCGGCCTGGCCGCATCGATCGCCACCGCCTCGTCCACCGACGCGGCGTTCGCCATCTGGAGCGCGAAGATGCGCTACCTGGGCGTGGGCGCGATGCTGATCGGCGGTATCTGGACCCTGATCTCGCTGCGCAAGTCGCTGCTCAATGGCGTCAAGAGCGGTTTCGCCGCGGCGCGCAAGAGCGGTGGCCCGGTCGTGGCGCACACCGAGCGCGACCTGCCGATGAAGTGGATGCTGGTGGCGCTGGTGGTGTTCACCCTGCCGCTGCTGGCGCTGTACCAGGCCATCGTCGGCCAGTGGCACGTCTCGATCCCGATGACCATCATCATGATCGTGGCCGGCTTCCTGTTCGTCTCGGTCTCGGCCTACCTGGCCGGCCTGATCGGCTCGTCCAACAACCCGGTCTCGGGCATCACCATCTCCACCATCCTGTTCGCCTCGGCGGTGCTGGTGGTGCTGCTGGGCAAGAGCGGCCTGACCCCGGTCGGCATCGGCGGTGCCCCGCTGGGCGCGGTGGCGGCGATCATGATCGGCGCGGTGGTGTGCTGCGCCGCAGCAGTGGGTGGCGACAACCTGCAGGACCTCAAGGCCGGCTACATCGTCGGTGCCACCCCGTGGAAGCAGCAGCTGATGCTGGGCATCGGCGCGTTCTCGTGCGCGCTGATCATGGCCCCGGTGCTGAACCTGCTGGCCACCGCCTACGGCATCGGTGCGCCGACCGCCGAGCATCCCAACGCGCTGGCGGCCCCGCAGGCCAACCTGATGGCCTCGGTGGCCAAGGGCCTGTTCGGCGGCCAGCTGCCGTGGGACTTCATCGCCATCGGTGCGGGCATCGGTGCGGCCATCATCGCCTTCGACAGCTGGCTGAAGGCGCGCGGTTCGCGCTTCCGCGTGCCGGTGCTGGCCGCGGCCATCGGTATCTACCTGCCGCTGGAACTGATGGTGCCGATCTTCCTGGGCGGCCTGATCTCCTACCTGGTCGAGCGCTTCCACAAGGTGCGTGCCGACGATGAAGAAGGCCGCGACCGCGTGCACAAGCCGGGCGTGCTGTTCGCCGCCGGCCTGATCACCGGTGAGGCGCTGATGGGCATCGCCATTGCGATCCCGATCGTGGCCAGTGGCCGCGCCGACGTGCTGGCGGTGCCGTTCAGCCTGCCGGCCGCGCAGTGGATCGGCCTGGCCGTGCTGTTCCTGGTGGGCTGGCTGATCTACCGGACCGGCAAGAAAGCCCATTCGGTCTGATCCGGCCGCTGATTGAACCCGACAAACCCCGCTCCGGCGGGGTTTGTTTTACCCATGACGTGTGGCCTTTGCGCGAGGGGTATTTGCGCCATTACCATCGGCGTTTTGCCGTTCCGCGGAGAACCCGATGAAGCTTCGTTACGCCCTGTTGCCGTTGTGCCTGCTGACCGCGCTGCCGTCGCTGGCTGCCACGCGTGGCCTGGATGTGCGCGACATGATCGCGCTGGATCGGGTTTCGGCCCCGCTGCTGACCGCCGATGGCGGCAACGTGGTGTTCGCCAAGCGCGTGCTCGGCAGCGACAGCAAGGCGAGCACCGGCCTGTTCATCCGCAACCTGCGTACCCGCGACGCCGCGCCGCCGAAGCCGCTCACCCCGGCCGGCTGGAACGTCAATTCGGCCGCGCTCTCGGCCGACGGCCAGACCGTGTACTTCCTCAGCGCCAAGGGCGGCAGCCAGCAGCTGTACGCGATGCCGCTGGCCGGCGGCGCCCCGCGCCAGCTGACCGACTTCGCGGTGGACGTGGACAGCTACCAGATCTCGCCGCAGGGCGACCGCGTGGCGTTCAGCGCCGGCGTGTTCCAGGACTGCGGCTCGGACCTGGCCTGCACCAGCAAGAAGCTCGACGCACACAAGGCGCGCAAGAACACCGGCGAGGTGTTCGACAGCCTGTTCGTGCGGCATTGGGACACCTGGAACGACGGCCGCCGCAACACCCTGTTCGTGGCCCCGCTGCCGACCGGCAAGGCGGCCGCAGTGAAGGGCGCTTCGGCGATCAGCGCCACCCTGGCCGGCGATGCGCCGTCCAAGCCGTTCGGCGGCAATGACGATTTCACCTGGGCGCCGGACGGCAAGAGCGTGGTGGCCAGCATCCGCGTGGCCGGCCGCGAAGAGGCCTGGTCGACCAACTTCGACCTGTACCGCCTGGACGCCGAGGGCAAGCAGGCGCCGGTCAACCTGACCGCCGCCAACCCCGCCTGGGACGCCGGCCCGGTGTTCAGCACCGACGGCAACACCCTGTACTACCGCGCCATGAAGCGCCCGGGCTTCGAAGCCGACCGCTTCGGCGTGGTGGCGATGGACCTGGCCTCGGGCAAGACCCGCGAAATCGCACCGGGCTGGGACCGTTCGGCCGGCGAAGTGGTGCTGTCCGAAGATGGCAAGAGCTTCTACACCGCGGCCGATGACCTCGGCGAACACCGTCTGTTCAACATCGACATCGCGACCGGCAAGGCGACCGTGGTGGCCGAGGGCGGCAGCATCGGTTCGCCGGTGATCGCTGGCGGTACGCTGGCGTATACGAAGAACAGCCTCAAGAGCGGCGACCAGATCGTGGTGGCCGGCGTCGACGGCAGCAGCCCGCGCGAGATCACCCCGAGTGCCGGCCAGATGCTGCCGGACGTGGCCTTCGGCGACTACGAGCAGTTCCAGTTCAAGGGCTGGAACAACGAAACCGTGCACGGTTACGTGGTCAAGCCCTACAACTACCAGGAAGGCAAGAGCTACCCGGTGGCGTTCCTGATCCACGGTGGCCCGCAGGGCAGCTTCGGCAATGGCTGGAGCTACCGCTGGAACCCGCAGACCTACGCGGGCCAGGGCTACGCCGTGGTGATGATCGATTTCCACGGGTCCACCGGTTATGGCCAGGCCTTCACGGATGCGATCAGCCAGCACTGGGGCGACCGCCCGCTGGAAGACCTGCAGAAGGGCTGGGCAGCCGCGCAGAAGCAATACCCGTTCCTCAACGGCGACAAGGCCTGTGCGCTGGGCGCGAGCTACGGCGGCTTCATGGTCAACTGGATCGCCGGCAACTGGAACGAGCCGTGGAAGTGCCTGGTCAACCATGACGGCGTGTTCGACCAGCGCATGATGGGCTACGCGACCGAAGAGCTGTGGTTCACCGAGTGGGAGCAGGGCGGTACGCCGTTCGCCAAGCCGGAAAACTACGAGCGCTTCAACCCGGTCAACCACGTGGCCGACTGGAAGAAGCCGATCCTGATCATCCACGGCCAGCTCGACTTCCGCATTCCGGTCGAACAGGGCCTGGGTGCGTTCACCGCCGCGCAGCGCCAGGGCATCGAGTCGAAGTTCCTGTACTTCCCGGACGAGAACCACTGGGTGCTGAAGCCGCAGAACAGCGTGCAGTGGCATGACACGGTGAACGGCTGGTTGAAGCAGCACATCGGCAACTGATTCTTCGGCGCATCAAACCGTAGTGCCGGCCGCTGGCCGGCTCCACGCGATATCGGGAGCCGGCCAGCAGCCGGCACTACGATCCGTTGCACCCATCGAGAACCCCCTGCATGCCCCTGATCCAGAACGACATCGTCGTCTTCGGTTTGATCGCCGCTACCCTGGGCGCCGTGTTCTGGACCGCCTCGCGCGAGCAGGGGCTGTGGAAGCGCTTCTACACCTTCGTGCCGGCGCTGCTGCTGTGCTACCTGATTCCCGGCGTCTACAACACGATCGGGTTGATCGACGGGCAGAACACGAGCCTGTACAACCCGGTCGCGCGTGACATCCTGCTGCCCGCCGCGCTGGTGCTGTTGACCCTGGCGGTGGACATCAAGGGCATCCTGCGGCTGGGCCCGAAGCTGATCGTGATGTACCTGGGCGCGTCGTTCAGCATCATGCTGGGCGCGGTGGTGGCCTTCATGCTGATGAAGTGGGTGCACCCGGAAACCGTGGCCGGTGATACCTGGTCGGGCATGGCGGCGCTGGCCGGCAGCTGGATCGGCGGCGGCGCCAACATGCTGGCGATGCGCGAAGTGTTCGACGTCAACGCCACCACCTTCGGCCAGTTCGCGGTGGTCGATGTGGGCGTGGGCTATGTGTGGATGGCGGTGCTGATCTTCCTGGCCGGGCGCGCGGCGAAGATCGATGCGCGTACGGGCGCCGATACCTCGGCCATCGACGAACTGAAACTGCGCATCGAAAAGTTCCAGGCCGAACATGAGCGCGTGGCCAGCCTGACCGACCTGATGCTGATCGTGGCGGTGGCGTTCGGCACCGTGGGGCTGTCGCATGCGATTGCCGGGCCGGTCTCGGCCTGGTTCAAGGGCCATGTGGCGTGGGCGCCGCAGTTCAGCCTGGACGCGCCGTTCGTCTGGGTGGTGGTGATCTCCACCACCTGCGGCCTGGCGTTGAGCTTCACCAAGGCGCGCAACCTGGAAGGGGCAGGCGCTTCGAAGCTGGGTTCGTTGCTGCTGTACTTCCTGATCGCCTGCATCGGCATGCAGATGGACCTGCTGGCGCTGCTGCAACGGCCGTGGCTGTTTGCGCTTGGGCTGATCTGGATCGCGGTGCACATCGCGCTGCTGCTGGCACTGGCAATGGCGTTGAAGGTGCCGTTCTTCTATTTCGCGATTGGTTCGCAGTCGAACATTGGTGGGCCCGCGTCGGCGCCGGTGGTGGCGGCCGCGTTCCATCCGTCGCTGGCGCCGGTGGGTGTGCTGCTGGGGACGATGGGGTATGCGACGGGCACGTACCTGGCGTACATCGTGGGGATTACGTTGAGGGCCTTGGCCGGGGCGGGGTGATTACGCGTCCAACAACCCGCGTTCAACCAACCACGCTTTGGCATCTTCGGCATCCTGTTCAAACCACGCCTTCGTCGACCCCAACCGATACGTATACCCCCACGCATCCATGTCGGCCATCAACTGCGTGCTGCCCACGCCGGGCAACTGTCCGGCCAGCACGATCTGCAGGTAGCAGGTGGCGTCTTCTTCCGGAACCGAATCGGTCGCATCGGTGTGCACCAGCGCACGCCGCTCCGGCGGCAGCACGATCAGGTGGCAGGCTTCGTGCAGCATCGAATGCACGGGAGTGTCGTTACGCACATACACGTCGCTGGCGATGATGCCCGCTTCAGGCTCGCCCCAGTAACTCCCGGGAATCGGTGCGCCATCCGCCACGCGGTGCAGCCGCAGCGCGTGCCGGTCCAGCAACGCCACGGCGTCGTTGAAATCGATGTCGCCCACCCGGGTGACCTGCGGTTCTGCTTCAGCGGTGGCGGTCATGGCGTGTGCGTCGTGCGCCCCTTCCCGGCAGGGAAGGGGCCTTGAGATGAATTACTGCTGCGGGCCTTCCGGCAACGCCACCGAAATGTCCAGTACGTCGTGCTCACCGTCCTTGACCAGGTCCACCTTGACCGCGTCGGCGTCGATGTTCACGTACTTCTTGATCACTTCCAGCAGCTCGCGCTGCAGCAGCGGCAGGTAATCCGGGCCGCCGCGGTGGCTGCGTTCCTGCGCGATGATGATCTGCAGGCGGTTCTTGGCCGTTTCGGCGGTGGTCTTCTTGGTCTTGAGGAAATCGAACAGGCCCATGCTTACCCTCCGAACAGCTTGCTGAAGAAGCCCTTCTTCTCCACCGAGGTGAAGCGCATCGGGCGCTCTTCGCCGAGGATGCGGGCAACCGCATCGCCGTAAGCCTGGCCAGCGGCCGATTCCGGGTCCAGGATCACCGGCTCGCCCTTGTTGGAGGCGTTCAGCACGTCGCCCGATTCCGGGATCACGCCGATCGCCTTCAGCCCGAGCACTTCTTCCACGTCGGCAATGCTGAGCATCTCGCCGGTTTCCACGCGGGCCGGGCTGTAGCGGGTCAGCAGCAGGAAGGCCGGCACGTTCTGGCCGGACTCGGCCTTGTGGGTCTTCGAGTCGAGCAGGCCGATGATGCGGTCCGAGTCGCGCACCGAAGACACTTCCGGGTTCACCACCACCACCGCGCGGTCGGCGAAGTACATCGCCAGGAAGGCGCCCTTCTCGATGCCGGCCGGCGAGTCGCAGATGATGTAGTCGAAGCCGTCGGCGGCCAGGTCCTTGAGTACCTTGCCCACGCCTTCCTGGGTCAGCGCGTCCTTGTCGCGGGTCTGCGAGGCAGCCAGCACGTACAGGTTGTCGAAGCGCTTGTCCTTGATCAGGGCCTGCTTGAGGGTGGCTTCGCCGTGCACGACATTGACGAAGTCGTACACCACGCGGCGCTCGCAGCCCATGATCAGGTCGAGGTTGCGCAGGCCGACGTCGAAGTCGATCACCGCCACCTTCTTGCCCTGTTTGGCCAGGCCGCAGGCCAGGCTTGCGCTGGAAGTGGTCTTGCCGACGCCGCCCTTGCCGGAGGTGACTACGATGATTTCAGCCAAAGGACTTCTCCTGATGATTCTGTTGGGTTGCTGCGTCAGTCCAGCGCAGCGATCTTGATCTGGTCCTGTTCCAGCCAGACCTGCACGGCCTTGCCGCGCAGGGTGTCCGGGACATCGTCCAGTACCTTGTAATGGCCGGCAATGGCGACCAGTTCAGCGTGGAAGTCACGGCAGAAAATACGCGCCGTGGTATTGCCCTGGGCACCTGCCAGGGCGCGGCCCCGCAGCGTACCGTAAATATGGATGCTGCCGTCGGCAATCACCTCGGCACCGGCGCCAACCGTGGCCATCACGGTCAGGTCGCAGTTCTCGGCATACAGCTGCTGGCCCGAGCGGACATTGCTGGTCTGCATGCGGCCGGGTTGCGGGGCACCGCCCGTGGCGGCCGGCGTGGCCGGGGCCGGGGCGGGCTCAGCGGCGCGCGGGCGGCGGGCCGGTTCCGGGGCCGGCGCTACCGCCGCCACCGCCGGTTCGGCCTCGGCGCGCTCGTACTGGGCGCGGAACTTGGCCAGCAGCGGCAGGCCCAGCTGCTGCGAAAGCAGGTCGGTTTCGTTGCTGCCGTAGGCCAGTGCCACCGGCAGCACGCCGGCGCTGCGCAGGCCGTCGAGCAGCGCCTGGGCGGTGGCCACGTCGGGCATCTGGCTGAGCCCGCCGAAGTCCAGGATCACCGCAGCGCGGCCAAACAGCTTCGGCGCGCGGGCCACGCGGTCGTGCATTTCACGGGTGAGACGTTCCACATCCAGGGTGCGGATGCGCAGGTTGGCGATACCCACCTGGCCGATCTTCAGCTCGCCGGCCTGTTCAAAATCCATGTTTGCCGCCACTTCAGGTCCCCGTCGGTCGAGGCGCGCGCTGCAGCTCGCGACGGTGGCCCACCCAGGGCACGTCGGGCAGCGCATCGCCGTAGGTGTCGTGCACCCATTGGTAACTGCACAGGTCCTTGAGCAGCATGCTGGCGCGCACGTCCACGTGCGGCATGTTGTTCTGGCCGACCTCGCGGAAGCCGAAGCTGCCATGGAACAGCAGCGCCGCGTCGGCGCCATGGTCCAGGAACACTTCGCAGGTCAGCTGCGGGTAGCGCAGTTCGGCAAAGCTCTGGGCATCGGCATAGAACGCCCGGCCCACGCCGCCGCCGCGGCGGCGGCTGGCCACCACGATGCGGTCGATATAGAAGAATTTGCTGGTCAGGTGCTGCTTGAACCAGGCGAAGTTGCTGCTGTCGTGCTGGCTGTCGCTGCCGAAGCCGATCAGGAAGCCGGCCAGGTTGCCGTCGCGCTCGGCGACGCGGAAATACTCAGCGGTTTCGAAAAACAGGCGCAGCCGGGCGGCATCCAGCGGAAGGATGGCCAGGCCGGCGTTGTTGTTCAGGGCCAGGACGGAATCGAGCTCGTGCTCGCGCACGTCGCGGATGACAATCGACATTGTGACTCCGTGGGGTAACGCGGTTGGCCCCTCGCGGGACCCTGCCGCCGATTATTACATGGGTGGCCGGGCAGGGCACAGGCCGGGCATGACTTCTGCCGGGGTGCAGCGGCACAGGTTCAGCCTAAGATGCCCCCATGTTGGGATACCTCAGCCAAACCCGAGTACTGCGACTGGCCGGCCTGTTTACCTGGGTCATGCTGGGCCTGCCGCTGGTCTATTCCCAGTACGAAGCGCTGGTCCGGCGCGGCGGTGGCATGGACCTGCCGACCGCGCTGCTGTTCGTGGCCTACTTCGCGTTCGGCGGCGGCTACCTGTGGCTCACCCGTGGCCTGCGCGACGGCGGCGGCCATTCGGCCTGGTACGACCGCGCCATCCTGGTCCTGCTGACCATTTCGGCCCTGGCAGTGAGCTTCCTGAGCGGCTCGGGGCTGGGCAGCATCCTGATGATGGTCGCGGCCGGGGTCATTCCGTGGATGCTGCCGGCCCGGTTCGGGGTGATCTGGCTGCTGGTCAGCCAGCTGGCGGTGGCCCCGGTGTACTACCTGTTCCTGCCGTTTTCGCTGTTCGAGGCGGTCATGCAGTCGCTGCTGTATGGCGGCTTCTCCATGTTCATCTTCGTGACCAGCCTGGTCGCCCGCCAGCAGACCGACGCCCGCGAGGAGCAGCGCCGGCTCAACACCGAGCTGCGCGCCACCCGCGTGCTGCTGGCCGAAAGCGCCCGGGTCAACGAGCGCACCCGCATCTCCCGCGAGCTGCACGACCTGCTCGGCCACCACCTGACCGCGCTGAGCCTGAACCTGGAAGTGGCCGGGCACATCACCGAGGGCCAGGCCCAGGAACACGTGCACCAGGCCCATACCCTGGCCAAGCTGCTGCTCACCGACGTGCGCGAAGCGGTCAGCCAGCTCCGCGACAGCGGCGCCATCGACCTGGCCGCGGCGCTGCGCCCGCTGACCGAGCAGGTGCCCTCGCTGGACATCCACCTGGACATCGAAGAGCCGCTCAGCGTGGAAGACCCCGAGCAGGCCCATGTGCTGCTGCGCTGCACCCAGGAGATCATCACCAACGCGGTGCGCCATGCCCGCGCGCGCAACCTGTGGATCCAGGTGCAGCGCGAACCGCCTGGCCAGGTGGTGGTGCATGCGCACGACGACGGGGTCGGCGCCGACGGCATCGTGATCGGCAACGGCTTGCGCGGGATGCGCGAACGCCTGCAACAATGCGGCGGTGAGCTGCAGATCGAAACCCACCGGGGTCAGGGCTTCCGCCTGCGCGCCTCGGTCCCCGGCGTGCCAGTGCTGATGCTGGGTGCCATCCTGGAAGGAGTGCGTTGATGATTCGCGTCTGCCTGGTCGACGACCAAACCCTGGTGCGGCAGGGGATCCGCTCGCTGCTGGCACTGGACGACGGGATCGAGGTGGTGGCCGAGGCGGCCGATGGACGCCAGGCCGTCGACCTCATCCCCACGGTCCGTCCGGACGTGGTGCTGATGGACATGCGCATGCCGGTGATGTCCGGCCTGGAGGCGCTGCAGCACCTGTCGCGCACCGGCCAGCTGCCGCCGACCATCATCCTCACCACCTTCGACGACGACCAGCTGGTGCTGGCCGGGCTGAAGGCCGGGGCCAAGGGCTACCTGCTCAAGGACGTGACCCTGGAGCAACTGGTCGGCGCGATCCGCACCGTGGCCGACGGCGGCTCGCTGGTGCAGCCGGCAGTCACCCAGCGCCTGCTGTCCGGCCTGGAGCACATGCGCAACGAGTTCGTGAGCCTGGACCGGCCCGACCCGCTGACCGACCGCGAGACCGAGATCCTGCGCCTGATGGCCAGCGGTTTCTCCAACAAGGAGATCGCCAACTCGCTGGGCGTGGCCGAGGGCACCATCAAGAACCATGTCTCCAACATCCTGTCCAAGCTGGGCGTGCGCGACCGTACCCGCGCGGTGCTGAAGGCATTCGAACTGCAGCTGGTGTGAAGGCCTACGAATATTGAAAATGAACGCCAGTTGAAAGCCTTGCAGGGCAAGGCCTGTGGCCGACGCGGGCGGCCCATTTGCCGATACCGGCAAATAAATATCGCGCGGGGCCACGTGCGGGCCCACCTGATGCGCTATCTTTCCGCTCCTTGCCTCAAAAAACCGCTCCCGGTATGGAAACCGGTGCGCCAATCCTGATCCATAACACCCGCGAAGCCTGCTAGGATTGGCGCTTCGCTTCAATCAACCCGGCCGTGGGATCGGCCCCGGAGACTCCTGAATGACCCGTATTATCGAGTTCCTGATCGCCTTGGGGATCGTGGCTGGCCTGTTCGTCATCATTGGCGTTGTGCTGCCGGGCGAGCGTCACATCACTGAAAGCATCGAGACCAACCGCAAGATGACGATCGTGTACGACACGGTCAACAGCCTGCGCCGCTTCAAGGACTGGAACCCGCTCGTGCTGCGCGATCCCGCCGTTGAACTGAAGCTCTCCGGCCCCGCTGCCGGCGTCGGTGCCCGTCTGGACTTCAACTCCAAGGAGCCGTCGCTGGGCCAGGGCAGCTGGGAGATCACCGAGTCCGAGCCGAACAAGCGCGTGGCCATTGCCATCGATGACGCCACCAAGGGTCACGACAAGAAGACCAGCTTCACCCTCGAGCCGACCGGCAAGGGTGGCCGCAACGTCAAGATCACCCAGGACTACAGCGTCAAGTACGGTTTCAACCTGTTTGGTCGTTACGCGGGCCTGTACGTCAGCCGTCACGTCGGTGACGACCTGAAGCTGGGTCTGTCGCGCATGGCCAACATGCTGGCCACCGTGCCGAACATCGACTACCGCACCGCCGAAGCCCCGCTGACCGACCTGGCCATCATCGATGCCCCGGCCGAAGACCTGCTGGTGGTCACCGCCGGTAACGTCGATCGTGGCGAAGGCACCATCACCAAGTCGATCAAGGACAACCAGGAGTGGATCAAGCGCGTGATGGAGGCCAATGACCTCGAAGCCGCCGGTCCGTTCCGCATCATCACCACCGACTTCGGCCAGGAAAAGTACGCCTTCGACGTGGCCCAGCCGGTCAAGAAGAAGGGTACCGAAGGCGCTTCGGCTGAAGCCCTGACGGTGAAGATCGACGGTGGCGCCCCGGTCAAGTACGTGCACGTCGCACCGCACCGCACCGCGCATGCGAAGTACACCGGCCACATGGCTGGCCTGGACATCGCCCGCAACGCCCTGCGCGCCTGGGCCGTGACCGGTGGCAACGAAGTGATCGACCGTCCGTACGAGTCCTGGAACGCAGGCGTTGAGAAGTCCTTCACGCCGGAAGCGACCTACGACATCTACTGGGCCGTCAAGTAATCCGACGGTTGCCGTGATGTAACGCAGAACAGAAAACGCGCCGCTTCCTGCGGCGCGTTTTTTTTTTGGAGGATGCAGCATGCTCAACCTGGAACGACGCGCGCGTAAACCTTCGCTGCTGGCCTGCCTTGGCGGCTTGCTGGCGGCCACCGCGGTAGGCCTCTCGGCCTATGCATCGCACGGCATCGCCGAGCCGTTGGCGCAGTCGCACGTGAACACCGCCGCGCTGTTCGCGTTCGGCCACGGCGTGGCCCTGGCGGTGCTTGGTCCGACCCAGCAGAACGCGGTCGGCAAGCTGGCGCTGTACGTGTTGCTGCTGGGCACGCTGCTGTTCTCCGGCAGCCTGGTGGCCGGCGCGCTGTGGAAGCTCAGCACCGGGCTGGCCCCGGTCGGCGGGACCGCGCTGATGCTGGGCTGGGCGGTGTACGGCTTCAACGCGCTGAGGCGCTGAGATGCCGCGCTTCCGCCGTGGGTTCGACGTGGACGAGGCGCACGACTGGCTCTCACGGCGCGACCGTCGGCTGGGCACGTGGATGAAGCGCCTGGGCCCGATCGAGCCACCGCCGGGCTGGGCGCGCCGTTTCGACCCGGTGGACGCGTTGGCCCGCGCGATCCTGTTCCAGCAGCTCAGCGGCAAGGCCGCATCGACGATTGTAGGACGGGTGGAAACGGCGATCGGCAGCACCCGCCTGCACGCGGACACGCTGTCGCGCATCGATGATGCCGGCCTGCGCACCTGCGGCGTGTCCGGCAACAAGGCGCTGGCCTTGCGCGACCTGGCCCGTCGTGAAGCCGCCGGTGAAGTACCGGACCTGCGCCGGATGTCGGTGATGGAGCACGACGCCATCGTCGAAGCGCTGGTTCCGATCCGCGGCATCGGCCGCTGGACGGTGGAGATGATGCTGATGTTCCGCCTTGGCCGGCCGGACATCCTGCCGATCGACGACCTCGGCATCCGCAAGGGCGCCCAGCGCGTGGACAAGGCGGAGGTCATGTTGACGCCGAAGGAACTGGCCCTGCGCGGCGAAAAGTGGGGCCCGTTCCGGACCTACGCCAGCCTGTACCTGTGGCGGATTGCCGATTTCAGCGAAGTGCCGAAGACGGCGACGAACCGGTCGCAGGATTGATCGGCTGCGGTGACGGTCCGCGCAGCCACGCAGGGCGTGGCTCTACCGGGGTGACGCGCATTGTCGGGGGCAGCCGTACCGGTCTCCGGAGGGTAGAGCCACGCCCTGCGTGGCTGGTCACCGGCGCCAGCACCAATGCCAAGGCTCGTAGATAATCCCATGCGGATTGCCACGCGGATAACTCATCTGGAACCCATGCGTCCCGGCATGCTGCTGCAACCACGCAAACGCCGGCGTCGCCTCAAAACTTTCCTCGGCAGGCGGTTCACCGGGGGCACTGATGTCCAGCGCCCGCCCGCCGTGATGTTCGCTGTAACCCGGCGCGGCGTTGACCTGCAGGATGTCCGCCACTTCAAGGCCGCGCGAACGCTTCCGTTCGAAAATGCCCAGCTGGTAATCATGGCTGCGATAGCCGGAGATCGCTTCCAGTACCACGCCTTCGCGCGCGGCATGCTGCTGCATGCGCTGCCAGCCCTGCGCCGCACCGTGCTGCAGCCAGAGCGGTCGGCGATAGCGATCGAAGCCGGCGAGTGACAGTCGCGCAGGCTCGGCTTCCAGCACCAGCCCGGTGTCGTCTTCATAGCTTTCCGCGTCTATGCCCAGTTCCTCAAGCCGCGCCTGCAGCCCGCTCAGCGGCAGCAGGTCATCGGGCGCGTGGGCGCGCCGCGTGCCACTCAGGGCGTCATCAAGGGCGTCCAGCGCCTCCTCGATGCCCGGTTCGCGCATCAGGTGCGGCACCAGCGGCAGCAGCCCGTGCGCGGTGGCGGCGGCCAGGTACTGGCCGTCGCGCTTGCGCCGCACCACCCAGCGGGCCCTGGCCAGCGCCCGCGCATCGGCATTGCTGCGCGCGCGCAGCAGGCCACCGGGCCACAGTTCGATGTCGGCGGTATTGATCAGCAGGGCAGGGTATCGGCGCATGCGCCCAGCTTAGCGCGTGGCCTGCGCGTTCAGCGCATCCAGCAGCGCACGCGGGTTTTCCGGGCTCAGCAGCAACGCGCTGCCGTCGCGCAGCGGCAGGTGCAGCACCCGGCTGGCGTCGGTGACCAGGCAGAACACCTTCTTCCCGCCACTCCGGTAGTGGCCGGACTGGAAGCCGGGCATGCCGAAGCCGTTGATCTTGATGCCGGGCTTGAACTCGGCGTGCTCGGCCAGGTCCACGATGCGGGCCCGGTCCAGCTGCAGTGCCGACACCGCCGTGCGCCGGCGGTAGAACGTAGAGGTCACCACCAGTTCGGTGCCCTGCAGTTCGATCCTGCGGCGGAAGAACGCCCAGGTAAGCACGCCGCTGACCAGCAGCAGGAACGGCAGGGTGATCGCCAGATCCATCGGGGTGCGCTGTGCGGACTGCAGCGTGGTCGCCACGATCATCACCGCTACGCCCAGCATGGGCAGCCACAGCCAGAGCAGGCGCCAGACCGGGGCGGGGGCGACCGGGAATGCGGTGCGCATCTCAGCTCTCCTTCTTGAAGAACAGCAGCGCCACGCCCATCGGGGTGCCCTGCAGTACGTTCACCAGCTCCCAGCCGAGTTGGCCCTGGCGGTTCATTTCGGCCTGCAGGTCTTCAGGCTTCAAACCGGTCCACGAGGGCTTCACTTCCACGGTCAGGTACGTCCAGCGCTTGCTCATTCCTTGCTCTCCGGATCAGGTGCGGGTTTGGGAAGGCGTCCAGCCTTGCGCAGTGCGTCGCGCAGCACGTACTCGATCTGCGCGTTGAGGCTGCGCAGCTCGTCGTCGGCCCAGCGCTGCGCCGCCGCCAGCACGTCGGCATTGATACGCAGCGGGTAGGCTTTCTTCTCACTCATGCTCAGTACAACGAACCGGCGTTGACGATCGGCTGGGTGCCGCGGTCGGAGCACAGCACGGTGAGCAGGTTGCCCACCATCTGCGCCTTGCGCTCTTCATCCAGCTGCACGACGTTGTTCTTCTGCAGTTCGGACAGGGCCATTTCGACCATGCCGACCGCACCGGCGACGATGCGGGTGCGTGCGGCGATCACCGCGTTGGCCTGCTGGCGCTGCAGCATGGCCTGGGCAATCTCCGGGGCGTAGGCGAGGTGGCTGATGCGGGCGTCGAGCACCTGCACGCCGGCGTCGGCCAGGCGCTCGGCCAGTTCGTCCTTGAGATGCTGGGAGATCTCGGCGGCATGGCTGCGCAGCGAGAGCTGGCCTTCCTCATGCTGGTCATAGGGGTAGCTGGTGGCCATCGCGCGCAGCGCCGATTCGGACTGGATGTGCACGAAGCTTTCGTAGTCGTCGACGTTGTAGACCGCTTCGGAGGCGTCCACGACCTGCCAGACGATGACGGCGGCGATCTCGATGGGGCTGCCGTCCAGTTCGTTGACCTTGAGCTTGCCGCTTTCGAAGTTGCGCACGCGCTGGCTGACCTTCTTCTTGCTGAAGAAGGGGTTGTTCCAGCGCAGGCCGTTGTCCTTGACGGTGCCGACGTACTTGCCGAACAGGCTGAGCACGGCGGCCTGGTTGGGCTGGACGGTGTAGAGGCCGGTCAGGCTGAACAGGGCTGCCAGGCCGAGCAGCAGGCCGCCGACGATCAACAGCGGGTTGACGTTGCCGCGCTCCACCCCTGAGAAGAACAACCATGCAGCCACCGCCAACAGGGCCAGGACGGCCAGCAGGAAGGGCAGGCCGGAGAGCGAGCGGACAGGCTTTTCTTTCATGGCGGGGCATCCTTTGCGGGTGGTTTTGGATAGTGATATCAGATTGATATCACATCTGCAACCGGCAAGATCCTACAATGCGTTCCCGCCCCCGATGTCCGGAACGCACCATGATTACCCTCGGCACCCCGCTGTCCCCCTCCGCCACCCGTGTCCTGCTGCTGGGCTCGGGCGAACTGGGCAAGGAGGTCGCCATCGAGCTGCAGCGGCTGGGGGTGGAGGTGATCGCGGCGGACCGGTACGAGAACGCGCCGGCGATGCAGGTGGCGCACCGGTCGCATGTGATCGACATGCTGGATGCGATGGCGCTGCGGGCGCTGATCGCGGCGGAGAAGCCGCACCTGATCGTGCCGGAGATCGAGGCGATCCATACCGAGACGCTGGTGCAGCTGGAGCAGGAAACCGGGCAGCGGGTGGTGCCGACGGCGCGCGCGGCGCGGCTGACGATGGACCGCGAGGGCATCCGGCGGCTGGCGGCGGAGACGCTGGGCTTGCCGACCTCGCCGTACCGGTTCGTGGACACGGAGGCGGAGTACCGGGCGGCGGTGGCGGCGATCGGGCTGCCGTGCGTGGTGAAGCCGGTGATGTCGTCGTCGGGCAAGGGTCAGAGCACGCTGCGCGGCGAGGACGATATCGCGGCGGCGTGGGAGTACGCGCAGACCGGCGGTCGGGCGGGTGCGGGGCGCTGCATCGTGGAGGGGTTCATCGATTTCGATTACGAGATCACGCTGCTGACGGTGCGGCATGCGGGCGGGACGTCGTTCTGTGCGCCGATCGGGCATTGGCAGAAGGACGGGGACTATCGGGAGAGCTGGCAGCCGCAGCCGATGTCGCCGGCGGCGCTGGCGCGCGCGGAGGAGATTTCGCGGGCGATCACCGACGACCTGGGCGGTTGGGGGTTGTTCGGGGTGGAGTTGTTCGTGAAGGGCGACGAGGTGTGGTTCAGCGAGGTGTCGCCGCGCCCGCATGACACGGGGCTGGTGACGCTGGCGTCGCAGGAGCTGAGCGAATTCGCGCTGCATGCGCGGGCGATCCTGGGCCTGCCGATTCCGCTGATCCGCCAGAGCGGTCCGTCTGCGTCATGCGCGATGCTGGCGCACGGCGAGGGTGTGCCGGTGTTCGGGAATGTGGAGGCTGCATTGGTGCATCCGGACACGGCGTTGCGCCTGTTCGGGAAGCCGAGCGTGCACGGGCATCGGCGCGTGGGGGTTACGTTGGCGCGTGGTGCGGATGTTGACGAAGCGCGGAAGATTGCGCGTGAGGCGGCTGAGGCGATCTCGGTTGAGTTGCGCGCGTAAGGCGTTAGCGTTTTTGTTTCTACGTGCTGGGGGCGACCGTCGGGCAGCCCCGCTCCGGGACACGCCGCAAGTACGTCCTTGTAGGCTGCTAGAAAACATCCATGTTTTCTAGCGTCCCTCCGGGGGCTACCCGCCGGTCGCCCCCGATGGAATGCGTTGTGCGGAACGGACGGCAGCGACGCAGGGCGTCGCTCTACCGGGCGGCGTGATCGTCGGTAGGGTTGGGTCCCAACCAACCGCACGGGTGCGTCCCGCGCCCGGTAACGCATTCAAACAATCGAAACCGCTTTTACCGCACGTCCACCCACACCAGGTGGTGGTCGCTGCCATCGGCAATCTTGGCTTCGGGCGTTTCATTCGCCGGCCAGAACACGCCGCTGCCGATGTAACTGAACCCCACCGACGGCAATACGTAATCCAGGCGCATGGTGCCGGACTTCGGGCCGAAATCGCCGGTGGCGTGGAACGGGGCGCCCTTCCGGACGATGCCCTTTTCGGCGTACGCCAGGCTGGTCTGTTCGGCACCAAGGCTGCGTGGGGTGGGGTAACGCAGCACGCGCGGGTTTTCGATCAGTTCGACGATGCCTTCATGGCGGCCGTCGCCGTCGACGGGATCGTTGTTGAGGTCGCCGAGGATCACGAAGCGGGCGTCCTGGGCGAGGCCGCCGCACTGGCCACGGTCGTCGCACAGCCAGGGCTTGTCGCCGGCGGAGAGGTATTCCTGCCACAGGCGCAGTTCGTCGTGGTTGCGCGCGGCGTTGCGCTTTTCGGGGCCGTCGAACACGGGCGGGGTGGGGTGCGAGACCAGGGCGTGGACGACGCCGTTGGGGGTGTTCACCGGGACGTCCCAATGCGACTTGGAGGACAGGCGCAGCTGCGACCAGACGTGGTCGTTGTAGAACGATTTTCCGGTGCGCGGGTCGATCGGGCGCAGTGCGCCGGGCATCGTGCTCCACTTCAGCAGCTGGAAGCTGCGCACCTTGGCCTCGTCGATCGGGTAACGCGAGAGCACGAGCATGCCGTACTGCCCCGGGTGCAGGCCGTAGCCCCAGGCGTCGTTGCCGCGGGCGCGGCCGTCGCCGCCGATCTGGCCGTTGTTGTCCAGGTCCAAGCCGCTCTGCACGCCGGTATTGACCGGGGCCAGGTAGCGGTAGGCGAAGTGTAGGGGCTCGCCGCCGCCGGGCTGGGCCACTTCCAGGTAGCGCTGCTGGAACAGGTCGGCGGCGCGGTGGGCGTCGTCGAAGTCGAATTCGTTGAGCAGCACCAGGTCGGGACGGACCTGCTGCAGCACGGCGGCAATCTTGCGCGCGTGCGCGCTGTCGCCTTCGAGTTCGGCGATCAGGCCGCCGGTCTCGTCGCTGTACAGCGAGGTGTTGTAGGTGGCGATCCGCAGCGGTGCGGGGGAGGCATCCGGCATGGCGGCGGTCTTGGTCGAGGTTTGCGCGCAGGCGCCGCAGAGCAGGGCCAGGGCGAGGATCAGGGGATGGGCTTTCATGCGCCTATTCTGCACGGGCGCGCGTTGCAATGGCGGGTCAAATGCCGTCGCGGGCGTCGTCGAACGCGTGCCAGCGGCGGCCGTCGTAGGCCTCCAGCGGACGGAAGCGGCGCTTGTAGTCCATCTTGCGGTGGCCGCGGATCCAGTAGCCCAGGTACAGGTGCGGCAGCTGCTCGCGCCGGGCCCATGCGATCTGCTGCAGGATCGCGAAGGTGCCCAGGCCGCGATGGGCATGGTCGGGGTCGAAGAAGGTGTAGACCGCCGAGAGGCCGTGCGTGGTGACGTCGGTGACCGCCACCGCCAGCAGGGGGCCGCGGTGGCCGTCCACGGCAGGCCCGCGGACCTCCAGGAAGCGGCCCTGCGACCACCGGCCGATCAGGAACTGGTCGAACTCGTGCGGGCCGTGTTCGTCCATGCCGCCCTGGGCATGGCGATGGGTCAGGTAGCGGTGGTAGAGCGCGAACTGCTCGTCGGTCTGCTCGGCGGCGACGATGCGTACTTCCAGGTCATCGTTGCGCGCCAGGCAGCGGCGCTGGCTGCGGTCGGGGGCGAAGCGGGCCACCGGCACGCGGACCGAGACGCAGGCGTGGCAGTTGGCGCAGTGCGGGCGGTAGACCAGGTCGCCGGAGCGTCGGAAGCCCCAGCTCAGCGCCATCGGGTACAGGCTGCCCAGGCGCTGGTCGTGCGGGTCCAGCACCAGGTCGCGCGCAGCCCGGTCCGGCCAGTAGCCACAGGGATGGTCCCCGGTCTGGAACAGGCGCAGCTCGTCGTCGCGGTCGGTGTGGATCGCCATGCCCACAGCATAGCGCCGGGGCGTCGCAGGCGCCGCGACTGTCTGGCGGATTAACGCGGCCGGGGCGGCTGTCAACGCGGGCCACGGCCGGGCGTTTTCTCTCCCGTGGGTGCCGAGCACCGCACGACGCTTCCCCCCGAACAACCGGAGTACACCATGCGCAATCGCAAACCCCTCCTGCTGCTGGCCCTGCTGATGACCACCGGCGCTGCCGGCCTGGCGGTGGCTGCCGATACCCCGACCGCGCCCGCTGCGCCGGCCCGCGCGAAGCTGGATACCAACGGCGACGGGTTCGTCGACCGCACCGAAGCCGCCAAGGCACCGCGCCTGGCGGAGAAGTTCGACAGCCTGGACACCAACAAGGACGGCAAGCTCTCGCGTGAAGAAATGCCGCGCTGGCAGGGCAAGCGCCACGGGCGTGGCCCGGGTGGCGGCCATGAGCGGATGGAAAAGCTGGACGCGAACAAGGACGGCCGCATCAGCCGTGACGAAGCCAAGGCCGATCCGCGCCTTGCAGCGCGTTTCGACCAGATGGACGTCAACAAGGACGGCTGCCTCGACAAGACCGACCGCGAGCTGGGCATGAAGCAGCACCGTGACGCGTGGTTCGCTGCAGCCGACACCAACAAGGACGGCCAGCTCAGCAAGGCCGAATTCGATGCGGCGAAGAAGCCTTTCGCCGGCCCGCGTGGTGACAAAGCCCCGATGCCGCCTCGGGCGAAATAATGGGGTAGAGCCGGGCTCTGCCCGGCTGCTGCAACGTGCGATAAAAAACGCCGGTCATCGACCGGCGTTTTTTTATCCCTCAGATCAACCGGGCATCCCATGCCATCGCCAGCACGATGCCGACCACCAACAGGTTGGTCACGATCAACGCAGGCCGACCATACATCGACTGATACACCCAGCTCGGCCCTTTGCGCCCCTGCCGCGCCGCATCGCGCGCGATCATCGGCGCCATGATCCGTTGCAGGGGCACCAGGCACTGGTAGTTCACCACGCCGGTGCCCAGCACCATGACGATCAGCGGCCAGTGCAGCGGCGCGTGCAGCATCGTCAACGCGAGTACGGCCATGCAGACGAGCATTGCGGTGAAGGTGCTGTAATGCACGAAGCGAAAGACGGAAGCGCGCTCGGCCGGTGTTTCGGTGTAGCACAGCAGGTAGCGTCCGCCGAGATAGCTGCCGATGATGCCGCCGAGCATCGCGGTGATCGCCACGCCCAAGCCCATCCCGGGGCTCATCAGCGGGGTCTGGCTGACCGCAGCGCCCAGCGAGCCCATCGCGGCACCGCCGGTCAGGCTGGCGCCGCCCAGTCCCAACTTGCCGCTGCCCACCCCCACGCCGGTGCCCAGCAGGATCGCGGCACTGGCGGTGCCGGGCGCAGCAATGATCACCATCGACACCACCGTGGTGGCGAACGCAGCCCCGGGCGCGCTGCCACGTGCGAACTCCCCGAAGCGACGGAGCATTTCCTCGCGCACGCTGGCACGTGCACGCGACAGGCGCTTGCGCACGGCGGCGTCGCTGAGGCCGAGCAGGTCGGCCACCTGCTGCGAGCGCTGTCCTTCGCGGTAATACAGCAACAGGGTTTCGCGGCTGTCTTCGGGCAGTGCCGAGATGATTTCCTCTGCAGCCAGTTCTTCCTCCACCCGCTGCAGGTAGTCCGGCGCGCTGGGGCTGGGGTCGGCGGCCATGCTGATCGCGATCTCGGCGGCTTCGCCGGACAACGGCCGGCCACGATTCGCGCGCAGCCAGTCGCGGGCGAGGTTGCGGGTGATCTGGCGCAGCCAGGGCAGGAAGCTGGCGGTGTTGTGCAGCTGGTTGAGCTGCTGCCAGCCCTTGATGAAGGCTTCCTGCGCGATGTCTTCGCTGGCCTGCACGTCGCGGGTGATCGCCAGGGCGATGGCGGTAACGGTGTTCTGGCAGGCCAGCACGATGCGGCCATAGGACTGCTGGCAGCCGCTGGCGGCGGCGGGCAGTTCGCGTTCCAGCGTGTCGGTCAGGGGCAGGGTGGTCATGGCGTCGATCCCGGCGGGTGGTGACATCATGACGGGGTGGGGCGGGGAATGTGACCGGGTGGGGATCCCGTGGGACACGCGTGGCGTGTCGCTACGGTTGTTTGGCCGGTTCGATGCGGACGCGGATTTCTTCCTCTTCCTGCGCCGGAGGGGCTGCCGTCGGCTGCTGCTGTGTCGGCGCGGGCGCTGGCACCGCGGTGGGCGCGCTACGGTGGCGCATCATCACCACCATCGCCACGGCAGCGATGACCAGCAGCAGGCCGATGCGGATGCGCCAGGCCCAGTTGCGGCGCGGCGCGGTCTCGGCGACCTGGTCGCGGAAGGCGAATTCGGCGGTGGGGTGGTCGCGTCGGGTGGTTTCCAGCAGGCGTGCGTCGCGCAGGATTTCGCGGGCGCGCGGCTGGTCGTTGGCGTGCACCACCCACAGGGTCGGGTGGGTGCTGGCCTTGCTGGTGTCCAGGTAGCTGAACTGGCTGCCGCGCTTGCTGTGGTACGAACGGCCGTTGGTGATGCGCACCTCGATACCGGCATCGCGCAGCAGCTGGGCCACGCCTTCCACGGTTTCAACGCGCTGGCTGCTGAAGATCTGACGCATGGCGGATTATTCCTTGGCCGGTACGGCGGCGGCCGCGGCACTGTCGTCGACCACGCGGATCAAACCTTCCTGCGCGGTGCTGGCAACCAGGATGCCGTTACGGGTGTAGAACTGGCCACGTGCCAGCCCGCGCGAATCCTGCGCGCTGGGACTGTCCAGCGAGTACAGCAGCCAGTCGTCGGCGCGGAACGGGCGGTGGAACCAGATCGCGTGGTCCAGCGAGGCCATCTGCACGTGCGGCTGGTAGTAGCTGATCCCGTGCGGGAAGGTCGCGGTACCCAGCAGGTGGAAGTCGGAGGCATAGGCCAGCAGCGCCTGGTGCAGCTCCGGCGCATCGCCGACCTTTTCGTTCAGGCGCAGCCACACCTGGTGGTAGGGCGGGCGCTTGGGCGGGTGCAGTTCGTCGCGCGGGTACACGTGGCGGAACTCGAACGGGCCGCCGCGCGAGAGCCAGCGCTGCACCTTGATCGGCAGGCGCTCCAGCACTTCCTGCGGCAGCGGGCGGTTCGGTTCGATGTCTTCCGGCTGCGGCACGTCCGGCATCTTGTGCTGGTGCTCGGCGCCGCTCTCGGCCTGCTGGAACGAGGCCGCGCAGAAGAAGATCACCTTGCCGTGCTGGATGGCAGTGACCCGGCGCACCGAGAAGCTGCCACCGTCGCGGGTGCGGTCCACGTCGTAGACGATGGGGTGGTCGATGTTGCCGGCGCGCAGGAAGTAGGCGTGCAGCGAATGCACGTGGCGACCGTTGTCCACGGTCGCCTGCGCGGCCGACAGCGCCTGGCCCAGCACCTGCCCGCCGAACACGTACTTGGTGCCGATATCGCGGCTCTGGCCACGGAACAGGTTGTCTTCCAGGCGCTCGAGCGTGAGCAGGTCGATCAGCTCGGAAACGACGGGTTCTTGCGGCTGGGACAAGGCGGCGGCCATGGGGTGGCAAAGGAATGAGGGATTATACGTGTCCGTTGGCGCGGGCCGCCGGCGTCAGGTATTCCGTACGTACAACGAGCACGTACGCCGTAGTGCCGGCCGCCGGCCGGCTCCAAGCGGTGTCAGGCAGCGTCGGGAGCCGGCCGGCGGCCGGCACTACCCAGGCGCTCTACGAGGGTCTGCAGGGCCTGCTGGGCATCCGGTGCGTACCAGGCGTCCACGAAGCGGTCCAGCTGGATCAGGTCGGCGTGCAAGGCCTCGTGCAGGTCGGCGCGGGCGACGCTGCGGGTGTGCAGCATCGGCTGCCGGGGCAGCTTCAGCAGGCGACCCAGCCAGGCCACCGCGCGCGACACCACGTCGGCCGGGGCGACCAGTTCGTCCACCAGGCCGATCTCCAGCGCACGCTCGGCCGGCACCATTTCGCCGCCGATCAGCAGCTGCGAGGCCCGGTGGTGGCCGACCACGCGGCGCATCAGCCGCTGGATGCCTTCCGGCGCCACCAGCCCCACCTGCACTTCGTTCAGGCCGATCACGTTTGGCTGCGCCGGGTCCGTGCTGCGCGCCATGATCCGGTAGTCGCAGCACAGCGCCAGCACGCAGCCGCCGGCCGGGGCATGGCCGGTCAGCGCGGCCACCACCGGGATCCGGCTTTCGGCCAGGGTACGCACCGCGCCGAAGAACGCCTGCCAGCTGTCCAGCAGCTTGTGCCTGTCCTCGCCATGGCTGAGCAGGTGCGGCACGTCCATGCCGGCGCTGAAGATGCGCTCGCTGCCCGACAGCACCAGGCCGTGCACGTCATCGGCCATGGCCTGGTTGATCGCGTGGATCAGGTGACGGCACAGCTCGGTGTCCAGCGCATTGACCGGCGGCCGGGCCAGCCGCAGCTCGCGGATGGGGCCATGGTTGATCACCTCGATAAGCGTCGTCATGCTGCGATCTCGTTGCGGGCAGGGAACTGAGGCGATGATAACCAAACCATTCGTGTGCGTATTGTTGGGCCTGTGTGCGGCCGCAGCATCGGCCGGTGCGGCGGAACCGGCGTGTGTCAGCCTCACTGGGGGCTGGGTGCGGTTGCCGCCGCCGGGGATGACGATGGCGGCCGGCTACGGAACGATCCGGAATGACTGCAAGGCCGCCGTGACCGTGGTCGGCGTGGGCAGCAAGGCCTTCGACGATGTGTCGCTGCACGAGACCACGATGGCCGATGGCGTCAGCCGCATGCGCGCGGTGGAGGCGTTGGCGATTGCGCCGGGGAAGGAGGTCACGCTGAAACCGGGCGGGCTGCACCTGATGCTGATGGAGCCGGTGGTGAAAGTGACGGAAGGGGCAGAGCTGCCCGTGCGCCTGAGCCTGCAGGACGGGCGCAAGGTGGATGGAACGTTGAAGGTGCGCCGGTAGGGTCGCACCCCAGTCGACCGCACGTGGGGTGTCCACGTGCGGTAGGGCATGACCTCAGATCGAAAAAGGCTGTTGCAGGGCGTCAGCTCGACGCGCTGCGGATCGCGTCCGGCAGCGGGGCGCTCTTGCCGGTCTGGGTGTCCATCCAGACCACGACCACATTCCCGTCCGAATACAGCGTGCTGTCGTTCTTCTGGTCCACGATGCGGTGGCCGATGGTCACGCTGCTGTTGCCCAGGCGTTCGACGAACAGCTCCACCACGATGTCGTTGGGCCACACGATCGGCAGGCGATAATTCACGTTGGTGGCGGCCACCACCGGGGCGATGCGGTCGGTCATCGACACGCCTTCCACGCCCAGCATCCAGCGCACGCGCGCTTCTTCCAGGTAGGAAATGTACTTGGCGTTGTTGACGTGGCCCATGCTGTCCATGTCGCGCCAGCGCACGCTGATCGGTACGCGGGCCAGGATCTTGTGTTCGCTGCTCATTACTTCTTCTTCGCCTTCGTGGTCTTGGCAGGGCTGGTCTTGCTGGGTGTGGTGGCGCGCTTGGCCGCGACCGCCTTCTTGGCGACCTTGGCCGGCTTTTCCGGCTTGGCCTTGCGCGGCGGGCGGGCGTCCGGCTTGTTGGCCGTGGCGGCTGGGCGCTCCGGGCGCGCGCTGGTGGAGGGCAGCATCTTGGCCAGGAACTGGCCGGTGTACGAGGCCGGGTGCGCCGCCACGTCTTCCGGCGTGCCGGTGACCAGGATGGTGCCGCCCCGGTGGCCGCCTTCCGGCCCCAGGTCGACGATCCAGTCCGCGGTCTTGATCACGTCCAGGTTGTGTTCGATCACCACCACCGTGTTGCCCTCGTCGCGCAGCTTGTGCAGCACCCCGAGCAGCGCCTCGATGTCGTGGAAGTGCAGGCCGGTTGTCGGCTCGTCCAGGATGTACAGGGTGCGCCCGGTATCGCGGCGCGACAGTTCCTTGGACAGCTTCACGCGCTGCGCTTCACCACCGGAAAGCGTGGTCGCGCTCTGGCCCAGCTTGATGTAGCTCAGGCCCACGTCGACCAGCGTTTCCAGCTTGCGCGCGATGCTCGGCACCGGCTCGAACAGCTTCAGCGCATCTTCGACGGTCATCTGCAGCACGTCGTTGATGTTGTAGCCCTTGTACAGGATCTCCAGCGTTTCGCGGTTGTAGCGCTTGCCATGGCACACGTCGCAGGGCACATACACGTCCGGCAGGAAGTGCATCTCCACCTTGATCAGGCCGTCGCCCTGGCACGCCTCGCAGCGGCCGCCGCGCACGTTGAAGCTGAAACGCCCCGGCGAATAACCGCGCGCACGCGCTTCCGGCACCTGCGCGTACAGCTCGCGCAGCGGCGTGAACAGGCCGGTGTAGGTGGCCGGGTTGGAACGCGGCGTGCGACCGATCGGCGACTGGTCGATGTCCACCACCTTGTCGAACAGGTCCAGGCCATCGACCGACGTGTACGGTGCGATCGGGTGCGAGGAACCGTTGATCTCGTTGGCGGCCAGCGAGAACAGCGTGTCGTTGATCAGGGTCGACTTGCCCGAACCGGACACGCCGGTGATGCAGGTCAGCAGGCCCGACGGAATGTCCAGGTCCACGCCCTTGAGGTTGTTGCCGCTGGCCCCGCGCAGGTGCAGGGTCATCTTCGGGTTCGGCTTGTGCCGGCGCGCCGGGATCTCGATGGCGCGCTTGCCCGAGAGGTACTGGCCGGTGAGCGAACGCGGCGCCTCCAGGATGTCCTGCAGGGTGCCCTGGCCGACGATCTCGCCGCCATGCACGCCCGCGCCCGGACCGATGTCCAGCACGTAGTCGGCCAGGCGGATCGCGTCTTCGTCATGTTCGACCACGATCACCGTGTTGCCCAGGTCGCGCAGGCGGGTCAGGGTGCCGAGCAGGCGCTCGTTGTCGCGCTGGTGCAGGCCGATGGACGGCTCGTCGAGCACGTACATCACCCCGACCAGGCCGGCGCCGATCTGGCTGGCCAGGCGGATGCGCTGCGCTTCGCCGCCGGACAGCGTGTCCGCCTTGCGCTCCAGCGTGAGGTAATCCAGGCCCACATCGACCAGGAAGCCCAGGCGCTCGCCGATCTCCTTGACGATCTTGCCGGCGATCTCGCCGCGCCAGCCGGGCAGGGTCATGCCGCTGAAGAACTTCAGCGCTTCGTCGATCGGCAGCACGACCAGTTCCGGCAGCGCACGGTCGGCCACGAACACGTTGCGCGCCGCGCGGTTCAGGCGCTGGCCGTTGCACTCAGGGCAGTTGCGTTCGCTGATGTACTTGGCCAGCTCTTCGCGCACCGCGGCCGACTCGGTTTCCTTGTAGCGGCGCTCGAGGTTGGGAATGATGCCCTCGAAGCGGTGCTTGCGCTGGGTGCGGCCGCCGTTTTCGGTGAAGTAGGTGAAGGTGATGGTTTCATCGCCGCTGCCGTACAGCACCGCCTGGCGCACGCTGTCGGACAGGCTCTGCCACGGCGCGTCCACGTCGAACTTGTAGTGCTTGGCCAGCGAGGCGATCAGCTGGAAGTAATAGGCGTTGCGGCGGTCCCAGCCGCGCACGGCACCGGCCGAGAGCGACAGCTCCGGGTGCACCACCACGCGCGAGGGGTCGAAGAACTCGGCCATGCCCAGGCCGTCGCAGCCCGGGCAGGCGCCCACCGGCGAGTTGAACGAGAACAGGCGCGGTTCCAGCTCGGGCAGCGAGTAGTCGCAGACCGGGCAGCTGTACTTGGACGAGAACAGGTGCGCCGGCGCGTCTTCCACGTCCAGCGACTGCACCGACACCATGCCGTCGCCCAGCTTCAGCGCGGTTTCAAAGCTTTCGGCCAGGCGCTGCTTGATGTCCTCGCGCGGGCGGAAGCGGTCGATCACCGCCTCGATGGTGTGCTTCTGGCGCAGCGCCAGCGGCGGCACCGCGTCGATCTCATGCAGCGCGCCGTCCACGCGCACGCGCACGAAGCCCTGCGCGCGCAGCTGGTCGAACACCTGCGCATGCTCGCCCTTGCGCTCGCGGATCACCGGCGCCAGCAGCATGTAGCGCTGCTCCGGGTCCAGCGTGAGCACGTGGTCGACCATCTGGCTCACGGTCTGCGCTTCCAGCGGGTAGCCGTGGTCGGGGCAGCGCGGGCTGCCGACGCGGGCGTACAGCAGGCGCAGGTAGTCGTAGATCTCGGTGATCGTGCCAACCGTCGAACGCGGGTTGTGCGAGGTCGACTTCTGCTCGATCGAGATCGCCGGGGACAGGCCTTCGATATGGTCCAGGTCCGGCTTTTCCATCACGCTCAGGAACTGCCGCGCGTACGCCGACAGCGACTCCACGTAGCGGCGCTGGCCTTCTGCATAGATGGTGTCGAACGCCAGCGACGACTTGCCCGAACCGGACAGGCCGGTGATCACGATCAGCTTGTCGCGGGGCAGGTCGAGATCGATGTTCTTGAGGTTGTGCGTCCGCGCGCCGCGGATGCGGATGAAATCCATCGCCATGGGGGATCCGTTGTGGGGCTCTGGCCGGCAATCGGTCAGCCTACCGAGCTTGGGATTTGGGGGCAATCGGCGACATTGCCAGCCCGCCGTCTCATCTATTGAGACCCGGCGGGCCTGAACCTGAACGGGGTTCAGGCCCTGGCCGCCCGGGGCAGGGGGTGGGTTGACCCGGACCCGGTGCAGTCATTAAAATCCCGCTTCTGTCCGCCCTCGATGGCGGCAGTCCATAGACCACAATAACTACAGAGGAAGTCTGGTCATGTACGCAGTACTGGTAACCGGCGGTAAGCAATACCGCGTGGCGCAGGGCGAAACGCTCCGCGTTGAAAAGCTCGAAGTCGAAGTCGGCAACGAGATCAAGTTCGACGAAATCCTGATGCTGGGCGACAGCGACGGCATCAAGCTGGGCGACGCGCTGAAGGGCGCCTCGGTCACCGCCAAGGTCGTGTCCCAGGGTCGTGCCGACAAGGTCCGGATCATCAAGTTCCGTCGCCGTAAGCACCACATGAAGCGCCAGGGTCACCGTCAGTACTACACCGAAATCGAGATCACCGGCATCGCCGGTGGCAGCAAGTAATAAGGAGAAGCAGTCATGGCACATAAAAAGGGCGTAGGCTCATCGCGCAACGGTCGCGACTCCAACCCGAAGTACCTCGGCGTCAAGATCTTCGGTGGCCAGGCCATCGATGCCGGCAACATCATCGTGCGTCAGCGCGGCACCCAGTTCCATCCGGGCGCCGGCGTCGGCCTCGGCCGTGACCACACCCTGTTCGCGCTGGTCGACGGCAAGGTGGAGTTCTCGGTGAAGGGCCCGAAGAAGCGTCGTACCGTCAGCGTCGTCGCCGAAGCCTGAGCTTCGCGAGACCCGGGCGTCGCCCCCGCCTAGGCGTGGGGCCGCTTGCGAAAGCCCCGCTTCGGCGGGGCTTTTGTTTTTCACGTTAGACTCTGCGGTCGGGCGCGTTCCGTGCCTACCGCCTCCAGGTGGCATCCAGAATCATGAAACTTGTAGACGAAGCAGAAATCCAGGTTACCGCCGGCAATGGCGGCAACGGCTGCGTCGGTTTCCGTCGCGAGAAGTTCATTCCGCTGGGCGGCCCGGACGGCGGCGACGGCGGCAATGGCGGCAGCGTGTACATCCGCGCCGACGAAAACCTCAATACCCTGGTCGACTTCCGCCACGAGCGCATCTTCAAGGCGCAGCGTGGCGAGAACGGCATGGGCCGCCAGGCCTACGGCAAGGGCGGCGAAGATCTCATCATCACCGTGCCGGTCGGCACCGTGATCATCAACGTCGCCACCGACGAAGTCATCGGCGACCTGGTCCAGCACGACGACATCCTGCTGGTGGCCAAGGGCGGCAAGGGCGGCCTGGGCAACATGCACTTCAAGAGCTCCACCAACCGTTCGCCGCGCCAGTCGCTGCCGGGCGAGGAGGGCGAAGAGCGCCTGCTCAAGCTGGAGCTGAAGCTGCTGGCCGACGTGGGCCTGCTGGGCTTCCCGAATGCCGGCAAGAGCACCCTGATCCGTGCCGTGTCCGCTGCCACCCCCAAGGTGGCCGACTACCCGTTCACCACGCTCTACCCCAACCTGGGCGTGGTGCGCGTGGAGAACTACCGCAGCTTCGTGATCGCCGACATTCCCGGTCTGATCGAAGGCGCGGCCGACGGGGCCGGGCTGGGCGCGCAGTTCCTGCGCCACCTGCAGCGCACCCGCCTGCTGCTGCACCTGGTGGACATCTCCCCGATGGAAGGCGGCGTGGAAATCTCCCCGATCGAGCAGGTCCGTGCGATCGAGCGCGAGCTGGCCAAGCACGACCCGGAGCTGCTGGAAAAGCCGCGCTGGCTGGTGCTGAACAAGGCTGACCTGATGTTCGAGGACGAGGCCAAGGCCGCGGCCGAGAAGATCATCGCTGAGCTGGGCTGGACCCAGCCGTGGTACCTGGTCTCGGCGCTGGGCCGTGAAGGCACCTGGCCGATCATGACCAACATCATGGCGTTCTTCGACCGCCAGAAGGAAGACGAAGCGGATGCGCGCAACGCGCTCTGACGCTTTCGTCGCTGCACAGAAAAACCCGGCCTTGGCCGGGTTTTTCTGTGGCCGCCGGGCGGTAGAGCCGGGCTCTGCCCGGCTGCCCCACAACGCAAAAAACCCGGCCTGGGCCGGGTTCTTTCACCGCACGCCGCGCGTGGCGCGGCGTTGCGCCGGATCAGGCAGCCTTGAGGGCCTTGATGCGGGCGGTCAGACGGCTCTTATGGCGAGCGGCCTTGTTCTTGTGGATCAGACCACGCGAGCTGAAACGGTCGAGGATCGGCTGGGCGACGGCAAAGGCTGCCTCGGCGCCGGCGGCATCGTTGGCATCCAGAGCCTTGATCACCTTCTTGACAGCGGTGCGCAGCATCGAACGCTGAGCCGTATTGCGCGCGTTGCGCACGACGGTCTGCTTGGCGCGCTTCTTGGCGGACTTGATATTGGCCACAGTGGTGGTTTCCTGAAAAATCGGTGTAATGGGAACAGCAAGCTGGAAAGTATGATGGCTCGAAAAATGTACGTCAAGTCAATTGTCAAGAGGAAACACGGGTGAGTTCACCAAGGATGTTGCGCGGGCTGCTGTCTTTCAGCAGCATGACCATGATTTCACGGGTGCTGGGGCTGGTCCGCGACCTGGCCGTCACCACCACGTTCGGCACCAATGCGGTGACCGACGCCTTCTGGGTCGCCTTCCGGGTGCCCAACTTCCTGCGCCGCCTGTTCGCCGAGGGGTCGTTCGCGACCGCGTTCGTGCCGGTGTTCACGGAAGTGAAGGAAACCCGCTCGCATGAGGAGCTGCGCGAGCTGATGTCGCGCGTCGCTGGCACCCTCGGCGCGGTCCTGCTGCTGGTGACCGCGCTGGCGCTGATCTTCGCGCCGCAATTGGCCACCCTGTTCTCAAGCGGGGTAGAGACCGACCCGGCCAAGCACGGCCTGCTGGTCGACCTGTTCCGGCTGACCTTCCCGTTCCTGCTGTTCGTGTCGCTCACCGCGCTGGCGGGCGGGGCGCTGAACAGCTTCCAGCGCTTTGCCATGCCGGCGCTGACCCCGGTGATCCTCAACGTCTGCATGATCGCCGGTGCGCTGTGGCTGGCGCCCCGGCTCGGCGGCACCCCGGAGAAGCAGATCCTCGCGCTGGGCTGGGCGGTACTGGCGGCCGGCATGCTGCAGCTGCTGTTCCAGCTGCCTTCGCTGAAGGGCATCAACCTGCTGACCCTGCCGCGCTGGGGCTGGAACCACCCCGGCGTGCGCAAGGTGCTGACCCTGATGGTGCCGACCCTGTTCGGCTCGTCGGTGGCGCAGATCAACCTGCTGCTGGACACGGTGATCGCGGCCAAGCTGACCGACGGCTCGCAGTCGTGGCTGTCGCTGGCCGACCGTTTCCTGGAACTGCCGCTGGGCGTGTTCGGGGTGGCGCTGGGCACGGTGATCCTGCCGGCGCTGGCCCGCCACCATGTCAGCACCGACAAGGCGGGCTTCTCCAGCGCGCTGGATTGGGGCCTGCGCACCACGCTGCTGATCGCGGTGCCGGCCATGCTCGGCCTGTTGCTGCTGGCCGAGCCGCTGATCGCCACGCTGTTCCAGTACCGCCAGTTCACCGCCTTCGACACCCGTATGACCGCGCTGTCGGTGTACGGCCTGAGCCTGGCGCTGCCGGCCTTCGCCCTGCTCAAGGTGGTGCTGCCGGCGTTCTACGCCCGCCAGGACACTCGCACCCCGGTGCGTGCCGGCCTGGTCGCGCTGGTCGCCAACATGGTCTTCAACTTCATCCTGCTGGCGATCCTGTACCAGGTGATGGTGCCCGAAGCGCTCAAGGCGCAGGGCGTCTGGGTCGCGCTGGGCAAGCAGCCCGGCCTGCACCTGGCGCTGGGCATTGCCAGCGCGTTGTCCAGTTACCTGAACCTGGGCCTGCTCTGGTACTGGCTGGGCAAGACCGACGTCTATCAGCCGAAGGCAGGGTGGGGTGGCTACATCGCCCGGCTGGTGCTGGCCTGCGGGGCCATGGTCGCGGTGCTGCTGGTGCTGCGCGGGCAGATGCCCGACTTCACCGGCATGGACAAGTGGCACCGGATCGGCAACCTCACGCTGCTGGTCGGCGGCGGCGGCCTGACCTACCTGGTCGCCCTGGTCGCCATGGGCTTCCGCCCGCGCCACCTGCGCGAGCATTGATCGAAGACCCATTCGCCACCACCTCCGGTAGAGCCACGCCCTGCGTGGCTGCTTCCTCCCAACGCCCGGCTATACTTGAGGGTCATGCATTGCAATACGTTGGCCCGGGTGGGCCGGATCTCGATCAGATGAGCACCTTGTTCCGATCCATCGAAGGCAAGCCCCTGTTCCCGCAAGGGAGCGTTGTCTGCATCGGCGCATTCGACGGCCTGCACCTGGGCCATCGCGCGCTGGTGCGGCATGCGGTGGCGCGTGCCCGCGCGCTCGGCGTGCCGGCCGTGGCCGTCGCCTTCGAACCGCTGCCGCGCGAGTACTTCGCCCAGGGCGAGCCGCCGCCGCGGCTGACCCTGGCCCGCGACAAGGTGGCGATCCTGCGCGAGTGCGGCGTGGACGCCATCGGCCTGCTGCGCTTCGACGCGCGCATGGCCGCCATGCCGGCCGAAGCTTTCGTCGAGCAGCTGCTCGCCCACCGCCTGGGCGCGCGCGAAGTGTGGATCGGCCCGGAGTTCTGCTTCGGCAACCGCCGCCGCGGCGACCTCGCCCTGTTGCAGGCCATGGGCGAGACGCTCGGCTTCAGCGCCGGTGAGATCGAAGCGGTGGACCTGCACGGCGACCGCATTTCCAGCACCCGCATCCGCCAGCTGCTGCGCGAAGGCGATTTCAACCGTGCCGCAGACCTGCTCGGTCGCCCGTATACGATCAGCGGCCGTGTCGTGCGCGGGCGCCAGCTCGGCCGCACCCTGGGCTTCCCGACCGCGAACCTGCGCTTCCCGAAGACCCCTGCGCTGGCCGGCATCTACGCCACGTGGGTGCACGGCGTGTTCGACCAGCCGTGGCCGTCGGTGTCCAGCTTCGGCACCCGTCCCACCGTGGACGGCGTGGAGCCGCTGCTGGAAGCGCACCTGTTCGACTTCCAGGGCGACCTGTACGGCCGCCACATCGAAGTCGAATTCGTCGCCAAGCTGCGCAACGAAGAAAAGTTCCAAGACCTGGCGGCGTTGACCGTCCAGATGCACCGCGACGCCGATCAGGCGCGTCGCATCCTTTCCGAACACAGATTGCGAGCCACTGCGTGAGCCAGGACTACAAAGCCACCCTTCATCTGCCGGCAACCGAATTCCCGATGCGCGGCGACCTGCCCAAGCGCGAGCCGGGCATTCTGTCGCGCTGGGAAGACGAGGGCCTGTACGCCCGCCTGCGCGAAAACGCGCAGGGTCGCCCGCTGTTCGTGCTGCACGACGGCCCGCCGTACGCCAATGGCCAGATCCACCTGGGCCATGCGGTCAACAAGATCCTCAAGGACATCATCGTCAAGTCGCGCTACCTGGCCGGCTTCGACGCGCCGTACGTGCCGGGCTGGGACTGCCACGGCCTGCCGATCGAAATCGCGGTCGAAAAGAAGTGGGGCAAGGTCGGCGTCAAGCTCGATGCCGAACAGTTCCGCCAGAAGTGCCGCGAGTATGCTGAAGAGCAGATCGAGCTGCAGCGCCGCGACTTCAAGCGCCTGGGCGTGATCGGCGATTGGGACAACCCGTACAAGACCCTCAGCTTCGACTTCGAAGCCAACGAGATCCGCGCGCTGTCCAAGATCTTCGCCAACGGCCACATCGTGCGCGGTGCCAAGCCGGTGCACTGGTGCTTCGACTGCGGCTCGGCGCTGGCCGAAGCGGAAATCGAATACCAGGACAAGACCTCGCCGGCCATCGACGTGGCCTACGTGGCGCGCGACAGCGCGCAGCTGGCCGCGCGCTTCGGCGTGACCCTGCCGGCCGATGTCGAAGTGGCCGTGCCGATCTGGACCACCACGCCGTGGACGCTGCCGGCCTCGCTGGCGGTGTCGCTCGGTGCGGACATCCAGTACGCGCTGGTCGAAGGTCCGGCCCATGCCGGCAAGCGCCGCTGGCTGGTGATCGCCGCCAGCCTCGCCGAGCGCGCGCTGCGCCGTTACGGCGTGGAAGACGTGGTCGCGCACGGTCATGCCGCCGGTGCCGCGCTGGAAAACCTGCTGCTGGCCCATCCGTTCTACCCGCAGCGCGACATCCCGCTGCTCAACGGCGCGCACGTCTCCGATGAAGACGGTACCGGTGCGGTGCACACCGCGCCGGGCCACGGCCAGGAAGACTTCGTGGTCAGCCAGCAGTACGGGCTGATGGACAACTACAACGCCGGCCAGATCAACCCGGTCGACGGTCGCGGCGTGTACCTGCCGTCCACCCCGCCGGCGGGCGAGGTGGTGCTGGCCGGCGTGCACCTGTGGAAGGCGCAGCCGCTGATCGTGGACGTGCTGCGCGACTCCGGCGCGCTGCTCGCCTTCGTCGAGATCGTGCACAGCTACCCGCACTGCTGGCGTCACAAGACCCCGGTGGTGTTCCGCGCCACCCCGCAATGGTTCATCTCGATGGACAAGGCCAACCTGCGCAGCGACGCGATGGCCGCCATCGACAACGTCGGCTGGTTCCCGAGCTGGGGCAAGGCGCGCATCGGCAGCATGGTCGACGGCCGCCCGGACTGGTGCATCAGCCGCCAGCGCACCTGGGGCGTGCCGATCGCACTGTTCACCCACCGCGAAACCGGCGAGCCGCATCCACGCACCGTTGAACTGATGCAGCAGGTGGCCGATCGCGTGGAGCAGGGCGGCATCGACGTCTGGTACGCGCTGGACGCCGCCGAACTGCTCGGCGATGAAGCCGCGCATTACGAGAAGGTCACCGACATCCTCGATGTCTGGTTCGACTCCGGCGTCACACATGAGGGCGTGCTCGCCGCGCGTGGCTTCGGCAAGCCGGCCGACCTGTACCTGGAAGGCTCCGACCAGCACCGCGGCTGGTTCCAGTCCTCGCTGCTCACCGGCGTGGCCATCGACCGCCATGCGCCGTACAAGCAGTGCCTCACCCACGGTTTCACCGTGGATGAGAAGGGCCGCAAGATGTCCAAGTCGCTGGGCAACGGCATCGAGCCGCAGGACATCATGAAGACCCTGGGCGCGGACATCCTGCGCCTGTGGATCGCCTCGGCCGACTACAGCAATGAAATGTCGCTGTCGCAGGAAATCCTCAAGCGCAACGCCGACGCCTACCGGCGCCTGCGCAACACCGCGCGTTTCCTGCTCGGCAACCTGGACGGCTTCGACCCGGCCGCGCACCTGGTGGCCCCGGCCGACATGGTCGCGCTGGACCGCTGGATCGTGCATCGCGCCTGGGAAGTGCAGGAGAAGATCAAGGCGGCGTACACCGGCTACAACATGGCCGAGATCGTGCAGCTGCTGCTGAACTTCTGCAGCGTCGACCTCGGTTCGCTGTACCTGGACGTGACCAAGGACCGGCTGTACACCATGCCGACCGACTCGCGTGGCCGCCGTTCGGCGCAGACCGCGATGTACCACATCGCCGAAGCGTTCACCCGCTGGGTGGCGCCGATCCTGACGTTCACCGCCGACGAGCTGTGGGGCTACCTGCCGGGCGCGCGCAAGGACAACGTGCTGTTCGCCACCTGGTACGAAGGCCTGGCCCCGTTGCCGGCCGATGCCCCGTTGAACGCGGCCGACTTCGACCAGCTGCTGGCCCTGCGCGAGCAGGTGGCCAAGGTGCTCGAACCGATGCGCGCCAACGGCGCTATCGGTGCTGCGCTGGAAGCGGAGATCACCGTGGCCGCCAGCGAAGAGACCGCCGTGCGCTGGCAGCCGCTGGCCGATGAACTGCGTTTCCTGTTCATCAGTGGCGACGTGAGCGTGCGCCCGGCGACCACCGACGAGGTGTTCGTCAGCGCCCAGCCGACCACCAAGCAGAAGTGCGTACGCTGCTGGCACTACCGCGCCGACATCGGCACGGTGGCCGCCCACCCGGAGCTGTGCGGTCGTTGCGCAAGCAACGTCGACGGTGCCGGCGAAGACCGGAAGTGGTTCTGATGGCCGCCCCGCGTCCGCGTCCCAGCGCGCTGGTGTGGCTGCTGCTTTCCGCAGCGGTCATCGTCCTGGACCAGTGGAGCAAGGCCTGGGTGCTGTCCAGCCTGCCCGAGTTCCAGCCGGTCACCGTCATCGACGGCTTCTGGAACTGGTACCGCACCTACAACACCGGTGCAGCGTTCAGTTTCCTGAGCGACGCCGGTGGCTGGCAGCTGTGGTTCTTCACCGCGCTGGCGGTGGGCATCAGCGGCCTGATGGCGTTCTGGCTCTCGCGCACCCCGCGCGCCCACTGGCGCAGCGCGGTGCCGTACGCGCTGGTGATCGGGGGTGCCATCGGCAACGTGATCGACCGCCAGGTGCACGGCCATGTGGTCGACTTCATCCAGTGGTACGTGGGCGAGCACTACTGGCCCGCGTTCAACATCGCCGATGCGGCGATCGTGGTCGGCGCGATCGGTATCGCCGTGTTCGGCCTGTTCGACGGCAAGACCGCCAAAAAGGCGGATAATGCCAACCCGTAACCCCTTGCCGGCCGCTGCCGGGAGACCTGTCTGATGGATGTGCTGCTCGCCAACCCGCGTGGATTCTGTGCCGGTGTCGATCGTGCGATCGAGATCGTCAAGCGCGCGATCGAAACACTGGGCGCGCCCATCTACGTGCGCCATGAAGTGGTGCACAACCGCTTCGTGGTCGACGACCTCAAGCAGCGCGGCGCGATCTTCGTCGAAGAGCTCGACGAAGTGCCCGACAACAACACCGTGATCTTCAGCGCCCACGGCGTGTCCCAGGCCGTGCGCCAGGAAGCCGAGCGTCGGGGCCTGAAGGTGTTCGACGCGACCTGTCCGCTGGTGACCAAGGTCCACTTCGAAGTCGCCCGTCACTGCCGTGCCGGCCGCGACGTGGTGCTGATCGGCCACGCCGGTCACCCGGAAGTGGAAGGCACCATGGGCCAGTGGAAGCAGGAAGCGGGCAGTGGGCACATCTATCTGGTTGAAGACGTGGAGCAGGTGGCCACGCTGGAACTGAACCAGCCGGAAAACTTCGCCTACACCACCCAGACCACGCTCTCGGTGGATGACACCCGCGGCATCATCGACGCCCTGCGCACGCGCTTCCCGGCGATGCAGGGGCCGAAGAACGACGACATCTGCTACGCCACCCAGAACCGCCAGGACGCCGTGCGCGACCTGGCCAAGCGCTGCGACCTGGTGCTGGTGGTCGGCTCGCCGAACAGCTCCAATTCCAACCGCCTCAGCGAACTGGCCCGCCGTGATGGCGTGGAGTCGTACCTGATCGACGGCGCGCATGAGATCGACCCGGCCTGGGTCGTAGGCAAGAAGCATATCGGCCTCACCGCCGGCGCCTCCGCGCCGCAGGTGCTGGTGGATGGCGTGATCGAGCGCTTGAAGGAACTGGGCGCCACCGGCGTCGGCGAACTCGACGGCGAACCAGAATCGATGGTATTCGCGCTGCCGAAGGAACTGCGGTTGCGGTTGATCTCGTAACGGTTTGGATCCAAACCCGGGCGCCTGCATGACCTTTGGCCATGTGGCGCACGCCCGCGCAGGTCTACGATCGAACGTTTCGTACCCCGGAACCTTCGCCTGATGAAACTGCGTGCCGCCGTCCTCTCCGTGCTTCTCGCCGCCACCGCCACCGGTGCCCACGCGCAGACGCCACCGCCGCAGGACGTCGCCTTCCCGGGCCTGCTGCGCATCGACGTGGACGCACGCGACATCGGCCGCCGCATCTTCAAGGTCAAGGCCACCGTGCCGGCCCAACCCGGCCCGCTGACCCTCCTGTACCCCCAATGGCTGCCCGGCGCGCACTCGCCCAGCGGCCCGGTCGACAAGGTCGCCGGCCTGGTGGTCACCGCCAACGGCAAACCACTCACCTGGAAGCGCGACCCGTACAACGTGTACGCCTTTACCGTGGACGTACCGCAGGGCGCCAGCGAAGTCGTCGCCGAATTCAAATTCCTCTCCTCGCAGGGCGCAGGGCAGGGCCGGGTGGTGATGACCCCGGAAATGCTCAACCTGCAGTGGATCGCCAACTCGCTCTACCCGGCGGGCGTGAACACCCGCAACATCCAGGCCCAGGCCAGCGTCACCCTGCCGCCCGGCTGGGCTTACGCCACCGCGCTGGACACCGAGCGCCGCGACGGCGACACCGTGGTGTTCAAGCCGATCAGCTACGACCATCTGGTCGACTCCCCGTTGTACGCCGGCCGCCACTACCAGCAGTTCGACCTCGACCCCGGCGCCAAGGTCCCGGTGCACCTCAACGTGTTCGCCGACGACGCCAAATCGCTGGTCGCCAAGCCCGAGCAAGTGCAGGCCCATCGCGCGCTGGTGCAGCAGATCTACAAGCTCTACGGCGCTCGCCACTTCGACCGCTACGAATTCCTGCTGGCCCTGACCGACAAGCTCGGCGGCATCGGCCTCGAACACCAGCGTTCCAGCGAAAACAGCGGCGACACCGGCTACTTCACCGAGTGGGACAAGACCTGGCTCGGCCGCGACCTGCTGCCGCACGAGTTCAACCACTCCTGGAACGGCAAGTACCGCCGTGGCGCCGACCTCACCACCGCCAACTTCAACGTGCCCATGGGCGACAGCCTGCTCTGGCTGTACGAAGGCCAGACCCAGTTCTGGGGCCACGTGCTGTCCGCGCGCTCGGGCCTGTGGACCACCGACCAGACCCGAGACATGCTCGCCAACGTGGCCGCCACCTATGATCGCGGTCGCCCCGGCCTGGCCTGGCGCAACCTGCAGGACACCACCAACGACCCCACCATCGCCCAGCGCCGCGCGCTGGCGTACCGCAACTACCAGATGAGCGAGGATTACTACTCCGGTGGCCAGATGGTGTGGCTGGAAGTGGAAGGCAAGCTGCGCGCGCTTACCGGCAACAAGCGCAGCCTGGACGATTTCGCCAAGGCCTTCTTCGGCATGCACGACGGCGACTGGAACGTGAACCCGTATACGTTCGAAGACGTGGTCGGCACCTTGAACGGCATCGCTCCGTACGACTGGGCCAGCTTCCTGCGCGAGCGCCTGGACGGCCACGGCCCGCTCACCGGCGGGCTGGAAGCAGCGGGCTGGAAGCTGGTCTACACCGACACCCCGAACGACGCCTTCAAGGCGCAGGAAACCCGCGCCAAGAACACCAACCTGCTGTACTCGCTGGGCTTGGCCGTGAATGACGCCGGCGCCATCAGCGACGTGCTCTGGGACAGCCCCGCCTTCAACGCCGGCCTCTCCCCGGGCATGACCGTGCTCGCACTCAACGGCCGCGTGTTCAAGGGCGAAGACCTCAAGGACGCCGTGACCGCAGCCAAGACCGACAAGGCACCGCTGACCCTGCTGGTCAAGAACTTCGACCACATCGACACCGTCAAGCTCGACTACCACGGCGGCCTGCAGTATCCGAAGCTCGAGCGCATCGCCGGCAAGCCCGACCGCCTGGCGGAGCTGTGGAAGGCGCGATGAACCTGCGCCGCGACGTGCCGATTTTGCTGGCGGCGACAGCCGCCATCATCGGCGCGTCGCTCGACGGCGACGGCCGCTGGCTGCATTGGGTAGCCAAGCCGCTCACCACGCTCCTGATAGCCGCCATAGTCTGGCAAGCCCTGAAAAACAACGCACAGGAACCCCGTAGTGCCGGCCGCCGGCCGGCAACCTCGCACCCCATCACCGCCCGAACATACAACCGCGCCATCCTGCTCGGCATGGGCTTCTCCTGCATCGGCGACATCGCCCTGATGCTACCGTTCGACGCCTTCGTCCCCGGCCTGATCGCCTTCCTGCTCGCCCATGTCTGCTACATCGTCGCCTTCCGCGCAGGCTTCAAGGCAGGGAAGGGCCTGGTGCTGGCAGGCGCACTGCTCACCCTGTTCGCCGGCATCAACCTTGCCGGCCTATGGCCGCTGTTGCCCGGCGATCTACGCATTCCGGTCGTCGTCTACGTAGTAGTGCTCGCATTGATGGCCACACTCGCCTTGGCCCGCGCGTGGTCACCCAACTCCACCGATACAGCCGCCGGCACGAACTGGGCCGCCTTCGGCGCCGTGCTCTTCGTGATCAGTGACTGCACCCTAGCCTGGGACCGCTTCGGCGGCGGCCTGCCCCTGGCATCCCTGTGCATACTCGCCACCTACTACGCAGCGCAGTACTGCATAGCGCGCTCGGCAAGCGATTGAGTGATCACTCCCCAACATCCCCCGCACTCTCACACCGCTTCCCCTCCGCGCACAACCGATCCAACAACGCCAACGTAACCCCATTACTCCACCCAAACCCATCCTGCAGCGGATACTCCCCGCCACCCCCACCGCCCGCAGACCCGTCCACCACATACTTCTCCACCAACTTCCCCTCGCGGTCATAAACCGTCTGCACCGTACGCAGGAACCGCACCCCGATCTGCCGCGCCAGCGCGTCCTGCCGATATCGCTGCAACCCATCCACCGCGACCCACTGCAACGGCGCCCAGCCGTTCGGCGCATCCCACTGTTGCCCGGTGTTCTCCGTGGTGGTCAACAACCCACCCGCGCGCACCAACTGCGGCTGCACCGCGTCCGCCGTACGCCGCGCCTGCGTCGAATCCGCCACCTGCAACCACAACGGAAACAGCGCCGCCGCCGTCAGCGCAGGGCGGGGCGTACCGCGTTCCATATCCCGATCCGCATACCACCCCTGTCGCTCATCCCACAGCAGCGCATTGATCGCCCGCTTGCGCTGCTCCGCCTGCCGCTCGAAATCACGTGCCTCGGCACGCTCGCCAGAAACGCGACTCGCCCGCGCCAACGTAACCTCCAGATGGAACAACAGACTGTTCAGATCCACCGGCACGATCTCGGTGGTATGAATGCTACCCAGCTCCGCCGGATGCACCAGCCAGCGCGAACTGAAATCCCACCCCGACTCCGCCCCCGCACGCAGATCCCGATACACCTGCGAAGGCGCCCGGTCCGGCACCGACGCCGCCGTAGCCAGGTCATCCGTCCACGATTCCGTACGCGGCACCGCCCGCGCATCCCAATAGCGGTTGAGCAGGCTGCCATCATTCATCCGCACCACGCGTTCACTAGCCGCACCCGGCGCCAAACCCTCCGCCCCACGCATCCAGAACGCATGCTCCGTGCGTAGCTGCGGCAGATAGCGTCGATACGCGTCATCGCCCTCATGTGTCGCCAGAAGGTCCACCATCAAGCTGAAGAACGGCGGCTGCGACCGGCTCAGGTAATAACTGCGGTTGCCATTCGGGATATGCCCGTACTGGTCCAGCTGCCACGCGAAGTTGTCCACCATGTCGCGCACCTGCTGCCAGCGCCCGCTGGAGGCCAGACCCAGCAAGGTGAAGTAGCTGTCCCAGTAATACACCTCGCGGAAGCGCCCACCCGGCACTACGTACGGCTTGGGCAACGGCAGCAGCGACCCGCGCGGATCCACCGTCTCCGTGCTCCGGGTCAGCACCGGCCACAACCCCTCGATATGCGCGCGCAGGGTTTCACCGGCAGGCGGCACAAATGGCGTGCCCTCGGCGGGCACCGTGAAATGGTCGGCCACGAAGGCGGGCAGGGCATACCCCGGCTGCACCTGGGCCCGCGTCCACTCCGCCAGCAGCGCATCCGGATCCTGATGCGGCACCGCGTCGGCAAAGGTCTTCTGGTCCTTGAACAGGTGTGCCCGCTGGACCTGCTGGAACAAGGGTTGCCACTGAAGGTCCGGCGGCTGCGGAGCCTGGGCAGGCGGGGCGGCTGCCGCCGCAGCGGAGCAGAGCAGGGTGGCCAGCAGCAGGCCGGGCAAGCGCAGGGGTGGCTTCATGAACGGCATCCGGAAGGCAACACCCCCGACTCTAGGGGCAGGAACGTCAACACCGGGTGCGCCCCAGCCAGTACAGGCCTCGGTGCCGATTGACCCACCCAGCCGCTCCCCTTAGAATTGCCTGCTCAGCCGGAATAGCTCAGTTGGTAGAGCGGCGCATTCGTAATGCGTAGGTCGTAGGTTCGATTCCTATTTCCGGCACCAGTTTCAAGCTCGAAAAAGCAGTAAAATCAAGGGGTTGGCCGGGTATCCGTCCAACCCCTTTTTCTTGGCACCCCCAGTCCACCCCGGGAAAAACAGGGATTTCCAGGGATCGTTTTTCCCCACTTTTTCCCCAGCCCATGACCGGAATGCTGCCCATCCTGCGCGCCATGTTCCCCGACAAGCCGCTCTTGTCGGTCGAGGACGTGGCGCGGGTGCTCAACCGAACGGGGGCCGGCGGCTACGAGCAGACCCGCGAGCAACTGGCGGCCGGCGTCATCGTTCCGGGCCTGCGCAAGCTGGGCGGCAGTTGGCTGGTCCCGGTGACCGCGCTCGCCGAGGCGCTCGACGGGCTCACAGACACCGACGCGGCCGGGCAGGCCACCCCCAAGTCACTGCCAACCCGGCACACGGTCACCCGTGCCAACCCCATCGTGCCGCGTAAGGGGGGGCGGGTTCCTGACCGGGCCAAGCACATGGCACTGGCCGACATGACGTCCTTGGCCTTTGCATTGACCACCTTCGATGCAGCGGAGTTTTGGGGCGAGGTGCTGGCCGTGCTGGGGCAGCCTCAGCAGCGCCCTGCGCTGACCGCAACGCCCGCCGACTGCTTCGCCGAGCTTCAGCCCTGGGTGCGGCGGGACGGGCGTTTGGTGGGCCATGTGCAACTGCTGCCCATCGAAGAGCGCGACAGGGCCTTGGACATGGGCGAAATCTGGGAGGCCCCCTTGGTCGACGCCCTGCTGGAGCCCTGGGTCAGCATGGAGGCGCGCGAGCGATTCGATGACGCAATGGAGGCGGCACAGTCCGCGTTCCAGGCGGCGTGGAGCGAGGTCCGCAATCAAGCCCGTGCTCAAGGCTTGGACGAAGGCCTGCCGCCCGCGGCGGGTCCAATCACTCGCACGCCGTTCCGCTTCTAAGCATCTGCAGTCCCCTCAGATACTGATGGTTGCCAAGCATGTCGTTTGATTCAAAAGCAAAGACCGAAGCGGCGCTGATCCGTCGCTATGCCGACCGCTACGGGCACGCGGACGACACGTTCGCGGGCGGGTGGGGCGTGCCATGGGGGAAGCTGATGCGCGTGCTCGACAACGAACTGGCCGTTGAGAGAAAGCAGCGCCAGGAGCTGGCGGCCGGCAAGCGGAAGGCGGTGCGGACGGACACATGGACCGCCGCCGAGGCCGCGGGCCTGCTGAACATGACCTACGAAGCCTTCAACGCGTGGGCTCGAAAGACGGGCGTGGTCGTGGACAAACCGGGGCAGGCACGCACCCATGCCGCCATATCGCTGGTGGATCTTATTGACGCCGCTGAGGACGAGAAAAACCGTCCGAGCGGCCGCCCATGGCGGGACGCGAGGGAGCCAGGCCATCTCTTGGGGGCCACGCGAACGTTGCCAGAAGGCTTGGCGACGTTTCGAGAGCAGCTCAATGGCGACCTCCTGCTCACGATTGGGGTCGATGAGCGAGGCGAGCGGGTGGTGGCGTCGGTGAGACCTGGTCAAACCTTGGGCGCGAAGGATCACCTTCGGATGTTCTTCCGAGGCAAGAGCATCGCTGAGGTTGATCCACACAACTACTTCAAACTCGAGGTCGAGAAGTGCGGACTGGCCGAAGCGTTCGGCATGCCTTGGGCACAGCCCGCACTGAAAGACGCGTTGCTCCAATGCCACAAGGACTGGCTGGGTGCCGTTTCCGACTACATGGCGTGGGAGGAATCCCTGGCCATCAAAGACGCATCGGAAGCCCGGGCTGCATTCGATGCCGAAGAGGACCCGCAGGCCGCGCCAGCCATGGTGCTGAAAGCGCGCGAAGCAGAGCGACTGAAGGACGCCAAGATGGCACTCACGGCCCGCAACGAAGCGAGGGCGGAGCTGCTGGACGTCTCGCTTCCCGCCCCTGCCCCGAGCAGAAAGGGAACGCCCTTTTAGACGGCCCTTCAAGGGCGCAACGCCCCTGTCTCGCCGGCTGCCCGCCGGCTCGGTCGTGGAGAGATAAAAGCGGGGAGGCAGCGGCTTCCGCCGCCGCCCCAGCGTGGCTGGATGAATGAGGATTCAGGTCCAAGAGGGGAGGCCCTCTTAGGGCATCGAAGCGCGCGGATCGTGACTGGAAAATGGAGCCACACCAGCACGGAGACAGTCATGCAACCGCTCATCCTCTCGCTCGACCCCTCGCTCTTGAACCAGTTCTCTAACGTGACCCCGCAGGCCCTCGCGGACGCCCTGGCCGACGTTCTGCCCCACGCGTTGGGCGTGCTTGCCGCCGACACCAGCACGTCGGTCATCGTGCCCAACCGCGACCTGCGGGGCGTGCCCTCCGGCCAGGTGCTCACCCTGCAGCTGGCAACGCTGGACGCCTTCCTCGACGTCCAAGACGCCGCCAACGGCTAAGCCAGCAGCGCAGCGGTAGCCCGCGGCCAGGTCTGGCCCAACCCCTCAACCCTCTTCGCGAAACGCGGCCGACCAGCCGTGCTGGCGGAGCTTTGCCCCAAAAAACTCAAACCTGGAGATTTCCCATGAACGCTGTTGCTCGCCCCCTCCCTGTTTCGACCAAGCCGAAGAAGCCCGCGAAGAAGCCCGCGAAGAAGCCCAAGCAGACCAGGCTTTCGCTCGCCGTCGCCAACAACGTTGGTTACGACCGGGCGCCGGAAGGCATCACGACCGAAACCTGGCTCACCCCGCCGGAGATCGTCCACGGCCTGGGTCCGTTTGACCTGGATCCCTGCATCCCGCAGCAGGGCATGCCCTGGCGCACGGCCACCCGGATGCTGAAGCCCAGCGACGACGGGCTCAAGACGCCTTGGCCAAAGTCGGCGTTTGTGTGGATGAATCCGCCCTACGGCGGGCACAAGAACAGCCCGACCAGCCAGCACCGCTGGATGGAGAAGGCCGCCGAGCATGGCAACGGGATTGCCCTTGTGCTGGCGCGGATGGAAACGAGCTGGATGCAGGAGTCGGTGCTCAACCACCCCAGCGTTTCAGCGGTGGTGTTCACGAAGGGGCGTCTGTCGTTCTGCCGCCCGGATGGGACCCTGGGCACGAGTTGCCCGGCGGGATCGGTGTTCATCGGCTACGGTGCTGCAGCCGCGCGCAGGCTCAAGCGGGGAGTGGAGTCTGGCCTGATTCGCGGAAGCTACTTTGACATGGCCCGCGTGGGCCGGGTGGCGGGCGCTGACGTGGGGGCGGCTAACGATGAATAAGCGCACTCCGAAGAAAGCCAAGCCGACCTCCCGCCGCAACAATGCTTACCAGCGGTTGTTGAAGGCTATCCAAGCCATCCCCGGGGAATCGCCCAGGGAAAAGATGCGCAAGTTCACCGCGCTTGCGCTGAAGGTTCTCGTGCTCAAGCAGGCGGAGTTGGCCGTCGGGCGAGGTGGGCCTTTGGCTCCCTGGTGCGACTTGACGCTGCTTGGGACCGATGTGGATGGGACCGAGGATTGGTGCCTCGAGGCGGGCCAGGCCTATGGGGGCGCAGTGGAAACCTTCGAGCCGTTCGAATGCATCCTGGGGCAGCTCTTTGGAGAGTTCGTGGGGAATGGGAATAAAAACGACGCTCAATATTTCACCCCTTGGGACTTTGCGAGGGCGCTGACTGCCTTTGCTCCAACTCCTCAAAAAGACAAGTGGTCCATGGGTGACCCCACCTGCGGAGCCGGCACGCTGTTGCTTGCGAAGCTTCACGAACTGGTCAGGAACGATCCGAAGGCCCTTCTGGGGCTTACCGTGAAAGCGAATGACCGCGATCCGTTGTGCGCGGCGATTACAGCCCTGCAACTGCTGTCAAACCAGGTGATTTGGAGGATGCCCATCGGGAGCGTGGTGGTCGAGTGCAAAGACATCATCACTCAATACCTGGAAACGCGAGTGGTGTTTTGGTCTCTCACGCGAGATCGGTTCATCGCCATGGGCGAGGAAATCCGCTTGGAGAAGGCCAGCCGTCGATGAGCATTGGCCTAAATCCTCCCAAGACTCGGCGGCGAGCAGCCGCCGGCTCTTGCTCCAAGCCGCTTTTGCTTTTGCTCTTCAACCCGCAGAAACCGGGTAACAAGTGCTTGTTACCCCGCTTTCCTGAAAGCCATTCCATACGAAAAATAATCCAACCGTATCGGTTTGTTAGGAAAGACTGCTGGTTAACGCTCCTGCTGGTTAACGCCAAAACCGTTAACCAGCATACAAACCAGCAGCAAAACCCCTGCCACGTAAGGCTTTGAAGGCCCCTGCTGGTTTGCTGGTTAATTTTTTCACTTTTTCTCTGCAACTATAAAATGTTAAGAGTGAGTGAAAATCTCTCGACCAGATGAGACGTTGGCGCGTAGCGTAAACCTGTTTTTTTAACCAGCAAACCAGCAGTTAGCTTATTTTTTGAACAAAAACGAGATTAAACAATCACTTGGAAGGTTTTTAGTTGCTGGTTTGGCTGCTGGTTTAAGAAAAAACAGAAAACCAGCAGGAAAGTTAACCAGCAGCTAAAAAATATTTCTGGGAAAGGGGCTTGACGGTTTCAAGAAACCTGCTTTCTTGAATGTATTACGGATGCAACACGGAGAACCCATGAGCACGCAGCAGAACCAAACCCCACGCAAAGACCCTTTCAATGCCCGCATGGAAAGGGCGTTGATTGAGCGGCTGAAAGCCGAAGCCAAGCGGTCGGGGATTTCTCCCAGCGAGAAGCTGCGCCGGATCCTCGACAACGCGTTGCCGCACGTCGCCTAACCCCACAAACGCGAAACCCCGCCTTGCCGGGCGGGGAATCGTTGGAGCCAACTACAATGTCTACGAACAATCTCCCTCAAGATCCGTCGGTCGTCAACCCCCCTGAGGTTGCTTTTCTCATCGAAAAGCACTGGGAGAAAAACCGGCGAGATTACGCCAGCAATCTCAAGGTCGAACAACGCGCCTTGGATCGCCACAAGCAAGCTAAGCTCAACAAAGGCGAGCTGCGACCGGAAAGCCTGGACTTCCTGTTCGCTCGCCACCTCCAGTTGGGGCTTGACGGCCACCTCTGGGCCAGCGTCCGCGACGAATCCGCGACGCAATCGACGTTGGTGTACCGTTGGAGTGCAAATCACTGGGCGCTGGTTCACCGCGGCCTCGGCGACGGCCTGGCGTCCGACTGGCTCGATGCCAACATCCCCGCAAAGGCCAGCGACAAGCTCGCTTCCAGCTGCTGGGCCTACGCCCGCACTCGGCTGGGCCAGCAAAGCGCGCTGCCGCAGTTGGAACCCAAGCGTGCGGTGGTCCCCTGCGCTGACGCTTACCTGGAAATCACGGCGGACAGCATCCAGGCGCTGGAACCCCAGCCGCGCTATGGCATGACCCACGCCCTGAACATCGCCACGGGCGCCACGCCCGGCGAGCGCTACATCCCCAGCCCCGTGCCGGCCGATAGCCTGCTGGGCAAGTTCCTGGCCCACGCGTTGCCCGACGAGGGCGTGCGCGCCCTGGTGCAGGAGCAGTGCGGCATGACCTTGCTGCCCGGTTCCTACCAGATTGCAGCGTGGTGGCACGGCGCCGCCGGCAGCGGCAAATCGACGCTGGCCGAATGCGTGGAAGGCGTCCACAACAAAGTGGCTCGCTTGGACCTGGCCACCCTGGGGGACACGTTTGCGCTCGAAGGCATCCTCGGCAGCCAGCTGATCCTGGTGGATGAGGTGGAGTGCGAGAAGTGGAAGGAAGGCACGTTCAAAACGCTGGTGAGTGGCAATGGGATCGGCATCAACCGAAAACACCTCTCCGTTCTGAACTACCACTCCAAGGCCAAGTGGATCATCAGCAGCAACTCCGCGCCGTTCTACCGCGACAAGTCCGGTGGCGTCGCCCGACGCCTTTCCATCGTGGAGTGGGCCAACGTCATTCCGGAAAAAGACCGCGTGGAGGACTTCAGTCGTAAGTTGCTGGAGGAAGAAGGGCAGCTGTTCCTCGATTGGATGCTCGAAGGCGCCCGCCGAGTCGTGGCCCGCGGTCGCTTCATGGCCGACCACGAACTCCCGGAGGCCGCGCGTGCTTACAAGCAGGCCGTCATCCACAACGCCGATTCCATCGCCGCCTGGGCCCATGCCGACCGCGTGCTGTTCGGCGCTGCCGCTGGCAGTGAGCAATGGCAGAGCGTCAAGGCGATCCATGCCCGCTATGTGGCCTGGTGCGAGAAGAAGGGCTTTGAACCGGAGGAAATCCTCTCGCAGCGCCAGTTCACCCGTGGCCTGAAGACCGCCGGGCACCTGCGTGGGCGCCCGTCGAATCGGCGCGTGGAGGGCGAGCAGTTGGACTGCTACCTCTGCTGCTGGAAGGGCGAGCAGACCGACGCCGAGCGCGCACAAGAGCAGGAGCTCAAGCGGCTGGAGGCCCTGACCCCAGAAGCCCGCCAATCCGAATCTGAGCAGGCCAAGGCGGCCAACGACGCCCAGAACGAAGCACTGGCCGTCGCCGCCGAACGGCAAGACGAGCAGGACTTCGCCGACATGCCCGATGCCATCCGAGACGTCTTTGGCTTCACCAATACGCCCTACGAGCAGGTCCAGGCGGAACGCCGCGCCGAACGGGAGCGCCAAGCCAAGAACGCCGCCGCATGGGAGAGGCAGGATCGCCGGGAGCGACAGGCGCGCGAGCAACGCAAGGCCGAAGCGGAAAAGAAGAAGGCCGGCTAACCCAGCAACGCCGGGCATTTCCGGGGCAGGCCTTTACAACCGGCGACGTTGCGCTATTGCAAAGGGGTATCCAAACCAAAACGGAGCCCCCATGCCATCGCCCAACCACATCCCCGACGACGCGTTCCCCGAATCGGCCATCAGCCTGGCCGATCTAGAGAGCCCAGAGACACCGGAAGCGGACCCGCAATACTTGCTCGTGCAAAGCGGGTTTGGTCTCCATGTCCGTCTGGGAAAAGACGGCGACCAGGGATTGCGCAGCGAGGACGAAATCGCCGAGCTGGTGCGGCGAGCGTTGTATCACCGCAAGAGTCTGACCCTTCATATCGAGTTCTGACCCGACCCCACCCACAACCACCCGCTTGGAGGCGCAGGAGGTTGAAAAAGATTTGAGGCAACCCCGCATGTCCAAGTATTCCGATCTCATCCAAGCCACCGCCGAGCGAATGCTTGCGCTCATGCAGCAGGGCACCATCCCCTGGCGCCGCCCATGGAATGATCCCGACGCCCCGCAGAACGGCTCGATCAACGGGCCTTGGAACCCGACCACGGGCAAGGCTTATCGCGGCAGCAACACACTCATCCTGCGCGGTGCCCAACTAACCCATGGCTACCAAGACGACCGCTGGCTGACCTATCGCCAGGCCGAAAGCATTGGCACCCAGGTCAAGCGCGGCGAAAAGGGGCAGCGGATCGCCTACTGGGATTTCAGCAAGACGGGCAAGGCCAAAGACGGGGCCGAGCCGTTGACCGAGGGCGAAGAGAAGAACGGATACCAAGGGCCATCGGTGTTCGTCGCCACGGTGTTCAATGCCAGCCAAATGGACGGCATGCCCGAGCCCCCGCCGCCCTTCGTCATGCCCGAGTCGATCCGCCACTTGCGTGTGCGGGAGTTGTTGGACAAGCACCAGCCAAAACTTCATCACGACGGTGGCAACCGAGCGTTCTACTCCATCGCCGCGGATTCGATTCACCTGCCGAAGCACCACACTTTCAGAGATGACGTCAGCTATCAGGCCACGTTGCTCCACGAGTTGGCCCACTGGACCGGCGCCAAACACCGGCTCGACCGCGACCAGGCCGGTCGGTTCGGCAGCCAGGACTACGCCAAAGAGGAGCTGGTAGCGGAGCTCTCAAGTTTGTTCATTTCCGAGCGCCTTGGAATCGGCCTGGGGAAAGAACACGAAAAACAGCACGCGGCTTACTTGAAGAGTTGGATGAAGGCCCTCGCCGATGACCCCAGGACCTTGTTCCGCGCGGCAAGCTCTGCAGAGAAGGTCATGACCTTTCTGGACATCCCGGCGTTTGAACGCGAGCCGCTGCCGCATGTCAAGAAGGAGCAGGACATGGAGCAGGGGCGAAAGACGGAAGCCGGTCGAAGGACCCCATCGCGACGCAAGGAACGCCAGGTTGCTTAGCGCAGGTAGGGGGTTGACCTTTTGAGGTTTCGAGTTAGAAATGAATGTGCTGGGGGAAGTCCCGGCTGTGGTCCGATTCCTCTACTTCTAACTGAGAACTTTTCCAGGGTGAGCGGTTAGAAGGTGGTTGGGTGGTTATCCTTGCTGTATTGGTGGTTTCCGGTGGTTGCTGTCGCCGGGGTGGAAGGAATGCTTAGTTAGTGATTTCCTGGGTCGGTTAACTAAGCGCCATGTTGTTTCTTGAGCTTCTTACGCTGGATTGAGAGGGGCGGCGAAAGCCGCCCCTTTTCTCTTTGCAGCCCCTTGCGCATCCCCCTTTCTTTGTTAAGACATGAGTATCACTCACCAAGCGGAGGAACCATGGCTGGCAACGTCTTTTCAAATCTACTTCGACCCTTCATCCGTCAAAAGGACACGGAACTACCAGGCGTGGCTTCTTCTGAGCCGCCTGAACCCCCGGTCCGGGAGCGCTTGGATGATTCAAGCCAGCGGCCAGTGGCTTCAGCGGAGCCGGCAACCCTTTCGCCCGTTGAGGGCCCTCAAAGTGTGCCCCCATCGTTCAACGATGAGGCAACGGATCGGTTGGGGAACACTTTGGCCTTCGCTGGTCTGAAGACGAAGGGTCGCTTCGAGGACGAGGTAAGGCAGGCCATCGAAGACGGCGCCGATGTGAAAGGGTATCGCGACGCGCGCGGCGATTCCGCCTTGCATAAATGTCAGGAGCCGTGGCAGATGGAACTGCTTATCTCGGCTGGGGCGGATGTTCACGCGTTGGACAAACAAGGGCGTTCGCCTTTTGATCGCCTGTTGAGCACATACCAAAGGGAACCCGCTTGGTCCGAAAAACCTACTGCGGAAGGTTTGGCGCTGTTGGCGAAGGCCGGAGCGGATGTCAATGCCCTAAGCCAAGGGCAATCCGCTCTGCATGTTGCTGCGAAGCGAGGGCTTGAAGGCGAAATCCACATGCTTGTCGATGCCGGCGCCGACGTGAATCTGCGGACGGACACAGGAGACACGCCGCTCCATCTGGCCAGCAACCCAGGCGTTGTGCTGCGCTTGCTGGATGCCAAGGCCGATCCCTTCCTGCTGAACTCGAATGGCGAGCCAGCGCTAAAACATGATCCTGTGCTTTATCGAGAAAGTGTTCGGAACCACCGAGACGATTTTTCGCCGCGTGAGCGCGTCGATGCGGCGACCGACCCGATTTTCCTGGCCGAGACGCCCAGCGAGCTTGTCGCTGCGTTGGGGCAGGGCGGTAGTGTGAGGGACACCGATGCGCTGGGCCGAACCGCGCTTCATTACGTCAAAACGGGGGAGATGGTGCAGGCGTTGGTGTTGGCCGGGGCCCAGGTTGACGCAAAAGACATGGAGGGAAACATTCCTGCCCATACCGCGGACGAGCGCGCGATGGAAGAGTTGGTCGATGGGGTGGGGCGAGGCGTTCCCCAGCACCACGTAGAGAACGACAGGGGGGAAACCCCTTATGCGACCCGGGATTACTACCACGAGGCTCGGTATTGGGATGCCGAAGCGGAAGAGCAGGCCGCGGAAAAGGCGGAGCAGACGAAGGAGGAGCAGGACCGCGTGCTCAACATTGTGGCCCTCGTTGAGGCCGGCGACGCCAAACGTCTGCTGGAGCAGGTGGATCCCAACGAAGAACTGGTCAGTCGGAACCGAACGTTCAACATCGACGGAGACGAGGGCTGGGCCTACAACAACTATGCCGGCTACAGCGTCCTCCATGAAGCGGCGAAGCAGGGAAAGACGGAACTCTGCCGAGAACTGGTGTTCGCAGGGGCGGACTGGGACAAGGGGTGTAAGCTCGTCGGCGAGCAAGGCTTTGACAACCATGTCAACGGCTTTCGAAACGAGCCTGGCATGAAGCCCATCGATTTTGCGAGCAACCGAGAGACCAAGTCGTTCTTGGACAACGCTGAGAACGAGCTGCGAGCCCACAACCGATCCAAGCTCTTGGACGAGCTTCTTCCCGCTGCCAATGCTTGGAAGCCACCGGAAGGCGGGTTTGCGGCCGACGCCCAACGCCAGGTCGGTGCGGCCATGAAGGCCCACGGGCAGGACGGCCAAGCCCAGGAAGCCCCTCGCTTGCGAGCGCGCTTCTAAGGCCAAGGGAAAGGGCGGCGAAGGCCGCCTTTTTCTTTTCCATATCCCCTTGCGCATCTCCTTTTCTTTGTTATGGGTATTTCTACCTACACAAAAAAGGAAGATGTATGCGTAATCTTTGTTTGTCGGCCATCGCCGGTGCGTTGTTGCTCTCTGCGGGGTGTTCCAGTCAACCCAGCGCCGCTGCACTTGAAAGAGAAGCTGCGCCCACTGCGGTGATTCTGTTGGGCGAGGTAGACCTGCCCAAGGGGGCGACCCTGGACGATTTCCCCAGCCTTCTCAATGCCGGGGGCATCCCTTGGGAGAAGGTTCAAGAAAGAAAGGTTCAGCTCGAAGGCTCCTTCGACCGTCCTTGGAGCGACGGCCGTTCGTTGGCCGTGACCGCTGACGTTCTCGGCCGAACCACCCGGTTGATCGTGCGGGCTGGCGACCAGCCACGGCTTTCATCGCCGGCCATTTGTGTTCGCGGTGTTGGGTGGGATGCCGTCGCGTCGGATATTTCGGAAGCGCATCCCTGCAAGTAACGACAAAGGCGGCGGAAGCCGCCTTTTTCTTTTCCCGATCCCCTTGCGCATTTCAAACCTTTTGTTATGGGTAGTGCAACCCATTCATAAAATTAGGCCTCATGCGCGTTTTGGTTCTTTCTCTGGCCCTTGCCAGCCTGCTCCCATTCACTGCCTCCGCTGCGGACAACAGTTCCGCCCGTCGTTACGGCACCAGTGAAACCTTGAGTGTTCAGAACGCCCGCCTGGGCGAGGTGCTCATGGTCCGCGAGGTCGTCCTCCAATCGGACAAGAAGGTTAACGCCGGCAGCGCCATCGGCGCGGCCGTGGGTTATGGGGCCGCTCGCGAGGTTAAAGGCGATTACCGCAGCGCCGCCAAGGTGGCGGGTGGGGTGATTGGGGGCGTCGCCGGCACGGCCGTTCAAAACGGTTTTCGCAAGCGCCGGGGCGTGGAGGTGTATGTCCGGGATCTGGAGAGCGGAAAAGTCATTGCCATTGTTCAGGCCGATGACCTGCCGATCCGCGCCGGGGACAAGGTGTTCCTGACCGGGAAGGGCAGCAAGACCCGCGTTGTGCCGATTGAGGGACAAAGCCGATGAAGTGGAACGCATTTCCTCGTAAGCGCTCCGCTGCCTCATTGACCGTCGAAGACTTCAAGCAATGCGGGCATCTAATCCTGGATGGCATGGACTGCTCCCCTGCGCAACCTCGCGAGCTGCACCACCTGCCAATGGCATGGAATCTCAAGCCCAGCCAGTGGGGCCAACCTCGCACATTCCAGGCGCGCCCGCTGAAGAGCGAAGCAGGAGGCCGCCCATGGTGAGCACGATCCTTCTACTGACCCTGCTTGGCCTCATGGTCCTAGTCCCGCTCTGGACGTTCAAGCGCTTTGGCGACGCCAAGGCAGCCTGGCAACGGGTAAGAGGCGGTGAGCGAGACGCTCGCGCGCAGGGCCGCTTCGTGATCCATGGCGGACTGTTTGGAGTTGGGATGGTGGTCATCGCCGCGTTCCTGGCCCAAGCCACCTTCACCGTCTGGCACCAGGTCGCCACCGGGGGAGGCCTGTTTGTCCTCGGCACGGTCGCGGTGCTCTGCCTGCTGGCGCTTGTTTGCCGCAAGGGGAGGTCGCGCGGATGAGTGCGTTGACGATGCTGGTCCTATCCGTGCTGGTCCTTGCCGTGTTTCTCTGCTCGGCAGCTTTTCTCTCTTTTATGATCGCGTTGACTTACCCGACCGTAAAGCAATCGCTGGCCCTTTTCTGGACGGGGAAGCGCGACGCTTCGCTCTACGTGGATTTCGCGATTTTTGGGGCAATCTTCGCGGGTTGCGTCCTCACGCTCGCATTCGGGGCGGTGGTAATGGCCCTCAACATTTCCAGCGCTGAGGACGCCGCTCTATACGCGGCCACCTTGCTTAGCGCGGGACTGGGCTACTGGGTGGGCCGATGACACGCGAGCTTTCCACCTTGTTTGTCCCAGGCACTCTTCCCGGGCCGGACGGCATCGAGCTGCTCCCCATGCCTGCGGACATCCAAGCCATCTACGACGCAGCCCAACGCAACACGCCTTTCAGCAAGGACGTGGACGACGCCCTGGCCGCGCACCGCAACGCACACGGCGAAGCGGAGCAAATCGAGCACGCCCAACGCGTAGACCCGTCCGATGCCATGCCCATCGACCCGGAGGTGCGTCGCCAAGCCTATGCACGCCAGAGGAGGTATGCGATTCGGGCCGGCATGACTGCAGGCCTGACGCCCGAGGCCATCGCGCAAGCGCTGGGCGTGTCGCCCTCGGTGATTCGTGGCGACTGGGCGGCGATGGTTCGATGAGTCCACGCAAAGGCTTTCTCGGCGGCCGCTCCCCGACTGAAATCCAATCCTTGCTGGACGAAGGGGTGACCCAGCGCGCCTTGGCCCAACGCCTCGGCGTCACCCACCAAGCCGTGAACCGCTTTGTCAGGCGACACCGCTTGGCCGGTTCCGGACGGCAGGCCTTCCGGGACCGCCAAGCCCGCGAACTCGCTGAGCGTCGCCAGCAGGTGCAGCGGCTGGTCCAAGCCGGGCTCACATCGGCCGAGGTGGCCAAGCGCTTGGGGGTGTCGGCGGCCACCATCGGCCTGGACCGCCAAGCGCTTCGGTTGGGGCGCGTCTTGAAAGGGCCAGAGCACCGCACCTTGCGCGGGCTGGCCCTGGACCAGGTTCGGGCTCGCTTGAAGGAGGTCAGCCGGGCTCACTTGGCGCGGGAGCTTGGGGTGAGCGGCTCGGCGGTATACAGCTACTGCAGAAAAGCGGGTCTCAGCACTTAGCAGCAGAGAGGTGCCTCCCGTCCCTCCGCTTGTCACATGGTCCAGGGTCTAGCGGCTGGCCGGGCTCCGATTTCCTGAAGGTCTTTGTGATCAATGGATTAGGGACGGGTGGACGCCTAAGGATTGGCCCAAATGCACCCGCTGAACGATACTTGGAGCCTGTTCGAGGGGATGTATTCAATGCCACTGCTCAACTGGTCCGACCGTGATGAGGACCTGACCCGCTCCGCCCTGACGCCCTACCGACTCTTGGAGCCGGTGGCCAGCTTGTCTTATGGGGAGGTGGACTCGCCCAACATGCTGATCGAGGGCGACAACCTGGATGCGCTGAAGGCGTTGTTGCCCTACTACGCGGGCCAGGTGAAGTGCATCTTCATTGATCCGCCTTACAACACCAAAAGTGCATTTGAGCAATACGACGACAACTTGGAACACGCCAAGTGGTTGTCGATGATGTATCCACGGCTAGAGCTTTTGCGGGAGCTACTTAGCGAAGATGGAGCGATATGGATTGCACTTGATGACAACGAGGCGCACTACTTCAAGGTCATTGCTGACGAGATTTTCAAGCGTGGGAACTTCGTCGCTAGCGTTATATGGCAAAAGATATACTCGCCAAAAAACTCAGCTAGACACTTCTCGGTAGATCATGATTACCTCTTTGTCTACGCCAAAGATGCTGAAAAGTGGGTTCCAAACCCAATGCCTCGGACGGAGAAGCAGGATAGGGCATACAAAAATCCAGACAATGACTCGCGTGGTCTCTGGAAGGCTGGCGATCTTTCTGCTCGCAACTTTTACGGCGCAGGAACGTATTCGATAACTACACCTTCTGGACGGGTGATCCCCGGTCCACCGAATGGGATGTTTTGGCGCGTGTCCGAGTCACGTCTTAGGGAGCTCGATGCCGACGGGCGCATCTGGTGGGGCAAGGACGGAAGCAATGTCCCAGCAATCAAACGATTCCTTTCTGAAGTAAAGCAGGGGCGCGTGCCGCAGACGTTTTGGCCCTATGAGGAGGTCGGACACACTCAAGACGCGAAGAAAGAGGTTGTCGCTCTGTTTGGCGATGAGCATTTCGCAACTCCTAAACCGGAAGCCTTGCTGAAACGCGTGATTGAGATGACAACTCAGCCCGGCGACATCGTGCTGGATAGTTTTTTGGGTTCAGGGACTACTGCGGCAGTGGCGCAGAAGCTTGGGCGTCGATGGATCGGGATCGAGATGGGTGAGCACGCCCGCACGCGTTGCCAGCCGCGTCTCGCGAAGGTGGTCGATGGAGAGCAAGGCGGCGTTTCGGAAGTGGTGGACTGGAAGGGCGGTGGTGGCTTTCGCTTCTACAAGCTGGGCGTGCCGGTGTTTGATGACGAGGGCCACATCCGCGACGGCATCAAGTTTGAGCACCTGGCGGCCCATGTCTGGTTCGCCGAAACCGGCACGGCACGCTCCACACGTGCCCCCAAGCAACCGTTCCTGGGTGCGCACCATGGGATCGGCTACTACCTGCTGTTCAACGGCATTCTCGGGGATGAAAGCAAGACCGGCGGCAACGTGCTGACCAAGCGGGTGTTGAAAAGCTTGCAGACCTTCGATGGTCCCAAGGTGATCTACGGCGAGTCTTGCGATGGGTTCTACCCCGATATCACGGACGGTTCT
>NZ_PKQQ01000003.1 GCF_002893095.1 Stenotrophomonas sp. VV52 | reverse complement strand
TCCGCCACCTGGGCGACTCAGGGGGCGAATTGTGGGCATGTCCGCGAAGGTTGTCAACGCTTTTGTTAAATTTCTTCACATTCCTGCATGGGGGTCGCCAATGACCCATTCTGCACACCGCCACGCGGTACCATGGAGGTCGATGAAAACAAAGAAACCGACCCGGGGCGCGAAAGCCCCCAAGTCTCCGGCGCCCAAGCAGGCCGCCGGTCCGTCGGGCAAGCCCCGCGCTGGCGCTGCCAAGTCTGGCAAGAAGCTGCCGCCCTGGATGCCCGAGTCCATGAACACCCCCGCGCCGCCCCGTGGCGGCAAGCGCAGCGGCCCCCGGCCGGACCACGGCGCACCGGTCCCGACCCGTCGCAATCCGCACCCGATGCCTGCCGGCAGCCCGGTGGACGACCCGTATGCCGCCCGCGAAGCTGAACGGTATGCCCAGCCCATCGCCAGCCGCGAAGCCATCCTGCAGCTGCTCGACCGCTGCGACGGCCCGCAGACCCATGAAGAGGTCGCCGTCCAGCTGGGCCTGACCGAACCCGACCGGGCCGACGCCCTCGGCAAGCGCCTGGGCGCCATGGTCCGCGACGGCCAGCTGGTGCAGAACCGCCGCGGCGGCTTCGCCCCCGTGCAGGCCACCAACCTGATCACCGGCGTGGTGATCGCCAACCCCGAGGGGTTCGGCTTCCTGCGCCCGGTGGAAGGCGGCGACGACCTGTTCCTGGCCCCGTATGAAATGCGCAAGGTCATGCACGGCGACCGCGTGCTCGCCAACGTCACCGGCATCGACCGCCGCGGCCGCCGCGAAGGCAGCATCGCGCGCGTGCTGGAGCGCGGCATGACCCGCATGATCGGTCGCTTCAGCGTCGAGTTCGGCATCAACTACGTGGTGCCCGACGACAAGCGCATCCAGCGCAACGTGCAGATTCCGCCCGACCAGACCGGCGACGCCCGCGACGGGCAGCTCGTGGTGTGCGAAATCACCCAGGCCCCGGACACCCGGCGCCCGCCGATCGGCCGCATCATCGCCGTGCTCGGCGACAAGCTCACCGCCTCGCTGATCGTCGAAACCGCGATCCACGGCCATGAGCTGCCGTTCGAGTTCCCGCAGGCCGTGCTCGACGAAGCCGCCGCCGTGCCGATGCAGGTCGAGCCGCAGATGATCGGCAACCGCGTGGACCTGCGCAGCACGCCGCTGGTCACCATCGACGGGGAAGACGCCAAGGACTTCGACGACGCCGTCTACTGCGAACCCAACGCCGAAGGCTTCCGCCTGGTGGTGGCCATCGCCGACGTCTCCAACTACGTTCGCCCTGGCACCCCGCTCGACGACGAAGCACAGAAGCGCGCCACCTCGGTGTACTTCCCCGGCTTCGTGGTGCCGATGCTGCCCGAGACCCTGTCCAACGGCATCTGCTCGCTGATGCCCAAGGTCGACCGCATGTGCTTCGTCTGCGACATGCAGGTCGGGCGCGACGGTGAAGTGGCGCATGCCCGCTTCTACGAAGCGGTGATGAATTCGCACGCGCGCCTCACCTACAACCAGGTCTGGCAGGCGGTGGGCGAGAACGACCCGGCCGCGCGCAAGCAGATCGAGGCCGTGCTGCCCCAGGTCGAACGCCTGCACCAGCTGTACAAAGTGCTGGCCAAGGCCCGCACCAAGCGCGGTGCGATCGAATTTGAATCGTCCGAAGTGCGCTTCGTGCTCGACAACACCGGTGAGGTCACCCAGGCCGGCATGATGGTGCGCAATGACGCGCACAAGCTGATCGAAGAGTGCATGATCGCCGCCAACGTGCAGGCTGCGCGCTACCTGCTCAGCAAGCACATGCCGGCCCCGTTCCGCGACCACGCCAAGCCGCCGGAAGCGAAGTACGACGACCTGCTGGAGTTCCTGAAGGAATTCAAGCTGAGCCTGCCGCCGTGGTCCAAGGTGCAGCCGGGCGACTACACCAAGCTGCTCAAGAAGGTGCGCGAGCGCCCCGACGCCGCCCTGCTGGAGTCGGTGCTGCTGCGCAGCCAGAGCCTGGCGGTGTATTCGCCGGACAACCAGGGCCACTTCGGCCTGGCGCTGGACGCTTACGCGCACTTCACCTCGCCGATCCGCCGCTATCCCGACCTGCTGGTGCACCGTGCGATCAAGCATGCGCTGAGCGGCAAGCCGCTGGACAAGTTCACCTACACCCAGCGCGAAATGGCCGCGCTGGCGCTGCAGTGCTCCGAACGCGAGCGCCGGGCCGACGAGGCCGAGCGTGAAGTGGACGAGCGTTACCGCGCCGCGTGGATGGAAAAGCACGTGGGCGGCGAGTTCGACGGCGTGATCAGCGGCGTGACCAGTTTCGGCCTGTTCGTCGAACTGGACGAGTCCAAGGTCAACGGCCTGGTCCATGTCACCCAGCTGCCGCACGACTATTACCAGTTCGACGCCACCCGCAAGACGCTGAGCGGTGAGCGCCGGGGCAAGAGCTACCGCCTGGGCGACCGCGTGCGGATCCTGGTGCTCAAGGCCAGCATGGAAGAGCGCAAGATCGACTTCCGCCTGGTCGAAGACAAGGAAGAGCAGGAGCCGACCCTGCCGCCCCGGGGCCAGCCCGCAAAGCGCCAGAAGCAGAAATACTGACCGGTATCGCCGGCCGTCGGCATGACGCCGTAGTGCCGGCCGCCGGCCGGCTCCCCGTAGACCCAGAACGGAGTCCCCACATGAACCCGGTTCCCGAATTCTCCGGTGGCTGCCAATGTGGGGCGATCCGCTTCCACGTCCGTGGCGCGCTGCCCGACCGTTCGATCTGCCATTGCCGGATGTGCCAGAAGGCCTTCGGCGCGTATTACGCACCGCTGGTCTCGGTGCGCGGCGCCGATTTTCAATGGACCCGGGGCGAACCGCGCCGGTTCCAGTCCTCCAACCATTTCCGCCGGGGCTTCTGCGCCGACTGCGGGACCCCGCTGACCTATGAGGGCGAGGACGGCATGGCCGTGGCGGCCGGGGCGTTCGACGACCCCAGCCGGCTGCCGCCGACCGTCCAGTACGGGACCGAGTCCAAGCTGCCGTTCGTGGACCAGCTGGGCGGCCTGCCGGTGATCCTGCTGGAGGACGACCCGGACGCCGAGCGCCTGCGCAGCCTGGTCTCCCACCAGCACCCCGACCGCGACACCGAGCGCTGGCCACCCCGGTGATCCCGGGCGCCCGGCCTCCCGATGCTCTACCATTACCACCCCCTGTACCGGTCCCGCCCCCGCAATGAGCAAGCAAAGCCAGTGGATCGTCGGCGTCAACGCCGTCGCCTCCTCGATCGAGAACGATGCCGATAACGTCCGCGAAGTGCTCATCGAGGCCAGCGCGAAGAACCCGCGGCTGACCGAAATCGAAGAGAACGCGCGCCGAAAGGGCATCGACGTGCGCAAGGTCAACACCCAGGCGCTGGACGGCGTGGGCGGCTCGGTGCGCCACCAGGGCGTGGCCGCGCGCTACCAGGCCGCGCGCACCTACGGTGAGAACGAGCTGGAAGGGCTGGTCACCGCCGCCGAGGGCAAGGCGCTGCTGCTGGTGCTCGACGAGGTCCAGGACCCGCACAACCTGGGCGCCTGCCTGCGCAGCGCGGCCGCCGCCGGAGCTACGGCGGTGATCATTCCGAAGGACAAGTCGGCCACGGTGAATGCCACCGTGCGCAAGACCTCGGCCGGCGCCGCCGACCGCATTCCGGTGGTGGCGGTGACCAACCTGTCGCGCTGCCTGAAGGACCTGCAGAAGCAGGGCGTGTGGATCTATGGGCTGGCCGGTGAGGCCACCACCTCGCTGTATTCGATCGACCTGAAGGGCAACGTTGCGCTGGTGCTGGGCGGGGAAGCTGATGGCATGCGCCGGTTGACGCGTGAGAACTGCGACGGGTTGGTGAAGATTCCGATGCCGGGGGATATCGAGAGCCTGAATGTCTCGGTCGCTGCGGGTGTAAGCCTGTTTGAAGCGGTGCGTCAGCGCAGCTGACGCGGCGCTTCAAACAGGCGGTAGCAGCCGACCGTTGGTCGGATGGCATTCGGGCGGTGCAACCGCCCGCGCGCGGGGGTCACCCCGCGCTTCCCCCCAACGCCTTGAACAACGTCACATCGTTCACCAGCAGCTTCTGCTTCACCGCAGCCAGCGACAACTCCGCGTCGCGACGCGTCTGCTGCGCTTCCAGCCAGGTGCGCAGATCCGTGGCGCCCACCCGGTAACGCACCTCGTACATCCGCTCGATTTCCACCGCTTCGTCATACGACGCCTGCGAGGCCGCCACCTGCGCAGCGAACTGGGTGCGCGCCGACAGCGCGTTGTCCACTTCCGAAAGCGCCGTGTACAACGTGCGCCGGAAGGTGTTCGCCGCGATCTGGTAATCGGTGCCGGCGATCTTCGTGTCCAGCTGCGCCTGTCGGATGTTCAGGAACGGCAGCGACAGCCCCGCGCCCAGTGACGCCACCGGGTTCTTCAACACGTCCGACAACGTGGTCCCTCCCGTGCCGACCCCACCGGTCAAACTCAGCGCCGGGTAATAGCTGGTCGCGGTCACCTTGATGTTCTTCAGGCTGTTGCGCAGCCGCAGCTCGGCCGCGCGCAGGTCCGGGCGACGGCCGAGCAGGTCGGCCGGCAATCCCTCGGCAATTTCCGGCGTGGCCGCGATGTCCAGCACCTGCGGTTCGTCGGCCTGCGGCCACGGCTGCCCGTCCAGCAGCACGGTCAGCGCATTGCGGCTGGCCACGCGCTGCTGCTCCAGCGCGCTCTGCGCGGCCCGCTGCGCCTCCAGCTGCTGGGTCGCCTGGCGCACTTCCAGTCGCGACACCGCGCCGGCGTCGAAGCGCGCCTGGACCAGCTCCTGCGTGCGCTGCAGCCGTTCCAGGTTGGCCTGGCCGGCGCTGATCGACTGGTTGAGATAGGCCAGCGTCCAGTACTGGGTGGCCACGTCGCTGATCACCAGCAGCGCGGTGTTCTGCAGGTCCTCTTCGCTGGCCTGCGCCTCCCACTGGGCGATGTCGCGCTGCGCGCGCAGGCGTCCCCACAGGTCGATCTCCCACTGCAGCGACACGCCTGCCGAACTGCTGCGATTCCAGTCCGCGTTCTGGTCGATGGCGCGGTTGCCATTGCTGCTGACGCTGCCCGAAGGCTGCGGCCACAATGCGTTCCCGGAAAGCCCGACCTGCAGGCGCGCACGCTGCACCGCCAAGCCCGCCGAGGCCAGGTCGGTGTTGGCCTGCAGCGCCCGGTCGATCACCCGGTCCAGGCGCGGGTCGCCGAAGCCGGTCCACCATGCATCATCGCGTACGTCGGCCTGCAACGTCGGCGCTGGGTTCGACACCGTGGCCGGTGCATTGAGCTGCGCATCGCCACGACCATAGACGGCCGGCACGCTGGGAGCGTCCACCTTGTACTGCCCGGTGCTGACGCAGGCCGACAGCATCACGGCAGTGGTGCAGGCCAGCGCCAGTGGGCGCAGGGCAGGAACGGACTTGAACAGGGATGCCATCTTCATTCGCGCGCCAGCGCCTCCACGGGATCGAGTTGGGCCGCATTGCGTGCCGGAAGGAAGCCGAACGCCACGCCGATCAGGCTGGAACACGCGAACGCGGCCACGATGGAAGCGGTGGAGAACAGCATCCTGAAATCAGGGGCGAAGGTGTCGAACACCCAGCCCACCACCAGTGACAGGCCTACGCCGAGCAGCCCGCCGAGCAGGCATACCAGCACCGCTTCGATCAGGAACTGCTGGCGGATGTCGCTCTGCCGCGCACCGACGGCCATGCGTACGCCGATCTCGCGGGTGCGCTCGGTCACCGACACCAGCATGATGTTCATCACGCCGATTCCGCCGACCAGCAGCGCGATCGCCGCGATCGCGCTGATCAGCAGGGTCATGGTGCGCGTGGTCTGCTCCATGGTGTCGCGGATCTCGGCGCTGTTGCTGAGGAAGAAATCCTCGGTGCCATGGCGCATGACCAGCAGCTTGGAGATCGCCGCCTGCGCCGCATCCATCGGGGTGTCATCGTCCACGCGCACGGTGATGCTGGAGACATGGCTCTGGCCGAGCATGCGTGACATCACGGTGGTGTAGGGCACCCAGATCGACAGGCTGGTGCTGCTGCCAAAGCCCATGCTCTGGCGCTGGGCCACGCCGATCACCCGCACCGGCACGTTGCCGAGCAGGATCACCTGGCCGACCGGGTCGGCGCCGTTGGGGAAGAACTGGGTGCGGGTGTTTTCATCGATCACTGCCACCTGGCCCAGCCCCTTCACCGCGTCGGCGTCGAAGAAGCTGCCCGCGCTCAGGGTCACACCCTTGACCCGGAAGAACTGCTCTCCGACGCCGCTGACCTGCGCGGTGGCCGACTGGTTGCGGTAGCGCGCGGTGACCGAGGAGGAGACGCTGGGGGTGACGCTGTCGATGTAGCTCTGCCGCGCCAGTGCGTCGGCGTCGCTGGCCTTGAGCGTCTGCACCCGCGCCGAGCGCATGTCGCCGAAGCCGCGCCCGGGGTAGACGTCGATGGTGTTGGTGCCCAGCGCGCTGATGTTCTGCAGGATCTGCTGCTGCGAGCCATTGCCCATCGCCACCACCGAGACCACCGAGGCGATGCCGATGATGATGCCGAGCATGGTCAGGAAGGTGCGCAGGCGATGCGCGTTCATCGCCAGCAGCGCTATGCGGAACGCTTCGGTGAAGCGGTCGCGCGCGGCGCGCCAGCTGTGGCCCTTGGCCGCGGCCACGGTCGGGGTGCGCTGGGCGCGGTAGGCCGGCGCCTTGTCGTTGCTGCGGTCGGCGATGATCTCGCCGTCGCGGATCTCGATGATGCGCTGGGCGTGTTCGGCCACCGACATGTCGTGGGTGACGATGATGATGGTGTGGCCCTCGGCATGCAGCTCGCCGAGGATGCCCATCACTTCCTCGCCGGATTTCGTGTCCAGCGCGCCGGTCGGTTCGTCGGCCAGGATCACCTCGCCACCGTTCATCAGCGCCCGCGCGATCGACACGCGCTGCTGCTGGCCACCGGACAGCTGGCCGGGCTTGTGCTGCATGCGGTCGCCCAGGCCCAGCCGCTGCAGCAGCTGCTCGGCGCGCGCGCTGCGTACCGGGCCGGGGCTGCCCGCGTAGACCGCCGGCACTTCCACGTTACCGCGCGCGTCGAGGTGGCCGAGCAGGTGGTAGCGCTGGAAAATGAAACCGAAATGTTCGCGGCGCAGTTCGGCCAGTTCGTCCGGCAGCATGCTGCCGGTTTCGCGGCCGGCCACCTGGTAGCTGCCGCGTGTCGGTCGGTCCAGGCAACCGAGGATGTTCATCAGGGTCGACTTGCCCGAGCCGGACTGGCCGACGATGGCCACCATCTCACCGGCGGCGATGTCCAGGTTGACGTCGCGCAGCACGGCGATGGTCTCATCGCCGGCGGGGAACTCGCGGCGCAGGTCGCGCAGCCGCAGCAGCGGCGTGCCGGTGGGGGCGTGTTTCATCGGCGTGGCCCGCCCATGCCCGGGCCGCCCATGCGCATCTGCGCCCCGCCACGGTTGCCGCTGCCAGCGGCCGGGGTGGCGCTGCCTTCGCCGACCACCACTTTTTCGCCTTCCTCCAGGCCCGAGGTCACTTCGGCGCTGGAACCGGTGTTGATGCCGATCTTCACCTTGCGCGGCTGCGGCATGCCGTCCTTGTCGGCCACGCGCACCACGTACTGGCCGTCGCGGGTCTTCGGGCCCAGTGCCACCGACGGGATGATCAGCACGTCCTTGGCCTGCTTGAGCAGCACCGAGACCTGCGCGGTCATGTCGATGCGCAGGGTACCGTCCGGATTCTCCACGTCGAACAGCGCGTTGTAGTACACCGCCGAACTGGCGCTGGAGCTGGACGAACTGGAACTGCTGGAGCTGTCGCTGGCGATCGAGGACGGGGCCGGATTGATCTGGCGCAGCGTGGCGTGGTACTTGCGCTCCGGGTCGCCCAGGGTGGTGAAGTACACCGGCATGCCGGCCTTGATCTTGACCACGTCGGCTTCGCTCACCTCGGCATTGACCGTCACCAGGTCCAGCCGCGCCAGCATCACGATGGTCGGTGCGGTCTGGTTGGCGTTGACGGTGCGACCTTCTTCAGCCACCACCGCCACCACGGTGCCGTCCATCGGCGCGGTGATGCGGGTGTAGGCCAGGTTGGCGTTGGCCGTGCCCAGCTCGGTCTGTCGGCCCTGGATCTGCGCATCGAAGGAGGTGACCTGGGCCTGTGCGGTTTTCAGCTGGGCTTCGGCGGTGTCGAACTCGGCACGCGAGGTGGCTTCCGCCGCCAGCATTTCCTTCTGCCGGGCGAACTCGAGTTCGGCCTGGCGCAGGGTGGCCTGCTGTACCGCCCGCTGCGCGGTGACCTGGTCCAGCGCGGCCTGCGCGTTGAGTACCGCGTTGCGCTGGGTGGTGGCGTCGATCTCGGCGATCAGGTCGCCCTGCTTGACGGTATCGCCCAGCTGCACCTTCAGCGACTTGATCTGGCCCGAGGCCTGCGCACCGACGCTGACCAGCTTGTAGGCATCGATCACGCCGGTGGCTTCGACCGTCTGCTCCAGGTCGCCGCGGGTGACCGGGCTGGTGGCCAGGGTCGGCGCGCCCGGCTTGCGCAGGGTCCATGCGACAATGCCGCAGACCAGCACGAGCAGTGCGATGACGAGCAGCACGCGGCCGCGGCGGGTAACAGGCAGTCGGGGCTTCACGATGATGATCAACTCAACAGGCCGGCATGCGGCGTTGTCAGCATTGTGAAGAGCGGGGCAGGGGGGCTCAACGCTCGCCGTGTAACGCCGGGTAACAGCGGCGCGATTGCATGTGTCGGCATGTATCGCGCGCCGTGCTTGAAACATGCGTACGCAAACCAGAGGATGCGGTTCAGCTCCCGACAGGGGATCATCGCCGCATGGAGACCACAACGATGCAACGCCTGCTGATCGTCGATGACGACAACGACATCCGCCAGCTGCTGGCCGAACAGCTCGGCCGCGCCGGCTACCAGGTCAGCACCGCCAGCGATGGCCAGGGCATGCGCCAGGTGCTGGAACGCGAACACGTGGACCTGATCGTGCTCGACCTCAACCTTCCGCGCGAAGACGGCCTGACCCTGTGCCGCGACCTGCGCGCGCGCTCGAGCACGCCGGTGATCATGCTCACTGCGCGCAGCGAGCCGATCGACCGCGTGCTGGGCCTTGAGATGGGCGCGGACGATTACCTGGGCAAGCCGTTCGAACCGCGCGAGCTGCTTGCGCGGATCCGCAACGTGCTGCGCCGGACCGAAGCGCTGCCGGCCAACCTGGAACCGCTGGCGATCCGCCGTGCGCGCTTCGCGCACTGGACCTTCGACCTGGAAAGCCGCCACCTGGTCGACCCGGACGGGCGCGTGGTGGTGCTGTCCGGCGCCGAGTTCCGCCTGCTGCGGGTGTTCGTGGGGCATGCCAACAAGGTGCTCTCGCGCGAGCAGCTGGTGTCGCTCAGCAGCGGCCGCAGCTACGAATCGCAGGACCGCGCGATCGACCTGCAGGTCAGTCGCCTGCGCAACAAACTGGCCGGTGACGGCGGCAGCGACGGGCTGATCAAGACCGTGCGCAACGAAGGCTACGTGCTGGCGGCGGCGGTCACGCTGGAATGATGCGCCTGCGCCGCTTCTTCGCCTCGATGGTCGGGCGCCTGTTCGTGATCCTGCTGCTGGGCATGAGCGTGGCCGCGATCGGCGCCACCATGCTGGCCGGGACCAAGCGCCAGCAGGAGTTCGAACGCCAGAACCTCACCCGCATTGCCGACCGCCTGCAGGGCTTCGTCAACATGCTCGACGGCAACCCAGAGCTGCGCGACCGGCTGCTGGAGGTGGGCGGGCCGGCGGTGCGCCGCCTGCCGCAGGGCGCGCGGCTGGGTCGCGAAGACACGGCGCTGATGGATCTGCTCCAGGACCGCACGGGTCCGGTGTCGCACGCCACCGTGCATTTCACCTCGTTCCGCTCCTGCCTGCCCAAGGCCCAGGAGCTGTGGCCGCCGCCGTCGCAGCTCCGTCGCAAGCCGCCGCATGAGCGTGATCCGGCCTTCATTCCGCCCAAGTGCCGGGCGGTGCAGCTGCCGCTCAGCGACGGTACCGAGCTGTCGCTGTCGCTGGAGTCGCCGGCCATCGCGCACAACGGCATCCTCGAGGTCGACCCGCTGTTCCTGACCCTGCTGGTGCTGGCCATCGCGGTGCTGGCGTACGTGGTCGCGCGCATGGCCAGTGCGCCGCTGCAGCAGCTGGCGTCGGCCGCGGCCGAGCTCGGCGACGACCTGCAGCGCGAACCGTTGCAGGTCATCGGTCCGCTGGAGGTCCGGCGCGCCGCCGAAGCCTTCAACGCCATGCAGAAGCGCCTGCAGCGCACCCTCGGTGAACGCACCCAGATGCTGGCCGCGATCACGCACGACCTGCAGACCCCGGTGACCCGGCTGCGCCTGCGCCTGGAGAACGTAAGCGACGAAGCACTGCGCGAGCGGCTGATCGGCGACCTCGGCGCGATGCAGGCGCTGATCCGGGAAGGCCTGGAGCTGGCGCGCAGCGCCGAAAGCGCCGAGCCCCGGGCTGCGCTGGACCTGGATTCGCTGCTGGAGAGCATCGTCGAGGATGCGCTGGAAGCCGGCGCAGAGGCGGAGTTCGCGCAGCGCAGTGGCGCGGTGCTGATGCTGCGCCCGCTGGCCATGCACCGGCTGTTCTCGAACCTGGTGGACAACGCGATCAGCTACGGCGGCATCGCCCAGGTGCGGGTCGAGAAGGGTGCCGAGGGGGTCCGGGTGCGCGTCCGCGACCGGGGCCCCGGCCTGGCCGAGGACGAGCTGGAGACCGTGTTCGACCCGTTCGTGCGGCTGGAAACCTCGCGTTCGCGGGCTACCGGCGGGGCCGGGCTGGGCCTGACCATCGCCCGCGCGCTGGCCGAGAAGGACGGCGCCACCCTGCACCTGCGCAACCACCCGCAGGGAGGTCTGGAGGCGATCGTGCACTGGCCGGCACCGCCGCGCCCGCCCGGCAGCCGCGCCGGCTGAGCGCGGCACGGGCAAAGCGGCGCGGATTTGCCTACTATGTGCATCCCCCGCCAGCTTTTGCCGCATGAGTGCGTCCAATCTGGCCGGCTTCCTTTCCAGCTCCCTGCCGGATCCTTGCGGATGAGGCAAGGGGGGCGCTGGACCCGGTGGCGGCCGGTACGAGCAGCATTGACCCTTCAGCGCCTGTGCCTGGCGCTGGCGTTGCTGTGCCTGTTCGCCGCGCTCCCGGGCACGCTGGCCGCGCAGGACGGTCCGCCGCCGCTGCGCGACTACGCCATCGACGTGTGGACCTCGCGCAACGGCCTGCCGCACAACTCGCTGCGTGACATCGCGCAGACCCCGGAAGGGCACCTGTGGTTCGCCACCTGGGAAGGCCTGGTGCGCTACAACGGGCTGGATTTCACCGTGTTCGACCGCAGCACCCGCCCGGGCCTGCGCGACAACGGCGTCGGCGCGCTGTTCGTCGACCGCGACGGCGGCCTGTGGATCAGCGACTCGCGCGGCAACGTGACCCGGCGCAGCGCCGACGGCCGCTGGCAGGTGTTCCCGCACCAGCCGCCGGCGCCGCAGGTGCTGATCCAGGCCATGCAGATGGACAGCCACGGCCGGCTCTGGCTGCTGTACGAAGGCAACGGCATCGGCAGCCTGACCCGCGAGGGGCGCTTCGAGTACCAACGTCCGCCGGCCGATGTGCCGATGGCGATGAGCTTCACCAAGCTGGTGGTCGACGCGCAGGACCGGGTCTGGGTCGGCACGCTCGATGGCCTGGTGGTGCGCGGCACCGACGGCGTGCTGCGCCGGGCGCCGGAAAGCTTCGGCCTGGGCCGTGGCCTGGTCTGGCCCTACCGCGCTCCGGACGGGGTGCTGTGGATCGTCGCCGGCGAACGCATCTACCGCATGCAGGACGGCGTGCCGCAGCTGCAGCACAGCCTGGGCACGGGCATGCATATCACCTCGATGCTGCAGGACCGCCACGGCGACCTGTGGCTGGGCACCGAGAACCAGGGCCTGCTGCGCCTGTCGCGGCACGGCCTGGAGCGCCTGCCTGCGGGACTGTCGCTGCCCGGCGGGCGCGTGGTCAGCCTGCGCGAGGACGCCGAAGGCAGCATCTGGGTGGGCGCCAATGGCGGCCTGTACCGCCTGCGCGAAACGCTGTTCAGCAGCTTCACCGAACGCGACGGACTCAGCGGCGATTACGTGCGCACCGTGCTGGAAGACCGCAGCCGCCAGTTGTGGGTGGGCAGCGCCAGCGGCCTGGACCGACGCGACAGCCAGGGCCGGTTCCAGCCGGTGCCGCTGCGCAACAGCGGGGGCAAGACGCCGTCAGTGCTGAGCCTGGCCCAGGACCAGGCGGACGGACTGTGGGTGGGCACCTTCGGCGACGGCATCCTGCACCTGGACAGCCAGGGCCGCATGCTGCGGCGTTACGGCGCCGAAGACGGCCTGCCGGGCGGCAACATCCGTGCGATGAGCGTGGCCCGCGACGGCGCGGTCTGGGCCGGTACCCAGAAGGGCGTGGCCCGGCTGGACGCCAACGGCGTGACCGTGCCGGACGTGCCGGGCATGCCGACCGGGCTGATCACCGCGCTGGCGCATGACGCGGAAGGCGACCTGTGGATCGGCACCATCGAAGGCATCCGCGTGCTCCGCGGCGACCGCGTGCAGGCCATTGACCTGGCACCGCTGGGCGGCGGGCGCAGCGTGTTCGGCTTCCAGCAGATCGGCGACGCGATGTGGATCAGCAGCGACCGCGGGCTGTACCGCTACCAGGACGGCAAACTGGCCCGGGTCGGGCTGGAGCAGGGCATGCCGGTGGACACCGTGTTCCAGCTGGTGCCCGACCGCATCGGCAACGTCTGGATCAGCAGCAACCGCGGCGTGCTGCGCACCGACATGGCGATGCTCAACGACGTCGCCGACGGACGCACGCGCCGGATCGAAGTCGAGCATTACAACGAAATCGACGGCATGGCCAACTCGCAGGCCAACGGCAGCTCCGGCCCGTCGGCGATCCTGCGCCAGGACGGCACCTTCTGGGTGGTCACCGCCGGTGGCCTGAGCACGGTCGATCCGCTGCGCCTGCAGCGCTTCCGTGAGCGGCTGGCACCGCCGGCGGCGATCGAAACGGTGCTGGTCGACGGCGTGCCGCTGCACTGGCAGGGCGCCAACCACAACACCCTGCCGGGCGGGCGACGGCTGAGCATCAGTTACGTGGGCCTGAGCTACCTGATGTCCGAGCGGATCCGCTACCGCACCCGCCTGGACGGGCTGGACACCGCCTGGATCGAACGCGGCCAGCAGCGCAGCGTGGAGTTCATCGGCCTGCCGCCGGGCGAGTACACCCTGCACGTGGGTGCCGCCCACCCCGGCGGTACCTGGGGCAGCAGCGAAGCGGTGTGGTCATTCACCGTCGAGCCGTTCCTGTGGCAGCGGCGCAGCGTGCAGTTCATTGGCGGCCTGCTGCTGCTGGCCGGGCTGGTGGCGCTGTACCGCTACCTGATCAACCGCTACAAGGCCAGCAACGTCCGCCTGGCGCGCCGCGTCGATGCTGCGACCCGCGACCTGCAGGCGCAGACCGCCAGCCTGCAGGCCTTGAACGAAGAGAAGACGCAGCTTGCCGCGCGCCTGGCAGTGCAGGCCGAGCAGTTCGAACGACAGGCCCGTGAAGACGCGCTGACCGGCCTGCCCAACCGCCGCGCGTTCGACGAAGCGCTGGCACGCGACTTCGCCCGTTCGCAGCGCAGCGGCCATCCGCTGTGCCTGGTGGTGCTGGACATCGACCACTTCAAGGAAGTGAACGACCAGCACAGCCACAGCGTGGGCGACGTGGTGCTGGCGGAAGTGGCGCGGGTGATCGCCTCGGCCTGTCGCGATTCGGACATGCCGGCGCGAACCGGTGGCGAGGAATTCACCCTGCTGCTCAACGACACCCGCCTGGCCGAAGCGGCGCAGGTGTGCGCGCGCCTGCGCGGGCTGTTCCATGACCATCCGGACTGGGCCGGGGTGCCCGGCCTGCAGGTGACCTTCAGCGCCGGCCTGGTCGAGCTGGATGCCGCCGACCGCACCCCGATGCTGCTCTACCAACGCGCTGATCGCGCGCTGTACCGCGCCAAGAGCGAAGGTAGAGACCGGACCGCGATCGGTTGATTACCGGGTAGCCCGGCACCGCGCGGACACGCATGGCGTGTCCCTACGCCGCATTGCCGCCGACCCGCGTAGCGACACGCCATGCGTGTCCCACGGAATCCCAGATCAGGGACGGGGCCAGGCGTTGGCAATGGTGCAGAACAGCTTCGCCGTCTGCTCGGTGTCATACACCGCGCTGTGCGCTTCGTTCGCATCCCAGCCCAACCCGGCGGCGACCGCCGCACGCGCCAGCACCGTCTGCCCATAGGCGATGCCCGCCATGGTCACGGTGTCGAACACGCTGAACGGATGGAACGGGTTGCGCTTGTGCCCGACCCTGTTCACCGCCGCGTTGACGAAGCCCAGGTCGAAATGCGCGTTGTGCCCGACCAGGATCGCGCGCTGGCAGCCATATTTCTTCATCGCCACGCGTACCGGCGCGAACACGTGGTCCAGCGCGTCCTTCTCGCTCTTGGCCAGGCGGAACGGGTGGTCGAGGATGATCCCGGTGATCTCCAGCGACTTCGGATCGATCTCCAGCCCTTCGGCCGGGATCACGTGCGCGCTGGCGGTCTGCCCCGGGTAGAGCAGGCCGTTGTCGTCCATTTCGATCGGCACTGCGGCGATCTCCAGCAACGCATTGCGGTTGCAGTCGAAGCCGCCGGTTTCCACGTCCACCACCACCGGCAGGAAGCCCCGGAAGCGGGTCGCCATCATGCGTTGGCCCAGCGAGGGCGCGTCTACGGCATCCACCGGGGCAGCGGCGGTGTGGGGGAGTTCGTCAGTCATCGACGCAGTTTAGCAGAGCGGTCTGACCGCCCCGTTGCGGCGTCTGGCCAGCCAGCCGTCCACGCTCAGCCGACCGGCCCCGCCCAGCAGCAGCGGCAGCAGCATGGCAATGAACAGCACCGGCAGCTTGAAGTTGCCGAAGCCCTGGTCGCTGATCGCATAACCCTGCACCAGCATGGCCAGCGAGTCCCATTCGGCCGGCCAGTGCACCGTTGCGGTGGCCACCACGGTCAACCCGATCAGCAGGGCGGCGGTGGTGCGGGTGGCCAACCCGAACAACAGGCAGGCGGCGCCCACCAGTTCCAGCCAGGTTGCGGCGTGCCAATTGACGGCCGAGGGCAGCCAGCGGAACGGCAGCGGGAAGTCGGCCTGCACGCTGTCGAACCAGTTCACCCCGTGCAGCTTCTCGCGCCCGGATTCGAAATACTCCCACGCCAGCAGCAGGCGCAGGCCGAGCGGTGCCAGCCAGGGGTCGAGCGCACCCAGGCGCGCGTGCAGTGCGGAAACGGGGGAGGGCATTGGCATTGGAAACTCCAGGCAGCAGGAAGAGTCCAACAAGAGGTCCGGCACGCGGCACTGGATGCGCGCGCCGGGCGCGGGGTTCAGCTGCCGGTCGGGCGCGCCGGACCGATCACCCCGGCGGCCTGCAGCTGCGCCAGCAGCGCACGCCCGGGCTGTTCGAGGGCGGCAACGTCCAGGCCGTTGGCCTCGGCCAGCTGGCGCAGGTGGTCGGCGCCGCTCCGCGCCCCGGCGTCGTCCAGTTGCGCCAGCAGGGCCCCGGCCAGCGGGCTGAGCTGAGAAAACACGATGCTGCTGTCGGCCACCCGCCGCGCGAGCAGGCAGGTGGGTTCGGGTGGTGGGGATGCGGGCTGGAATCCGGCGCCGATCCGCTGCACTGGCCACGCGTAGACCAGTGGCCACGCCAGCGCCGAACGGGCGAGGGCGTCCTGCCATGGATCGAACGCCGCGCCGTCGGCGGGCAGCGGCCGGGCCTCACTCGACTGCAGCGCCAGTTCCACCCACTCGTAGTGCGCCAGCTCGGCCAGGAACGGGCGGGGCAGCGACGGCTGCTGCTGCAGCCACTGCACGAACTCGCCGGCGACCTCTGTAAACAGCGGCGACACGCAGCGGTGCTCGATGAAGTAGCGCCGGCACAGCGCATCCCATTCGTCGGCGCCCAGGACCTGGAGCAGCACAGGGAAACTTCCGCCCAGCAGGCTTCGCAGGTTGTTGAACAGCAGATCGCGGTAGATCTGCAGCCGACGCGGTTCAAGTCCTTCGGGCGCGGGCTGGCCCCGTGGGTCGCGCAGGTGCAGGGTAAGGGCGGACTGCTGGTCGCGAAGAACCCCGCTCATGCGGCCGCTCCGTGTGCCGCATCCCCGCCGTGGAGGATGCGTCGCATCTGCTGCAGTTCCCCACGCAGTTCCGCGTAGGTCGGGAAGTTGAAGTCGCGTTCCAGCAGCGCCGGGCGCGGGCCGAAACGGGCGCGCGCCTTCGCCAGCAGCGCCCACACCGGGTCGATCACCGCGCTGCCGTGCGTATCGATCTTCAGGTCGTCGGCTTCATCGTAGTGCCCGGCCACGTGCAGGCACACCACGCGCGATGCCGGCAGCCCGTCGATGAATTCAACCGGATCGAAGCGATGGTTGATCGCATTGACGTACACATTGTTGACGTCCAGCAGCAGGTCGCAGTCGGCCTCCTCCAGCACCGCCAGGGTGAAGTCCAGTTCGCTCATCGCCGCGTGCGGGGTGAGGTAGGTCGAGACGTTCTCGACCGCGATGCGCCGGCCCAGCCGGTCCTGCACCTGCGCGATGCGCGCGGCGGTGTGGCGCACCGCTTCGTCGGTGAACGGCAGCGGCAGCAGGTCGTACAGGTGCCCGTCGTCGCTGCAGTAGCTCAGGTGCTCGCTGTACAGCCGCACCTTGTGCGTGTCCAGGAAGCGGCCGACCCGGTCGACGAAGTCCAGGTCCAGCGGCGCACTGCCGCCAAGCGACAGCGACAGGCCATGGCAGGTCAACGGGTAACGCGCGCTGAGCCCCCGCAGGCGCTCGCCGGGCATGCCGCCGAGTCCGATCCAGTTCTCCGGCGCGCATTCGAGGAAGTCGATATCGCCCGGCGGCGCCTGTTCCAGATCGTCGAGCAGGGCGCGGCGCAGGCCCAGTCCTACCGCCGCCGCAGGCAGCGGCGGCAGGACCCCGGGGCTCACGCCGACGCGCGGGTCAGTGCCCAGCACCGCACTTGCCTTCACCGCACTTGCCCTCGGCGGTCTTCTTTGCGGCTGGCGCAGGCTTGGCCTTGTCGGCCCCGCACTTGCCTTCGCCGCACTTGCCTTCAGCGGCCTTCTTGTCGGTGCCGTGCTGCTTGGCCTTCTCGGCGCCGCACTTGCCTTCACCGCATTTGCCTTCGGCCGCCTTCGCGTCGGCCTTGGGCGCGGCCTGCGCGGCCAGGGCGTAGCCCTGGGCCAGGTCGGTCATCGACAGCGCCGAGGCGGTGCCGGCCAGGCCGAGGCCGCCGGCGAGCGCGGCGCAGGCCAGCAGGGAGGCGTGTTTGGTGGACAGGGTCATGGAAAAATCTCCTTGTAGAGGCCCGGGGGCCAGGGTGGTGCCAATGAAGCATGCCGGATTTGCCGGCATGCGGGGGACGCTCAGGCCAGGTACTCGCGCGCCATGACGCGGGCGCGGTGCAGGCGGGCCTTGATGGTTTCGGGGGTGGTGGCCAGCCGCTCGGCCAGTTCGGCGATCGACAGGCCTTCCAGGTCGCGCAGCAGGATCACTTCGCGATAGTGCGCCGGCAGCGATTCCAGCGCGGCGGCGCAGTCGCGGCGCAGCGCCACGTCGTCGCACTGCGCGGGTGGCAGGATCTCCTCGCGCAGCTCTTCGTGCCGCCACTGGCACCGCGCGCGCTTGAGCCGGTTGCACTCGCGCTTGACGATGCGGAACGCCCACGAGGTGAAGCACTCCACCAGGCGCAGGTCGCAGAGCCGCCGCGACACGGTGATCAGGCTTTCCTGCACCGCGTCTTCGACATCGTTGATGACGCAGTGGTATTCGGCATAGCGACGCAGGTGCTGGCGCGAATGGCGCAGCACGCGGTCGAGCGCGGCGCGGTCGCCGGCATGGGCGGCGCTGAGTTCGAGCGGGCAGAGGGTCTGCATGCGGCAACGGGATCCTGGTGGGCTGGCACAGGATAAGAGCGCTGCGGGGGCAGGAAGGATGCGCGGGTGGATGGACGGGTACAGGCGCGATTCAGCGCTGGCGGTCCGTTTGCGACAAAAACAACAAGGCCGATACGCAGTATCGGCCCTCGCTTCGCCCGGACGCCTTGCGGCGACGGGCTTACAGCTTTTCGGTGCTGGTCTCGTCACGCTTCTCGCGCGGCGGCAGCGCCTGCTCGCCATGCACCAGGAACCACACGTTCTCGGCGATGTTGGTGGCGTGGTCGCCCACGCGCTCCAGGTTCTTGGCCATGAACAGCAGGTGGGTGCACGGGGTGATGTTGCGCGGATCTTCCATCATGTAGGTCAGCAGCTCGCGGAACAGCGCGGTGTACTGCGCGTCCAGGCGCGCGTCATCGTCGCGCAGGGCGAGTGCGCCGTCGGCGTCATTGTCGCGATAGGCCTCAATGGCGCGCCGGACCTGCTGCGCCGCAAGGCGGCCCAACGAACGCAGGCCCTGGATCTGCGGCAACGGCGGCATCTTGCTGAGCGCGATCGAGCGCTTGGCCACGTTGGCCGCATAGTCGCCGATGCGTTCGATGTCGGCCGGGATGCGCAGGCCGGCCAGGATTTCGCGCAGGTCGCGCGCCATCGGGCCACGCAGCGCCAGGCGCATGACATCGTGGCTGATCTGCTGTTCCAGGCTGTCGATCGCCTCGTCGTTGGCAATGATGCGTGCCGCGGCGTTGTCGTCGCGGCGTTCGATCACGTCCAGCGCCGCTTCCAGCTGTGCCACGGACATTTCGCCCATGCGCACGATCTCGGCCACCAGCCGCTGCTGTTCTTCGTCGTAGCTCTTGACGATGTGGTCGTTCGGAATGTTCATTGTGATTCCCGTGGTGCCGGGCGGTGCCCGGCTGGTTTATCTGGAAACGTGCGGAAGGATCAACCGAACCGGCCGGTGATGTAATCCTCGGTCTGCTGCTTGTTCGGCTGCGAGAAGATCACTTCGGTGCGGTCGTGTTCGATCAGGTCGCCCAGGTACATGAAGGCCGTGTAGTCGGAAACGCGCGCGGCCTGCTGCATGTTGTGGGTGACGATCACGATGGTGTAGTCGTGCTTGAGCTCTTCGACGAGCTGCTCGATGCGGCTGGTGGAGATCGGGTCCAGCGCCGAGGTCGGCTCGTCGAGCAGCAGCACGTCCGGGCGCAGGGCCACGGCGCGGGCGATGCACAGACGCTGCTGCTGGCCACCGGACAGGCCCAGCGCGCTCTGGTTGAGCTTGTCCTTCACTTCGTCCCACAGCGCGCCCTGGCGCAGCGCATGCTCGACGCGGTCGTTCATGTCCGCCTTGGACAGCTTTTCGTGGTGGCGGATGCCATAGGCCACGTTCTCGAAGATGGTCATCGGGAACGGCACCGGCTTCTGGAACACCATGCCGACCTTGCTGCGCAGGCGGTTCATCGGGTACTTCGGCGACAGGATGTTCTCGCCGTCCAGCAGCACTTCGCCCTTGGCTTCCAGCTTCGGATACAGCGCGTAGATGCGGTTGAAGATGCGCAGCAGGGTCGACTTGCCGCAGCCGGAAGGACCGATCAGCGCGGTGACGCGCTTTTCCGGAATCTCCAGGTTGATGTTCTTCAGCGCGTGGAACTTGTCGTAGTAGAAATCCAGTCCGCGTGCAGCCAGCTTGGTCGGCGCCGGGTTGCCAAGGTTTTCATGCGAGGCCGGCACCGCGATGCGCTGCATCGGCACGGCATTGGTGAGGTCGTTCATGGCGATATCCGCGGAAAGGTCAGTCATGGGAGATGCGGTTGCGCAGCAGGATGCCACGCGCGGAGAGGCTGACCAGCAGTACGAACAGGGTCAGCACCAGCGCGCCGGCCCAGGCCAGCGTCTGCCAGGATTCATAGGGGCTGCCGGCAAACTGGTTCATCACCACCGGCACGCTGGCCATCGGCTGGAACACGTTGCTGTTCCAGTACTGGTTGCCGAAGGCGGTGAACAGCAGCGGGGCGGTTTCGCCGGAAATGCGGGCCAGCGCCAGCAGGATGCCGGTGATGATGCCGGCGGCCGCACTGCGGTACAGCACCTGCACGGTCACCTTCCACTGCGGGATGCCCAGCGAGAGCGCCGCTTCGCGCATCTGCGAAGGCACCAAGCGCAGCATTTCGTCGGTGGTACGCACCACCACCGGCAGCACGATGAAGGCCAGCGACAGCGCACCGGCGAATGCCGAGAACTGCCCACCGGTCTGCATCACGTACAGGGTGTAGACGAACAGGCCGAGCACGATGGACGGTGCCGAGAGCAGGATGTCATTGACGAAACGCACCACCGTACCGGCCTTGCGGGCGTTGCCGTACTCGGCCAGCCAGGTGCCGGCCAGCACGCCGAGCGGGGTGCCGATGGCGATGGCGAGCGCACACATCACCGCGCTGCCGAAGAAGGCGTTGGCCAGGCCGCCTTCCTGCATGGGCGGCGGGGTCATCTTGGTGAACAGGTCCAGGTTGATCCCGGCCAGGCCCTTGGAGGCCAGGGTGAACAGGATCCAGCCCAGGAAGAACAGGCCGAACAGCGCGGTCAGGCACGACAGCAGCAGCGCGACGATGTTGACGATGCGGCGGCGCAGGTACAGCGGCTGCGCGTTGGAAGCGACGGCGGTGGACATCAGTTGCCCTCCTTGCGGGACAGGCGCATCAGCATCAGGCGGGCGATTGCCAGCACCACGAAGGTCACGATGAAGAGGACGAAGCCGAGCAGCAGCAGCGCCGAACGGTAGGTTTCGGTAGCCTCGCCGAAGTCATTGGCGATCAGCGCGGCGATGGTGGTACCCGGCTCCAGCAACGACGGCGACAGGCGCACGCTGTTGCCGATCACGAAGGCCACCGCCATGGTTTCACCCAGGGCGCGGCCGAGGCCGAGGAAGATGCCGCCGATCACCGCCGAGCGGGTGTAGGGCAGCACGATGTCCCAGCTCACTTCCCACTTGGTGGAGCCCAGCGCGTAGGCCGATTCCTTCAGGCGGGTCGGCACGGTCAGGAACACTTCGCGCATCACCGAGGAGATGAACGGAATGACCATGATCGCCAGCACGAAGCCGGCGGTCAGCACGCCGATGCCCAGCGGTGGCCCCTGGAACAGCGGGCCGATGATCGGCCATTCGCCCAGGGTTTCATTGAGGGTGGGCGTTACGTACTCGGTCATCACCGGCACCAGCACGAACAGGCCCCACATGCCGTAGATGATCGAGGGAATGCCGGCCAGCAGTTCGATGGCGGTACCGACCGGGCCACGCATCCAGCGCGGCGCCACTTCGGTGAGGAAGAAGGCGATGCCGAAGCTCACCGGCACCGCGATCACCATTGCGATCAGGGCGGTGACCAGGGTGCCGTAGATCGGAGCCAGTGCACCGAACTTGTTCTCCACCGGATTCCAGTCGGAGGAGTAGAAGAAGCTCAGGCCCTGCTCCTGCAGGGCATGGCGGCCGCCCCACAGCATCGAGAGCGCGGCGCAGGCCAGGGCGACCAGCACCAGTACCACGGTGGTGATCAGCACCCATCGAAACAGTTTGTCGTTGCGGGCGTCACGCAGGTCGCGCGTTGACGGTGCGGGTACAGGCTGGGCGATGGCATTCATTGGAAAGGCTTGGGCCCGAGTGTGTGAAGGGTTTTGCCGGGCAGGGCCCGGCACTACAACCGGAGGGGCCTGCGCGTTGCGCAGGCCCCGGTTTTCTTATTTGAATTCAGCAGTCCAGTAGCCTTCGATCTGCTTGACCAGTTCCGCCGGCAGCGGCACGTAGTGCAGTTCGTTGGCCTGGGCCTGGCCGTTCTCGAAGGCCCACTTGAAGAACGCCAGGGTGTCCTTGCTGCGCTTGGCATCCTTGGGCTGCTTGTGCATCAGCATGAAGTTGGTGGCGGTGATCGGCCACGCCTGGTCGCCCGGGGCGTTGGTGATGACCAGGTTGAAGTCCTTGGCGCTGGCCCAGTCGGCGCTGGCAGCGGCGGCGGCGAAGGTTTCAGCGCTCGGCTGCACCCAGTTGCCGGCGGCGTTCTGCATCGAGGCGTACGGCATGCCGTTCTGCAGTGCATAGGCCAGTTCGACGTAGCCGATCGAGCCCTTGATCTGCTTCACGTACGAAGCGACGCCTTCATTGCCCTTGCCACCCACGCCGTCCGGCCACTGCACCGAGGTGCCTTCGCCGACCTTGCTCTTCCAGTCCGGGCTGACCTTTGACAGGTAGTTGGAGAAGTTGAAGGTGGTGCCCGAACCGTCCGAACGGTGGACCAGGGTGATCTTGCCGTCGGGCAGCTTCACGCCCGGGTTGGCGGCGACGATGGCCGGGTCGTTCCAGGTCTTGACCTTGCCCAGGAAGATGTCGGCCAGCAGGGCGCCGCTCAGGCGCAGCTTGCCGGCTTCCAGGCCCTCGATGTTCACCACCGGGACCACGCCGCCGATGGCGGACGGGAACTGGCCGAGCCCGGCCTGGGCCAGCTCTTCGCTGGACAGCGGCTTGTCGGATGAACCGAAGTCGACGGTGCCGGCCTTGATCTGGGCGATACCGCCGCCCGAGCCGATCGACTGGTAGTTGATCTTGGCGCCGGTGGCGGCGTTGTAGTCGGCCGACCACTTGGAGACCAGCGGGAAGATGAAGGAGGCGCCCGCGCCGGAGATCTCGGCGGTCACCTTGTCGCCAGCGGCCGGGGCGGCGGCGGGTGCGTCGGCGGCCGGTGCCGTGGCCTGGCCTTCAGCGGCCGGCTTGCAGGCGGACAGGCCCAGCGCGATGGCCAGGGAAAGGGCGGCAAAGCTGGCCGAATGCAGTTTCATGCGTCACTCCGTAGCGGGATGGGGTGCCGGGCTGGCCGGCTGACGCTGCTATGAAATGATGTTTTTGTTACAGCTTGATGACGTCGTGACAGAGGGCACGTTAAACCCCCGCAGGACAAGGCCTGGCGGGCCCCCAGGCGGGGCAGGGCGCCCAATAAAAAAGCGCGGATCAGCAGATCCGCGCCGGAGAGGTGCCGCCAGGGGGAGAGAGGACCTGGCGGCACCTTTGCCTGGGTGGTGTATCGACCAGCGGTCGATACCTACCGTGGTAGGTCACGACCGCTGGTCGTGACGGCCAATCAATATTTCAGGTTCTGCGACCAGTAGGTCTCGATCTGCTTGACCAGGCTGTCCGGCAGCGGCACGTAGTCCAGCTGCTTGGCCTGGGCGTCGCCGCTCTTGTAGATCCAGCGGAAGAACTCCTGGGTGGCCTTGGCGCTGTTCACGTTCTTCGGCTGCTTGCGGACCAGGATGAAGTTGGTGGCGGTGATCGGCCACGCTTCGGCGCCCGGGGCGTTGGTCATGACCAGGTAGAAGTCCTTGGCGTTGGCCCAGTCGGCGCTGGCGGCAGCGGCGGCGAACGACTCGTCGCTCGGCAGCACGACCTTGCCCGACGCGTTCTTCATCGCGGCGTAGGACATCTTGTTCTGCAGGGCGTAGGACAGTTCGACGTAGCCGATGCCACCCTTGATCTGCTTCACGTACGCGGCAACGCCTTCGTTGCCCTTGCCACCGATGCCGACCGGCCACTGCACCGAGGTGCCTTCGCCGACCTTGCTCTTCCACTCCGGGTTGACCTTGGAGAGGTAGTTGACGAAGTTGAAGGTGGTGCCCGAACCGTCCGAGCGGTGCACGACGGTGATCTTGCCGTCGGGCAGCTTGACGCCCGGGTTCAGGGCGGTGATGGCCGGGTCGTTCCAGGTCTTGATCTTGCCCAGGAAGATGTTGGCCAGGGTCGGACCGTCCAGCTTCAGCGCGCCCGGGGCGACGCCGGCCACGTTGATCACCGGCACCACGCCGCCGATCACCGACGGGAACTGGGCCAGGCCGGCCGAGGCCAGCTCTTCCGGCTTCAGCGGGGCATCGGACGAACCGAAGTCAACCGTCGCGGCCTTGATCTGGGCGATACCACCGCCGGAGCCGATCGACTGGTAGTTGACCTTCTTGCCGGTCGCGGTGCTGTAGTCGGACGACCACTTGGACATGACCGGGTAGATGAACGATGCGCCCGCGCCGGTCACATCGGCGGCATTGGCGGCGAACACGGACGACGCGGCGAGGACGGCAACAGCGGCGCGCGACTTGAAGGCGTGGATCACGGGGTGGCTCCTGGGATGGATGATGGTGCGGGGTTTCCCGCCCGGTGCCTATTCCATAACGGTTCCGTGACAGCGCGTGGTCTGTCATATGACGGGACGGTGACACGCGTCATCGGCGGCCCGGACACGCATGGCGTGTCCCTACGCACACGGAACCGGCACGGACGCATGGGGTGACCCCGGGCGCGATCGCGTAGCGACACGCCACGCGTGTCCCACGGAACCCCAAACGAAAAAGGGCGCAGCCCAAGCTGCGCCCTTTCCATTACACAGGTGACGTGCGACTTACCAGAAGAACTGCAGGCGCGCTTCCAGGATGTTCGGATCGTCATTGACGAAGGTACGGCTGGCCGAGCTGTACTTCTTGCTGTCCACCATCACGTAGTTCAGCGCGAACTTGGTGTTGGAGCGCCAGTAGTAGTTCACGCCCACGGTCCAGATATCCATCTTGCCGCCGAGCACGCCGTCCACGATCGGCGGACGACCGGCAACCGGATTGGCGTTCAGATGGCCGTCGTCCAGGTTCATCGAGTCGTAACGCGCGCCCAGCTGCCACATGCCACGGCCCGGCTCGTCCGGCAGGCCGGTGGTCGGGGTGCCGCCCTTGTAGCCCCAGCTTTCGCCGGTGATGTTCCACAGGCCGCTGACGTAGAAGCCGTCGCTGGTGTAGTTGTCGCGCGTCATGCGCTTGGCTTCGCTGGTGTAGTACTCGGCCTGGGCCTTGAACGGGCCGCCGATGTACATCGCTTCCGCGCCGATCGTCTTGACCCGGTCGGTGTCGGTCAGGTTGCCGCTGTCGACCAGGCGCGCGGTGGCCAGGTCGGCATTCGGACGGGCACGCACGCGCAGGGTGTCGGCGTCGGTGTCGTAGTCGACATAGCTCAGGCCGAAGTGCAGGACCTGGCCCTTCTCGTTGATCGGCGCCCAGGTACCACGCGCGCCGTAGCCGCTGCCGTGGGCCAGGTTGCGGGTCAGTTCGCGGCCGAAGGCGCTGGCGGTGACCGACCAGTTGGCGTCGCCGAAGCTGTACGCGCCACCGAGGCGACGGGCCACGGCGTAGGTGTTGGTGACCGCAGCCTTGGAGATGAAGTCGTTGTTCTTGGTGCTGGACAGTTCTTCCAGGCTGTTGGGCTGCTTGAACTGGCCCAGCTGCACGAAGTGGTTGGCGTTGCCCGCCAGCTTGTACTTCACGTTGGTGTCCAGGAACTTGTCGGCCTTGGCGTCATAACCGACCACCCATTCCACGTTGCCCGGGCCCTTGCCCTTGAGCACCAGCTCGGCACGGCGCAGCTCGAATTCGCTGTCCTTGCCGTTGGCGGCATCGCCACCGTTGAGGTCGGTCACATCGTTGTCGAACCAGTTGCCGTCGGCCTGGACCAGGCCTTCGAAGGTGATCTCCGAGCCGCCGATCACGTCGATGGCCACTTCAGCGTGGGCGGCCGGCACGAACAGCGCAGCAGCCACGGCCGCAGTGAGGAGTTGGCGATGCAGTTTCATGGAAAGGAGCCTTGCAGGCAGGTGGGAAGATGCTGCGCAGGCTAATAAGTGAAGATTGCGTAAATATGACAGTTTCAGACAAAGCGTCCCCAAGCCCGGGCCCGATGGCAGCTGGGGTTGCCCACGCTGCCTGAAACAGATGACTGCCCGGTTGCGTCCAGATGGCAGTCGGAATGCCGGCTCAGGCGGCGGTTTTCTGCTTGAACCGGCACAGGTCGCGGATCACGCACTGCGGGCAGTCCGGCTTGCGCGCCTTGCACACGTAACGGCCGTGCAGGATCAGCCAATGGTGGGCGTCGAGCAGGAACTCGGCCGGAATCGTCTTCACCAGGCCGTCCTCGACGGCGCGGACGTGCTTGCCCGGCGCCAGCCCGGTCCGGTTGGCCACCCGGAAGATGTGCGTGTCCACGGCCATCACCGGTTCGCCGAAGGCGGTGTTGAGCACCACGTTGGCGGTCTTGCGCCCGACCCCGGGCAGGGCCTCCAGCGCGGCGCGGTCGCGCGGCACCTCGCCGCCATGCTGTTCGATCAGCAGCCGGCAGGTGGCAATCACGTTCTTCGCCTTCGCATTGAACAGCCCGATGGTGGCGATGTATTTCTTCAGCCCGTCTTCGCCCAGCGCCAGGATCGCCTGCGGTGTGTTCGCCACCGGGAACAGTTTGCGCGTGGCCTTGTTGACGCCGACATCGGTGGCCTGCGCCGACAGCGCCACCGCCACCAGCAGTTCGAACGGCGTGCTGTATTCCAGTTCGGTCTTGGGATGCGGATTGAGTTCGCGCAGGCGGGTGAACATTTCCACCACGTCGGCCTTGGGCATGCGCGCGCTGCGCGGTGCGGCCCGGGGCGCGGCTTTTGCAACGGTTGGCATCAGGAAGGTTTTCCAGCGGCCTTGGCCTTGGCGCGCGCGAGGATCGCAGCAGCGGCTGGCGGCAGGGCCGGTTTCAGGTCGGGGGTGGGGGCGGGCGGGGCGCGGCGTGCCTCGCGTTCGGCCGCGCGTCGCGCCAGCCGTTGCGCGCGCGCCTGGTAGCGCTCACGCGCGGCCCAGGCGCGCTGCAACTGGCGCTGGGCCTGCAGCAGGCGGGCCGGCAGGTCGGGGTGGCCAGGCACCAGGGTGTCGTCGCCGGGCGCGGGCACGTAATCCATCAACCCCGCCGCGAGCGCCGCGTCCAGATCGTCGGCCAGCACGCAGCGCAGCACCTCACCTCCCTGAACCACGGAGCGGTTGACCGGGCGCGCAGGGGTGGCACCATCGTCGGCAACGGTCAGGGGCACGTCGGCCACGGCGGAAACTCCTGGTAAAACGTTAAAAAAAAGTGATTTTGAACTCTGGAAACGAAAGCAGGTCAAAGCCTCCGTCGTTAGTGGCGGTTCAACGTTGCGGCGGCTATCCTAACCCGTCGCCTCAGGGCGGCCCAATGCGTCCTGAGTTACCACCCCTGGAGAAACGTTTGATGAAGTTGCGTTCTATCGCGGTCGCCGTCGCGGCCCTGGCCCTGACGGGCAATGCCTTCGCCCAGGACACTTCGTCCGAAAAGGGCAAGCTGAGCTATTACTTCGGTTACGACTACGGCAACAACCTGGCCGAGCTCACCCAGCGTGGCGAGCAGCTGGACATCAACTCGGTGGTGAAGGGCCTGCAGGATGCCTACGCCAAGAAGCAGCCGGCGATCACCGCCGAGCAGCTCAAGCCGGCCGTTGAAGCGTTCCAGAAGCGTGAGCAGGGTCGTGCCCAGGCCGCCAAGGCCGAGTACGAGAAGGCTGCCGGCGAAAACAAGACCAAGAGCACCCAGTTCCTGGCCGCCAACAAGGCCAAGGCCGGCGTGCAGACCCTGCCGAGCGGCGTGCAGTACCGCGTCGTTGAAACCGGCTCGGGCGCCAAGCCGACCCAGGCCAGCACCGTGCAGCTGGAAGTGGCTGGTCCGTACCCGTTCGGCCAGCGCCCGGCCGAAGCGCGTCCCGCCCAGCAGATTCCGTCGATCAAGGTCAGCGAAGTCGAAATGAAGGCCATGCGCGAAGTGCTGCTGCAGATGCCGGCCGGTTCCAAGTGGGAAGTCACCCTGCCGCCGGAGCAGGCCTACGGTGCCGATCCGCGCACCCCGTTCCCGCCGAACGTGGCCGTGCAGTTTGAAATCAAGTTGGTCAGCGTCAAGTAACAACGGCTGAAAACAGAAAACGCGTCGATGGCAACATCGGCGCGTTTTTTGTTTCTGGATTCGCGTTACTGTTGCCCCGTGCATTATCCGGAACATTCCCCCCATGCCATGCCCAGCCCCTGCATCGGAATCTGCGCGCTCGACCGCGCGGGCCTGTGCGGTGGCTGCCTGCGCAACGTGGACGAAATCACCCGCTGGTCGACCATGACCCGACACGAACAGGAACACGTGATGCAGCAGGTTTTGCCGCTGCGTGAGCAGCTGCGACAGTCGCTGGGCAGCTCGCTGGCCGCGCACGAGCGCCTGCTGCGCGCGCTGCATCCGCTGGATGCGCCGCCCGGCGGCGATGGCTGGAACCGCAGCGAGCTGGCCGACCTGCTGCCCCCCGGGCCGCCGGTGGAAGCGGCGGTGCTGGCCGGCATCATTCCGCGTGCCAGCGGTGCGCAGGTGCTGCTGACCCGGCGCACCGACACCCTGCGCCAGCATGGCGGCCAGGTCGGCTTTCCCGGCGGACGCCAGGAGCCCGATGACCGCGACGCGGTGGCCGCGGCGATCCGCGAAAGCAACGAGGAGATCGCCCTGCAGCACGACCAGGTGCAGGTGCTGGGCTACCTCGATCCTTTCGTGACCATCACCGGCTACCGGGTGATGCCGGTGGTGGCGGTGATCGACCCGGGGTTCGTGGCGGTGCCACAGCCCGATGAAGTGGCCGAAGTCTTTGAAGTACCGTTCGATTACCTGATGGATCCGGCCAACCTGCACCAGGTCGAGATCGACCACCGCGGCCGGATCCGCCATGTACTGGAGTACGGCTGGCCCGGCCAGCGGATCTGGGGCGCGACCGCCGCCATCCTGTACAACCTGCGCCGCCGCCTGGAGCAAACCGAATGACTGCCCCGAATCCGGAAAGCTGGACCACCCTGGTCGACGTTGCGACCTTGTCGAACGTGCTGGGCCAGGCCGACACCCGCCTGCTCGACGCGCGCGCCACCGCCAGTGCCGCGCCGCGGCTGCTGGATGTGCGCTTTTCCCTGGCCGACCCGCAGTCCGGGGCGCAGGCCTACGCGCAGGGGCACCTGCCGGGTGCCGTGCAGGCCGATCTCAACCGCGACCTGGCCGACATGGACCGGGTCGGACACGGCCGACACCCGCTGCCGGACAGCGAGGCCTTCGCCGCCACGCTGGGGCGTTGGGGCATCGGTCCGGACACGCAGGTGGTGGTGTACGACGGCGGCGATGGCAGCATGGCCGCCGCGCGGGCATGGTGGCTGCTGCGGCTGATCGGGCATGCCCGGGTCGCGGTGCTCGATGGGGGCGTGGCTGCCTGGCAGGCGGCGGGCCTGCCGCTGGATACCGGGGTGCCGCAGGTGACCGCGCTGCCGCCCTATCCGGGCCAGTTCGACATGACCCAGGTCGCATCGGTGGAAGAGGTCGCCGCGCGGCTGAAGCATGCGCCAGGCTGGCTGCTGGACGCGCGCGCCGGCGAACGTTTCCGCGGTGAGGTGGAGCCGCTGGACCCAGTCGCCGGGCACGTGCCCGGTGCGGTCAACCGTCCGTTCGGGTTGAACGTGCACGCGGGCCGGCTGCGCCCCGCCGCCGAGCTGCAGGCCGAACTGCGGCCGTTGATCGGCCGCCATGACCCCAGCGAGGTGGTGGTCATGTGCGGCTCGGGCGTGACTGCATGCCACCTGCTGCTGGCGATGGAAGTGGCCGGGCTGCACGGCGCCCGCGTCTACGCGGACTCCTGGAGCGGGTGGGTAGGCGATTCCTCGCGGCCGGTGGCGACCGGCGGGTAATCAGGGGGCCAACGGCTCCAGCGCCACCGCCGCCAATACCCGTGGCCACGGAAACAGCGGGCCCGGGTCGCGTTTGCGCGCCACCTGGCGTTCGGGGTCGTCGCTGGCCGGTTCCAGGCGCGTGTCCAGGCTTTCGTGCCCTGCAATGTGGCGCAGGCCTGGCAGCGTCAGGCACAGGTGCTGCAGCAGGTCGATCAACGCGGCGATCTGCGCGTCCGGGTAGGCCTCGGCCATTTCCTGGTGGCGCGAGTCCAGCCAGTGCGGATAGCGCCCGCTGTTGACCAGCTCGATGCCGATCGAACGCGGGTTGTAGCCGCTCACATGATGGGCGACGCGCTCCACCGGCACGTACTGCACGATGCTGCCGTCGCGGTCGATGTAGTAATGCCCGCTGTTGCCGCTGCCACTGTCGTACAGCACCCGCTCGCCATAGCGGCGGGCCATCTCCAGGTCCGGCAGTTCGGTGCAGTGGATCACCACCAGGTCCACCTCTGCCGGCGCGCGCTCGCCCAGTTGCGCCACGTAGGGCAGCGGCTGCGGGTCGATCCGGGGCGGGGCGCGTTCGGGCATGCGCCGATGCTAGCATTCAGGGATGAGCGCTTACATCGATTTCCGCCCGGTGGCTGCATGAGCCGCGGCCACTGCATCCTGTCCCATGGCTTTGAAAGCGGCCCCGACGCCACCAAGGTCACCGCACTGGCCGACGTGGCCGAGCGCCTCGGCTGGACCCACGAACGCCCCGATTACACCGACCTGGACGCGATGCGCGAGGTCAGCAGCGTGGGCGACGTGCCGGCCCGCCTGCAGCGCCTGGTGGAACGCGCCCGCGCGGCCGCCGCGCAGGGGCCGGTGGTGCTGGCCGGTTCGTCGCTGGGGGCCTACATCTCGGCCATCGCCTCGTTGCAGGTACCCACCCGCGGCCTGTTCCTGATGGTGCCACCGACCCGGATGGGGCCAATGCCGAGGCTGGACGCGGCGCCGGTGCCGACCAGCGTGGTCCACGCCTGGCAGGACGAGCTGATCCCGGCCGCCGAGGTGATCGCCTGGGCCCAGGCGCGCTCGGCCCGGCTGCTGCTAGTCGAAGACGGGCACCGCCTCGAAAACCACGTCGAGGCCTCCGCGCGCGCGTTCGAAGAGCTGTTGAAAGGCGTGTAAATCGGGGGGTGTGACGGTCCCCCGGCAGCGGTCACGTACAATGCCCGGTCCGCTGACCTGCCGAACCTGATTCCGTGAAATTCTTTGTTTCCTGCGCCAAGGGCCTGGAATACCTGCTCGCCGACGAACTGCTGGCGCTGGGCCTGCCCCGTGCCACCGCCACCATTTCCGGCGTCAACGCCGAAGGCGACCTGCCGCAGGCGCTGAAGGTGGTGCTGTGGTCGCGCCTGGCCAGCCGGGTGCTGTGGCCGCTGGCCGAGTTCGACTGCCCGGACGAGGGTTCGCTGTACCAGGGCGTGTCGTCGATGCCGTGGGCCGACCACATCAGCCCGGAGCTGACCCTGTCCGTGGACGCGCATGTGTCCGGTACCGAGATCACCCACGCGCGCTTTGCCGCGCAGCGGGTCAAGGACGGCGTGGTCGACAGCCTGCGTGCGCAGGGCCTGGAACGGCCGTCGGTGAACACCGAGTTCCCCGACGTGCGCATCAACCTCTCGCTGCGCAAGGGCCGTGCCTCGATCTCGATCGACCTTGGCGGCGGCCCGATGCACCGGCGCGGCTGGCGCATGGCGCAGAACGAAGCGCCGCTGAAGGAAAACCTGGCGGCGGCGGTGCTGATGCGCGCCAACTGGCCGAAGATCCACGCCGAAGGCGGTGGCCTGCTCGACCCGATGTGCGGCAGCGGCACGCTGCTGATCGAAGGCGCGCTGATGGCCGCCGACGTCGCCCCGGGCCTGCAGCGCCACGGCAGCATTCCGCCGAGCCGCTGGCTGGGCTTCGACCGTGACGCCTGGAACAGCCTGATGGCCGACGCGCGCAGCCGCGAAACCGCAGGTCGGGCCGCGCTCAAGCAGGTCATCCATGGCAGCGACATCGACCCGCATGCGATCCGCGCGGCCAAGGAAAACGCGGAGACCGCCGGCGTTGCCGAGGCGATCTGGTTCGGTGTGCGCGACGTGGCCGACGTGCAGGTGCCGCCGCAGGAAACCGGCTGCGTGGTCTGCAACCCGCCGTACGACGAGCGCCTGGCCGCCGACGCGGTGCTGTACCGCCGCCTTGGCGACGCGCTCAAGCGCGCGGTGCCGCAGTGGCGGGCCAGCCTGCTGTGCGGCAGCGCCGAACTGGCGTTTGCCACCGGCCTGCGCGCCAACAAGAAGTACCAGCTGTTCAATGGCGCGATCGAATGCGCACTGATCGTGTGCGATCCCATCGCAGTGCCGCAGCGCGAGAACGCGGGCCAGCCGCGCGAGCTCAGCGAAGGCGCGCAGATGGTGGCCAACCGCCTGCGCAAGAACATCCGCAAGTTCAAGACCTGGAAGGCGCGCGAGCAGGTCACCTGCTACCGCGTCTACGACGCCGACCTGCCCGAGTATGCGGCTGCCATCGACGTGTACCAGGAAGATGGCGGCGCCGGCCGCACCTTCCTGCACGTGCAGGAATACGCGGCACCGGCCACCATTCCCGACGTCGACGTGCGTCGCCGCCGCAATGAACTGCTGTCGGCCGCGCGCGAGGTATTCCAGGTGCCGGCCGAGCAGGTCGCGCTGAAGTCGCGCGAACGCGGCAAGGGCGGCAGCAAGTACGGCCGCTTCGAACAGCGCGGCGAGTTCGTGCTGGTGCGCGAGAACGATGCGCTGCTGCGCGTGAACCTGTTCGACTACCTGGATACCGGCCTGTTCCTGGACCACCGTCCGCTGCGCTGGCACATGGCGCAGGAAGCGCAGGGCAAGCGGTTCCTCAATCTGTTCTGCTACACCGGCGTGGCCAGCGTGCAGGCGGCGGTGGCCGGCGCGGCCTCCACCACCAGCGTGGACCTGTCCGGGACCTACCTGCAGTGGTGTGCCGACAACCTGGCGCTGAACGGCAAGGGCGGCAGCCAGCACCAGCTGATCCAGGCCGACGCGCTGGCCTGGCTGGAGGCGGAGCGGCACCGCTTCGACGTGATCTTCTGCGACCCGCCGACCTTCTCCAACTCGGCCCGCGCCGAAGACTTCGACGTGCAGCGCGAACATGTGCGCCTGCTGCGTGCGGCCGTGGCGCGGTTGAGCCCGGAAGGCGTGCTGTACTTCTCGAACAACTTCCGCCGTTTCAAGCTGGACGAAGAAGCGATCAAGGAATTCGCCGAGTGCCGCGAGATTTCCGCCGACACCATCGGTGAGGATTTCGAGCGGAATCCGCGCATCCACCGCGCGTGGGAGCTCAGGCGCTACGGCGCCTGATGGATTGGCGGGGTTCGCGCGGTGTCACGCCACCGCGCTGATCACACCGACAACCGGCAACACCCACGCCAACGGCGCGATCCAGCGCGGTCGCCACGGGTACAGCCCAAAGGCGATCAGCACCCCGCTGATCGTCATCGCACCCAGCCACAGCACCGGCCCGGCGGCCCAGCCGTGGTCGGCGACACAGATGCCGAACGCCGTGGCCAGCAACGCCCAGCCCAGCCAGCGCCACAGCCGCATGCGCGCCGGTCCCGCATGCGCCTTGCCGTGCAGGTCCAGCTGGTGCTTCTCCATGGCGAGCGACAGCGCAGTGAACGCGGAGAAGCACACCGTGATCGCCAGCAACATCATGCGCTGGCCTCTGCCGTCTGCGCCGAAGCAGCGGCAGCCGCCGCCATCTGGCGCTTCTTTTTCTCCGACGCGCTCAGCGCCGGTTGCCAGCGCTGCATGCGCAGGCCGCAGTACGCCAGCATCGCGCCGAACGCCAGCATCACCAGGTCGAACCCGGCCAGCACCCAGTCGCCGTTGCGCAGGGTCACGCCAAGGTGCGCGTGGGTGGTGAAGGCATTGAGGAGCGGGATCAGCGCGAACAACGCGGCACCCAGGTACAGCTGCCAGGCCCACATCATGCGCTTGGGCCAGATGAAGGCGGCCAGCAGCGCCGCGCCCCACGCGTAGAAGAACACGCTGGCTTCGGCCTCGGCGCGTTCGGCCATCTGCACCGGCAACAGCCGGTTGCCCCAGAAGTAGGCGGCGAAGGCGATCGGCAGGCCGGCCACCGCGCCGATGTTGAGCGCATCCACCAGGCGCAGGCCGAAGCCGATGCGACCGCTCTTGGCATGCTTGGGACGTTCCTTGACCGCCCACAACACCACGCCGCTGGCCACCATCAGGCAGCCGACCAGGCCGGACAGGAAGAACAACGCGCGCAGGCCCCAGTCCGCGAAGCGGGCCAGGTGCAGGCCATACATCACTCCGCGCGTCTGGGTGGCGCCGCCTGGTACCGGGCTGTGTTCCACCAGTGCGCCGGTCACTGCGTTGTAGCGCAGCGATGGCGTGTCGATCGACAGGCGCTTGCCGTCGCGCTGGTAGATGTCGATCACCGCATTGGCCGCGCCCGGATGGAACACGGTGAAGCCACTCACCTGCGCGCCCTTCCACTCGGCCCGCGCGCTGTCCAGCAACTGCTGGATCGGCAGCGAGGGGGCGCTGCCCGCGGCGGGCTCGGCCGGGTCGGCCAGGCGTGCGAACGCTTCGCTGAAGAAGGCGTCCTCGTCCTTCGGATAGGCCACGCTCACGCCCTGCGGCAGGTACATGAACATCAGCGTGACGATGCCGGTGTAGGTGATCATCGCGTGGTAGGGCAGGGCCATCACCGCGCTGACGTTGTGGAAGTCCAGCCACGAACGAAGGCCTTTTTCAGGCCGGAAAGTGAAGAAGTCCTTGAAGATCTTCTTGTGGGTGATCACCCCGGTGATGATCGCCACCAGCATGAACATCGCGCAGAAGCCCACCAGGTAGCGCGCCCACAGCACCGGGATGTAGTGCAGGTCGAAATGCAGCCGATAGAAGAAGTCGCCGCCTCGCGTTTCGCGCGCCGCCACCTCCTCGCCACTGGCCGGGTCCACGGTTGCATCGCCGAAGCGGCCGCCGCCGCGCCGGCGCTTTTCACCTTCCACCGGCGGCTTCACCATCGACTCGGGATTGCGCCAGAACATGCGCATGGCCGGGTTGCGCGGGTCGGGCAGGGTCACGTTCCAGCTCTCGGCCTGCGGCGCCTTGTGCTGCAGGAAGCTGATCGCGCGCTCGGCGGCGACCTCGCTGCTGACGCTGCTGCGCGGCAGCTCCGGGCGCATCCAGCGGCTGATTTCCTCGCGGTAGTAACTCGCGGTGCCGGCCATGAAGATCAGCAGCAGCAGCCAGCCGACCAGCAGCCCGGTCCAGGTATGCAGCCAGGCCATGGACTGGCGGAATCCGTTTTTCATGCGCGCGCCCCCAGTGCGAGCGTGCCCAGCCAGAACAGCACGGCGGGCGCGGCGATCCCGATCCACGCGCGCAGTGCGGTGCGGGTGGCGAAGGCCCACAGTGCGGCGCAGGCGCACAGCACGATGGCCACCAACATGCCGGTCAGGACCGCCTGGGCGCGTGCGATCGGCAGGGCCACGGCAAAGAACATCGCGCAGGTCGCAGCCAGGGCGTAGCCACCGACAATGGCGGCGAGCGAGCGGGAAAGCACGCCCAGCCAGGGGCGGGCGAAGAATCCACCGAAGCGGTTGAACCCGCTGGCAACTGGCGTGCTGTCCACGAACACCTGCATTGTCGAATCGAACAACGGACGTCACCGGCCGGGGCCGGTGACAGGAGAGGGTGGCCATCCGTGGCCAAGCCGCCGCACGGGGCGGGGGTATCCCTGGAGATCGTCTTTTCCCGAAGCGTTCAAGACGACATTCGGGCAAGCATTCAGCTCGTGAATGATAGTCATTATCATTCGCTTCGGCAAGGTCGATGGATGTCGTGCGTGATCCAACCCAGCTACTGCACCTGCGATACTCGGAACATGAACAAAGCACACGCACGCACTCTCGCGCTGGAAGCCCTGCCCGATCCAGTCGGCCGCAATCCGGCGGAAGTTGCCGTCGATGACAACTGGTGGGCGAAGGTCAGGGACCTGTACGACCTCACCGACGACGTGGTCATGCTCGACAACGGCTACTGGGGCTCCATGGCACGGCCAGTGCAGGAGGCGTTCCAGCACGGCACGGCGCTGGTGAACCGGGACAATGCCTGGTTCGGCCGGCGTACCTTCCCGGCGCTGTTCGAACAGGCGCGCGTGCAGTTGGCGCAGACACTGGGCGTGGACAGCGACGAGATCGCGCTGACCCGCGGCGCGACCGAAGCGATGCAGATCCTGATCAGCGGCTACCGCAATCTGCAGCCCGGCGACATGGTGCTGTACGCCGATACCGACTACCCCAGCATGATCACGGCGATGGAATGGCTGCAGGCGCGGCGTGGCGTGGCCGTGCAGCGCATTGAACTCCCCGAGCCGTTCGACCACGACAGCATCATGGAGACGTACCGAAGCGCGCTGGAGCAGCACCCGCGCACGCGGCTGGTGCTGCTGACCCAGGTCAGCCACCGCCACGGCCTGCTGCTGCCCGTCGCCGAGATCAGCGCGCTTGCACGCGCCGCCGGTGCAGGCGTGGTGCTGGATGCCGCGCACGGCATCGGCCAGGTCGACACGCCCTTGCGCGATCTCGATGTCGATTTCATCGGCATCAACCTGCACAAATGGATCGGTGCGCCGGTCGGAGCGGGAGCGGTCTACATCCGGCGCGGTCGCCTGGACGACATCGACCCGTACATGGGCGAGGCGGAGACCGGCCATATCGACTCTCGCGTGCACACCGGCACGGTCAATTTCGCGACCTTCCTGGCGCTGCCGGTCGCGCTGGCGCTGCACGAGCGGATTGGCGTGGCGAACAAACGCGCGCGTCTACTGCGCCTGCGCAATCAGTGGCTCGACGCGCTGCGCGACGACCCGCGCATCCAGCTGCTGGCCTCCGCAGACCCACGCCTTTCCAGCGCCATTGCCGCGTTCCGGCTGCGCGGGCGTTACGACATGGACGCGAACATGGCCACTGCCGAGCGCATGCTGCAGCAATCCGGCGTGTTCGTCGTAGCCCGCGAAGGCCTGGCCTCCGGTGCCTGCATCCGCGTCACCCCCGGCATTTTCAGCACGCCTGCACAGATGCAGGCGCTGGTGGAGGCCATCAAGGGGGTGGCGGGGTAGGGTAGTTCAGCTCCGGGGTGTTAAACCGGGGCAATGATCATGCGAACCCCAAGCGCGGCGAGCACCCGTTGCACGGTGTCAAAACGAGGGTGCGCACCGGGCTTCAACGCCTTGTAAAGACTTTCCCGACCGAGCCCCGACGCTTCGGCCACCTGGGTCATTCCCCGGGCGCGAGCCACTGCCTGCAATGCGTCCTGGAAGTGAACGGCATCGTCCGCTGCCAAGGCTTCGGTGAGATAGGTCGCTATCGCGGCATCGTCGACAAGATGATCGGCGGGGTCGAAAGCGGCGAGGGCTGGCTTGCTCATGTTCGGGTCCTGGAGTGGCAGGAATGCAGTGCGGGCGGCATCAGGAATCATGCAGATGGAGAGAGGCAAGCCTATGTGCGTGCTGGATGTCCGACGCCTGGCTGTCCTTGTCGCCCGCGCATAACAGGATGATGATCTCCCTGCCGCGCCGCGTGAAATACACGCGGTAGCCGGGGCCATGATGGATCCGCAGTTCGCTGAGACCGCAACCCAGCGATTTGACGTCGCCGGGCAGCCCATTGGCCATACGCTGGATGCGTTCGGCGATGAGTGCCCGGGCTCGCGTGTCGCGCAACCGGCGCATCCATTTGCCGAACTCTTCCGTTGCCTGCACCGATATCATGCCGCAACTGTATCCAAATAGATACAGTGCGCAAGTCTAGTTGTCGGATTTGCCTTGTCGCCGATCAGCGCGACGCGCAGGCCTTGGCGATCTCGCCGTTCATGCTTTCAGGAATGGGGCGGCCGAAGGCTTCGCCGAACTCGCGGCGGGACCGCAGTTCCTGACACTGCTCCGGATTGGCAGCGCCATCGATGACGGTGCCGCGTACCGGCGGTTGGTTGCGGCCGGCCTCGGCCTGCATGCGGCGGCGTGCGTCGTAGAGCTCGCGCTGGGCGCGATTGCGCTCTTCCCAGCTCAGATTGGGATCCCGGGTGATCGGCCGGGTCACGCCGGTGTCGTGCTCGGGGGCGCAGGGCACGGTCTGGTACACGGTCTGGCCGCCGACCGCGCACTTGTACACCCGCCCGGCGTGGGCATTGCAGGCCAGCGCACACAGCGCCAGCGTCACGATCATCCTTCGCATCATTCCCCCCGGACGGGCCACTCCAGCCCTGAATGCGCGGCAGAATACGCGAACCACGTCGCAAAAACACCCGGTCAAACTGTCAACCGACTCGCATCGACCCCACCACGGTAGAGCCACGCCCTGCGTGGCTGCCCCGTCAGGCGCCTACCACCGCATCCACACCGTCAACGCATGCAGCAACAGTCCGATCAACCCACCCACCAGGGTGCCGTTGAAGCGGATGAACTGCAGGTCCCGCCCCACGCTCAGCTCCAGCTGTTCCACCAGGTGCCGCTCGTCCCAGCCCTTCACGGTCTGCGCGATATGCGTGGTCACCCCTTCGCGCAGGCGGCTGGTCAGGCGCTCGGCACCGTCCATCAGGTGCTGGTTCAAGGCCTCGCGCAGCGACGGGTCGTCCTGCAGCGCCTGCCCGACCTTGGCCAGGCTGCGCCGCAGATGCCCGGCCAGCGCCGAGTCCTCGCTGGACAGGTCCGCCCGCAGGCTGGCGTGGATGCGCGCCCACAGGCCCTGCACGTAGTCCTGCACGGCCGGGTGGTCGATTACCTGTTGTTTCAGCTGCTCGACCTTGTCGGCCAGCGCAGGGTCGTGGCGCAGGCGCTGGATGTAGTCGCCCAGCCAGGCCTCATAGTCCTTGCGCAGCGGATGTTCCGGCTCGGCCAGGATCTGCTGCAGTTCGGCCAGCACCGCGTGCGCCATGCGCTCGGCCAGGCTGTCGCCGATCTCGTCGATCGGCTTGACCCAGTTCACCGTGCTGGCCAGCTTCGGCCACTCGCGCTGGATGTAACGCACGATCAGCTCGGAGGCGCGCTGCTTTACGGCCTCGTTGTCCATCCACCGGCTGATCCGGTTCAGGCCTTCGTCCAGCACCCGCTGGTGGCGGTTGTCGGCGGTGAGCAGGCCCAGCAGTTCGCCGGCGGTGGCGGCGGCGTTCCACTGCCGCAGTTGCTCAACCACGAAACCCTGGATGCTGCGCCGAACCGCCGCTTCATCGAGGAAGTCCAACGCCTGCAATGCCCAGCCACGCGCCATGTCGGCCAGCAACCGCGAACGCGCCGGATCGGCCAGCCAGCTGCCGAGCCGGCTGGCCGGGTCGAACACCTGCAGGCGGGCCAGCAGTGCCTGCGGCTCCAGGAACTGGTCGCGCACGAACACCGCCAGGCTGTCGGCGATGCGCGCCTTGCTGCGCGGAATGATCGCCGTATGCGGAATCGGCAGGCCCAGCGGGCGGCGGAACAGCGCCACCACCGCGAACCAGTCGGCCAGCGCGCCCACCGCCGCCGCCTCGCAGAACGCCGACACCCAGGCCCAGATCCCGCGCTCACCGTTGAGGTGGCTGATGATGAAGCCGGCCAGCATGGCGGCCAGCATCAGCAGGGCGATGGTCTTCAGGCGACGCAGCTGGGCGCGGCGGGGATCGACGGGAGTGGCGGACGAGTTCATGCGCCCAGTCTATCCACAGCCAGATGATCAACGCTTGACGCGTAGTGCCGGCCGTTGGCCGGCTCCGCACGTTGCCGGATCTGCGTGGAGCCGGCCAGCGGCCGGCACTACGCGCGCCGTGTTGGGTTTACGCGTCGGCGGCCAGCGGCCGGCATCACCCCGCGCGCAGCGCGGCCAGCTGGCGCTTCAGCGCGTCGTTTTCGAGCGTCAGCGCGATGATCCGCTGGCGCAGCTCAGCGGGGCCTTCGCCCAGCGATGCCAGTGCGTCGGCGATCTCCGCTTCCCGACTGGCGTCGACCTCCAGCTCGCCATCGGCACTGTGCAATACCTCCTGCACCGGCTTGCGCGGCTTGCGCTTGGCTTCGCGTACGCGCTTGGCGGCCTGCTTCAACTCGTCCTTGCCGGCGACCGCTGCCGCGCGCTGTTCTTCTTCCGGCAGGTCGGACACCGCTGCCGCCGCGCTGATCGAGATGACGCCGCTCTTGACCGCCTCCACCAGTTCCGGCGCCGCCTGCTTGTGGATGCGTTCGATCATCGTGACCTGGCTGCTGCTCAGCCGCGCTTCGCGCGCCATGTCGGCACGGCTGACCTTCGGCGCCGGCGCCCACGGCGGGCTGTCTTCATCGCCTTCCGGGGTGGCGTCGGCGATCTCGCCGTCGCTTTCGCGCTGCAGCTGGGCCTGGTCAGCGCGGTGGCGCTCGGCCAGGATGTCGCGCTTGCGCAGCGCCAGCACCCCACGCTGGAAGTCGGAGGCGCTGCGCCGGCCCAGGTGCTGCTCGATCATCCACAGGTGCACATCGTCCATCGACTGGAAGCGGGTGTTCTGCACCGTCTGGAACGGCAGGCCGTGCTTCTGGCAGATGCCGAAGCGGTTGTGCCCGTCCACCAGCACGTCGTTCCACAGCACCAGCGCGTCGCGGCAGCCCTCGGCCAGGATGCTCCGCTCCAGGGCCTCGTGCTCGTCGGCGGTGAGCGGATCGATATAGGCCTTGAGTTCTTCTTTGACGACGATGTCCATGCAATCCGGGGCGACGGGTAATGACCCGCCATTCTATCAACCGGTGGCGCGGATCATCTCGCCAAGCACGTCCACGATCCGGTCGATCTGCTCGCGCTCGATGATCAACGGCGGCGACAGGGCGATCACGTCACCGGTGCAGCGCACCAGCAGTTGGCCGTCGCGGAAGCAGCGCTCGAACACCTCGTAGCCGCGGCTGCCCGGCGCACCCTTGCGCGGCGCCAGTTCAACCGCGCCGATCAGCCCGAAGTTGCGGATGTCCACCACGTTCGGCAGCCCGCGCAGGCTGTGCAGCCGGGTCTGCCAGTACTCGCCCAGCTCGATGGCGCGGTCGAACAACCCTTCCGCCGCATAGGTGTCCAGGGCGGCCAGCGCCGCCGCACAGGCCAGCGGGTGACCGGAATACGTATAGCCATGGAACAGCTCGATCGCGCCCGGCGGGCCCTGCATGTACGCATCGTGGATGGCGTCGGAGACCAGCACCGCGCCCATCGGCACCGCGCCGTTGGTCAGTCCCTTGGCCATCGTCAGCAGGTCCGGGGTGACCCCGAAACGCTGGGCGGCGAAGGCGTTGCCGACCCGGCCGAAGCCGGTGATGACCTCGTCGAACACCAGCAGGATGCCGTGCTGGTCGCAGATTTCGCGCAGGCGCTGCAGGTAGCCCGGCGCCGGCAGGATCACCCCGGCCGACCCCGCAATCGGTTCGACGAACACGGCGGCAATGGTCGAGGCGTCGTGCAGCGCTATCAGGCGTTCCAGGTCCTCGGCCAGCTCGGCGCCATGGCGCGGCAGGCCCGGGCTGAACGCGTTGCGCGACAGATCCAGGGTGTGGCGCAGGAAATCGCTGCCGGCCAGCAGCGGGCCGAAGCCCTTGCGGTTGTTCGGCAGGCCGCCAATCGACAGGCCGCCGAAACCGACCCCGTGGTACGCCTTCTCGCGGCCGATGAAACGGGTGCGCTGGCCTTCCCCGCGCAGGCGGTGGTAGCCGAGCACGATCTTCATCGCCGTATCCACGGCTTCGGAGCCGGAGTTGGTGAAGAACGCGTGGTTGAGCGGCCCCGGCGCCAGCGTGGCCAGGCGTTCGGCCAGCACGAACGGCAGCGGCGAGCCCATCTGGAACGGCGGGGCGAAATCCAGCGTGGCGGCCTGCTGCTGGATCGCCTGCACGATGCGCGGCCGCGCATGCCCGGCGTTGCAGCACCACAGCCCGGCGGCACCGTCCAGGATCGGCCGGTCGTCCGCGTCGTGGTAGTACATGCCCTCGGCGCGCACCAGCAGGCGCGGTGCGGCCTTGAACTGGCGATTGGCGGTGAACGGCATCCACCAGGCGTCCAGTGAGTGCGGCCGCCCGTTGTGTGGCATGTCGGTGCGTGGCATGAGGCGACCCCCGGTTCCGGATGACCGCACTGTAGCGCAGCGCGGGGCAGGCAACTGTCACGGTTGCAACCATGCCGCCGGTGCGTGGCATCCGCGTGGCAGAATCGGGCAGCTGATCCTTTCGCCCGTGAACGATGTCCACTTCCGCTGCCGCCACACCTGCCGTCAACTCGCCCCGTCGTGTGCTGCTGGCCAGCCTGATCGGCACCACCATCGAATTCTTCGATTTCTACATCTACGCCACGGCGGCCGTGCTGGTGTTCCCGCACCTGTTCTTCCCCGACAGCAGCGAAGGTGCGGCGCTGCTGCAGTCGCTGGCGACCTTCGCGGTGGCGTTCATCGCCCGGCCGGTGGGTTCTGCGGTGTTCGGCCACTACGGCGACCGGATCGGCCGCAAGGCCACGCTGGTCGCGGCGCTGCTGACCATGGGTGTGTCCACCGTGGCGATCGGCCTGCTGCCCACCCATGCCAGCATCGGGCTGGTGGCGCCGGCGCTGTTGGCGCTGTGCCGGTTCGGCCAAGGCCTGGGGCTGGGCGGCGAGTGGGGCGGGGCGGTGCTGCTGGCCACCGAGAACGCGCCGCCGGGCAAACGCGCCTGGTACGGCATGTTCCCGCAGCTGGGCGCGCCGCTGGGCTTCCTGCTGTCGGCCGGCATCTTCCTGCTGCTCGGCCGCGCCATGAGCGATGCCGACTTCCTGCAGTGGGGCTGGCGCGTGCCGTTCCTGGCCAGCTCGCTGCTGGTCGCGGTGGGCCTGTGGGTGCGCCTCAACATCCATGAGACCCCGCAGTTCCAGGCCGCGCTGGACCGCAACGAACGCGTGCGCCTGCCGATGTGGACCGTGCTGCGCCACCACCCGCGCACGCTGCTGCTGGGCACGCTCGGTGCGTTCGCCACCTTCGTGCTGTTCTACCTGATGACGGTGTTCACCCTGGGCTACGGCACCACCGTGCTCGGTTACAGCCGCGAGCAGTTCCTGCTGCTGCAGATGGTCGGCATCCTGTTCTTCGCCGCCGGCATTCCGATCTCGGCCAAGTATGGCGACCGCTGGGGCACGCGCCGCACCATGATCGTGGCCAGCGGGCTGATCCTCGCCTTCGGTGTGCTGTTCGCCCCGCTGTTCCAGGCCGGCCATCCGTGGATGGTGGTCGCGTTCCTGTCGCTGGGCCTGTTCCTGATGGGCCTGACCTACGGCCCCTGCGGCACTTTCTTGGCCGAGATCTACCCGGTACAGGTGCGCTATACCGGCGCCTCGCTGTCGTTCAACCTGGCCGGCATTCTCGGCGCGGCGCCGGCGCCGTATGTGGCCACCTGGCTGGCCGGGCGCTTCGGCCTGGTAGCAGTGGGCTATTACCTGTGCCTGACGGCGGTGGTGACCATCGTGGCGCTGCTGGCCATGGGCCGGCCGACGCGGCTCAGCGGAAAATCCGCTTGAGCGTGCGGCCCAGCCAGGTGCCCTGCTGGTGGTCGCGGGCGAACTGGTTGAGGTGCTGCTTGACCGTTTCCGCGTAGGCCTTGTCGTCGCCGCGGATGTGGTTGAACAGCCAGCGCGACAGCATGGTGCGCAGTTCGTCGGTGATGTCTTCGCCGGCCTGGAAGCGCAGCCGGTATTCGACCACGCGCTTGCCGAAGATCTCATGCACGCGCTTGTGCGCAGCGCAGAACGGATAGCCGGCCTCCTCCATCAGCTCTTCCTCGAAGGCGAAGTGCGACATGGTGTAGTCCACCAGTTCGTCGATCACCTCGGCCACGGCCAGCGTGTGCAGGCTGGTCTGCGCCACATGCAGGTGGTTGAGCATCTCCACGATCCGCATGTGCTGGTGATCGATCACGTCGATGCCGATGTTGAGGTCGTCCTGCCAGACCAGAAGTGCCATGCTGCGTTCCCATGCGGTGTGCCGGGAACGACTCTAGGCAGGGCAGCGCTACCGTGCGTTGATCTGGATCAAAGCACCAGTGCGGGTTCGCGCGTCGCCGTGGCCACGCCCGTGCTGCAGACCCGGTTGCGGCCAGCGGCCTTGGCCAGGTAGAGCTGGCGGTCCGCTTCGGAAATCAGCCCATGCAGCGCGTCGCCAGCCGGGCGCAGGCAGCACACGCCGATGCTGACGGTCATGCGCAGGATAGTGTGGCCAAGGTCGACTTCCAGCGCGGCGATGCGCTGGCGCAGGATCTCGAAATAATCGATGGCCTCATCTTCCTCCAGCCCCGGAACAAGCAGGCAGAACTCTTCGCCGCCGAACCGCGCGATCAGGTCCTGGTCGCGCGCGTGGTCGGCCACGGCGGCCGCGACCGCGCGCAGCGCATCGTCGCCGGCTTCATGGCCGTGGGTGTCGTTGATGTGTTTGAAGTGGTCGATGTCGATCATCGCCACGGCGACCTGCTCGCCCTTCAGCTCCAGTTTCGGCAACTGGCGCTGGCTCTGCTCCAGGAAACAGCGACGGTTCGGCAGCCCGGTGAGGAAGTCGCGCGTGGCCAGGTCCTGCAGGGTGCCGATCAGCTCCAGCTGGTCCACGTTCTGCGAGACGCGGCAGAAGAATTCCTCGCGCGAAAAGGGCTTGCGCAGAAAGTCGTTCGCGCCGTTCTTGAGGAAGCGCGGGATCAGCGAGGGGTCGGTGTTGCCGGAAATGCCGATCACCGCGACCTTGTCGCGCGAGCGCAGGGTGCGCAGGCGACGGGTGAACTCCACGCCCTCCATGCCCGGCATTTCCTGGTCCACCACCGCCAATCGGATCGCCGGGTGCGCTTCGATGGCCTTGAGGCCTTCGGCACCGTCGGCGGCCTCGTAGACCTCGTGGCCGTACATGCGCAGCAGGGAGGCCGCGTAGAGCCGTGCGGACATCGAGTCGTCCACCACCAGCGCGGCGATCCGGCGGTTGCGGTCCAGCCGCTGCACCAGCCACACCAGGTAGTCCACGCTGCCCGGCGTATTCTTCAGCACGTAATCGATGATCTGCTGCTGCAGCACGCGCTTGCGCAGGTCCTCGTCGTACACGCTGCTGACCACCACTGTGCGCAGCCCGCGCGACAGGAAGAAGTCCACCACGTGGTCGCGGTCGCCGTCGGCCAGCACCAGCCCGGTCAGCACCAGGAACCAGCCCTTCTCTTCGTCCAGCAGGCGCCCGGCCTCGGCCAGGCTGGTCGCCACCGACACCGGCAGCTCCAGCCGCTGCTCGATGGCCTCCTTGAGCATGCTGGTGAACGTGCGCGAGTTCTCGACCAGCAGAATCCGCTGAGGCAGGTCTTCCCCGGGGGCGCTGTCCAAAGCGCCCTGAAACAGTGCCGGCATGTTGCGTACGCTCGAATCCGAGAGGGTCGGAAGTAATAGCGGCGCCTTCACGCCGGACTTTAGGGGCAATCTTCGGATCTGTGAGGTGGGTGTCGTTGGGAAAAAGCGGCCTGTCACATTCCCAGCGGCCATGAGCGTATCCGTAGCGCCGGGCTCTGCCCGGCGGCTTCACCCAATCACGTCCCGCAGCTTGTACCAGGACATCGCCGCCACCAGCAGCGGGGTGCGCAGCAGCTTTCCGCCCGGGAAGCGCTTGTGCGGAATGCGTTCGAATACGTCCAGGCGCTCGTTCTGCCCTGCAATCGCCTCGGCGATCACGTCGCCGGCCAGGCCGGTGGCGGCGACACCATGGCCGGAAAAACCCTGTGCGAAGTACACGTTCGGGGTCAGCCGGCCCCAGTGCGGGGCGCGGTTGCGGGTGATGTCCACGTAGCCGCCCCACACCTGCTCCATGCCCACGTCGGCCAGCTGTGGGAACACCTGGTGCATGCGCCGGGTCATCACCCCCCGCAGGTTGGGCGGCGGCAGCGCCGAATAGCTGGCGCGGCCGCCGAACAGCAGGCGGTGGTCGGCGCTGAGCTTGAAGTAGTCCAGCGCCCAGCTCACGTCGGCCACGGCCATGTCGTTGCGGATCAATGTGCGGGCGCGCGCTTCGCCCAGCGGGGCGCTGGCGCCGATGTAGGTGCCCACCGGCATGATCCGGCTTTCCAGCTCCGGCGCGATGCCCTGCAGCCAGGCATTGCCGGCAATCACCACCTGGTTGGCCGTGAGCGTGCCGTGCGCGGTACGCAGCTGCGGGCGGGCGCCGCGCACCAGCGCCTGCACGGGGCTTGCTTCATGGATCACCACGCCCAGGCTTTCGGCCGCACGCGCCAGCCCCAGCGCATACGCCAGCGGGTGCAGGTGGCCGCTGGCCGCATCGAACATCGCGCCCCGGTAGCGCGGGCTGTCCAGCTGGCCACGCAGCTGCTGCCGGTCCCACCACTGCAGCGGATAGTCGTAGCGTTCCACCAGCGCCTGCATGCCCTGGCGCAGTCCACGCTCCTGGCGCGCATTGATCGGCACGCTGGCGTGGCCGTCGCGCCAGTCGCAGGCGATGGCGTAATGCTGCAGGCGGTGGCGCAGCAGGGCCATGCCCTCGCGTGAAAAATCGAACAGGCGGCGTGCGTCGGGGTGGCCGACCAGGTGTTCCAGCGTGTCCACCTCGCAGCCGTAGCCGACGATGGCTTGGCCGCCGTTGCGACCGGATGCGCCCCAGCCGACCCGGTGGGCTTCCAGCACCGTTACCCGGTAGCCGCGCTCGGCGAGCGAAAGCGCGGCCGACAACCCGGTGTAGCCCGCGCCGAGCACGCAGACATCGGTGGCTTGGTCGCCGCGCAGCGGCGCCCGCAACGGCTGGGCCGGCAGGCTTTCGGCATACCAGCTGGGCGCGTGGGCCAGGCCGGCCTGGCTCATCGGCGGCACCGGGGAACAGGGGAAAGGGCAACGCTCATGGGGCACAGCATGCCAGCAACCGGTGTTCACGGCAGGTGCGCCCGTCGTGACGTGGTTGGTTGCGCCCGTGCAGGGGGCAGGGGTAACGTGCCCGGCATGACCACTCGAACGCGCTCGCGCAAAGCCACGTCCCCGTCGCGCAAGGCCGCTGCGCCTTCGCGCAAGGCGCCGTCCCGCAAGGCCGCGCCCAAGCCGGTGGCCGAAGAGAGCGCGCTGCTCCGCTGGCTCAAGGAGCGCCACATCACCGAGGTGGAGTGCCTGGTGCCGGACATCACCGGCAACGCGCGCGGCAAGATCATCCCGGCCGACAAGTTTTCGCATGACTACGGCACGCGCCTGCCCGAGGGGGTTTTCGCCACCACGGTGACCGGCGAGTACCCCGACGATTACTACGAGCTGACCTCGCCGTCGGACTCGGACATGATCCTGCGCCCGGACCCGGACACCGTGCGCATGGTGCCGTGGGCCACCGACCCCACCGCACAGATCATCCACGACTGCTACACGAAGCACGGCGAGCCGCACGAGCTGGCCCCGCGCAACGTGCTGCGCCGGGTGCTGGACGCCTATGCCGAGCTGGGCCTGCGCCCGGTGGTCGCACCGGAACTGGAATTCTTCCTGGTGCAGAAGAACACCGACCCGGACTTCCCGCTGCTGCCGCCGGCCGGTCGCTCCGGCCGCCCGGAAACGGCGCGGCAGTCGTATTCGATCGACGCGGTCAACGAATTCGACCCGATCCTCGACCTGATGTACGACTACTGCGACGCGATGAAGCTGGACGTGGACACGCTCATCCACGAATCCGGTGCGGCGCAGCTGGAGGTCAACTTCACCCACGCCAATGCGATGGACCTGGCCGACCAGGTGTTCCTGTTCAAGCGCACCATGCGCGAGTCGGCGATGCGGCACGGGGTGTACGCCACCTTCCTGGCCAAGCCGATGGAAACCGAGCCGGGCAGTGCCATGCACATCCACCAGAGCCTGGTGCGGATCAGCGATGGCCACAACGTGTTCAGTGGCGATACCGGCGGCGAGGAATTCAGCCCGCTGTTCGGGCATTACCTGGCCGGGCTGCAGAAGTACGTGCCGGCGGCGATGGCATTCTTCGCCCCGAACGTGAATTCCTACCGGCGGCTGGTGTTCGGCGAGGTTTCCCCGAGCAACGTGCACTGGGGTTTCGACAACCGCACCTGCGGCCTGCGGGTGCCGATGGATACGCCGGAAAACATGCGGGTGGAAAGTCGCTTCGCCGGTTCCGACGCCAACCCCTACCTGGCCTTTGCCGCCACCCTGGCCGCCGGCCTGCTGGGCATCCGCGAGCGGGGCTCGCCGACCGCGCCGGTCAGCGGCAGCGCCAAGGAGCTCGGCTACGAGCTGCCGCGCTCGCTGGGCGAGGCGCTGGACGGGCTGGAAGGGTGCCCGGAGCTGCGCGAGATGCTGGGCGAGCGCTTCTGCCGGGCCTACGTGTCGGTCAAGCGCAAGGAATACGAGACCTTCTTCCGGGTGATCAGCTCCTGGGAGCGCGAGTTCCTGCTGCTGAACGTGTAACCGGCCGAGCCGCCCGATCAGGCATGGCCGGGCGGGCGCCGTGCTGGGAAAATGGCCAGTTGCCCGTTAGGCTGGCACCGTCGTGCCGGTCTGGCCGGTTCCCCCACCTCGCTCCTGACCTGTGGAGAGTCCGATGAAGCTGCGTATCCTCACCCTCGGCATTGCCGTCACCCTGCTCAGCGCCTGCGGTGGCGCCAAACAGGACGACAGCAAAGTGCTGAACGTCTACAACTACAGCGACTACATCGCTGAAGAGACCATCCCGAACTTCGAGACGGCCACCGGCATCAAGGTGACCTATGACGTGTTCGACAGCGACGAGATGGTGGAAACCAAGCTGCTCGCCGGTGGCAGCGGCTACGACGTGGTGGTGCCGACGCTGAACTTCTTCGGCCGCCAGATCCAGGCCGGGGTGTTCCTGCCGCTGGACAAGAGCAGGATCCCGAACCTGGCCAATCTCGACCCGGAGATGATGAAGCGCATCGCGCAGCAGGATCCGGACAACAAGTACGGCGTGCCGTACATGATCGGCACCACCGGCATCGGCTACAACGTGGAGATGCTCAAGGAGCGCTTCGGCGGCAGCACCGAGATCGCCAACAGCTGGGACCTGATCTTCAAGCCGGAAAACATCGCGAAGATGAAGGACTGCGGGATCACGATCCTGGATACCCCGGCCGACATGATCCCGATCGCGCTGCATTACCTGGGCGAAGACCCGCACAGCCATGATCCGGCGGTGATCCAGAAGGCGGCCGACCTGCTCAAGAGCATCCGGCCGTACGTGCAGAACTTCCACTCCTCGCAGTACGTCGGGTCGCTGGCCAATGGCGGCACCTGCCTGGTGGTGGGCTGGTCGGGCGACATCATCCAGGCCCGCGACCGCGCGGCCGAGGCGGCCAACGGCGTGACCGTGGCCTACTCGATCCCGAAGGAAGGCGCACCGCAGTGGTTCGACATGCTGGCCATTCCCAAGGACGCCAAGCATCCGGAAGCGGCCTACGCCTTCATCAACTACCTGCTCGACCCGAAGGTCGCGGCGGCCAACACCAACTTCATCCACTACGCCAACCCGGTGAGCGTGGCCACCCCGCTGGTGGACGAAGCGATCCGCAACGACCCGACCATCTACCCGCCGGCCGAGGTCGCCGCGAAGATGTTCACCTATTCGATCAACCCGCCGGAAGTGGACAAGCTGTACACCCGGTTGTGGACCGAGGTGAAGACCGGTCGCTGATAGCCGGCATTGCGTGGGACACGCGTGGCGTGTCGCTACGTTGACGGTTCCCGCGTAGTGACACGCCATGCGTGTCCTGCGCGGTGGCTGGCGAGGTGGGCCTGGATGTGCGGCAGCAACGCTTCGGCGTCGCGGCCGCCGTTGCACAGGTAGCTGGAACTGACCCGCTGCAGGTTGTACAGGCCGACGAAAAACAGGCCCTGTTGCGATGACACCCCGTACTCGCCCAGCGGGTAGCCGCGGGTGTCGAACACGTTGTCCAGCTCCAGCCACGACCAGTCCGGCGCGAATCCCGTCGCCAGCAGCACCGAGCGAATGCCTTCCGCTTCAAGATCCAGCACGTCGCGCGCGTGCTCAGGCTCCCAGTCCAGGTAGACCTCTTCGGGCAGGTAGCGCGCATCATCGGTGCGCGCTTCCACCGCACCGGCGAAATGCGCATCGGCCACCGCATGCAGGCGCTGGTACTCCACCCGCGTGGCCGCGATCGCGTCGCGCACCTGCGGGCGCACATCGTTGAACCGCGCCACCTGGCCCTGCAGTGACTGCAGCCGGCCCAGCAGCACCACCCCCTGCCGATGCATCGAGAGCAGGCTGATCGAGCTGCCTTTGCCCTGTTCGCCCTTGCCCGACACCAGCGGAAATTCGGCGTTGCGCGCGCTGCGCAATGCCCCCGGCACCCCGGCCAGTACCGCCGGATGCTGGCTCACATGCCGGTGGATCAGCCCCGACTGGATCCACCAGTCCAGCGAATCCCGACCGCGCAGCCGGCGCAGGTTCATCGCCCGCGAGGCGATCGACCAGTAAACGTTGCGCCCGGCCGCGCGCAGGTCCTGGGCGATCTGCGCGCCGGACTGCCCACCGCCCACCACCAGCACACCGCCCTCGGGCAGCTGTCCGGCGTGCCTGTAGTCGCCTGAGTGCAGTACCGAAAGCCCGCGGCAGGGCACGAACGGCACCCGCGGCAACTGCGGCCGCCGGTACTCGCCGGTCGCCACCACCACCGCCCGTGCCCGCAGCGGGCCCTTTCGGGTTTCGATCCGGTACCCGCCCGCATCGTGCGTGACCCGGCGCACCGGGCATTGCTCGATCACCGGCAGCGCCTGCTCACCGGCATAGCGGCCCAGCAGCGCGACCACCTCATCGCCGGTGGCGAATCCCTCCGGGTCGTTTCCGGTATAGACATATCCGGGCAGCGCCGTCGTCGCATTGGGCGTGTTGGTCTGGAACGAGTCCCAGCGGCGCCGCCAGGCGCAGCCCACGGTCTCCGCTTCCAGGACCAGGTGGCGCACGCCGGCACGCACCAGGGTCGCGCTGACCGCGAGTCCGGACTGGCCGGCCCCGATCACCACCACCTCCCATGGAACGGCCCCGTCGTCATCGGCCACGTTGAATGCTTCATCGGGTGCCCACCGGGTGTGCTGCAGCATGCGTCGTTCTCCCTGTTCGATCCTTGGATGACCGGGGAATGTCGTGGTCGCTGGCGAAACGGGTCAACGCGGGGAGAACCAGAATGTGATGCCGCCAGCCCTTCTGCGGATCGGAGCCGCGCAGGTGTGTCCCCGGTCAACATCCCGCGTTTTCCCGCATGTTCCGTGATCGGAAACGTCACCCGCTCCAACGTTTTTGGACCCTTCCATCAGCCGCTGTAGGGGCAGCAGGTCAAGGGGGTGTATCCACATGTTCGAGAAAGGTGCAGAAGTCGACCTCCCAGTGACGTGACCTGCTCGCTCGAAAGACTCCTGGGGAATGGTTTGTGCTGTCGACTTCGTCTGGCAGCTTGCCAGGGACGGCGCAGCGCGAGTTCCGGTGTTCTACGCTGTCGAAGTAGGGGGTGTCTGACGGACGACCAGTCGCCAGGCGGTTAGCGTCATGTGTTGGTGTGCTGAGACGGAGGGTCGTGCCCTGGATTTGCGAACCGCATCTCCTTGCGAACAGGAACGGCTGCACAGAAATGATCGAATGCATTGGATGAGTGCAATTGCGATCCTTGAGGTGAGGTTGATCATGGTAGAAATCGCCCCGCTGCTCTGGTCAATATTTGATAGTGCAGTGAGCCGCCATCTACGTTACAGGATCAAAGATTATGACCTCACGCATCATTGGCAAGATCAACTTGGATTCGTACGACTTCAGTACGGACGTAGCGTTTCTGAACGCCGTTGAGAAAAGTCCGGAGGAATACGACGAATTCGCTTTCGGGTACTGGAAGAACCTATCGCTCTATAACGGGTCCGGGCGAACTGATGACACGCAGTACCGCAATTGCGACGTTGCGAAGCCCACTGAGTACATGAGTGGATGTCCGTCGATCGCCAGGATGCTCTCCGACAACTTTGATCTATCGTTGGTCAAGATGGTTCGTGCCAGGAATTTGATCTCAGGTCTCGTCATTCCGCATCGAGACTTTGTAGAGCTCGATCCCAATGTTTCCTACTTCCGCGTCTTCATTCCGATTGAGTTGAACCTAAATGCTTATCACTCGGATGAGTCCGGAGTGTTCCAGATGAAGCCGGGGGAGGTCTGGTTCCTGGATGCAGCGGTCAGCCATGCAGCCGTGAACTTCTCGAGCGAGAGCAGGATGTTCATCTGTCTCGACTTCGCTTTCGATGGCGCGTTCGCAGAGGACGAAATTTTCGCCGCATCTGCGCAGGTTGCGAGCAGCTCCCGCGACATCCACGTGCTGAGGCCCAGCCTGCCGTCGAATACTCTGAGTGAGATGCTTGATACCTTCACACATGGCATTGATGCCGGCGCCATAAAACAGCAGATTCTTGAAGCTGCGAAGGTCCACTTTCGATTCAACGTCCCAATTGAATCCTGCTATGACTGGCTGATCAAGGCAGCGTTGGCGTCCCCAGTTGCGAGTGCCGATGTTGCCGAGCGGCTCAGGGGGATGAAGAGATATCTCCTGGAGGCCCGTGGCATGAATGAACGTTTCTCCCTCGATTCGCAGTGAGTTGCTGTGGATAGGTCGAACGTCATGCTGAAGCTTGCGCCGTTTGCGTTCCTCGTAACGTGGGGCAGCGGCGCTGTGTTCGTGAAGCTGGGACTTGAAGAAGTGTCAGTCTGGCCATTCCTGGCGGTCAGGGCCGTGGGGGCCTTTCTGGTGCTCACCGCAGTCTGCATTTTTGCATTCAGGGGGCAGATTGCTGCCAGGCTGTTCGGATACCCTGCCGCGGTTCTAGGGAAGATATTGGCGGCTGGTGTTCTTCTGCAGGTCGCTTATCAAGGCGCCTTCTTTCTTGCCATCAGTGAGGGAATGTCTCCGGGCTTGTTGGCCATCATTCTTGGACTTCAGCCCATTCTTGCTTCGCTGATCGGCCGGGAGGATGCCGGCGTCAAGGGGTATCTGCTTCTGGCTTGCGGATTCCTGGGCCTGGCCGTTTCAGTTGCAGGATCACGTGAGATCGGCGGGCTGGGCTTTTCAGGTGCAGCGTTCGGTGTCCTGTCCGTCGCTTCGATCAGCGCAGGTTCTGTCCTCCAGCAGCGCGTTACCGTACACCCGCTGGCGTCCTCGTTTCACCAAAGCTTGGTTGCAGCTGTGGTTTTTCTGGTTGTGATGCTGTTCACTGATGCTCTTTGGGCGCCGGGGGCGAAATTCGTGCTGGCTGCCTCGTGGATGATCGTCGTGGTTTCCACGGGCGCAACACTGCTTCTGCTCTACATGCTCAAGCATGATTCTGCGGGCAAGGTCGGATCATTGTTCTACTTGGTACCCGCCGTGGCGCTTGCATTTGACTACTTGATGTTCGGGCAGAGCGTGTCCTTGATGACAGTGGCGGGCGCTCTTCTTGTAGTGACTTCGATCATTCTCTATCGCAGGCATCAAACAGGAGCGAGCTCGGTCAAACGGACGTCAAGGGGCTGACCCGGACCGCCAGCGGCTCGATCGGCGGTGCGCCTGGGTCCGGGACGTTCACACAGGTTCAGCGGGTGACCGGCTAGGGTTTGCCAGGGGGGCCGGGAGGGGCAAGGTAGGTGCTCGTTGCCCCGATCCGGTATCGCAGCTGTCGCCAACGGTCGCTAAAATGGCCCATTCCCCACCTGATGCCGCTCCCGGAGCCGCTGCCCATGCCATTTGAAGCCAAGCCGGAAGGTGAGGTCGTCCCGGTCCTGGAGCCGGGCTATCTGTCCATCCGCGCGCTGCGCAAGGAATTCGACGGCTTCGTCGCGGTCGACGACGTCAACCTGGACGTGCGCAAGGGCGAGATTTTCGCCCTGCTGGGCGGGTCGGGCAGCGGCAAGTCGACCCTGCTGCGCTGCCTGGGCGGCTTCGAGACCCCCACCGCCGGCAGCATCCAGCTGGACGGCCAGCGCATCGACGCGCTGCCGCCGTACCAGCGGCCGATCAACATGATGTTCCAGTCCTATGCGCTGTTCCCGCACATGACCGTGGAGCAGAACATCGCCTTCGGCCTGAAGCAGGACGGGCTGGCCCGCGACGCCATCCAGCGCCGGGTCGGCGAAATGCTGGAGCTGGTGCAGCTGCAGAAGCTGGCCAAGCGCAAACCGCACCAGCTGTCCGGCGGCCAGCAGCAGCGCGTGGCGCTGGCGCGCTCGCTGGCCAAGGGGCCCAAGCTGCTGCTGCTGGACGAGCCGATGGGCGCGCTGGACAAGAAGCTGCGCTCGCAGATGCAGCTTGAGCTGGTCAACATCATCGAAACCTCGGGCGTGACCTGCGTGATGGTCACCCACGACCAGGAAGAAGCGATGACCATGGCCACCCGCATCGCGGTCATGGACGCCGGCTGGATCCAGCAGGTGGGCAAACCGGACGAGATCTATGAGCAGCCGGCCAACCGCTTCGTGGCCGGCTTCATCGGCTCGGTCAACCTGTTCGAAGGGGTGATCGACGAAGACCTGCCCGAGTACGTGACCGTGCGCACCCCGCTGTTCCCGGCCCCGATCTACGTCGCGCACGGCATCACCTGCTACGAAGGGCAGGAGGTGGCGTTCGCGCTGCGCCCGGAGAAGGTGATGATCGGCAAGGACGAACCGGCCGGGGACACCAACAAGGCGCAGGGCGTTATCGAAGAGATCGCCTACTTCGGCAGCCACTCGGTCTACCACGTGCGGCTGCCCAGCGGCGCCAAGGTGCTGTCCAACTTCGCCAATTCGCAGCGCTGGGCCAGCGACGGCCTGACCTGGGGCGACAGCGTCTGGGTGCACTGGCGCGACAACGACGGCGTGGTGCTCACCGCATGAACGCCACCGGCTGGAAGCGCTGGCTCCCGGGTACGCGCAGCGGCGTGATCGCCGCGCCCTACCTGTGGCTGCTGCTGTTCTTCGCGGTGCCGTTCGTGATCATCCTGATGATCTCGTTCGCCCGCACCCAGGTCGGCTCGCCGCCGTACACCTGGCTGCTGGAATACGTGGACGGTGCGTTCTCGCTCAAGCTGCACCTGGGCAACTACGCGGCGCTGGTGAAGGACAGCCAGTACGCGCTGGCCTACCTGAGCTCGATCAAGATCGCGGTGATCGCCACGCTGTTCACGCTGCTGATCGGCTACCCGATGGCGTACGTGATCTCGCGGATGTCGCCGGCCGCGCGCAACGTGGCGATGATGCTGGTGGTGCTGCCGTCGTGGACCTCGTTCCTGATCCGCGTATACGCGTGGATCGGCATCCTCGACCGCAACGGCCTGCTCAACCAGCTGCTGCTGAAGATCGGCCTGATCGACGCGCCGCTGCAGATCCTGTACACACCCACCGCCGCGTACATCGGCATCGTGTACTGCTACCTGCCGTTCATGGTGCTGCCGCTGTATGCCAACCTGGTCAAGCTGGACAACCGCCTGCTGGAGGCGGCCTACGACCTCGGCGCCAAGCCGTGGCAGGCGTTCCTGCGCATCACGCTGCCGCTGTCGCGCACCGGCATCATCGCCGGCTGCATGCTGGTGATGATTCCGGCGGTGGGTGAGTTCGTCATTCCGGAAATGCTCGGCGGGCCGGACACGCTGATGATCGGCCGCGTGCTGTGGGGCGAGTTCTTCAACAACCGCGATTGGCCGACCGCCTCGGCGGTGGCGATCGTGATGCTGGCCCTGCTGCTGGTCCCGATCCTGCTGTTCAACCGGGTGCAGCAGCGTGAGCTGGAAGGGAAGCTGGCATGAGCATGGTGCGCCGCAGCCGCTGGCTGGGCTGGACGGTCCTCGGGCTGGGCTTTGCCTTCCTGTACCTGCCGATCCTGCTGTTGATGATCTACTCGTTCAACGCCTCCAAGCTGGCCACGGTGTGGTCCGGCTTCTCCACGCGCTGGTACGGCGAGCTGTTCAACAACCGGCAGATCCTCGACGCGCTGTGGATCAGCCTGAAGGTGGCGTTCTGGACCGCCAGCGCGGCCACCGTGCTGGGCACCATGGCCGCCATGGTGATGACCCGCTTCAAGCGCTTCCCCGGCAAGACCATGTTCGGGGCGCTGATCACCGCGCCGCTGGTGATGCCCGAAGTGATCCTGGGTTTCTCGCTGATGACGCTTTTGGTGGCGATGGGCGGCATTCCCGGCTTCCCCAGCCGCGGGGTCGGCAGCATCTGGATTGCGCACGTGACCTTCACGCTGTCCTTCGTGACGGTGATCGTGTCCTCGCGCCTGCAGGAGCTGGACCGTTCGCTGGAAGAGGCGGCGATGGATCTGGGGGCGAGCCGGCTGAAGGTGTTCTTCCAGATCACCCTGCCGATCATCGCACCGGCGCTGGTGGCCGGCTGGCTGCTCGCCTTCACGCTGTCGCTGGACGACGTGGTGATCGCCAGCTTCGTGGCGGGGCCGAATTCGACCACCCTGCCGATGAAGGTGTTCGCCTCGGTGCGCATGGGCATCAAGCCGGAGATCAACGCGCTGGCCACGCTGATGGTGCTGGCGGTGTCGGTGGCGGCGGTGGTGGGCTGGTTCATCACCTCGCGCAGCGAGAAGCGCCGCCAGCGCGACATGCAGATGGCGTTGCAGGACCCCGCGTGATTCCTGCCGGGCAGAGCCCGGCACTACCGAGGACGCGGCATCACGTACGGGGTCGACCTCGTAGCGCCGGGCTCTGCCCGGCCGCCGTTCGCGACGCTGTGTCGCACCTGCGGAACGTGCTTCGCCAGTTCCAGCAACATCCGGCTCACAAGGGCAGGCGCACACTGGTGCCCTGTCTTTCGGAGCACCGCGATGACCGTCGAAATCGTCAACCCCGCCACTGGCCTGGTGACCTACCGCCATGAACTGCTGAAGGCTGCCGAGGTCGAACAGCGCCTGGCCGCCGCCGCCGGGGCCTTCCCGCAGTGGGCGGCACAGACGCTGCAGGCGCGCGGCACGATCCTGCGCGGCATCGCCGCCCAGCTGCGCGCGCGCAAAGACGACATCCAGCACGCCATGACCACCGAGATGGGCAAGCTCAAGGGCGAGGCGCTGGCCGAGGTGGAGAAGTGCGCGCAGGCCTGCGAGTACTACGCCGACCACGCCGCCGACTACCTCAAGCCGCAGCTGATCGATACTGAAGCCCAGCGCAGCTACGTGCGCTACGAGCCGATCGGCTGCGTGTTCGCGGTGATGCCCTGGAACTTCCCGATCTGGCAGGTGTTCCGCTTCCTCGCTCCGGCATTCATGGCCGGCAACGTGGCATTGCTCAAGCACGCCAGCAACGTGCCGCAGTGCGCCGACCTGATCCTGGCGGTGTGCCGCGACGGCGGCTTGCCAGACGGCGTGTTCGATGTGCTGCACATCGACAACGACCAGGCTGCCGAGGTGCTGCGCGACAAGCGGGTCAAGGCGGTCACCCTGACCGGCAGCGAGCGGGCAGGGCGCTCGATCGCGGCCAATGCCGGCGACCAGCTCAAGAAGTGCGTGATGGAACTGGGCGGCAGCGACGCCTTCGTGGTGCTGGACGACGCCGACCTGGACAAGACAGTGGCCGCCGCGGTGAAGTCGCGCTTCGACAACAGCGGCCAGACCTGCATCGCGGCCAAGCGGTTCATCGTGGTCGACGCGATTGCCGACGCTTTCGTGAAGAAATTCGTCGCGGCCGCGGCGGCACGCGTGTACGGCGACCCGCAGGACGAAAAAACCACCCTGGCGCCGATGGCGCGTGCCGACCTGCGCGAGGAACTGCACAAGCAGGTCCAAGCCAGCGTTGCGGCGGGGGCCACGGTGCTGCTTGGTGGCGAACCGGTGCCCGGCACCCACGCCGGCTACCCGGCCACGATCCTGGACAACGTAGTGCCGGGCATGCCGGCCTATGACGAGGAGCTGTTCGGCCCGGTCGCGGCGATCCTGCGCGTGCGCGACGACGCCGACGCGCTGCGGGTGGCCAACGACACCACCTTCGGGCTGGGCGGCAGCGTGTGGAGTGGCGACCCGGTGCGTGGTGAAGGCATCGCAAAGCGCCTGGAATGCGGCGCCGCGTTCGTCAACGCCATCGTCAAGAGCGACGTACGCCTGCCGTTCGGCGGCAGCAAGCGCTCAGGGTTCGGTCGCGAACTGGCCGACCATGGCATCCATGAGTTCATGAACATCAAGACGGTTTACGTCGCCTGACGGATTGCGTCGCGAGGCATGGCATCGCCTGGGTCGGCCAACGGCCGACGCTACCGAGGGGTGGGCGTGTTTCCACGAGTAGCGCCGGCCGTTGGCCGGCCCAGGCGGTCTACAACCACTTCGCCCGCTTGAACAACCAATACAACCCGACACACACCGCCCCAACCCCGACGATCATCGCCGGATACGCCCACGACTTGTCCAGCTCCGGCATGTGCGCGAAATTCATGCCATACCAGCTGGTGATCAACGTAGGCGCGGCCAACAACGCCGCCCAGGCACCCAACCGCTTCACCGTCTCGCCCTGCGCCAGCGTCACCAGCGACAGGTTCACGTTGAGCGCCGTGCCCAGCATCTCGCGCAGGGTGTCGATCACATCGCTGATCCGCACCGCATGGTCGTGCACGTCGCGGATGTACAGCTTGACTTCGTCGGGGATCAGCTCGCCAGGGTAGCGGCGCAGCTGCGCCAGCACGTCCTGCAGCGGCGCCACCGCCATCCGCATCTTGTTGAGTTCGCGCTTGAGCTCATACAGGCGCACCACGGTGCTGCGCTGGTAGCTGTCGGCGAAGATGTCCTTCTCCAGCGAATCCAGCGTGTCGCGGAAGTCGGTGGTGATCGGCAGGTAGTTGTCGACCACGAAATCCAGCACGCCGTACAGGCAGTACGAGGCGCCCATGGTCAGCAGCTGCGGTTCGCGCTCGACCCGCGCCCGCACCGGCGCATACGACAACGAGGCGCCATGGCGCACCGTGACCAGGAAGCGGGGGCCGAGGAACGCATGGGTTTCGCCATACTCGATGCGGTCGTGCACCCGCTGCGCGGTGGTGACCACCACGAACAGCGTATTGCCGTAGGCCTCCACCTTCGGGCGCTGGTGCGCGTTGCGGGCATCGTCGATGGCCAGGTCGTGCAGGCAGAACTCTTCCTGCAGCTTGAGCAGCACCGAATCGGCCGGGTCGTACAGGCCGACCCACACGAACCCATTGTTGCTCGCGATCACATCGCTGATGTCATCCAGCGCGATGTCGTGGCGCTTGCCCTGGTCGTCGTAGTGCACGCAGTTGATGACGCAGGTGGGATTGGCAGTGCTTTCCATGGACGACATCCTGCGTCAGCGACCCGTGACAGCCAGGTCACGACGGCCCAGCACCCACGCCAGCGCCACATGAACCGGCAGCAGCAGCACGATCCATTGCAGGTTGATCTGCGGCTGCAGGGTCAGCCAGTGCAGCACCAGCCCGAGCGCGGACAGCGCCGCCACCGCCCACAGCAGCACCCGGAACCACGCGCGCGGGGTGCGCCCGCGCAGCAGGGTGATCGCGCCCGGCAGCAGCAGCAGGCACAGCGGCGATAGCTGCAGCAGGTTGCGGTTGGCCCAGGCGGCATGGTGCGCGCTGAAGCCCCACAGGAAGGTCAGCAGCGCGCCGGCAATGCCGCAGAACAGCCACAGCGGCAGGGCCAGCCCACCGAGCAGGCGCGGCCGGCGACGCAGCGCGACCACGCCGGCAGCCAGCACCAGCCCGCACAGCAGCCACGGCCACCAGCGGCGCGCGAACTCGGCCGGCTCCGGTGCGATCCGGTGCGGCAGCAGTTCCTGTTCGGACTGCACCAGCGGGCGACCTTCGCTGTTGCGTACTTCGCGCAGGGCCGCAGCCAGGCGCATCGGCACGAACGCTTCCTGCCAGCGCGACAGCGGCTGGTCGGCGAACGGGCCCAGGCCGATGTCGAAGCCCAGCCACATCCACGGCGCCGGCGAGGCCAGCCGCACCGATTCGCTGCGGTAGGTGTTGCCGCGCGAGCGGCCGGACAGCTGCGAATGCAGTCCGCCGCCGAGCGCACCATCGATCGCATCGCGGACCATGGTGGCGCAGTTGGCGGTGTAGTAGTCGTAGCGGTAGCGCGCGTTTTCAGGCTTGGCGCGTTCGGCGAGCGAAGCGGCGAGGGTACGCGCCTGCTCCGGACTGAGGTCCAGCCACTGCAGGTTGGCGCCGCGGCCGCTCTCCTGGTAGTACGACAGGTCCTGCTCCAGCGGCAGCGCCACCAGGTAGTACATCATGTCGCCGCGGATGAAGCGGCTGATGAAATCCGGTTCGCCGGGATCGAAGTAGCCGAAGTTGTACGAGGTGGCCCCGCCCGTGACCGGGTCGACCACCACGATGGCGTCATGCCCGAAGCGCTCGAAGAAGATCGAGCCGGGCTGCATGGTGACGATGCCGATCCGCGGCGGTGGCGTTTCGGCCACCGCAAACGACGACAGGCTGGCCAGCACCAGCAGGAACAACAGGCGGCACAACGGCCACCGCATCAGCAGGGGCCGCATGGCGTGGGTCAATCCTCGATGGAGATGTCGGGCGGCAGCACGGTCACGTGGAACGCCTGCACGCGGCGCGCGTCGGCACGGGCCACCCGGAAAACGAAGCGGTCCAGGGTGAGCTCATCGCCGGTTTCGGGCAGGTGCCCGATCGCCTCGGTGACCAGGCCACCGATGGTGTCGTAGTCGTCGTCGGAGAACCCGGCGCCGAAGCGCTCGTTGAAGTCCTCGATCGGGGTCAGCGCGTCGACCACGTACTGGCCGTCGGCCTGGATCGCGATCTGCGCGGTGTGGTCCTCGGCCTCGTCGTGCTCGTCGTCGATCTCGCCGACGATCTGCTCCAGCACGTCCTCGATGGTGACCAGTCCGGCAACGCCGCCGTACTCGTCGACCACGATCGCCATGTGGTTGCGCGACAGGCGGAATTCCTTGAGCAGCACGTTGAGCTTCTTGGCCTCGGGGATCAGCACCGCCGGGCGCAGCAGCTCGCGCACGTTGGCCGGCCCGTTGTCGGCGACCACGCCGCGCAGCAGGTCCTTGGCCAGCAGCACGCCCAGGATGTCGTCCTTGTTGTCGCCGTGCACCGGGAAGCGCGAATGGCCGGATTCGACCACCTGCTTCATCAGTTCCAGGAAGGGGGCTTCTACCGGCAGCGAGACCATCTGCGAACGCGAGATCATCACGTCGCCTACGGTGAGCTCGGCCACCGAGATCGCGCCTTCCATCATCCGCAGGGTGTCGGCGGCAACCAGGCCGTCGTCGTGCGCGGTGTGCAGGACCGCCACCAGCTCGTCGCGGGTGTGGGGTTCGCCGGAGAAGGCAGAGGTCAGGCGTTCCAGCCAGCTGCGCTTCTTTTCATTTTGCTCCGGGAGGGAGCTACTACTGTCGTCTTCAGACATCTCTGCAAAAAAGGCACCCGGCGAGCCGGGCGTTGGGGCCAATATAGCAGGATGCGGGCCGCTGTCAGCGCTGGTCCACCGGGGTGTTCACGGACGGGGGCAGGGTCCCGGTCGGCGCGGCAGGGGTCTCCGCAGGCGTCGGCGCCTGCTCGTCCTCGGCCGGCAGGTCCAGGCTGTAGGTGCAGCCGGCCAGGGTCTTGCCCGGGTGGGTCTTGACCGTGGACACGCTGAGGATGATGGACTCGATCATCGGCTCCCCGGTGCGCGGATCGGTCACGTCGCGGGCGACCACTTCGCGGCCGGCCATGAATTTGTCCGGATTGTCCACGCCGTCCTCCAGCGCCAGCGCCTTTGCGAGCGGGCGCGGGTCGGCCACGTCCAGGATCGCCATGATGCTGGGGCCGGACACAGTCAGGTACTCCACGCGCTGGCCGAACACCGTGATCGGGCTGGCGAGGCGATACTCGCTCATGAACTGGTTGGTCTGCGGCAGCGGTGCCAGGCCGTTGGCCACCGCCTTGAGCGGGTCGGCCACCACGCCGGCCACGGCGTCATAGTCGGCCACGCGCTGGCGGCATTCGATCAGGGCGGCCAGGTCCAGGCGTGGCGTCGTGCTGGCGGACACCTCGGGGGCGGGCGCCTGCGGAGCTGCCTTTACCGGGGAGGAGGCCAGTACGGCGGCCAAGATCATCGGGCCCAGGCAGGCGGTGCGCAGCAGCGTCATGGACTCAGCGCTCGCCGGCATAGGGGTCGGCGATGCCGAGGTCGGCCAGGATCTCGCGCTCCAGCTGCTCCATCGCCTCGGCTTCCTTGTCGTCCTCATGGTCCCAGCCGAGGAGGTGCAGCGCACCGTGCACGGTCAGGTGCGCGTAGTGCGCATTGAGCGCCTTGCCCTGTTCGACCGCCTCGCTGGCCACCACCGGGGCGCAGATCACCAGATCGCCCAGCAAAGGGAACTTGACCCCCTTGGGCAGGCCTTCGGGCAGTTCCGCCGGGAAGCTCAACACGTTGGTGGCGTAGTCCTTGCCCCGGTAATGCCGGTTCAGCGACTGGCCTTCCTTCGCGTCCACCACCCGGATCGCCAGGTCGGCTTCACGGATGCGGCCCTTCAGCGCGGCGGCCACCCACTTGCGGAAGCTCACCGCCGACGGCAACCCGGCCCGGGGCAGGGCATAGCTGACGGCAACATCGAGGCGGACGGGGCCCTTGGTCATGGCAGATTCCGGTGTTTCACGACAGAAGACGCCCATTATTACGCGCACGCGTCCACCCGCGGTAGAGCCACGCCCTGCGTGGCTGCGCCGCCGGATGCTTCACGCGTCCGGCTTGACCTGCTGCAGATCGCGCCGGTCGTACGCGCCCACGATCCGCGCCACCAGCGGGTGGCGCACCACGTCGCGCGCTTCGAAGAAGGTGAAGCTCACCCCGTCCACGTCGCGCAGCACCTCGACTGCGTCGCGCAGGCCGGACTTCACGTGCTTGGGCAGGTCGGTCTGGGTCAGGTCGCCGGTCACCACGGCGGTGGAGCCGAAGCCCAGCCGGGTCAGGAACATCTTCATCTGTTCCACGGTGGTGTTCTGCGCTTCGTCCAGGATCACGTAGGCATCGTTGAGGGTGCGCCCGCGCATGTAGGCCAGCGGCGCGATCTCGATGACGTTCTTCTCCAGCAGCTTTACCACTTTCTCCACGCCCAGCATTTCGTACAGCGCGTCGTACAGCGGGCGCAGGTACGGGTCGACCTTCTGGCTCAGGTCGCCGGGCAGGAAGCCCAGCTTCTCGCCGGCCTCCACCGCCGGGCGCACCAGGATCAGCCGCTGCACGCGCGATTCGTTGAGCGCGTCGACCGCGCTGGCCACGGCCAGGAAGGTCTTGCCGGTGCCGGCCGGGCCGATGCCGAAGTTGATGTCATGGGTGGCGATCTGGTGCAGGTAACGCGCCTGGTTGGCGCCACGCCCGCGCACCGTGCCGCGCTTGACCTTGATCGCCACGTCCTGCGCTTCGTAGCTGCGCTCGACCAGCTGCTCGACATTGGCCTGGTTGAGCCGCAGGTGGATGGCGTGGCTGTCGAAGGTGGTGTCGGCGGCCTCCACGTACAGCGCTTCGATCAGCGCCTGCGCCTCTTCGGCCACCGCCTTCGGCCCGGTCACCCGGAACACATGGCCGCGGTTGGCGATCTCGACGCCCAGTTTCAGTTCGATCTGGCGCAGGTGTTCGTCGAACGGGCCGGCCAGGTTGGCCAGGCGCTCGTTGTCTTCAGGGGCCAGGGTGAAATCGCGGTGTGCCAGTGCGGTCATTGCGTCCGGCGGCCGCAGTCGCAACGACCGTGCCGCGTAATGAAAGGGGACAGACAGGGTAGCGCGCCCCCGGTGACGGCCGCTACACGCCCGAACTTCTCCACACCCACTGTGCAACAGCGCATCAGCAACCTGTGGATAGCTCCCCGCGAACCTACTCCCGCAACGCCCGCCACCCCATGGTCAAAAAATGGACACAACCGCCCGGGTTTTCCACACCGCTTGTGGGCCGCTGCTGGAGAAACATGTGGATAACCCCGCACACCCCAGCAACCGCAAGGGTCACGAAAGCGTGATCATTTAGTGACCATCGTCCACGCCGCAGTGATCGACATGACCCGTCCTTCACGTAGGCATGCGCAAGGTGATGACTTCACCACCGCCCTGACCGCGCCCGGGATCCGCCGATGCCTGCAGCCCGCTACCTGCCCCTGCGAGGACTCCTGCTGGCGGTTGCCGGGTGCGCGCTGTCCGGCTGCAAACCCACCCCGCCCGCCGCACTCGGCACCCTCGAATGGGACCGCATCACCGTACCGGCACCGGCCGCCGAAACCATCGTCGGCATCGGCGTGCGCGAAGGCCAGCAGGTCGCGGCCGGCGCCGCGCTGCTGCAGCTGGAACCGATCCGCACCGCCGCCCAGCTGCAGGCGCTGGAGGCGCAGGCCAGTCAGGCCGGGCAGGCCCTGCGGGAACTGCGCGATGGGCCCCGCCGCGAAGACATCGACCAGGCCCGCGCCACGCTCGCGTCCGCCCGCGCCGAGGCGGTGGACGCCTCGGCGTACTACCGTCGCCTGCAGCCGCTGGGTCGCCAGCAGCTGGTCGCCGCGTCCGACGTGGACCGCGCCCGCGCCGCAGCGGGCAGCGCGCAGGGTGCAGTGCGCGCGGCAGAGCAGGCGCTGTTGGCGCTGGAGCACGGCACCCGTGTCGAGCAGGTCGCGCAGGGCGAAGCCGCGTTGCAGGCCGCGCAGGCGCAGGCGGCCGCACAGGCGGTGACTCTGCGCAAGCTCGACCTGGTAGCGCCGCGCGCCGGCCGGGTCGACGCGCTGCCCTACAAGCTGGGCGACCAGGCGCCGGTCGGTGCGCCGCTGGTGGTGCTGCTGGTCGGCGAACGCCCGTATGCGCGGGTCTACCTGCCCGAACCCCTGCGGCTGAAGGTCCGGGTCGGGCAGGCCGCGCAGGTGCACCTGCAGGGCCGCGACGGCGCATTGCCGGGTCGCGTGCGCAGCATCCGCAGCGATCCGACCTTTACGCCTTACTACGCGCTCAGTGGCGAGGACGTCTCGCGACTGAGCTGGCTGGCCGAGATCGAACTGGACCCTGCCGACGGCAGGGCGCCCTTGGCGGATCTCCCCGCAGGCGCGCCGGTACGGGTCGAGTTTTGAGCGCCACCGCGCCCGGCAAGGCAGCTGACGATACCCAGCCGCTGGCCATCCGCGCACGCGGCCTGACCAAGCGTTTCGGCAGCCTGGCGGCGGTCGACCATGTCGACCTCAGCGTGCCGCGCGCCAACGTCTACGGATTCCTCGGCCCGAACGGCTCGGGCAAGTCGACCACCATCCGCATGCTGTGCGGCCTGCTCACGCCCACCGAAGGCGAGATCGAGGTGCTGGGCCTGCGCATTCCCGAACAGGCCGAAGCACTGCGCCGTCGCATCGGCTACATGACCCAGCGCTTTTCGCTGTTCGAAGACCTCACCGTGCGCGAGAACCTGGAGTTCCTGGCCGCCGTGCAGGACATCCCGCGTGCCAAGGCCGCGCAGCGGATCGACGCGCTGCTGCAGCAGTACCGGTTCGAGGACCGCCAGAAGCAGCTGGCCGGCACCATGAGCGGCGGCCAGAAGCAGCGGCTGGCCCTGGCCGGGGCGGTCATCCACGAGCCCGAGCTGCTGTTCCTGGACGAACCGACCAGCGCGGTCGACCCGGAGTCGCGACGCGATTTCTGGGAAAAACTCTTCGACCTGGCCGACGCCGGCACCACGCTGCTGGTCTCCACGCACTACATGGACGAGGCCGAACGCTGCCATCGGCTGGCCATCCTTGATCGTGGCGTGCTGGTCGCCGACGGCAGCCCGGCCGAGCTGACTGCGGCATTGCAGGGGCGCACCCTGGAAGTGCATGCCGCGCAGCCGCGGCAGGCGCAGCGTGCGCTGGCCGGCCTGCCGGGCGTGCTCAGCGTGGCCCAGATCGGCAACACCCTGCGCGTGCTGCTCGACAGCGGCGATGACGCGCAGCCGCGCCTGCAGCAGGCTCTGCGCGAGGACGGGCAGGGCGCGGAGGTGGTGCGCAGCGAACCCAACCTGGAAGACGTGTTCGTCTCGGCCACGCGCGGCCGCGAGGCACCGGCTGACGCCGAGGCCACGCGATGAACCTGCGCCGGCTGTGGGCGATCGTGCTCAAGGAACTGCGTCAGATGCGCCGCGACCGCATCACCCTGGCCATGATCGTCGGCATTCCGGTGATGCAGCTGGTGTTGTTCGGGTACGCGATCAACCTCAACCTGCGCAACCTGGACACCGGCATCGCCGACCAGGCCGGCACCTCGGCCTCGCGCGCGCTGCTGATGGACATGGTCGCCACCGGCGTGATCACGCCGACCCTGCACGTGGACACGCCCGAACAGCTGATGACCGCGCTGCGGCGCGGGCAGGTCAGCCTGGGCATTGTGATTCCGCCGGATTTCGAGCGCCGTCGCTTCGACGGCCGCGAAGCGGTGCAGGTGCTGGTGGACGGCAGCGATACCGTGGTGCAGAGCGCGGCGGTGCAGCTGGCGCAGGTGCCGCTGGATACCCAGCCGCTGCGCAATGACCGGCCGCTGCGTGCCGGCGCGGCGGGGTCTGCGGGGCAGATCAGCGTGGTGGCCTTCTACAACCCGGAGCGGCGCTCGGCGATCAACATCGTGCCGGGGCTGATCGGGATCATCCTGACCATGACCATGGTGATGTTCACCGCCGTGGCGATCGTGCGCGAACGCGAGCGCGGCAACATGGAACTGCTTATTGCCACACCGTTGAGCAGCAGCGAGCTGATGGTGGGCAAGGTGCTGCCGTACGCGGCGATCGGGCTGATCCAGACCACGCTGGTGCTGCTGCTGGGGATGTGGCTGTTCCAGGTGCCGGTGCGCGGCAGCGTGCTGGACGTCTACCTGGCGGCGGTGCTGTTGATCGCGGCGAACCTGTCGCTTGGCCTGCTGATCTCGACCAAGGCGCAGTCGCAGTTCCAGGCCATGCAGATGACGATGTTCGTGTTCCTGCCATCGATCCTGCTGTCCGGCTTCATGTTCCCGTTCGCCGGCATGCCGCGCGTCGTGCAGTGGGTGGCGGAGATCCTGCCGCTCACCCATTTCCTGCGCCTGGTGCGCGGCATCATGCTGCGCGGCGCACGCTGGTGGGAGCTATGGCCGGAAGTGCTGGCGCTGCTGGCCTTCATCGTGGTGATGATGACGCTGGCGATTCTGCGGTTCCGCAAGCGATTGGATTGATCAGGCGACCACCAGCCGCCCGCGCAGCGAATTGCTGTACGCCTCGGTGATTTCCACGTCGACCAATTGCCCGACCAACCGCGCCTGGCCCGGGAAATTCACCGAGCGCATGTTCTCGGTCTTGCCGGTCAGCTCGTCTGCATTGCGGCGCGAGGGGCCTTCCACCAGCACCGTCTGCACCGTGCCGACCATCGCCTGCGAAATGGCCGCGGCCTGCTCGTTGATGCGCGCCTGCAGGCGCGACAGGCGTGCATGCTTCTCGGCGTCGGTGATCGTATCTTCCAGGTCCGCCGCCGGGGTGCCGGGGCGACGCGAATAGATGAAGGAGAAGCTCTGGTCGAAGCCCACGTCTTCGATCAGCTTCATGGTCTTCTCGAAGTCCGCCTCGGTTTCACCGGGGAAGCCCACGATGAAGTCCGAACTGATCGAAATGTCCGGGCGCACCGCACGGAGCTTGCGGATCTTCGCCTTGAACTCCAGCGCGGTGTAGCCGCGCTTCATCGCCGACAGCACGCGGTCGCTGCCGGCCTGCACCGGCAGGTGCAGGAAGTTGGCCAGCTGCGGCACGTCGCGGTAGGCATCCACCAGCGAGTCGCTGAACTCCAGCGGGTGCGAAGTGGTGAAGCGGATCCGGTCCACGCCGTCGATCTCGGCGATGGTGCGGATCAGCAGCCCGAGGTCGGCGAGCTCGCCGTCGCCGTACGGACCGCGATAGGCGTTGACGTTCTGGCCCAGCAGGTTGATCTCGCGCACGCCCTGTGCGGCCAGCTGTGCCACTTCCACCACCACGTCCTCGAACGGGCGGCTGACTTCGGTGCCACGGGTGTAGGGCACCACGCAGAACGAGCAGTATTTGGAGCAGCCTTCCATGATCGAGACGAAGGCCGAGCCACCCTCGGCGCGCGGTTCGGGCAGGCGGTCGAACTTTTCGATTTCCGGGAAGCTGATGTCGACCTGCGATTTCCCCGATTCGCGGCGCTGGCGGATCAGTTCCGGCAGGCGGTGCAGGGTCTGCGGGCCGAACACCAGGTCCACGTGCGGGGCGCGCTTGATGATCGCCTCGCCTTCCTGCGAGGCCACGCAGCCCCCCACCCCGATGATCACGCCACGGCCGTTGTTCTTCAGCGCCTTCCAGTAGCCGAGCTGGCTGAACACCTTCTCCTGCGCCTTCTCGCGGATCGAGCAGGTGTTCATCAGCAGCACGTCGGCCTCGGCCGGGTCGTCGGTCAGCTCCAGGCCTTCTTCTGCGGCAAGCACGTCGGCCATCTTGGTCGAGTCGTACTCGTTCATCTGGCATCCGTGGGTCTTGATGTACAGCTTGCCGCGCACCGGGCCGGCCACCTGCGGGCGGGCGCCGGGCAGGGGCAGCAGGTCGGGGCGGGGCGAATCGGTGGCAGGCACGGTGGTGCCGGCCGAGGTCGGCAGGGTCGAAGCTGGCGTCCCGGTCATGGCGCTTATTCCAGTCGGGTGGGCGGGCGCGCGGCCCTGGGTGGGGCGGCGGAATGGGCGGGCATTGTACCGGTTCCGGGGCCGGGCCCCCGGGCAGAACGTGACGCGGTATGTGAATGTCGCGTCAAACCCTTGGCAAGGGCCCGCGAAACGGAGACACTCCGCGCCATGAAGGGGATTCTGGGGATCGCTGCGCTGGCCTTGGCTGCGCTGACCGCTATGCCGGCCAGTGCGGGCACCCTGTACAAGTGCGTCGGCGCCGACGGCATCTCCAACTATGTCAGCAAGCGCCTGCCCGGTGCCAGCTGCAGCGTGGTCAGCAGCTACCGCCCGGACCGCAGCGCCCCGCGCCGCTACGTTCCGCCACCGGCCGCAGCCCCCGCGCCCGCGCCTGCGCCAGCCGCCACGGTGGCGGTCGCAGCTGTCGACGGCGCCAAGACGGCCAGCGCCATCACTCCTGCTTCGGCCCCGGCCCAGCCCGCCACCGTGCTCACCGCCGCCTCGGCCCCGACCGCCGCACCGTCCGCTGGCAAGGCGCCGCGCGTGGTCAACGGGCAGGTCTACTCCTACATGCAGGACGGGGTGCGCCACTACACCAGCCAGCGGCCGGCGCAGCTGGCCAGCCTCGGCCAGGTCCGCACCATCCGCTACAGCTACATCGAGCGCTGCTATGCCTGCGGCGCCAACCCGGGCGTCAACTTCGGCTCGGTCCGCCTCAACACCACCGCCTTCCAGTCCGAGATCTCCGCCGCGGCGCGCGAGTTCGGGGTGGAAGAAGCGATCGTGCGCGCCATCATCCACGCCGAATCGGCCTACAACCCGACCGCGCTCAGCCGCGCCGGCGCGCAGGGCCTGATGCAGCTGATGCCGCCCACCGCGCGTCGCTTCGGCGTCACCGACTCCTACGACGCCGCGCAGAACATCCGCGGCGGCGTGCAGTACCTGTCGTGGCTGCTCAAGCGCTTCAACGGCAACCTGACCCTGGCCGCCGCCGGTTACAACGCCGGCGAAGGCGCGGTCGACCGCCATGGTGGCGTGCCGCCGTACAGCGAAACCCAGTACTACGTGAAGCGCGTGGCCCAGTTGGCCGAGCGCTATCGCGGTGCCACCAGCACGGCGCAATGATGTCCGGATCCCGTCGATCATCGGACTGAATGCGTTGTGCGCAGGACTTTGCTTCCGCTATAGTCGTTCCTGATTCATTGTGGACTGGCCCCCACCGGTCTGCTGGCAGCCTCAAGCTACCTAAATCAATATCGGAGTGCCGGATGGCCAACGATGGGGTAAACGATCCAGTAAACACTGGACGTCGACGATTTCTTTCAGCAACCACTGCAGTGGTGGGAGCGGTCGGCGTCGGTTTTGCAGCAGTTCCGTTCATCAAGTCCTGGAATCCCAGTGCCCGCGCCAAGCTGGCCGGTGCGCCCGTGACTGCCGACATCAGCGCGCTGCAGGAAGGCCAGCGACTGGTCATGGAGTGGCGAGGCCAGCCGATCTGGATCGTCAAACGCTCCAAGGCCATTCTCGAGTCGTTGCCCGGGCTGGACGGTCGACTGCGCGATCCGCAGTCCGAGAACAAGGACCAGCAGCCGGCCTACGTGCTCAAGCAGAACCCCGAATTCCGTTCGATCAAGGCCGAGGTCTCGGTCCTGGTCGGGCTGTGCACGCACCTGGGCTGCTCGCCGGAAATGATCGCCGAGATCCGCCCCGAGCCGTTCGACCCCGAGTGGAAGGGCGGCTACTTCTGCCCCTGCCACAAGTCGCGCTTCGACATGTCCGGCCGCGTCTTCCAGGGCGTCCCGGCGCCGATCAACCTGCTGGTGCCGCCGCACCATTACCAGGACGACAGCACCATCATCATCGGCGTTGATCCGCAGGGGGCAGCGTAAGCATGGCCAACATCCTTTCCCGTACCGCCACCGGCGTCGCCGACTGGGTCAACGCGCGCGCGCCCGGGCTGATGCCGGTGTACCGCAAGCATGTCAGCGAGTACTACGCGCCGAAGAACTTCAACCTCTGGTACTACTTCGGCTCGCTCGCCCTGCTGATCCTGGTCAACCAGATCGTCACCGGCATCTTCCTCACCATGCATTACAAGACCAGCGCGGCGGAAGCGTTCGCGTCGGTCGAGTACATCATGCGCGACGTGGAGTGGGGCTGGCTGATCCGCTACATGCATTCCACCGGGGCCTCGCTGTTCTTCATCGTGGTCTACCTGCACATGTTCCGCGGCCTCATGTACGGCAGCTACCAGAAGCCGCGCGAGCTGGTCTGGATCCTGGGCATGCTGATCTACCTGGTGCTGATGGCCGAAGCCTTCATGGGCTACGTGCTGCCGTGGGGGCAGATGTCGTTCTGGGGCGCGAAGGTGATCATCTCGCTGTTCGGTGCGATCCCGGTGATCGGCAACGGACTCACCGAATGGATCATGGGCGACTACCTGCCCAGCGACGCCACCCTCAACCGCTTCTTCGCACTGCACGTGATCGCACTGCCGCTGGTGCTGCTGCTGCTGGTCGTGCTGCACCTGGGTGCGCTGCACGAAGTGGGCTCCAACAACCCGGACGGCGTGGAGATCAAGAAGGGCCCGAAGGGCAACCGCTGGTCGCCGACCGCGCCCACCGACGGCATCCCGTTCCATCCGTATTACACCCTCAAGGACGGCGTGGGCGCCGGGTTCCTGCTGGTGCTGGCGGCCTTCATCATCTTCTTCGCGCCGGGCTTTGGCGGGCTGTTCCTGGAACACGACAACTTCACCGAGGCCAACCGCCTGGTCACCCCCGAGCACATCAAACCGGTCTGGTACTACACGCCGTACTACGCGATGTTGCGCGTGGTGCCCAACAAGCTGGGTGGCGTGATCGTGATGTTCTCGGCCATCGCCATCCTGTTCCTGGTGCCATGGCTGGACCGCGCGCGGGTCAAGTCGTACCGCTACCGCGGGGTGCTGTCCAAGGCACTGCTGGGGGTGTTCGCGGTGTGCTTCATCTGGCTGGGCGTAATCGGCTCCGGCCCCGGCACCGACGCGCATGAAACCTATGTCGGGCGCGTGCTGACCTTCCTCTACTTCGCCTTCTTCATCACCATGCCGATATGGACCAAGCTGGACAGGACCAAGCCGGTACCGGACCGGGTGACCACGCATGACTGACCACTGGATTGTCCGGCTGGCCTGCGCGGCCGCCCTGATGCTGGCGAGTACCGTGGCCGGTGCCGCCGAAGGCGGCAAGACCCTGCAGGCCGGCAACGACCTGGGCGACCGCGCGTCGCTGCAGCGCGGCGCGCAGCTCTACATGAACTACTGCTCGGGCTGCCACGCGCTCAAGTACCTGCGTTACTCGCGCATGGCCGCGGACCTGGGGCTGAGCGAAGAAGAGGTCATGAACAACCTCAACTTCACCGGCGTGCCGATCGGCGAACCGGTGCCGGTGACCATGCCGCATGCCCAGGCCGAGAAGTGGTTCGGCAAGATGCCGCCGGATCTCAGCCTGATCTCGCGGGTGCGTGGCAGCGACTGGGTCTACACCTACCTCAAGTCGTTCTACCTGGACCCGACCCGGCCGCTGGGCTGGAACAATGCCTTGTTCCCCAATGCCTCCATGCCCAACCCGCTGTGGGAAATGCAGGGCCTGCAGCATGCGGTGAAAGGCAAGCCGGAAGCACCGGGCGCCGATGCGCCGGTGACCGGACTGACCCTGGCCCAGCCCGGCAGCCTCGACCCGGGGCAGTACGACCAGGCGGTGCGGGACATCACCAATTTCCTGGAGTACGCCGGCGAGCCGGCCGCGCTGAAGCGGCAGCAGCTGGGCGTGTGGGTGGTGCTGTTCCTGGCGTTGCTGACCTTCCTGATCTACCTGTTGAAGAAGGAGTACTGGAAGGACGTGCACTGAGGTTTGCGATTGGCGGCGTCTATCTACATCGATCGGCCTATTGGCTTTTGTGATGGGCAGTTGCACACTCGGGACCTGTGACGACTGTCGGCAATGGGCCGGCGGCGCCGATGCAGTCGACGGATATCGGCTGCTGGAGAGCCTTTGATGGCGGCGAGCGTACGCATGCGGAATACCCTGACGCTGTTTTCCTCGAACGACGACGTGCTGTGCCATCGCGTGCGCCTGGTGCTGGCTGCCAAGGGCGTTACCTATGATTTCGTCCCGGTCGACCCGCAGAACCCGCCCGAGGACCTGATCGACCTCAACCCGTACCACTCGGTGCCGACCCTGGTCGAGCGCGAGCTGGTGCTGTACGCGGCCTCGGTGGTCAGCGAATACCTCGACGAACGCTACCCGCACCCGCCGCTGATGCCGGTCGACCCGCTGTCGCGTGCGCGCATCCGCCTGGCGATGCTGCGCATCGAACACGACTGGGTGCCGCAGGTGCAGGCGATCCAGCTCGGCAACAAAACCCAGGCCGAAGCCGGTCGCAAGCGCCTGAAGGAACTGCTGACCAGCGCGGTGCCGCTGTTCAAGGCCAGCAAGTTCTTCCTCAACCCGGAAATGAGCCTGGCCGATTGCGCCATGGCGCCGATCATCTGGCGCCTGCAGTCGCTGGACGTGCCGCTGCCCAAGGACGGCAAGTCGATCGAGGACTATGGCAACCGCATCTTCCGCCATCCCGGCTTCATCCGCAGCCTCACCGACCAGGAAAAGAAGCTGCGCGAGCTGCCGGCCTGAGAACCGTTTCGCTGCGCGGACGCGTACACTTGCGGCATGACTGAAGACACTTTCCGCATGACCAGCCACCGCCCGTACCTGTTGCGGGCCCTGGTGGAATGGATCAACGACAACGACCTGACCCCCCACATCCTGGTCGACGCCGGCATGCCCGGCGTGCAGGTGCCGCCGAGCGCGGTGAAGGATGGTCGGGTGGTGCTCAACATCGCCGAACGCGCGGTGGTGCGCCTGCATATCGACAACGACAGCGTGAGCTTCTCGGCGCGCTTTTCCGGCACCAGCTACCCGGTGCAGGTGCCGATCTCGGCCGTGCTGGCGGTCTACGCCCGCGAGACCGGCCAGGGCATGGCGCTGCCGGACGACATTCCCGGCCACGAGCCGAGCCCGGACGATACGCTGCCGCCGGACGACAGCCCGACCCCGGACGACACCCCGCCCAAGCCCAGCGGTCGCCCGCACCTGCGGGTGGTGAAGTAAAAGCATCGCCGCCCGTTGGGCGGCGATCTCTTTTTCCCTATGCGTCTTCGGCGCCGCTGGTATCCACGCTGCGGCGGATCTCGCTGATGCGCGCCGCCGACGGCCCCACGAACGCCACCAGCTGGTCGCCACGCAGCACCATGCGGCCGGTGTGGCGGTCGATGCCGTCGTGCGAGTACTCGAACCGGTAGGTGCGCTCCCAGCCCAGCCAGCCGTTCTCCTTGCGGCACACGCGGATGCTGCTGGCATGCACGGCCTGGTCCAGCCACTGCACGTCGGCGGCGCGGCAGGCGTTGCGGCCCAGTTCGATCGCGCGCTCGGCGGCGGCGCGCGACGAGTTCCAGAACGCGTAGGCGAAGGCACCGCCAATCATCAACAGGATCAAGCTGGGCATCGGCGGCTCGGCACGGCATCGGGGTCAGGAACCTCCAAGATGGCGACGAACCGGTCGCGGATCAACCCGGCTGCGGTTCGTCCACCTTGTTGGGCGGCTGCTGCGGCTGCTGCGGAGCCGATTGCGGCGACTGCGGCGGCACGGGTCGCGGCGGAACCACGCGCGGGAAGGTCAGCTTCTGCGGCGGCGGGGTCGCCGGTACGCCTGGCTGGGCGGTTGCAGGCGGTGGGGGAGTGGTCGGCGCATACGCGGGCACGGGCGCCGTCGCGGGCGTCGGCGCTGGCGGGTAGCTGGGCGTGTATCCCATCGGCGAGGTCGCCACCAGCTTCAGCAGGGCTGCCCAGTCCTGGCGGTTGAAGTTGCACTCGTCTTCGCGGCCCGGCGTGCAGCCGATGCCGTACGGATCGTAGGAGCGGGCCGGCGGCAGCTGGATGCGGCCGTTGCGGTCCAGCGGCAGTTTACGCATCGCCACCGTGTTCATGACGTTGCCGCCGATCAGGTACAGCGTGTGGTCGCCGCCCATGTTGGCCGCGATCACCACCTCGCAATGCGATTTCCAGTTCGCCACCTTGCCCCCGCTGAGCTGCTGTACCAGTCCGGCGTAGCTCAGCGTCTCGTCGCGGTCGCGCAGGTAGCACAGCAGGTCGCCGGGGGCGGGTTTTTCCTGCGCCGGGTCGCTCATGCGGTACGGGCCGCTGTTCTGGTACGCCGCGCGGATGTAGTCGATGTGGCGCGGCGAGCGGGTAAAGCCCGGCACGCCGGCCCGGCTCATTACCCAGGAAATGAACGCCGCCGACCACGGGTTGTCGATCAGGAAGGCCCGGCAGTCGCTGTCGCTGTAGCGCGTGCCGAACGGCTGCATGCAGCTGGTCGCGCCGGGCTGGCTGCCCATGGGGCCCAGGGTGCCGCTGTCGCGCCAGTACGCAACCACGCGCTGCCAAGCCGGCATGCTGTCGTCGGAAAGGTACAGCCGCTCGGCCTCGCTGACGCCGAGGTTGGCGGCGCGTCCTTCGGCGTCGATGAAGGGCCGGTACCACAGGCGGTGCTCGTTGCAGGCGGTGCGCACGATGCTGACGGCCAGCGGGCTCAGTCCATAGCGCGGTGGGATGTCGCAGACTTCGGCGGCGGCAGCGGTGCCCGGCAGCAGCAGCGCTGCGGGCGAGAGGCAGGCAAGCAGGAGCAGGGGGCGCATACGCGCTCTCCAGGTGGGGGCACGCACAGCGTCGCAAACACGCCTTGCCCGCACCGTGAAAATCCGGAATCCGACGCTACCGCGGCGGATCGCCCAGCTTCAACGACAGATCGATCGCCTGCACATGCTTGGTCAAGCCCCCGATCGAGATGCAGTCCACTCCGTCTTCGGCAATCGCCCGCAGCCCAGCGAGATCCACGCTGCCGGACACCTCCAGCGGAATCCGCCCGGCGGCAATGCGCACCGCCTCGCGCCGCATGGCGGCGTCGAAGTCGTCGATCAGGATCCGGTCGCACCCCACGGCCAGCGCCTCACGCAGCTGGTCCAGGTCTTCCACCTCCACCACCAGCGGCAGCTGCGGCCACTGCGCGCGTGCAGCCTGCACCGCTGCGGTCAGCGACCCGGCGGCGCGGATGTGGTTTTCCTTGAGCATCACCGTATCGAACAGGCCCTGGCGGTGGTTGTCGCCACCACCGCAGCGTACCGCGTACTTCTGCGCCACGCGCAGCCCCGGCAGGGTCTTGCGCGTGTCCAGGATGCGCGTGCCGGTACCGGCCACGGCAGCCACGTAGCGGGCCGTGGTAGTCGCGGTACCGGACAGCGTCTGCAGGAAATTCAGCGAGGTGCGCTCGGCACTGACCAGGCTGCGGTTGCGCCCGTGCAGGATCGCCAACACCGTGCCGGCGGCGACCGTATCGCCTTCAGCGACCCGCCACTCGATCCGCACGTCCGGATCCAGCGCCTGGTGGGTGGCGTCGAACCACGGCCGGCCGGCGATCACCGCGTCCTGCTTGCACAGCAGGTAGGCGCTGTCCGGGCGGTCCGGGAGCAGGGCGGCGGTGACATCGCCGCTGCCGATGTCCTCGGCCAGGGCGCGGGCCACGTCGGCCTGGACCTGCGCCGGGGCCGGAGGCGTCAGCGGGGCCGGGCTCATTTTTCCGGGAAGTTGGCGATCTGCGCGGTGTCGATGGCCTCTTCGGCCAGCAGCACCGGAATGCCGTCGTCCACGCGGAAGACCTGCTTGCGGTCGCGGGTCAGCAGTGCCTCGCGCAGCTTCTCGCCCTGCGGGTCGCCGCTGGCCTTGGCCACGGCACCGGCCGCGATGGCCTGGTTCAGCGCCTCAAGGCCCGTGGCGTCAAGGAGGGACAGGGGCTGGCGGGTGTTCGGCGAGCACAGCCGATCGATGACTTTGCGATCCATGGGGTTCTTCGTAATGCGTGGAAGGCGGCTAGAATACGTCTTTAAGGCAGGTGACGGCCAATGACCCCCAACCAATCCGCGCCGCTCGTCGGCATCGTCATGGGTTCCCGCTCCGACTGGGAGACCATGCAGCATGCGGCGCAGAAGCTCGACGCGCTCGGTGTTCCCTACGAAGTCAAGGTGGTGTCCGCGCACCGGACCCCGGACGTGCTGTTCACCTACGCCGAACAGGCCGGCCCGCGTGGCCTGCGCGCGATCATCGCCGGTGCCGGCGGCGCCGCGCACCTGCCGGGCATGATCGCGGCCAAGACCGCCGTGCCGGTGCTCGGCGTGCCGGTGCAGTCCAAGGCCCTGAACGGCATGGACTCGCTGCTGTCGATCGTGCAGATGCCGGCCGGCATCCCGGTCGCCACCTTCGCCATCGGCAATGCCGGGGCCTCCAATGCCGCGCTGTTCGCCGCGGCAATGCTGGCGCCGGAACAGGCCGCCATCGGCCAGGCGCTGGACGCCTTCCGCGCCCGCCAGACCGAAGACGTCATGGCCCACGACGACCCACGCCAATGACCGTGAAGACCGTTGGCATCCTGGGCGGCGGCCAGCTCGCCCGCATGATGGTCCTGGCCGGCGCCCCGATGGGCCTGCGCTTTGAACTGTTCGACCCGGCCGCCGACGCGTGCGGTGGCCAGGTGGCGCCGCTGCAGGTCGCCGCCTTCGAGGACGAGGCCGCGCTGGCCGCGTTCGCCGAACGCGTGGACGTGGTCACCTTCGATTTCGAGAACGTGCCCGCGCGCAGCGCGCAGTTCCTGGCCGAGCGCGTGCCGGTGTATCCCAATCCGGACGCCCTGGCCGTCGCCCAGGATCGCCTGAGCGAGAAAACCCTGTTCGCCGGACTGGGTATTCCGCTGCCGCCGTTCGCCGACATCCGCAGCCGCGATGAGCTGGCCGCCAGGGTCGGCGAGTTCGGCCTGCCGTGCATCCTCAAGACCCGCCGCTTCGGCTACGACGGCAAGGGCCAGTTCCGCCTGCGCAGCGCCGCCGACATCGACGCGGCCTGGGCCGAACTCGGTGGGCAGGTGGAGCGTACCGGCCTGATCCTGGAAGGTTTCGTCGCGTTCGAGCGCGAGGTCAGCGTGGTCGCCGTGCGCGGGCGGGACGGTGAGTTCCGCGCCTGGCCGGTGACCGGCAACTGGCATGTCAATGGCGTGCTCTCGGCCAGCGTGGCACCGGCAAGCCTGTCACCCGCGCAGTACGAGGCCGCCATCGGGTACGCCCACACCCTGGCCGAGAAGCTGGACTACGTGGGCGTGTTCGCCCTCGAACTGTTCTGCCGGGGCGAGGAACTGCTGGCCAACGAAATGGCGCCGCGCGTGCACAACTCCGGGCACTGGACCATCGAAGGCAGCGAAACCTCGCAGTTCGAAAACCACCTGCGCGCCGTACTCGGCCTGCCGCTGGGCGACACCCGCATGCTCGGCCATGCCTGCATGCTCAACTGGATCGGCGAGATGCCCGAAGCGGCGGCGGTGCTGGCCCAGCCGGGCGGCCACTGGCACGACTACGGCAAGCAGCCGCGCGACGGGCGCAAGGTCGGCCACGCCACCCTGCGCGGCGATGACGCGGCGCAGCTGGCGGCGGAGATCGAAGTGGTGGGCACCCGACTGCAGCGAACCGAACAGGTCGCTCCGGCGCTCGCAACGCTGCGCGGGTAATTACTCGCGCAGCTGCGAGGCCACGAAGTTCCAGTTGACCAGCTTCCAGAACGCCTCGAGGTAGCGCGCGCGGTCGTTCTGGTAGTCGGTGTAATAGGCGTGCTCCCACATGGAGCACGCCAGCAGCGGCGTGCTCTGCCCGGTCAGCGGCGTGCCGGCATTGCGCGTGGCCTGGATCGCCAGCGCGCCGGATGGGTGCTGCACCAGCCACACCCAGCCCGCACCGAACAGGCCCAGCGCGACCCGCTCGAACTCCTCACGCAGGCGCTTGGCATCGCCGAAATGGCGGCTCACCAGCTCGCCCAGCCGCCCCTGCGGATCGCCGCCCGCGCGCGGTGACAGGCACTGCCAGTAGAAGGCGTGGTTCCAGGCTTGGGCCGCCGCGTCGAACAGGCTGCCCTGGCTCTGCCGCACGATCTCCTCCAGCGACAGCTCGGCCAGCTCGGTGCCTTCGATGCGTGCGTTGACAGCCTCCAGGTAGGCCCGATGGTGCTGTCCGTGATGCAGGTCCAGGAGGGTGGCCGACAGGTGCGGCTGCAGGGCGGTACGGTCGTAGGGCAGGCGGGGCAGGTCGAAGGGCATGGGTCGCAGCAGGGCCAGTAGGATTACAATGATCGTTACAGGGAGTCTATCCGACCGCCGAGGTGGGGTGCCCCGTTGCGCAGGGAGAGTGTGGTGGCGGTGATGCAGCAGATCCAGGCCGAAGTGGAGAAGTACCCCCTCGTGTTGTTCATGAAGGGCACGCCACAGTATCCCATGTGTGGTTTCTCCAGCCGGGCCGTGCAGGCCCTGATGGCTGCCGGCGCGGTCGCGCTGCGCACCGTCAATGTGCTCGAGGAACCCGAGATCCGCGCCAACCTGCCGCGCTTCTCCAACCTGCCCACGTTCCCGCAGTTGTTCATCAACGGCGAGCTGATCGGCGGCTGCGACATCGTGCTGGAACTGTTCGAATCCGGCGAGCTCAAGCGCATCGTCGAAGAGGCCTCGCAGCCATGAGCGCGGTCCCGTCCGTCGGGGTCGGGACCGGGGCGCTGGCGGGCCGCGTCATTCTCATTGCCGGCGCCGGCGGCGGCTTCGGCAGCGCCGCCGCCGTGGCCTGTGCCGAAGCCGGGGCCACCGTGGTCCTGCTCGGGCGCAAACCGCGTCGGCTCGACCGCGTCTATGCGGCGGTCGAAGCCGCAGGGCCCGAACCACTGCTGTACCCGATGGACCTGGAAGGGGCCACCCCGGACGACTACGCCACCCTGGCCGAACGCCTGCAGTCCGAACTGGGCCGGCTCGACGGCGTGCTGTACTGCGCGGCCGACTTTCCGGGCCTGACCCCGTTCGAGCACGCCGACCCGGCGGCGTTCGCACGCGCGGTACACGTCAACCTGACCGCCCCGGCCTGGCTGGCCCAGGCCTGCCTGCCGCTGCTGCGCCAGCGCGACGATGCCGCGCTGGTGTTCACCGTGGACGATCCCGAGCGGGTAGGGCGTGCCTTCTGGGGCGGGTACGGTGCGGCCCAGCACGGCCTGCGTGGGCTGATCGCCGCGCTGCACGACGAACTGGCGCGCAGCCCGGTGCGGGTCAGTGGCCTGCAGCCCGGCCCGATGCGCACCGCGCTGCGGGCCCGCGCGTTCTCGCTGGACGAGGACGGCGTCGCCCGCGAACCGGCCGTTCACGCCGCCGCCGCCGTCGAACTGCTGTCCGCCGCTGGCGTGGCGCATCGGGGCCAGGTACTGGCCTTGTCGTAACCGGCCGGACACACCGGCTTGGCACCCTGATCGGGTGTACCCGCGAACCCGGGTTCGCTACCGCACCTGAACGGCGGAAAGTGTCGCATTTGGTCCAATTCAGCCAAATGTGAAGAAGGCGTCACGATCGCGTTGTGATGGCGTGTGTTTTGTCGCCAAACCGTCATACAGCGGGCTTATCGTGTTAATCTAGTGTTAACCGTTGCGGCTGAAACCAGCCTGCGGCAAGGGAACCCAGATAAAAGTCCATGCAGCTGCCTGAACGGCTGCTGCCTGGGCGCGCTTTTTTTTCCGTCATCGCCAACTCGCATCGAGGCTACTCCCAATGATCGACCCACGCTGTCTCCGGATGTCCAAGCTCACCCTTGGCCTCATGGCTGTACTTGCTGCCGCCCCCGCCTTCGCCCAGAGCACCTCTGCCGGTGTCGGCGGCCAGGTCATGTCCGCCGCTGGCCAGCCTGTCGCTGGCGCCGAAGTCACCATCACGCACGTCGAGTCGGGCACGGTCAGCCGCGCCACCACCGATGCTGCGGGTCGTTACAACGCGCGCGGCCTGCGCGTGGGTGGTCCGTACACCATCACCATCACCAAGTCCGGTGAAGGCACCAAGACCGAAGACGGCGTCTATCTGGGCGTGAACCAGACCGGTACCGTCAACGCCGCCCTGACCGGCGACGTCGCTGCCACCAACCTGGAAGCGGTGCAGGTCGTCGCCGTGGCCGGCGGTTCGGAAGTCTTCAGCTCCACCAAAATGGGCTCGGGCACCAACATCAGCCAGCAGCAGATCGAGACGGCCCCGTCGATCGGCGGCAACATCCAGGACCTGATGCGCCTTGACCCGCGCGTGACCTTCATCGACCGCGCCTCGGGCTCGATCTCGGCCGGTGGCCAGAACCCGCGCTTCAACTCGATCAACATCGACGGCGTGTCCGCCAGCGACACCTTCGGCCTGGAAGGCAACAACATGCCGACCCGCCGCCAGCCGGTCGCCATGGAAGCCATCGAAGCGCTGGACATCAACCTGTCCAACTACGACGTCAGCATCGCTGCCGCCGCCGGTGCCACCGTCAATGCGGTGACCAAGTCCGGTACCAACGAATTCCACGGCTCGGTCTACGGCACCTACCGTGACGGCGACTGGTTCGGCGACAACCCGGAAGGCCAGAAGTTCAACGGCTTCACCAAGGAAGAAACCTACGGCATGACCGTGGGCGGCCCGATCGTGAAGGACAAGCTGTTCTTCTTCGCCAACTACGAGAAGTTCAAGCAGGCCGCCCCGGGCGCCGACCTGAGCGGCACCGCGCTGGGCAAGGCCAACCCGCAGTTCACCCTGGCCGACGTGACCCGCGCGCAGCAGATTGCTGAAGGCTACGGCATTGCCGCCGGTGGCCTGGAAAGCAACGGCGACACCGAGATGGAAGAGTACGCGCTGAAGCTGGACTGGAACATCAGCGACGACCACCGCGCCAACATCCGTTACAGCAAGATCGACCAGAGCAAGCTGCGCATCAACGGCATGACCACCAGCTCGGCCTCGCTGAGCTCGTACTGGTACCAGCACGACAAGGTCAACGAGAGCTACGTCGCACAGCTGTTCAGCGACTGGAGCCCGAACTTCTCGACAGAGCTGAAGGCCTCGTACCGCGAGTACTCGGCGATCCGCAACGTGTCGACCGACGCGCCGAGTATCCGCATCTTCTTCGGCGGCAGCGAAGCTTCGCCGAGCGGCGACTCGCTGTACCTGGGTACCGAAGTCAACTCCCAGAACAACATCCTGGAAACCAAGGCGTGGAACTACTACGCCGCGGGTACCTGGACCCTGGGTGACCACGACGTCAAGTTCGGTGCGTCGTACGACACCAACGACATCTACAACTACTTCGGCGCCACCTCGTGGGGTGCCTACACCTTCTACGGCCTGGACAACTTCGCTGCCGGCCGCTGGAGCAGCTACAACTACAACCCGGAGCGCAGCCCGGGCTCGATTCCGGCGGACTACAAGTTCAGCAACCTGGCCCTGTTCGTGCAGGACACCTGGTACGTCAACAACAACCTGACCCTGACCCTGGGCGTGCGTGCCGACCGTGCCGACACCAGCCCGGCGCCGGCCTACAATGCCCCGGCCTCGGCATTCTTCGGTCTGGACAACAGCGAAGTGCTGAGCAACAAGTTCCTGATCCAGCCGCGCGCGGGCTTCAACTACACCTTCGACACCGATCGCCAGACCCAGCTGCGCGGCGGCGTGGGCCTGTTCCAGGGTGATGCCCCGCAGGTGTGGCTGAGCAACAGCTACTCGGCGACCGGCTTCAACAATTCGGTCTACTCCTACACCAGCGGCTACAACCCGGCGCTGCCGTTCAGCCCGAACAAGGACACCCAGCCGGTCCCGACCACCCCGGGTTCGAACCGCCAGAACGTGAACTTCGTCGGCAGCGACTTCAACATGCCGTCGGTGTACAAGGCCAACCTGGCCTTCGACCACGAACTGCCGTGGTACGGCGTGGTGGCCTCGGCCGAGCTGCTGGTCACCAAGGTCAAGGACGCGCTGTACTACAAGAACCTGAACCTGGGTCCGGTGCAGTACCAGGGTCCGGACGGCCGTGACATGTACTACTCCATCGGCAGCACCGGTACGGCCTGGGGCACCGGCAATGCCCGTGCGGGTCGCAACCAGGCCTACGACTCGGTCTACGAGATCGCGAATACCGACAAGGGTCGCACCTCGCAGTTCACCGTCTCCCTGGCCAAGCCGTGGGCGCCGGACAGCGACTGGTCCTGGAACATCGGTTACACCTACACCGATGCCACCGAAGTCGGCACGCTGACCAGCTCCACCGCCAGCTCGGGCTGGGGCTACCAGTACGCCTTCAACGCCAACGACGAAATCGAAAACACCTCGCGCTACCAGATCCGCGACCGCCTGTCGGGTGCGCTGAACTGGAAGCACAAGTTCTTCGGTGATTACGAAACCCGCGTCGGCCTGGTCTACGAAGGCCGCAGCGGCCGTCCGTACAGCTACGTCTACGTGAACGATGCCAACGGCGACAGCCGCACCGCGAACGACCTGTTCTACGTGCCGGCCGGCCCGGGTGACGTGCTGTTCGGCAACCTGACGTCGGCAGGCGTGTTCACTGCCGATGCCGCGATGGAAGCGTCGTTCAACGAGTGGCTGAAGAACAACCCGCAGCTGGCCAAGTACGCGGGCAGCTACGCCCCGGCCAACCAGTTCCGCACCGGTTGGATCAACACCTTCGACCTGCGCGTCAGCCAGGAACTGCCGGGCTTCATGAAGGGTCACAAGTCGGAGATCTGGATCGACGTCCAGAACATCGGCAACATGATCAACAAGGACTGGGGCAACATCTACGACTACGGCTTCTTCGCCGATGCGCGTGTGGCCACCCTGCAGGGCATCAAGGACGGCAAGTACGTGTACAACTTCCGCGGCGCGGACGAGCCGGCAGTGGCCAACAACGACGCAGACGGCTTCGACGTCGGTGTGTCGCAGTGGTCGGTCCAGCTGGGCTTCCGCTACCAGTTCTGATGAACTGAGCGGGTAAAGCAGTAAATGAACGGCCGGGGAAACCCGGCCGTTTTGCTTTTAAAGGGGGCAGCAGTAAAGTTGGCAACCTTAGAGGAAGCGAAAAGAATGGAAATGACCATCATTGAAAAGCCGGCGCGCGCGCTACCGGTGCAGGACGCGCGGATCTACCCGCGCGGTGGACTGGACGTGCTTTCCCGTGCCGAAGTGGCGCGCCTGCGCGACGCCTCCGGCGGCGGCATGCACGAGCTGCTGCGGCGCTGTGCCCTGGCAGTGCTGACCAGCGGCAGTGCCTCCGACGATCCGCGCGCGGCGCGCGATCTGTACCCCGACTTCGACATCCAGGTCGCCCAGCAGGACCGCGGCGTCCGCATCGATCTGGTCAACGCGCCGGCCATGGCCTTCGTGGACGGCGAGATCATCCGCGGCGTGGCCGAGCTGCTGTTCGCGGTGGTGCGCGACCTGGCCTACATGGCCATCGAGATGGGCCCGGCCTATGCGGCCGAGCTGGAATCGTCCGAGGGCATCACCAACGCGGTGTTCGGGCTGCTGCGCAACGCGCGCATCCTCAATCCGGGCGACCCGAACCTGGTGGTCTGCTGGGGCGGCCACTCGATCGGCCGCGACGAGTACCTGTACACCAAGCAGGTCGGCTACGAGCTGGGCCTGCGCGGGCTGGACATCTGCACCGGCTGCGGCCCGGGTGCGATGAAGGGCCCGATGAAGGGCGCCACCATCGCCCATGCCAAGCAGCGCAAGCACACCACGCGCTATATCGGCCTGACCGAGCCGGGCATCATCGCCGCCGAGTCGCCGAACCCGATCGTGAACCACCTGGTGATCATGCCGGACATCGAGAAGCGTCTCGAAGCGTTCGTGCGCATCGGCCACGGCATCATCGTGTTCGCCGGTGGCGTCGGCACCGCCGAAGAGATCCTGTACCTGCTCGGCATCCTGCTGCGCGAGGAAAACAAGGACCTGCCGTTCCCGCTGATCCTGACCGGCCCGACCGTCGCCGCGCCGTACTTCGAGCAGATCGACCGCTTCATCCGCCTGACCCTGGGCGATGCCGCCGCCGAGCGCTACCAGATCATCATCGGCGACCCGGTGGCGGTGGCGCGGCAGATGTCGGCGGGGATCAAGCGCGTGCGCGAGCACCGCCTGGCGCAGAAGGATTCGTTCTTCTTCAACTGGTCCATCGAGATTCCGTGGGAGTACCAGCAGCCGTTCGTGCCGACCCATGAAGCCATGGCCGCGCTCGACCTGCACCACGGGCGCCCGCCGCATGCGCTGGCGGCCGACCTGCGCCGCGCGTTCTCCGGCATCGTCGCCGGCAACGTGAAGGAAGACGGCATGCGCCGCATCGAGCAGTTCGGCCCGTTCGAGATCCACGGCGACGCCGACATGATGCAGGCCCTGGACGAACTGCTGCGCGCCTTCGTCGAGCAGCGCCGGATGAAGATCTCCGGCGAATACCAGCCCTGCTACCGGGTGCTGGCCTGAGCTGAAAGGGCAGGGCGGACGGGGAGTCCGCCCGGCCCGCTCACCGTACGGGTGTCAACGGTTTGACGCCCGTCGCCCTTGGGCGACCGTTCGTCCCTCCGGCGCTTGCCGCTGGGCGGCGGGGCGTTCATTGTCCTGTCATCACGCTGGGGAGCGTCCCATGTCTTTACGCCGGTCCAAAGGCTTCACACTCATCGAACTGATCGTCACCGTGTCCGTGGTGGCCATCCTCGCTGCGATCGCCTTTCCGAACTTCCAGAGCCTGATCCGTTCGAACCGACTCGCCACCACCCATAACCAGGTGATCGGCCTGGTGAACCTCGCCCGCAGCGACGCGATCCGCAACAACCAGGGCGGCGCGGTCTGCGGCAGCAGCACCGGCACCAGTTGTGACGGCAAATGGGACCAGGGCATGCTCGCTTTCAGCGATAGCAATGGAGACGGCGCCTTCAGCAACGCCGAAACCGTGCTGCGCTACACCGCAGTCAACAGTGCGCTGATCGTCGCGGGTCCTACCAACGCCCTGATCGCCTTCGACGGCCGGGGGCGTCGCCGCAACGGCACCGATCAGGAAGTGACCCTGCGTCCGCAGAAATGCGACAACCAGCCGCTGCAGAGCACGATGACCATCAACGCCTCCGGCCAGGTCACGACCGTGAAGGGAGTCTGCAAATGATCCGTAACCCCTATCGTCCGCGGGGCCGCCAGCGCGGCTTCAGCCTGCTTGAAGTGCTGGTCGCCGTGGTGGTGCTGGCGTTCGGCCTGCTCGGCTTCGCGCTGCTGCAGACCATGAACGTCCGCTATGTCCAGAGTGCCAACTACCGCACCCAGGCCACCAACCTCGCCTACGACCTGACCGAACAGATGCGCAGCAACCGGCATGCGTCGGAGTGGTACAGCAATGCCACCTTCGCGGCGGGGACCAAGACCGCCGCCGGGGTGTGCGCGCGTCCGATCAACGACGTCACGGTGGAGCAGAACATCGCCCGCTGGCAATGCCAGGTAGTCAAGGCCCTGGGCAACAACGCCTCGGCGAATGTGACCGTGTCCGCAGGCGTGGCGACGGTCCGGGTCAGCTGGGCCGATGAGCGTTGGAGCAGGACCGCGCCGGATGCAGCGACCACCTTCGAAATCGTGACCCAGCTATGAGAGGTCCGCTCATGATCCGCAGCCGCCAGGCCGGCCTGTCCCTTATCGAACTGATGGTCTCCCTGGTCATCGGCCTGATCCTGATGCTGGGCGTCACCCAGGTCTTCCTTGCCTCCAGCCAGGCATCGCGGCTTTCCGAAGGCGTGGCCCGCGCGCAGGAGAACGGCCGTTTCGCGCTGGATTTCCTCGAGCGCGACATCCGCATGGCCGGGCACATGGGATGCGTGAATGACCAGGCGCACTTCATCAAGGAAACGGGCCTGCCCCGCAACAACTTTGTGGCTGCAACCGGCGCTGGCAGTCCGCTGGACTTCAGCGTAGCCATCCAGGGTTATGAAGCGCCCGGTACCGCGCCAACCGATACGCTCAACGTGGGCGGCGGCAGCCTGCCGACGGGCCTGCCCGCGTCGATCAGCAACCTCAACCCGAAGCCGGTGGCCGGCAGCGACGTCCTGGTGCTGCGTTTCCTGGCGCCGGAAGGCGTCCCGGTGACCGCCATCAATGCCCAGGAGCTGACGCTCGCTGCGGACAACGATCGCTGGAAGCGCCTCACGGAAAACGGAATCGCGACGCCGACCATGTTCGGCATCGCCAACTGCGAATACGTGGATGTGTTCGCAGGGACGCTGGCCGCCAACAAGCTCACCGCCGGTACCGTGGACCTCACGCGCTATGCACCGCAGCCCGAGCCGACCGTGGTGTACCGCGCGGAGTCGATGGTCTACTACATCGGCGACGGTACCAACGGCCCCGGCCTGCGCCGTGCGCGCGCCAATTCGGCCGGCCTGTATACGATCAACGAAGAGCTGGTCGAAGGCATCGAGAACCTGCAGCTGATGTACGGGCTGGATAACACGCTCGACATTACCGGCGCGACCCCCCCGGTCGGCAACATCACCTCGCAGAAGGTGGCCTCCGGGGTATCGGTCGACACCAATGCCGCCGGTGCTGGCGAATGGCGGCGGGTGGGCCTGGTCCAGGTAGGCCTCGTTGCGCGCAGCTCCGACCGGACCGGCAACGCCAAGCCGACGGACGCCGCCGCCCGGCTCGGCGTGCTGGGCATGACCTACAACCAGGATGCCGTCACCGATGGGCGTTATCGCACCGCCTATGAAGTGAGCATCGCCCTGCGCAATCGCCTGTTCGGGAACTGACCATGAACCGCTCGCCGCATCCCCGTGCCTTCCCGCCCGTCCGCCACCAGCGGGGCGCCGTGCTGTACGTCGCGCTGATCATGCTGCTGCTGCTCGCGCTGATCGGCATCGCCGGCATCCAGGTCGCCGGCATGCAGGAAAAGATGGCCTCCAACTACCGCGCCGCCAGCCGTTCCTTCCAGAACACCGAAGGCGCCGTGCGCAACGCGGAGGACGCCGTGGAAGCGATCACCGACCGGGAGACGCCGGCCAACGGCAGCCTGGTCGACGTCACCAGCATCACCCAGAACTGCGAAGACGGGTTCGATCCGGTCCAGTGGGGCAGGGATCTGGCCAAGAACAATGAGGCTGCGCCCAAGGTACGGGTACGCCAGATCGACCAGTGCGGTGGCCCGGGCAGCAATTCGCAGGACCAGGGGCTGCCGATCGACCAGGCGACGGCCACCTTCCAGATTACCGCGTATGCGGCCGACGACCCGGCAAATCCGACGTCGCGCTCCGTCATCGACACCATTTTCAAGCTCTGAGGACCGTGGCCATGGCTACGCGCAGATTCAAGTGGACGGCCGCCGGCTCGGCGGTGGCAGTGATCGGCCTGGCATTCGTGGGCTACAACCTGATTGCCGCGCAGGGGCAGGGCATCCTGGCCCAGAAGCCGCTGAACATTCCGGCCGACACCACGCCGGCCTTCATCATGGCGGTGGATGACTCCGGCTCGATGACCTTCCAGACCCAGTTCCCCGGCCAGGACGGCGAGGGCTGCTGGAGTACCAGTCGGCTGAGCTTCTTTGACGCCAATGGCGTGGTGAACACATCGGGCAACTGCGATTACTTCTATCTGATGCCGGGGCCCCGCATCAGCGGCAGCTACTACGGCCTGCCGCCGTTCGACTCGCTTGGTTTCGCGCGCTCGTCCCAGTACAACCCTACGTATTTCAATCCGACGGTGAGGTATGAACCGTGGAAGGATGACAAGGACGTGTCCTTCGCCCCCTCCATCCCGTCGAAGGCGCGGATCGATCCCAAGCCGACTGCGGCCACCACTACCGTCAACCTGACCAGCAATTATTACGGTACCGAAACCTTCCGTATCCAGCGTGGCATGACGTACCAGGCGGGTGCGTACATCAACGGAACCTCGTACCGCAACGCTGGCACCTGGAACAACAACATTTCAGACACGCGGGTCGAGTACTGGCCGGCGACCTTCTTCGTCAAAGTGATAAACGGCACCAGTGACCCGTACCCGCAGCTGCCAGGCGAGGCCAACGCCTATGCCGGCGCGACCCGTGTGCAGGTGAGCGATGCGTGCGGCACCGGGTGTGCGATGTGGAAGTACACGCTCCCGGCCAGCGACAGCGACGCTGGTTCAAAGAACTTCGCCAACTGGTTTACGTACTATGGCAACCGCAACCGCGCGATGATCGCCGGCATGACGCGTTCGCTGTCGAACGTCGCCAACCTGCGCGTCGGCTACTTCCGGATCAACCAGAACGGCAGCTACGACACGGCCGCCAAGCGCCTGCCGATGCGCAAGATGAGCGTGGACACCGATCGCAAGGCGCTGTTCGACGAGATGCTTGCGCTGCCGGCCAGCGGCGGTACGCCCAACCGCCAGGCGGTGTATTCGGCCACCCAGCAGTTCACCCGCACCGATGATGCAGCGCCGGTGCTGGAGGTCTGCCAGAAGAATGCGGTGATGCTGTTTACCGACGGCTTCAGCAATGGCGGCACCAAGACCGTGGGCAACAACGACCAGACCATGGGGGCGCCGTTTTCGGACAGCTACTTCGACACCATGGCCGACATCGTCAGCAAGTACTACAACAACATCAACGGCCTGCCGCCGCTGCGTCCCGACCTGACCGCGGGCCAGGTGCCGGTGCCGGCGGCGTGCAAGAGCGGAAATCCCGACAAGCAGCTGGATTGCCAGACCAATCTCCACCTGAACTTCTACGGCGTTACCCTGGGTGCGCGTGGCAATCTGTTCAATCCGGACAACCCGCAGAACGCCTACACCACCCCCGCGATCTACAACAACTGGCCGCAGTGGGAGAATGACGCGCGCAGTACGGTCGATGACATCTGGCACGCTGCGGTCAATACCCGCGGCGAGTACATCAATGCCCGCACGCCGGCGGAAATCACCGACGCCATGCGCCGCGTGCTGTCGGCGGTGACGGCCGGCTCCTCGCCGTCGGGCGGTACCGGCTTCAGCGGTGCGCGCATCGGCGCGGGTTCGCTGACGGTCGCGCCGTACTACGAGTACACCAACGAGGGCACCGACTGGTTCGGCAAGTTGACGGCCACCAAGCTGTCGGTGGATCCGACCACGCGTTCGATCGTGCAGACGCCGTTCTGGGAAGCCAGTGAGAAGCTGCAGAGCGCGGCGTCCCGCAAGATCTTCTTCACCAAGAATGGCGCGACCCAGGAGTTCACTTCCGGCAACGTGAGCCTGGGCGACATCTGCAACAAGCCCACGCAGTATCCCGACATGTCGATCTGCAACACCACCCAGGAGTTGATCGATCGCAAGATCGACATCGCCATGGCCGTGAGCTACCTGCGGGGCGACACAACCCGCGAAGTGCGCAATGGCGGCATCCTGCGCGACCGCACCACCCGGATCGGCGACATCGTCACGTCCACGCCGTTCATCAGCTCGCCCAAGGACGACTACGGGTATCGCCGCCTGGCGGACACGACGATGAGCAAGGCTTACGCGGAGTACCTGAAGAAGAAGGCAGACACCGCCAACTACATGATCTACGTGGGCGCCAACGACGGCATGCTGCACGCGTTCAACGGCGGCATGGATGCCAAGGGCGACACGGTTGCCGGTGGCGGTACCGAAGCGTTTGCCTATATTCCCAACACCGCGCTCGGCAACATGGCCAATCTGCTGTTCCGCGCGGAGCCGGAAAAGAAGACCTCGCAGAAGTTCCAGCACCGCTACTTCGTGGACGGCCAGATTGCCGTCGGTGACACCTACTATGGCAATGCCTGGCGGACCACCCTGGTTGGCGCCTCCGGTGCCGGTGGTCGCGGCGTGTTCGGCCTGGACGTGACCCCGGGCACCACGTTCGCAGCGACGTCGAAGAAGTGGGAGATCAGCGACCTCGATACCAACCTGCCGGTCGATGTGCGGAACAACATCGGTTTCGTGTTGTCCAAGCCCGTGATCGTGCCGGTCAAGGTAGGGACCGATATCAAGTGGAAGGCCATCTTCGGCAACGGCTTCAACAGCGCCAATGGCAAGGCGGTGCTGTTCGTGGTGGATGTCGCCGACGGCAGCGCAACCATGATCGACGCGGTCGAGACCGGCACGGGCGTCCCGTCCGGCACCAACGGCCTGGGCAGCATCGTGGTGATCGACCGTTGGGGCGGCACTGACCAGAAGGTGCGCTCACGCGACGGCATTTCCGACACCGTGTACGGCACCGACCAGAAGGGCGCGGTGTGGAAGTTCGACCTGCGCGACATGGCGAAGCCCGACCGGCCGCTGTTCACCAGCCTGCCGTCCACCGACAAGGGCCTGACCGTGCGCCAGCCGATCACCGGCGGCATCACCACCGGCACCGGCCCCAATGGCGGCCTGATGCTCTACTTCGGTACCGGCAGCTTCTCGTTCAATGAAGACGTGCGCGACAACTCGAAGCAGACTATCTACGGCGTGAACGATACCGACGCTGGCCCGACCAGCAGCACCGTGACCCGCGCCAATCTGATGGGGCGGACCGTCAATACCTCCGGCGACTCGCGGACGCTCACCGCCATTGCGGGCGCCCCCGCAAACGCGCGCGGGTGGTACATCGACCTGCCGGTCAGTACGCTCAAGGACGGGCTCAGCGAACGCGTTGTCAGCAACCCGACGCTGGCCAACGGTATCGTCAGCCTCTCCACCTACGCGCCGCAACCGTCAACGTCGGGTGGCTGTGCCGCGACGGGCATCAACTGGTTCTTTGCGCTGACCCCGTTGACCGGTGAGGGCGCGCTGGGCCGTGCCACCTTGAACTCGCCGGGCGGTACGGGCTTCGCAGTGGGGACCGCCGGACTCAAGAACCGGAGTACCGGCAGCGCGCCCGTGCTCAACAACACCCCGTTCGCGCTTCCGCGCGTGCCGGTGGCGTCGCTGAGTGGTGGCGGTGGCGGTGGTGGTGGTGGTGGTGGTGGCGGCGCTGGACCGGCTCCCTCACCTCCGGGCGGCCCCGGCTGCTACATGGGCTACCCCAACGGTCCTGACATTGTCTACGTCCCCTATCCGTGCGGTCGCCAATCGTGGAGGCAGATCCAGTGAGCAAGACTTCCTTCCCGCCAGGACGCCGCCCGTACAAGGTCGGCGGCTTCACCCTGATCGAACTGATGGTCACCGTCGCCGTGGTCGCGATCCTGGCGTCCATTGCGTACCCGTCCTATACCAGCCAGGTGCGCAAGTCCAAGCGCGCCGCGGCCAAGGCCGAACTGGTCGAGTACGCGCAGCGTGCCGAGCGCCATCACACGCTCAACAACAGCTACTCCAGCTTCACCTTCGCCGAGAGCGGCGCCACCACGATCGCCTCGCCGCGCGATGGCAGCAAGGCGATCTACCAGGTGACCTTCAACGCGCCCACCGCCAATACCTTCACGATCACTGCCGTTCCACAGGGTGACCAGGCGAAGGATCCATGCGCCACGATGTCGGTGAACCAGGCGGGAGTGAAGACCCCCGCCAACACCAGCGCGCAGGAATGCTGGTAGGCGCATGTGGACCTTGCAACAGCCTCGATGAACGTCTAGAATTCGCGTCCCCGCCCGAATAGCTCAGCCGGTTAGAGCACTTGACTGTTAATCAGGGGGTCGTTGGTTCGAGTCCAACTTCGGGCGCCAGTATCTGCAGAAGCCGCGAGCAATCGCGGCTTTTGTCGTTTCAGGGCGGGCATTCGGGGGTGTCGCGTATCCGTGGTGCCCGGGTCCGCCCCACGTTGTTGACGATCACCTGGCCGCGCAGCGCGCCAGCCGCGCAGATGTCCACGGTCAACGGGCTGCCGCTGCTGCGGCCGTCGCGCTGGAAGCGCAGGCGCTGTCGTCCCTGGCTGGACGTGGCCCGCAGCGCCGCGTCCAGGTAGCCGGGGCGGAACTGGAAAATGTCGTCCTGGGCCGGCGGGACGCCGCTGTCACCGTGGTCCCGATGAATCAGCCAGCCGCGGCTCCAGTCGCTGCCGCAGGTGCGGCCATCTGCGCTGGGACACACCGCCACCGGCTCATGGCGCGTGATCGCGGTGCTGCGTGCGCTGTTGAACACCGACACCAGTTGCATGCGCAGGCTGTCGGCGCGCATGCGGGAGACCGTGGCACCGAGCGAGGGCAGGGCCAGCAGGCACAGCAGGGCGACAATGGCGAGCGCCAGGCTCAGCTCCAGCAGGGTCATGCCGCGCAGATGGCGGGAAGGGCGGCGCCGTGGCTGCATGTGGCGATCCAGGAGGACGGGGCCCTTTACCCTGAGTCCTGCCGGCGCCCAGGCCCATCGGCGCTTCACGCCTTGCCGCGTAGGCCACCCCCTCAGCCAGCCGTCACCCAACCCCCCGGTATAATGGAAGGCCCGGTCTATGGCGGCACCATGAGCGATCGCTTCGAACTTGTATCTCCGTACTCCCCGGCGGGCGACCAGCCGGCGGCGATCGAGAAGCTGACGGCCAACTTCGAGGCCGGCATCGCCAAGCAGACCCTGCTCGGCGTGACCGGCTCGGGCAAGACCTACACCATCGCCAACGTGATCCAGCAGGTGCAGAAGCCGACCCTGGTGATGGCACCGAACAAGACCCTGGCCGCGCAGCTGTACGGCGAGTTCAAGGCGTTCTTTCCGCACAACGCGGTCGAATACTTCGTCAGCTACTACGACTACTACCAGCCCGAAGCCTACGTGCCCTCGTCGGATACCTTCATCGAGAAGGACAGTTCGATCAACGAACATATCGAGCAGATGCGCCTGGCGGCGACCAAGACCCTGTTGTCGCGCCCGGATGCGATCGTGGTGGCCACCGTCTCGGCGATCTACGGCCTGGGCGCGCCCGAAGATTACCTGTCGCTGCGCCTGATCCTGTCCACCGGCGAGCGCATCGACCAGCGCGACCTGATCAACCACCTCACCCAGCTGCAGTACACCCGCAACGAGTACGAGCTGCATCGCGGTACCTTCCGCGTGCGTGGCGAGGTGATCGACATCTTCCCGGCCGAGTCGGACAGCGAAGCGGTGCGCATCGAGCTGTTCGACGGCGAGGTCGAGCAGATCAGCATGTTCGACCCGCTCACCGGCGAAAGCCTGCGCCGCCTGCAGCGCTACACCGTGTACCCCAAGACCCACTACGCGACCACCCGCGAGCGGGTGCTGTCGGCGGTCGATACGATCAAGGCCGAACTGAAGGTCCGGCTGGAGCAGCTGTACGAACAGAACAAGCTGGTGGAAGCGCAGCGCCTGGCGCAGCGCACCCAGTTCGACCTGGAGATGATGGCCGAGGTCGGCTTCTGCAATGGCATCGAAAACTACTCGCGACACCTCACCGGCAAGGCTGCGGGCGAGCCGCCGCCGACCCTGTTCGACTACCTGCCGCCGGACGCGCTGCTGGTGATCGACGAGTCGCACGTGACCATTCCGCAGATCGGCGCGATGTACAAGGGCGACCGTTCACGCAAGGAAACGCTTGTCGAATTCGGGTTCCGGCTGCCGTCTGCGCTGGACAACCGACCGCTGCGTTTCGAAGAGTGGGAAGCGCGCTGCCCGCGCAGCATCTACGTGTCCGCGACGCCTGGGCCGTACGAACTGCGGGAGGCCGGCGACGAGATCACCGAGCTGGTGGTGCGCCCGACCGGCCTGATCGATCCGGTGGTGGAAATCCGCCCGGTCGGCACCCAGATCGACGACCTGATGAGCGAGGTCACCGAGCGCATCAAACTCGGCGACCGCGTATTGGTCACCACGCTGACCAAGCGCATGGCCGAAAACCTCACCGAGTACCTCACCGAACACGGCATCCGCGTGCGCTACCTGCACTCGGACATCGACACCGTGGAACGCGTGGAGATCATCCGCGACCTGCGCCTGGGCAAGTTCGACGTGCTGGTCGGCATCAACCTGCTGCGCGAAGGCCTGGACATGCCGGAAGTGTCGCTGGTGGCGATCCTGGATGCCGACAAGGAAGGCTTCCTGCGTTCGACCGGCTCGCTGATCCAGACCATCGGCCGCGCCGCGCGCAACCTGCGTGGCAAGGCGATCCTGTACGCGGACAAGATCACCCGTTCGATGCAGGCGGCGATCGAGGAAACCGACCGGCGTCGTGCCAAGCAGGTGGAGTACAACGAAGCGCACGGCATCGTGCCCAAGTCGGTGCTGCGCCCGATCGTGGACGTGCTGGAAGGCGCGCGCTCGGAAGCGGCGGAAAAGGAAGCGCGCGGCAAGGGCAAGGGACGCGGTGGCAAGGTGGCCGAAGACGCGGTGGATTACCGCACGCTGGAGCCGGCCCAGATCGCCAAGCGGCTGCAGGCGCTGGAGCAGCAGATGTACCAGCACGCACGCGACCTGGAGTTCGAAGATGCCGCACGCGTGCGCGACCAGATCCGCCAGCTGAAGGAGCTCAGCCTTGGCTGAACAACCGGTTGTTAAAAACCTTCACAAAAGTGTTGCTCTTCACGCAGGACGTCCGTAATATACGCGGCCTGCACCGACGCAAACGCAGCGGGGCAGCGAGAAAAACGGGCGGTTAGCTCAGCGGTAGAGCACTACCTTGACATGGTAGGGGTCACAGGTTCGAACCCTGTACCGCCCACCACTCCAGTCCCAGCGACTGCGGTGGAACAACAGAAAAGCCGGCCATCAGGTCGGCTTTTTTGCTTTCTGCGCCCTGCGCCAGCGGAACTTCCCGACACCCTGTTTCGCACCCGGCCGATGGCACGCGCGACGCCGCCCATCCACGCTGTGCGTTCCATCGCAGCGGGTGAGCTGCATGTCGTGCGTGTCGCAGCAGTCCCCACGAATCTTTGCAGCGCCGTTGCCGATATTCGGCAAAGCCGCCGCAGCTGCGCTGCTGTGCGGCGCCTGCGGGGTGGTGTTCGCGCCGTTGCTGATGCCAGTGGGCACGGCGTGGTGCGCGCTGTGCGCCGGCGTCCTGCTCTGGTGCAGCTGGGGGCGTGGACGCTGGTGCGGCGCGTTGCTGGTGGGCATCGGCTGGACCACGGTGCAGGCGCAAGCCGGACTGGACCTACAGCTACCGGCCCATGCGACCTCCCGCGAGTACACCGTGCAGGGCAGGGTGGTGGACCTGCCGCAACACGGGCCGCGCAGCACCCGGTTCCGTATTCGCGTGGATGACGATCCAGCCCAGCCGACCCTGCTGCGCGGTCGCGAGTTGGCGCTGGCCTGGTACGACGCCACGCCTACCCGCGCGCCTGCACCGCGCCTGGCCGTGCAGGCCGGTGCCCGCTGGCAGTTCCAGGCGCGGCTGCGCCCGCCGCGTGGACTGCGCAACCCCGGCGGTTTCGATGCCGAGCGGCACGCGCTGCTGCAGCGGCTGGCCGGCACCGGGCATGTGCGCGCGGGCAGGGCACTGGGCCCGTCGACGGGACTGCCGGCCTGGCGCGAGCGCATGGCCGCGGCCATCGCCGCGCAGGTGCCGGGCCCCGCCGCACGCTTCGTACAGGCGCTGGCACTGGGCGACACCCGTGCGCTGGGGCAGCGTGACTGGGATGACCTGCGCGCGCTGGGCCTGACCCACCTGATCGCCATTTCCGGGTTCCACGTCGGGCTGGTCGCGGGGTTTGCAGCCGCACTCGCGTCGCTCGTGTGGCGGGTGCTGCCGGAGTTGGGCCGGTACTGGCCACGGCCACTGGCCGCCGCCCTGGCGGCCGTGGCCGGAGCCGTGCTGTACGCCGCAGCGGCCGGCTTCGCCCTGCCGACCGTGCGCACGGTGCTGATGATCGCAGTGGTGGCGCTGGCCCGGTGCACGCGGCGACCCGGCACGGTTGGCCAGTCGCTGGCCCTGGCGGCACTGGCGGTGCTGCTGGTCGACCCGCTGTCGCTGCTGGCGCCCGGGTTCTGGCTCAGCTTCGCGGGCGTGCTGTGGCTGGTCTGGTGCCTGCCGGGCCGCGACCTGCACTGGCTGCGTACCTTCCTGGCCGCCCAAGGCGTGGCCACGCTGGCGCTGCTGCCGCTGACCGTGGCGCTGTTCGGCCAGGCCTCCCGCGCCGGGCCGCTGGTGAACCTGCTGGCGATTCCCTGGTGGAGCCTGGTGGTGGTGCCGCTGTCGTTGATGGGCACGGGACTGGAAGCCGTGTACGAGGGCGCCGGGCGCTGGCCGTGGCGCGCGGCCGCCGCCTGTTTCGAGGCGAGCTGGTGGCTGTTCGGCACCGTCGCGCGGCAGCCTTGGGCGCTGTGGTGGGCGCCGTTGGCAGGCGCCGGCGCGGTGCCGGCCGCGCTGCTTGGCGTGTTCTGGCTGCTGCTGCCGCGCGCCGCCGGGGCACGCTTTCCGGCCCTGCTGCTGTGCCTGCCGCTGCTGTGGCCGGCCCGCGACCGCCCTGCGCCCGGCGAGGTCGAACTGCTGGTCATGGACGTGGGGCAGGGCCTGGCGGTGTGGGTGCGCACCCATCGCCACCGCCTGCTGTACGACGCCGGGCCGGCGGCAGAGGGCGGCTTCGACGCCGGCGAGCGGGTCGTCGTGCCTACCCTGCATGCAGTGGGCGAAGCCGGCCTGGACCGCGTGCTGCTCAGCCACGGCGACCGCGACCATGCGGGCGGCATGCCGGCAGTACGCCGACATTTTGGCAATCCACCCCTGCATGCTCCAGCCGATTCGGTGCGCGCGGAGATCACGCCCTGCGAGAGCGGCGACACCTGGCGCTGGGACCAGGTCGACTTCGCCATCCTGCATCCGCCCGCGGGAATGGCCTACGCCGGCAATGCCAGCAGCTGCGTGCTACGCATCCAGACCCTGCATGGCGCCGTGCTGCTGACCGGCGACATCGGCCACGCCGAGGAAGCGCGCCTGCTGGCGGCTGCCCCCGGCGCGCTGCGCGCCGAGGTCGCGCTGGTGGCCCACCATGGCAGCGCGGGGTCCTCCAGCCCTGACTGGATACAGGCGGTGGCGCCACGCCTGGCCATCGTCTCGGCCGGGCACGGCAACCGCTTCGGCCACCCGCGCCGGGAGGTGGTGCAGCGCTGGCGCGCGGCCAGCGCCGAGGTGCTGGGCACCGCAGACAGCGGCGCGCTGCGGATCTGGCTGGGCCGGGACGGGCTCCAGGTCCGCGAACAGCGTCTTTTCGAACGCCGTTGGTGGGATGCCGCGGAGCGGGCGCGGTCGGCTGCTATCCTATCGGCGGTCATGAACACGGTCGATGGGCCGGAGGGTTGAAACGTGTGGGAACTGGTCAAGGCCGGTGGCTGGCCGATGCTGCCGCTGCTGCTGTTGGGCGTACTGGCTTTGGCAATCGTCCTGGAGCGTTTCTGGACCTTGCGGCGCAATGAGGTCCTGCCCCCGGGGCTGGGGCAGGAAGTGCGCAACTGGGCGGCGCGCGGCAAGCTCGACCCCACCCATATCCAGTCGCTGCGGGCCAACTCGCCGCTGGGCGCGTTGCTGGCCGTGGCGCTGGAAGCGCGCAATCGCCCGCGCGACCAGATCCGCGAGCGCATCGAGGATGCCGGCCGGCACCTGGTGCACCGCATGGAGCGTTTCCTGAACGCGCTGGGCACGATCGCCTCCGCCGGCCCGCTGCTGGGCCTGCTCGGTACGGTGGTCGGCATGATCCAGATGTTCATGGGCATCCTCGACCACGGCGTGGGCGACGTGAACCAGCTGGCCGGCGGTATCGGCAAGGCGCTGGTGTGCACCGCCACCGGCATGATCGTGGCCATTCCGGCGCTGATGTTCCATCGCTACTTCAAGGGCCGCATCGGCGGTTACGTGATCGAGATGGAAATGGAAGCGTCGGCACTGCTCGATGCGTTGGACGGCCGCCCCAGCGTTCTGAACACGCCGCCCCGCGCCGGCGCCGCCTCTGCGGCCGCTGCGCCTGTCACGGCCAAGGGCTGACGGATGCGCATCCGCAACGACCGGGTCCAGGACGAGGTGCATATCGATCTGGTGCCCCTGATCGACGTCATCCTCGTACTGATCATCTTCTTCGTGGTCACCACCACCTTCGACGCGCGCTCGACCCTGCAGCTGCAGCTGCCGACCGCCAGCCAGCAGGACACCACCGAGCCGCCGCGTTCGCTGAGCGTGCTGGTCAACGCCGAAGGCCGTTACTTCATCAACGACCAGGAAGTGCTGCGCACGGACGTCGAGTCGGTCAAGCAGACCATTGCCGCCGTCGCCGGCAGCGACCGTGAGCAGACCGTGCTGCTGCGCGCCGACGCGCGCACCCCGTACCAGGCCGTGGTCACCGCCCAGGACGCCCTGGGCCAGCTCGGTTTCCGCCGCATCGCCATCGCTACCGCGCCGGAGGTGCGTCCATGAGTAAACAACACGCGCCGATCTGGCCGATCTACAAACGCCTGCTCGGCTACACCCGCGCCTACTGGGTGTTCATGGTTGCCGCCGTCATCGCGATGGTGGTCGAAGCGCTGGCCGGCTACCACTTCACCAAGCTGATGGAGCCGCTCGTCAACCGCGGCTTCGTCAATCCCGAGCCGCGCATGGCGGTGATCCTGCCGCTGACCATCCTCGGCCTGTTCATGATGCGCAGCCTGGCCACCCTGGTCAGCGATTACGCACTGGCCCGCACCGGCCGCAGCGTGGTCCGCGACCTGCGCGAGCAGGTGCTGTCCAAGTACCTGCACCTGCCGTCGTCGCACTTCGACAGCGAAGCCACGCCGGTCATGGTCAGCCGCCTGAACTACGACACCGAGCAGGTCACCCAGGCCAGTGCGGACGCGCTCAAGACGCTGGTCGCCGACACCCTGACCATCATCGCCATGCTGGTGGTGATGCTGCAGATGAGCGTCAAGGTCACCGTGGCGATGCTGGTGGTGGTGCCGCTGATCGGCGTGATCGTGTCGTTCGTGGGCAAGCGCTACCGGCGCATCAGCCGCGGCATCCAGGACGGCATGGGCAGCATGGCGCAGACCGCCGAGCAGTCGCTGGCCGCGCAGCAGGAGGTGAAGGTGCACGGCACCCAGGCGCACGAGATTGCGCGCTATTCGCGCCTGGCCAACCGCATGCTCGGCCTCAACATGAAGGTGGAAACCACGCGCGCGCTGGCCTCCAGCACCGTGCAGTTCCTGGCCGCGCTGGCGCTGGCGGTGATCGTGTGGGTGTCCACCCGCGAGGCACTCGCCGGGCGCTTGAACGCCGGCCAGTTCATGGGCCTGATGACCTCGATGATGGCCATCATTCCCTCGCTGCGTCGCCTGACCAGCGTGCAGACTTCGATCTCGCGCGGCGTGGCCGCCGCCGAACGCCTGTTCGGCATCCTCGACCTGCCGGTCGAGCGCGACCAGGGCAGCACGCGCGCCCAGCGCGTGCGCGGCGAACTGTCGTTCGAGCACGTGATGCTGCGCTATCGCGAAGATACCGGCATCGCGCTCGACGACATCACCTTCGTGGCCAAGCCGGGCACCGTCACCGCCATCGTCGGCCGCTCCGGCAGCGGCAAGACCAGCCTGATCCGCCTGGTGCCGCGCTTCTACGAACCCAGCGGCGGCTGCATCCGTCTCGACGGCGTGCCACTGGACGACTACCCGCTGGCCGACCTGCGCCGCCAGGTCGCGATGGTCGGGCAGAAGGTCATGCTGTTCGACGACACCGTGGGCGCCAACATCGCCTATGGCATGGATGCCACCGACGAACAGATCCGCAAGGCGGCCGAAGCGGCCAACGCGTGGGAGTTCATCGAACGCATGCCGCAGCAGCTGCAGACCCCGGTCGGTGAGAACGGTGCGCTGCTTTCCGGTGGCCAGCGCCAGCGCCTGGCGATCGCCCGCGCGATCCTGCGCGACGCGCCGGTGCTGATCCTGGACGAAGCCACTGCCGCGCTGGACAACGAATCCGAGCGGCTGGTGCAGGACGCACTGCAGCGCCTGATGCCCGAACGCACCACGCTGGTGATCGCGCACCGCCTGTCCACCATCGAACACGCCGACCAGGTGCTGGTGATGGACCACGGCCGCATCGTCGAGCGCGGCACCCACAGCGAGCTGCTGGCGCTGGGCGGGCTGTACGAGCACCTGCACAAGATGCAGTTCCGCGAAAGGCAGCCCTGATGGCGTCGAAGGGGTCCCAGACGCCGTCGTACTGGTATGACGGCAGTGCGGTTCCGTTCGCCGCGCGCGTGCTGGCGCCGGTGTATGGTGGCGTGGTGGCGCTGCGCAGGGCGCTGTACCGGCGCGGCTGGTTCAAGCGCCACGCATTGCCGGTGCCGGTGATCGTGGTCGGCAACGTGACCGCCGGCGGCACCGGCAAGACGCCGCTGACCATCGCGCTGGTCGACCGCCTGCGCGAAGCCGGCTGGAAACCCGGCGTGGCCAGCCGCGGCTACGGCCGCGAAGACGCCAAGAGCGCGCGCTGGGTGGATGCGGATACCGAAACCGCGCTGGGCGGCGACGAGCCGGTACTGATCGCCTGGAAGACCGGCGTGCCGGTGCGGGTCGACGCCGACCGCGTGGCGGCCGGCAAGGCGCTGATCGAAGCCGGCTGCGACATCATCGTCTGCGACGACGGCCTGCAGCACTACCGGCTGGCGCGCGACGTCGAGATCGAAGTGGTCGACGCGCAGCGCCGCTATGGCAACGGGCGGCTGATCCCGGCCGGTCCATTGCGCGAACCGGCCAGCCGCGCGCGCGACTGCGACTTCCGCGTGGTCAACCTGGGCCAGGCCAGCGCCGACCCGGCCGCGCTCGCGTCGTGCGGGTTCGGCGAATGGGCGATGCAGCTGCATATCGACCGCGCCCAGCCGCTCAGCGGCGGCCGCGCCCGCGCGCTGTCGCACTTCCGTGGCCAGCGCGTACACGCGGTGGCCGGCATCGCGCACCCGCAGCGCTTCTTCGACATGCTGCGCGCGCAGGGCATCGGCGTGGTTCCGCATGCCTTCGCCGACCACCATGCCTACCAGCCGGCCGACCTGCGTTTCGGCAGCGAGCTGCCGGTGCTGATGACCGAAAAGGACGCGGTGAAGTGCAAGGTGTTCGCCAACGAATGGCATTTCGCCGTGCCGTTGTCGGCCGACCTGCCGGCCGCGTTCTGGGTCGCACTGCTCGACCGCGTGGATAAACTCGGCAAGCGCTGAGCGCTGCCGTTTCGTTGCGTTTTTACCGGAGGTGCCCGCATGAGCCAGCCCGTCGATTTCGTTGTCGCCATTCCGGCGCGCTACGCCGCCTCGCGCCTGCCCGGCAAGCCGCTGCGGCTCGTCGGCGGCACCCCGCTGGTGCTGCACGTGGCCGAGCGCGCCCTGCAGGCCGGGGCACGCGAGGTCTGGGTGGCCACCGATGACACCCGCATCGCCGACGCGCTGCAGGGCCTGCCCACGGTGAAGGTGGCGATGACCGACCCCAACCACGCCTCGGGCACCGATCGCCTGGCCGAGTGCGCGCGGCAGGCGGGTTGGCCGGACGACACCCTGGTGGTGAACCTGCAGGGCGACGAACCGTTCGCGCCGGCTGACGGCATCCGCGCCGTGGCCGAAGCGCTGGTCTACAGCGGGGCCGACATGGCCACCCTGGCGACCCCGGTCGAAGACGCCGAAACCCTGTTCGACCCGAACGTGGTCAAGGTGGTGCGCCAGCAGAACCTGGACGCGCTGTACTTCAGCCGCGCGCCGATCCCGTGGGACCGCGACGGCTTCGCGCGCTCGCGCGACAGCCTGTCCGGGCCGCACTGGCTGCGCCACATCGGCATCTATGCCTACCGCGCCTGGTTCCTGCAGCGCTTCGCCGCGCTGCCGCCGGGCCGGCTCGAACAGCTGGAGTCGCTGGAGCAGCTGCGGGTGCTGGAGGCCGGGCACCGCCTGAGCGTGGCGCTGTCCCCGGCGGCGTTCCCGCCGGGCATCGACACCCCGGCCGACCTGGAGCGTGCCGAGGCCTGGCTGGCCCGTCGTCAAATTGACGGTGGCACGACGGTTGCATGACGCGCAGTCCTGCATAATCACCGCATGAACGTACAGCTCGTCCAGGACCTTCCCGAATTCGCCACGTGGCTCAACGCCGCGCCGACCACCCTGACCGAACTGCGTGGTCGCCCGGTCGTACTCGCCTTCGTCAATGCCGGGTCGGTCTGGTGCGCACAGCGCCTGGCCGAGCTGGGCCAGTGGCAGTCGCGCAACCCGGGCAAGCTGCAGCCGTTGATCCTGCAGGTGCCGCGCTTCGACTTCGAACGCACGCCCGAGCAGGCGCTGAAGCTGCTGCGCCGCCATGGCGTGGGGTCGCCGGCCTTGCTTGATGCGGACTGGGATGGCTGGCGCCGTTTCAACGTGTCCGCCTGGCCGACCCTGGTGCTGCTGGACGCGCAGGGCAGGGAAGTGGACCGCCTGGTTGGTTTTGGCGACGACCTGGACCGCGCGCTCAACGCCCTGTGCCAGGGCATCGCCAGCCCGCTCGACGGCGACGCGGCTCGCCTGCGCGAGCTGAGCCCGGAGCCGCGCCTGCCGCTGCTGTTCCCGTCCGCGTTGGCAGTGAGCACCGAGCGGCTGTACATCGCCGACAGCGGCCACCACCGCATCCTCGAATGCAGCCATGCCGGCCGCGTGCTGCGCCAGTTCGGCCTGGGCACTGCCGACATGATGGACGGCGGCCCCGGCGAGGCCGCCTTCAACCGGCCGCAGGGGCTGGCGCTGGAGCGCGAGTGGCTGTACGTGGCCGACACCGGCAACCACGCGCTGCGCCGCGTCCATCTGCTGACCGGCCAGGTCGACACCCTGTGCGGCAACGGCCGTCCGGGCGAGCCGCGCGAAGGCGCGGTAGCCGACCCCCGCCAGGCGCCGTTGAACCATCCGCAGGGCATCGCCGTGGCCGACAACCAGGTCCACATCGCGATGGCCGGCGACAACCGCATCTGGAGCTACCACCTGGGCCAGCGCACGCTGTCCTGGCGGGCCGGCTCCGGCGCGATGGACGAGCGCGACGGCAGCGGCCACATGGCCGCCTTCGCGCAGCCGACCGCGCTGGCCGCCGTGCAGCAGGTCCTGTACGTGTGCGATGCACTGGGTTCGTCGATCCGCTCGATGCAGCTGCGTGGCGACCTCGTCCAGACCCTGGTCGGGCAGGGACCGTGGTCGTTCGGCGAACAGGACGGCCCGCGCACCACCGCGTTGCTGCAGTACCCGCAGGCGATCGCGATGAGCCCGGACGCCCCGGTGCTGTGGATAGCCGACGCCGGCAACGGCCGCCTGCGCACCCTGCGCCTGGGCGGCGGGGAATTGAGTACGGTGGAGCTGCCGCGCCGCCTGCACGGCCCGTCCGGACTGGCACTCGGCGGCGGGGCGGTCTGGATTGCCGAAACCGACGCCCACGCCGTGCTGCGGTTCGACCCGGTCAGCGGCGTACTGAGCGACGTGCCGATCAGCGAATGACCCTGCCTACCGCACCGGCCTTCGACGGCAAGGCATTCGCGGCCCACCTGAGCACCGCGCCCGGCGTGTACCGCATGTACGCCGCCGACGACACCCTGTTGTACGTCGGCAAGGCGCGCGCCCTGCGCAACCGGGTAGGCAGCTATTTCAACGGCGCGCCCAAGACCACGCGGATCATGTCCATGCTGTCGCAGGTCGCGCGCATGGACGTCACCGTCACCCGCTCCGAAGCCGAAGCGCTGCTGCTGGAAAACCAGCTGATCAAGTCGCTGTCGCCGCGTTACAACGTCTCGCTGCGTGACGACAAGACCTACCCGCACGTGTTGCTGACCCGCGAGGAGTGGCCGCGCATCGCGCTGCATCGCGGCCCGCGCGCGGTACCCGGGCGCTACTTCGGCCCGTACCCGGGCGTAACCGCGGTGCGCGAAACGCTCAACCTGATGCACAAGCTGTTCAAGCTGCGCAACTGCGAAGACAGCGTGTTCCGCAACCGTTCGCGGCCGTGCCTGCAGTACCAGATCGGTCGCTGCAGCGCGCCCTGCGTGGCGCTCGTCGCGGAAGCCGACTACGCCGAGTCGGTGCGCCGCGCGTCGCTGTTCCTGGAAGGCAAGAGCGACCAGCTCACGCGTGAACTGGGCACCCAGATGCAGGCCGCCAGCGAAGCGCTGGAATTCGAACAGGCCGCACGCCTGCGCGACCTGGTCACCTCGCTGCGCAGCATGCAGACCCGCCAGTACGTCGACGGCCGGGCCGCCGACCTGGACGTGCTCGCCTGCGCCACCCAGGGCGCCAATGCCTGCGTGATGCTGCTGGCGTTCCGCGACGGTCGCAACATGGGCACGCGGCCGTTCTACCCGCGCACCAATGGCGAAGAAAGCGCCGAGGAAGTGCTGGGCGCCTTCGTGTCCCAATACTACGCCGAACAGACCCCGCCGCGCGAGATCCTGCTCGACCGCGAGATCCCCGATGCCAGCCTGATCGAGTCCGCCCTGAGTACCTCGGCCGACTACAAGGTGCAGCTGAAGTGGAACGTGCGCGGCGAGCGCGCCGGCTATGTGGAGCTGGCCAGCCGCAACGCGCAGATCACCCTGGTCAGCGAGCTCACCAGCCGCAGCGCGCAGCACGCGCGGAGCGAAGACCTGCGGCAGATGCTCGGCCTGGCCGAACAGGTCAAGCGCGTGGAGTGTTTCGACATCAGCCACACCATGGGCGAGGCCACGGTGGCCTCGTGCGTGGTGTTCGACGCCAGCGGCCCGGTGCGCAGTCAGTACCGCCGCTACAACATCAGCGGCATCGAGCCGGGCGACGACTACGCCGCCATGCGCCAAGCGATCGATCGGCGCTTCCGCCGCGCGGTGGAAGAAGAGGGCGTGCTGCCCGACCTGCTGTTGATCGACGGCGGCGCCGGCCAGCTCGCCCAGGCCCAGGCGGCCCTGGCCGACCTCGGCGTGGAAGGGGTGATGCTGGTGGGCGTGGCCAAGGGCGTGGAGCGACGCGCCGGGCATGAAGCGCTGGTGCTGCCCGACGGCCGCGAGCTGCGCCCGGGCGCGGCGTCGCCGGCGCTGCAGTTCATCCAGCAGGTGCGCGACGAAGCGCACCGTTTCGCGATCACCGGCCATCGCGGTCGCCGCCAGAAGGCGCGCATGACCAGCAAGCTGGAAGACATTCCCGGGATCGGGCCGCGCCGTCGCGCCAGCCTGCTCAAGCATTTTGGTGGCCTGGTCGGCCTGAAAGCGGCCGGCGAAGCGGAAATCGCGAAGGTCGAAGGCATCAATGACGCCCTTGCCGCACGCATCTACGCTAACCTTCATGGACTGCCCACGCCCCCTGCGGCCGGCGAGTAGAGAGACGCAATGAAGTTGACCCTCCCCACCTGGCTGACGCTGCTGCGGATCGTGATGATCCCGGTGCTGGTGCTGGTGTTCTATCTCCCCTACACCTGGACCAACTTCGCCTCGGCGGCGATCTTCGGGCTGGCGGCGCTGACCGACTGGCTGGATGGCTGGATCGCCCGCCGCTACGACCTGGCCTCGGCGTTCGGTGCCTTCCTCGATCCGGTCGCAGACAAATTGATGGTGGCGGTGGCGCTGTTCCTGATCGTGCAGGGTCACCCGACCCCATGGATGGCGTTCTGGGCGGCGGTGATCGTCGGCCGCGAGATTGCGGTGTCGGCACTGCGCGAATGGATGGCCGAGATCGGCCAGCGCGCGAAAGTGCGCGTAGCGCTGATCGGCAAGATCAAGACCACCGCGCAGATGGTCGCGCTGTTGTGCCTGCTGTATTCGGTCGCGCCGAACACGCCGGTGTCCGACATCTGGATGGGCGAACCGGTGTTCCATATCGGTGACTGGACCCTGGCCATCGCGGCCGTGCTCACGCTGTTCTCCGGGCTGCAGTACCTGCACGCCGCATGGCCGAGCCTGCGCGAGGACGAGCGCGCCGCACGCGAAACCGCGCGTGCGAAAAAGAAGGGCTGAGGGCTGTTGACAGCACCGCATTTGGCTGTAGAATTTCGCCTCCCAAGCGGGAATAGCTCAGTTGGTAGAGCGCAACCTTGCCAAGGTTGAGGTCGCGAGTTCGAGTCTCGTTTCCCGCTCCAGATACAGAGAAAAGCGACCCATGGGTCGCTTTTTTCATTTCAGGCCGTCGCAGTCGAATCACGCTGAATATCGCTGCATAAACCTGTTGACGACGTGAAGGATTACCGACACAATAGCGCTCCTTCGACGCAGGTCGACGGAAAACGCAACAAATCTGCGGGAATAGCTCAGTTGGTAGAGCGCAACCTTGCCAAGGTTGAGGTCGCGAGTTCGAGTCTCGTTTCCCGCTCCAGATTGTGTCGCGATGTGAAAGAGCTGGTGTGTTTCCAGTGGTTTTGGTAATATATCCGCTTGATTCTGCGGGAATAGCTCAGTTGGTAGAGCGCAACCTTGCCAAGGTTGAGGTCGCGAGTTCGAGTCTCGTTTCCCGCTCCAGATTCCCGGCCTGGTGGCAGAGTGGTCATGCAACGGATTGCAAATCCGTGTACGCCGGTTCGATTCCGACCCAGGCCTCCAGTTGTTGAGAAACCCCGCTTCGGCGGGGTTTTTCGTTTCTGCTGCCGTCCTTCACCCGCCCCGTACAACGCACTGCCTACTGTGCAGGAACGTTCCTGATCGAGGTGTTCGATGTATCTGGCCATGTGGATTGCGGCTGCCGGGGTGCCCGGTTCGTTCTGGGATTCGCCCAGCAACGTCAGCGGCGCGGTGGTGCTGGGGTTCGGGGTGGCGGCCATCGCCCTCTCGTTCGGCCTGGCCAAGGTGTTCAAGCGCTTCAACGGCGTGGCCTGGATGGTCCTCGGGGCAGGCCTGGCCATTGCCGCCTACGGCATCTGGCGGATAAGCGCCTGACATCATCCTGTCACCGCTGCACCGGCATGCTGTCAGCGTGTCGGTTTCAACTTGCTGAACGGTTCAGTTCACCAGCGAGGCCGGTTGCGCCACTGGTTGACTTCGCGCGAAGAGCGTGAAAGGGTGGAGTGAAACGTGGGTGAAGTTCCGTTGCCACCCAGCACCGGAGCGGCAGGCGCAAGCCTGGCAGGGGGGAATTGCTCGTCTCGATCGCAGAGCAGGTCCAAGGGAGGTCGTATGCAATACGGCGCGAATGACCTGGCCAACGGTGTGCGCACCGAGCTGGAGGCCAGTTACAGCAAGCATGGATGTGGGCCGGAGTTCTGGACGACGTATCAGCAGGTGCTGGAGCGCCTGGTGCCGCAGGGGCGCAGCCGGACCCAGGTGACCAACGAGCTGGCCATGATCATTGAGCAGCTCGGGATCGTCCGGCGCGCGCAGATGGTGCCGCCGCCGAGCACGCGGGTGCGCTGAATCCGGTTGGGGAACCGGCGCCAGGGAATCAGCCGTTACAGCTGTTGAACACCCAGTCCCAGCAGGACCAGCAGGCATGCCAACGCTGCCAGCACGCGCGGACGCACCCAGCGTCTGGGCTTGCCCTGAAGCGCATTGGCACTGGCCATCCGGACCAGCCCGGGCGGGAACCGCCACGCGCGCATCTGCGCATCGCAGGCGTCCACGCAGGTGCCGCAGGCGATGCAGTCCGGCAGCGGAGCGCTGCGCACGTCCAACTGCATCGGGCATACCTGCACGCAGGCCGCGCAATCCAGGCAATCGCCCAGACGGTCTTCGGCAAACCGCGGTGGTGGCCCCGCCAGCGCCGGGTGCGCCGCGCGGAACGCATAGTCGCTGGCGCTGGTCGGATCGAGCAGTCCGCGGCCGCGTTGCTCCACGCTGCCCGCACCTGGCCCGCGCGGGCCCCGCGGTTCGGCACGGCGCGCGTCGTAGCAGGCGTGCGGAGTGTCGTCATCGCACAACAGCGGCACCACGCGTGCATACGGGCACAGGTCGATGCAGACCTGCTCGCGCAGGAAGCCTGCGTTGCCCCAGGTTGCGGTGGCGTAGAACAGGACCCAGAACCGTTCCCAGCCGCTCCAGCTGGACGGCCAGAACCCGGCCACCAGGTCGTGGATGGGCGTGAACAGCCCGACGAAGGTGATCCCGGTCCACAGCGCGACCAGCGCCCACGCCAGCTGCGTGGCCGCCGCTGCGGCGCTGGGTCGGGGCAGCCATCGCATGCAGCCGCGCTCGATCCAGCGGAACAGGCCGCTCCACAGCGTCTGCGGACAGGCATGGCCGCACCAGACCCGGCCGGCCACGGTGGTCAGCAGCACCAGCGAACAGGCCATCACCGCGATCAGACCGAGCAGCATGCCGAGGTCCTGTGGCCACAGGGTCCAGCCGAACAGGTCGAAGCGACGCCCCGGCAGGTCCAGCAGCAGCGCCTGGCGGCCCTCCCAGCGCAGCCAGGGCAGGGCGTAGAAACCGCCCAGCAACAGCCCGGACAGCAGCGAACGCCAGCGCAGGGCAGGGCGCGCAACCGGGGCGCAGGACGTGTTCACCCGAGCGGCAGCTCGTCGTCGTCGCGCGGCAGTGGTCGGAGCAGGTAGCCGGTAACCGCACTGGCCATTGCCGTCACTGCCCAGAACATGAAGAAGCCCAGGGTGTAGCCCAGCTCGCGGCTCACCGCGTGGCCGGGAAAGCTGATCTCGCGCAGCCGCAGCGGGTCCACGAACGCGAAGAACACCACGCTGGCCAGCCCGGCTGCGATGAAGCTTGGCCAGAGCACCGCGCCCCAGTGCTGGACCAGCGTGCGGCGGTGGCGTCGGGTCGTTTCGTTCAGCGGCGTCATGGCCTGCACGGTAGGCCCTGCGACAGCACGCCACATTGATCCTGATCAAACCGGCGTAGCATCATGCCCACCTTACCGTGTGCCGTACGCTGCCGAGGAATCCATGTCGTCCCCCGCCGTTCCCGACCTCCCCGTGGCCTCGCTCGGTCTGTGCAGCGAACAGGAGGTCACGCGGCTGGTGCACGACTTCTACGCCCGGGTGCGCCAGGACCCGCAGCTGGGCCCGGTGTTCGACGCCCGCGTGCACGACTGGGACGCGCACCTGGCCCAGCTGGTCGATTTCTGGTCGGCCATGCTGCGCGGTACGCGCCGCTTCAGTGGCAACCCGATGTCCAAGCACATGGCCATGCCCGAGCTGGAGCGCGCGCTGTTCGATCGCTGGCTGCTGCTGTTCAGCCAGACCACCGCCGAATCGGGCAGCCCGCCGATGCAGCGCCTGGCCGACGACGTGGCGGTGCGGATTGCCGACACCTTCTGGCGGCGCATCCAGATGCAGCGCTGGCCGGAACTGCCGGTCGTGCGCACTCTGCGCCCGGATTGATCTGGCTCAATGCGTGAAGGCGCCCGGGCGCGCACGCTGGCGCCATGGACACCCTTTCGCCTGCCGCCGCCGGGCTTGCCTGGCACTTCGATCCCGAGCTGCTGCGCCGCCATGACCGGCCCGGGCCGCGCTACACCTCGTACCCGACCGCACCGCACTTCCACGACGGCTTCGGTGAGCACGGCCTGCGCGCGGCGATCGCCGACAGCAACGGGCAGGCGCTGCCGCTGTCGCTGTACGTGCACGTGCCTTACTGCAGCAGTCCCTGTTTCTACTGCGGCTGCAACCGGGTCATTACCCGCGACCATGGCAAGGGCATCGCGTACGTGGCGCGCGTGCTCAGCGAAGCGGACCTGATCGCGCCGTTGTTCGATCCCTCGCGGGAGGTGATCCAGCTTCACCTGGGCGGTGGCACGCCGAACTTCCTGGCGCGCGCGCAGATGCGCGAACTGATCGACGGCCTGCGCCGCCGGTTTTCCTTCAGCAGCGCCGCCGACCGCGACTTCTCGATCGAACTGGATCCCCGTTTCGTCAGCCGCGACGATATTGCCGAGCTCGGCGCGCTGGGGTTCAACCGGGCCAGCCTGGGCATCCAGGATTTCGACCCGGGGGTACAGCGGGCAATCAATCGCGAGCAGGGGGTGGAGGCGACGCTGGACGTGCTGCGTGCCTGCCGCGAACACGGTCTTTCCTCGGTCAACGTCGATCTGATCTACGGACTGCCGCACCAGACGCTGGATGGCTTCGCGCGCACGCTGGAAACGGTGCTGCGCGAACGCCCCGACCGCCTGGCGATCTACGGCTACGCGCACCTGCCGAACCTGTTCAAGGCGCAACGGCAGATACCGGATGCGTCGCTGCCCAGCCCGGAACAGAAGCTGGCCCTGCTGGGCCTGGCAGTAAGGCGGTTGTCGCTGGCGGGCTATCAGTACATCGGCATGGACCACTTCGCGCTGCCCTGTGAGAACCTGGCGCGCGCGCAGCGTGCCGGCCAGCTGCACCGCAACTTCATGGGCTACACCACGCACGCCCAGACCGACCTGGTCGGGCTGGGCGCCAGCGCGATCAGCCGCATCGGCAGCAGCTACAGCCAGAACCCGCGCGACCTGCCGGGCTGGGAAAGCGCCGTGGACAGCGGCCGCCTGCCGGTATGGCGCGGCCTGACCCTCAACGCGGACGACGAACTGCGCGCCGAACTGATCAACCAGCTGATGTGCCAGGGCGAAGCGGACGGCCACGCGCTGGGCGCGCGCCATGGTGTCGATTTCGACCACTACTTCGCCGACGCCTTGGCGTCCCTGTCCGCGCTGCAGGCCGATGGGCTCGCCGAATATCGCGACGGCACGGTGCGCGCTACCGAACGCGGTCGCCCCCTCCTGCGCCTGCTCGCCATGTGCTTCGACCGCTACCTGGCGCAACCCGAACAGCCGGTGCGCTACTCGCGGGCGATCTGAGGCGGCGCTTTCTGGCGCAGGCAATGAAGTGTCTGGTGCCCGGAGCCGGAATCGAACCGGCATGGGGTTGCCCCCGGCGGATTTTAAGTCCGATGCGTCTACCAGTTTCGCCATCCGGGCGCGCTTGGCGGGGTGAAGTGTAGCGGAAAGCAGGCCCGGCGCTGCGCTAGCATGGTGCAACCCTCCTGCCCGGATCCGCTGGCCATGCTCGAGCTGCATATCGGCAACAAGAACTACTCCTCGTGGTCGATGCGGCCGTGGGTGCTGATGACCCAGGCCGGCATCCCGTTCAATGAGGTGGTGCTGCGCTTCGACAGCTTCGACCCGGACTCGCAGTTCAAGCGCAGTGCCGAGGCGTTGTCGCCCTCGGGCACGGTGCCGGTGCTGGTGGATGGCGAGCGGGTGGTGTGGGATTCGCTGGCCATTGCCGAGTACCTGGCCGAGGGCTTCCCCGAACCTGCGCTGTGGCCGCAGGACCGCGGCGAACGTGCGCTGGCGCGCAGTGCTACCGCCGCCATGCACAGCGGGTTCGGCGCGCTGCGCTCGCATTTCCCGATGAACATCGAAGCGCGGCTGCCGGAGATCGGCGCGCGCGTGCTGCGCAACCAGCCGGACGTGGTCGCCGACCTGCAACGCCTGCAGGCGCTGTGGGAACGACTGCTGGCGCGCCATGACGGCCCGCTGCTGTTCGATCGTTTCAGCATCGCCGATGCCTTCTTCGCGCCGGTGGTGATGCGCCTGCACACCTATGCGGTACCGGTCTCGCCGCGCGTGGCGTCCTACATGCAGCAGGTGCAGTCGCTGCCGGGCGTACAGGCCTGGGTAGCCGCGGCGCTGGAAGAACACGACTTCCGGCCGTTTGAAGAACCGTACCGGCAGGCGCCGGACGGAGCCTGAGCATGGCCCGGGCGATCGCAGCAGGCGTCCTGCTGGCGGGGTTGGCCTGCGCCGGCCTGTCCGAGGGCAGGGCGCAATCGTCGCCGCCGGAGGTGGTCGACCTGGCCCCGGTGGTGGTGTCCGGGGTGCAGCCCGGGCCCGGCATGTGGCAGGTGCGCAACGCCCAGGGCCACACCCTGTGGATCCTGGGCACGGTGTCGCCATTGCCGGCCAGGCTGGACTGGCGCGCCGACGAGGTCGAGGCGGTGATCGCCAGTGCCGACGCGGTACTGGGTTCGCCGGGCTGGTCGCTGGATGCCAACGTCGGCTTCTTCGGTCGGCTGACCCTGCTGCCGTCCGCGATGAAGGCCGCGCACGATCCCGAAGGGCGGCGCCTGCAGGACATTCTTCCCGCCGATCTTTACGCGCGCTGGCAGCCCCTCAAGCAGCGCTACCTCGGTCGCGGCGATGGCGTGGAAAAAGACCGACCGCTGGTGGCGGCGACACGGCTGTACGCCGCCGCGCTGGATGAGGTCGGACTGACCCCGCGTTCGGGCGTGGGAAAACAGCTGTCGAAGGCCTACAAGCGACGCGGGTTGACGCCGGTCGTGACCAAGGTCGAGATCAAGGTCGACGATCCGCGCAAGGCATTGAAGGAAGTGCGCGCCAGCACGCTGCAGGACGTGACCTGCCTGCAGCGCACGCTGGACGTGGTTGAACACCAGTTGCCGCTGCTGGTTGAACGCGCCAATGCATGGGCCGTAGGCGACACCGAGGCGTTGCAGCAGCTCGCATTGAAGAGCCAGTACGACGCCTGCGTCGGCGCCATCGCCAGCAGCGAGCTTGGACAGCGACGTGGCATGACCCAGCTGGACGCGCGCGCGTCCGCGAAGTGGCTGGCCGCCGCACGCGACGCATTGGCCCGCCACCCGGTGACCTTCGCCACGGTGCCGGTGCATTCGCTGGTCGAGCCGGGGGGGTATCTCGACCGGCTGCGCCAGGCCGGCTACACCGTGCAGTCGCCTTGAGCATCTGGCCGCGCGTCTTTTCCACCGCGCGCGCTTCATGGCATAGTCGTCTGGACAACACCGGGGGTGCATATGGCATTGCACGCGTTCGCCTACGTCAGCGAAGCGGTCGAAGGAATCGACGGGTCGGACATCGACCGCATACTCGCCGCCGCATCGAGCTTCAACAAGGTCACCGGTGTCACGGGTGTCCTGATGTTCGACGGCCAGCGCTTCCTGCAGTACCTGGAAGGGCCGGACGATGGCGTGGCCTCGGTCGAACAGCGGGTCTTGAACGCCCGCAGCCACCTGCGCGTCCGCGCGCTGGCCCGTGGCGAAGTGGCCACCCGCCATTTCCCGCGCTGGACCATGGCGTCTTCCCGGATCGACCCGGAGGTGATGAGCGCGATCGTCGATGCCGAGTGGCTGGGCTTCAGCGCGGCCCCACCGGTGGAGGGTCAGCGGCGGGTGGGTTTCGCACGCCTGCTGGAACTGTGGACCGGCGTTTCCGGCGAGCTGGAGCCGGCCGCGGTGACCCTCGGTTCGTGATTGCGTGCGCGCCGTAACAGAAAGATCACAGTGCAGCGCCTACGATGTGTCTACCAGCTGTGACCGGTCCGGGGGAGGCCCCCGGGGTTGTCTGAAAGGGTAGTAACCGCAGCTGGACCACTTTGTTGGCCGTCGTCCGTACTCTCCGCGGGCGGCGGCTTTGTTCTTTGTAGGCCTGCCTGCGACACGTTAGGCTTGTCGCACCTGCATCCTGCCTCCTGGCCACGAATGACCGAATCCAACCTGCCGTTCCCGCACGCGGCCAGCGCCGCCGCGCAGGCGCGCATCTGCGTCATCGGGCTGGGCTATGTGGGCCTGCCGCTGACCGTGGCCTTCGGCGCGGTGCAGCCGACACTGGGCTATGACATCGACGCTGCACGGGTCGCCGAGCTGCAGCAGGGCCGCGACCATACCCTGGAGCTGGAACCGCAGGAACTGGCGGCCGCGGTGCACGCGCGCTACAGCGCCGACCCCGACGACCTGTCCGACTGCAACGTCTACATCGTCACCGTGCCGACGCCGATCGATGCACACGAGCAGCCCGACCTCGGCCCGCTGCGCGCCGCCAGCATCCTGATCGCCAGCGTACTCAAGCGCGGCGACCTGGTGATCTACGAATCCACCGTGTATCCGGGCACCACCGAAGAAGTGTGCGTGCCCCTGCTGGAAGCCGGCTCGGGCCTGCGCTTCAACCAGGACTTCCACTGCGGCTACAGCCCGGAACGGATCAACCCGGGCGACCGCCAGCGACGCCTCGCGGACATCCGCAAGATCACCTCCGGCTCCACCGCCGAAGTGGCCGCGGTGGTCGACGCGCTGTATGCGCGCATCATCCATGCCGGTACCTGGCCGGCGCCGTCGATCCGCGTGGCCGAAGCGGCCAAGGTGATCGAGAACATCCAGCGCGACGTCAACATCGCGCTGGTCAATGAACTGGCGTTGATCTTCGACCGGCTCGGCATCGACACCCAGGACGTGCTGGACGCGGCCGGCAGCAAGTGGAACTTCCTGCCGTTCCGGCCGGGCCTGGTCGGCGGGCACTGCATCGGCGTGGACCCGTACTACCTGCTGCACAAGTCCGAAAGCGTGGGCTACCACCCCGACCTCATCCACACCGCGCGCAAGGTCAACAACCGGGTCGGCGCGCACGTGGCTCAGCGGGTGCTGGCGCTGCTGCAGGCGCGGGGCCATGCGTTGCCGCACGCGCGCGTGCTGGTGCTGGGCGTGACCTTCAAGGAGAACTGCCCGGACCTGCGCAACAGCCGCGCGCTGGAGCTGGCCCAGGCCCTGCAGGACGCCGGTGCCCAGGTACAGGTGCAGGACCCGTGGGTGGGCCCGGCCACGCTGCACGGCAGTGGCCTGCACTGGGTGGACGCGCCGGACCCGCAGGGCTACGACGCGGTGGTGCTGGCGGTGGCGCATGACCGGTTCCGGAGCATGGACCGCGCCGCGATCCAGGCGCTGCTGCGCCCGGGCGGGGTGGTGTACGACGTGAAGTCTGTCTGGCCGCGCGACGTGGTCGACGACCGGCTGTAGACCGGAACGGTTGTAGACTCCGCCGCATGTGTTGATTGAGGAACGCCATGCACCGGTACCTGGCCTACGTGCTCGCCATCCTGTTGTTCCCGCTCTGCGTCTGGCTGGCCACGATCTGGCCGGCCTGGTACTGGGGCGTGGGGATCACCGCGGCCATGGTCGTGATCGGCACCTGGGACCTGGTCCAGAAGCGCAGCACGCTGCGCCGCAACTACCCGGTGCTGGCCCACTTCCGCTATGGGCTGGAATCGATCGGGCCGGAGATCCGCCAGTACTTCGTGCAGAGCGACCTGGAAGACGTGCCGTTCTCGCGCCAGCAGCGCGCGCTGATCTACCAGCGCTCCAAGAATGAAATGGACGTGGTGCCGTTCGGCACGCTGCGCAGCACCTATGCGGTGGACTACGAGTGGATCAATCACTCGCTGGCGCCCACTGAAGTAGCCGACCATGACTTCCGCGTGCTGATCGGGCCGAACTGCGCCAAGCCGTATTCCGCGAGCGTGTTCAACATCTCGGCGATGAGCTTCGGCTCGCTCTCCGCCAATGCGATCCGCGCGCTCAACGAAGGCGCGCGACGTGGCGGGTTCTACCACGACACCGGCGAAGGCTCGATCTCGCCGTACCATCGCGAAATGGGCGGCGACCTGGTGTGGGAAATCGGCTCGGGCTACTTCGGCTGCCGCGACGAACACGGCGCTTTCAGCGAAGAGCGGCTCGTGGCCAACGCCAACACCGACCAGGTGCGCATGATCGAGATCAAGCTGTCGCAGGGCGCCAAGCCTGGCCACGGCGGCGTGCTGCCGGCGGCCAAGGTCAGCGCCGAGATCTCGGTCACGCGCGGTGTGCCGATGGGCGTGGACTGCGTGTCGCCGTCGAAGCACTCGGCGTTCAACACGCCGGTGGAACTGCTGCAGTTCGTGGCGCGGCTGCGCGAACTCTCCGGCGGCAAACCGGTGGGATTCAAGCTTGCGATCGGACATCCGTGGGAGTGGTTCGGCATTGCCAAGGCGATGCAGGAAACCGGGCTGCTGCCGGACTTCATCGTGGTCGACGGCGCCGAGGGCGGCACCGGCGCGGCACCGGCGGAGTTCATCGACCATGTCGGCGTGCCGATGCACGAGGCGCTGCTGCTGGTGCACAACACGCTGGTCGGGCTGGACCTGCGCGACCGCATCCGGGTCGGCGCGGCCGGCAAGGTCAGCAGTGCGTTCGAGATCGCCCGCACCATCGCGCTGGGCGCGGACTGGTGCAACGCCGGTCGGGGTTTCATGTTCGCGCTGGGCTGCATCCAGTCGCTGAGCTGCCACAGCGACCGCTGCCCGACCGGCATCGCCACCCAGAATCCGAACCGCTGGCGCCACCTGGACGCGGCCGACAAGGCCACCCGCGTGCACAACTACCACGAGAACACGCTGCGCGCGCTGCGCGACCTGCTCTGTGCGGCCGGCCTTCAGCACCCGGCCGAGCTGGGCCCGGAGCACATCGTGCGTCGCGTCTCCCCGGTCGAGATCCGATCGCTGGCCTCGCTGTACCGCTACCTCAGTCCCGGTGAACTGCTGCGCCGCGTTCCCGACCATGCCGTCTTCCACGACTTCTGGTCCGACGCCCGCAGCGACTCGTTCGAGCCGCCCGCACGCATCCGGGCATTGAGAAACAGCAAATCGCGGTAGCGATTTGCGGTAGTGCCGGCCGCCGGCCGGCTCCTCGCGGTCCTGCATCGTGCGGAGCCGGCCGGCGGCCGGCACTACGGTTGGACGCGACTCAAATGGTCGATGACCCCACGCCCAGCCCGCATCCCGCTCGCAAAGCACGCCGTCAACAGGTACCCGCCGGTCGGCGCTTCCCAGTCCAGCATCTCACCGGCACAGAACGTGCCGGGCATCGCGCGCAGCATCAACTGCGCATCCAGGGCCTCCAGCCGCACCCCGCCAGCGGTGCTGATCACCTCGGCAATCGGACGCGGCCGCAGCAGCGACAGCGGCAGGCGCTTCAGCGCGGTGGCCACGGACTCGGCCGGCAGGTCGCCCGCCTGCTTGCCCAGCACCTCGAACAGCAGCGCCGACTTCACCCCGCCCAGGCCCAGCTGGCGACGCAGGTGCTCGCCGAAGCTGCGGCCTTGGCGCGGCTTGCGCAGCTTCTCCAGCACCTGCGCTTCGCTCTGCCCGGGCAGCAGGTCCAGCTGTACGACCACCTCGCCATCGCGCGCCAGCGAGTCGCGGAGGTCGGCCGCCATCGCGTACACCAGGCTGCCTTCGATGCCGTCGGCGCTGATCACGCATTCGCCCTGCTGCGAACGCGGCTGGCCGTCCAGCGCGGTCCAGTGGGCCACCACCGGCTTGAGCGGCGCACCGGCCTGGCGTTCGCGGAAGTAGGGCGTCCAGGCGATGTCGAACCCGCAGTTGGCCGGCTTGATCGGCGCGATTTCCACGCCGCGCGCGGCCAGCGGTGCCACCCACGCCGCATCCGAGCCGAGCTCGGGCCAACTGCCGCCGCCCATTGCCAGCACCACGGCATCGGCCTGCACGCGCGCCACGCCCTCCGGCGTATCGAACCGCAGCGCGCCGTCCGCGTCCCAGCCGGTCCAGCGGTGCTGCACATGGAAACGCACCCCGGATTCCTTCAGGCGGCGCACCCAGCCGCGCAGCAGCGGCGCGGCCTTGCGGTCCATCGGAAACACCCGGCCGGAGCTGCCGACATAGGTGTCGATGCCGAAGCCCTGCGCCCACGTGCGCAGCGCGGGGCCGTCGAAATCGGCGAGCCACGCGCCAACCTCCGCAGCGCGCTCGCGGTAGCGCGCCACGAACACGTCCAGCGGATCGGAATGGGTCAGGTTCAGGCCACCCTTGCCGGCGATCAGGAACTTGCGCCCGGGCGAGCCCTTGGCCTCGTACACGTCCACGGCATGGCCGGCGGCGCGCACGGTTTCGGCCGCCATCAGCCCGGCCGGGCCGCCACCGATGATGGCAACGCGTCGCATCGCGGGTACGGCTTCGTCCATGCCGGTCAGCGCGGCTTGACGTCAAGCAGCTCCACGTCGAACACCAGCGAGGCGTTCGGCGGGATCGGGCCGGCGCCGGAGGCGCCGTAGCCGTATTCGGCGGGGATCATCAGAGTGCGCTTGCCGCCGACCTTCATGCCGGCAAACCCTTCATCCCAGCCCCGGATGACCTGGCCCTTGCCCAGCCCGAAGCTGAACGGCTCGCCGCGGTCGACCGAGCTGTCGAACTTCTCGCCGTGCTTGTCGGCCGCTTTCTCGTCGTACACCCAGCCGGTGTAATGGACCACGATGGTGCTGCCCGGGGTGGCCTCGGCGCCGGTGCCGGGCTGGGTGTCGATCTTCTCGAACGCGGCGATGCTGCCACCCGGCGGCGGGCCGGGCGGGGTACAGGCGGCCAGCAGCGAGAGCAGCGCGGGAACCAGCAGGAATTTCGGCAGACGACGCATGGGCGGCACCGGTGGTAAAGGGGGACGCAAGGGTAGCGCATCGCCGGGCGCTATCATGGGCGCATGTCGAAACTGCTGCTCAACCTGCGCAACGTCGCGGACGATGAAATCCAGGACGTGACCGCCCTGCTGGACCAGGCGGGCATCGCCCATTACCGGACCGAGCCCAGCCCCTGGGGGATCTCGTTCGGCGGCATCTGGGTCCGTGATGACGCCGACCAGCCACGGGCCAAGGCGCTCATGGCCGAGTACCAGCAGGCGCGCAGCGTGCGGGTCCGTGCAGAGCGCCAGGCCGCCTTGGCCGATGGCAGCGCGGAGACCTTCGGCACGCTGCTGCGACGCCGCCCGCTGTTCGTGGTGGCGGTGCTGGCCGGCATGCTGGCCGCCGCCGCCCTGGTGCTGCTGCCGTTCGTGCTGCTGCGCGGGTGAGCGCGGGGTAAAATGGGCGGATGATCGCCAATACCGCCGCCTACCACTTCACCCCCGTTGCCGACCCGGACGCGCTGTGCGCCACGCTGCTGGCGCGCGCCGAGGCCGCCGACCTGCGGGGCACGGTGCTGGTGGCGGGGGAGGGCATCAACCTGTTCCTGGCCGGCAGCGAAACGGGCATCGACGGCTTCTACGCCACCTTGCACGCCGATCCGCGCTTCGCCGGGATGCGGGTCAAGACCAGCTACAGCCGGATGCAGCCGTTCGCCCGGCTCAAGGCCAAGGTCAAGCCGGAGATCATCAGCTTCCGGATCGATGACGGCCAGCCGCTGGCCTATCCGCGCGCGCCCTCGGTAGACCCGGCTACGGTGCAGCGCTGGCTGCGCCAGGGCCACGACGATGACGGCAAACCGGTGGTGATGCTCGACACCCGCAACACGCAGGAGATCGAGTTCGGTACCTTCCAGGACGCGCTGGTGCTGCCGATCACCAAGTTCACCGACCTGCCTGAAGCCCTGGCCCCCCACCGCGACGCGCTGCGCGACAGCACGGTGGTCAGTTTCTGCACCGGCGGCATCCGCTGCGAAAAGGCCGCGCTGTGGATGCGCAACGACGGCATGGACAACGTGCTGCAGCTCGAAGGCGGCATCCTCGGCTATTTCGAGGCGGTTGGCGGCGAAGGCTACGACGGCCGCTGCTTCGTCTTCGACGAACGCGTGGCGCTGGACCCGGCGCTGAACCCCATGGTCGATCACGCCGCGGAATGACCCGCGCGGGAATCAGCATCCCGCCAACGCCCATGGAATCGGCCGCTGGGCACCCCATCTCAGGTGCATAACCTGGAATGGAACGCGTCCATGCAATTGTCGATTCTCGATCTGGCCCCGGTCTGCGAAGGCAGCGACACCACCGGCGCCTTCGCCAACATGCTCGACCTGGCCCAGCACGCCGAAGGCTGGGGCTACCACCGCTACTGGTTGGCTGAACACCACAACATGCCTGGTATCGCCAGCGCTGCCACGGCGGTGCTGATCGGGCACGTGGCCGGCGGCACCCAGCGGATCCGGGTCGGCGCCGGCGGCATCATGCTGCCCAACCACTCCCCGCTGCAGGTGGCCGAGCAGTTCGGCACGCTGGCCTCGCTGTACCCGGACCGGATCGACCTCGGCCTGGGCCGCGCGCCGGGCACCGACCAGCCGACTGCACGTGCGCTGCGCCGTTATTTCGACAGCGCCGACCAGTTCCCGCAGGACGTGCGCGAACTGCTGCACTACTTCGAACCGGCCCAGCCGGGGCAGGCGGTGCGCGCGGTGCCGGGTGCCGGTATTCCGGTGCCGGTGTGGCTGCTGGGCTCGAGCCTGTTCAGTGCGCGCCTGGCCGCTGCGATGGGCCTGCCGTTCGCCTTCGCTTCCCACTTTGCGCCCGACGCAATGGATGAGGCGCTGGCGGTGTACCGCCGCGAATTCCGTCCTTCCCAGTACCTGACCGCGCCGTATGCGGTGCTGGGCCTGAACGTAGTCGCCGCCGAATCCGAAGCCGAAGCCAAGCGCCTGTTCACCACGCAACAGCAGAGCTTCGTCAACCTGCGGCGCGGCAAGCCCGGCCTGATCCCGCCGCCGATCGACGACATCGAGGCGTTCTGGCAGCCGCACGAAAAGCTGGGCGTGCAGAACGCGCTGGCCTGTGCGGTGGTCGGCGACCTGCGCCAGGTCAGCGAAGGGATGGCTGCGTTCGCCGCGCGGCACAAGCCGGACGAACTGCTGCTCACCGCCAACATCTACGATCACGGCGCGCGTAAGCGTTCGTTCGGGTTGGCTATGCAGGCGTGGCAGTCCGCGCAGCGCACCGCCACGCTGTGACCTGCGAAGGCGACGTGACCAATCGGTTCACGTCGCCATTCCGGCATTTCCGGTGAGATGAAGCTCCCAAATGCAGGAGCTTCACCATGGCCGAGCACGATCGCCAGCAGCACATCAAACAACTGGCCGAACTGATCCGCGGCGTGGACATCGCCATGTTCACCACCACCGGCGTCGACGGCCGGCTCTACAGCCGTCCGCTGGGCACCCAGGAAGTCGAGTTCGATGGCGACCTGTGGTTCGCCACCGCCGCCGACAGCCCCAAGGTGGCCGAGATCGCGCTCAATCCGCGCGTCAACGTGGCCTACGCCTCGCAGTCGAAGAACACCTATGTGTCGGTCGCCGGCGTCGCGCGCGTGGTCGACGATCGTGCCAAGGTCGAGGAACTGTGGTCGCCGCCGATGAAGCTGTTCTTCCCGGGTGGCAAGGACGATCCGAACCTGCGCCTGATCCACGTCAGCGCCGAGTCGGCCGAATACTGGGACGGCCCGGGCACGCTGCTGGGCAAGGCGCTGAGTTTCGTGTTGTCGGCAGTGACCGACGAGCCGGGCGCGTTGTCGGACAACGGCGTAGTAGATCTTCGCTAGGGTCAATACCGGTAGCGCCGGCCGTTGGCCGGCCCAGGCGGTCCGTGGGCCGGCCAACGGCCGGCGCTACCGTGTCAGAACCACTTCTGGAACAACTCCGTCAGGTACTGCACCAGCTGCCCCGAGCTGAAGCTGAAGAACAGCACCGCTGCGATCGCGCCGATCCAGTTGACCAGCATCAGCGTGCCGTCCCGTTCCAGCAGCGCCAGCGAGAACAGCAGCAGCTGGAATCCGAACAGATAGTTGGTGAACGGGATCGGCAACGACAGCAGCACGCCGGTCAGGATCAGCAGCAGCCCGGTGAATGCATGCGCCGGCAACGGCACCAGGAACCACGAACGCCGCGGCTTCAACATGCGGTCCAGGCGCCGCAGTGGCCCGTCGATCCGGGCCAGGAACCTGTGCATGGTGCCGCGTCGCGGCCCACGATTGGCAATGAAGCCCGGCAGCCAGGGCCGTCGCATCCCACACAGCATCTGCGCGCCGATCAGGACCACCAGCGGTCCGCTGACCGCGCCGCCGATCCCCGGAATCGGGATGAACGATGGCAGGATCGCAACGAACAGGAACACCCCGAACGCGCTCTGCTGCAGGCCCTGCAGGATCTGGCCAAGGCGCAGGCGCTCGTCCGGGTCGCCATGGTCGAACATCGCCAGCAGGGTGCGGATGCCCTCGTTCTGGTACTCGGGCCGGCGCTGGTCCGGCCCCGACGGCGGATCAGCCGGTGAGTTCATCGCTCTCCTCTTCGGCCAGGGCGCGCATCAGCAGCTTGTCCACGCGCGCGCCGTCCAGGTCGACGATCTCGATGCGCCAGCCGGCCCAGTCGAAGTACTCACCCGCATGCGGGATGCGGCCGAAGTAGTGGATGCACATGCCGGCCAGGGTGTAATAGTCGCCGTCTTCCGCGTCGGGCAGTTCGGCATTGCCCATCAGTTCGCGCAGGTCTTCGATCGACAGCGAGCCGTCCACCAGCAGCGAGCCGTCCTCGCGGGTCACCACCAGGGCGTCCTCGTCGACGTTCTCCACCGACTGCATGCGGCCGACCACCGCGCCCATCAGGTCGCTGATGGTGACCAGGCCCTGGATCTCGCCGTATTCGTCCACCACCAGCGCCATCGATTGCTGCTCTTCGCGGAAGATCTCCAGCAGCTTCATTGCGTGGGTGGATTCGGACACGTACAGCGGCTCACGCAGCTGCTGGAACAGCGAGTGTTCGTCGCGCACCAGGCGGGTGACCAGGCTCTTCACTTCGAGCACGCCGACGATGTCCTGGTCGTTGCCGCGGTACACCGGGTAGCGCGAGAACTCATGCTCGCGCATCGCCGTCAGGTTCTTCTCGGCGTCGGCCTGGGTGTCCAGCCAGGCGATCCGGTTGCGCGGGGTCATCAGGCTGTCGGCGGTGCGGTCGCCCAGGCGCATCACGCGGTTCATCATGTCGCGCTCATGCGCGTCGATCACGCCGGCCTCGTGGCTTTCGGCCACCAGCATGCGGATCTCTTCTTCGGTGACGCTGGCCGCTTCATCGCTGCCCAGGCCGAGCAGGCGCAGGACCAGGCGGGTGGTCTTGGACAGCAGCCAGACGAACGGGAAGGCCAGCTTGGCCAGCCAGCTCATCGGCAGGGCGACCAGGCCGGCGATGTCTTCCGAACGGGTCAGGGCCAGGCGCTTGGGCACCAGTTCGCCGAAGATCAGGGTGACGAAGGTGATCAAGGTGACCGCCAGGCCCTTGCCGACCAGTTCGGCATGGCCGAAGCCGGGCATCAGGCCCTTGATCCAGCTGGCGATGGCCTCGCCGATGGCGTCACCGCCGAGCAGGCCGGTCAGCACGCCGATCACGGTGATGCCGATCTGGACGGTGGAAAGGAAGCTTTCGGGCTTCTCGGACAGCTCCAGGGCCTTCGCGGCACGCTTGGAGGAGCCGGCCATCTGCTTCAGGCGGCTCTTGCGCGAGGTCATGACCGACATCTCGGACATGGCGAAGAACCCGTTGAGCAGGATCAGGGCGAAAACAAGCAGGATCAGTTCAAACACGGGCGTCGTCCCCGGTTGGTGGCAGGGAGGGCGTGTTCAAGCGGCGGCGGCTACCGGGCCAGGTCAGGCCTGGCGGGCGCGGCGGGGGGTAAGGGTCGTCGTCCATAGAGTGCACCCGAAGGTGCCCGCGCATCTTAACAAAAGCCGGGGGGAGGGAAGCAAACAGGGTCGTTCAGGGAGCCCGGAGACGGTGTGAAGACGACGGGAGTACCCAGTTTGGACATCAAACCGTCATAATTCCGCCCGGTGCCGTCCTTCCTCGACGGCGAATAGGTTTCTCAATGTTCTCTCTGCAGACCATTTTCGGCTCCGGCAAACAGTTCTACACCCTGCTGGACGAGGCTGCCCAGGCCGCCCACGACAGCGCCAAGGCGCTGCATTCGATGCTGCGCGAAGCGGACCGCCAGCCGGCGCTGGACGCGTTCAAGCTGGCCCGCCTGCGCGAGCGCGCGGCGTCGGACAAGATCAGCCAGGCGCTGGTGGACAGCTTCATGACCCCGATCGAGCGCGAGGACATCGAAGCGCTGGGTTCGGCGCTGTACAAGATTCCCAAGCAGGTCGAGAAGTTCGCCGACCGCTACTCGCTGGCGACCAAGCACCTGGAGCACATCGACTTCGCGCCGCGCGCGGCGATGCTGGAGCAGGCGGCCAGCGTGGTGGTGGAGATGGTCAGCGACCTGCGCCACATGAACCTGGACCGGATGACGGCGCTCAACGAGAAGCTGCGCGCGCTGGAGAACGAAGCGGACCGGCTGATGCTGGAGCTGTACCGCGACATCTATTCCGGTCGCCTGGACAACCTGCAGATGTTCCTGCTCAAGGAGTTCTTCGAGATCCTGGAAAAGGCCATCGACCGCTGCCGCGAGGCGGGCGTGGTGGCGTACCAGATCGTGCTGAAGAACAGCTGACGGACGCCACAGCATGCTGACCCTCGTTCTGGTGGTGATCCTGGCCGCGCTCGTCTTCGAGTTCATCAACGGCTTCCACGACACCGCCAACTCCATCGCCACGGTAGTGGCGACCAAGGTGCTCTCGCCCGGCTGGGCGGTGATGCTGGCCGCTTTCATGAACCTCATCGGCGCGCTCACCGGCACGGCGGTGGCACTGACCATCGCGTCGGGCCTGATCAACACCAACGTGGTCGACGTGACGCCGCAGGTGATCCTGTGCGCGCTGCTGGGCGGCATCATCTGGAACCTGATCACGTGGTGGAAGGGACTGCCGTCCTCGTCCTCGCACGCCTTGATCGGTGGCCTGTGCGGTGCGGGCCTGGCAGCGGCGCACAACAACTGGGACGCGCTGATCTGGTCCGAGCGGATCGGCACGTGGGCACAGAACAAGGGCCTGCTGTGGAAGGTGTTCCTGCCGATGATCACCTCGCCGATCGCGGGCTTCCTGCTCGGCATCCTGGTGATGCTGCTGCTGTGGGCGATCATCGCGGGCATGGCCAAAGCCGGTGGCTGGCTGGGCCGGATGGCACGGCCGCGCATCGTCAATGCGTTCTTCGGCAAGGCGCAGATCGTGTCGGCGGCCTACATGGGCTTCGCGCACGGCCACAACGATGCGCAGAAGACGATGGGCATCATCGCGATGACGCTGATCGGCGCGGAAGCGACCGGTGCGCTGAACGACCTGCCGTCGTGGCTGGCGTTCATGCACCCGGACGCGCACGCGGGCGAGGGCATCGCGATGTGGATCGTGCTGACCTGTGCGGTGGTGATGGCGGCCGGTACGGCGTCGGGCGGCTGGAAGATCATCAAGACGCTGGGCCACAAGATGGTCAAGCTGCACCCGATCCACGGTTTCGCGGCGGAAACCAGCTCGGCGACGATCCTGACCCTGGCCGCGCACTTCGGCATGCCGGTCTCGACCACGCACAGCATCTCCACCGCGATCATGGGCGTGGGTTACGCCAAGAACCCGCGCTCGCTGCGGTTCGGCGTGATCGAGCGCATCGTCTGGGCCTGGATCCTCACCATCCCGGCCGCCGGCGGCTGCGCCTACCTGATCCTCAAGCTGTTCGAGCTGTTCGGCTGGGCCTGATCGGTCTGGTCTAAGCCACAAAAAAACCCGGCTCCGGCCGGGTTTTTTGTGTTCGACCCGGTAGTGCCGGCCGCCGGCCGGCTCCTCGGATTGCATGAGATCCGGTAGAGCCGGGCTCTGCCCGGCTCGCTGTTGGATTCAGGCGAACAGCCCTCGGCGGAGAGATTCCCTGGTGTTGGGCCGGCGGGTGGGGGGTACGGGACACGCCTTAAATCTCCCGTTAGGCTCGGGCGGCACATCCATGTGCCTTCACGGTCCCGTACCCCCCACCCGCCGGCCCATCGACCGTGCGTCGGCAGCCATGGGAAAAGCCGGTGTGTCGACCGATGGTCGACACGTCGGCCGACTGCCGGCGCCCGCGTTTCCCGTGGCCACCGGCCCACTGTCAAAGGGTCGCCCGGGGTCGGTTTGCGGGGGACTCGGCGCCATGGATGGCGTCCGCGTAGCCTACACGGACGTACTTGCGGCGACCCCGCAAACCGGCACCGGGCGGCCCAAGCCAGGGAAGCCGCGCACCCTGCGGCTGTTCGCCTGAATCCAACAGCAGCCGGGCAGAGCCCGGCTCTACGGTCGTCAGCCAATACCGGGCAACAAAAAACCCGCCGAAGCGGGTTTTTCGTAGCCCTCAGACTTCCAGCGAAGCCAGGTCGCCCTTGTTCTCCAGCCACTGCTTGCGGTCGCTGGCGCGCTTCTTGGCCAGCAGCATGTCCATCAGCGCGCTGGTCTGCTCGCCGTCGTCGATGGTCAGCTGCACCAGGCGGCGCGTATCCGGGTGGATCGTCGACTCGCGCAGCTGCTGCGGATTCATTTCGCCCAGGCCCTTGAAGCGCGTCACGCTGACCTGGCCCTTGATCTTTTCCCGCTCGATCTTGTCCAGCAGCGAACGCTTTTCTTCCTCGTCCAGCGCGTAGAACACCTGCTTGCCCACGTCCACGCGGAACAGCGGCGGCATCGCCACGAACACGTGGCCCGCGTCCACCAGCGCCGGGAAGTGCTTCAGGAACAGCGCCGTCAGCAGCGTCGCAATGTGCAACCCGTCCGAGTCCGCGTCCGCCAGGATCACCACCTTGCCGTAACGCAGCCCGGTGATGTCCTCCTTGCCCGGATCGCAGCCGATCGCGATCGCCAGGTTGTGCACTTCCTCCGACGCCAGCACGCTGCCCGACGACACCTCCCACGTGTTCAGGATCTTGCCGCGCAGCGGCATGATCGCCTGGAAGTCCTTGTCGCGCGCCTGCTTGGCACTACCGCCCGCCGAGTCGCCTTCCACCAGGAACAGTTCCGTGCGCGACAGGTCCTGGCTGATGCAGTCCGCCAGCTTGCCCGGCAGGGCAGGGCCCTGCGTGACCTTCTTGCGTACCACCAGCTTCTCGGTCTTCAGGCGCGCACTGGCACGTTCGATCGCCAGCTGCGCGATCTGCTCGCCCAGCGCCACGTTCTGGTTCAGCAGCAAGCTGAAAGCGTCATGCGCCGCGCCCTCCACGAACCCCGCCGCCTGGCGCGACGACAGCCGCTCCTTGGTCTGCCCGCTGAACTGCGGGTCGGTCATCTTCAGCGACAGCACGAACGAGACCCGGTCCCAGACATCTTCCGGGGCCAGCTTCACCCCGCGCGGCAACAGGTTGCGGAAGTCGCAGAACTCGCGCAGCGCCTCGGTCAGGCCCGTGCGCAGACCGTTCGCATGCGTACCGTGCTGCGCGGTCGGAATCAGGTTCACGTAGCTTTCCTGGACCAGCTCGCCTTCCGGCAGCCACGCCACCGCCCAGTCCACCACCTCGGTGTCCTTCTTCAGCGACCCCACGAACAGGTCCGCCGGCAGCATCTCGCGCTCGCCCAGCTCCGCCTTCAGGTAATCGCTCAGGCCGTCCTCGAAATACCAGGTGTCCTGCTCGTCGGTGGCCTCGTCGCGCAGCTTCACGGTCAGGCCCGGGCACAGCACCGCCTTGGCGCGCAGCAGGTGGCGCAGCGCCCGCAGGTTGTACTTGGGCGTATCGAAGTACTTCGGGTCGGCCCAGAAGCGCACCCGGGTGCCGGTATTCTTCTTGCCGACGCTGCCCACCACTTCCAGCGGCGTGGCGCGGTCGCCGTTGCGGAAGGTGATGCGGTGCTCGCTGCCCTCGCGCTTGATGTGCACTTCCACCAGCGTCGACAGCGCATTGACCACGCTCACGCCCACGCCGTGCAGGCCGCCGGAGAACGTGTAGTTCTTGTTGCTGAATTTGCCGCCCGCATGCAGCCGGGTCAGGATCAGCTCCACGCCCGGGATCTTCTCTTCCGGGTGGATGTCCACCGGCATGCCGCGGCCGTCATCGCTGACCTCGCAGCTGCCGTCCTTGTACAGGGTGACCTCGACCGTCCGGGCATGCCCGGCCAGGGCCTCGTCCACGGCGTTGTCGATCACTTCCTGCGCCAGGTGGTTCGGGCGGGCGGTGTCGGTGTACATGCCGGGACGGCGCTTGACCGGGTCCAGGCCAGACAGGACTTCAATATCGGCGGCGTTATAACGGGTGTTCATCGGTCTTCAGATTGCGCAAAGCGACGGCGAAGTTTGCGGTCTGGGCGGCTTTTTTGCACGCCACACGTTCAGGGGGCGGCCGAACACCCCGCGATAGAATGGCCACGTACCACCCCAGCCATAGCGAGGAGACCTCCCCATGAAGAAGTTCCTGACCATCGTCGCCATTGCCGCCGCCGTCGTGGCCGTGCCGCTGGCCATGGCCCAGAACGCCGGACAGGGCCAGTCCACCGCGCAGCAGGGCGACCAGGCCGAGGCCAAGGCCCAGTCCGAAGCCGACGCCAAGGCCAAGCGCCGTGCCGCTGCCACCGCCGAAATGAAGGCCAAGGGCCAGCAGGCGCCGCAGCAGGAAGAGGAAGAAGAGGCCAAGAAGAAGCGCTGAACCCGCTTCCTGGCCCCCCAGACGCCCCGGCTTGCCGGGGCGTCTTCGTTCCAGCCCCCTTGGGCTTGGGCGCTTCACTCTGTAAACTATCGCTTTCCGGGAGCAGTACGTGTCATCCATCAGCGAATGGACGGGTCCGGTCGTGCGCGACCGCCCGCAGGGCAGGCAACAGGTGACGGTCCCCTTGGCGACCGGCACGGCCCTCCCGACCTCGCAGGATGCTCCGGCGCGTGACCTCTCCGCCGCCGCCCCGATCCACCCCGATTCCCTCTTCACGTCGTCCGCCGCCTTGCGCGCCGGCGTCGTTTCCCCCTTCCTGACAGGACACCTCCAGCCATGACTCCCTTGATCTTCGTAACCGGCGGCGTGGTTTCCTCGCTTGGCAAAGGCATCGCCGCCGCCTCGCTGGCGTCCATCCTCGAAGCCCGTGGCCTGAAGGTCACGATGATGAAACTCGACCCGTACATCAACGTCGACCCCGGCACCATGAGCCCGTTCCAGCACGGCGAGGTCTACGTGACCGACGACGGCGCCGAAACCGACCTCGACCTGGGCCACTACGAGCGGTTCGTGCGCACCCGCCTGAGCCGCAAAAACTCGGTCACCACCGGCCGCATCTACGAAAACGTGATCCGCAAGGAGCGCCGCGGCGACTACCTGGGCGCCACCGTGCAGGTCATTCCGCACATCACCGACGAAATCCGCCGCTGCATGGACGAGGCCACCGAAGGCTTCGACGTCGCGCTGGTCGAGATCGGCGGCACCGTCGGCGACATCGAATCGCTGCCGTTCCTCGAAGCGATCCGCCAGGTGCGTACCGAACGCGGCCCGGAAAAGGCGCTGTTCATGCACCTCACCCTGGTTCCGTACATCGCCGCCGCCGGCGAGCTGAAGACCAAGCCGACCCAGCACTCGGTGAAGGAGCTGCGCTCGATCGGCATCCAGCCGGACGTGCTGCTGTGCCGCTCCGAACAGCCGGTGCCGGAGTCCGAGCGCCGCAAGATCGCGCAGTTCACCAACGTCTCCGAACGCGCCGTGATCAGCGTGCCCGACGTCGACGTGCTGTACCGCATCCCGATGGGCCTGCACGAGCAGGGTCTGGATGAGATCGTCATCAACCAGCTCAAGCTCGGCGACAAGGCCGGCCCGGCCGACCTGCACGAGTGGGAAGCGGCGGTCGACGCCACCCTGCACCCGCTGGACGAGGTCACCATCGCCGTGGTCGGCAAGTACGTCGACCACCAGGACGCCTACAAGTCGGTCGGCGAAGCGCTCAAGCACGGTGGCCTGCGCCAGCGCACCAAGGTCAACCTGAAGTGGCTGGAAGCGCAGGACCTGGAAGGCACCGACATGGCCGCGTTGCAGGACGTGGACGGCATCCTGGTGCCGGGCGGTTTCGGCGACCGGGGCTTCGAAGGCAAGGTGCTGACCTCGAAGTTCGCCCGTGAGGAAAAGATGCCGTACTTCGGCATCTGCTACGGCATGCAGGCCGCCGTGGTCGACTTCGCCCGGAATGTGGTGGGCCTGGAAGGCGCCAACAGCACCGAGAACGACCGCCAGTCGCCGAACCCGGTGATCGGCCTGATCACCGAATGGCGCACCGCCACCGGCGATGTCGAGAAGCGCGACGACAAGAGCGACCTCGGCGGCACCATGCGCCTGGGCCTGCAGGAGCAGCGCCTCAAGCCGGGCACGCTGGCCCGCGAGCTGTACGGCAAGGACGTGGTCGCCGAGCGCCACCGCCACCGCTACGAGTTCAACAACCGCTACCGCACCCAGCTGGAAGATGCCGGCCTGGTGATCGCCGGCAAGTCGATGGACGACACCCTGGTCGAAGTGGTCGAGCTGCCGCGCGACCAGCACCCGTGGTTCCTGGCCTGCCAGGCGCACCCGGAATTCCTGTCCACCCCGCGCGACGGCCACCCGCTGTTCATCGGCTTCATCAGCGCGGCACGCCAGCGAAAAGCGCAGCGAACTGCTGCATAATCACGACGCTTGTTTCACGCGCCGCCGGAAGGGCGGCGCGTTTCCCTTACCGACTGGAAATTGGCCCGCCATGACCGCGATCCGCAGCATCCACGCCCGTGAAATCCTCGACAGCCGTGGCAATCCCACGCTGGAAGCCGAAGTCACCCTGGAGGACGGTTCGTTCGGCCGCGCCGCCGTACCGTCGGGTGCGTCCACCGGTACCAAGGAAGCGGTCGAGCTGCGTGATGGCGACAAGACCCGCTACCTGGGCAAGGGCGTGCGCAACGCGGTCAACAACGTCAACACCACCATCGCGTCCGCGCTGAAGGGCTTCGACGCCGCCGACCAGGAAGGCCTGGATCGCCGCCTGATCGACCTGGACGGCACCGAGAACAAGGGCCGCCTCGGCGCCAACGCGCTGCTCGGTGTTTCGATGGCCAACGCCCATGCCGTGGCCGCCTCGAACAAGCAGGCGCTGTGGCAGTACCTGGCCCACGGCCGCGACGTGACCCTGCCGGTGCCGATGATGAACATCATCAACGGCGGCGCGCATGCCGACAACAACGTCGACTTCCAGGAGTTCATGGTGCTGCCGGTCGGCTTCACCTCGTTCTCCGAAGCCCTGCGCGCCGGTACCGAAATCTTCCATTCGCTCAAGTCGGTGCTCAAGGGCCACGGCCTGAGCACGGCGGTGGGCGACGAGGGCGGCTTCGCCCCGGACTTCCGCAGCAACGTCGAAGCGCTGGACACCATCCTCGAAGCGATCGGCAAGGCCGGCTACACCGCCGGTGAGGACGTGCTGCTGGGCCTGGACGTGGCCTCCAGCGAGTTCTACGAGAATGGCAAGTACAACCTGGTCGGCGAGAACAAGCGCCTGACCTCCGAGCAGTTCGTCGACTTCCTGGCCGACTGGGCCGCGCAGTACCCGATCATCACCATCGAAGACGGCCTCGCCGAAAACGACTGGGCCGGCTGGAAGCTGCTCACCGACCGGATCGGCAAGCAGGTGCAGCTGGTCGGCGACGACCTGTTCGTGACCAACCCGAAGATCTTCAAGGAAGGCATCGAGTCCGGCACCGCCAACGCGATCCTGATCAAGGTCAACCAGATCGGCACGCTGACCGAGACCCTGGAAGCGATCGCGATGGCGCACAACGCCAACTACGCGGCCGTGGTCTCGCACCGTTCGGGCGAAACCGAAGACACCACCATCGCCGACATCGCCGTGGCCACCACCGCCACCCAGATCAAGACCGGCTCGCTGTGCCGCAGCGATCGCGTGGCCAAGTACAACCAGCTGCTGCGCATCGAGGAAGCCCTGGGTGCCGGCGCGCGTTACGCCGGGCGTGACGCGTTCGTTTCGCTGAAGCGCTGACCCGCATGCGCAACTGGCGCTGGCTGCTGCTGGTGCTCGCGGTACTGCTGGCATGGCTGCAGTACCGCTTCTGGTTCGGCCCGGGCAATTCGGGAGAAGTGATGACGCTCGAAGCCCAGGTCGAAGCCCAGAAGCGCGACAACGAAGGCCTGCAGCAGCGCAATGACGCGTTGGCGGCCGAGGTCAAGGACCTCAAGGAAGGCGAGGCCGCCATCGAGGAACGCGCGCGCAGCGAGCTGGGGATGATCAAGCCCGGCGAGAAGTTCTATCGCGTGGTCGAAAACGCCCCGGTGGCGGCGCCGCGCGCGCCGACCCAGGTGGCCGACCCGAACGCGCCGCACCAGGAAGTGCCCTGATGGGCAGCGTCTGGGCCGTGGTCCCGGCCGCTGGCCGTGGCACCCGTTTCGGTGGACCGGTGCCCAAGCAATACCTGGTCGCCGGCGACCGGGTGCTGCTCGCCCACACCCTGGAAGCGCTGCTCTCGCACCCGGTCGTGGCCGGGGTGATGGTGGTGATCGCCGAGCATGACGCCGACTGGCCGGGCTGGCAGTCGCTGGCCGACAAGCCGATCCTGACCTGCACCGGCGGTGCGACCCGCGCCGAATCGGTGCTGGCCGGTTTGCACGCGCTGCCCGACAGCGTGCGCGCCGACGATTTCGTGCTGGTCCACGACGCCGCGCGGCCGAACCTGGCCGCAGCCGACCTGGGCCGCCTGCTGGAAGTGGGGCGCAACGACCCGGTCGGGGCGATCCTGGCCGCGCCGGTGCGCGACACCCTCAAGCGTGCCGGCGACGACGGCGGCATCGACGGCACCGAGCCGCGCGCGCGCCTGTGGCGTGCGCTGACCCCGCAGCTGTTCCGCCGCCACCAGCTGGCCCGCGCGCTGCAGGACGCGGCCGGCGCTGGCGTCGAAGTGACCGACGAGGCCATGGCGATGGAGCGGCAGGGGCTGCGTCCGTTACTGGTCGAGGGCAACGAAGACAACTTCAAGGTCACCACCCCGGCCGATCTGTCACGTTTCGAATTCGAGCTGTGGCGCCGCGGGGCCTGAGTCCGCCGCGCGTCGCCCATTACTGCAGGTTTTTGCCATGAACACCCCGTTTCCACCCGTCCGCATCGGCCAGGGTTATGACGTCCACGCCTTCGGCGAGGGCGACCACATCATGCTCGGCGGCATCCGCGTCGACCACAGCTGCGGCGTGCTCGCCCACAGCGACGGCGACGTGATCCTGCACGCGCTGTGCGATGCCATGCTCGGCGCGCTGTCGCTGGGCGACATCGGCCAGCACTTCCCGCCCTCGGACATGCGCTGGAAGGACGCCGACAGCAGCCGCTTCCTGGAACACTGCAACAGCCTGCTGCGCGAGCGCGGCTGGCAGGTCGGCAACACCGACATCACGGTGATCTGCGAACGCCCCAAGGTCGGCCCGCACGCGCTGGCGATGCGCGAGCGCATTGCCGGCGTGCTCGGGATCGCCCTGGATGCGGTCAGCGTCAAGGCCACTACCTCGGAGAAGCTCGGCTTCACCGGGCGCGGCGAAGGCATCGCCGCGCAGGCCGTCGTGCTGCTGGTGGCGCTGTGATTCCGCTGCCGCTGGCGTTCGGCGCGCCGCTGCTGCGCGCCGACATCCGCACCGCGCCGGAGGATTTCCAGGTCGACGAGCTGCCCGCGTTCGAGCCGAGCGGGGAGGGCGAGCACCTGCTGCTGACCATCCGCAAGCGCGGCGCCAACACCGTGCACGTGGCCAAGCTGCTGGCCAAGTGGGCCGGCTTGCCGGAGATGGGGGTCAGCTTTGCCGGTATGAAGGACCGCCATGCGGTCACCACCCAGCGCTTCAGCGTGCACCTGCCCAAGCGCGTCGCGCCGGACATAGCAGCGCTGGCCTCCGACGAAGTGGAGGTGCTCGAGTCGACCTGGCACAACCGCAAGCTGCAGCGCGGTGCGCTGGCCGGCAACCGGTTCCGGCTGGTGCTGCGCAACGTGCAGGGCGATGCGAAGGCGATCGACGAACGCCTGTCGCTGATCGCCGCGCGCGGGTTGCCGAACTGGTTTGGCGAACAGCGCTTCGGTCGCGACGGCGGCAACGTGGCGGCCGCGCTGGCGATGTTCGGCGGCCGCCGGATGCGCCCCGACCAGCGCTCGCTGCTGCTCTCGGCCGCCCGTTCGGCGCTGTTCAACCAGGTGTTGGCCGAACGCGTGGCGCAGGGCAACTGGGACGCGCCGCTGGACGGCGAAGTGTGGATGCTGGACGGCAGCCGCAGCGTGTTCGGGCCCGAACCGTGGACCGACCTGCTGGCCGACCGCCTGGGCCGGTTCGACATCCATCCGAGCGGCCCATTGTGGGGCGAGGGTGAGCTGCGCAGCAGCGGCGACGCCGCCGCGCTGGAGCTGGCGGCGATCAGCGACGAGCAGTCGTTGCAGCTGCGCGCGGGGCTGGAAGGTGCACGGTTGAAGCAGGAGCGGCGCGCGCTGCGGCTGCGACCGGCGAACCTGCAGCATCGTTGGCTGGAAGCGGACGTACTGGAGCTGACGTTTGCGCTGCCGCCGGGGTGTTATGCGACGGCGGTGCTGCATGAGCTGGGCCCGGTGAATGACGTTGCCGGGGTGTCGGCCTCGGAGTGACGGCGCAGCCACGCCCTGCGTGGCTGCACCGCCCGATCTACCTGTTCGCCAACAACACCAACACCGCGCCGGTCCCGCCTTGCCCCGCCGGCGCCGAATGGAACGCCAGCACGTCGTTGCGCTGGCGCAGCAACCGGTCCACCAGGTTCTTCAACACCGGCGCGCCGCCGTCCGACTGCAACCCCTTGCCGTGGATGATCCGCACGCAGCCATGCTCGTGCGCGTGCGCCTCGAGCAGGAACTGGCGCAGCAGGGTCTCGGCCTGGGCCACGGTGGCGCCGTGCAGGTCCAGCTCGTCCTGCACGGAATACTGGCCACGCTTGAGCCGCTGGAACATCCGTGCCGGCAGGTTGTCGCGCCGGTAGCTGGCGGTGTCGCCGGCCTCCAGCGGGCTGCTGTCGCGCAGCAGCCGGGCGAACTCCCCGCGTGCCGCATCTTCGTCCTGTTCGGCCATCCGTGCGCGCGGCTTCGGCCGCGGCGTGGCCGGCGGCGCGGCGACCGGTTTACGCAGCGGCGTGACCTCGCCGATGGCCGCGCGGAACAGCGCCGCCGGATCTTCGTCTTCAGGATGTGACATGCGTACAGCCTAATGCCCCGGATCGGCCCTGCCTACCTCCCGGCGGGGTAGGCCGATCTGCCCGCTTGCGGCACAATAGCTGACGCACTTGCGCGGTCGGTGATCCCGGAACGGGTGAAGGCCGGCCCCGCCAACGCTGGAAAGTGATGGAAATGAAGTCTTGAACAATCAAGCGGTTAAAACCCCGATGCGGATCCTGGTCAGCAACGACGACGGTGTCGACGCGCCGGGCATCAGGATGCTCGCCACGGTCCTGCGCGAGGCCGGCCACGACGTGATGGTGGTCGCCCCCGACCGCGACCGGTCCGGCGCCAGCAACTCGCTGACCCTGGACCTGCCGGTGCGGGTCAAGCGGATCGACCACTACACCTGCTCGGTGGCCGGCACCCCGACCGACTGCGTGCACCTGGCCCTGACCGGCATGCTCGAGTACGACCCGGACATCGTCGTCTCCGGCATCAACAACGCGGCCAACCTGGGCGATGACGTCATCTATTCCGGCACCGTCTCGGCGGCGATGGAAGGGCGTTTCCTCGGCCTGCCGGCGGTGGCGATGTCGCTGGTCTCGCACAACCACGACCCGCGCAACTTCGAAACCGCCGCGCGCGCGGCGGTCGAGATCGTGACCCGGCTCAAGGCCGACCCGCTGCCGGCCGACACCATCCTCAACGTCAACGTGCCCGACCTGCCGTGGGCGGAGGTGCGAGGCTTCGAAGTCACCCGGCTGGGCAACCGCCACCGCGCCGAAGGCTGCATCGCCCAGCGCGACCCGCGCGGCAATGAAGTGTTCTGGATCGGCCCGGCCGGTCGCGAACAGGACTCCGGCCCCGGCACCGACTTCCATGCGGTGCGCAACGGCTACATCTCGATCACCCCGATCCAGGTCGACCTGACCCGCTACCAGGCGCTGGAAAAGGTCGCCAGCTGGGTCGGCGGCCTGACCGCCGCGCTGGACCGCCCGGCATGAGCCAGCGCCTGCGCCTGCAACCCGAAGCGGTCGGGATCGGCATGACCTCGCAGCGCGTGCGCGACCGACTGGTCGAACGCCTGCGCGAAAGCGGCATCGTCGACGAAGCCACCCTCAATGCGATCCGGGTGGTACCGCGCCACCTGTTCATCGACGAGGCGCTGGCCTCGCGCGCCTACGAAGACACCGCATTGCCGATCGGCCACGGGCAGACCATCTCGCAGCCGTGGGTGGTGGCGCGGATGACCGAAGCCGTACTGCAGTCGGCCCCCAAGCGCGTGCTCGAGGTGGGCACCGGTTCGGGTTACCAGGCGGCCGTACTCGGCGCGCTGGGCCTGGAGGTCTACACCGTCGAGCGCATCGGCGACCTGCTGCGCCAGGCGCGCAAGCGCTTCCGCGCGCTGGGCATGAACATCCGCAGCAAGCATGACGACGGCCGCGTCGGCTGGGCCGAGCACGGTCCGTTCGATGCCATCGTGGTCACCGCCGCGGCGTCGGCGCTGGTGGACGCATTGGTCGAGCAGCTGGCCGTGGGCGGGCGCCTGGTGGCGCCGGTGGGCGGGCCGGGCGCGCAGTCGCTGATCCAGCTCACCCGCCGCGAAGACGGCAGTGTCGAACAGCAGGTACTGGCGCCGGTCACGTTCGTGCCGCTGCTGTCTGGCATGCTGGACTGATTCCAAGGAGCGTTGCGTCATGAAGATTTTCGGTCCGCTGTACGAGCGGGCAATGAAGTGGGCCGCGCACGAGCGCGCCCCGACCTACCTGACGGTACTGAGCTTCATCGAGGCGATCATCTTCCCGGTGATGCCCGAAGTGATGCTGGCACCGATGTGCGTGGCACAGCCCAAGCGCGGCTGGTGGTTCGCCACGCTCAGCCTGGCCGGCTCGATGGTCGGTGCGCTGGTCGGCTACGCGCTGGGCCACTACGCCTTTGAAGCGGTCAAGCCGTTGTTCGCGGCGATGGGCATGCTGACCAGCATCGAAGGCGGCATCGCCATCGTGCAGGCCAAGATGACCGAGTCGCCGTGGGCGGTGTTCACTTTCCTGGTGCTGGGCGGCTTCATGCCGATCCCGATGAAGGTCTTCACCTGGGCATCGGGTATCGTCGGCGTGCCGCTGCCGCAGTATTTCCTGAGCATGCTGATCGGTCGCGGCAAGCGCGTGTACGTGCTGGCTGCGGTGATCCGCATCGGCGGCGCGCGTGCCGAAGCCGCGCTGCGGCGCTGGATTGAACCGCTGGGCTGGATCGCCACCGTACTGGTGGTCGGTCTGGTGGCCTGGCTTGTATGGAGGTCGAAGTTCGCATGAGTGCTGATCGTTTGAACGGAAGCGCGCGCCTGGCCGCGCTGCTGCTGGTGGTGTCCACGCTGAGCGCCTGCGGCACCGCCACCGTGGTCAAGCCCTCCGGTGGCCGCACCGCGCACAGCACCCCCCAGACCTCGGTGGCCAAGCCCGGCCAGACCGCCGTGGTGCGCCGGGGCGACACGCTGTACGCGCTGGCACGCATCCACAACATCACCCCGCGCGACCTGGCCGCCTGGAACGGGCTGGCCGAGCCGTACACCATCTACCCGGGCCAGAGCCTGCGCCTGTACCCGGGCGGCAGCCCCGGCCGCGCGCCGACCACCGTGGTCACCGCGCCGCGCCCGGGCAATGCCAGCACCCCGGCGCCGGCACCCACGCCGTCGCCGACCACCGCGATCAAGAGCAACATCGGCTGGCGCTGGCCGGCCGATGGCGCGCTGGTCGGCCGTTTCGTCGGTGCCGACGTCACCAAGCAGGGCGTGGACATCGCCGGCAGCAGCGGCCAGCCGGTGCGGGCGACCGCTGCCGGTGTGGTGGTGTACTCCGGTGCCGGCCTGGTCGGGTTCGGCGAGCTGATCATCGTCAAGCACAACGACCAGTGGCTGTCGGCCTACGGCCACAACCGCAAGCGCCTGGTCAACGAAGGCCAGAGCGTCAAGGCTGGCGAGCAGATCGCAGAAATGGGCCGCACCGGCACCACCCGCGACATGCTGCACTTCGAGATCCGCTACAACGGCAAGCCGGTGGACCCGCTGCTGTATCTGCCGCCGAGGTAATGGCGGTGGGCGCAGCCACGCCCTGCGTGGCTGAACCGCCGACCAGACATCAAAAAGGCTGCCATCGGCAGCCTTTTCTGAACGAAATCACCTATTTTCAGCCGGCCAGCAGGATCGCCGCGGCCACTTTCCGGCCTTCGCTGGCCAGCAGGTTGAAGGTGCGGGCAGCGGCCGCATTGGTCATCACTTCCAGGCCGATGCCACGGGTCAGGCACGCGCCCAGCACCGCCGCGGACGGGAACTGCTGGGTCGCCCCGGTTCCAAGGATCACCAGCTCCGGCTCAAGCGCCAGCACCGGCGCCAGGTCCTCCGGGACCAGCGCATTGGCACTGGCCGCCACCGGCCAGGTTTCCACCAGCGTATGCGGGGTCAGGATGAAGCTCTGGCCCAGCTCGCGGGTGCGGACCTGCTCGCGGTCCTCGATGACCACCGAACTGCTGCCGACAGCGCGGAACGCGTAGGCATAATCCGGGATTTCGTGGTGCAGTTGCATGCCGGGCTCAGCCGCGCGGCAGCACGATCTGGCGCTGTTCCTTGCTCGGGCGGTACAGCACGGCGGTATGGCCGATGCGCTGCACCAGCGCGCTTTCGGTGGCCTGGACCAGCTCGGCGATCATCGCGTCACGGGTATCGCGGTCTTCCGCGCCGACCTTGACCTTGACCAGTTCATGGCGTTCCAGCACCTCGTTCAGCTCGGCCAGGAAGGCCGGCGTGATCCCCTTGCCCCCGATCTGCAGCAGGGCTTTCAGGTCATGGGCCTGGCCGCGGAGGAAGCGGGTCTGGGAGGAGGTGAGCTGGGTAGACATTCAGGAACAAGCGGTTAACTGGGGCGATCAGGGTATCATGACCACCCCGTCCGGCCCTATTTCCAATGGCTTCCCGCAGCAAAAGCAGTCAACGCTGGTTGAAAGAGCACTTCGCCGATCCCTTCGTGAAGAAGGCCCAGGCCGAAGGCATGCGCTCGCGCGCGGCCTACAAGCTGGAGGAGCTGCTCGAGCGCGACCGGCTGCTGAAGCCGCACATGGTGGTGGTCGACCTGGGCGCCGCCCCGGGCGGCTGGTCGCAGCAGGTGCGGCGCCAGATCGGCGCCACCGGTCGGGTACTCGCGCTGGACATCCTGGAGATGCCGCCGCTGGCCGGAGTCGAGTTCCTTCACGGCGACTTCAGGGAGCAGGCCGTCCTATCGCAGTTTGAAGCCATGCTCGGGGACACCCCGGTAGACCTTGTGCTCTCGGATATGGCCCCCAATAAGAGTGGAGTGGACGCGGTCGACCAGCCGCGGATGATGCACCTGGCCGAGCTGGCGATGGAGTTTTCCGACAACCATCTCAAGCCGGGTGGCGCGTTCCTGATCAAGCTGTTCCAGGGCGTGGGCTTTGACGACTACGTGCGCGAGATGCGGCGCCGGTTCGACAAGGTCGTGATCCGCAAGCCTGAAGCCTCCCGTAAGCGCTCGCCCGAGGTGTACGCCCTGGGGCAGGGCAAACGCGCCCAGATCAAGTAAGCTCAACCATACCAATAGCGTCAGGCATTAGAGGAACACCGGAGCCAATGAGGATGAACGACTTGACCAAGAACCTCCTGCTGTGGGTGGTCGTCGCCGTGGTGCTCATGGTGGTGTTCCAGAGCTTCTCGCCGAAGACCTCCGGCGCCGGCGCCCAGGGCTCGACCTATTCGCAGTTCCTGGACCAGGTGGACAGCGGCAACGTGCAGAAGGTCACCTTCAGCGGCGACCTGCGCAGCGGCACCAACCAGCTGACCTACACCACCCGTGGCGGCCAGTCGGCCACCATCAACGCACCGCTGGATCGCGACCTGATCAACGTGCTGCGTGGCAAGAACGTGGAAATCGTCCAGGAAGAGCCCTCCAGCGGCATCTCGCTGGGCGCGATCCTGATGAATTTCCTTCCGGTGATCCTGATCATCGGCTTCTGGCTGTTCATCATGCGCCAGATGCAGGGCGGTGGCGGCGGGGCCAAGGGCGCGATGTCCTTCGGCAAGTCGCGCGCCAAGCTGCAGGGCGAGGACCAGATCAAGGTCACCTTCGCCGACGTCGCCGGTTGCGACGAAGCCAAGGAAGAAGTCGGCGAACTGGTCGACTTCCTGCGCGATCCCACCAAGTTCACCAAGCTGGGCGGCAAGATCCCGCGCGGCGTGCTGATGGTCGGCCCGCCGGGTACCGGCAAGACCCTGCTGGCCCGCGCCATCGCCGGCGAGGCCAAGGTGCCGTTCTTCTCGATCTCCGGTTCGGACTTCGTGGAAATGTTCGTCGGCGTCGGCGCCAGCCGCGTCCGCGACATGTTCGAGCAGGCCAAGAAGCAGGCCCCGTGCATCATCTTCATCGACGAAATCGACGCTGTCGGCCGCCACCGTGGCGCCGGCCTGGGCGGCGGTCATGACGAGCGCGAGCAGACCCTGAACCAGCTGCTGGTCGAGATGGACGGCTTCGAGGGAGGCGAGGGCGTGATCGTCATCGCCGCGACCAACCGTCCGGACGTGCTGGACCCGGCGCTGCTGCGCCCGGGCCGCTTCGACCGCCAGGTCGTGGTCGGGCTGGCCGACGTCAAGGGCCGCGAACAGATCCTCAAGGTGCACATGCGCAAGCTGCCGCTGGCCGACGACGTCGAGCCGATGGTCATTGCCCGTGGTACCCCCGGCTTCTCCGGCGCCGACCTGGCCAACCTGTGCAACGAAGCGGCGCTGTTCGCCGCGCGCGGCAACGAAAAGGAAGTGCGCATGGAGCACTTCGACCGTGCCCGCGACAAGATCCTGATGGGTGCCGAACGCCGTTCAATGGCCATGAGCGAGGAAGAGAAGACGCTCACCGCCTACCACGAAGCCGGCCACGCCATCGTCGGCCGCCTGGTGCCCGAGCATGACCCGGTCTACAAGGTCACCATCATCCCGCGCGGTCGCGCGCTGGGCGTGACCATGTACCTGCCGGAAGGCGACAAGTACTCGATGAACCGCGTGGCGATCGAATCGCAGCTGTGCTCGCTGTACGGCGGACGCGTCGCCGAAGAGCTGATCTTCGGCGCCGACAAGGTCACCACCGGTGCCTCCAACGACATCGAGCGCGCCACCAAGATGGCCCGCAACATGGTCACCAAGTGGGGCCTGTCCGACGAGCTCGGCCCGATCGCCTATGGCGAAGAGGACGACGAGGTGTTCCTGGGCCGTTCGGTGACCCAGCACAAGAGCGTGTCCGACGATACCGCGCGCCGCATCGACGAAGTCGTGCGCAGCATCCTGGACAAGGCCTATGCGCGCACCACCGAGCTGATGAGCGCCAACCTGGACAAGCTGCACGCGATGTCGCAGCTGCTGCTGCAGTACGAAACCATCGACGCGCCGCAGATCGACGCCATCATGGAAGGCCGCGATCCGCCGCCGCCGGCCGGCTGGGGCAAGTCCAACAAGGACGGTGGCAGCAACAACGACAAGGGCGGCGACGCCCGTCCGCTGCCGCCGATCGCCGGTCCTGCAGAGCAGATCTGACGATGAACCGATGACGCGCGAAGGCCGGGGCAACCCGGCCTTCGTCGTTTCCGGGGTGTCGTTCCGGGCGACAATGGGGCTCCTGCCTGCGCGTTGTTCCGGAGTTCGAGATGTCCACCCCACCGCCCCCGGTCTCCCACACCACCGAAATCGTGATCGCCACGGTGGTCGGCGCCGCCGTCGGCCTGATCAGCGGCAACTACTTCCTCGGCGGCGTCGCCGGCATCGTGCTCGGTATTGTGTTGAGCGTGGGCAAGACCCTGTACCTGGACCGCAAGCGCCGGCGTTGACGCCGCGCAGCGTGCGTAAACTACGTGCCTGCGCACTTCCTGGATGGCCCATGTTCGACACTTCTCCCCAGCTTGACTGCGGCGGCCGCGTGCTGCGGCTGGACCGCCCGCGCGTGATGGGCATCGTCAACGTCACCCCGGATTCCTTCTCTGACGGCGGCGCGCACGACACGGTGGAGGCGGCGGTCGCGCACGGCCTGCAGCTGGTCGCCGAAGGCGCCGACCTGCTCGACATCGGCGGCGAGTCGACCCGCCCGGGCAGCGCACCGGTCCCGCTGGAGGAAGAGCTGCGCCGCGTCGTTCCGGTGATCGAGCAGCTCGCGCGGCAGGTCACAGTGCCGATCAGCATCGACACCTTCAAGCCCGAGGTCATGCGCGCGGCGGTGGCTGCCGGTGCCGGGATGATCAACGACATCCACGCGCTGCGCCAGGACGGTGCGCCCGCGGCCGCGGCCGAACTCGGCGTGCCGGTAGTGCTGATGCACATGCAGGGCGAGCCCGGCAGCATGCAGGACACCCCGCACTACGACGACGTGGTCGCCGAGGTGCACCGCTTCCTGGCCGACCGCATCTTCTCGGCCGAAATGGCCGGCATCGCCAAGAAGAACCTGGTGATCGACCTGGGCTTCGGTTTCGGCAAGACAACCGACCACAACATGATCCTGCTGGCGCGGTCGGAACGCTTCCTCGAGCTGGGCCTCCCGATGCTGGCCGGACTGTCGCGCAAGCGCAGCATCGGCGAGCTGACCGGGCGCGACGTCCCGCGCGAACGCGTGGCCGGTTCGGTGGCCGCGCATCTGATCGCCGCCCAGCGCGGCGCGCGCATCCTGCGCGTACATGACGTGGCCGCCACCGTCGACGCGCTCAAGGTGTGGGCGGCGGTCGACGCGGTGCCGATGCCGCGCGTGGACGCTGCCCCGGCCATGCCGCGCTGGCCGGACGAGGACTGATGGGCGCCGACCAGCGCCCGCTGGCGATCGCGGTGATGGGCCCGACCGCGTCGGGCAAGACCGCCACCGCCATCGCCCTGGCCCGGCAACTGGGCGGCGAGATCGTCAGCGTCGATTCGGCGCTGGTCTACCGCGGGCTGGATATCGGCTCGGCCAAGCCCGACGCCGCCGAACGCGCGCAGGCCCCGCACCACCTGCTCGACCTGCGCGATCCCTGGCAGACCTATTCAGCGGCCGAGTTCGCCGCCGACGCCGCGCGTGCGGTGGCTGACATCGTCGCGCGGGGGCGCATGCCGATCCTGGCCGGCGGCACCGGGCTGTATTTCCGCGCGCTGCTGCAGGGGCTGTCGCCGATGCCCCCGGCCGACCCGGCGATCCGTGCGGCGATCTCCGCCGAGGCTGCCGTACTGGGCTGGCCGGCGCTGCACGCGCAGCTGGCGGCGGTCGACCCGGCCGCCGGCGCGCGCATCCACGCCACCGACCCGCAGCGCATCCAGCGGGCGCTGGAGGTGTACCGCCTGACCGGTCGCGCCATCACCGATTGGCAGAAGGCGCCCGGCGTGGACCGGCTGCCGGTGCGCTGCCTGAAGCTGGTGCTGGCCCCGCGCGAACGCAGCGTGCTGCACCAGCGGATTGAAACCCGCTTCGACCGCATGCTCGAACAGGGCTTCCTGGACGAAGTGCGCGCCCTGCGCGCGCTGCCGGCGATGGCGGCGGTGGCCGCGCCGCTGGACCTGCCGGCGGTGCGCGCGGTCGGCTACCGCCAGGCCTGGGAGTTCCTGGACGGGCAGGGCAGTGCCGCCGAACTCCGCGACCGGGGCATTTACGCCACCCGGCAGCTGGCCAAGCGCCAGCTCACCTGGCTGCGCGGCGAGCTTGATGCGCGCTGGTTCGACCCCCATATGGATCAGGCTTCCCTGACGGACGCCGTTTCGGCCTTTGTGGGCCGCTGAGCCACAGCGTCCGGTCCCGAGCCCGTGTACCATCGGAGATTCCGGTGGCGGGGGCCGTGGCAGTTGCCGGAAGACCATAAAAACAATAATGAGGAGTGTGCAATGTCCAAGGGGCAATCGCTGCAGGATCCGTTTCTGAATGCACTTCGGCGCGAACGCGTGCCGGTGTCGGTGTATCTGGTGAATGGCATCAAGTTGCAGGGAACGATCGAATCGTTCGACCAGTTCGTTGTCCTGCTGCGCAATACGGTCAGCCAGATGGTGTACAAGCACGCCATTTCGACCGTGGTGCCGGCACGCAATGTCCGGGTCGGTCCCGGTGGCGGCTATGTGCAGTCCAATGAAGGTGGCGCTGACGGCGCCCAGGAAGAAGACGACGTTGAATGAAGTAAGTCACTGCGGAGACGCGCGTGTTTGACCGTTCCAAGCGAGGCGAACACGCGCTCCTGATCCAGCCGCACTCCGGCCGGCTGGAAGAAGACGTGCTGGAGGAATTCACCGACCTGGCCCGTTCGGCCGGGGCCAGCATCGCGGCCACCCTGACCGCGCGGATCGACCGTCCCAACGCGTCGATCCTGATCGGCACCGGCAAGCTGGACGAGATCAAGGCGGCCGCCGAGGCCACCGGCGCCGACCTGGTGCTGGTCAACCATGCCCTGTCGCCGTCGCAGGAGCGCAACCTGGAGAAGTTCCTGGAGCGCCGGGTGATCGACCGCACCGGCCTGATCCTGGACATCTTCGCCCAGCGTGCGCACAGCCACGAAGGCAAGCTGCAGGTGGAACTGGCGCAGCTGCGCCACATGTCCACGCGGCTGATCCGCGGCTGGACCCACCTGGAGCGCCAGCGCGGCGGTTCCATCGGCCTGCGCGGGCCGGGTGAAACCCAGCTGGAAACCGACCGCCGCCTGCTGCAGAAGCGGGTCGAACGGCTGCAGAAGCGACTGGAAAAGGTCGAAGTGCAGCGCACCCAGATGCGCCGCGCCCGCGTGCGCAGCGAACTGCCTCGCGTGGCGCTGGTGGGGTACACCAATGCCGGCAAGTCGACCCTGTTCAACGCGCTGACCGGCGCCGAGGCGTATGCGGCCGACAAGCTGTTCGCCACCCTGGACCCGACCGTGCGTCGCATCGCGGTGCCGGGCGGCAACGTGGTGCTGGCCGATACCGTCGGGTTCGTCCGCGACCTGCCGCACGAGCTGGTGGCCGCGTTCCGCGCGACCCTGAGCGAAGCGCGCGAGGCCGACTTCCTGCTGCACCTGGTCGACGCCGCCGATCCGCATCGCGAGGAGCGCATCGCCCAGGTCGATGAAGTGCTGAACGAAGTCGGCGCGGGCGAACTGCCGCAGATGCTGGTGTTCAACAAGATCGACCGGATCGAGGGCAGCGAAGTCCGCCACGACGGCCAGGACGGCATTCCCGATACCGCGCGCCGCGAACGCGTCTGGATCTCGGCGCGCGATGGCCTCGGCCTGGACCTGCTGCTGTCGGTGCTGGGCAAGCGCCTGGGCCTGCAGCACGTCAGCGGCGACCTGCGCCTGCCGCCGTCGGCCGGCCGCCTGCGCTCGCGCCTGCACCAGCTGGAAGTGGTGCGTGGCGAAACCGCCGACGAGGACGGCTGGCTGCTGCAGGTCGAGATTCCGATCGCCGAAGCCGAGAAGCTGGCCGCAGGCGATGACGGTGCGCCGATCCGTGCGATGTTGCCGGAAAAGGTGCCTGAATGGTGACTTCGGTTCCCACCGACGCGCAGCTTTCCGACCTCGCGCGCGAGGTCGGTCAGCGCCTGCAGCAGGCCTCGCTCCAACTGGTCACCGCTGAAAGCTGCAGTGGCGGCTGGATCGCCAAGGCGATGACCGACATCGCCGGCTCCTCGGCGTTCTTCGACTGCGGCATGGTGGTCTACAGCTACGAGGCCAAGCAGCGACTGCTCGGCGTGCGTGCGCAGACCCTCGAACAATTCGGCGCGGTCAGCCGCGAGACCGTGCTTGAAATGGTTTCCGGCGCGCTGGTCAATTCCGGCGCCGGCATGGCCGTCGCCGTGACCGGCATTGCCGGCCCCGGCGGCGGCAGCCCGGACAAGCCGGTTGGCAGCGTCTGGATCGGCTGGAAGCAGCGCGGTGGCTATGCCCGCGCGCAGCTGTTCCAGTTCGACGGCGACCGCGACGCGATCCGCCGCCAGACCGTCCTGCAGGCACTGACGGGAATTTTCCCGGCGGTGTGACATCCTTCACCCGGGTTGTCGAACGAGGGTGCACCGATGTGGGAAACGCTGGGAACCGTCCGTGACCTGGGGCGCCTGCAGGAAATCGCCTCGGTCCTGATCCGCTACGGCTTCGGCGACCTGGTGCGCCGGATCGGCCTGGCTGACGTGCTCGAACGCGCCGGCCGGCTGCTGCACTGGAACGACACCCAGCAGATCCTGCGCATGACCGCCCCGGTCCGCGTGCGCCGGGCGATGGAAGACCTCGGCCCGACCTTCGTCAAACTCGGCCAGGTCCTGGCCACCCGCGTCGACCTGTTCCCGCCGGACTGGATCGCCGAGTTCTCCGAGCTGCAGAACGCGGTCCCGGCCTTGCCGTATGCGCAGGTCCGCGAGCAGCTGGAACACGACCTTGGCGCGCCGGCGCATGAGGTCTTCGCCTGGCTGGACGAAACCCCGATGGCGGCCGCGTCGCTCGCCCAGGCCCACCGCGCCACCCTGCACGACGGCAGCGCGGTGGTGCTGAAGATCCGCCGCCCCGGCATCCGTGAGGTGATCGAAGCCGACCTGCGCCTGCTGGCACGGCTGGCGGACATCGTCGAAGCGCGGCTGCCCGACCTGCAGCGCTACCGCCCGGCCGAAGTGGTGCAGCAGTTCCAGGTCTCGCTGCGGCGCGAGCTGGATTTCGCCGCCGAATGCCGCAATGCCGAGCGCATCGCGCGCAACTTCGCCGGCCGCAACGACATCCTGATCCCCAAGGTGCATTGGCAGTGGACCTGCGAGAGCCTCAACGTGCAGGACTTCGTCGACGGCATCCCCGGGCGCGACCTGGCCGGCGTCGATGCCGCCGGTCTCGACCGTGTCCGGCTTGCACGCACCGGGGCCCGCATCGTGCTGAAGATGGTGCTGGAGGACGGCTGTTTCCACGCCGACCCGCACCCGGGCAACATCATCTACCTGCGTGACGGCCGCATCGGCGTGATCGACTTCGGCATGGTCGGTGCGATCTCCGAACAGCGCCGCTTCCAGGTCGCGCAGCTGCTGCACGGGCTGGTCGGGCAGGAGCCGGAGGCGGTCACCGACGTGCTGCTGGACTGGTCCGGTGGCGGCGACGTGGACGAATCGCGCCTGCAGCAGGACATCAGCGCCTTCGTCGACCAGTATCGCGGGGTGCCGCTGAAGGACCTGCACATGGGCCTGATGCTGGGCAACATCACCCAGATCCTGCGCCAGTACGCGCTGACCCTGCCGGCCGACCTCGCCTTGATGATCAAGACCTTCCTGACCCTGGAGGGCATGGGCCGCCAGCTCGACCCGCAGTTCGACATGGCCACCGCCGCGCGCCCGTTCCTGGAACGGGTGATGTGGCAGCGCTTCGCCCCGTCCGCGCTGCTCAAGCGCGGCAAGCGCAGCGTGGCCGGCCTGCTCGACCTGGCCGGCGACCTGCCGCGCGACGTGCGCCAGCTGGTGCAGATGGCGCGCCGCGGGCGCCTGCAGTTGAAGGTGGAGACCACCGCGCTGCAGGGGTTTGGGGAGCAGGTGAACCGGGCGGCGAACCGGCTGGTGGTCGGGATCGTGACTGCGGCGCTGATCATTGGCTCGTCGATCGTGATGCACAGCGTGGGCGGGCTTTCCAGTCGCTGGCTGCTGGCGCTCGGCGTGGCGGGGTTCGTGGGGGCGGGGCTGTGCGGGGTGTGGATCCTGTTTTCGATCTGGCGGAGCGGGCGGGGACCGTAATGGGGGGCATGAACCTCTGACGGGTGGCTTCGGTTCGTCCAAACGTCGGAGGGTCGGCGGCCAAGGTGGGGCATGGATACGGACGCATGCCTTCGCTTTTTTGTGTCGGCACTTGTAGAAACGACGCGTTAGTAGTATTACTACTAACCATGGACCTTACCGACACCCAGCAGGCGATCCTGCAGTTGATCGCCGAGCGTATCGAGACCGACGGCGCGCCGCCGTCGCAGACGGAAATCGCCCGTGCGTTCGGCTTCAAGGGCGTCCGGGCCGCGCAGTACCACCTGGAAGCGCTGGAACAGGCCGGGGCGATCCGTCGCATTCCCGGCCAGGCGCGGGGCATCCGGCTGGTCCAGGCGCCGCCGCTGCAGGACGGCCTGCCGGGCGCGCTGGCGGTGCCGGCGCTGCCCGACCACGTGCTGCGCCTGCCGGTGCTGGGCCGGGTCGCGGCCGGCCTGCCGATCGGCGCGGACATCGGCTCGGACGACTTCGTGGTGCTGGACCGGGTGTTCTTCTCGCCCGCGCCGGACTACCTGCTCAAGGTCCAGGGCGACTCGATGATCGACGAAGGCATCTTCGACGGCGACCTGATCGGCGTCCATCGCACCCGCGACGCCCGCTCGGGCCAGATCGTGGTGGCCCGCATCGATGACGAGATCACCGTCAAGCTGCTCAAGATGGGCAAGGACCGGATCCGGCTGCTGCCGCGCAACCCGGACTACCAGCCCATCGAAGTCCTGCCCGACCAGGACTTCGCCATTGAAGGGCTCTACTGCGGGCTGCTGCGCCCGAACCGCTGATGCCTTCAACGCGCGAAATGCACGGTCTTTTGTGGCGATTCTCTGGTTCTGCTGAGGTTGGTACGGATGTCCGATAATTTTTTTCCGAATGCCGGGCAGAATCTCAGCCTGTGCGATACGCCAACTTTAAAGTGACCCCGTGGCCAAGAAGACCTCCAAAGACAACACCTCCAACGACATGACCTCTGCAAGGACCAATCCGATGGACGAGAACAAGAAGCGCGCCCTCACCGCCGCCCTGAGCCAGATCGAAAAGCAGTTCGGCAAAGGCTCGGTCATGCGCATGGGCGACCGCGTCATCGAAGCCGTCGAGGCGATCCCGACCGGCTCGCTGATGCTCGACATCGCGCTCGGCATCGGCGGCCTGCCCAAGGGCCGTGTCGTGGAAATCTACGGTCCGGAATCCTCGGGCAAGACCACCCTGACCCTGCAGGCCATTGCCGAATGCCAGAAGAAGGGCGGCACCGCGGCCTTCATCGACGCCGAGCACGCCCTGGACCCGATCTACGCCGCCAAGCTGGGCGTGAACGTGGATGACCTGCTGCTGTCCCAGCCGGACACCGGCGAGCAGGCGCTGGAAATCGCCGACATGCTGGTCCGTTCGGGCTCGGTGGACATCGTGGTGGTCGACTCGGTCGCCGCGCTGACCCCCAAGGCCGAAATCGAAGGCGAAATGGGCGACCAGCTGCCGGGCCTGCAGGCCCGCCTGATGAGCCAGGCGCTGCGCAAGCTGACCGGCAACATCAAGCGCTCCAACACCCTGGTGGTGTTCATCAACCAGCTGCGCATGAAGATCGGCGTGATGATGCCGGGCCAGAGCCCGGAAGTGACCACCGGCGGCAACGCGCTGAAGTTCTACGCCTCGGTCCGGCTCGACATCCGCCGCATCGGCGCGATCAAGAAGGGCGACGAGATCATCGGCAACCAGACCAAGATCAAGGTCGTCAAGAACAAGCTGGCGCCCCCGTTCAAGCAGGTCATCACCGAGATCCTGTACGGCGAAGGCATCAGCCGCGAAGGCGAACTGATCGACATGGGCGTGGAAGCCAAGCTGGTCGAGAAGGCCGGCGCCTGGTACAGCTACGGCGAAGAGCGCATCGGCCAGGGCAAGGACAACGCCCGCGGTTACCTGCGCGACAACCCGCAGGTGGCCCAGCGCCTGGAAGCGGAGCTGCGCGAGAAGTTCCAGCCGGCCGAAGCCGCCCGTGAGGCCGGCGACGACGAAGGCGACGACGAAGAGTGAGTTTCCTGCGGGGCAGGGCGGCGCCGTCAGTGACGCTCGCCCTGTCCCGCAGTTTCAGTAGCAGAGGTTGCCATGTTCGACTCCGATGCCCCGGAACCCGGCCGCAGGAAGCGCCGCGTACGTGAACAGACTCCCGTCCAACGGGCGCTGGGGCTGCTGGTCCGCCGGGAGCACTCGCGCAAGGAACTGACCCGCAAGCTCACCGCGCGCGGCATCGAGACCGAGGCCGCCACCGCAGCGGTGGAGAAGCTGACCGAAGCCGGCTGGCAGGACGACACCCGCTTTGCCGAGAACCTGGTCCGCATGCGCGCCAACACCGGCTACGGACCGCTTCACATCCGTGCCGAACTCGGCACCCACGGCCTGGACAGCGAGCAGATCGCCGCGGCCATGGACACCTTCGAGGGCGACTGGACCGACAACGCCCGCGACCTGGTCCGCCGTCGCTTCGGCGAGGCCGGCCCGCAGGAGCTGGCGCAGCGCCGCAAGGCGGCCGATCTGCTGGCCCGCCGGGGGTTCGACGGCGACAGCATCCGCCGGGCCACCCGATTCGATCCCGAAGATTAAGGCCGGGCACGCGCCGCGTGTCCCCATGCCCCGGGCCTGTTACCCTTGGTGGTTTCGGCGGTCCTGTAGGTGACACCCGGCCATAGGGGCCGCGTGCCAGGGGCCGACCGGCCCGCAGACAGCCAGCCCCCCATGACCGAATCCGCCAAATTCACCACCTCCCAGATCCGCAGCGACTTCCTTGAGTTCTTCAAGGGCAAGGGCCACACCATCGTGCCGTCGGCGCCGCTGGTGCCGGGCAACGACCCGACCCTGCTGTTCACCAACTCCGGCATGGTGCAGTTCAAGGACGTGTTCCTTGGCGCCGAGAAGCGCAGCTACGTGCGCGCGGCCGACGTGCAGCGCTGCCTGCGCGCCGGCGGCAAGCACAACGACCTGGACCAGGTCGGCTACACCGCGCGCCACCACACCTTCTTTGAAATGCTGGGCAACTGGTCGTTCGGCGACTATTTCAAGAAGGACGCCATCGCCTGGGCCTGGGAGCTGCTGACCCAGGTCTGGAAGCTGCCGGCCGACCGCCTGCTGGTCACCGTCTACCAGACCGACGATGAGGCCTACGCGCTGTGGCGCGACATGGTCGGCATTCCGGAAGAGCGCATCGTGCGCATCGGCGACAACAAGGGTGCGCCGTTCGCGTCGGACAACTTCTGGCAGATGGCCGACACCGGTCCGTGCGGCCCGTGCACCGAGATCTTCTACGACCACGGTGCCCACATCGCCGGTGGGCCCCCGGGCTCGCCGGACGAAGACGGCGACCGCTATATCGAGATCTGGAACCTGGTGTTCATGCAGTTCGACCGCCAGCCCGACGGCAGCCTGGTGCCGCTGCCGGCGCCGTGCGTGGACACCGGCATGGGCCTGGAGCGCCTGGCCGCGATCCTGCAGCACGTGCACACCAACTATGAAATCGACCTGTTCCAGGCGCTGATCCGCAAGGCCAGTGAACTGACCGGCATGGCCGACCTGGAGAACAAGTCGCTGCGCGTGATCGCCGATCACATCCGCGCCTGTTCGTTCCTGATCGTCGACGGCGTGCTGCCGTCCAACGAAGGCCGTGGCTACGTGCTGCGCCGGATCATCCGTCGCGCGCTGCGCCATGGCTGGATGCTGGGCGTGCGCCAGCCGTTCTTCAGCAAGCTGGTGCCGACCCTGGTCGAGCAGATGGGCGAAGCCTACGCGGAACTGCCGGCCCAGGCCGACACCGTGGTGCCTGCGCTGCAGGCCGAAGAAGAGCGCTTTGCGCAGACCCTCGACTCGGGCATGAAGATCTTCGACGACGTGGCGGCGCAGGTGACCAATGGCGTCATCCCGGGCGTGGATGCCTTCCGTCTGTACGACACCTACGGCTTCCCGCTCGACCTGACCCAGGACATCGCGCGCGAGCGCGACCTGACCGTCGACATCGACGGCTTCAATGCCGCGATGGAAAAGCAGCGCGACGACGGCCGCAAGGGCGGCAAGTTCGGCGGCGGCGTGACCCTGTCGGCCGAGCTGGTCGCGACCCTGACGCCGACCGTGTTCCTCGGCTATGACCGCCTGCAGGCCGACGGCCTGACCGTGGTCGCCCTGCTCAAGGACGGCCGCCCGGTCGACAGCGCGCAGGCCGGTGACGAGCTGATCGTGCTTACCGACAAGACCCCGTTCTACGCCGAATCCGGCGGTCAGGTCGGCGACACCGGCCAGCTGCTCGGCAACGGTGCGCAGCTGCAGATCACCGACACGCAGAAGTTCGCCGGCCAGTTCCATGGCCATGTCGGCACCCTGGCCCAGGGCAGCCTGAAGGTGGGCGACGTGCTCAGCGGCCAGGTCGATGGCCAGCGCCGCGGCGCCACCATCCTCAATCACTCGGCCACCCACCTGCTGCACGCCGCCCTGCGCGAAGTGCTCGGCACGCATGTGCAGCAGAAGGGTTCGCTGGTCGCGCCGGACCGCCTGCGCTTCGACTTCTCGCATTTCCAGCCGATCAGCGCCGACGAACTGGCGGTGATCGAGCGCAAGGTCAACGAACAGGTGCGCGCCAACAACGCCGCCGAAGTCCACACCATGGCCATGCAGGAAGCGCTCGATTTCGGCGCGATGGCCCTGTTCGGCGAGAAGTACGGCGAAAACGTGCGCGTGCTGAAGATGGGCGACTACTCCACCGAACTGTGCGGCGGTACCCACGTGTCGCGCACCGGCGACATCGGCCTGTTCAAGATCACCTCCGAAGGCGGTGTGTCCTCGGGCGTGCGCCGCATTGAAGCGGTGACCGGGCAGGGCGCCTTGGATTACGTGGCGCACGAAGAAGCGCAGCTGGCCGAAGCCGCCGCGCTGCTCGGCGGCAACGTCGGTGAGGTGGTCGACAAGATCCGCCAGCTGGCCGAACGCCAGAAGAAACTGGACCGCGAACTGGAGTCGCTCAAGGCCAAGCAGGCTGCTGGCGCGACCTCGGATCTCGGTTCCAGCGCAGTTGAGGTCAAAGGCGTCAAGATTCTGGCCGCGCGTCTGGAAGGTTTCGACGCCAAGGCACTGCGTGAAGCGATCGACCGCCTCAAGCAGCAGCTGGGCGATACGGTGATCGTGCTGGCCGGTACCCAGGACGGCAAGGCCGCCCTGGTGGCGGGCGTGAACGGCAGCGCAACCGGCAAGGTCAAGGCCGGGGAACTGTTGTCCCACATCGCCGGTCAGATCGGAGGCAAGGGCGGCGGCCGCCCGGACCTCGCCCAGGGTGGTGGTGAGGACGGGCCCGCCCTTGCTTCTGCACTGGCGGCTGTCGTGGACTGGGTCACCCCGCGTATCTGAACGCCTGAAGCCTCCTGCTCCTTGATGGCTCGGGAGGCCTGACGGTACTATGGCTAATCCTTTCCCTTTGTCGTGTGGCGTACCCCAAGGGCGCGCCGAGCCGGTGGGGAAAATCCACCGGTTCCCTGGAGACTTGCAAAAATGTTGATCCTGACTCGCCGTGTTGGCGAAACCCTGATGATCGGTGACTCGGTCAGCGTGACCGTGCTCGGCGTCAAGGGCAACCAGGTGCGTATCGGTATCACCGCTCCGAAGGACGTGGCCGTGCACCGCGAAGAGATTTACCAGCGCATCCAGCGCGGCGACGAGCCGAATGCATCGGGAAGTGAAAATTCTTCCGATTAAGGCTTTACGTTGGGGTGTGAAAAACGTTATTCTTCGCGCCCCCGCTGAGAAGAAACACGCAGCGGCAGGACCAGATCTGGAGCGGTGCCCGAGTGGCTGAAGGGGCTCCCCTGCTAAGGGAGTATACGGCCAAAAACTGTATCGAGGGTTCGAATCCCTCCCGCTCCGCCAGTAGTAGAAAAGGCCTTCGTACGCGAGTACGAAGGCCTTTTTCTTTTACCGCTTGCCGCGATTACAGCGGCAGGTCGAACACCAGTACTTCGGCATCATTGGCGTTCTCCAGCACCACCTGCGACTCGTCGGTGATCTGCAGCGCGTCGCCGGTATCCAGGGTGATGCCATTGACCTGCAGCTGGCCACGGGCCACCTGTACATAGGCGCCACGCTTCGCGCCGAGGGCAAGGTGCGCGCGCTCGTCGCCGTCCAGGATCGTCGCGTAGATGTTGGCGTCCTGGTGGATCAGCAGCGAGCCGTCGCGGCCGTCCTTCGAGGCGATCAGGCGCAGCTGGCCGCGCTTGGCCTCCGGGGCGAAGTGGGTTTCCTGGTAGCTCGGGGTGATGTTCTCGGTATCCGGGAACAGCCAGATCTGCAGGAAGTGCACGGTCTCGTCGGCCGAGTGGTTGAATTCGCTGTGGCTGACCCCGCTGCCGGCGCTCATGCGCTGCACGTCGCCGTAGCGCAGCACCGAGCCGGTGCCCATCGAGTCCTTGTGCTCCAGCGCACCGCCAAGAACGTAGGAGACGATCTCCATGTTGCTGTGGCTGTGGGTGCCAAAGCCCTGGCCGCCGATCACCTTGTCCTCGTTGATCACCCGCAGCGGGCCGAAGCTGGTGTAGCGCGGGTCGTAGTAGTTGGCGAAGGAGAAGGTGTGCTGGGAGTTCAGCCAGCCATGGTTGGCCTGGCCACGGGTAGCGCTCTTGCGGATCTGCAGCATGGTGGTTCTCCTCGGGTGTTCGATGGTTTCGATGGTGGTCCGGGGTGGTTTGGGCCGCCACCTTTCCTGTTGGGGCCCAGTATCCGCTTGCGCCTCCGCTTTGAAAAACGGATAGTTTTGGCAGCCATCATCGAAAATTTCGAATGCTCAAGCTCAGCCTCGACGCGCTGCAGATCCTGGATGCCATCGACCGCCGCGGCTCGTTCGCCTCGGCCGGCAAGGAACTGCACAAGGTGCCCTCGACCATTTCCTACACGGTCTCCAAGCTGGAGCAGGACCTGGGGGTGCAGCTGTTCGACCGGATCGGCCCGCGCGCGGAGCTGACCGAGGCCGGCGTGGCCCTGCTCGAGGACGGGCGGCACCTGCTGCGCGCGGCCCGTGAGCTGGAGATGCGGGTGCGCCGCGTCGCCTCCGGCTGGGAGGCCGAGCTGACCCTGGGCATCGACTCGATGTTCCAGCCGGCCCTGCTGGCCGGGGACATCGCCGACTTCAGCGCGGTGGCCGAGCAGACCCGGGTGCGGATGATCAGCGAGGCGCTGTCGGGCACCTGGGAGGCGCTGCTGGACCGGCGTGCCGACCTGCTGGTGGGCGCGGCGGGCGAGGGCCCCAGTGGCGGCGGCTACGTGGTGGAGCCGCTGGGCGTGGTCCGCTTCGTGTTCGCGGTGGCGCCGGGGCACCCGCTGGCCGCCGTGACCGAGCCGCTGGGCCGGGAGCAGCTGGCCGCCCATTGCGCGATCGCGGTGGCCGACTCGGCGCGGCGGCTGCTGCCCCGCACGGTGGGCCTGCTGATGGGCCAGGACACCGTGACCGTGCCGGACATGCTCAGCAAGTACCGGCTGCAGTGCGCCGGCCTGGGCTTCGGTTTCCTGCCCGAGCCCTACGTGCAGGCGGCGGTGGCACAGGGGCGGCTGGTGGTGCGGCAGGTCGAGGAGCCCAAGCCGGACGAGACCTTCTGGCTGGCCTGGCGCACCGGCGAGGAGGGCGCGGCCCTGCGCTGGTGGCGCGAGCGCCTGCAGCAGCCCGGGCATATGGAGGCGTGGTGGGGGCAGATGCAGGGCTGGCTGGCATCCTGAACGATTGCCGGCGTGTCACGGTTCGGTCATCTGGTTGCGGTAGAGGGGCCGCGGGCGCCTCGGTAACCTGCCGGGCTCCACGTCGTGCACCTGATTCCCATGAAACGCCTCCTGCTGCTGTTGCTGGCGGGCGCCGGCCTCTGGCTGGCGGCCTGCTCGTCCCTTTCAACTTCGTCTGCCTCCACCTCGCTCAGTGACCGGCTGGTTGCGCCGGGCGGCGTCTCCACGCTGTTGGACACTGCCCGCATCGCCGAGGCGGTGGAGGCGGTGCCCAACCGTCATGGTTTCGTGACCGGCCGCGCCGGCGTGCCGCTGTTCTGGCGTGCGTTCGACCCGGGCCGCTACGGCCTGCAGTACCACTACCTGGCGCAGCATCACGACAACGGCGAACCGCTGGATACCGGCCTGCAGCTGGCGCTGCCCACGCCGTTCCAGGCGCAGGCGCCGCGCGGCACCGTGGTGCTGCTGCACGGCTGGATGATGAACGGCGATTCGATGCTGCCGTGGTCATTGCAGCTGGCCCAGTCCGGCTACCGGGTGGTCACCATCGACCTGCGCAACCACGGCCACTCCGGCGCCGGCCCGTCCGGCTACGGCACGTTCGAGTCCGACGATGTGATCGACGTGATCGACGCGCTGCAGGCGGGGGGTGAGGTGGTCGGACCGCTGTACCTGTTCGGCGTCTCCTACGGCGCGGCCACCGCGCTGTTCACCGCCGACAAGCTCGGCGACCGGGTCACCGGCGTGGTCGCGATGGAGTCGTTCGCCAATGCCGGCGATGCGATCCGCAGCATGATCCCGCACCTGATGTCGCTGCAGCCCACCGCATGGAAGGCGCAGGCCCTGGCCGCCTATGGGCGCTGGCTGTACGGCGGGCAGGACATCGACAAGGTGATCGCGGCGGCCAGCCAGCGCCTGGACCTGGACCTGGACCGCGTGGATGTCACCCGCGCGGTAGCGGACTCACGCGCGTGCGTGCTGCTGCTGCACGGCCAGGACGATGCGCATGTGCCTGTGGGGCAGGGCCGTTTGATCGCGGCGGCCAGCGATCGCGTGCAGTACATCGAACTGCGTGGCGAAGACCACATCACGCTGCCGCTGCGGCTGGACCTGCTGGGCGGGGTGGTGGACGACTGGCTCGCACACGACGATCACGCGGGCGGCAAATGCCCGGCACCGGGACTGCCGGCAGAAGCGGACAGGCTGGCAATGGCAGATGCAATGTCCAAGCGCGCAGGGTAGAGCCACGCCCTGCGTGGCTGCGGACCCAACAAAAAAGGCAGCCCATGGCTGCCTTTTTTCTCATCGCTGCAATGGTGCGCCCGGAGAGATTCGAACTCCCGACCGCCTGGTTCGTAGCCAGGTACTCTATCCAACTGAGCTACGGGCGCATTTGCATTGATCTGTCGCGATGTAATGGTGCGCCCGGAGAGATTCGAACTCCCGACCGCCTGGTTCGTAGCCAGGTACTCTATCCAACTGAGCTACGGGCGCATTTACATCACGTTTTTCTACAACCCTGTTGATGGTGCGCCCGGAGAGATTCGAACTCCCGACCGCCTGGTTCGTAGCCAGGTACTCTATCCAACTGAGCTACGGGCGCGTCAACAGGAGCGGAATTATGCGGATCGACGCCGCATCCGTCAACGTTTTTGTGAAGGACTTCATTCAAATGAATGAAAAAGCGCTTTCACCACGGCATCCGGCGACTTCATCCATGCGAAGTGATCGGCCCGCGCGCCAAGCGTATCGGCGGGCAGTACCGACAGTGTCGCGGCGACCTGCGGCAGCTTGGCCAGCAGGCCCTGCATGGAGCTGGCGGGGGCGAACCAGTCGTCTGCCAGCACCACCGCGCTGGCCTGGCCGTGCAGGCGGCGCATGCCGGCTTCCAGGTCGGCGCTGATGCCCACGCCCGCGTAGTGGTTGCACCGCCCGACGCGCGCCCAGTCGGCGATCAGTCCGCGCGCCTCGGTGCCGCCAAAGCCCAGCCGGCGCCCGTGCAGCACGCCCTGGCGCTGCGCCAGCCACGGCAGGAAGCGGTACACCAGCGGCAGCAGCCAGCCGCGCGGGGCGGGGAAGGTGCGCCAGTACGGCGTGCCGGTCGCGACCAACCAGAACCGGGCGAACAGGTCCGGGTGCTGCCCGGCGAACACGCAGGCCAGCTGGCCGCCCAAGCTGTGCCCGCCGATGATCAGCGGCGCGTTGCCGTGCAACCGGATCGCCGCCAGGCTGGCCGGCAGGTCCTGTTCGAGGATCTCGCGGTAGCCCCAGTCGCGCTCGCGCGAGGGGCGCAGGCTGCTGCTGCCGTTGCCACGCCATTCGTGCAGGAACACGGCGATGCCGCGTGCTGCCAGCGCATCGGCAAACGACTCGTAGTTGCGCGCCGACACGCCCAGTGCCGGCAGCCACAGCAGCTGTGCGCGCGGCTGCGCCGGGATCCGCGCGATCAGCTCGAAGTGGTGGCCGTCGGTGGTCTCGACCGGAACTCGCACGGAACGGGTCACGCCGGCCGACCCGCGCCGAAGTGGTCGAGCACCAGCACCGCGCTGCGGCCGGGCGTGTAGCCGCCCTGCAGTGCGCGCGCGACGTAATCGATGCCGGCTTCGCAGGCGTTGGGCAGCGAGAGCCCGCAGCACAGCTGGGCCGCAATGGCCGAGGCCAGCGTGCAGCCGGTGCCGTGCGCGTCCACCGGCAGGCGTGCGTGGATGAACTCCTCGCGGGTGACGCCGTCGAAGTAGCGGTCGATCACGCGCGCGCCCTCGGCCAGGTGGCCGCCCTTGAGCAGCACCGCACCCGCGCCAAGGTCGAGCAGCGCCGCAGCGGCATCCTCGGCCTCGTCGGCGGTTTCAATCGGGTGGCCCAGCAGCAGCTCGGCTTCGGGGATGTTCGGGGTCAGCAGCGTGGCCAGCGGCAACAGCCGCGTGCGCAGTGCCTGCAGCGCGCTGTCCTCGAGCAGCTTCGCGCCGCTGGTGGCGACCATCACCGGATCCACGATCACGTGGGTGGGGCGATGGCGCTGCAGGGCATCAGCGACCAGCTCGATCACCCCGGCATTGGCCAACATGCCCAGCTTGACCGCATGGATGTCGAAGTCGGCAAAGCATGCGTCGATCTGCGCCTGCAGGAAGTCCAGCGGCGGCACGTGCACTGCAGTGACCCCGCGGGTGTTCTGTGCAGTGAGTGCGGCAATCGCCGACAGGCCATGCACGCGGTGCGCGGCGAAGGCCTTCAGGTCGGCCTGGATCCCGGCACCACCGCCGGAATCGGAGCCGGCGATGGTGAGGGCGGAAACGGGAGTCGAAGGGCTCATGCCCCGATTGTGCCACGCGGTTCCGCGATCAACGGTCCGTGGGCGGACCATTGAACTGGATTTCCGAAAATGCGTTCGTGGCCGGATCGAACACCGCGCCCCAGAACATCCGCCCGCCATCGCAGACGCGGATCGCCTCGCGCGAGGGATCCACATCGCTGTGGTCGGGCAGGCGGAAGGCGTTGAGGTAGATCACCCTGCGTCCTTCCATTTCGATGCCGACGTACTGGCGGTTGAAGTCGGTGACCCCGGGAATCTGCGCGGCCAGTGTCGGCAGCTGGGCTTCCAGCTGCTCGACCTGCTGGCGGCTCGGCGCCCAGTAGCCGGTGACCCGGCCCGGGGTCTGGCCCGGGCTGGGACGCGAGCAGGTGTCGAGCACCTGCGCAACGATCACCGGGCGGGTCACCACCCAGGACTGGCCGGTCTTGACCGCGGTCGGCACGGTCGCGCCGGGGCGCGTATTGGCAGGCGTGCACGCCGCCGCCAGCGCGGCGAGCGCCAGTGGCACGACTGCTCGGGACAGGGAACGGTTCACAACACCTCCGAAGCGTAGTCGGCCAGGCGCGAACGCTCGCCCCGGCGCAGCGTGATGTGCGCGCTGTGCGGCCAGTTCTTGAAGCGGTCCACCGCGTAGGTCAGGCCCGAGGTGGTTTCAGTCAGGTACGGAGTGTCGATCTGCTCGACGTTGCCCAGGCAGACGATCTTGGTGCCGGGACCGGCACGGGTGATCAGCGTCTTCATCTGCTTCGGGGTGAGGTTCTGCGCCTCGTCCAGGATCAGGTAGCGCGACAGGAAGGTGCGGCCGCGCATGAAGTTCAGCGAGCGGATCTTGATCCGGCTGGCGATCAGGTCGTTGGTGGCCGCGCGACCCCATGCTCCGCCTTCCTGGGTGTGGGTAAGCACTTCCAGGTTGTCGGTCAGCGCGCCCATCCACGGCGTCATCTTCTCTTCTTCGGTGCCGGGCAGGAAGCCGATGTCTTCGCCGACGCTGACCGTGGCGCGGGTCATGATGATCTCGCGGTAGCGCTGCTGGTCCATGGTCTGGGCCAGGCCGGCGGCCAGCGCCAGCAGGGTCTTGCCGGTACCGGCGGTGCCGAGCAGGGTGACGAAGTCGATCTCCGGGTCCATCAGCGCGTTGAGCGCGAAGTTCTGCTCGCGGTTGCGCGCGCTGATGCCCCACACCGCGTGGCTGCCGTGGCGGTAGTCGTTGACCAGCGACAGGATCACCTTGCCGCTGGCGTCGACCTTGGCCACGCGCAGTTCGACTTCATCGTCGCCGGGCAGGTAGGCGTACTGGTTCGGATGCCAGTCTTCGTCGTCGCTGGCGTGGATCTCGTAGCTGGTGCGGCCCTTGTCGCTCCAGCTGCGCAGGTCGTCGGTGTGCTTTTTCCAAAAGTCTTCCGGCAGCTCGGTGGCGCCGGTGTAGAGCAGGCTGAAATCGTCCAGCGCGCGGTCGTTCTCGTAGTCTTCGGACACGATCCCGGCGATCGCCGCCTTGATCCGCAGGTTGATGTCCTTGGAGACGAACACCACCGGAATGTCCGGGGTCTGTTCCTTCAGCGCGAGGATCGCGCCGAGGATGGCGTTGTCCGGAATCACCGCGCCGAAGCTCTTGCCGGCGTCGAAGTGGCTGGTCTGGAAGCGGAGCAGGCCCACGCTCTGCTTGCCGCGCAGCTGCAGCCCGTTGGGACGCTGCAGCGGAATGCCGTCGGCCAGGTTGTCCAGGCCCGAGGCCTGCACCAGCTCGTTGAGGAAGCGGCTCACCTGGCGGGCGTTGCGGCTCGCTTCGGAAGTGCCCTTCTTGCCGTTGTCCAGCTCTTCGATCACCTGCATCGGCAGGTAGACATCATGCTCCTCGAACTTGAACAGCGCGGTTGGATCGTGCATCAGCACGTTGGTATCCAGTACGTAGATGCGCTTGCCTCGGGTCATCGTCATTTCCTGGTGGCAGAACAGGGACAAGCCACCGCGGCCTGCGGGGCAGGGCGATGGCCATTGTGGGGTGCCGGGTTGGTCACTGGGTTTTCGCGGCCTTCAGGGCTTCAAGGACGGATTCGGCGTGGCCGGCGACTTTCACCTTGCGCCACGACTGCACGATACGACTGTCGGGAGAAATGAGGAAGGTGCTGCGTTCGATGCCGCGCACCTGCTTGCCGTACATGTTCTTCAGCTTGATGACGTCGAAGGCGGTGCACAGCGCTTCGTCGGCGTCGCTGATGAGCGGGAAGGCGAACCCCTGCTTGGCGCAGAAGTTGTCGTGCGACTTCACCGAGTCGCGCGAGACGCCCAGCACGCGGGCGCCGGCGCGCTTGAACTGCGGCAGCAGGGCGTTGAAGTCGATGCCCTCGGTGGTGCACCCGGGGGTGCTGTCCTTGGGGTAGAAGTACAGCACCAGCCACTGGCCGGCCAGCGTGCCGAGGGTGGTGCTGTCGCCGCCGGACAACGCCAGCGGAAGCGAAAGGGTGGTGCTGTCCAGGGTATCGCCGTTGTTCATGAGGTCCTTGCTGCGGAGCCTGAGTGACGCGTTTTACAACTGCATGAAACACCGCGCCCGGGTGACGGGCGCGCGAAACCGTCAGAACTTCATCGGGTCCATGATCGCGTCCAGGTTCAGGTGGTCGCAGAACTCGAGGAAATCGTCGCGCAGGGCGGCGATGTGCATGTTGGCCGGCACGCCGATGGTGACCTGCGCCGAGAACATCTCCGCGCCGGTCTGCATGGCGCGATAGCGGGTGCTCTGCAGGTTTTCGATGGTGATGCCCTGGCGGTCGAAGAAGTCGGCCAGCTGGAACAGGATGCCGGGCTTGTCGGCGGCGATCACTTCGACGATGTAGGGCAGCAGGTTGGACTGCGCCTGCTTGGCGCCGGTGCGGTACCACACCAGCTTCAGGCCTTCCTCGCGCTCGAGCCGGGTCAGCATGGCTTCGAGCTTGGCCACGGCGTCCCAGGAGCCGGTCGCCAGGGCGGTGACCGAGACGTCGCGGCCCACGGTGGACAGGCGGGCGTCGACCAGGTTGCAGCCGCTGTCGGCGATGCGCCGGGTAACGGGCAGCAGGGGAGACTCCGGATGCGTCGTGTAGGCGTTGATCAGGAGGTGGTTTTCGGTCGGCGCAGGCCGCGGCGTGGAGTCGGTCAAGGGGGTTCCGGTAATGCGGGGTGAGTCTGAACGGCGCCGAGGGGCGCACGTTCGCCGGAGTCCAGCATACTTGCCCGCGCTTTCGACCCGCAAGTAACATGCAACGTACCTCAGGCCGCGCTTTTCCGCGGCCTTTGGCCCCCTTACTTCCGAGCATCGTTTCCTTGTCCCTTTCCGGTCTCATCACCGCGCTGGCCACGCCTTTCCAGGCCAATGGCGCATTGGATCCCGACGGTTGGCAGCGCCTGCTGCACCTGCAACTGGAGGGTGGCGTTCACGGGGTGGTGGTCGCCGGTTCGACCGGTGAAGCCTCGACCCTGTCCGACGACGAGTACGACCAGCTGCTGCGCAGCGCGGTCAAAACGGTCGCCGGGCGCATTCCGGTGCTGGCCGGTACCGGTCTGTCGGGAACGGCCAAAACGATCGCGCAGACCCGCCGTGCGGCGGCCAGCGGCGCCACCCATGCGCTGGTGGTGACGCCGCCGTACGTGCGCCCGACCCAGGCCGGCCTGGTCGCGCATTACCGTGCGGTGGCCGACCAGGGTGGCCTGCCGGTGGTCCTGTACAACGTGCCGGGCCGTACCGGCTGCGACATGCTGCCGGAGACGGTGGCCGAGCTGGCGGCGCACCCGAACATCGTGGGGATCAAGGAAGCGGTGGGCGACATCGGCCGGGTCCAGGCCCTGCTGGCGCTGCGTTCGCCGGACTTCGCGATCCTCAGTGGCGACGACGGCACGGCGGCGCGCTCGATCCTGTCGGGCGTGGACGGGCTGATCTCGGTCGGCTCGAATGCGCTGCCGGGCGCCTACCGCCGGATGTGCGACCTGGCTGCGGCCGGGGAGCGCGAGGCCACCGAGGCGTGGGATGCACGCCTGGAGCCGTTCCATGAATTCTGCGGGGTGGAGCCCAACCCGATTCCGGTGAAGGACCTGCTGCGCCGCATCGGCATCGGCCAAGGCCTGCGCCTGCCGCTGCTGCCGCTCTCGGCCGCCCACCACGCTGCCGCCGAACACCTGGCCACCGACATCGGTGCGCTCGAAGCCCTTTCCAGCCACTGAATACAGTGGCCTGACCCAGGAGATCCACATGCGTCAATCCGTTTCCGTCCTCCGCGTGCTGTCGTTCGCGATCGTGGCCACCGCTACCCTGGTCGGCACCACCGGCTGCTTCAAGCGCGGCGCCCGCGGCGACTACGCCATGGCCCCGGAAGTGCGTCCGCTGGAAGTCCCGCCGGACCTGAACGCGCCGGGCAACAACCCGGCCGCGCAGGTGCCGGTGCTGGCCTCGCAGGCGGCCAAGCCGGCCCCGACCCAGGCAGCCGCCAACACCGCCGGTTTCACCATTCCGGGCACCAAGGAAGAGGTGTTCGGCAAGGTCGGCACCGCGCTGGAGTCCGTTGAAGGCGTGAAGATCGCCAGCAAGGCCCAGCTGCTCGGTTCCTACGACGTGAACTTCGAGGGCAGCGACTTCCTGGTCCGCGTGGTCGCCGTCGAAGCCGGCGCCTACATCTCGGCCGTCGACCCGCGCGGCCTGCCGGCCACCGGCGCCGCCCCGACCAAGCTGCTGGGCGAGCTGAAGGCCAAGCTGGCGCAGTAATGCTTGCCGCGCCGGGTTCATTGCCTGGCGCGTTTCTCTGATTGCATGCAATCACCTGGAGCCGGGCTTTGCCCGGCTTCATGCGTTTCGGCGAACAGCCGTTGGGTGCGGGGTTTCCCTGGTCAGGGCCGTCGGGTGCGGGTTTGTGGGGGACGCCGTAAATACATCCATGTAGGCTCATCGCCGCATCGATGCGGCTCGTGCCCCCTCAAACCCACCCCCGCCGACCCTCCGACGGTGGGTCGCAGGCCACGGGAAAAGCCGGTGTGTCGACCGATGGTCGACACGGAAGTGGGGGCTGCTGGTCTACGGGGGACACGCATGGCGTGTCAACACGGGTAGGGTTGGTTCCCAAACAACCGCCGTGAACGAAACAACGCCCGATAACGCATGACAAATGAACGAATCAATGCGTCGGCCGCAGGCCGATATCGGCGTTTCCTATGGCTACCTGCATCCTGTCGATGGGTCGGCGGGGGTGGGGGTACGGGACCGTGAAGGCACATGGATGTGCCGCCCGAGCCTAACGGGAGATTTAAGGCGTGTCCCGTACCCCCACCCCCGCCGGCCCCAACCAGGGAACCCGGCAGCCACCGGCTGTTGGCCCAAATGCACGAAGCCGGGCAACGCCCGGCGCCAGGTCATCAATCGCGACCGAGCACAAAAAAGGCGCCATTAGGCGCCTTTTCAGCTTCACCGCTCCAGATATTGGAGCTTGTCCGGCTTGCCATCCCATTCGGCGGCGTCCTCCGGCGGGTCCTTGCGTACGGTCAGCACCGGCCAGGCCTTGGCCAGCTCGGCGTTGAGCGCTACGAAGCCTTCCTGCCCGGCGGGCACGTCGTCTTCCGGGAAGATCGCGTTGACCGGGCATTCCGGCTCGCACAGGGTGCAGTCGATGCACTCGTCCGGGTCGATCACCAGGAAGTTCGGGCCTTCGTGGAAGCAGTCCACGGGGCACACTTCCACGCAATCGGTGTGTTTGCACTTGATGCAGTTTTCGGTGACGACAAAGGGCATGGCTGGATCTGGATCCGACGTTGAGCCGGACAATTCTAGAACAGTTGCGGCTTTGACGCAGTGCACGATGCGCTGGGGGCCGCCGCTGGGGTTGAATGCGTTGGCTAGCGGTAGACAGGCTGGGGAGCCGGGACCGCCTGTTGCGTTGACTCGTCGCTGTTCCCTTCCTGCCAGGGTCCTTCATGTCCACAACACTCAGCGCCACCGCCGTCCGCGGCGAAAACACCGCCTTCATCGTCCTGATCAGCTGCGTCGCCACGATCGGCGGCTTCCTGTTCGGCTTCGACAGCGGCGTCATCAACGGCACCGTCGACGGCCTCAAGCAGACCTTCCAGTCCAGCGAGGCCGGCATCGGCTTCGAGGTCGCCTCCATGCTGCTCGGCTGCGCCGTGGGTGCCTTCTTCGCCGGCCGCCTCGGCGACCGGATCGGCCGGCGCGGCGTGCTGATCATCGCCGCCGTGATGTTCCTGCTGTCCGCGCTCGGTGCCGGGTCCGCCCACACCTCGCTGGCCTTCGTGATCGCCCGCGTCGTCGGCGGCATCGCCGTCGGCGCCGCCAGCGTCATGTCCCCCGCCTACATCGCCGAAGTCGCCTCCGCGCGTTATCGCGGCCGGCTTGCCACCGTGCAGCAGATCGCCATCATCAGCGGCCTGTTCTGCGCGTTCCTCAGCAACTTCCTGCTCGCCCGCGCCGCCGGCGCCTCCACCGAAGTGCTGTGGCTGGGCCAGGAAGCCTGGCGCTGGATGTTCTGGATGCAGGCCATTCCCTCCGCACTGTTCCTCGTCCTGCTGCTGGCGATCCCGGAAAGTCCGCGCTACCTGATGGTCAAGAAGCGTCGCGCCGAAGCGCTCGCGGTCATGACCCGACTGTACGGTGCCGACGAGGCCCAGGCCAAGATCGCCGAGATCGAAGGCTCGCTCGCCCAGGACCAGCATCGCCCGCGCCTGTCCGACCTGGTCGACAAGACCACCGGCAAGCTGCGCACCATCGTCTGGATCGGCATCGGCCTGGCCGTGTTCCAGCAGCTGGTCGGCATCAATGTCGTGTTCTATTACGGCGCGGTGCTGTGGCAGGCGGTCGGCTTCTCCGAAAACGACGCGCTGCTGATCAACGTCCTGTCCGGCGCGCTCAGCATCGGCGCCTGCCTGCTGACCGTGGTGCTGATCGACCGCATCGGCCGCAAGCCGCTGCTCTGGGTCGGCTCGGTCGGCATGGCCGTCTCGCTGGCGCTGATGGTGGTGGCGTTCTCCAGCGGCCACCTCGCTGATGGCCGCCTGCAGCTGTCCGATGGCATGGGCCGCCTGGCGCTGGTCGCCGCCAACGTCTACGTGGTGTTCTTCAACATGTCCTGGGGCCCGGTGATGTGGGTGATGCTGGGCGAGATGTTCCCCAACCAGATCCGCGGCTCGGGCCTGGCCGTGGCCGGCGCCGCGCAGTGGAGCGCCAATTTCGCCATTACCGTGACCTTCCCGGTCCTGCTGGCCAGCATCGGCCTGGCCGGTGCCTACGGCATCTACACCGTGGCGGCGGTGGCCTCGATCTTCTTTGTGCTGCGCTACGTGCGTGAGACCAAGGGCAAGGAACTCGAGCAGATGGTCGGGTAGGGGACCCGGCCGCCCGCAACGCAAAAACCCCGCCGAGGCGGGGTTTTTCGTAGGTCAGCGCGGCAGATGGTGCTCCCTAGGGGACTCGAACCCCTGTTTTAGCCTTGAGAGGGCCACGTCCTAACCTCTAGACGAAGGGAGCATGCTTTGTCGCGAACTGCGCAGCGCGCTAGTATATGGACCACGATGCCATTGGGCAATCCCGAAACTTCAACCGGAAGCGCCAACATCAATTCCTCCGCTACATCACCGTTCAGTCTGCGCGTGATCCCCCGCGACCAGCACAACATCTCCCGCAAGGACATCAGCCCGAACGCCCTGCGCGTGCTCTACCGGCTGCGCGACTCGGGCTTCGGCGCCTACCTGGTGGGCGGCGCCGTGCGCGACCTGCTGGTCGGCGGCAACCCCAAGGATTTCGACGTGGCCACCGACGCCACGCCGGAGCAGGTCAAGGCGCTGTTCCGCAACTGCCGCCTGATCGGGCGCCGCTTCCGCCTGGCGCACGTGGTGTTCGGCCGCGAAATCATCGAAGTGGCCACCTTCCGCGCCAACAGCGATGACGGCAGCGGCGACCGCGAGATGGAAAACGGCATGCTGGTGCGCGACAACGTGTACGGCAGCATCGAAGACGATGCCGTGCGCCGCGACTTCACCTGCAACGCGCTGTACTACGCCATCGAAGATTTCTCGGTGCGCGACTACACCGGCGGCTTCGAAGACGTGCAGGCGCGCCTGATGAAGCTGATCGGCGACCCCGAACAGCGCTACCGCGAAGACCCGGTGCGCATGCTGCGCGCGGTGCGCCTGGCGGCCAAGCTTGGTTTCCAGATCGAAGACGCCACCGCCGAACCGCTGCCGCGCCTGGCCAGCCTGCTCGGCGAAGCCGCGCCGGCGCGCCTGTTCGAGGAAGTGCTCAAGCTGTTCCTGTCCGGGCATGGCGTGGCCAGCTTCGAAGGCCTGGAACGGTACGGCCTGCTCGACGTGATGTTCCCCGAAAGCGCCGCCGCGCTGCGCAGCAACCGCAGTGGCGCGCTGCGCCGCATGGTGATCGAAGGCCTGCGCAACACCGACCTGCGCGTGGCCAACGACGAGCCGGTGTCGCCCTCGTTCCTGTTCGCGCTGCTGCTGTGGCCGGCGTTCTGCCGCGCGCTGGCGACCCTGCAGAAGCAGGGCGTGGCGCTCGAAGAAGCGCAGCGTCGCGCTGCTGATCGGGTCACCCTGCACCAGCTGACCACCATCGCGCTGCCGCGCCGGTTCTCGCTGCCGATGCAGGAAATCTGGCTGCTGCAGGGCCGTTTCAGCTCGCGCCAGCGCAAGCGCGTGATCCGCACCCTGACCCATCCGCGCTTCCGTGCCGCGTTCGACTTCCTGGCCCTGCGCCAGGTCGCCTCCAGCGAGCACGCAGCCGACGTGGAGTTCTGGCGCGAAGCGCAGCTGCAGTCCGGCCCCGAACTGGACTCGACCCTCGACGCGGCGCATGCCGAAGCCGAACTGGACGAGAACGGCGCACCGCGCAAGCGCCGCCGCCGCCGCCGTCGTCCCGGTGGGGCCGCAGGCGAGTAAGCCGTGACCCTGGCCTGTATTGGACTGGGCGCCAACCTCGGCGATGCCGCGCAGACCCTGCGCGGCGCGTTCGAGGCGATGGCCGCGCTGCCGCTGACCACGCTGCGCGCGCGCTCGCAGCTCTACAGCACCCCGGCCTGGGGCAATGAAGACCAGCCTGCCTTCGTCAACGCCGCCGCCGTGCTCGAGACCGGGCTGGAGGCGACGGCGCTGCTGGACGCGCTGCTGGGGATCGAACGCGGCTTCGGACGGGTCCGCGATGCGGCCGTGCACTGGGGGCCGCGGACCCTCGACCTGGACCTGCTGCTGTACGGCGAAGCGGTGATCGACCTGCCGCAGCTCAAGGTGCCGCACCCCTACCTGCACGAACGCGGGTTCGCGCTGTTGCCGCTGGCCGAGATCGCCCCGGAGGCGGTGATTCCCGGTCACGGCCGCGTGCGGGATGCTGCGATGCGTATCGAGGCCTGCGGGATCGCGCCAATAGGAGGATAATGCGGGGCTTATCGCCACCGGTTATCAGCTAATGAGTACCCACGCAGACAGCAAGCCCTGGACCGTCCCCGCCCTGGCCGAGGCCAAGCGCAACGGCCAGAAGCTGGTGATGCTGACCGCCTACGACGCCGGCTTCGCCCGCGCGTTCGACGCCAATGGCGTCGACCTGATCCTGATCGGCGACTCGCTGGGCATGGTGGTGCAGGGGCACGATTCGACCCTGCCGGTGACCACCGACGACATGGTCTACCACACCCGCGCGGTGGCCCGCGTGCTGCAGCGGGCGCTGCTGGTGGCCGACCTGCCGTTCGGCGCCGATGCCACGCCGGAACGCGCGCTGGACGCCTCGCTGCGCCTGCTCCAGGCCGGTGCGGAGATGGTCAAGATCGAAGGCGCCGGGTTCAAGCTGGACATCATCCGGTACCTGGTCGAGCGCGAGATCCCGGTGTGTTCGCACCTGGGCTTGACCCCGCAGTCGGTACTGCGCCTGGGCGGCTACAAGGTGCAGGGCCGCGGCGACGCCGCCCAGCAGCTGCGTGACGACGCCAAGGCGGCGGTAGAGGCGGGCGCCACCCTGGTGGTGCTGGAGTGCGTGCCGACCCCGATCGCCACCCAGGTCACCGCCGACATCGCCGTGCCCACCATCGGCATCGGCGCCGGCCCCGGCTGCGATGGCCAGGTGCTGGTGCTGCACGATTTCCTCGGCCTGGACAGCGGCCATCGCCGTCCCAAGTTCGTCAAGGATTTCCTTGCCGAAGGCGGGTCGGTGGCCGGCGCGGTCCGTGCCTACGCCGACGCCGTGCGCGACGGCTCCTTCCCCGACGCAGAACACGCCTACGCCTCATGATCGACACCGTCACCGACCTGTCCCGCCTGCGCACCGTCGTCAATGGCTGGAAGCGCGAGGGCCTGCGCGTTGCGCTGGTCCCCACCATGGGCAACCTGCACGCCGGCCACTATTCGCTGGTCACCCTGGCCCGGCAGTACGCCGACCGCGTGGTCTCCAGCGTGTTCGTCAACCCGACCCAGTTCGGGCCCAACGAGGACTTCACCCGCTACCCGCGCACCCCCGAAGCCGACACCACCGGGCTGGAGCAGGCCGGCTGTGACGTGCTGTGGCTGCCCACGGTCGAATCGATGTACCCGTTCGGGGTCGAACTGGCCGCCAGCGTGAACGTGCCGGGCATCTCCAGCCTGCTCGAAGGCGCGCACCGGCCGGGCCACTTCGACGGCGTCTGCACGGTGGTCTCGCGCCTGTTCAACCAGGTCCAGCCCGACGTGGCCGCGTTTGGCAAGAAGGATTACCAGCAGCTGGCAGTGATCCGCCAGATGGTCGAAGACCTGGCCTTCCCGATCCAGATCGTCGGCGGCGACATCGTCCGTGAAACCGACGGCCTGGCGATGAGCTCGCGCAACCAGTACCTCAATGCCGAACAGCGCCCGGTCTCGACCACCATCCACCAGGTGCTGCTGGGCATGCGCGAAGGCTTCATCACCGGCAAGCCGCGCAGCCTGATCGAGGCCGAAGCCGCGGCCGCCCTGCAGGCGGCCGGCTTCCAGGTCGACTACGCGGTGGTGCGCAAGCCGGACCTGTCCGAGCCGGCCGACAGCGAGGTCGGCAACCGCGTGGCCCTGATCGCCGCCCGGATCGGCAGCACCCGGTTGATCGACAACTTGGAGTTCTAGGTCCGACGCCCACGGTCACGACCCGATGATCAAGAAAGGACGCCTCATGGCGTCCTTTTTTTAAAAAGCGTCAGATTCGTTTGAATCCGAGAAAATAGACTGAGGGTTAGCTATATGGGGTTTTTAAAGTCAATTGCAACTGGGCGCGCTGCTGATTTGGTGGGAATGATTGGATTTGTATGCTTGTTTCTGTATTCGATCTGGGTGATCGTTTCCATAGTTATGGCAGGCGAGCGGATCACCATTCTTAATCTGATCGTCTCTGTCATTCTTGCGCTGCTTGTACTCAGGTCGACGGCCAGGTTCATCAAGCGTCGCACTCCCAAGGCGTAGCTACTGGTTGACCCGGGCCGGTGCCTGGGTCAATCCCGCGCCCTCATCTCCCTGAACGGCGGGCAGCGACCGGGAGGCAGCGACTTCTCCAAGATCCCCGGGTGCTAGAATTTCCCTTTCCTTTTACGTCGTCCCGTGCCATGCACCTCTCCCTGCTCAAGACCAAGATCCACCGCGCTACCGTGACCCATTCGGAGCTGAACTACGAAGGTTCCATCGCCATCGATGACAACCTGCTGCTGGCTACCGGCATCCGTGAGTTCGAACAGGTGCATATCTGGGACGTCACCAACGGTGCGCGCTTCTCGACCTATGCCATCCGTGCCGAAGCGGGCAGCGGCGTGGTCTCGCTCAATGGTGGCGCCGCGCGCCACGTGCAGGTCGGCGACATCATCATCATCGCCGCCTTCGCGAGCATGAGCGAAGAAGAAGCTGACAGCTTCCGGCCGAAGTTGGTATATGTGGACGGCAACAACCAGATCTCCCACACCAACGACAGCATCCCGACCCAGGCCGCATGACACAGAACAACGGATTCGACCCGCTTCATTCCCATGCCCAGCGCCTGCGTGGCGCGAGCATCCCCGCACTGATCGCCGCCGAGCCGGGCCGCGCACAATCGCTGGGGCTGCGGGTCGGTCCGTTGTATGCCAACTTCGCGCGGCAGAAGTACGACCGCGCGGCGCTGGATGCGCTGCTGCAGGTGGCCGCCGAGCGCGATGTCGCCGGCGGTTTCCAGCGCCTGTTCCGCGGTGAGACAGTCAACGTGACCGAAGGCCGCGCCGCGCTGCATACCGCGCTGCGGGGCGACGCCACCGGCGCCCCGGTCGCGGCCGACGCGTTCGCCACGGCCGCGCAGGTGCGCGCGCAGATGGGCGAGCTGATCGCCGCGCTGGAAAAGACCGGCGTCACCGATATCGTGAGCGTGGGCATCGGCGGTTCGGACCTCGGTCCACGCCTGGTGGCCGACGCGCTGCGTCCGGTCAGCGGTGCGCGCTTCCGCGTGCATTTCGTCTCCAACGTGGACGGCGCCGCCATGCAGCGCACCCTGGCCACGCTGGACCCGGCGACCACCGCCGGCATCCTGATTTCCAAGACCTTCGGCACCCAGGAGACCCTGCTCAACGGGCAGATCCTGCACGACTGGCTGGGCGGCAGCGACCGCCTGTACGCGGTCAGCGCCAACCCCGAACGCGCCGCCAAGGCCTTCTCCATTGCCGCCGGCCGCGTGCTGCCGATGTGGGACTGGGTGGGCGGGCGTTATTCGCTGTGGTCGGCGGTCGGCTTCCCGATCGCGCTGGCGATCGGCTTCGACCGGTTCGAGCAGCTGCTGGCCGGTGCGGCCGAGATGGACGCGCATGCGCTCAACGCGCCGCTGGACCAGAACCTGCCCGTGCTGCACGCGCTGACCGACATCTGGAACCGTAACCTGCTCGGCCATGCCACGCACGCGGTGATGACCTACGACCAGCGCCTGGCGCTGCTGCCGGCCTACCTGCAGCAGCTGGTGATGGAAAGCCTGGGCAAGCGCGTGCAGCTGGACGGCAGCCCGGTCGGCAGCGACACCGTGTCGGTGTGGTGGGGCGGGGCGGGCACCGACGTGCAGCACAGCTTCTTCCAGGCGCTGCACCAGGGCACCAGCGTGATTCCGGCCGACTTCATCGGCTGCGTGCACAACGACGACCCGTACACGGTCAACCACCAGGCGCTGATGGCCAACCTGCTGGCGCAGACCGAGGCGCTGGCCAACGGCCAGGGCAGTGACGACCCGCACCGCGAGTATCCGGGCGGGCGGCCGAGCACCCTGATCCTGCTGGATGCGCTGACCCCGCAGTCGCTGGGCGCATTGATCGCGATGTACGAACACGCGGTGTACGTGCAGTCGCTGGTGTGGAACATCAACGCCTTCGACCAGTTCGGCGTGGAGCTGGGCAAGCAGCTGGCCAGCCAGCTGCTGCCGGCGCTGCAGGGTGAGGCGCATGCGATCACCGATCCGGTGACGCTGGAGTTGCTGGGCCGCCTGAAGGCCTGAACGCTCGACACCGCGTGCGGTTGAACGCCTGGATGTTCGACACCGCGTAGTGCCGGCCGCTGGCCGGCTCCTCGCGTGACCCATCTCCGCGCAGAGCCGGCCAGCGGCCGGCACTACGTCGGGATTCGGGCAATGCGAGGTTCGAGCAGAGCCCGGGTTATCCCGGACGCTCGGGGCTCGGTCTTTTCGCCAGCTTCCGCTGCAACGAGCGCCGATGCATGCCCAGCAACCTCGCCGCCGCCGACACATTCCCGCCCGTCTCATGCATCGCCTGCTGGATGTGTTCCCACTGCAGGCGGCTGATCGGGGTCATCGCATCCGGTGGTTCCATTTCGCCGTCGTCTGCAGGGCCGTCGTCTTCCTCGCCCAGTGCGCGCAGGATCATCGGCACCGTAGCCGGCTTGGGCAGGTAGTCGTCGGCGCCCAGTTTGATCGCCTCCACCGCAGTGGCGATGCTGGCGTAGCCGGTCACCAGCAGGATGCGCATGTCTTCGCGCAGCGCCCGCAGCGGCTGGATCAATGCCAGCCCGGATTCCGAACCGAGCTTGAGGTCGATCAGTGCGTAGGCCGGCGGCTGCTGCCGGGCCAGCACCAGCGCAGAGGCGATGTCGCTGGCGGTCATGGTTTCCAGGCCCTTGCGGGCCAGGCTGCGCTGCAGCGTGCGCAGGTACAGTTCGTCGTCGTCGACCAGCAGGCCATGGCTGGCGCCGGGCAGGGCAGGAGTAGTCATTCGGGTTTCTCCGGTGCAGCCAGGGGCAGGCGGAAGCCGACGCGGGTGCCGGCCCCCTGGGCCGGGCGCATCCACAACTCGCCGTCCAGGCGCTCGATGGTGGCATGGGACAGGGCCAGGCCCACGCCCATGCCCTGGGTCTTGCCGCTGTTGAACAAGGTGCCGGGCAGCACCGCGTCGCGCGCGTCGAAGCCACGGCCGTAGTCGCGCACCTCGCCGATCAGGTCGGCGCCCTCGATGCGCAGGCTCAGGTCCACCTGCGGGCGCCCGGCCTGTTCGCCGGCGTCGGCGGCGTTGTTGAGCAGCACCATCAGCAGGTGCCCGACGCCCGGGTCCAGTGGCAGCTGCAGCGGCGCGTCGTCATTGCGGTTGAGCGTGATGGTCGGGCGCACCAGGCGCCACTGTTCCAGCACCTGCGGCAGGGTCACCCGGTCGCGCGCGCTGGACTGTCCCGCCGCCGGTCGCGCCAGCGCCAGCACCCGTTCCCGGCACTGCACCAGCAGCTCGCGCAGGGTGTCGACGTCGTCGCGTACTTCGGGGTTGTCGGTCTGGTCGGCGATGTCGTCGGCGAGCAGGGTCATCGTCGCCAGCGGGGTGTTCAGCTCATGCGCGACCGATGCGGCATGGGTGGCTAGTGCGACGATGCCTTCATTGCGCGCGAAGCGCTCGCGCAGCAGCGCCACTTCGTGTTCGCGGCGACGCAGCGCCATCGCCAGCCGGGTCGCGAAGGCCAGCACGACCGCGGCCGAAAGCAGGAAGTTGGCGACCACGCCCCACTGGTGCAGGTCCATCGCGCTGAAATAACCGTGCGGCAGCGGCTTGCCGAAGATCCCGCTGACCGCGTAGCCGAGCAGGCACGCCGCCGCGACCGCCAGCGTCCAGCGCACCGGCAGGGCCAGCGCCGCCAGCGCGATCAGGATCAGGAACAGCGAGCCGAACGGGTTGGCCACGCCGCCGCTCCAGCCCACCATCCAGGTCAGCACCGCCACGTCCACCAGGATGTGGCAGAACGCGGTCAGCGGCGCGGTGTCGTCGTCCAGCACCCGCAGCTGCGCGTACAGGTTGAACAGGATCAGCACCAGCACGCCCGACCACAGCGGCAGCTGCGGCAGTTCCAGGCCCAGCACCCGGCTGGCCACCAGGATGGTCGCGGCCTGGCCGGCCACGGCCAGCCAGCGCAGGCTGCACAGGGTGCGGAGGAAGGGGGCGTCGGTACCGGTCATCGGCTGCCATCGTATGCGCTTGCGCGCCGGCGTGCCTGCGACAATCGGCCGCGCCCGGTCCGCGCGAGTGCGTTAAAATGGGCAATGCACGACGCCGTCAGCCAACCGACCCAACCTTCCGACACCACCGTGTGGGCCCGCCGCCAGACCCAGGCCGTCCGTATCGGCGGCGTGGTCGTGGGCGGGGGCAAGCCCGTGGTGGTGCAGTCGATGACCAACACCGACACCGCCGACGTGGCCTCCAGCGTCAAGCAGGTGGCTGAACTGTGGCGGGCCGGCTCGGAAATGGTCCGGCTGACCGTGAACAATCCCGAATCGGCCGCCGCCATTCCCCGCATCGTGGAAAAGCTGCGGATGATGGGGATCGAGGTCCCGCTGATCGGCGACTTCCACTACAACGGCCACCAGCTGCTGACCCAGGAACCGGCCTGTGCCGAAGCCCTGGCCAAGTACCGGATCAACCCCGGCAACGTCGGCTTTGGCAAGAAGAAGGACACCCAGTTCGCGCAGCTGATCGAGTTCGCGATCCGCTACGACAAGCCGGTGCGCATCGGCGCCAACTGGGGCTCGCTGGACCAGTCGCTGGCCGCGCGCCTGATGGACGAGAACAACCACCGCGCCCAGCCCTGGGACGCCGGCCGGGTGCTGCGCGAAGCGCTGATCCGTTCGGCGCTGGACTCGGCGCATACCGCCGTGGAGCTGGGCCTGCCGCGCGACCGCATCGTGCTCTCGGCCAAGGTCAGTGGCGTGCAGGAACTGATCGCGGTGTACCGCGACCTGGCCCAGCGTTCGGACTTCGCCCTGCACCTGGGCCTGACCGAAGCCGGCATCGGCAGCAAGGGCATCGTCGCCTCGTCGGCGGCACTGGCGGTGCTGCTGCAGGAAGGCATCGGCGACACGATCCGCATTTCGCTGACGCCCGAGCCGGGCCAGTCGCGCACCCAGGAAGTGATCGTCGCCCAGGAACTGCTGCAGACCACCGGCCAGCGCGCCTTCACCCCGCTGGTCACGGCCTGCCCGGGCTGCGGCCGCACCACCTCCGAGTTCTTCCAGGAGCTGGCCAAGGTCGTGCAGAACCACGTGCGCGAGAAGATGCCGCTGTGGAAGATCAACCACCCGGGTGCCGAAAACATGACCCTGGCGGTGATGGGTTGCGTGGTCAACGGTCCCGGTGAGTCGCGCCACGCCAACATCGGCATTTCGCTGCCGGGTACCGGTGAAGCGCCGTCGGCGCCTGTGTTCGTGGACGGTGAGAAATCCGTCACCCTGCGTGGCGAGAACATCGCCCAGGAATTCGTGGAACTGATCGACGCCTACGTCGAACGCACCTATGTCAGAAACGCCGGATAAGCCCCCGGTCATGGCGGCGCCGGAACCGGCCGCCGGCTTCCGCCACTGGATGGCGCGCAATGCCTGGCGCTTCTTCCTGCTGTTTGCCGGCGTACTGCTGCCGCTGGCCGGTTTCGTCGCGCTGGCCGAAGACGTGCATGAACTGGAAGCGTTCTATTTCGACGCCCCGCTGCTGTGGCGCATGCACGACGTGGCCCGGCCCGGCCTGGACGCCGCCTTCGTGCTGATCTCGAAGATCGGCTACCAGTGGGGCGTAATTCCCGGCGACATCCTGATCGTGCTGGCCCTGCTGCTGTACCGGCGCTGGCGCGAGGCCAGCTTCGCGGCGATCAGCTTCGCCGGCTCGGCGTTGCTCAACATCGGCAGCAAACAGTTCTTCCAGCGCGACCGGCCGACCCTGTGGGAGTCGATCGCCCCGGAAAGCACCTACAGTTTCCCCAGTGGCCACGCCATGGGCTCGATGACCCTGGCCGCCGTGCTGGTCCTGCTGGCCTGGAACACCCGCTGGCGCTGGCCGGCCGTGGTATTCGGCGTGCTGTTTGCCGGCTCGGTCAGCCTCTCGCGGGTCTACCTGGGCGTGCATTACCCCTCCGACATCCTGGCCGGGTGGTGTGCCGCGCTGGTTTGGGTGGTAGGGTGCTTCCTGGTGATGTTCCGCCGCCGCCATCCCTGGCGCCGCCGGAACTGACACCCGCCCGCAGGGAACGGGCTGCAAGCGGCAACGGTTTCCGCGGACTTCGATAGGCCCGGTATACCGAAAAGACCCAGCTTGAAAGACGGCGTCTTGGGTAATGCACTTCGTATGTGATGTGGGCATCAGAACGCGCTGATGGGGAGCGAACTTCCTTGTTATCGCAGGACCCCGGGGCTAGGCTTGCCCCGGATTGCAGCGTTTGGAACAGGGTGGGTGGGATGACGATTCGAGTGTATCTGGTGGACGACCACGCGCTGGTGCGTACCGGCATGAAGATGATCCTGTCGAACGAGACAGACATCGAAGTAGTGGGTGAGGCCGAATCCGGCGAAGACGCCCTGCCGGAGATCCGCAAGCTGCGCCCTGACGTGGTGCTGTGCGACCTGCACCTGCCCGGCGTAAGCGGCATGGAAGTGACCGAACGCGTGATCCGCGGCGACCACGGCACGCGCGTGGTGATCGTTTCGGTGCTCGAAGACGGCCCCATGCCCAAGCGCCTGCTCGAAGCCGGCGCCTCCGGTTACATCGGCAAGGCCTGCGACGCCCAGGAACTGCTGCGCGCCGTGCGCGACGCCGCCCTCGGCCGCCGCTATCTGGGCAGCAGCATTGCCCAGAACCTCGCACTGTCCAACGTTGAAGGCAGCCAGTCCCCGTTCGACACCCTCTCTCCGCGCGAACTCGAAGTCGCCCTCCTGCTGACCCAGGGCCTGCGCCAGGAAGACATCGCCAAGCGCCTCAGCCTGAGCGCCAAGACCGTCAACACCCACAAGGCCCGCCTGTTCGAGAAGATGGGCATCCACGACAACATTGCGCTCGCACGCATGGCCAGCCAATACGGACTGGTGGACCCGGCGCGGCCGATGTAATCGTTGAGACAGCGCATAGAAAAATGCCCGGAAAAATCCGGGCATATATCGTTACGCCGGAATTGGGGCGTCAATGCGACCGAACGCGCGCGACAATCTTCGCCGCCTGCGCCGCGCTCTCGCGCACCTTGTCCCATTCGCCGTTCTCGATCCAGTTGTTCGGCACCATCCACGACCCGCCGATGCAGACCACGTTCTTCTGCTCCAGGTACTCCGCCGCCGTGGTTTCCGTAATGCCGCCGGTCGGGCACAGCTTCAGGTCCGGGATCGGACCAGCCAGGCCCTTGATCATCGCCAGCCCGCCCACCGCCGACGCCGGGAACAGCTTGCACACCCGGAACCCGCGCGCATACAGCGCCAGCATCTCGGTCGGCGTGGCCGCACCCGGCACCACCGGCAGCGGCGCCGCCGCCAACGCATCGGCCATGTGCGCCGGCGTACCCGGCGTCACCAGGAAATCCGCGCCCGCATCGATGGCCTGCTGCATCTGCTCCACGGTCAACACCGTGCCCGCACCCACCACCACATCCGGCAGCTCGCGCTTGAGCATCGCCAGCGCTTCCATCGCCACCGGGGTGCGCAAAGTAAGCTCGATGGCCGGCAGGCCGCCTTCGAGCAGGGCAGCGCTGACCGCGCGGGCCTGGTCGAGGGTGTGGACGGTAACGACCGGCAGGATGCCCGCAGCAAGCAGCAGGGATTCAGCGCGTTTCTGGTGTTCAGCGATAGACATGTTTTTTCCCGATTCGCCGACGCCAACGAGGCGCCGAAATGTGTGGTGAGGCGGCGGCGGGGGCCTCCGTAGCGACGCTAGAAAACATGGATGTTTTCTAGCAGCCCCCATGGATGGGTTCACGGCGTGTCGCGGAGGAGGCCCCCGCCGTCGCCTCACATCAGGCGAACCCCACCGCCGCCGTTCGCGTCAGGCCATCCGTGGAGCCGGCCAGCGGCCGGCACTACGCCGTTTTTCGTTTCAGTTCATCCGTGCGACCGGTTCAGGCATCTTTGGCTTCATGCGGCGCAAGCGCTGCAGCAGCGTCGTGCCCCAGCTCGTACTCCGCGTCGTAATTCCAGACATCGCCATCGTCGGCCGCCGGCCCGCACGAGATCGAAATCGCGCCCTGGTCCGCCGGACCCACCAGACGGCGGTTCATCGCGAACAGATTGCGGCCCAGATCGTGCGCCGCCGGCGCCGTGTTCGGCGCCAGCTCGCGCGCTGCCCACTCCGCCGCGTCCACCAGCACCTCCAGCGTGCCGGCTTCACCATCCAGGCGGATCATGTCGCCCTCGCGCATGCGCGCCAGCGGACCGCCACGCGACGCCTCCGGCGTCATGTGGATCGCCGCCGGGAACTTACCCGACGCACCCGACAGACGACCATCCGTCACCAGCGCCACCCGGCGCCCCTGGTTCTGCAGCAGCCCCAGCAGCGGCGCAAGCGAATGCAGCTCCGGCATCCCGTTCGCACGCGGACCCTGGTAACGCACCACCGCCACGAAATCCTGCGGCAGCAGTCCCGCCGCGTGCAGCTTGTTGAGCACCTGCGGCGCATCCACCACCACCGCCGGCGCCTCGATCGTCCGGTACTGCGGTTTCACCGCCGACAGCTTGATCAGCGAACGGCCCAGGTTGCCGCGCAGCAGCCGCAGCCCGCCCTGTGCCTCGAACGGCTCCGCCACCCCGCGCACCACCTCACGGTCCGCACTTTCCGCGATCCCGTCGATCCACGTCAGCCCGCCTTCGCGCAGCGCCGGATCCTGCGTGTACTGCCGCATCCCGCCCTCGGCCACCGTCACCAGGTCCGCATGCATCAGCCCCGCATCCATCAGCTCCCGGAACACGAACGCCGTCCCGCCCGCCGCCGCGAAACGGTTCACGTCCGCCTCCCCGTTCGGGTACACCCGCGCCAGCAGCGGCACCAGCTGCGACAGCTGGTCCATGTCGTCCCACGTCAGCACGATGCCCGCCGCCCGCGCCACCGCGATCCAGTGGATCGTGTGGTTGGTCGAACCGCCCGTCGCCATCAGCGTCACCACCGCATTGACGATCGCCCGCTCGTCGATCAACCGCCCCAGCGGACGGAAATCGTCGCCCAGCGCACTGATCTCCAGCGCCCGCGCCGCCGCATGTCGCGTCAACGCATCGCGCAGCGGCGTCTCCGGGTTCACGAACGACGCGCCCGGCAACTGCACCCCCATCGCCTCCAGCAGCGTCTGGTTCGAATTGGCCGTCCCGTAGAACGTGCACGTACCCACGCCGTGATACGACGCCGACTCCGCCTCCAGCAGCTCCTCGCGCGTTGCCTGGCCCGCCGCGTAACGCTCGCGGACCTCCGCCTTCTGCTTGTTCGGAATGCCCGGCGTCATCGGACCGGCCGGCAGGAAGATCGCCGGCAGATGGCCGAACGCCAGCGCCCCGATCAACAGCCCCGGCACGATCTTGTCGCACACGCCCAGGTAGACCGTGCTGTCGAACATGTCATGGCTCAGCCCGATCGCCGTCGACTGCGCGATCACATCGCGCGAGAACAGCGACAGCTCCATCCCGCCGCGACCCTGCGTGACACCGTCGCACATCGCCGGCACGCCACCGGCCACCTGCGCCGTCGCACCCAGCGAGCGCGCCGTCTCGCGCAGGATTTCCGGGTAATGCTCGAACGGCTGGTGCGCCGACAGCATGTCGTTGTACGCCGTGATGATGCCCAGGTTCGGCGTCACGCCGCCGCGCAGGCGGCTCTTGTCGGTCGGCCCGCACGCAGCGAAACCGTGCGCCAGGTTGCCGCAGCTCAGGCGCGAACGGAACGGACCATCGCGCAGCGCAGCGTCGATACCGGCCAGGTAGGCCGCGCGCGACGCAGCGCTGCGCTTGACGATCCGCTCGGTGATGGCATGGAGGGTGGGGTGCAGGCTCATTGGCTACTACCGGCTATGAGAAGACGAAAAGAAATACGTGGCATGCGTTCAGTCGCACCAATGGATGCGCAGCTTCGGGCCGTCGATGTCGATCGCGTTGAGGATGGGATACAGCTGTGCGTTGTTGCTTTCCAGCGCCTGTTTCAGCACTTCCAGCTTCTGCTTGCCGCGCAGCAGCAACAGGCGCTGGCGGCAGGTGCGCAGACCACGCGGGGTCAGCGTGATGCGCAGCGGCCACTGGTTCGCGCCCGGGCACCCGGTCGCATCCAGTGCCGCGTAGGGCAGGGTGCTTTCCAGCGCTTTTGCCAGATCGCGCGACCCCGGGAACAGCGACGCCGTGTGCCCGTCGTTGCCCATGCCCAGTACCGCGACGCTGGGCGCCTGGTTGTGCTGGGCCTGCAGGTTGGCCGCGTACACGCACTCCGGCAAGGGCTTGCCGACCCGCACCAGCGGATCGAAGTGTGCACCTTCGGCGCGCTTGAGCAGGTTCTCGCGCACCAGCCACGCATTGCTGTCGCTGTCCTGCGGCGACAGCCAGCGCTCATCGACCAGGCTGACTTCCACCCGGTCCCACTGCACATCCAGTTCGGCCAGCGCCTGGTACACCGGCGCCGGCGTCGAGCCACCGGACAGCAACATGCGTGCGCGGCCGGTCTCGGCGATGTCGTGGTTGAGGATCTGCGCCATTTCCGCAGCCACCGCCTCGATCCACGCCTCGGCATCGCCATGCCGGACGAAGGTGAAACGATCCGAATTTTCAAGCGAAGTCATGCAGCGCCTCCTGGCAGGTCACGTTCAAGATCGGCGGCGTACGCGGCTGCGCCGAGCAGCCCGGCATGCGGATGCATTACCGCCAGCGACGGCACCCGCGCCATGATCGAAGAGAACCGGCCCTTGTGTTCGAAGCGCTGGCGGAACCCCGAATGCTGCAGCGAATCGAGCATCTTCGGCACCAGCCCGCCGGTCAGGAACACGCCGTCCCAGGCGCCCTGGATCAGCACCAGGTCGCCGGCGATCGCACCGAACACCGCGCAGAACACATCCACCGTGCGCATCGCCTGCGGGTCGCCGTGCAGTGCACGCGCAGTGACGTCCACCGGCTGCAGCTGGCCCGGATCCACATCGGCCATCTCGCACACCGCGCGATGGATGTTGACCAGGCCCGGGCCGCAGATCAGGCGCTCATTGGAGACCCGCCCGAACTGTTCGGACAGGATCTCCAGGATCCGGATTTCCTCCGGCGTACCCGGCGGGAAGCTGACATGGCCGCCCTCGGTTTCCAGCGGGTAGCAGCGGCCGTGGCGCAGGATCAGCCCGCCCACGCCCAGCCCGGTACCCGGTCCGATCACCGCGTAGTTGCGCGGCTGGCCGGGCTTGCCCGGTACCCACGCCGCGCCGCCGACCTGGACCACGTCCTGCGGCTGCAGCAGCGAGATCGCCATTGCCTGCGCGGCGAAGTCGTTGATCAGGTGCAGCTCGTTGAAGCCCAGCATGTGCGCGGTGCGCATCCGCGAGATCACCCACGGATGATTGGTGATGCGCGCTTCATCGCCATCGACGCGGCCGGCCACGGCGAACACGCCGCGCTGCGCTTCCGCACCGATCTGCTCCAGGTAATGCCGTGCGGCGTCGCCCAGCGACGGGAAATCGGCGACCACGAATTCGCGGATGCTGTCGTTGATCAGCGGTGCGGCCAGGCTGGTATCGGCCAGCGCGAAGCGGGCGTTGGTACCGCCGATGTCGGCGACCAGCGCCGGTTGGGTCGACACCGTCATGCCGGTTCCTTGCGGGCGGCGTCGGCGTTCACGTCGGCAGGCAGGAAGCCGAAGGCCTGTTCCGGGCCCCACTCACCGGCCGGATAGGGCTGCAGCGGCAGGTCCGCCGCCTTCCACGCATCGCTGACGCTGTCGATCCAGGCCCAGGCCGCGCGCACTTCGTCGTCGCGCACGAACAGCGCATGGTTGCCGTTGAACGCGTCCAGGAACAGGCGCTCGTAGGCAATGCGGCGGTGCAGGCCGGTCGGCACCGACAGTTCCAGTTCCAGCGGGTGCAGTTCCAGCGCGCCCCATTCCGGGCCGGCCAGGCTGCTCATCAGGCCCAGCTCGATGTTTTCCTGCGGCTGCAGCTGGAAGGTGATGCGGTTGGGCGTGGCATTGCCACGGTCCGGGCGCTCGAACAGCCAGTGCGTGACCGGCTTGAGCGTGACCACCACGCGGCTGGTGCGTTCGGCCAGGCGCTTGCCGGTGACCAGGTGGAACGGCACGCCGGACCAGCGCCAGTTGTCGATGTGCGCGGTGACACCGACGAAGGTTTCCACGTCGCTGCCTTCCGGCGGCTGGTAGGCCTGCGCCGGTTGGCCATTGATGGTGCCGGCGGTGTAGCGGCCACGCACGCTGTCGCGCGCTGCGTGCTTTGCATCCAGCGGGCGCAGAGCGCGCAGCACCTTGACCTTCTCGTCGCGGATGCGGTCGGCTTCCAGCGACGCCGGCGGCTCCATCGCCACCAGGCACAGCAGCTGCAGGATGTGGCTCTGGACCATGTCGCGCAGCGCGCCCGAGCGTGCGTAGTAGGCATCGCGGCCATCCACGCCTTCGCTCTCGGCGACCAGGATGTGCACCGACTCGATGTAGTTGCGGTTCCACACTGCCTCGAGCAGCGTGTTGCCGAAGCGCAGCGCGATCAGGTTCTGCACCGCGGCCTTGCCCAGGTAATGGTCCAGGCGGAACACGCGGTCTTCGTCGATCCACTGGCCGATGGTGGTCAGGATCTGCTGCGCGCTCTCGCTGTCGCTGCCGATCGGCTTTTCCAGCATCAACCGGTGCGGTGCGGCGAGTGCGCCGCCCAGGGCCAGGCCTTCGCAGGTGGAGATGTACAGGCCCGGCGGAATGGCCAGGTAGCTCACGCAGTTGCCGTGCACCAGGTCGCGCACCGAGTCGGCCACCGACTGCGCATCGCGCAGGTCGACCGAACGGTAATCGATGCGATCGAGCAGCGACTGGATGTCGTCCTGGCTGGCACTCGGCATGGCCTGCTGCAGGCGCGGGCGCAGGATGTCGCGGAATGCTTCCGTGTCGTGCGCGGACAACGCCAGTGCGCGGATCTTGAAGTTTTCCGCCAGCAGGCCGTCGCCAAGGAGGCGCAGCAACGAGGGGAACAGATAGCGCTGGGCGAGGTCGCCGGTGGCGCCGAACAGGAAGAGGGTGTCGTGCATCGCTCGAGTTTCAGATCCGGGTGACATCGTTGTCAATCGCTTCTCGTCTATGTTCTCGGGGGTCCCGCGGGGCGCGATGTCCGGTTGCTGCTTTGCAACATGAACAGGCGCGTACCCGCTCATCATGGGGCATGTCACGGGCAGAGTGCGACGTGGTCATGACCGACCATTGGATACTGCCACGTGAAAACGTTTACATGGCAGAATGAGCAGACTGTATTCGATTGCAGTGGTCGCCGTCATGCGGCACCACGCCATCGACCTGCCATCGGGAGGGCCGACGGCAGTTCCGCACAACAGCCCGGCAGCGGGCGGACTGGAATGGGTGATATGGCAAAAGTGCAGTTGCAGGGCGTGCGCAAGGTGTATGACAACGGCCAGGTGGCCGTGCAGGGCGCGACCTTCGAAGTGGCCGATGGCGAGTTGATGGTGCTGGTCGGGCCGTCGGGGTGTGGCAAGTCGACCCTGCTGCGCATGGTCGCCGGCCTGGAGGAAATCAGCGGCGGCACCCTGAGCATCGGCGACCGGGTGGTCAACGACGTGGCGCCCAAGGACCGCGACATCGCCATGGTGTTCCAGAGTTACGCGCTGTACCCGCACATGACCGTGGCCGAGAACCTGGCGTTCGGGCTGAAGCTGCGCGGGCACGACAAGGCGACGATTGCAAAGCGCGTCAACGACGCCGCGCAGACGCTGGGCCTGACCGAGATGCTCGACAAGCTGCCCAAGGCGATGTCCGGCGGCCAGCGCCAGCGCGTGGCGCTGGGCCGGGCGCTGGTGCGCGAGCCGGCGGTGTTCCTGCTCGACGAACCGCTTTCGAACCTCGACGCCAAACTGCGTCACAGCGTGCGCACCGAGATCGCGCAGCTGCACCGCAAGCTGGGCACCACCATGATCTACGTGACCCATGACCAGGTCGAAGCGATGACCCTGGGCCAGCGGATCGTGGTGCTCAAGGACGGTGTGATCCAGCAGATCGACACGCCGATGGCGCTGTACGACCGCCCGGCCAACCTGTTCGTGGCCGGCTTCCTCGGCAGCCCGGCGATGAACGTGCTGCGCGGGCGGCTGGAGCAGGGCGTCGAAGGTGTCGTGGTGCAGGACGGTGCGCTGCGTGCGCCGCTGGGCAACGCGACCATCGATCCGGCCTGGATCGGTCGGACCTTGGCCGTGGGCGTGCGCCCGGAGCACCTGCAGCCGGCAGCGGCAGGCGATGCGACTGCATTCGAGGCGGTGATCGACGGCATCGAGCCGGTGGGCAACGAGATCTTCGTCAACATGACCCACGGCAGCCAGGCGCTGGTGATGCGCGTGGCGCCGCAGGCGTTGCCGGCGGTGGGCGGCACGATCCGCGTGGCGATCCAGCCGCAGGGGCTGCATTTCTTTGATGCGGACAGCGGCGAGCGGTTGAACCACGACGTTTGAGGGTAGGGCGGCACGTTGTTCGTGCCGCCGCCAATGGGTCGAACGGTGCGGGTGGTGCGTGGGACACGCGTGGCGTGTCGCTACGCGTGGTGGGTCGAAGCGCGTAGAGACACGCCATGCGTGTCCCACGGAACCCGTCAGCGGGCGAGCCCGTCCAGCAACGGCACGCCGTGCGCTTCCACGCCACCCACGCTCAACGCGCCCTCGGCCAGCTCCAGCGGCAACACCGCCAGCGCCAGGTCCCCGGCTACGCTGGCCACGGTGCCGATGTCGGCGCCGTTCTGCTGCACCTTGGCCCCGCTTTCCACGCCGTCGGCCACGCGCAGCAGCTGCAGGGCGCGTTTGGCCTTGCCCAGGAAATGGGTGCGCGCCACGATTTCCTGGCCCGGGTAGCAGCCCTTCTTGACGCTGTAACCGTTCAACCGGTCCAGCCCCAGCTGCTGCGGCGTCCACTGTTCGCGCTGGTCGGCGGCAAGCCTCGGCAGACCGTAGCGCAGGTCGGACTGGCGCCAAGCCATCTCGAAGCCCGCGTCCGGCGCGGGCGCCTCGGCCGGCGCCGGGCCAATCTTAAGCGTACGCGGCAGGGCATCGCTGCCCACATCCAGCTCCAGCGTCTCACCGTCAACGGCGATTGCTGCGCCACTGGCCGCTTCCGGCGCAGTGAAGCTGCCGGCCACCCAGAGGTCGCTGCGCACCTCCACCTTGACCTTCCGCCGGAACACAAAGCGCTGCAACTGCGACGCAATCGCATCGGCGTCGCCGTCGGCGAGCACCAGCAGCACGTGCTCGGCGTCCACCTTCAACAGCTGGAACACCGCCAGGGTGCGGCCCTTGGCGCTCAACCACGCGCTCCACTGCCAATGCCGCTCGGGCAGGGCAGTGACGTCGCTGGAGAACTGGGCGTGGGCGAATACCGCCGCATCCGCGCCGCGCAGACTGAGCAGCGCGTGACCGGAAAGCCGCGGAAAACCGATGAAATCGAGGGGCAGGTTGTCAGGCACGTGAACGGGGTCTAAAATTTGTGCGTTGCGAGACCACCCATGATAGGCCAAACAACCCCCACTCCAGATTCCGAACCTGAAGCCCCGCTGGTGCCGGAGGAGCAGACGCTCGTCCCGACCCCGGTGGAGCCTGTGGAAATCGGCGGCCGCGGCGGACTTGATCCGGTGCGGTATGGAGATTGGGAGAAAAACGGACGCTGCATCGATTTCTGATCAGCATTGAGCCAACGCGGCATTGTGCCGCCCAGCCGAGACAACGAGCCCAGCGAATGGCCGCCAGAGAACGTCCCCTTTCCCCGCACCTTCAGGTGTATCGCTGGCAGATCCAGATGGCCACCTCGATTCTTCATCGAGCGACCGGCATCTTTCTGTCTGTTGGAGCCTTGATCATCGCCGGCGGCCTGCTGGCCCTGATGATGGGTCCTGAATCCTGGAACTGCTTCACCGGCCACGCCGGCAGCTGGTATGGAAAGCTGTTCCTGTTCGCATGGACGTGGTCGTTCGCCTACCACCTGTGCAACGGCATCCGCCACATCGTGCAGGACTTTGCGATCGGCTTCAGCATTCCCGCCTTCGTGCGCAGCAGCTGGATCTCGGTGTTCGCCAGCCTGGTGATCACCGCGCTGGTCTGGGCCTATGTCTTCGTGGGAGCCGCCGCATGAACAAGTTCCGTACCCCGCTGAAGAACGTGCGCGGGCTTGGCGCGGCCAAGACCGGCACCGAGCATTTCGTGCTGCAGCGCCTGACCGCCACCGCCCTGGTCCCGCTGACCATCTGGTTCCTGGTGTTCGTGCTCAGCCTGCTCAACGCCGATTACGTGACCGCCGCCGACGCGGTGGCCAAGCCGTGGAACGCGATCCTGCTGGTCGGCTTCCTGGTGGCCATGTTCTGGCACGCCCAGATCGGCCTGCAGGTGATCCTGGAAGATTACATCCACAACTCGCTGCTGGCCCTGGCGCTGCAGACCACGGTGAAGTTCATCGCCGTGCTCGGCGCGATCGTCAGTGTTTTTGCGGTCGCCCGCATTGCGCTCGGCGTTGCCTGAGTCCAGGCACCAAGACAGGAATCCAGATTAGATGTCCGCTTACAAGATTACGGAACACAAGTACGACATGGTCGTGGTGGGCGCCGGCGGTGCCGGCCTGCGCGCCACGTTCGGTCTTGCCGCCAAGGGCCTGCAGACGGTCTGCCTGACCAAGGTCTTCCCGACCCGTTCGCACACCGTGGCCGCGCAGGGCGGTATCTCCGCCGCGCTGGGCAACATGGGCGAAGACGACTGGCGCTACCACTTCTACGACACTATCAAGGGCTCGGACTGGCTGGGCGACCAGGACGCCATCGAGTACATGTGCCGCGAGGCCATTCCGGCGATCATCGAGCTGGAACACTACGGCGTGCCGTTCAGCCGCACCGAAGAGGGCAAGATCTACCAGCGCCCGTTCGGTGGCATGACCACCAAGTACGGCGAAGGCCCGGCGGCGCAGCGCACCTGCGCGGCGGCCGACCGTACCGGCCACGCCATGCTGCACACGCTGTACCAGCAGTCGCTGAAGCACGACGCGCGCTTCATGATCGAGTACTTCGCGCTGGACCTGATCTTCGATGACGAAGGTGCCTGCCGCGGCGTGCTCGCGCTGGACATGTCCGACGGCTCGCTGCACCTGTTCCGCGCCCAGGGCGTGGTGCTGGCCACCGGCGGCTACGGTCGCGCCTACTTCAGCGCCACCTCGGCGCATACCTGCACCGGCGACGGTGGCGGCCTGGCCATGCGTGCGGGCATCGCCATGCAGGACATGGAGTTCGTGCAGTTCCACCCGACCGGCATCTACGGCGCCGGCTGCCTGATCACCGAGGGTGTCCGCGGTGAAGGCGGCATCCTGCGCAACAGCAACGGCGAGCGCTTCATGGAGCGCTATGCACCGCATTACAAGGACCTGGCCTCGCGCGACGTGGTGGCCCGTTCGATGACCATCGAGATCCGCGAAGGCCGCGGCGTCGGCGAGCACAAGGACCACATCCTGCTCGACCTGACCCACCTCGGCCCGGGCGTGATCGACGAGAAGCTGCCGGGCATCGCCGAAAGCGCCCGCATCTTCGCCGGCGTCGACGTGCACAAGCAGCCGATCCCGGTCATCCCGACCGTGCACTACAACATGGGCGGCATTCCGACCAACTTCCACGGTGAAGTGGTGCGCAAGGTCGGCGACAACAACGACGCCGTGGTGCCGGGCCTGTACGCGATCGGCGAAGCCGCCTGCGTCTCGGTGCACGGTGCCAACCGCCTGGGCTCCAACTCGCTGCTGGACCTGGTGGTGTTCGGTCGTGCGGTGGCCAACCGCTGCGCCGAGACCATCAAGCCGGGCGCGGCGCACAAGCCGCTGGCCGCCGATGCCTGCGACAAGGCGCTGGGCCTGCTGGACAAGCTGCGTTACGCCAACGGCGACACCCCGACCTCGGTCATCCGCGACAACATGCAGCGCACCATGCAGGCCGACGCGGCGGTGTTCCGTACCAGCGAAACGCTGAAGGAAGGCTGCGCGAAGATGGCGCAGGTGTTCGATTCGTTCCAGGACGTGAAGGTCACCGACCGTTCGCTGGTCTGGAACTCCGACCTGATCGAAACCTACGAGCTGAACAACCTGCTGCTCAACGCGGTGGCGACGATCAACTCGGCCGAACAGCGCAAGGAAAGCCGCGGTGCCCACGCACACGAGGACTATCCGGATCGCGACGACGTCAACTGGCACAAGCACACCCTGGTCAGCGTCGACGACAAGGGCAAGTGCAGCTTCGACTACCGTCCGGTGCACATGTACACGCTGACCGACGAGGTTGCCGTGGTGCCGCCGAAGCCGCGCGTGTACTGATCGCGACCCCCGCCTACCATGCAATCCGCGCCTTGAGGGCGCGGGCCGCCTGAGCCAACGAGAGCAGCCATGGCCGAGTTTTCCCTGCCAAAGAATTCCAAGATCACGAAGGGCAAGCACTTCCCCGCCAAGAGCGGTGGCAAGAACCTGCGCACCTTCAAGGTCTACCGCTGGAGTCCCGACGACGACAGCAATCCGCGCACCGACACCTACGAGATCGATCTGGACGCCTGCGGCCCGATGGTTCTCGACGCGCTGATCAAGATCAAGAACGAGATCGACCCGACCCTGACCTTCCGCCGGTCGTGCCGTGAAGGCATCTGCGGTTCGTGCGCGATGAACATCGACGGCACCAACACGCTGGCCTGCACCCGCGCCATCGCCGACTGCGGCAAGGCCGAAGTGCCGATCTACCCGCTGCCGCACATGAGCGTGGTCAAGGACCTGGTGCCGGACCTGACCCACTTCTACGCGCAGTACGCGTCGATCAAGCCGTGGATCCGCACCCAGACCCCGGCACCGCCGGACCGCGAGCGCCTGCAGTCGCCGGAAGACCGCAAGAAGCTGGACGGCCTGTACGAGTGCATCCTGTGCGCGTGCTGCTCGACCAGCTGCCCGAGCTACTGGTGGAACGGCGAGCGTTACCTGGGCCCGGCGATCCTGCTGCAGGCCTACCGCTGGATCATCGACTCGCGCGATGAAGACACCGGTGCGCGCCTGGACGACCTGGAAGACCCGTTCAAGCTGTACCGCTGCCACACCATCATGAACTGCGCCCGGACCTGCCCGAAGGGCCTGAACCCGGCCCTGGCGATCGCCGAGATCAAGAAGTTGATGATGGCGCGCCGCGCCTGATGAAGGGTGCTTCGGGCACCGCGGGGACACGCATGGCGTGTCACTACGCGGGGTTGCCCGGAATGCCCGATCGCGTAGAGACACGCCATGCGTGTCCCTCGCACCAATGATTACCCGGTAGAGCCACGCCCTGCGTGGCTTTACCGTATCCGGAGCCAGCGAAATGGAAGAAGACGTCCTCCTGAAGAAACTCCGCTGGCGCTGCCGCCGCGGCATGCGCGAACTGGACCAGCTGTTCGGCCGGTATCTGGACCGCGAATGGCCCACCGCCCCTACCGAAGAGCGCGAGGTTTTCCTGTTCCTGCTCGACTGCGAGGACGATAAGTTGTGGCGCTGGTTCATGGGATACGAGCAGTGCCCGCATGCCCACGCCGTCCCCCTCCTCAACAAGATCGGCGCCCTGCCGGCTTGAGTGGCGCCCCTCGCGCTGGCAGCTTGCCGCGCATCTGGTGTTCGCCGCGCTGATGCCTTGGGCGGCCACCGCCACGGCACTGCCTGCCGCCGCGCAGTGGCCGGCGGGCCTGTTGGCCGCCGCGATGGCGGCAGGGCAGGGCTGGCGCCATGCCCGCCGCCCGTCCCGCGCCTTCGTCATCCCCAGCGGAGAAGGTCCAGCCTGTGTCGATAGCCAGCCGGTAGAAGGCCTTACCCTGCACGACCGCGGCCCACTGCTCGAGCTCCGCTGGCGCTTGGACGGCCGCCGCCAGGCCTGCCTGTTCTGGCCGGACACGCTGCCGGCACCCCGGCGACGTGAACTCCGACTGGCGATCCAGGCCCGTCCCATTTCCCGTTCACGTCCGTGATGGCACCATAGCCTGAACTGTCCGGCGTACCTGCATGTTCAAACCCATACCCGTCTCCATCGGCCTGCGCTACCTGCGGGCAAAGCGCCGCAACGGCTTCATCTCCTTCATCTCCATGGCCTCGATCCTCGGCATCGCGCTGGGCGTGACCGTACTGATCACCACCCTGGCGGTGATGAGCGGCTTCCAGAAGGAGATCCGCGACCGCCTGCTGCAGATGACCGCGCACACCACGGTGACCACCGACGGTGCGCCGATGTCGGACTGGCAGCGCACCGTCGACATGGCGCACAAGGATCCGCGCGTGGCCGGTGCCGCACCGTACATCGAGATCCAGGCGATGCTCAGCGGTCCGCGCGTCCAGGGCGCGATCGTGCAGGGCATCGATCCGAAGCTGGAACCGGCGGTCTCGGTGATCAACACCAAGGTCACCAAGGGCAGCTTCGACAGCCTTACCGAAGGCAGCTACAACCTGCTGCTCGGCCAGGAGCTGGCGCTGTGGCTCGGCGTGGACGTGGGCGATACCGTGCTGGTGACCCTGGCCGAAGTGCAGGGCACGCCGATGGGCGCCATGCCGCGGCTGAAGCGTTTCACGGTGAGCGGCATCTTCGAGGCCGGCTACAACGAGATCGACCGCGGCGTGGCTTACGCCAACATGGCCGACCTCGAGCGCGTGCTGCGCATGGACGGGGTGACCGGCGTGCGCCTGAAGCTGCATGACATGGACAAGGCGCTGGACGTCGGCGTCGATCTCGCGCAGAACCTCGGTGGTGCCTACCGGGTCAGCGACTGGACCAAGCAGAACGCCAACCTGTACCACTCGCTGCGCATGGAGAAGGTGGTGATGGGCATCCTGCTCTCGCTGATCATCGCCATGGGCGCGTTCAACCTGGTGTCCTCGCAGGTCATGCTGGTCACCGACAAGCAGGCCGACATCGCCATCCTGCGCACGCTGGGCCTGACCCCGGGCGGGGTCATGCAGGTGTTCATGGTGCAGGGCTCGCTGATCGGCATCTTCGGCACCGTGCTCGGCGTGGTCGGCGGCATCACCCTGACCCTGAACCTGGAGCGCATCCTCGGCGCCATCGAGTCGCTGTTCAACGTCAAGCTGCTGCCGGAAGACGTCTACTACATCACCGGCCTGCCGACCGACATGCAGACCCCGGACATCGTCATCATCACCGTGGTTGCGCTGGTCATGAGCTTCCTCGCCACCCTGTACCCCGCGTGGCGCGCTGCCCGCACCCAGCCGGCCGAGGCCCTGCGTTATGAATGAGCCGATCAACCGCGGCGACGAAGTAATCCGTGCCCAGGGCCTGGCCAAGACCTATGCCGAAGGCCGCATGCAGACCCCGGTGTTCAACGGGCTGGACCTGAGCGTGGCCGCCGGCGAAACCGTGGCCATCATCGGGGCCTCCGGTGCCGGCAAAAGCACCCTGCTGCACCTGCTGGGCGGGCTCGACACGCCGACCGCCGGCGAAGTGTTCGTGGCCGGCCAGAAGATGTCCTCGCTGTCCGACGGCCAGCGTGGCCAGCTGCGCAACCGCGCGCTGGGCTTCGTGTACCAGTTCCATCACCTGCTGCCCGAGTTCACCGCGCTGGAAAACGTGATGATGCCGGTGCTGCTGGCCGGCGCCGAGGTCAACGATGCGCGTCAGCGTGCGAACGCGCTGCTGGAATCGGTCGGCCTGGGCCACCGCCTGGAGCACAAGCCGGGCGAGCTGTCCGGCGGCGAGCGCCAGCGTGCGGCGGTGGCGCGCGCGCTGGTCAACCGTCCGGCCTGCGTGCTCGGCGACGAGCCGACCGGCAACCTGGACGACAAGACCGCCGGCACCGTGTTCGAGCTGATGCTGGACCTCAACCGCGCGCATCACACCAGCCTGGTGCTGGTGACCCACGACCGCAGCCTGGCACGCAAGCTGGACCGGGTACTGGAGCTGCGCGAAGGGCGGCTGCACGCGCTGGCCCACGCCGACGTCTGAGCTGGCAGCTGAACAGCTTCGGGTCGACCGCTGCCGGTCGACCCGGACCGGTGCATCATCGCGGTAACCCCTCGCAGGCACCTGCCATGAAGAAGCTGATCGCCATCGCTGTGCTGGGTCTCACGCTCGCTGGCTGCGCCACCGGCCGGCTGACCAGCGCCGAGCGGCTGGACCTGTACCGCGCCCACGCCGGCCCGCCGCAGAACTCGATGCCGTACTTCGGCACGCTCAGCGGCTGGACAGAACTGGGCGACAGCGCGCTGGCGGTGTGGACGCGTCCCAGCGAGGCCTACCTGATGGAGCTGCGGGGTCCGTGCTACGGGCTGAGCTACGCCACTGCGATTGGCTTGACCAGCCGCACCGGCCAGGTTTCCGCGCGGTTCGACAAGGTGCTGATACGCGATCCGAACCAGGGCCCGAGCGTGCCGTGCTTCATTGGCAGCATCCGCAAGCTGGACATCAAGGCGCTGCGCGCCTCCGAGCAGGAAATGCGCCAGGCCCAGGTGGAAGAACGCGAACCGTAGTGCCGGCCGCCGGCCGGCTCTGCATGAATCCGCCATCGCACGGAGCCGGCCAGCGGCCGGCACTACGATGGCTTCGGAACGGGAAGCAGTGGATTACGCCTCCGGAACGAACCCGGCCGGCTTTTCAGCGCCACCTGCGAACAGGAACTTCACCAGCTCTTCTTCCAGGAACGCGCGATGCTTCGGGTCGCGTGGCGACAGGCGGTTCTCGTTGATCAGCATGGTCTGGTGCGCCAGCCACTTGCTCCAGGCGCTCTTGCCGATGCCATTGAAAATGCGCTGGCCCAGATCGCCGGGATAGGGCACGAAATCCAGGCCTTCGGTGTCGTGTTGTTCGTACTGGCAGAAAACGGTGCGGGACATGGCTTACTCGATGTTCTTCAAGGGCGCTCCAGCGCGTAGTTTACGTCGCGCAGCGGGCGCGGGCGGAATGCTGCCGGATTCCAGCAGCTTGCGGATCGGTGCAGGCAGCCCCAGAGCGGGCAGCTCGTTGTCGGCGACCCAGCGCATTGCAGGGTCATCCGCGCGCAGGCCTTCAACGCGTCGCGCCAGAATCTGCAGGTGCAGGCGGTAGTGGCTGAAGGTGTGCTGCAGTACCGGCAGTTCCTCGGCATCTTCCAGCGAACCGCGTACGTGCACGTCGAACCAGTCCTGCAGGGCGCTGCCGCTGTCGGCCTGGGGCAGGGTCCACAGCTGCGCCCAGATGCCGGTGTCGGGGCGCTTCTGCAGCAGTACGCGGCCCTGCGCATCGCGCAGCAGCAGCGCGACCGCCTCGCGTTCGGGCAGGGCCTTGGTCGGTTTCGGGGTGGGCAGCTGGTCGCTGCGGCCCTCGCGGCGAGCCACGCAGTCCTGCTGCAGCGGACAGATCACGCAGGCCGGCTTCGCCCGCGTGCACACCGTGGCGCCAAGGTCCATCTGCGCCTGGGTGTAGTCGGCAAGGCGACCGGCGGGCACCGCTTCTACATGCGTCTGGGCGAGCGCCCACAGTACTTTTTCCACCGCCGGCAGGCCGGGGAACCCCTCAATACCGTGGTAGCGGCTCATCACGCGCTTGACGTTGCCGTCGAGGATCGCGAACCGGTCGTTCCAGGCCTGGCTGAGGATCGCGCCGGCGGTGCTGCGGCCGATGCCGGGCAGCGCGTGCAGCGCGTCGACGTCGCGCGGCAGCTCACCGCCGTGCTGTTCGACGCAGCGTTTCGCGGCCGCGTGCAGGTTGCGCGCGCGGGCGTAGTAGCCGAGGCCGGCCCATTGCGCCATCACCGCATCATTGCTGGCGGCGGCCAGGTCGGGCAGGGTGGGGAAGACCTGCAGGAATTTCAGGAAGTACGGAATGACCGTCGCGACCTGGGTCTGCTGCAGCATGATTTCGGAGAGCCAGACCCGGTAGGGCGAGCGCGGGTGCTGCCAGGGCAGGTCGTGCCGGCCGTGGTTGTCGAACCAGGGGAGCAGGCGTTCTACGAAGGCATCCGTTGTCATGGACGTGCGGCCAGGGTTCCGTGGGACACGCATGGCGTGTCGCTACGCGGGGTACCGGCAGCCGTGGCCATACTGGAATGGCCTCGCGTAGGGACACGCCATGCGTGTCCGCGCGGTGCATCAGCCACCCAGCGCTTCCGGCAGCAATGCATCGACGAAGGCTTCGGGATCGAACACGCGCAGGTCTTCCGGGCGCTCGCCGATGCCGGCAAAGCGGATCGGAATGCCGAACTCACGCGCCAGGGCGAACACCACGCCGCCCTTGGCGGTGCCGTCGAGCTTGGTCACCACCAGGCCGGTCACGTTCACCGCAGCATGGAACTGGCGCAGCTGCGACAGCGCGTTCTGGCCGGTGGTGCCGTCGATGACCATCAGCACTTCGTGCGGCGCGTTGGGGTCGATCTTGCCGAGCACGCGGCGGATCTTGCCCAGTTCGTTCATCAGCCCGCCCTGGGTGTGCAGGCGGCCGGCGGTGTCGGCGATCAGCACGTCGGTGCCACGGGCCTTGCCGGCCTGCAGCGCGTCGAACGCCACCGAGGCGGCGTCGGCATTCTGGCCCTGGGCGACCACGGCCACGCCGTTGCGTTCGCCCCAAGCCTGCAGCTGGGCCACGGCGGCGGCACGGAAGGTATCGCCGGCGGCCAGCATCAGGCTGTGGCCGTCGTCCTTGAAGCGCTTGGCCAGCTTGCCGATGGTGGTGGTCTTGCCGACGCCGTTGACGCCGACGGTGAGGATCACGAACGGCTTGGCGGTGCGGTCGATGACCAGCGGCTTGGCGACCGGCTGCAGGATCGCGATCAGCTCGGCGCGCAGCGCCTTGAGCAGGGCCGGGGCATCGGCGAACTCGCGCGCCTTCATGCGTTTGCGCAGGTTTTCGACCAGCGCGGTGGTGGCGCCCACGCCGACGTCGGCGGTGATCAACGCGGTTTCAAGTTCGTCGAGCAGGTCGTCGTCGAGCTTGGGATTGCGCGAGAACAGGCCGCCGAAGCTGCGCGCGATGACGCTGTTGCGCAGGCGATCGCGCCAGCCGGTCTTGCCGGGGGCGGCCGGGGCGGCCTCGTCGATGGCGGCGGGTGAGGCCAGTGGCTGGGCCGCTTCCTGCACGATTTCGGTGGTGACCAGAACCGGAGCAGGGTCCGCGAGCAGCCGGGCAGAGCCCGGCTCTACGGGCGACGGCGGAGAAGGAATCGAGGCCGACGGCGGAACCGGAACCGCGGTCGACGGCGGTGCAGCCAGCGGCGCCGCGGGGACGGCGGGCGCTTCGGACACGACGTGCGGCGATGCGGCCGGTGCAACGGCCGCATCGGCACGCGCGACCGGTGTAGCGCCGGGCTCTGCCCGGCCGACCGGAGCCGAGGTGTCTTCGGCAACCGGGGCGTGGTCGGCCTGCGGGAACGCGGCGGCGAGCTCTTCAGCCGTGTAGTGCTGGGTCTTGGGCGCGTCCTGCGGAGCGTCCTGGGGCTTTTTGCGACGGAAGAAACTGAGCATGGGAATCGGCGCTGAAATCAGGGGGATATGCTAGCACCCGGGCCCGTTGGGCCCGCGTGCAGTGACCACTTGGCCGGCCCCGGGTGGGGCCGGCCCGCAGCGTCAGGCTGACAGTTCCAGCAGCAGCTTGTTGAGCCGGCGCACATAGGCGGCCGGGTCCTTCAGGGTGTCGCCTGCCGCCAGCGCGGCCTGGTCGAACAGCACCCGGCTCAGGTCGCCGAAGCGGCCGGCGTCGGCTTCCTGGTCGAGCTTGCCGATCAGCGGGTGGCCCGGGTTGAACTCGAACACGGGCTTGCTGTCGGGCACCCTCTGGCCGCTGGCTTCGAGGATCTGGCGCATCTGCAGGCCCAGGTCCTGTTCGCCGATGGCCAGGATCGCCGGCGAGTCGGTCAGGCGATGCGAGACGCGCACGTCGGCCACCTCGTCGCCCAGCGCGGTCTTGAGGCGCTCGACCAAGCCCTGCTTTTCCTTGGCCGCTTCTTCCTGGGCCTGCTTGTCCTCGGCGCTTTCCAGCGCGCCCAGGTCGAGGTCGCCGCGGGCGACGTCGACGAACGACTTGCCGTCGAACTCGGTCAGGTAGCCCATCAGCCATTCGTCGATGCGGTCGGTCAGCAGCAGCACCTCGATGCCCTTCTTGCGGAACACTTCCAGGTGCGGGCTGTCCTTGACCTGGGTATGGCTGTCGCCGGTCAGGAAGTAGATCTTGTCCTGGCCTTCGATCATGCGGCCCAGGTAGTCGGCCAGCGATACGCTCTGCTCGCCGCTGGCGTCATGGGTGGAGGCGAAGCGCAGCAGGCCGGCGATCTTCTCGCGGTTGTTGAAGTCTTCGGCGGGACCTTCCTTGAGCACCTGGCCGAACTGCTTCCAGAAGCCGGCGTAGACCTCGGGCTTGTCGGTGGCCAGCTTCTCCAGCATGTCCAGCGAACGCTTGGTCAGCGCGGACTTCATCGAGTCGATGACCGGGCCGGACTGCAGGATTTCGCGGGAGACGTTCAGCGAGAGGTCGTTGGAATCGACCACGCCCTTGATGAAGCGCAGGTACAGCGGCAGGAACTGCTCGGCCTGGTCCATCACGAACACGCGCTGCACGTACAGCTTCAGGCCCTTGGGCGCGTCGCGGTGGTACAGGTCGAACGGGGCGTGGCCGGGCACGTACAGCAGCGAGGTGTACTCGAGCTTGCCTTCGACCTTGTTGTGGCTCCAGGCCAGCGGGTCCTGGTGGTCGTGCGCGGCGTGCTTGTAGAACTCCTGGTATTCGGCGTCGGTGATCTCGCTGCGCGGGCGGGTCCACAGTGCGCTGGCGCGGTTGACGGTTTCCCATTCGACCTCGGCCGGGGCGTCGTCGCCATGGTGTTCCTTGACCATCTGGATCGGCAGGCCGATATGGTCGGAGTACTTCTTGATGATGCTGCGCAGGCGCCAGGCATCGGCGAAGTCCTGCTGGTCGTCCTTCAGGTGCAGCACGATGCGGGTGCCGCGCTCGGGCTTGTCGACGGTTTCCACGTCGAATTCGCCTTCGCCGCGCGAGGACCAGTGCACGCCCTCGCTGGCCGGCAAGCCGGCACGGCGGGAGTAGACGTCGACCTGGTCGGCGACGATGAAGGCGCTGTAGAAGCCGACGCCGAACTGGCCGATCAGCTGGGAGTCCTTCTTCTGGTCGCCGGAGAGTTGGCGCAGGAAGTCGCCGGTGCCGGACTTGGCGATGGTGCCGAGGTGGGCAATGGCTTCGTCGCGGCTCATGCCGATGCCGTTGTCGTCGATGGTCACGGTATGCGCCTGCGGATCGACGCTGACCTGGATGCGCAGTTCACCGCCGCCGGGTGGAGCCGGGCTCTGCCCGGCTGCCTCCAGCAGTTCCGGCTGGGTCAGCGCTTCGAAGCGCAGCTTGTCGGCGGCGTCGGCGGCATTGGAGATCAGCTCGCGAAGGAAGATTTCCTTGTTGGAGTACAGCGAGTGGATCATCAGCTGCAGCAGCTGCTTGACCTCGGTCTGGAAGCCCAGGGTCTCTTTGTGGGTCTGCTCGGTCATGCGACGGTGCTCCTTGAATGCGGTGGCGCGCGGTGCGCGGCGGCTGGCTCAAGGGGTAGGGGTCGATTGTCCCAATTTCAAGGCGGCGGCGTTTCATTTTCTACGTGCTGGGGAGGCCGCCGGGCAGCCCCGCTCCGGGACACGCCGCAAGTACGTCCATGTAGGCTGCGCCAAAACATCCATGTTTTGGAGCGTCCCTCCGGGGGCTACCCGGCGGCCTCCCCCGATGGATGGTCGGGTCCGGAATGAAAGGCAACGCCGGCGCGGTATCCTTCACATATGAAATCACGCTCTTCCGCAGCTGCCCCCATCGGCCAGGTCCGCATCATTGGCGGCAAATGGCGTAATACCAAACTGCCGGTGCCGCTGGTGGCGGGCCTGCGACCCAGCAGTGACCGGGTTCGCGAGACCCTGTTCAACTGGCTGACGCCGCGCCTGGGCGGGGCCCGGGTGTTGGATCTGTTCGCCGGCAGCGGGGCGTTGGGGCTGGAGGCGGTGTCGCGCGGCGCGACGCAGGCGACCCTGGTGGAGCGCGATGCCGGGCTGGCCCGGCAGCTGCGGGAGTCCGTGGCCAGGCTGGGCGCCCAGGCCCAGGTCGAGGTGGTCCAGGCCGATGCGCTGCACTGGCTGGCGCAACGACCGTCGGGGCTGGCCGACATCGTGTTCATCGACCCGCCGTTCGCCGATGGCTTGTGGGACAGCGTCCTGGCCGGGCTGGGGCCGCACCTGGCGGCCGATGCCTGGCTGTACCTGGAGTCGCCGGCCGGGCAGACCCTGCGCCTGCCGCCGGGCTGGCTGCTGCACCGGGAGGGGGGCACCCGCGAGGTCGGCTTTGCCCTGTACCGCCGCGCCACTGTTACACTTTCACCAGATCAGAACGCGTAGCGTCCGCATGACCGTAGCCAATCGCCGCATCGCCGTATACCCGGGCACCTTCGATCCGATCACCAACGGTCACATCGACCTGGTGAACCGGGCCGCGCCGTTGTTCGAGAAGCTGGTGGTGGGCGTGGCGCAGAGCCCTTCGAAGGGGCCTTCGCTGCCGCTGGAGCTGCGGGTGTCGCTGGCGCGGGACGCGCTGGCCCACCACCGCAACGTGGAAGTGCGCGGATTCGACACCCTGCTGGCGCATTTCGTGCGCTCCGAGCAGGGTGGGGTGCTGCTGCGCGGGCTGCGCGCGGTGTCCGATTTTGAATACGAGTTCCAGATGGCGAGCATGAACCGCCACCTGATCCCGGAGGTCGAGACGCTGTTCCTGACCCCGGCCGAGCAGCACAGCTTCATTTCGTCCTCGCTGGTCCGCGAGATCGCCCGCCTTGGTGGTGACGTGTCCGGCTTCGTGCCGGCCTCGGTACTCGAGGCGCTGCGCAAGGTCCGCGAAGCGAAGTCGGGCCCGTCGTAACCCCAAGACCTACACATACCAAGAATCACCAAGAGGGAGACTCCATGAACAACACCATGCGTGCCATGTTGATCGCGTCGTTCGCGCTGGCTTTCACCGCCTGCAAGAAGGAAGAAGCCGCGCCGGTCGCCGAAGCCCAGCAGGCGCTGGTCGCCCCGTCCAAGGACGATGATGCGGGCTGGAAGAAGTACCTGCAGGCCGTGGCCGTGCAGAACATGGGCAACATCACCAACAGCCCGTTCCTGTACTACCTGGCGCCGGAATCGGATCCGGAGTTCCAGGCCAAGTATGACCGCCAGGTCGAAAGCGCCACCGCTGCGGTCGCCCGTGGCGTGCAGCCGGGCAACATGCTGGCCTTCGGTTCGTCTGCCTCGGGCAAGATGGCCGACATGATCCAGTCCGTGTTCAAGGACGTGTCCGCCGACTCGATGAAGGGTGTGCGCGTGGTGTTCATCGGCCAGGCCGCTGACAACGCCCGCGTGCAGTCGATCGTGCAGCCGACCGGCGCCGAGTACATCTTCGTAGAAGCCAAGTAAGCCGTGCCATGGCGGCCGCGCCCTGTGCGCGGCCCGGGCGGCGTCCCTGCGAGGGGGCGCCGCTTTCCCTTTGCCGGCACTGGCGTGGAGTAACGCCATGTCGCTGAAAATCAATGAGCTCTGCGTCAACTGCGACGTATGCGAGCCGGCCTGTCCCAACCAGGCCATTTCGATGGGTGAAACCATCTACGTGATCGACCCTGCACGCTGCACCGAATGCGTGGGGCATTTCGACGAACCGCAATGCGTGGTCGTGTGCCCGGTGGAATGCATCGATCCCGATCCGGACATTCCGGAAACCCAGGAGGCGTTGCTGGCCAAGTTGCATGGGCTGCAGCGCGATCATCCCGAACTGTATGCGGAGTCTTCCCCCGAATGAAAAAGCCGTCGCGTCGCTGGTTGTTGCTGGTCCTGCTGTGGACCCCTGCGCTCTGGGCCGCTGAGCCTGCAAAGGCGCCGCTGGCCACCCACCCGGATGGCGCGGCGATCGCCAGTGGCCATCACCTCGCCACGGAGGCGGGGATGGAGATCCTGGCCAAGGGCGGCAATGCGTTCGATGCGGCGGTGGCGGTGTCGTCGACGCTGGCGGTGGTGGAACCGATCAGTTCGGGGCTGGGCGGTGGCGGGTTCTTCCTGCTGCACGATGCGCGGACCGGCAAGGACGTGATGCTGGACGCGCGCGAGACGGCGCCTGCTGCGGCCACGCCGGAAGCATTCCTGGACAAGCAGGGCGAGCTGGACCGCGACCGTTCGGTGAACGGGCCGTGGTCGGCCGGCATTCCGGGCCTGCCAGCGGCGCTGGTGGAGCTGTCTGCGAAGCACGGCACGCTGCCGCTGAAGGATTCGCTGGCACCGGCGATCCGGATCGCGCGCGAGGGCTTCCCGGTATATGCGCGCATGGCCAAGGGCTATGCGTCGCGCCGTGAGGTGATGGAGCGTTTCCCGGGTACGCGGGAGGTGTACCTGCGCAACGGCAAGCCGATTGCCGAGGGCGATGTATTCAAGCAGCCGGAACTGGCGCAGACGCTGGAGCGGCTGGCGGCCGGCGGATTCGATGGTTTCTACAAGGGCCAGACCGGCAAGCTGCTGCTGGCGGGTGTGAAGCAGGCCGGTGGCAAGTGGACGGCGGACGAGCTGGCGGGCTACCGGGTCAAGCAGCGCGAGCCGATCGTGTTCAATTACCGGGACTGGAAGGTGACCACGGCGTCGCCGCCGTCGTCGGGCGGGATCGCGCTGGCGTCGATGCTGCAGATCCTGGAAGGCTGGGACCTGAAGTCGATGGATCCGGCGCACCGGACGCACCTGGTGGTGGAGTCGATGCGCCGTGCGTTCCGTGACCGTACGTTCTTCCTGGGCGACCCGGACTTCGTGCAGATTCCGCAGAAGGTGCTGACCAGCCGAGATTACGCGCAGGGTCTGCGTGCGACGATCCATCCGGAGAAGGCGACGCCGAGCGATCTGCTGTCGGGGAATCCGACGCCGCTGGAAGATGACGAGACGACGCATTTCTCGATCATCGATGGCGAGGGCAACCGGGTGGGGGCGACGCAGACGGTGAACCTGTTGTACGGGTCGGGCCTGATTCCGTCGGGCACGGGGGTGCTGCTGAACAATGAGATGGACGATTTCGCGCTGAAGCCGGGCACGCCGAATGCGTTCGGGGTGATGGGCTACGCGGCGAATGCGCCGAAGCCGGGCAAGCGGATGCTGAGTTCGATGACGCCGACGTTCATGGAGTCGGCTGACAAGGTAGTGGTGCTGGGCACGCCGGGCGGCAGTCGGATCATCACGATGGTGCTGTTGGGGGTGCTGGGCTATGACGACGGGCTGGACGCGCAGCAGGTGGCGGCGCTGCCGCGCTTCCACCACCAGTGGCTGCCGGACGTGATCGAGGCGGAAAGCAACGCGTTCGACGAGGCGACGATCAAGCAGCTGCAGGCGATGGGCCACAAGATCGACCTGCCGGGCAACAGCGCGGCAGGCGGCCGCGGCTCCAGCCACGTCTGGGGCAACCTGCAGACGGTCGAATGGAACCGCCGCAGCAATGTCCTCAGCGTCGGCAGCGACCCGCGCAATCCGGTAGGCAGCGGTGCAATCTCCAAGACGAACTGACCACCACGCGTAGTGCCGGCCGCCGGCCGGCTCCTTGGATTGCATGCGATCCGGTAGAGCTGGGCTCTGCCCAGCTCGTTGTTGGATTCAGGCGAACAGCCGTCGTTTGCGCGGTTTCCCTGGCTTGGGCCGCCCGGTGCCGGTTTGCGGGGTCGCCGTAAACCCATCCATGGGGGCTACGCGGACGCCATCCATGGCGCCGAGTCCCCCGCAAACCGACCCCGGTCGACCCTTTGACAGTCTGTCGGCGGCCACGGCAAACGCGTACCGCCGGGCTCTGCCCGGCTGCTTTTTCCCACCGCACACGACCATGTATGGGGGCGGCCGCCGGGTAGCCCCCGGAGGGACGCTAGAAAACATGGATGTTTTCTAGCAGCCTACATGGACGTACTTGCGGCGTGTCCCGGAGCGGGGCTGCCCGGCGGCCGCCCCTGCACGTACCACGGAGAAGCTGCTCTGGCCCTGGCTCTAGCGACGCCCGCGCATAGCGATTTATTAACGCCGACCGCCGGATAATTTACCGATGAAACTATGGTCGATCCGCGGTAACTCACAGAAGCTCGATGGCGGCGCGATGTTCGGCAATGCGCCGCGCGCGGTGTGGGAAAAATGGGCGGCGCCCGACGATCTCAACCGGATCGAACTGGCCTGCCGCGCGTTGCTCGCCAGTCCGCTGGCCGGCAAGACGGTGCTGTTCGAGACCGGCATTGGTGCGTTCTTCGAGCCTAAGCTGCGTGATCGCTATGGCGTGCAGGAACCCAGCCATGTGCTGATCGAGTCGCTGCGCGAAGCCGGCTTCGAGCATGAAGATATCGACGTCGTGGTGCTGAGCCATCTGCACTTCGATCACGCCGGTGGCCTGCTGGCGCCGTGGAGCGAAGGACGGGGGCCCGAGCTGCTGTTCCCGAATGCCACGTTCCTGGTCGGTGCCGAACATTGGGAGCGCGCGCTGCACCCGCATCCGCGTGACCGCGCCAGTTTCATTCCCGAGTTGCCGCAGCTGCTGCAGGACAGCGGTCGGCTGGAGATCGTGCAGGGGCCGTATTCGCGCACCCTCGGCGAGAGCGTGCGTTTCAGTTTCAGTGACGGGCATACGCCGGGGCTGATGCTGGCCGAGATCGTCGGGCCCGAACAGGTCGAAGGCCAGCCGCGCGGGGGCGTGGTGTTCTGCGCCGACCTGATTCCCGGGCGCTCATGGGTGCATGTTCCGATCACCATGGGCTACGACCGCAACGCGGAGCTGCTGATCGACGAAAAGCGCAGCTTCCTGGAAGACAAGCTGGCTCGCAACGTGCATCTGTTCTTTACCCACGACCCGCAGGTCGCGCTGGCCCAGGTGACCCGCGATGAGAAGGGCCGTTTCGGAACGGCCCACGAACAGGGTGAGTTGAAGGCGCGCGCGTTGGCCTGAGATTGCGTGTCCCACGCAATGCCGGATCGACGCCGGCCTCAGCCGACCACGCGGGTCCCGAAGATGCGGTCGCCGGCATCGCCAAGCCCCGGCAGGATGTAGCCGCGCTCATTGAGCCGCTCGTCGATCGCCGCCGTGAAGATCTCCACGTCCGGGTGCGCCGCCTGCACCGCAGCAATGCCTTCCGGGGCTGCCACCAGGAAAATGCCCTTGATCCGCCGCGCGCCGGCACGCTTGAGCATGTCGATGGTCGCGATCAGGGTGCCGCCGGTGGCCAGCATCGGGTCAAGGATCAGCGCGTCGCGCTCTTCCAGGCGGCCGGTCAGCCGCTCGAAGTACGGCACCGGCTGCAGGGTTTCCTCGTCGCGCTGCAGGCCGACCACGCTGACCCGCGCCGCCGGGATCAGCGACAGCACGCCGCTCAGCATGCCCAGCCCCGCACGCAGGATCGGCACCACGGTGATCTTGGCGCCTGCGATGCGCTGCACCGTGACCGGGCCGGCCCAGCCCGGAAGGGTGTGGGCTTCGGTGTCCAGGTCGGCGGTGGCCTCGTAGGCGAGCAGGCCGCCCAGCTCGTTGGCCAGTTCGCGGAAGTCCTTGGTGCTCAGGGACGCGTCGCGCATCAGGCCGATCTTGTGCTGCACCAGCGGGTGGCGAACTTCGACGATTTTCATGGGAATGCCAGCAAAACGGGGAGGACGCCATTTTGCCGCAGCCGCCCCGTACCCGGCCAGAGGCGACTGCCGCGACGCGAAATCACCACCGGTGTCACGTTCATGAAACCTCGCGGACATACCGTGCTGACCCAATCTTTACACCGTTGGGGATCTCGTGCAGAACAAATCGCCGCTGGGCCTGGCCATCCGCCTGTCGTTGCTCGTCCTGTCCACCGCGCCCGCCGTGGCCGCCGCGAGCGGGGAGCTCGCCGGCGCTGCGGCGGCCACCGAACTGGACCGCGTGGAAGTCCGTCCGCAGCTGGAATCGCAGACCCGCGCCGTCGACCTCAAGCGCAGCAGCGACGCGATCCAGGACGCGGTGTCGTCCGATTCCATGGGCGTCTATCCCGACAAGAACGTGGCCGAGTCGCTGCAGCGCCTGCCGGGCGTGAGCGTCACCCGCGACCAGGGCGAAGGCCGCTTCGTGGTGGTGCGCGGCCTGGACGCCAACCTCAACAGCGTCAGCATCGACGGCGTCTCGGTCGGTACCCCGGAAGACTCCAGCCGCGCCGCGCCGCTGGATGTGATCCCCTCCGACTCCACCGAGCGCCTGCGCGTGGTCAAGTCGCCCACTCCGGACATGCCCGGCGATGCCATCGGCGGCGCGATCCTGGTCGAGTCGGCGTCGGCCTTCGACCGCGACGGTCGCAGCCTGCGCGGCAAGATCGAAGCCAGCCACCAGGACCTGTCCGGCCACACCAGCCCGAAGGCCGCGTTCAACTACAGCGAAGTGTTCGCCGATACCTTCGGCGTGGCGCTGGGCGTGAACTACCAGAACCGCAAGTTTGAGTCCGACAACACCGAAGTCGAGTACGGTGAGTTCGACGGCGGCAGCGAGGACGATCTGTTCGCCACCAGCCTGCAGCACCGCAAGTACGAGATCGAGCGCAAGCGCATCGGCGCCAACCTCAACTTCGACTGGCGCCCCAGCGAAGACAGCCAGTACTACCTGCGCACGCTCTACAGCCAGTTCGACGATGCCGAAACCCGCCAGCGCGCCATCTTCAACTTCGGCGACGGCGAGGTCACCGCACTGGGCAACAACCAGTTCCGGGTCGATGACCTGCCGGCTGATGCCATCCAGAAGCGCATGCGCTACCGCACCAAGGAAGAGAACACCTTCGCGGCGAGCCTGGGCGGTGAGAACCGCCTGACCAACGCGGTGCTCGACTACAAGGTCGGCTATACCCGCACCGAAGAGCGCGTCAACGACGAAATGGAAGCGCGCTTCGAGTACAACGGCGACGACCTGGCCGCCACCGTGGACCAGAACAGCGGCATCCCGCGCTACACGCTCAGCGATGCAAGCTGGATGGACAACGGCAACTACGACTTCGACCGCTTCGTGCTCTCGCCCAAGCGCGTGGACGACAAGGAACACAGCGCACAGGTCAACATCCGCTTCGACGGCGACAACAGCAGCTACAAGTTCGGCCTGCTCGGCCGCTGGCGCGACCGCGACGTCGATACCGACGAGCGCGAACTGCGGGTCGGGCCGGACGTGGCCCTGTCCGACTGGACCACCTCCAGCCCCGACCACCGCGGCGGCAGCCTCGGCCAGGGCATGAGCTCGGACGCGATGCGCCGCTACTGGGCGCAGTTCGGCAGCCAGTACAGCGCCCGTCCGCAGGACGTCGGTGCCAACGCGATGACCTCGCTGGAAGAGGACTACACCGCCAGCGAAGACATCTTCGCCACCTACGCCATGGGCACGTGGGACATCGGCAACCTGCGCGTGATCGGCGGCGTGCGCGTGGAGAACACCCAGTTCCAGGCGACCGGCAACCAGGTGGACGTGGCCGCCAATGGCCGCAGCTACACCGTTACCCCGCTCACTGCCGACCGCAGCTACACCAACGTGCTGCCCGGCCTGCACCTGCGCTATGACGCCGGCAGCGACTGGGTGCTGCGCGCGGCCGCCAACAAGACCGTCTCGCGTCCGTCCTTCGGCGACATCGCACCGCGCATCGGCTACAACCGCGGCGATGAGGAAGTGCGGATCGGCAATCCCGAGCTGGACCCGTACGAATCGAAGAACCTGGACCTGTCGCTGGAGCACTACATCGGCAGCACCGGCATCGTCTCGCTGGGCCTGTTCCACAAGAGCATCGACGGCTACATCGTCAACACCGTCAGCGACAGCGACCCGGAGTACCCGGGCTTCGAAGTCACCCGCGTGATCAACGGCGACACCGCCAAGGTCTACGGCGCCGAATTCAACTGGCAGCAGCAGCTGAGCTTCCTGCCGGCGGGCTGGGACGGCCTGCTGGTCGGCGCCAGCGGCACCTGGCTCGACACCGACTTCGACCCGGGCCTGGACGGGCGTGCCGACGAGGATTTCACCCTGCCGCGCGCCTCGAAGCACGTGTACAGCGCGCACCTGGGGTATGAAAAGGAAGGGTTCAGCACCCGCCTGGCCGCGGTGTACCGCAGCGAGTACCTGGATACGCTCGGGGACAGCGGCGCCTACGATATCTTCGTGGCACCCAACACCCAGCTCGACTTCAGCCTGGACTACAAGATCACCGACAACGTGAGCGTCTATTTCGAAGCGCAGAACCTGCTCGACAAGCCGCTGGAGCTTTACCAGGGCGTGCGTTCGCGCACCCTGCAGAACGAAGAGTATGGCCGCACCTACGCACTGGGCCTGAAGGTGGCGCTGTGATGCGCGCGGCTCCCGTCGCCAGCCTGCTGGCCGTGGCGCTGCTGGCCGGCTGCAAGCCCGCGGCGGCACCGGCCCCGGCCGCACCGGCGGTGGACGCCGCGACGGCGACCACCACCAACCGTGCCGTGGCCACCGTGGCCGAGGCCTTCCTGACCCCGATGACCCCGGCCGACAACATCGACTCGCCGGCCAGCTGGACCACGCCGGACGGGCAGGTGTGGCTGATCGCCACCGCCAAGGCCACCGACAAGCTGGTGGTCTACGACGGCCAGACCGGCGCGCACGTGCGCGACGTGGGCAGCACCGGCACCGCGCCGGGCCAGTTCGTCCGGCCCAACGGCATTGCCGTGGTCGATGACCTGGTGCTGATCGTGGAGCGCGACAACCATCGCGTGCAGGTCCTGCAGCTGCCGGACTTCACCCCGCTGGGCGTGTTCGCCGCCGATGACCTGCGCAAGCCGTACGGCCTGTGGGTCAACAAACTGGCCAATGGCTATGACGTGTACGTCACCGACTCCTACGACGCCGGCGAAGACGCGCAGGGCAACGACGTGCTGCCGCCGCTGGCCGAACTGGACAAGCGCGTGCGTCGTTACGCGTTGCAGGTGCAGGACGGCAAGGCGCAGGCGAAGCTGGTGTCCAGCATCGGCGACACCAGCGAAGCCGGCGCGCTGCGCGTGGTCGAATCGATCTGGGGCGACCCGGCCAACGACCGCCTGCTGATCGCCGAGGAAGATGAAAGCTACGCCAGCGAGTTCAAGGTCTACACGCTGGAAGGCAAATTCACCGGCACCACCTTCGGCCGCGACGCCTTCAAGGCACAGGCCGAAGGCGTGATGCTGCGCCCCTGCGGCAAGGACGGCTGGTGGATCACCACCGAGCAGGGCAAGCAGCGCAGCGTGTTCCATCTGTTCGACCGCCACACGTTGAAGCATGTGGGCGCGTTCCAGGGCAACACGGTGGCCAACACCGATGGCATCTGGATGAGCATGGCGGCGTCGCCACGCTTCCCACACGGCGCGCTGTATGCGGTGCACGACGACCAGGGTGTGGTCGCCTTCGACTGGGCCAGCGTGGCCAAGCAACTGTCCTTGCCGCTGGAGTGTGAAAACTGATGTCCGTGCGTGATTGTGTGAAGGCGCTGGGCTTGGCGTTGCTGCTGTGTTCGGGGGCTGCATCGGCCAAAACCGCGACCCAGGTGGAACCCAACACGCAGGTGCCGGTGGGTAACCGTCATTACGCCGCTACGGGTTTCCCGGACCGCATCGTCGCCTCGCCGGCGCAGGACGCCGCGCGCGGCTTCGGCGTGGCCTGGCGCACCGATGGCACGGTGAAGTCACCGGTGCTGGAGTGGGTCGTGGCCGGCGACTCGCCGGACGTGGGCAAGGTGACCCGGGTGACCGCGACGACCACCGCGCTCACCACCGAGCTGGGCGCCTCCAACCACCACCGTGCAGACGTGACCGGCCTCGCGCCGGACACGCTGTATCTGTGGCGGGTGCAGGGCAACGGCACCTGGAGTGCCTGGAACCAGCTGCGCACGGCCGGGACGGCAGACAAGCCGCTGACGCTGCTGTACTTCGGCGACACCCAGAACAAGAACCTGAGCCACGTCTCGCGCGTGCTGCGCGCCGGTATCAAGGCGGCCCCTACCGCGACGCTTTCGCTGTTCGCCGGCGACCTGGTCAGCGGCGGCGACGGACAGGACGACAGCGAGTGGGGCGAGTGGTTCGCCGCCGCCGGCTGGCTGCCGCAGGAAAGCATGGTGGCGCCGGCGATCGGAAACCATGAGTACTTCGAAGAATTTGAAGACACCCCGCAGGAACGCCGCGTACTGGGCAAGCACTGGCCGGTGACGTTCGCACTGCCGCGCAATGGCGTGGACGCCGCCTCCACCAGCACCTACTGGTTCGACTATCAGGGCGTGCGCATCGTGGTGCTCGATGGGACGTCCGCGCTCGACCTGGGCACGGCCAAGGCGCAGGCGCAGTGGCTGGACAAGGTGCTCACGGACAACACCCAGCGCTGGACCATCGTGCTGCTGCACCAGCCGTTCTACTCGCCGCGCGAAGGCCGTGAGAATGCCGAGCTGCGCGACGTACTGCTGCCGGTGGTGCGTCGCCACGACGTCGACCTGGTCCTGCAGGGCCACGACCATACCTATGGCCGTCGCGGCGAAGGCAGCGATGCCACCCCGCAGTACGTGGTCACCGTGGCCGGTCCCAAGCAGTACCGCCTGTCGGACGAGGCGCGCGCGACCATGGCCCCGGTCGGCGAGGATACCCAGCTGTTCCAGGTACTCACGGTCGATCCACAGCAGCTGCGCTATGAAGCCCGCACGGTGACCGGCCGCCTGTACGACGGCTTTGAACTGACCCGCGCGGCCGACGGCAGCAAGCGCAAGACCGAGCTGACCGAAGGCCGCATTGCCCCGCGCGACTGCGCGCGTACCGAGACCCTCAAGGGTCGCGCCGACCGATGCTGGGAATGATGCTGATGAATCGCCACCTTCCGCTTCTCGCCCTCACCGCCGCGCTGCTCCTGCTCACCGGCGCCAGCGTTGCCAGCAACGCGGTCCTGCACCCGTTCCTGGCTGCGCAACCGAAGGAAGCGCCGGAAGAAGCCAACCTGGCGGTGGAGATCCCCGCCGGCAGCTTCACCAAGTACGAGATCAAGGAGGACGGCCTGGTCCACGTCGACCGCTTCCAGTCGATGCCCGTCGCGTACCCGGCCAACTACGGTTCGATGCCGCGCACCCTGGCCGGCGACAACGACCCGCTCGACGCCCTGGTCCTCACTCGTGAGCCGCTGCACCCCGGCGTGATCGTGCGCTTCCGACCGATCGGGTATCTCAAAATGGTCGACAAGGGCGAGCACGACGAGAAGGTGATCGGCGTGCCGACCGACAAGATCGACCCCACCTACGCCAGCATCCGCGACCTGCAGGACCTGCCGCTGATCGAACGCCAGCGCATCGAGGCCTTCTTCCGGGTCTACAAGGACCTGCCCGAGGGTCGGAACCCGGTGCAGCTCAATGGCTGGGGCAACGCGGCAGAGGCAAAGGCGCTGATCCGCGAATCCATGCAGCGCTTCGATGCGCAGCAACGGCGCGGCAAGGGCGACTGACCCACGGACGCACGCCGGGCGGCACCCTGACTAACGGCCCTTCTGCGGGTCCCGTAGTGCAGTAGCCTTGAGGTAGACGCCAAGGAGAGCCTGCATGTCCCGTACCGTGCTGAAACCCGTCGTGTTCGCTGCCGCGCTGCTGCTGGCTGGCCCCGCTGTCGCAGAGGATTTTGCCATCGTAGGCGCGCAGGTGTTTCCTTCACCGGACGCCGCCCCGATTACCAATGGGACGGTGGTGGTCCGTGACGGACGCATTACTGCGGTCGGCCCTCGCAGCAAGGTGAAGGTGCCGGAAGGGACCCGCATCATCGACGGCAAGGGCCGCAGCGTGACCGCCGGGTTCTGGAACAGCCATGTGCACCTGATGTCCCCGCCGTTCCACCAGCCCGACGCGCAGGCGCCGCAGGCGCTGCAGGACGCACTGCGCGACCGCTTCGGAAAGTGGGGTTTCACCACGCTGTTCGACATCGGTTCCCTGCCGGGCGATGTCGGCGCGCTGCGCACGCGCATGGCAAAAGGCTAGGTCCAGGGACCGCGCCTGCTGACCGTGGACATGCCGTTCTACCCCGAGCACGGAACGCCGATCTACGTGCGCGAGCTGTGGGCACAGACCCGCACGATCAGCGCGGAAGTCGCCACGCCCGCAGAGGCGCGCCAACGCGCCGAAGCCCAACTGGATGCTGGCGCCGACGGCGTGAAGGTCTTCACCGGTGCAATCGTGGGCGGCCCGCAAGGGGTACTGCCGATGCGGGTGGACGTCGCCAGCGCGGCCGTGGCCGCCGCGCACGCGCATGGCAAGCCGGCGTTCGCGCATCCGACCAACATGGCCGGGCTCGAGGTTGCCGAGGCCAGCGGCGTGGACGTGCTGGCGCATACCGCGCCGGACGCAGGCACGTGGTCCCCGGAACTGGTGGCGCGGCTGAGAGCGAAGCACATGGCACTGGTCCCAACGCTGTCGCTGTTCGACGCCCACCTGCGCCAGGAAGGCGTGCCTGACGAGGTGGTGAAGCGTTTCGTCGGCAATGCCCAGCAGCAGGTGAAGGCGATGGCCGACGGCGGCGGGCAGGTGCTGTTCGGCACCGACGCCGGCTACACCGAGGTCTACGACACCCGGCTGGAATACCGGCTGATGACCGCCGCCGGCCTCGACTGGCGGCAGATCCTGACCAGCCTGACCACCGCGCCCGCATCGCGGTTCGGCGACGCCACCCAGCGTGGACGGCTGGCCGAAGGTTACGCCGCCGATCTGGTAATGCTGGGCAGCGATCCACAGCAGTCCACCGAAGCCTTCGCGGATGTGCAGATGACCGTACGCGACGGCAGGATCATCTACACTCCCCGGTAGAGCCACGCCCTGCGTGGCTGCCTGCAGGGCGCGAAATGCTGCGGGGCAGAGCCCCGCTCTACCGCAGGGTATCGGACGTCCCGGCGGTGCTGGTCGGCTCGTGGATCGGGCAGCGGTTGAACCTCGAGCGGAATTCCCGCGAGGCCGCCATCACCACGCGTCGCGCGCGGTTGAGGTTGCCCAATGGCTGGTGCGCCGCCAACGCGTGCCATGGCGCAAAGGCGAGGGCATCTTCAGTCGCTTCGGCATCGGTGCTCCAGGACGACTGCGCTTCCACCACGAGCCGACCCACGGGCAGGTACGGGCTGAGGTCTTCCGGCCAGACTACTGATGCATCTTCGATCGGCATCTTCTCCAGATCGCGGCACAGCTGCACGCGCAGTTCCCATTCGGCAACGGCGCCGGGTGCTGCAAAGAACGCGGAAATCGCATCGCGCTGCGTGTCTGGCTCCGATTCCAGTTTCGTCCCCGTGAGTGCCACCAGCGCCGGCGAAACCGGCACCCACGAGAACTTCGCGATGTAGTCGCCATAGCGGAACGGAACCTGGGTGAAGAACGTTTCCCCCAGCGGATGGTGCTGTGGCTCGCCGCCCAGCGCCTTCAACGACGCACTCTGTCCACCAACGGCTTCCAGCGCTGCCTCGGTACCGCGCAGCGTTGCCGAGATCACCTGTTTGGTCCGGGGCATGCGCTCGGTGGTGGCGGCCAGCAGCTTGGCCGAGCGAAGGAAGCCGCCGATGCCCGGCGTGTTGAATGCCGGTCCATTGACCATCAGGAAATCCTGGCTGCGCAGCTCGTCGCCGCCTTCAACGCGGGCGCCGGGCACGTCCAGGATCTTGACCGCCATTGCACGCGGGGTGGATACGGTATCCGGCAGCTGTTCGGCCGGCGGCGACGACAATCGCACCAGCGCGTCGAATTCGCCGGGCGCGGCGAACAAGCCCTGCGCAAGTTCGGGCGACAGCCCATCCAGTACCCGGAAGCGTCCACGCAGCAGCGCGTGCCCTTTGGCATGCACGGCGCGATGCGCGTGCCCTTCCTGCGCCGCCACGGTGTGGGCCATATCCGTGAAGACTTTCACCATCTCGGCAATGGTGGCGTCCTCATCCGCATCGCGGTGCTCGACGGCCGGGGAATAGGGAACAGCAGGCAGGGTAGGGGTCATCGCATGGGCATCCGGATCAGGCAGGAAGGGCTCCGCCACGCGGCCTTGGCAACGAGCGGCTGGGGCATGCGCCCACCATGTGCGTTTCCGGGTGCAGGCGTGGTGCATGCCGCATGCGGGCCATGCGAAGGACGCGTGCAGGGCCTTCACTTCAGCTCGTTATCATGACCGCTCTTTTCAAGCGTAGGCGGTGTCCGTGTCGGTAGCTCTGGTCTGGTTTCGTCGCGATCTGCGCCTTCAGGACAATCCGGCGCTGCAGGCCGCGCTTGAGGCCGGACACACGCCCGTACCGGTGTACATCCATGCACCGCAGGAAGAGGGCGACTGGGCACCCGGCGCAGCCTCCAACACCTGGTTGCACCGCTCGCTGGCGGCGCTGGATGCCGACCTGCGCGAACGCGGCTCGTCGCTGGTGCTGCGCCAGGGCGACAGCGAAGCCGAGCTGCAGGCGCTGATTGCCGAGACCGGCGCGGTGGCGGTGTACTGGAACCGCAAATACGAGCCGGCCACCCAGCCACGCGATGCGCGGATCAAGCGCGAGCTGCGCGAGCAGGGCATCGAAGCAGACAGCCATAACGGCAGCCTGATGTTCGAACCCTGGGACATCGCCACCCTGCAAGGCGGCCCCTACAAGGTGTTCACCCCGTTCTGGCGCAACGCGCTGACCCGCATGAACCTGCCCGCACCGCTGCCGGTGCCGGAGCGCCTGCCGTCGCACAAGGCCACGGGCGTCAGTCTCGACGCGTTGCAGCTGACCCCCACGCTCGACTGGGACCGGCAGTTCTGGGACCACTGGCAGCCCGGCGAAGCGGGCGCCGACGAGGCGCTGACGGTGTTCGTCGACGGCGCGCTGAACGGCTATCGCCAACAGCGCGACCTGCCTGATCGGGTAGGGACGTCGCTGCTGTCCCCGCACCTGCACTTCGGCGAAATCTCGCCGTGGCAGGTCGTGCGCCGGCTGGAGAAAGAGCGCAGCGCCAGCCGTGACGCCGACATCGACGGCTACATCCGCGAACTGGGCTGGCGCGAGTTCTCGTACCACCTGATGCACCACTTCCCGCAGACACCGGAACAGAACCTCAATCCGCGTTTCGCCACCTTCAAATGGGCTGCTCCCAACGCGACGCAGCTGCAGGCCTGGCAGCAGGGCCGCACCGGCGTGCCGATCGTCGACGCCGGCCTGCGCGAATTGTGGGCCACCGGCTACATGCACAACCGCGTGCGCATGATCGTCGCCAGTTTCCTGTGCAAGCACATGCGCCAGCACTGGCTGCACGGCGCGCGCTGGTTCTGGGACACGCTGGTGGATGCCGACCTCGCCAACAACACCATGGGCTGGCAGTGGGTGGCCGGAACCGGGGCAGATGCGGCACCGTACTTCCGCATTTTCAACCCGGTCACGCAGTCGCAGAAGTTCGATCCGCACGCGCGCTACATCACGCGCTGGGTGCCGGAACTGGCGCCGTTGCCGGTCAAGGCGCGCTTCGCGCCGTGGCAGTCGGCGGCCCTGCTGGCCGAGCTGGCGCCGTCCTATCCCGCCGTACCGCTGGTGGACCTGGGCGCCGGACGGGAGGCGGCCTTGGCCGCGTATCGCCACACGGGCTAGAGACAGCTACCTGAATGAAATGCCGAATACGTGCGTGTTCATCATGCAGGCATCGCATTTCCCTGTTTATCCTTTCGGCCATTCACACGCCGCACGGCCGTCACTCGAGGAGAACACCATGATCCGATCCGCACCCCGCAACGTGGCCCTGGCCCTGATGACCGCTGCCGCCCTGTCGGCTTGCGCCACCGGTGGCTCCTACGTGCAGAGCGACCAGTACGGCAACCCGACCGAGCAGCAGAGCCGCACCGGCCGCAACGCGCTGATCGGTACCGCCATCGGCGTGGCCGCCGGCCTGCTGACCGGCGACAGCGCCACCGAACGTCGCCAGCACGCCATGGTGGGCGCGGGCATCGGCGCACTGGCCGGTGCCGGCGTGGGCGCTTACCAGAACAAGCAGGAGCGTCAGCTGCGCGAGCGTACCGCCAACACCGGCATCGACGTGCAGCGCCAGGGCGACAACATCGTGCTGAACCTGCCGGACGGCGTGACCTTCGACTTCGGCAAGTCCGCCCTGAAGCCGCAGTTCTACCCGGCCCTCAATGGCGTGGCCGCCACGCTCAACGAGTACAACCAGACCATGATCGAAGTGGTTGGGCACACCGACAGCATCGGCAGTGACGCGGTCAACAACAAGCTGTCCAAGGAGCGTGCCGATTCGGTCGCCGCCTACCTGAGCGGGCAGGGCGTGCAGAGCGTGCGCATGGAAACCCTGGGTGCCGGCAAGGCCTACCCGATTGCTGACAACAGCACCGATGCCGGCCGCGCCAAGAACCGTCGCGTCGAAATTCGGGTGATCCCGCTGACGCAGTAACAACGCACAGCGTTGTTACTGCGATACGTCGGTAACACCGGCGTATAGCGAAAATGCCGCCCCAACGGGCGGCATTTTCTGTAGAGCCGGGCTCTGCCCGGCTGCCCCAACCATCACTCCGCAGTAACCGTCTCCAGGATCCGCTTCCCGGTTTCCTGCAACTCCGCTTCCGCTTCCTTCGCCTGCTGCTTGGCCAGCTTCGCCGCCGGGCACTGCGCCAGCATGTAGTTCGCGTCGAAGTTCAGCTTCTCCACCAGGAAATCCACGAACGCGCGCACCTTCGGCGATACCAGCCGCCCACCGGCAAACACTGCGTTGAAGTCCACTTCAGGCCCGGTCCAGCCGGCCAGCACACGGCGCACCATGCCCGATTCGATGAATGGCTTGGCCATCACGTCACCGGTCAGCAGCAGCCCTTCGCCGCAGACCAACGCACCGTTCAACGCCGACGGATCATTCGCCACCAGCAGCGGATTGACCGGGAAATCGCGCAGGTCGCCGCCATTTTCGCCAAGCTGCCAGAAGAACCGGTTGTTGTTGAGGTTGCGCGCCTTGCGCATCGCCAGGATGCGGTGGAACTGCAGTTCGTCCGGATGCAGCGGCTCGCCATACCGTTCGATGTAGGCCGGGCTGGCGAACACCTGCGTGCGCAGGCTGCCCAGCTTGCGCGCCACCAGGTTCGAGTCGGGCAACGCCCCCACGCGCAGCGCCAGGTCCGCTTCGCCTGCGATCAGGTCCAGCTTTTCGTTACCCAGGTGCATGTCCAGCTGGATTTCCGGGTACTGCGCGTGGAACTGCCCCAGCAGCGGCGCTATCCAGGTGATGCCGATGGAGTAGGGCACGGTGAAGCGCAGCCAGCCGCGCGGGCCGGACTGCAGCTGGTTGACCGCACCTTCGGCTTCTTCCAGCTCGCGCGCGATGCGCTGGCAGTGCTCGTGGTAGACCGAACCCGCCTCGGTCAGGCCCAGCCTGCGCGTGGTCCGGTGGAGCAGCCGCGCACCCAGGCGGGTTTCCAGTTCCTGCACCTTGCGGCTGACGGTGGTCTTGGGCAGGCCGAGCGCGTTGGCAGCTGCGATGAAACTGCCTTGCTCGACCACCTTGACGAAGATGAGCGTGTCGTTGAGATCGTGGGCCATGAGGAGGATCCGAATCGGGGTGGGTAGGGTGCCCGAAAGATTGTGCCGGGTACGGGACGATTATTCCCCTTAATTCGGACTAATCAAGGGGGAGTTCGAGGACTAATCTGGCGCCATTCCCGATTTGGAGGACGCCAACCATGTGGTTGCAGAACATTCTTGGCCGCGTCATTGGCGGCCGCACCCCCTCGCTCGACCTGGCCCTGACCGTTGAGAAGCGCCCCTCGTCCTTCTCCGGCAAGGCTTTCCGCGAGTTCACCCCGCCCGCCAACCTGCAGCGCGGCGGCAGCCTGCGCCTGGGCGCCCGCAACGGCGGCCGACTGGGCCGAATTGGGATTATCCCGGCGACGGGAGTTAAAGTCCCATGAGTGGGACGCTGGCCCCCGAGGTTCTGGTGCTGGGCGGCACCGGCAGCGTCGGGCAGGGCATCGTGGCCGCATTGCTGGAGGCCGGCAGCCCGGTCCTGGTGGTCGGCCGCGACCCGGGCCGGCTTGCCGCACTGCGCGAACAGTTCGCCGACGAACCGGGCCTGGAAACCCTGCTCGGGTCGCTGGGCGATGACGGCTCCGCACGCAGCGTGGCCGAGCGCGTTGCGCAGCGCCGCCGCCCGCTGGCCGCCGTGGTCGACGCCATGGGCGGCCCGTACAACCGTGGCCGGGTCACCGACCGCAGCGGCGATGCGTTGCTGCAGGCGCTGCAGGCCGACGTGATGCCGCATGTGCACGCCGGCCGCCATCTGCTGCCGCTGCTGCAGGGTGGCCCGCACGCGCGCCGCTACGTCGTGATCGGTGGGCCGGCCGGCTACAAGGCGTGGGCCGGGCACGGCGAAACCTCGATCACCATGTCGGCCACGCGCATGTATGCGCAGGTGCTGCACCAGGAAGCGCAGGCACTGGGCGTACGCGCGCAGATGCTGGAAGTGAACAACCCGGTGTGCACGCCGACCAACGCCGCCAATGCCTGCATCGAATGGCCGAGCGCGCTGCTGGTTGGGCGCCGGCTGGTGTCGCTGCTCGACACCTGCACCGACAACCGCCCCATCGTCCGCTGCGACACCCGCGACGCCGAACTTCCCCGCGGCCTGCTCAACCAGGAATGGCCGCCGGACCGCTCGCACAACATCGCCGGCACCGCTTGACCTCTACCAAGGTTGAGGTCTCACGCTACGCCACCTCGTTGCACCGCCCTTCTGTTTTTCGCCTCACCCACTTTGCCGTAAGGATGCATCTCATGACCTCCCACACTCCCACCTCCACCCGCATCACCCGACGGCTGGCCATGGCCGGCGTGTCGATCCTCGCCGCTGCGGTGCTGGCCGCCTGCAGTGGTGGCCACGCCGAAGAAGCCGGCGCGCCGCCGCCGCCGCAGGTCAGTGCCGCGCCGGTGCTGGTCAAGCCGGTCAGCCAGTGGGACGACTTCAGCGGCCGCGTCGAAGCGGTGCAGAGCGTTGAACTGCGCCCGCGCGTGTCCGGCTACATCGACAAGGTCAACTATGTCGAAGGCGATGAAGTAAAGAAGGGCGACGTGCTGTTCACCATCGACGCGCGCAGCTATCGCGCCGAACTGGACCGCGCCACCGCCGAACTGGCCCGCGCCCGCACCCAGGCCACGCTGAGCCGCAGCGAAGCCGAACGTGCACGCCGCCTGTCCGACCAGCAGGCGATCTCCACCGAGACCTGGGAACAGCGCCGCGCCACCGCCGACCAGGCGCAGGCCTCGGTGCTGGCCGCGCAGGCCGCGGTGGACGCAGCGCGCTTGAACATGGAGTTCACCCAGGTGCGCGCACCCATCGACGGCCGCGCCGGCCGCGCGATGGTGACCGCCGGCAACCTGGTCACCGCCGGCGACAGCGCCAGCGTGCTGACCACGCTGGTCTCGCTGGACACGGTGTTCGTGTACTTCGACGCCGATGAAGGCACCTTCCTGCGCTATGCCCAGATGGCCCGCAAGGGCGAACGCCCGAGCGAGCGCGACAGCGACCTGCCGGTCAAGGTCGGGCTGTCCGGCGAAGAGGGCTTCCCGCACCAGGGCAAGGTCGACTTCCTCGACAACCAGGTGACCCGCAGCACCGGCACCATCCGTGTCCGTGCGCTGCTGGACAACACCGACCGTGCCTTCACCCCGGGCCTGTTCGCGCGCGTGCAGCTGCTCGGCAGCGGTGAGTTCCAGGCCATGCTGATCGACGACAAGGCCGTGCTGACCGACCAGGACCGCAAGTATGTGTACGTGGTCGACAAGGACGGCAAGGCGCAGCGTCGCGACATCACCCTCGGGCGCACCGCTGAAGGCCTGCGCATCGTGCAGCAGGGCCTGAACGCAGGCGACCGCGTGATCATCGACGGCGTGCAGAAGGTCTTCATGCCCGGCATGCCGGTGCAGGCCAAGGCGGTTGCGATGCAGCCGGCCCCGGCGGTCGTACCGGCACGTGCAACCGCGTTGAATTGAGTTGGTAGCCGGGCCCGGCCCGGCATTACCCGCCGCGTGACACCTCCCTTCCGCTGTCGGTCTCGACAGCGGCCGGGGTGCTGCACGCCGGCGTTGCTGAAAACACCAGGAATCCACCCATGGACTTTTCCCGTTTCTTCATCGACAGGCCGATTTTCGCGGCGGTGTTGTCGATCGTGATCTTCGCCGCCGGCCTGATCTCCATCCCGATCCTGCCGATCGGCGAGTACCCCGAAGTGGTGCCGCCGTCGGTGGTGGTGCGCACCGTGTATCCGGGTGCCAACCCGAAGGTGATCGCCGAAACCGTGGCCACGCCGCTGGAAGAGGCGATCAACGGCGTCGAGGGCATGATGTACCTCAAGTCGGTGGCCGGCTCGGACGGCGTGCTGCAGATGACCGTCACCTTCCGCCCGGGCACCGACCCGGACGACGCGGCGGTGAAGGTGCAGAACCGCGTCGCCCAGGCGCAGGCGCGCCTCCCTGAAGACGTGGGCCGCCAGGGTGTGACCACCCAGAAGCAGTCGCCGACCTTCCTGATGGTGGTGCACCTGACTTCGCCGAACGGCAAGTACGACACCCTGTACCTGCGCAACTACGCCCGCCTGCACGTCAAGGACGCGCTGGCGCGCATTCCCGGCGTGGGCGACGCGCAGATCTTCGGCGGTGGCGACTACGCCATGCGCGCCTGGCTCGACCCGGACAAGGTCGCCGCGCGCGGCCTGACCGCCAGCGACGTGGTCCGTGCCATGCGCGAGCAGAACGTGCAGGTCTCGGCCGGCCAGCTCGGCGCCGAACCGATGCCGAACAGCCAGTTCCTGACCCTGATCAACGCCCAGGGCCGCCTGCGCAGCGAGCAGGAGTTCGGCGACATCGTGCTCAAGGCCGGTACCGACGGTGAGGTGGTACGCCTCTCCGACGTGGCCCGCGTCGAACTGGGCGCCGGCGACTACACCCTGCGCTCGCAGCTGGACGGCAAGAACGCGGTCGGCATCGGCATCTTCCAGGCCCCCGGCGCCAACGCGCTGGAGATCCGCGATGCGGTGATCGGCACCATGGACGAGATGCAGAAGACTTTCCCGGCCGACGTGAAGTACGAAGCGGTGTACGACACCACCATCTTCGTGCGCGACTCGATCAAGGCGGTGGTGTCGACCCTGCTGGAAGCCATCGCGCTGGTGGTGCTGGTGGTGATCCTGTTCCTGCAGACCTGGCGTGCCTCGATCATTCCGCTGATCGCAGTGCCGGTGTCGATCGTGGGTACCTTTGCTGCGCTGTACGTGCTGGGCTTCTCGATCAACACGCTGAGCCTGTTCGGCCTGGTGCTGGCGATCGGCATCGTGGTCGACGACGCGATCGTGGTGGTGGAGAACGTCGAGCGCAACATCGAAGAAGGCCTGTCGCCCACGGCCGCTGCCCACCAGGCCATGAAGGAAGTGTCTGGCCCGATCATCGCGATCGCGCTGGTGCTGTGCGCGGTGTTCGTGCCGATGGCGTTCCTGTCCGGCGTGACCGGTCAGTTCTACAAGCAGTTCGCGGTGACCATCGCCATCTCGACTGTGATTTCGGCGATCAACTCGCTGACCCTGTCGCCGGCCCTGGCTGCGCGCCTGCTCAAGCCGCATGACGCGGCCAAGGATGCGCCGACCCGCATCATCGACCGCCTGTTCGGCTGGATCTTCCGTCCGTTCAACCGCTTCTTCAAGTCCAGCTCGGAGAAGTACGAGCGCAGCGTCTCGAAGATCCTCGGTCGTCGCGGTGCGGTGTTCGTGGTCTACGCGGTGCTGCTGGTCGGTACCGGTTTCATCTTCAAGCTGGTGCCGCCGGGCTTCATTCCGACCCAGGACAAGCTGTACCTGATCGCCGGCGTGAAGCTGCCGGAAGGCTCGTCGATCGCGCGTACCGATGAAATGCTGCGCAAGGTGGCGAAGATCGCCCAGGAAACCGACGGCGTGGCCCACACCATTTCGTTCCCGGGCCTGAACGCGCTGCAGTTCACCAACACGCCCAACACCGGCGTGGCGTTCATCCCGCTCAAGCCGTTCAACGAGCGCCATGGCCGCACCGCTGCCGAGATCAATGCCGAGATCAACCAGAAGATCGCCGGGCTGCAGGAAGGCTTCGCGTTCGCGATGATGCCGCCGCCGATCCTGGGCCTGGGCAACGGCAACGGCTACCAGATGTTCATCGAAGACCGTGGCAACCTGGGCTATGGCGCACTGCAGACGGCGGTGAGCCAGATGCAGGGCGCGGTGGCACAGACCCCGGGCATGGCGTTCCCGATCACCAGCTACCAGGCCAACGTGCCGCAGCTGGACGCCGAAGTGGACCGGGTCAAGGCCAAGGCGCAGGGCGTGCAGCTCACCGAGCTGTTCGACACCCTGCAGACCTACCTGGGTTCGTCGTACGTCAATGACTTCAATGAGTTCGGTCGTACCTGGCAGGTCATCGCCCAGGCCGACGGCCAGTTCCGCAACAGCGTGGAAGACATCGGCAAGCTGCGTACCCGCAACGATCGTGGCGAGATGGTGCCGATCGGTTCGATGGTGACCGTGAAGGAAACCTATGGCCCGGACCCGGTGCTGCGCTTCAACGGTTACCCGGCCGCGGACCTGGCCGGTGAAGCCGACCCGCGCATGCTGTCCTCGGCCCAGGCCATGAACAACCTGACCGAGATCGCCGCCAAGGTGCTGCCGGTGGGCATGACCACCGAATGGACCGACCTGAGCTACCAGCAGGCCACCCAGGGCAAGGCCGCATTCATCGTGTTCCCGGTGGCGATCCTGCTGGCGTTCCTGGTGCTGGCCGCACTGTACGAGAGCTGGTCGCTGCCGCTGGCGGTGATCCTGATCGTGCCGATGACGCTGCTGTCGGCCCTGTTCGGCGTATGGTTGACCGGCGGTGACAACAATGTGTTCGTGCAGGTCGGCCTGGTGGTGCTGATGGGCCTGGCGTGCAAGAACGCGATCCTGATCGTCGAATTCGCCCGCGAGCTGGAAATGGGCGGCAAGGGGATCGTGGAAGCCGCGCTGGAAGCCTGCCGCCTGCGACTGCGCCCGATCGTGATGACCTCGATCGCGTTCATCGCCGGCACCATCCCGCTGGTGCTCTCGCATGGCGCCGGTGCGGAAGTGCGCTCGGTAACCGGCATCACCGTGTTTGCCGGCATGCTCGGCGTGACCCTGTTCGGCCTGTTCCTGACCCCGGTGTTCTACGTGGCGCTGCGCAAGTTCGTCAGCCGCAACGGCGGCGGCAAGCTGGTCGCCCACGGCGACTCCACCCTTCATCACTGATCCCGATCCCCACGAGGACGTTCCATGAACACTGCTACTTCCAAGATCGCGCTGGTCACCGGCGCCACCCGTGGCATCGGCCTGGAAACCGTGCGCCAGTTGGCCCAGGCCGGCGTGCATACGCTGCTGGCGGGGCGCAATCGCGACACCGCCGTGGCCGAAGCGCTGAAGCTGCAGGCCGAAGGCTTGCCGGTGGAAGCGATCCATCTTGACGTGGTCGACGCTGCCAGCATCGCCGCCGCCGTGCAGGAGGTCACCGACCGCCACGGTCGCCTGGACATCCTGGTCAACAACGCCGGCATCCTGCTCGACAACCCGGCGCTGGCGCCCTCGGCGCAGACCCTGGACACCTGGCGCAGCACCTTCGACACCAACCTGTTCGCGGTGATCGCCGTGACCCAGGCCTTCCTGCCGCTGCTCAACCAGTCGCCGGCCGGCCGCATCGTCAACGTCTCCAGCATCCTGGGCTCGCTGACCCTGCACAGCCAGCCCGGTTCGCCGATCTACGGCTTCATGGTGCCGGCCTACAACGCGTCCAAGAGCGCGGTGAATGCCTGGACCGTGCAGCTGGCCTACGAGCTGCGCGAGAGCACCACCAAGGTCAACACCGTGCACCCGGGTTACGTGAAAACCGACATGAACAGTGGCGAAGGCGAGCTCGAAATCGCCGACGGCGCGCGCTCCAGCGTGGGCATGGCGCTGATCGGTGCCGACGGCCCCAACGGCAGCTTCACCTACCTGGGCGAGGTGCTGCCATGGTGATCCGTGTGTTGACCGCCGCCGTTGCCAGCGCGCTGCTGGCCGGCTGCGTCAGCGTCGGCCCGAACTACCAGGCACCGCCGGCACAGCCGGTGGTCCTGCAGGGCGCGGCCGCGCCGGTGTTCACTACCACCTCGCCGGTGGCCAGCTGGTGGGCGCAGTTCGACGACCCGGTGCTGGAGCAGCTGGTGCACGACGCGCTGGGCGACAACCTCGACCTGCGCATCGCCATGGCGCGGGTGCGCGAGGCCCGTGCGGTGTTCGTCGAGCAGCGCCTCGACCAGTTGCCGCATGTCACCGCGGGCGGCAGCTACGACCGTCGCAAGCAGCCGGACCTGACCCCCGGCGGCGAGCGTGTCTTCGGCGAAACCTACCAGCTCGGCTTCGATGCGGGCTGGGAGCTGGACCTGTTCGGTCGCCAGCGCCGGGCCGCCGAAGCGGCGCGTGCCGACCTCGGCGCCGAGCAGGACAACCTGGCCGACGCGCAGGTGACCGTGGCCGCGGAAGTGGCACGCAACTACTTCGAGCTGCGTGGCACCCAGAAGCGGATCGACGTGGCCCAGCGCACCCTGGTGAACCTGCGTGACACGCAGCGGTTGACCGAAGCGCGCTGGGAACTGGGCGCGGGCAGTGAGCTGGACGTGCAGAGCAGCCGGGCGCGGTTGAAGGCGATCGAGGCCGACATTCCGCTGCTGGAAGTAGCTGAGGTGCAGTCGCGACACCGCCTGGCGGTGCTGCTGGGGCAGCGTCCGGATGCGCTGGATGCACTGCTGGCCCCGCGCGAGGTCCCGCCGTACGCGAAGGCGTTGCCGTTGGGCGACACCACCGACCTGCTGCGGCAGCGCGCCGACGTGCGCGTGGCCGAGCGTCGCCTGGCCGCTGCAACGGCCCGCGTGGGCGTGGCCACGGCCGACCTGTTCCCGCGGATCAGCCTGAGCGGTTTCGTTGGCTTCCTGTCCGGCGATGCCAGCGGGCTGGTCAACGGCAACAACAAGGCGTGGTCGGTGACCCCGTCGATCAGCTGGGCCGCGTTCGACTTCGGCACGGTCAAGGCACGGTTGCGCGCAAGCAAGGCGCAGGCCGACGGCGCCGCTGCCGAGTACGAAAAGGCGGTGCTGCTGGCGCTGGAAGACACCGAGAACGCGCTGACGCGTTATGCCAAGCAGCAGGCGCGGCTGGGCATCGTGGCCGAGCAGGCGCAGGCCGCGCGACGTGCCGAGCAGCTGGCGCAGATCCGCTACCGTGAGGGGTCGGAAGACTTCCTGACCCTGCTGGATGCGCAGCGCACCCAGCTGGCGGCCGACGATGCGTTGGCCGCGGCCGAGTCCACGGTCAATGTCAGCGTGGTCGGCGTGTACAAGGCGCTGGGCGGCTGGGGCCAGCAGCAGGACGCTACTCCGCCGGCGCTGGCCGGCACGATGCGGTAACCGTATGCAGGGGGCGGCAAGCGTCGCCCCCTGCCATTTTTGTAATGGTTCGCCGCAATGGCGTACCGGAAAACCCCGCGCTGACGGCTTTGCCTCTGCCGGGTCGGTCTGGGCCGGTGCTAAAAACACCGCCAGTCCGGGAGATGAGCCATGCAACGGAAGTGCTGGGAGCCGCCACGCGCGGCCAGGGAAGAACGCCACGCGGGCACCGCGGGCCTGTCGGCCAGCGTGATCGTGCTGCTGGTCGTGGCCGCGCTGACGGTCAGCCTCGGCTTTGCGTGGCTGCCCGACAGCCTGCTCGGCATCGGCGTGGTCGGCGTCGGCCTGTTCCTCGCCATCAGCGCCCGCATCTGCCAGGCGCGCGAACAGCACCAGGCGCTGTGCAGGGTGTTGGAGCACCTGCGCGGTGCTCCGCGATGTTGAAACCGATCAACGCTTCGGGGCTTGCGGGAACACCAACTCCGCCATCACCGGATAATGGTCCGACGGCACCACGCCATCGAACGTCTGGTCCAGTGTGCTGAACTGCTTTACCCCAAACCCGCGCACCAGGATCCAATCGATCTCCACCGTCGGCGTGGTGCTGAAATTCTGGAAGGTCAGGCGCGGGCCGTCGACCTTGCCGGCCAGCTTTCTTGCATCGCTTAGCGTGCGGGTGAATTCTGCATACGTGGGGCTGGTCGGCTCGCTGTTGAAATCGCCGGTGACCACCACCGGAATGTCCTTCGGCAGCTTCGCCAACCGCTCGGTGATCAGCTTCGCACCCAGCACGCGGCGCGGTTCGTCCTCATCGCGATAGGGCAGGTGGGTGTTGTACAGGTAGAACTGCCTGCCATCGGCCTGGCGCTGGAACAACGCCCAGGTGACCATGCGCGGCATCAGGTTGCCCCAGGTGATGCTGCCGGCGACTTCCGGCGTGTCGGACAGCCAGAAGTTGCCCGATTCGACCACCTTCAGTTTGGCGCTGTCGTAGAACACGCCCATGTGCTCCTCGTTGTCGCCCGGACCGCGCGGTTCACCGAACCAGCGATAGCCGGGCAGGTGCTGCACCAGATACTCGGCCTGGTTGGCCTTCAGCTCCTGGGTGCCGAATACCACCGGATGCTGTTCCTTCAACAGCGTGACCATCGCATCGCGACGGTCCTCCCAGCGCTTGTTGGGCTCGGTATCCACCGGCGTGCGCACGTTGAATGACATGACCCGCAGCGGTTCGGGACTTTTGGCCAGTGCGGAGCCGAGCGGCAACGCCAGCACGATCAGGGCCAGCAGGGCCGGACGACGAAAACGAGACAACATGGGAATCCCTCCATTCCGTGAAATCGTTTCCAGAGGGTCGCACGGAACCTGTGCCGGTGGATATGCGCAGATTGGCGAAACGGGTAGGGCAGACGTCATGTCAGGCCCCGCTCACGCCGCCACTGGGCGAAAAATGTGACGAGGTTGGGGTTCGGGTCCAGGTCATTCGCCACGGGGGGCAGCGCCTCGACGGGCCGGGGCGGCCCGCCGTAGGTCTGAAGGTAGTGGATGGAGAAGTCGGCGTCGGGGAAGCGGAAGCGGAGCTGCGGCACGACGACCCCGCCGCAGGAGGCGCAGGTGTCCAGCAGTGAGAACAGGCGGAAGCGCTTGACCGGCGGACCGTCTTCAATCGAACTGGCGATCAGCCGCTCGGAGTCCTTCTCACGATCGAACACGACAGTGCGCGTGTCGCCGTCCCTGCGAAGCACAGGCAGGCTGGTGATGTCGGATCGCGGCTCCTTGCCCTTCATCGCCTCACCTGCATCGATCAAGCGGGTGCCATCGGGAAGCGCAGCGGTAGGCTTCAGGTAGATCTTCCTGCTTCGCTTCCCGCCGGACAATGCGCAGTAGATCTCGCGCCCGCCGTTTTCGCGGACTACGTCGGCAATGGCCAGGTTGGCGCCATTGAGGTGCGCAATGATCCGCCTGCCCGCATCGGGTTCGGCCAGTGACGCTGCGGTGATCGGCGCCAGATCGCCCTTGCCCCCGGTGGCGGGCAGGATGGCATTGAGGATCTCGGCGACCGCCGCGCGCTCCTGCCCGCTCGCTGTGGTCAATGCCGTCCACTCGGGGACGTGCTTGCGGGCCAGCGCGACGAAGGTGGCTTGTTGGGGCTCCCCATTGAGGACCTTCCTGGCGTAGCCGGTGAGTGCGTTGGGTCGGCCGCGCGCCGCCTGGTAGCCCGCGTAGGCGTCGTACGTGGGGTAGCGTTCGAGCAGGTCTGCAGGCAGCGTTGGCCTCAGGTAGTTGTATGTAATACGCGCGATGTTGTCCTCATCCTGCCGGAGGAAGGGTCGAAGCAGATCCATGCGGTAACCTTCCGACTTCCGCAGGTAGGTATTGATCGCCGCCTTGTCGCGCCCGGTTTCCATCTTCGTGAAGTGAAGCGCGGTTTGCCCCGGCGCCGGCAACGGGGCCTGGTAGAACACCCCGTCGTCCGGTTCGATGCACAACGCGCGCAGGAACGGCGACTCCACCCGGATCGCGCGCAGCCTGCGCGCGTCGCCGATGCCGGGCAGCAGGGCACCGACATCCACGACCGGCAGTTCGTGTCCAAGGCGTGCGACATGGTCTTCGGGCAACCCGGCGTGCAGGCCGAACATGCGCTGATCGGACAGCGTTCCTTCCAGCGTGGCGGGGTAGTTCACGCTGGCCGGCAAGCCCATTACATCGAGCTGCCCGGCGGTCAACGGCACCAGTCGCGGTGCTGCTGCGCGCGCGGACGGCGTCCACGAGCAGACCATGCCCTCATGCACCATGAGGCGCAGCGTCTCGCTGCTGTCAGGCCGGGTGTGCGCAAGGTCCAGCGTGAACTCGCGCGTGGCGGCGGCGATGCCGTCCACGCGCTCGGGCGGCAGCTGGTCCACGCGCAGGCCGTTGGCGGCGTCGGGAGTGAAGCGCAGGCGCGACTGTTGTGCGCAGGGGATCACCACCAGCGAACGGCGAGGCCTGCAGTGCGCGGGCAGCTCCTGCCACTGCCCGGGCGCGCTGCGGTGTTCGGCCGTCGCCGTCTGCTCGAATGCGGTGCGTTGCGCATTGAGCCGGTAGCCGTGCTCGCCGATCAGCATTTCCCAGTCATCGTTGCCGTGGTCGAGGAACTGCGCGGGCGTGTCGCCCAGCGCAACCTGCAGACCTTCGTCCGTATGCTGCACGGGAATGATGGGCGGCAGTTCATTCGCGAACGCGAAGGTGTCCAGCCTGGGCCCATACGGTTTACCGGTGAACACGTCGTAGCGATGCCAGGCGGTGCCGCGTGCAGCCACCAGCACCACGCTGCCGTCTTCCAGCGTCGCCTCCGCCAGCGTCGGGGTGGCGGCGCGTCGCGTCTGCAGCACCGCCTTCGGGACCCGTCCGCTGGCAATGGCGTGCTCGAGTGCGAGCGTGGATTCCTGCAGCGCCGGGCTGCTGCGCAGGCTGCGCTTGAGCCAGTCCGCACCCTGGAGCGCAGTTTCCCAGGCATGGCTGCCGAGCCACTGCGAGCCCTTGACGACGTTGCGCACGGTCCCCAGCCCGCCCTGCATGGCCAGCGACGTTCCCAGCTTGTGAAGGGCTTCGGCGGACTCCGCTGCAATCGACGTGATGGTGTGCTCGCCGGCGGTGCGCACGATACGGACGGTGCTTGCGAAGAACTCGCTCACCGGCGCCACCGTGGAAACAACGTCCATCACGCAGCCGCCGATCGTACCGGCCGAGAAGTCGCCGGCACGGAGCTGCTCCACGCAGCTCAAGCCGGGCACCAGGAACTCGGCCAATGCATTCAGATCGTGCAGCTCCTGCGCGTGGAGTTGTTCCAGCCCCGTGCGCTGCGCGAGTTCATCCGTGTACGCCTGGTCCAGTCGTTCCTTCCAGAGGTCCGTCGCCGCCGCGCGCGCGAGTGACGGGAAGGTGTGTGGGCCGCTTCCGGTCACCGTGCTGCGGTACGGCGCCAGGGTCAGGCCAGACAGCGGTTCGAGCAGGCCGCCATCGCGCTGGCGCTGGGCGTTGCCGGTAAACAGTCCTTCGGTGTCCACCAGGCTGCCGAGCGCCTGATCCTGCCATACCCGCCGTGCCACCCCGGCCTGCGGGATGATTTCGAAGTACACAGGCTCCGTGCCCTGTTGGGTGGGCGTGCAACGCAGCAGCAGGCCGCGGTCGGCATGCCGATCGCCCAGGCTGATGCGCAGCGGCGTGCACACCGACGATTCGATCAACCGCCGGTCGACTGCCGGGAGGCCTTCCAGCACCGTTGCGATGACACCGGCCAGTCCGGATTCTACAGTCCGCTTCCATGCATCGAACGCGCTTTCGAAACGGCTCGCGGTAGTGGGTCCGTTGGTCGATACCCAGGCGTCGGCCACCACCAGTTCCTGCAGCGTATCGTCGTTGGTGACCAGGGCGCGTTCGACCGGGTCGTCCATTGCACTGCCACCGCCCGGGCCCGGCCGGTAGGTGTCGTAGAAGCGGGTCTCGAAGTCGATCAGGTGCGAGGGTACGATGCCGTGGCGCTTCAGGTACGCCTCACCGATGTCGACCGGGCGCTTCGACCACAGCGCCGGGTCGATGCCTGCTTCCTCAAGGGTCTGTGCGGCGATGTCCATGCGTCTGGGCGATTCGCTGGCCAGCTGCTGCACATGCAGCGCGTGGATGGCCTGGTCGGCCTGCAGCAGGGTGAGCGCGTCACTCACCTGTTGCCCGGTGGTGGCGTCGAGCCGCGTGAGGTTACCCGCTCCACCGCGCGCGGCCGCATACGCCAACGCCTCGGGTGCAAGCGCTCGCGCCCACGCATCGTGCAGGTCGTCGTGCCCGCCGGGTGTCTTCGCCGGCAGCGAGAGCTGCGCGGGCAGGGCACAGACCTCATCGAAGCGGCCCCCGCTGCAGGCGCCCGGTTGCATGCCGTCCAGCAGCGTCGCGCCATGCCGCAGGGCCACGCTCTGCAGCGAGCCGCCGTAGGTGAGCCAGTCGGGAATGCCGTCCACCATCAGTGCCGGCTGCTCCAGCTCGCTGGCGAGCATCCAGTACAGCATGCCCAGCGCGGCCGGCGACGCCTCGCCGTTTTCATCCAACACCGCCAGGCGCAGTTCGTGGGCAAGGTGCGCAAACGGCACATCCACCACCTCGGCGGAGGCGAAGCGTTCGCGCAGCGCATCGATCCGGTCGCGGCCGATGTAGCGTTCCAGCATCAACTGCGCGAGCAGCGTCTGCGCGCCGCGCGCGGAACCGGTATCTCCGGCGTCGCCACCCACCCAACCGGCCTCGGCCAGCAGCGGTTGGCAGAACGCGGCGAACTGGCGCGTGCGTGCCATCAGCGCCCAGGCATTGGGTGCGGTCAACGGTTCGTCGTCACGGCCGTCGGCTTCGGGCGGATGCAGCAGCGACAGGCCGAATCCTTCAAGCAGGTCATCCAGCGCTGGCAGGTGCGCCGGATCTACGCGGGGCGTGTCCGGGCGGGGTGGGGCGTCCGACTGCACGATTGCTGCCAGCAGCGCATCCTCCGATGCGTCCGCGCCACGCGCTGGCACGTGGGGCGGCTGCAACAGCGGGAAGCTCACTGGCGCGCGCGCTGGTGGGACCCCGCGTGCGTCAGGCGGCAGCAGCACGGCGCCGAATGCCAACGCCTCATCTGCCGTCAGCGCCGGATGCAGCCGTTGCAGGTCGATTGCCAGCGACAATACCGGCGCAGCGTCGTTGGCAGGGTCGTGAGTGAGTCCTTTGGGATCTTCGCCGAGCGACAGCTGCACCTCAGCCGACGCGCCCAACATCGCTGCGCAGGTGCTGGGCGACAACGGCGCCTCGCGGTCCAGCCGCGTGCCGGCGCTGCGCCCGGCAACCGAGCGTTGCAGGTGCTGCCAGGCGACCCGCTGCGCATCGTCGCTGGCGCACCACTGGTCCAGCGCCTGCGGTGCCTCCATGACCCGCGCCCACAGCGCTGGCGGAGCCTGTGTCCCGCGCGTTCCAGCAGTTGCAGCCAACGCGTGCTCGACGGCATTGACCACGCCCTCGCGGTTGGTGCGCATGCCGGGCGTTCGCCATAGCGATGCCAGTTCCCGCTCAGGCAGCAGGCTCAGCCACTCGTCCGGCGACAGGTGCCAGGTGGAGCCGCGCTGGAACTCGTCGCGCCAGTGGCCGAATGCTTCAGCGCCTGGCGCGCTGGCCAGTTGCCGGAAGAACCCGTGAACCAGCTCTGGCGTAACGTCGTCCGCGCCGATGTCCAACATCTGCGCCACCAGCCGGCGTGTCTCACTGCCGCGCATCAGGCGCATCAGGTCGCGGGCCTGCTGCTGCGGCTCGTCTGCGATCCGGTCGCGACCGAGCAGGTGACGCAGCACGGCGGCCGGCAGGGGCAGGGTGACCGTCATCGGCAGCAGCAACGGCCGCAGGCGCTCGGGATTTCGTGCAAGGTCCAGCGCTTCCAGCGGGTCCAGGGCGGGGGACGCGTGGGCGCCACCGGTCCACGCGAAGAAGCCCGCATAGGCAGGGTAGGCAGTGGGGTACCACGGGTCGGCCTGTGCCATCGGCAGGTCCAGCCCCGAATACAGCTGCAGCAGCGGGGCGATCAGTTCACCCGTCAGCACGCGCAGGTCGTTGCGGCGGGGATCGATCACCGACTGCAGCGGCGGTTCCAGGTCTTCGTAGCGGGCCAGCGACGCGGCCACCTGGTGGAACAGCACGCCCAGTTCGGTCACCCAGTGCGTGCCGGCCACGGCAGCCTTGCGCTCGAGGTGGTCGCGCCAGTCGGCAGCGCCGGGCGGCTTGCCGCGCCAATCCCAGTATCTGCCGAAGCGTAGTGCATCGACCTCACCGCGCAGCGTGACCAGCAGGTCTGCCAGCAGGGTATCTGCGCTGTCGAGCAGATCGAACGTTCTTTCGTCCAGCAACGCAGGTTGCGCCTGTACCAGCCAGGCCCGCATCTGTTCGGTACTGGAGCCGTGCGGCAGCGGTTTGCCGTAGGCGAGGTGCATGCGCGCACGGTGTGCCTGCAGCTGCGCATCGGTCATCGGCGTTGCCAGGCGGCCGGCCACGGTATCGGTACGCCAGGCCAACGTATCGAAGTGCGCATGCGCGGCGACCAACGCGTTGGCGTCCTGTTCCTGCACGTACGCGACGGCGGCGCGACCAATGCAGGCCAGGCTGTGCAGCGCCCTGCGTTCGCCTTCGGCGTGCGGGTGCTGGGTGAGCTGTTCCAGCATGCGGGTGAACGCGTAAGCGCGTGCGCTGGCGCCGCCGTCGGCCAGGCTGCGGCGGGCGCCTTCCGGCAGCATCGGCAGCGTCTGCAGCGCGTCATACCATGCGCGTGCCGGCGTGGATGCGAAGAAGGAAGCCAGTGCGTCCGCGCTGGGTGCCCGGTGCTGCAGGTCCAGCCCGGCCTGCGCAAACGCGTCGGTGACGGCTGCATGCAGGCCACCCAGCGTGCGAGGCACCTGCCAATCCAGTGTGTTCCACCAGTCGCCGGGCGCAAGGCGGTCGAGCAGGGGCGCCTGTACCAGCAGCGGCAGCCGGCCGTCGACCCGGATCATCTCCTGGGCGACCGCGCCATGGCAGGGCAGCGCGGCGGGCGCGGGGGCGGCCGTTCGGCCGAGGTCGGTCAGCGCGCCGGCATCGGCGCGCGGCGCGCGCGTGCGGTGGTGAAGCATGGGCGTCGCCGAGGACGCCGGGTCGATGTCATGCACGGGGCACATCCCGTCTGTCGGCGTGGCTTTTGGGGCGTCGGGCGCTGTCAACGTCGTCGTTCCGGTGGGTTGACGTGCGAGGAATGCGCCGATCCCTGCGCTCTGCTCGCGCAACATGCCGGGTACGTTATGCGGCGCCTCCCAGCACTGACCGCGCAGCGCGACAGCAGTCCCCATCTGCGGGCGGCCAAGCAGCGCGCTGGTGTCGTCCACGAGCGGCGTTTCACCCACCATCGGCGTGCAGGCCAGGATGTTGACCGGCCGCGCCCACGCACCGCCAAGCCCATAAGGCTGCGCGGTATTCGCTACCGCTTCGGGCGTCGGCAGGGTCCTGCTGCCCAGCAGCCTCGCGCTTTTCGCAGCAGTAAAGCTGAGGTCCGCGCCGCCCTTCACCAGCTGCGGAAGCTGCCATGGAAGGCTGAGCAGGCTGACGGCTGCGCGCGCAGGGCTGTCGTAGCGGCCCAGGGGCTGCGCGGGAGCGGGGGTATCGAGATCGGCCTGTTGCGCCACGGCCAGCAGCTGCATGGCCAGCGGAGGCGCCTTTTCGAACGCCACTGTCGCCGTGGAGGGTACATTGGACCCGGTGCGCGTCGTGACCTGCTGCATCGCCGACAGTCGGGCACGAACGTCCGCAATCGACGCGGCATCGCCCGCGTGGGCAAACACCGTGCGCAGACCGGCGCGCGGATCGAGCAGGCCGGCATCGCGTTGTTCGTGCCGGCGCACCCACTTCATCGCCCCCTGCAGCGCCTGGGCGGTTGCGGCAGGTGCCAGTTCTGCCAGCAGCTTCGCCACGGCGCCATGGCGTTTGTCGGTATCCAGTCCACCGTACTGCGTGCGCTGGTGGTCGAGCGCAATCTGCCGTGCGTCCGCCTCCGCATCGCGCGCACGCGGGCCGGCAAGCATCTCCTGCCAAGCAGCCGGCGTCTTGTCCAAGGGCCGATACAGCGCATCGCGCAGACGCTGCAACAGCGGATCGCGGCCGGAAACAGCGGCACTCAAGCGCGCCCTTTCGGCAACGCATTCCACTTCCCAGTGCGCCTGCGGCAGGCGCAGGGCATACAGCAGCACGCAGCGCCAGGCGGCGGCCTCGTCGTCGCTGCAGGAGGGAAGTACGCATTGAGCGGCCAGCCACTCCGACAGCGCATCGCCGAGCGGGCTGCCCGGCAACCCGCCGTCGAGCAAGCTCCCGATCAGCGTGGTATCGATCGGCCCCCTGGACAGCGCGTCCGCCAATGAATCCAGCTGTGCGGGCGGCACGCCCACCAGCGACAGCGTCGTCGCGTCGCGATTACGTACCTGCCACGGTGCCGCCGTTGGGCGCGTCTGCTCCTGGACGGGGGCAGGGGTGCGCTGCGCGGCAGCCGTGCACTTGGATGCGGTAGGGCAAGGGGACAGGTTCGGCACAGGCATGGAATCGTGACAGGCGCAGGGGCGCGGAAGGGCGCCGATCCTACGGATGGGTCTCAGCGCTGCAATCGACAACGCCAATGGAACCTGACTAAACGAGTGACTGCATACATCGAGATCGTTGCGGCATGGGGGATGCCGACAGTTGGCCGGTCCGCGCGGCCGGGAACGGCGACGTGTCGGTATCGGAATAGTTGTATCGGCTAGACTCGCCCCATCCTGGTTCGGGAGGTGCGTACGATGAAGCGGACGTGGTCGACCCTGATGCTGCTGACGATGGCGTGGGCAGTTCCCGTGCTGGCCAGCGATCCGCTGACCACCGTGCTGGCCCGCTGGGACCAGGACGAACATCCCGACCTGCGCGCGGTAGTGGTGATGCGCGACGGCCGGATCGTCGCCGAGCGCTATTACAACGGCGAAACCGCAGCCTCGCTGCACGATGTGCGCTCCGCCGGCAAAAGCGTCACCGCGCTGCTGGCCGGCATCGCCATCGACCAGGGCGCGTTGAAGAACGTGGACGAACGCGTCACCGCGCACTGGCCCGAGGCTGCTGGCAGCGCCGTGGGCGATGTGCGCCTGGACGACCTGCTGACCATGCGCTCCGGCCTGGCCGCCTTCGACGAAGATCCCGCCTCGCCCGGCAACGAAGACAAGCTCGACGAAGCCGCCGACCCGTTGGCGTTCGTGCTGGCAGTACCGCGCGCGACCCCGCCGGGCCAGGCCTATCGCTACAACTCGCTGACCAGCTATGTAGTGGGCGTGGAACTGGCCAAGGCCACCGGCATGTCGATGGCCGACTTCGCCCGCGCCAACCTGTTCACCCCGCTGGGCATCAGCCGATGGGAATGGGCCAGCGACGCCGCCGGGTACACCAAAGGGCAGGGCAACCTGTCGCTGACCGCGCGCGACTTCGCCACCCTGGGCGAGATGGTCCGGAACAAGGGCCTGTACAACGGCCGCCGCATCGTCAGCGAGGCCTGGCTGAGCGAAGCATTGGCGCCCCGCGTGCCCATCGCCGACAGCGATCCGTATGCCGACCATTACGGCTACTTCTGGTACCACAAGGTCCACGACATCAACGGCCAGAAGGTTCCGGTGTCGTTCGCCTCCGGCAACGGCGGCAACAAGATCTACGTCATCCCCAGCCGAAATATGGTGGTGGCGATCACCTCCAGCGCGTACGGCAGGGGTTACGGGCAACGGCGCTCGGAAGCGATCCTCAAGGCGCTGCTGTCAGCCGACACGCCCGCGCCGTGAGGTACTCTGGTCAGTCCCCCATGTCAGAACACCGGACCGCCCGATGGATTACCAGCTGATCATCAAGTTCTGGCGCAAATCGCTGGACGACGAAGGCTTCCTGGCTACGCTCGAAGCCGAACTGGGCGCGGCGCTGGGCAGCGCTGCGAAGCTGGACGGCTATGACGTCAGCGCGAAAGAGATCAACCTCTTCATGGACACCTCCGACCCGCGCCCGACCTTCCGCAAGGCCAAGGACGTGCTGGAACGGCTGGGCGTGATGCACAGCGTCTCGGCCGCCTACCGGCTGGTCGGCGGCGCGCAGTTCACCTCGGTCTGGCCGACCCGGATGGCACGCAAGTTCACGCTGCCCTGAGGCGGAAGACCGGCCTCAGTTGCCAACCGGGTTCAGATACAGCCGCGCTCCGTCGGACTCGCGTTTTCCCGACCAGCGGCCACTGCGGTCCTGGCGGAAACGGCCAATGGTGGTGTTGCTGGTGTCGGTAATCAGCAACTGGTTGCCCGACAGCACCCAGCGGTTGGCCGGGAAGAACCCATCCGGGCAGCCTGCGGGCACGTAGGCGCTGTGCCCACCGAACCACTCGGCGTCCTTGAGTTCGATGGTGCAGGTGTTGCCGTTTTCCTGGCCAAGCGTCCAGCGCCCCACCAGTTCTTCGCCCCAGCCGGGACGGCCGCCGTGATGGTTGCCATGATCGTGACCGTGCGACCAATCGTCGTCATCGCCGCCCATGTCGATCTCCACCGAGCTGCCCTTGCTCTCGCTGCGCGACTCCGAATGCGAGCTGCCGCTGGTGGTGGATTGCTGGTTGAGCGAACCGAAGTTGCCGAACGCGGAGTCGCCGTTCTGATCGGAGCTGGTCGTTCCGTCCTGGTCCTGGCCGGTTGTCGACTGGCTGCTGGTGGTGGTCGTGCTGGAGCTGTCCTGCTCGCTGCTGGTGTGCTCCTCCATCGAACCGAACGACACGTCCTGGCCAAGGGCCACGGCCGGGGAGCCCAGCAGGAGCAGGGCGAGCAGAGGGGTAGGGGGGAAGTTCGTTGCCATTGCATTCTCCAGACGTAGACCGACGGGAACAGCGCGAGGCAAGCGGAGCACATCCGGCGTGAGCGGACTGGCAATAAAAAAGCCGGGACCCCGTTGAAGGAGGTCCCGGCTCTTTGGGTCCTTGCGGACCGTCTTATGGTGGAGGTGGGCTCTACTTGAAGCGGTGTTCTGGTCTTTACGCTGCAAGGCGCGGGAGGGGCTTCTCCCCTACGATACCCCCATCGATACCCCCTGCATCCGCGTGCTGATCGCGCTCGTCAACCAACGCCTGAATCCATGCTTCGATCTCCGACTCAACCCACCGAACGGAGCACCCCACGGGGACCTGTTTCGGAAAAGTTCCGGCGGAAATGCGCGAGTAGATGGTCGACTTGGGCAAGCCCGTCCGGTCGAGCACCTGCTTCAGGCGCAGGAGACGCCGGGGTGCTTGGGCGATGTTGGTGCTGGTGGTCATGCGCTCTCCTTCGCCGCAGCGGGCGGTTGATCTGTTACGAGTGACGGTGTGGTGGTGGGGCTTCATGAACTGGCCGACCGGGATGCGCCCTGCATGTGAAGGCTTAGCTGTACGACGTTGTCGGCCGGCGCCGCGATCGCGGGTAGTACCTTGCGCGCGCTGCGGGCAGGGCGGTTGTTGCGACGCCATTCGGTAAGTGCCGCCTCAGGCTCAGCGTGTCGCCTGGTAGCCTGGCACTGGCACTCGATGAAGTGTCCGCCGCCGGCGGCAGCGCCGCGCAGGTCATGGATGTGGCGCGCGCTGTGCCCGGCAGCGCACCGCGGTAGGCCCTCCGGATGGCTGATGTGTCGTTGTGTCATTGGAGGACCTCCATGATGAGTGCTTCAGCTCTGAGGGCTTGTGGACCCTGCCCGCGCGAGGCAGACTCGGGCTGGGAGTAGATGCGGCGGTAGAAATGGGAACAGATCAGGCACCTGAGTCGTTTCATAGCGTCACGCTGTCGGTACACGGATCCGGGCACCCGTACACCGCCAACATCTGGCGGGGGAGTGCCAAGCAGTGGCGTTTGCTCTCTGTCGACGTCCATCACTGCGCGGTGGTCGAGGTCCATTCGGGCCCGTTCGGCTCTTGCCGAGCCGCTCTTGAAGAAGCCGAAAGGGTCGCCATCCAAGCGCTGATCAAAGGTTCCAACAGCAAAGACAGCGCCGCTTAGCGAGATCCCGGTGATGGGATGGTCCGGACCAGCCCAAGGAGCTATCCATCGCTGCTGGCCAGGGTTACAGTGCATGCGCCCATTTATCGAAGACCCCGCATGCCCGATCGCGTCAGAGACAGCACGTTCCGTGGCAGCATCGGCGGCTACCACGTTGTGCTCACAGTCGCCCAAGACGAATCCGGCTTCTTCGGCTGTGCAGTCGAGATCGACGGGCAGCCGGTGTTGATCCTGCCGCGTCGGCTTGACCGCGTGACGGATAAGGGCGACGCCATGCAGCTCGGGGTTGCCGCCGTCGAAGCGTATATCGAAGGATTGCCGCGCAAGACCTAGCGGTGCAGAGATGGCACGCGACGCGTCTTTAGTGCCGTTGACGGCGTCCATCAGGCAGCCTCCGCCATTGGCGTAACTACCGGGTCCAGGTTGGCCTCGGCCAGAGCCCGCAACGGTGGCGGGCTGACGCTATTGCCGACCATCCGCACGGCTGCGCTCGTGGTGAGCGGGGTGCCGTCGGCGGTCCGGTCGATAACGTAGCTCTGCGGGAACCCCTGTGCTCGGAAGAGCTCGTGCGGCTTGAGCATGCGCAGACCGATGTCCACGATGACGTAGGGCGTGCCGCGGATCACCACAGTGACCAGCGCCAAGCGGTCGCGGGTCGTTACGGTATCGAGGGGGTCGACCAGCGAAGGCACGTTCGCGCCGCTGCCGTAGTACTTCACCAGAAAGGCGGCGACCCGCAGAGCGCCAGCTTCCTGCTCTTCCGACAGGACCGCGAGGTCAGCGGACACCAGTCGCTGCTGGCTACCGCTGGCAGTGATGGTGCTCACCGGGTCGCGCGCCTCGTTCCCAGCGCCTTGGTAGAAACCACCGTTCGCCTGCTCAAGGAACGCGGTGGCAATGCCGAGTGCGTGTGCCGCGCCCGCCGGACGCGCGGCGCCGGCGCCGGAGGTGATGGTGGGTACAGGCTCGGTGGCCGGCGTCCCGATGCTATCGCCCCGAAATTTGACCAGGTGCGGTGCCACCAGAGCGGTGTCAGCCTTCTGGGTCATGGTGTAGAGCGGTTCGCCACCGGAACGCGGCTCCGATTGTCCCGCCCGGCCGCCGACGCCGGCGAGGACGGGCGTTACCACGGAGAAGTGGCCTCCCTTCACCCCGGCGCAGACGGTGCGCAGGGGTTCGTCGGCCGCCATCGTGCGCTGGTTGCTGGCATTGGCATGCTCGGCAATGAACGGTGCCAGTTCTGGCTCGGCCAGCATCAGCTCTCCCCGGTTGGCGGCGGTGATGGTGCGCATCGGTTCGCGCACGTCGTGCACCCGCTCGCCGCCTTGGTGGGTAACCGGGACGATGAAGGGATCTGCCGAGTTGATGACGTGGCGCATTACACCCTTGGCAATGCGGCGCATGGTGGCGTCGGCCAGCGGCCGGCTGCGGGTGAAGATGGACGGGCAGGGTATGGAGAAGTCCAGGCAGTCAGCTGCGGTGACGCGCGGCTGCTGGTCCTTTCGGGAGCCATGACTCGCGGCCGGCCAAACAATGGCCTCTCCGTCGCGGCGGGCCAGCAGGAACAGGCGTTCGCGGCTGGTGCCGGCGCCGTAGTCGCTGGCGACGAGCTTGCGCCAGTCGACCACGTAGCCCAGTGCCCGCAGCGCGGCGACGAACTGCTGCCAAGTGCGGCCCTTGTGGCGGTTGTCCGGCACCAGCTGCTGGCATTCGACAGGCACGCGCTCGCCGCGCGCTGCAATGGAGCCGTCCATCTTGAGCACGCGGCGGGTGGCCTTGCAGCGCTTCGCCACCAGCGGACCCCAGGTGAGGATCTGCCAGACGTTTTCCATGGAGATGATTCGCGGAGCGGTATTGGTGCCGTTGAGTGCGTCAGCGCTGCGCAGTTGACCCACCCACTTCAGCACTACCCACGACAGGGCGCGGGTCTTCCTGCTTCGCGGCTGGCCGCCCTTGGCCTGGCTGAAGTGCGTGCAATCCGGCGAGGCATGGAACCAGCCGATGGCCCGCCCGGCGACATCCCGGCGCGGATCTGCGTGCCAGATGTCCTCGCGGTGGTGCTGGGTGAGCGGGTGGTTCGCGGCGTGCATGCCGATCGCGAGCTCGTCGTGGTTGTACGCCAGCGCCGGATCGATGCCGAGGGCCTGTTTGAGGCCTTCGCTGGCGCCGCCGCCGCCGGCGAATAGGTCGACGACGATCTCGCCGCGGCGCAGGCGCGAACGCTGCGGCATCGGGAAGTTGAAGGAGCGGGAGCCGTCAGCCACGGAAGTTCTCCAGGTTGTGAGTTTTGGGGGGCGGCGGAAGTTCATGGCAGAATCGGCTCCAACAGGGAGGGGGTGCTATGTCGATGCTTGACGACGTAAGCCAATGCCGGTGGCTCGGCAGCCCATGTGTTCTTGATTGGAACGCCGCGCCCGGGATCGACACCGCCAATGGCATGGCCTATGACGTTCAGGGCCTCGCTAATGTCGCGGGCAGCCAGATGGTGCAGGGCAAGGGCGCGGGCCTCCCGCAGACGTACAGTCCTACCGCACGCCTTTGCCAAATCGACGCACGAATGCGATACCAACTGGCAAGCCACCGTCTGGTTGCTGAATGGCTCAGGTGCTGCTGGTGCGACCCCAGTGAGTCCTGCACTTCGGTCCTCACACCCCGCGTTGTAGGCTTCAGGCACCCCTAACGGAGCTTCCCAATGAGCCCTATCGAAAACAGCGAACTTGTGACTCGCACCGGTGAAGTCGCCGGCGCCCAGTACATCATCAGCCTCAGGGTCGGGACTGACGGTGACACCAGGATTGAGGCAATCGTCGCAGTCGTTGGCGACCATGAGCTGCGTGCGCCCGGCTCCGGCAGCGTCTTTGATTCCGAAGAGGCCGCGATGACCGAAGCGATCAAGACAGTCGAAGGTCTGGCGGAGAGTGACGAACTGCGCCCCGATGTGGCTGGCTTGAAGCCGACCGGAGCACATCTCGCCGGTAGATAGACCTGTGCAAGGGCCGAGAAATCCTGCTCCTTGCTTGCGGTTCCGCCCGCGTTTCATTAGCGTTCCTCAGCGGGCGCCCGGCGGTGGTCGTCGATCAGCTTCTGGACCTGGTCTTGGAGCGTTGCCGCCTGGTCACAGAAGTTCGGCACCATAGTGGTGGCGAGCATGTGCAGGTGGTTGCGGACGCCCAGCAGTTCCACCAGCGGGAAGGCCGCCGGTTGGGCCAGCTGCACGGTGCCGCCGGGCTTCACCGTGGACAGCGTCGCCGGCACCGCAAACTGCAGCGCTTGGGCGACGACGGCGCGCCCGGCGTCCGTTAGGTCGAACTCGTTGTTCTCGTGGCCCTTCTGCAACCAGCCTCGCTTTTGCAGGTCCAGCAGCTCGGGCAGGTTGAGGGTGGTTTCGCCCGCCCAGCCGAACTGTGTGTCGCACACGATCAGGTTCCGGACGGCATCTTCTGGGGTGATGGTGCTGCTCTCGGTGGTCATGCCAAGGTTTCCTTGTCGTACTGCTCGAGTCTTTCGAGCAGGTAGGCGGTCTCTCGCTTCCACTTCGATGCGTCCGAGAGGCTGATGATCTTGTTGGTGGCGAAGCGCTGGAGCGCTTCCAGCGGCTCCCGGAACCAGGAGGGGTCGAAGGGGAGGGCGGCACGACTATCGGGAGTCGGTGCCAGTGGCTCGCAGTTGGGCCCTGCGTAGAAGTGACCGTCGCCGCAGTCTTGGCAAACGTCGTTCTTGTAGCGGTGGGCTTTTCCCGGCTTTTCGGCCTTGGGATGCAGATACAGGGCGCGGATATCGAGCTTCCGGCGCCTCGCGTGGATCACGTCAGCGTCTTCTGCCTTGATCCACGGCTCGACCGAGTACAAGGGCCTGCACTCGATTCGCACGGGCTTCTGCGGGCCGTACAGCTGGACCATGAAGGTTCGTCCCCAGGCTGCCACCTCGGCGGCCGGCACCGGCTCGCCAGCTGCGCCCGCGCGGCGCATGGCGCGCACAACAGCCGCCACGGTCATGGGTGCAGCTGCCGTCATGCGCGCGGCCCCAGCGACTTGATCTGCTCCAGCATTCGTTCGAAGTGCTCGGATTGGTTCCTCTCCAGCCACGCTGCGGCCGCCGCCACTGCAATAGCAGCGCCGATAGCGACGCCCAAGAGGAAGGCGACCGCGTTCACGCGGCACCCGGCGACAGGTCGTCGCGGAACTGGCGGCTCAGTTTCTGCGCGGCGGCGACCACCGCCTGGCCGCGCATGCCCGCGCGCTGTTCCGCAAGCAGCTGGCGATAGAGCGGCGCTGGGTTGAGGCCGGCAGCGCGGACGTTGTCCCGAACGGTCTGGAACTGGCGGAAATCGAAGACGTTGGTGCTCATGCGGCACCCCCTTGAGCGGCGTTCAGCGCTGCACGTCGACGAGCGCGCGCGGCTTCCAGGCGGGCGTCGGCGGCATGCAGGACCGCGAAGTCCCCGTCGTCCGCCGTGGTGGGGCCGTGATCCTTATTCCACTGCCGGTAGGTGTCCAGCCGGTGGGCGCCGGCGGCGTCGTATTCGACATCCGCTGCGATCAGCTCGGCGACGGCGGCGCGCGCGTCGAGCAGACTCTCGACGTTGCCCGTGTGCCCTGTTGCGCGGCAGTCCGCAATCTCGGTGTCGATCACAGCCACAGCAAGGGCGTTCATGCCGACACCTCGACCAGGTCGGCATTGCCGAGCTGCAGCTCCAGCGGCCGGCGCGGGAACATGCCCATGCGGGGGCGGTGCAACTGCAGCGCTGCGCGGGACAGGTCTTGGCAGAGCTGGGGAACGTCGGCGGGTTCAAGGCTGAGCAGAGCGTCGCCAATTTTGACAACGACGGTGTTGTTCTGGGGGCGCGCTTCCACGACGGCGGGAGCGCGGGCGCTAAGGGTGAGGTGCGGCATGGAAGCTCCTGGGTTTCGATTCAGGGCGAGGCGCAGTTATGCTTCGGCCATGAACTGGACGAATTGGCTGACGTTAGGACTCGCAGTGCTTGGCGCCACGCTGGGCGTCTTCAACGCTGTTTGGCTCATTCGGAAGGACACCGTGCGGCTCAAGGTCAGCTGCACGTCGCTTTTCATTCCGAGTACGGGCACGTGGACTTGCGCCGTTGAGGTCGTCAACGTCGGCTACCTTCCGGTAACGATCAACGAGGTGGCGTTCCGCCATGGTCGGCGGAGCAAGACGCGAGCCGCAGTAATTACAGATTACTTGCAGCGCACCCGGCTCCCGCTCCGGCTCGAACCGCGCACTGCCGTGAGCATCGCGGCGCAGCCCCAGATGCTGGCTGACATTGAGAGTGGGAGGTTCTCCTGGTGCAGCACGAGGACCGCGTGCGGCATCGAGTTGTTCGCCAAGATCAAGCGGCTCAGGTAACGGCTGCCAGGCTTTCGCAGCCCCGCATCGGCGGCGCCACAGACGCAAGGCGGCCCACACATTGAGAATCAATGCAGCGACCGCGAGCACCAGGGTTGCCGGTTGCGCTGAAGTTGTTTGCACGGGAAGGTCTCCGTGCCCCGGCCCGGATGGGCTGCTACGGGGGCGACGGGACTAGGATCACAAAGCGTGATCTTTAAGTCAACACGTTACGTGATGTTTCGGCGCTCGTTTTCTGAACGCGAACGATGTCGTTCAGAAAGGGACGGCTTAGTCGAAGCTGTTGCGAAGAATGCCGGCTTCTTCAAACGATACATCGTCGCGGATACACTCGCGGGCCCTGTCCAAATCACGGTGCAGGGCAATGAGCTCTGTGTCCGAGAGCTCATCGACTCCCGATTTCCCGAGCGTTGCCTGATCAACGATCAACTGCATGCCGAACTGGCGATACGTTCGGGCCAGGGAACGAATCATGCGGATATGGCTCTCACGCACGACGGAGTCAAAACTGGATCTGGCCGGCACCGGCATGGAGCCGTATGCCGTTGGCGCGTTAGGCGCTGCGTTGATTCTTTCTACCAGCTTGTGCAGCAACGCGTCCGTCTTGCTCATCTATTCCGTGCCCTCTGTCCAAATCGCGCTTCTCGCGCCACTTCGCGAAATCCACCAGGTTCCGTTGATCGGCCGGGCGGTCGTCGGCCGCAATCCACTCGTAAACGTCCGCAAACAGGTCAGCCTCGTTTTCAAAGACGACGACTTTCCCGATAGTGGCGAACGCTTCTACAAGGAAGCGGTACGTGCTGGCGAGAATGGCAGGATCGGGTCGCGAGGAATGAGACGCCGGGGCCTCGCCGAAGAGGGAGGCCACCGAGACACCTAGAGCCTTGGCCAGGAGTGGGACCTCCGACACTTTCGGCTCGCGCGCGCTGGGTGCTGACGATTCGTAGTTTGCAATGCGGCTTTGCCCAGACCAGCCACAGGCCAAGGCAAGAGCTTCTTGGGTCATGCCACGGGCAAGCCGGGCAGCGCGGAGATTGTCGGAGAAGGCCATCCGGCAATTCTTCACGTGATGTGATGTTAAGCCAACACAAAACGTGTTGCGTCGAGGATCACGATATGTGATTCTAGCGTCCATGGACGCACTCGACAAAGCTGTCAAAGCCGCTGGCGGGGTCACTTCGCTGGCCGATTCCCTGGGGGTGGTCCAGTCCACCGTCAGCAACTGGCGCAAACGCCGCCGGGTGCCGCCCGGGCACGTCATCCGAATCGAAGGGGTGACGGGAGTATCCCGGCATGAGCTGTGTCCGGAGGTATTCGGCCCTGCGAATGGGCAAGCCTCGGGAGGGCAGGGCGCAGTCGCCGGCAGGGTGCTTGAGAGCACCGTGACCAAGCGCGCGCTGCGATCCCGTCTCGGTTTGAGTAGCGACGCCCACTTGGCCAAGGTCCTGCAGCTGCCGGTTAAGCAGGTCGAGGCCTGGCCAGATGAGCAGGGCGTCCCTGCCTTGCCGAAGGTGCTGCAGCTGCTTGGTGTCCAAGAAGAACAACCGGCCGCGCTCGCGGCCCCGAACGATCCCGACGCAGACCGCGTCATTCAAGTGCAGGTGGCCTGATATGCGCGCGCTATCCGATAAGTGGAACCTGCGGCTGTGGCTGCGGGATTGGTTAAACCGGCCGTCGGTGCAGGAACTGGCCGCTCGGGCTGAAGGCGAGCGCGTTTCGCGAGAGTTCTTCGACGAGCTTTCGCGGCAATCGCTGCGGGTGAAAGGCGTCAGTCCGGACCAAGGACGTTCCGGGCGTAGCTCAACCAACCCTCCGCCTGCGGCCCCATCTGCTGGTCGGCAAGTTTGCCGATTGGCCCTTCCGCAGCCCGCTGCGCACTCACTGATCGAACGAGAGCGATGTTCTGCTCGATGTGCTCCAGCAGCTCCGCCGGTCGCGGATGCGACTTGAGCGATGCCATCAATACCGCGTCCATAACCTGGACCTGAGTGAACAGGCTCAGGAACGTTGGGTCCTCGATCAGCTCCATGTCGCCCTCCTTGCGGGCTTTGTTGTTCAGACAACCAGCGTAGCGCAAGGAGGGCGACGCCCTCGATCCCTGACTTGAATTCGTCCATGGCGCCCATCGTGCGCCGGCCGGGCCCGCCCCGAAACCTTGAAACACCCGTCTTCCCAAGGTGACCCATGACCTGCCGTACATCCGCCCTCAACTGGCTCGACGTCCTCTACAACTCCGTGCGCAAGACGCCCGGCGGCGTGGCCGACGCTGCCGCGTACCTGGCCGACAGGCGCGGCAAGACGATGCACCCGGAGACCCTGCGCGCGAAGCTGCGCGGCCTAGAGGGCGAGTCGGTATCGATCGAGATCGCCGAGCTGCTGACTGAATGGATGCAGGAGAAAGCAGGCGGAAGCGAGTACGCCTTGGAGTGGATGCAGGCGCTGGCCGGCCGCTTCGGCATGGCAGTGGATCTTGTGCCGCCGGCGCCAGAGGGTGGCTGGGCGGACGAGGTCGGGGCCGTCCAGCTGAAGCTGCTGGAAATTACCACGCGGGTGGGCCGCCTGACCGGCACTGCCGTAGACGCGATGGAAGACCGCCACATCGATAGCGACGAGGCCGCGTTGATGGTCAGCGAAGCTCGCGCGCTACGGACCATGGCGCACCGCTTGGAGCGCAACGTCGCGCGCGCTGCGGCGAAGGGGAGGGCGGAACGATGAGCGCTCTGGCCCGCAACACCCATATCAGCACCAGCCACGACGCCGCGGCTTTCGTTGCCGCCAGCGGTATCCAGCAGGCACAGCAGGGTCAGGCTGCAGCCGCCGTCAGGCGCTATCCCGGCATGACCAGCATGGAGCTGTCGAAGGCGGCCGGGTTGGACCGCTACATGCTCGGCCGCCGTCTCCCGGAACTGCTAGAGGGCGCCCAGGTGTGGCGCGGTCCGAAGAAGCCCTGCGAGGTCAGTGGGCGCAGTGCATGCACTTGGTGGCCGGTGGCCCCGGGCGACAACCTAGAACTGGCGGTTTAAAAATGTCGACGCTCACATTGGCTTGGTCGTACGCGCGCTGCGCTAGCACGCTGGTAGGTTCCAATCAGATATTCAGCTGCGCCGGGATCGCCCAGCTCGGTGCGCCGAGCCTGACAGCGGCATCACGCAATGCCGGGATTTGCGCCCCAAGCTTTGAGCGTGACTGGATCCCTGCGAGGACAGCTTGTTTGAATGCCGCTTCTGCCGCGTCACTTGTGCCGAGTCCGAGAACAAGCTCTTCGAAATGGGCTTTCATTTGGACGGGGTCCCGTTTGACGAAGCTCATCCTGTTCTTGGCTGACATGGCTGCGGCGTCGGCATCCGTTGCCGAATTCTTCTCGAGGAAGTCGAAGAACTGCGTGAGAAAGGTTTGGTCCTGCTGCTCGTGTTCGCTGATGGACATCCTCGGATACCTCGAAAGCTGCTGGAAGTCATTGGAGTCTAGTCCGGCGAGAGAGCGTCTGTCTCTAAGCGGGGGCGCTTGACATGTCCACAATCATCATGAGCAGCTGCTGGCCGCTGCAGGGTCTGAGCGTGACACAGAAAGCTGTTCTGATCTCGCTAGCCGACCAGGCCAACGACGAGGGCGTCTGCTGGCCGGCCATTGCCACCATCGGTAAGCGTTGCTGCATGTCCGCGCGCGCTGTGCGCACCGCCATGGACCATCTGGAAGCCGTCGGTATCCTGACCCGGGAGCGCAGGTTCAACAGCAGCAACGTCTACGTGGTCACTCCGGCCAAGTTCAACGCCGCCGCCGTCGCGCCGAAGGGCAAGCGGAAGACTGGCAGAGCGGGGGATGCACCGGGCGCAGGTGCTGCGCCCCATGCAGGGGGTGCGCCCGATGCAGGTGGTACTGCGCCCGGTGCAGGGGGTGAGGCACGGGGCGCAGGTCTGGAGGTGCGCCCCGTGCCGCCTAACCGTCATATAACCCTCATTGAACCGTCAGGAGAACCGTCATTGCCGGCGGGCCTGTCGGCCGCGCCGCAGGTGGTGGATTCCGAAACCGAGGTCCAGGCCGCTTGCCGAGCAACGTGGACGGCGTATGCCCGGGCCTACGGTGAGCGCCACGGCGTGACCCCGGTGCGCAATGCCAAGGTCAACGGCAACGTGAAGCAGCTGGTGAAGCGCCTGGGCCACGTCGAGGCGCCGCTGGTGGCCGCGTGGTTCCTGACGGTCAACGAGCGCTACGTCGTCCAGAACATGCACGACCTGGGGGCGCTGCTGGCGCGGTGTGAGGCGTACCGGACCCAGTGGGCGACCGGGCGCCAAGTGACCCAGACCAGCGCCATGCAGCAGGACCAGACCCAGTCCAACGTCAGCGCCGCCGACGAGGCGATCGACATCCTCCGCGCACGGAGGGCCGGCAATGCTCAGTGACCGCGAGCAGGAAGAGCTGATCAAGGTGCTGATGGCGACGGCCGAGGTTATCGGCGACCAGCTACGGCCGAATGCGGCGGTGTTCATGGTCTCTGACCTAGCAGCGTACCCGGTGGCGCTGATCGACCGCGCGCTGGCCAGCTGCCGCCGCGAGCTGAAGGGCAAGCTGTCGCTGGCCGCCATCCTCGAGCGCATCGACGACGGTCACCCCAGCCCGAACGAGGCCTGGGCGATTGCGATTCGCGCCGCCGACGAGCGGTCCACGGTGGTGTGGACGGAGCAGACCAGGGACGCGTGGAGCAAGGCGCTCCCGCTGGTGGAGGCGGGCGACATCATCGCGGCGCGGCCGGCCTTTCTGGAGGTCTACACCCGCTTGGTCAAGGACGCGCGCGCTTCCCAGAAGACGGCTACCCATCAGATCTCACTCGGTGCCGATGCCTCTGCCCGCGACGGGGTGCTGCAGCAGGCTGTCGCTGCCGGGCAACTGGTGCACGAACAGGTTGCCGAGTTCTTGGCACTGCCGAGCACGACCCCGGCTTTCAACCCGGTAGCGCTGCTGGCCGGCCGGGTAGAAGCATCGCCGAAAGCCGACGCGCGTACCCGCGCCCGCCTGGCCGAACTGGCCGAGATTCTGGAGTGCGGCCCGAAGGAGCAGGCGGCATGAACCCGAATCAGCTGGTCTTCGAGGTGCGTCCGGCGAGCGAGCCCGTCTCGGTGGCCGGCTGGTATCTGGCCTACGGCTACGGCACGAAGCCTTTGGTGCTGTACGCCCGGCGCGGCCTGACCATCTGGCGCGATGGCATGCGACACATCCCCGTGACCCGGTACGCCGGCCCTATTCCGGAGCTGACCTGATGCGCTCCCACAACCAGCAGCTCGACATCTTCGACCATGATCCGCGGCTGACTGCACCGAAGCTGGCGAAGGCGTATCGCGCCGCAGCCGACGAGGCCCTGAAACAGTTTCAGTTTAGTGCCGCAGTTCGCCAGGAACGACACGACTACTACTTGGGCGAGGCAAAGAGGCACGACGCGATCGCGAAGGAGGCCAAGCGCGCGGGTCGCCGGCGCGGCACTCGTAAGAAGGCGCTGCGCTGATGTGGTCGAAAGCTCCGCCAGCGACGAAGGAACAGGCGGCCCGAATCGAAGCGGCCAAGGTTGGGCCATGCATGGCTTGCCTGACGCTGGTGACACAGCAGCTGCTGGAACCGGAGCTCGTGGTGTACGGCTGCGACTACAACCACGCCAAAAGCGGGAACGTGCGCCGGGGCCATGCCTTCGGGTACGCCCTCTGCAAATGGCACCACATGCGGCACCCGCTGGAAGGGAACACCTTCGCGACGATGCGCCGGATCTACGGCCCGAGCCTGCTGGATGGCTCCCGGGTCTTCCACGAAACCTACGGCACCGACGACGAGCTGATCGCTCAGCAGACGTTGGTCAATGAACTGAGGGAAGCGGCATGAGCGATGAGAGTGGCGGGCGGGCGGCAGAGCTGCGTAGGGTCTTCGCGTCTGCACCGGGGGAGGCACTGACCATGCAGAGGGTGTACGAGCGCATGGGGGTGGTTGGCATCGACCAGGCAGTGGAGCGAAAGAACATCCGCAGCACCATGCCCTGCCTGGTGCGAGGCGGGTTCGTGGTTAAAAGCGGTCTCGGCCCGGCAGCGACCTTCAAGGCCACTGGCGCAGGGATGAGGCGCCCCACGGCGACTGGGGAAGGGCGCGCGGCTAGAGCCGTCCACGACCGATCGCGCGCTGCACGGGTGGGGCTGCAGGCGGCGAACACGCCCCAGCCAATCAATGTTGCGAAAGTCGAGCCGGGCGAAACGGTGGAGCAGTTCAAGGCACGAGGGGGCAAGGTTGAGATTCTGCCCACGTTCTGGGGCCAGGCGGCGGCATGAGCTTCGGGACGGGATCGGGGTCAGCGGGTAGGCATTGGGAACATCAAAGGGGAAACGCAGATGAGTGAGGGGCGGGAGCTGATGGCCCGGTTGGGGCCGAGTACGGTCAAGTTCGACACCGGTCGCGGCGGGATGCCCGACCTCACCAACCAGGACATCGCGGCGGCCCTTGGAATGGTGCCGGCGGGACTTGGCCGTGAGCTTCTGGAGGCACTGTGGTGGCCGGATAGTGGCATGCGCCGCTCGCAGCAGCTCCGGCAGGCGGTCATTGCATTGGTCGCGCCGGAATACGTGCGCCAGCAGCAGGCCCTGAATGTGGCGCGCACCGAGTTCGGCATTGCCAAGGCGTGCATGGGCTGGGCAGGCGGACCTGTCACCGAGTGCCAGCGCATTGAGCACCGCAGGGCAGAGGCCCGGTTGGAGGCGACGCGCGCGCTGTGCTGGCCGAACAACACCATGGAGCAGCTCGGGGTGCTTGCCCGCGCGATTGTGGATGAAATGGCGAGTTGCGCTTGCTGCAAGGCTTGTCAGGGGCTTCGAATCCAGGCCGCGAAGGATGGAACGGGGGTCATTGAATGCGAGGTGTGCGGAGGCGCAGGGGTGGAGTCAAGGAGCGGGCGAGAACGAGCCGCAGCCATTGGTGCGGACCATTCCGCTTATCGCCGGTACTGGCAACCGGTGTACGAATGGATGCTGGAGCACATGCGCGCTGCGGAATCGCTGGCTGCACGGGACTTCAACCGCACGCTCGCGCGCGCTGCGTAGTGGGGACTTGCCCGGTCCCCAAGAATGCGGGCAATCTTCCCAGCATCCACACGCAAGCCCCGGTCAAGCCGGGGCTTTTTCTTTGCCCGCATCCCAGCCGGATCAACCCTCGTGCCCAGCCGGCGCAGGGGCGGGCACCTCTTCCGGGACGACCATGGCACGCATCACTCCCCAACAAGCCGGCGGCGTGAACGTCGTGGCCTTCCTCGATATGCTGGCCTGGTCCGAAGGGACCGATAACGGCAAGCAGCCGACCAAGGACAGTGGCTATGACGTGATCGTCGGTGGCCAGCTGTTCAAGGGTTATGCCGACCACCCGCGCGTGCTGGTGGACCTCCCCAGGCTCAAGATCCAGTCAACCGCCGCCGGCCGCTACCAGCTCCTGCGCCGCTACTTCGAGGCCTACAAGAAGACCCTCGGCCTGAAGGATTTCTCGCCGTTGAGCCAGGATCTGATCGCCCTGCAGCAGATCCGGGAACGACGTGCGCTGCCGCTGATCCAGGCGGGGAAGATCGAGGACGCTATCCAAGCAGTCCGCAAGATCTGGGCGAGCCTGCCTGGCGCGGGCTACGGACAGCATGAGCGCAAGCTCGCCGACCTGTTGGCCGTGTATCGCAAGGCTGGTGGGGTGGTCGTGCCATGACCGAAGAAACCGTTCCGTGGTGGATGGCCGGCGGTGTCGCCGCGTTTTGGGTGGCACGGGAAACTTGGGGCGCGTTACTTTCCCGGCGCAAGGAGCGAACCGAGACGGATGCCAACGTCGATCTGCTGAATGGGTTGGTTCAGCGGGTGAAGTCGTTAGAGGAATCCCAGGCGGCGACCACTCTGCAGCTGGCTGAAGAAATCAAGTTGCGCATGACTGCGCAGGAAGAAGCGCACCGACTGAGACTGCGGGTGATGTCGCTGGAGTCGGCCATGCGCCAGGTAGGCGCAGTGATCCCGCCGGAGATGCCGTAATGATCCGTCTTTACGCCTTGCTCGCCGCCGCAGCGCTGGCCTTGTCCTTCTGGGCGGGCTGGTCCTGGCGCGGCGATCGCGCCGAAGTCGCCGAAGCCCGGCAGCAGGTCGGTGTAAGTGCCGCCCTGGTAGATCAGGTCAACGATACCCGCGCCATCGAGCATTCCCAGGCCAACAGCATGGCCGACATTGGAGCAAAGCATGAAGAAGACCGGGCAGCGGCCGCGACCGTCCATGATGCTGTTGTGGCTGACCTGCGCGCTGACCGTCTCCGGCTGCGCGATGGGTGGGCAAGCTGTGAGACCCAGCGCCTGTCCGAAACCGTCGCCAGCACCAGCGAACGTGATGCGGCAGCCCAGCGCCGAGAAGAGTTTGCGGGCGCTGTTGTTCGAGCCGGTCGCGACGCAGACGACCAACTTCGCGCCTGCCAAGCCGTCATCGCCGCAGATCGTGCCGAGGTGAGCCCTTGAAGGGCACGGGCGGCGCTGGCAAGCGGATGCTGGCCTTGGGGCGGCTCAAGACCGGTGAGATGAATAAGACCGAGGCCGCCTATGCCGAACGACTGTGCGGTCTGCAGGCTGCCGGCGAGATCCATTGGCACCATTTTGAGGGCCTGAAGCTGCGGCTGGCCGATAACACCTTCTACACCCCAGACTTCGCCGTGATGGCTGCTGACGGCGTCATGGAGTGTCACGAGGTGAAGGGCCACTGGCAGGACGATGCCAGGGCCAAGATCAAGATTGCAGCCGCCATGTACCCATTCCGATTCATCGCAGTGAAGGTGAAGCCCAAGCGGGATGGTGGGGGCTGGGAAGTGGAGAGCTTCTGATGGACGAGCGTATTGACCGCCTCCTCGCGCTTGCCGAGCGCCAGCACGCCACTATCGTGGAGCTTGGCCAACAGATCGGACGCCAGACGGAGCACATCGGATTGCTGGTGCAGTCCGTAGCGCTGTTGCTGGGTGAAGAAATTGGCGCGCCAGCAAGCGAAGACGAGGAGCCGCAGCGGTTGGACATGGATGGGAAACCGTACTGATGCCTACCCGGGCGCCCCGACACAGACCGCACGGCGGTCAGGTCAAACAGTACGCTCCGCCAGCTCGGAATCGGCAGTCAGAACGCGCCCTGGCCACCAACTCAACCTACTGGTTGCGACTGCGGGCGCTGGTGCTGGCACAGTCGCCGCTTTGCGTTGTTTGCCTCGCTGAAGGCAGAACGCGGGCAGCAAGCCACGTCGATCACATCAACGCCGACACTAGCAATAACGACCTGTCGAATCTGCAGGGCCTGTGCCGTCCCTGCCACAGCGCGAAGACTGCACGCGAGGACGGCGGGTTCGGGAACCCGCGCGCACGCGCTTGAGATTGGACCGTCAGCGGGACGAACGGGGAGGGGCGGGTCGAAAGTTGAGGTCGATCCGGCTCCGATACGTGCGCCCCCCTGTTTTTTTGCACCGTCAGTTGAGAAAAACCGTTTTTTCGCGCGCGGCCATCCCGCCCTTGGAACAGTCATGGCAAACCCCCGCAAACCCACATCGCTGAAGGTGGTTGCCGGGACGGATCGCCCTGACCGTAACGCGCCAGCGGAGGTCGCCGATCTCCCATTGGTGTCAGAGGTTCCGCCCGCTCCGGACTGGCTTCCCAATGCGCACGCGATCAAGGAATGGGACCGCTTGGCGCCGATACTTCACGCCAACAAGCTCCTCACCGAAGCAGGGCTGTCAGCACTCGGCCAGCTGTGCGCCCTCCACGGGAAGACGGTCCAGCTCTACGCTGCGGGGGAGACCCCCGTCGCTTCGATGGTGGCCCAGGTACGCGGCCTGATGAACGACTTCGGCCTGACCCCGGTAGCCCAGGGCAAGGTAAGGCCTGCCGGCGATACCGAAAGGGCCGGCAACGCCTTCGCTAACAACGGGGCAAAGCGGAAGAGCCGTGCGTGACTATGTCGGGATCGCCATCGCTTATGCAGAAGAGGCCGTAGCCGACAAGAAGGGGCGGAAATTCGGGAAGTGGATCCGGCTCGCCGGCAAGCGGTTCCTGGCAGACCTCAAGCGCGCGAAGCGCAAAAGGCCCCCATTCGTGTTCGACGAATGGCATGCCTGTGACCCCTGCGACTTCATCGAAAAGCTGCCGCACGTTGAGGGCAAGTGGGCTCGGCCGGAGATCGAACTGCACCGATCGCACGTGTTCTTCGTGGTGCAGCTGTTTGGGTTCCGCAACCTGGACGGCAGCCGGCGGTTCACGTCCGCGTTGTTTGCAGTGGCGCGAAAGAACGCCAAGTCCACCTTGGCCGCTGCGATCCTGCTGTACTGCCAGTGCTGTGAAGAGGAAGAGGGCGCCCAGATTATCTCGGCCGCCACGACCGGCAGCCAGGCGCGGATCATCTTCAACGTCGCCAAGCGGATGACGGAAAAGACGCCGGACCTGCAGGAGGCGTTCGGCCTGGCCTGTTGGGCCAATGCCATCAGCCGTGTGGAGACGGGTGCGAGCTTCAAGCCGATCAATGCGAAGGCGAGCACGCAGGACGGTTTGAATCCGTCGCACGTGGGGCTGGACGAGATCCACGCTCACAAGTCGGCAGACCTGCTGAACGTGCTCACCTCCGCCGCGGGTGCGCGCAGCAATCCATTGTGGCTTTACACCACGACCGAGGGCTACACCAACCCCGGGCCATGGGGGGAAATCCGGCAGTTCGCAAAGCAGGTTCTGCAGGGCATCCTGGGCGAGTCGGCTGACCACTTCCTGGTGGTCTTCTTCGCGGTGGACGACGAGGACGATGAGTTCGACGAGTCGGCTTGGCCCAAGGCCAACCCGCTGATGGATGCCAACCCTCACCTTCTGAAGGCAATTCGGAAGGAGGCGGTCGAGGCGCGGCAGATGCCGTCCAAGCTGGCCGAGTTCAAGATCAAGCGCCTCAATCGGCCCGCGTCTTCGGCAACAGGTTGGGTGGACCTGACCAAATGGCAGCGGTGCGGTGGCAAGGTCGATCTGGATTGGCTCGAAGGCCACTCGTGTTGGGCCGCGTTGGATCTGGCAAGCACCCTGGACCTCACGTCCTGGCGGCTGGTCTGGAAGGTTGACGGCGTCTATTACACGTGGGGTAGGCGCTTTGTCCCGTCGGAGGCTGTCCGTGCGCGTACTGAGCGCGGCGTCGTGCCCTACGCAGGCTGGGTGGCTGCTGGTCTGATCGAAGTAACAGACGGAGAGGTAACGGACTACACCGTGGTGGAAAGCCGCATCCGTGAGGACATCGAGCGATTCAACCCGGTAGCGATCGGTTACGACCGGTGGAATGTCCAGGAGATCAGCCAGCGTTTGTTGGCAGACGGCCACCCGCTGATCGAGTTCAACCAGACCACCAAGAATTACCACCCGGCGATGCAGGAGCTGGAACGGGCCTACATCAGCAAGAGCATCCAACATGGAAACGACCCGGTCCTGAACTGGTGCGCTTCCAACCTGATCGCCGTGAAGGACGGGAATCTGAACATGAAACCTGATAAGAAGCGCTCGCCGGACAAGATCGACGATATGGCCACGCTGTTGATGGGGATCGGCCTGTCGATGCCTACCGGCGATGACAACGGCGACATGGATGGCTTCCTGTCCGCCCCGATCAGGAGCCAAGCATGACGGCGGTGGCGTTGAAACAACCAGGTCGCATCGCCAGTGCCGTTCGGGCGTGGCTTGGGATCCCACTTGCGCTTACCGATGAGGCAGGGTGGTCAGCCGTCGCCGGTGCGCGTGGGCCCGCCGGAGTGTCGGTGACCCCCTCAACCGCGATGCAGGTCTCTGCCGTATGGGCTTGCGTCCGCCTGATATCGGAGACGATTGCTACCTTGCCGCTGGGGATGTACGAGCGCTCCGCGAGCGGCAAGCGACCGGCCCCGCAGCATCCGCTGCACTTCGTGATTCGCGACCAGCCAAATCCTGACTCGCCCGCCTCCGTCCACTGGGAGGCCACCGTCGCCGCGATGCTGTTGCGGGGCGCCGGGCGTGCCGAAAAGCTGATGATTGGCGGGCGGGTGGTTGGACTGCAGTTCCTCAACCCAGAGCGCCTGACGGTATCGCGCGGCTCCGATGGGAAGAAGGAGTGGCGCTATACCGGCGAAGACGGCCGGCAGCGTGTTATCCCGCGCGAGCGGCTCTGGGAGATCCCCGGCTTCACCCTTGATGGAAAGAACGGTGTATCGGTGATCGCGTACGGCGCGCACGTCTTCGGCGGTGCCATCGCTACCGACCGGGCCGCAGCCCGGACCTTCAGCAACGGCATGCTGCAGACCGTCTACTACAAGATCGCGGCCTTCCTGAAGCCCAATCAGCGTGACGAATTTCGACAGAACGTGCTTGGCTCCGTCGAACGCGGGGAAACCCCGCTGCTGGAGGGCGGCACGGACGTCGGAACCATCGGGATCAATCCGGCCGACTCGCAGCTGCTGGAGTCGCGTGGGTTCAGCGTAGAGGAAGTGTGTCGCTGGTTCCGTGTTCCGCCATGGATGGTGGGCCATACCGAAAAGTCGAGCAGTTGGGGCACCGGCATCGAGCAGCAGATGATCGGGTTCCTGACGTTCACGCTGGCGCCCTGGCTCAAGCGGATCGAGCAGGCTATTGCGAAGGATCTGATGACCCCCGCAGACCGGGCGCGCTTCTATCCGAAGTTCTCCGTGGAGGGTCTGCTTCGGGCCGACAGCGCCGGCCGCGCCGCGTTCTACACCGCCATGGTCAACAACGGCGTACTGACTCGCGATGAAGTGCGGGAGCTCGAGGACCGGGAGCCGATGGGGGGTAATGCCGCGGTGCTGACGGTGCAGAGCGCCATGACCACCTTGGATAGCCTCGGGCAGGCGTCCGAGTCCAACCAGGCCCGGGCCGCGATGCGCGCGTTCCTGGGATTCCAAGACGATCCACAGAAGGACTGACCGCATGACGATCAAGAAGCTGCCGGGCGCACCGGAGGGCAGGGTGTGCGCGGGTGTTAGCAGCCAGATCCAGCCCCGTGCGCTGGACCGCTGGAACCCGGGCGTGCGCGCCGCCGGAAATGACGACGCCGATCGCTCTATCAGCGTGTACGACGTGATCGGCCAGGACTACTGGACCGGCGAAGGCGTCACCGCCAAACGGATCGCTGGCGCGTTGCGCAGCCTCGGCAAGGGACCGGTCATCGTGAACATCAACAGTCCAGGTGGCGACATGTTCGAGGGCCTGGCCATCTACAACCTGCTGCGCGAGCACGACGGCGAGGTAACCGTGAAGGTGCTGGGCCTTGCGGCTTCGGCCGCTTCCGTCATCGCCATGGCCGGTGACACCGTGCAGATCGCACGCGCTGGCTTCCTGATGATCCACAACGCATGGGTAGTCGCCGCCGGGAACCGCAATGACCTGCGGGAGTACGCCGAGACGCTGGAGCCGTTTGATCGGGCTATGGCCGATATCTACGCAGCCCGCACCGGCCAGGACCAAAAGGCAATGGCGAAGTTGATGGACGCCGAGACGTGGATCGCGGGTAGCGACGCGATTGAGGGCGGCTTCGCCGACGAGCTGCTGCCGACCGACCAGGTCGAGCGCGGCGCCGGCAAGACCAGCGCTTCTGCGGTGCGGCGGATCGAATCGGCACTGCGCGCGTCTGGCATGCCGAAGTCCGAAGCCATGCAGCTGATCAGTGAACTCAAGTCCAGCGCGGGCGATCCCGCTGGCAGCGGTGCGGGCGATCCCACCGATCACGGCCAGGGAACTCCTGCCGTCGCACCAACCGAGGCCGATTACCTGGCCGCGCTCAAGTCGTTTTCCATCCCCAACCGCTGAGGTAAACCCCGATGAAGAACAAGTACATCCTGGCCGCCATTGTCACCACGCTGGCGCTGCTGTTGATTTCCGCAGACGCGGTCGCCGGCACCCACCTGCTGACTACCCTGTTCACCAGTCCCGAAGGCGCTCTGATCGCACCGGTGATGGCTGCCGCTCTGCCTGACGCGATCAAGGCTGAGCTGGAAAAGATCAGCGACCAGATCAAGTCGCAGGCCGAAACCGCCGAGAAAGAGATCAAGGCGCACGCGCGGCTTACCGATGAAACCCGTGCCAACGTCGACAAGCTGCTGACCGAGCAGGGCGCCCTGCAGGCGCGCCTGCAGTCGGCCGAGCAGCTGGTGGCCAAGCTGGAACAGGGCGGCGCCCAGTACGCCGCGCCGCAGTCCATGGGCGAGCAGCTCACCGCCAACGAAGACTTCCAGGCGTGGGCGGCACGGGCGGCCAGTGGCGGCGGCAGCAAGTTCAACATGGACGTGAAGGCTGTCGTGACCAGCGACGGCGCATCGGCCGGCGACCTGATCGTGCCGCAGCGCCGGGAAGGCATCATCGCCCCGGGCCTGCGCCGCCTGACCATCCGCGATCTGCTGAACGTGGTGCCGACCAGTTCCAACGCCATCCAGTACGTGCGCGAGACTGGCTACACCAACAGCGCGGACGTGGTGGCCGAAAACCCGACCGGTCTGAAGCCCGAATCGAACCTGACCTTCGAAGCCGACCAGGCGGCGGTGACCACCATCGCCCACTGGATCCACGCCTCCCGCCAGGTACTGGCCGATATTCCCACCCTGCGCGGCTACATCGACGGCCGCCTGCGCTACGGCCTGAAGCTCAAGGAAGAAACCCAGCTGCTCAAGGGCTCCGGTGTCGGCCTGAACATTGACGGCCTCTACACCCAGGCCCGCGCGTACGCCAACCCGGGCGTCACCGTCCAGAACGAAACCCGCATCGACCGCCTGCGTCTGGCGCTCCTGCAGGTCGAGCTGGCCGAAGCCTGGGCCGACGGCATCGTCATCAGCCCGCTGGACTGGGCGGCCATCGAGCTGCAGAAGACCGATGACAACGCCTACCTGTTCGCCAACCCGCGCGGCATCACCACGCCGGCGTTGTGGGGCCGCAACGTGGTTCCGACCCAGTCGATGGGCGGCGGCGAGTTCCTGGTGGGCGCTTTCGGCGGCGGCATTGCTGCCGAGCTGCATGATCGCGAGGACGTCAACGTCATGGTTGCCACGCAGGACGACCGCGACTTCGTCAAGAACATGGTGAAGATCCTGATGGAAGAGCGTCTGGCGCTGACGGTCTACCGCCCGGAAGCATTCGTGAAGGGCACCATGACCGACCTCGACACGCCGTAAGGCGGCGTTACGGTCCATCGAGAGGGCGGCTTGGCCGCCCTTTCCTTTATTTGGAGAAAGGACATGTACGAAGTACGAGCGATTGGCAGCTTTGACCACCACGGCTCCCGCAAGGTGGGCGATCAGTTCACGGTGGGAAACCAACGGCAGGCCGAAGAGCTGGAGAAGAAGGGTCTCGTAGAAGTTCTGGGCGACCCGGCCGAGGCGGGCAGCACCAGCGCCAGCACGGAAGCCGACACCGGCACCGCCACTGCCACCGGTACTGACGCTGGTAACGGCACCGGCAGTGGCGCGGCTGAAGGCGGCATCAGCGGCAGCACCACGCCGACGCCGGGGGAGCTGCTGGTCGGCGGCAATGCCCCGGACGTCATCGCGTCGCTGGCCGGGCTGCAGGACAAAGCCGTGCTGCAGTCTGCGCTCGATGCGGAGAAGGCCGGCAAGGACCGCAAGACCGTCGTCGAAGCGCTGGAAGCTGCGCTGAAGGCCGAGTGATATGCGCCTAGTCACGATCGAGCAGGCGCGTGCCCAGGTCGCTGCGGTGCCTCACCACGACGCGCAGCTCCAGCTGTACGTCGGTGCGGCGGAGCAGGCGGCCGAGGATTTCCTCAACCGCCAGGTGTACGCCACGGCGGAGGATCTGGCGTTGGCGGTGCTCGATGGCTCCGCCGGCGAGGAACCGATCGTGGTGAACGACGCTATCCGGGCAGCGGTGCTGCTGATCGCCGGCCACCTGTTCCGCAACCGCGAGGACGTGACCGGCGAGGCAACGCACCAGTTGCCGTCCGGCGCGCACTCGCTGCTGTGGCCGCATCGTCGCGGCCTGGGGGTGTGATATGGCCACTGACGCCGGCAGGTATCGGCATCAGGTAACCATTCGGGGCATCGTTGAAGGTGCCCCGGATCCGCTCAGCGGGCAGCCCAGCAAGGACTGGGGTGTCCTCTACGAGAACGTACCGGCGGAGGTCCTGACCGGCCCCGGCCGAGAGGGCGTGGCTGCGGGCGCCGAACGCGCGGAAACGGACGCCCGCATTAACCTGCGCTGGCTTCCGGGAATCGATACCGAGATGCGGGTGATCTGGGAGAGCGAACCGAACGGGCAGCGTCCTGAGTTCGCTATCCAGACCATGGAGTTGGACGCCACGGGGATGCGGGAGATTCGCCTCCGGTGTGTTCATGGGAGGGAAAGTGGCTGATCAGATCCGCATCGAGGGTCTGGACGGCCTCCTGCAGTCCCTCCGGCAGTTGCCAAAAGAGCTTCAGGGCAAGCCCCTCCAGACTGGCATGCGTAAGGGTGGCAACCTCATCCGAGACGAGGCGAAGCGCCGCGCGCCTCGCGCCAGCGGCTTCCTGGCAAACCAGATAGTCGTGCGCCGAGCTTCCGCGAAAGACCGGCGAAAGGCTGCCGTGGGCCCCGGCGGCGAGTACTTCACCGTGGGCGTCCGCACCGGCAAGAAGGTCAAGTACGCCAACACGAAGCGCAACCGCCGGCAAGGCAGGGTGGGCAAGCTTTACGAGCAAAGCGGCTGGGCCCATTACTGGCGCTTCCTCGAGTTCGGCACGAAGAACATGCGCGCGCGCCCCTTCCTCACCCCAGCGGCGGAGGCCCGCGGCCCGCAGGCGGCACAGGCGATGATCGATGAGACCCGCAACGCGATCGACAATATCCTGAAGGCAAGGGGCTGGAAATGATGGTGCCACTGATACAGGCCGTGATGCAGGGCAGCGCGGGGGTGCGCGCTCAACTGGGTAACCCAGTCCGCTTTTTCTATGGGACCGCACCGCTCAATACGCCCATGCCATACGGCGTTTGGGACATCGTCGGTGGTAGCCCGGAAAACCTGCTGAGCGAGGCGCCACCAGCCGACGGCTGGCGGGTGCGCATTACCGTGTGGGGCGGGACCCTCACCCAGGCCAACGCCGCAGCGATGGCCATCCGCGACGAGGTTGAGCGCCGCGGCAGCATCGAGTCCTACAACCCGACCCCGGACGATGACGACACCGGCGCCTTCGGCATCTCCTTCGACGTGCGGCTGCTGGAACTCCGGTAACCGTACGCAGCAACAACCCCAACCGCCGGCGCTTGCCGGTTTTTTTGTGCCCGGCGACCGGGCTCCACCCCAGGAGACAACGCAATGCCTGTCTTGAAGTCCAAACACACCCAGCTCTTTATCGCCGTGGGCGCCGCCGAGGTCATCAAGGTGACCCGCGTTCGCTCCGTCGGCTTCCCCGACGGCCAGGCTTCGGAGATCGATATCTCCGACTTCGACGACGACTGGGATCAGTTCGTGGCCGGCCGCAAGGCGACCGGCAGCACCACCATCGAGGTGATCTACGACCCCGAAGACCACGAGGCACTGGAAGAGCTGCACCGCACCGGCGAAGTCGTGGACTTCCTGGTCACCGCGCCGCTGTCCGAAACCGCTGGCGTACAGCTGCCGGTGGCGGTCGATGGGGTGATCACCGCGCCCACCACGGTAGTTTCCAAGCAGTTCCGTGGATTCGTCCAGAACTTCGCGGTGAACGTGGCCGACAACGACGTCTGGAAGGCCACAATGACCATCCGCGGCTCCGGCGCGGTCACCACCAACCGCCCGGGCCCGTAACGACGGGAACGGCTTCCAGGCCCGCTCCGGCGGGCCTTCTCTTTTGGCAGGGTGCGCGGATCCTCCGCGTGTTAGCCGTGCGCGGCCCGCGCGCTCTGCCGCCATTTCAGGAAACGGCCAATGAGCAAGACCAACGAAACCCGGGTGACCGCGCAAGACGCGGTCACCCAGTCCCTGCTGCAGACGTTCCAGACCTTGGGCATGTTCGCCCCGAAGGACGTGCAGCCCGATACCATCGAGCTGGAGCCTGGCGTCACCGCGCAGTTCCATGTGCGCGCACTGCCCGACGCGGAGTTCCGCAAGCTGTGGTCCGACGGCGATCGCGCCAAGCTGATCGCCGCGACCATCTGCGACGAGGATGGTCGCACCGTCATGACCGAGAAGCAGGCCGGTCAGCTCAAGCCGCGCGTGGCGGCACGGTTCCAGGAAATCGCCCTCAAGCATGCTGGCTTCGGTGAAGCGGCCGAGGTCATCCAGGAGGAAGCGGGAAACGACTGAGGCAGCGCGGCGAGGAATGGTTCTGGCACGTCCTCGCCGGGCACCTGCACCGAACCGTTGGGGAGCTGCGCGCCGTCATGACGCGACGCGAGTTCCTGTGGTGGTGGGAGTTCCACCAGCGCAACCCGCTCGATCCGGTCAGTCTGCACATCAAGCCCGCTGCCTTCATGGCCTACATCACCGCTGCGCACAGCCAGGGCGGCACCAAGCGCAGCATGCAGCACTTCCTCGATTCCCTGTTGCCCCGGTCCGACGAGGACGAGGCCCAGGACTGGTTCGATTCTCTGTGAGGCCCCATGGCTGAAACGTTCGGTCGCTTCGCAGCGGCCCCCATCGGTCCGCTTCTGGCTGCTCGCGACGGCGGACTCACCTTGGCCACGACAGCGGCCGCCGACCTCAACCGCATGGCCCGCTCCGACATTGCCCAAGCTGAAGGCACGGTCGGGGTGGAGTTTGCCGTGTGGGGCGATGACGAGATGGCGGCCGTCGTCGGCATCGTGACAGGCTCGGCGCCACTGGACGCCTATCCGGGTGCCACTGCTGGCGGGCTGGGTTGGAACCTGGCCGGCGGCCGCCTGATCATCAACGGCAGTGCCGCCGCGGTGGGCCTTCCGTTCGTTGGCCGCGGCGACACGGCCGGGCTGCTGGTGGAGATCGGCAGTCCGAACCGCCTGAAGCTGTACCGCAATGGCGGGCTGGTCCACCAGCGCGACTTTGTCATGGCCGGCCCGTTCTACTTCGCCGCTGCCCTCGCGGCGACGGAGGCCGGCGGCCTGAACATGGCCGTCAACGCTGGCCAGTGGGGCGCCCGCAGCCCAGCAGCTGCCGCCGGCTGGCGTGTGGCAAGCCCGGCGTTGGAGGTCGTCCGGCTGTCCGACGTGGACTGGCTGACCGCGCCCGGAGACACACCGAGCAATGCGCGGTTCGAGGGTGTGCTCTCCGAGGGAATCAACCTGGTCAGCGAGATCAATTTCTGGCCATGGGGCGGGGAGCCAGTGAGCCAGACCAGCGCCGCCGAGTCTACAGTGCTGGACGCCGAGGGCCGGCTGGATGAGCTGGCACAGCGCGGCGTGTCCGGCCTGCCGGTTCAGATCCGCATGGGGTCCGAGGCCGGCATGCTCAACGACACGGTGCCGGTCTTCCGTTTTTCGGTGGACCGCATCGAGATAAACGACGACGGCAGCAAAACACTGCACTTCAAGGACGCCCACGACGACCTCGACGGCACCATCAACCGTGGGGTGTTCTTGCCCAACATCACCGGTCTGGCGTGGAAGCCGCAACCGGTCGTGATCGGCGCAGTGGCCAGCGTGCCGGCGATGGGTGCCAATTCCGACGCCACGGCCATGTTTGTGGCCGATGGCCCGATCTTCGCGGACGTCGTGATGGACCGTGGTGACACGATGGAACCCGGCACCTATACCGTGTCGCCCGACGGCCAGCAGCTCATCATGAAGTCGCCGCCGGTGACGCCGGTGGTGGCCGATCTGTCCAGCGTGGGCCCCGGTCAACAACCGGCGACGTTTCAGCAGGCGATGGCCGACATCATGGGCCGGCTCGGCAAGTCGGCTTGGGTGGCAACAGACTGCGCAGCGATCGACGCCGCCACCGGGTACGCCGGCATTGGCTACTACGCCGGCAACGCCATCACCGGGCGGGACGCGATGAACGCGATCCTGCCCAGCTACAGCGCGGCCTGCTACCAAGATCCCAACGGCGCGCTCCGATTCACCCGCGTGGTGGCGCCGGAGAGCTACGCCGGCGCGGCGGCCTTTGACCTAGGCGAGGCGGACTTGGCGGAGGACCTGCTGTGTGTTCCGGACGACGCCCCGAACCTGACGCGGCGCATGGCGTACCGGCCCAACGCCCAGGCGCTTGCTGCCTCGGACCTGGTCACCGACGTGATCGATGTGCCCCAGTGGCGCCGGGACGAGCTGGCCGGGTTGTTCCGCGCCCAGGTGTACGGCGCCGGGGCGCTACACCCGCACTATCGCCGCGCGGATGCAGCCGATCCGGTCATCGCCCTGTTCTGGCGAGCCGCCGATGCCCAGGCTGAGATCGACAGGGTGGTGGCCATCTACCGCGAGCAGCGCTTCTTCTACCGGGTCAGCGTGCGCGGTGACCAGGAGCTGGCGCCGCAGCCTGGCCAGATCGGAAGGATCACATACAGCCGGTACGGCCTCTCTGTCGGAAAGCCGGTTTTGGTGCGCCGCGTAGAGCGCAACCCTGCCACGGGGGACGTGGTGCTGACGGTGTGGGGGTGATCCGGTGTTGATCGGGTATGGAATGCCGGCGGTCCAGTCGGTTTCGTTGGTGGGCGGCACCTGGCTGACGGCTGACGCCGGCACGGCGCTTTTCGACGGCAAGCCGGGGCGCCGCAGCCGCATCAGCCGCTCGGGCGCGCTGTCCATCAACATCGTGCTGGCCGAAGCCATCGTGCCGGGCATCGTGGCCGTCTTGGGCCTCAACGTCCCGCCCGGGGTTCAGGTCAGCGCCGCCGGCGCCACTGCCACCACCATCCGGCTGCCGAACGGAAGCGTCTGTGCGTGGCTGTTCCCGCCGGCGGGAGGCCCCGTTTCGAGCGTTGCGGTGCAGATCGATACGGTGGTTGCCAACGTCGAGGTGGGGGAGATCGCTATCTTCCGTACAGTGGACGTTGGGATCACCGACGGGTGGGCGGTGGCGCCGATCGACACCAGCGTTCACACCCGCACGAAGGGTGGCCAGGTCAACACGGTGCCCGGTGCCACGTATCGCCGCCTGACGGCCACGCTAAGCGCCAGGGCAACGGAAGTGGTGCGCAAGGGTGGCCTAGCGGGCGCGGACTGGGAGATAGTTGCCCAGGCCGCGGCGGGGCGCCAGCGGGCGTGCGTCGTGCCGCAGTACCGCGCCATGGTGAGCAAGACGTTTGACCCGGTGTTAGCCGCTCGCGCTGCACTGTATGGCTACGCCACCCAGCTTCCCACTGCCGAAAACGTGAGCCGTCAGTACTTTACGGGCTATATCGAGTTCGAAGAGATTCCTGCTTGATTTCCTGAAGGTGGTGGCATGATGGGATCTCCATAACCATCGGACCGGTTCATGCACATCGTGTTGGTAGTCCTGGCAATCCTTGTAGCCATTGCCGGGGCGCTCATGCTTACCCAGGCAACAATGGGTGTCGGAGTGATTGCGTTCGGCATCTTCCTAATCGCACTGGCCCGCGTCGTCCAAGCTGAAAGACAGCACTCACAGCTGCTTGGAACACGGGAGTAGATCCGCGCAACTGACCTCATCCAGCCCCGCCTCGAGCGGGGCTTTTTCGTTTCCGGAGCCCTTGATGTCCCTCTATACGCTCACCGTCGACCTTCTGATGAAGACTGGCGCATTCGAGAAGGACGCAGGCAAGGCTGCGCGGCAGTTCGAGCAGAAGATGCAGTCGATGACGGCCACTGCTCGCAAGGCGGGCACCGTCATCGGCACAGCGATTTCCGCAGGTCTCGCGGCCAGCAGTACGGCAGTTGTGCAGTGGAGCCGCCAAATCGCTGATCTGTCCGTGCAGTACGACCGCATGGCAACGCTGTCGGGCACCAGTTCGCAGGTGTTTCAGCGTATGGCCGCTGGTGCCAGCACCGTCGGCGTCAGCTACGAGAAGCTGGCCGATATTTATAAGGACGTGCAGGACAAGGTCGGCGACTACATCCAGACGGGTGGGGGTGCCATGGCGGACTTCTTCGAAAACATCGCCAAGAGGACGGGCGTCACTGCCGAACAGATGCGGAAGCTTTCGGGCCCGGATGCCCTTGGCCTCTACTTCAGTAGTCTCGAAAAAGCCAACCTGTCACAGTCGGAAATGACTTTTTACATGGAGGCTATCGCCAGCGACGCTTCGGCTTTAATCCCGCTTCTGCGAAACAACAGCGCAGGGATGAAGCAGTGGGGTGAGGCGGCCGACGCGGCCGGTGCAATCATCGACGGGAAGACCACGAAGGCAACGCAGCGCCTTCGGGAAATGTCGGTTGAGGCAGACCTTGCCATGCAAGGACTCAAGAACAGCGTCGCGGAAGAGCTGTTGCCGGAACTGCAAGGTCTCACCGAAATGTTGGGCTCGGAGCAGACGCGCAATGCTTTCGCCAGCATCACGCGCTGGGCTGCGGAGCTGACGGGCGAGATGGCGAATGGTGCCGTCCAGATTGTCAACTTCATCGAGCGCTTCGCCGAGCTTCAGGGCCTTGAAGGCGCTGCACCGTCGGCACTGAGCGGGGCATCGGAAGACGCGCTCAACGAGCAGTTGGGCGTGCTCAACCAGCGCAGGAAGCTGTTGCTGGCGGTCGAGGCTCCTTCGATTCAACGCGACAAGGCTGCCAGCGACCTGCATGACGAACAGTTGCGGATTCAGCGCGAGCTGACCCGGCGATACAAGCCGCAGCCGATTCTGATCGATGCTGGCCAGGAGCTACCGGATTCTGCGCTGAAGAACCCTCCCAAGCGATTGGGATACGAGCCGACTGGCAACATCGGCAAGGGCGCCCGCGACAAGGCTGCTGCTGATGCGAAGCGGATGGCTCAGGAGGCCAAGCGTCAGGCCGAGACCATTGCCCGCTACCACCAGCAGGCCGAAGAGGCGGCGGGTGCCATGAATGGGCCGGTGGCTGCGGCTATGGCCAAGCACCTGGGCAACATGGCCGAGTACAACGGCTTGCTGGCAGAGGGCAACCTCGCCCAGGCCGACGCCAACGTACTGATGGCGCAAAGCGCCATGGAGTACGCCAAGGTGGCCGCTGAAGTAGAAGCTGCAATGGCCGGGCCCGAGGCGTTGATCGCTACGATGGATGGCGAGCTGGCGATGCTGGGCAAGATCGGCCAGGCGCGCGAGCTGTACCGGCGACAACTGATCAATGAGCGCGACATGCGCCAAGAGCTCCAGAAGGCAGTAGAGGCTGCCGGCAGTAAAGAGGCGCTGGCACTGGCAAAGGGAGTAGCCAGCTACGAAGACTACGAGCGATCGATGCTCGCCGCCGCCGATGCGTCCGCTGCGCTCTCGATCCAGGTCGAGGAGGCCGCGGCCAACATGGAGGCGTGGGCCAGCGTTGTAATGCAGGGCGTCGACGGTGCTGCAGATGCGTTCGCGGACTTCGCGGCAAGCGGACTTCGTGACTTCGACAACCTGTGGGACGACATGAAGGACGTCGCCAAGCAGGGGCTCCGCGATATCGCGCGCGAGCTGTTGCAGCAGAAGCTGGTGATCCCGATCCAAACGAAGGTCATGGACGGGATCAGCAACTGGGGCAGTCAGGGCGGCGGCTTCAGCATGGACAGCCTGATGGGCCTGTTCGGTGGCAACGGCACTGCCGGTGGCGGCCAGAACCTAGGGAACATCGCCGGCCTGTTGTCGAAGGGGCAGGGGTTGTTCGGTGCGGGGGCTGGTGCGGCCAGCAGCGGCGCGAGCGCCGGCACGCTCATGGGCTTCGGAAACAACGTGGCGGCCCTCACGGGCGGCGGTGCCGCAGCAGCGGGTGGTTCGTCCGCCGCAGCCGGGGCCGGTGCGGCAAGCTCGTCGATGGCCGCTGCGGTGCCGATCATCGGCTGGATTGTGGCCGGCATGATGAAGAACGCGGAGCTGTTCGACCAGGGCTGGGACATCGCCAACGGCGAGAGTTGGGCCGGCAAGATAGCCACCGCCGGCGCTGTCGGACTGGCCGACAAGTCCTTCCGCGGGCTCGGCTTCAACGACAAGACAGCTTCTATCCTGTCTGGCTCTAGCATCCACGCCAAGCTGTTCGGCCGTAGCGCGCCCAAGATCACCGGCCAGGGTCTGACCGGCAGCTACGGTTTCGGCGGCTTCGACGGGCAGAGCTACGCGGACATCAAGGCCAAGGGCGGCCTGTTCCGCAGCGACAAGAAGTGGACGCAGTACACCGGGCTGGACCCCAACATCGACCGCACCTTCGATATGGCAGCGCGCCAGGTGCGCGGTGCCAGCACCGACTTGGCAAGGCAGCTCGGCGTGGATCTGTCCCAGCAGCTGGCCGGGGTCAAGGTCACCTTGGGCAAGCTGACGCTGTCGGCCGATTCTGCCGAGGCCAAGGAGCAGCTGGCGGCGTACTTGGGGGACATGACCGACCGCCTCTTCACCGAGGCCGTGAAGGCCGCAGGGTTCGGTGGTCAGCTGGACGAGTACTTCGAAGCGTCGGACGTCTTCAGCGCGGTGAGCGCATCGATCGCGCTGGCCGTAGGGAATGCCGACGAGCTGGGACGCGCGCTGAACGGGCTGGAGATCGACAAGGTCAACAAGGCGGTGGACTACTTCCAGGACCTGGCGGGCGTCGCCGGCACGGACCTGGCCACCCAGATCGAGAAGGTGACCGGCCTGCTGGGCAACTACGCCACCCTGATGGCGGACGTGTCCACGCAGCTGCTGACCGGAAATCTGACCAGCTACCAGTCCCAGGCTCTGACCGTCGAGCGCACGTATCGCCAGCAGGTGAAGGCGGCCAATGACTATGCCAAGGCGCTGGGGCTGTCCGGTGCCCGCGCGGAGGACCTGGCCAAGATCGAGGCGCTTCGGGCCACCAACATGGGCAAGCTGCAGGCCCAGATCGACGCCGACAAGAAGGCGATGACGTATGGCTTGTCGGTCAGCGACCTGTCGCCACTGACCGACCAGGAGAAGCTCCAGACGACGATGCGCGAGCTGGAGCGTGCAGTGTCCGGGGGCGACTCCAGCGCCGCGCAGGCGGCCGCGCAGGCCGCTCTCGGCTTCGGTCGGGACCTGTACGCCAGCGGGAAGGACTACAACGCCCTGTATGGCCAGGTCACCGGCCTGATCGACGGTATGAAGGTCGGCAACCTCGACCTCGAGGACGGCACCAGCATGGGGCAGCTGGCTGACGCGATCGAGGCACTGCCCGACAACTTCAGCCGGGCAGTTTTCGATCTGGTGGTGGACAATAAGGCCCAAGGAGAAACCACGGCAGCGGTTCAGCAAGGCAATGCTTTGCTTGCCCAGGTAGTGGAACGCCTCGACAAGATTGAGGCATCCACCGGAAAGACTGCGGCAGTTGGCAGTAGCACCGCTCTTCGGGCAACTCTTAACCGCTGATAGTAGGGGCGTGGCGTTGCGCGAGGGCCTTGCTCCTGAACGATACCGCGAGCATTATTCATTTCTCTGTCGCTAATGATCAATGCCCATGACCGTGTCTATCGTGCTGTTTCAGCGTTTCGATAATGGCGAGCATCTTTCGGATTTCATGCATGAGCTGAAGGCCAGGGTGCAAGACGTTCATCAATACGCCGACAACGTCGTCTTTGCCAAGCATGAGGGCAGCTCTCGCGATCTTTTTGAGGTTTTGAAGACGGCCCTTCCGGTTGGCAGGTTGGGGGAGGTACTGGTCATCACCGCAGAAGGGATTCAAGACACTAGTTGGATCACTAATGGCGCGACCTTCGATTGGCTCAACGCGGCCCTCCCGAACTGGGACACCAGTAAAAGGGTGTAGTTGAAGAGCGGTCGAGCCGATCAACACCGCGCTGACCGCAGCGCTTAACGAAAGGTAAGACCCATGCAGGCAAGGAAAATCACCCTGATCGAGATCGGGGCGGGCGCGTTGCCGGTAATTACGCCGGCAACGCCGCGGCAGTCGTCCTGGTTCCCCATCGTCTATGTGTCCCCGGACACGCCTCCGGTTGAGGGTGTAGTCCCGAACCCGGTGGCGGATGGCGTCCTGATCGAATGGGACGCCGTCGACCAGGAGGGCGTGCTCTACATCATCGAACGCGGGCCCACCCAGGATGGGCCCTGGACGGAGATCGCTCGGGTAGTGGAGACGCGCTACCTCTACAGTGACGGCAGCGGCCAGGAATGGTGGTTCAAGATCACCGCCAGCGTGCGTGGGAAGCCGGGTGAGGGGGCCGTTGTGGTGGCCAAGCCGCCGCAAACCGTGCAGGACATCTTGGACCTGTTCGCGGAGCAGACGCAGCAGGCGGCGGAAATGGCAGCTGGCTTCGCTGGGCAGGCCGCCCAGATCGCCAGCCTAGAAGCTGTGCTCTCGGCCGCCGACTACGATCCTGCCGTCGGCTACGCGCCCGGTACGGTGGTGAAGTGGCAGGGGGGTCTTTACTACGCCCTTGTCGAGACGCTCGGCAACGTTCCTTCGAATGCTACGTACTGGCGGAAGATCGGTGACTACGACAGCTTGGCCGAGGCCGTCGGGGCCCAGGCGCTGCTGATCGCCACGCAGCAAACCCGCCTTGAGCAGACGGAGGATGCGCTTGAGGTAGTGGCGGAGCAGGCAGGGGCGGTCGCTGCGGCTCTTCCGGGCAAAGCCGATGCATCTGCGGTCAATGCCCTGGCGGGTCGCGTTGGGCAGACGGAACAAGGCGTCGCAGCCAACGCCCAAGCCATTCAGAGCGCCAACACGGCGATAGGTGGGAAGGCCAGTGCCGCAGCGCTCAACGCGCTCTCTTCCACGGTGCAGCAACAAGGCCAGAGCATCGAAGCCAATTCCATCGGACTGAACAGCGTCCGTGCTCAGATGGGCGGGGGTGGCAACCTGCTTCGAACTACCGAGTTCTTGGGAAACAACGCTCTGGCGCCTTGGGCTACTGCGGCTGCCTCAGGGTTTTGGCAGCGCTCCGACTCGTTCCTTCAGGATGCGCGGGTCCCGCCAGGCATGAAAGCCATGGCGATGTATGCAACGCCTGACAATGGGGTCGGCACCTATCTGCAGACATACCAGGACGTTCCCTGCGAGGGCGGCAAGCCGTATATCGCCTCGGCTTACCTGCTTCCGTACGGACTTCGGGCCAACGTGTCGCTCGTGTTCATCAACGCGGCGGGGTCCGGCGTCGGTAACGCGTCCGATTCGGCATCCGCCACGAACTACAACCCCAATGGCAATTTGAGTGGCTACACCCGTGTATTTGCAACCGGGATAGCACCAGCTGATGCGGTCAGGGTTCGCGTGTCCATCTGGACAAGCAAACTAACAGGCGCTGGGTCCGATGCCGCGCTGTGGGCGTTGAGGCCTCAGCTTGAGCAGGCGAAGGAAGGGCAGTCGCAACCTTCACCGTGGCAAGCCAGCAGCGCCGGCTTGGACGAAAAGTACTCCCAGGTGACGCAGTCCATCGAAGCGCGCACCACAGTAAACGAGAACGGCCTTGCTTCCTACTTCGCCAGCTGGACCATGTCTCTGGACGCAAACGGTCGCGTCGCCGGGATCCGGTCTGTGAACAATGGCGCCACCAGCACTATTGACTTCCTCTTCGACAAGGTTCGCTTCGTGTCACCTGGTAGCGGCCGGCGTATGGAATACAGCGACGGGCACTTCCTGGGCTACGACGAGAACAACGTGCGCCGCCTTCGCCTTGGAACTTGGAGCGCCTGATGCCAACCGGACTGCAGTGCTGGGACGCGAACGGCAACCTCACCGTCGACCTGACAAGTCGTATGACGCGGCTGCTTGGGTCGGTGAATCAGAGTACAGGCGGCTCGAGGCAGGAGCCCGCGCTTGCGCAGGGAATTCCATTCGTTCTTCCAGTTTTAGATCAGAACGGGCTGATGTATCCCGAAGATATCCGGGTTCCCACCATCAGCGGAATCACCATCACTTGGCTTGCTACAGCGAACTTCTTCTACGGGACGTACTGATGCCTGCCGGTTTTGAGTTCGTGAACAACAACCAGAACGTCATCATTGACGAGAAGTTCTTCAACTACGCGTTCATCTCTAAGCACACTCTGACGTTCCAAGCTGCGGCGGGGCCGGTCACCGGAGGGTTTGGCAGGCAGGCCTTTCTAACCGTGCCCGGTGATCGTCCCATTGTGGCAGTGCGCTCCAGCAAGCCCTTCACTGTCAGTCGTGCTCGGCCAGTCAGCGGCGGGTGGCAGTTTGGTTGGATCAGTAGCAATTTTGGTGGCGCTGCGGTGGGTGACACCATTGAGGTGTTCGTATTCGATCGCCCGCCAGCGCGCTCAGGCCCTGGCTCTGGCCTTCAGGTGTTCGACGACGCCGGTCGAATCGTGTTCGATTCGCAGAACAGGTACATGAAGGTGGTGGATGCGCGCACCTTGATCGGGGCGACGCCGACTGCAGACGTGAATCTTGGCCCGGGGGTCTACGCGCAGATCATTACCGTTCCTGGCTTCCGCTGGACCGGAAATCAATCGACACCGACGGCAGACTGGCAATGGGCATGTTTCGCCGGGTTGGTTACTTCCAACGGCAACGGGTACACCGTCGCTCAGGGAACGACGGGAGAGGGCTCATATGCCTTCTTCGGCAATCCGGCTCCCCGGGCAACCAACGACCAGATGCACATCATGACCGTAGACGTAACCGGATACTGACCGGAGATAACAGGATGGCCCTTTTGAGCGAGAACACTGCTTTTGGAACCCGCGTCGAAGCGATCGCGCCGCGCATCGTCATCGACTGGAACCCGTATACCAACGACGGTCCCGTGACCTTTCACTACGAGAGGCTCACGACGCAGGCCGATGGGACCGTGTTGGAACGGACGTTCCTAGGCGTGCTGCCTGCGCAGATCAGCACACTGTTGGCTGCAAGCTACACGATCACCCACCCGGTCACGGGGGAGGAGAGTGTCGAGGCCGGATGGAAGCTGATGGCGATGATCAAGGCGGCCACCGACGCGGTGTATGCCGCTGCAACGCCGCCAGTATCTCTCTCTGACTCGGAAACCTAGTTGTTCAGGAACCTAACGTTCTCGAAGAAAATTACTAGCGACTGCGGGATATGAATTCGTTGGAGGCCGCCGGCCCTCCAACTTTCCAGCGATTTATGGGCCGTGGGCGATGTGAATGAGATTGTGACCCTGTAGGAGCGCACCGGGATCGGAGAGTCACCTCGTAGGTTCAAGCTCTACCCTTGCCGCGACCCGGAGCACATCCTTGGCTGAGGTATCGGCGACAGACCAGGTCTTGCCCTCGATCCTGGTCTTCCGCTGGGTTCGGTAGCTCGAGACGGTCAGCAGGTACGCACCATCTTGGGAGGGCTCAATCGTGCCTTTTGCGCCGACCCCGTCGCTGAATTCGATAAGCACCCACTCTTGGCTCACGATCGGCATAGGTGCGCCGTCGAGGTCAGTGAGCTTTGCTCCCCTAAATAGATGGGTGTGTGGAATGGAATAGCGACGTGTCACGTTAGCTCTCTGGCAAATTTGTGGGCCAGAGTAGACTTCACTAGATCAAGGTAGCGTGGGGTAAAGCGCAATAGCGACGTCTATAGCTGCACGGTAGCACTAGTGCTCGTCCAGCGGGCCCAACTGTTGGAACGGGATCGACTGTCTGGCGACCCATTGTTATCTGCACGGAGGAGGCAAGTTGTCTTAAAGTGTGACCTAGTCGAGGTTCGCAGAGAGGCTTGCTATGCCGCTGGAAGCAATTGCTTACGCAAGCAAGGCGACGAAGAGGCTCACCGATTGGGAGCTGAACGGTTTAATTCAGAGGGCGTCCGCGGTCAACAAGATCGCAGGCGTCACTGGCCTGCTGCTCTACGATGGTGCGAGGTTCCTTCAATATTTCGAAGGTCCCAACGATGGAATGGCCACTGTGTACGCTAGGATCCTCAACTCTACGCTTCACGGCGACATCATCGAGCTGGCACGAGGCAGGGTGGGGCGACGTCGGATGCCTTACTGGTCGATGCGCTGGATACTGACGGACATGTACCAGTTCAATGAGGCGGCCTTCAGCGACTGGAGCACTTTCGTGAGGCATAGCGGCGAGAACCATCGCGTTCCGTCGGGAATGGATCGCCTCCATGCCTTGGCTGCACCATACGTCGAATGAGTGGCGTGCTTTGATACTGCAACCCGGCTAAGGGGCGTCCCTTTTTTGCACTATCTTCACGCGGTACGGGCCACATTCTTTTGCAACAACGGGGGAGACGCTAACCTGCATAGGAAGCGCTCCAGGAGGACAGCCCGGATATCGTGGGTGACCTGGAGGGTCGAGATCGGTCGCGCCGCCACGCAGTCGGTTCTCGTTACCCTCCAACTTAAGCAGGTTTGAGATGCAGCAGGAGCTGTCATTCGTAAACCGGAGAGTTGCTTGAGGGGGTCACGGAAATGCAGCGGGGGCTGCTACCTGCGTATCCGGGTGGGACGCGACGAGCATTGTTTAGGTGCTTCGCTCGAACATGAAGGATGTTGCGAATGGGGCGCGCGCAAGCCTGGCCTACCCAGCGGCTCTTCGATAATGCTTTGATTGCCGATCCTCACCTGGTTGTAGCCCAAGGGGTCGCTGGCCTCCTGTCGCGCGTTGTCCGGTCGACGACCGTCGTTGGCTCGGGGGAAGAGCTGATTGAGTCTGCTCGAAACGCTGCGCCAAGCTTGGTAGTCACGGAGGTGAAGATGCTTGGCATAAGTGGGATCGATGCCATGGTCCATCTGCGCAGCCAGGGGTGCAAAACTCCGTTCTTGTTCCTCACAACCAACGCTGAGCCCGCAATGGCGTTGATGGCGATACGGGCAGGCGCACGCGCATATTTACCCAAGACCGTCGCAATCGACGAGCTCCTTCGCGCATTGGAGAACGTCGCTGGTGGGCGTTCGTACGTCGCACCACATTTGACAGCGTTGATGATCGCGGAGAAGCGCTCGACCTTACCCGTGTTGACCCCGATGCAGCTACGCATTCTCCAGAGCATTTCCGATGGGGTGGGGACGAAGGAATTGGCGGCTCTCCTTGGTGTATCAGTGCGAACCGTGGAGTCGCACAAGTACGTGATGATGCAGGAGCTGAAGGTGCACACGACCCTTCAACTGTTGCGGAAGGCGAGGGCAGAGGGTCTCATCGGTGCGTGACCCCCGGGGTCTACTGCGTGGATTACAGGGATCGGGGTGCGAAACCCTTAATGGTTAAGTTTTGCTGCCTGGCACCGCCTGCAGAAAGATCCAAGCTGCTACCCTGTCGCTCCCCACCGATGTAGATGTGCTCGATGCCCCTGTGCTCAATTGCCTACTCCAGCCGAACGGCGGAGGGGCTCACGGTCGACCAGATTGATGCCCTGGTTCGGGATGCTTCACATCACAATCGGCTCGCTGGCGTCACCGGCGTACTGCTCTGCGACGGCATCCGGTTCCTTCAGTACCTAGAGGGTCCGGAGGACGGAATTGAGTTCATCTTTGCTCGCGTGATGAACTCAAGGCGGCATAGCGACGTGGTAGTGCTAGGGCGAGGGGAGGGCTCTGTACGCCGATTCCCATACTGGTCGATGCATTGGATTCCGGTCTCGCAGCACGAGCTGCACGCGGCTGCGGTAGCCGATTGGACCATGCTCAAGGCGCACCGCAGCGAAGAGCAGGTGGTGGTCCTTGGTGTGGAGCAGCTCGCGGTTCTCGCTGCCCCGCATCTTCGAGACGAAAGCCTTCCTCGATAGGGCCGGGGCTATATCGTCGTGGTTACGCCTTCAAAGAGGCTGGTGCTCACGCCCTGCCGGGCGCCACAGGCACTGCAGCTGATCACTACACCGCCCTCCATGGACTCTAGCCCAGCTCCCAGCCTGGCGAGGAAGTACCGCGAGCACGAGAGGCATTGAGCTCGCAGCTCCGTCACCTTTACGCAGCCATCGGCGGCTTCAGCGCAGGCTGCGTCGGCGCGGGTGATATCGAATCTTCCGGTGTTAGGCATATGGGGTACGTCTCTGGCGTGGCCGACATCTAACCGGATTTGCCGTTCTTGGCCGGTCAGCTCGTCGTGACGGAGATGTCGTGTGGCCAACCGGCCAAAGGCGCTTTTCTCAAGGGTCGTGGCGTGCGGGCGGCAGCATCCGGTGGTACTGTCCTAGCCGTTGGGGGAGCTTTAACAGGGGAGGAGGCGTCATGTCTCTACATGCGATTGCCTATTGCAGTCGGGCCGTAGCTGGCCTGGCGCTTCACCAGGTGGACGACCTGGCCAAAGATGCTGCAGCACATAACCTGATCGCAGGCGTCACCGGGGTGCTACTGACTGACGGCAACCGTTTCCTTCAGTACTTGGAAGGGCCGGAGGAAGGCGTGCGTCTCGCCTATGCCCGGATCATCAACTCCCGCAGCCACATGGACATGGTGGAGCTGGGTCGCAGCTCCGGCGGCCCCAGACGTTTCCCCTACTGGCCGATGCGTTGGCTTCCCGTCGAACCCGAAGATCTTCGGATAGCGATCGTGAGCGACTGGCGCGGGCTGGCTTTTCGACGGGAAGTAGATATCGACCAGGTGCCCACTGGCATTGAGCGCGCCGCCGAGCTCGTAAACCCCTTCATTGGGCAAGAACCACACGGGTAAGGAGCTAGCCCTCCGAATGCGATGGCGTGGACGGTCATGTTGAAGTCGGCTCGCTCCCCGTATTGGCCGGCCGCTTGTGCGCCTCTTCAATGATGCTTTTGTTGAGGATGCGGACCTCGCCGACCATCAGCAGCCGCATGTCGCGGACGATGTAGTCGGCCAGCTCGTCGTCGGTGATGTCGTCTCCGGGGATGTCGAGCCGAAAGCCTTGGCCTTGGATGCCGCCGCCGTTGCTGAAATCGACCTCGAAGTCGAAGCAAACCCTCTTTTCCATCCTGTTCTCCTCCTCTTGGTGATGCCTTGCCGGGACGCCAGGCAGTAATCCCGGCTCCCGCGCCGGCGCGCACCGCCGAGGCTAGCAGAGTGGGGACGTTCTTTTCGCTGCCTTCACAGGGCCGGAGAGACATTTCGCTCAAGTGTCTGGGGAGGCATCTTGGCTGCAGCAGCAGGCTGGCTCTGAAGGACGTCTGGCGGATTCGCAGGCATTCCCTTGCCGTAATAGATTGGCTGGGCGTGGCCTGCGGATCCGCCGATGATCGGTAAGTGGCCATCGTCGCATCGCGTGAGACCCGGAGCCGTAGGATTGCCGCCCATGCTCCCGCCCGACTTCCGCTGGCATGCCGTCGGCACTGCCACATTCGACCGCCCCAACTCCCTGTTGCTGGACAACACGGAAGTGCTGCGCCTGAACCAGCGGGTGGACGATGGCACGTGGTGGGTAAGCCTGAACAACTAGCGGGACGACTGGAAGCTGCGGAAGACCAGGGAATGCAGCAGCTACGCGCAGGGTAAGGCCGGCGCGGAGCTATGGGCGGAACGGCACCAGGCGCGGCTGCGCGCTGAGGTCGACCAGCGGATCAAGCGGCTCAAGGCGGGTAAGCCCTTCCTGATGCGATGAGTAGCCGGACTGCGGTTGGCTCGGCATGACGCGTTTCCCCAGGAGCTGCTGTTCTATGCGGAGGCCGGCGGCACAGAAATTGGGCAAAGCGACCCTGGCCTATCGGCCCCTGGCCCCCGGCTCCCTTGGGCGCACATCCAGGTAGCCCATCGCGCTCTTTCCAGTTAGCATCGCGGCCCCTCTGGCGGTGCCGGGGCAATTGGATACACTACCCCGCATGACGAGCATCACCATCCCCGGTGGCTTGCTGGTAGCCATCGAAGGCATCGATGGGGCTGGCAAGTCGACAGTTACGAGAGGCCTCTCCGAGCGCCTAATGGCGGCCGGCGTAGCCGTGTCTAGCAGCAAAGAGCCGACCAATGGTCCATGGGGTCAAAAGCTCAGGCAATCAGCGGAGACTGGCCGTCTTAGCCCTGAGGACGAGGTTAAGTACCTCCTAGCTGACCGCCGAGACCACGTTCAGGAATTCATTCAGCCCGCGCTCGCTAGGGGGGAGGTGGTCCTTCTAGACCGTTATTTCCCGTCCATGGTCGCCTACCAGGGCGCTGCGGGACTTCCCGTTGACGAGCTGGCTGCTGCAAACGACTTTGCGCCTCGACCGAATCTGCTTTTGCTCCTAGACGTTGCGCCGACCACTGGGCTTGAACGCATCCGGGCGCGAGGTGATCGACCCAATCATTTCGAGAACGTGGAAAATCTCTCGCTCTGCCGAGAGATCTTTCTCCAGATGGATGTGCGGGCGAAATTCGTCATTGATGCCTCTCAGCCTGCTGCCGAGGTGTTGGACGACTGCTACGCGCTTCTCATTCGGCAGTTTGCTCAAGCACTTGGCGTAGCTTCCGTTGAGAACGTAGAAAAGGTCGGTGCGCTGATGGCCAATCATCTCGCATAGGGCCATCTGCAGCTCATCGCCATCAGGCTGCCTGCCCGGTTTGGATGTTGACCGCGTTTACGGCGCGAAGTCGGTCTAAGTAGTCTGCCCATTCCTGCATCATGCGCACCCGCTCAGCCAGGTGCGTGGTGCGGTTGTAGGCGCGGCCGTTCGGATCTTTGACCGCGTGCGCCAGTTGGTGCTCGATAATGTCCGGCCGGAAGCCCAGAACCTCGTCCAGCAGCGTGCGGGCCGTGGCACGGAAGCCGTGCCCGGTGACCGTCTCCTTGTCGAACCCCATGCTCCGCAGAGCGGCCAGGACGGCCACCTCCGACATGGGGCGCAAGTCCGTGCGAAGGCCCGGGAACACGTACCGGCCGGCATAGTCCGTAGGCATCGTTTCCTTCAGGTCCCGCAGGATGTTCACAGCCTGCCGGGCCAGCGGCACCACGTGGGGCTGGCGCATCTTCATCCTGCCGGCGGGTATGCTCCATAGGGCCGCGTTCAGGTCGATCTCCGTCCATTCTGCCGCGCGCAGCTCAATCGGGCGAACGAACACCAGCGGCATCAGCTTCAGGGCGGCGCTGACCACGCCCATGCCCCGATACGCGTGCAGAGCCCGCAGCAGGCCGCCCAGCTGGACCGGCTCCACCACCGCCGCATGGTTACGCTCGGGCGCCGGCACCAGCGCGCCGCGCAGGTCCTGCACTGGATTCCGTTCTGCCCGGTCGGTGGCCACGGCATACCGCATGACCTGGCCGCAGTTCTGCATCACGCGGTGCGCCGACTCGAATGCCTCTCGTGCCTCCATCTTCCTGGCTATGGCGAGGAAGTCCGACGCCTTCAGGTCGGCCGCGCGCCGTGCACCGATGGAGGGGAACACGTCGTTCTCAAACCAGGCCACCACCTTCTTTTCGTAGCCGGGAACCCACTGCCTACCGCGCAGCCACTCCCGGGTGATCGACTCGAAGCTGTCGACGGGTATGCCTGCGGGGGAGGCAGCCACTGCTTTGCGCTGCAGTCCGGGGTCGACGCCGGAGCGCAGCAGGCGCCTGGCGTCGTCGCGCGCCTCGCGGGCGCTGGCCAGGGTGACGTCCGGGTACAGCCCTAGCGTCAGCAGCTTCTCCCTCCCGGCGACCCGGTATTTCCAGCGCCAGCTCTTGGCGCCGGCCGTGGTGATCAGGAGGTACAGGCCGCCGCCGTCAGCCAGCTTCTGTGGCTTGTCGGACGGCTTGGCGCGACGAATAGCGACGTCGGTCAGGGGCATGGGGGTATCGGGTTTTGGGGCGGAGGCGATACCCCAAGATATACCCCCACAGTCGCATGGGCTGCAACGGATACCCCCGGACTGCATTGGACAAAAAGAAAGCCGAGAGGCCCGTTTTATAAGGCTTTCTCGGCTTCTGTGGGTCCCGTGGGACCCAGCGTTGGTGGAGGTGGGCGGAATTGAACCGCCGTCCGAAGGCACTCCATCCCCGGTACTACATGCTTAGCTCACCGTTGGATCTCGTCCCGTGGCAGCACGGTGTGCAAAGCGCACCCCAGGACCAGCCTGTTTTAGTTAAGCGGTGACTGACAGGCAGCCGTCACAGCCGGTTCCGTGATAATGACCCTACACCGACGAGCACGGGCACAAGTGGGTTCGGGGCTTACGCCTTAAGCGGCGAGAGCGTAGTTGTCGTCGTTGGCAACTAGAGTATTGCCGCTGGATTTACGAGGAAAGCTGCCCCCTCGGCATGCACCAAGCAACTTCACAACCTCCGTCGAAACCAATGCACCCCCGGTTTCTTCAGAACCTGCAAGACGTCTGCGACCAGACATTACTTGACGGAATCGATCCTACTCCAATTCAGCTGAACAGTCACCCGGAAGCGTCATGGGGCTGTCGTAATTACCGGCCTTCACGCTGGCGCTTGCTGTCGGCCTGGTGCTTGGCGCGCACCTTGCGCTCGTGGTTGGCGGCGTTGCGCTGGGTCATGGCCTGCTTGCGGGCTGCCGGTTCGGCCCGGGCCATCAGGGCCTCGATCCGGGCGACCAGGCGGCGGTGCTCAAGGGAGTCGTAGCTCTGGTTTTCGGATGCGACCCGCTTGGCGTTGCGCAGGGTGTAGGTCAGCACCTTGAGCAGGGCAGCCGGGTCCATGGCGCGGGCCAGCTCGCCGAAGATGGTCTCGTAGGCGGCGACGTCGGCCTGGAGCGTGGCGGTGGGGTCCGCGGTGGAGGCGGATTCCAGGGGGGTTTCTTCGGTCACGGGGACGCTCCGGGGTGTTGGGCAAAGAGCAGCCGGGCAGAGCCCGGCGCTACAGTAAGAAATCAGGCGTCGCGGTTGTGGCGGCGCATGGTGCGCTGCTTTTCGCGGGCCCAGTCGCGGTCCTTTTCGGCGTCGCGCTTGTCGTGGGTCTGCTTGCCCTTGGCCAGCGCCACTTCCAGCTTGATCTTGTTCTTGCTCCAGTACATCGCGGTGGGCACGATGGTGTAGCCGTCCCGCTCGACCTTGCCGACCAGCTTGTCGATCTCGCTGCGGTGGAGCAGCAGCTTGCGCTCGCGGCGGTCGTTGGCGACCACGTGGGTGGAGGCCTGGATCAGCGGGGTGATCTGGGCCCCGATCAGGAAGATCTCGCCGTCCTTCACATAGGCATAGGCGTCGATGATGTTGCCGCGCCCGGCGCGGATCGATTTGACCTCCCAGCCCTGCAGGGCCAGGCCGGCCTCGTAGCGGTCCTCCAGCGAGTATTCGTGGCGGGCACGCTTGTTGAGCGCGATGGTTTTGTTGGCCGTCGCGTTCTTTGCTTTATCCTTGGCGCTGTTCTTGCTCATTTATCTATTGTCTCCGATTCAGGCCCTCCGTGGTCGATTCGCCAGCCAAGCCTTCGCATGCCAACCATCAAACGTAGTGCCCTGGTCGAACATTCGGCTGCCCGCATGTTCGACCTGGTCAATGATATCGACGCCTACCCGCGCCGCTTCCGCTGGTGCTCGGCCGCGCAGGTCCTGGAAACGGGGCCGGACCGGGTCGTGGCGCGGCTGGATCTGGGCTTGGGGTCGTTTTCGACCTGGTTCATGACCGAAAACACCCTGCAGCGTCCGCACCATATTGATATGCAGCTGCGTGATGGACCGTTCAAGCGCCTGCACGGCCGCTGGGAGTTCCACTCGCTGGCCGAGGATGCCTGCAAGGTGACCCTGACCCTGGAGTTCGAACCGAACTCGCGGCTGCTTGGGCCGGCGCTGGCGCTGGGCTTTCAGGGCCTGGCCGACCGCATGGTCAATGATTTCGTCCGTGTTGCCGACGCGCAGGACTGACCAGTGATCCGGGTGGAGGTGGTGCTGGCCTGGCCGGAGCGGGTGGAATCACGCCTGCTGGAGCTGGACGAGGGCGCCACGGTGGCCGAGGCGGTTGCGGCGGCCGGGATCGAGGGGAGTGCGGATTGCCCGGCCGTGGCCGTGCATGGGGTGCTGGCGAAACCCGGCCAGGTGCTTCGTGACGGTGACCGGGTAGAGCTGCTGAGGCCGCTGGTAGCAGACCCCAAAGACAATCGGCGGCGGCGGGCTGCGCCTCGAAAGCCCTGACGTACCGCCAGGACGAGCGCTTCGCAACGCGCCCGGGCAATAAATCGCCGTGATCGCCGCGGTAGGGCCGAGCTCTGCTCGGCCACCCCGATTACCGGCCGCGCTGCTTCTTCTTGTCCTTGGCCAGATTGCGGCCGAACTGGCGCACCTGGTCGCGGGCCAGCTGGGCGTCGTTGTTCGGGAAGAAATCACCCTCCCAACGGGTCACCTGGTCGTTCTCGAAGAACACCACGAAATTCTTGGTCTCGGTCCGGCCCAGGCGGTCCAGCCGCTGGCTGGCGGTGTAGTCCCAGCGCTGGGCGTGGAACGGGTCGTCGATGGAGGGCGTGCCGAGCAGGGCGTTGACCTGCTGCTTGCTCTGGCCCACCTGCAGCTGACCGACGGACTGCTCCCGGATCAGGTTGCCCTGGTAGATGGGTTGCTTGTAGATGATGCCGCAGCCCGTGGTGGACAGGGCAACGGCGGCGACCAGCAGGAGATTGCGCATCGGGAATGGCGTTTGGGGAAATCCAGTCGATGATACACTCCGAACGTGTCGCCGCGACCCGATCCGAGGCAGCTGGCGCTAAATCGCCAATGAACGGAGACCTATGGAAACCCACGACCTGCGCAAAGTTGGCCTGAAGGTGACCCATCCGCGTATGCGGATCCTTGCCCTGCTCGAGCAGCGCGACGCCCAGAAGCACCAGCACCACATGACGGCCGAAGACATCTACCGCCAGCTGCTGGAGCACGGCGACGAGATCGGCCTGGCCACGGTGTACCGGGTGCTGACCCAGTTCGAGGCCGCCGGCCTGGTGCTGAAGCACAATTTCGAAGGCGGCCAGGCCGTTTACGAACTGGACCGCGGCGGCCATCACGACCATATGGTCGACGTGGACTCGGGCAAGATCATCGAGTTCGAAAGCCACGAAATCGAAGAACTGCAGCGCAAGATCGCCGCCGACCACGGCTACGAGCTGGAAGAGCACTCGCTGGTGCTTTACGTGCGCAAAAAGCGCAAATAGCCGCTCGTTACCTGCATGATCGTGAAACCCCGGCCACGCCGGGGTTTTTCATTTTCGGCATCGGGGCGGGTGAGGCAGCGGGGCAGGGCCCCACTCTACGGCGGCGGGGCGCCCGGTTATGCCTGAAGGAGCTTGCGGGCGGCGGCGCGGGCTTCCTTGGTGACCTCTACGCCGCCGAGCATGCGCGCGAGTTCTTCTTCGCGGGCGCGGGCGTCCAGCTTTTCCACCGCGCTCTGGGTCATGCCTTCCACCGGGGCCTTGCTGACCCGGTAGTGGGCGTGGCCCTTGGAGGCGACCTGGGGCAGGTGGGTGACGCACAGCACCTGGCGCTTCTCGCCCAGCGCACGCAGTTTCTGGCCGACGATGTCGGCGACCGCACCGCCGATGCCGGAATCGACTTCGTCGAAGACCATGGTCGGTACCGCGTCCAGGCCCAGCGCGGCCACTTCGATCGCCAGCGAGATGCGCGAGAGCTCGCCGCCGGAGGCGACCTTGCGCAACGCGCGCGGGGGCTGCCCGGCATTGGCCGCGACCAGGAATTCGACCCGCTCGGCCCCGTTCGGGTCCGGCTTGGCCGCCGCGTGCGGTTCGATCTCGATCAGGAACTGGCCGCCGCCCATGCCGAGCTCGCCGATCAGGGCGGTGGTGGTCTCCGACAAGGCCTTGGCCGCCGTGCTGCGGCTGGCACTGAGGGTGGCGGCCACGGCCTGCCACTGCCCGGCGGCGCGGTCGATCTCGCCGGCCAAGGCCTGCAGGCGGGTATCGGCGCCGCGCAGCTGTTCGACCTCGGCTTCCATCGCGTCGCGGTGCTCGGCCAGCCCTTCCATCGGCACGCGGTGCTTGCGGGCCAGGTCGTGCAGGCGGCCCAGGCGGCGTTCGATGTCTTCGAACTGTTCGGGGTCGGCGTCCAGGTCGTCGTGGACGCGGTCGAGCAGGGCCAGGGCTTCGTGCAGCTGGATCACCGCGCTGTCCAGCAGCGCGTCCACCTCGCCAAGCCGGGCGTCGTGCTCGGCCACGCGTGCGAGGTCGTGCCGGGTCTGCTGCAGCAGCTGCAGCACCGACACGTCATCGTCGCCATTGAGGCGTGCGGCGGCTACGTCGCAGGCGCTGACCAGCGCCCCGGCGTGGGCCTGGCGGCGGTGGCTGCTGCCGAGCGCTGCGATCGACGCCGGTTCCAGGTCTTCGCGCTGCAATTCGCCGAGCTGGTGTTCGAGGAAGCCGATGCGGTCGCTGACATCGCCCTGGCGCGAGAGCGCGTCGGCCTCGTCCACCAGGGCCTGCCAGCGCGCGGCCGCCTGGCGCACCTGGACGCGTTCGGCGTCGTTGCGCGCATAGGCGTCCAGCAGGGCCAGCTGCGACGGCCGTGCCAGCAGCGCCTGCTGCTCGTGCTGGCCGTGGATCTCGACCAGCATGCCGGCCAGTTCGCTCAGCTGCGACAGGGTCACCGGGCGTCCGTTGATCCAGGCGCGCGAACCGCCGTCGGCGCGGATGATCCGGCGCAGCTGGCACTGTTCGTCGTCGTCCAGCTCGTTCTCGCGCAGCCAGCGCCGGGCCGGGGCGTCGTCGCCGGGGGCGAACTCGGCCGACAGCTCGGCGCGGGCGGCGCCGTGGCGGACCACGCCGCTGTCGGCGCGCAGGCCGGACAGGAAGCCCAGCGCGTCGACCATCAGCGACTTGCCTGCGCCGGTCTCGCCGGAAACCACGGTCATGCCCGCGCCGAACTCCAGTTCGGTGGCGCGGACCACGGCAAAATCCTTGATCGATAGATGTCTGAGCATGGTGTTCGTTTCTTGAGCCGCGCAACGCTAGCATGGGCGAGGGGCAGCTCCAATCGGCATTTCCCCGATCCCTTGCCGGACAATGGCCTGCCATTATCCAGTCTCGCGTCTCACAGGTTGATTCCATGCATCCGTCCGCGCCCCATCTCGCCCCGCGCGCCCGCCACCTGCTGCGGACGCTGATCGCGCGCCACATCCAGGACGGTGAGCCGGTCGGGTCGCAGACCCTGGCGCGGCTGGCCGGGCTGGACGTGAGCCCGGCCACCATCCGCAACATCCTCGGCGACCTGGAAGACCTCGGCCTGCTCAGCTCGGCGCACGTCTCGGCCGGGCGCGTGCCCACCGCGCACGGCTACCGGGTGTTCGTGGACAGCCTGGTCAAGATGCAGCCGCCCGGCGAGGGCGAGCTGAGCCGGCTGCGCAGCGAGCTCTCGACCGGGGCGGGCACCCAGGCCCTGCTGGGCAGCGCCTCGGAGCTGCTCTCGGCAATGAGCCACTTCGTCGGCGTGGTCGGTGCGCCCAAGCGCGAACAGTTCGCGTTCCGGCATATCGATTTCGTGGCGCTGGACGCGCGCCGGGTGCTGGCGATCCTGGTCTTCGCCGACAACGAGGTGCAGAACCGGGTGATCGAACCCCGGCGCAGCTGGGAGCCGGCCGAGCTGGAGCAGGTCGCCAATTACCTCAATGCCCACTGTGCCGGGCGGCCGCTGTCCGAGATCCGTTCAAGGCTGCTGGTCGAGCTGCGCGACGCGCGCTCGGAGATGGAACAACTGCTGGCGCACAGCGTGGAGCTGGCCGAGCAGGCGATGGCGCCGCCGGCCGACGATATCGTGCTGGCCGGGCAGACCCGCCTGATGGGGGTGCAGGACCTGTCCGACCTGGACCGGCTGCGCGAACTGTTCGACCTGTTCGCCAGCAAGCGCGAGATCCTGCAGCTGCTGGAGCGCACCATCCAGGCCCCGGGCGTGCGCATCTTCATCGGCGAGGAAACCGGGGTGATGCCGCTGGAGAACATCTCGCTGGTCACCGTGCCGTACTCGGCCGGCGGCCAGGTGCTGGGGGTGCTGGGGGTGATCGGGCCGAAGCGGATGGCCTACGACCGCATGATCCCGCTGGTGGAAGCCACCGCCCAGGTGCTGGGCGCCGCGCTGGATGCGCCGGGCGGGGCCGGATTGTCCCGCGATCGCGGATAAACGCGCCTTCGGCTCTTGAATCGGGTCCGGCCGCCCACATAGGGGTGGGTGGAGGCGGAGAGTCACCGCCAAGGATCCGGAAATGAACCAAGATCAGCCTGATATCGCATCCCAGACCCCGGCCGGCGACGCCGCCCCGGGCGATTCCCTGCAGCAGCAGCTGGACAGCCTGCACAACGAGCTGGCCCTGCTCCGGTCCGAGTCGCTGCGTGAGCGCGCCGACCTGGACAACCAGCGCAAGCGCGTGGCCCGCGACGTCGAACAGGCGCGCCGCTTCGCCAATGAAAAGCTGCTGGGCGAGCTGCTGCCCGTGTTCGACAGCCTGGACGCCGGGCTGAATGCCGCCGGTGCCGAGCCGAGCCCGCTGCGCGAAGGCCTGGAGCTGACCTACAAGCAGCTGCTCAAGGCCGCCGCCGACAACGGCCTGACCCTGCTCGACCCGACCGGCCAGCCGTTCAACCCCGAACACCACCAGGCGATCAGCCAGGTCGACGCCCCCGGCGCCGCCCCGGGCAGCGTGGTCCAGGTGTTCCAGAAGGGCTATCTGCTCAACGACCGCCTGCTGCGTCCGGCTTTGGTCGTGGTCGCCCGCGACTGACCTGAACGTGTTTGGTCGTAATCGGACACAGCGTCCGATTGATGGCTTGAAAGTGACAACTGCGTCCCACACATCCCATTCATAACCCGGCAGCAGCCGGACGTTTCCCACATTTCAGGAGTCTCCCCCATGGGCAAGATCATTGGTATCGACCTCGGCACCACCAACTCGTGCGTGGCGATCATGGACGGCGGCAAGGCCCGCGTCATCGAAAATGCCGAAGGCGACCGCACCACGCCTTCCATCGTCGCCTACACCAAGGACGGCGAAGTGCTGGTCGGTGCCTCGGCCAAGCGCCAGGCCGTGACCAACCCGAAGAACACCTTCTACGCCGTCAAGCGCCTGATCGGCCGCAAGTTCACCGACGCTGAAGTCCAGAAGGACATCGCGCACGTGCCCTACGGCATCCTGGCCCACGACAACGGCGACGCCTGGGTGCAGACCAGCGACGCCAAGAAGATGGCCCCGCAGGAAATCTCCGCCCGCGTGCTGGAGAAGATGAAGAAGACCGCCGAAGCGTACCTGGGTGAGACCGTCACCGAGGCCGTGATCACCGTGCCGGCCTACTTCAACGACAGCCAGCGCCAGGCGACCAAGGACGCCGGCCGCATCGCGGGCCTGGAAGTGAAGCGCATCATCAACGAGCCGACCGCCGCGGCCCTGGCCTATGGCCTGGACAAGGGCGACGGCAAGGACCGCAAGATCGTCGTGTACGACCTGGGCGGCGGCACCTTCGACGTGTCGATCATCGAAATCGCCAACGTCGACGGTGAGAAGCAGTTCGAAGTGCTGGCCACCAACGGCGACACCTTCCTGGGCGGCGAAGACTTCGACAACCGCGTCATCGAATACCTGGTGGACGAGTTCAACAAGGACCAGGGCATCGACCTGCGCAAGGATCCGCTGGCCCTGCAGCGCCTGAAGGACGCGGCCGAGCGCGCCAAGATCGAGCTCTCGACCAGCCAGCAGACCGAAGTGAACCTGCCGTACGTCACCGCCGATGCCTCCGGTCCGAAGCACCTGAACATCAAGCTGACCCGCGCCAAGCTGGAAGCGCTGGTCGAAGACCTGATCAAGAAGTCGATCGAGCCGTGCCGCATCGCGCTGAACGATGCCGGCCTGCGGTCGAGCGACATCAGCGAAGTGATCCTGGTCGGCGGCCAGACCCGCATGCCGAAGGTGCAGCAGGCGGTCACCGAGTTCTTCGGCAAGGAACCGCGCAAGGACGTCAACCCGGACGAAGCCGTGGCACTGGGTGCTGCGATCCAGGGCGGCGTGCTGGGTGGCGACGTCAAGGACGTGCTGCTGCTGGACGTGACCCCGCTGTCGCTGGGCATCGAAACCATGGGCGGCGTGTTCACCAAGATCATCGAAAAGAACACCACCATCCCGACCAAGGCCTCGCAGGTGTTCTCCACCGCCGAGGACAACCAGTCGGCCGTGACCGTGCACGTGCTGCAGGGTGAGCGCGAACAGGCCCGCTACAACAAGTCGCTGGCCAAGTTCGACCTCTCCGGCATCGAGCCGGCCCCGCGCGGCCTGCCGCAGGTGGAAGTGTCCTTCGACATCGACGCCAACGGCATCCTGCACGTGTCGGCCAAGGACAAGAAGACCAACAAGGAACAGAAGGTCGAGATCAAGGCCGGTTCGGGCCTGTCCGAGGACGAGATCGCACGCATGGTCGCCGACGCGGAAGCCAACCGCGAAGAAGACAAGAAGTTCCACGAGCTGGTCCAGGCCCGCAACCAGGCTGACGCGCTGATCCACGGTACCCGTACCGCGATCACCGAACACGGCAGCAAGGTTGGTGGCGATGTCATCGGCAAGGTCGAGTCGGCCCTGGCCGACCTGGAAACCGCGATGAAGGGCGACGACAAGGCGCAGATCGAAGCCAAGTCGAAGGCGCTGGAAGAAGCCGGCCAGGCGCTGTTCGCGGCGGCTTCGGCCGGTGACCAGGGCGGTGCCCCGGGTGCCGACGCCGGTGCCGGTGGCAACGGCGGCGCGCAGGACGACGTGGTGGACGCCGAGTTCACCGAAGTCAAGGACGACAAGAAGTCCTGATTCGGACGCCAAGACGGGACGTTGCGCAGGCAACGTCCCGTTGTCGTATCCATGAACGCCTGATTGCCGGAACCCGATTCAAACCATGAGCAAGCGCGATTACTACGAGGTGCTGGGTGTTTCCCGCACCGCGACCGAAGAAGAACTGAAGAAGTCCTATCGCCGTTGTGCGATGAAGTATCACCCTGACCGCAATCCGGGCGACAGCGCGGCCGAAGCCTCCTTCAAGGAGTGCAAGGAAGCCTACGAAACCCTGTCCGATGCCAACAAGCGCCGCATGTACGACGCCCACGGCCACGCCGCGTTCGAGCACGGCATGGGCGGTGGTGGTCCGGGCGGCCCGGACATGGGCGACATCTTCGGGGACATCTTCGGCAACATCTTCGGTGGCGCCGGTGGTGGTCCGCGCCAGGCCCGTCGCGGCGCCGACATCGGCTACGTGATGGAGCTGGACCTGGAAGAAGCGGTGCGCGGCATCGAGCGCCGCATCGAAATCCCGACCCTGTCCGAGTGCGACGACTGCCATGGCAGCGGGTCGGACGATGGCAAGGTCGAAACCTGCAGCGTGTGCCAGGGCCGTGGCCAGGTGCGCATCCAGCGCGGCATCTTCGCCATGCAGCAGGCCTGCCACAACTGCAACGGGCGTGGCCAGATCATCCAGAACCCCTGCAAGACCTGCCACGGCAACGGTCGCGTGGAGGAAGACAAGGTGTTGTCGGTGAAGGTGCCTGCCGGCGTCGACACCGGCGACCGCATCCGCCTGGCCGGCGAAGGCGAGGCCGGTCCGGCCGGTACGCCGCCGGGCGACCTGTACGTGGAAGTGCGGGTGCGCGAGCACGCGATCTTCCAGCGCGATGGCGACGACCTGCACTGCGAAGTGCCGATCCGCATCTCGCAGGCCGCACTCGGCGACACCGTGCGCGTGGCGACCCTGGGCGGTTACGCGGAAATCCGCATCCCGGCCGAAACCCAGACCGGCAAGCTGTTCCGCCTGCGCGGCAAGGGCGTGCGTTCGGTGCGCAGCCGCAGCGAAGGCGACCTGTACTGCCGCGTGGTGGTCGAGACCCCGGTCAACCTGACCAGCGAACAGCGCAAGCTGCTCGAGCAGTTCGAAACCACCTTCACCGGCGAGGAAGCGCGCAAGCATTCGCCGAAGTCGGCCACCTTCATGGACGGCGTGAAAGGTTTCTGGGACCGCATGACCTCGTAACCGATCGTTTCACCTGCAACACAAAAACACCGGGCATGTCCCGGTGTTTTCGTGTCTGCGGCGCTAAAATCCCCTGATGAACGAATCCCTCGAAAGCCACCTCGTCCACGGTCGCCGCCAGCGTCCGGACGGTCCGTCGCCGGTCGACGTCATCTCGGTTCAATCGCAGCTTGTGTACGGCCACGCCGGCAACAGCGCCGCCGTGCCGCCGCTGCGCGCCCTCGGCGTGCGCGTGGCCGAAGTGCCGACCACGCTGCTCAGCAATGCCCCGTTCTATCCGACCACGCGCGGCCGCGTGCTGCCGGCCGACTGGTTCGCAGACCTGCTGCTGGGCGCGGAAGAACGCGGCCTGCCGGCGCGCGCGAAGATGCTGGTGTCCGGCTACTTCGGCAGCGTCGGCAACGGTGCCGCGTTCGCCGACTGGCTCGAGCGCGTGCTGCCCGCCTCGCCGCAGCTGCGCTACTGCCTGGACCCAGTGATTGGCGACACCCATACCGGTCCCTACGTGGAACCGGGGCTGGAAACCATCTTCGCCGAACGCCTGCTGCCGCACGCCTGGCTGGTCACGCCCAACGCGTTCGAACTGGGCCGCCTGACCGGCCTGCCGAGCCTGGCCGAAGCCGACGCCATCGCCGCCTCCCGCGCGCTGCTGCAGCGCGGTCCGGAGTGGGTGATTGCGCACAGCGTGGGCGGCGACCCGGGTCAGCTGGTCACTCTGGCGGTCAGCCGCGACGCGGTCTGGCGCTGGTCCTCGCCGCACCTTCCGGTCGACGTGGCCGGCACCGGCGACGTGTTGATGTCGCTGCTGGTCGCCTTCCTGCTGCGTGGCGAGCGCTTCGAACAGGCCCTGTCGCGCTCGATTTCCGGCGTGCACGCCGCGCTGGAAGCGACCCTGGCCAACGACCACGAAGAATTCGACGTGCTGGCCGCCGCACCGGCGGCGCTGGCGCAGCCGCACCGCTTCACCGCCGAGCGGATCGCCTGATGCAGCGTCCGGTGGTCGGCATCGTTGGCAGCGCTGGTGCCTACGGGCGCTGGCTGCGCACCTTCCTCGAGCAGCGCATGGGGCTGGAGGTGATCGGCCACGACCCGGCCGATCCGGCGTCTGACGATCCCGAAGTGTTGCTGGAGCGCGCGCAGGTCCTGGTGTTCTCCGCGCCGATCCGGCACACCCCGGCGCTGATCGCCGAGTACGTGCATCGCTCGGCGGGCCGTGAGGCGGGTCGCCTGTGGCTGGACGTCACCTCGGTCAAGAGCGAACCGGTCGCGGCGATGCTGCGCTCGCAGGCGGAGGTGGCAGGCCTGCACCCGATGACCGCCCCACCCAAGGCGCCGACGCTGAAGGGCAGGGTGATGGTGGTGTGCGAAGCGCGGCTGTCGGCATGGCAGCCGTGGCTGGCGCAGCTGTGCGCGGCACTGGAAGCCGAATGCGTGCTCGCCACGCCCGAGCACCACGACCAGGTCATGGCGCTGGTGCAGGCGATGGTGCATGCGACCCACCTGGCCCAGGCCGGCGTGCTGCGCGACTACGCCGCACTGCTGGGCCCGCTGCAGGACCTGATGCCGTACCGCTCGGCCTCGTTCGAGCTGGACACCGCGATCATCGCGCGGATCCTGTCGTTGAATCCGGCCATCTATGAGGACATCCAGTTCGGCAATCCGCACGTGGCGCCGATGCTGGACCGGCTGCTGGCGCAGCTGCAGACGCTGCGCAGCCAGGTGGAACAGGGCGATGACGCCGCGCGCGCTGCGTTCCGCCAGCAACTGCTGGCCGACAACCGCGAACACCAGGGTGCCGCGCTGCTGGCCAACGGCAATTACACCTTCGAACGGGTCGGTTACCTGCTGGCCGACCTGACCGAGCGCAACGCGATCAGCGTGCACCTGCCGGAGGACCGTCCCGGGTCGCTGCGCGAGCTGCTGCATGTGTTCGAACGGCATGGCGTGAGCCTGGCCTCGATCCATTCCTCGCGCACGCCCGGCGGAGAAGTGCATTTCCGCATGGGCTTCGTGCCGGGCAGCGACCTGCAGGCGATGCAGCGGGCGGCGGTGGAGATCGACGCCAGCGGGATCGGCCGGGTCCTGCCGCGCTGACGCGCTCCCGCATTCATCCACAGGGGGTGTGGATGAAATGCGGACAAGCATGTGGATAAGCGTGCGCAGCCCCCGTACCGCAAGGCTGTCAAGATGGGTGGCGATTAATTGACCACGTCAATTACGTGGTCAAGGTGAGCTCGCCGCCACTGGTGCGGAAGGTCCTGCCATCGCGGACCAGGTGCCGGCCGTCGGCCAGCTCGTAGCGCACATGCGGGTCGGCCGCGGTGTTTGCGGTGGCGGCCAGCTCATCCTTGAATTCGATGACGACGTAATCGTCACCGTTCGCATCGGTAGCGGGAAACTGACGGAACGACATGCAACACCTCCTGCAGCGGTCTGATGGGACAGGTGTCACCTTGCGACCGCGCGTGTTAGCGGTGCGTCATCAATCGATGAACTGCAGTTTCGCCAGTTCAGCATACAGGCCACCCTCGGCCAGCAGCTCTGCGTGAGTACCTTGGGCCACGATGCGACCGTGGTCCATCACCACGATGCGGTCGGCCTTCAGTACCGTCGCCAGCCGGTGTGCGATCACCAGCGTGGTGCGCCCGGCCATCAGCCGTTCCAGCGCCTGCTGCACCGCGCGGTCGCTCTGCGCGTCCAGCGCGCTGGTGGCTTCATCCAGCAGCAGGATAGGGGCGTCCTTGAGCAGTGCGCGTGCAATGGCGATGCGCTGCTGCTGGCCGCCGGACAGGCGCGCGCCGCGCTCGCCCAGTTCGCTCAGGTAGCCGTCCGGCAGCGCCTCCAGGAATTCCTCGGCCTCGGCCGCTTCGGCCGCGCGCTGCACCTCTTCATTGGTGGCTTCCAGCCGACCGTAGCGGATGTTGTCCAGCGCACTGCTGGCGAACAGGGTCGGCTGCTGCGGCACCAGCGCCATCTGCGCGCGCAGCTGCGCCGGGTCGACCCGGCGCACGTCCACGCCATCCACCTGCACGCTGCCGGCGGCGGGGTCGTGGAAACGCAGCAGCATCGACAGCACCGTGCTCTTGCCGGCGCCGGACGGCCCGACCAGCGCCACGGTTTCGCCCGGGCGCACGTGCAGGTCGAAGTGATCCAGCGCGGCGGTGTCGGGTCGCTGCGGGTAATGGAAGACCACGTCCTGGAAGCGGATCTCGCCGCGCAGCGGCTGCGGCAGCGGCAGCGGCTCGGCCGGGCTGGTGATCTCGATGTCTTCCTGCAGCAGTTCGGCGATCCGGCCCATGCCGCCGGAGGCGCGCTGCAGTTCATTCCACACTTCAGCGAGCGCACCGACCGAGCCGCCGCCGATCAGCGCGTACAGCACGAACTGGCCCAGCGTACCGGCGCTCATGCGGCCGTCGATGACATCGTGCGCGCCCAGCCAGAGCACGCCGACGATCGCGCCGAACACCAGCACGATGGCGGTGGCGGTCACCAGCGACTGCGCACCGATGCGGCGCCGCGCGGCGCGGATCGATTCGCCCAGCGCCGCATTGAAGCGGCTGCGTTCGTACGGCTCACGCGCATGTGCCTGCACCGTGCGCACCGCGCCGAGGGTCTCTGCGGCCAGGCTGTTGGCGTCGGCGATGCGGTCCTGGCTGGCGCGCGAGATGCCGCGCAGCCGGCGTGCACCGATGATGATCGGCAGCACCGCCAGTGGAATGCCGACCAGCGACCATGCGGCCAGGCGCGGGCTGGTCACGAACAGCATCACCAGGCTACCCACCACCGTGACGCTGCTGCGCAGCGCCACCGACATGGTCGAGCCGATCACGCTGCGCAGCAGCTCGCTGTCGGCGGTCAGCCGCGAGACCAGTTCGCCGCTGCGGCTGCGGTCGTGGAAACCGGCGCCGAGTGCGATCAGGTGCGCGTACAGGCGGCTGCGCAGGTCGGCCACCACTTTTTCGCCGAGCAGCGAGACAAAGAAGAAGCGCGCCGCCGTAGCCAATGCCAGCACCACCGCAACCAGGAACAGCAGTGCGAAGGCGCGGTTGATCTGGCCGCCGCTGTTGAAGCCATGGTCGATCATCTGCTTCACCGCCGGCGGCAGGCTCAGCGTGGCCGCCGAGGACACCGCCAGCGCCACCAGCCAGGCCGCGAACAGCCCGCCATGGCGGCGCACGAACGGCCACAGCGTGCCCAGGCTGCCAAGGCGGCGCAGGGTCGGGGCCGGCGGGGAAACGGGGTCAGTCATGGGCAAGGCCTGGTTCGGTGCGTGCGTGCACCCGGATACGATCACGGGTGGCGTCGCGAAGGCGGATTTTCAACGGGTCGACCTGGTCGGCGGGCAGCCGGACCTGCAGTTCCACCCCGGAAGCGGTGAAGGTTTCGTCCAGCTTGTCGGCCAGGTGCTGTGCCAGCGCCGCATGCAGCGCGCCCAGGTCTTCGAACCCGGCCTGCACGGTCAGTTCGGACAAGGCCACCAGCGGCAGTCGTGGCGCGGTGCGCAGGCATTCGGCCGCAGTGCCGCCATAGGCCCGCACCAGCCCACCGGCACCGAGCTTGATGCCGCCGTACCAGCGGATCACCACCACCATGACGCGGTCGAAGCCCTGGCCGTCGATGGCCGCCAGGATCGGGCGCCCGGCGGTGCCGGCCGGTTCGCCGTCGTCGCTGGAGCGGTACTCATTGCCGTGCCGGTAGGCCCAGCAGTTGTGCGTGGCGTCGGCTACGGCGACCTGCTGCAGGAAAGCAAGCGCATCGGCGGCCGCCTCGATCGGCGCGGCGTGCGCGACGAAACGGCTGTGTTTGATGTCCAGGCTGTGGCTGACGGTGGTGGCGAGCGTATCGGGCATCGGCGTCATTGTAGTGCCGGGCTCTGCGCGGCACGTATCACGAATCCAGCAATTCCCGCAGGTCCCCTGGAATCCGCGCTTCCGGGTAAGCCTGCATGTACCGCTCCAGGCTCGCACGCGCCGTATCCACATCACCCGCATCGCGGCGCTCGCGGATGCGCTTGATCCACTGCCGGCGTGGCAGCGCGGCGTCGGCATCGACCGCGAGGGTGAGCGCATCGGGCGATGCCAACGCGCCATAGGCCTGCGCCGGTGCCGGTTCGGCACGGCGCATCACGCCGGGTGCACCCTGCGTGCGTGCAGGGGCGGGTGCGGCCAGCTTGGCGCGCTCCCGCGCATCGACTGCGCGGCTGCCGGTGACGACCACGCGGTCCAGTTCGGCCGACTGCGCTGCTTCGGCCTGCGCGTCCTGCAGGACCGGGGCCGCCATCGGCGCGGGGGGCGCCGGGGGAGCGGGCATGGCCATCGGTGCCGCAGCGGGCATCGGCGGTGGCGCTGGCACCGGTGCCGGCTTGGGCACCGACAACGCCCGCGCCGGCGCAGGCGGCGCAGCGGCAGGTTTCTCCTGGGTGGCCACCTCGGCAACCGGCGCTTCGGCCTGTACCGCCGCCGGTGCGGTGTCATCGCCTGCGGCGGCATCGGCCTGCAGTGCCGTCCCGGTGGCCATTTCGCTCGCCATCGGGGCCGGTGCGGCCGGCGGTGGCCCCTCCGGCTTGAGCTGCCAGGCGATGCCCACCGCGAACACCAGCGAGGCGGCCAGGCCGAGTGCGGCCGGGAAGCGCGAACGCCTGCGCGGCGTGGGGGTGGACACGGGCGCAGCAGGGGGCGAAGCCGGGTCGGCAGCAGGTGTTGCAGCCACGGGTTGCACCGCCGCACGCGCAGCGGCCAGCACCGCATCGTCCACCGCCGCCGGCGGTGCACTGGACGCCGGCCGGCCCAGCAGGCGGGCCAGTTCGCGTTCTTCCGGCGTCAGCGGATCGGGGCGGTTCATGGGCTCAACTCCGCGCGCAGTTTATCCATCGCGTAGCGCAGCCGCGATTTCACGGTTTCGCGGCCCACGCCGGTGACCTGCGCGATCTCTTCCAGGCTCAGCTCCTGTTCCAGCCGCAGTTGCAGCACGGTGCGCTGGTCATCGGGCAGCTGCTCCATGGCCAGCTGCAGGCGGCGGCGCTGTTCGAATTCGGACAGCTGGGTTTCCGGCGTGCGCGTATCGCTCATGCGCGCCACGCGCTCGTCGGCGTCGCCCGGCGCGGAAGGACGGTGCTTCAGCGCCCGCCAGTGGTCGTTGAGCCGATTATGGGCAATCCGGAACAGCCAGGTGGTGAAGGCCGCCTCCGGCTGCCAGCCGGCGCGGGCGGCGATCACCCGCTGCCACACGTCCTGGAACATTTCGTCGGCCAGCGCCGCATCGCGCAGCTGGCGCAGCAGGAAGCTGTACAGGCGGTTGCGGTGGCGCGCATACAGGCTTTCGAAGGCACGCAGGTCGCCCCCGGCCCAGGCCAGCATCAGGGACTCGTCGGTTGGCAGGGCAGCAGCATCCACGGCGCACAGAGTAAGCGCTGGAGGGGGCTGCGCATAGCCGCGCGGGGCAGGGGCGATGGCGGTGGTCACCCTGTCATCAACGTCCGAAGGCGGGCAATGGGGTGAAGGGCTTCCATTCACCCCCGGTTTGCGCGTTATGCTCGGGGGACAGGGGAGGCGCCGGGTATCCGGCGTCAAAAGAGATGAACATGTTGTCCAGCCAGGCAGTGACGACTTCGGGACAGAAGGACCGCAGCGCAGCGGTATCGGCAGCGCTTGGGCGCACGCTGTGCGCGCTGTTGCCGGCCGGTGCCCAGCTCGCCCTGGGCTGGTCCGACGCCACGCTGGGCGAAGGCTGCCTGCGGCATCCACCGCGGGCCGGTTCGGATCGCGCGCTGCTGGAGGCGCTGCTGGCCTCGCCGCCGGTCTGCCCGCAGGGCGGGGCGGTGTACCGCTGGCAGCACCAGGGCGGCGAGCTGGTCATCCACGTCCTGCTGGAAGATGGCGCAAGCCCGCCCGACGCCTGGTGGGGCGTGGCCCGCAGCGGCCTGCAGGACGCGCTGGCGCTGGCCCGGCAACGCGAGCAGATCCGCTCGCTGGAGAACTCCAAGCGGCTGCAGCAGGCGTTGTACGAAATCGCCGACCTGGCCGGTGCCGACCTGGAAATGAGCGAGATGCTGCGCCACTTCCACCGCGTGCTCAATTCGCTGATGTACGCGCAGAACTGCTACATCGTCGAGTACGACGATGTGCGCCGGCGGATCCGCTTCCTGTACTTCGCCGACCAGCGCGACGATTTCGTGGCCGACCCGGACCGCAGCTACGAAGAACATGAAATGCCGCGCAGCCTGACCTTCGCGCTGCTGCGCCACGGACAGCCGCTCAGCGGGCCGTCCAACGAACTGCTGGCGGCGATGAACGACGAATACGACCCCAGCCGCGGGCCGGAGAGCCTGGATTGGCTGGGCGTGCCGATGCTGCGCGACGGCCGGGTCTGCGGCGCCATCGTGGTGCAGAGTTACGAGCAGCGCGTGCGCTACAACGAAGCCGACCGCACCCTGCTCGGCTATGTGGCCCAGCACATCCTGACCGCGATGGACCGGCGCCAGGCGCAGGTGCAGCTGGAGCGCCAGGTGGAGCGGCGCACGCTGGAGCTGCAGCGCGCCAACCACAGCCTGCAGGACGAGGTGGTCGAGCGCCGCCGCGCCGAGAAACTGCAGCTGGCGTTGTTCAACATCGCCGAAATGGCGATGAGCGCCGAAAGCCTGGCCCAGTTCTACGTGCAGGTGCATGGCGTGGTCGGCACGCTGCTGGATGCGCGTAATTTCTACATCGCGCTGGTCGACGAATCCGGCGAAGGGCTGGAGTTCGTCTACTCGGTGGACGAGTACAACCCGGCCCGTGCCCCGCGGCCGTTCAGCATGGGCCTGACCGAGTACATCGTGCGCAACCGGCAGCCGCTGCTGGCCTCGCGCGAGCATATCGACGCGCTGCGCGCCTCGGGCACCGTCAACGAATTCGGTGCGCGCTCGCACTGCTGGCTGGGCGTGCCGCTGCTGAGCGACGACGACGTGGTCGGCGTGATCGTGGTGCAGAGCTACTCGCCGGAGATCAGTTTCACCGCGCACGACCAGCGCCTGCTCACCTTCGTCGCGCAGAACATCGGCAACGGCCTGGCCCGGCAGCGCGACCAGGAGCGCCTGCGCAACGCGCACGCCGAGCTGGAAATACGCGTCGATGAGCGCACCCGCGAACTGGCTGAAGTGAACGACAAGCTGCTCGGCCAGATCGGCGAGCGCCTGCGCGCCGAACAGCGGCTGACCCACCAGGCCCTGCACGATGCGCTGACCGGCCTGCCCAATCGCGCGCACCTGCTCGACCGCCTGGAGGATGCCATCGCGCGCGCGCGTTCGCGCGACGGCTTGCGGTTTGCGGTGCTGTTCCTGGACCTGGACCGCTTCAAGCTGGTCAACGACAGCATCGGCCACGCCGCCGGCGACCAGATGCTGGTCGAGGTGGCCAAGCGCATCGTGTCGATGGTCGGCGGCGATGACGTGGTGGCCCGCCTGGGCGGTGACGAGTTCGCCATCCTGCTCGAATGCGAGCAGGGCCTGGAATCGGCCCGCGAGTTCTCGCAGCGCATGCTGGTGGCGCTGGAAGAATCGATGTGGGTGCAGGGGCGCGAGCTGTTCCCGTCCGGCAGCCTGGGCATCGCGATGTGGAGCCCGCGCTACCGTAATGGCGAAGAAATGGTGCGCGACGCGGACGCGGCGATGTACCGCGCCAAGGCGCAGGGCAAGGACCGCTGGGCCGTGTTCGATGAAGCCATGCGCGAAGAAGCGCTGCGCAGCCTGGACCTGGAAGCCGACCTGCGCCGGGCCATCAACAATCGCGATTTCATGCCGTTCTACCAGCCCATCGTGCGCCTCACCGACGGCCAGGTGGTGGGCTACGAGGCACTGCTGCGCTGGCAGCATGAGCGCCGCGGCCTGCTGCTGCCGAGCGCGTTCCTGGACCTTGGCGAGGAGAGCGGCCTGATCGAACAGGTCGACTGGCTGCTGTATGAAGAAGTCATCGGCCAGCTCGCGCGCGGTGGCGAAGGCTATCTGTCGGTGAACGTGTCGCCGCGGCATTTCCGTTCGCCCGATTTCAGCTCACGGCTGTTCGGCCTGATCGAAGCAGCCGGTGCCGACCCACGCCGGCTGCGCCTGGAAATCACCGAAGTGGCGCTGCTCGACGACGGCCCGCGCACGCTGCGGATCCTGCAGGCACTGCGCGAACGCGGCGTGCTGGTGCAGCTGGACGATTTCGGTACCGGCTTCTCGGCGCTGTCCTACCTGCACCGCTTCCCGATCTCCACGCTGAAGATCGACCAGAGCTTCATCGCCGGGCTGCATGGCCAGGACCTGCAGAGCACCTACGCGCTGGTCCAGGGCGTGCTGTCGCTGGCGCGCACGCTGGGCATCGAAACGGTGGGCGAGGGCATCGAAAACGCCGCCCAGCGCGAGACCCTGCTGCAGCTGGGCTGCGATTATGGGCAGGGCTACCTGCTGGGTCGCCCTGCGCCGATGGAGACATTCGTTACCGCGTGATCAACGCAACGCCGTACGCCGCTTCTCGTCGATCCACTTCGATGCCTGCGCCGGCTCATACGCGCGCATCCATTCCAGCATCGCGTCGATGTCCGAGCCGTACCACAGGTCGGCGCGCTGGTCCGGGTGCAGGAAGCGCTCTTCGACCATGCGGTCGATCATGCCGATCAGGGGCGCGTAGAAGCCGTCCACATCGAGGAAGGCGCACGGCTTGTTGCCGATCCCAAGCTGGCGCCAGGTGAGCATCTCGAAGATCTCTTCCATGGTGCCGAACCCGCCGGGCAGGGCCACGAACGCGTCGGACAGGTCGAACATGCGCGACTTGCGTTCGTGCATCGAGCCGACGATTTCCAGTTCGGTCAGGCCGCGATGGGCCACTTCCCAGTCGGCCAGCTGCTGCGGGATGACCCCGGTCACTTCGCCGCCGCCGGCCAGCACCGCATTGGCCACCGTGCCCATCAGGCCGACATTGCCGCCGCCATAGACCAGGCGCAGGCCGTCGCGGGCGATGCGGTCGCCCAGCGCGATCGCGCGTTCGGTGTAGATGGGCTTGCTGCCGGCGTTGGAGCCGCAGTAGACGCAGATGGACTTCATGGGTGGTTCCCGCTGGAAACCACCCATTATCGCATGGTGGGGTTTACGCCGCCTGCGATTGTTCCCGGCGCGGGCCTTCCTTCAGGGCGCGACCCACCAGGTTCACGAGCAGGTCCAGCTCCTCGCTGTCCATGCCGAAATGCGGGGTGAAGCGCAGCGAGTTCTCACCGCCATGGATGACGTTGATGCCATGGTTGCGCAGCCACTCTTCGGTGGAATTGGCGCCGTAGCACTTGAACTGCGGGGCCAGTTCGCAGGAGAACAGCAGGCCGGTGCCCTGGACCTTGGTGATCAGCCCGCCCAGCTCGCTGCGCAGCTGTTCCAGCTTGCGCACCGCTTCATCGCCGCGCTGGCGGATGTTCTCGCGCACCTCCGGGGTAAGCAGGCCCAGGGTGGCGCAGGCCACGTCCAGCGCACGCGGGTTGGAGGTCATGGTGTTGCCGTAGATGCCCTTGCGGTACAGCTGCGCGGCATGCTCGGTCACGGCCAGCACCGACAGCGGGAACTGCGCGGCGTTCAGCGCCTTGGAGTAGGTCTCCATGTCCGGCACCTCCAGCCCTTCGAAGCCGGGGTAGTCCACGATCGAGAGCACGCCATGCGCGCGCAGGCCGGCCTGGATCGAGTCCAGCAGCAGCAGGCTGCCGTGCTGGCGGGTGAGCTCGCGGGCCAGTGCGTAGAACGACGGCGGCACCGAGCGGCCCGGGTCGCCTTCGCCCATCACCGGCTCCAGGAACACCGCTTCGATGAACCAGTGGTTCTGTTCGGCCTCGGCAAATACCCGCTTCAGCGCGTCTTCGTCGTACGGCGCGATGGCGATCACGCTGTCCTCGCCACGGTAGCTAGCCAGGTGCTGCATGTAGGTCCTGCGGCTGGAATCGGAGTACAGGCCCGGACGGTCGGTGCGACCGTGGAAGCTGCCCTTGACCACCACGCGCTTGATCTTCGCACCGGCATGGCGGGCGCCCGGATCGGTCTGCAGCTTGGCGTTCACGTCGGCGATGCGCGCGGCCAGGCCGACCGCCTCGGAACCGGAATTCAGGCACATGAACCGTGCATACGGGCAGCCGCCGCGGCGGTGGCCGATCTCGCGGCGAAGCGCCTGGATGAAGCGGTGCTGGGACAGGTTCGGGGTCATCACGTTGGCCATCACCTGCGGGGCGGCCATCGCGTCCAGCACCGCCTGCGGGGTGTGACCGAAGCCGAGCATGCCGTAGCCGCCGGCGTCGTACAGCACCGCACCCTTGAGGGTGACCACCCAGGGGCCACGGGCGGCGAGGGCAACGTAGGGGGTGACTGCGTCGTCGGCATAGAAATTGACGAAGCCGTCCTGCATGGCATCGATCTGGGCGCGTTCGTCCAGCGCCAGCAGCTCGGCCAGGTCGTCGCGGACCCGCTCGAATTCGGCCGCAGCGGCGTCCACGGCAGCCAGCAGCTGCGGGTGGCCGGCGGCCAGGCGGTCGAGGGTGGCGTCATCCAGGCCGGCGGTGAGGCGGGTGCCGGGCTGGGCGCGGAGGGGGGCGAGGCGTTCGATGAAGCTCATTGCAGATCTCCTGAAACGATTGGCGGCACGGCGCAAATGCAAAACGCGCGACCGGGGCGCGCGCTTGGGGGAATGCGGCTCGTGCATCAGACTTCCGGTTCGATGCTAGCACGCGCTTTTTCGCGCGATAACCCCGGCAAAAACTGTTGCATAGCAGCATTTTGCGCGACGTTCGCCGCCGCGCTCGTTGCCACCGGGAGCCAGTCGTACAATGCGCGACATTGCCTACACGTTGCCGTGCGCTCCCTTGAAGAAGTCCGATTTCCATTACGACCTGCCCGCCGAACTGATCGCCCAGGCCCCGCTCGCCGAGCGCTCGGCCAGCCGCCTGATGGTGGTGCCGCCGGCCCCTGCAGCCTTCGACCATCGCCAGGTGCGCGACCTGCCTGACCTGCTGCAGCCCGGCGACCTGCTGGTGTTCAACGACACCCGGGTCATTCCGGCGCGCCTGTTCGGGCAGAAGGCCAGCGGCGGCCGGGTCGAGATCCTGATCGAGCGCCTGCTCGGCGGGCAGCAGGCGCGGGCCCAGGTCGGGGCCAGCAAATCGCCCAAGCCGGGCAGCCGGATCGCGCTGGACGCCGGCGGCGAAGCGGAGGTGCTGGGTCGCGACGGCGAGTTCTACGTGCTGCAGTTCCATGTGCCCGAGTCGCTGGAGCAGTGGCTGCTGCACGCCGGCCGCCTGCCGCTGCCGCCGTACATCCAGCGCGAGCCGGGGCTGGATGACCGCGAGCGCTACCAGACCGTGTTCGCCCGCGAAGTGGGTGCGGTGGCCGCGCCGACCGCCGGGCTGCACTTCGACGAAGCCCTGCTCGCGGCCCTGAAGGAAAAGGGCATTGGCTTCGGCCACGTCACCCTGCACGTCGGCGCGGGCACCTTCCAGCCGGTGCGTGCCGATGACCTGAAGGACCACGTCATGCACCGCGAGTGGCTCAACGTCGGCGCCGAGCTGGTCCAGCAGGTCCGCCAGACCCGTGCGGCCGGCGGCCGGGTGATCGGCGTGGGCACCACGGTGGTGCGCGCGCTGGAAAGCGCGATGCGCGACGGCGAACTGCTGCCGTATGCCGGCGAAACCCAGATCTTCATCACGCCCGGCTACCGGATCCGCAGCGTGGACGCCATGGTCACCAACTTCCACCTGCCCGAAAGCACGCTGCTGATGATGATTTCGGCCTTCGCCGGGCAGGAGCGGGTGTTCGAGGCCTACCGCGCGGCGATCGCGGAAAAGTACCGGTTCTTCAGCTATGGCGACGCCATGTTGTTGTTCCCGCAGGGGGATTGAAAGCGGGCGCGGCGGTTTTAGGCGATAATCGAGGATTATTTGCCCCGATTCCGCCCGATGTCCCGACTCCAGTTCCAGCTCCAGACCACCGACGGGCGTGCCCGCCGCGGCCGCCTGACCTTCCCGCGCGGGACGGTGGAAACCCCGGCGTTCATGCCGGTGGGCACCTATGGCTCGGTCAAGGGCATCCTGCCGGAGCAGATCCGCGCGCTGGGCGCCGAGATCATCTTGGGCAACACCTTCCATCTGTACCTGCGCCCGGGCCTGGACGTGATCGCCGATCACGGCGGCCTGCACGGCTTCGCGCGCTGGAACGGGCCGATCCTGACCGATTCCGGCGGTTTCCAGGTGTTTTCGCTGGCCCATCGCCGCAAGATCACCGAGCAGGGCGTGACCTTCGCCTCGCCGACCGACGGCGCCCGGGTGTTCCTGGGCCCCGAAGAGAGCATGAAGATCCAGAAGGTGCTCGATTCGGACGTGGTCATGATCTTCGACGAGTGCACCCCGTACCCGGCCACCGAGCCGGTGGCGCGCACCTCGATGGAGCTCAGCCTGCGCTGGGCCCAGCGCAGCCGCAACGCGCACGACGAACTGGGCAACGACGCGGCGCTGTTTGGCATCGTCCAGGGCGGGGTCCACCACGACCTGCGCACCCGTTCGGCCGAGGGCCTGCAGCAGATCGGCTTCGACGGCTACGCCATCGGTGGCCTGGCGGTGGGCGAGCCGGAGCACGAGCGCAACGCCATGCTCGACCACATGCACCCGATCCTGCCGGCCGACCGTCCGCGCTACCTGATGGGCGTGGGCCGGCCGGAAGACCTGGTCGAAGGGGTCGCCCGCGGCGTTGACATGTTCGACTGCGTGATGCCGACCCGCAACGCCCGCAACGGCCACTATTTCACCTCCACCGGCACGGTGCGGATCCGCAATGCCCGCTATGAGCGGGACATGGACACCATCGAGCCGGGCTGCGGCTGCCATGCCTGCACCAGCGGCTATACCCGGTCCTACCTGCGCCACCTGGACCGCTGCAACGAGATGCTGGCGCCGATGCTGGGCACCCTCCACAACCTCTTCTATTACGAGAAGCTGATGGCCGACATGCGCGCGGCCATCGCGACGGGAACCTTCGGGGCCTTCCGCGAGTCCTTCTATGCGGCCCGGGGCATGGCCACGCCGCCGCTGTAACCCGCCCGGGGCCGTGGCATACTTCGCGGCTGACCCCTGTTTCGCGGCGACACCCGACCCCATGTGGGGAAGGGCGCCTCCCAACCCAAGGACACACCATGAACCTGATCGCCTTCCTGATTCCCGCCGCCCACGCCCAAGCCGCCGGTGGCCAGCCGCAGGGCATGGGCCTGACCACGCTGCTGTTCCCGATCATCCTGATCGCGATCATGTACTTCCTGATGATCCGCCCGCAGATGAAGCGCCAGAAGGAACACAAGGCGATGCTGGAAAAGATCAAGATCGGCGACGAAGTCCTGACCAACGGCGGCATCGCCGGCACCGTCAAGGGCATCGGCGACAACTTCGTCACCATCGAAGTGGCCGACAACGTCAACATCCGCGTGCAGAAGGGCGCCGTGGGCAACGTGCTGCCGACCGGCACGCTGAAGTCGGCCAACTGAGTCATCTCCTTTCCGAAGCACAACCGCGGCGCCGGGAATGGCGCCGCGCAGGAACCTGGCAATGCTTGAATTTCCACGCTGGAAATACGTCGTCATCCTGATCGTACTGGCGCTCAGCGCGCTGTACGCTCTGCCCAACATCTACCAGAAGGACCCCGCCGTCCAGATCACCGCCAACCGGGGCGGGCAGGTCGACGAGGCCCTTCGCGAGCGCGTGCTGGCCGACCTGAAGGCCGCCGGCATCGCCAACATCGGTGCGGACAAGGAAGGCGAGAGCCTGATCGTGCGCCTGCCGGACCTGCAGACGCAGGCTGCGGCCAGCGCCCGGCTGCGCGACAGCGTGGGTGAGAACTACACGGTGGCGCTGAACCTGGCCTCGACCGTGCCGGACTGGCTGCAGCGCCTGGGCGGTCGCCCGATGGTGCTGGGCCTGGACCTGCAGGGTGGCGTGCACTTCGTGCTGCAGGTCGACCAGAAGGCGGCCATCGACAAGCGCATGGACGCCTACGCCGAAGACGTGCGCGGCACGCTGCGCGAGTCGCGCGTACCGTTCCAGTCGGTCGAGCGTCGCCCGGACAACTCCATCGTCGCCACGCTGAGCCCGTCCACCGATGACGCGGCCGTGGACCGCGCCCGCGTGGCGCTGGCCAAGGCGCAGCCGACCCTGGGCTACGACGTGGTGGGCAAGCGCATCACCGTGACCGTGCCGGAAACCGAGCTGAGCCAGATCACCAACGGTGCGATCGAGCAGAACATCAACACCCTGCGCAACCGCGTCAACCAGCTGGGCGTGGCCGAGCCGATCATCCAGCGCCAGGGCGCCGACCGCGTGGTCGTGCAGCTCCCGGGCGTGCAGGACACCGCCGAAGCCAAGCGCATGATCGGTGCGACCGCCACCCTGGAATACCGTGCGGTGGTCGACGGCAACGCGCAGGACGCCATCGACACCGGCCGCATTCCGCCGGAGGCCAAGGTCTACACGCGCCGTGACACGGGTGCCCCGATCCTGCTGAACAAGCGCGTGATCGTCACCGGCGACCAGATGGTCGCTGCCCAGGCGGTCAACGACGCCACCACCGGCACCCCGTCGGTCAGCGTGACGCTCAACAGCGTCGGCGGCCAGCGCATGTTCGACTTCACCAGCGCCAATGTCGGCAAGCCGATGGCGGTGGTGTACACCGAACGCGTGCCGACCGTGACCACGGTCGACGGCAAGGAAGTGCGCAGCTTCCGGGTCAACGAGGAAGTGATCTCGGTGGCCAACATCAACGGCGTGTTCGGCAAGAACTTCCAGACCACCGGTCTGGAGAAGAAGGAATCCGAAGAACTGGCCAAGCTGCTGAAGTCGGGCTCGCTGGCCGCGCCGATGGACTTCGTGGAAGAGCGCGTGGTCGGCCCCAGCCTGGGTGCCGAGAACGTCGAGCGCGGCATCACCGCGGTGATCTACGCCTTCATGTTCACCCTGGTGTTCTTCACCGTGTACTACCGCATGTTCGGCCTGATCACCTCGGCGGCGATGCTGTTCAACCTGCTGATCGTGGTTGCGGTGATGTCGCTGTTCGGCGCCACCATGACCCTGCCGGGCTTCGCCGGCCTGGCGTTGTCGGTGGGCCTGTCGGTCGACGCCAACGTGCTGATCAACGAGCGTATCCGTGAAGAGCTGCGTGCCGGCGTGCCGGGCAAGACCGCGATCGTGACCGGTTATGAGCGCGCCAGTGGCACCATCCTGGACGCCAACCTGACCGGCCTGATCGTGGGCGTGGCCCTGTTCGCGTTCGGTACCGGTCCGCTGAAGGGCTTCGCCCTGACCATGATCATCGGTATTTTCGCCTCGATGTTCACTGCGATCACCGTGTCGCGCGCCCTGGCGACGCTGATCTACGGTCGTCGCAAGAAGCTCCAGAACGTGGCCATCTGACGGGACGACTCGCACAATGAAACTGTTTCCGCTGCACATCCTCCCGAACGACACCACGATCGACTTCATGCGGTGGCGCCATGTCGCCATGGCAGTCACCATCGCGGTGTTCCTGGCCTCGGTTGCCATCATCGGCATCAAGGGCTTCACCTTCGCACTGGACTTCACCGGCGGCACCCTGATCGAAGCGCGCTTCGATCGCCAGGTGGACGTGGAAGAAGTCCGCTCGCGCCTGGAAGCCAACGGCTTCGAAGGCACCCAGGTACAGAGCTTCGGTGGCAACACCGACGTGCTGATCCGCCTGGCCCCGCACGGCGAGCATGCCCCCGGCACCGGCGCAGCCAGTGCAGAGGACAAGGCCACCGGCGCGGCGGTGCTCAAGGCGATCACCACCAGCGAGAACCCGGCCACGATCCTGCGCAATGAGTTCGTGGGTCCGCAGATCGGCAAGGACCTGGCCATGAACGGCCTGTACGCGACGATCTTCATGCTGGCCGGCTTCCTGATCTACATCGGCTTCCGCTTCGAGTGGAAGTTCGCGGTCACCGCGAGCATCGTGGCGCTGTTCGACCTGCTGGTGACGCTGGCCTACGTGTCGCTGATGGGCCGCGAGTTCGACCTGAACGTGCTGGCCGGCCTGCTGTCGGTGATGGGCTTTGCGATCAACGACATCATCGTGGTGTTCGACCGCGTCCGCGAAAACTTCCGCAGCCTGCGCGTGGAGCCGCTGGAAGTGCTGAACCGCTCGATCAACCAGACGCTGTCGCGTACGGTGATCACCGCGGTGATGTTCTTCCTGTCGGCCCTGGCGCTGTACATGTACGGCGGCGCATCGATGGAAGGCCTGGCCGAAACCCACATGGTGGGTGCGGTGATCGTGGTGCTGTCCTCGATCCTGGTCGCGGTGCCCATGCTGACGATCGGCTTCCTGCGCGTGAGCAAGCAGGACCTGCTGCCGAAGGCCAAGGACGTCGAAGCCCTGGCACGCCGTCCGTAAGTTGCAGGTCCGGCCGCTGGCCGGACACGACCCCGCTGTAGGTCCGGCCGCTGGCCGGACACCGGCAAAAGGAAAAAGCCGCGCACTGCGCGGCTTTTTCGTTGCCACCGTACCGGGGCGTCGGTTGTGCTGTCTGCCCGTGCGCACTACGATTTCGGGGTTGCGTGCGGCCGTTCCCGTGGCTGCACCGTTTCTACCGAGGTTTCCATGGTCATCAAACCGCGTGTGCGCGGCTTCATCTGCGTCACCACCCATCCGGTCGGCTGCGACGCAGCCGTCAAGCAGCAGATCGATTACATCAAGGCGCAGCCGAAGATCCAGAACGGTCCCAAGCGCGTGCTGGTGCTGGGTGCGTCCACCGGTTATGGCCTTGCGGCCCGCATCACCGCCGCGTTCGGCAGCGGCGCGGCGACGCTCGGCGTGTTCTTCGAGCGTCCGGGTACCGAAACCAAGCCGGGTACGGCGGGCTGGTACAACTCGGCGGCATTCCAGAAGTACGCCACGGAGGCCGGCCTGTACGCGCGCAGCGTGAACGGCGATGCGTTCTCGGACGAGGTGAAGGCCAAGGTCATCGAGCTGATCCGGCAGGACCTGGGCCAGGTCGACCAGGTGGTGTACAGCCTGGCCGCGCCGCGCCGCAAGCACCCGAAGACCGGTGAGGTGATCAGCTCGACGCTGAAGCCGATCGGCGCGCCGATCACCCTGCGCGGCCTGGACACCGACAAGGAAGTGATCACCGAAACCACGATCGAGCCGGCCACCCCGGAAGAAGTCGCGGGCACGGTGGCGGTGATGGGCGGCGAGGACTGGCAGATGTGGATCGACGCGCTGCTGGAGGCCGGTGTGCTGGCCGAGGGTGCGACCACCACGGCCTTCACCTACGTGGGCGAGGAAATCACCCAGGCGATCTACTGGAACGGTTCGATCGGTGCGGCGAAGAAGGACCTGGACCAGAAGGTGCAGGGCATCCGCGCCAAGCTGGCACCGCTGGGCGGCGACGCGCGCGTGTCGGTGCTGAAGGCGGTGGTCACGCAGGCCAGCTCGGCGATTCCGACCATGCCGCTGTACCTGTCGCTGCTGTTCAAGGTGATGAAGGAGCGCGGTACGCACGAGGGCTGCATCGAGCAGCTGGATACGCTGTACGACATCGTCTACGGCGGCAAGGACAGCGGCCCCGCGGTGGAGCGCCTGCGCCACCAGCTGCTGGCCGACGGCCGCACGGTGGAGCTGGTCGACGAAGCGGGCCGCCTGCGTGCGGACTACAAGGAAATGGCACCGGACGTGCAGGCTGAAGTCGTCGCGCTTTGGCCGCAGGTGACCAACGAGAACCTTTACGAGATCAGCGACCTGGCCGGCTACAAGGCCGACTTCCTGAAGCTGTTCGGGTTCGGCGTCGAAGGCGTGGATTACGAAGCGGATGTGGCGACGGATGTTTCGATTCCCGACCTGGTCGATATGACCTGATTTGAACCTGTGATCGGAAACGAGATGCCGTCCTTCTGGGCGGCATTTTCGTTTCTGCTGCAAAGAGCAGCGTCTCGTTACTTCGAGCAGGGGCGGCCGCCGGGCAGCCCCGCTCCGGGACACGCCGTGAACCCATCCATGGGGGCTGCTAGAAAACATCCATGTTTTCTAGCGTCCCTCCGGGGGCTACCCGGCGGCCGCCCCCATACAGGGTCGTGTGCGGTTGGGAACGGCGTACACGCATGGCGTGTCACTGCGCGTTGGGTTTCCGCGTTTCCCGTGGCCACCGGCCAACTGTCAGAGGGTCGACCGGGGTCGGTTTGCGGGGGAATCGGCGCCATGGATGGCGACCGCTTAGCCCCCATGGATGGGTTCACGGCGACCCCGCAAACCGGCACCGGGCGGCCCAAGCCAGGGGACCCTTGCACCCGAGGGCTGTTCGCCTGAATCCAACAGCAGCCGGGCAGGGCCCGGCGCCACGGATGGCGGGCAACCAGGGATCGCATCAACCGAAATCGAAGTTCATCACCGGGCCGGCCGGGCCGACGAACTCGCCCTGCACGTAATCGACGCCGGCACTGAACAGCATGCTCATCGAGTTCGCGTCCGCGATGAACTCCGCGATCGTGCGGATGTTCGCTTCCTGCGCGCGCGTGGTGATTTCGCTGATCTTGTCTGCGTTTTCGCGGGTCCGCGCGAAATCGCTGGTGAAGTCGCGGTCCAGCTTCAGGAACTGCGGCTGGAAGTGCGCCAGCAGCTGGAACGAATCCAGCCCAGAACCGAACTGCTCCAACCCGATCCGGCAGCCCAGCGGCGCCACGTCCGCCAGGAACTGCTGCGCGTTGCGCAGGTGCGTGAACACCTTCGCTTCCGGCGCGTGCAGCCACAGGCGCTCGCCCGGCACCCCGTGTGCCTCCAGCTCCCGACGGATCGTCGCCACCATCTGCGGGTCGTTGAACGATTCCGGGGTGATTTTCACCATCATGTGCGTCGCATGGCCCGCGCGTGCGCGCTGCCCCAGCACGCTGATCGCATGCCCCACCACCCAGCGGTTGATGTCCGCCAGCAGCCCGTGCTCCTCGGCAATGCCCAGGAAGGCCGCCGGGCTCACCAGCTCCCCGTTGTTGTCCAGGCGCAGATACGCCTCGTACAGCTCCAGCGGCTCGCCACCCAGGTTCAGCACCGGCTGGTAGTGCAGCTGGAAACCGTCGCCGGCCAAAGCCTCGTTGATCCGCGCCACCCAGCGCTGGATGCGCTCTTCCTCCACCCGGTCCACCGCCGCCGGATCGAAGATCCGGCTCGTGTTGCCCAGTTCCGACGCCGCCTGCTGGCATTCCGTCGCGCGCGCCAGCACCTGCCCGACGCTCGCGATCTTCTCGCCCACCTGCACGCCGCCAATGCTCACCGTCACCGTCGCCGAACGCTCGCCGATGCTGAACACCTGCGCCGCGAATGCCTCCCGGATCCGGTCCGCCAGCGCCTCGGTGTCCGCGAACGCACCCTCGGTCAGCACCGCCAGGCTGTGCTCGCCGTAGCGCGCCAGCTGCGCACTGTCGCCCACCGTATCCGCCAGCACCTTCGCCAGCGCCGCGATCAGCGCATCGGCCGAATCCAGCCCGATGTCCGGCAACAGCCGCGCGTAATGATCCGGCTCCACCAGCAGCAGCCCGAACCGGCCCTCGCTGCGGCCCGCCTGAGCCACCGCGTTTTCCACGTGCAGCATGAAGGTCTGCCGGTTGAGCAGCCCCGTCACCTGGTCGCGCTGGCGCAGGTCCTCCACCTCGCGGGCCAGTTCCGGGTCGAACTCCATCCGGCGGCGGAACACCACCTGCAGGCAGCTCTCGCCCTCATAGGTCGCCGGGGTGAATTCCATCGTCGCGGCAAACACCGCGCCGTCCTGGTTGCGCGCATCCACCTGGTACTGCGGCGGCGGCGGCTCGCCCTTGCTGAGCGACTTCAACAGCTGCTTGAAGCCTTCCACGTGCTGCGGCGCAACCATGTCCAGCAGCGAAATGCCTTCCACGTCGTCGAACGCCTCGTACCCGAACATCTCCAGGTAGGCCTCGTTGGCGCGGATGTGCATGCCCTCGTGGACGTAGGCGATGGGGTCGCGCGAAGACGCGATCAGCGCATCGCAGCGGCGCTCCGTCTCGCGCATCTGCGCCTCGATCCGGCGCAGCCCGCGGCGCGCGTGCAGGTCGGTCCACTCATTGCGCACCACCGCCAGCAGGTGTTCCGGGCGGTTGCGCAGGGCGACCGCGCGGATGCCGTTGGCACTGGCTTCCACCCATTCCGACTCATTGATGCTCTCGGCCAGCAGGATCATCGGAATGTCCTTGCCGCTGGCCGCGATCTGCTGGGTCACCTGCAGCAGCGGGATGCTCTGCGCCGGCGCCGCCAGGACAAGGTCGATCGGCTGGCTGCCGATGATCTGCGCCAGCTCCTCGGCGTTCTGCGGGCGCGCCGGGCGCACCGCGATGCCGCTGTTGCGCAGCAGGCTGACGATGGTTTCGGCGTTCTCGCCGCTGTCATCCACGATCAGCAGGCGGACGGTGATGTCATTCGCGTTCTGCATTCACTACTCCCCAGACTGCAAACTTGATACACGATGCGTGCCGCTTCGTCCATGCCGGCGGCGGGCGCCGGTCACGGAATGCGCGCGCGCCTACACGACCTGGCCGGCGGCGTGGCCGCTGGCCCAGGCCCACTGGAAGTTGTAGCCGCCCAGCCAGCCGGTCACATCCAGCACCTCACCCACGAAATGCAGGCCCGGAACCAGCTGCGACTCGAACGTACTGGACGACACCCTACGCGTGTCCACGCCCCCCAGCGTGACCTCCGCGGTACGGTAGCCCTCGGTCCCACTGGCGACCAGCGGGAAGTCCTGCAGCAGGGCGGCCGCCTGGCGCAGCTCGCGCTCGTCGATCTGGCGCACCGGCCGGTCCGGCAGCCAGTGTTCGCACAGGCGCAGCGCCAGCCGGCGCGGCAGCACCTCCGACAGCACCGTGCGCAGCTCGGCCGCGCCGCGCTCGCGCTTCATCGTGCGCAGCCACTCCTCGGCGTCCTGGCCGGGCAGCAGGTCCAGGCGCAGGTCGTCGGCGGGCTGCCAGAACGAGGAGATCTGCAGGATCGCCGGCCCGCTGATGCCGCGATGGGTGATCAGCAGCGAGTTGCGGAACTCGACATCGTTGCAGCGCGCCGCCACCGGCAGCGCCACCCCGCTGAGCTCGTGGAAGCGTTCCTGGTGCTTGCCGCTCAGGGTCAGCGGGACCAGCCCGGCCCGGGTCGGCAGCACCGCGTGGCCGAACTGGCGGGCCAGCTCATAGCCGAACCCGGTGGCGCCCAGGCTGGGAATGGACAGCCCGCCGGTGGCGACCACCAGCGAGGCGGCGTGGAAACGCCCCTGCGTGGTCTGCACATGGAAGCCGTCGCTGCCGCGTTCCACCTTCTCCACCGTGCAGTCGGTGCGGACCTGCGCGCCGGCGGCCGTGCACTCGTCCATCAGCATGCGCACGATCTGCTTCGACGAAATGTCGCAGAACAGCTGGCCCAGTTCCTTCTCGTGGTACGCGATGCCGTGCCGCTCCACCATCTCGATGAAGTTCCACGGCGTATAGCGGGCCAGCGCCGACTTGCAGAAATGCGGGTTGGCCGACAGGAAGTTGGCCGGGGTGGTGCCGGTGTTGGTGAAATTGCAGCGGCCGCCGCCGGACATCAGGATCTTCTTGCCGACCTTGTTGGCATGGTCGATCACCTGCACCATGCGCCCGCGCCGGCCGGCGGTGAGCGCGCACATCAGGCCGGCAGCGCCGGCGCCGATCACCAGGACATCGCAGCGGGTGGTGCTCATGCCGCGTTGCTCATGCCTGCGGAGCGGGCTTGCGCCAGGTGGGAATGACGCTCAGCTCGGCCTTGTCGGACATCAGCTGCACCTCGCCGTCCTGGATGATCACCGTCCAGCGCATGCTGCGCTCGATCTGCGCGCCCCACTGCTCGACGAACTCGCCGGGCAGGTCCAGCACTTCCAGGGTCTTGAGCTTGTTCAGCGCCGAAGCGTTGCGCTCCCACCAGATGTCGGCCGCGCGGCCGCCGTAGGTGATCAGCTGCACCGCGCCGGCACGGCCCGCCGCTTTGCGCAGGCGCGACTCGTCGGGCTGGCCCAGGTCGATCCAGCGCTCGATGGCGCCGGTGTAGTCCTGCTTCCACAGGTCCGGTTCGTCGTCCACGCTCAGCCCGCGGCCGAACTCCAGCCGGTCCTCGGCGTTCAGCGCGAAGGCCAGCAGGCGCACCATCAACCGGTCATCGGTCTCGGAAGGGTGCTGGGCCAGGGTCAGGTTATGGCTGGCGTAGTAGCCGCGATCCATGTCGCTGATCTGCAGTTCGGCCTTGCGGATGGTGGCGGTGAGGGCCATGGGGGTACCGTGAACAAAGAGCGCCATGATAATGGGTGGGCCATGACTGCGCCCGATTCCCTTCATACGACCGAACGGCCGAGCCGCCTGCAGCTGCCGCCCGGCGCCTGGCGCTGCCTGCTGGACGGACTGTGCGAGCGCTTCCCGCGCATCGACCGCGCCCAGTGGCAGGACCGTTTCGCGCGGGGCCGGGTCCGCGACGCGCAGGGCAGGGCGCTGTCCCCCGACCAGCCCTGGCAGGTCGGGCTGGAGATCCAGTATTTCCGCGAGGTCGCCGACGAACCGGTGATCCCGGCCCAAGAAGCGATCCTGCACGTCGACGCGCACCTGCTGGTCGCCGACAAGCCGCATTTCCTGCCGGTCACGCCGGCCGGTGGCTACGTCCGGCAGACCCTGCTGGCGCGGCTGGTGGCACGCACCGGCAACCCGGCGCTGGTGCCGCTGCACCGGCTCGACCGGCTGACCGCCGGGCTGGTGCTGTTCTCCACCCACGTGGGGACGCGCGACGCCTATCAGCGGCTGTTTCGTGAGCGGCGCATCGAAAAGACCTATGAGGCCTTGGCGCAGGCCCTGCCCGGGGTGGCGTTCCCACTGGAGCGCCACAGCCGGCTGGTGCCGGGCGACCCGTTCTTCCGGATGGCGGAGGCGGCAGGCGAGCCCAATGCGCGCACCCGGATCGACGTAATTGACGCGGATGGCCCGGTCTGGCGCTATCGGCTGCACCCGGAAACCGGCCGCAAGCACCAGCTGCGGGTACACATGGCAGCGCTGGGCGCGCCGATCTTCGGCGACGACCTGTATCCGGAGCTGGACGGGGCGCCAACCGCCGCGCCTCTGCAGCTGCTGGCGAGGGAGCTGGCGTTCGAGGACCCGCTGACCGGGGAGCGGAGGCGGTTTACCAGCGGCCTGACGCTTGGCGATGTCCCGAGGTGATGCGGTGGGTGAATGGCGCGTGGCGACGCGTTCGTCAGAACGGCGCCCGCCGGTCTAGAGGCGCGGCTCTACCCCTCCTATCGGCTTCTCGTCTACCCATCCGTAGGCATCAGAGGCCTCGCGTTTGGCTCAAATTAAGCCTGGAAATACATGAATAGGGCACTCCAATTCGTGTAGGATGCGCCTACCCCTTGTCCTGTCAGGCGGGACGGGGGGAGATGGCTGAATCACCCAGCTATCGCTTTTTCGGTAAAAGGCGCGTATCGTCCCCCACACTGTGTTTGCTAGGGTCACCGTGAATCGTGGCCTGGTGCAGTTGATCTCACGATCCGCTCATCGATCCGCTTTACCAACGCCTGCAACTCAGTCTCGGCTCCGGAAATCCGGCGGCCGCGATTATTTCAACTTATGTTTCAGGAGTTAGTAACATGTCTGATCGTCAGAGCGGCACCGTCAAGTGGTTCAACGATGCCAAGGGCTTCGGCTTCATCACCCCGGAAAGCGGCCCGGACCTCTTCGTCCACTTCCGCGCCATCCAGGGCACCGGCTTCAAGTCGCTGCAGGAAGGCCAGAAGGTCACCTTCGTCGCCGTGCAGGGCCAGAAGGGCATGCAGGCTGACCAGGTGCAGGCGGCTTAATTGCCCCTGCAACCGTAAGGTTGCCAGGAACGCCGGAAGCGAAAGCTTCCGGCGTTTTTTATTGCGCGGTGCAGACGCGCCGACGGGTAGCATGTCGATTTGCCTTCGCGGACCTGCCGATGATCAAGGTGCACCATCTGGACCACTCGCGCTCGCAGCGCGTGCTGTGGATGCTTGAAGAACTGAACCTGCCGTACCAGCTGGTCAACTACCAGCGCGATGCGAAGACCTGGCTGGCCCCGCAGTCCCTGCGCGACATCCACCCGCTCGGCAAATCGCCGGTACTGCAGGACGACGCGCTGGTGCTGGCCGAATCCGGTGCGATCCTGGAGTACCTGGCCGACCGCTATGACAGCGGCCGCCAGCTGTCGCCGGAACTGCTGCCCGCACAGGCGCCCGAGCGCGTGCGCTACCGCTACTGGATGCACTACGCCGAAGGCTCGGCGATGCCGCCGCTGTTGATGAGCCTGGTGTTCGCGCGGGTGCGCAAGGCGCCGATGCCGTTCTTCGCCAGGCCCATTGCCCGTGGCATTGCCGACAAGGTGATGAAGACCTTCGTGGGCCCGCAGCTGAAGCTCCACCTGGACTGGATGGAGCGCGAACTGACTGCCGCGCCCTGGTTCGCCGGCGAGCGCTTCACCGCCGCCGACATCCAGATGAGCTTCCCGATCCAGGCCGCCGCGTCGCGCGCCGGCAGCATGGAGGCCTACCCGAGGCTGAAGGGCTTCCTGCAGCGCATCGAACAGCGGCCGGCATATCAGCGGGCGGTGGAGCGGGGCGGCCCGTTGAACCTGGGCGCTGGCGCGGCCTGAGCTTGTGGGGGCATCCCGACGCCCCCACCTTGTCGTGATGAGCACTGAACCGTTGCGCTTCGACAACCGTTTCCTCCGCGACCAGCCCGGCGACGACGAAACCGGCCCGCGCGTGCGCGAGGTGCGCGGCGCGCTGTGGTCGTCGGTGATGCCGACGCCAGTGGCGGCGCCGCGGCTGCTGGCGTACTCCCCCGAGCTGGCCACCCAGCTGGGCCTGGGCCAGGACCTGCTGGACAGTGCCGATTTCCCCCGCGTGTTCGGCGGCAATGCGCTGTACGAAGGCATGCAGCCGTGGGCCGCCAACTACGGTGGGCACCAGTTCGGGCACTGGGCCGGCCAGCTCGGCGACGGCCGCGCGATCTCGCTGGGGCAGCTGGTGGCGCCGGACGGACGCTACTGGGAGCTGCAGCTGAAAGGGGCGGGGCGCACCCCGTATTCGCGCGGCGCCGATGGCCGTGCGGTGCTGCGCTCGTCGATCCGCGAATTCCTGTGCAGCGAAGCCATGCATCACCTGGGCGTGCCCACCACCCGCGCGCTCAGCCTGGTGGAGACCGGCGACCCGGTAGTGCGCGACATGTTCTATGACGGTCACCCCGAGGCGGAACCCGGCGCGGTGGTGTGCCGGGTGGCCCCCTCATTCCTGCGCTTCGGCAGTTTCGAGCTGCCGGCCTCGCGCGGCGACGTGGCCCTGCTGCGGCACCTGGCCGATGCCTGCATCGCGCGCGATTTCCCCGAACTGGCCGAGGCCGGCGCGGACCGTTACGGCGCGTGGTTTGCGCAGGTCTGCGAGCGCACCGCCGTGCTGGTCGCGCACTGGATGCGGGTCGGCTTCGTGCATGGCGTGATGAACACCGACAACCTGTCCATCCTCGGCCTGACCATCGACTATGGCCCGTACGGCTGGGTGGACGACTACGACCCGGACTGGACCCCGAACACGACCGACGCGCAGGGCCGTCGTTATCGCTTCGGCACCCAGCCGCAGGTGGCGTACTGGAACCTGACCCGGCTGGCACAGGCGCTGGCGCCGCTGTTCGAGGACGTGGCGCCGCTGCACGCCGGCCTGGCCCGGTTCCAGGCCGTGCACGCGCAGTGCGAGCGCGACGACACTGCGGCCAAGCTCGGCCTGGCGGCGTGCGGCGATGCCGACCTCGGCTTGATGGCCGACTGGCTGCAGCTGCTGCACGAGGGCGAGATGGACATGACCCTGGCATTCCGCGGCCTGATCGCGTTCGATCCGCTGGCGCCGGACGTGGCCGTGCTGGACGACGCGTTCTACAGCCCGGAACGTCGCGCCGCCGTGCTGCCGGCGCTGCAGGCGTGGCTGCAGGCCTACGCGCTGCGGCTGCAGGCCGATGGGCTGGATCCCGCGCAGCGGCAGCAGCGCATGCGCGCGGCCAATCCGCTGTACGTGCTGCGCAACTGGCTGGCGCAGGAGGCGATCGAACGGGCGGAGCAGGGCGACCTGGGTGGCGTGCATGCCCTGCAGGAGGTGCTGCGGCATCCCTATGACGAACAGCCGGGCCGCGCGCATTACGCCGCCAAGCGTCCGGAATGGGCCCGGAACAAGGCCGGCTGCTCGATGCTGTCCTGCAGTTCCTGAGGGGTTACCCTATGCCACCCTCTGTGGTTGCGTGACCATGACCGATTCTTCCGCCCCCGTTCCGGCCTGGGCCGGCCGCCTGCGCGACGTCGCCGATTTCCCCAAGCCGGGCATCCTGTTCAAGGACATCATGCCGCTGCTGGCCAACGGCCCGGACTTCGCGGCCGCGGTGGACGCGATGGTCGCGCCGTGGCGCGATGCGTCCCTGGATGCGGTGATGGGCATCGAATCGCGCGGGTTCATCCTGGGCGCGGCGATGGCGCAGGTGCTCGGCGTGGGTTTCGTGCCGGTGCGCAAGCCGGGCAAGCTGCCGGGGCGCACGTTGAAGCAGGATTACACCCTGGAATACCGCACCGACAGCATCGAAGTGCATGCCGACGCGTTGCCGCCGGGTGCGCGCGTGCTGGTGGTGGACGACGTTCTGGCCACCGGCGGTACGCTGCTGGCGGCGCTGTCGCTGGCGCGGCAGCTGCAGGTCGAGGTGGTGGGCGCGGCGGTGCTGGTTGAACTGGCCGGGCTGGGTGGGCGCGAGCGCTGGAACAGCGACGTGCCGCTGGTGGCCAATCTGGTTTATTGAGACCGCTTGGGACACGCATGGCGTGTCGCTACGGCCGATCGTTGCCGCCACCGGTCTGCACCCGCGTAGAGACACGCCATGCGTGTCCCTCACGGTGCCAGACCCGCGCGATTACATCTTCCGCACGCGGAAACGCCTGCCCTTGATCTTGCCGGCTTCCAGCCGCGCGATCGCCTTGCCCACATGCTCGCGCGCGATCGCCACGTACGAACGCGTGGCGTAGATGTCGATCTTGCCGATCACCTTGGCCGACAATCCGGCCTCGCCGGTCAGCGCGCCGAGGATGTCGCCCGGGCGCAGCTTGTCGGTCTTGCCGCCGTCGATGCGCAGGGTGGCCATGGCGGCCTGCGGCAGCACCGACGGGCGCGCGGTCGCCAGTGGCGTCTTCTGCCAGTCCAGCGGCTTGCCCTGCGCCGCTTCCAGCGCCTCGGCGCGGTTGCGCTCGCGCCCGGTCACCAGGCTGATCGCCAGCCCGGTGGCACCGGCGCGGCCGGTCCGCCCGACGCGGTGTTCATAGGTTTCGATGTCCGTGGGCAGCTCGTAATTGATCACCGCCGCCAGGTCCTGCACGTCCAGCCCGCGCGCGGCCACGTCACTGGCGACGAGCACGTTGCAGCTGCGGTTTGCGAAGCGCACCAGCACTTCGTCGCGGTCGCGCTGTTCCATTTCACCGTGCAGCGGCAGCGCCGAGAAACCGAATTCCTGCAGCGACACCGCCACGTCGTCCACATCGCGGCGGGTGTTGCAGAACACCACGGTCGATTCGGGGGTGTACTTCAGCAGCAGGCCGGCCAGCGCCTTCTGCTTGCTGGCCAGGTCGACCTCGCAGAACAGGTGGCGGATCGCCGGGGCGTGGTCGGCGCCTTCCACGGTCACTTCGACCGGGTCGCGCAGCAGCACCCGCGCGATCTCGCGGATCTCGTCGGGGTAGGTCGCCGAGAACAGCAGCGTCTGCCGGTCCTTGCTGGTACGCCCGGCGATCTCGCGGATCGGCTCTTCGAAGCCCATGTCGAGCATGCGGTCGGCTTCGTCCAGCACCAGCGTGGTCACCCCGCCCAGCTTCAGGGCGCGCTTGCGGCCCAGTTCCTGGATCCGGCCCGGGGTGCCGACCACCACGTGCGGGTCATGCGCTTCCAGCGAGGCCAGCTGCGGGCCCAGCGGCATGCCGCCGGTGAGCACCACCAGCTTCAGGTTGGGGATGCCGGTGGCCAGCTTGCGGATCTGCTTGCCGACCTGGTCGGCCAGTTCGCGGGTGGGGCACAGCACCAGCGCCTGCGCGCGGATCACCGCCGGGTCCAGCGCCTGCAGCAGGCCCAGCCCGAACGCCGCGGTCTTGCCGCTGCCGGTGGGGGCCTGTGCGATCAGGTCGCGGCGCGCCAGGATCGCCGGCAGCGCCTGCGCCTGCACGGGAGTCATCTGGGTATAGCCCAGCGCGTCGATGCCCGCCGCCAGCGAGGCCGACAGGGGCAGTTCGGAGAATTCGTTCATGCCACATTCTACCCGTTCGGGCTGCCGCGAGCGACGGCGCGCCCCGCCAGCCCGTACAATGGCGGGATGCCTCTGATTACTCTGCAAAACGTCGACTTCAGCGTCGGCGGCCCGCTGCTGCTGGAAAAAGCCGAACTGTCGATCGAACCGGGCGAACGCATCGCCCTGATCGGCCGCAACGGCGCCGGCAAGTCCACCCTGCTCAAGCTGCTGTCCGGCGACCACAAGCCCGACGACGGAGAAGTGCGCGTGCAGCAGGGGGTTCGCATCACCCGGCTCGAGCAGGAAGTGCCGCACGGCGCGGCCGGCAGCGTGTTCGACGTGGTCGCCGACGGCCTCGGCGAGCTGGGCCAGTGGCTGGCCGAGTTCCACCATCTCAGCGTGGCCGAGGAGTTCGACGGCGATGCCCTGGCGGCCGTGCAGGCCAGGATCGACGCCGCCAACGGCTGGGGCCTGGACCAGCGCGTCAGCGAAACCCTGACCAAGCTCGACCTCGACGGCGATGCCGAGTTCGCACGCCTGTCCGGCGGCATGAAGCGCCGTGTGCTGCTCGGGCGCGCGCTGGTGTCGGCGCCGGACCTGCTGCTGCTGGACGAACCGACCAACCACCTGGACATCGAAGCCATCGACTGGCTGGAAATGTTCCTCAAGAACTGGAACGGCAGCGTGGTGTTCGTCACCCATGACCGCCGCTTCCTGCGTGCGCTGGCCACCCGCATCGTCGAGATCGACCGCGGCCAGGTCACCAGCTGGCCGGGCGACTGGGCCAACTACGAGCGTCGCCGCGAAGAGCGACTGAACGCGCAGGCGCAGGAGAACGCGCGCTTCGACAAACTGCTGGCCCAGGAAGAAGTCTGGATCCGCCAGGGCATCAAGGCCCGCCGCACCCGTGACGAGGGCCGCGTGCGCCGCCTCAAGGCCATGCGCACCGAACGGTCGCAGCGTCGCGAGCTCGGTGGCAACGTGCGCATGGAGGCCTCCCAGGCGGAGAACTCCGGCAAGAAGGTGATCGACGTCAAGGACATCTCCTTCGCGTTCGGCGACCGGGTGATGGTCAAGGACTTCAGCACCACCATCCTGCGCGGCGACCGGATCGGCCTGATCGGCCCCAACGGCAGCGGCAAGACCACCCTGCTCAAGCTGCTGCTGGGCGACCTCGCACCGGACAGCGGCGAAGTGCGCGCCGGCACCAACCTGCAGATAGCGTATTTCGACCAGTACCGTTCGGTGCTGCGCGAAGACTGGACCGCGATCGAGAACGTGGCCGAAGGCCGCGATTTCCTAGAGGTCAACGGCAAGCGCAAACACGTGCATGCCTACCTGCAGGACTTCCTGTTCACCCCCGAGCGGGCGCGCGCACCGATCACCCGCCTGTCCGGTGGCGAGCGCAACCGCCTGCTGCTGGCCAAGCTGTTCGCGCAGCCGTCCAACCTGCTGGTGATGGACGAACCGACCAACGACCTCGACGTGGAAACGCTGGAACTGCTCGAAGAGCTGCTCGGCGATTACACCGGCACGCTGCTGCTGGTCAGCCACGACCGTGACTTCCTGGACAACGTGGTGACCTCCACCATGGTGATGGAAGGCAACGGCGTGGTCGGCGAGTACGTGGGGGGCTACAGCGACTGGCAGCGCCATGCGGCGCGCGTGGAAGCCGCGGCCGCGCCGGTTGCAGCGGCGAAGCCGGCTGCGGCCCCGGTCGCGGCGGCTGCCGCACCGGCGCCGACGGCCAGGCGCAAGCTCAGCTTCAAGGACCAGCGCGAGCTGGAACAGCTGCCGCAGAAGATCGAGACCCTGGAAAAGGACGTCGAAGGCCTGACCGCCGCGATGAACGATCCGGCGTTCTACCAGCGCAGCGCACCGGACATGGCCGCGCACACCCAGCAGCTGGGCAAGGTGCAGGCGGAGCTGGACGCCGCCTACAAGCGTTGGGAAGAGCTCGACAATTGAGGAACAGCCGGGCAGAGCCCGGCTCTACGCCGTAGTGCCGGGCTCTGCCTGGCAGCGATGCGTGTAATCACGCATCGCCCGCACCGGTCACTTCAACCCGTGCAGATCCCGCAACTGGCTCGGCCGCGAGCCGAAGAACGCCGCCAGGTCGGCAATATCCTGATCGGTCAGCTCCGCTGCCTGCGGCGTCATCAACGCATGCTGGCGGTCGCCGGCACGGTAGGCCTGCAACGCATGGGCGAGGTAATCGCCGTACTGTCCCCCCAGCTTCGGGTAGGTCGGGTCGATCGGGTTGTTGCCGTCGGCGCCGTGGCAGTCGATGCAGCTCTGGTTGGTCGCCTTGCTGCGGCGCTGGGCAAGCCCCTCACCGTGGCCGATGCGGCCCGCCGGCAGGCCGGCAGAAGAACCTGACCCGTGCTCACCACTGGCGTGGCCCGGGTCGGCGGCGGAATCTGCGCTGTTTTCCACCTGCGACTGCGAACAGGCAGCCAGCAGCAGGGTAACGGACAGGGCGATGGCGTAACGCTTGAATCGCGTGGCTTTCGTCATGAGCGCGCTTATTTGACGGTGGACAGGTAAACAGCGAGATCGGCGATCTCCTGTTCGCTGAAACTCATGGACTGCGCCTGCATCGTCGGATGCCGGCGCTTGCCCGTGCGGTACTCGCTCAGCGCCTGGCTGAGGTACTGCTGGGTCTGCCCACCGATCTTGGGCACCCGGTAACTGGGGTAGGCGTTCTTGTACCCGGTGATGCCGTGGCACCCCTGGCACGTGTAGGCGAGCACCCGGCCGTTGTCGAACTGCCCGGTCAGGGCGGCCGGGGCGGCGGGCGCGGCTGCCGGGGCAGCGGCGGGTACGGCTGGAGCTGGAGCAGGTGCGGCCTGGACGGCAACCCCGAAGGGCAGGAGGACGGCCAGAGCAAGACAAGCGGCGAGCGGCTGCGGGCGCATGATGTCGTTTCCGATATACGGGTTCTGGTCGTTCCGGCGTGGGGTACGGAACTGACCCGAGTATAGCCTGCGTTTTCATCTAGCTGAAACCGGGCATTGCCGACAGGCGGCCGCAGGTCACCATGACCTTTGGGATATGGTGTAGTCGTGACGTGGTGCATTACTTTGCTACCACACCTGCCCACGCATCCTTCAGGGACACGACGATGTTGCGAATCTCTCTTCTGCCCGGCCGCACCGGAACCTGCGCCGCGGCGCTGATCATCTCCACCTCGCTGCTGCTGGGCGGCTGCGGCGCCGGTGGCCCGGCCGGCGACGCGGCGGCCGCCGAAAAGGACCCCAAGGCCGAGAAGGCCGTTGAAGCGGTGCCGGTGGAAGCCGCTGCGGCCACCCGCCGCGCGGTCGCGGCCAGCTACACCGGCACGGCGGCGCTGGAAGCCCGCGCCGAATCGCAGGTGGTGGCCAAGACCTCCGGCGTGGCGCTGGCCGTGCTGGTCGAGGAAGGCCAGCAGGTGCGTGCCGGCCAGCCGCTGGTGCGGCTGGACCCGGACCGTGCGCGCCTGGCCGTGGCACAGAGCGAGGCGCAGATGCGCAAGCTGGAGAACAGCTACCAGCGTGCGCAGAAGCTGGTCGGCCAGCAGATGGTCAGCGCTGCCGACGTGGACCAGCTGCGTTACGACCTGGAAAACGTGCGCGCGCAGTACCGCCTGGCTACGCTCGAGCTGTCCTACACCACGGTGGTGGCGCCGATCTCCGGTGTGATCGCCTCGCGGTCGATCAAGACCGGCAACTTCGTGCAGATCAACACGCCGATCTTCCGCATCGTCGACAACTCGCGGCTGGAAGCCACCCTCAACGTGCCCGAGCGCGAACTGGCCACGCTGCGTCCGGGCCAGCCGGTCACCCTGGTGGCCGACGCGCTGCCGGGCAAATCCTTCCCCGGCAAGGTCGACCGCATCTCGCCGGTGGTCGATGCCGGCAGCGGCACCTTCCGTGTCGTAAGCGGCTTCGGCGAAGGTGCCGAAGGCCTGCAGCCTGGCATGTTCGGTCGCATCCGGATCGACTACGACCAGCGCGCCGACGCGCTGGTGGTGCCGCGCCTGGCCCTGCTCGACGACGGCGACCCGGCCGTGTTCCGCGTGCGTGACGGCAAGGTCGCACGGGTCCCGGTCAAGCTGGGCTACGCCGAAGGGCCGTGGGTGGAGATCCGCGACGGCCTGGTCGCCGGCGACAAGGTCGTGACTGCCGGCAAGGTCGCGCTGCGCGACGGCACCGCGGTCCAGGTGATCGGCGACAAACCGGCGGCCACCGTGGCCAGCAAGGCTGCCCCGGCCAAGGCGGAGACCCGCCAATGAGTCCGGCCGGCCACGACCACCCGGACGCCCCCGGCGGCGGCCTGGTGGAGTTCGCCACCCGCCGCCGCGTCACCATTTTCATGTTCATGATCACCCTGGTGCTGTTCGGGCTGATCGCACTGGGCAACCTCAAGGTCAACCTGCTGCCCGACCTGAGCTATCCCACCCTGACCGTGCGCACCGAGTACACCGGTGCAGCCCCGACCGAGATCGAAACGCTGATCACCGAACCGGTCGAAGAGGCCGTGGGCGTGGTCAAGAACCTGCGCAAGCTCAAGTCGATCTCGCGTACCGGGCAGAGCGATGTGGTGCTCGAGTTTGCCTGGGGCACCAACATGGACCAGGCCAGCCTGGAGGTGCGCGACAAGATGGAAGCGCTGAACCTGCCACTGGAGGCCAAGGCCCCGGTGCTGCTGCGCTTCAATCCGTCCACCGCGCCGATCATGCGCCTGGTGATCGCGTCCAAAGCCGACCCGGCCAGCGACGCCGACGCCGTGCGCCAGCTCACCGCGTTGCGCCGCTATGCCGACGAAGACCTGAAGAAGAAACTGGAACCGGTGGCCGGCGTGGCCGCGGTGAAGGTCGGCGGTGGCCTCGAGGACGAGATCCAGGTCGACATCGACCAGCAGAAGCTGGCCCAGCTCAACCTGCCGATCGACAACGTCATCAAGCGCCTCAAGGAAGAGAACATCAACATTTCCGGCGGTCGCCTGGAGGAGGGCTCGCAGCGCTTCCTGGTGCGCACCGTCAACCAGTTCGCCGACCTGGAGGACATCCGCAACCTGCTGGTGACCACCCAGGGCAGCACCGGCAGCGCGGCCGACGCGGCCATGCAGCAGATGTTCGCGATTGCCGCCTCCAGCGGTTCGGACGCGGCCATCGCCGCCGCCTCGGCCGCGCAGAGCGCTTCCAGCAGCAGCTCCACCACCATCGCCAACGGCGTGCCGGTGCGCCTGAAGGATGTCGCCACCGTGCGCCAGGGCTTCAAGGAACGCGAGGCGATCATCCGCCTGGGCGGTCGTGAAGCGGTGGAACTGGCGATCTACAAGGAAGGTGACGCCAATACCGTGGCCACCGCCGAAGCACTGCGTGCCAAGCTCGAACAGATCAAGGCGCAGATCCCGGGCGATGCCGAATTGACCACGATTGAAGACCAGTCGCGCTTCATCGAACACGCGATCAGCGACGTCAAGAAGGACGCGGTGATCGGTGGCCTGCTGGCGATCCTGATCATCTTCCTGTTCCTGCGCGATGGTTGGAGCACCTTCGTGATCAGCCTATCGCTGCCGGTCTCGATCATCACCACGTTCTTCTTCATGGGCCAGCTCGGGCTGAGCTTGAACGTGATGTCGCTGGGCGGGCTGGCGCTGGCCACCGGCCTGGTGGTGGATGACTCCATCGTGGTCCTGGAGAGCATCGCCAAGGCGCGCGAGCGTGGCCTGGGCATCCTGCAGGCGGCCATTGCCGGTACCCGCGAAGTGAGCATGGCGGTGGTCGCCTCGACCCTGACCACCATCGCGGTGTTCCTGCCGCTGGTGTTCGTCGACGGCATCGCCGGCCAGCTGTTCCGCGATCAGGCGCTGACCGTGGCGATCGCCATTGCGATCTCGCTGCTGGTGGCGATGACCCTGATTCCGATGCTGAGCTCGCTCAAGGGCCGCCCGCCGCTGGCGTTCCCGGAAGAACCGGCGCACGCCGCGTGGCAGCCGCAGAACCGCTGGCTCAAGCCGGTGGCCGGTGGTCGTCGCGGGCTGGGTGCGCTGGTGCGCTGGACCGTGTTCGGGATCGCCTGGGCAATCGTCAAAGTGTGGCGTGGCCTCACCGCCGTCATTGGTCCGGTGATGCGCAAGGCCAGCGACCTGGCGATGAAGCCGTATGCCGGTGCCGAGCGCGGCTACCTGAAGCTGCTGCCCAGTGCGCTGGCCCATCCGGGCAAGGTGCTGGGGCTGGCCGCGCTGGCGTTCGTCGCCACGATGGCACTGGTGCCGATGCTGGGCGCGGACCTGATTCCGCAGCTGGCCCAGGACCGCTTTGAAATGACCGCCAAGCTGCCGGCCGGTACGCCGCTGAAGCAGACCGATGCGCTGGTGCGCGAGCTGCAGCTGGCCCACGCCAAGGACGACAGCATCACCTCGCTGTATGGCGTCAGTGGCAGCGGCACGCGGCTGGATGCCAGCCCGACCGAGAGTGGCGAGAACATCGGCAAGCTCACCGTGGTCATGGCCGACGGCGGCAGTGCACGCACCGAAGCGGCGATCACCGAACGCCTGCGTGCGTCGATGAAGGGCCATCCGGGCGTGCAGGTCGACTTCGCGCGGCCGGCCTTGTTCAGCTTCTCCACGCCGCTGGAAGTGGAACTGCGCGGCCAGGACATGGCGACGCTGGAACACGCGGGCCAGGCGCTGGCCGCACGGCTGCGTGCCAACCCGCACTACGCCGACGTCAAGTCGACGGTGGAAGAGGGCTTCCCGGAAATCCAGATCCGCTTCGACCAGGAACGCGCCGGTGCGCTGGGCCTGACCACGCGCCAGATCGCCGACGTGGTGGTCAAGAAGGTGCGCGGCGACGTGGCCACGCGTTACAGCTTCCGCGACCGCAAGATCGACGTGCTGGTGCGTGCCCAGGAAGGCGACCGTGCCAGCGTGGAGGGCATCCGCCGGCTGATCGTCAATCCGGGCAGTTCGCGGCCGGTGACGCTGGATGCGGTGGCGGACGTGGTCGCCACCAACGGCCCGAGCGAGATCCATCGCGCCGACCAGACCCGCGTGGCGGTGGTCTCGGCCAACCTGCGTGACATCGACCTCGGCGGCGCCGTGCGCGAAGTGCAGGAGATGGTGGCCAATGAGCCGCTGGGTGCCGGCGTGGGCATGCACATCGGCGGGCAGGGCGAGGAGCTGGCCGAGTCGGCGCGTTCGCTGATCTTCGCCTTCGGCCTGGCGATCTTCCTGGTCTACCTGGTGATGGCCTCGCAGTTCGAATCGCTGCTGCATCCGTTCGTGATCCTGTTCACCATCCCGTTGGCCCTGGTCGGCGCGATCCTCGCGCTGATGCTGACCGGCAAGCCGATCTCGGTGGTGGTCTTCATCGGCCTGATCCTGCTGGTCGGGCTGGTCACCAAGAACGCGATCATCCTGATCGACAAGGTCAACCAGCTGCGCGAGGCCGGCGTGGCCAAGCACCAGGCGCTGGTGGAAGGTGCACGTTCGCGCCTGCGCCCGATCATCATGACCACGCTGTGCACCCTGTTCGGCTTCCTGCCGCTGGCGGTGGCGATGGGCGAGGGGGCCGAAGTGCGCGCGCCGATGGCGATCACCGTGATCGGCGGCCTGCTGGTTTCCACCCTGTTGACCCTGCTGGTGATCCCGGTGGTGTACGACCTGCTCGACCGTCGTGGCGATGCCTACTACCGCGAGCGCGGCCGCAAGCACCACATGGATGTCGCGGCTACCCCGGGTACGGCCGGCGACGCGGCACAGGAGCCGGCATGAGCATCGCCGAGTTCTCCATCCGCCGTCCCATCACCACCATCATGATGTTCGTCTCACTGGTGGTGGTGGGCCTGATCGCCGCGTTCCGGTTGCCGCTGGAGGCGCTGCCGGACATCTCCGCGCCGTTCCTGTTCGTGCAGGTGCCGTACTCGGGTTCGACGCCCGAGGAAGTGGAGCGCACCATCATCCGGCCGACCGAGGAAGCGCTGGCGACGATGACCGGGATCAAGCGCATGCGCTCCCAGGCCACCGCCGAAGGCGCCAGCATCTTCATCGAGTTCACCGACTGGGACCGCGACATCGCCATCGCCGCCTCCGACGCGCGCGAGCGCATCGACGCGATCCGCACCGACCTGCCCGACGACCTGCAGCGCTACAACGTGTTCAAGTGGTCGAGCAGCGACGAGCCGGTGCTGAAGGTGCGCCTGGCCAGCACCTCCGACCTCACCGGCGCGTACGACATGCTCGACCGCGAGTTCAAGCGGCGCATCGAACGCATACCGGGGGTGGCCCGGGTGGAGATCTCCGGCGCGCCACCGAACGAGGTGGAGATCGCCATCGACGCCGATCGCCTGACCGCGCACAACCTGAGCATCAACGAGCTCAGCGAGCGGCTGCGCACCTTGAACTTCTCGATTTCGGCCGGGCAGATCGACGACAACGGCCAGCGCGTACGGATCCAGCCGGTCGGTGAGATCACCGACCTGCAGGAACTGCGCGAGCTGGTGATCGACACCAAGGGCCTGCGCCTGGGCGACATCGCCGAGATCCGGCTCAAGCCCACCCGCATGAACTACGGGCGCCGCCTGGACGGCAACCCGGCGGTCGGCCTGGACATCTACAAGGAGCGCAGCGCGAACCTGGTGGAGGTGTCGCGCGGTGCACTGGCGGAAGTGGAGGCGATCCGCAAGCAGCCGTCGATGCGCGACGTGAACATCAAGGTGATCGACAACCAGGGCAAGACGGTGACGTCCTCGCTGCTGGAGCTGGCCGAGGCCGGCGCGGTCGGCCTGCTGCTGTCGGTGACGGTGCTGTTCTTCTTCCTGCGCCATTGGCCGTCCACGCTGATGGTGACGCTGGCGATCCCGATCTGTTTCGTGATCACGCTGGGCTTCATGTATTTCGTGGGTGTCACCCTCAACATCCTGACCATGATGGGCCTGCTGCTGGCCGTGGGCATGCTGGTGGACAACGCGGTGGTGGTGGTGGAGAGCATCTACCAGGAACGCGAGCGCATGCCCGACCAGCCGGTGCAGGCCTCGATCGTCGGCACCCGCAACGTGGCCATCGCGCTCAGCGCCGGCACCCTGTGCCACTGCATCGTGTTCGTGCCCAACCTGTTCGGCGAGACCAACAACATCAGCATCTTCATGGCGCAGATCGCGATCACCATCTCGGTCTCGCTGATGGCGTCGTGGCTGGTGGCGGTCAGCCTGATCCCGATGCTGTCGGCGCGCATGCAGACGCCCAAGCTGGTGCATTCACAGACCGGCGTGATCGCGCGGCTGCAGCGGCGCTATGCGTCGATGCTGCAGTGGACGCTGGAGCACCGGGGCTGGAGCGTGTTCGGCATCATCATGGTGGTGCTGATCAGCCTGGTGCCGATGAAGCTGACCAAGGTCGACATGTTCGGCGGCGAAGGTGGTACCGACGTCTTCATCGGCTACAACTGGAAGGGCGCGTTCACCCGCGAGCAGATGTCCGACGAGGTCGCGCGGGTCGAGCAATACCTGCAGCAGAACCGCGAGAAGCTGCACATCACCCAGGTGTATTCCTGGTACAGCGAGCAGGAGGGCAGCAGCACCATCGTGACCCTGGACGAGAAGCACACCGGCAACATGGCGGCGGTGCAGGAATCGCTGCGCAAGGGGCTGCCGCGTTCGGCGCGCGCCGACTACATCGTCGGCAACCAGGGCGGCGACGGCGGTGGCGGCGGTGGCAGCAAGGGCGTGGAAGTGCAGCTGATCGGCGACTCCACCCAGATGCTGCAGGAAATCGGCGAAGACGTGGTGCCGCTGCTGGCCCAGCGCAAGGAACTGCGTGACGTGCGCATCGACAATGGCGAGAAGGGCAGCGAGCTGTCCATCCATGTCGACCGCGAGCGCGCGGCGGCGTTCGGCTTCAATGCCGAGCAGGTCGCCAGCTTCGTCGGCCTCGCCCTGCGTGGTGCCCCGCTGCGTGAGTTCCGTCGTGGCGACAGCGAGGTGCCGGTGTGGGTGCGTTTCGCCGGTGCCGAGCAGAGCAGCCCGGAAGACCTGGCCAGCTTCACCGTGCGCACCGGCGACGGGCGTTCGGTGCCACTGCTGAGCCTGGTCGACGTCAGCATCAAACCCTCGGCCACGCGGGTCGGGCGCACCAACCGCCAGACCACGCTGACCATCAAGGCCAACCTGGCCGAGAAGGTCACCGCGCCGGAAGGCCGCAAGGCGATGGAGGAGACGCTGAAGCCGATGAGCTTCCCGGCCGGCTACAACTTCACCTTCGACGGCGGCGACTTCGGCGACGACAACGAGGCGATGCAGCAGATGATGTTCAACCTGGTGATCGCACTGGTGATGATCTACGTGGTGATGGCGGCGGTGTTCGAATCGCTGCTGTTCCCGGCCGCGATCATGAGCGGGGTGCTGTTCTCGATCTTCGGGGTGTTCTGGCTGTTCTGGCTGACCGGCACCTCGTTCGGGATCATGTCCTTCATCGGCATCCTGGTGCTGATGGGCGTGGTGGTGAACAACGGCATCGTGATGATCGAGCACATCAACAACCTGCGCCGGCGCGGCATGGCCCGCACCCAGGCACTGGTGGAAGGCTCACGCGAGCGCCTGCGCCCGATCATGATGACCATGGGCACGGCGATCCTGGCGATGATCCCGATCTCGCTGACCGACACCCAGCTGCTGGGCGACGGCCCGCCGTACTACCCGATGGCACGCGCCATCGCCGGCGGCCTGGCGTTCTCCACCGTGGTCAGCCTGCTGTTCCTGCCGACCATCTACGCCATGCTCGACGACATGAGCATCAGCGTGGCCCGGATCGTGCGGCGGGCGAGGGGCCTGCCGCCCAAGGGCAGCGACGCGGTGATCGAGCCGGCCTAGGTTTCTGTCACCCTTTGCGCAGAAACCAGGTCCGGACCTTGTACTCGTGGCCGAAGTCGACGTGTTTGAAGCGGGCAACATGGCGGCCATCGCGTTGGTAGTAGCGCCAGGGGGCCTGCTGGCGGGCCCTGGACGGATCGTAGAAGACGTCCATGTGTCCCACCGGCATGCCCTTGGGCGTGACATGCATGACGACGCTGCGCCGGGTGCGCGTCGCTGCATGCGGGGCACCTCCGTGGAACAGCTGCGGGTGCCAGATGATGACGTCGCCCGGCGACACGTGCACCGGTTGCGGCACCAGGCCTGCGGCCTCGCACTGGGCGGCCACCGCGTCCTGGTAGGCAGTCCAGCCTTCCGGCGACATCGGATCGATCGGTCCCTCGCCATAGAGCCGCTGGCGAATGGCGTGCACGTCGATCGGGGGCAGCGCATGGCTTCCCGGGACCACCATGAGGGGACCGTTGTCATCGGATACCGAGTCCAGGGCCACCCAGACGCCCATGTAGCGCCCCAGCGGAGTGGTGGCAAACACAGGGGTATCCCGGTGCAACGACTGCTCCGAGCCCCGCTCGTAGTAAAGGCTGGTGTACAGCGAAGTGGGTTCTCCGAAGAATGCGTCGCACACGGCGATGGCCGCATTCTCGGTGAGCAGCTTTGTCATCGCATCGATGGCCAGATGCAGGTTGACCACGCGATACAGCCGCCCATGCTCGTCGAGGTTACGCGCCGCGGCCTTGGCGTTGCGTTGTTTGAAGCGGCTGATGCGTTCGTTGAGTTCGTTGACCAGAGAGGCATCCACCGCACCTCGAACCACTACGTAGCCGTCCCGCTCCAGACTGTCCATTGCGTCCATCGACTCTCCTTGGAACTACATCTCACATTGAATGCCGCCCGTGGGTCGGCGTCTGTTCACGCGCCGACCTTGCTCCACACCTGGAAGCCGGTCAGCCACAACCCAAGCATGCTGCCGAGATTGGTCAGCATGAAGGTCAGCACCACCCGGGTTACCCGGTTGCGGTACCAGCCCTTCAGGGACTGCGCATCATCACGCAGCTTGAGGAAATCCTCGTACGCCGGCTTGCGCAGCCGGGTTTCCACCAGCGCGGCGAACGCGCCGGTGGGAATGCTCAGCCGGAACGGTTTGAACGGCGCGACCACGATCGCGGTCAGGATGCTGAGCGGATGGCTGCCGGCCAGCAGGCAACCCAGGCCCGCCAGGCCGCCGGTGTACATCGCCCAGACCGCCAGCAGCTCCGTGCCGACGCCAAGCCCGCCACGATAGAAGCCCACCGCGATCCCGGTCAGCACGATGGCCAGGATGGCCAGCGTGATCCACGGGATGTTGCGCTTCTTCGGCACCGACTCCAGCGACTCGCGCAGCGGACCCGGTGCATCGGTATCGGTTTCCAGATACTTGGCCAGCCCGGCCAGATGCCCGGCACCCACCACCGCCAGCACCTCGCGCTGCGCCGGGTCATGCACTTCGCGCAGGCGGGTCGCCATGTACCGGTCGCGCTCGCCGATGATGGTTTCGTACAGGGCCGGACTTTCGCTGGCGAACTCGCCGAAGCTGGCCTCCAGCATGTCGCCCTGCTTGAGCTTCTCGATCTCGTCTTCGCCAACATCTTCGGACGCGAAGAGGCCAGTGCCCAGGCCCATCACCAGCTTGATCTTGCCGACGAACCCGAGCCGCTGCGATGCGCGCTTGAAGGTCAGGCCGACTTCTCGGTCGATCAGGTGCACCGGCAGGTTGCGTTCGTTGGCGAGGTTGACCGCGCGCTTGAGTTCGGCGCCCGGCTCGATGCCCAGCTGCTCGGCCAGGCGGCGCTGGTAAGCGGCGAGGGCAAGGTTGGCGGCGAACAGGGCGACCCGGCCTTTGCGGATCACTTCGACCAGGTCGAGCTTGGCCAGCGCGTCCGGGTTGGTAAGGGCCTGCAGGCGCTGCGGATCCAGTTCCACCGCCACGGCATCGAAACGCCCGCTGTTGATCGCGCGTTCCACCACCTCGACGCTCGCCTGCGAAACGTGCGCAGTGCCAAGCAGGGTGTAGCGCACGCCGTCGCGTTCGACCACGCGCACGGGCTGGCCGGCGAACAGGGTGTCGCCGTTGGGGTCCATCAGGTTCTCAGTCATTTCGTCATTCATTGGAAGGGGCGCTGTCGGCGCCGTCGCCGAGCGCGCGCTGCATCTGCACGGTATCCAGCCAGCGGCCATGCTTGCGGCCCAGGCCGCGGAAGATGCCGACAGTGTGGAAACCGAAGCGTTCGTGCAGCTTGATCGAGGCGGTGTTGGACGGTTCGCCGATCACCGCGACCATCTGCCGGTAACCCCGCGCCACGCAGGCGTCGATCAGGCCCTGCATCAACGCGGTGCCCACGCCACGCCCCTGGAAGGCGGCATCGACGTAGACCGAGTTCTCCACGGTCCACTGATAGGCGATGCGCCCGCGGTAGGTATTGGCGTACGCATAGCCGGCAACCTGGCCATCGACCTCGGCCACGATGTAGGGGAAGCCACGTGCAACGATGTCATGCATCCGTCGCAGCATCTCGGCCGCGTCGGGAACGTCGTACTCGTAGGTGTTGACGAAGTCGGTCACTTCCACGGCATAGATCGCGGTGATGGCCGCAATGTCGGCATCGGTGGCATCGCGCAGCTGCACGGTCACGGGGCAGGGTTCCTGTGGGATCAGTCGATGTAGCGCTTGAGCAGGTCGCCATAGGCATCGATGCGGCGGTCGCGCAGGAACGGCCAGATGCGGCGCACATGTTCGCTGCGCTGCAGGTCGACGTCGCACACAAGCACGGTAGGCTCACCGCCGGCTTCGGCGATGAATTCGCCCTGCGGACCGAGCACGTGGCTGTTGCCCCAGAACTGGATGCCGGACGCGCCCAGCGGCGACGCCTCATGGCCCACGCGGTTGCAGCTCAACACCGGCACGCCGTTGGCCACGGCATGGCCACGGTGGCTCAACACCCACGCATCACGCTGGCGGCCCTGCTCGTCCTTCTGGTCGTCCGGGTCCCAGCCGATGGCGGTGGGGTAGAGCAGCAGTTCCGCACCGGCCAGCGCCATCAGGCGCGCCGCTTCCGGATACCACTGGTCCCAGCACACCAGCACGCCAAGGCGGCCCACCGAGGTGTCGATCGGCTTGAAGCCGATGTCGCCGGGGGTGAAGTAGAACTTCTCATAGAAGCCCGGATCGTCCGGGATATGCATCTTGCGGTACTTGCCCAGCAGCGTGCCGTCCTTTTCGAAGACCACGGCGGTGTTGTGATACAGGCCTGCCGCGCGACGCTCGAACAGCGACCCGACGATCACCACGCCATGCTTCTTGGCGAGCGCGCCGAGTCGTTCGGTGCTGGGGCCCGGGATCGGCTCGGCCAGGTCGAATTCGTCGACCGACTCGTGCTGGCAGAAGTACGCACCATTGTGCAGTTCCTGCAGCAGCACCAGCTTGGCACCCTGGGCAGCCGCTTCAGCCACGCGCGTTTCGATCACGGCCAGGTTGGCGGCCGCGTCACCGTGGTTGCGCTCCTGGATCAGGGCGACGGAAAGGGTGTGGCGTGAGCTCATCCGGGGCGGGTCCTGCAGGGGGAAAAACGCAGTTTATCGCGGATGGGTGTGTAGGGCGTGCTGGGGGTTAAATGGGTTGGAGCGAAAGCCAAAGCCGGCGTCTTCGATGCTACGTGCAGGGGCGGCCGCCGGGCAGCCCCGCTCCGGGACACGCCGTGAACCGCCCTCCGGGCCCCGGCCCAATCGCCAGCGATTGGGCGTTCAGTCGCACGCGAGGCAGTGCCTCGCAAGCAGTGCGCCTTCACCCATGGGGGCTGCTAGAAAACATCCATGTTTTCTAGCGTCCCTCCGGGGGCTACCCGGCGGCCGCCCCCACACATGGTCGTGTGCGGTTGGAAAGGGCGGACACGCATGGCGTGTCACTACGCGCGTGCGACCGTCCGCAGGGTAGGGTCGGTTCCCAAACGACCGCCGTGGAATCATCCGCGCCCGGTAACGCATGGAAACGATCGGCACCGAACGGCCGGCCGACGGCCGGCACCGGCGTCTCTCGTGGCCACCGCCACACTGTCAAAGGGTCGCCCGGGGTCGGTTTGCGGGGGACTCGGCGCCATGGATGGCGTCCGCGTAGCCTCCATGGACGGATTTACGGCGACCCCGCAAACCGGCACCGGGCGGCCCAAGCCAGGGCAACCTGGCACCTCTCGGCTGTTCGCCCAAAACCAAAAACGCCGGGCGAAGCCCGGCGTCAGTGAAGTCATCTACTGCCGACCCAAAATCAGGCCGCCAGAACACCCGCCGGCAACTGCATGGTGATGCAGTGCAGGCTGCCGTTCTGCCAGATCAGCGAGCGGCAGGGGACCTGCACGATCTCGTGGTTCGGGTAGGCCCGGGCCAGCACGTCGCGCGCCGCGTCGTCCGCGACGTCGCCGTACGCCGGCATCAGCACCGCACCGTTGAGGATCAGGTAGTTCGCATACGACGCCGCCAGCCGGCGACCCTCGTCGATCACCGGGCGTGCCCACGGCAGCGGGAACAGCCGGTACGGCTGGCCCCCGGCCGTGCGCAGCGCCGCCAGCTCGTTGCCCATCGCCTGCAGCTCCGCGAAATGCGAATCCGTGCTGTCATCACAGGCCTGGTACACGATGCTGTCCACCGACGCGAAACGCGCCAGCGTATCGATGTGTGCGTCCGTGTCGTCGCCTTCCAGATAGCCGTGGTCCAGCCACAGCACCCGGTCCTGCGCCAGCCAGCCCGCCATGTCCGCGCTCAGCGACGCCCGGTCGCGCTCCGGATGACGCTCGTGCAGGCACTGCCACGTCGTCAGCAGCGTGCCCGCCCCGTCGGTCTCGATCGCACCGCCTTCCAGCGCGAACGGAATGCTCTTCAGCTCTGCGTCCGCGAACAGACCCGCCTGGTGAAGCACCCCCACCAGCTGGTCGTCCAGGCTCGCCTCGAACTTCCCGCCCCAGCCCGTGAAACGGAAATCCAGCAGCCGGAAGCCGCCGTCCGCACGGCGCAGCGTGATCGGGCCCGAATCGCGCAGCCACGTGTCGTCGTAGGGCGCCGTGACGAACCGCACCCGGTCCGTATCGATCCGGTTCGAGCGCAGGCGCGCGTCCGCGTACGCCTCCAGGTCGTCGTCGGCCACGATGATCACCACCGGCTGGAAGCGGGTGATGGCCGCGACCAGGGCGATGTAGGTGTCCTCGACGTCACCCAGGCGGTCGGCCCAGTCGGTGTCGGCGTGGGGCCAGGCGATCAGGATGGCGGACTGGGATTCCCATTCGGCCGGAAAACGGAGCGTGTCGTTCATGGTCTCGGTGCAATGACCCGCCGGATGCCGGCGGGCGGGGTGGGGTGGGTCAGCGGATCGGCGGCCTCGGGCCGACTTCGTTGCTGTCGGCCTTGTTGACCACCACGTCGATCACCTTCGACTTCTCGAAGTAGACGGTGAACTGCGGGTAGACCCAGCGGTTGATGGTCGGCCACTGGCGCTTCTGGCCGCCGCGCGGATCCAGCCTTTCGCTGGGCTCGCCGAAGGCAGCCTGGACCTGGCTGGCGGTCTGGCCGCGAACCGGAACGGCCGTGGTGGGCTGCTCCTTGGTGCGGTCGATCAGCAGCGTGTCGGCGTGGACGCTGGCGCAGGCCAGCAGGGCAAGCAACGGCAGGGTGGACAGGTAACGCTTCATCTCGATCTACTCCCCAGTCATCAAGAACGGTGTGGGCCAATTACAACAAAATCGGCAATAAAAAACCGCCCGGAGGCGGCTTTTTATTCAGGCAGGTCGCGACCATGGGGGTCGGGACGCCTTGGGCTCAGCGCTGGCGAGCCTTGAAACGCGGGTTCGACTTGCAGATCACGAAGATCTTGCCGCGACGACGGACGACCTTGCAGTCGCGGTGACGGGACTTGGCCGACTTCAGGGAAGACAGGACTTTCATTGCATACCTCGGCGTAAACGTGGATTCGGGTGGAGCGCGGCCGCGATATGCAGATGACAATCGGCAGGTGACGCTCGTTCAAGCCCGCCATTCTACCGGGCTTTTTTCCATCCTTTCAAGTGGTTGCACCAAAAAAGTCTCGGTGCCGGCCCGCCAGGGGCTAGAATGGGCGGTCAAATCCACAGGGAAACCCATGAACCAGCTACCTCCCGTGCTCACCATCGACGGCCCGTCCGGGGCCGGCAAGGGGACCGTCAGCCGCATTGTCGCACGCCGGCTGGGTTGGCATTACCTGGATTCCGGCGCCCTGTACCGCGCCGTGGGCGTGGCCGCAAGCTGGGCCGACATCGACACCTCCGACGCTTCCGCGCTGGTCCGCTGCACCTTCGACACCCATGTGAAGTTCGTTGAAGCCGGCGACGGCGGGCTGCGTGTCATCGTCAATGAGACCGACGCCACCGACGAGCTGCGCCTGGAGACCACCGGCGCGCTGGCCTCCGCCATCGCCGCCATCCCCGAAGTCCGGGCCGCCCTCAAGGAGCGCCAGCGCGCATTCAGGGTTCTGCCCGGCCTGGTCGCCGACGGCCGCGACATGGGCACCGTGATCTTCCCGGACGCCCCGTTCAAGGTGTTCCTGACCGCCAGCGCCGAGGAGCGCGCGGAGCGTCGGCATAACCAGTTGAAAGACAAGGGGGTTTCTGTTAACTTTGATGACCTCCTGCGCGAGATCATGGCCCGCGACGCCCGTGATGCACAGCGCACAGTGGCGCCCCTGAAGCCGGCAGACGATGCCGTCGTCATCGACACCAGTGGTATCGGCATCGACACCGTCGTTGCCAAGGTACTGGATCTGCTTCCGGTTTCGGGTGCCTGATCCGTTGCAAGGAGGCCGTCAATCCATCGGCGGTAGTCGCACCAATGCAAGGCAACACAAGCTCCGTCCCGCAATGATGCGTGGCGGTTTTCCTACTTAACACACGACCTGCGTTTCCGGGGTCGACCAACAGGCGGGCAGTAAACGGAACCCTTCCGGGAACCAATGCCCATGTGTCCAACAGAGTAAATCTAATGACCGAATCATTTGCCGAACTGTTTGAAGCCAGCCAGGCCAATCTGGCCAAGCTGAAGCCGGGCGCCATCGTCAGCGGTGTTGTCGTTGAAGTCCGCGGCGACGTCGTGGTGATCAACGCCGGCCTGAAGTCCGAAGGCATCGTGCCGATCGAACAGTTCCGTAACGACGCTGGCGAAATCGACGTTGCCGAAGGCGATGTCGTCAAGGTCGCCCTCGACTCGATCGAGAACGGCTTCGGTGAAACCGTCCTGTCGCGCGAGAAGGCCAAGCGCGCCATGGTGTGGGACGAGCTGGAAGAAGCGTTGGAAAAGAACGAAACCATCACCGGCCGCATCAGCGGCAAGGTCAAGGGTGGTTTCACCGTGGACATCAAGGATGTCCGCGCGTTCCTGCCCGGTTCGCTGGTGGATGTGCGCCCGGTGCGCGACCCGGCCTACCTGGAAGGCAAGGAGCTGGAATTCAAGCTCATCAAGCTGGACCGCAAGCGTAACAACGTCGTGGTCTCGCGCCGCGCTGTCGTCGAAAGCGAGCACTCGGAAGAGCGCGAGCAGCTGATGGACAAGCTGCAGGAAGGCGCGATCCTGAAGGGTGTCGTCAAGAACCTGACCGATTACGGCGCGTTCGTGGACCTGGGCGGCATCGACGGCCTGCTGCACATCACCGACATGGCCTGGAAGCGCGTGCGCCATCCGTCCGAAGTCGTGAACGTCGGCGACGAGCTGGACGTGCGCGTGCTGAAGTTCGACCGCGAGCGCAACCGCGTTTCGCTCGGCCTGAAGCAGCTGGGCGAGGATCCGTGGGACAACATCGCCCGTCGTTACCCGGCCAACAGCCGCGTCTTCGGCAAGGTCTCCAACGTCACCGATTACGGCGCGTTCGTCGAGATCGAGCCGGGCGTGGAAGGCCTGGTGCACGTGTCCGAAATGGATTGGACCAACAAGAACGTCAACCCGTCCAAGGTTGTGCAGGTCGGTGACGAAGTTGAAGTCATGGTCCTGGACGTCGACGAGGAGCGTCGCCGCATCTCGCTGGGCATGAAGCAGGTTGCCGCCAATCCGTGGGAAACCTTCGCTGCCATCCACAAGAAGGGCGACAAGGTGTCGGGCCAGATCAAGTCGATCACCGACTTCGGCATCTTCATCGGCCTGGACGGCGGTATCGACGGCCTCGTGCACCTGTCCGACATCAGCTGGAACACCACCGGCGAAGACGTGGTCCGCAACTTCAAGAAGGGCGACAACCTGGACGCCGTCGTCCTGGCCGTCGATCCGGAGCGCGAGCGCATCAGCCTGGGCGTCAAGCAGCTGGAGCAGGATCCGTTCGGTCAGTACATGGCTGCCAACCCGAAGGGTTCGAAGGTCGAAGGCGTGGTCAAGGAAGTGGACGCCAAGGGCGCTACCATCGAACTGGCTGACGGCATCGAAGGTTACGTCTCGGCTCGTGACGTTGCCAACGAGCGCGTCGACGACGCGACCCAGTTCCTGAAGGTCGGCGACAAGGTTGAAGCGAAGTTCGTGGGCATGGATCGCAAGGGTCGTACCCTGCAGCTGTCGATCAAGGCCAAGGACGACGCGGAAATGCGCGAAGTGCTGGAGGAATACCAGTCCTCTTCGGCTTCCAGCGGCACCACCCAGCTGGGCGCGCTGCTGCGTGCACAGCTGAACGGCAACAAGTCCGAGTAATCGGTCTTACCCGTTGCAGTAGTTCCTGGACGGCCCGGACAATTGTCCGGGCCGTTTCAGGGTTTGAGGCCCTCGACGCGAGTCCGCAATGACCAAATCCGAGTTGATCGAAATCCTGGCGCGCCGACAGGCGCATCTGAAGTCGGACGATGTCGATCTGGCGGTAAAGTCGTTGCTGGAAATGATGGGCGGGGCGCTGGCCGGCGGGGATCGCATCGAGATCCGCGGGTTCGGCAGTTTTTCGTTGCACTACCGGCCGCCCAGGCTGGGTCGCAACCCCAAGACCGGGGAATCGGTCGCATTGCCGGGCAAGCATGTCCCGCACTTCAAGCCGGGCAAGGAACTGCGTGAGCGCGTCAGCGCCGTGGTGCCGCTGGAAAGCGATCCGGCCTGAGCCAAGTCGTCCGCCCTCGCGGATGCACCCTTTACATCCCTTCGGCTACTCTTTGACCGAACGCATGCCTTCTTCTCCTTTCGACGGACAATAAGCGCCGATGGAATTCGTCTCCGAGTGGTTCTGGTTTTTCCTGTTCCTGCCGCTGGCAGCGGTGTCCGGCTGGGTGATCGGCCGACGTGGCGGGCAGCGCCACGGCGACAACCAGGTCAGCCGCCTCTCCAGCACCTATTTCCGCGGCCTGAACTACCTGCTCAACGAGCAGCCGGACAAGGCCATCGAACTGTTCCTGCACATTGCGGAGCTGGACAAGGAAACCTTTGAAACCCAGGTTGCGCTGGGCCACCTGTTCCGCCGCCGAGGCGAGGTCGACCGGGCCATCCGCCTGCACCAGGGGCTGGTCAACCGTACCGACCTGAGCGACGCCCAGCGCGTCCAGGCCCTGCTGGCGCTCGGCGAGGACTACATGAAGTCCGGTCTGCTGGACCGCGCCGAAACCGTGTTCTCCGAACTGGCCCAGATCGACCAGCGCGCCCCGCAGGCGCTCAAGCACCTGATCGGCATCTACCAGGCCGAGCGCGACTGGGAAAAGGCGATCGACAACGCCACCCGCTACGAGGAAGTCACCGGTGAGCCGATGGGCAAGCTGGTCGGGCAGTTCGAATGCGAGCTGGCCGAGCGCTTCCGTGGCGCCGGGAAGATCGACGAGGCGCGTGCGGCGATTGCCCGCGCCTACCAGGCCGACGCCATGTCGGTCCGCGCTGGCATCATCGAAGGTCGCCTGGAAAACGATTCGGGCAATGCCGAAGCGGCGGTGCGCGCCTTCGAGCGCGCGGCCCGCAACGATCCCGAGTACCTGCCCGAGGTGCTGCAGCCGCTGATGCAGAACTACCGAAAGGTGGGCGACCTGGGCGGCGCGCGCGCGTTCCTCTCTGAAATGACCGAGCACTACCGCGGCATCGCCCCGGTCCTGGCATTGACCCAGTTGATGGAAGAGCAGGAAGGCGTTGCCCCCGCGCGCGCCTACCTGGGCCGCCAGCTCAAGGATCGTCCGTCGGTCCGTGGCGAGTCTGCCCTGATCGACCTAACCCTGGCCGAGGGCGCCGATTCCACGGCGACCCTGCACGACCTCAAGCACATCACCGACCAGCTGCTGGTCCGCAATCCCGCCTACCGCTGCACCCGCTGCGGCTTCGGCGCGCGCACCCATCACTGGCAATGCCCGAGCTGCAAGGAGTGGGGAACGGTCAAGCCGCTGCTGAACTACGCGGTACTCTGACCCATGTTCCCGGGAGTGTGGATCGGACTGCTGGCGGTGCTGGCAGTCGCGGCGGTGCTCACCGCGTGCGCCCGCTACTACGCGCTGCGGCGCAACCTGCTGGACCAGCCCGGCGAACGCCGCAGCCATGGCGTGGCGACCCCGCGCGGCGGCGGAATCGCCATCGTGCTGACCCTGCTGCTGGCGGTCGTTGCCGGTGCATTTTATTGGCCGCAGGCCCGCACCACGCTGCTGGTGTTCGGGCTGGGCCTGGCCCTGGTAGCCGGGATCGGCTGGTGGGACGACCACCGGCCGCTGCCGGCGGTGCGCCGGCTGCTGGTCCACGTAGTGGCCGCCAGCCTGCTGGCCGGGCTGGTCTGGAACGCCACCGGCAACCCCTGGCAGGCGGCGCTGGCCCTGCTGTTCACGACATCCCTGATCAACATCTGGAACTTCATGGATGGGATCAACGGGATTGCCACCACCCAGGCCATCCTGGCCGGCGCCGCGTTCGCGCTGGTGCTGCCGGGTCCGCTGGCGCTGGCCGGCGTGGTGCTGGCCCTGGCGTGCCTGGGCTTCCTGCCGTTCAACTTCCCCCGGGCCCGGATCTTCATGGGGGACGTCGGCAGCGGCGCGCTCGGCTATGCGGTGGCCGCCCTGGTCTGCCTGGCCAGCGTGGCAACCACGGTGTCCTGGCTGCTGCTGCTGGTGCCACTCACTGCCTTCCTCGTGGACGCGGGCTTCACACTGCTGGCGCGCATGCTCTCCGGGCAGAGGTGGATGGAACCCCACACCCAGCATCTGTACCAGCGCGCCGTCAAAGGTGGAGCAACGCACACTTCGGTTACAGGGATGTACTTTGTTTTTGGTTTGTTCAGTATTACAGTGTTTAATGCTTGCACGTATTTGCAGCCGAGGTGGGAGGCTGCCGTGGCCGTAACGTGGATAATCTCCGCGACCGGTCTTTGGCTACTCCTGCGCAAGGGAATGCGCCACTAGAAGGAATGCTTGGTTTATGACGCCTTGGCTGGACCGCTTTACGAGTCTGCTCCCCCGTGCCGCCATCGTGGCCCACGACCTCTTCATGGTCTGGGCCTGCTGGCAGTTGCTGCATGCGGGCCGCTATTCGATGCTGGCCGACGCCCCTTCGCTTCCGCTCTGGAATATCGACACCACGCTGGTGCTGGCCATCCAGGCCGTCGTGTTCTGGCGGGTCGGCCTCTACCGGGGCCTGTGGCGGTTCGCCAGCGTGGCCGACCTGCTGCACATCTTCAAATCCAGCTTCATCGGCCTGCTGGCCATCGTCGTGGTGCTCGCTTACAAGCGCTTCAACGGCGTGCCGATGTCGGTGCTGGTGATCTATCCGTTCGCGCTGTCGGCGCTGCTGGGTGCGCCACGCCTGCTGTACCGGGCATGGAAGGACTACCAGGCGCTGCAGTCCGACGCGAGCGCGCGCCGCGTGCTGATCCTGGGTGCCGGCCAGGCGGCCGAAGCCCTGGTCCGCGACCTGCGTCGCTCCGGTGATTTCGAACCGGTCGGCCTGCTCGACGACGCCCCGCACCTGCAGGGTGCCAAGCTGCAGGGCCTGCCGATCCTGGGCACGCTGGACGATGCCGCTGCCGTGGCACGCGAAACCGCCGCCAAGCTGCTGGTGATCGCCATTCCGTCGCTCGACGCGGCGGGCATGCAGCGCGTGGTGGCCCTGTGCGAGAGCACCGGCGTGCCGTTCCGGATGGTGCCCAAGCTCAACGACGTGCTGCTCGGCCATTCGCTGCCGGGTGAGCTCAAGGAAGTGGCGATCGAGGACCTGCTGGGGCGCAAGCCGATCCTGCCGGACTGGTCGCTGATCCGCGGTTGGCTGGGCGGCCGCACCGTGCTGGTCACCGGCGCCGGTGGCTCGATCGGCTCGGAACTGTGCCGCCAGTGCGCGCGGCACGGGGCAGGGCGGGTCGTGCTGCTGGAAATGAGCGAGCTGCTGCTGCTGACCATCGAGGCAGAGCTGAAGCGCAGCTTCCCGGACCTGGTGGTGGAGGCGGTGCTGGGCGACTGCGGCGACCCGGCGGTGATCCGCCACGCGCTGTCGCTATCCAGCGTCGACGCGGTGTTCCATGCGGCGGCCTACAAGCAGGTGCCGGTGCTGGAGCGCCAGCTGCGCGAAGCGGTCCGCAACAACATCCTCTCCACCGAGACGGTGGCGCGCGCCTGTGTCGAGGCGCGGATCGAGCATTTCGTGTTCATCTCCACCGACAAGGCGGTCGACCCGGTCAACGCGCTGGGCGCCAGCAAGCGCTACGCGGAGATGATCTGCCAGAGCCTGGACCAGAAGACCAGCCACACGCGCTTTGTCACCGTGCGCTTCGGCAACGTGCTGGCCTCCGCCGGCAGCGTGGTCCCGGTATTCCGCGAACAGATCCTCAAGGGCGGCCCGGTCACGGTCACCGACCCGGAAGTAACCCGCTACTTCATGACCATCCCCGAAGCCTGCCAGCTGATCCTGCAGGCGGCGGCGTCGGCCTCGCATGGTGCGATCTACACCCTGGACATGGGCGAGCCGGTGCCGATCCGGGTGCTGGCCGAGCAGATGATCCGCCTGGCCGGCAAGCAGCCGTACAAGGACATCGCGATCGTCTATACGGGCCTGCGTCCGGGCGAGAAGCTGCACGAAACCCTGTTCTATTCGGACGAGGATTACCGGCCGACCGCGCACCCGAAGATCCTCGAGGCCGGGGTGCGCACCTTCGCCCGCGACCAGGTGCTGGGCAACGTGCCGCGCCTGCGCGAGGCGATCGCCAATTACGATACCGATGCCATCAACAGCATCCTCTTCGCGACCATGCCGGAGTTCTCGCCGTTGCAACAGGAATCTCACGTCGAGTCGGCTAATGTGGTTCCCTTTCCGGCACGAGAGGCCAACAGGCTGTGACGAGCAAGCGCATTCGCAAGGCGGTTTTCCCGGTGGCAGGACTGGGTACCCGGTTCCTCCCCGCTACCAAGACGGTTCCCAAGGAAATGCTGCCGATCATCGATCGGCCGCTGATCCAGTACGCCGTCGATGAAGCGATCGAAGCAGGGTGCGACACCCTGATCTTCATCACCAACCGCTACAAGCACGCGGTGGCCGATTATTTCGACAAGGCGTACGAACTGGAGCAGAAGCTCGAGCGTGCCGGCAAGACCGAGCAGCTTGAACTGGTCCGGCACGTGCTGCCCAACGGCGTGCGCGCGATCTTCGTCACCCAGGCCGAAGCCCTGGGCCTGGGCCACGCGGTGCTGTGCGCCAAGGCCGTGATCGGCGATGAGCCGTTCGCGGTACTGCTGCCGGACGACCTGATCTGGAACCGCGGCGACGGCGCGCTCAAGCAGATGGCCGACCTCAACCAGGCCACCGGCGCCAGCGTGATCGCGGTCGAAGACGTGCCGCACGAGAACACCGCCAGCTATGGCATCGTCGCCACCGACGCGTTCGACGGCCGCAAGGGCCGCATTTCGCAGATCGTGGAGAAGCCCAAGCCGGACGATGCACCGAGCGACCTGGCCGTGGTCGGGCGCTACGTGCTCAGCCCGAAGATCTTCGAGCTGCTGGAGTCCACCGGCACCGGTGCCGGCGGCGAGATCCAGCTGACCGACGCCATTGCCGAACTGCTCAAGACCGAGGAAGTGGACGCCTTCCGCTTCGAAGGCACCCGTTTCGACTGCGGTACCCATCTGGGACTGGTCGAGGCGACCATCCGCTTCGCACTGGAAAGCCACAAGCTGGGCAAGCCGGCACGCGAGAAGCTGGCGCAGATGCTGGCCGACGACGAAGGGTAGGCAGTAGGTCCGGCCGCTGGCCGGACACATCAAAAAAGGGCGGCCATCAGGCCGCCCTTTTTTTTGCACTTACAGCGATTCGAAGATACCCGCAGCACCCATGCCGGTGCCGATGCACATGGTGACCATGCCGTACTTCTGCTGGCGACGGCGCAGGCCGTGCAGCAGGGTGGCGGTACGGATCGCGCCGGTCGCGCCCAGCGGGTGGCCCAGGGCGATGGCGCCGCCCAGCGGGTTGACCTTGGACGGATCCAGGCCGCAGTCGCGGATCACTGCCAGCGACTGCGCCGCGAAGGCTTCGTTGAGCTCGATCCAGTCCAGCTGGTCCTGGGTCAGGCCCGCCTGCTTGAGCGCCTTCGGAATGGCCGCGATCGGGCCGATGCCCATCACTTCCGGGCGCACGCCGGCGACCGAGAAGCTGACGAAGCGGGCCAGCGGCTTCAGGCCGTAGTCCTTCACCGCCTGCTCGGAGGCCAGCAGCACCGCACCGGCGCCGTCGCTCATCTGCGAGGAGTTGCCGGCGGTCACGGTGCCGCCGAACTGGCCGTTGCGGAACACCGGGCGCAGCTTGGCCAGGCCTTCTGCGGACGAATCCGGGCGCGGGCCTTCGTCGGTGTCGACGATGCGGTCGCGGGTGATGATGCGGCGGCCGTCGGCCAGGTCCGGCTGGCGGGTGCGCACATCGTACGGGCTGATCTCATCCTTGAACTCGCCGTTCTGGATCGCCGCGATGGCCTTCTGGTGCGAGGCCAGGGCGAAGGCGTCCTGCTCCTCGCGCGAGACCTTCCATTCCTCGGCGACCTTCTCGGCGGTGATGCCCATGCCGTAGGCAATGGCCACGTGGTCGTTGTCGAACACGCTCGGCGCCATGGCGATCTTGTTGCCCATCATCGGCACCATCGACATCGACTCGGTACCGCCGGCCAGCATCAGGTCGGCGTTGCCCAGGCGGATCTGGTCGGCGGCCATGGCCACGGCCTGCAGGCCGGAGGAGCAGAAGCGGTTGACCGTCTGCGCGGCGATGGTGTCCGGCAGGCCGGCCAGCAGCACGCCGATGCGGGCCACGTTCATGCCCTGCTCGGCTTCGGGCATGGCGCAGCCGATGATGGCGTCGTCGATGCGGTTGACGTCGATGCCCGGGGCCTGCGCGACCACGGACTTGAGCACGTGCGCGAGCATGTCGTCGGGACGGGTATTGCGGAACACGCCCTTGGGCGCCTTGCCAACCGGGGTGCGGGTGGCGGCGACGATGTAGGCGTCCTGGATCTGCTTGGTCATTGTGGCGATCTCTTGAATGTGGTTCGGGCCGATCAGTTACGCAGCGGCTTGCCGGTCTTGAGCATGTGCGCGATGCGGGCCTGGGTCTTTTCCTGCTGGGCCAGTTCGACGAAGTGCTTGCGCTCCAGGGTCAGCAGCCACTCTTCGTCGACCAGGGTGCCGCGGTCGACTTCGCCACCACACAGCACGGTGGCGATGCGCACGGCGATCTCGTAGTCGTACGGGCTGATGAAACGGCCTTCCAGCATGTTGACCAGCATCATCTTGAAGGTGGCGATACCCACGTCGCCGGCGACCTGGATGCGACGGGCCGGCATCGGCGGACGGTAGCCGCCCTCGGCCAGCGCCTGCACTTCGGCCTTGGCGATATGCAGCGCCTCGAAGCTGTTGAACACGACCTTGTCGGTCGGGCGCATCAGGCCCAGTTCCTTGGCGTTGACCGCCGAGTTGGAAACCTTGGCCATGGCCACGGTTTCGAAGGTCTTCTTCAGTTCGGCGAACACGTCGCCGCCCGGGCCGGCGGCCTGCGAGGCACGCACCGCCAGTTCCTTCAGGCCACCACCGGCCGGCAGCAGGCCAACGCCGGCCTCGACCAGGCCGATGTAGCTTTCCAGGGCCGCCACGCTCTTGGCGCTGTGCATCTGGAATTCGCAGCCACCGCCCAGGGCCAGGCCGCGCACGGCGGTCACCACCGGCACCAGCGAATACTTGATCGCCTGGCTGGTGCGCTGGAAGTTGTGCACCATTTCTTCGAACTGGTCGACCTTGCCGGCCTGCAGCAGGCCAAGCGCGCCGGCCAGGTCGGCACCGGCAGAGAAGGGCTCCTTCTGCTGCCAGATCACCAGGCCCTTGAAGCCCTGCTCGGCGCGCTTGATCGCTTCCTGCAGGCCGTTGAGCACGTGGTCGGACACGGTGTTCATCTTGGTCTTGAAGCTGACCACGGCAATGCCGTCGCCGTCGTGCCACATGCGCACGCCGTCGTTCTCGAACACCGTTTCGCCCGGGCTGAAGGTCTCGCCCAGCAGCGGATCCGGGAAGCGCTGGCGCTGGTACACCGGCAGCGCCGAGCGCGGCAGCTTGGCGTTGCGGGTCGGGCTGTAGCTGCCTTCGGCAGCGTGCACGCCGTCGCGGCCGTCGAACACCCAGTCCGGCAGCGGGGCATTGCTCATGCTCTTGCCGGCGACGATGTCATCGGCGATCCACTGCGCCACCTGCTTCCAGCCGGCGGCCTGCCAGGTTTCGAACGGGCCCAGCGACCAGCCGTAGCCCCAGCGGATGGCCAGGTCCACGTCGCGCGCGGTCTCGGCGATGTCGGCCAGGTGGTAGGCGCTGTAGTGGAACAGGTCGCGGAAGGTCGCCCACAGGAACTGCGCCTGCGGGTGCTGGCTTTCGCGCAGCTTGGCGAACTTCTCGGCCGGATTCTTGATCTTCAGGATTTCGACCACTTCAGGCGCGGCAGTGCGGTCGGCCGGACGGTAGTCCTGCTTCTCCACGTCCAGCACCACGATGTCCTTGCCGACCTTGCGGAAAATGCCGGCACCGGTCTTCTGGCCGAGCGCGCCCTTGGCGATCAGCGCTTCGAGCCACTTCGGCGACTTGAAGAAGGCGTGCCACGGATCGTTGGGCAGGGTGTCGCCCATGGTCTTGATGACGTGGGCCATGGTGTCCAGGCCGACCACGTCGGAGGTGCGGTAGGTGGCCGACTTCGGACGGCCGACCAGCGGACCGGTCAGGCCGTCGACTTCGTCGAAGCCCAGGCCGAACTGCTCGGTGTGGTGGATGGTGGACAGGATCGAGAACACGCCGATGCGGTTGCCGATGAAGTTCGGGGTGTCCTTGGCGTACACCACGCCCTTGCCCAGGGTGGTGACCAGGAAGCTTTCCAGGCCCTCCAGCACGGCGGCGTCGGTGGTGCTGGCCGGGATCAGCTCGGCCAGGTGCATGTAGCGCGGCGGATTGAAGAAATGCACGCCGCAGAAGCGGTGGCGCAGCTGCTCGGGCAGCACGTCGGCCAGCTTGTTGATGCCCAGGCCGGAGGTGTTGGAGGCCAGTACCGCGTGGTCGGCCACGAACGGCGCGATCTTCTTGTACAGGTCCTGCTTCCAGTCCATGCGTTCGGCGATGGCTTCGATGATCAGGTCGCAGTCGCGCAGCTGCTCCAGGCCGGTTTCATAGTTGGCCGGGGTGATCGCTTCGGCGTAGGACTTGCTGGCGAGCGGGGCAGGGCTCAACTTGCCGAGGTTGGCGATGGCCTTGAGCACGATGCCGTCGGCCGGACCTTCCTTGGCGGGCAGGTCGAACAGCACGGTGTCGACGCCGGCATTGGTCAGGTGGGCTGCGATCTGGGCGCCCATGACGCCGGCACCCAGCACGGCGGCGCGGCGGACTAGCAGGGAATTGGACATGTCGATAAGCCTTTTGGCGTTACGGGGTGGAAAGGGGGGCGTGGGTGGCCGCGCTGGCGCGGAAGCCAGCCTCGGCGAAATGGATCAGTTCCTGGGCTGCATGGGCACGATGCGCCGCTTCGGTGACACCGGCGGGACGCTTGATCAGCCCGAAGTCGGCCATCGCGTAGGTCAGCGCGCCGGCGAGGAAGTCCAGGCGCCAGTACAGCTCTTCCTTGCTCAGGCCCGGCACGCAGGCGGCGATGGCCTTGCCGAACTCGCGCAGCACGTGGCCGTAGTGGTCGGAGAGGAACTTGCGCAGGTTGTCGTTCTTTTCCGCATAGGCGCGGGCGATGACGCGGACGAAGGCGCCGCCGGTCTGGCGGTCCTGGGCCATGGCCAGCGCGGGTTCGACGAACGCGGCAAGCACCGGGCGCAGCTGCCCCGGGTGCTCGCGGCGGGCGGCCTCCAGCTGGGCCAGGCGCGCGGCGGTCATTTCGTCCATGCGGCGGCGGAACACCTCGTTGACCAGGTTTTCCTTGGAGCCGAAGTGGTAGTTGACCGCTGCGATGTTCACGTCGGCCTGGCTGGTGACCTGGCGCAGCGAGGTCCCGGCGAACCCGTGCAGGGCGAACAGCTCCTCGGCGGCGCCGAGAATGCGGTCCTTGGTGGAGAAATGGGCGGGCTTGGCCATGGTCGGGGCAAGGTTCAATCAAACGATTGTTTGATATTAGCCCCAGCGCCGTGCGGCTGCATTGTGCGGCGCAGCAGAACGGTTGCCGGGCGGTCATCCAGATGAATGCGGCACGTTGTATCCGGCCGCCGGGACGCTGTAGAATTGACGCACGTATATCAGGCTAAGCCCGCGTTTTGACGCGGGTTTTTTTCATGTTACTCTCGGGCCGATCAGTGGCCCGCCCAACGGAGAACTTCCCATGGCGCTGGAGCGCACCCTTTCCATCATCAAGCCGGACGCCGTCGCCAAGAACGTCATCGGTGAAATCTACGCCCGCTTCGAAAAGGCTGGCCTGAAGGTCGTGGCTGCCAAGTACAAGCAGCTGTCGCGCCGCGAAGCCGAAGGCTTCTACGCCGTGCACCGCGAGCGTCCGTTCTTCAACGCGCTGGTCGAGTTCATGATCTCCGGCCCGGTGATGATCCAGGCTCTTGAAGGCGAGAACGCCGTGCTGGCCCACCGCGACCTGCTGGGCGCCACCAATCCGAAGGACGCTGCGCCGGGCACCATCCGCGCCGACTTCGCCGATTCCATCGATGCCAATGCCGCCCACGGCTCGGACTCGGTCGAGAACGCCGCGATTGAAATCGCGTACTTCTTCGCCGCGACCGACGTGGTCTCGCGCTGAGAGTAATGCCGTGAACGAGGTCGTACAGCCAACCGCCATCCCCATCGTGCTCGCCGAAGGCGCGCCGGTGGCCAAGCAGAACCTGCTCGACCTCGATCGCGCGGGCCTGGAGCGCTTCTTCGCCGAGACCCTCGGCGAAGCGCGCTACCGTGCCCACCAGGTGATGAAGTGGATCCACCACCACTACGTCACCGACTTCGATGAAATGACCGACCTGGGCAAGGCGCTGCGCGCCAAGCTGCACCAGCATGCCGAGGTCCGCGTTCCCAACATCGTGTTCGACAAGCCGTCTGCCGACGGGACCCACAAGTGGCTGCTCGCCATGGGCACCGACGGCAAGAACGCGATCGAAGCGGTGTACATCCCGGACAAGAACCGCGGCACGCTGTGCGTGTCCTCGCAGGTCGGCTGCGCGCTGAACTGCACGTTCTGTTCGACCGCCACCCAGGGCTTCAACCGCAATCTTTCCACCGCCGAGATCATCGGCCAGGTGTGGGTTGCCGCGCGCCACCTGGGCAACATCCCGCACAAGCAGCGTCGCCTCACCAACGTGGTGATGATGGGCATGGGCGAGCCGTTGATGAATTTCGACAACGTCGTGCGTGCCATGAGCGTGATGCGCGACGACCTGGGCTACGGCCTGGCCAACAAGCGGGTGACCCTGTCGACCTCCGGCCTGGTGCCGCAGATCGACCGTCTCTCGGCCGAAAGCGATGTGTCGCTGGCGGTGTCGCTGCACGCACCCAACGATGCGCTGCGCGAGACCCTGGTCCCGCTCAACAAGAAGTACCCGATCGTCGAGCTGATGGCCTCGTGCGCGCGCTACCTGCGCGCCAACAAGCGCCGCGAATCGGTGACCTTCGAATACACCCTGATGAAGGGCATCAACGACCAGCCCGAACACGCCCGCCAGCTGGCGCGCCTGATGCGCCAGTTCGACAACGCGGTGCAGGCCTCGCACTCGGGCAAGGTCAATCTGATTCCGTTCAACCCGTTCCCGGGCACGCGCTACGAGCGTTCCGGCGATGCGGAGATCCGTGCCTTCCAGAAGATCCTGCTCGACCAGCAGGTGCTGACCATGGTGCGGCGTACCCGTGGCGACGACATCGACGCCGCCTGTGGCCAGCTCAAGGGCCAGGTGATGGACCGTACGCGCCGCCAGGCCGAGTTCAACAAGACGCTCCAGGACGGGAAAAACCGGGATGCCGCTGCCTGACCTTCGATTGCCAGCCGTTGTTTTCGTCGCGCTGGCATTCGCTGGCTGTGGCAGCAAAGGCGTCAAACCCATCAGTGCGCCGCTGGGCATCGCCCCGGAGTACGTGGCCCGTGACAGCGCCGACACCCGGCGCCGGTTCAACTACCAGGACCAGCTGACGCTGGCCGCCGAGGCCTTCCGTGCCGGCCAGCCGGACGTGGCCGAAAAGCGCGCACGCAGCGCGCTCAAGCTCGACCCGGGTCAACCCGACGCCTACATCCTGCTCGCTGCCCTGGTCAACCAGCGCGGCGCGGTGGCCGAGGCCGGTCCGCTGTTCCAGAAGGCGGCCGAGCTGGCGCCGCAGAGCGGGGACGTGCTGAACAACTACGGTGCCTGGCTGTGCGGGCAGGGGCGAGCCGCCGAGGCGCTGCCGCTGTTCGACCGTGCCGTGGTTGCGCCCGGTTATCGCACCCCGGCTGCCGCGCTTGCCAACGCCGGCGGCTGCGCGCTGGACGCCGGGCAGCCGGAACGGGCCGTGCGTGACCTGCGCAAGGCGCTGGTGCTGGAACCAGGCAACGCCTACGCGCTGGAATCCATGGCGCGCAACGAGTACGCGCAGTCGCGTTATTTCGAGGCCCGCGCCTTCGTGCAACGGCGTCTCGCGGCTGCACCGGCCACACGTTCCGTGTTACAACTTGCCTCTCAAATCGAGGCGCAGCTTGGTGACACAGTGGCATCCGGTCGCTATCTGCAGCGAATTCGCGACGAATTTCCGCAGGATGCGGCTCCTAATTCCCGGGGTTGAAGCATTGTGATTGATGACCAGACTGTGAACGCGCTTGATACCGCTGCCGGCTGTGGGGCTCGCCTCCGCCAGGCGCGGGAAGCGGCAGGGATGACGCTGGAGGACGTAGGTCCGAAGCTGCGCATGCCGGTCCAGGTGGTGAAGTCGCTGGAAGCCGAGCAGTGGGACCGCCTCGGCGCGCCGGTGTTCGTGCGCGGCCAGCTCAAGAGCTACGCCCGCCTGCTCAACGTCGACCTGGGCGATGTGCTGGACCAGGCCCGGATCGGGCCGGTGGTGCCGCCGCAGCTGGTCAGCCATACGCATACCCCGCGGGCCCGGCGCATCGCCGAGAACCTCGGTCGCCGTGCCCTGTACGTGGGCATCACCGCGGTGCTGGCGGTGCCGGTGTGGTTCGCCACGCGCGGCCATTTCGACAGTGCGTCCACCGCGCCGGCGACCGCTTCGCTGGACGTGATTCCGGCCGCGGTTCCGGTGGCCGGCTCGACCCCGCCGGCCGCCCCGGCCGCGTCCGCTGCGACGCCTGCCGCGGCACCGGCCGCGCCTTCGGCACCGTACCTTGCCTCGCTCACCCCGGTGCCGCGACCGGCCACCGCCGCCCCGGCCCCGGCCGGCGCGCTGACCCTGCAGTTCAAGGGCGACAGCTGGGTCGACATTGCCGGTCCCGACGGCGCGACCGTCGAGAAGGCCCTGATCAAATCCGGCGAAACCCGCACCTTCAGCCCCGGCCAGGTGGCCCGCATGGTGCTGGGCAATGCCTCGGCGGTCGAGGTTCAGCAGGCCGGCACTATCGTCGACCTTTCGCCGTACCAGCGAGCCAACGTGGCGCGCTTTACGGTATCCTCTGACGGCTCCGTGGCTCCGGTTTCACACTGAGCCGCGTTTCCGCTGTTTCGACAGTCCAATTCAAACAGTCCCTCCTGACCGGCAGGGGCGAGAGTACGCATGGCGATCGACGACCTGCTCGACGAGCACGAACAAAGTGAACGCGTCCGCAGCTGGCTGCGGAACAATGGTGTGAGCATCATCGCCGGCGTGGCGATCGCCATCGGCGGCATTGCTGGCTGGCAGTGGTGGCAGAAGGAACAGGGCAACCACCTGTCCATGGCCAACGCCGAGTACCAGGTGGTGCTCAAGCAGCTGCAGGACAACAAGCTGGATGACGCGGCCAAGGGCATCAAGGCCCTGGACGGCGGCAAGGCCAGCGTCTATGCCGACCTGGCTGCGCTGCAGCTGGCCAAGGCGCAGGTCGACGCCGGCAAGAACGAAGAGGCCCTGGCCACCCTGCGTGCGATCCAGGCCAGCCCCGAACTCAAGCCCGCGATCGACCAGCGCATCGCGCGCCTGTTGATCGCCACCGGCAAGCAGGATGAAGCCATCAAGCTGCTGGGCGATGCGACCGACAGTGCCAGCCTGGAAATCCATGGCGACGCGCTGATTGCATCGGGCAAGCGCGACGAAGCCCGCGGGCTGTATGAGAAGGCGCTCAAGACGCTGGACGTGGCAGCGCCGCAGCGGCGTGTTCTGGAAACCAAGGTGATGGATGCCGGTGGCACCGTCGCCGAGCCCGCGGAGTCGGTGTAATGAAGCAGATGGTCATGATCAAGCGCGTTGCCACCCTGGTCCTGATGGGCGTGGCGCTGTCCGGCTGCAGCACCGTCAAGGGCTGGTTCGCGGGCAAGGACGCAGAGGCCAAGAAGGCGCTGGAACCGGCTGAGCTGGTCAAGTTCGAGCCGACCGTGAAGGTCGACAAGGTCTGGAGCACCAACCTGGGCAAGGGCGAGAAGCGCATTGGCGTCCGCCAGGGTCCGGTCGTGGCCGACGGCCGCGTGTTCGCGGCGGCCATCACCGGCGGCGTGCATGCGCTGGACCTTCAGACCGGCAAGACTGTGTGGACCTACGAGCCGGCCAAGGTCAAGAAGCAGCCCAAGCTGCGCCTGTCCGGTGGCCCCGGCGTCGGCGAAGGCCTGGTGGTGATCGGTACGCTGGATGGCCAGGTGATCGCGCTGGACGCCAACGACGGCACCGAAAAGTGGCGCGCCAAGGTCCCCGGTGAAGTGATTTCCGCCCCGGCCGTCGGCCAGGGCATCGTGTTCGTGCGCAGCAACGATGGCCGGGTGACCGCCTTCGATGCCGGCAACGGCACCCAGAAGTGGTTCAACCCGCGCGAACTGCCTGCGCTGACCGTGCGCGGCAACGCGCCGGTGGTGGCCGGCCCGGGCGTGCTGTTCATCGGCAACGATGACGGCAGCGTGGCCGCGCTGGCCATGCAGGACGGTCGCACCGTGTGGGACCAGATGGTCGCCAACGGCGAAGGCCGTACCGAGCTGGAGCGCATGTCCGACGTGGACGGTGCCCCGGTGCTGGAAGGCAACACCCTGTTCGTGAGCAGCTTCAAGAACCAGACCATGGCGATCGAAGGCCCGACCGGCCGTCCGCTGTGGGCACGCGATCATGGCGGCGCCGGTGGCGTGGCCCTGACCTCGGGCAATGTGTTCGTCACCGACAACAAGGGTGGCGTGTTCGGCCTGGACAAGACCAGTGGCACGGCCATGTGGTCGCAGACCGGGCTGGCCCGCCGCTCGCTGACCGGGCCGGTGGTGCAGGGCGATTACGTTGTAGTCGGTGACTACAAGGGCTACCTGCACTGGCTGCGCACCGACAACGGCGAATTCGCCGGGCGCGCCAAGAGTGGCGGCGATGCCCTGCTGGCGCAGCCAGTGGTCGCCGATGGGATTCTGCTGGTGCAGAACGTTGATGGAAAGCTGACCGCGTTCCGGTTGGCACAATAAGGAGTTACCGCGATGCTGCCCTTGGTCGCCCTGGTTGGACGGCCGAATGTCGGCAAGTCCACCATTTTCAATGCGCTGACCCGTACCCGTGACGCCCTGGTCCATGACCAGCCCGGCGTCACCCGGGACCGCAACTATGGTGTCTGCCGTCTGGACGAGGACAATCATTTCCTCGTCGTCGACACGGGCGGTATCGCGGAAGAGGAAGAGGGCCTGGCTGGTGCGACCGCACGCCAGGCCCGCGCCGCTGCTGCCGAAGCCGACCTGATCCTGTTCGTGGTCGATGCCCGTGACGGCACCTCGGCGTTGGATGACGAGATCCTGTCGTGGCTGCGCAAGCTGTCGCGGCCGACCCTGCTGCTGATCAACAAGATCGACGGCACCAACGAAGACAACGTCCGCTCCGAGTTCGCCCGTTACGGCTTCAGCGAAATGCTGACCGTGTCGGCGGCGCATCGCCAGGGCCTGGACGATCTGCTCGAGGAAGTTGTCCAGCGCCTGCCGGAAGAGGGCAGCGCCGAAGAGATGGACAACGATCCGGCCCGGATGCGCATCGCCTTCGTCGGCCGCCCCAACGTGGGCAAGTCGACCCTGGTCAACCGCATCCTCGGCGAGGAGCGGATGATCGCGTCCGAAGTGCCGGGTACCACCCGCGACTCGATCGCGGTGGACCTGGAGCGCGACGGCCGCCAGTATCGCCTGATCGACACCGCCGGCCTGCGCCGCAAGGGGCGGGTTGAAGAGGTGGTCGAGAAGTTCAGCGTGATCAAGACCCTGCAGGCCATCGAGCAGTGCCAGGTAGCCGTGCTGATGCTCGACGCCGGCGAAGGCGTGACCGACCAGGACGCCAGCGTGCTGGGCGCGGTGCTCGATGCCGGGCGTGCGCTGGTGGTGGCGATCAACAAGTGGGACGGGCTGACCGACTACCAGCGCGAGCAGGCCGAAACCCTGGTGTCGCGCAAGCTCGGCTTCGTGCCGTGGGCGGAAACCGTGCGCATCTCGGCCAAGCATGGCTCGGGCCTGCGCGAGCTGTTCCGTGCGATCCACCAGGCGCATGCCTCGGCCACGCACGAGTTCAGCACCAGCGAAGTCAACAAGGCGCTGGAAATCGCCTACGAGACCAACCCGCCGCCGGCGGTGCGTGGCCACGTGTCCAAGCTGCGTTACGTGCACCCGGGCGGTTCCAACCCGCCGACCTTCATCGTGCACGGCACCCGCCTGAAGGAACTGCCGGAGTCGTACAAGCGCTACCTGGAGAACTTCTTCCGCAAGCGCTTCAAGCTGATCGGCACGCCGGTGCAGTTCATCTTCCGCGAGGGTACCAACCCGTACGAAGGCAAGAAGAACCAGCTGACCGAGCGCCAGATCGCCAAGAAGAAGCGCCTCATCCGCCACGTAAAGGGCCGCTGACGCGACTCCGGATACGACGATCCCGGTAGAGCCACGCCCTGCGTGGCTTCGCGGCGTCCGAACGTACGACAGCCACGCAGAGCGTGGCTCTACCGTCCGGGCGCGCGCGATAATGTGGCCATGAGCGCCATTCTCGAGATCACCCCCGAACACGCCCACCAACGCGCCCTCCACGGCGCGCTGCTGATCGACGTGCGCGAAGCGCACGAGCGCGCCACCGGCATGGCCGAAGGCGCGCGGGGTATCGCGCAGGGCGACCTCCAGGCCGAGCCCACCGCGCACCTCCCGGCACTCGACCGCGAGATCCTGCTGATCTGCCAGAGCGGCAAGCGCTCGCTCGACACGGCAACGGCCCTGCACGACCTCGGCTACACCCGCATCGCCTCGGTCCACGGCGGCACCACCGCCTGGCGCTCCGCCGGCCTGCCACTGGTGCAACCGCTGCAGAGCGATGACGAACGCGACTTCAACGAACGCTACTCGCGACACCTGCTGCTGCCCCAGGTTGGCGTGGCCGGCCAGCAGGCGCTGCTGGGCGCGCGCGTGCTGCTGCTCGGCGCCGGGGGCCTCGGCTCGCCCGCCGCCTTCTACCTGGCCGCTGCCGGGGTAGGGCACCTGCGCATCGCCGACGACGACGTCGTCGACCGCAGCAACCTGCACCGGCAGATCCTGCACACCGACGCCAGCGTCGGCCAGCCCAAGGTGCTGTCGGCGCGGGAACGACTGTTGGCGCTCAATCCACGCCTGGACGTGGACGCCGTGCAGGCGCGCGTCACCTCGGACAACATCGACGCCCTGCTGGAAGGCGTGGACGTGGTGCTGGACGGCTCGGACAACTTCCCGCTGCGCTACCTGCTCAACGATGCGTGCATCAAGCACGGCATACCGCTGGTGTATGGCGCGGTGGAGCGCTTCACCGGCCAGGTGTCGGTGTTCGATGCCGGCCGCCAGCGCGGCCACGCACCGTGTTACCGCTGCCTGTTCCCGGAACCACCCCCGCCGGAGTTCGCGCCCAACTGCGCCGAAGCCGGCGTGCTCGGCGTGCTGCCGGGCATGGTCGGCCTGCTGCAGGCCACCGAAGTGCTCAAGCTGCTGCTGGGCATCGGCGAGCCGCTCGTCGGCCGGTTGTTGACCTTCGATGCGCTGGCAATGCGCTTCCGCGAAATCCGGCTGGCGCCGGACCCGGCGTGCCCGGTATGTGCGCCGGGGCAGGCGTTCCCCGGATACATCGACTACACGGCGTTTTGCAGTAGCAGTTAGTGGAATGACCTGGCGCTTTTATGGCCTATCGTTCCATTCCCGGCACGATCCTGCGCACCGGCGTGCTATGTCCCTGCGTCAACTTGTCCTATCGTGACGGCTGATCGGATTTACAGGGAACAACCGCATGGCGGTGGAAGCAGGTGCCAGTGAACTGGTGAAGGTAGTCGCCCTGCTGGGTGCGGCCGTGGTGATGGTGCCGCTGTTCCGCCGGCTGGGACTGGGCTCGGTGCTGGGCTACTTCGCCGCCGGCCTGGCGATCGGACCGTTCGGCTTCGGCTGGTTCTCCGACCCACAGGCGATCCTGCATACCGCCGAACTCGGCGTGGTGATGTTCCTGTTCGTGATCGGACTGGAAATGCGTCCTTCGCACCTGTGGAGCCTGCGCACCGAAATCTTCGGCCTGGGCACCCTGCAGATCGTGGTCTGCGGTGCGGTGCTCACCGGCGTGTGCATGCTGTTCGGCTTCCCGCTGCCGGTGGCCTTCATCGGCGCGGCCGGTTTCGTGCTGACCTCCACCGCGGTGGTGATGCAGCTGCTGGCCGAGCGCGGCGACATCGCGCTGCCCTCGGGGCAGAAGATCGTCTCGATCCTGCTGTTCGAAGACCTGCTGATCGTGCCGCTGCTGGCCGTGGTGGCGTTCATGGCGCCGGTGCAGGCCGACGCCGGCGCGGGTTCGCGCTGGCTCAGCGTGGCCATTGCCGCCGGCGCGATCATCGGCCTGGTGCTGGTGGGGCGCTTCCTGCTCAACCCGCTGTTCCGCATCCTGGCGGCGGCCAAGGCGCGTGAGGTGATGACCGCCGCCGCACTGCTTGTGGTGCTGGGTGCGGCGCTGCTGATGCAACTGGGCGGCCTCTCGATGGCAATGGGCGCGTTCCTCGCCGGCGTGCTGCTGAGCGAGTCGACCTTCCGCCACCAGATCGAAGCGGATATCGAGCCGTTCCGCGGCATCCTGCTCGGCCTGTTCTTCCTCAGCGTGGGCATGGCGCTGGACCTGACCGTGGTCGCCAACAACTGGCCGCTGATCGTGTCCGGCGTGCTGGCGCTGATGCTGGCCAAGGCGGTCTGCATCTACACCGTGGCGCGCCTGCTGGGCAGCGACCACCGCCAGGCGCTGGACCGTGGCGTGGTGATGGCGCAGGGCGGCGAGTTCGCGTTCGTGCTGTTCTCGGCCGCGGCCACCGCGGGGGTGATCGGGGTGGAGGTCAATGCCAACCTGACCGCCATCGTGGTCCTCTCGATGGCGCTGACCCCGCTGTTCGTGCTGCTGCACGACAGGTTGATGCCGGCGCGCGAAGTGTCGCTGGAAGGGGTGGACACCGCCGAGGGCATGTCCGGCAGCGTGCTGATGATCGGTTTCGGTCGTTTCGGCCAGGTCGCCAGCCAGTCGCTGCTGGCGCGCGACGTGGACGTGACCATCATCGACAACGACGTGGACATGATCCACAACGCCGAGCGCTTCGGCTTCAAGATCTACTACGGTGATGGCACCCGCCTGGACGTGCTGCATGCCTCCGGCGCCGCCACTGCGCGTGCGATTGCGATCTGCGTCAACAGCGACGTCGACGCCGACCGCATCGTGGAACTGGCGAAACACGAATTCCCGCAGGCCAAGCTGCTGGTGCGTTCGTTCGACCGCGAACATTCGCTGCGCCTGATCCATGCGGGCGTCGACTATCAGATCCGCGAAACCTTCGAATCGGCCCTGCAGTTCGGCCAGGCCGCATTGATGGAGCTCGGCGCCGACGCCGACGACGCACGCGAGATCGCCGAACAGATCCGCGAGCGCGACGCCGAGCGTTTCGAACTGGAAATGGCCGGTGGCGACCTGCGTGCGGGCGCCCACATGGTGTTCGGCAGCGCGCTGCCCGGCGTGCCGACCCCGACGCCGTTTACCGCGCCAAAGCGCAAGGCGCGCACCCTCAACGCCGACGAAGTCCCAGACGAAGAGTAGTGCCGGCCGCCGGCCGGCTCCTCGCATTACCTTCCGGCAGCCCGAAGAGCCGGCCAGCGGCCGGCACTACCGGCGGTCGCTGGCCCGAAGGTGTTCGGCATCCCGCTAATGAAGGACAATACGCTCCCCGCCGCCCCACGCCGCACGCCCGATGACCGACTCCGCCGCCCCCCATTCCGCCCGCATCCTGGACGGACGCCGCATCGCCGAAGACCTGCTGGACAGCCTGAAGGTGCGCGTGGACGCCCGCCTGGCTGCCGGTGGCAGCCGGCCGGGGCTGGCCGTGGTGCTGGTCGGCGGCGACCCGGCTTCGACCGTGTACGTGCGCAACAAGCGCCGCGCGGCCGAGAAGGTCGGCATCGAAGCGTTCGACTACGACCTGCCGGCCGGCACCAGCGAAGCCCAGCTGCTCACCCTGATCGACCAGCTCAATGCCGACCCGAAGATCCACGGCATCCTGGTGCAGCTGCCGCTGCCGGGCATTCCCGATGCCAGCCGCCTGATCCATCGTATCGACCCGCGCAAGGACGTGGACGGCTTCCATCCGGAAAACGTCGGCCACCTGGCGCTGCGCGAATTCGGCCTGCGCCCGTGCACCCCGCGCGGCATCACCACGCTGCTCGGCCATACCGACCAGCCGGTGCGCGGCCGCAACGCCACCATCGTCGGCGTGAGCAACCACGTGGGCCGACCGATGGGCCTGGAACTGCTGATCGCTGGCTGCACGGTGACCAGCTGCCACAAGTTCACCCCCAAGGACGTGCTGGAGCAGTCGGTGCGCAACGCCGACATCCTGGTGGTCGCGGTGGGCCGCCCGGGGATCGTGCCGGGCGAGTGGGTCAAGCCGGGCGCGGTGGTGATCGACGTGGGCATCAACCGCCTGGACGACGGCCGCCTGGTCGGCGACGTGGGCTTCGACGCGGCCGCGCAGCGCGCCAGCTGGATCACCCCGGTGCCGGGTGGGGTAGGGCCGATGACCGTGGCCACCCTGATGCAGAATACGATTGAGGCCGCCGAAGCGTCCTGAATGGCGACACGCGGCGCGACACAGCGTCGCATCTGGCCCCTGCCCATCGGGGCCAAATCAGGGTAAAATGTCGCGCTTCCCCACATCTCGGGTATGCCGATGCTGCGCATCCAGGCTGAAGCACTGACTTACGACGACGTCTCGCTCGTCCCCGCCCATTCGACCATCCTGCCCAAGGACGTCACCCTGGAGACGCGCCTGACGCGTGACCTGCGGTTGAAGTTGCCGATCCTTTCGGCTGCCATGGACACCGTTACCGAAGCCCGTCTGGCGATCGCCATGGCCCAGCTCGGCGGCATGGGCATCATCCACAAGAACCTGAGCGTGGAGCAGCAGGCCGCTGAAGTGGCCAAGGTCAAGAAGTTCGAGGCCGGCGTCATCCGCGACCCGATCACGGTCGGTCCGGAAACCACCATCCGCGACGTGCTGGCCCTGACCCAGGCGCGCAACATCTCCGGCGTGCCGGTGGTCGACGGCGGCCAGCTGGTCGGCATCGTGACCCACCGCGACATGCGCTTCGAGACCGAGCTGGACGATCCGGTCCGCCACATCATGACCAAGAAGGATCGCCTGATCACGGTCAAGGAAGGCGCTGCGTCCGACGAAGTCCTGCAGCTCCTGCACCGCAACCGCATCGAAAAGATCCTGGTGGTCAACGATGATTTCGCCCTGCGCGGCCTGATCACCGTCAAGGACATCCAGAAGAACACCGATTACCCGAACGCCGCCAAGGACATCGCGACCCGCCTGCTGGTCGGCGCGGCCGTCGGCGTGGGCGGCGACACCGACCGCCGCGTCGAAGCGCTGGTCGCGGCCGGCGTGGACGTGCTGGTGGTGGACACCGCGCACGGCCACTCGCAGGGCGTGCTGGACCGCGTCAGCTGGGTCAAGAAGCACTTCCCGCAGGTGCAGGTCGTCGGCGGCAACATCTGCACCGGCGAAGCGGCACTGGCACTGCTGGACAGCGGCGCGGACGCGGTCAAGGTCGGCATCGGCCCGGGCTCGATCTGCACCACCCGCGTGGTCGCCGGTGTCGGCGTGCCGCAGGTCACCGCGATCGACCTGGTCGCCGAAGCGCTGCAGGACCGCATCCCGCTGATCGCCGACGGTGGCATCCGCTACTCCGGCGACATCGGCAAGGCGCTGGCCGCCGGTGCCTCGACCATCATGATCGGTGGCCTGCTGGCCGGTACCGAGGAATCGCCGGGTGAAACCGAGCTGTTCCAGGGTCGTTCGTACAAAAGCTACCGCGGCATGGGCTCGCTGGCCGCGATGGAGAAGGGGTCCAAGGACCGCTACTTCCAGGACGCGTCCAGCGCCGACAAGCTGGTTCCCGAAGGCATCGAAGGCCGCGTGCCGTATCGCGGCCCGGTCGGCGGCATCATCCACCAGCTGATGGGCGGCCTGCGCGCCACCATGGGTTACGTGGGCTGCGGCACCATCGAAGACATGCGCAGCAAGCCGAAGTTCGTCAAGATCAGCGGCGCCGGCCAGCGTGAGAGCCACGTCCACGACGTGCAGATCACCAAAGAGCCGCCGAACTACCGCGCTTGATGCGGAGGGGCAGAGAGGAACGAGGAAGCTGATTCCCGTTCCTCTTTCTCTATCTGCCATTGAATTTTGTTTCTCAGATTTCCCACCTGTTCTTCTTGGGCGCCATGACCAACATCCATAACGACAAGATCCTCATCCTCGATTTCGGCGCGCAGTACACCCAGCTGATCGCGCGCCGCATCCGCGAGCTCGGCGTGTACTGCGAGATCTGGGCGTGGGACCACAACCCGGCCGAGATCGCCGCGTTCGGCGCCAAGGGCATCATCCTGTCCGGCGGCCCGGAATCCACCACCCTGCCGGACGCGCCTGCCGCGCCGCAGGAAGTGTTCGACAGCGGCCTGCCGATCTTCGGCATCTGCTACGGCATGCAGACCCTGGCCGCGCAGCTCGGGGGTGCCACCGAAGCGGCCGACCAGCGCGAGTTCGGCCATGCCGAAGTCAACGTGGTCAACCCGGATGCGCTGTTCAAGGGCCTGAGCGATCACGGCGGCGAGCCGCGTCTCAATGTGTGGATGAGCCACGGCGACCACGTGTCCAAGGCGCCCCCGGGCTTCACCATCACCGCCACCACCGACCGCATTCCGGTGGCCGCGATGGCCAACGAAGAGAAGCGTTGGTACGGCGTGCAGTTCCACCCGGAAGTGACCCACACCCTGCAGGGCCAGGCACTGCTGCGTCGGTTCGTGGTCGACGTGTGCGGCTGCCAGACCCTGTGGACCGCCGCCAACATCATCGACGACCAGATCGCCCGCGTGCGCGAACAGGTGGGCGACGATGAAGTGATCCTTGGCCTGTCCGGCGGCGTCGATTCGTCGGTGGTTGCCGCGCTGCTGCACAAGGCGATCGGCGACAAGCTGACCTGCGTGTTCGTCGACACCGGCCTGCTGCGCTGGCAGGAAGGCGACCAGGTGATGGCGATGTTCGCCGAGCACATGGGCGTCAAGGTGATCCGCGTCAACGCGGCCGACCGCTACTTCGCCAAGCTGGAAGGCGTGAGCGACCCGGAAGCCAAGCGCAAGATCATCGGCAACCTGTTCGTGGACATCTTCGACGAAGAGTCCAACAAGCTGAGCAACGCCAAGTGGCTGGCGCAGGGCACCATCTACCCCGACGTGATCGAGTCGGCCGGCAGCAAGACCGGCAAGGCCCACGTGATCAAGAGCCACCACAACGTCGGCGGCCTGCCCGAGCACATGAAGCTGGGCCTGGTCGAGCCGCTGCGCGAACTGTTCAAGGACGAAGTGCGCCGCCTCGGCGTCGAACTCGGCCTGCCGCGCAGCATGGTCTACCGCCACCCGTTCCCGGGCCCGGGCCTGGGGGTGCGCATCCTCGGCGAAGTGAAGCGCGAATACGCCGAACTGCTGGCCAAGGCCGATGCGATCTTCATCGACGAACTGCGCAAGGCGGATCTGTACGACAAGACCAGCCAGGCGTTCGCGGTGTTCCTGCCGGTGAAGTCCGTCGGCGTCGTCGGCGATGCGCGTGCCTACGAGTGGGTGATCGCACTGCGCGCGGTGGAAACCATCGACTTCATGACCGCGCACTGGGCGCACCTGCCGTACGACTTCCTGGGAACGGTGAGCAACCGCATCATCAACGAACTGCGCGGCGTGTCGCGCGTGGTCTACGACATCTCCGGCAAGCCGCCGGCGACGATCGAGTGGGAGTGAAATCGGGTCCTTCGGAACTATCGTCAGCTATCGGAAAACTGACTTAACGTGTTTATTTTGAAAGAAATCCGATGCGGTGGCGATGGGCGACTGTCGCCGGCCAGCAAAACGCGTTGGCGGTAGAACTGACGGTAAGAACCGGAGGTCGGATTGAGACCCTCCCGTTTACTATTGAGATCAGACGGTCTTTGACGGTAAATGTCTCCCCTGGAAAGCTTGTTTCATTAGGCTTTCCAGGCAAGCATCAGGTTTTGGAGTTCGGGAGCGCTGTTGCCCATGGGTGGATGTCTTCGACATGGCGGTTTTTCCCGCCTGATGATCAAACAGGCAGGGGGCTTCTTGGATCGGTACTTCACACTGGGGAAACTGGCCACTGTCGATGAAGGCGGAAACCGGATCGGGAGGCTTGCCTTGCGATTCGCCATTAAGGAGGCTGTGTAGAAAGCGCTTGGCACAGTCGCGGCTGACGGCATCGCGTTTAGGGATGTCGAGGTCGTGCGTAAGCGGACAGGCGCGCCAACCGTTGTGTTACATCGCAGATTGGTGACGATCGCGGACGAACAGGGGATCGCCCACTGGCTGGTGAGCGCGAGCCAAACTACCGCAGTTGCTATAGCGGGCGTCATTGTGCTGACTTCGTAAACAAGGAAGGGAAGCAAGTCCAAATGCGCATCAAGCATGTAGAGATTGAGAATTTTCGACTCTTGAGGAAGGTCGCGATCGGGCTAGAGGAGCGAACGACGCTGATCGTCGGCCGCAACAACAGCGGAAAGACTTCAATAGCCGAGCTGTTCCGCCGTCTCCTTTCCGAGCGAACTCTGACGTTCAGGTTGGAGGATTTTTCCCTCGGTTGCCATGAATGCTTTTGGACGGCCTTCGAGGCGTTCCGGGCCGGCGCAGATGCTCCCGATGTGCTCGGGCATCTTCCATCAATCACAATCTCTCTTGACATTTCCTATGATGTCGAAGCAGCCGATCTAGGGCCGCTCAGCGACTGCATTATCGATCTCAATCCAGACTGTGCAGTGGCGCGGTTGGTTCTCACCTTTGGTCCGCGCCCGACAGCGGCCGAAGCGCTGTTCGCCGGGATCGTCAGGGCAGGCGAAGATCTGGTCGCCCACCGTAGCACTCTGTTTCGCGCGCTCGGGAGCAGGTTGCCGGCAGCCTATTCGTCGTCACTTGAGGCGGTCGATCCCAACGATCCAACCAATCGCAAGGCTTTGGAGCCAAAGACGCTTACCGCACTGGTCCACGGGGGCTTCATCAACGCACAACGGGGACTGGACGATGACACCCACCGCGAGCGCGATGTGCTTGGCAAAGTTGTCGAAGTCCTCTTTCAATCGGCATTGACGGATCCGCTCGACCCGGAAAAGCGCAGCACCGCCGAACAGTTAAAGACGGCGGTGGAGCAGATCCAGGGTGACCTGCATGCTCGCTTCAATGCGAAGCTGACCTCTCTGCTGCCCACGTTCGATCTATTCGGCTATCCGGGGCTAGCCGACCCCGGCTTGGTTACCGAAACCAGCTTTGATGTAGATAAGCTGCTCAACGACCACACCAAGGTTCGCTATTTGGGCGTGAATGGCGTGACGTTGCCCGAGACTTACAATGGTCTCGGGGTGCGCAACCTCGTTTATATGCTTCTACAGCTGCTGCGCTTTTTTCGCGAGTATCAGGCAAGGCCGTCGGCTGTCGGAGTTCATCTAGTTTTCATTGAGGAGCCGGAGGCCCACCTGCACCCCCAAATGCAAGAGGTCTTCATCCGCCAACTCGACCAGATCACAAGCGCGTTCGTGGCAAAGCTCAACGAAAACCGCCCCTGGCCGGTGCAGTTCGTTGTGACCACCCATTCACCACACATGGCGAACGAAGCGCGCTTCGAGTCTATGCGCTATTTCTTGTCAGTTCCAGACGGCGAAGGCATGCGCCGGTCGGTCATTAAGGACCTGCGACTTGGAATGGGCGACGCGCCTGTGCCCGATCGGGAGTTTTTGCACCAGTATCTGACCCTGACGCGCTGCGATCTGTTCTTCGCCGACAAGGCCATCCTCATCGAAGGTACCTCTGAGCGGCTCCTGCTTCCGGCCATGATTCGCAAGACTGATGCCGCGGCGGCCGGTCAACCACAGCTTGCGAGCCAGTATCTAACAGTGATGGAGGTGGGAGGCGCTTACGCGCACCGGTTCTTCAATCTTCTGACCTTCCTCGAACTGCGCTCACTGATCATCACCGACATCGACGCAGTGAAATCCAACGAGAACGGGAAGCGCCTGGCCGTGCCCGTCGCGGAGGGCGAATTTACGAGCAACGGCTGCATCAAGGCTTGGTTCGAGAATGATGTTTCGCCAGCGGCACTATTGGCAAAAACGGCAGCTCAAAAGATGGTCGGCCTTCGTCGGCTCGCCTACCAGATCCCCGAGGCAGACGGCGGGCCGTGCGCGCGTAGCTTTGAAGATGCATTCATTCTTGCAAACCTTGACCGCTTTCCACTTGGTGACGGGGATGCCGCCGAACTCGCCTATGAGTACGCCGCTGAGCAGAAAAAGTCGACGTTCGCTCTGGAGCATGCAATCGAGCAAACGGACTGGAACGTGCCCCGCTACATTTCGGAGGGCTTGCGCTGGTTGGCCCATGGCAATCTTGTTGCCTTGGAGCCACCAGCCGCTGTCGCTATCGAGATCGTTGCCGAAGCGGCCGGTGTCGCCGTGAATGTCGTAGAGGCTGGCGAGAATGGCTGATGGCGTCGAAAGTCCCGCCGACGCCGCCGGTCGCGTCGCGCTTGAACGGATGTTCGCATGCCTCGACGAAGCGAGAAGCTTTCGTTTGGAGGCGGGCGCCGGTGCGGGCAAAACCTATTCTCTCGACAAGGCGCTTCGGCGATTGATTGACCATCGCGGCTCGGATCTTCTTCGCCAGCGTCAGCAGGTTGGCTGCATCACATACACGAACGTCGCCAAGGACGAGATACTTTCGCGTATCGGGTCGCATCCGGCTGTGCGATCTGAGACCGTCCATGGCTTTTGCTGGTCGATTTTGCAGGATTTTCAGACGACGCTCCGTGACCTTGTGCCCGGATTGCCCGGGTGGGCCGAGAGGTTGGAGCCAACTGGTGGTATCGGCGCTCGACGGGTGCACTACGAGCTTGGCTTTCCCAGCGTGGGGGATGAGCAAGTCACCATCCGCCACGAGGATGTGTTGGCGCTGATGATTCAGGTCATGGCATTTCCCAAGTTCCGGGCGGTACTAACGGCACGTTATCCGGTGCTTCTGATCGACGAGTACCAGGACACAGACGCAGCGTTTGTTGACGCACTTAAGGCCTGGTTCCTCGATCGCGGCGAAGGGCCACTGATTGGACTGTTCGGTGATCATTGGCAGAAAATCTATGGTGACGGATGCGGCTCAGTTGAGCATGACGCGCTTGAGATAATCGACAAGAACGCCAACTTCCGTTCGGTGGCCCCGATCGTGCAGATGCTGAATCGTATGCGCCCCGGTCTACCCCAGATGGTGAGCGACCCTGACGCGCCAGGCGAAGCGCGCGTCTTCCACACCAATGACTGGCCCGGAGTCAGACGCACCGGGCAGGGCGGTGGCCACTGGACAGGCGACACCAGCGCCGACGCGGCCAGAGCTTATTTCGGTCACATCAAGAGACGGCTCGGCGGCGAGGGCTGGGACTTCTCACCTGGGAGGACCAAGATACTTATGCTCAGCCACAGCGTGCTGGCTCGCGAACAAGGATACGCGAGCATTCCGCCGATTTATGGTCAGTTCAATGATCCATGGCTGAAGAAGGATGATCCCCATATCAAGTTTCTCACGGACCAGCTCGAACCGGCTTGTGCGGCGTTCGAAGCGCGGCGTTACGGCGAGATGTTCGAGAGCTTCGGCGCGGCAATGCCGCGCATTCGCAAGCATGTGGACAAGGTCGCATGGGCTGACACCATGGAGAAGTTGATCGCGCTACGACTTTCTGGATCGATTGGTGAAGTGATCGACTTTCTTGCTGCCCAGCCACACATGCGGCTTCCCGAGGCGGTGGAGGAACGCGAAAGAAGGTTGGCGGAAACAGGGCCAGAACCTGTCGAGGGAGAGTCGCGGCGTGTCACCCAGCTGCGCAAGCTGCGGGCTGTCTCTTACTCCGAGGTCATAGCGCTAGACCAATTCATTGATGGCCATACGCCGTTTGCCACGAAACATGGTGTGAAGGGTGCCGAGTTCGAGAATGTGCTCGTGGTCGTTGGCAGAGGCTGGAACAAGTACGATTTCGCCCAGATGCTCGCATGGAGCGAGGCCGGCCCACCGGCCGACAAGTTGGAGTTCTACGAAAACAATCGAAATCTCTTCTATGTGGCTTGCTCTCGGCCGAAGGTTCGGCTAGCGTTACTCTTCACACAGCTTCTTAGCCCAGATGCCATGATCAGGCTGACGACTTGGTTCGGTGCCGAAAACGTCATCGCGCTGCCCGCGCAACCTGATTAGGGCTTGGAATGATCGCGATACCACGCTAGCGCGGTGAGGATGCCGAAGTTGGCGTCGTGCTGCGAGCAGGCGAGGGTAACGCGGTTATCTGGATATCTCTCTCCTCCTAGCCAAAGCGATACGTGCGTCTCGGTTCAAAGCGGGCGAGGCGTTAGGAGGGGGTGCCATCCTCCCAGCGGACGGCCCGCAGAAAGTCATCCTGACTTAGGGCGCAGAGAGCGAACTCGCCACGACGCAGGGGAGGTCCCAGGCGAGCGGCCACCCCAGAGCTGGCAAGGTAGAAGATGTAAGGGCCAGCATTGAAAAAGACGTGGGCGGTGGCGCGCTTCCACTTCTCGATGAATTGCTTATTCGGGCCCATCCAGCGCATGACGGCGAACTCCTTGCCGTCGAGGTTAGTGACGCGCGAACTGAAATCGAGAGACATGCTGAAATAGGTACCAAGCAACGAGCTTTCGCTGTGGATGTGGACCAACCAGAACATCCGATGCCGGCGCCGATAGAAAGCCTCGCGCGCGATTCGCTCGTCTTCGCTGATTGAGGAGTGCTGCAGCTCGAGCACGGTCGCGCGCGGGCTGCCGCTGCCGACCAAGACGTCGGCGCGGTGCAGCTCTCCCGTCGCCGGGTCGCGCAGAGCGATCTCTCGACAGGATATGTCGAATAATTCTTTCCAGCCGAGGTGCCAGGGTCCCTCCGACTCGCTCCAGGAATCGCAGTCGCCTGCCTTGTGCCGCCAGTGGGGCGTGTTCTCGACAGGAATGACGGCGGTGAGCAGTCCACCGCAGCCGCGGCAGGTCGTCCGTTCTCCTTTCGCGGACGGTGCGCGCTTTTGGTCGCCGACCCAGGCATAGAGCATGTCTACGGTTACGCTCTAAGCATCAGCGGACGGCCAGCGCAACTTTCCGCGGCCGACGCGCAGAGCTTCCACGAGCCTTGTATTGCCGGGCAGGCGGCCCAAGAAAAGGCTGGGTTTGGGATCGACTGCCGGCTTCTTGAAGGCAGCGACCCGCTGGTAGTCAGGGGTTGCCAGCCAGGTCCGTCCATCCCCCGCGTCGGTGACGATCCGGTACAGGCCGGGGGGCGGAGCGGCCTCGGTGTCGAGCAGGCGCTTGTAGCCTTCGACGGACCACTTCTGGATTCCAACGCTGAGAGCCTCGGTTCGGAAGCGCGCCCATAGTGCAGAGGTGTCGGGGGTCGGCCAGTCACCTGCGTCCGTGTAAGCCGTGATCTCATCGGATTCGAGCCAGGCCCGCATCTCCGCCGGGGTGACGAAGACTGGCTCGGCGTCCTCGATGGCCGCCATGGCCGCGCGCCGTGACGGCAGGCCAGCGCGGATCAGCATCGCCATCATGAATCGCGGGACGCCGGTTTCGACCGCAGCCGACGCGCCGCCCGCCACCGTCTCCGGTGACCAGCCAAGAGACATGCGGCGGGTGCGGACGGCTTCGAGAGCCCAGACCAGACGATAGGTGAAGGCTTCCTCGACCGCTCGCATGTTCTGTGATCCGATCTTGGAGACCTCCTCGCCGGACACCCAACTGTGCAGGATGGCTTTCCAATTCGCCGGCAGCGCGTTCGCCTTGTCGGAGATGAAGGGGCGCATGAACAGAAGGCGTTCGCCGAGACCACCTAGCGCGTCGACGAGCGCGTCAATGTCGCCGCTCAGCGCTGCCTGCTCTGCTCGGTCGATCAGTTCGGCCAACTCGTCGGCCATGGCGTCGATGGCGAGGGCCGCTTCGAGCCCGACGCCCATAGCGTAATGCCCGCGCCGAGCCTCCGCCGTGGTGGCTTTCCAGATGAGGTCAGCGCGCGCTTCGAAAACCTTCTTGTGCAAGGGGGCGACGTCGTCGTCCTCGCGGGCAATCTGGCGGGCCCAGAGTGATCCCTTGAGCGCCTCGTCCAAAAGCTTGGGTAGATCGGTGCGGTCGGCGTCCAGCGCTTCGATCAGGCCGAACACGATCGCGTCGAGGCGTTCGACGAGTTGAGACAGCGGCTCCTCATCAATGGATTCTCCCTCGTCGTCTGTGTCTTCGTCATCATCATCGGCGTCGTATTCCACGGCGGCAGCCAGCCGCTCGGCTACCTCGGCTTCCTCGTCGAGAGATCTCCAGGCCTCGCGGGCGTTGGCGAGATACTCCCAGGCATCGTCGCGATCCAGCACTCCCTCGCGTGACAGGCGCTCAAGTATCTCGGCAACGATCTGGATGAGGCCGCTCTTCAAAGTTCGGGCCTTTGCGGAGGCAACCAGACCGCGCCATTCGCTCTTTCGCCAGTTGACCCGATCGAACATGACATGGACGATCAGCCCTTCCACATCGACGAAGGCGCGCCCGGCGCGGCCCGCCACGTTCGCAAACTCTTCGCCTTTAATCTTCTCGGCCGCGCGATACAGCGCGGGCACTAGCAAGACGGCTGCGTTGAGGTTGAGGCCCTGCGAGAGCGTCGGCGATGCGACGATCACCTTCACGACTCCTTCGGACAGAAGAACTTCCAGTTCACGCAGGAACGGGCTCGGAAGCCGGCCATGGTGGATGGCGACGCCCACCTTCAAGCTGGCCACGGCGGGATGATCCTCGCCCAGCCATTCCTTGCCGACCTCCAGGGCACGGGCGATCGGCGCCTCGTCATCTATCAGCGAGTCAAGATAGCCACGCTTGCAGAGGTCCACGACCTGTTTTCCGTAGCTTTCGACCCAGTTCGCCTGGGTGGAGAAGATCAAGGTGCGCTTGCCCTGGCTTGCGAACTCCCACGCCGCGAACAAAGCTAGGTGCGAGTTCTTGCGCGGATAAGGCTTCTTCTCGCGCCTGAGTGGGGGTTTTTCCACAACGAACTTGTCAAGGAAGGGACCATCGTCATCGAGGTCAAGCCGCAGCAGTGCATCTTTACCGCGCCAGGTGAGTGCCCCGAAACGCTGGCGCGTGGGACGCCAGTCGGAACGCACCGGCTCACCCGGTTCGTCGGAACGAATCCAAGCGGTAAGGTCGTCAAGTTCGTCTCCGCTCGGCAGGATCGCGGAAAGACAGACGATCCGGCGTCCGGCCGCGTCCGTGCGCCGAAGCAAGCGCTGCACGAGCGTCTCGTAGCGGATTTCGCGCTCGCTCGGACCGATCATGTGGCCCTCGTCGAGAACAATCAGGCCAACATCGTCGATCAGCGACGGGTCGCTTCTCAGCGCGAAGTCGAGTTTTTCAGGCGTCGCAATGATGATCTCACGAGTGCGCAGGGCATCTTCATCTCCGGCCGAAAGGCCGCTGGCACCATAAAGCGAGGAGACCCCGAACCCGAGGGGCGCGAACGTCTTTCTGAAGGACCGTTCGGTTTGAGCCGACAAGGCGCGCAGCGGAGTGACAATCATCACCCGGCGGTCGGTGGACAGGGTCATCAATGCGGCGATCTCTGCCACCCGCGTCTTGCCCGCGCTGGTCGGCAGGGCAACGACCAGGTCGTCCGAAACGTCCGTGGAGCGCTGGGCCGCTTCGCGCTGCGAGGGCCATAGCTCCACCTCCGAGGTCTTGCGGGCGTAGAGCGAGGAGATGAACAGCCGCCGGAGGTCGGGGTAATTTTCCTCTGCACCCTCGGGCGGCTCAGTCGGCAGATTCTGGTGGAGCGAGTGCTGCCACAGATCGTCGATCAGATGGCGGCAAAGGTTCGAGATCCACCAGAGAGGGACGTTCTCAGCGTTATCGGCCAAGCTGACGGCGGTGCCGAGCATATCCCGCGCGGATTCGATCGGCTCGACCTCGCCCGTCTCCAGCGCGAAGTCAAAAAACGCCAGGGCCCGGCAGATCGTTGTGTTGAGGATGTTCGACAGCGCCTCGTCGACGTCAGAGTCTTGGCCCTGCAGCGTTTCGGCGATCTGCTCATCGCCGTGAGCTTCGTCGTCCAACCATTCGCGAACGAAGTCGCGCAGCTGGTCGAGATCGCGCAGTATCAGGTGTCGGATCGCCGTCTCGCCCGGCGAGGTGTTGAGGTCTTCCGCTGTCTCGTTGAAAAGCGAATAGGCAACAGCCGAAAAGCCGGCCAGATGGTAGGCCGTGGCAGCGATGGTGCGGCGGAATCCGCGATCGGGCGCGTGCGGGTCACCATTGCGCACCAAGGCTTCGAAGGCGTTGGCTGCTCGCTCGAAGGCCTTGCCCGTCAGGTCCGAAGCTCCATCCTGAGCGCGTAAGGCCATCGCCCCTCGAAGCAAGGCGAAGCCGTGCTCGGCAAGATCGGTTTCGATGGTTGCGCCAAGCGGCGGCGCGTTTGGCGGTAGCACGCCCTCTTCGCGCATCAACGACCAAGCCGCGCCGCGATAGAGGAGGCGCCCGAGGATGCCGTCAGCGGTGGCGGTCGTCAGGAAGGCGGTTAACTCGTCAGTCGTTTCCAAGGTCTTCCGCCTCCATGAACATGGCTGTGATGAAGTCCTGGTGGTCTTCGATGTGGATGTTCACGACGTAATGATCCCGGTTGGCCCCAGTGGCGTTGAGATCCTCCTTCAGCGAGACGTGTGGGCCGTTGCCGGAAACGGTAAAGAGCATGTGGTCGATGCGATCGACGCTCAACGTCTTCAATCCGACCTCGTCGCGCAGGCTGCGCCCCAACTCGTTATCGGCAGGGGTGTTGCTCTCCAGCAGCCGGTTGGCGACGAACAGAAGGGAATCTGGCGTGCAACGGCCGCTGTCGCGGTTAAGTACCTTGCGGGCGCTCGTGACGGTCGTCCTGCCGAGTACCTTATTGCTCTTGGCTTCGCCTTTTTAGAGCCAAAGCTTTTCGCCGGCCGCATCGTATCCGGCACCGATGAAGTCGTCACCGCGCATGGCCATGTTGCGGCCGTCCTTGTAGCGGAGGCGGCGCACGGGGACGCGAAGGCCGATTTCTTCTTCGACCAGTTCGGTTGCGAGGATTTCGCCGAGGTCGCCGGATCGACCTTTGGTCGTCTGAGGCATTGCCGTGCTGAGGATTTCACTAGCCACCTTGAATCCGAGTCGCTTCACATCCTCGGCGATGCGTTCGAGGCGATCGTAGTGCGCGCGAATGGTTTCGGCGAGGTCGTCGCTAATCGCGTCGCGGCCGCCATCCTTTTCGACATAGGTCCAATAGTGCTTGCGCTTGTCTTCTTCTTTGGTGGACTCGCACCACCTATCATACAGTCCCACGGCGCTCCCCCGATCAATCAGCCCGATGCCGATGATGTCATGGCTAGCTGGCGAGCGCGCCGTGACGACTTTGATTACCCAGTATGCGCGCCTCGCGCAATTTTGGACATTATCGCGAGGTCCACGGTCACCTGCGTCCTAGAGGTCCAGCCATGATCACTGAGTGGTATCGGTCATCTACCACCTTTGGCTTACCTTGGTTGGTGAGGGTGTTGCCCAGCCAGTTGACCGGCTTTCGATGTGGTGATCTCGTCAGTTGGTGAGATCAGTAGTTCCAAGTAGCGCTCCAAGTTCATGTAGGTCTTCCCGGGGTAGACATCATGATGCGGCGGGCCCGTGAAGTAGGCGAAGAGGCGGCCCCCGGTGCAAAGCGGTCGACTTTCGCGGGGGGGAAGATGTCGTTCGGGTCAGGGCGTCCGCCAAGCAGATTGGGGGAGGAGGGAGAGCGAGTCGCGATTGCGCCTATCGATTCGTGTCTTGCGTTGAAGCGGGTATCGACGGGGTTCAAAGCCGCATCGCAGGTGCGCCAATGACGGCGAGTCAAGTTGATAGCATCGCCATGGAAAGGCTGAAGTTCGATCACGTGTTCGGTATGGTTTGTGACGATTGCCTATGACGTCGAAAAGAGTCGCGTTCCCGCAGATTGCTCCATCTCCGAGGCCAGCAATATGCCTGCGCTTCTGACGGTAAAAGCGAGGGTATAGGACTTCCACCGCGTAAAGCGGGGCTCTGCCCCGCTGTCGTTGAATCACAAGGGCGCCGAGCGGCGCCCTTGTGTTTTTATAGACGTGCAGAGGAGACCTTTTTCCTCAGCTTGGCGAGTCCCGTCCGAGCATCGCTGGTTCTCCCGGCCGCTACGTCGTCCAGGCCGGCGATTGCGTCGGCGGCCAGTTGCAGATAGGCCTGACATTGGGCGTCCGCAGAATCATCAAGCGTTTGCGACAGGCAGGAAGGTTGAGCCTTAGGTTTGTCCGGATGGATGCACGGCAGCGTACTGAGGGACATGAGGTAGCTGATCTACGATTGGACGTCGTCTTCGCACATTTTCTTGGTTCGCGCTTTTGGACGCTTCCATTTCTCTCTCAACATCGGCGAGGCCAAGCAAGCTCTCATTGACATCCGAACTACCTACTAGTAGGGTGGTAGGTATGAGTGCTGATCTTTCCCCCAAAGCCACCGAGATCGTCTCCCATGCCCGCCAGTTGCTGGAAGCAGGGGGCTACAACGGTTTCAGCTATGCCGACATCTCTACGCGAGTCGGCATCAGCAAGGCGAGCATCCACCACCACTTTCCCAGCAAGGCCGAGTTGGTCCGCACGGTGGTGGAGCTGTACCGCGCCGAGGCCCGCGAAGGGTTGGCGATGTTGGACCGCCAGTTGAACGATCCGCTCAAGGAGCTCAATGCTTACGTGGATTACTGGTCGAGCTGCATCGGGGGCGGCACATCGTCGTTCTGCATCTGCGCGATGTTGGCGGCGGAGTCTCCGTTGATTCCACCGGAGATCTCCGAGCAGGTACGCGGGCATTTCGAGGATCTCAGTGGCTGGCTGGAGAGCACGCTGGAGAAAGGGATCGCCCTTGGGCAGTTCCAATTGCAGGGCGCGCCTGCCGACGAGGCGAAGGCCTTCATGGCATCCGTGCATGGTGCAATGCTGGCCGCTCGTGGTTTTGGCGATGCGCAGACGTTCGAGGCGCTGGCTCGGCTGTGCGTTGCCAAGCTGATTCCCGCGCACTGAGTTGTTGTGGCACCCGGGCCTGCTGCGCGCAGGCCTTTTTCTCGACCATTCACTCTACCTACTAGTAGATACAACCTGGAGCAAGCCCATGGCCCAACCCCTCTCCGTTCTCGGCGCGCTGCACACGGCGATCAGCCTGGTTCCCGTAATCGCCGGCCTGTATGGGTTCGCGCGGCACGGGACGATTGATCCAGCCAGACGCTCAGGCAAGCTGTACCTGGGCGGCCTGGTGCTGGCCGTCGCCAGCTCCTTCACCGTGTCAAGTACCGGCGGGCTCAATCCGGGTCACGCATTCGGCATCGTGGTGTTGTTGGTGGCGTTCGGGGGGCTGCTGGTCAACCGACTGCGGTTCCTTGGAGGGCTCAGGCCTTACCTGTCCACCTTTGCGCTGTCGCTGAGCTACCTGCTTGGGCTGGTACCTGCGATCAATGAATCGCTGACCCGGTTGCCTGTGGCGCATCCCTTGGCGTCGGCGCCGATGGCGCCGGTGGTGCTGCAGTCGCTGTTGGTCTGTCTGGTGGTGTTCGTGATCGGATTCGCTGCGCAGTGCTGGATGCTGCGTGCGCGCAGCCGAAACGCGCCGTAGCGCCGGGCTCTGCCCGGCACGGTAGAGCCGGGCAGAGCCCGGCTCTACGTCCGCTGTTACCAGCGAGCCTCCAGCGTCCGGAACGGCTTGTCGATGAGCACGCTCTTGTCGTCGAAGTCCTTCACCGCGCGGCCGTCGACCCGTACTTCGCTCGGCTTCGTGCGGCTGGGCCACCAGACCCGTACCGCCGTGTCCTTGCGCAGGCCCTTGCCGAGTGTGACGTGCAACGTGCCGTCGCGTTCGTTCGCCTCCATCTGCAACGTACCGAACGCGGTCGGCAGCCGCTCCACCGCCAGACCCTCGCCCACCAGCCACGACTTGGGCGTGCCCGGCAGCAGCGACAGCGCATCGTCGTCTTCGCGCATCAGCATGCCGAACAGCGTGCGGCCGTACTCCGCGCCGATCCACGTGTGCGGCATGTCGCCCAGGTAGCGCGGGAAACGCAGCCGCGAGTGCACCACTTCGGCCAGCACCTGCCACTCCAGCGGGCGGCGGTCGTGCAGCAGGCCCTGCAGCAGTTCGTTGGCCGCTTCCGGCTGGTCCAGATGCACATAGCTGAGCACGTTGCGGATTTCATACGGCGTGTAGGCGTACAGCGCGTCGGGCTGGTTGCGCTTGCGCACGTCGTCCAGGTAGCGGGCGAAGGTGGTGCGCAGCGCCTGTTCCGGCAGCACGTCCTGCGCGCCGGTCGGGTCCAGTGCGATCGACACGCCGGTCGGGTCGCCGTCGCCCAGGTCTGCGGAGGAGGGTATGAAGTCGATGCCCTTCCACGCCATCGTGGCTCGGATCGAGGCGGCCAGCGCATCGTGCAGGGCACGGTACTGTTCGCGCGCCCACGCGGCGGTTTCGTGATCGCCGAGCTGCTCAGCCAGCCACGCGCCGTCGTGCCAGCCCTTCAGGCCCCAGTAGTCGTCCCAGTAGCTGTGGGTCGGTGCGGGGTAGCCCTCATGGCTGATCGACGGCGCAAGGATGCCGGCGAAGCGCTCCGGCGCGGGCTGGTTGGCCATGTAGCCGGGCACCAGCGTGCGCTCGCGCAGTTCCTGCAGGAAGCGCAGTGCGGCCTTCACCTTGGGCAGGTAGGCGCGCACCGATTCCGGCCCGCCGTCGAGCCGGGCGACGTCGGCCACCAGCGCCACGTACTGGCCCTGGCTGTCGTACTCGATGTCCGAACCGAAACCGGTGTTGACGCTGCCGTCGTTGTTGAGGATCGGGGAGACCAGGCCGTTCTCATGCACACCGTGCTCGGTGTACCAAGCCAGGTAGTCGCGCGCGATCTTCGACTCGCCCATGCGCAGCAGCACCGCCGAAGTGGCCATGCCGTCGCGGATGAAGGAGCGGTTGTAGTTGCGCGGACCGGGCTGCATGGCCGGGCCGGTCTGGTTGATCAGCATGTACGCCGCCTGCGCGCGCAGCATGTCCACCAGCGAGGGGTCGGGCAGGCGCAGCCCGACCTGGCCCAGGCGCGCCTGCCAGTCGTTGGCGGCGCGGCTGGCCAGCGTGTCAAAGGTGGCATCCGCATCGGCGGTATCCAGCACGAGCGCCGGGGCTTCCGGCAACACCCCGTGCGCGTCGGCCGGCTCGGTGCCGAGCGGGAACGCCACGACCACGGATTGGCTGGCACCCGGTGCGAGCTGGATGCGGTAGGCGAGGGCGGCTGACGCCAGGCCCTCTGGATCGTCCGCCTGCTGCGCACGGGGCAACTGACCTGCTGCGACGGCGGCAGTGATCTCGGTGCTGCCATCGGGACCGAACGCAGCCGCGCCGGCGCTTTCGATCGGGGTGAGCGAGCGCAGCAGCGTGCGCTGGTTGACCCGCACCGTGTTGTCCTCGACCGCAACGCTGCGGATCGGCGACAGCCCACCGTTCTGCCACGGCGGATTCATCTGCATCGGCCGCACCACCAGGTTGAGGGTGCCATCCACCGGCGCGCTGCCGCTGTTGTGCAGGCGATGGCGGACCAGGGTGACCGGTTGCCCGTCCAGCTCCACGGCGAACGCTTCACTGCGCAGCTCCAACCCGGGTTGCGGTTGCCAGGTGGCAGACGGCATCGGCTTCCAGCCATCGCGCAACGCGTGCTGCACGGACTGGTTGGCGGCTGCAGCGGTGGTGCCGTCGGCACTGCGCCAGATCGGCTGCACCAGCGGCGCGCCCTTGAACGCTTCAATGTTGCCGTGCTCGTCGAAGATCGACTTCTGCAGGCCCCCATGCACGCCCACGGCGGTCCAGTAGGTCTGCTGCATGTGCAGGGAGGCCGGGAACAACGCGCGGTCCGCACCACTGGCGGCGATCTGGTAACGCTTCATCGGGGTCATGACCGCAGCGGGGCCGAGCAGGCGCACGCGGGCGATCTTCGGCGCGTCGCCGTCGACCTGCAGGCGCAGGGCGTGCGCGGTCACCGGCGCGGTGCCGGCCAGCCAGCTCTGTTGGCGGCTGCCGGCCTGCGGGTCGTGCGCAAGGTCGGTCCATCGCCCGTGGGCGTCCTGCGCCTGCAGGCGTGCGGCGCCGTGCGCGCCGGCCCATTCAACGGCCAGGCCGGTGGTTGCCAGCGCGTGCGGCAATGCGATGTCGAGCACATGGCTACCCGCTTTGCTGGCGGGAACGGCGATGGCGCTGCCGCCCTGCCACAGCGCCGCTGCCTGGGCTGCATCCAGTCCGGCAACGCGGAGGCCGGTGCGCGCATCCAGCGGCTCCAGTTCGAAGATGGACACACCCCAGTCGGAGGTGCGCTCGGGGCTGGCCAGGCGCAGGTAGCGAGCCTGGCGCGGGGCGAAGGACACGGTTTCGATCCCGCCCAGCGAATCGCGCATGGTGTACGCGGTCTGCCACTGCGTTCCGTCCAGCGAGGTCTGCAGGCTGTAGCCCTCGGGATTGGAGACATCCCAGGTCACGCGCGCGCCGGTGAGGCTGGTGGGCTGCCCCAGGTCGATCTGGAACCAGTGCCCGGGACTGAAGGCGCCGCCGGTGACGGTCTTGGGGTCGTTATCGATCAGGTGACCGATCGCCATGGCCGCGACCTGCTGGGAGGAACTGCTGGCTTTCCACGCCGACCGGGGCGGAAGGTCCTGGGCGAAGCCCGACGACGCCAGGAACAGGCCAAGTGTGGAAAACAACAGCGTGCGGCGAACTACATGCAAGCCCATCGAAACAACCTCGTACTCGTGCCTCGCCAGTGAGGCGGGGGCAACCGTAGCAGGGGATGTAATCGGTTACATGCCGCAGTGCAATATGCGCCCGGGTCCCCGTCGCCGGACGGCCAGGTTGACGAATCGTCAGGTGCCGCATGCCTTGACTTGACAGGCTGCCCATTCAGCAACGCATCGCCCCCGCCCACACTGGCTACCGAAGTCACGGCCTGCCGGCTGATGACGCAATCGGTCCATTTCTGGGGAAACCACATGATCAGCATTCCAGTTTCAGACACCTCGCACGCCCGCCTGTCCCGCGCTTCGCGCTGGTTGTGCAGCATCGGCTACGCCGTGCTGGCCGTGTTCTTCGCCTGGTCCGCGTTGAGCGGGCACCGGGAGGCGGAAGCCATCCTCAAGGATGCGGTGACCGTGCAGGCGCCGGTGCAGGTCGACCATATCGAAGAGAAGCGCCGCAAAGGCAGGGTCTCCTACCAGTACCACTTCCGTTACGACTTCGAAGCCAACGGCGTTACCCATACCGGCACCTTCTCCACCTCCGAAGACAATGCCGCGCCGTACCTGGGCGACGAACCGCAGGTCACCGTGGCGTACGCGCGGGCCGATCCGTCGCACTTCGAGCGGCTGGACCGGCTGGAAGGGCAGAAGAGCCTGGGTTCGGTGCTGGGGCGAGTGATCGTGGCGCTGGGCATGCTGGCGATCCTGGCCTTCATCGTGCACCTGCTGCTGACCCGCAAGTTGTTCGTGCGTCAGACGCCCGCCGTCCCGGCCGGCTGAGCCGGGAGACCGTCGTGGCCGGTTCGCATATGGTTGACAGTCCAAGCGGTCACGGTAGGGTGTGCGGCTCACTCCCTTTCTGGTCGTTTCCCATGCCTGCCCTGGACTTCGCGGACCTGCTGTCCCGGCACATGCGGCGGATCCGCGCCAGCGCGGGTGGGGTGGCCTCGGAGATCGGGATCAGCCGTGAGGCGGTCAACAACTGGCGGGCCGGCACCTCGCGGCCCAGCCGCCGCCATCGCGACCGCGTGCTGGCCTGCGCCAACTACCTGCGGCTGACCGAAATCGAGTGCAACGCGTTGCTGCAGTCGGCCGGCTTTGAACCGGAGTTTCCGGTGGAGCCGGCCGCCACGCCGGTCAACGAAGGGCAGGCAGCGCCACCGGTGCTGGTGCCGCCCACCGTCACCCGCTTGTTCGACCGGCTGCAGGCGCTGCGACCGTATCCGGTCAGTTTGTTGCTGACCCAGGCACACTGGGGCCAGCCGCCAGAGCGCTCGGCGATCCTGGCCGAGGCGGCCATGCGCTATGGAAGGGATCGGGTCCTGCACCTGCAGCCCCCGTTCCGCGCCGGCGAGGGCGACCAGGACTACTTTGCGCTGCTGGCCGCGCAATGCGGGCTGGACGGCGTGTCGTCCGATGCCAGCTTCGAAATGGCGATGGCGCGTCGGCTGCAGCAGCCCGGCCCGTTGTTCTGCCTGGTCAGCCGCTTCGAGCAGGGCGCGCCCGAACCGCGCGATGTGCTCGCCGGGATCCTGCGCAGCCTCAGCGAAATGTACAGCGGCAAGCTGCACCTGTTGATCTGCGGCGGCGCTGCATTGGCAGACCTCAAGTACCAGGGCGGCGATCTCTCGCTGCTCAACATCGCCGCTACCGAGAGCTGGCCGGAACTGGGCGTGGACGATCTGCGCCGTGGCGCGGTCGACGCGACCGAGGCCACGCTCATGCGTGCGCTGCATCTTTCCGGTGGGCATCCCCTGCTGGCCCAGGCGGCGCTGGTGCTGCTGGCCGACGCCAGCCTGGACGATGCGGCGATCACCGAAACGCTGTCCACCCATCCGCGGCTGTGGGAAGCGCTGGTGCCGTTGCTGCGCGATCCGGCTACCCGCAGCACGGTGGAAGGCTGGCTGGCGCGCCCCTCACTGGGACCGGCGCGCCCCTACCTGGCCGATCCACTGCTGCGCCAGCTGTACTGGAGCAACCTGCTGGCGGCCCGCGCGCAGCCGCACGGCGCGTTCCTGGAATGGCGTTGCGAAGCGATCCGCCGCGCGGTGCACCAGGTGATCGAAGGGCTGGAGGCGCAACCGGCATGATGACCTTGCCGCGCAGGTCGCTCGGCGTGGGCGTGCCGCTGCTGCTGGTGATCGGGCTCACCTGGTTCGTCGGCAGTTACCTGTTCGTGCCGTGGCTCAATCCGGTCCAGCTGTGGCGCATGCAGCGCGACGGCGAAAGCATGATGCTGATGCAGCGGGCGAACATCGACATGATGTTCCTGCGCGAAGAAGCGCTGTCGTACTGGCTGCAGCATGAAACCTGGCCGAGCGAGGTCGCGGTGCCCGGCGTGCACGATCCCGCCGAGACGCTGGTGGAGGCCGAGTTGCCGCGCCCGTGGGTGCTGCGACTGCGCTTCAGCGATCGCTTCCCGGCCAACAGCGGACTGGGCGGCACGGTGATCGAACAGACCCTGGAACCCAGCACCCAGTACTGGCGCTGTCGTCCGGGCACTCCGGCGCCGCCCGCGCGGTGGTTGCCGGCCAACTGCCGCGCGCAGGAGCCGTGGACCATCGTGCAGTGGTTGTCGCTGCTGCTGGGCGGTTCGGTGCTCGGGTTGGCCGCGCTCGGCCTGCTCTGGTACTGGGTGCGGCCGGCCGTGGCCGCGATCATCGCCGAGCCGAAGCTGCTGTTCGAGCAGCCGCTGCAGGCTTTGCCCGCCATCGACCGCCAGCTGGGCTGGCTGCGTCTGCGCGAACGCGTGTTGGCGGGCGCTGGCATTGCCACGGTGCGGTGGCGCGACGCGCTGCGCCAACTGCACGCGTCTCCCGACACCCGCGCCCAGCAGCTCGCCGCCCGGATCGGCGCGGTCGACGCGCCCGCGACAGGTTGGTCGCTGCCCGGGCTCGTCCGCGAGTGGACCCTGCCGGACACGCTTCCGCTGGCCCTTGAGCGGCTGTGGCTGTACCAACCTGAGCCCGGGCTGGCGGCTGACGCCATCGTGCACGCGCTGCGCAGCATGCCCAACGGCCAGGACGTGGTGCTGGTAGTGAGTCCTTCGCTGGTAGCAGAGCCGGAACTGGTTGCCTACGCCGACGATCCAGCCAACCTGTGCGTGTGCCTGGAACAGGCCGCGCAGACGCGCTGGCTGTTGCAGCCGGGTGCGCTGGACGGCCTGGTCGACCTGCTCGCGCGGCAGCTGCGGGTGACCCGGATTTCGCCGTACCAGACCCACGGCGGCATTACCCGCCCCGGTGCGTTCTTCGGCCGCGCGTCGCTGCTGGCGCGCGTGCTCAATCGCGAGCCGGGCAACTACCTGCTGGTGGGCGGGCGCCAGCTCGGCAAGACCAGCCTGATGAAGGCCATCGAGCGGCGCTTTGCCGGCCACCCGCGCGTGCACTGCGTGTACCTGTCGCTGCGCGACCACCGCCTGACCATGCGCCTGGCGATGGAGCTGGGCATGGCCGAGGACACCGGCATCGATGCACTGGTCGCCGAGCTCTCGGCCCGTGCCGCCGGGCGCGGCCTGTTGCTGCTGATCGACGAGACCGATCTGTTCCTGCGCGCCGAGGCCGCGCAGGGCTACCCGCAGTTGCTGGCGCTGCGCGCGCTGAGCGAAGAAGGCCGCTGCCACTTCATGCTGGCCGGGTTCTGGGACCTGTATGAAGCGGTGACGCTGGATTTCGCGTCGCCGCTGCGCAACTTCGGTGAGGTCATCCATGTCGGCAGCCTGGAGGAAGACGCCTGCCGGGCCCTGGCGACGGTACCGATGGCCCGCTTGGGCGTGCATTACGCCAGTGCTGATCTGGCGCAGCGATTGGTGGCCGCGTGCGGGCACCGCGCCAACCTGGTGGCGATCACCTGCCAGCAGCTGCTCAGCCAGCTCGGGCGCGGGCAGCGCGTGCTGGATGCCGCGCAGGTGCATGCGGCACTGGTAAGCGAGCCGGTGATGGATGCGCTGGCGGGCTGGGCACGATTGAGTCCGGATCCGGTGGCGTGCCGGATCGACCGCATCGTGGTCTACCAGGTGGCGATGGCGCAGCTTGCGGGCAGCGGCGAGCGTGGGATCACGTTGCTTGAGCTGCTGGCCGCGTTCGATGCGGCCGGGGTGCGGGTCGACCCTGAGCAGGTGCGGCATGCGTTGGCGCGGTTGCAATTGGCGTACGTGATCCGGCGCGAGGCCGATGGGTTGCCGTTCGTGTTCGCGGTGCCGGTCTTTGTTACGCAGTTCCAGCGCGAGGAAGTGCAGGCGTTGGTGCAGCGGGAATTGCAGGCGATGGGCGGCAGCTAGTCACTCGCCGGGTTTTGCGGCAGCACTGGCGGCCTCGGAGGCGGCGCGGCGTACCAGCACCGCTTCGCGATGCGCGATGTAGGCGTTGGCGCCGAGGATGATGCCGGCGCCGATCACGGTCCAGCGGTCCAGGGTTTCGCCGAACAGCAGCCAGCCCAGCACCGCCACCAGCGGCAGCTGCATGAAGCTGATCGGGGTCAGCGCGGAGACTTCGCCCAGGCGCAGCGCACGCGTCCACATCAACTGGCCGAGCGTGCCGAGCACGCCGGTGGCGATCAGCCACATCCAGCCGGTGCTGTTCGGCCAGACCCAGACGAACAGGGCCGGCACCAGCGACATCGGCACCCAGAAGGCGTAGGTGTAGAACACCACCGTGTCGGCGCCATCGACGCGGGTGAGCTGTTTGATCTGGATCGCGACCAGCGAGCTCAGTACCGCCGCCAGCACCGCCACCAGCAGGCCCGGGCTGAACGAGTCGGCGCCGGGGCGCACGATGATCAGCACGCCGATGAAGCCGCAGACCACCGCGGCCCAGCGGCGCAGGCGCACGGTTTCGCCCAGGAACAGGACGGCGGCGACGGTGACGAACAGCGGGGTGGAGTACGACAGCGAGATCGCCTGCGAGATCGGCAGGTGGCCGATCGCCCAGAACGCACAGAGCATCGAGGCCAACCCGATCAGGCTGCGCACGAAATAGCGCGGCAGCTGCCGGGTACGGAACGGTGAACTGCCCGGACGCAGCAGGAACGGCAGCAGTGCGAGCAGGCCGAACGCGTTGCGGAAGAACGCCACTTCCTGGGTTGGCACATGCCGCGTGGCATAGCGGATGGCAATGGCCATCAGCCCGAACGCCATCGTGCTGCCGAACATCAGCAGCGCCGCACGCATCGGCGTGGGCGCGGGCAGGGCACGCGGCGCGGTCACCACTGTGCGCCGATCAGGCGCGGCTCCGGTTCGATCGGTACGCCGAACTTCTCCAGCACCGACGCGGAAATGCGCCGCGCCAGCGCCAGCAGCTCCGCACCGGTGGCTGTGCCATGGTTGACCAGCACCAGCGCGTGCTGCGGCGACACGCCGGCGTCGCCCTCGCGGAAGCCTTTCCAGCCGCACGCCTCGATCAGCCACGCGGCCGACAGCTTGCGACGGTTGTCCTGGTCGGCCGGGTACACCGGCAGCTCGGGGAACTGCTGCAGCAGCACGTCCACCTGTTCCAGCGGCAGCACCGGGTTCTTGAAGAAGCTGCCGGCGTTGCCGAGCACGTCCGGGTCCGGCAGCTTGCGCCGACGGATCGCGATCACCGCATTGGCCACGTCAGCCGCGACCGGCAGCTCCACGCCCATCGCCTGCATTTCCTCGGCGATGCCGGCATAACCCAGGCGCAGGTCGTGCAGCAGCGGCAGGCGCAGTTCGATGGCGGTGATCAGGTAGCGGTCGGGCGCGTGCTTGAACACGCTGTCGCGGTAGCCGAACGCGCAGGCCTCGGCATCGAAGCGCACCCATTCGCCGGTCTCGCGATCCCAGGCCTCCACCGCCTGGATGAACTCGTCGACCTGCACGCCGTAGGCACCGATGTTCTGGATCGGCGCGGCACCGCAGGTGCCGGGAATCAGCGCCAGGTTTTCAAGCCCGGACAGTCCGTTCTGCAGCGACCACATCACCAGGCCATGCCAGTTGACCCCGGCACCGGCGCGGACCACGGTGTAGTCAGCCCGATGCTCCAGTTCTTCGATGCTGCGGTTGGCAAACACCAGCACGGTACCGGGCACGTTGTCGGCGAGCAGCACGTTGCTGCCGCTGCCCAGCACCAGCAGCGGCTTGCCCGCGACGCGCGGATGGGCCAGCACGTCGGGCAGCAGGCTCGGGTCGTGCAGTTCCAGCAACTGTTCGGCGCTGGCATCGACGTGGAAGGTGTTGAGGGCCTTCAGCGAGGCATTTTCGGTCAGCGACCAGGCAGGCATTGCAGTACTCACAGGGGGGCCACCGCGCCGCGGCTGGGGGCTTCGCGACGACGGCGGATGGCCTCGACGCAGTCATGCACCAGGGCGGGGCCCCGGAAGATCAGGCCGCTGTAGCACTGCACCAGCGCCGCACCGGCGGCCATTTTGGCTACGGCGTCGGCACCGGACTGGATGCCACCGACACCGATCAACGGGGTGGATTCGGGCAGGCGCGCGCGCAGGCGTCGCAGCACCAGGGTGGACTGGCCCAGCAGCGGCGCGCCGGACAGGCCGCCGGCTTCGCTGGCCCGCGGATCGCCGGCCACCGCGCTGCGGTCGATGGTGGTGTTGGTGGCGATCACGCCGTCGACCTTCAGTTCGCCGAGCACGCGCGCGGCGGCGTCGATGTCGCGGTCGCTCAGGTCCGGGGCGACCTTGACCAGCATCGGCACGCGCTTGCCATGTTTGGCCGCCAGTGCTTCCTGGCTTTCGCGCAGCTGCGAGACCAGCTGGCGCAATGCGGTTTCTTCCTGCAGTTCGCGCAGGCCGGCGGTGTTGGGCGAGGAGATGTTGACGGTGATGTAGTCGGCCAGCGGATACACCTTCTGCAGGCAGTGCTGGTAATCGTCGAACGCCTGCTCGTTGGGGGTGTCCTTGTTCTTGCCGATGTTGATGCCCAGCAGGCCGTCGCGCCGCTGCGCGCGTTCCACATTGCGCACCAGCGCATCCACGCCCTGGTTGTTGAAGCCCATGCGGTTGATGATCGCCTGGTGCGCAGGCAGCCGGAACAGGCGCGGCTTCGGGTTGCCTTCCTGCGGACGCGGGGTGATGGTGCCGATCTCCACGAAGCCGAAGCCGAGCGCGAACAGCGCGTCGATGTGTTCGCCGTTCTTGTCCAGGCCGGCGGCCAGGCCGACCGGATTGGGGAAGCGCAGGCCGAATGCGTTGGTCGGCAGCGGGGCAGGGCGGCGCGCCACCAGCGGCGTGGTGCCGGTGCGATAGGCGAGTTCCAGCGCACTCAGGCCCAGGCCGTGGGCGCGCTCGGCGTCCAGCGAAAACAGGAAGGGTCGGGCAAGCGAGTACATGGCGTCCAGTCAGTCCAGCGTGCCGACGAAGGCACGGGTTTGGTATTCAAAAGCAATTTTGCCATCCACCGCATGCGCGTCGAACAGCTGCTGCAGCGCCTCCAGCATCGGCGCGTGGCGGGGGTGTCCCGGCGGGGGCGCATACGAGGACGACAGCAGGCGGCCACGCAGGCCATCGGCGTCCATGGTCTGCGTGTTCGGGAACTGCGCGATGCCGCGCAGGCCGTCGCCGAACCACGCACGCATGGTGTCATCATCCTGGTAGCGCTCGGCCACCTCGGTGTAGTCGGTCCCGAACTCCAGCAGCAGCTGCTCGTAGCCGACCAGGAACGGCGAGGCGTCAAGCAGGCGCGAATTCCAGAACACCAGTGCCATCCCGCCCGGATGCAGGATGCGCGACCATTCGCGGCGCACGGCGGTGGTGTCGAACCAGTGGAAGGCCTGTGCGGCGCTGACCAGCCCGACGCTGTCGTCGGCCAGGGTGGTGGCTTCGGCGGTGCCGTCCACCAGTTTCAGGCGCAGGTACTCATGCGCCAGCAACGCCTCGGCCGCCTCGCGCATCGGCGCGTTGGGCTCGACCGCGATCACCGGGTGGCCGCTGGCCAGGAACAGCCGGGTGGAAATGCCAGTGCCGGCACCGATGTCGGCCACCAGGGTCTCGGTCGGCACGCCGATCTCGCGGTGCAGCCAGTCCAGCAGCGCCGGCGGGTAATCGGGACGGTAGCGCACGTAATCGGCTACGCGGTTGGTGAAACGTCCGGTGGGATCCGATCCGCTCATGGGCACCTCACGACTGCAGGGAAACGAACCAGGCCAGGCCACCGAAGAACATGAGGATGGCGAGCACGGCCAGCACGCTGCCGATCACCACCACCCAGCCCATGATCAGGCCGGCCAGTGCCAGGCCGTCGCCTTCCAGCTCCAGCGGGCGGCGCCGGATTTCGGCGCGGGCCATGTGCCCGGTGATGATGGCCACCACGCTGCCAAGGAAGGGAAGGGCGGTCCAGCCGAGGATGCCGGCGATCAGGCTGATCAGGGCCATCGGGCTGGTTTGACGCGGCGGAAGGCTCATGCGGCTCCTGGGGGATGGGGCGGACAAGGGAATGATAGGGCCAGAGCCGACGTTATCCCATCAAGACCTGCCCACCATCGACATTCAAGGTATGGCCGGTGATCCAGCGGGCCAGTGGCGAGCACAGGAACAGGGCCGCGTCGGCGACCTCCTGTGGGTGGCCGAAGCGGCCGAACGGGATCTTGGCCAGGGTGCCGTGGTACAGCGCCGGGTCTTCGCTGCGGCGGCGCGCCCACAACCCGTCCTCGAACTCGATCGAGCCTGGGGCGATGGCGTTGACGCGGATCCGATGCGGGGCCAGCGCCAGGGCCTGCGAGGTGGTGTAGTGCATCAGCGCCGCCTTGGCAGCGCCATAAGGCGCCGCACCGGGGCGCGGTTGCTGCGCGGCGATCGAGGCCAGGTTGAGGATGCAGGCGTCGCGGGACTGCTGCAGCCAGGGCAGGGCCAGCCGCGAGGCGCGTACGGCCGACATCAGGTCCACGCCCAGGCTGGCTTCCCAGCCGGCCTCGTCATCGGACATGCCGTAGCCGGTGGCATTGTTGATCAGGATGTCGATGCCGCCCAGCGCCTTGGCGGCGCTGGCCAGCCAGCGTTCGATGTCGTCCAGCCGGGCCAGGTCGGCCGTTTCGGTGTGGATCGGGAGGCCCAGCGCGGCAGCGTCATCGCGCAGTGCGGCCAGGCCCGCTTCGCCGCGGGCACAGACCGACACCGCCGCGCCAGCCGAGGCAAAGGCCAGCGCCATGGCGCGGCCGATGCCCTTGCTGCCGCCGGCCACCAGTACCCGGCGGCCGTTGAAGTCCAGCGCGTGGCTCACAGGTCGAACTTGATGCCCTGGGCCAGCGGCAGCGAATCGGAGTAGTTGATGGTGTTGGTCTGGCGGCGCATGTAGACCTTCCAGGCATCCGAACCGGACTCGCGGCCACCGCCGGTGTCCTTCTCGCCACCGAACGCACCGCCGATCTCCGCACCCGAGGTGCCGATGTTGACGTTGGCGATGCCGCAGTCCGAACCGGCCGCCGAAAGGAAGCGCTCGGCGGTCTTGAGGTTGGTGGTGAAGATCGACGAGGACAGGCCCTGCGGCACGCCGTTCTGCATGTCGATGGCTTCGTCCAGGGTGCTGTACTTCATCACGTACAGGATCGGCGCGAAGGTTTCGTGCTGCACCACTTCGTCGCTGTTCTTCAGCCCGGTCACGATGGCCGGCAGCACGAAGTTGCCGGCGCGGTCGATGCGCGTGCCGCCGGTTTCCACGGTGCCGCCGCTGGCCTTGGCCTTCTCGATGGAGGCCAGGAACTGCTGCACGGCGCCGTCGCTGTTGAGCGGGCCCATCAGGTTGGCCGGGTCGGTCGGGTCGCCGATCTTGCCTTCGACCTGCTTGTACGCCTTGATCAGCGTGGCCAGCACGTCGTCGTGGATGGATTCGTGCACGATCAGGCGGCGGGTGGTGGTGCAGCGCTGGCCGGCGGTGCCGACCGCACCGAACACGATGCCCGGGATGGCCAGCTTCAGGTCGGCGGTTTCGTCGAGGATGATCGCGTTGTTGCCGCCCAGTTCGAGCAGGCAGCGGCCCAGGCGATGGGCGACCTTTTCGGCGACCTGGCGGCCGACCTGGGTCGAACCGGTGAAGCTGATCAGCGGCACGCGCTTGTCGGCCACCATCTTCTCCGACAGTGCCGTGCCGGCGTCGTTGATCAGGAAGAAGATGTCCGGGAAGCCGGCGCCGCGCAGCGCGTCATTGCAGATCTTCATCGAGGCGATTGCGGTCAGCGGAGTCTTGTTGGACGGCTTCCACAGGCACACGTCGCCGCAGATCGCAGCCAGGAACGAGTTCCAGGCCCACACCGCAACGGGGAAGTTGAACGCGCTGATGATGCCGACCAGGCCGAGCGGCTGGTACTGCTCGTACATGCGGTGGCCGGGGCGCTCGGAATGCATGGTGTAGCCGTACAGCATGCGGCTCTGGCCCACGGCGAAGTCGGCGATGTCGATCATCTCCTGCACTTCGCCGTCGCCTTCCGGCTTGCTCTTGCCCATTTCCAGCGCAACCAGCGAACCCAGCGCATCCTTGTTGGCGCGCAGCGCTTCGCCGCACAGGCGCACGGCTTCGCCACGGCGCGGTGCCGGGGTGGTGCGCCACACCTTGAAGGCTTCCTGGGCGCGCGCAACGATGGTGTCGTAGTCGGCGTCGGTGGTGGCGTACACCTGGGCGATGGCTTCACCGGTGGTCGGATTGACCGGGGTGATCACGCCGGCGTCGGTGGCGGTGGACCACTCGCCGTTGCCGAGGTAGGTGCCAGCGTTGGTCGCGTCGAGGCCGAGCGCCTTGAGCAGGTCAGAGGACATGCAAACTCCTGTTGCGGATCGAAAAGGGCGCAGCCGCTGGCAGGGTGGGGGATGCGGCATGCAGACCCGTCATTCTATCAGGACGCCCGCCGGGGCATTGCCGCAACGCCACACGACCGGGCCGGGGCCGCTACAATTGCGGTCATTGTTCGCCCCCCAGGAATCTGAATGAACGTTACCGTTGCAGAAGGCGTCGTCGTCGGGAACCGACTCCCGTTCGTGCTGTTTGGCGGCCTGAACGTGCTTGAGGACCTGGACTCGACCCTGCACGCGGCCGAGCAGTTCACCACGGTCACCCGCAAGCTGGGCATTCCGTACGTGTTCAAGGCCTCCTTCGACAAGGCCAACCGTTCGTCGATCAAGTCCTACCGTGGCGTGGGCCTGGACGAAGGGTTGCGCATCTTCGAAGAGGTCAAGCGCCAGTTCGGCATCCCGGTCATCACCGACGTGCACGAAGTCGCCCAGGCCGCCCCGGTGGCCGAAGTGGTCGACGTGCTGCAGATTCCGGCATTCCTGGCGCGCCAGACCGACCTGGTGGTGGCCATCGCCGAAACCGGCCGCGCGGTCAACATCAAGAAGCCGCAATTCCTCAGCCCCACGCAGATCAAGCACATCGTGTCCAAGATCCGCGAGGCCGGCAACGAGAACATCATCCTGTGCGAGCGCGGTTCGCAGTTCGGCTATGACAACCTGGTCGTGGACATGCTGGGCTTCCGCGAAATGATCGAATCCACCGGCGGCCTGCCGGCGATCTTCGACGTCACCCACAGCCTGCAGCGCCGCGACGCTGGCAGCGAAGCCTCCGGTGGCCGCCGCCGCCAGGTCGCCGAACTGGCCCGTTCGGGCATGGCACTCGGCCTGGCCGGCCTGTTCCTGGAAGCCCACCGCGACCCCGACCACGCGCGCTGCGACGGCCCCAGCGCCCTGCCGCTGAGCGCGCTGGAACCGTTCCTGGCCCAGATCAAGGCCGTGGACGAGCTGGTCAAGGGCTTCGCGGAGCTGGATATCCGCTGAGGCGAAAGGCCCTGCGCGGCGGGATCGGCCTTGGTCCCGTCGCTGAATGTGGGTATCCTTCACACCTGCCTGCATGCAACGTGCAGGCGGTCAGCGGACAGGCAACGCGCCTGGACTGCTCATTGGCCCCGTAGCTCAGCTGGATAGAGCGTCCCCCTCCTAAGGGGAAGGTCGCCCGTTCGAATCGGGCCGGGGTCACCAACATGCCGTGCACGCAATCCTCGCCGAAGATTGACGGCCATCCTGTCAACGTGGTCATAACGCCGTTGTGCAGGACCCCCGCATGTCTCTCGTCGCTACTCGACTTGAATTCCCTTGGCAGCCCACTTCGCAGGTGCCTGCACCCGAACCGGAGCCTGCAGCACCGGAGCCGCCGGTGGAAACACCGCCGCCGGGCGAGCCGCCAGTGACGGAGCCGCCGAGTGAAGTTCCTCCGGAGCGCGACCCATCCCCCGACCGTCCTCCATTGGAAGCGCCTGTGCCTGAGAGGCCACGCTGAATCCGATTTCCACTCTACGCCGCACTCGTTGCGGCGTTTGTTTTTGTGGCGCGGGTAGTCGTGCGCGTGATGGCATCGTCATAGCGTGGATACGCCTCGAAAACACCCTTTTTTCGCAGCGCAGACATCACTTAACGCTGCACTTTAAAGGTCACGCCGACTTCATTCCGGATGCGGAAAAGTGCATCCACCCCGACACGGGTCATCCAGAATTTTTTACCAGGAGTAGAAATCAGTGAGCACCGAATCCAAGACCGCGCACACCCTCAATGACCTGATCGAAATCGCTCGTGACGGCAAGGACTTCTACACCGAAGCCGCCGGCAAGGTGAAAGACGCCGAGCTGTCCTCGCTGTTTACCCGCATCGCCGGCGTCAAGGCCGAGATCGTCAATGCGCTGAGCAGCACCGTGCTCGCCACGGGTGGCAAGCCGGCCGAGCACGGCACCATGGTCGGCTCCATGCAGCAGTTCTACGGGAAGGTCCGCGCCACCTTGGGCGACACCCAGTACGGGTACGTGGCCGAGCTGGAGGAGTCCGAAGACCGACTGCTGAAGGCGTTCAAGGACACCCTGAACGACAACGACACCCCGCCGGCCGCGCGCCAGGAAGTCACCCGCCTGCTGCCGTCGGTGCAGGAAACGCATGAAGTCATGCGCGCCCGCAAGCACGCCATGAAGCATTGATCGAGAGGCGGGCGGCCCCACGCCGCCCCGCCTGTCGGGCGCCCCGGTTCAGCCGGGGCGTCTGCGTTTCCGGCCCGTTCCGCCTTCCAGACCCCGGCGTACGGCACCTGCGGATATGGTGCATACTGGATTTTCGATATCGCTGGGAATACACATGGAACACATGCGTTGGCTCACGCTTCGTCTTGGCAACAACCAGTCCATCGGACCGCAGGTGCTGTTGAATCTGTGGTCCAACGCGTGCGAGACGAACCAGTCGTCTGTGACCCGTGACAAACCGGTGGGTCGCTCCACCGCGTACGCGCTGCATGCGCCTACGTCATTGGCTTATCCCAAGCGCGCGGAGCTGCGCATGCGCAAGCTGCTTGAAGAAGCCGGCTACACCTTCACCATGGGCTCGCTGGCCGACCGCCCGGCGCCACAGCCGGTGCGATTCCGCTGAAGCGGTTCAGCCCGCCACCGGCAGTACCCGGCGCATGATCCGGACCGGCACGCCGGTGCGATGCGTCTGCCGCTCGAGCGGTTCCCAACCCAACCGCCTGTACAGTCCACCATCATCGTGCTCGGTCTGCAGGAACACTTCTCGCACACCGTAGCCGCGCGCTTTCTGCATCAACGTTTCGATCATCTCGCTGGCCAGGTCATGGCCGCGGTGTTCCGGCGTGACGAACACGCCGCCCAGCCAGTGCAGCCGCTGCGGGTGCTCGGTGCGTTCGTGGAATTTCAGCTGCGCGGCGGCAATGGGCGTGTCGTCCTGCATGGCCATGAGCAGCATCGGCAGCTCGTTGTCGTGCAGGAACACCTCCAGCCGCTGTTGCTCGTCATCGAAGGTGTGCCCGGGCACGCGGGCGCCCCAGGTATCGAAGTACCAGTGCGCGACCGTGGGCATCAACTGCGGGGCCTGGCTCAGGGTCAGGAACTTCATTGAGTACTCCCTGTACAGAACGTCGGGTGTTCCGGCGCGACAGGCCCGTTATACCACCCACCCCTTGGGCCTCTACCGTGACGCGTTGCAGGTTTCTGCAACCGCGCGCAGACTGCGCAGCATGTCTTCACCTGCTTTCAACCTTCGCCAGTATGGCCGCGCGTCCAGCGTGGACCGCCACGCCTTCGCGCAGTGGGTGGTGCCGGTGCGCGGTGAACTGGCGTTCGAGCTGGAAGGGCGGGGCGCGCGGCTGGATCTGCTGCAGGGCGCGTTTGTCGCGCCGATGGCCGGGCACGCACAGACCGCCTCGGACGACGACCGTTTCCTGATCGTCGACTGCCCGGCCGAAATGTTCGATGACGACACCTTGGAGTGCCTGCAGCGACAGCCGGTGTTGGCGCTTCCGGCTCGGGTGCGCAGCATGGCGCAGCGCCTGGGTACCGTGGTGGGCGAACAGGTGGAGGCGACGTTCGTGCAGGCGGAGCTGCCCGGGTTGCTGCAGGCGTTTTCGCTGGCAGGCAGCGCCACCCGGTTGCAGGCGGTGTGCGCGCGCATCGAAGCGAATCCGGGCCAAGCCTGGCCCGTGGAGCGCATCGCAGGCGAAGTGGGGGTCAGCGGCAGCCGCCTGCATGCCCTGTTCCGGCAGGCGTTCGGGCTCAGTCCGCAGGCCTGGTTGAGCGGCAGCCGGCTGCGCTGGGCCCGGGGTCGGCTGGCGGACAGCGATGTCCCGATCGCCGCCATCGCCCAGCACGCCGGGTACTCCGAACAGAGTGCGCTGACCCGCGCCCTGCGCCGGGAATGGGGCATGACCCCGGCCGACTACCGCCGCCGCTTTCGCCACCCGCAGTAGCCTGGGTCAAGAACGCCAGCGTGCCGATCCCTACACTGGGGCGAACTTTCTGCTGCCGGGCGCGTGACCCCTGATGAATCGTTCGATGGGCGTGGGTATCGCCAACGGTATTGCCGCCGGTGCGTTGTGGGGCGTGGTGTTCCTGGCGCCGGCGGTGCTGAGCCACTTCAGCGCGGTGCAGCTGTCGGCCGGGCGCTACCTGGTCTACGGCCTGATCGCCGTTGTGCTGCTCGCACCCCGCTGGCGCGAGCTGCGCCAGCGCATCGGCATGGCCGAATGGCGCGGGCTGCTGTGGCTGAGCCTGGCCGGCAACCTGGTGTATTTCGTGCTGCTGGCCAAGGCCGTGCAGTGGGCGGGCGGGGCGGCCGCGTCGCTGATCGTGGGCCTGATCCCGGTAGTGGTGACCGTGGCGGGAGTGCGCGAACAGGGCGCGGTACCACTGCGCCAGCTGGCGCCGGCCCTGCTGCTGTGCCTGGTCGGGGTCACGCTGGTCGGGTATGAGGCGATGCAGTCCGAACACGCGCAGGGCACGGCCAACCAGCGGCTGTTCGGCCTGCTGTGCGCGATCGGGGCGTTGTTCTCGTGGGCGGTGTATTCGATCGGCAACAGCCGCTGGCTGGCCCGACGGCCGGACTTGTCCGGGCACGACTGGTCGCTGCTGACCGGGGTCACCACCGGCGCGCTGGCGTTGCTGCTGGTGCCCAGCGCGTTCTTCGTGCGTGGGCCGGCACATGCACCGGTCGACTGGCTGTGGTTCTGGGTGATCAGTGCCGGCGTCGCGGTGGTGGCGTCCGTAGTGGGCAACGCCTGCTGGAACCGGGCCAGCCGCAACCTGCCGTTGACCCTGACCGGCCAGATGATCGTGTTCGAAACGTTGTTCGCGCTGCTGTACGGCTTCGCCTGGCAGCAGCGCTGGCCCACGCAGATGGAAAGCCTGGCCATCGTCTGCCTGATCTCCGGCGTGCTGCTGTGTGCCCACGCGCACCGGCCGCCACGTGCGGTGGCCGAACACGCTGGCTGAGTCCGTTGCGCGGCCTGGATGGTCACATTCGCAACTTTTTGCCGGACGATATCCGCTGATCGACGCATTCGGCTTTTTGCAGTGCAGCACTTGACAAGCGGTGCGTCGGCGTAGTTTTCTTGGCCCATGGTCCTTGCCGCCGCCACCGCCGAACTGCTTGCCACTGCCGCCCACGGCAGCGGTTGCAGCGCCGCGCCGGCCACCGGTACCACCACGATTACCACCGTCACCACTCGCCTGGTGCGGCCCGTCGTCTTCGCGTAATTTCCGAACACAACGGCCCCGCACCAGACCAGGTTGCGGGGACTCTCCTTCAGCCTGAATGACGCGGGGCCTCGAATCGAGGTCAGCATGTCCATCGTCGCCGCTTCACCCGATGCCGCTGCATCGCCAGCACCGTCCTCTCCGCTGCAGGCCGCCACCGCCACCGTGGTGCACAAGTTCGGCGGCACTTCCGTGGCCGACGCCGACCGTTACCGCCACGTGGCGCAGTTGCTGCTTGCGCGCGATGAAGCGATGCAGGTCACCGTCGTTTCTGCGATGAAAGGCGTCACCGACGCGCTGATCGCACTGGCCGGCGCGGCTGCGGACAATGCTCCACAGTGGCGCGACGACTGGCACGACCTGCGTGCACGCCACCGGGGCGCGGCGGTGGCGCTGCTCGGCGAACATGCCGGCGAGACCGTGGAATGGCTGGATGCGCGTTTCGATCACCTGGCCGAAGTGCTCGGTGCGCTGGCGGTGATCGGGGAGCTGCCGGCCGAAGTACTCGACCGCGTGCAGGGCCTGGGCGAGGTCTATTCCGCGCATCTGCTGGGCCACTACCTGCGCAGCATCGGCGAGGACTGCGCGGTGCTGGACGCGCGCGAAGTGCTGGTGGTAGACCGTGGCGAACTCGGCGTGGACGTGGACTGGGTGCAGAGCGCGCAGCGGCTGGCGCGCTGGCGCGAGGCCAACAGCGCAGCGCGCGTGGTGGCGACCGGCTTCGTGGCGCGCGACCGTCGCGACCGCGTGACCACGCTGGGGCGCAACGGCAGCGACTACTCCGGCGCGATCTTCGCCGCCCTGTTCAATGCCGACGAACTGCATATCTGGACCGACGTGGACGGCGTGCTCTCGGCCGATCCGCGCGTGGTGCCCGAAGCGGTGCAGCTGGAAGCGCTGAGCTACGACGAAGCCTGCGAGCTGGCCTACTTCGGCGCCAAGGTGGTGCACCCGCAGACCATGTCGCCGGCGATCGAGCGCGGACTGCCCATCATCATCCGCAACACCTTCCACCCCGACCATCCCGGCACCCGCATCACCGCCGAACGCACCCCCTCGGGCCCGATCAAGGGGCTGACCCTCAGCGCCGACCTGGCCCTGCTCAACCTGGAAGGCACCGGTCTGATCGGCGTGCCGGGCACGGCCGAACGCGTGTTCGCGGCGCTGCGCAACGCGCATGTGTCGGTGGTGATGATCTCGCAGGGCTCATCGGAGCATTCGATCTGCTGCGTGGTGCGCCAGGCCGAAGCGCAGCGGGCGCGCGATGCATTGCTGCACGCCTTCGCGCATGAACTGAGCCTGGGCCAGGTGCAGCGCGTGCAGCTCACCGACAACGTCAGCGTGCTGGCCGCGGTGGGCGACGGCATGGCCGGGCAGCCCGGCGTGGCCGCGCGCCTGTTCGAGTCGCTGGGGCGCGCGCAGGTGAACATCCTGGCGATCGCGCAGGGTTCGTCCGAACGCAACATTTCGGTGGCGGTGGACAGCCGCCATGCGACCAAGGCGCTGCGTGCCGCGCACGCTGGATTCTGGCTGTCGCCGCAGACGTTCTCGGTGGGCGTGATCGGTCCTGGCAATGTAGGCGCAGCGCTGCTGGACCAGTTGCTGGCCGCGCAACCCACGCTGCTGACCCGTGCCAACGTCGACCTGCGGCTGCGTGCAGTGGCCTCGCGCAGCCGCATGCGGCTGGATGCGCGCGGCGTGTCCGGCGACTGGCGCGCTGCCCTGGCCGGCGAGGCGCAGGCGACCGATCTCGACGAGTTCACCGACCATCTGCTGTCGGCGCACCTGCCGCACGCGTTGATCATCGACTGCAGCGGCAGCGCTGATGTGGCCGACCGCTATGCCGGCTGGCTGCAGGCGGGCATCCATGTGGTGACGCCGAACAAACAGGCCGGCGCCGGTCCGCTGCCTCGCTACCACGCCATCCGCGACGCGGCGGCGGCCAGCGGTGCACGCTTCCGCTATGAGGCGACGGTGGGCGCCGGCTTGCCGGTGATCACCACGCTGCGCGACCTGGTCGACACCGGCGATGAGCTACTCGCCATCGATGGCATCTTCTCCGGCACGCTGGCCTGGCTGTTCAACAAGTACGACGGCCAGGTGCCGTTCTCCGAACTGGTCGCGCAGGCGCGCGGCATGGGCTACACCGAGCCGGATCCGCGCGATGACCTGTCCGGCGTGGACGTTGCGCGCAAGCTGGTGATCCTGGCGCGTGAAGCGGGGCGCGAGCTGAGCCTGGAACAGGTCACGGTGGAAAGCCTGGTGCCCGAAGCGCTGCGCGCGGGCAGCGTGGACGGCTTCATGGCGGGGCTGGATTCGGTGGATGCGGTGTTTGCCGAGCGTCTTTCCGGGGCGCGCGCACGCGGTGCGGTGCTGCGTTACGTGGCGCGCCTGTCGGCCGATGCCGCGCAGGTGGGACTGGTCGAGCTGCCGGCCGACCACGCCTTCGCCAACCTGCGTTTGACCGACAACGTGGTGCAATTCACCACGCGCCGTTACTGCGAGAACCCGCTGGTGGTGCAGGGGCCGGGCGCCGGTCCGGAGGTCACTGCCGCCGGTGTGTTTGCCGACGTGCTGCGGGTCGCCGCCGGTGAAGGAGCGCGCCTGTGAGCGATGCAGTGCAAGGGCAGGCGCGTGCGTTCTCGCCGGCCTCGGTGGGCAACGTCGCGGTGGGCTTCGACATCCTCGGCCATGTCATCGCTGGGGTGGGCGATACGGTGACGGTGCGCCGCACGCAGGCACCGGGCGTACGCATCCTCGCGATCCGTGGCACCACCGTGGACCTGCCGTTGGAAGCGGCCGAGAACACGGCGGGTGCGGCGCTGTTGGCACTGTGCGATGCGCTTGCGCTGCCCTTCGGCTTCGAGCTTGAAATCGACAAGGGCATCGCACTGGGTTCGGGCATGGGCGGATCGGCGGCGTCGTGCGTGGCCGCGCTGGTGGCGGCCAATGCGCTGTTGGACGCGCCGCTTTCGCGTGAGGCGCTGTACCCGTTCGCGTTGACCGGCGAAGCGGTGGCCAGCGGCGGCCGGCACGGCGACAACCTGGGGCCGATGCTGCTGGGCGGGCTGGTGCTGAGTACGGCCGACCGGCTCGTGCCGATTCCGGTGCCCGCGCACTGGCACAGCCTACTGGTGCATCCGGACGCGGTACTGGAAACCCGCCGTGCGCGCGCCGCGCTGCAGGGTAGCTACGCGTTGCCGGAGTTCGTCGCGCAGAGCGCGAACCTCGCGCTGGTGCTCAGCGGGTGCTTCCGGGGCGACGCGGACCTGGTCCGCGCCGGCCTGCGCGACGTGCTGGTGGAACCGCGCCGCGCCGGGTTGATCGTGGGCTTCGCGGCCGCCCGCGACGCGGCGCTGGCCGCCGGTGCGCTGGGCGCCAGCATCTCCGGTGCCGGGCCGAGCGTGTTTGCCTGGTTTGACAGCGAAGCGGCGGCACGGGCGGCGCAGGCGGCGGTGCAGGGCGCATTTGCCGACGCGGGGTTCGACAGCCAGGCCTGGGTTTCTCCGTTGAACGCGCCCGGCGCCTGCCTGTTGTGAGCGCGGCTTCCTTACTCTTTTCAGGACCTTCCATGCATTTTGTTTCCACCCGACACGCGGCACCGGCCGCCACCCTCAGTGCGGCGATTGCGTCCGGTCTGGCGCCCGACGGTGGGCTGCATGTACCCGAACAGCGTCCGCAGCCGCAGCGTTGGCATGAGCAGGGCAGCCTGGCGCGTGATGCCGAGGCCGTGCTGGCGCCGTTCTTTGCCGGCGATGCGCTGGCACCGCAGCTGGGTGCGTTGTGCGAGGAAGCGTTCAACTTCCCGGCACCGCTGCGGGCGCTGTCCACCCCGGGCGACCATGTGCTGGAGCTCTTCCACGGGCCCACGGCGGCGTTCAAGGATTTCGGTGCGCGCTTCCTCGCCGCCAGCCTGGCGCAGCTGCAGCGCGACCGGGCGCAGGAACTGACCATCGTGGTCGCGACCTCGGGCGACACCGGCGCCGCGGTGGCCGCCGCGTTCCACCAGCAGCCCGGCATCCGGGTGGTGGTGCTGTACCCGGACGGGCGCGTCTCGCCCCGCCAGGCGCACCAGCTGGGCTGCTTCGGCGACAACATCCAGGCACTGCGCGTGGCCGGGTCGTTCGACGACTGCCAGGCGATGGTGAAGCAGGCATTGGGCGACCGCGAACTGCAGGCGCAGGTACCGCTGAGTTCGGCCAACAGCATCAGCCTGGGCCGCTGGCTGCCGCAGATGAGTTACTACGCGCATGCGGCGCTGGGCCATCACGCCGCCACCGGCGAGGTCCTGAACCTGGTGGTGCCGACCGGCAACCTGGGCAATGCGATGGCGGCGGTGCTGGCGCGATCCATGGGCCTGCCGCTGGGGCAGATCGCGTTGGCGACCAATGCCAATGACGTGCTGCCCCGGTTCTTCGAGGGTCAGGCGTATCGTCCGCAGGACAGTGTGGCCACCCTGGCCAATGCGATGGACGTCGGTGCGCCGAGTAATTTCGAGCGGCTGCGTTGGTTGTATCAGGAGGACGATGAAGCGTTGCGTGCCGGGTTCCGTACCGCATCGGTGAATGATGCGGAGATCCGCGAGGTGATCGCGCGCCGTTACGCATCGGCAGGCGAGGTGTTCTGCCCGCACACGGCGACGGCGGTGAAGCTGCTCGAACAGCTGCGTGCGGAAGGCGTGCAGGGTGATTGGGCGGTGGCGGCCACCGCGCATCCAGCCAAGTTCGAGTCGGTGGTGGAGCCGCTGATTGGTCACAGCATCGAGGTGCCGCCTGCGTTGGCGGATCTGCTGAAGCGTCCTGCGCATGCGGAACCGTGCGCGCCGCATTACGCGGCGTTGCGCGAGCGGCTCCGGAACGTCTAAACGCCGGAGAGTTGAATGTGAGCGATGCAAGTGCGGTTTCGGACGCTCGAGCCGCGCTGCGCGCGGTGTCCGGCCAGCGGCCGGACCTACGAATTGTTACGTAACGACCGTATGCCCGGATACGTCAGCAATGGGTTTCACAGCGCCCGGCGGGTGCTATGCGCCGCAAAGATCGCGCAAGCCTGCTTCGTCCAGGATCTCGACGGTGTTGAGGTGGGGCAGGGCGATCAGGCCCTGCTGGCGCAGCTTGGTGAAGGTGCGGCTGACCGTTTCCATGGTCAGGCCGAGGTGGTCGGCGATGTCGCTGCGGCCCATCGGCAGGGTCACGCGCAGGCCGGGATCGCCCAGGCGGGCTTCGCGGGCAGCCAGGCGCAGCAGGAAGTCGGCGAGCTTTTCGGCCGGTTGCAGGCGCGCCAGGGCCAGCGCGGCATCGGCGGCGTCATCCAGCGCCTGGCAGGCGCGCTGGAGCAGCTTGCGCTCCAGGTGCGGGTACCGCGCACGCAGGTCCTTCATCTGCGGCAGGGCGACGCGGCAGACCCGGCTGTCGGCAATGGCCTCGATGTCATACCGGTGGTGGTCGCTGCCGGTCAGGCCCAGGTAGTCGCCGGGCAGCACGAAACCGCTGATCTGGCGGCGGCCATCGGCGAGGGTGCGGACCAGGCGCAGGGCGCCGCCGGTCAAGGTATAGACATGTTGGCGCGGTTCGCCGGCGCGGGCCAGGGTGGCGCCCAGCGGCAGTGCCTGCGAGACGGTGACCCGTTCCAGCGCCTGGACTTCGTCCGGCGACAAGGCTGAACACACGGCCAGATGGCGCACCGAGCAGTGCAGGCAGTCGCGCAGGGCGGAGCAGCCCGGGGCGGGGTCGTCTACGGTGGCAACGGCGGTTCCGGAGTGGGGCCGGGTCATGTCGAACCTGGAAGCGGGGCCTGTCCATGATACGTCATGCGGCGCCCGGCCCGGCTGCGGCTAGAATATGCAGCTCGAACATCCCCACGTTCCGCAGGAGTCCGCAAGTGATCAAGCCCCGTACGCCGCCCGGCATCATGGAATTGCTGCCGCGCGAGCAGATCGCGTTCCAGCGCATGCTGGACGTCATCCGCCGCAATTACGAGCGGTTCGGGTTCCTGCCGGTGGAAACGCCGGTGTTCGAGCTGTCGGACGTGCTGCTGACCAAGTCCGGCGGCGAGACCGAACGCCAGGTGTATTTCGTGCAGTCCACCGGTGCGCTGGCCAATGCGGCCGAGGCGGGCGACAAGAGCCTGCCGGAACTTGCGCTGCGCTTCGACCTGACGGTGCCGCTCGCGCGCTACGTGGCCGAGCACGAGCACGACCTGACCTTCCCGTTCCGCCGTTACCAGATGCAGCGGGTGTACCGTGGCGAGCGCGCGCAGCGCGGCCGTTTCCGCGAGTTCTACCAGTGCGACATCGACGTGATCGGCAAGGACGGCCTGAGCACGCGCTATGACGCGGAAGTGCTGGCGGTAATCCACGCGGTATTCTCGGAACTGCGCATCGGTGATTTTTCGGTGCAGCTGAACAACCGCAAGTTGATGCGCGGTTTCTTCGAGAGCCTGGGCGTGGCCGACGGCGAGCGCCAGATGGCGGTGCTGCGCGAGGTCGACAAGCTGGACAAGCGCGGTCCGGACTACGTGCGCGAAACGCTGACCGGTGAAGGCTTTGCGATTCCGGCCGAACAGGTGGACCGCATCCTGGCGTTCGTGGCGGTGCGTTCGAGCAGCCACGCCGATGCGCTGGCGCAGCTGGACGCGCTGGTGGCCGACGGTAACGCGAGCGAAACGCTGCAGCTGGGTGTGGCCGAGCTGCGCGAGGTGCTGCAGCTGGTGAAGGCGCTGGGCGTACCGGAAACGGCGTACTGCCTGAACTTCTCGATTGCCCGCGGCCTGGATTACTACACCGGCACGGTGTACGAAACCACGCTGACCGACCACCCGCAGATCGGTTCGATCTGTTCGGGCGGCCGTTACGAGGACCTGGCCAGCCACTACAGCAAGTCGAAGCTGCCGGGCGTGGGCATTTCGATCGGGCTGACCCGTCTGTTCTGGCAGCTGCGCGAGGCAGGCCTGATTGCCGGCATCGAAGACAGCAGCGTGCATGCGCTGGTGGCGTTGATGGACGACAACGGCCTGTCTGATTCGCTGGACATCGCACGCCGCCTGCGCGCGGGCGGCATCAACGCGGAAGTGCAGATGGAGCCGAAGAAGATCGGCAAGCAGTTCCAGTACGCGGCCAAGGCGGGCATCCGTTTCGTGGTGCTGGCCGGCGAAGACGAGCTGGCACGCGGCGTGGTGGCAGTGAAAGACCTGTTGCGCGAGCAGCAGTTCGAAGTCGCCCGCGATGAGCTCGCCAGTGCCTTGCAGGTGGAGTTGGAGCAGACCCGCGCTATGGCGTGATGGGTTTTGATTGAAGTTTGTTGAACGACGGCACCTTTGGGTGCCGTTGTTGTTTCTGGCGCTTAGAGCAGCGTTTCAGTTCATACGTGCAGGGGCGGCCGCCGGGCAGCCCCGCTCCGGGACACGCCGTGAACCCATCCATGGGGGCTGCTAGAAAACATCCATGTTTTCTAGCGTCCCTCCGGGGGCTACCCGGCGGCCGCCCCCATCCATGGTCGTGTGCGGTGAGGAAGAGCAGCCGGGCAAGGCCCGGCTCTACCGCTTTTCGGTGACTCACCTGCCACTGTCGGAGGGTCGGCGGGGGTGGGTTTGAGGGGGCACGAGCCGCATGGATGCGGCGATGAGCTTACATGGACGTACTTGCAGCGTCCCCCACAAACCCGCACCCGACGGCCCTGACCAGGGAAACCGCGCACCCGCGAGCTGTTCGCCTGAATCCAACAGCAGCCGGGCAGGGCCCGGCTCTACCGGGCTGGATCCAGGCTCTACCTGAACTGTCGAATCCAGAATTTGGCTTCCGGCGCAATTTGCGCTAATGTAATAGCACGCTATTACATTGATACGATGAAAATCCGCCCAGTCCCCCGTGAAAAAGACACTCAGGCCGATCTGGCCTGCCTCGCTGCGGCGTTTGCCGGGCTGGACAGCGAGGCGCAGGTGACTGCCTTCCTGCGTGACCTGTGCACTCCTGCCGAGCTGGAGGCCCTGTCTGATCGGTGGAAGGTGGTGCCGCTGCTCCGGCAGGGCGTGCCGTATCGCGAAATCCATGAATTGACCGGTGTCAGCGTGACCACCACCGGGCGCGTGGCGCGCTCGCTGGACCATGGCCACGGCGGCTATGCCGCCGCCATTGCCGCGACCGCCACGCCCGCGTCCCCCGAATCCGAGTAGAGACCTCCCCCATGAGTGCAACCCAGACCGCCCCGGCACGCGACCGGCTGCGTATCGCCATCCAGAAGAGCGGGCGGCTCGCCGAACCCGCGCGCAGCCTGCTCACCGCCTGCGGCCTGAGCTGGCGGCAGAGCCGCGACAAGCTCTTCTGCTACGGCGAATCGCTGCCCGTCGACCTCCTGCTCGTGCGCGACGACGACATCCCCGGCCTGATCGCCGACGGCGTCTGCGACTTCGGCATCGTCGGCCGCAACGAACTGGACGAACAGGGCGCCGCCCGCCGCCGGATCGGCCTGCCCGACGCCTACCAGGCCCTGCGCGGCCTCAACTTCGGCCAGTGCCGCCTGATGCTCGCCGTGCCCGACGAATGGGACTGGCAGGGCGTCCAGCAGCTCGCCGGCAAACGCATCGCCACCAGCTACCCCGCCATCCTCGCCGACTGGCTGGCCGAGCGCGGCGTCGACGCCCAGGTCGTCGAACTGTCCGGCTCCGTGGAAATCGCCCCGCGCCTCGGCACCGCCGACCTCATCTGCGACCTCGTCTCCAGCGGCGCCACCCTGGCCGCCAACCAGCTCAAGCCGGTCGAAACCCTGCTCGAAAGCGAAGCCGTACTCGCCGGACCAGTCAAAACCCCCGACGACGCCCGCGCCGGCCTCATGGCCATGCTGCTGCGCCGCCTCGACGGCGTAGTGAACGTGCAGGACAGCAAGCTGCTGATGTTCCGCGCCGATCAGGACCGCGTCTCCGACCTGGCCCGCCTGCTGCCCGACGCCGACCCGCTCGTGCAGCTGCCCGACGACGGCGGCCGCCTGCGCCTGCAGACCATGTGCCACGGCGCCCTGACCTGGCAGCGGCTCGAAGAGCTGGAGCGCGCCGGCGCCCAGGGGTTGATGGTGTTGAGCGTGGAGCGGTCGCTGGCATGAATCGTCTGCACTGGTCCCAGCTGGATGCCACCGAACAGGCCCAGGCGCTGCAGCGCCCCGTACAGGCCGTGGCCGCGCGTACCCGTGAATCGGTCGCCGCCCTGATCTCCTCCGTACGCGAAGACGGCGACGCCGCCCTGCGCGAAATCAGCCTGCGCTTCGACGGCGTCGCGCCCGCCTCGTTCGAAGTCAATGACGAAGAATTCGCCGCCGCCGAACGCGCCGTGCCGGCCGAACTGCGCCAGGCCATGATCGACGCCGCCGAGCGCATCCGCCTGTTCCACAAGGCCGGCATGAGCCAGGGCTACGCGGTCGAAACTGCCCCCGGCGTGCGCTGCGAACGCATGGTCCGGCCGATTGGCCGGGTCGGCCTGTATGTGCCCGCCGGCAGCGCGCCGCTGCCGTCCACCGCGCTGATGCTCGGCGTTCCCGCACAGCTTGCCGGATGCCGCGAAGTCGTGCTGTGCACCCCGCCGCGCCGCGACGGCAGCGCCGATCCCGCCGTGCTCGTCGCCGCGCGCCTGACCGGCGTGCACCGCGTGTTCAAGCTCGGCGGCGCCCAGGCCATTGCCGCCATGGCTTACGGCACCGCCAGCGTGCCTGCCTGCGACAAGCTGTACGGTCCCGGCAACAGCTACGTGACCGAAGCCAAGCAGCAGGTCGCACAGGACGGCGCCGCCGCCATCGACATGCCCGCCGGTCCTTCCGAAGTGCTGGTGATTGCCGATGCCGGCGCCAACCCCGCGTTCGTGGCCGCCGACCTGCTCTCCCAGGCCGAACACGGCCCGGACTCGCAGGTACTGCTGCTCACCGATGATGCCGCCATGCTGGAGCGCGTCGAAGCACAGGTACAGGCGCAGCTGGCGAAGCTGTCGCGCGCCGACATCGCCGCCCAGGCACTGCAGTCCTCGCGCCTGATCCTGGTCGACTCCCTCGTCCAGGCCTTCCAGATCAGCAACCGCTATGCGCCCGAACACCTGATCCTGGCCCTGCGCGAACCGCGCGACTGGTTGGCCCAGGTCGAGGCCGCAGGCTCGGTGTTCCTTGGCGACTACACGCCCGAAGCACTCGGCGACTACTGCAGCGGCACCAACCACGTGCTGCCCACCGCCGGCGCCGCGCGCGCCTACAGCGGCGTCAGCGTTGCCAGTTTCCAGAACATGATCAGCGTGCAGTCCGCCACTGCGCAGGGCATTGCGAATATCGGCGAGTGCGCGCGCGTGCTGGCCCGTGCCGAAGGCCTGGATGCGCACGAAAACGCCGTAGCCCTGCGCATGGAGAGCGTCGCATGAGCGCCGACACCGTGCTTTCGCTGGTGCGCGACGACCTGCGCGCATTCGCCGGTTATTCCTCTGCGCGCAGCAGCGCGCTGGTCGGCGATGTCTGGCTCAATGCCAACGAATCGGCCTGGTCCAACCCGGCCGACGCGCAGGGCATCGCACGGCGCTATCCCGAACCCCAGCCGCAGGCCCTGCGCACGCAGCTCGCCGCGCTGTATGGCTGCAGCGCAGACCAGCTGCTGATCGGGCGCGGCAGTGACGAAGCCATCGACCTGCTGGTGCGCGCCCTGTGCCAGCCCGGCCGCGACGCGGTACTGGTCACCCCACCGGTGTTCGGCATGTACGCGGTCTGCGCACGCCTGCAGAACGCGCCGCTGCTGGAGGTCCCTCTGTGCGACAGCGGCGACGCATTGGTCGCCGACATCGACGCCATCATTGCGGCCGCGCTGTCAGGCAACGCCAAGCTGGTATTCCTGTGCACGCCCTCGAATCCGGCCGGCAGCAGCATTGCATTGAGCGACATCGAGCGCGTCGCCCAGGCGCTGAAGGGCAGGGCACTGGTGGTGGTTGACGAGGCCTACGGCGAGTACGCCGACCAGGCGTCTGCGACCACCCTGTTGTCCCGCTACGACAACGTGGCGGTGCTGCGCACCCTGTCCAAGGCGCATGCGTTGGCCGCCGCCCGTATCGGCACCCTGATCGCGGCGCCGACCCTGATCCAGGTGCTGCGCCGTTGCCAGGCGCCGTACCCGGTGCCCGCGCCGTGCACCGCGCTGGCGCTGGCCGCGCTCGACTCCGATGCGCTGGCCGTGACCGACGCGCGCGTGGCGCAGGTCAAGGCCGAGCGTGACCGTCTGTACCAGGCCCTGCAGCAGGCCCCCGGCGTGCTGCGCGCCTATCCCTCGCAGGGCAATTACCTGCTTGCCCGTTTCGAGGACGCACAGGCCGCCTTCGACGCGCTGCTGGCCGCCGGCGTGGTCGTCCGCGACCAGCGCGCCGCCCCGCAACTGCACGACGCACTGCGCATCACCATTGGCAGCCCGGAACAGAACGACCGTGTGCTCCAGGTACTTACCGCCCGGAGGGCCGCCGCATGACACCGATCCTGTTCGTCGACCGCGACGGCACCCTCATCGAAGAGCCCGCCGACTTCCAGATCGACGCCTACGAGAAGATCCGCTTCGTGCGCGATGTGATCCCGGCGATGCTCAGGCTGCGCGATGCCGGCTACCAGTTCGTCATCGTCAGCAACCAGGACGGGCTCGGCAGCGAAGGCTACCCGCAAGCCGCCTTCGACGGTCCCAACGACCTGATGCTGCAGATCTTTGCCAGCCAGGGCATCGTGTTCCGTGACGTGCTCATCGACGGCACCTGGCCGCACGACAACGCGCCCACCCGCAAACCCGGCATCGGCATGATGCTGCCGTACCTGCAGGACCGCAGCATCGACTGGGCGCGCTCGGCCATGGTCGGCGACCGTCCCACCGACATCCAGTTCGCGCAGAACATGAACATCCGCGGTTTCCAGTTGCGTACCGAGCAGTTCGGCGGCGAATGGGACTGGAACGGCATCGCCCACGACCTCGCCGATGCGCCTCGTCGCGCCACCGTGCAGCGCAATACCAAGGAAACCCGCATCCGCGTGGAGGTGGACCTCGACCGTACCGCCGAACCGCAGACCCACACCGGCCTGCCGTTCTTCGACCACATGCTGGAGCAGATCGGCAAGCACGGCGGCTTCGCGCTGAGCGTGCAGGCCGATGGCGACCTGCATATCGACGAACACCACACCATCGAAGACACCGGCCTGGCGCTCGGCCAGGCCCTGCGCGAAGCGCTGGGCGACAAGCGCGGGATTGGCCGCTATGGCTTCACTCTCCCGATGGACGAAACCCTGGCCAGCGCCGCGCTGGATTTCAGCGGCCGGCCGTACTTCGTGTTCGAAGGCGAGTTCAAGCGCGAGCGCGTCGGCGACATGCCGACCGAGCTGGTGCCGCATTTCTTCCGTTCGCTGTGCGATGCCTCGGGCTTGAACCTGCACCTGAGCGTGCGCGGCGATAACGACCACCACAAGGTCGAGGCCTGCTTCAAGGCGCTGGCCCGGGCCCTGCGCCAGGCCCTGCCGCGCCAGGGCACCGCGCTGCCCAGTACCAAGGGGGCGCTGTGACCGACGTTGCGCTGATCGATGCCGGCGGTGCCAACCTGGGTTCGGTGCGCTACGCGCTGGAGCGGCTGGGTGCGAACGTGCAGCTGGTGCGCGACGCGGACGGCCTGCACGGCGCGCGCCGGGTGATCCTGCCGGGCGTGGGCGCGGCGAAACCGGCGATGCAGCGCCTGCACGCGCAGGGGCTGGTCGAACCGCTGCGGCGCCTGCAGGTGCCGCTGATGGGCATCTGCCTGGGCATGCAGCTGCTGTTCGAGCATTCCGAAGAAGCCGGGGTGGAAACGCTGGGCCTGATCCCTGGCACCGTGCGCAAACTGGTGCCGGCCACGGGTATCCGCGTGCCGCACATGGGCTGGAACCGGCTGCTGCCGTTGAAGCCATCGGTGCTGCTGCGCGACATCCCCGCGCGTGCCAGCGCCTACTTCGTGCACAGCTATGCCGCGCCGCTCAACGCCCACACCGTCGCCGCCTGCGACCACGGCGGGCTGTTCACCGCGATGGTGGAGCAGGGTCGGTACTTCGGTGCCCAGTTCCACCCCGAGCGTTCCGGCGACACCGGCGCGCTGATGCTGCGCAATTTCCTTGAGGACACCGCTGTATGAGTTTCATCGTCTACCCCGCGCTGGATATCCGTGGCGGCCGCGTGGTGCGGCTGCGCCAGGGCGACTATGCGCAGGAAACCCACTACGGCGACGACCCGCTGCCGCGCGCCCAGGCCTTTGAGGCGCAGGGCGCACGCTGGATGCACCTGGTCGACCTCGACGCCGCACGCGCCGGGGGGTACACCCTGGCACCGCTGCTGGCAGCGATCCGCGCCAACACCGGCCTGCAGGTGCAGACCGGTGGCGGCGTCCGTGGCCGCGACGATGTGGCGCGCATCCTCGATGCCGGCGCCAGCCGCGTGGTGGTCGGCTCGCTGGCGGTGCGCGAACCGGAGCAGGTGATCGGTTGGCTGGCAGCGTTCGGCGCCGAGCGCATCACCATCGCGCTGGATGCGCGCCAGGACGCCGATGGCGAATGGCAGCTGCCGGTACACGGCTGGACAGAGAACGCCGGGGTGACCCTGGACGCACTCGCCGAGCGCTACGCGCAGGCCGGCCTGCGCCACCTGCTGTGCACCGACATCGCGCGCGACGGCATGCTGGCCGGACCGAACCTGGAGCTGTACCGGCACCTCACCGCGCGCCTGCCGGGCGTGGCGGTCCAGGCCTCCGGTGGCGTGCGCGACGTGGCCGACGTGGCTGCCGCGCGCGCCGCGGGCTGTGCCGGTGCGGTGCTGGGCAAGGCCCTGCTGGAACAGCGCATGGACCTGGGCGAGGCGCTGGCATGTTGAGCCGTCGCATCATTCCCTGCCTGGACGTGCGCGACGGCCGCGTGGTCAAGGGCGTGCGCTTCCGCGACCATGTGGACATGGGCGACATCGTCGAGCTGTCGCAGCGCTACCGCGACCAGGGCGCCGACGAGCTGGTGTTCTACGACATCGGGGCCAGCCCGGAAGCGCGTTCGGTGGATGTGGCCTGGATCGAGCGCATCGCGCGCCTGATCGACATTCCGTTCTGCGTGGCCGGTGGCATCGACAGCGTCGAGACCGCACGCCGCGTGCTGTTTTCCGGCGCCGACAAGATTTCGATCAACTCCCCGGCGCTGGGTCGGCCGGAGCTGATCACCGAGCTGGCCGACGAGTTCGGCGTGCAATGCGTGGTGGTCGGCATCGACTCGGTGCGCGAAGCCGACGGGCAATGGCGGGTGCGCCGTTTCAGCGGCGACCCGGACAAGACCCAGGCCGTCGCGGTGCGCACGCTGGACTGGGTACGCGAAGTGCAGCGCCGGGGTGCCGGCGAGATCGTGCTGAACTGCATGGACAGTGACGGCGTGCGCCGTGGCTACGACGTCGAGCAGCTGCGCCAGGCGCGCGACGCCTGCCACGTGCCCCTGATCGCCTCCGGCGGCGCCGGCGAGATGCAGCACTTCGCCGATGTGTTCGACCAGGCCGATGTCGACGGCGCGCTCGCCGCCAGCGTCTTCCACAGCGGCGCCATCGCCATTCCCGCGCTGAAGCAGTTCCTGCGCACGCAGCAGATCGAGGTTCGAGATGTCTATTGAAGTGTTGCCCTCCCGCGAGGCCCTGGACACCCTGGACTGGGCCAAGGGCGACGGCCTGTTGCCGGTGGTGGTGCAGGACGCCGACAGCCTGGCAGTACTGATGCTGGGCTACGCCACTGCCGAGTCGCTGGCGTTGACTCTGGAAACCGGGCACATGACCTTCTACAGCCGCAGCAAACAGCGGCTGTGGACCAAGGGCGAGTCGTCCGGCAACGTGCTGGCGGTGGTGGCGGTGCGCGTGGACTGCGACCGCGACACCCTGCTGGTCAGTGCCCGGCCGGCCGGGCCCACCTGCCACACCGGCAGCGAAAGCTGCTTCGCCCAGGCGCCGGGCAATTTCCTGGGCCGACTGGACGCACTGGTGCGCGAGCGCGAACAACAGCGCCCGGACAACAGCTACACCACCTCGCTGTTCGAGCAGGGCATCCGCCGGATCGCGCAGAAGGTGGGCGAGGAAGGCGTGGAAACCGCGCTGGCCGGCGTGGTCCAGGACGATGCCGCGTTGCTGGGGGAGTCGGCCGACCTGCTGTTCCACCTGACCGTGCTGCTGCGTGCCCGTGGCCTGTCGCTGCAGGACGCGGTCGAGGTGCTGGTGGCCCGCCACGCGAAATGAGTGCGGCGGCCGCCATTTAACGCTGCTGAAACGGACCACCAGCGATGATGTGCGGCTTTACACTTGCCCACCTCCTACGGAACGCCTCGATGACCCGCACTGCTGCCTGGCTGGCCTGCCTGCTGTTGATGTCCGCACCTGCCTGGGCCAGCGAGGCCACCGTGACCGGCAAGGTCTACCAGGAGCGCGACGGCAAGCCCGGCCGCGGTCCCACCGACCCCGCGCTGGCGGGGGTGCAGGTCTCCAACGGCGAGGCGATCGTGCGCACCGCCGCCGACGGCAGCTACAGCCTGCCGATCCGCGACGGCCAGACCGTGTTCGTGATCAAGCCCGACGAGTTCCAGTTCCCGGTCGCGGCCAATGGCATGCCCAGCTACTGGCGGCACTACGCGCCGCAGGGCTCGCCGCGGCTGAAGTACGACGGCATCGCCGCCACCGGCGGCAACGTGCGCAACTGGGACTTCGCGCTGGAGCCGGCCAAGGATGCCGACGCCGCGCGTTCCGGCTTTGAAATGCTGGTGTTCACCGACTCGCAGACCGCCAGCCGCCAGGATGTAGGCTACTACCATCGTGCGATCGTCGAGCCGATCATCGGCAAGCACCCGGCGCGCCTGGGCACGACCCTGGGCGACATCGTCAACGACGACCTCTCCCTGTATCCGGAGATCAACAAGGCCACCGCGCAGCTGCAGGTGCCGTGGTTCCATGTGCCGGGCAACCACGACCTGGACATGGATGCCGGCGACGACCGCCATTCGCTGGACAGCTGGCGTGCGGTGTATGGTCCGGACACCTACGCGGTGGAGGAGGGCGGCGCCAGTTTCGTGTTCCTCGACGACGTGGTCTACGACCCGACCGCCAAGCCGAAGTATGTAGGCGGCCTACGCCCGGACCAGTTCACCTTCCTGGCCAATTACCTCAAGGGCCTGCCGCGCGACCGCCTGCTGGTGCTGGGCATGCACATCCCGCTGTTCGATGCCGCACCCGGCCGCGAGACCTTCCGCCACGCCGACCGCACCCGTCTGTTCGCGCTGCTCAAGGATTTCCCGCATGTACTTGTACTCAGCGGCCACAGCCACACCCAGCAGCACTATTACCACGGCGAAGCCGAAGGCTGGAAAGGCAGCCGGCCGCTGCACGAGTACAACGTGGGCGCGGCCTGTGGCGCGTTCTGGTCCGGCGTAAAGGACAGCGCCGGCATTCCCGATGCCACCATGAGCGACGGCACCCCGAACGGGTATGCCGTGCTCTCGGTGCAGCCGGGCGGCGAGTACGGCCTGCGCTATTACGTGGCGCGCGCGCCGGACGACTACCAGATCGCGCTGCATGCGCCGAAAGTGCTGCGCAAAGGCGCCTACCCGGCCTGGGGCGTGTTCGCCAATGTGTTCATGGGCCAGGCCGACACGGTGGTCGAATTCCGCGTGGATGATGGCACATGGCAGCCGATGAAGCGGGTGGAGCAGCCGGACCCGCGCGTGCTGCTCGAGAACGTCGCCGACGACACCGCCGAGCGCCTGCGCGGTTTCGACCGCTCGCCGGAAGCCACGCCGTCCACGCACCTGTGGCGCGGCGCGCTGCCGACCGACCTGGCCATCGGCGACCACAAGGTGGACGTGCGTGCCGTCCACGCCGACGGCCCCACCGCAACGGCCAGCACCACCTACCGCCTGCAGACCGCCAAACCCTGATGCCGTACGCCCGGGTACGGCAAAACCAGCTTTGCAAACCCGAACCGATCACCGAAAATCCGCCGATGCGATCGAATCAATCCAAGGCCTGCGCGTGAGCGTTGCAACACCGTTTCCCGACGCCCATGCGGCTCAACCGCCACGCCCCGGTTTCCAAGGCGATACCCTGATCGTCGCCGACGTCGGCGGAACCTACGCGCGCCTGGCAGTGGCCGAGACCGTAGCCGGCCACGCACCGCGAATCCGTAACCTGCGTCGCTACGCCTGTGCGGAATTCGCCAGCCTGGCGAGCATCCTTGCTGCGTTCCGTGCTTCACAGGACAGTGCCCCGGCGACCGCCGTCGTCGCCATCGCCGGCCTGCTCGAAGGCGACCACCTGGTCAACACCAACCTGCCGTGGCCGGTATCCGTAGCCGCGACGCGCCGCGACGCCGGGCTCGCCTCGCTCGATTTGATCAACGATTTCGAAGCCGTTGCCTACGCGATCCCGCATGTGGCCGCCGACACGCTGGTGGCGTTGAACGGCGAATCCGATGCAGGCAGCCGTTGGCCGGCACTGGTGCTGGGCCCGGGCACCGGGCTGGGCGCGGCGCTGCGTTTCGAAGCCGGCGCAGGCGCGGTGCTGGCCAGCGAAGCCGGGCACGCCGCACTCGGTGCGGTCACCGCACTCGAACTGCAGGTGCTCCAGCAGATGCTGCAACGCTGGGAACACGTGGACAACGAACGCATCCTGTCCGGCAGCGGGTTGATGAACCTGTATCCCAGCCTGTGTGCGATCCGTGGCGTGGCACCGCAGTGGACCACCACCGAGGCATTGATCGGCGCCGCACTGGCGGGCGACGACGCGTTGGCCGTGGAAACACTGGAGGTGTTCTGCGGCTGGCTGGGCAGCCTGGCCGGCGACCTGGCGGCGACCTTCGGGGCGCGCTCGGTGTACCTGGCCGGTGGCATTTCCGGCCACGTTGCACGGTTCATCGATGACGGTCACTTCCGCAGCCGGTTCCTGGCCAAGGGCGTGATGCGCCGGGTGCTGGAACAGGTGCCGGTGTGGCGGGTCGAACATGGCGAGCTGGGCGTGGTCGGTGCGGCGGTATGGCACGCCGAGAACCGCCGCGCGGCCGCATAGCATTCAATTCCGGGGGAGCAGCACGTGACAGATCGTAGGCAGTTTCTCCAGGCCGGTGCATTGGCCGCAGGCGTGATGGCGTTTCCGAAAGTGCAGGCCAGCAGCAACGGTCGTGCCCGGGTAGTCTCCACTTGGGACTTCGGTGTGGGTGCCAACCAGGCCGCGTGGAAAGTGCTTTCGACTGGCGGCAGCGCGCTGGACGCAGTGGAAACCGGTGCACGCTGGGCTGAAAGCGAGTTGTGCAATCCGACGGTGGGCCGCTGCGGCAATCCAGACCGCGACGGCATCCTCAGCCTGGACGCCAGCATCATGGCCGGCGACGGCCGCTGTGGCTCGGTGGCAGCGCTGACCGACATCCTGCATCCGGTCTCGGTCGCACGCAAAGTGATGGAACAGACCCCGCACGTGATGTTGGTGGGCGAGGGCGCGCAGCAGTTTGCCGTGCAGCAGGGCTTCCCGCGCGAGAAACTGCTGACCCCCGCCGCCGAAAAGGCGTGGCGCGAATGGTTGAAGACCGCGCAGTACACGCCCGAGATCAATGCCGAGCGGCGAATGCGCCCGGGCGACAGCAGCAACCACGATACGCTGGGCATGCTGGCCATCGACGCGCACGGCCAGCTGGCCGGTGCCTGCACCACCAGCGGCATGGCCTGGAAGCTGCACGGCCGGGTCGGCGACAGCCCGATCATCGGCGCCGGTTTGTACGTGGACAATGAAGTGGGCGCGGCTACGGCGTCGGGCGTGGGTGAGGAAATGATCCGCAACGCGGCCTCGTTCCTGGTGGTGGAACTGATGCGCCAGGGCCGTTCCCCGGCCGAGGCCTGCCGCGAGGCCATCGCGCGCGTGGTGCGCAAGCGCCCCGAGGCGAGCAAGACGCTGCAGGTGTGTTTCCTGGCGCTGGACCGCAACGGCGAAGTCGGCGCGTACGCCCTCCATCGCGGCTTCGTCTACGCGGTCTGCGACAAGGACCGCCAGGACGACCTGCGCGACTCGGCGTCGGTCTATACCACCGGGCAGACCTGATGGCCGCCCGCCACGTGCTGGAGATCGCCTCGAACTCGGTGGCCTCGGCACTGGCCGCGCAGGCCGGCGGGGCGGATCGGGTCGAACTCTTCGACAACCTCGGCGAGGGCGGCACCACGCCGTCCTACGCCAGCATTGCTGTCGCACGCGAACGCCTGCGCATTCCGCTGTTCGTGTTGATCCGGCCGCGACCGGGCGATTTCCACTACGACGCGTTGGAAACAGAGCTGATGCTCCGCGATATCGCCAACTGCCGGCAGCTGGGCTGCGACGGCGTCGTGATCGGGGCGTTGGATGCGGACGGCGCCGTGGACATGCCGCTGTGCCGCGAACTGGTGGCCGCAGCCGGCCCACTGGGCATCACGTTTCACCGCGCCTTCGATGCCGCGCGTGACCTGCCCGAAGCGTTGGAGCAGGTCGTGGAGCTGGGGTCCCAGCGTGTACTGAGCTCTGGTGGGCAGGCGAGCGCAGGGCAGGGCAGCGAAATGCTGGCCCGGCTGGTCGCGCAGGCCGGTAGTCGATTGTCGGTGATGGCCGGTGCGGGCATCACGCCGGACAACATCGCCGCGATTGCGTCTGCCACGGGTTGCCGGGAGCTGCATGCGTCTGCGAAGGCGGACCGCGTTTCGGGCATGCGGTTCCGCAATGCGGATCTTCGCGGGTTGGACAACGATTGGGTGCAGACCGACGCCGCGACGGTGGCGACATTGCGTTTCGCCCTGGATCTGGCGGTGCGGTGAGTTGGCGCTGACACGCATGGCGTGTCACGACGCAAAAAAAACGACAGCCATCTGTACCAGCCTGACTGTCGTGGAGGAACGTTGCCCTCGCCGGTGAGGCGAGGGCAGGTGGTGCTTAGAACTTGTAGGTCGCGCCGAAGTACAGCTGGCGGCCGGAGTACAGGCTGGAGATCAGGCGGGCATCGGTGTCGTTGCCGAGGTGGATGCGCTGCTCTTCCTTGGTGGCGTTCAGGACCGAAGCGGTGAAGGTCAGCGCGTCGGTGAAGTTGTAGGCCACATTGAGGTCGAGCTGTGCGTACGGCTCGGTGTACTCGGTCATGCCGCCATTCAAGCCACCGACCACTTCGCCACGGCGGTTGTACGAGGCGCGCGCCAGGAACGAGTCGTTCTCGTAGAACACGGTGAAGTTGGCCTGGTTCTTGGCGCTGCCGACCAGCGGCGATGCGCCGATGTTCTCGCCGTCGAGCACGATCGAAGCCAGGTTGGTGTCGTTGTAGGTGTAGTTGGCCTGCACGCCCAGACCGAAGTCGAAGGTGTACTGGCCATACAGTTCCACGCCCTGCGACACGCCGTCACGGCCGTTGGCCTGGGTCTCGTAGTCCTGCACGGTGACCGACTCGCCGCCGATCACCATCTGCACGTCACGCACGACCGGCACGGTGAAGTTGTCCACGTTCTTGCGGAACAGGCCGATACCCGCCACGGCACCCGGCTGGAAGTACCACTCCAGGCCGACGTCGAACTGGGTTGCCTCGAACGGTTCCAGGTCCTTGTTGCTGCCGTGGCCCTGCCAGCCTTCCTGCGGCGCGCCACCGGCGACGCGGCGGTCGTTGACATACTCGGCGCTGAAGTAGCTCAGTGCGCCCGGCGCGGCGATGCTGGTATAGCTCGGACGTGCGATCACCTTGGACGCGGCGCCACGCAGCACCAGGTTGTCGGTGATGTCCCAGGCGATGTTGAAGCTCGGCAGGAAGTCCGTGTAGGTCTTGTCGGAGCCGATCAGCTCGAACGTCTTCTCACGGGCCAGGCTGTCGGGCAGGCGCACGAAGCCGCTTTCGCAACCGTAGTTCGGGAAGGCCGCCGCGGCCGGGTCGTTGCACGACATCGGCGCGCCCGAGGCGTTGTCCAGGAAGTAGTCGTTGAAGCGTTCGATCGAGTCGCTGGACTGGGCGAACTGCTCGGTGCGGACCATGCGGACGCCGACGTTGCCGCGCAGGCGGTCGGTACGGAAGTTGGCCTGGAAGTAGCCGGCGTAGACCTTCTCGTTGACGTTGTAGACGAAGTCTTCTTCGGTCCGGTTGTGCGAACCGCCGTAGCGGTCGTTGAGGTAGTTGATGTAGGCCGGATAGTCGATGCCCGGGAACACGTTGGCGTCGAAACCGCCGCGGATGCCGGTGATCGGGTTGGACAGGAAGAAGCCCGGCTGGGCGATGCCGGCGGTGTTGTCGCAGCCCGCCTGGTAGCGGTTGTTGTCGTAGTCGGCCGGATCGGTGCCCGGGCAGACCCAGTAGGTGTTGCCGGTGTTGCGGTGGACCTTGCCGTCGCTGTACTTGGCGCCGAACTGGAACGAGTCCAGCCAGCCGGCTTCGAACAGCTTGGTGAAGTCGGCCTGGAAGTGGTTCTGCTTGACCTCGGTCTGCATCCAGGACGAATCGGTGGAGCCGGTGTCCACTTCAGCGATGCCGTTCATCAGCTGCTGCTGCAGGTCAGGCGAGAACGTGGCCGACGGGGTGCCGGTCAGGTCCCATGCGGAGTAGCGGTTGCCCGATTCCCACACACCATCGACGCGACGGCGCGGCTTGGCCGACATGCGGAAGTTCATGGTCGGCCCACCCTCGGACCAGGTGCGGCCGCCGCTGAAGGACGCCTTCCAGAGCGGGCTGATGTCCCAGTCGATGCTCAGGTCGGCGGTCTGCGACAGCGCCTTTTCGCGGCTGTACCCACCGGTCAGCTGCGGGGTGGGGATGGTGCAGTCGTCCGGACCCCAGCCACCCGGCGGCAGGCCGGCCGCAGCGGCTTCGTCTTCGCTGCAGTAGTAGGTCTTGCCGGCCAGCTTCTCGAACTGGGCGCCGGTGACGATGCTGCCGCTGGGATCCATGGTCAGGCCGTTGAGCAGGCGACCGCCGGCCCAGTTGCCGTCCTGGTTGTAGCGCGCCATGTTCCATTCCGGAATCTTGAGCATGTTCTGGGTGTAGTCACCCTGCAGCTCGAAGCGGAAGTAGTTGGCGGTCAGGGTGACGTTGTCGGTCGGCTTGAACTGGAAGGTGAACTGGCCACCGGTGCGCTCACGCTCTTCTTCCTTCACCGCGAAGTTCACCGAGGTGGGCATGAAGAAGTCGGTGTAGTTGTTGCCGTTCTGGTCGTTGAAGCCGGAGTTGCCCCACCAGTAGTTGACGCCGCCCTGGGTCAGCGGGTTGCCGTTGACATCGCGCGCGTCGGTGTCGGTGCCGTACCACTGGTAGTTCTCGGTGGTGGCTTCCATGGTGCGGCTGGTGCGCTTCTGGTTGGTCACGCCAACCAGCACGCCGAAGCGTTCGTCTTCGCTGTGCCAGGAGTACAGCGCGGACGCCTGCGGGTCGACGTCGGGGCTGGTGTCCGAGGAGGTGCCTTCCAGGGTCACGTAGCCGGAATTGGATTCCATCTCGAGCGGGCGACGGGTATGCAGGATCACCGTGCCGCCGATGCCACCTTCGTCGATGCGCGCTTCGGGCGACTTGAACAGCTCGGCGCTGGACAGCATGTTCGACGGCAGCAGGGTGTAGTTGAACGAACGGCTGGCCTCGTCGTTGGTCTCCGAGGTGGCGATGTAGTTGCCGTTCAACTGGGTCAGGGTCAGGTCCGGATCCAGGCCGCGCACGCTGACGCTCTTGCCTTCGCCGCCGTCGCGGGTAATGACCACGCCCGGCACGCGCTGCAGCGAGTCGGCCACGTTCTTGTCGGGGAACTTGCCCACGTCTTCGGCGGTGATCACTTCGACCACGGCGTTGGCGTCGCGCTTCTGCTGCAGGCTCTTTTCGATGGCGTAGCGGTAGCCGGTGACCTGCACGCTGTCGAGCGTGGTCGCCGAGGGCGTTTCGGACGGGGTCGCGGCCTGCTGGGCGAACACGGTCGCCGGCACGAAGGCCGCGGCGGCCAGGGCAAAGGTGATCGCGGCGGACAATGCGTCGCGGCCGTGCATGCGGGACATCTGCTTCATTCCACTCTCTCCGTTGGATTGAATCGGTGCTGAGATTTCGTTGAATCGATCTAAAATTGGCAGCGGACCTGGCGAGCCCCCCAGCTCGCCGTGCCACGCATATGACGGTTCGGAGTTGGATCGATCTAAACCGCTGGCGGCGAATTTTTAACACGGTGGCGCCAGGGAAGCATGCTGCTCCGCAATATGGACGGCGGGGCCGGGAATGTGCCAAGGGCGCAGACGCCACAAGGGACAAGGGGTGGGCGGGGCTGTGAACGCTTCAGTTGCGCAGCGGGCGGGGCGCGGTGGGGCTGGCGGGATCGGGGCTGCGCTCATGTTGCGCCGCAGAATGCATCGGCGGATTGCCCCGTGGTTTACTTAAATCGATCTAAATTCACGCCGCCGTGACTTTGGAGCGATCCAAAACGCACCTCGCCTCAGCGTCATCGACCCACAGGAACCACTGCATGCGCCGATTGCCGTCCCGCCTCGCCCTGACGACCTGCCTCGCCGTCGTGGCCTTCACCCCCATGCTGCAGGCCGCCCCGGCCGCGCTGGAGCGTGAGGTCAACACCTTCATCGGCAGCAAGGATGACGGCAACACCTTCCCGGGCGCCTCGGCCCCGTTCGGCCTGATCCAGGTCAGCCCGATCGGCGAGCACTACGCTGGCTGGCGCTATGACGACCCGAAGATCCGTGGCTTCGGCCATTCCTTCCTGTCCGGCGCCGGTTGCTGGGAGCAGGGCGGCCAGGTCTCGGTCCTGCCGGTGACCGGCAGCATCGGTCCGGGCGGCGACTTCGACACCGACAGCGCCAAGAGCTTCGACCAGAAGGCCTACGCCTCTGGCTACACCCATGAGGGCGAGGTCGGCCAGGCCGGCTATTACAAGGTGCGGCTGACCAGCTACGGCGGCATCGACGCCGAGGCCACCGCGCGCACCCGCGCCGCCGCCGAGCGCTATACCTTCCCGGCCGATGCCACTACCGGCCATGTGCTGGTCAACGTCGGCCAGGCCAACGAACGCCATTCGGTGATCGGCAGCGTGATCGATGTGGTCGGCGACCGCGTGGTCGAAGGCAAGCTGGTTACCAAGAGCTTCTGCGGCGGCCACCAGTACACCACCTGGTTCCGCATCGAGTTCGACCGCCCGTTCAAGGCGTTCGGTACGTGGGGCGAGGGGGGGGGGCTGCCCGGCGCGCGCCACGGCATGGAAGGCGAGCTCAAGCCCAGCGGGGCGTGGCTGAGTTTCGATACATCCAAGGGCCGCGCGGTGACGGCAGTCAGCGCCATTTCCCACGTCGACGCCGAAGGCGCGCGCGCCAACCTGCGCAGCGACGGCATGCAGGACGGCCGCCTGCTCGGCTTCGAGCGCATGCGCAGCCTCTCCCAGCAGCAGTGGCGCAAGGAGCTGTCCACCGTGCGCGTGGACAGCAAGCACGCAGATGACCGCACCGTGCTGTACACCGCGCTGTACCACGCGCTGCTGCAGCCGCTGACCGGCAGCGATGCCGACGGCCGCTACCGGGGCTATGACGACAACATCCACCGTGCCGACGGCTGGACCTACTACGAGTACTTCTCGCTGTGGGACACCTACCGGGCGCAGAACCAGTGGCTGGCGCTGACCCGTCCGCAGGTCACCCGCGACATCGGCCGCAGCCTGCTGGCGATCAACGAGCAGGGCGGTTGGCTGCCGCGCTGGGGCTACGCGAACTTCGAGACCAACATCATGACCGGCGACCCGGTCACCCCCTTCATGGTCGACCTGTGGCGCTTCGGCGCGCTGGCCGGGCGCGAAGGCGAGGCGTACACCGCGCTGCGCCGCAATGCGTTCGAGCTGCCGCCGATGAACTCGCGCCATGCCGGCCGCTCGGGCAACCCGGGTTATGTCGAGAACGGCTACGTTGCCTACGATCGCGCGTTCCCGTCCAAGGGCATGGACGTCGACCCGCACCACGGCGGCTCGGCGACGCTGGAATACGCGCTGGCCGACTGCGCGCTGGCGCAGATGGCCGACGGCCTGGGCCATGCCGACGACGCCGGCGTGCTGCGCCAGCGTGGCCGCAACTGGCAGAAGGTGTGGGACCCGAGCGTGCGCGACGAGGAAACCGGCATGAGCGGCTTCCCGCGTCCGCGCATGGACGATGGCAAGTGGTACCTGCCGGCCGACGGCCACTACAGCCCGCGTTCGCACCATGGCTTCCATGAAGGCACCGCGTGGCAGTACCAGTGGCTGGCCCAGCAGGACATTCCCGGCCTGGTCCAGGCCATGCACGGGCGCGAACAGGCCGGCAAGCGCCTGGATGCCTTCTTCGCCTACGACGCCCTGCTGCAGTCGCCGCTGCAGGCCGCGCGCAAGGAGTGGGTGGTCGGTCCGTACAGCTACTACAACCAGTACCGCTACAACCCGAACAACGAGCCGGACCTGCACGCGCCGTGGATGTACACGCTGATCGGCCAGCCGTGGAAGACCGCCACGGTGGTGCGCGCCGCGCAGCAGCTGTTCACCAACGCGCCCAATGGCGTCACCGGCAACGATGACCTGGGTACGATGTCGGCCTGGTACCTGTTCAGTGCGCTGGGCCTGTACCCGGCGGTGCCGGGCAGCGGCCAGTTCCTGCTGCACGCGCCGCGCTTTGCCAAGGTCGAAGTGGACCTGGGCCAGGGCCGCACGCTGCACCTGCAGGCGCCGGGCGCCGACGGCCGCAAGCTCCAGTACGTGCAGGGCGTGCAGGTCGACGGCCAGGCGCACGCACCGGTGTGGATGGACTGGAACCGCCTGCAGCAGGGCGGCACCATTTCCTACGCACTCGGCGACACCGCCCCGGAAGCCGGCTGGGGGACCCGGGTGGCCGACCTTCCGGTGTCGTACTGCGCCACGCCGGGGGCCGTGCTGGAATGAGCCGCCGTCCCGGTCCGCTGGCCGATGCGATCGTTTAGGCTTGCAGCACCATGACCCGACCGACGCCCCGATGAAAAAGGACACTTCCGCTGCCAAGGGAACCCGCGCCAGCACGCCCCGTGCCGGCGGCGCACGTGCGGTCACCGTGACCGACATCGCCGATGCCATCGGCGTGTCGCGCGCTACGGTGTCGCTGGTGCTGCGGGGCAGCCCGCTGGTCAATGTCGACACCCGTGCGCGGGTGGAGGCCGAACTGCGCCGGCAGCGCTATGTGTACAACCGGGGCGCGGCCAACCTGCGCCGCCGCACCTCGACCAGCGTGGCGCTGGTGATCAACGATCTGTCCAACCCGTTCTTCGCCGAATTCGCTTCCGGCGTCGACGAGGCGCTGGGCGCGAAGGGCTACGTGACCCTGCTCGGCAGCACCGGCGAGTCGCCCGAGCGGCAGCAGGCGGTGCTGACCACCCTGATGGAACACACACCAGCCGGGCTGATCCTGTCGCCGGCCGAAGGCAGCGACGCCACCGAAGTACGCCAGGCACTGGGTTTCAATGCCAACGTGCTGCTGTTCAACCGCGAACTCAACGGCGGCGATTGGGATTTCCTCACCCTGGACAACCAGCAGGGCGCCTACCTGGCGACCCGCCACCTGATCGAGCGTGGCCACCAGCGCATCGCGTTCTTCGGTGGTCATGCCGATTCCAGTTCCTGCCACCAGCGCCGCACCGGCTACGCGCAGGCGCTGGCCGAGGCAGGGCTGAAGGTGCAGCCGGACTGGCTGATCGAATCAGCGCCCAACCGTCTTGAAGCCGCCGCGCGTTCGGGCGAACTGTTCGCCGGCGAAGTGCCCACCGCTGCAGTCTGCTACAACGACACGGTAGCGCTCGGCCTGATGCTGGGCCTGGCCTCGCGCGGCGTGCAACCGGGCCGCGATTTCGCGGTGACCGGTTTCGATGACATTTCCGAAGCAGCGGTGGCGATGCCGCCGCTGACCACGCTCACCGTGAACCCCCGCGAGCGCGGCCGCCAAGCGGCCGAACTGCTGCTGCAACGCCTGGACGATCCCACCGCCGCACCGCGCCGCACCGTGGCGCCGGTACAGCTCCGTATCCGTGACAGCAGCGGCCCCGCCGTAGGCTGATTTCGACTCCCTTTCACCCGCCCGCGCAATGAGGCGCGTACCGCATGCCCATTTCTCCAACGCCACGCCTGCCCACCTCGTCTTCCACCGCACCCGTGGTCAACACGCGCATGGCGTTGGCGGTCGCCACCACGATCTTCTTCATGTGGGGCTTCCTGACCTGCCTCAACGACATCCTGATTCCGCACCTGAAGGCGGTGTTCGAGCTGAACTACGCCAAGGCGATGCTGGTCCAGTTCACCTTCTTCGGCGCGTACTTCCTGATGTCGCTGCCGGCCGGCCGGCTGGTCGCGCACCTGGGCTACAAGAAGGGCATCGTGGCCGGCCTGGCCATTGCCGCGGTCGGTGCGCTGGGCTTCTGGCCGGCCGCCGAACTGCGCGTGTATGAAGCCTTCCTCGGTGCGCTGTTCGTACTGGCCACCGGCATTACCGTGCTGCAGGTGGCGGCCAACCCGTACGTGGCATTGCTGGGCCCGGAACAGACCGCCTCGAGCCGGCTGACCCTGGCGCAGGCACTGAACTCGCTCGGCACGGCGATCGCGCCGATCTTCGGTGGGCTGCTGATCCTGGGCAACACGGTCAAGAGCGCCGACGAACTGGCCGCGCTGGGCGCCGCTGAACAGCTGGCCTACCGCACCCAGGAAGCACAGGCGGTGCAGGGCCCGTACGTTGGCCTGGCGATCGCGCTGGCGCTGCTGGCCGTGTTCGTCTACCTGTTCCGCCTGCCGGCACTGAACGAGACCACCGAGCAGGCCGACACCGGCAGCCACACCCTGATGGATGCGCTGCGCCATCGCCACGTGCTGTTCGGCGTGCTCGGCATCTTCTTCTATGTCGGCGCGGAAGTGTCGATCGGCAGTTTCCTGGTCAATTACCTGTCCATGCCGAACATCGGTGGACTCACCGAACAGCAGGCGACCGGTTACGTGTCGGCGTACTGGACCATGGCGATGGTCGGCCGCTTCGCCGGCTCGGCGATCATGACCCGGTTCTCGCCGCGCATCCTGCTCACCCTCTTCGCCGGGGCCAATGCGCTGCTGCTGGCACTCACCATGGCGACCGAAGGGCACGTGGCGATGTACTCGGTGGTGGCGATCGGCCTGTTCAATTCGATCATGTTCCCGACCATCTTCGCGCTCAGCATCGAGCGCCTGGGTCCGCTGACCAACAAGGCCTCGAGCCTGCTGATCATGGCCATCGTCGGTGGCGCGATCATTCCGTTCCTGCAGGGCCTGCTGGCCGACCGCATCGGCCTGCACCTGTCTTTCATCCTGCCGTTGCTGTGCTACGGCTACATCCTCTTCTATGGCATGTGGGGCTCGCGCCCGCGTGCCGGTTTCAGCCAGGGGGGCTGAGCGCGTCATGACCAAGATTGTTTGTTTCGGCGAAATTTTGATCGATCTACTTGCACAGCCGCCGGCCACTCCGGACACCCCGCGTGCGTTCCTGCAGTACGCCGGCGGCGCGCCGGCCAACGTTGCGGTGGCCGCAGCGCGCCTCGGCGCCGACACCCATTTCGCCGGCATGCTCGGCCAGGACATGTTCGGCGACTTCCTCGCCGACAGCCTTGCCAGCGCCGGGGTCGCCACCGACTGCATCGTGCGCACCGACGCGGCCAAGACCGCGCTGGCGTTCGTGGCACTGGACGCGCATGGCGAGCGTAGTTTCAGCTTCTACCGGCCGCCGGCGGCGGACCTGCTGTTCCGCGCCGAGCATTTCAGCCCGGCCTGCTTCGAGGGCACCCGCAGCTTCCACGTGTGCTCCAACAGCCTGACCGAGGGCGCCATCGCCCAGGCCACGCTGGAGGGCATGCAGCGTGCGCGTGCCGCCGGTGCGATGGTCAGCATCGACCTCAACCTGCGTCCTGCACTGTGGCCGGCCGAGGTCGACCCGACCGACACGCTGTGGCAGGCGCTGGTGCTGGCCGACCTGGTCAAGCTCTCGCGGGAGGAACTGGATTTCCTGGCCTCGCCGCTGGGCGCCGACGGGGGTAGCGTGGTCATCCAGCGCCTGCTGGCCGCCAACGCGCACGCCGTGGTGGTCACCGACGGTGCCGCACCGATGCGCTGGCACACCCGGCATGGCAATGGCGTGGTCACCGGCTTCCAGGTGCCTACCGTGGACACCACTGCAGCCGGTGATGCGTTCGTGGGCGGGCTGCTGTTCGCCCTTGGCGAGCGCGGCGCCGACGGTCCGGCCTTCGCCGGTTTCTGTGCCGATCCGGCCGCCCTGAAGGATGCCATTCGTTTCGGTGCCGCGGTCGGCGCGCTGGCGGTGACCCGCAAGGGTGCGTTCGCCGCGATGCCGAGCCTGGCCGATGTCCAGCAACTGCTGCAGCAACAACAGGAAATTCCCGCATGACCACCGCCGTTCCCGCCCAGCCCGATTTCCGTTCGCCCGACTTCCTGCGCGCGCATATCGCGCAGAGCATGGCGTTCTACCAGCCGAACGAGATCGACCCGAACGGCGGCTTCTTCCACTATTACCGTGACGATGGCAGCGTGTACGACAGCAGCCACCGCCACCTGGTGAGCAGTACCCGTTTCGTGTTCAACCATGCGATGGCTTATCGCGAGTTCGGCAAGCCAGAAGACCTTGAAGCAGTGAAGCACGGGATCCGTTTCCTGCGCGACGTACACCGCAATCCGGTAACGGGCGGCTATGCCTGGACGCTGCGCGATGGCGTCGTTGAAGATGCCACCAACCACTGTTACGGCGTGGCGTTCGTGCTGCTGGCCTACAGCTGTGCGCTGAAGGCGGGCATCGAAGCCGCGCGCGGCTGGATGGACGAGACCTGGAACCTGCTGGAAACCCACTTCTGGGAGCCGGAATTCGGCCTGTACAAGGACGAGGCCGACGCCGACTGGAACTTCAGCGACTACCGGGGCCAGAACGCCAACATGCACATGTGCGAGGCGATGCTGGCTGCGTTCGAGGCCAGCGGCGAAGCGCGCTACCGCGACCGCGCCCTGCTGCTTGCCGACCACATGACCCGTCGCCAGGCGGCGCAGGGCGAGGGGCTGGTCTGGGAACACTACGACCGCAACTGGCAGATCGACTGGAACTACAACCTCGACAACCCCAAGCACCTGTTCCGTCCGTGGGGCTTCCAGCCGGGGCACCAGACCGAATGGGCCAAGCTGCTGCTGATCCTGGACCGCCACGTGCAGGCCGACTGGCTGGTACCGACCGCGCGTTCGCTGTTCGACACGGCCGTGGCACACAGTTGGGATGACGTGAACGGTGGGTTGGTCTATGGGTTCGCGCCCGATGGCACCGTGTGCGACAACGACAAGTACTTCTGGGTGCAGGCCGAGTCGCTGGCGACTGCTGCGTTGCTGGCCGCGCGTACTGGCGAGGCCATGTACTGGGAATGGTACGACCGCCTGTGGGCGTACTCGTGGGCGCACATGATCGACCATCAGTACGGTGCCTGGTTCCGCATCCTGGACGTGCAGAACCGCAAGTACAGCGACGAGAAGAGCCCGGCGGGCAAGACCGATTACCACACCATGGGCGCGTGTTACGAAGTGCTCAACGTGGTGCGCTGAGTTCGATTCGAGTGGCAACAACGGGGTGAGTGCATGAAGCAGTGGGCGTGGGTGTCGGGTCTTGTTCTGCTGCTTGCGCTTCATGCGCTCCCCACTGCCGCCGCGCCGTTGCAGGCGCAGTGGTCGTTCCGGCTGCTGCCCGGCAATGCGCAGTTGAAGGCGCATCCGGAGGCGGCCGACTGGCGAGCCGCCTCCGTGCCCGGTTCGGTGCATACCGACCTGCTGGCCGCGCAGCTCATTCCCGACCCGTACGCCGGTGCGCCGGAAGCGGCCCTGCAGTGGATCGGGCTGGCAGACTGGGAGTACCAGGCCCGGTTCGATGTGGATGCCGCCACCCTGGCGCGCGCGCATGCCGAACTGGTATTCGAAGGGTTGGACACCTTTGCTGATGTCAGTCTCAACGGCCGGCCGCTGTTGCGTGCCGACAACAGCCACCGTACCTGGCGGGCGTCTGTTGCGGGCCAGCTGCGTGCCCGCGGCAACGAACTGCGCGTGGTGATCCGCTCGCCGATCACCACGCTGCTGCCGGGCGTGCAGGCGATGCCGCACAAGATTGCAGGCAACTACCCGTCGCCGTACGGCGATGAACCGCGCGATGCGATGGTCGGCAATTTCGTACGCAAGCCCGGTTACCACTTCGGTTGGGACTGGGGCCCGCGCTATGTCACCGCTGGCATCTGGCGGCCGGTGCGGCTTGAAAGCTGGAACGTGCAGCGGATCACTGATGTGGCGGTGCAGACCACGGCACTCGACGCACAGCGCGCTGCGCTGCAGGTCCAGGTCGAGGTGGAAGCCGCTGCGGCACGACAGGCGACGGTGCAGGTGGAGATGCTGGATCCGGAAGGCCGCGTCGCGGCTACGGTGACGCAGCCGGCGGCGCTGGGTGCCGGCGTACAGGTGGTGTCGGTGCCGGTTGCGCTGGCCAAGCCTCGCCGCTGGTGGCCGGTCGGGCAGGGCGAGCAGGCGCGTTACACCGTGCGCGCGCGCGTGGATGGCGGTACGGCCGACGCGGTGGAGCGCAGCATCCGCACCGGCCTGCGCACGGTCGAGCTGCGCCGCGAGGAGGACGCCAAGGGCGGGCAGGGCTTCACCTTCGTCATCAATGGCGTGCCGATCTTCGCCAAGGGTGCCAACGTCATTCCGTTCGACATGTTCCCGGCCCGGGTCGATCCGGCACGGATCCGGCGCGAACTGACCGCCGCACGCGACGCCAACATGAACATGCTGCGCAACTGGGGCGGTGGCTACTACGAAGACGATGCGTTCTTCGACATCGCCGACGAGCTGGGGCTGCTGGTCTGGCAGGACTTCATGTTCGGCGGCGGCATGCAGCCGGGCTACGATCCGGCGTTCCGCGCCAACGTGGTGGCCGAGGCGCGCGACAACGTGCGCCGCCTGCGTCGCCATCCGAGCGTGGTGTTGTGGTGTGGCAACAATGAAGAAGAAACCGCGTGGAAGGACTGGGGCCACGGCAAGGACGTGAAGGCGGCCGATCCGGTGTTCGCAGCCAAGGTGTGGCAGGGCTACGTGGACCTGTTCGGCCACGATCTGCGCCAGGTGGTGGACGAGGAAGGGCTGGGCGTGCCGTACTGGTCAAGCTCGCCGAGCAACGACCTGGATACCGTGGCCAACGATTCGACCCGGGGCGACAAGCACTACTGGCAGGTGTGGGGCAATCCGGCGCTGCCGGTGCAGGCCTACCTGCGCGAAACCCCGCGTTTCATGTCCGAGTACGGGCTGCAGGCGTGGCCGGTGCTGCGGACGCTGGATGGCATCATTCCGGAAAGCGCGCGACAGGTGGACAGCACGACCGTGCGTGCGCACCAGAAGTTCATGGCGGGCGAGGGCAACCAGCGCCTGCTGCAGTACATCGAACGCGAGTTCGGCACGCCGCGCGACTTCGCCGATTTCGTCTACCTGAGCCAGGTGATGCAGGCCGAGGGCATCGAACTGGCCGCGCTGCATCATCGGGCCTCGCGTCCGTACACGATGGGTTCGCTGTACTGGCAGCTCAATGATGTATGGCCGGGCGCGTCGTGGTCGAGCATCGATCATGCGGGGCGCTGGAAGGCGCTGCATTTCCATGCGAAGCGGTTCTTCGCCGACCATGCGGTGGCCGCGTTGCGCGACGAGGGTGTGACCCGGGTAAGCCTGCTCAACGACCTGCAGCAGCCGTTGAAGGCGCAGTGGCGGCTGCAGGTGATGGATGTGGAGGGGCGCCAGCTTTCGAAACAGCAGCACGCGGTGGTGGTGCCGGCGCTGTCGGCGCTGGACGTGGGGCGATTCGCCGATGCGCAGCTGCTGGGCAATGCCGATCCTATGCAGACGGTGGCAGTGGTGGAGCTGCTGAAGGGTACGCAGGTGCTGTCGCGGCAGGTGGTCTATTTCGCGGCGGCGAAAGACATGCGGTTGCCGAAGGCGAAGATCGAGACGCGGTGGCTGCAGGACGGTGATGACACCGTGCTGGAGCTGCGCTCGGCAACGCTCGCACGCGGCGTGTGGGTGGCGTTCGAGGGGTTCGATGCCACCTTGGACGACAATGCGTTCGACCTGGTGCCGGGTGAGGCGGTATGCGTGCGGGTCAGCGCGGATGCGGACATGCAGGCGTTGAAGGACGCGTTGCAGGTTCGATCCGTAGTGGACGCGGTCGGAAGGTAATCGACTGCGCCGGCTACCGCGAGGACACGCCATGCGTGTCCCACGCAATGGCCGGTTACACCGTGATCTGCTGGAAATTCTCGACCCGGTCATGCCCGTGCGTTGCGTCCCCGGTGCGCGGCATCGGGTAATCGTCCAGGCGGTCCAGCAGGCGCGTCTGCAACCCGGCTTCGCGCGCGGCGTCCAGCTCTTCGACCACGTCGGACAGGAACACGATCTGCGCGGGGGGCACGCCAATCGCCTTGACGATGTTGCGATAACTCTCCGCGTCGCGCTTGCCGCCGATCTCGGTGTCGAACCAGCCGGACACCAGGTGGGTCAGGTCACCGGCTTCGCTGAAGCCGAAGAACTGCTTCTGGGCGGGGACCGAGCCGGAGGAGTACACGTACAGGGGCTTGCCTTCGGCGTGCCAGCCTTCGAGCACGGCGGCGACTTCGGGGTAGAAATGCGCCTTGTAGTCGCCGTTGCGGTAACCGGCTTCCCAGATCATGCCCTGCAGCGCCTTCAGCGCGGTGTGCTTGCGGTCCTGGTCGATCCAGCCCTGCAGGGTTTCCACGATCAGGGCGTCCTGGCAGGCACCGCCGATCTCCACGGCCACCGCATCCAGCCAGCGACGCACCTCCGGCTCCTGGCCGTGCGCGGCGACGTAGGCCGGCAGGGCCTTGCGCGCATACGGGAACAGCACGTTCTTGACGAACGAGATGCTGCTGGTGGTGCCTTCGATGTCGGTGAGGATGACGGTGGGGTGGGGCATGGATCAGGACGCCTTGGTCGGAACGTAACGGGGGAATTTCTGTGCGATGTCGGTGCCGGTGAAGTGCCCGACCCAGCCGTCCGGTTCGGTGAAGAAGCGGATCGCGACGAAGCTGGGTTCGTCGCCCATGTCGAACCAATGGGTGGTGCCGTCGGGCACGGCGATCAGGTCGTCCTTCACGCACTCGATCTCGTAGACCTTGTCGTCGACGTGCAGGGTGAACAGGCCGGAGCCGGCGACGAAGAAGCGGACTTCGTCTTCCTTGTGGAAGTGTTCGTCGAGGAACTTCCTGCGGAGTTCGGCGCGGTTGGGGTTGTCCGGGGCGATCGAGGCGACGTCGACGCTTTTGAAGCCGTGCTCGGCGACCAGGCGGTCGATGTCGCTGCGGTAGGCGGCGAACACCTCGTCCTGGCTGGCGCCGGGAGCGACTTCATGGGCGGCCTGCCAGCGCTCGAAGGTGACGCCGATCTTCTTCAGTTCGGCAGCGATGAGCGCGCCGTCCTGGGTATCCAGCAGCGGGGCGTCTGGGGCGTGGTCGTCGTAAATGCGCAGTCGGCTCATGGCGGCAGCTTGAACTGGTGGGGGAAACAGAGTGTGTAGTGCCGGCCGCTGGCCGGCAACCTTACGGTTGGAACGCTCAGGGCCCGCGCAGCTTGCGCAGCTCGAGCTCGCAATGCAGGAGGAATTCGAAGGCTTCCAGGTGGCGACGGGCTTCGGCCATGTCGCGGCCCCAGGCGTACAGGCCATGGCCGTCGATCAGGTAGCCCCACATGCAGCCTTCGTCGAGCCTGGCTTCGACCTTGGCGGCGAGTTCGTCCATGTCCTGGGTGTTGGGGAACACCGGTATCTCGACGGCGGTTTCATGGGTGGTGTTGCCGTGGAAGGCCTTCAACAGTTCGTAGCCTTCGATCCGGATGTGGCCGTTGGCGGCATACAGGCGCGAGGCGATGGTCTGCACGGGCGAGTGGGTGTGCAGGACGCAGCCGATTTCGGGGAAGCGGCGGTACAGCTGGGTATGCAGCAGGGTTTCGGCGGAGGGACGCAGGGGGCGGCCGACGGCCTTCCCGTCGAAGTCGACGACCATGATGTCGTCTTCGATCAGGCGACCCTTGTCCTTGCCGGAGACGGTGATCGCGGCGTGCTGGTCGTCCAGCCGGTGCGAAAAGTTGCTGCTGGTCGCGGGGGTCCACCCGGCCTGGGCCAGTTCGCGGATGTTGTCGATCAGCACCTGGGCCAGCTCACTCAGCCGGGTCGTGTCGTAGGGGGTGTTGTTCATGCTGGCATTTTAACTGGCAATGCAGGTAAAGGCAGGTTAGCGCGTGGAGCCGGGCTTTGCCCGGCTTTCACGCATTCGTGCGAACAGCCGAGGGCTGGTGCATGGCCTGTGCAGGGCCGCCCGGTGCGGGTTTGCGGGGTCGCCGTAAACCCATCCATGGGGGCTAAGCGGTCGCCATCCATGGCGCCGATTCCCCCGCAAACCCGCCCCGGTCGACCCTCGACAGAGGGCTGGCGGCCACGGGAAAGGCCACGTCAAACGCAGCGCACGTGCTGGCGCAGTGTTGCAGGCACGGTAGAGCCGGCCTCTGCCCGGCTGCACGGGAGCCGTCAGCGGTTGCGCAGGCGGCTGTGGCGGTAGCTGTAGCCGAAGTAGATCGCGAAGCCTACGACGGTCCAGACGCCCATCAGCATCCAGTTGTGCATCGTCATGGCCGAGAGCAGGGCCAGGCAGCTGAGCACGCCCAGGCTGCAGACCAGCCAGGCGGCCGGGATGCGGAAGGGGCGGGGCAGGTCCGGCTGGGTGCGGCGCAGGACCAGGACGCCGGCGCAGACGGCGGCGAAGGCGATCAGGGTGCCCATCGAGGTCAGTTCGCCGAGGATGTCAAGCGGGAACAGGGCCGCGAGCAGGGCGATGCCGATGCCGGTGATGACGGTGTTGATGTGCGGGGTGCGGTACTTCGGGTGGATCTTGGTGAACACCGGCGGCAGCAGGCCGTCGCGGCCCATGATCATGAAGATGCGCGGTTGGCCGATGATCATCACCAGCACCACCGAGCTCAGGCCGATCAGGGCGCCGATTTCGACCACGACCCGCAGCCAGCCGAGCTGGGGATGCGCGGCCACGGCGGTGACCACCGGTTCGTCGGTGCCCAGCATCGTGTAGGGCACCAGGCCGGTCATGACGGCCGCCATGGCGATGTAGAGCACGGTGCAGATCACCAGCGACAGCAGCATGCCGATCGGCATGTCGCGCTGCGGGCGGTGCGATTCCTGCGCGGCGACCGAAACCGCCTCGAAGCCGATGTAGGCGAAGAACACCATCGCCGCGCCGCGCAGCACGCCTTCCATGCCGTACTTGCCCGGGCCCTGGTTTTCCGGGATGAACGGGGACCAGTTGGCCGGGTCGACGTACTTCCAGCCGACTACGATGACCAGCACGATCAGGCCGGTCTTCAGGATGACCATGGCCATATTCATCGCCGAGGACTTGCTGATGCCGACGTAGCACAGCCAGGTCAGCAGCAGGACCAGGATGGCGGCCGGAATGTTGGCGATCGCGCCGGTCGGGCGCAGCTGGGCGTCCAGCGGGGCGCTGACCAGCGCGGTTGGCAGGTAAATGTCGAAATGACTGAGCAGGCTGAGGAAGTAGCCGGTCCAGCTGACCGCCACCGCCGACGCCGAGACGCCATACTCCAGCACCAGCATCCAGCCGATGAACCAGGCGGCCAGTTCGCCGAAGGTGGCGTAAGTGTAGGTGTAGGCGCTGCCGGAGACCGGCACCATCGAGGCGAACTCGGCGTAGGCCATGGCGCAGAACGCGCAGCAGATCGCGGCCAGCACGAACGACAGCATGATCGCCGGGCCGGCGTGGTTGGCGGCGGCCTGGCCGGTGATGACGAAGATGCCGCCGCCGATCACCGCGCCGATGCCCAGCGCGGTCAGGCCCCACGGGCCCAGATGGCGCTTCAGGCTCAGGCCGTTGGCGTCTTCATGCGCCGCATGCGGGTGCTTGGTCGCCCACAGTTGTTTGAACATCGATCAATTTCCGTCAAAGAACAGGGCCGGCGATGCGCCGGCCCGGGAATGGAATCAGGAAGCCTTGTTGAGCTTGCTGTGGCGGATGCCGTAGCCGAAGTAGATCAGCAGGCCCAGCACGGTCCAGCCGACGAACAGGTGCCAATGCACCACGAACGCCTGCCAGAACAGGAACAGGCACGCCAGCGCGCCCAGCGGGCAGATCAGCCACACCGCCGGCACGCGGAACGGACGGGTCAGTTCCGGGCGGGTGTAACGCAGCACCAGGACGCCGACGCAGACGGTGGCGAAGGCCAGCAGGGTGCCCATCGAGACCAGTTCGCCCAGCACGTTCAGCGGCATCAGGCCGGCCAGCGCGGCGGCCAGCACCCCGACCACGATGGTGGCCCAGTACGGGGTGCGGAAGCGGGCGTGGACCTTGCCGAAGATCTTCGGGATCAGGCCGTCGCGCGAGATCGTGTAGGCGATGCGGGTCTGGCCCATCATCATCACCAGCACCACCGAGGACAGGCCGGCGATCGCGCCGATTTCCACTGCGGTCTTGAGCCAGGACAGGCTGGCATACGGTTCAAGGGCGGTGGCCACCGGCTTGTCGGTGCCCAGCAGGTGGTACGGCATCATGCCGGTCAGCACCGCGCAGACGATGATGTAGACGATGGTGCACACCGCCAGCGAGCCGAGCAGGCCGATCGGCATGTTGCGCTGCGGGTCCTTGGTTTCACCGGCGGCGGTGGAGACCGCGTCGAAGCCGATGTAGGCGAAGAACACGATGGTGGCGGCACGGAACACGCCGCTCCAGCCGAACTCGCCGGACACACCGGTGTTTTCCGGGATGAAGGGCGTCCAGTTGGCGGCGTCGATATGCTGCGCGCCGAAGCCGATGAACAGGCAGATCACGGTGACCTTGATCGCCACGATGATCGCGTTGACGAAGGCCGATTGGGTCACGCCCACGTACAGCAGGCCCGAGACCGCCGCCACGATCAGCACCGCCGGCAGGTTGAACAGCTTGCCCGAGGAAATGAACTCCTGGCCGGTCCAGGCGATCGGCGCCGCGCTCAGTGCGTCCGGGAACGGCATGTGCAGGGTGGTGGTGATGAAACTGATCAGGTACGCCGACCAGCCCACCGCGACCGAGGCCGAGGCGAACAGGTATTCCAGCACCAGGCACCAGCCGATGAACCAGGCCATGCCTTCGCCGAGGGTGGCGTAGGAATAGGAATAGGCGCTGCCCGAGACCGGCATCATCGCCGCGAATTCGGCGTAGCACAGGCCGGCCAGCGCGCAGGCGAAGCCAGCGATCACGAACGACAGCATGACCGCCGGGCCGGCATGGTTGGCGGCAGCCTGGCCGGTCAGCACGAAGATACCTGCGCCGATCACCGCGCCGATGCCCAGCATGATGAGGTGTTTCGCCGTGAGGGTCCTTTTCAGTGAGGCTTCGCCATCCAGGCTGCCTTCGATCGGCTCGCCGGCATCGACGTGCCCGGCCGGTTCGACCGGTTTGACCCTCAACAGAGACTTCAGCATGCGGTGCTTCCCAAAAGTGGTGGTTACAACGGGGAGGTGCGATACATGGCCGCACCGGCCCGCTGTACCTTAGCCAAAGCTGAAGGCTGCTTACAAGCGCAAATGCAGCATGCCGGGCGATAATCTGCCAAATCCGTCTTCCAGCGCCGCTGCCATGCCCCAAATCCCCGAATCCGTTGTAGGACTTGATCCCGTGCTGCGCGCGCAATTGGCTGATTACGCCCGTCGCCACCCCGAACACGCCGACCTGGCTGACGAATTCAGCACATTGCTGGATGACCCGGAGAACCCGTTCCTGCGCAGCCGCCTGACCGGGCATTTCACCGGCAGCGCGTGGCTGGTCAGTGCCGATGGCGACAGGGTCCTGCTCACCCATCACCGCAAGCTGGACCGCTGGTTGCAGCTGGGCGGGCATGCCGACGGCGAGCGCGACCTGGCGAAGGTGGCGCTGACCGAGGCGGTGGAGGAATCCGGGCTCACCGGGCTGGTGCTGGAGGATGGCGAGCTGTTCGACATCGACAGGCACTGGATTCCGGAACGGAAGGACGTGCCAGGGCACTGGCACTACGACGCTCGGTACGTGGTGCGGGCGCTCGGCAGCGAAGCGTTCGTGGTCAGCGAGGAATCGCTGGCACTGGCTTGGCGGGAGGTGGCCGACGTGGCCAACGCGGCGATTGAAACCCCGGATGGGGATGATTCGTTGCCACGCATGGCGAAGCGCTGGCTGGCGCGGTGATCAATACAGAACGCGGGTGCGCAACGTGCCTGGAATGGCGGCCAGCTCGTCGCGCACCGCGGCCGCCTGTTCTTCGCTGGCGGTGATGTCGATCACCACGTAGCCGACCTTCGGGTCGGTGCGCAGGAACTGGCCGTCGATGTTGACGTTGTGGCGCGAGAAGATCTCGTTGACCTTGGACAGCACGCCCGGCACGTTCTGGTGGATGTGCAGCAGGCGCAGGCTGTCGGCGTGCTCGGGCAGGGTCACTTCCGGGAAGTTGACCGCCGACAGGGTGCTGCCGTTGTCGCTGTAGCGCACCAGCTTGGCTGCCACTTCCACGCCGATGTTGTCCTGCGCTTCCAGCGTGCTGCCGCCCACGTGCGGGGTGAGGATGACGTTGTCGTGCGCGGTCAGCGGCGACACGAACGCATCGCCATTGCCCTTGGGCTCGACCGGGAACACGTCCAGCGCCGCACCGCCGATGTGGCCCGAATGCAGCGCCGCGTCCAGCGCGTCGATGTCGACCACTGTGCCGCGTGCGGCGTTGATCAGGTGCGCGCCGGGGCGCATCTTCGCCAGCTGCGCCGCACCGATCATCCATTGCGTGGCCGCCGTTTCCGGCACGTGCACGGTGACGATGTCGGCGCGGGCCAGCAGGTCGTCCAGGTCGAGGGCGGCGCGCGCATTGCCCAGCGACAGCTTGGTTTCGATGTCGTGGAAGATCACCTGCATGCCCATCGCTTCGGCCATCACGCCCACCTGGGTGCCGATATGGCCATAGCCGATGATGCCCAGGGTCTTGCCGCGCACTTCATGGCTGCCGGCGGCCGACTTCGACCAGCCGCCGCGGTGGCATTCGGCGTTCTTCTGCGGAATGCCGCGGGTCAGCATGATCGCTTCGGCGATGACCAGCTCGGCCACGCTGCGGGTGTTGGAATACGGCGCGTTGAATACCGGGATGCCGGCCAGCTCGGCCGCTTCCAGGTCGACCTGGTTGGTGCCGATGCAGAAACAGCCCACCGCCATCAGGCGCTTGGCGTGGGCCAGCACCTCGGCGCTGAGCTGGGTGCGCGAGCGGATCCCGACGATGTGCGCTTCGGCGATGCGAGCTTTCAGCTCATCTTCGGGCAGCGCCTTGTTGTGCAGCTCGATCTGCGAATAGCCGGCGGCGCTGAACACGTCGATCGCGGTCTGGCTGACCCCCTCCAGCAACAGCACGCGGATATCCTGTTTGGGGAACGAGGTCTTCTTCGGCGACATGGGCGAGCGGCAGCATGTTGGACGGGAGCTGCCCACTATGCCAGATCGGGAGGGGCATGGTGCGGTGCGCCAAAGGGTGGAAATGGTTTCAAACGCGACCATGGCTGAGGTCGCACGACCAACGGCCGTGCGCTACCCTTTGGGGTTCTCCGCCCTGCGTTCGATTCCATGACCGACCCGCGCCTTGATTCGCTGTTGCAGGACTGCCCCGGGCTGCGGCTCAAGACCGATCCGGCCGATCTCGAACACTACGGGCGCGACTGGACCCGCCGCTGGACCCCGGCGCCGCTGGCGATCGCGTTGCCGGGCAGTGTCGAGGAGGTCCAGGCCATCCTGCGCTGGGCCAGCGCCCAGCGCGTGGCGGTGGTGCCCTCGGGCGGGCGCACCGGCCTGAGTGGCGGCGCCGTGGCGGCCCAGGGCGAGCTGGTGCTCAGCCTGGAACGCATGAACAAGCCACTGGCCTTCGATGCGGTCGACCGCACCCTGACCGTGCAGGCGGGCATGCCGCTGGAAGCGGTCCACAACGCTGCGCGCGAGCATGGCCTGATCTACCCGGTCGACTTCGCCGCGCGTGGGTCCTGCTCGATTGGCGGCAACATCGCCACCAATGCCGGCGGCATTCGGGTGATCCGTTACGGCAATACGCGCGAGTGGATCGCCGGGCTCAAGGTAGTGACCGCCAGCGGCGAGCTGCTCGAGCTGAACAAGGGGCTGATCAAGAACTCCAGCGGCTACGACTTCCGCCAGCTGCTGATCGCCTCGGAAGGCACGCTCGGGGTGATCGTCGAGGCCACCCTGAAGCTCACCGACCCGCCACCGGCCAGCAACGTGATGCTGCTCGCGCTGCCGTCGTTCGAGGTGCTGATGCAGGTGTTCGCCGCATTCCGTGAGCGCATGCAGCTGCAGGCCTTCGAATTCTTCACCGACCGCGCTTTGGAACACGTGCTGGCGCATGGTGCACAAGCGCCGTTCGAAGAGGTACATCCGTTTTACGTGGTCACCGAGTTCGCGGCCGGCGACGAGGCCCAGGAAGCGGCCGCGATGGCGGCGTTCGAGGCCTGCCTGGAGCAGGGCTGGGTCAGCGACGGCGTGGTCAGCCAGAGCGAGGCGCAGGCCGCGCAGCTGTGGCGCCTGCGCGAGGGCATCACCGAAGCGGTCGCGCGCTACAAGCCGTACAAGAACGATGTGTCGGTGCGGATATCGGCAATGCCGGCGTTCATGGCCCAGACCCAGGCGTTGATCGGCAAGGCCTATCCGCACTTCGACGTGGTCTGGTTCGGGCATATCGGCGATGGCAATCTGCACATCAACGTGCTCAAGCCTGACGGCACCGATGACGCCGAATTCCTGCAGCAGTGCGAGCACGTGACCAAGCTGCTGGCCAAGGTGCTGAAGGACTTCGATGGCAGCATTTCCGCCGAACATGGCATCGGGCTGGTCAAGAAGGGCTACCTGGACAGCACCCGGGGCCCCGCCGAAATCGCGCTGATGAAAGCGGTCAAACATGCGTTTGATCCCCAAGGGCTGCTGAATCCCGGCAAGGTATTCGACCTCTGACAGGCGACAGGCTTTCACATAGCCGATACGCTTTGCCTATTCCTGTCCTGAACGAATCCAAGATGACGCGATCGATCCTGCTGTTTGCCGTGCTCGCCCTGCCGCTTTCGGCCTTCGCTTCCAGCTTCGCCGGCTCGTCGGCCGGTTCGGCCTCGGGCGCTTCTTCGGCCGGCTCGTCCAGCTCGGACGATGACAAGGTGGTGGTGGACGCGCGCGAAGACGCGGCGGCCTTCGTCGCCAGCGACGGCGCGATCCGTGGCGCCCGCCTGGAAGCGGCACTCGTGCACCTGCGCGGCGCCGCCGCGCGCGACGCCAGCGACCTGCAGCTCGCGCGGTCGCTGCTGGCCCGCTGATGTTCCTGCGCCGCCGGGCCCTGCGCCGATGCGCGGCGGTCCTGGCGGCGCTGTTGTCCGCTCCGACCGCCCACGCCGCGCTGCAGCTGCAGTTGCAGGCCGACGGTCTCACCGCCGCGCAGGCCGACAGTGCCGCGCAGGTGCTGCACGCCGCGCCGGCCCTCCTGCCACCGGCGTGGCAGGCACGCTTCGTCGCGCCGGTCACCGTGGCCTGGTCGGATCGCCTGCCCGACAACGTGCACGGCCGCACCCGCCAGGGCGCGATCACCCTGCGTCGTGCCCTGCTCGATGCCGTGCGCCCCGGCGAACCGCTGCCCCGCGCGGTGCAGGCCGCACTCATCCACGAACTGACCCATGTGCTGGACCGCGCTGCCGACGGTGGCTGGTCATCCAGCGCGCGCTGGCGCGACCTGGCCGGCTGGCAACAACGCCCGTGGCGGCTGGGCCGCGGCGCCAACGCCTTCACCGAACGCAGCCCGGACCCCTACGAGCGCCACAGCCCGGCCGAGTATCTGGCGGTCAACGCCGAGCACTACCTGCTCGACGCCGATTTCGCCTGCCGTCGTCCGGCCCTGGCGGCGTGGTATGCCGCCGAGATCGGCGCCGGTCCACAGGCCGGTTGCGCGGGCACGGTGCCATTGGTGCAGGCAGGCGATACCACCGGCGAAGCCTCGCTGCTGGAGCTGGATCCGCGACGGGTGTACGCGGTGGACTACCTGCTGGCAGAAGGCAACGACCAGCTGATGAGCCGCTGGGGCCACAGCATGCTGCGCCTGGTGATCTGTGCGCCCGGACGCCCGCGTGGCCCGGCCTGTCGGCTGGACCTGGCCGAGCACCGCGTGCTGTCGTTCCGCGCCTTTGTCGGCGACGTGCAGATTTCCAGCTGGAGCGGCCTGACCGGGGCCTACCCGTCGCGCCTGTTCGTGCTGCCGCTCAACCAGGTCATCAACGAGTACACCCAGCTGGAACTGCGCGGACTGCAGTCGGTGCCGCTGGCGCTGGAGCAGGACGACATCGCCAGCCTGCTCGAACGCGTCGGCCAGGTGCACTGGAGCTACGACGGGCGCTACCGCTTCATCAGCAACAACTGCGCGGTGGAAACCGGCAAGTTGCTGCAGGAAGGCGTGCCGCGCTGGGCCGACCCCGGCCTGAACCGGCTCAGCCCCGGCGGCCTGCTGCGCCGACTGGAACGCGAAGGGCGCGCCGACGCCACGGTGCTGGACGATCGCCGCGAGGCGATGCGCCTGGGCTATTACTTCCCCTCGGCGCAGGTGCACTACCAGCAGCTGTTCGATGTGGCGCGCGCGGAACTAAACCTGCCCACCCGCAACGTCAGCAGCTGGTTGCAGCTGCCGGCCGAGCAGCGCGCCGCATGGGCCGAGCGCGGCGGACTGCGCGCAACCTCGGCATTGCTGTTGCTGGAACAGGCCGCGCGTTACCGCGAGGAGCTGCGCGCGCGCGACGGACTCAAGCGCGCGCTGGGCGCGGCGGGCGAGGGCGGCGACAGCGCGCTGGCCGCGCTGCTGGCACTGCTGGACGATGCCGGGCAGCTGGTCAATCCAGCGGGTCTGGTCGGGGGCGAAGGCTATGGCCTGCCCATAGGCGAGGAGCGTACAGCCGTGGCCGCCGCGACCCACCGCATCAGCGCGCGAGGCGTGCCCGCCTGGGCGCAGCTGCAGGCGCAGATGCGGGCGAGATTGCCGGCGGCGCAGCAGCGCGAGCTGCTGACGATTGACGACACGCTGGCAACGCTGGGCGACCGGATGCGCCGGTTGGCGCGCGAGGGCTGACGACCACCGCTGAAACCAACGCCGGTAGAGCCAGGCCCTGCCTGGCTGAATGTCGGAACGAGGCCTTGTTCGTGCCATTCAGGCGGTGTAGCCAGGCAGGGCCTGGCTCTACCACCTGTCTCGTCCCGTCAGGTTCACGATGGTTGCGTTACCGTTCCCTGCTGATCCAGAACATCGGCAAAGGAGTCGAACATGCGCATTTCTCCCCTTATCCTGAGCGCGGCCGTGGCCCTCGGGCTGGTGGCCTGCCAGCCTGCGCAGCACGCGGACCCGGCCGCGGCTGACCCGGCGGTTGGGACGGCAGCGCCGGCCGAGGCCCCAGCGGCGGATGCGAGTGGGTCGCTCGCGCCTGCGGCGGTTGCGGCCGGAGCCGAAGCGCCGCCGGCCTTCCGTGCCACCGGCAACGAGCCGGGTTGGCTGGCGCAGGTGAGCGACGGGCCCAACCCGGTGCTTCGTGTGGAAACCGGCTACGGTGAGCAGAAGTACGAGATCGCCTCGCCCACACAGGGTGCAGACGGCTGGTCGGGCAAGGCGGCCGACGGAACCGAGATCAAGCTCAGTTACCAGCGAACGCTCTGCCATGACGATATGAGTGGGCAGGGCTTCGGGGCCACGGTGATGCTTACCGTGGGCGCCCGCCAGTACCACGGCTGCGGCGAATTCGCCGGCGCCCCCGCCCGCGCGACACGCCCCTGACGAATCCGTAGCGACACGCCATGCGTGTCCCACGCGGTCCCAGCCCGGTAGAGCCACGCCCTGCGTGGCTGCCCCGTGGTGTCCAGCGAAAAGCAGCCGGGCAGAGCCCGGCTCTACGGAGTTTGCACCATCAGTGCATTGATCAATCCGCGCGACCGGCAAACTCGCCGGTCGCCGTATTCACCAGCACGCGCTCACCGTTGGTGATGTACTCGGGCACCATGATCTCGATGCCGGTGCTCAGCTTGGCCGGCTTCGGACGCTTGGTCGCGGTGCCGCCCTTCATTTCCGGCGGGGTCTCGACCACTTCCAGCACCACGCTGGCCGGCAGCTGCACGGCGACCGGCTGTTCGTCGATGACCTGCACATAGATGCCGGTCAGGCCTTCGGTGATGTAGCCGGCGTCGTCGCCGATCACGTCCGCATCCAGGGTGTACGGGGTGTAGTCCTCATCGTCCAGGAACACGAACGCATCGCCATCCATGTACGAGTAGGTGGACTGGCGGCGCAGCAGTTCGACTTCCGGCAGGTTGTCGTCGGCGTCGAAGCTGGCGTCCAACTTGTTGCCACCCGGCACGCTGTACATGATGAAACGGAAGCGCACGTTGCCGCCGCGACCCTGCGGCGAGCTGCGCTCGATGTCGCGGATCTGGTAGACGCCGTTGTTGTACTCGACGACGTTGCCTTTCTTGATGTCGTTGGCTTTCATTGGATGAAGATCAGTAGGTGGAAGTAGGGGTGTTACTTGGGAGCCAACCGCACCGCGCCGTCAAGGCGGATGGTTTCGCCGTTGAGGTAGGTGTTGGTGAGGATGTGCCCGACCAGGCCGGCGAAATCTTCCGGCTTGCCCAGGCGCGGCGGGAACGGGATCGACGCTGCCAGCGACTCCTGCACGGCCGGCGGCATGCCGTCGACCATCGGGGTCCAGAAGATGCCCGGGGCGATGGTCATCACGCGGATGCCGAAGCGCGACAGTTCGCGCGCCATCGGCAGGGTCATGCCGACCACGCCGCCCTTGGACGCGGCATACGCGGCCTGGCCGATCTGGCCTTCATAGGCGGCGACGCTGGCGGTGTTGATGATGACGCCGCGCTCGCCGTCGTCGCCGGCGGCATTGTGCTGCATGCGGTTGGCCGCGGCCTTGGCGACGTTGAAGCTGCCGACCAGGTTGACCATCACCGTGTTCTGGAAGGTGGCCAGCGGCATCGGCGCTTCCTTGCCCAGCACGCGGCCGGCACCGAGGATGCCAGCGCAGCTCACCACCGCGTTCAGGCCGCCGAGGAAGTCATGCGCGGCGTCGATCTGCGCGGCCACGGCGGCCTCGTCGCTGACGTTGGTGCTGAAATAGCGGGCGTGGTCGGCGCCGAGCTCGGCGACAGCAGCCGCGCCTTTTTCATCGTTGAGGTCGAACAGGGCCACGCGGGCGCCCTGGGACACCAGGTGCCGGGCCACCGACAGGCCCAGGCCGGAAACACCGCCGGTGACGACGGCGCGGACGGAAGACAGCTGCATTGCACGTACCCGCAGGTTCAAGAACCGCCGATTCTAGCGGATGCGGCCGGTTTCGCCGTTGTGCAGCGCGTGCGGGCGCTCAGTGGCGCGGGGTCAGGCGGCGGGCGAACTCGTCCGGGGCCAGCCCGGGCGCGAACAGGAAGCCCTGGCCGACGGTCACCCCCATGTCGTGCAGGAACCGCCGCTGCTCTTCCGATTCGATGCCCTCGGCGACCAGCCCCAGTCCCAGGCTGCGCGCGATGCCGCAGACCGCCTCGCATACCGCCACGTCCGAGCGGTTGCCGGGCACCCCCTCGACGAACATCTGGCTGAGCTTGAGCCCGTGGATCGGCAGCCGGCGAAGGTAGTTCAGCGCGCTGTAGCCTTCGCCGAAGTCGTCGATGGTCAGCAGCACCCCCATCTCGCGCAGCCGCGCGAAGGTCTGCAGCGTGTCCGGCGCGTCCTCGATCAGCACCCGCTCGGTGAATTCCAGCTCCAGCGCGCTGCCGGGCAGGCCGTACTGGTCCAGCGCCTGGCGCACGTTGCGGGCGAGGTCCTCGCCGACGAACTGCCGGTAGGAAACGTTGACCGCCACCCGCACGATGCCCAGCCCGGCGTCCTGCCACTGGCGGACCTGGCGGCAGGCCTCGTTCAGCACCCACAGCCCGATCCGGACGATGTCGCCGGTGCTTTCGGCATGACCGATGAAGATGTCCGGGCGCAGCTCGCCCAGTTGCGTGTTGCGCCAGCGGATCAGCGCTTCGGCCGCCACCATCTGCCCGGTGTGCAGGTTGACCTGCGGCTGGTAGACCAGGTGGAACTCGTCATCGTCCAGCGCCCGGTGCAGCCGGCTTTCGATCTGCAGGCGGTCGTGCTGGCGCTGCGCCAGTTCCGGTGAGAACACCTGCCAGCCGTTGCGGGTGCGGCGCTTGCAGTCGTACATGGCGATGTCGGCATTCTGGATCAGCTGCTGCGGGCGCAGCCCGTCCTGCGGCGCACGGGCGATGCCGATGCTGGTGGTCACCGCGAACTCGTCGCTGCCGAAGCGGAACGGCGTGGCGAACGCGCGGGTGATCGCCTCGGCAAGGCGTTCGGGCTGGTCGGGCTGGTCGCGGGTATCGCAGACCACCAGGAACTCATCGCCACCGAACCGCGCCAGCAGCCCTTCGGTGCCGATCGCAGTGGAAATGCGCCGGGTCGCGTCGATCAGCAGTTCGTCGCCGGCGTTGTGGCCGAGCAGGTCGTTGACCGTCTTGAACCGATCCAGGTCGATGTACAGCACGCCCACCCTGGAATGCGTGGGGCTGCCCATGCGCGTGGCGAGGTCGGTCAGCACCGCGTCGCGGTTCATGATCCCGGTAAGCGGGTCGGTGCGTGCCTGGATGCGCAGGGTTTCCTCGGCATGCTTGCGCGAGGTGATGTCCTGCACGGTGCCGGCGATGCGCGCGGCATTCACGTCGCCCGCTTCGGCTTCGCCGATCATGCGCACCCAGAACGAATGGCCGTCGCTGCGCTGGCCCTGCAGTTCAAGTTCGAACGGCGCCTGGCGGTCGATCACGTCCAGCAGGGCCTGCTGCAGCTGCATGCGGTCGTCCACGCGCAGGCATTCGAGCAGCTCGGCCATGTCCTGCAGCGGCAACTCCTGGCCGAGGATGCGCGCGGCTTCGTCGGTCAGGTACAGCCGGTGCAGGCCGCGGTCCCATTCCCAGCCGCCGATGTGGGCCAGCGACTGCGCGCGGTCGAACAGGGTGTTGTTGCGCTTGAGCTCGGTGATGTCGCTGAACAGTGCGAACACATGGTCGGGGATGTCGCGGCCGTTGCCGTACACCGGCACGTTGGTGGTGGAGATCCAGATCATGCGCCCGCGTGGCCGGTGGTAGAGCCCGACGATGGTGCTGCGGATGATGCGTCCGCGCAGCAGCGATTCGCTGGCCGGCCACTGCTCGCGGCTCAGCGGGTGGCCGTGCTCGTCCACGCTGATCCAGTCTTCCGGGGCCAGCAGCGCCTGCAGGCTGCCGCCGTTGCCCTGGGTGCCGAGGATGCGGTGCGCGGCCGGGTTGGCCGACACCACGCGCAGGTCCCGGTCGAACAGGATCACACCCTTGTCGATCGACTCCATCAGCAGGCGGTAGCGCGATTCGGCCTGCCAGCGGCTGCTCAGGTCGCGCGCGACCGCCACGATGCAGTGCTCGCCCTGGTGTTCGAACCCGGCTGAATGCACTTCCACCGGGAAGCGGCTGCCGTCGCCGCGCATGTTGGTGACTTCGATGACATAGGTTTCGCCCCGGCGCAGCGCTTCCCAGACCGGATCGAGGTGGTCACTGGGCAGGTCGGGATTGAGCGTTTCGATCGGCTGGCCGACGATGTCCTCGCGGCTGCGGCCATACGCGCGCACCCCGGCCTGGTTGAGGTCCAGCACCACGCCGGATTCACTGAGGATGCTGACCGGGTCGGGAACCGCGTCGAACAGCGCGGCGTAGCGGCGCAGCGCCAACTGGCGCTCATCCATAGCTTCCTGCAATGCCTGCTGCACGTCGCGCAGCAATGCATGCACATCCGTGCCCGGCGGCTGCGCCAGGGCCTGTTCCAGCGCCGCCAGCACATCGACGTGCGCGGTGAGGTGGTCACCGACCGCAGCATCCATGCGCGGGCGGAGACGGTTCATGCCGCGGCCAGCGCCCTTCCGGCCTTGCTGCCGGTTTCGCGGCCGAGCCGCGCGGCAAGCCAGCGGCCGGTCGCTGCCAATGCGGGCAGGTCGATCCCGGTGCGCATGCCGATCCCGTGCAGCAGGTACACCACGTCCTCGCTGGCGACATTGCCGCTGGCGCCCTTGGCATACGGGCAGCCGCCGGCGCCGGACACGGCCGAATCGACCACGCGCACGCCTTCTTCCAGGCAGGCATCGATGTTGGCCAGGGCCTGGCCATAGGTGTCGTGGAAATGGACGGCCAGCGCCGCCATCGGCACCTCGGCCGCGACCGCATGCAGCATCGCGCGCGCCTTGCGCGGGGTGCCCACGCCGATGGTGTCGCCCAGCGAGATTTCGTAACAGCCCATGGCGTGCAGCGCTTTGGCAACCCGCACCACCTCGCTGACCGGCACCTCGCCCTGGTAGGGGCAGCCGAGCACGGTGGAGACGTAGCCACGCACCTTGACCCCGTCGGCGCGCGCGCGCTCCAGGATCGGCGCGAAGCGGGCCAGCGACTCGTCGATGCCGGCATTGGTGTTGGTACGGTTGAAGGTCTCCGAGGCGGCGGTGAACACCGCCACTTCCTGCACGCCCACCGCACGCGCACGGTCGTAGCCCTGTTCGTTGGGGACCAGCACCGGATAGTCGATGCCAGGCAGGCGTTCGATACCGGCGTAGACCTCGGCGGCGTCGGCCAGCTGCGGCACCCAGCGCGGGCTGACGAAGCTGGTCGCCTCGATGGTGCGCAGGCCGGTCAGCGACAGCTGCCGGATCAGCTCGATCTTGTCGGCGGTGGCCACCGGCTGGGCTTCGTTCTGCAGCCCGTCGCGCGGTCCGACCTCGACGATGCGGACGAAGTCATCCATGACGGCGGGCCGGGCGGGCGGACAGCGGGGGGAACTCAAGTGCGATCACGGAACATCCTGGATGAATTGACGGCGCAGTTCCCTGGCGGGCCACGACAGGGAGATACGCGGGATGGGAAACAAAGCGGCCAGCGGCCGCGTTCAGTCCTGGCTGACCCAATGCGGGGCGCGTTTGTCCAGGAACGCGCCGAGCCCTTCCTGGCCCTCGGCCGAGACCCGTAGGCGCGCGATCAGCGCGGCATTGTCGCGGTCGGTGGCGTCGCGGTCGCGGCCGGCGGCGACCCGGCGCACCAGGTCCTTTGCCGACGCCGCGGCGATAGGGCCGGCCTTGTCGAGCAGCCCAAGCTGGCGCTGCACGGCTTCATCGATGCGTTCAGGTTCGACCAGCTGGTGCACCAGCCCGATCCGCAGCGCGGTCTCCGCATCGAAATGCTCGCCGGTGGCGAACCAGCGGCGGGCCTGGCGCGGGCCGATCGCGTCGATCACATAGGGCGAGATCACCGCCGGCAGCAGGCCGAGGCGGCTTTCGGTCAGGCCGAAACGGGCGCTGGTGCTGGCGATGGCGATGTCGCAGCAGGCCACCAGGCCGACCCCGCCGCCGAACGCGGCGCCGTGGACCCGGGCGATGGTCGGCTTGGGCAGCTCGTCCAGGGTCCGCATCAGCCGGGCCAGGGCCAGCGAGTCCTGGCGGTTGTCCTCCTCGCTGGCGGCGGCCATGCCGCGCATCCACTGCATGTCCGCGCCGGCCGAGAACGAGGCACCGGTCGCAGCCAGCACCACCGCGCGGACCTGCGGGTCGCGCCCGGCCGCGTCCAGCGCGGCGGTCAGCGCGGCGATCAGCCCGGCGTCGAAAGCGTTGTGCAGGGTGGGGCGGTCCAGCCACAGGGTCAGCACCGCGGCGCTGCGTTCAATCCGTAAAGCGTCACTCATCTTGGGGGCCTGCGCCTGCTCCATACATGTATGGATCATAGCGGTCCAAGGGGCGCGGGCCATGACGCGACGCGGCGATGCTAGAATTGATAACCATTCTTATCGACCCAAGGCGACCCGTGACGTTGTCCGATCTGCCGCTGCACGGCTCCGCTCAGGTGGAATCGGTGCGCGACCTCCATGCAAACGACGCCATTGCCCGCCGGCTCAGGGAACTGGGTTTTGTGAAGGGTGAAGATGTGCGTCTGGTAGCCCGTGGTCCCATCGGCGGCGAACCGCTGCTGGTGCAGGTCGGGTTCACCCGCTTCGCGCTGCGGATTTCCGAAGCCAGGCGCATCGACATCACGGCGGTTGCAGATGGAGCGGCCGCATGAGCGCCGCCACCCTGCGCGTTGCCCTGGTCGGCAACCCCAACAGCGGCAAGACCGCGCTGTTCAACCAGCTCACCGGCAGCCGCCAGAAGGTCGCCAACTACACCGGCGTAACCGTGGAACGCAAGGAAGGTCGCCTGCGCGCGCCGTCCGGTCGCGAATTCGCGGTGCTCGACCTGCCGGGTGCGTACAGCCTGCAGCCGGCCAGCCTGGACGAGGCGATCACCCGCGACCTGTGCCGGGGCTTCTACCCGGGCGAGGCGGCACCGGACGTGCTGCTGTGCGTGATCGACGCCACCAACCTGCGCCTGCACCTGCGTTTCGCGCTGGAGCTGCGCGAGCTGGGCAAGCCGATGATCGTGGCGCTGAACATGGTCGACGCGGCCGAGCGCCGTGGTATCAGGATCGACGTGCCAGCACTGGAGAAGGCCCTGGGCGTGCCGGTGGTGGAAACCGTGGCGGTGCGCCGTAACGGCGCCCGCGCGCTGGTCGAACGCCTGGACGCGATGGTGCCGCACCTGGATGCGCCGGTGGCGGCCGTCGCCGGGGAAACCGACTACCACATGCAGGTGCGCGACATCCTGGCCGCCGCGGTGAGCATGCCGACGCGCACCGCGAAGATCGACGACGCGCTGGACCGCTGGCTGCTGCACCCGGTGTTCGGGTTGATCACCCTGGTGGTGGTGATGTTCCTGATCTTCCAGGCGGTGTTCGCCTGGGCCACGCCGTTGATGGACGGGATCGAGGCCGGGTTCGGCTGGCTCGGCGAAGTGGTCGGCGCCAACCTGCCGGCCGGGCCGCTGACCAGCCTGCTCACCGACGGCATCATCGCCGGCGTCGGCGGGGTGGTGGTGTTCCTGCCGCAGATCCTGATCCTGTTCGCCTTCATCCTGGCGCTGGAAGAGTCCGGCTACCTGCCGCGCGCTGCGTTCCTGCTCGACCGCATGATGGCCTCGGCCGGCCTGTCCGGGCGTTCGTTCATCCCGCTGCTGTCCAGCTTCGCCTGCGCGGTGCCGGGGATCATGGCCACCCGAAGCATCCAGGATCCGCGCGACCGCCTGGCCACCATCCTGGTGGCGCCGCTGATGACCTGTTCGGCGCGCCTGCCGGTGTACGCGCTGCTGATCGGTGCCTTCATTCCGCAGAAGACGCTGTGGGGCTTCGTCAGCCAGCAGGGTCTGGTGCTGTTTGGCCTGTACGTGGCCGGCATCCTCAGCGCGCTGGCGATGTCGTGGGTGATGAAGAAGTGGCGCCGCGACAAGAGCGAGCATCCGCTCATGCTGGAACTGCCGTCCTACCGCATCCCGCACCCGCGCGACCTGGCGGTGGGCCTGTACGAGCGCGGCATGATCTTCCTCAAGCGCGTGGGTGGCATCATCCTGTCGCTGACCATCCTGCTGTGGGTGTTGCTGTCGTTCCCCGGTGCGCCGGAAAACGCCACCATGCCGGCCATCGACTACAGCTTCGCCGGCCAGATCGGCCATGCGATGGCGGTGTTCTTCGCGCCCCTGGGCTTCAACTGGCAGATCTGCATCGCGCTGATCCCGGGCATGGGCGCGCGCGAAGTGGCGGTGTCGTCGTTGGCGACCATCTATGCGCTGTCGGCAGCCGATGACGATGCTGCGATCCAGGCGCTGACCCCGGTGGTCGCCAACGGCTGGTCGCTGGCGACCGGGCTGTCGCTGCTGGTGTGGTTCATCTATGCGCCGATGTGCATTTCCACCCTGGCCACGATCAAGCGCGAGACCAACTCCTGGAAGCAGGTTGGCTTTGCCACCTTCTACCTGTTCGCGGCCGCTTACGTGGCTGCGCTGGTCACCTACCAGGTGACCGTGGCGCTGGGCGGCGGCTGATGGACGCCGGCCTGATGCTGCAGTACGTGGTGGTCGCACTGATCGTGCTGGCCAGCGCGTGGGTGGTGGTGAAGAAGCAGATGCCCGGCACCGTGCGCCGGGTGCGCGGGGCGATTGCGCTGGGGCTGGTGAAGCCGGATCGCAGTGCCTGGCTGCAGGCGCTGGGGCGCAGGATCGCCCCGCCTGCCACCGGCGGCGGCGCGTGTGGTGGTTGTGACAGCTGTGGTCCCACGCCGCCGAAGCAGCATCGGTAGCGCCGGCCGTTGGCCGGCCTTGGGATCGCGCGGGCCGGCCAACGGCCGGCGCTACCGTTTCCCGGGGCTTTCCTTTAGCCTTCTGGCATGACTACTCCCCCCATTCGTTTGCTCATCCACGGCGCATCCGGTCGCATGGGCCAGGCGCTGCTGCGGCTGGCCGCCGAACGCGACGACCTGCAGGTCGTTGCCGCCATCACCCGTCGTTCGCCGGCCCAGCGCGTGGTCGAAGGCGTGCCGCATTTCGCCGCCAGCGAACTGCACGGCGCGCCCCGGTTCGACGTGGCCATCGACTTCAGCCTGCCGGAAGGTTTCGATCCGGTACTGGCGCTGTGCGTGGAGCGCGGGGCAGGGCTGGTCTCCGGTACTACCGGGATCAGCGAAAGCCAGCGCCAGGCGCTGATCGCGGCCGCCGCGAAGATCCCGCTGGTGTGGGCCTCCAACTTCTCGCTCGGCGTGGCCGTGCTGGACGAACTGGTCGAACGCGCCGCCGCCGCGCTGGCAGGGTGGGATTGCGACATCGTCGAATCCCATCATGTGCACAAGCAGGACGCGCCGTCGGGCACCGCGCTTACGCTGGGCGCCGCCGCGCAGAAGGGTGGGGCACAGCCGCATTACGCCAGCCTGCGCGCCGGTGACATCGTGGGCGAGCATCTGGTCCAGTTCACCGGGCTGGGCGAGCGCATCGAACTGACCCACCGGGCCACCAACCGGGACATCTTCGCGCGGGGTGCGCTGTTTGCCGCCATTCAGCTGAATGGGCGGGCGCCGGGCAGCTACCGGGTCCGGGATCTGCTAGCCGGAGCGTAGGGACACGCCCTGCGTGTCCTGTGTGGTTCATCACGCATCGGCCCATCGTGAATACGCACAACCACTGGCGCCGGGGCGCCCTTCCCATTACAATTCCCGCTCGCCGAATCACGACAGCCGGACCGGTCCCGCACCGCAGTCCGCGCTTTTTTGCAACCGCTTTTCCGTGAAGCGTGGCGTGACTTCGGCGACCCCCTCGGTAGCCAAAGTGAGATTCCCGTGACCCAAGCCGCAATCCTCGTCCTCGAAGACGGCACCGTATTCGAGGGCGAATCCGTAGGCGCGCCCGGCCTGTCCGTCGGTGAGGTGGTGTTCAACACCGCCATGACCGGTTACCAGGAAGTGCTGACTGATCCCTCCTACGCTCGGCAGATGGTCACGCTGACCTACCCGCATATCGGCAACACCGGCATGACCGACCAGGACGACGAGGCCCACAAGGTCTGGTCGGCCGGCCTGATCGTGCGCGACGTGCCGCGCCGTCCCAGCAACTGGCGCAGCCAGGTCTCGCTGCAGGACTGGCTGCTGCAGCGTGGCGTGGTGGCCATTTCCGGCATCGACACCCGCAAGCTGACCCGCATCCTGCGCGAGCGCGGCGCGCAGAACGGTGCCCTGATGGCCGGCGACGACATCAACGTGGATGTGGCGCTGGAAGCGGCGCGCAAGTTCCCGGGCCTGAAGGGCATGGACCTGGCCAAGGTGACCAGCACGGAGAAGGCCTACAGCTGGAACGAGGGCCAGCTCGACCTGGACTCCAACACGTTCGTCAGCGCTGCCCCGCAGTTCAAGGTGGTGGCCTATGACTTCGGCGCCAAGCTGAACATCCTGCGCATGCTGGCCGAGCGCGGCTGCGACATCACCGTGGTGCCGGCGCAGACCCCGGCGGCCGAGGTGCTGGCGATGAACCCGGACGGCGTGTTCCTGTCCAACGGCCCGGGCGACCCGGAACCGTGCGACTACGCCATCGAGGCGATCAAGGTGTTCCTGGATAAGCAGCTGCCGGTGTTCGGCATCTGCCTGGGCCACCAGCTGCTGGCGCTGGCCTCCGGTGCCAAGACCGTGAAGATGGGCCACGGCCATCACGGTGCCAACCACCCGGTACAGGACCTGGACGACGGCCGGGTGATGATCACCTCGCAGAACCACGGTTTCGCGGTGGATGAAGCGACCCTGCCGGCCACCCTGCGCGTCACCCATCGCTCGCTGTTCGACGGTACCAACCAGGGCATCGCGCGTACCGACGTGCCGGCGTTCTCGTTCCAGGGCCATCCCGAAGCGTCGCCGGGCCCGCACGACGTCAGCCCGCTGTTCGACCGCTTCATCGCCCTGATGGCGCAGGCCAAGGCCTGATTCGCGGCGCCGCTGCCTTCGGCGCGGCGCCGGAACACCCCGACACGCTGTACTGACTTAGAGAAGACAATGCCCAAGCGCACTGACCTTAAGACCATCCTCATCATCGGTGCCGGCCCGATCGTCATCGGCCAGGCCTGCGAGTTCGATTACTCCGGCGCCCAGGCCTGCAAGGCCCTGCGTGACGAGGGGTATCGCGTGGTGCTGGTCAACAGCAACCCGGCCACGATCATGACCGACCCGGAGATGGCCGACGCCGTCTACATCGAGCCGATCAACTGGCAGACGGTCGAAAAGATCATCGCCAAGGAAAAGCCCGACGCGCTGCTGCCGACCATGGGCGGCCAGACCGCGCTGAACTGCGCGCTGGACCTCGCCGACAACGGCGTGCTGGAGAAGTACAACGTCGAGCTGATCGGCGCCAAGCGCGACGCGATCCGCATGGCCGAAGACCGCGAGCTGTTCCGCGTGGCGATGGGCGAGATCGGCCTGGAGTGCCCGACCGCTGCGGTCGCGCACACGCTGGAAGAAGCGATCGAGATCCAGACCCGCGTCGGCTACCCGACCATCATCCGCCCCAGCTTCACCTTGGGCGGCAGCGGTGGCGGCATCGCCTACAACCGCGAAGAGCTGGTCGATATCGTGACCCGCGGCCTGGAACTGTCGCCGACCACCGAAGTGCTGGTGGAAGAGTCGGTGCTGGGCTGGAAGGAATTCGAAATGGAGGTGGTGCGCGACACCGCCGACAACTGCATCATCGTCTGCTCGATCGAGAACCTGGACCCGATGGGCGTGCACACCGGTGACTCGATCACCGTGGCCCCGGCCCAGACCCTGACCGACAAGGAATACCAGCGCCTGCGCGATGCCTCCATCGCGGTGCTGCGCAAGATCGGCGTGGACACCGGCGGTTCCAACGTGCAGTTCGGCATCAGCCCGACCACCGGTCGCGTGGTGGTGATCGAAATGAACCCGCGCGTGTCGCGTTCGTCGGCGCTGGCCTCGAAGGCCACCGGCTTCCCGATCGCCAAGGTCGCCGCCAAGCTGGCGGTGGGTTACACCCTGGACGAGTTGAAGAACGAAATCACCGGCGGCCTGACCCCGGCTTCGTTCGAGCCGTCGATCGACTACGTCGTCACCAAGATCCCGCGCTTCGCCTTCGAGAAGTTCCCGGCCGCCGACGCCCGCCTGACCACCCAGATGAAGTCGGTGGGCGAGGTGATGGCGATGGGCCGCACCTTCCAGGAATCGCTGCAGAAGGCCCTGCGTGGCCTGGAAACCGGCAAGATCGGGCTCGACCCGACCGGCCTGGACCTGGCCAGCGAAGACGACATCACCACCCTGAAGCGCGAACTCAAGGCCCCGGGCCCGGAGCGCCTGTTCTTCGTGGGCGATGCGTTCCGCGCGGGCTTCAGCGTGGAAGAGGTGTTCGCGCTGTCGCACATCGACCCGTGGTTCCTGGACCAGATCGAAGAGATCATCCAGGCCGAAACCCAGCTGGCCGCCGATGGCCTCGACGCGCTCGACGCCGCACGCCTGCGCAGGCTCAAGCGCGCTGGCTTCTCCGATGCACGCCTGGCCGAGCTGACCGGTACCAACGAAGCGGGCGTGCGCGCGCTGCGCCGTGCGCACAAGGTGCGCCCGGTCTACAAGCGCGTGGACTCCTGCGCGGCCGAGTTCGGCACCAGCACCGCCTACCTGTACTCGACCTACGAGGACGAATGCGAAGCCGCACCGAGCAACCGCGACAAGATCATGATCCTGGGCGGCGGTCCGAACCGCATCGGCCAGGGCATCGAGTTCGACTACTGCTGCGTGCACGCGGCACTGGCGCTGCGCGACGATGGTTATGAAACCATCATGGTCAACTGCAACCCGGAAACCGTGTCGACCGACTACGACACCTCCGACCGCCTGTACTTCGAGCCGCTGACGCTGGAAGACGTGCTGGAGATCGTCGAGCTGGAACAGCCCAAGGGCGTGATCGTGCAGTACGGCGGCCAGACCCCGCTGAAGCTGGCGCGCGCGCTGGAAGCCAATGGCGTGCCGGTGATCGGCACCTCGCCGGATTCCATCGACCTGGCCGAAGACCGCGAGCGCTTCCAGCAGCTGGTGGACAAGCTGGGCCTGAAGCAGCCGCCGAACCGCATCGCCCGCAACGACCAGGAAGCGCTGCTGCTGGCCCGTGAGATCGGCTACCCGCTGGTGGTGCGCCCGAGCTACGTGCTGGGCGGCCGCGCCATGGAAATCGTCTACGGTGAAGCCGACCTGGCGCGCTACGTGCGCGACGCGGTCAAGGTTTCCAACGATTCGCCGGTGCTGCTGGACCGCTTCCTGGACAACGCGGTGGAAGTGGACGTGGACATCATTGCCGACAAGGACGGCAACGTGCTGATCGGCGGCGTGATGGAGCACATCGAAGAAGCCGGCGTGCATTCGGGCGACTCGTCCTGCTCGCTGCCGCCGTACTCGCTGTCGGCTGAAACCCAGGCCGAGCTGCGCCGCCAGGTGGTGGAACTGGCCAAGGCCCTGAACGTGGTCGGCCTGATGAACACCCAGTTCGCGATCCAGGCCGGCGACGACGGCCAGGACATCGTGTACCTGCTGGAAGTGAACCCGCGTGCCTCGCGCACCGTGCCGTTCGTGTCCAAGGCCACCGGCATGGCGCTGGCCAAGATCGCCGCGCGCTGCATGGCCGGCAAGACCCTGGCTGAGCAGGGCGCGACCAAGGAAATCGTGCCGGACTACTACTCGGTCAAGGAAGCGATCTTCCCGTTCGCCAAGTTCCAGGGCGTCGACCCGATCCTCGGGCCGGAAATGCGCTCCACCGGTGAGGTGATGGGCGTGGGCCGCAGCTTCAGCGCCGCCTTCGCGCGTGCGCAGGAAGCCGGTGGCATCAAGGCACCGCCGCTGGGCAAGGCCTTCGTGTCGGTCCGCGACCCGGACAAGAAGCGTGTGCTGCCGGTGGCGCAGGCGCTGCTGGAGCGCGGCTACAGCCTGGTGGCCACCCGTGGCACCGCAGCATGGCTGCAGCAGCACGGCATGGACTGCGAGATCGTCAACAAGGTGGTTGAAGGTCGCCCGCACATCGTCGACTCGATCAAGAACGGCGAAATCGTGTATATCGTCAACACGACCGAAGGTCGCGCGGCGATCAACGACTCGTTCTCGATCCGTCGCGAAGCGCTGCAGCACCGCGTGACCTATTCGACCACCATTGCCGGCGCCAAGGCGCTGGTGCAATCCCTGGAATTCCGCGGTACCGGCCCGGTCTGGTCGCTGCAGGAGCTGCACAAGGAGTTGAACGCATGAGAGCACCGATCACCCTGAAGGGCGCGCAGCGTCTGCGCGAAGAGCTGGACCACCTGAAGTCGGTCAAGCGCCCCAAGGTCATCGCGGCGATCGCCGAGGCGCGTGAGCACGGCGATCTCAAGGAGAACGCCGAGTACCACGCCGCGCGCGAAGAGCAGGGCTTCATCGAAGGCCGCATCAAGCAGCTGGAGAGTGAGCTCTCGCACGCCGAGATCATCGACATCAGCAAGCTCAATGCGGGCGAGAAGGTGGTCTTCGGCGCCAGCGTCACCCTGGCCGACGTGGACACCGACGAAGAGAAGAAGTACCAGATCGTCGGCGACCTGGAGGCGGACATCAAACTGGGGCTGATCGCGATTTCCTCGCCGGTGGCGCGCGCGCTGATCGGCAAGAACGCGGGCGACAGCGTGGTCATCGACGCGCCGGCTGGCCAGCGCGAGTACGAAATCGTCGACGTGCAGTACGTGGCCTGACCGACCATGGCCACGGCAACGTTGTTGCTGCCGGCACGCAGCCGGTTTCCCGCCGCATCGTTGCCCGATGACGTGGCCAAAGCGCTCGGCCGTGCCGAGCGCACCAGCGTCGACGCCGGCGAGCGTGCCCAGCTGCAGCGGCATTTCCAGCTGCAGCCGGCGCACTGGCCGGTGGCCGCGCTGACCCGCCAGCTCGACGTGGGCGATGCCCATGACGGGGTATGGCTGCGGGCCGATCCGGCCAATGTGGTGCCGGACATGCACGGCGCGCGGATGATGGGCCATGGCGACACGCTGCGACTCGAGGCCGACGACGTGGCCGCGCTGTTGCCGGCGTTGCAACCGCTGTTCGCCGGTTACGGTTTCACCCTGGACGCGCCGACCCCGTCGCGCTGGTACCTGCGCCTGCCGCCGGGCACCACGCTGCCGGCGTTTGCCGCGCCCGACGATGTGCTGGGCGATGACCTGTTCGCCTTCCTGCCCGAGGGCGATGCGGGGCGTCGTTGGCGTGCGCTGCTGACCGAGGCCCAGGTGGTGCTGCACCAGCATCCGTGGAACGCGCAGCGCGTGGCTGCCGGCAAGCGCGCGGTCAATTCGCTGTGGTTCTGGGGCGGTGGTGAGCTGCCTGAAGCGGTGCGCACCGCGCATGCCCAGGTGCGCAGCCGCGACGCGCTGCTGCAGGCGCTGGCCAAGGCGGCCGGCGTGCAGGCCGACGGCGACCAGCAGGTGGATGCGTTGGTCGACCTGCGGCAGCTGCGTTCGCTGGAGCAGCTGGGCAATGATGCGATCCGGCCGTTGTTGTCGGCCCTGCAGCGCGGTGAGTTGCGCCGGCTGGTGCTGGATTTCGAGGATGGCGCACGCTTCGAGCTGGACAAGGGCCAGCGCTGGCGCTTCTGGAAAAAGCCGGTCCAGCTGCACGACGCATGACCGCTTCCGATTCGCTCCAGATCCAGCGTCGCGTCATCCCGTCTGCCGGTGAATGGCCCGGTGAAATGTTGCCGCTTCTGCAGCGACTCTACGCGGCGCGCGGTGTCACTGACGCGGCCCAAGCGCAGCCAAAGCTGGCGCAACTGCATGCACCGGAGCTGATGGGCAGCATGCAGGCGGCCGTCGATCTGCTGGCCGAGGCCATCGCCAGCAATGCGCGCATCCTGGTGGTAGGCGATTTCGATTGCGACGGTGCTACCGCATGCGCGGTCGGCGTGCGCGGCCTGCGCATGCTCGGCGCGCGCGATGTGGTGCATGCGGTGCCCAATCGCATGTTGCACGGCTACGGGCTGTCGCCTTCCCTGGTGGCCGAACTGGCGCCCTTGAAGCCGGGCCTGCTGGTCACCGTCGACCATGGCATTGCCTGCCACGCCGGTGTAAACGCGGCCAAGGCGCTCGGCTGGAAGGTGCTGGTCACCGACCATCATCTGCCCGGCGAACAGCTGCCACCGGCCGATGCCATCGTCGACCCCAACATCAATGGCGATGCCTTCCCGAGCAAAGCGCTGGCCGGCGTCGGCGTGATCTTCTACGTGCTGATGGCGCTGCGCCGCCAGCTGCGCCAGCAGGGCGCGTTTGCGCCCGGCGCCGAGCCCGACCTGCTGACCCTGCTGGACCTCGTCGCGGTCGGTACCGTGGCCGATCTGGTCGCGCTGGATGCGAACAACCGCGCCCTGGTCAGCGCGGGTCTGCGCAGGCTGCGCGCGGGGCAGGGCTGTGTCGGCCTGCAGGCATTGATTGAAGCGAGTGGCCGCGAGGCAGCGCGCCTGAGCGCTACCGACATCGGGTTCGCCATCGGCCCGCGCCTCAACGCGGCGGGCCGACTGGAAGACATGGCGCTCGGCATCGAACTGCTGCTGACCGAAGACCGCACGCAGGCGCGCGAAATCGCCCAGACCCTGGAGCAGATCAACTCGGAACGGCGCGCGGTCCAGCAGCTGATGACCGACGACGCCGAGCTGGCGGTTGCACGCGCGGTACTGAGTGCCGAAGGCGAACGCCCGATCGCGGCCTGCCTCTTCGATGCCGAGTGGCACCCTGGCGTGGTCGGCCTGGTCGCGTCGAAGATGAAGGACCGCCTGCACCGTCCAGTAATTGCATTTGCACCGTCCGAACCGGGCAGCGATTCGCTGCGTGGCTCGGCCCGCTCCATCGCCGGTTTCCACATCCGTGACGCGCTGGCGCTGGTCAATGCCGCGCATCCGGGCCTGATCGACAAGTTCGGTGGCCATGCCATGGCCGCCGGCTTGAGCCTGTCGCACACGCGCCTGCCGGAGTTCCAGCGGGCGTTCGTGGCCGTCGTCGAATCCAGCATGGACCCGGCGGCACTGCAGCAGTTGCTGATGAGCGATGGCGAACTGGCGCCGACCGAACTGGACTTCCGCCACGCCGAAGCGCTGCGCCTGGCCGGCCCGTGGGGCCAGGGGTTCCCCGAACCGCTGTTCGACGGCCATTTCCAGGTCGCCCGCTGGCAGGTACTGAAAGAGAAGCACCTCAAGCTCAGCCTGCGCGTCCCCGGCCGCGCCGAACCGATCAACGCCATCCATTTCAGCGGCTGGCGCGGCAATGCCCCGGCCAACACCGTACACATCGCCTACCGCCTGGTCAGCGACGACTACCGCGGCGGCGGCGCCATCCAGCTCATCATCGAGCACTGCACCGACGCGTGATTGGGGATGGGCTGACTGCGATGGCGGATCCCGGACGTTAGGCTCGACGCGATGGCCAGACGGCCGACGCAGCGTGGGTGGCGGGATTCATGTCGCATGTTCGATGGATGTACGGTGTCGTGTCCGTCGCGGTTTGCGTTCTGCTGGTGTACGTCAGTGACAAATGGGCTGCTCCCGACAGAATTGATTCCTTCACCTACTGGTGTGGCGTTGCCACATTGGTGGCACTTGTCATCGCCGTTGGTGAGATTATTCATGCAGGAACGGCCACAAACGCAGTAAATCTGGCGCTTTCTGCCACTGCACGGCAGGAGGCGAGGACGCTGAGTGCCGAAGTCATTGCATTGGTTGACGAGGTCAGCGAAAGCATGCGCGCTGAGGACTACACTGCGGCGTTAAGGGCGGTGCAGATCGCGCGACGATTTGCCGCCCGCCTCGATTTCAAGCATGTGCTGCCGTTCGAAGGTAACGCCATCGCCGAGAAGCTGGGCGACGTGGAGCATGCTCTTCAAAGGGCACTGAACGACGACAGAGGGAAGCCAATGACCCGGGCCGGAAAGACTGAGCTGAATGATGTGTTGATGACCATCAAGCGCGCTGCCGAGAGGCTCGCAAATCTGGAGGGATGGGTCTGATGTTGCCGCCCAAAGTCCGGGATTTCATGGAGAAAGTCGTTTCAAAGACGGATGCCGGTGAACTGACATGGACCTTTACCTATGACAGGGATGCCATCACGACCAAGACTGACCAGTTCGAGATGACGGTCCGCCACCGACGCGCAACTGCTCAAGTCCCGGGCGGCTACCTCGTCTTTTACCGCAGCAGCATGGACCCCGAGGAATTCCGGTTCTTTGCCAGCTATGAGGCCGAGCAGGATTGCGCGCTTCTGCAGCAGGTATTCGATGGTGTGCAGGCGTGTTCGGCGCATTTCCCGTTCTAGGCCGGGTGGCCCCGCGGCTGGCGCGGCTCTCAGGTCGGTGACTTGACGCCTTTGTCCTTCAACCCCATTCCCACTCCCCATGCGTTGAACCTCCCGTCATCGGATCTGGAGCGTCACATGGACAGCATGCTGCGGAACATCGGGCTGGGGTTGTTGCTTTGGGCGGGGGTAGGGGCAGGCATGCAAACGGCGGCGGCGCAGCAGGTTGCCGCGCCGGTGTTGAAGGTCGCCGGGGCCGAGCAGCCGGTGCGGCTGGAGCAGGCCCGCATCGACAGCCACGTGGCCGGAGGATTGGGCGAAACCCGGATCGAGCTGGTGTTCCGCAACCCCAATCGCCGCGTCCTGGAAGGATCGCTGGAGTTTCCCTTGGCCGAAGGCCAGCAGGTGACCGGTTTCGCATTGGATATCGACGGTGTGCTGCGCGACGCGGTGCCGGTGCCCAAGGCGCAGGGTCGCCAGGTGTTCGAGGCCATTGAGCGGCGCGGGGTCGATCCGGGCCTGCTTGAACAGACGGCCGGTAACCAGTTCCGGCTACGCATCTACCCGATTCCGGCGATGGGCACGCGGCGGGTGGCGATCACTGTGCGCGAAGCGCTGCCGGTGGAAGCGCAGGGCCTGCGCTGGACCCTGCCGCTGCAGTTTGCGCGGCAGGCGCAGTCGGTGCAGCTGAGCCTTGATGCCGTGGGTAATGGCGTGCCGGTGGCCAACGGGAAGTCGCCGCTGGTGCTAGCCCCGCGCGACGGCGCGTGGCGGAGCCGCTGGCAGGGTTCCGGCATGGCATTGCCCGCACAACTGGGCTGGATCTTGCCGCTGCCGCGCGGGGTCGATGCGGTGCGCGGCCGCTTCGATGGCGGGCAGTACCTGATGGTGCAGGTGCCGGTTCCGGTGGAGGCGCGTGCACGCACGCTGCCGCGCCGGGTGGGACTGCTGTGGGACGCCTCGGGTTCGGCACGCAACCGCGACACCGCTGCGGAACTGGCGGTGCTGGATAGGTACTTCCGCGCCATTGGCAACGGCGAGGTGCAGCTGACCGTCCTGCGCGACCGTGCCGAGCCGAGCCGCCGCTTCGCGATCCGCCAGGGCGACTGGATCGCATTGCGTCGCCACCTGGAGGCATTGCCGCGGGACGGCGCCAGCGCCTTGGGCGACTGGACGCCCCAGCCCGACGTGGACGAGTACCTGCTGGTGAGCGACGGGCTGGCCAACTACGGCAAGCGCGACCAGCCCGTGCTGGGTGCGCAGCAGCGCCTGTACGCCCTGAGCGGCGCCGGCGCGCGCACCGACAGCGACCGCCTGCGCGTCTGGACCCGCGCCGGACGGGGCCAGCTGCTGGTGATGGACGGGGCCGGCGACGTGGAGGCCGCCGCCGCGCGCCTGCTGCGCGACAACCCGGCGGATGTGATGGCCGACGGCGAAGGACTGGCAGACCTGCTGATCGACCCGGAGCGTGCCGACCACGGTTGGGTGCGGGTGCTTGGGCGGGTGCAGCGTGCGGATGCGGTGCTGCGGCTGCAGGTACCGGACGAAAACGGCGCGCGACGCACCGTGACAGTGCGGCTGGCCGATGTCGGCGACATCGGTGGCGAACTGGTCGCCCATGCCTGGGCCGATGCCCAGCGTCGGGCGCTGGCCGGCGATCCGGGCGCGAACCGCGCGGCGATCCAGGCGCTGTCGCAGCGCTTCGGACTGGTCGGCCCCGATACCTCCCTGCTGGTACTCGAAACCTTGGACGATTACCTTCGGTACGGCATCCGCCCGGCCGGCCCGCTGCAGCAGGCGTATGACCGCCAGCACGCGGTCACCCTGGCCGACGATGCCGCCGCCCGTCGCCAGCGACTGGACACGCTGGCGGCGCAGTTCGCCCAGCGCGAGGCATGGTGGAACCGCTCCTGGCCCAAGGGCGCGCCGCCGGTCGCCCCACCGGCCAAGGCGATGTCCGCGCCGATGGCGATGGCACCGCCCGCGCCGCCTGCGCCTGCCGCACCGATGATGATGGCGGCGGAGCGCGCGCAGCGCCGAGAGGAAGCCGCGCGCTCGACCTCGCTGGACAGGATCGTGGTCACTGGTGCCCGCCTGCCGGCCGACGCCGAGTCCGCCGCTGACGCTGACGCCTACACCGCCGGTGACCCCGCCAACCGCGGCGCGCTGAAAACCAGCGTCGCTGCGTGGGCGCCTGATTCGGCCTACGCCCGTCGCCTGCGCGCGGCGCGTCCGGACGCGGTCTATGCGCTGTACCTGCAGGAGCGCGATGACCACGCCGACAGCAGCGCGTTCTATCTGGACGTGGCCGACATCCTGCTGGCCCACGGCCAACGCGACCTGGCCCTGCGGGTGCTGTCCAACCTGGCCGAGATGCAGCTGGAGAACCGCCACGTATTGCGCGTGCTGGGCTACCGGTTGATGCAGGCCAAGGCGCCGGCGTTGGCCGTGCCCGTGTTCCGGGATGTGCTGGCGCTCGGTGAGGAAGAGCCGCAGAGCTTCCGCGACCTGGCCCTGGCACTGGAAGCCAACAACCAGCCGGCGGAGGCACTGGCGGCGTTCAACGAGGTGGTGGTGCGGCCGTGGGATGCGCGCTTCGACGGCATCTCCCTGATCGCGCTGGACGAACTGACCACGCTGGTGGCGCGGACGGGGGTAGACGCCCGCGCGGTCAACCCGCGCCTGCGCCGGGCCATGCCGGTGGACCTGCGCGTGGTGCTGAGCTGGGACAGCGACAACAGCGACATGGACCTGTGGGTGACCGACCCGAATGGTGAACGCGCCTATTACGGCAACCAGCTGACGTACCAGGGCGGCCAGATGTCGCGCGACTTCACCGGCGGCTATGGTCCGGAGCAGTTCTCGCTGCGTCAGGCCAAGCCGGGCAAGTACAAGGTGGAGGCCAACTACTTCGGCAGCCGCGAGCAGCTGGTGACCGGCGCGACCACGCTGACCCTGCGGCTCAGCACCCATTGGGGCAGCCGAAGGCAGCAGGACCAGCAGGTGACCATGCGGTTGAAGGACAGCTCGGACACCGTGCTGGTCGGGGAGTTCGAGGTCCGCTGACCCTTGAACATGAACGGGGCTTGGGACGCTATAATCGTCGGTCTTGTCCCAAGCCTTCATTACCGCCGATATGATCGAGCTCAATCCCGTGCGCCAGCGAATCACCGATCTGACCGATCGCGTGGTCTCGCTCAGGGGGTATCTTTGACTACGACGCCAAGAAAGAGCGTCTGGAAGAAGTAACCCGGGAACTGGAAAATCCCGATATCTGGAACAACGCCGAGTACGCCCAGAACCTGGGCCGCGAGCGTTCCATGCTCGACAAGACGGTCGGCGGCATCGCCACCATCCTGGACGGGCTGACCGAATCCAGCGAACTGCTGGAGCTGGCTGAAAGCGAGCAGGACGAAGACACCGCGCTGGCCGTGGTCGCCGACCTGGACAAGTACCAGAAGCACGTGGAACAGCTGGAATTCCAGCGCATGTTCTCCGGCGAGATGGACAGCGCCGCCGCCTTCGTCGACATCCAGGCCGGTGCCGGTGGTACCGAAGCCCAGGACTGGGCCGAAATCCTGCTGCGCATGTACCTGCGCTGGTGCGAATCGCGTGGCTGGAAGACCGAGCTGATGGAAGTGTCCGGTGGCGATGTCGCCGGGATCAAGTCGGCCACGCTGCGCGTGGAAGGCGATTACGCCTATGGCTGGCTGAAGACCGAAACCGGCGTGCACCGCCTGGTGCGCAAGTCGCCGTTCGATTCGGACAACCGCCGCCACACCAGTTTCACCTCGGTGTTCGTGTCGCCGGAAATCGACGACAACATCGACATCACCATCAACCCGGCCGACCTGCGTACCGACGTGTACCGTTCGTCCGGCGCCGGTGGCCAGCACGTCAACAAGACCGAGTCGGCGGTGCGCATCACCCACATCCCGACCAACATCGTGGTGGCGTGCCAGACCGGCCGCAGCCAGCATCAGAACCGCGACAACGCGATGAAGATGCTGGCCGCCAAGCTCTATGAGCTGGAAATCCAGAAGCGCAACGCGGAAAAGGACGCCGTGGAAGCGACCAAGTCCGACATCGGCTGGGGCAGCCAGATCCGCAACTACGTGCTCGACCAGAGCCGTATCAAGGACCTGCGCACCGGCATCGAGCGTTCGGACACGCAGAAGGTGCTCGACGGCGACCTCGACGAATTCGTCGAAGCCAGCCTGAAGTCGGGCCTGGAAGTCGGTTCCAAACGCCTCGACGCCTGACCGTCGGGCCGCCACGTGCGGCCCGATGCTGCTTCACCTCCCCACTGTCCAACTCCCCAAGACACAGACCCACGCCATGAACGATCAGACCGCCGCGCCGCAGACCCCCGTCGACGAGAACAGCCTCATCGCCGAGCGCCGCGCGAAACTGACCGCGCTGCGCGGGCAGGGCATCGCCTATCCGAACGACTTCCGTCGCGAAGACTTCTCCGGCAGCCTCCAGGCCGAATTCGCCGATGCCGAACAGTGGACCGCCGAAGCGCTGGAAGCCACTGACCGTACGGTGAAGATGGCCGGCCGCCTGATGGCCAAGCGGGTGATGGGCAAGGCCAGCTTCGCCCAGATCCAGGACGAGTCCGGCCGCATCCAGCTGTTCCTGCAGGGCAACAGTCTGGGCGATGCCTACACCGCCTTCAAAGGCTGGGACGTAGGCGACATCATCGCGGTGGAAGGCGGGCTGACCCGCACCAAGACCGGCGAGCTGTCGGTCAAGGCGACCAGCATCCGCCTGCTGACCAAGTCGCTGCGCCCGCTGCCGGACAAGTGGCATGGCCTGGCCGACGTGGAGCAGCGCTACCGCCAGCGCTACGTCGACCTGATCGTGACCCCGGAGTCGCGCGAGGTGTTCATCAAGCGCTCGCGGATCATCCGCGCCATGCGCGCCTGGCTGGACAACCGCGACTTCCTGGAAGTCGAAACGCCGATGATGCATTACATCCCCGGCGGCGCCACGGCCAAGCCGTTCACCACCCATCACAACGCGCTGGACCTGGACCTGTACCTGCGCGTGGCGCCGGAGCTGTATCTCAAGCGCCTGGTCGTGGGTGGGCTCGAGCGCGTCTACGAAATCAACCGCAACTTCCGCAACGAAGGCGTCAGCACCCGGCACAACCCGGAATTCACCATGATGGAGCTGTACGAGGCCTACGCCACGTACACCGAAGTGATGGACCTGACCGAAGGCGTGATCCGTGACGTGGCCAGCAAGGTGCTGGGCACCACCACCGTGGAATGGGACGGCGCCACCATCGACCTGGCCCCGGCGTTCCGCCGCTGGCGCATGGACGAGGCGGTGCGCCACCACAACCCGGAGATCAGCCTGGCCGACTGCACCGACCGCGAGGCGTTGCTGCGCCATTGCGAGCGCCTGAAGATCCGGGTCAAGCCGTCCTACGGCTGGGGCAAGCTGCTGCTGGAGATCTTTGAAGCCACCGTCGAGCACACCCTGGTCCAGCCGACCTTCATCACCGACCACCCGGTCGAGGTCTCGCCGCTGGCCCGCGCCAACGACGACCAGCCGGGCTATACCGACCGCTTCGAGCTGTTCATCAACGGCAAGGAGCTGGCCAACGGCTTCTCCGAGCTGAACGACCCGGAAGACCAGGCGGCCCGATTCCAGGCCCAGGTCACGGCCAAGGAGGGCGGCGACGACGAAGCCATGCATTACGACGCCGATTACATCCGTGCGCTGGAGTACGGTATGGCCCCGACCGGCGGCCTGGGCATCGGCATCGACCGCCTGGTGATGCTGCTGACCGGCAGCAGCTCGATCCGCGATGTGCTCCTGTTCCCCTACATGCGCCCCGAAAACTGAGACGCAGGTCCGGTTGGACCCGCTGGGGCCACCCGGCGGGGTTCCGCTGGGATGGCCGGACGAGTATGGTTTCTGCGTAGCCCATTGAGGCGCCCTATGGGCGCCAGCTACGGATCATGAGCACTGGACGGCCCCCTGCGTTACGCACGCATCACGGCACGGCCAAGATCATGAATGGGGGAATCATGACCGGAGGTGGGTCCCATGCAAGGTGCCGGCGTACAAAGCAGCGGAGTATCGTCTTCGCAGCACGTTCCAGTGTGGTCCAGGAAGACAACGGAAGCAGCCTTGAATATTGTCATCGTTGACGATCAGACGTCTGCGCGCACCATGCTGCGTCATGTCATCGAGGACATCGCGCCGGAACTGAGCGTGCATGACTTCGGCGACCCGCTCACCGCGTTGGCCTGGTGCGAATCGCACGGGGTCGACCTGCTGCTGCTCGACTATCGCATGCCGGAAATGGACGGCCTGGAGTTTGCGCGCCGCTTCCGCCGCCTGCCCAAGCATCGCGACATTCCGGTGATCCTGATTACCGTGGTCGGCGACGAGCCGATCCGCCAGGCTGCGCTGGAAGCCGGGGTGATCGATTTCCTGGTCAAGCCGATCCGCCCGCGCGAACTGCGGGCGCGCTGCTACAACCTGCTGCAGCTGCGCCAGCAGTCCGAGAACGTGAAGCAACGTGCGCTCTCGCTGGAGCAGCGTCTGCTGGCCAGCATGCACGAGGTGGAAGAGCGCGAGCGCGAGACGCTGTCGCGGCTGGCCCGTGCGATCGAGTTTCGTGATGCCGGCACCAGCGCCTACCTGGAGCGCATGGCGCACGTGGCCGGGCTGATCGCTGAACAGCTGGGCCTGCCGGAAGAAGAGGTCAAGCTCATCGAGGCGGCCGCGCCGCTGCACGACATGGGCAAGATCGCCATTCCCGATGCGGTGCTGCTCAAGCAGGGCAAGCTCGACGACGAGGAGCTGGCGATCATGCGCCGGCACCCGCGGATCGGCTATGAGCTGCTCAGTGGCAGCCAGAACCGCTTCATCCAGGTGGGTGCGCTGATCGCGCTGCGCCACCACGAGCGCTACGACGGCAGCGGCTATCCCGATGGCCTGCGCGGCGATGCGATCCCGCTTGAAGCGCGGATCGTGGCGGTGGCCGACGTGTTCGACGCCCTCATTTCGCCCCGGCCCTACAAAGAAGCCTGGACGATGGAAGCCACCCTGGCCTATCTGTATGCACAGCGTGGTCGCCTGTTCGATCCGCGCTGCGTGGACGCCCTGCTGCGTGGCCGGCAGCAGCTCGACGATATCTGCGCGCAGCACTCCACTGCGTCGGCACGCCCGGGGATGTGAGGTGCAGAGCATGTTCCACACCTTGAAGCAGCGGCTGGGCAACCGTCCCGACACCGAGCACGGCCAGGCTATCGTGCGCATGGTGCTGATCGTCCTGATCCTGGGCTACGTGCTGCTTCCCGGTCCGCGCCACGACCTGCCGCACCACCAGTATCAGGTGGTGCTGGGCATCGTGCTGACCGGGTTGACCCTGTCGGTGCTGTTGTTCGCGTGGCTGCTGGCGCGCCCCGGCCGTTCGGACCCGCGCCGGGTGGCCGGCATGCTGGCCGACTACGGGCTGATCGCCGCCGGCATGGTGCAGATGGGCGAGCCGCTGGCCTGGGTCTACATCGTGGTGATGTGGGTGACCGTCGGCAACGGCATGCGCTTCGGCAACAAATACCTGTACACCGCCGTGGGCATGGCGCTGGTGAGTTTTGGGGTGACGGTGCTGGTCACCGACTACTGGCAGGCCAACGCGCGGCTCGGCTTCGGCCTGTGGCTGGGCCTGGCGGCGGTGCCGCTGTACTTCGCCACGCTGCTGCGCCAGCTGACCCATGCGATGGACGAGGCGCGCCGTGCCAGTGAAGCCAAGAGCCGTTTCCTGGCCAACATGAGCCATGAGTTCCGCACGCCGTTGAACGGCCTGTCGGGCATGACCGAAGTGCTGGCCACCACCACGCTGGACGAAGAACAGCGCGAGTGCGTCAACACCATCCAGGCGTCCTCGCGCAGCCTGCTGGCGCTGGTGGAAGAGGTGCTGGACATCTCGGCGATCGAGGCGGGCAAACTGCGCGTGGTGGCCGAGGACTTCTCGCTGGACGAGGTGATCCAGTCGATCGGGCTGATCCTGATGCCGCAGGCCAAGGTCAAGCGACTTGATTACCAGGTCAAGGTCGCCGCAGGCGTGCCCAAGCTGCTGCGTGGCGACCTCGGCCACCTGCGCCAGATCCTGCTCAACCTGGCCGGCAACGCGGTCAAGTTCACCGAGCATGGCCGCATCGAGATCCGCGTGTCGCAGCTGCGCGAAGAAAACGAAGGCCAGGTGCGGCTGCGCTTCGACATCCTCGACACCGGAATCGGCGTGGTGCCGGACATGCGCGCGCGCCTGTTCCAGGCCTTCGAGCAGGCCGATGTGAGCCTGGGCCGCCGCCACGAGGGCAGCGGGCTGGGCACCTCGATTTCGCGCGGCCTGGTGGAGGCCATGGGCGGGCAGATCGGCTATGCCGAGAATCCGCCGCAGGGCAGCTGCTTCTGGTTCGAACTGCCGTTCGCGCTGCCGCCGGTGGTGGCGGGCGAGTACACCCCGGCCGTGGTCGGGGAGGGCAGCGCCGCTGCGCCGGACAACGTGATCGCCTTCGCCGACCCGTTCCTCCGCCATCGCGCCCGGGTGCGCAGCATGAAAGTGCTGGTGGCCGACAACCACCAGGCCAACCGGCTGGTGCTGCAGCGCCTGCTGCAGAAGGCCGGGCACAAGGTGGTGTGCGTCAACGGCGGCGAAGCGGTGCTCGATGCCATGGCCGAGAGCGACTACGACGTGGCCATCGTCGACCTGCACATGCCCGGCATGAGCGGGCTGGACATGCTCAAGGAACTGCGCGTGCTGCAGGCCGGTGGCGCCCCGCGCACGCCGGTGCTGGTGCTCAGCGCCGACGTCACGCCCGAATCCATCCAGCAGTGTACCCAGGCCGGTGCGCATACCTTCTTCGGCAAGCCGGTGGTGCCGGTGCGCCTGCTCGACACGCTCGCTGAAATTGCCGCCAACGACGGCCTCAAGGCGCGCACGGCCGTGGTCCAGTCGGCGCCGGTCGCAGTGGGCGTGCTCGATACCGGTGTGCTCGACGAGCTGGCGGCGCTGGGCATGGGCGAAGGCTTCGAGCAGGAGTTCATCCGCCAGTGCCTGGCCGACGCCACGCAGTGCGTGGGCGGGGCCATGGAAGCCGGCGAACGCGGCGACTGGGTGCTGCTTCGCGAGCAGGCCCACGCCATCAAGGGCGTGGCCAGCAACCTGGGCCTGGTGCGGGTGGCGTACCGGGCCGGCGAGGTGATGCACATGGCCGACTGGCAACTCAAGAGCGAATGGCGCGAGCGGATGACGCTGATCCGTACGGCGGTGAAGGAAGGCCGGCAGGCACTGGAAGAACGCCGGCGCCCCGGTGCCGCATCCAGCGACGACGGCGGCATCGACATGCGCTGACCCGCGTGCCGATGGATGGAAAAAAGCCCGGTTTCCACCGGGCTTTTTTACCGAACCCCCTTGCCGGCAGCAGCGCCGTTACGCGGCATCGAACTGCGCACGACGGGTCTGCGCCTTGATCAAACGGTCCATGGTCCGCAGCGACTTGTCTTCCAGGGCCAGGGCCGAATCGACCCAGATCTTGGTGATTTCAAGCAGCTCGTCATAGCCCACCGCCTGGGCCAGGTTGCGTGCGGCGTTCATTGCCAGGTAGCTGCGCGGGGTGCGCTGCTGCTGGCGGATCAGGTCTTCGGCGGCCTTCACGCCCTGGCCCTTGGGCACCAGGATGTCGACCACGCCCATGGCGAACATTTCTTCGGACGAGTAGACCCGGCCTTCGAGGATGATCTTCTCGGCCAGCTGCGGGGCCACGCGGCGGCACAGGAACGAGTAGGCGCCCATGCCCGGGAAAAGCCCGAACAGCACTTCAGGCAGGCCCATGCCGCAGCCTTCCTCGGCAATGATGGTGTGGCAGGCCAGGGCCATTTCCAGGCCACCGCCCAGCGCGTCGCCCTGGATCAGGGCGATCGAGCGGACGTCGCCGCCGAAGCCGGTGTGCAGGTGGTGCACGCCTTCCACGCAGCGCTGGGCATAGGCCAGCAGGCGGTCGCGGTTGCCTTCACGGATCAGCTGGGCGAACAGGGCCAGGTCGCCGCCCAGGTTGTAGGCGGTGGCGTCGGAGGCCAGCACGAAGTGGCGCAGGCGGCCGCTGTTGCGTTCGGCCGGGGAGAGGGTGATCTGGCTCATCACGCTCCACATTTCGTCCAGCATGTCCTTGCGGCAGCAGGGACGGATGCCGGTAGCGGCGTCGGCGTGCATGAACAACCAGTGGGCGGCGTTGTCGCCGGTGGTTTCGGTGCGGATGGTCGCGTAGCCGCGGGCATAGGGGAGCTTTTCGATGGAATGCATGGTGATCACCTCGGCGGGTTGGCCTGCTGGGAGGACGGTGGGCGGCAGGCCGGACGGGTCCACACGCCGCGATCCTACACCGGCGGTGGGGGGTGTCATGCATATATCCCGCGTGCGTCTGGCAGCGGCGATGAAGGAGGGGTGAAACGCCCATACGCCTTGCGCGGCGGGGGTACTGCGTGGTCTTTGACCGAACGACGGGATCATCGCGTTCGCCCGGCACGGCGCAGAATGCGCAGATTCGTTCCAGTCCGACTCGGACGCGGGGCACCCGCTGTTCTTTCCGTAGTGGAGCCGAGTAGCGACATCGCGCAACGAACCCGTCTAGGACTACACCCCGTCTACAGCCCTGTCGTTGATGGTGCCGTTCGATTTGCTGACCGCGCTGGCGACGGATGCATACCTGCTTGCCACACTGGGCATGCCGGCCGGGCTGACACTACTGGCTGCCAAGGGCGATTGGGGATGATCGAATGCGCGGTCGAGCTTACCGGATCGACTACGGGTGACGACTATCTTCGTTTGCGATAAATCTCGAGGATCTCGTGCAGGGAATCTGCTTCGATTGCTTTGCTCATGTCAATCCCGTCAAGGCGACTGCTGTGGTAAAAGTTTCGGGTACGCATGGCAACATACAGGAGTGATGGGTTGCCGACGTCAGCAGCGATCTGGTCGATGTCATCTCTGGGTGTTACCTGCGTTTCAGGCGAGACATTGCAGTCCGATTTCGCCACCATCATGCCTCGTGAGCCGGGGGCAATAGTTGCCGAAGCGTTTCCGTAATGTCCTGAAATGCGTCTGGACTTCTGCCAATCAGATAATCGTAAATTTCTGATTGCGTTGCTATGCCTCTCTTCAAGATGTGACGAATCAAACTCTTTTCCTTGTCAAAGGTCATTCGCGGGACGTGAAACGGAAAGTCCGGGTCCTGTTTGCTCTCAGCAAGTAGGGCTTTTTCGACACTCTTGAGCGGTATCAGATGGATGCTCGGATGTTGGGCGTATCCCTCATCTTTCTGGTCACCATCAACAATACCAATCACCTGATCGGCTGGTCCAAGGAACTTCTCGCGGTCATTGTCCGAGACAAGTGCGCCGACACGAGCTCCGCTGCCTACATAAATGATCTTGTAGCTAAGGATCGTCCTGGGGCAGTACTTTTTTACTAAATGAGTAATGAATGCCGTGAGCGAGGTGTCTTCGGTGACGATGCACCTGTCGAATCCAGCGAATCCAAACATCTTCGCTCTGGCAAAGCTGAATGAGGTTGGTTCAATTGAGACGTTGCCATCGACCTGGTCCATGTAAAACATCTCGCCAGGTTCAAGCTTGTGCATGAGGGCGAGGGAGTGGGTCGTGAAAACCACCTTGCAGTTGTACTCAACGCAGAATCGCCTCAGCCAGCTCGCAAGATTTGCCTGCGCGGCGGCGTCAAGGGAAAGGTCGATTTCGTCAATGACCAGAAGCTTCGCTGATCCCTTGATGGTTCTATACAGATTTATGAGGAAATACTCGCCGGAGCTGAGGTAATCCTCTCTGATGTACGTCCCGTCATTACGCACGATGGCATAGTAGCTTTTCCCCTTGACTCGGACTTCCGCCATGGTCGAGAACCGATCCGAGCCGTAGATGGCGCCCAGAAAGTCAATCAGCTCCTCGGGACGTGCGTACTTGCCGAAGGAGATTGCCTTCCGAATGTCCAGGTCGGCTTCGCTCGCACTTTTAAAGTAGTTGAAGCGCCTCCCGTGCGGCATTGGGAGTTCGGCTTCAATCATCTTTCGAAGTGTCGAGGGGATCGTGTCCCTGCAATTCAGTGACCGGATCTTCTCGTCGTATGTGAACGCTACGCGTTCGCCCCCTGCCTCGTAGGTGATTCGACTCTTGTCGGAAAACGCGTAGGGCGTGGCCGTCCTGTTGAACGTGTCAGCGTTGGAGAGGTTTCGCAGGGCGCGCACCAGCGTTGTTTTGCCTGTTCCATTTCGACCCACCAGACACACCAAGCCAGGCGTTGACAGGTCGATGTCCAAAGTCATGTTGGTGACATGTTGAACTGATTCGAGCACTACACGAAATCGGCTCATTTGGCTGACCTGTGCAGGAAACTGTCGATTACGGTGGCTCCGAACTTTGCTCTAAGCTTGTCGAGGTACGCGACATCTGCCACATGCACGTAGCTGATGAGTCCGCTAAGGCTCTGCAAGCCATCTTCCCACTCCTCCTCCCGATCCTCTCTGAAAATTCTTGCAAGTTTGGACTGGTCGGTGATGTAGAAGTGGAGGTAGGACTCAATTCGGTTTCGTACTTCGCGATCGATGACAATGACGCCGGTGGGAACAATGACTCGGCCGAGCAACTTGACCTTCCTGCCGATGGTGGTCAGTTTGCTCTTGGTCGGATTCAGCGCAAAGCCATCACCGAGCTCAGAAGACAGACAGTCTTCAACCACGGCAACGGCATCGGCCAGCGATTCGCGGTCAGCGGCTGAAAGGATGATGTCGTCGGCGTAGCGCGTGTACACCCAGCCGCGATCACGACTCTGGGATTTCAGGCGACTGTCAAATCCCAGCAGGCATGCGTTGCTCAGGATTGGAGATGTCGAGTAGCCAATTGGCAGCTTGCCATCAATCGTAAGAAGTTCCAGGATGTGACCCAAGTGCTGTCCAAGGTCTTCCACCGGAATGTCGGATGTTTCAAGTGCGGTTCTGATGTGATCCGTCGTGATGCTGTCGAAGAATCGTTCGAGATCGGTCTGGAAGAAGGCGCGGCTGTGAGCGTGCGGCTCTACGGCCTGGAGCAAGGTTGTACCTCTACGGTAGGCAAATGAGACCGTTTCATCTACCTGCAGGTGGTCAAGTACGTAGTGGTTGAGGAAGCGATGAAACGCCTTGAGAACGCCCGTGGGTTTGTAGATTGTTCGACCCTTCCAGGAAACTCGCACCCTGTGCTGTTCTGGCTTCAGCTCCATGAACTCAATGAAGCGGTACTTTCCATGAAACATGGAGTCGAACAACTGTTCGAGCGGTTGTGGGGTCATTGTCCACTCACCCTTTCGTCCGACTGGAGGCGCGCGTCGCCACGAGCGCCTTCGGAGAGTACAAACGAAATGCCCGGTCGGGCGTGAGCCTGCGACCGGGCATGCGTAAATTGATGAAACGCCCTAGGGACCAGACTGTTGACTGGAGCTACTCCTAGTCGCTGGTATGCAAAAATCCTAGCATCTATCACGTTGAGTAGCAACCTTCGGCGTAAACGGCAAGTGAGGTGCGGGCTTTACCTATCTGGGCGTCTCTTGGCTTCTCAAGATGTGGTAGAGCACCTCAGGATTGTGAGGCGCTCTACCTGGCCCGCCGCGGAATTACGCCGCCGGTGCGTCACGCAGTTCGCGGCGCAGGATCTTGCCGACGTTGGTCTTCGGCAGTTCCTTGCGGAACTCGACGATCTTCGGGTGCTTGTAGCCGGTCAGGTTGGCGCGGGCGTGTTCCTTGACCTGTTCGGCGGTCAGGTTCGGGTCCTTCTTGACGATAACGACCTTGACGATTTCGCCGGACTTTTCGTCGGGTACGCCAACTGCCGCTACTTCGAGCACGCCGGGCATCATCGCGATGACGTCTTCGACTTCGTTCGGGTACACGTTGAAGCCGGACACCAGGATCATGTCCTTCTTGCGGTCGACGATGTAGAAGAAGCCCTGCTCGTCCATGCGCGCCATGTCGCCGGTGTGCAGCCAGCCGTCGGCGTCGATCGCCTTGGCGGTGTCTTCCGGACGCTGCCAGTAGCCCTTCATCACCTGCGGGCCACGGATGCACAGTTCGCCGACTTCACCGGCAGCCATGGTGACGCCGTTGTCGTCTTTCACGCAGGCGTCGGTGGACGGAATCGGCAGGCCGATCGCGCCGTTGTACTCGGCCAGGTTGAGCGGGTTGATGCAGGCGGCCGGTGAGGTTTCGGTCAGGCCGTAGGCTTCGACCAGGGTGACGCCGGTGGTCTTCTTCCAGCGCTCGGCGACCGAACGCTGCACGGCCATGCCGCCGCCCAGGGTGACCTTCAGCGAGGAGAAGTCGATCTCGTCGAAGCCCGGGGTGTTGAGCAGGCCGTTGAACAGCGTGTTGACGCCGGTGATGGCGGTGAAGCGGGTCGACTTGAGCTCCTTGACGAAGCCCTTCATGTCGCGCGGGTTGGTGATCAGGTGGTTGCAGCCACCGAACTTCATGAAGACCAGCCCGTTCGCGGTCAATGCGAAGATGTGGTACAGCGGCAGGGCGGTGATGATCCACTCCTTGCCCATTTCAATGCCCGACGCGGAGATCCACGCCGAGGCCTGCTGCATGTTGGCCACCAGGTTGCGGTTGGTGAGCATTGCCCCCTTGGCCACGCCGGTGGTGCCGCCGGTGTACTGCAGGAAGGCCACGTCGTCGTGGTCCAGCTCCACCTTCGGCAGGGTGTGCTTGCTGCCCAGCTTCAGCGCCTGGTTGAAGCGGATCGCGCCGCGCAGGCTGTAGTTGGGCACCATCTTCTTGATGTACTTCAGCACGAAGTTCACCAGCACGCCCTTGGCGCCGAGCATGTCGCCCAGGCCGGTGGTGATGACCTGCTTGACCTGGGTTTCAGCAATGACCTGCTGCACGGTGTCGCCGAAGTTGTCCACGACCACCAGGACCGAGGCGCCGGAATCGACCAGCTGGTGCTTCAGTTCGCGCGCGGTGTACAGCGGGTTGACATTGACCACGGTCAGGCCGGCGCGGAGCACGCCGAAGGTGGCCACCGGGTACTGCAGGCAGTTGGGCATCATCAGGGCGACGCGGTCGCCCTTCTTGAGCTTCAGCTCGCCGAGCAGGTAGGCGGCGAATTTTTCGACCAGGGCGTCGGTTTCACCATAGGTGAGGACCTTGCCGAAGCTGGAGTAGGCGGGACGGTCGCGGAACCTGGCCACGGACGTATCGAAAACGGCCGACACCGAATGGAACTCATTGACGTCGATTTCGGCGGGTACGCCGTTGGGATAGCTCTTCAGCCAGGGACGTTCCAGACTCATTATTCCCCCTCCAGGAAACGTGGATGTTGTGATGCTGACGGACAGTATCCGTCGATTCGGTCCCCGGCAGCATACCGGTCCGAATGGAAAACGCGAAGGCCCTGTGAATAAAGCGTGCAGGCCACGTGGAGAGGCCCCCTTCCTGAATGGAAGGGGGCAGGGGGCTCAGCGGGCCGCCAGCTGGCGCAGCACGTACTGCAGCAGGCCGCCGTGCTTGAAGTACTCCACTTCCTTGGGGGTCAGCAGCATCACATGGGCCTGGAAGGTCTTCACGGTGCCGTCGGCACGGGTCGCGGTGACCGTGGCGGTCTTGCTGGCGCCATCGGCCAGGCCGGTGATGTCGACCTTCTCCGAGCCGTCCAGGCCCAGGCTCTGGGCGTTCTCGCCGGCCTGGAACTGCAGCGGCAGCACGCCCATGCCGACCAGGTTGGAACGGTGGATGCGCTCGAAGCTCTCGGCCATCACCGCCTTCACGCCCAGCAGGTTGGTGCCCTTGGCGGCCCAGTCGCGCGAGGAGCCGGTGCCGTACTCCTTGCCGGCGAACACCACCAGCGGCACGCCCTCGGCCTTGTACTTCATGGCCGCGTCGTAGATGGCCAGCTTTTCCGGCTCGCCGCCGCCGGCCGGGTAGTACAGGGTGTTGCCGCCTTCCTCGCCCCCGAACATCAGGTTCTTGATGCGGATGTTGGCAAAGGTGCCGCGCACCATCACGTCGTCGTTGCCGCGGCGGCTGCCGTAGCTGTTGAAGTCGGCCGGCTGCACGCCGCGCTCCTGCAGGAAGCGGCCCGCCGGGGAGTCCTTCTTGATGTTGCCGGCCGGGGAGATGTGGTCGGTGGTGATCGAGTCGCCGAACAGGCCCATCACCCGGGCGCCGTGCACGTCGTCGATGTGGCCGACCTGCATGGTCATGCCGTCGAAGTAGGGCGGGTTCTTGATGTAGGTGGAGCTGCCGTCCCATTCGTACAGGTCGCCGTCGGGCGACTGGATGGTGTTCCAGCGGCTGTCGCCCTTGAACACGTCGGCGTAGTTCTGCTTGAACATCTCCGGGCCGATGGTCGCGGCAATGACATCGCCGATTTCCTTGTTGCTCGGCCAGATGTCGCGCAGGTACACCGGCTGGCCGTCGCTGCCGGTGCCGAGCGGTTCGGTGGTCAGGTCGATGTCGGTGGTGCCGGCGATGGCGTAGGCCACCACCAGTGGCGGGCTGGCCAGGTAGTTCATCTTCACTTCGGGGTGCACGCGGCCCTCGAAGTTGCGGTTGCCCGACAGCACCGAGGTCACCACCAGGTCGCCACTGGCGATGCCGGCGCTGACTTCGGTGGGCAGCGGGCCGGAATTGCCGATGCAGGTGGTGCAGCCGTAGCCGACCACGTAGAAGCCGACCTTTTCCAGCTCGGTGAGCACGCCGGCCTTTTCAAGGTAGTCGGTGACCACGCGCGAACCCGGGCCGAGCGAGGTCTTCACCCACGGCTTGCGGTCCAGGCCCTTGGCCGCCGCGTTGCGGGCGAGCAGGCCGGCACCGATCATCACCGCCGGGTTGGAGGTGTTGGTGCAGGAGGTGATGGCGGCGATGACCACGGCACCGTCCTTGAGCCGGAAACGGGTGCCGTCCAGGTCGACATCGGCGTAGCCCTTGGCCAGCTGTTCGTTGCCGACCGCAGCGCCGCCGCCTTCGTTGACGAACTTGGAAACGTCGTCGCTGCGCTTGTCGCGATTGGTGGTCAGGCCACCCAGGTTGTCGCGGTAGTTCTGCTTGACGTCCTGCAGCAGCACGCGATCCTGCGGGCGCTTGGGACCGGCCAGCGACGGCTTGACCTCGCCCATGTCCAGTTCCAGCGTGGCGCTGTAGCTGGCATGGGCGGTGGTGGCGTCGTGCCACAGGCCCTGGGCCTTGGCGTAGGCTTCGACCAGCGCGATCTGTTCTTCGTTGCGGCCGGACAGGCGCAGGTAGTTCAGCGATTCGTTGTCGATCGGGAAGATGCCGCAGGTGGCGCCGTACTCGGGCGCCATGTTGCCGATGGTGGCGCGGTCGGCCAGCGGCAGGTGCTGCAGGCCTTCGCCGAAGAACTCGACGAACTTGCCGACCACCCCGTGCTTGCGCAGCATCTGGGTGACGGTCAGCACCAGGTCGGTGGCGGTCGCGCCTTCGGGCAGGCGGCCGGTGAGCTTGAAGCCCACCACCTGCGGGATCAGCATGGAGGAGGGCTGGCCGAGCATGGCCGCTTCGGCCTCGATGCCGCCCACGCCCCAGCCGAGCACGCCGATGCCGTTGATCATCGTGGTGTGGCTGTCGGTGCCGAACACGGTATCGGGGTAGGCGACCGCCTTGCCGTCCTTGTCTGCGGTCATCACGACACGCGCGAGGTTTTCCAGGTTCACCTGGTGGACGATGCCGGTATTCGGCGGCACCACCTTGAAGTTGTCGAACGCCTTCTGGCCCCAGCGCAGGAAACCGTAGCGCTCCTGGTTGCGCTGGAACTCGATCTTGCCGTTCAGGTCGAGTGCGTCCGGGGTGCCGAACACGTCGACCTGCACGGAGTGGTCGATGACCAGCTCGGAGGGGATTTGCGGGTTGATCTGTTCCGGGCGGCCGCCCAGCTTGACCACGGCGTCGCGCATGGCGGCCAGGTCGACCACGCAGGGCACGCCGGTGAAGTCCTGCAGGACCACGCGGGCCGGCATGAAGGCGATTTCGATGTCCGGCTCGGCGGCCGGGTTCCAGCGTGCCACCGCTTCGATGTGATCGCGGCCGACGGTGGCGCCGCCGTCCTCGTGCCGGAGCAGGTTCTCCAGCAGGATCTTCATCGAATAGGGCAGGTGGGAGATGTCGAACTGCTGTCCGAGCTTGGGCAGGCTGAAGTAGTCGTAGGTGGTGCCGCCGACGTCCAGCTGGCTGCGGGTGGAGAACGAGTCGCTCATGCGGGGAAACTCCTCTTGCGGATGGCTTGCAGTGGCCCGGGGGCCTGCTTGCGGTTGCCGGAGGCCAGGCGCCGGCAGTGGGAACCAGTATGAACCCTTCAGCCACGCGCCGGTCTTCGGCAGGGCCTCAGGCTACCTATACCTATGTATCGCCTGTGTCATTGGTGTGGCAGGGCCTTGGCCGGTTGGAGGCGGCGAGGCTGAACAGGCTCGGGCAGAAGTATGCGGGGTCAAGTATGTATAATTCGTACATACTTTGGAGGGCCTACCGATGGAAGCCACCGTTGCAGAACGCGGACAGATCACCTTGCCCAAGGCGGTCCGCGACGCGCTCGGCCTGACCAAGGGCACCCAGCTGAAGGTGGAGCTCGACGGCAGCCGCATCATCCTGCGCAAGAGTGTTGACGATGCCATTTCAAGGGCGCGCGGCAAGTTCTCGCTGGACGGCTTCGAGTCGGCCGAGGCGGCCGTGCGCGCCGTGCGCGACGAGGGATAAGCCAGGATGATCGCCGTCGATTCCCCGGTACTGGTCGAGCTGCTGAGCAATGGTCCGCAGGCCGATGCCGTGGAGGCCTGCCTGCGCCAGAGCCTGGTCGGCGGCAAGGTGGTGGTGTGCGGGGCGACCCTCGCCGAAGTCTGTGCGAGCCTGCGCGGCGGCGCCGAGGTGCTGGAAGCGCTGGAGGAAATGGGTGTCCATTTCAACGCGCTGGAAGCCAAGTCGGCGCTGCGCGCGGGCGAGATGCACCGCCGCCATCGCCAGCGCGGGGACAGCCGGCGCAGCCTGGACGACTTCATGGTCGGCGCGCACGCGCTGTTGCAGTGCGACGGCCTGATCACCTGGAACGACAAGTTTTACCGCGACTACTTCAAGGGCCTGAAGCTGATCGTGCCAAACGCCTGAGCCCTCTTTTTTCAACCGTTTCATTCAATCGCATTCTTCGAGAATCACCCGGGAGTTGTCATGTTGGAAGCCTACCGCCACCACGTAGCCGAGCGCGCCGCGCTTGGCATCCCGCCGCTGCCGCTGAACGCCCAGCAGACGGCCGACGTCATCGAACTGCTGAAGAACCCGCCGGCCGGTGAAGCCGACTTCCTGGTCGAGCTGCTGACCCACCGCGTTCCGGCCGGCGTCGACGACGCGGCCAAGGTCAAGGCCTCGTACCTGGCCGCGATCGCCTTCGGCAGCGAAACCAATGCGCTGATTTCGCGCGAGCGCGCCACCGAACTGCTGGGCACCATGCTGGGCGGCTACAACGTTGCGCCGCTCGTGCAGCTGCTGGACGATGCCAGCGTCGGCACCATTGCCGCCGATGCGCTGAAGCACACCCTGCTGGTGTTCGACGCCTTCCACGACGTGCAGGAAAAGGCCAAGGCGGGTAACGCCAACGCACAGGCCGTGCTGCAGAGCTGGGCCGATGCCGAGTGGTTCACCAGCAAGCCGGAAGTGGCCGCGAGCATGACCGTCACCGTGTTCAAGGTGCCGGGCGAAACCAATACCGACGACCTGTCGCCGGCTCCGGACGCCACCACCCGCCCGGACATTCCGATGCACGCGCTGGCGATGCTGAAGAACAAGCGCGACGACGCCGCGTTCACGCCGGAAGAAGACGGCAAGCGCGGTCCGATCCAGCAGATCCTCTCGCTCAAGGACAAGGGCCACCTGGTCGCCTACGTGGGCGACGTGGTCGGCACCGGTTCCTCGCGCAAGTCGGCGACCAACAGCGTGCTGTGGTGGACCGGCGATGACATTCCGTACATCCCGAACAAGCGCGCCGGCGGCGTGTGCCTGGGTGGCAAGATCGCCCCGATCTTCTACAACACCATGGAAGACGCTGGCGCACTGCCGATCGAGCTGGACGTGACCAAGATGGAGCACGGCGATGTCGTCGAGCTGCGTCCGTACGAAGGCAAGGCACTGAAGAACGGCGAAGTGATCGCCGAATTCGAAGTGAAGTCCGAAGTGCTGTTCGACGAAGTGCGCGCCGGTGGCCGCATTCCGCTGATCGTCGGCCGCGGCCTGACCGGCAAGGCGCGCGAAGCGCTGGGCCTGGCCCCGACCGATCTGTTCCGCCTGCCGGTGCAGCCGGTCGACACCGGCAAGGGCTTCTCGCTGGCGCAGAAGATGGTCGGCCGCGCCTGTGGCCTGCCGGAAGGCCAGGGCATGCGCCCGGGCACCTACTGCGAACCGAAGATGACCTCGGTGGGCTCGCAGGACACCACCGGCCCGATGACCCGCGACGAGCTGAAGGACCTGGCCTGCCTGGGCTTCTCGGCCGACCTGGTGATGCAGTCGTTCTGCCACACCGCGGCGTACCCGAAGCCGGTCGACGTCAAGACCCACCACACCCTGCCGGAATTCATCTCCACCCGTGGCGGCGTGTCGCTGCGTCCGGGCGACGGCGTGATCCACAGCTGGCTCAACCGCATGCTGCTGCCCGACACCGTCGGCACCGGCGGCGACTCGCACACCCGTTTCCCGGTGGGCATTTCGTTCCCGGCCGGCTCGGGCCTGGTCGCGTTCGCCGCCGCCACCGGCGTGATGCCGCTGGACATGCCCGAATCGGTGCTGGTGCGCTTCAAGGGCCAGATGCAGCCGGGCGTGACCCTGCGTGACCTGGTCAACGCGATCCCGCTGTACGCGATCAGGTCGGGCCTGCTGACCGTGGCCAAGGCTGGCAAGAAGAACATCTTCTCCGGCCGCATCCTGGAAATCGAAGGCCTGCCGGACCTGAAGGTGGAGCAGGCGTTCGAACTGTCCGACGCCTCGGCCGAGCGCTCGGCTGCCGGTTGCTCGGTGCACCTGAACAAGGAACCGATCATCGAGTACCTCACCAGCAACATCACGCTGCTGAAGTGGATGATTGCCGAGGGGTATCAGGACGCCCGTTCGCTGGCGCGCCGCATCGAGAAGATGGAAGCGTGGCTGGCCAACCCGGAGCTGCTGGAACCGGATGCCGACGCCGAATACGCTGCGGTCATCGAAATCGACCTGGCCGACATCCACGAGCCGATCGTGGCCTGCCCGAACGATCCGGACGACGTCAAGACGCTGTCGGACGTGGCCGGTGCGGCCATCGATGAAGTCTTCATCGGTTCGTGCATGACCAATATCGGTCACTTCCGCGCCGCTGCGAAGCTGCTGGAAGGCAAGCGCGACATCCCGACCAAGCTGTGGGTGGCCCCGCCGACCAAGATGGATGCCTCGGAGCTGACCAAGGAAGGCCATTACGGCACCTTCGGCACCGCCGGTGCACGCATGGAAATGCCGGGCTGCTCGCTGTGCATGGGCAACCAGGCACAGGTGCGCGAAGGCGCGACCGTGTTCTCGACCTCGACCCGCAACTTCCCGAACCGCCTGGGCCGCAACTCCAACGTGTACCTGGGTTCGGCCGAACTGGCCGCGATCTGCTCGCGCCTGGGCCGCATTCCGACCAAGACCGAGTACATGGCCGACATCGGCGTGCTGGATGCCAGCGGCAAGGAGATCTACCGCTACATGAACTTCGACCAGATCGAGGAATACCAGGACGTGGCCAAGACGGTCGCCGCCTGAGTTTCGTGATCGGTTGATGTGTTGAACGAAGAACCCCCGGTGCGAACCGGGGGTTTTTTATTGAACCGATGTTCCTCGCGCCGGATAACGAAAAGGCCAGGTGGTATCGCTGTCATTGCTCCGTTCTGCACAGACCGCGCGGAAGGTGTCCACGAACGCCTGCTGCAGGCGGGTGGGGTGCCAGTCGGCGCGCGTGGTGAGGCCGATGCGGCGGCGCAGGTCATCGCCAGCGCTGGCGATTTCGCAGAGCAGGCCGGCGCGGCGTTCGATGACGAACTGGTCGCGTGACATCAGGGTCAGCCAGTCGTCTTCCAGCAGCAGGCCGCGGGTGATCAGCACCGAGCCGCATTCGATGCGCAGCCGCGGCGGTTCGTGCCCGTGCTGGCGGAACATGCGTTCCCAGCGGGCGCGTACCGGTGCGCCGGTGGCGGCGATCACCCACGGGTACGCCAGCAGCTGATCGAACGCGGGCGGCGTTGCGCCGGCCAGCGGGTGGCCCGTGCGCGCCACGATCACCGGTTCGTCGTCGAACAAGCCTTCCTGCGCGATGTCGCGCACCGGCAGGCTGTCGCGCATGGCGCCAATCAACAGGTCCAGGCTCCCTGCGCGCAGGTCGCCCAGCAGCTCTGCATACGGTCCTTCAATGACGTTCACCGATGCGCCGGGGTGGGCGCGTGCAAAGCGCGCCAGTACCTGCGGCAGCAGGATGGCGCGGGCCAGCGGCATGACGCCCAGCGTGACACGGCCGCCTTGTTCGGAGCGAAGCAGCGCCACTTCATCGATGCCCGCAGCCAGTTCGGACAGGGCCAGCCGCACCAGTCGAAGCATGCGCGTGGCCGCCGGGGTGGTCTGTACTGTCTTGCCATGGCGTTCGGTCAGCGGGGTCTCGATGGCCGTGCCCAGCTCGTGAACGGCACGGTAGATCGCGGGTTGTGAAATGCCAGAGCGCGCCGCTGCGAGCGTGAAACTGCCCGCCGCATCCACGGCAACCAGCGCCCGCAGCTGGCCCAGTGTTACCCGCCGCTCCACTGCCGGCAGCGCGGGCAGGCGGTGCGCGCGGCGTGCCACGCGGACGCCATCGGCGATATACCCCAACGCGCGCTCGATGCGCGGCACCAGCAGCTCGGCCGCTTCGGTGGGCGCCATGCCGCCGGGTTGGCGGTCGAACAGGGTGGCGTCGAGCTGGGTCTCCAGCCGCGCGATGGCCTGGGTCAATGCGGGTTGCGACAGGTTCACCTGTGGCGCCGCCGCACTGATGCCGCCGTGGCGGTGCACCGCGACGAGGGCGTGCAGGTGCTTCAGGTTCAGCTCAACGGCTCGATTCATGGATCAACTATAACCAAACCCAATGGCTGTTGCGGAAAACGATCTTGAGGGGTGGGCGCTGCCGGACAAGACTGCATCATCGTCATTGAAGGATGGATGGATGTCCCGCGTCGTCACCCATGTCGAACGCGCCGCTGCCGGCGCGATCCAGGTTCTCGCCCAGGCCGGTGTTGCCACCGCGCACGAAGCCCAGGGCCGCAGTGGCCTGCTGCACCCGCGGCTGCGCCCGATCTACAGCGGCGCCCGCATTGCCGGCAGCGCCATCACGGTGTCGGTGCCGCCGGGCGACAACTGGATGATGCACGTGGCCATCGAGCAGCTTCGCGAAGGCGATGTGCTGGTGGTGGCGCCGACCAGCGACTGCACCGATGGCTACTTCGGCGATCTGCTGGCCACGTCGGCGCAGGTGCGCGGCTGCCAGGGCCTGGTGATCGACGCCGGTGTGCGCGACGTGCGCGACCTGGCCGCGATGGGCTTTCCAGTCTGGAGCCGGGCGATACACGCGCAGGGCACGGTGAAGGAGACCCTGGGCTCGGTGAACGTGCCGGTGGTCTGCGGCGGCGCGCTGGTGCACCCGGGTGACGTGGTGATCGCCGACGATGATGGCGTCTGCATCGTGCCGCGCGCCGACGCGGTGCGCGTGGCTGCCGAAGCCCAGGCCCGTGAGGCGCGCGAAGCGGAGAAGCGCGAGCGCCTGGCCAAGGGCGAGCTGGGCCTGGACATCTATGCGATGCGCGAACGCCTGGCGGCAAAGGGCCTGCGCTATGAATGACGGCGTGCGCGCGATGTGGATGCGTGGGGGCACCTCCAAGGGCGGGTACTTCCTTGCCGACGAGCTGCCGCCGACAGCTGCGGACCGTGATGCGTTCCTGTTGCGTGCCTTTGGCTCGCCGGACCCGCGCCAGATCGATGGCATGGGCGGCGCGGATCCGTTGACCTCGAAGGTTGCGGTGGTATCGGCGTCCACCCGATCCGATGCGGATGTCGATTACCTGTTCCTGCAGGTGTTCGTCGATGAAGCCGTGGTCAGCGATGCGCAGAACTGCGGCAACCTGCTGGCCGGCGTGGGGCCGTTCGCGATCGAGCGTGGTCTTGTGTCCGCAAAAGCGGCGTCCACCGACGTGCGGATCTTCATGGTCAACACCGGCAAGCTGGCCACGGCCAACGTGCCGACCCCTGGCGGCAAGGTGCGCTACGACGGTCCAGCGCGGATCGATGGCGTGCCGGGCACGGCCGCGCCGATCCCGCTGACGTTTGCCGATATCGCCGGGTCCAGCTGTGGCGCGCTGCTGCCTACGGGACAGGCCTGCGATGTCATCGACGGGGTGCAGGTGACGCTGATCGACAATGGCATGCCCTGCGTGGTGCTGCGGGCCAGCGATGTGGGCGTAACCGGTTACGAAGACCGCGCAACGCTCGATGCCGACGAGGTACTGAAGGCGCGCCTGGAGGCGATCCGGCTGCAGGCCGGCCCGTTGATGAACCTCGGCGATGTCACCGCGCAGTCCGTACCGAAAATGATGCTGGTGACAGCGCCGCGCGAAGGCGGGGCGATCTGCGTGCGCTCGTTCATACCGCACCGCTGCCATGCCTCCATCGGTGTGCTCGGGGCGGTGACCGTGGCGACCGCCTGCCTGTTGCCCGGGTCGCCGGCCAGCGCGCTGGCCACCGTGGCGGACGGAAGCCCGCTGCAGCTGGATATCGAACACCCCAGCGGCAGCACCGGCTGCGTGCTGGAGCGGGATGCGGCGGGGCAGGTAACGGCTGCGGCGATCCTGCGCACCGCGCGAAAGCTCTTTGACGGCGTTCTATTCGGTTGAACGGCGCGTTCGACTGAATAGGCGCGTCGTCTTTATTCTTGTGACCTGGGAGGGTTGTCATGACAGTTGTTGAGAAGCGGCAGGGCCGCTTCGGCGTATTCGGCCAATTGTGGTTCCAGGTGCTGGCCGGCACCGTGATCGGCGTGGTGCTGGGCTGGCTGCAGCCGGACTGGGGCTCGGCGATGAAGCCGTTCGGCGACGCGTTCATCAAGCTGATCCGGATGATGATCGGACCGATCATCTTCGTGACGGTGGTGCATGGCATCGCCGGCATGCGCGACATGCGCAGCGTGGGTCGCCTGGCGCTGAAGTCGCTGATCTATTTCGAGGTCATCACCATCCTGGCACTGATCGTCGGGCTGGTCGCGGTCGATCTGTGGCAACCGGGCGCCGGCATGAACATCGACCCGGCCACCATCGACATGGCCAGCATCCAGGGCTATGTGCACACCGCGCACGACCAGTCGATCGTGGCGTACATCATGGCGATCATTCCCAACACCCTGGTCAGTGCGTTCACCGAAGCGCACGTGCTGCAGGTGCTGTTCGTGGCGGTGCTGTTCGGGGTGGCGCTGGCCTCGGTCGGCGAGCGCGGTGCGCCCGTGATGAAGGTGATCGAAGGCACGTCCAGTGCTTTGTTCAAGATCATCGGCTACATCATGTACTTCGCGCCGATCGGTGCGTTCGGCGCCATCGCCTTCACCGTGGGTCAGTTCGGCGCCGGGTCGCTGCTGTCGCTGGGCGAGCTGATCATCGAGTTCTTCGTGGTCTGCGCGGCATTCACCGTGTTCGTGCTGGGCGCGGTGTGCTGGTGGACCGGGGCCAGCCTGTGGCGCCTGCTGGCCTACCTGCGCGATGAGATTGTGATCGTCGCGGCCACCACGTCGACCGAAACGGTGCTGCCGCGCCTGATCGAGAAGATGAAGAAGCTGGGCTGCGAGGAGAGCGTGGTGGGCTTCGTGATTCCCGCCGGGTACTCGTTCAACCTGGACGGCACCTGCCTGTACCTGACCACGGTCGCACTGTTCCTGGCACAAGCGACCAACACCGAGCTCACCGTGTGGCACCAGCTGGGGTTGATCGCGGTGCTGCTGCTCACCTCCAAAGGCGCGGCAGGCGTGGCCGGCGCGGCGTTCGTGGTACTGGCCGCCACGCTGGGCACGACAGGCACGATCCCGGTGGCCAGCATCGCGCTGATCCTCGGCATCCACCGCATCCTGGCCGAAGGGCTGACCTTCGTGAACCTGGTCGGCAACGCGATCGCGGTGCTGGTGATCGCCAAGTGGGAAGGCAAGCTGGACGAGAAGGTGATGGCCGAACAGATCGGCACCCGCCGTGCCCGCCTGCGCCACCTGGGCGTGCGCGAAGCCTGACCGACGCGCTGCCGCGTGCTGGCGGCGCCACCTGAGAGTGCATTGAACCCGGTGTTACCGCACCGGGGAGGGAGAGATCATGTCCACCATTCACCACACCACGCTGGCGCTGTTGTTGAGCGCGGCACTGGCCGCTCCTGCGGCCGCCCAGGGCACGCTGCCGAAGGGCGTCGATCTGACCCTGGATGTCGTCGGCAACGTCGCCTCCAACCCGGTAGGCGGCGTCGAGCAGGGAACCGAGGGCTCCTACTGGATCATGGCGCAGTCGAAGTTCGACCTGGACGCGCTGTTCGGCGTTCACAACACCGACGTGGACGCGCAATGGGCCTGGTTTGCCGGACGCAACCTGGCCCGCGAGAAGATCGGCAATTCGATCAGCGCGCAGCAGACCTGGCGGCCGGTGGCCGGCGGGCGCCTGACCCGGTTGACCGTGCGCCACCGCTTCGACAATGGCCTGAGCATCACCGCCGGCCGCGCGCCGGTGAACAGCTACTTCAACAACTCGCCGCTCAACTGCGTGTTCATGAGCAATGCGATGTGCCTGACGCCGTATGGCGCGATCACCGATCTTGGCATCACCGCCTATCCGAACTCGTCCTGGGCCGGGATCCTGCGCTACGACGTGAATGATCGCTGGTATGTGCAGGGCGGCGCGTTCGACTACAACAACGAATTGAACAAGGCCGGCAAGAACGGCCTGGATTTCTCGGTGGGCGAGGGCACCGGTACCATCACCGCCTACGAAGTCGGTTACCAGACCAGCTTCGCCAATGACCGCCTGCCGCGCGCCTACCGGCTCGGCATGTACCGCAACAGCGACGGCGGCAAGAGTCCCTACTACGATGCCAACGGCAACTCGGCGGCGCTGAGCGGTCGGCCCACGGCGATGCAGGACGGGTCGCGCGCCGGCTGGTTCGGCATGGCCGACCAGACCGTGTGGCGCGGTGAAGGCAAGCGCAACCTGGCGCTGTTCGCCCGTGCCTACGTCAACACCGGCAACGAAGCGCCGGTGGACCAGTTCGTCTCGGCCGGGTTCGTCAAGACCGGTACGTTTGCTGGCCGCGACCAGGACACGCTGGCGATGTTCGTCTCCAACACCCACTTCAGCGATCAGCAGATCGGCTTCCTGCGCGACCGGCGCGCACGCAATGGCGGCACCGGCGCGCCCAGCGCCGATGAAATCATCGCCGAGCTCAGCTACGGCTGGGCCGTGCACAAGGGAATCCGGCTGATGCCGAACCTGCAGTACGTGGTCAACCCCGACCCGATCTACGCGCCCACGCGGACCACCGACATTCCCGATGCGCTGATCGTCGGCCTGCGCGTGGACGTCCATTTCGCCCAGCTGTTCGGCTGGTAACTCCTCCCCCACGAGGCCTCCCATGATCATCGACTGCCACGGTCACTACACCACCGCTCCCGCCAGCCATGACGCGTTCCGCAAGGCGCAGGTAGCGCACTTCAACGATCCGACCCTGCCGGCGCCGGTCTACCCGGAGATCAGCGACGACGAGCTGCGCGAAAGCGTTGAATCCAACCAGCTGCGCCTGCTGCGCGAGCGCGGCGCGGACATGACCATCTTCTCGCCGCGGGCCAGCACCATGGCCCATCACATCGGCGACGAAGCGGTCAGCGCCGAATGGACCCGCCGCTGCAACGACCTGATCGCGCGGGTTGTGCGCTTGTACCCGGAGACCTTCATCGGGGTGTGCCAGCTGCCGCAGTCGCCGGGGGTGCCGATCGCCCATTCGATCGCCGAGCTGGAGCGCTGCGTGAACGAGCTGGGGTTCGTCGGCTGCAACCTCAATCCGGATCCGTCCGGCGGGCACTGGACCGGGCTGCCGTTGACCGACCGCGCCTGGTACCCGTTCTTCGAGAAGATGGTCGAGCTGGACGTGCCGGCGATGGTGCATGTGTCGGGCAGCTGCAACGCCAACTTCCATGCCACCGGCGCGCACTACCTCAACGCCGACACCACCGCGTTCATGCAGTTCCTGCAGGGCGACCTGTTCCGCGACTTCCCGACCCTGCGCTTCATCATCCCGCATGGGGGTGGCGCGGTACCGTACCACTGGGGCCGCTTCCGTGGGCTGGCAGACATGCTGGGCAAGCCGCCGCTGAGCGAACATGTGATGAAGAACGTATTCTTCGATACCTGCGTATACCATCAGCCGGGCATCGACCTGCTGTTCAAGGTGATCGACATCGACAACATCCTGTTCGGCTCTGAAATGGTGGGCGCGGTGCGCGGGATCGACCCGGAGACGGGACAGTTCTTCGATGACACGCTGCGTTATGTGGAGGCGCTGGGGTTGTCGGCCGACGACCGCGCCAAGGTGCTGTCGGGCAATGCCAGGCGCGTGTACCCGCGCCTGGACGCACAACTGAAGGCGAGGGGGCTGTAATGAGCGACTTCGTGAAAGATGCGGACTGGCTGGACTTCTGCCCTGAACCGAGTCGGCCGACATTCGTGCCGCCGCCGGGCGCGGTGGATGCGCACTGCCATGTGTTCGGCCCGGGCAACCGGTTTCCGTACGCGCCGGAGCGCAAGTACACGCCGTGCGATGCGGGCAAGGAGCAGTTGTTCGCATTGCGCGACCACCTCGGCTTCAGCCGCAACGTGATCGTGCAGGCGACCTGCCATGGTGCTGACAACAGCGCGCTGGTGGATGCGCTGCGCAATTCGGATGGCTTGGCGCGGGGCGTGGCGACGGTGCGCGATACCGTGACCGACGTGGAGCTGCGCGAGCTGCATGAGGCCGGTGTTCGCGGCGTACGCTTCAATTTCGTGAAGCGGTTGGTGGACCCGAAGCCGGATGCGTATTACCGCGCGATCATCGAGCGGATCGCGCCGCTGGGCTGGCACGTGGTGGTGTATTTCGAGGCGGCGGACCTGGCAGAGCGGTGGGACTTCTTCACGTCGCTGCCGACCACGGTGGTGGTGGACCATATGGGACGCCCGGATGTCACCCAGCCCGTTGAGGGGCCTGAGTTCCAGCGTTTCGTGCGATTGATGCGCGAGCATCCGAACGTCTGGACCAAGGTCAGTTGCCCTGAGCGCCTCTCGAGATCCGGTCCGCCGCGCTACGACGACGTGGTGCCGTTCGCGAAGCATCTTGTGGAGCAGTTCCCGGACAGGGTGCTGTGGGGTACGGATTGGCCGCACCCGAACCTGAAGTCGCACATGCCCGATGACGGGGCGCTGGTTGATGTGATTCCGCGGATTGCGGTGACCGGGGAGTTGCAACGGAGGTTGTTGGTAGACAACCCGATGCGGTTGTATTGGCCGTGATGGCATCAGCGCAGCGACCCCGGCGGTAGGGTCGCATCCCGATCGACCGCCGGGGTGGCGTCAGGCTCCCCGTGCGAGTGCCATCAGGCGCTCCGCGATTCGCTCCAGTGGCACCTGCTCTTCCGCCGCACCCAGCTTGAACGCCGCTCCCGGCATGCCCCAGACCACGCTGGTTGCTTCGTCCTGGACGAGAGTTGGGGCGCCGACATTTTTCAGCTCCAGCAGCCCGCGCGCGCCGTCGTCGCCCATGCCGGTGAGGATCGCGCCGATGGCATTGGCACCGGCGCTTTCCGCCACGGAGCGGAACAGTACATCCACGGCCGGCTTGTGCCGGTTCACCGCCGGGCCGTCGTCGATGCGGCAGCGCCAGCGGGCGCCGTCGCGGATCACGCGCAGGTGCTTGCCGCCCGGGGGCAGGTAGGCGTGGCCGGCCAGCACGGCTTCGCCGTCGCTGGCTTCGCGTACGGACATCGCCGAGTGGCGGTCCAGGCGTTCGGCGAAGGCGGTGCTGAAGGTGGCGGGCAGGTGCTGGGTGAGCACCACGGCCGGCGCGTCGGCCGGCATCCCTTCCAGCACCACGCGCAGCGCTTCGGTGCCGCCGGCGGAGGCGCCGATGGCGATCAGGCGGTCGGTGGTGCGGAACTGGATGGAACGGGTGGGCGAGGGCGCCACGGCGTCGAGCGTGACGCGCGGGGCGATCGGGCGAGCCAGGGTGCGCACGCGTGAGCGCGCGGCCATCTTGACCTTGGCGATGATTTCTTCGGCATAGCCCTGCAGGCCGCGCGCGACGTCCAGCTTGGGCTTGGAAATGAAGTCCACCGCGCCCAGGGCCAGCGCCTGCAGGGTGGTGTCGGCGCCACGCTCGGTGAGCGAGGAGATCATCACCACCGGCAACGGGTGCAGGCGCATCAGGTTTTCCAGGAACGCCAGCCCGTCCATGCGCGGCATTTCCACATCCAGGGTGATGACGTCGGGCGCGAGGCGCTTGATCTTCTCGCGCGCCAGCAGCGGGTCGGCGGCGGTGCCGACCACCTCGATGCCAGGGTCGCTGGCGAGGATCTCGCTCAACATCTGCCGCACGACGGCGGAGTCGTCCACGATCAATACACGTACGGGCGAACCACTGATCATTCGAACAGCTCCACGCCACCGGTGACCGGGGCACGCGACAGGCGTGCACGTACCGCCGATTCGGTCGCGGCCACTTCGGCTTCGTGCGCATGCGGCAGGCGCTGCACCACCACGCGGCCGGTGTCGGCGAAGAACCACACCTTGCGCGGGTGGATGCCGCACAGGTCTTCGGCCAGCACCGGAATGTGCTCGGCCTGCAGGTACTGGCGCACGAACTCGGCATTGCGGGTGCCGACCGGATTGCTGGTGAAGCCCTTGAGCACGTTGGCGCCGCCGAACACCTTGGCTTCCAGGCGCTTGCGGTGTGCGCCACGCTTGAGCAGGTCGTTGATCAGCAGTTCCATGGCGTAGCTGCCGTAGCGGGCCGGTGCGCCGTCGCCGACGTTGCCTTCGGGCAGCAGGAAGTGGTTCATCCCGCCGATCTTGAGCACAGGGTCGCGCAGGCACGCGGCCACGCACGATCCCAGGGTGGTGGTGAGTGCGGTTTCATCGTCGACCACCAGGTACTGGGTCGGCAGCAGCTTGGCGGCGGTGACCTTGAAGCGGCTGTCGTAGTAACGCATCACCTCGTCGGTGCGGGCGGCGAGGTTCATGCCGGGGCTCCGGGAGCGCGCTTGTAGAGGGTCCGGCCGCACGGCTGGATCAGGTCGGCGGCGTGCAGGTAGTTCTCCGAATGCCCGGTGTAGAGCAGGCCGTCGTCGCCCATGTGCTGGATCAGCCGCGAGAGGATGCCGCGCTGGGTGGGCTTGTCGAAATAGATCATGACGTTGCGGCAGAACAGGGCGTCGAACGGGCCGCCGACGTCGTAGCGCGGCGCCAGCAGGTTGAGCGGGCGGAAGTCGATCAGCTCGCGCAGGGCCGGATGCACGCGGCACTGGCCTTCGTTGGGGCCGCTGCCGCGCTGGAAGTAGCGCTTCTTGATCGCCGGATCGAGCCCGGAGACGCGGTCGATGGCGTAGACACCCTTGCTGGCGGTGGCCAACACCTGGGTGTCGACGTCGGTGGCCAGGATCCGCACCGGTGGCTTCAGGGTGCCAAACGCTTCGCAGGCGGTGATCGCCATCGAGTAGGGCTCTTCACCGGTGGAGGCGGCGCACGACCACAACTGCAGGGTGCCGTGGCCGGTACGTGCGCGCAGTTCGGCGTCGAGCTTTTCGAAGTGGTGCGGTTCACGGAAGAACGCGGTGAGGTTGGTGGTCAGCGCGTTGGTGAACGCCTGCCATTCATCGCCGCCCTGGCTTTCGAGCTGGTCCAGGTAGTCCTGGAAGCTGCGCAGGCCGAGCGCGCGCAGGCGCCGAGAGAGGCGACCGTAGACCATGTCGCGCTTGGCCGGGGCCAGCGAGATGCCGACACGCTGGTAGATCAGGTCGCAGATCCGGCGGAAGTCGCGGTCGGCGAACTCGAATTCGCGACCGTGGGGCGTGCTGGCGGAGGCAGGGGCGGTTGGCGTGGTCACGGGCGCGCTCGGGAGAATGGGGGGCGGATGGAAGCGGAGCAGAGCTCCGCTCTACCTCAGAATTCCTGCCAGTTGTTGTCGTCGGTCGGCGTAGTGCGGGGCGCACGCGCGCCGGGAGACGACGTGGTCGCAACTGGCTTTACGCTGCGCAGTGGTGCAGGCGGTGCGACGCGTGCGGCGACCGCGCTGACCGCGTTGGCGACCTGGTTGTCGAGGCGGAAGATCGAGACGGCGTCGGCCAGCTGGGTCGCCTGTTCTTCCATGGCGCGGGCGGCGGCGGTGGCTTCTTCCACCAGTGCGGCGTTCTGCTGGGTGGTTTCGTCCATCTGCACCACGGTCTGGTTGACCTGTTCGATGCCGGCCGACTGCTCCTGCGAGGCCGCCGAGATCTCGGCCATGATGTCGTTCACGCGCTGCACCGAGGCGACGATCTCGCCCATGGTGGTGCCGGCCTTGTGCACCAGCGCCGAGCCGTCGGCCACGCTGGCCACCGAGTCGTCGATCAGGCCCTTGATCTCCTTGGCGGCACCCGCCGAACGCTGGGCCAGGGTGCGCACTTCGGAGGCGACCACGGCGAACCCGCGGCCCTGTTCGCCGGCACGCGCCGCTTCCACCGCGGCGTTCAGGGCCAGGATGTTGGTCTGGAAGGCGATGCCGTCGATCACCGAGATGATCTCGGCAATGCGCCTGGAGCTGGCTTCGATCGCGCTCATGGTGGTGACCACCTGGCCGACTACTTCACCGCCCTGCGAGGCGACGCTGTGCGCGCCGATGGCGAGCTGGTTGGCCTGGCGCGCGTGTTCGGCATTCTGGCGCACGGTGGAGGTCAGCTCCTCCATGGAGGCGGCGGTTTCTTCCAGGTTGGCGGCCTGCTGCTCGGTACGGCGCGACAGGTCGCTGTTGCCGGTGGCGATCTCGCCGGCGACCAGGTTGATGTTGCCGGCGGCCTGCTGGATCTGGCCGACGATCTGGGTCAGCTGCGCGACGGTGGCGTTGGCGTCGTCGCGCATGGTCGCGAACACGCCCTGGTAGTCGCCGTGCATGCGCGCGGTGAGGTCGCCTTCGGCGATCGCCGAGAGCAGCTGCGATAGCTTGCCGAGGTTGTCGTCGCTGACCTGCATCATCGCGTTGAGGCTGGCGATCATCTGCGCGAAGTCGTGGTCGAAGCGGTCGCTGTCGCCGCGCTGGCTGAAATCGCCTGCAGCGGCCGCGGCGCCCAGGCGCTTGATCTCGGCGTTGATGCTGGCCAGGTTGTGCTTGACCGCGTCGACGGTGGTGCTGATCGCGGCCTTGTCGCCCGGGTAACGGGCGATGTCGGCGCTCAGGTCGCCGATGGCGTAGCGCTGGACCACGGCCAGCACCTCCTGCATGGTCTGCACGTGCGCGCCGACCAGGGTGTTGGTTTCATGCACCATCAGGCCGTACTCGCCCGGGAAGGCGGCTTCGTCCATGCGGTAGCCGGTCTGGCCGGCGTCGTGCTGGCTGGCCATTTCACGCTGGGCGCCGATCACCGCGTGCAGCTGCTGCTGCATGCGGCCCATGCTTTCCAGCAGGCGGCCGGGTTCGTCCTGGGCCTGCACGCCGATGCGGCTGTCCAGCTTGCCGCGCGCGATGCTCTCGGCCACGCTGGTGGCCTGGCGCAGCGGCCCGGTGATGCGGTTGCCGATCAGCCAGCTCAGGGCCAGCACCAGCAGCACCACGGCGCCGCCGCTGCCGGCCATGATGCCGGTGAAGGCCAGCGCGTCGGACTGCACGTCGTCCATGTACACGCCGCTGGTGACCACCCACTGCCACGGTGCATACATGCCGGCGTAGGTGGCCTTTTCGATCAGGGCCTCGCCGTTGCCGGGCTTGGTGGTCGAGTAGTAAGTGAAGCCGCCGCTCTGCTTGGCCAGGTCCACCTGCTGCCGGTACAGCGGCACGCCGTCCTTGGAGACGTAGTCCTTCTGCACCTTGCCGACGCGGTCGGGCGCGAACGGGTGCATCAGCAGGGTGTAGTCGGTGGCCAGCACGTTGTAGTACGCCGCGTCGTTGTCGCCGCGCATGCTGTGCAGGGCCTGCAGGGCAGCGCTCTTGGCCGCTTCTTCGGTGAGTTCGCCGCTCTCGGTCAGGCGCTTGTAGTGGTCCAGGATGCCGTAGGTGAGTTCGACTTGGGTCTTCAGGCTCTCCTTGCGCGTTTCGGCCAGGTCCAGGTACTGGATGCGGGCGGCGATCATGGCAAGGACGATCACGCCAAGCGCGATCAGGGCGGTGAGCAGGTTGAGCTTGCCCCGGACGGAGAGGTTGGAGAAGCGGCTGGCGAGATTCATGTATTCGGGTCTTCTGCTGCGGGGGCATGCCGTCGACATACAGGGGACGGCAAAGGAGTTATCGGCCGCGGACGCGTCGGATTGAGGTGTGCGAGCTGAGCGCATTCAGCCTGGGATATGAAAAGGCCCCGGTGCATGCGCACCGGGGCCTGGTCTGTTGCGCGTCACGCGAGTGAGTAGCGCTTAGAACTCCTGCCAGTCGCCTTCGGCCAGTTCGGCGGCAACCGCACGGCTGGCCGGCTTGCGTGCCGGTGCAGCGGCAACCACCGGGCGGGCGGCAACGCGCGGTGCGGGTGCAGCGACCGGTGCCGGCGCCAGCACTTCATGCTCGTCGAGGCGGAAGATCGAGACGGCGTCGCTGAGGTGGCCGGCCTGTTCTTCCATGGCGCGGGCGGCAGCGGTGGCTTCTTCCACCAGCGCGGCGTTCTGCTGGGTGGTTTCGTCCATCTGCACCACGGTCTGGTTGACCTGTTCGATGCCGGCCGACTGTTCCTGCGAAGCGGCGGAGATCTCGGCCATGATGTCGGTGACGCGCTGCACCGAGGCGACGATCTCGCCCATGGTGGCGCCGGCCTTGTGGACCAGGGCCGAGCCGTCATTGACCTTGCCGACCGAATCGTCGATCAGGCCCTTGATCTCCTTGGCCGCACCGGCCGAACGCTGGGCCAGGGTACGTACTTCGGAGGCGACCACGGCGAAGCCGCGGCCCTGTTCGCCGGCACGCGCCGCTTCCACCGCGGCGTTCAGCGCCAGGATGTTGGTCTGGAACGCGATACCGTCGATCACCGAGATGATTTCGGCGATCTTCTTGGACGAGGTCTGGATCGCGCTCATGGTGGTGACCACCTGGCCGACCACGTCGCCACCCTGCGAGGCGACCGTGTGCGCGCCGATGGCGAGCTGGTTGGCCTGGCGGGCGTGTTCGGCGTTCTGGCGCACGGTGGAGGTCAGTTCCTCCATCGAGGCGGCGGTTTCTTCCAGGTTGGCGGCCTGCTGTTCGGTACGGCGCGACAGGTCGCTGTTGCCGCTGGCGATTTCGCTGGCGGCGGTGCTGATCGCCCGGCTGGACTGCTTGATTTTGGTGACGATGCCGCTGAGCTGTTCGGCGGTGGCGTTGGCGTCGTCGCGCATGGTGGCGAACACGCCTTCGAACTCACCGTGCATGCGCACGGTCAGGTCGCCCTGCGACAGCGCGGTGAGCAGGCCGGAGATCTGTTCGATGCTCGAGGCGTTGGCGTCGAGCAGGCCGTTGATCTGCTGCGCCAGCTGCAGGAAGAAGCCGTCCTTGCCTTCGGCACTGATGCGGCCGGACAGGTCGCCGGCGGCGGCCTGGGCGATCACGCGGGCCACTTCGGCTTCGACCAGCGCTTCGGGGGTGCGGTCGCGCCATTCGACCACGTGGCCGACGCTCTCGCCTTCTTCGTTGCGGATGGTGGAGACCACCTGGGCGAACTGGGCGTCACCGAACTGCATGGCGCGACGGGCAACGCCGTGCTGCTTGAGGTTGGCCAGCAGGTTGGCGTCCATTTCGCCACGGTGCTCGAGCACGGTCAGCGGGCGACCGACCAGGCTGGTGCCGGCGTCGAAGTCCGGCAGGCTGGCGCGCAGGTCGTCCTGGTACTGGGACAGGGTCTGTTCCAGGGCGCGGTTGGCGTAGACGATGTTGAGGTGGTTGTCGGTCAGGTAGACGCCGGTGGAGCTGTAATCCAGCGCGGTACGGATGCGCAGGTTCTCGCGGGCCACGGCCTGTTCGGTTTCGGTGCGTTCGCGCAGGTCGCGCTGCATGCGCTGCATGGCCTGCATCAGCTCGCCGACTTCGTCCTGGCGGGTGACGTCGATATGGCCATCGAGCTTGCCGCCGGCCACCTCGTTGGAGACCGAGACCGCGCCACGGACGGCGCCGACCAGCGAACGGGCGAACAGGTAGACCAGCACCAGGCCGAGCGCGGCGCCGCCGAGCAGGGCGATGACGGTCAGGGTGGCGGAGGTGGCGTAGGTCGATTCGGCCTCTTCGCGTGAGGCGCGGGCGAGGCGGTTGTCTTCGGCAATCAGGGTCTCAAGCGCGGTGGCGGCCTTGAGGTGCTTGGTGCGGGTTTCGCCGACGAAGGTGTCGATGGCATCGTCCGGCAGGTCGAGCTCGAGCATTTCGGTGACGGCGTCGTAGGAGGCGAGCGAGTCGGTCCAGTCCTTGGCGAAGGCGTCGAACAGCTTCTTCTGCTGGGGGCTGTCGATCAGCGCGGGGTACTTCTTGATCGAGGCGTCGATCTTGCCGCGCAGGTCCTTGGCGCGGGTCTTGGCTTCGGCCTTGACGTCGTCGCTGGCGCGGATCAGGCCCTGGTAGGCCGAGTTGCGGTATTCACCGAGCATGCCACGCATTTCGCCGGCCATGCGGATGCTTTCCATCCGGTTGCCGGCCAGTTCGGTGGTCACGTTGTTGAGGGAGTGCAGGCCGCGATAGGCGACCACGCCCTGCAGCAGCATCACCAGCAGGATGACGCCAAAAGTCAGCATCAACTTCGGCATCAGTTTGAGGTTCTTGATCCATTGCATGGTGGTGCACTCTCCTGTGGCAGACGCGCCCGGGTCTCAGGCCCGGTTGCAGCAGCCACGCCGGCGCGGGCCGGCGTGGCGGGGCATGGGTCGATTACTTGATGTTGGCGAGCTTCAGGCCAGCCGGCGAGCTGACTTCGATTTCAGCGCGCGAGGCGTCGCGGGCGATCTTGCCGATCACGCACACGGTCTTGCCTTCCAGGGTTTCCAGCGGGAAGCTGAACTTGCTGCGGTTGGCACCGGCGATGCGGGCCGAGAAGGTGTGGCGCGGGAAGGCGCCGCCCATGTACAGGAAGGTCGGCTGGCCTTCGGAGCCTTCGGCATAACGGGCCTTTTCGACCTTGCCGCAGACCATGCCGTCCTTGCCGACCGAGCGCGGGGCCAGCTCCGGCGGGATCATCTCGGCGGACTGGGCGAAGGCGGAGGAGGCGGAAGCGGCCAGGACGGCAGCCGAGAACACGGCAAAGAGGGACTTCATCGGGAAATTCTCCGGGGGACTATGAATGGTGGTACCTGATTCCAGCTATCGGCCTTTTGCGACAGAACTGAAGAACTTTTTTGTCCGGATCAGGCGGCGGCGTCTTCGACGGCGTTCGGCTGGCCCATGTCGGCGCTGTCGAGCAGGGTTTCGATGTCGAGCAGGATCAGCATGCGGTCGTCCTGGGTGCCGATACCGGAGATGAAACGGGTGTCGACGGCGGCGCCGAATTCGGGGGTGGGGCGGATCTGGTCGGCGTTGAGCGGGATGACGTCGGAGACGCTGTCGACGACGATGCCGACGACGCGGTTGTCGACGTTGAGCACGATCATGACGGTGAAGGCGTCGTAGCGGGCTTCATCCAGGCGCAGCTTGAGGCGCAGGTCGATGACCGGGACGATGGTGCCGCGCAGGTTGATCACGCCCTTGATGTAGTCGGGGGCATCGGGGACGCGGGTGACCGAATCGTAGCCGCGGATTTCCTGGACCTTGAGGATGTCCACGCCGTAGTGCTCGGCGCCGAGGGTGAAGCTGAGGTACTCGCCACCGCTGCTGGCGGCGTTGGGGTTGCTGTCGTTCATGGAAGGAATCCTGGGTCGGGCGTGGCGGTCGGAAAAACCGGGGCGTCACGCTTTTATCGGCTTGGATTCCGGAGTCTTTAGGGGGTCATTCCCCGTTCTTGCGGGCGCTGCGCTGGCGGTCGATGCGGAAGATGTAGCGCTGGATGGCGCTGTCGCCGCCGCGGGGCAGGCCGTCGAAACGCATGCCGATGCGCTTCATTTCCACGCCATTGGGGAGCTTGAGCGAGAGCTGGTTGCAGACGATCAGGGAGACCTGCAGGGGGCCGGTCTCGGGCATGTCCAGGCGGGCGTCGTAGCGCTTCTGGATCGAGAAGGCGTTGCAGTTGACCGGGACGGTGACGGCCAGGCCGCCGCCGCTGATGTCCACTACGCGCAGGTGCAGGGCTTCGCTGCGGTCTTCGTTGACCGGGAACAGCAGGTGCGGGGAGTCGGTGACCGGGGTTTCCAGGCGGTACAGTTCGCGGCGCTGGAGGTGCACCAGTTCGGTCGGGAAGGGAACGCGGAAGGCGACGTGCCCGTAGCCGCCGGTGCGTTCCAGGTGGTCCAGGCGAAAGCGGACCATGACCCGGTCCAGCTGGGCGAAACAGAGCAGGTGGCCGGCCTCTTCGGCGGCGCGGTTGGCCGGTTCGGAGGGGCTGCCGTCGAGCAGCAGGGTGTCGTCGTCTTCGTCCAGCTCGAGGATGGCAGTGGGGAACGACTGGTCGCGCCCACCCAGGTGCGCGGTGAGCAGCGAACGCTGGTCGATCAGCGCCTGCAGCAGCTGGCGGATCTGCCGGGGATTGCGGACCAGGTAGCGATCATCCGCGCCGTCGTCGTGGACGGCGTGGGCGTCGTTGTGTGCGTCAAGGCTGCCTTCGGACATGGACTCTGCTGCGTTGGGCGGGTACAGATTTCTTGCGAAATCAGGTCTCTGTCCGTTTATCGGCAGCAGATCACAATAATGTAGAGGCAATGTGTGCATCGGTAAACACGACACCCCGCCGGAGCGGGGTGTCGTGGGGCCTGTCGCCAGGGCAGTGGCTTAGAACTCCTGCCAGTCGCCTTCGCTGGCCAGCGCCGGTTCGCGCACGGCGGCGCGGCGGGCGGGAGCCGCCGGGGTACGCGGCGGGGTCGTTGTCCGCTGGCGGGTGGCCGGTGCGGCTGCGACCACGGTCGGTACGGCCTGGCCTTCCAGCTTGAACAGGGCGACCGCATCGGTGAGGTGGCCGGCCTGTTCTTCCATGGAGCGTGCGGCGGCAGTGGCTTCTTCGACCAGCGCGGCATTCTGCTGGGTGGTTTCGTCCATCTGCATGACGGTCTGGTTGACCTGTTCGATGCCGGCCGACTGTTCCTGCGAGGCGGCGGAGATCTCGGCCATGATGTCGGTCACGCGCTGTACCGAGGCCACGATCTCGTCCATGGTGGCGCCGGCCTGGTTGACCAGGGCCGAACCTTCGGCGACCTTGCCGACCGATTCGTCGATCAGGCCCTTGATCTCCTTGGCGGCACTGGCCGAACGCTGGGCCAGGGTGCGCACTTCGGAGGCGACCACGGCGAAGCCGCGGCCCTGCTCGCCGGCGCGGGCGGCTTCGACTGCAGCGTTCAAGGCCAGGATGTTGGTCTGGAAGGCGATGCCGTCGATGACGGTGATGATGTCGGCGATGCGGCGCGAGGACGCGTCGATCTCGTGCATGGTGCTGACCACCTTGCCGACCACGTCACCGCCCTGCGAGGCCACCGAGTGCGCGCCGATGGCGAGCTGGTTGGCCTGGCGTGCGTGTTCGGCGTTCTGGCGCACGGTGGAGGTGAGTTCTTCCATCGAGGCGGCGGTTTCTTCCAGATTGGCCGCCTGCTGTTCGGTACGGCGCGACAGGTCGTTGTTGCCCGAGGCGATCTCACCGGCGGCAGTGCTGATGCTGCCGGAAGCGTGCTGGATGCGGCTGACGATCTGGGTCAGCTGCGCGACAGTGGTGTTGGCGTCGTCGCGCATGCTGGCGAACACGCCGTGGAACTGGCCGTGCATGCGCGCGGTGAGGTCGCCGTTGGCAATGGCCTGGAGCAGGCGCGACAGCTGCGAGAGGTTGCCGTCGGCCACTTCCATCATGGTGTTGAGGTGCTCGATCATGACCTTGAAGTCGTGGTCGAAGCGCTGCGCGTCGCCGCGCTGGCTGAAGTCGCCGGCGGCTGCGGCCTGTGCCAGGGCCTGGATCTGGGTGTTGATGGCCAGCAGGCTGGCCTTGGCCGCGTCCATCGATTCGTGCAGGATCGCGCGGGTGCCGGGCAGGCGGCGTGCATCCCTGGACAGGTCGCCGGCCGCGTACTGGTTGAGCACGTCGATGGCGTCGCGGATCGAATCGAGGTGTTCGAAGATCACCGTGTTCACGCCGACCGCCAGCTGGCCGTACACGCCCGGGAAATCTTCCGGAATGCGGTGGCTGATGTCCGGGCCGGCGTGCATTTCGACCATCTGCTGGGTTTCGCTGGAGTAGCGGCGCAGCATCAGGGTCATGTCGCGGGTGGCCGCGAGCATGCGACCGGCTTCATCGGCGGTGGTGCTGGAGGCGATGTTGACCGACAGGTCGCCACGCGCCACCGACTGGATGGCGTGCATGGCCTGGCGGATCGGACCGGTGATGGCGCGCGCGATCACCACGCCCATCGCGATGGCCAGCAGGGCCAGCAGCGAGACGGTGGTGATGATGGCGATCACGCTGTTGCGATGGGTGGTGTTGGCCTCGTCGATCTTTTCCAGCATCAGGCCGCTGCTGAACGCGCCGAGGGTCTTGAGGTCCTCGAACATGGTGCGGCGGGCGGGGCGTGATTTGTCATCGGAGATCTGCCGGGCCAGCACGGCGTCGCCGGCGGCACCGGCGGCGCGCATTTCGGCGTTGGCCGCGAAGTAGACCTCCAGGTCGGCGGCGACCTTGCGGTACAGCGCCTTTTCCTGGTCGCCGGCCGGCAGCGCGGCGTAGGCGTTGAGTTCGTCACGCACGGTCTTGGCGGTGGCGTCCATGCGCGTGTTGTAGTCGGCGACCTTGTCGGGCTGGTCGAGCATGCTCAGCTGCGCCAGTTCGAAGGTGCGGAACTCGCCGAGCTGCGCGCGCACTTCGCCCAGGTGCTGCACCGAGGGGATGTCGTTGCTGGACATCTCGGCCAGCTCGGCATTCGCGCCGTTCAGGCGCAGCAGCGCAAACACGCCCAGCCCGATCGTCATCAAGGTGGTAAGGGCAAACCCGACCGCGAGCTTGCGGCTGATGGGCAGATTCTGGAACCACTTCATGCTGGGGACTCCGGGCAGGGCAGGGGCGCACGGCGGTTGAACCGCCGGGCGGGCAATGAAACTGTCATCGCTACTGCGGATAACGGCGTGCCCCAGCCCGAACTTGAGCGTTCGAATTCACATTTTTTCTGAAGCGTGAATGGTTGCGAAAGCAAGCAACGGCAAGGCTTTCGCCATGCGGATGCGGATGGATCGGGGGCGGCGGTGATCGTTGGCGAAAACGGGCGTCACGGTTCTGGTGGCGGCGCGGGAAAAGCAGAACGCCCCCGCTTTCGCGAGGGCGTTTCAGACAACCGGCAATTGAGCGCGGGTTACGCCGCCTGCGGCACCCGCAGCGAGCGCACCAGGCCGCCGATGTCGACGATCAGTGCAACGCGGCCATCACCCAGGATGGTGGCACCGGAGACCCCACCGATACGCCGGTAGTTGTTCTCGATGTTCTTCACCACCACCTGCTGCTGGCCGACCAGTTCGTCGACTTCCAGCGCGATTTTCTGGCCATCGCCTTCGACCACCACCACCAGCGAGTCCTCGCTGTTGCGGCGGCCATACCCGTAGTACTCGCTGAGCGAGAGGATCGGCAGGTATTCGCCACGCACGCGCAGCACGCGGCCTTCGCCGGCCATCGAGCGCACGTCTTCGGCCTGCGGCTGCAGTGCTTCAAGCACGTAGGCCAGGGGCAGGATCAGGGTTTCGCCGGCCACCGAGACGGTCATGCCGTCGAGGATGGCCAGGGTCAGCGGCAGGCGGATCAGCACGCGGGTGCCGTTGCCGGTCCTGCTTTCCAGCTGCACTTCGCCGCCCAGCGCCTGGATGTTGCGGCGGACCACGTCCATGCCCACGCCACGACCGGACAGGTCGGTGACCGCGTCGGCAGTGGAGAAGCCGGGCTGGAAGATCAGGTCCCAGACCTGCGCATCGGTGGGGTTGTCCGGCACGGCCAGGCCACGCTCGTGCGCCTTGGCCAGGATCTTGTCGCGGTTCAGGCCGCGGCCGTCGTCGCTGACTTCGATCACGATGTGGCCGCCCTGGTGCGAGGCCGCCAGGGTGATGGTGCCGGTTTCGTCCTTGCCGGCGTCGCGGCGGACGTCGGGCATTTCCAGGCCGTGGTCGATCGAGTTGCGTACCAGATGGACCAGCGGGTCGGCGATCTTTTCGATCAGGCCCTTGTCCAGCTCGGTGCCTTCGCCGATCGTGCGCAGGCGGACCTGCTTGCCCAGGCGCGTGGAGAGGTCGCGGACCAGGCGCGGGAAGCGGCGGAACACCGCGTCCACCGGCAGCATGCGCACGCCGATCACCGCTTCCTGCAGGTCGCGGGTATTGCGTTCGAGCAGGTCCAGGCCGGCGAACAGCTGCTCGGCGTGCACCGGGTCCAGTGCGTGCGAGACCTGCTTGAGCATGGCCTGGGTGATGACCAGTTCGCCGACCAGGTTGATCAGCGCGTCGACCTTGTCCACGCTGACGCGGATCGAGGTTTCCGCTTCGCTGGACGCGGCAGCGGGGGCGGCGGCAGCGGCCGGCGCCGCAGGTGCGGCTGCCGGGGCAGCGGCGACGGGCGCGGCAGGAGCGCTGGTGGCCAGGCTCGGCGGTGCGGCCGGGCGGATGTCCAGTTCGCAGTCGTCCACGACCCAGGCGAAGGTGTCTTCGATCTTGCTGCGCGGCACCTTGCCGACCAGGCCCAGGTCCCAGGCCAGGTGCGCTTCGAGCGGGTCGAGCTGGTCGAAGCCGGGCAGGCGCTCCAGGCGTGCGGCGACCTGCAGCGACCCGAGGTGTTCCAGTTCGCGGATGATGCGCAGCGGGTCGTTGCCACTCATGAACAGCGACGGCGCCGGCACGAAGCCGATCTGCCACGCTTCGGGGGTGTCGTCGACCTTGGCCGCGACCGGTGCGGCGGCGCTGGCGGCCTGGCCGGAGAGCACGGCTTCCAGGCGGGCCTTGATCGCGGCAACGGCCTGCGGGTCGGCCGGCTGGCCGTGTTCGGCTTCGCGCAGCAGGGCGCGCAGCACGTCCACCGAGGACAGCATGGCATCCACCGCGACCGGCTCCAGTGCGCGCTTGCCGGCGCGCAGTTCGTCCAGCAGCGTTTCCAGCACGTGGGTCAGCGCGGCGATGGCGTCGAAGCCGAAGGTGCCGGCGCCGCCCTTGATGGAGTGCGCGGCGCGGAACACCGAGTTGATGATTTCCGGATCCTGCTGGCCCGATTCCAGTGCCAGCAGCCCGGCTTCCATGGCGTCCAGGCCTTCGCGGCTTTCTTCGAAGAAAGTGGCGTGGAAGCGTTGCAGGTCCATGCTCATGGCAGTTCGGGTCCGGTTACCAAAGGGGAAGGAAGGGGCGGGGCGGGATCAGCCCAGGACTTTCTGGACGGTGGCGACCAGCTGTTCCGGGTTGAACGGCTTGACCAGCCAGCCGGTGGCGCCGGCGGCCTTGCCTTCGGACTTCTTGTCGGCGGCGGACTCGGTGGTCAGCATCAGCATCGGGGTGAACTTGTAGTCCGGCAGCTGGCGCAGTTCGCGGATCAGCGAGATGCCGTCCATGTTCGGCATGTTCACGTCGGTCACCACTGCATTGAAGCGCTGGCCCTTGGCGCGACCCAGCGCGACCGCGCCGTCTTCGGCTTCTTCGACGGCAAAGCCGGCCGAGGTGAGGGCGAAGGAAACCATCTGGCGCATCGACGCCGAATCGTCCACCACCAAGATACGTGCGCTCATGCCGCGTTCTCCACAGATTTCAGGTTGTCATGGGTTGCGTCCAGGCCCAGGGCCTGGGTGACGCCGAGCAGTCGCGCGGCGTCGCGGAAGGTGGCGGTGCAGCCTTCGAATGCGGTCGGGTTGCCTGCCTGGCGGCGGGCTTCGACGAATGCGCACAGGACCTGCACCGACGCGGTATGGATACGGCCGACCTGGCTGGCGTCCAGCGTCAGGTCGCCGCCCTGGTCCACCAAGGGGGCCAGGCGTGTTTTGAGCTCGGTGCTGCTCTCGATACCGAGATCATCACCCAGGGCCACAGTGCTCATCGTTGCTCCGGACAAACGGTTCCTAGGTCTATAACGGCTGGCTTCCAGGAACCTTTAGGGGTGCGTGACGGCCGTCAATTCAGCAGCTGCGTGGCGTCCAGCAGGATCATCGGCTGGGCGGTGACCCGGGCGACGCCGCGGAACAGGTCGTTGGAAATCTGGCAGATGCGCGCAGTGTCCGGCGGTTCGATCTGCGAATCGGTCAGGTTGGCGACGTCTTCCACGGCCGAGACGCGCAGGCCCATGGTTTCGCCGTTTTCCTCCAGCACCACGATGCGGGTGTTGGCGTCGTCCTGGGCCGGACCGGCACCCAGGTGGATGCCCAGGTCCATCACCGGCACCACCTGGCCGCGCAGGTTCATGATGCCGAGCATGGCCGACGGGGTGCCGCGCAGCGGCAGAAGCGGAACCGGCAACACGACTTCCTGCACCTTCAGCAGTTCGAGGGCATAGGCCTGGGCGCCGCAGCGCAGGCGCAGCCAGCGCGAGGTGCGCTCGCTGGCGCGGCGGTCGCCACGAGGGCTGGAGGCGGGGTTGCGGGCCTGGGCCTGCAGTTCCTGCCAGCTGTTCGGGCGGCCGGTCGGTGCAAACGGCGCCGGTGCGGCGGCGCGGGCGACCGGTTGCGGGGCGGGCGCGGGGACGGCGCGTGCAACAGGTGCTGCAACGGGTGCAGCAACAGGTGCGACAGCGCGGGGCGGTGCAGGCGGAGCAGCAGGCGCAACGGCAGGCGTTGCTGCAACGGCAGGCACGCTGTCGTGGAGCGCTTCTTCGGGCAGATCGTCCCAGCTCGGACGCGATGCGTCTGCAACAGGGCCCAACGCGGGATCGTTGAGCAGCTCGTCGAGCAGCGCAAGGTTGGCGGGTGCGCCGGGCGAGGTCGGCGTATCGAAGGCAGGGGCAGCGGGAGCGGCTACCGGGCCAAGCGCCGGATCGTTCAGCAATTCTTCGAGCAAGGCGAGGTTCGCGGGTGCGCCGGGCGACGTCGGGGTCTCGAACGCAGGCTCCGCGGCGAACTCCGCGCGGATTGCTTCGGCCACGCCTGCGGCTTCGGCCACATCGACCACGGCGATGCTCGCGGTCGGGACCGCGTCGCCCAGCAGTTCTTCCAGATAGTCGTCGAGCACGCCCACGGTATTCATGCCGCGCGCTCCATCTGCTGCGCGTCGTCGGCCAGGATCCATTCCAGCGCGCGGCGGTACGCCAGCAGGCCGCGGCCGGGGTAGTCGTCCGAGGTCAGCGGCAGGGTCAGGCCGGCGGCGTTGGAGATGCGGGTGTCGACCGGGATCGCGTCTTCCCACACGCGCTGGCCGTGGCGGTCCTGCATCTGCTTGAGGGTTTCGTTGCCGGCGCGGGTGCGGCGGTCGAACAGGGTCGGCAGGATCGACATCGGCAGCGGGCGGCGGCGCGAGCGCTCGACCATCTCACCGGTGCGGACCATGCCGTCCAGGCCGTGCAGGGCCAGCGGTTCGGCCTGGGTCGGGATGATCAGGCGGTCGGCGGCGGCCAGCGCGTTGATCATCAGCAGGCCCAGGGTCGGCGCGCAGTCGAGCAGGATGTAGTCATGCTGGCCCTGGTGGCGGGTCATCGCGTTCTGCAGGGCCAGGCCCAGCCCGGGCTGGTTCGCGCTGCGGCGCTCCAGCGTGGCCAGCGCGGCCTGCGCGCAGATGTAATCCAGGCCCGGCACCGTGCTGGCGTGGGCCAGGGCGCTGAGTTCAGCAGGCGGGGTGCCGAACAGTTCCAGCACGCCGGCCGGCGGCGGGTCCAGCGGCACGTTGAACGCGCGGGTCAGCGACGAATGCGGATCCAGGTCGATCAGCAGCACGCGGTGGCCCAGCGTGGCCAGGCCGCGGCCCAGCGCGAGGGTCGTGGTGGTCTTGCCCACGCCGCCCTTCTGGTTGGCGATTGCCCAGATACGCATCGGTTCACTCCTTCATTGCGGGGGGAACGGCGGCGCCAACACGGCTGCCGGCCGGCACCGGTGGCAGCTGCACCGGGGCGAGGGGGGAAACAGGGGAAAGCGCCGGCGGCTCCGGTGCGGGTGCCGGTGCGGTGGCGGGCGCTGCGTCGGCGGTGAGCTGCGGGCCCAGCGGGTCCACGCCCTGCGCGGTGTCGGCGAGGATGATCACATTCACCCGGCGGTTGCGGTTGCGGCCCTGCGCGCTGGCGTTGTCCTCGCGCGGGCGGAACTGGCCATAGCCGACCATCGCCAGCCGCGCCGGCTGCACGCCCTGGTCGGCGAACAGGTGCACCACGCTGGCCGCGCGCGCGGCCGAGAGTTCCCAGTTGGAGGGGAACAGCGCGGTGGCGATCGGCACGTCGTCGGTATGGCCTTCCACGCGCACGCCGTTGGGGGCGTCGTGCAGCACCTGGGCCAGCGAAGAGAGGGTGTCGCGCGCGTGCACGTCGAGCGTGGCCGAGCCGGTGGTGAACAGGATGTCGCTGTTGATCTCCACTTCGATCCACAGCTCGGTGCGGCGCACGGTGATCATGCCGCGGTCGATCAGCGGCGCCAGCGTGGCGGTGAGGCGGTCGGCGATGCCGTTGAGCTGGCGCTCGGCGCGCTGCAGCTGTTCCTGGTTGTGCACCGAGACCGGCATGCGCATCTGCGAGGCCATCGCCGGCAGCAGCGTCGGATCATTGCTGGGCGAGGGCGCGGACGAACCGATCCGGTTGCCGGCCTTGATCACCGAGGGGCTGTCCCAGCCGCCGCCCTGGACCTGCTGGTTGCCGACCTGGACCGGATTGATGGTGCGCGGCGCGCCGCCGAACGCGGTGGTCAGGGCGTCGGCCATGACCCGGTACTTGCCCTCGTTGAGCGAGGAGATCGCGTACATCACCACGAAGAAGGCAAGCAGCAGCGTCATGAGGTCGGCGTAGGGAATCGCCCAGGCCTCATGGTTGGCATGCTCTTCGTGGGCCTTGCGCCGGGCCATCTCAGTGCAGGAACCCGGACAGGTTGGTTTCGATGTTGCGCGGGTTCTCGCCCTGCGCGATCGAAATCAGGCCTTCGATGATCATCTCGCGGTCGCGGCTGTTGTGGTGGATCACGCTCTTGAGCTTGGCCGAGACCGGCAGGAACAGCAGGTTGGCCGAGGCGATGCCGTAGATGGTGGCGGTGAACGCGGCGGCGATGCCGTGGCCGAGCTTGCTCGGGTCCGCGAGGTTCTTCATTACCGCGATCAGGCCGAGCACGGCGCCGATGATGCCCAGGGTGGGCGCGTAGATGCCCATGCCTTCGAATACCTTGGAGGCGGCGAGGTCGCGGCTTTCCTGGCTGCTCAGTTCGATCTCCAGCATGTGCCGGATGGTTTCCGGTTCGACGCCGTCGACCAGCAGCTGCAGGCCCTTGCGCAGGAACGGGTCGTCCTGGGCCTCGACCTGGGTTTCCAGGCCCAGCAGGCCCTGGCGGCGGGCGATGTTGCTCCACTCCACGATCTGGCGGATCAGGTCGCTGCGGTCGGTGCTCGGCGGGCGGATGATCCAGCTGACGATCTTGAAGGCGTGCTTGAACACGGCCGGGGAGGTGTGCAGCAGGATCGAGGCGAGGGTGCCGACGATGACGATGACGAAGGCAGCGGGAGACCACAGCGACGCCAGCCCGGCACCCTTGAGGATGCTGCCGCCGACCAGGGAGGCCAGGGCGAGGAAAAGTCCGATGAGGCTGAGTCTGTCCATTGGTCCGATATCGGCTTGCGTGAGGGGGACTTGAGGTGGGGCGGTGTTGGGTTGGTCGGTGGTTCAGCCACGCAAGGCGTGGCTCTACCGGGGTGGACGTTCGGCCGAACCACCGGGCTGGACGTTCGGCCCAACCACCGGGGTGGACGTTCGGCGGTAGAGCCACGCCCTGCGTGGCTGCGACCGTTCAGCGCAAACCGTCTACGTCCAGAATGAGCGACATTCGGCCGTCGCCGATCAGGGTGGCGCCGGCGTAGCCGCGCAGGCCGCGTAGGGCCTTGGGCAACGGTTTGATGACGACTTCCTCGCGCCCGCGGACCTGGTCGACCACGAGGCCGAAACGCGCTTCGCCGGCCTGCAGCACCACGATGGTGAGCAGCGGCGAGGCAGCCGGTTCGACGTCAAGCCAGTGGCGCAGGTCGACCAGCGGCAGGGTGTGCGACTTGCGATCCAGCACCGCGCGGCCGTCGAACCAGCCCAGCGAGGTGTTGGGCGCATGCAACACTTCCATCACGCGCGCCAGCGGCAGCGCGTAGATGTCTTCGCCGGCCTGCACCAGCAGGGTCGGCAGGATCGCCAGGGTCAGCGGCACCCGGATCAGGAAGCGGCTGCCGCGACCCAGTTCCGACTGAATCTGGATCTGGCCGCTCAACTCGCGGATGCGCGACTGCACCACGTCCATGCCGACGCCACGACCGGAAATGTCGGTGACTTCCTGCTTGGTCGAGAAACCAGGCAGGAACACCAGGTGCAGGCATTCCTCGCTGCTCAGGCGGGCCGCCGCTTCGGGGTCGATCAAGCCCTTTTCGCGGGCCTTGGCGCGCAGGCGTTCGGGATCGATGCCGGCGCCGTCGTCCTGCACTTCAATGCTGACGTAGTCGCCTTCCTGCTGCGCCGACAGCCGCACGTTGCCGCTGCGGGTCTTGCCCTGCGCTTCGCGCAGTTCGGGCATTTCGATGCCGTGGTCGATCGCGTTGCGCACCAGGTGCACCAGCGGGTCGGCCAGCGCTTCGACCAGGTTGCGGTCCAGCTCGGTTTCCGCGCCGATAAGCTCCAGCTCCACTTCCTTCTTCAGGTTGCGGGCGACGTCGCGGGCCACCTTTGGGAAGCGCGAGAACACCTTGCCGACCGGCTGCATGCGGGTGCGCATCACCGCTGACTGCAGGCGCGCGGTGGCGATGTCCAGGGTCGACACCGCGCGGTCCAGCTCTTCGTCGTGCAGGCGCGCGCGCAGGGTCTTGAGCCGGTTGCGCGAGAGCACCAGTTCGCCGATCAGGTTGACGATCGCATCCAGGCGCTTGGTGTCCACGCGCACGGTGTGCTCGGCTTCGGCCACCGGCTTGTTGGCGGCCGGCTTGGCCGGTGCCGGCGCGGCGACCGGACGCGGCGCGGGCGCCGGTGCAGGCACGGCTGCCTGCACTGCGCCGGGGGCAGCACCACCGTGCAGCTGGTCGAGCAGCGCTTCGAATTCGTCTTCGCCGATCAGGCCGTCATCGACCTTTTTCGTGGGCGTCACGGCGGTCGGCGCGGCGCCACCGTGCAGGGTGTCCAGCAGCGCTTCGAACTCGTCGTCGGTGATCAGGTCACCGTTGGCCGGCGCGGCGGCCGCCACTGGTGCCGGCACTGCCGGACCGTTGACGTCGAACTGCGCGATCAGTTCCGGCGGGGCATAGCCCGGCTCGGTACCGGCCGACACCGAATCCAGCATCGACTGCAGGTAATCCAGCGACTGCTGGCCGGCATCGAAGTGATGCGCCTGCAGCACCGCGTGCCCGGAGCGGGCCATGCCCAGGGTCTCTTCCGCGGCGTGGCACAGTTCCACCATCGCCTGGATGCCGAGGAAACCGGCACCGCCCTTGAGCGTGTGGAAGCCGCGGAACACCGCGTTGAGCTGGTCGCTGTCCTGGGGCGACTGCTCCAGCGACACCAGCTGTTCGCCGAGGCGATCCAGGATTTCCTGGGCCTCGAGGATGAAGTCGGCGGCAATGTCGTCTGGAACAGCACTCATGGTTTCAAAGTCCCAAATCGGAAAGCAGGTCGTCAGCGTCGACCTGCGACACCTGGTGACGGTCCAACCCGGTCACGGCGGGGCCGGCCAGGCCGTTGTCGCGCTTGCTGGTGGTCTCGTCCGGCGGCGGCAGGCCGAGTGCGCCGAAGCCTTCGTGGACGCGGCGCACGATGCCGACCACGCGGCGGATGATCTGCCCGGTGAGGTCCTGGTAGCTCTGGGTGAGCGCGATCTCGGTGAGGTTGTGACGGATCCGCTCCAGCTGCACGTCCTGGTCCGGGCTGAGCCCGTTGGCGCGCAGCTGCTCGGTCAGCGCCCGGCATTCTTCGGCCAGGTCCAGGGTGCGGTGGGTCGCCTGTTCGGTCATCGCCACCACGTGGTCCAGGCGTGCACAGGCGTCGTCCAGCTCGCCGGCTTCGCTGGGCAGGGTGGGCAGTTCGCCCAGCGCCTGGCCCAGTTCGCGGGCCAGCCGGTTCAGGCCGGCCATCATCGGCTGGGTGCGCAGCGCGGCCAGCGCATCGATTTCCCGGCGCCAGCCCGCTTCGTCGCCACTTTCCAGCGCGGCAAGGGCGTCCTGCAGGCGCTGCACCAGCGCCGATTTGTCGCGAAGGGTTTCCATCAGGCGCTCGCCGCCAGGCGCTCGAAGATCTTGCCGAGCTTCTCTTCCAGGGTCTGTGCGGTGAACGGCTTGATGATGTAGCCGTTCACGCCGGACTGCGCGGCTTCGATGATCTGCTCGCGCTTGGCTTCGGCGGTGACCATCAATACCGGCAGGGTCTTGAGCTTGGCGTCGGCGCGGATCGCCTTGAGCAGGTCGATGCCGGTCATCACCGGCATGTTCCAGTCGGTGACCACGAAATCGAACGGCTGGCTCTGCAGCAGGGCCAGCGCGGCATGCCCGTCCTCGGCTTCGGCCGTATTGGTGAAGCCCAGATCGCCCAGCAGGTTCTTGACGATACGACGCATGGTCGAGAAGTCGTCGACGATCAGGATGCGCATGTTCTTGTTCAAAGGTGTTTCCTCGGTCTCAGTTGTTCTCGAGGCCGGCGTCGGCCGCCTCGAAGATCTTCAATCGGCCACGCAGGCGCAGCACGGCCTGGCCATGGATCTGGCAGACGCGCGACTCGCTGACCCCGAGCACTGCGCCGATCTCTTTCAGGTTCAGTTCCTGCTCGTAGTACAGCGACAGCACCAGCTGTTCGCGTTCGGGCAGCAGGCCGATCGCGTTGCCCAGCTCGCGGCCGAATTCGCCGCGCTCCAGCACCTGCTGCGGGGTCGGGCCGCCCTGGGCCACGGTGTCCAGCTCGCCCTGGTCTTCGATCCGCGACTCCAGGCTCAGCACCTGGCCGCGCGCGGCGTCTTCCATCAGGCGAAGGTAGTCGGGCAGCGGCATGTCCATCGCGGCGGCCACTTCGGTGGCGCTGGCGGCGCGGCCGGTGCTCTGCTCCAGGCGGCGGATGGTGGAGGCGGCGTCGCGCGCACGGCGGTGCACCGAGCGCGGTACCCAGTCGCCGCGGCGGATCTCGTCGATCATCGAACCGCGGATGCGGATCGAGGCGTAGGTTTCGAACGAGGCGCCCTGGTCGGCGTCGTAGCTGCGCGACGCCTCGATCAGGCCTATCATGCCGGCCTGGATCAGGTCGTCCACTTCAACGCTGGCCGGCAGGCGCGCGGCCAGGTGGTGGGCAATGCGCCGGACCAGGTCCGAGTGCTGGGCAATGCACTCGTTGGCGGCGGCGCGTTGCACCTCCTTGTATTGTGCGGCGCCTTTCATGCGGCCACCCCGCGCTGCTTGAGGATGCGTTCGAGGAAGAACTCGACGCCGCCGCGCGGTTCGGTGGGGGCCTGCCAGCGCGCGGTGCGGCGGGCGATCTCGGCGATCGCCTGCGCGGCCGGGCTGGACGGGTAGGCCTTCACCACCGGCTGCTGGCGCTGCACCGACAGGCGCAGCCAGTCGTCCTGCGGCACGCAGCCCAGGTAGTTGAGCGAAACGTCGGCCAGGAACTTCTCGCAGACCCGGCTCAGCTTTTCGTACAGCACGCGGCCTTCGTTGGGGTCGCGCACCATGTTGGCCACGACCTGGATGCGGTCCACGCCGCGCTCGCGCGAGAGCACCTTGATCAGTGCGTAAGCGTCGGTGATCGACGCCGGTTCATCGCAGACCACCACCACGGTGTCCTGCGCGGCCTGGCAGAAGGTCAGCACGCCGTCGGTGATGCCGGCGGCGGTGTCCACCACCATGAAGTCCAGTTCGCGTTCCAGTTCGGAGAACACATTGACCAGGCCCACGTACTCGGCCGGCTGCAGTTCGGCCATGTGCCGGCGCCCGGACGCGGCCGGGACCACCAGCACGCCGTTGGGGCCTTCCAGGATCACTTCTTCCAGCGTGCAGCGCCCGGCGACCAGGTCGGCCAGGGTCAGCTTGGGCTGCAGGCCCAGGATCACGTCGATGTTGGCCAGGCCCAGGTCGGCGTCCAGCAGCAGCGTGCGCTTGCCCATGCCGGCCAGCGCCACGGCCAGGTTGGCCGAGACATTGGTCTTGCCCACGCCGCCCTTGCCGCCGGTGACGGCGATGGTGCGTACCGGGCCCAGCGGCTGGCTGCGGGTAGCCGACAGCGGGAAGGTCCTGGTCAGGTTTTCGTACTCACGCGACGGCATGGTTCAACTCCGGGTTGCAGGGCATATCGGCCGCGCGGCGCAAATCTTCAAGGCGAAGTACAAGATTGGCGGCACTGGCCCGGTGCAGGTCTTCGGGAACGTCCTGGCCGTCGGTGACCCAGGTGATCGGCAGGCGGTGGTCGACCGCCACCGACAGGGCGGTGCCGAAGCGGCCGGTCTCGTCCAGCTTGCTCAGCACCACGCCCTGCGGGTTGGCGGCGCTGAAGCGGCGCACCACTTCGTCCATGTCGCCGAAGCTGGTGTTGGCCGGCAGCACCAGCAGGGTGCGGATCTGCTCGGACGCGCGCAGCCACTGCAGCTGGGCGGCCAGGGCGCGGTCGCGCGGGCCCAGCCCGGCGGTGTCGATCAGCACCAGCTTGTAGTCCTTCAGGCGCTCCAGCAGCTGGGCCAGGTCGCTGCCGCTGTTGGCTTCGTGCACCGCGATGCCGAGCTGGCGGCCGAAGCCGTACAGCTGTTCGCGGGCGCCGATGCGGGCGGTGTCGGTGGTGACCAGGGCCACGTCGCGGGCGGCATGCGCTTCGGCGAAGCGCGAGGCCAGCTTGGCGATGGTGGTGGTCTTGCCGGCACCGGTGGGACCGACCAGGGCGATCACGCCGCCGGCTTCGAGCGGGTCGACCGGGGCGATCGGCAGCTTCTTCGAGAGCAGGCCCAGCATCAGCCCGCGGCCACGATGGGCTTCGGTGTCCAGCGGGATCTGCAGGGCGACGTCGCGGCAGATGCCGGCGTCGAAGCCGTATTCGTCCATCAGGTCGAGCGCGGCGGCACGCACCGGCGAGCCGCGCAGGCGTTCGTCGGTGAAGCGGTTCATTTCGCGCTCGATCACGTGGCGCATGCCGGCCACTTCATGGCGCAGCTGGCGCAGTTCCTCGTCGTCGCGGACCAGGGTGACCGGGGCGGGTGCGGCGGCCGGCGCGGCGGCAACCGGTTCCGGGGCAGGCGCCCGCTCCGCTTCGGCGATCTCGGCCAGCGCCGTCGGTTCGTTGGCGGCCTGCATGGCCGGCAGCGCCGGCGGGGCGATCATCATCGCCGCCACCGGGGCGACCGGAGCGACCGGAGCGACCGGCGCAGCGGTCTCGATCATCGCCATCGGAGCGGGCGGCACGAATACGGCGGAGTCATCGATGTCCAGGCGCGCGGTGGCCGCTGCCGGGACCACCGGGACGGTTTCCCACAGCGGGGCGATCGGTGCGTCGAACGCGGCGCGCTGCATCTGCTGCGCGGGCATCTGCGGCAGCTGCGGCGGCAGGCTGCGGCCGGGCGGGGCGTGCATTTCGAACAGCGGGGCGTCGTCCTGCGGCGGGTCGATGATGAAGCGGGCGCGGTTGGACGGGGCCGGGGTGGTCGCGCGGGTCGGAGACGGTGCGTCTTCGATCACTGGCCGGGCAGAGCCCGGCGCTATGTCGGATTGGGCAGCGTAGGGGGTTGCCGGGTTGGCAGCGTGGGCGGCGGCCTGCTCTACATTGAACGGAGCGAAGATCTGTTCCGGCAACGCGTCCAGGGTGCGGCCCGGTGCGACGGCAGCGCGGGCCAGGGTCGCGGCGAAACCGGGGCTGCCCGGCGGCGGCACGATTTCGTTGGCGGTGTCCAGGGTGCGGCCGGTGGCGCCGACGGCGGCGCGGGCCAGCGCGGCGACGGCCGAGGTGGTGGCGGCCACCGGTTCCGGCGCGGCCACCGGTGCCTTGCGGCGGGTGACGGCGGCGATCACCGCGTCGGCGGCGTTGCGCGGGCGCGGGGCCGGCGGCGGCGGGGCGACGTCCTTGCGGGCGGCTTCCAGTGCGCGCTGCACCGCGCCTTCGTCATAGTTCGCCGCGGCCACGATCTCCACGCCTTCCTCGATCCGGCGATTGGACAGGATCACCGCATCGGGACCGTGTTCCTTGCGCACCAGGTTCATGGCCGAGCGCATATCGGGAGCGACGAAGCGTTTGATTTTCATGCTGTGGTACCGGGACGGAGTCTGGGGCTGGGGGGCGGAAGGGAGGCTCTGGTTGTCGGTGGTCTGCACGGTCCGGGGTTCCCTTCTTGTCCTGCTGCGGTGATGGCGAAATGGGTGTGTCTGTTTTCTGACGCGTTGCTGTCGGAGTTCCGGCTCAGCTGATCGTGCCGACCAGCTTCAAGCGCTTGTCTTCCGGCACCTCGCTGTAGGCCAGCACGGACAGCGACGGAACGCTGTGGCGTACCAGCCGTGCCAGCGCGGCACGTACCGGACCGGGCACCAACACCACCGCGGGCTCGTTTTTCGCTTCCTGCTTGCCGACACATTCGGCCAGGCTCTGGTGCAGTCGCTCGGCGAGTCCGGGTTCCAGCGCTGCGCCGTTGCCCTGTGTGGACTCCTGCAAGACACGTTCCAATTGCGGGTTGAGGGTGAACACCGGCAGCTCCGCCGACATGCCGGCGATCTCCTGCACGATGAAACGGCCCAGCGCGTTGCGCACGGCGGCGGTGAGCACGCCCGGGTCCTGGCTGAGCGGTGCGTTTTCCACCAGCGACTCGGCGATCTTGCGCAGCTGGCGCACCGGGATGCGCTCGATCAGCAGGTTCTGCAGCACCCGCACCACCACCGACAGCGGCAGCGCCTTGGGGGTGAGGTCTTCGACCAGCTTGGGCGCGCTCTTGGCCAGGTTGGCCAGCAGCTGCTGTACTTCCTCGTGGCCCAGCAGTTCCGGTGCGTGCTCGCGGATCAGGTGCGAGAGATGGGTGGCGACCACGGTGGCCGGGTCGACCACGGTGTAGCCCATCGATTCGGCGTGGGCGCGCTGATGCGGCTGGATCCAGGTGGCATCCAGGCCGAACGCGGGGTCCTTGCCGGCGATGCCTTCCAGTGCGCCGAGCGCGCTGCCCGGGTCCAGCGCGAGTTCGCGGTCCGGATGGATCTCTGCGGTGGCCACCGGCACGCCGTGGATCAGCAGGCGGTAGGCGGTGGCGCCCAGTTCCAGGTTGTCGCGGATGTGCACCGAGGGAATCAGGAAGCCGATGTCATGGGTGAGCTTGCGGCGCACGCCCTTGATCCGCGCCATCAGTTCGCCGCCCTGGTTCTTGTCCACCAGCGGGATCAGGCGGTAGCCCACTTCCAGGCCGAGCGGATCGACCGGGCGCAGTTCGTCCCAGGTGAGTTCGGCGGTGGGCGAGGGCGTGCCGGCCGGCAGGCCGAGCGCGGTGGTCGGGCCGGACGCCGGCGCAGCGGCGGCCTGCTCGGCGACCTGGCTCTTCTTCCACAGCTTCCAGGCGATGAAGCCGAGGATGGCGGCCAGCGTCAAGAAGGCGACGTTGGGCATGCCCGGGACCAGGCCGACCAGGCCGAGGATCGCGGCGGCAATGGTCAGCGCACGGTGCTGGCCGAACACCTGGCCCATCATGGCCTGGGCCATGTCCTGCGAGCGCGAGGCGCGGGTGACCAGCATCGCCACCGCCGAGGACACCAGCAGGGCCGGCAGCTGCGCCACCAGGCCGTCACCGATGGAGAGCAGGGTGTAGGTGGCTGCGGCTTGGCCGAACGGCATGCCGTGCTGGAGCACGCCCACGGCCAGGCCGCCGAGCATGTTGATGAACAGGATCAGGATGCCGGCGATGGCGTCGCCGCGGATGAACTTGCTGGCACCGTCCATCGCGCCGTAAAAGTCGGCTTCCTCGCGGACTTCTTCACGACGGACCTTGGCTTCCTCGCGCGTCAGCAAACCGGCGTTGAGGTCGGCGTCGATCGCCATCTGCTTGCCGGGCATGGCGTCGAGGATGAAGCGCGCGGTCACTTCGGAGACGCGCCCGGCGCCCTTGGTGATGACCACGAAGTTGATGATGGTCAGGATCGCGAAGACCACGATGCCGACCGCGTAGTTGCCGCCGATCACGAATTCGCCGAACGCGGCAATCACCTTGCCGGCCGCGTCGTGGCCGTTCTGGCCGTTGAGCAGGATCACGCGGGTGGAGGCCACGTTCAGCGCCAGCCGCAGCATGGTGGTGATCAGCAGCACGATCGGGAAGATGGTGAAGTCCAGCGGGCGCTTCACGTACACCACCGCCAGCAGCACCATCAGCGAGATGGCGATGTTGAAGGTGAACAGCGCGTCCAGCACCGGCGCGGCTAGCGGCACCACGACCATGGCCAGCAGGGCCAGCACGATCAGCGGGGCGCCCAGGCCCTGGCGGATCATGTCCAGGGCGCGGCGGGTGTTCATGCCAGCGGGCTGGGCGCTCACGGGCGGCCTCCCTTGCCGAACTCATCCACGTCGATGCTGGGCGCGGCCGGCATCGGCCCGCCCCGCCAGGTGCGCAGCTGGTAGACGTAGGACAGCACCTGGGCGACGGCCGAATACAGTCTCACGGGAATTTCCTTTCCAAGTTGACCTTCCCGATACAAGGCGCGTGCCAAAGGCGGGGCCGAGACGATGGCGACCTTGTTGCCGTCGGCCACTTCACGGATGCGCAGGGCGGTTTCGTCCACGCCCAGGGCCACCACGGTGGGGGCGCCCATCCTGCCGCCGTCGTATTTGAGGGCGACGGCATAGTGGGTCGGGTTGACCACGACCACGTCGGCGGTGGGCACCGCTTCCATCATCCGGCGGTTGGCCAGCTGCTGCTGCATCTGCCGGATGCGGCCCTTCACTTCCGGGCTGCCCTCGCTTTCCTTCATTTCCCGGCGCAGCTCTTCACGGGTCATCTTCAGCTTGCGCATCCAGTTCCAGCGCTGGTACGGGGCGTCGATGGCAGCCAGCAGCATCATGGCGCCACCGGTGGCCAGCATCAGCTTCAGGGTGAAGCCCAGGCCGTTGACGATGGCCGCTTCCAGCGGCTGGTGGACCAGGTCGCGCAGCGGGCGGATCCCGTGCCAGACCACCAGCCCGGCGGCAGCGCCGACGAACAGGATGCGCAGCAGCGACTTGATGAACTCGGCGATGGCCTCGGCGCCGTACAGGCGCTTCATGCCGGCCATCGGGCTGAGCCGGTTGAACTGGGGCATCAGCGACTTGTTCGACCAGCGCAGCCCGCCCATCGCCACCGGCGCCAGGAAACTGGCCAGCAGGCAGATCAGCAGCAACGGCCACATCGCCAGCATCAGCTGCAGGAACAGGTGGCCGAAGTGGCTGAACAGGCCGTTGGGTTCGAAGCGAAGGCCGGCCTCCGGGCTGAGCGCGGACTTCATCCAGGCCTTGCCGCCGGCCGCCATACTCCCGGAAAACGCCATCAGCGCCAGCACCGAGGCGCCGAACACGGCGGCCGTCGCCAGTTCGCGCGAACGCGGGATGTTGCCCTCTTCACGGGCATCGCGCAGGCGTTTTTCGGTAGGTTGTTCGGTCTTTTCGCCGGCTTGTTCTTCGGACATCGGGAGGGGGTACCGGAGGGGTCACCCGGGGTAGTGCAAGAACCGTTCCGTTCGGAAGCATGGTCGGAGGCGGCGCGCACCGGTAGGGTCGGTCTCCAGACGACCGCACGGAACGGTTCCACGTTCTGTAACGCATGACCATCGAACGGCAAGAGCCGTTTCCGTCCAAAGGTCATGCCCAACCGAACGCGGGCAATTTACGTGCAGTCGATTGGGATGCGACCCTACCAAGGCCAAAGCACAGTCCAAAGCAGCGTCCAACGCCGGTGTCACGCCGCAGATCGGCGCGGCCGGGTAGAGCCACGCCCTGCGTGGCTGCGCCCTCAGTCCAGGAAATGCCCGCCTTGGCTGGCCTGCAGTTCCGATGCGACCACCATGCGCGGTCGCGGCAGGTCGTGCAGCTGCATGAAGCGCTCCGGGTCGACCGGGCGGCCGAGCAGGTAGCCCTGCAGGAAATCACAGCCCAGCCGTTCCAGGTAGGCGCGCTGGCCGGCGGTTTCCACGCCTTCGGCGACGATGTCCATGTCCAGCGCGTGGCCGAGCGCCACGATGGCCGAAACGATGACTACGTCTTCGGAACTGTTCTCAAGATCGCGCACGAACGCGTGGTCGATCTTGATCTCGGTGGCTGGCAGGCGCTTGAGGTACAGCAGGCTGGAGTAACCGGTGCCGAAGTCGTCGATGGAAATGCCCACGCCCAGCCGCGCCAGCGACTGCAGCAGGCGCAGGCTGGTCTCGGTGTCGCGCATCACCGCGCTTTCGGTAATCTCCAGGACCAGCCGGCGCGGTTCCACCCGATGGATCTCCAGCGCGTCGCTCACTTCCTGCAGCAGGTGAGGGGAACCGAACTGGATCGGGGAAAGGTTCACCGACACCGACCAGGTGTCGTGCCCGGCGTCGTGCCAGCGCCGAAGCTGCCGGCAGGCTTCATTCAATGCCCAGCGGCCGATGTCGTTGATCACGCCGCTGCGCTCGGCCAGCCGGATGAACCGGTCCGGCGGAATCAGCCCCTGTTCGGGGTGCTGCCAGCGGATCAACGCCTCTGCACCGCTGACCTGATGGGTGCTGACGCGTACCTTGGGCTGGTACTGCAGGAACAGCTGGTTCAGTTCGATGGCGCGGCGCAGGTCGGCCAGCAGCCGGAACTGCTGTTCGGCGCTGTCGCTCATCCACTCGGCAAACACCACGTAGGCGTTGCGGCCCGCTTCCTTGGCCTGGTACATCGCCGCGTCGGCGTAGCCCATCAGCTGGCGTTCGGTGGCGGCGTGGTCGGGGCAGATCGCGATGCCGATGCTGGCGGTGATCTGCAGCTCATGGCCGGGTACCAGGTTGCCCTTGCCGATCGCCTGGATGATGCGGTTGGCCACGGTGGCCACGTCTTCGTCGTTTTCAATGCCGACCACCAGCACGAATTCGTCGCCACCCAGGCGCGCCAGCACGTCGGTGGGGCGCAGCAGCTGGCGGGTGCGTGCGGCCACCGCGACCAACAGCGAGTCGCCGGTCTGGTGGCCATAGGCGTCGTTGACCTGTTTGAAGCCGTCCAGGTCCATGAACATCACCGCGAAGCGGCCACCGCGCAGCTCGGCGTCGACCAGCGCCTGGTCGATGCGCTGCTGCAGCAGCAGGCGGTTGGGCAGGTGGGTGAGTGGGTCGTGCAGGGCAGCCTGGCTGAGTTCGGCTTCGGCGTCGTCCAGCGAGCTGCGCAGGCGCTGGTTGCGCAGGCGCAGCAGCTGCGCCTGCTGGCGCTGGTCCAGCCAGGACACCAGCAGCACCACGGCCAGGATGCCGATGGTCAGCACCATCACCAGCGCACCCAGCCACTGGGTCTGCAGGCCGTCACCGGCGGCGGCGCCACACACGCTGTTGGCCGGGAACTGCGCGGCGGCCATGCCGGTGTAGTGCATGCCGACGATGGCCACGCCGAGCAGCACGGCGGGCACGATCCGGTGATGCAGGCGGGTGTCGTTGTGGCGCAGGCGGAACGCGACGAACAGCGCCACCCACGACGCGGCGACCGCGACCATCACCGAGAGGATGAACCAGCCACTGTGATACTCGATGCCGGGCCGCATCAACATCGCCGACATGCCGATGTAATGCATGCTGGCGATGCCGCAGCCCATCAGCAGCCCGCCCAATGCCAGCCGCGAATGCGGCAGGGTCGGGCGCGAAACCAGCCAGAGGGCGAAGATCGACGATGCGATGGCGGCCAGCAGTGAGGCAGCGGTCAGGCCGAGGTCATACCCGAGGGGAATCGGCAGACGGAAGGCCAGCATGCCGATGAAATGCATCGACCAGATGCCCAGGCCCATGGCGCAACCGCCGCCGAACAGCCACAGCACGCTGATGCGCGGAGAAGGCGCGGTGGTAACGCGGTTGGCCATGTCCAGCGCGGTGAATGACGCGAGGATGGCAACCAGGAGCGAGACTACGACCAACCACGGGGTGTAACTGCCGATAAGCATGCTGACTCCTCCCTGGCGTACGCAGCAGACTGCACTGACCAGCACGCGGGCATGGCGATGCCGGCTGCTCCGGCACGTTCCCCCTGCCGTAGGCGCATGAGACGACAGGGGTGGGGGCGAAAGCAAGCGCAAAAACGGCCAAATTTCATGTGGAAATCACACGAAGATGACGTTTTTCACATACTCAACGGTATGTCACCGCGCCCGAAATCAGTGGGTGACGCTGTCGGCCGCCTGGAAGGCAGCGTCGAAAAGGCGTTGTACCGGCGGCCCCATTTCACCGGCCAGCACGGTCAGCAGGAACAGGCCGAGCAGCAGCGCGACCGGCAGGCCCAACTGGATCGGGTTCAGCGCCGGCGCGGCCTTGGAGAGCACGCCGAAGGCCAGGTTGATGGCGAGCATGGCCACGGTGAGCGGCAGGGCGAGGGTGAGCGCGCCGCGCAGCACCTGCAGCAGGAACATCGGCGCCACGTTCAGGAAGGCGTCGATGTCGGGCAGCGAGGTGCCGATGGGCACGGCTTTGTAGCTGTCCATCAGCAGCGAGATCAGTGCGAGATGACCGTTGGCGGTGAAGAACAGCAGGCCGAACAACAGGTAGAACCACTGGCCGATCACGCCGGAGGTGCCGCCGCGCATGGGGTCGCTCATCTGTGCGAAGGCCAGGCCGGTACCCTGGGAGACCAGTTCGCCGGCCATGGCGCCGGCTTCGAACACCAGCCGCAGCAGGAAGCCGATGGACACGCCGATGGCCAGTTCGCGGGCGATGCTGAGTACGGTGGCGGCGTCGAACCCGGTCCACGCCGGCACCGGCGGCAGCATCGGCGAGAGCGCGATGGCGAGGGCGCCGGAGAGCATGACGCGCACGCGGGCGGGGACGGCGCGGCTGCCGACCAGCGGCATCGCCATGATCATGGCGCCGATACGCAGCATGGTCCACAGCACGGTGCCGATCATGCCGAAGGCGTTGAGCCCGTCGGCGGCCATCTGGGTTGCCGAATCCATCGCGGTGCTATCCGATCAGGTGCGGTATGCGCTGGAACAGCAGGACGGTGTACTCGACCAGGTGGCCGATCAGCAGGCTGCCGAGCGCGAATAACACGGCGGTCAGCGCGGCGGCCTTGGCGACGAAGGCGATGGTGGGTTCGTTGAGCTGGGTGGCGGCCTGGACGACGCCGACCACGACGCCGACGATGAGCACGGTGAGCAGCAGCGGGCCGGCCACCCAGAGCACGGTGATCAGGCCACCGCGCAGTTCGGTCAGGGCAAGTTCGGGGGTCATATCAGCGCCTCAGACCGCGTTGAAGCTGGCGGCAAGCGTGCCGACCACCAGGACCCAGCCGTCGACGAGGACGAACAGCAGGATCTTGAACGGCGCCGAGACCAGCATCGGCGAGAGCATCATCATGCCCATGGACATCAGCACGCTGGCGACGACCAGGTCGATGATGACGAACGGGATGAAGATGAGGAAGCCGATTTCGAAGGCGGTCTTCAGTTCGCTGGTGACGAACGAGGCGACCAGTACCGGGAACGGAATGGCGTCGGGGCTGGCGTAGGTGCCGTGCCCGGCCATGCCGGCGAAGGTCATCAGGTCGGTCTCGCGGATCTGGGCCAGCATGAAGGCGCGCAGCGGCTGGGTGGTGAGGGTCCAGGCGGTCTGGAAGTCGATCTCGCCGTTGAGGTAGGGCGCCATGCCGGTGCCCCAGGCCTTCTGCCAGACGGGCAGCATGACCATGGCGGTGAGGAACAGGGCCAGGCCGAGCAGGACCTGGTTGGAGGGGGTCTGGCCGGTACCCAGGGCCTGGCGCAGCAGGCCGAGCACGATGATGATGCGGGTGAAGGCGGTGAGCACCAGCAGCATGGACGGGATCAGGGTGATCGCGGTCATCAGCAGCAGGGTCTGCAGCGGCAGGCTGACCGGGGCGCCACCGATCTTGCCGACGTTCACGTCGGGCAGGCTGGGCATGGCGGGGGCAGCGGGCGCAGCCATGGCCAGCGCGGGCAACGCGCACAGCAGCAGGGCGAACAGCAGCGGCAGGTAACGGGTCCAGGAAGCTTGGGGGCCACGCATGATCATGTGTCCTTGCGCAGCCGCTGTTGCAGGAGCTGGGCGAAATTGGGCAGGTTCTTGAAATCCGGCAGGCGCGCCGGTTCCGGGGTGGGCAGGGGTTCGGGCAGGCGGTGCAGGGTGTTGATGCCGCCGGCGGTGACGCCGAGCAGCAGCTGTTCACCGTTGACGTCGACGACGACGACGCGTTCCTTGGCACCCACGTTGAGGCTGGCGACCACGCGCAGGCCTTCGGCGGGCTTGAAGCCGCTGCCGGGCATGCGCTTGAGCAGCCAGCCGAGGCCGACGATCAGGGCGAGCACGGCCAGCAGGGCGAACACGGCGCCGAACATGCTGGGCGCGGCGGCGGCGTGCTGGCCGACCTTGGTCGCCTGCGCGCCGGCGGCGATGAGTGCCAGGGCGATCAACGCAGTCTCCGGATCCGTTCGCTGGGGCTGACGACGTCGGTCAGGCGGACGCCGAAACGGTCGTTGATGACGACGACTTCGCCGTGGGCGATGAGGGTGCCGTTGACGAAGACGTCGAGCGATTCGCCGGCGCCGCGTTCGAGTTCGACGACGGAGCCCTGGTTGAGCTGGAGCAGGTTGCGGATGGGGAGGCGGGCGCGGCCGACTTCGAGCGACAGGGTGACCGGGACGTCGAGGATGACGTCGAGGTTCAGGTCGGGACCGCCGTCGGCGTCGTCGGAATGCAGGGTGGTGAACTGCGCCGGTGCCGGTTCGTGGGTGTCGATGTCGTTCATTGCGGGTCTTCCTGGATGACGGGTACGCGGGGGCGGGTGCCCGGCGGGTGGGTAGCGGTGATCTTTACTGCGTTCATGCCGTTGGCGACGCCGAACTGGCCGGTGAAGACGGGGATGTTCTCGACGCAGACGGGAACCTGGTTGGGCAGGTCGATGGGCAGGACGTCGCCGATCTTGAGCCGGGTGAGGTCGCGCAGGCTCATGTGCTTGGTGGCGAGGACGCTGGAGAGGGTGACTTCGGCGACGTTGAGCTGTTCGCGCAGCATGGTGCCCCAGCTTTCGTCACGATCGTTGCGGTCGCTCTGGATGCCGGCATCGAGCAGTTCGCGGATCGGTTCGAGCATGGAATACGGGAGGGTGACGTGGATGTCGCCGCCACCGCCGTCAAGCTCGACATGCAGTCGGCAGACGACGACGTATTCGCGGGGGGTGACGATGTTGGCGAAGTGGGGGTTGATCTCGGAGTTGATGTATTCGAAGTCGACATCCATCACCGGGGCCCAGGCTTCGCGGAGGTCGGCGAAGGTCTGCTTGAGCAGGAGATGGATGACGCGCATTTCGGTGGCGGTGAATTCGCGACCTTCGATGCGGGTGGGGTAGCGGCCGTCGCCACCGAAGAAGTTGTCGACGATGGCGAAGACGAGGGTGGGTTCGAAGACGATCAGGCCGGTGCCGCGCAGGGGCTTGAAGCGGATGAGGTTGAGGTTGGTGGGGACGTAGAGGGAGTGCATGTAGTCGTTGAACTTGATCAGTTCAATGCCACGCACGGAAAGTTCGGCGGAACGACGGATGAGGTTGAACAGGCCGATGCGCCAGAGCCGGGCGAAGCGCTCGTTGACCATTTCGAGGGTCGGCATGCGGCCGCGGATGATGCGGTCCTGGCTGGCGAAGTCGTAGTTGCGGGCTTCGCCGGGGGCAATGGTGTCGACTTCGGTTTCGACGGCACCGGAGTCGACGCCATGCAGCAGGGCGTCGATTTCATCCTGGGAGAGCAGGTCGTTCATGGGGCGCCCTTACTGGGTGACGAAGCTGGTGAACAGCAGTTCGTCGGCGCCCTTGTTGCCGGTTTCGGCCTTGAGGAGCTTCTGGACTTCGGCGAGGGAGTCGGCCTGGAGCTTTTCCTTGCCGGCACGGTCGGCGATCTGGGCGGGTTCGACCTGGGAGAAGAGCATGAGCAGCTTGGCGCGGATGGCCGGTGCGTGAAGCTTGATGGCTTCGAGGGCGGCGGGGTCGCGGGTCATGAGCTGGACTTCGACCTGGAGGTAGCGGGGGCCGTCGAAGCTGCTGCTGAGGTTGACGACGAACGGGGGTTCGAGGCCGAAGTACTGGGCAGGCGCGGGCACGGCGGACTTGGCCTTTTCGGCTTTGGCCGGGGCCTTGTCGTCATGGGACTGGGTGAAATACCAGACGCCGCCACCGGCGGCGCCAGCGGCCACCACGGCAATGAGGGCCGTGATCAGGAGCGGGCTGCGCGGCTTGGCGGCCTTGTCCTTGTCGGCGGATTTCTTGGTTTTGTCGGCGGCTGCGGCCACTGGGAAGCTCCATTGGATTGCTTCCTGGCTACATGCAAGTGGTGTGCCGAAGTGCGGCGGGCTTCTGTTGCCGGGAAATTGACGTGAAGGTCAACGTCAACGGCAACGGCAACGGCGTCGGCTCTGCGGTTCCGCCTGGTTGGGCGGGTCGGTATGGGTTTGTGGGGGACGCCGTAAATCCGTCCATGGAGGCTAAGTCGCGGCATCCATGCCGCTCATTCCCCCACAAACCCATACCGACCCACCCCTGAAACCGTACGGGTGACGGTGGGGAGAGCGGGTTCGTCGCCCGGTGCAATTCCGGCGGTAGGGTCGGTTCCCAAACGACCGCCGATAACGATGATCGGCTCTTTTACGCATGGACCCTGATCGAAACGCGGCTTTACGCGTACGCGTCGACCAACCCTCTCTGCCGCATCAACTGCGCAGGGGAGACGATGGTTTCCGTGACTGCCATCTCGCTGTCGTTGACGCCTTGTCCATTCTGCCCACCACCGGCCTTTCCATCCTGGGCGGTGTGCTGCTGCCCGACATCGGCATTGCCCAACTGGAATCCCTGTTCGTTCAACATTTCGCGAAGGCGCGGAATGCTGGATTCGAGGGCGTGCCTCACATCCGCATGTGCGCTGCTGAAGGTGGCGTGGACCTTGTCGCCGTCCATCTGCAGGCGGACTTCGATCAGGCCGAGGTCGTGGGGGGTGACTTTGATGGTGGCGTGGCCGATCTTCTGGTCGGCGAGCCAGCCGATCCGGGCGCTGAGGGCGTCGTCGAAGTCGTCGCCGCCGACATGCGGGGTGGCGGTGGGCTCGGCCGCGAAGGGGGCGTTGGTGGCGTTGGCCTTGAGTTCGGCGGCGGCGTGCAGGGCGTGGAGGAGTGGGGTGGTGGTGGGGGCGTCGGCGTCGCTGGAGGTGGCAGAGGCGATGGCGTCGGCCAATTCGTCGGGGAGCGGGGTGTCTTCGCTGGCGCTGGCGTCGAGCGGCAGGGCGATCGGGCCGGCTGCATTGTCTGCTGGGGCGGCGGTGGCTGCGGTCAGTGCGGGGGCGGCGGTGAGGGGCGCGGCGCTGGGCAGGCCGGTCAGCACGGGGTCGGCCTTGGCGGCACTCTCGGCGTTGGCGGCGGGGGCGGCCTGGACGGTGACGGCTTCCGGGCCGGCCAGCGCGAGGCCGGCCAGGCCCAGCGGGGGCCAGGGGGCGGTGTCGGTGTCGTCGGGGGGTTCGGGGGTGGCGGGCGTTTCGCTGGCGGCCGAAGGGGTGGACGTGGTGGGATCGGTGCGGTCGCCGGGCGCGGTGCTGCCGGGACGGCGCGAGGCGTCGTCCGTGGCATTCGTGGCGGTGTCCTGGCCGGGCTGCTTTGCAGTGCCCTCGGGCTTTGCCTGCTTGCTGTCGGCCTTGGCGGGGGTCGGTTTGCGGGCGGGTTCGGCGTTGAGCAGGGCGTCAAAGTCCCGGCGGTCGCTGCCGTTGGTGGTGTTGCGCGGGGCGCTGCCGGTGGTGGCAGTGCTGCCGGTGGCGCTGGCGCTGCTGCCGAGGAAGGTGGGGGTCATCACGCGGTCTCCCCGGAGTCGGTGTCTTCAGCGCGGGCGGCGCGGCTGCGGCGGGCGCCGATGTCGTCCATTTCGCGCTGGTCGCGGCGGTCGACCAGGACTTTTTCCTGGGCGCGGTAGCTGGCGGCGAGCTGTTCGAGCACGGCCTTGTCGCGGCTGGCGAGGATCAGGCGGGCGCGTTCGGCTTCGACCTTTTCGCGGTTGTTGTCGACGGTCTGGCGCTGCTGGGCGACGGCGGTGTCGAGGCGGTCGAGGAAGGCGCGGCGGTTGAGCAGCTGGGCCGGGCTGGTGGCGGCCATCTGGGCGTTGGCGTACTCCTCGGCATAGCGACGCAGTTCGTCCAGGCGCGAGAGGTGGGTGTCGAGCACGCGCTGGCGCTCGGCGAGGTCGCGGGCGACTTCGTCTTCGTGGTCCTGGGCCCGCTTGAGCAGGGGATCGATGCGCTTGGATTGCATGGCTTAGCCCTCAGGTTCCACCAGGCGCTTGAGCGCGGCCTGGCTGTGCGGCAGGTCGGCGGCCTTGCCGACGTCCTGGCCGAGGAAATCGACGATGTCCGACCAGCGTTCCAGCGCTTCGTCGGTGGCCGGATCGTTGCCGCGCTGGTACGCGCCGATGGCGATCAGGTCGCGGTTGCTGGAGTAGGCCGAGACCAGGCGCTTGAGCTTGCGGATGCGCAGGCGCCACGGTTCGTCGGCGATTTCGGTGACCACGCGGCTGACCGAGGATTCGACGTCGATGGCCGGGTACAGGCCGCTGTCGGCAACCCGGCGCGAGAGCAGGATGTGGCCGTCGAGGATGGCGCGCGCGGCGTCGGCGATGGGGTCCTGCGGGTCGTCGCCTTCGGTCAGCACGGTGTAGAAGGCGGTGATCGAACCGCGTCCCTTGGCGCCGTTGCCGGCGCGTTCGACCAGCGCCGGCAGCTTGGCGAATACCGACGGCGGGTAGCCGCGGGTGGTGGGCGGTTCGCCGACCGACAGGCCGATCTCGCGCTGGGCCTGGGCGAAGCGGGTCAGCGAGTCCATCAGCAGGAGCACGTTCAGGCCCTGGTCGCGGAACCATTCGGCGATGGCGGTGGCGCGGTAGGCGCCGTGCAGGCGGGCCAGCGGCGGGCGGTCGGCGGGGCTGGCCACGACCACGGCGCGGCGCAGGCCTTCTTCGCCCAGGGTGCTTTCGACGAAGTCGCGCACTTCGCGGCCACGTTCGCCGATCAGGCCGACCACGATGACGTCGGCGGCGGTATAGCGGGTCATCATGCCGAGCAGGGTCGATTTACCGACACCCGAGCCTGCGAACAGGCCGACACGCTGGCCGCGGCCGATCGGCAGCAAGGCGTTGATGGCACGCACGCCGACGTCCAGCGGCTGGGTGATCGGTTCGCGGGCGAGCGGGTTGATGGCCACGCCGGCCATGCCGACGGTGCCCTCGGCGCGGATCGGGCCCTTGCCGTCCAGCGGTACGCCGTCGCTGTCGATGACGCGGCCGAGCAGGCCTTCGCCCACTTCCACGCCGCCACGGCCCAGCGAGGGCACCACGCGCGCGTTGGGCAGCAGGCCGTGCAGTTCGGCGCTGGGCATCAGGTAGGTGCGTTCGCCGGCGAAGCCGACCACTTCAGCGTCGACCCAGCCGCCGTCGGCGACTTCGACCTTGCAGCTGGCGCCCATCGGCGATTCGCAGCCGACCGCTTCCAGGGTCAGGCCGACCGCGCGGCGCAGCACGCCTTCGCGGATCAGGCCACGGCCATGCGCGCCGTCGGGCTGGATGCCGTCCAGGCGCGCGGCCAGGCGCAGGTTGCGCGCGGCCGCCCAGTCGGCGGCGGGGGCGGGGAGCGGTTCGGTGTTCATGCGCTGGCTCCGGATTTGCGCAGCACCGCGTCCAGCGCGCCACGCAGGCGCGCTTCCAGGGTGCCGTCGATGCGCACGGCTTCGGCGTGCACGCGCAGGTCGCCGCGGCTCAGGCTCAGGTCCGGGCTCAGCCGCTGGTTGGGCGAGAGAGTCAGCAGCGGGGCCAGGGCGGCGATGTCGTCGGGGTGCAGGCGCACTTCCACCTCGCGGTTGGCACCACCCACGGCGTCGACCGCTTCACCGACCAGCTGCGCGAGCAACGACGGATCAGCCTCGTAGGCGCGGCCGACCAAGGTGCCGGCAACGCGCACCGCCAGTTCGCCGAGCGCGGCCACCACTTCGTTTTCCAGGCGCACCAGCGGCCGGCTGAAGTTGTCCAGGATGCCTTCGATCTGCGCAATCAGGCGGCGCACTTCGGCCTGGCCCTGGGCGTGGCCGTCGGCATGGCCCTGGTCGAAGCCGTCCTTCTGCGCGGCGTCCTGGATCGCCTGGATTTCCTCCAGGGTGGGCAGCTGCAGCAGCGGTTCGGGGTCGTGCTCGAGCTCGATGGCCTGGTCGTCGAACTGTTCTTCCTGCACGGCGGACGGATCGGCCAGCAGGTCCGGGGCGAGCCAGCGTACGGCGTTGTTCACAGCATGGCCTCCGCGTTGCCGCCCAGTGTGACGGTGCCTTCATCGGCCATGCGCTTGACGATGGCCAGGATCTCGCGCTGCGCCGCTTCCACGTCGGACAGGCGCACCGGACCGCGCGCTTCCATGTCTTCGAGCAGGATTTCGGCCGCGCGCTGGGACATGTTGCGGGTGATCTTGTCGCGGACCTTAATGTCGGCGCCGCGCAGGGCCAGGCCCAGGCGTTCGCCGCTGACTTCGCGCAGTACCAGCTGCAGTTCGCGGTCTTCCAGGTCGATCAGGTCATCGAACACGAACATCTTTTCCTGGATGCGCGCGCTGAGCGGGGCGTCGATGCGGGAGATCTCGCCGAGGATCGCCTGGTCCTGGCCGCTGTCCATGAAGTTCAGGATGTTGGCCGCGCACTGCACGCCGCCGATGTTGGACGACTTCAGGTTCTGGTTGCCGGCGAACTGGCGCTCCATGATTTCGTTGAGTTCGTTCAGCGCGTTCGGCGGAATGCCGTCGAGCGTGGCGATGCGCAGCAGCACGTCGACCCGGGTGCGTTCGGGCAGCAGCTTGAGCGCGTCGGCGGCCTGGTCGGTTTCCAGGTGGGCCATCACGATCGCGATGATCTGCGGGTGTTCGTTGCGGACCAGGTCGGCCACCGCACGCGGGTCCATCCACTTCAGCGCGTCCAGCCCGGTGGTGTTGCGGCCGAGCAGGATGCGGTCGATCAGGTTGCCGGCCTTCTCGCTGCCCAGGGCCTGCACCAGCATGTTGCGGATGTAGTCGTCCGAGCCGACGCCCAGCGAGGTCTTGGAGCCCAGTTCGGTGTTGAACTGGTCCATCACCCGCTCGACCTGCTCGCGGGTGATGTCGCTCATGGTGGCCATGGCGATGCCGATCTTCTGCACTTCCTTCGGTTCCATGTGGCGCAGCACGTCGGCCGCTTCCACTTCGCCGAGCGAGAGCAGCAGCACGGCGGCGCGCTGCACGCCGCTGAGCGGGGCCGGGACGGTGGTATCAGTCATTGGCCACCCACCCCTTCACCACCTGGGCCACGCGCTTGGAATCGGTCTTTACAGCTTCACGCGCCATGCGCAGTCGTTCCTCGTAGGAGTCCACCGGCAGGGCCAGCGGCTCCTGTCCGGAGAGATGTACCCGGTCGGCGCCCAGCGCCGGCAGGCCTTCGCCGTCGTCCACCAGCTGCACGTCGGCGCTGTGCGGTTCCAGGCTGCCCTCGTTGGCCAGCTTCTTCGGGGTGCCGGTGATCGAGCGCAGCGCCGGGCGCAGCACGCCGAACACCAGCGCCAGCACCACGATGGCGCCGAGCAGCAGGCGCAGGCCGTCCTGCACGTACGGCAGTTCCCACCAGTTCGGGGCTTCGATCGGCGTGGTTTCGCGCACGAACGGGGCGTTCATCACCGACACGGTGTCGCCACGTTCGGCGTTGAAGCCCACCGCCTGCTTGACCAGCGCTTCCACGCGGGTGAGTTCGGCGGCCGAGAGCGGCTGTTCGGTGGTCTTGCCGTTGGCACCCGGGCGCGGCACGTTGTCCAGCAGCACCGCGACCGAGACGCGCTTGATGCGGCCGGCCGGCTGGCGGGTGTGCTGCAGGGTGCGGTCCAGCTCGTAGTTGCGGGTGGCGTTGCGCGCGGTTTCGGTCGGCGTGGCCGCGGTCGCTGGGGCGGCAGCCGGGCCGGGCGGGGTGTTGCTGGCCGCACCCGGTACGCCCTGCGGGCCCGGGGTGCTGGTGCTGTTTTCGCTGGTCTGCTCGCTGCGCAGCTTCTGCGGCTCGCCGTTGTACAGCTCACGCGCTTCTTCGGTGACCGAGAAGTCCATGTCCACGCTGACTTCCGGGTTGACCCGGCCCGGGCCGGTCATCGGCTCGAGCAGTTCGCGGATGCGCTGGTTGAACGAGGTTTCCTGGCGGCGCACCTGGTCGAACTGGGCGGCATTGACCGCCGCTTCGCTGTTCGGGTCGGACACGCTGAGCATGCGCCCGCTCTGGTCAACCACGGTGACGCGCTCGGCAGTCAGGTCGGGAATGCTGGCCGCGACCATGTGCACGATGGCGTCGATCTGGCCGCGCTCGAGCTGCTGGCCACCGCGCAGTTCCAGCACCACCGAGGCGCTGGCCACGTCGCGCTGGCGGGTGAAGGCGCTGGGCTTGGGAATGGCCAGGTGCACGCGCGAGTCGCGCACCGGACGCAGGGTGTTGATGGTGCGCGACAGCTCGGTTTCCAGCGAGTGCTGGTAGCGGGCGTTTTCCATGAACTGGCTGACGCCGAAGCCGGGGTCCCGCTCCATGAGCTCGAAACCGAGGCGGCCGCTGTCGGTCAGGCCGGAGCCGGCCAGTTTCAGGCGCGCGTCGTGCAGGTTCTTTTCCGGCACGGTGATGCCGCCGGTGGCGGCGTCCAGTTCGAACGGAAGCTGTGCGGCGCGCAGCAGGTCGGTCGCTTCGGCGGTGGCCTTCTGGTCCAGGCCGGTGTACAGCGGCACCATGCCGGGCTTCTGCGACCAGAAGAACACGAACAGGCCTGCCGCAACGGCCACGGCGATCATGGCCATCAGGCCAAGCCGACGGGTGATCTGCAGGCTTTGCAGCCGGTCGAACCACTGGCCCGCCTTTTCGGCGTTCAGGGATTCCTTGGTGAGCGACAGGGCCATGCGGTTCTATCCTTACAGCGGCATGTTCATCACGTCCTGGTAAGCCTGGACGAGACGGTTGCGGACTTCCACGGTGGCGCGGAAGGCGATCTGGGACTGCTGGGAGGCGACCATGACCTTGGCCAGGTCGGCGCCGGGTTCGCCCAGTTCGAAGGCGCGGGCGAGGGCGCCGGACTTCTGCTGGGCTTCGTTGACGCCGGCAATGGCGCCGCGCAGGGTGTCGGTGAAGCTCGCGCCCTGCACGTCCTGCGGGGCAGCCAGGCCCTGCAGCGCATTGGTCTGCGGAGTCTCCAGCGGGCCGACCGGCTGGGTGACCTGGGTCTGGTAGCTGCGGATCTGGGAGAGAATCGAGGTGACGGAGTGTGACATCTGGAACGTTCCGGCTGATTTTGGGGGATCTCGGGTGATGACGTTGCAAGCCCCGTGCCGAAACGGCTGAGCGGTTCAGTGATGTGGTGATGTCCGTGCGTGAAGGCCGGCGGTGCAAGGGGGGCGCGGAGAAATGTGTGACGTAGTTCCGCTGCGACGGGACGACGCACGCTCGCGACGGAACGTCGGCGTCGGGAAACCGGCGCGTTGGCCGGCGGCAGATGTGAAGACGCCCGGAGGATCCGGGCGTCTGTATGGATGGGTGGTAAAGCGCGGTTACCAGGTCACACCAGCACCGACCGCAACCGAGCTTTCGTCACCGCTGCGCGACGCACCTACCGACGCAGTGAAGTGCTCGGTGAAGCGGCGACGGAAACTGGCGGCAAAGGCATTCTCGCCTTCGGACCAGCCCACGCCTGCACCCAGGAAGTTACTGCCGACCTCCGGCATGCCAAGGCTCTGCGTCATCGCCGCGGCCATCGCGCCCTGGCGGCTGATCCGGCGGTCCATCACCCGCAACGCGTCGTCCATGCCGTTCAGGCGCTCATCGATCCCGGCGAACCGGTCTTCGGCTTGTGCCTTGAACTGGGCGAGTGCATCGTTGGCACCGGCGGCCAGGCTGCTGAGCTGGTTGACCTGCTGGTCGGTGTACTGGTTCGCTGCCACCAACGTGTCACCGGCCACCGTGTCGGTGTAGGTGTTGGCTTCGGCGAGCGTCGCGTCGGCCTGCTCGTCGGTGTAGGTGTTGGCCGCGGCGAGGGTGTCGGCAGCCGATTGCTTCAGCTGGCTGACGTTGACCCCGTCGGTGTCTGCGGTACCGGCGGCGAGGTTGACGATGCGGCGTTCGGAGCCTGCGACGCCGAGCGAGACGGTGTTGGCTTCGGTAGCGACTGCGCCGGCGCCGAGGGCGATGGAACTTACGCCCGAGGCCTTTGCACCTTGGCCGAATGCCAGAGCATTCAGTGCTGTGGCGTCAGTACCTACGCCGATCGCAAGGGTGCCTTCCTCGGTAGCGTTGCTGTTGACGCCGATTGCCTGACTGTCGCGGCCAACTGCCTTGACGTTATATCCGATTGCGGTCGAAGCGAACCCGGTTGCGCCGGAATTGCGTCCTACGGCGGTGCCGAACTGGTCGCCAGCGGCTGCACCGTTACCGACAGCCGTGGCGTTGGCGCCGCCGGCGCTGGCTGCATCGCCGCAGGCAAAGGCGCCAGCGCCGGTAGCGGTAGGTGCCGCGCCGCCGGTCTGGGTACAGACCGTCTGGGCGAGAACGGGAGTGCTCAGCGACAGGAACACGCACAGCGTGGCCCCAACAAAGGCGAGCGAACGGGCGAAGGAGGCGCGCGAAACACCACGCAATGCAATGCGATACCAGGAACGATCCATGGCAGAGATCCTCGGGTGGCAGCGCACCTGGCCGGTCATGCACCGGTTTGGCGTTCTGCGTGAATCCCCCGATTCCCCGTAGCCGGAGCGTGTTTTTGAAGCCCCGTCACACGGCTGTGGGCGACGCTATGCCCGGAGCCGTCATGGCGAGGTGAAGGTAGAGCCACGCCCTGCGTGGCTGCTCTTCGTTCCGGCGGCGTAAGGGCGTTTGGATCCCGGAATGGGGCCGGCACCGCGAGGACACGCGTGGCGTGTCGCTACGCGTGTGATCCCCATTCGTTTCCGTTAGCCGGCCAGCTCCGCCTGGTCGCGTTCGATTCCGTACTTGCGCAATTTTTCCACCAGCGTGGTGCGCCGCAGGCCGAGCAGCTGCGCGGCGTGCGCGACCACGCCCTGCGTGCGCTCCAGCGCTTCGTTGATCAGCGTCAACTCGATGCTGGCCATGTGGTTGCGCAGGTCCAGGCCTGCGTCGGGCAGGGCGGGGGCGCGTTCTGCCGGGTTTGCCGCTGCGGCTGCGGTGCCCGTCGTCGGGGTGTGGAACGAGAAACTACGCAGGTCCAGGCGCTCGTCGCCGTTGGCTTCCGGCGCAGCAACCGCCACCGGTGCGGCCACTGCGAAATCGCCGCGGTACTTGGCCGGCAGGTCCTGCACGCGCACGCTGCCGCCCGGATGCAGCACCGCCAGGCGCTCCACCAGGTTGGTCAGCTCGCGCACGTTGCCCGGCCATTCGTACCCGGCCAGCGCCTGCAGTGCCTCGGGGCTGAAACGCACTTCGCCACGTCCGGTGCGGGCCAGCTGGCCGGCGATGGTGGTGACCAGCGCGGGCAAATCTTCGGCGCGCTCGCGCAGGGCCGGCACTTCGATCGGGAACACGTTGAGGCGGTAGAACAGATCCTCGCGGAACTTGCCGTCGGCAATGCGCGACTCCAGGTCGCGGTGGGTCGCGGCGATCACGCGCACGTTGCAGCGGATGGTCTGGTTGCCGCCGACGCGCTCGAAGCTGCGCTCCTGCAGCACGCGCAGCAGCTTGACCTGCATCGGCAGGCTCATGTCGCCGATTTCATCGAGCAGCAGGGTGCCGCCTTCGGCCATTTCGAAACGGCCCTTGCGCGCGCTGAGCGCACCGGTGAAGGCGCCCTTTTCATGACCGAACAGCTCGCTTTCCAGCAGGTCGGCCGGAATCGCACCGCAGTTGATCGCGACGAACGGACCGTCGCGGCGCGGCGAGCGCTGGTGGATCGAGCGCGACACCACTTCCTTGCCGGTACCGGATTCGCCCAGCACCAGCACGGTGGTGTCGAACGCGGCGACCTGCTCGATCATCTGGCGCAGCGCACTTACCGCCGCACCGTCGCCGGTCGGGCCCTGTTCCTGCACGGCACCGGCCTGGTGTTCGGCGTCCAGCCGCTTCAGGCTGGCCCGGCGCAGCAGCGCTTCCATCTGCGCATGGCGCAGCGGCGCTTCCAGCGGCCACACGTTGGCTTCATGCAGCCCATGGCGCTGCGCGAACGCGCCGGGGTCGCCGTCGATCAGCATCACCGGCGGCGGCAGCGCGCCTTGGCCGGCCCAGGCAAACAGCGCTTCGCTGCGCTCGCCCGGTTCCAGCCCGCCGATGATCACCGCCATCCAGTCGGTGGCGCGGTGGCGGCGGTGGTCGAAATCGGCCGGGTCGGCGACCCAGCGCGGATTGAAGTCCATGAATTCCAGCAGGCTGACGGTGCGCTCGGCGCGCACGGCGTCGTTGTCCAGCACCAGGATGCGCGACTCGCTCATGGCGTGGCCTCCGGCTTCAATCCTTCCAGAATCGGCATGACCTCCTGGATGTAGGACAACTTGCTGACGAAGTTGTTGGCACCGGCCCGCAGCGCGTGCTCGCGGTGTTCGGTGTCATCGAAGTGGCTGGCGATCACGATGTACGGCGCGTCGTCCTGGCTCTTGATCAGCCGGGTGGCCTGCAGCCCGCCCATTTCCGGCATGGCCAGGTCCATCAGCACCACCTGCGGGCGCAGCGCTTCGGAACGCTCGATGGCTTCCAGGCCGTTGCCGGCACTGCCGACCACGTGCAGCCACTCGACCTTGCGGAAGTGGCGCATGGCCGCGTTGATGAAACCTTCGTGGTCGTCCACCAGCAGTACGGTGAGCTTGTTCATGGTTGTACTTCCTCAGCCCACCCGGGCCAGTAGCGGGGTGCGGGCACTGTGCCGGCGGCGTTCACGGGCCGGCGCGATGTCCAGTTGTTCGCGGTATTTTGCAACGGTTCGACGGGCAATATTCACCCCCTGGCGTGACAGAAGTCCCGCAATGGCTTCGTCGGCCAGCGGTTTGCCGGCCGGTTCGGCGTCGATCAGGCGGCGGACCATGGCCTTCACGGCCTGGCCGGAGACGCTGGCGCCTTCCAGCCGCACCGCGAAGAAGTGCTTCAGCTCCAGGGTGCCGCGCGGGGTCTGCAGGTACTTGCCGGTGGTGATCCGCGAGACGGTGGACTCGTGCATGCCGATGGCGTCGGCCACTTCCTTCAGGGTCAGCGGGGCCATAGCCTCTTCGCCGCGGGTCAGGAAGCCGGCCTGGCGCTCGATGATGACCCGGGTGGTGCGCAGCAGGGTGTCGTAGCGCATCGACAGCCCGCGGGTCAGCCAGCGGGCTTCCTGCAGCATGTCGCGCAGCGGCTGGGCGCTGTCGCCGGCATCGGCCAGGGCGTTCTCGTAGGTGGGGTTGATGCTGAGGCGGCGGCTGGTGGCCGGGTTCAGGGCCACGCGCCATTGGCCGTCGGCGTGCCAGGCGACCACGTCGGGGATGACCGCGCCGGTGCTGTCCGGCAGCAGGCTGTCGCCCGGGCGCGGCTGCAGCGACAGGATCAGGCGCACCGCTTCGTGGATGTCGGCCACCTCGGCGTCGAGCTGGCGGGCGAGGGCGGGGTAGTCGTGCGCGGCCAGCGCCTCCAGGCCGTTGTCCAGCACGCGCTGGGCCAGGTGGCGGGCCGGCACGCGGCCGTGCAGGGCGCGCAGCTGCACCGACAGGCATTCGTGCAGGTCCTGCGCGGCCAGCCCGGCCGGGTCGCCGTGCAGGATCTGCTGGCGCACCGCTTCCACCCCGGCGGCGTCGACATCGCAATGGGCGCTGGCCAGCAGGGTCAGCTGGGCCAGCGGGGCGTCCAGGTAACCGGCGTCGTCGCAGTGTTCCAGCCAGAACCGGGCCACCGCCAGTTCGCGGGCGTCCAGTTCCAGCGACAGGCGCTGCAGGGCGCGCAGCTGCGGGTCGCTGGACTCGTCGGCGGCGATGCGCTGCAGGCGGTCATCGTCGCCGTCGTGCCAGCTGGCACCGGCCACGTCCCCCATCGCCGGTTCGGGCAGTTCGTCGAAGGCGGCCACTTCCACCGTGGTGCCGGCTTCGCTGGTGGTCGCCGTTTCCTGCGCCGGGGCTTCTTCCAGCTCCAGCAGGGGATTGGTTTCCAGGGCGCGGCGGATCTCCAGCTCCAGCTGCATGCCGTCCAGCTGCAGCAGTCGGATCGACTGCAGCAGTTGCGGCGTGAGGTGGAGCTGCTGGCCCAGCTGGGTCGATAGGGTCGGCTTCATTGCGGTGTATCCCCGTCGCACCGTGTCCCCGGTGCGTTATGGAACACATCTTGCTTCCGATCCCTTGAGGGGAAAATCAGGGGGTTCCTGATCGAGGTCGTCAGGTTCCCGACACCCTGTAGGGAGATTCCCTACCGTATTCCAGTTCTTTGACGCTGGTTGCCGCTGGAAGCCTTGTCGCTGCGTGGCCGGGCGGTGTGTCTGCGATTCAAAATTCCGACGACTGGGGCTGCATCTGACCGTTGGGTGTCGGGGATCTGACGGGTCGCCCGCATCTCAGCGGGGCAGAGCCCCGCTCTACTCGAGCTCGTGCTGGTGGCGGGCGGCGAGCAGCAGCAGGTCGTTGGCGCGGCGGCAGCCCAGCGACTCCATCATGCGCGCCCGGTGGGTCTCTACGGTCTTGACGCTGATGCCGAGGTCGGCGGCGATTTCCTTGTTGCTCTCGCCCTTGCCGATCTGGCGCAGGATCTCGCGCTGGCGCGGCGAGAGGGCGGCAACGCCGACCGGCTTTTCCTTGCCCAGCATGGGCGCCAGCATCTTGGCCGAGATCTGCGGGCTCAGGAACACCTGCCCGGCATGCGCGGCGCGCAGCGCCAGTTCCAATTCCTGCGGGGCGGCGTCCTTGACCACGAAGCCGACCGCGCCGCGGTCCAGTGCGTCGCGCACGTGCACGGCGTCGTCGTGCATGGTCATCATTACCACGCGGGTGCCGGGCGCGCGGACCAGGATGTCGCTCAGCGCTTCCAGCCCGGTGCGGCCGGGCAGGGAGAGGTCCATCAGGATCACGTCGGGCGAATGCAGCAGCGCCATCTGCAGGGCCTGCTCGGCGTTGCTGGCCTCGGCGGCCACGTCCACGTCGGCAAAGCCCTGGAGCAGGCGACTGAGGCCGGCGCGGACCAGGGTGTGATCGTCGACGATGAGAACGCGCACGGGCAGGGAGGGTGTGAAGGTCAAGAAGTTCTTCACATTAACCGACCCAGCGGCGGGAGCCAAGCGGTAGCGCCGGCTGCTGGCCGGCCCAGGCGGTCCCAACCCACTCGGTCGCGCCGGCTCCTCGCATGACCAAGGACCGCCTGGGCCGGCCAACGGCCGGCGCTACCGGGAGGTCGAGCGGCCAACGGTTGGCTTCAGCGGCTGCGCCGGCTTTCCGCGACCTGGCGGCGGTGCAGCCTGAACAGGTGGCGTTCGAGGGCCATTTCCAGCGTTTCGCTCATGGGCTGGAAGCGCAGCCACAGGAAGCAGGAGCCGGCGCCGCTGGCGGCTTCGGCCAGGATGGAAACCGGCAGGTCGATGTGGTCGGGCAGCCAGTCGCAGGGCTGCAGGCGGATCACGCCCAGGCTGCCGGTCGGCGCGCCGGTGCGGGTGCCCAGCTCCAGGCGGATGCCGCGGCGCGACCAGCGCAGCGGGCGCAGGTCCAGTTCCTGGGTGCTCTGCCGCACCAGCCGGCCGAGCAGCACCATGGTCAGGTCCAGCTTGGCCTCCAGCCGCTGCAGCTGGGCGCTGTCGCCGCGCTCGTCATGGCCGTCGTCGACGCGCGCGTCTTCGACCAGGGCCACGCTGCGCAGCAGGGTCTCGGCGCTGCCCGGGCGGATCACCGCGCTGCCCAGCCGGAACTCGGCGGGCAGGGCCAGGTCGCAGCTCAGCGTTTCATCGAACAGCTCGCTTTCGGCCGGATGATGGATGTCGCTGGGGCGCTGGTCGCTCATGACAGGGCTTCTGCGGTGAGGTAGGCGCGCGCCACGCGGCCGGCGGCAACATTCTGGCGCAGGTGGCGCGCGGCTTCGTCGCGCTGGCTGGCCATCGTCCGCAGCAGCCGCTGCTGGCGGCTTTCCAGTGCGGTCAGGCCGGCCACGTCGGCCAGCGCGCCCGGCTGTGCCAGCCAGGCCTGCTGGTGGCGGTCCAGGTCATCCAGGCAGACCCCGGCGGCGGCGTAGTCGTCCACGCGCAGCGCTGCTTCCACCGCATCGAGGTCGGCATTGAGGCAGGCCAGCGACAGCGCGCCGTCCATCACAGCGCGACCGCGGCCGGCTGGCGCTGGTCGTGCGGAATCGCGTTCCAGGCCGAATCGATCTCGCCCAGCAGCTCCAGCGACTCGCGCAGGGCTTCGGGGTCGTTGTGCAGGTTGGCTTCGGTCAGGCGCTGCATGACGTAATCGTACAGGGCGGACAGATTGCCGGCGATTTCACCACCGGCTTCATGGTCCAGCGAGCCGTTGAGGTGGCCCACGATCGCGCAGACCTCGCCGATCGCCTTGCCCTTGCGCGCCTGGTCGCCGCCTTCCAGGCAGGCCTGGGCCAGGCGCACGCGTTCCAGCGCGCCGGACAGCAGCAGCGCGACCAGCTTGTGCGGGTCGGCATCGGTGATCGAGCTCTGCACGCCGACCTTGCGGTACTGCTCGGTGAATTGACGGTTGGAACCGTACATGGATCATGTCTCCTGCAACGTTGGTACCGATATCGGCCGCGCGCGCGCCCAACTTGAGCGTCCGCGCTCAACCCGACAGCTGGCTCAGCTGCTGGCTCAGCGCGGAGCTGCTCTGGCTGAGCTTGCCCATCAGGGCGTCCAGCGCCAGGAACTGCTTCTTGTAGCGTTCTTCGACGCCGGCCATGCGCGTGTCGAGCGCCTTGCGGCGCTTGTCGATGTCGGTCAGCGTGGCATTGATGCTCTTGGTGCGGGAAACGAACGCGCCTTCCTTGCCGACCGTGGTGCTGGTGTAGCCGTCGACCATGTTGAACAGCTTGGTGGCCGCACCGTCGTCGCCGGTGAAGGCCTGGCGCACTGCGCCGGCCTGGTTGACCAGGGCCGCTTCGAACTTGGTGTTGTCGAGCACCAGGCTGCCGTCCGCATTCGGGTAGGCGCGGGTCTGCAGGCCCAGGGTCTTGGGGTCCAGGCCATTGGCGGCCAGGTCCTTGAGCACGCCACTCATCATCGAGCGCAGCTGGCTGGCGGCACCGCGCATCTGCGCGTCGCCGGTCAGCGAGGACGGCTCCTTGTTTTCGATGTCGTACTTGGTCGCCGTGTTGATCGCCGCGAGCGCGCCGTTGTAGGCGGTCACGAAGTCCTGCATGACCTTGCGCGCGGCAGCCACGTCGCTGCTGATGGTGACGTTGCTCTCGCCGACCTTCTTCAGGTTCAGGGTCAGGCCCGGGACCACGTCGGTGACGGTGTTCTCACTGGCGACCACGGCCACGCCGTCGATGGTCAGCTTGGCGTCGGCCGCCGGGGTGCGCTCGGACATGCTGGCGGCCAGCGCGGTCAGGTCGGCGTTGCCGCTGCCGGCGCTCAGCTTGATCGCGTTGGCGGTGCCGGACTTCTCCTGCGACAGCGACAGGTACTGGTCGTCGCCGGAGGCGATCAGGGTGGTCTGTACGCCCAGGCTGCGGGCGGCCTTGTCGATCTTGGTACGGATCGAGGACAGGGTGTCGTCGGCTTCGACCTGGATGTCCAGCGACTTCATCTTGTCGCCCACACCGACATCCAGCGTCAGGGTTCCGGCGCCGAAGGTCTTGGTCTTGGGAATGGCGGTGTCGGCGATCCACTTGTTGGCCGTCGCCAGCTGCTCGACCTTGACCACATGGGTGCCGGTGGCGGCATCGTTGGTGCCGCTGGCCGTCAGGATCTCGTCGGTGCCGCTCTTGGTCACGTTGAACAGGCGTGCGTCGAAGGCCGTGGAGGCCTTGAGCGCCTTCAGCGACGTGCTGAGCACGTCGAACGCGGACTTGACGGTGCCCACGGCCGAGAGCTGCATCTTGGCCTTGGACTGCTGCAGGTTCAGTGCGTTGTCCGCGGGCTTGCGGTCGGCCGCGACCAGGCTGGCCACCATGCCGGAAATGTCCAGCCCCGAACCGATGCCGCCGTAACCAAAGTCAGCCACGCTGTTTCTCCTGTCTGTCAACGAATGTAGCGGCCGTAGCCGCAGGGTCTTTAGACCCGTGTCGATGCAGGAGTTGTGCCACGGGCAGGGCGCGGAGGAATGGCACGCCCTTTGCAGGGATGATCAGGCGGGACGCAGCATGGTCCGGCCGGGGGTCTGTAAAAAACCCTCCCCCAATGCAGGGGAGGGCTCAGGCTACTGAAAAATACGGGGGGAGACGAAGCCACCCGGGGAGTTCAGTCAAACTTACAGCGCTGATAACAGTTCGGCCGCAGGGGCGGGCCATGGCCACGGCGTCCATGGACATGGCCCGGTCCTGCAATGGGTTTGCTGCTGCTCGGGGTTGCCCGCGCCGCCGGCGATGTGCCGGCGGCGTAGGCGCGTGGCTCAGCGCAGCAGGCTGAGCACGTTCTGCGGCACCTGGTTGGCCTGGGCCAGCATGGCCGTACCGGCCTGCTGCAGGATCTGGGTGCGGGTCAGCTCTGCGGTTTCCTTGGCGAAATCCGTGTCCTTGATGCGGCTGCGCGACGCGGACAGGTTTTCGGTGGAGGTCTGCAGGTTGGCGACGACCGAGGTGAAGCGGTTCTGCACGGCACCCAGGTCGGCACGGGTGCTGTTGATCGAACCCAGCGCCTTGTCGACGATTTCCAGCGCCTGCTGGGCGCCAGCAACGGTGTCGATCTTCAGATCGGACAGGTGCGAAGCGGTGGTGTTGGCGGTCACGTCGGTGGTGGTCACACCAGCCACCGAAGCGCCCGCGCCAGCCACGGCCAGGTCGGCCAGCTTGGCGTCGGCCTTGACCGAGGTCAGGGTGATTTCGCCATCGATCGCCTTGCCGGTCGCATCCACCGCCTGCGTTGCCAGCAGGCCGGTTTCACCGAGCTTGCTGCTGATCGCCGCGGTGATCGCCTTGACGGCGTTGGCTTGGTTGGCGGCATCGGCGCCGGCCACGTAGTCGAACTTCACGTCGCCCAGTGCCACGCCACCGACGGTCATCGCACCAATGGTGCCGCTGGCGAGGTCTGCACCGTCCACTTCAATCTTGCCGGCGGTGGCGAAGGTCGCAGCGCCCAGCGAGTCGGCCTTCGCATTGACCACCTTGTCGATGGCGATGGCCTGGCCGGCGTTGGCGCCCACTTGGAACAGCTGGCTGGAGAACGAACCGTCCAGCAGCTTGGTGCCGTTGAAGTCCG
>NZ_PKQQ01000002.1 GCF_002893095.1 Stenotrophomonas sp. VV52 | reverse complement strand
GCGCGCGCGACACCGGCGCCGCCTGCGCAGCCGCCGGTCGCGGCTCGGCGCCCACGGCCGCCTGGATGCGATCGGCGAAATCGGCCGGGGCCGGCGCGCAGGCCTGGCCGCGCAGCACGTCGCCCAGCAGCTGCCAGCGTTCCTGGCAGCGGGAAAGGTCTTCGTCGTGTTCCAGTCGGCGCAGCAGGAAGCGGGCTTCCTCCAGCGGCAGCTCACCGTCGACCAGCGCCGACAGCTGTTGGCGGTGGTGGGCGTCGAATTTGTCTGGCAATTGATTGCTCATGCGCGGCTCTTTTCGCGGGTGGCGCTGCCGATATCCAGCAGCGGCCGAAGTTCAGTGTCGATCGCCTCGCGGGCGCGGAAGATCCGCGAGCGCACGGTGCCGATCGGGCACCCCATCTTCTGCGCGATGTCTTCGTAACTCAGGCCTTCCACCTCGCGCAGGGTGATGGCCGATCGCAGTTCTTCCGGCAGCGCCGCTACCGCCTTCATTACCGTGTTTTCCAACTCCTGGCGCATCAGCTCACGCTCGGGCGTGTCGGTGTCGCGCAGGCGGGTGCCGCTGTCGAACTGCTCGGCGTCACCGATGTCGATGTCATCGGTGGGCGGGCGGCGGTTGTGGGCGGCAAGGTGGTTCTTGGCAGTATTCACGGCGATCCGGTGCAACCAGGTATAGAACTGGGCGTCTCCACGGAAACTGTTGATCGCGCGGTAGGCGCGGACGAACGTGTCCTGGGCGACGTCCTGACATTCACTCCAGTCGGCGATGTAGCGCCCGATCAATGCGACGATCCGGTGTTGGTACTTGCGCACCAGCACATCGAACGCCGCACTTTCGCCGCGCTGCACGCGCCGGACCAGCTCCAGGTCCAGCTCCTGTGGTGTTTCGACCTCGGCCATTGGGGGCCGCACTCCTGTCAGCCCAACCGACGTCGGGCAATGAGACTGCCAATCCCGGGAAAAGTTCAGCGCCCATCCGTGAACGCCGCACCAGCTTTTAACTACGGTTCCGTTAAGGTTCCCTCCCTCCCCCCAGCTATAGGGATTTGACGGGGAGGAAACAACCTCTGGATCATAGCCCCCTTCTCCATACACAACCGGATGGAACGTCCCCATGCTCTCAGGCTTCGATGGGCTCCGCTTCTCACATTGGCACCCCGAGATCCGTGACGATGGTGTCGTGGTGCTCAGCCTCGACCGCCAGGACAGCAGCGTCAATGCGATGTCGCAGGACGTCCTGCTGGAACTGGGCGACCTGGTCGAACGCCTGGCGCTGGATCCGCCCAAGGCGGTGGTGGTGCAGTCGGTCAAGCCGGCCGGGTTCATCGCCGGGGCCGACCTGAAGGAATTCCAGGAGTTCGACCGCCGCGGCACCGTCAATGACGCGATCCGCCGTGGCCAGACCACCTACCAGAAGCTGGCCGAGCTGCCCTGCCCGACCGTGGCCGCCATCCATGGCCACTGCCTGGGCGGCGGCACCGAGCTGGCCCTGGCCTGCCGCTACCGCGTCGCCTCCAACGATCCCTCCACCCGGATCGGCCTGCCGGAAACCCAGCTGGGCATCTTCCCGGGCTGGGGCGGCAGCGCGCGCCTGCCGCAGCTGGTCGGCGCCCCGGCGGCGATGGACATGATGCTGACCGGCCGCAACCTGTCGGCATCGGCCGCCCGCAACATCGGCCTGGTCGACAAAGTGGTGGCCCCGGCCGTACTGCTCGACACCGCCGTGGCGCTGGCGCTGGCCGGCACCACCCGCCCGTTCAAGCAGCGCCTGACCGCGTGGGCGACCAACACCTGGCTGGCGCGCAAACTGCTGGCGCCGCAGATGGCCAAGCAGGTCGCGCGCAAGGCGAAGAAAGAGCACTACCCGGCCCCCTACGCGCTGATCAACACCTGGGCGCGCACCGGCGGCAGCGGCATCCAGGCCCGCCTGGACGCCGAGCGCCGCGCGGTGGTCAAGCTGGCCGGCACCCCGACCGCGCGCAACCTGATCCGCATCTTCTTCCTGACCGAACGCCTGAAGGCGCTGGGCGGCAAGGACCATGGCATCCGCCACGTGCACGTGGTCGGCGCCGGGGTGATGGGCGGCGACATTGCGGCTTGGTCGGCCTACAAGGGCTTCGAGGTCACCCTGCAGGACCGCGAGCAGCGCTTCATCGACCCGGCCATGGAACGCGCGCAGGCGCTGTTCGCCAAGAAGGTGCGCGATGAATCCAAGCGCCCGGCGGTGGCGGCACGGCTCAAGGCCGACCTGGCCGGCGACGGCGTGGCCGTGGCCGACCTGGTGATCGAGGCGATCATCGAAGATGCCGAAGCCAAGCGCGGCCTGTACCAGACGCTGGAGCCGAAGATGAAGGCCGACGCGCTGCTGACCACCAACACCTCGTCGATCCCGCTGGTGGAACTGCGCGACCACATCCAGCGTCCTGCGCAGTTCGCCGGCCTGCACTACTTCAACCCGGTCGCGCAGATGCCGCTGGTGGAAATCATCCATCACGACGGCATGGCGCCGGAAACCGAGCGCCGCCTGGCCTCGTTCTGCAAGGCGCTGGGCAAATTCCCGGTACCGGTTGCGGGCACCCCGGGCTTCCTGGTCAACCGCGTGCTGTTCCCGTACATGCTGGAAGCGGCGACCGCGTATGCCGAAGGCATTCCCGGCCCCGTGATCGACAAGGCCGCGGTGAAGTTCGGCATGCCGATGGGTCCGATCGAACTGCTCGATACGGTGGGCCTGGACGTGGCGGCCGGCGTCGGCAAGGAGCTGGCACCGTTCCTCGGCCTGCAGATTCCCGCCGCACTCCAGACCGTCGAACCCGGCAAGCGCGGCAAGAAGGACGGCCAGGGCATCTACAAGTGGGACAACGGCCGCGCGCAGAAGCCGGACGTGCCGGCCAATTACCAAACGCCGGACGACCTGGAAGATCGCCTGATCCTGCCGCTGCTCAACGAAGCGGTGGCCTGCCTGCACGACGGCGTGGTCAGCGACGCCGACCTGCTGGATGCGGGCGTGATCTTCGGCACCGGCTTCGCGCCGTTCCGTGGCGGTCCGATCCAGTACATCCGCGCGACCGGCGCCGATGCGCTGGTGGAACGCCTGAAGGTGCTGCAGCAGCGCCATGGCGACCGCTTCGCACCGCGCCCCGGTTGGGACGCGGCGGTGTTGCGTGAACCGGTGATCTGATTGAAACCACGACAACGCCACCGCACGGTGGCGTTGTTGTTTTCCGGGTACCGCAAACGAAACACCCTGTTACCCGAACGGGCCATGCACCGCGTGGATGCGCGTGCCATCCTTTCCGCCTGTCCCCGCCAGCGAGAAAGCCCGCATGACGACCATCATCGCCCCGCGCGTCCATGACATCGGCGGCCTGGAAGTGCGCCGCGCCGTGCCCAGCATCCAGGCACGCAGCATTGGCCCGTTCGTGTTCGTCGACCAGATGGGCCCAGCGGTGATGGCGCCCGGCACCGGCATCGACGTCCGCCCGCACCCGCATATCGGCCTGGCCACGGTGACCTTCCTCTGGTCCGGCGCCATCGGCCACCGCGACACGCTCGGCTCGGACCAGGTGATCCGCCCCGGCGACGTCAACTGGATGACCGCCGGGCGCGGCATCGCGCACTCCGAACGCACGCCGCCGGTGGAACGCGAACACGACCACCCGGTGCATGGCATGCAGACCTGGGTAGCGCTGCCGAAAAGCCATGAAGAAACCGATCCCGGCTTCTTCCACCACAGTGCCGCCACCCTACCGCAGCAGCGTCGCAACGGCGCATGGCTACGCGTGATCGCCGGCCGCGCCTACGGTGAAGAATCGCCGGTGAAGGTGTTCACCGACACCCTCAACGTAGCCATCGACCTGGACGCCGGCGCCGAACTCGACCTGGACACCGGCCACCTCGAGCGCGCGCTCTACATCCTCGAAGGCGCTGCACAGCTGGATGGTGTCGACCTGCCTGCACAGCACCTGGTCATCCCCGAAAGAAACGCACGTGGCCGGTTGCGTGCCAAGACGCCGTTGAAGGCCATGCTGCTCGGTGGTGAACCGCTGGATGGACCGCGCCACCTCTGGTGGAACTTCGTGTCCAGCTCGAAGGAACGCATCGAACAGGCCAAGCACGACTGGGAATCCGGACGGTTCGGCACCATCCCCGGCGACGACAAGGAATTCATTCCACTGCCGGAGCGTTGAGCGCACGCCGCATTGTCCGATTTCCGCCGTGTTCCCCCTTGGACACTCGTGGAGATTCCCAATGAGCATGGGCAAGCGCGTGGTTGCCGAATTCCTCGGCACGTTCTGGCTGGTGTTGGGCGGCTGTGGAAGCGCCGTCCTCGCCGCGAAATTCGGCGGCGATGGCAACCCGCTCGGCATCGGTTTCCTTGGCGTTGCACTGGCCTTCGGCCTGACCGTCCTGACCGGCGCCTACGCGTTCGGCCACGTCTCCGGCGCCCATTTCAATCCGGCGGTCAGTGTCGGGCTCTGGGCTGGCGGGCGCTTCCCCACCCGCGACCTGCTGCCGTACATCGTGGCCCAGGTGCTGGGCGGCCTGCTGGCCGCGTTCATCCTGCTGCAGATCGCCTCCGGCGCACCGGGCTTCCAGATCGACGGCAGCCAGGCCGGCGCGTTCGCCAGCAACGGCTACGGTGCGCTCTCGCCCGGCGGGTACAGCGTAGCCGCCGCGTTCCTGTGCGAAGTGGTGCTCACCGCCATGTTCCTGGTGGTGATCATGGGGGCCACCCATGGCCGGGCCCCGGCCGGATTCGGTCCGCTTGCCATCGGCCTGGCCCTGACCTTGATCCATCTGATCAGCATCCCGGTCACCAATACGTCGGTGAACCCGGCCCGCTCCACCGCCGTGGCCGTATTTGCCGGCAGCGGCGCGCTCGGGCAGCTGTGGCTGTTCTGGCTGGCGCCGCTGCTGGGCGGCCTGATAGGCGGGATCGTCTACAAGTGGATCGGAGCCGAGCCGTCACCTGGCTAACCGGCTTCAGATTCATTTGAAACGGTTATTTGAAGATCCAGTCACATTCCGTTAAGGTCAAAATCACCAGGCCGTCACCCGGCGGGCGTCATTGCGCCGCCGGGCATGGCTGGGCCAATTCATACGGGGGAACGCATGAAGATCCTGCACGCCTTGGTTGTACTGGGGTTGTCACTTGTTGCCAACGTTGCGTTGGCGCAGTCGGCGGCCAAATGTCCTGCACTGCCAGCCGACAGCAACCTGCAATGGCAGGAAACCGCGCAAAGCACCTATGTGCTGTGCAAGGCGGTCGACGCCGGCGGTCGCGAGGTCATGACCCTGATGCTGACCGGGCGCGACCCGAGCATTCCGCTCAACCGCGCGCTTCGGGAGGAAAAAGGCGGCTTCGCCGGGGAGTCGCTGTACTGGTACAAGCCGGACCTGGGCGGCCAGGAGCCACCGGGCTACGCGACCCGGCGCATGACCGTCGTGAAGTTCGACAAGAACCAGTACGCGCAGATCTCTCTGTACCCGGGCGATGCCAGCGAGCTGCGTTCGCTGCAGCTGATGTCGCAGGGCATGAACCTAAATCCGTCCGCGGTGGCCGCAGAACGGTGACGGCATCGGGGATGCTGCACGCATCCCCGACGACGCTGTCGAACGGTCTAAAAGCGGCCTTCCTGGAAATCCACGAAGGCCTGCATCAGTTCCTGCTTCGTGTTCATCACGAACGGCCCGTGGCGCATGACCGGTTCGCGCAGCGGACGCCCCGCGACCAGGATCAGGCGCGCACCGCCCGTGCCTGCGCGCAGCTGCAGCCGCTCGCCACCCCCGAGCACGGCCATGTCCTGCCGGCCGACCGGGCGGGCATCATCGCCCTCGCCCACCACCAGGTCGCCTTCGAACACGTAGGCGAACGCGTTGTGGCCTTCGGGCAGCAGGTAGTCCCAGCCGCTGCCGGCGGCAAGCTCAACATCCAGGTACAGCGGGTCGGTGGCCGGCTGCACGATCGGGCCGACGGTGTCGCCGACCTGTCCGGCAATCACCTTGACCTGCACGCCCGGCGCCGGCTGCACCACCGGAATGCGGTCGGGGGCGAATTCCTGGTACGTCGGGTCGGTCATCTTGTCGCGTGCCGGCAGGTTCACCCACAGCTGGAAGCCGCGCATCCGGCCGGATTCCTGCTCGGGCATCTCCGAGTGCACCAGGCCACGGCCAGCGGTCATCCACTGCACGCTGCCCGGGGTCAGCAGGCCTTCGTTGCCATGGTTGTCCTTGTGGCGCATGCGGCCGTCGAGCATGTAGGTGACGGTCTCGAAGCCACGGTGCGGGTGGCTCGGGAAGCCGGCGATATAGTCCTCGGCACGGTCGGTGCCGAATTCGTCCAGCAGCAGGAACGGGTCCAGGTCGGGCAGCGAGGGGCCGCCGATCACCCGGGTCAGGCGCACGCCGGCGCCGTCGGACGTGGGCATGCCGCGGATGGTGCGCTGCACGCGTGCGGGGGAGGTGCTCATGTTGGCTCCGACAAGAGGATACTGGGTACAAGATGGGCGCAGCCCTGGACGGCGCCAACCGCCACGCCCGCAACCGATTGTTCCAACGGTGGGGATTCGAGTCTACGACCAAAGTACTAGCGGCAAGCCTGCGCGCGCGCATTGACCCGGTCGATGCGAGGGCGGACCCTTAACGAGTTCTTCAGGGAGACGCAATCTCATGAAAGGTTTTTCCAAGCTGGGCTGGGCGGCGCTCGCGCTGCTCGGCGCATTCTGTCTGGGCACCGTCGCGTTGCGACGGGGTGAGTCCATCAACGCGCTGTGGATCGTTGTTGCTGCAGTCTCGATCTATCTGATCGCGTATCGCTTCTACAGCCTGTTCATCGCCGACAAGGTGATGCAGCTGGACCCGACCCGGGCGACGCCTGCGGTGCTCAACAACGACGGCCTGGATTACGTCCCGACCAACAAGCACGTGCTGTTCGGCCACCATTTCGCGGCGATCGCAGGTGCAGGTCCGCTGGTCGGCCCGGTGCTGGCGGCACAGATGGGCTACCTGCCCGGCCTGTTGTGGCTGGTGGTCGGCGTGGTGCTGGCCGGTGCGGTGCAGGACTTCATGGTGCTGTTCATTTCCAGCCGCCGCAACGGGCGTTCGCTGGGTGACCTGGTGCGCGAGGAAATGGGCCAGGTGCCCGGCACGATCGCGTTGTTCGGTGCGTTCCTGATCATGATCATCATCCTGGCGGTGCTGGCGATGGTGGTGGTGAAGGCGCTGGCGGAAAGTCCGTGGGGCATGTTCACGGTGATTGCGACGATGCCGATCGCGATCCTGATGGGCGTGTACATGCGCTACATCCGGCCGGGCAAGATCGGTGAGATTTCGGTGGTGGGGTTGATCCTGCTGCTGCTGGCGATCTGGTACGGCGGCCGTGTGGCGGCGGACCCGGTCTGGGGCCCGGCGTTCACGTTCACGGGGGTGCAGATCACGTGGATGCTGATCGGGTACGGGTTCGTGGCGTCGGTGCTGCCGGTGTGGCTGCTGCTGGCACCGCGCGACTACCTGTCGACGTTCCTGAAGATCGGTACGATCGTGGCGCTGGCGATCGGCATCCTGATCGTGATGCCGGAGCTGAAGATGCCGGCGCTGACGCAGTTCGCGGCGAGCGGCGATGGTCCGGTGTGGAAGGGCGGGATGTTCCCGTTCCTGTTCATCACCATTGCGTGTGGTGCGGTGTCGGGCTTCCATGCGCTGATCGCGTCGGGTACGACGCCGAAGCTGCTGGCCAATGAAAGCCACATGCGCTACATCGGCTACGGCGGCATGCTGATGGAGTCGTTCGTGGCGGTGATGGCGCTGGTGGCGGCGTCGATCATCGATCCGGGCATCTACTTTGCAATGAACAGCCCGGCGGCGGTGATCGGTGCCGATGCGGCATCGGCGGCGCACTACATCACGACGACGTGGGGCTTCACGATCACGCCGGAACAGCTGGAGGCGACGGCGCTTGCCATTGGCGAGCCGACCATCCTGCACCGTGCGGGGGGGGCGCCGACGCTGGCGGTGGGTATCGCGCAGATCCTGCACCAGGCGATCCCGAGCGGCAGCAACGCGATGATGGCGTTCTGGTACCACTTCGCGATCCTGTTCGAGGCGCTGTTCATCCTGACGGCGGTGGACGCGGGTACGCGTGCGGGCCGCTTCATGCTGCAGGACCTGCTGGGCAACTTCATCCCGGCGCTGAAGAAGACGGAGTCGTGGACGGCGAACATCATCGCGACGGCGGGCTGCGTGGCGCTGTGGGGCTACCTGCTGTACACGGGCGTGGTGGATCCGTTCGGTGGCATCCAGACGCTGTGGCCGCTGTTCGGCATCTCGAACCAGATGCTGGCGGGTATCGCGCTGATGCTGGGTACGGTGGTGCTGTTCAAGATGAAGCGTGATCGGTATGCGTGGGTGACGGCGGTGCCAGCGGTGTGGCTGCTGATCTGCACGACGTATGCGGGTCTGATCAAGATCTTCGACAGCAATCCGTCGCAGGGCTTCCTGGCGCAGGCGCACAAGTACCAGGATGCGATTGCGAGCGGGACGATCACGGCGCCGGCGAAGACGGTGGGGCAGATGCAGCAGATCGTGGTGAACGCGTATGTGAACACGGGCCTTACGGTGCTGTTCCTGTTCGTGGTGTTCGCGATCCTGGCGTATGCGATCAAGACGATCGTGGTGGCGCGTCGTTCGCCGCAGCGTACGGACCGTGAGACGGAGTACGTGGCGCTGCAGCCGCACCAGATGGCGGACCTGTGATGAGTACGGGTCTGGTTCCGGTCGGGCAGTACCAGGCGCATCGCCGGATCTGGCGGCGCCTGGTGCAGACGGCACGGCTGTGCTGTGGCATTCCCGACTACGACAACTATGTGCGGCACGTGCTGGAGAAGCATCCGGACCGCACGCCGATGGACTACAAGACGTTCTTCCGGGAACGTCAGGAGGCTCGGTACGGTGGGCGGAATGGTGGTCGTTGTTGTTGACCCTCCGTTTTTGTTGATCGTGTAATGCGAAAAGGCGGCGCCATTAGGCGCCGCCTTTTCTTTTGGCTCTGTCTTGCTATCGGTTTTGGGCGGGGCGGGGATGGGTTTGCGGGGGACGCCGTGAATCCGTCCATGGAGGCTAAGTCGCGGCATCCATGCCGCTCATTCCCCCGCAAACCCACCCCCGCCCCACCCTCGATACATTCCCGGTGACGGAACGGAAAGCAGTAGAGCCGGGCTCTGCCCGGCTGTTCTTGCATTCCTTCTTACGCGCCGGCCATCCACTTCAATATCAAACCGGTTACGTATGCGAGGCCGGTGCCTGTTGCGTACCCCACCGTGCCCAACAAGACGCCTACTGGCGCGAGGCTTGGATGGAATGCTGCCGCCACCACCGGTGCCGATGCCGCCGCACCAATGTTCCCCATCGAACCAATGCCGAAGAAGAACAGCGGCGCTCTTACCAGCTTCGCCACCGTCCACAGCACCAGGATATGGGTGAGCATCCAGATCACGCCGAGCAGGAACAGCCAGGGCCGGTCGAGCAGCGAGAGCAGGTTCATCTGCATGCCGATGCAGGCGATCAGGAAGTAGAGGAACACGGTGCCGAGGCGTGAGGCGCCGGCGGATTCCAGCGTGCGTGCGCGGGTGAAACTGAGGCCGAGACCCAGAAGGGTGGAGAGCAGGACGACCCAGACGAAGGCACTGTCGAGGCTGAACTGGCTGGCCCAGCTGATGTTGGCTTTGAACCAGGCGCTCAGGGGTGCGGCAATGGCATGGGCCAGCCCTACCCCGGCGAGGGCGACGCCGACGATCAGCATGAGGTCGGTGAGGGTGGGAATGCGGGCGTTCTGGGCCTCGTAAGCGCTGATGCGCGCTTTCATTTCGTCGATGGCGCGGGTGTCGGCGCCGTTGCGGGTGTCGATCTGGGTGGCGCGGTTGGCGAGGAACAGCAGGACGGCCATCCACAGGCTGGCGCAGGCGACGTCGACGACGGCGAACTGGCCGAAGGTGGTGGCGTCGGTGCCGAATACTTCGCGCATGGCGACCATGTTGGCGCCGCCGCCGATCCAGCTGCCCGCCAGGGCGGCCATGCCGGACCAGGTGTCACCGGCCACGGTCTCGGGGTGGATCCAGGACATCAGCTGGAAGGACACCACGGCGCCGAGCATGATGCCGAAGGTGCCGGCGCAGAACACGACGAGCAGTTTGGGGCCCAGCTTGAGCACGCCTTTGAGGTCGATCGACAGGGTCAGCAGCACCAGTGCGGCGGGCAGCAGGACGTCGCGGGCGATGGGGTTGTACAGGGCGGTGTTGTGGCCGTCGATCAGGCCGGCGGTGTTGTAGATGGCCGGGATGAAGTAGCACAGCAGCAGTGCGGGGACCCAGGCGAAGATCTTTTTCAGCAGCGGGGTCGGGCCGCTGGCGGCCCAGAAGATCAGGGCCAGGGTGGCGGCGATGAGGCCAAGGCCAACGATGTCGTTGGTGATGAGGGCGGTACTGGGTTCGGTCGGCATGCGGTCCTCTGTCGATCGAAAAGCAAAAAAAAGCGTCGCAGGGTGCGACGCTTCTGGAGCTTAACATTGTCTTCACCGGACATCAGGGCAGCGAGGCACCCAGGTCGAGGATCACGCGGGTCCCGCGCGGCTGGCTCTGTTCGAGGGTCAGCAGCCAGCCGAGGTGTTCGCACAGGCGTGCGATCAGCTCCAGGCCGATGCCGCCCTGTTCGTTGCGGTCGCCGCGTGCCATGCGTGCGTATACGGCGGCGATCTCTTCCGGGCTCATGCCCTCGCCCGGGTCCTGCAGGGTGACCACGCCGCGCTCGGAGACGCTGAGGGTGATGGTGCCGCGACCGCTGTTTTCGATGGCGTTGCGCAGCAGGTTGCCGATGGCGGCCTGGACCACGCCGAGCGGCGCGACGATGTCCACGCGCGCCAGGTGGCTTACGGTGATCTGCAGGTCCTTGTCGCCCATCAGGTGGCGGTGGTCTTCGATGATCTCCGGGACCAGCTGGTCGAGCGCGATGCGCTCTTTCAGTGCGGCCAGGCGTGCCGGGTCGCGGGCCAGCACCAGCAGCAGCTGGATCAGCTGCTCCACGCCCTGCGCGGTGCGGTGCACGCGCTGCATCTGATGGCGTGCGCGGTCGGGTACGCCCGGTTGGTCCAGCGCCAGTTCGGCCGCGCCGGTGATCACGGCGATGGGCGTTCGCAGTTCGTGGCTGGTGGTGCTGATGAACACCCGTTCGCGTTCGACGAACTGCTCGTTGCGGGCCAGGTAGTCGTTGAGCGCGGCGGCGATCACGTACAGCTCGGAACTGCCGCGCGGGTCGACATCGACGCGCTGGCCCGGCACGCCGGGTTTGAGGCCATCGATGTGGCGGGCCAGCGAACGCAACGGGCTGACCAGGCGGCTGACCCCGAACGAGGCCATGACCACGGTGACGAAGATCATCACCACGCCGGCCAGCATCACCCAGCGGGTGGCGAACTCTTCCAGTTCGTGGAAGTCGTTGATATCCAGCGCCAGCGCCAGGCGGCCTTGGTTTTCGGTGTCGCGCACCATGACAGCGGCCGAACGGCCGTCGATGTCGATGCCGTCGTGCAGCCCGGGGTGCAGGCTGCGCAGGATCGCCGGCACCTCGGGACGGTCGTCGATGGTGAACAGACGCAGGGTGTCCGAGTCCTGCCAGCGGTAGTGCGGTTCGTGTTCGATGTGGCTGACGATGCTGTCCAGTTCGGAGTTCAGCAGCGCGCGCCACGCCGAGTGTTCGGCATGTTCGTGCACGTAGTTGCCCACGCTGAACACCGCCAGCGAGATCAAGGCCAGGTAGCCCAGCAGCCACCACAACAGGCGCCGGTGCAGCGGTGCAGGTTTACGCAGGCTCATTGCGACCTTCGGCAGCCGGTGCACCGAGACGGTAGCCGACCCGTGGCAGGGTGTGGATCAGCTTGCGTGCGAACGGGCCGTCCACGCTGCGGCGCAGTTCATAGATATGCGAGCGCAACAGGTCGCCGTCGGGCAGTTCGTCGCCCCACAGCGCGAACTCCAGCTGCTGGCGGGTGACCGCACCCGGGCTGGCGCGCATCAGCACTTCCAGCAGCTTGCGGCAGGCCGGGTACAGGTGCAGCGCCTGGCCGGCGCGCTGCGCTTCCAGCGTGGCCAGGTCCAGCACCAGGTCGTCCACCTCCAGCACCTTGCGTGGGTTGCGGCCCTGCGCGCGCACGTGCAGCGCTTCGAGCCGCACCTCCAGTTCCGGCAGCGCGAACGGCTTGGTCAGGTAGTCGTCGGCACCGGCGCGGAACCCGGCGATCTTGTCGGGCAGCTCGTCGCGCGCGGTCAGCATGATGACCGGTACTTCCAAGCCATGTTCCTGGCGCAGGCGACGCAACACCTCCGGACCTTCCATGCGCGGCAGCATCCAGTCCAGGATCAGCGCGTCGTAGTTCTGCGTGGTCGCCAGGTGCAGGCCGGTGATGCCGTCGGGCGCCACGTCCAGCACGTGTCCGCGTGCTTCGAAGTATTCGAACAGGTTGGTGACCAGCTGGCGGTTGTCTTCGATGACCAGGAGCCGCATGCGTCGGGTACTCGGGGGCAATGCCCCATGGTAGCGGCTGGATTGTCGGAATCAGGTCGCAATCAACCCATTCGACACATTTCCTACATGAAATAGGCCAAAGTCCCCCCTTTCCCTGCGAGCGGCCGCCCTTGTCGACGACCCTGCTGCGCCATCACTGGCGCCTGTTGACCCTGCTGGCCCTGCTGCTGGCATTGGCGGCCGGCATCGGCCTGCGTGCGCCTACCCCGCCAGACGAGCCGCGCTTCGTGCTGGCCGCGCGCGCCATGGTCGAGACCGGGCAGTGGCTGTTGCCGCACCGGGGCAGCGAGCTCTACGCAGAGAAGCCGCCGGTGTTCATGTGGATGCAGGCGGCCACCTACAAGGTGATCGGCCATTGGAACCTGGCCTTCCTGCTGCCCTCGCTGCTGGCCGCGCTGGCCACGCTGTGGCTGAGCTGGGACCTGGCCCGCCGCCTGTGGAACCGACGCGTGGCATGGTGGGCGGTGCTGGCGCTGGCCAGCTGCCTGCAGTTCGGCCTGATGGCCAAGCGCGCGCAGATCGACATGGTGCTGGTGGCGCTGACCACGCTGTCGCTGTGGGCGTTGCTGCGCTACCTGCTGGAACGTCCGGACAAACGCCTGCTGTGGGTGGCCGGCTTCGCCGCCGGGCTCGGCACGGTCACCAAGGGCGTCGGCTTCCTGCCCCTGCTGGTGCTGCTGCCGTGGGCGCTGTGGCGCTGGAAAGGACGACCGCACGGCGCCGCCGCCCTGCCCCGCGCCCGCGCGCTGCTGTGGCTGATTCCCGCCTTCCTGCTCGGCACGGCGGTGTGGCTGGGACCGCTCGGCATCGCACTGCTCAACGACCCGTCGCCGGAGCTGCAGGGCTACGCGCGCGAACTGTTGTTCAAGCAGACCGGCACGCGCTACGCCAACGCGTGGCACCACGTGCAGCCGGTCTGGTATTACCTGCAGGTAATCGCCACCCTGTGGCTGCCGGGCAGCCTGCTGCTTCCCGCGCTGCTGCCGGGCTGGTGGCGCCGGCTGCGCCGCGGCGATGGCCGCTGGTGGCTGCTGCTGGGCTGGTCGCTGCTGGTGCTGCTGTTCTTCAGCGCCAGCCCGGGCAAGCGCGAGGTCTATATCTTCCCGATGCTGCCGGCGCTGTGCGTGGCCGCTGCGCCGCTGCTGCCCGGCCTTCTCCGCCGCGCGGGAACGCGCTGGCTGCTGCTGGCCTATGTGCTGGTGCTGGGCGTGGCCGCCACCGGCATCGGCGCGGAGTTGCTCGCCGATGGCGCGTGGGCGCATGCGCAGCTGGCCAAGCGCGGCATGCCGGACGTACTGCTGCCGGTACTGGGCGGCTGGCTGCTCGGCTTTGGCGTGGTGGTGCTGCTGCTGGCGGCGTGGCTGCGCCAGCGCCGCGCCGGCGCGCTGGTGGTCATCACCGCGCTGCTGCTGTGGAACCTGCACGGATGGGGCCTGATGCCTGCGCTGGGGCCGTACAGCTCCGCGTCGGCGTTGATGCAGCAGGTCGGTGAGCGCATTGGCCCGGAGGCGGAACTCGGCGCACTCGCCTGGCGCGAACAGAACCTGCTGCAGGCCGACCGGCCGGTGACCGATTTCGGCTTCCAGCGGCCGTGGGACGACCAATGGCATGACGCCGGCCCGTGGCTGGCGCTGGCACCGCACAACCGCTGGCTGCTGGTGCTGGAACAGGCGATCAGCCCGTGCGTGAAGCGCGACCAGGCGGTGATGATCGGCAGTTCCAACCGCAATCAGTGGTGGCTCGTGCCCGGCACAGCGTGGGATCCGGCCTGCCATGCCGCGTTGCCACGCGATGCAGGGGCTGGCGTCGACGACGGCGACTGAATCACAGAGGCACGGTGCTGCCGGTTAACGCGTGGGCAACAAAGCTCCGACCGCCCTCCGACACGCCGCTGACGACGATGGCGCCGGTTTCCCCGCCGGCCTTGCCTTGATGCTTCCTGTTCCCGCTTCGTCCGTTTCCTTCGCGTCGAGCACGCCCGCGTCGACGTCCGTGTTCCTGCGTCGCCACCTCGCGTGGCCGCTGCTGGCCGTACTGGCCGCCAGCGGCCTGCTGATGGGCGCCGGTGGCGACCAGTGGCTGGCCGACCAGGTGTATCGCCTCGAAGGCCACCATTGGCTGCTGCAGAACGCCTGGCTCACCAGCCAGCTGATCCACAAGGGTGGCAAGTGGCTCAGCGCTACCGCCACGCTGGTCGCGATCCTGCTGTGCTTCCATGCCTGGCGCAGCGAACGGGCGGCAGCGTGGCGCTGGCCGCTGCTGTACCTGGTGCTGGCGGTGGCGCTGGGCACCGGCGCGGTGTCCCTGCTGAAGTCGGTCACGCACATGGACTGTCCATGGGATCTGTCGCGATACGGCGGCCTGCGCGAATTCGTGGGCCTGTTCGAAACGCGGCCACAGGGCATGCCGCGCGGTGCGTGCTTCCCCGGCGGCCATTCCAGCGCAGGCTATGCGTGGGTCAGCCTGTACTTCCTGGCGCTGCTGGTGCACCCGGCCTGGCGCTGGCGCGGACTCGCGGTAGGCCTGGCCGCCGGCGGCATCTTCGGGGTGTCCCAGCAACTGCGCGGCGCCCATTTCCTCTCGCATGACCTGTGGACGCTGGCGACCTGCTGGACGGTGTCACTGCTGCTGTACCTGCTGGTCCGCCGGCGCTGCCTGCCACGGTAGGCCCGGGACCTGTGGCCCTTGCGGTGCGGCGACGGCCCCACTAGCCTTCGCCGGTCTGTCACCACCCAAGGATGTCCCCGTGAACCACCGCCCGCTCCTGCTGGCCCTGGCTGTCGGTGCTGCCGCACTGACCCTGGCGGCCTGTCAGAAGGAACCGTCCCCAGCCGATGCGCCGGCCGCCGGCACCGCCGCGCCGACCGAAACCGCAGATCAGTTCATTGCCCGCGTCAACGCCGAGTACAAGGCCCTGTACCCGGAAATGACCTCGGCTCAGTGGCTGTCCTCGACCTATATCAATGACGATTCCGAGCGCGTGGCGGCCAAGGCCAACGAGCGCTGGCTGACCATCCTCAATGGTTGGATCGCCCAGGCCGGCACGTACGACGGCAAGCCGATGAGCGAGGACACCAAGCGCCAGATCCACCTGCTCAAGCTGATGACCGCCATGCCGGCCCCACGCGACCCGGCCAAGCTGGGCGAGCTCACCCGCATCGCCAGCCGCATGGAAGGCGCCTACGGCTCGGGCAAGTACTGCACCGACGAGGCCAACCCGGCCACCTGCCGCCAGCTCGGCGACCTGGAGCAGGTGCTGGCCAGCAGCCGCGACTACGACAAGCAGCTCGACGCCTGGCAGGGCTGGCACGCCACCACCAAGCCGATGCGCGCCGACTACCAGCGCTTCGTCGGCCTGGTGAATGAAGGCGCCAAGGAAATGGGGTTCGCCGACGCCGGCCAGATGTGGCGCAGCGGCTATGACATGCCGGCCGAGCAGATCGGCCCGGAAACCGACCGCCTGTGGGAGCAAGTCAAGCCGATGTACGAGCAGCTGCATTGCTATGCGCGTACCAAGCTGGACGGCACCTATGGCAAGGACAAGGCCGAAACCGAAGGCGGCCTGATCGCCGCGCACCTGCTCGGCAACATGTGGCAGCAGGACTGGTCCAACCTGTGGGACCAGCTGGAGCCGTACCCGGGTGCGGGCAGCCTGGATATCACTGCAGCCCTGGAAAAGCAGTACCAGGCCAACCTGAGCGGCGCGCTGGCCAAGGCCGGCAGCAGCAATGGCAACGTCGAAGCGCTGTTCAAGGCGCAACGTGAAGCCGAACTGCGCACCGCCAAGCAGATGACCGAACGCGCGCAGGACTTCTACGTGTCGTTGGGCATGCCGGCGCTGCCGAAGTCGTACTGGGACAAGACCCAGTTCATCAAGCCGCTGGACCGCGACGTGGTCTGCCATGCCAGCGCGTGGGACATGAACATGGACGGCGATGTGCGCACCAAGATGTGCATCAAGCCGAACGAAGAAAACTTCACCACGATCTACCACGAGCTGGGCCACATCTATTACGACCTGGCCTACAACCCGCTGCCGCCGTTGTTCCAGGGCGGTGCCAACGATGGCTTCCATGAAGCGATCGGCGACACCATCGTGCTGGCGATGACCCCGCAGTACCTGAACTCGATCGGCCTGGTCGACAAGCCGCAGGAAAGCCGCGAAGCCACCATCAATGCGCAGATGCGCATGGCGCTGAGCGGCGTGTCGTTCCTGCCGTTCGGGCTGATGATCGACCGCTGGCGCTGGGGCGTGTTCGACGGTTCGATCACCCCGGACAACTACAACAAGGCGTGGTGGGACCTGAAGGCCAAATACCAGGGCGTGGCCCCGGCCAGCGCGCGTGGCGAGGAGTTCTTCGACCCGGGCGCGAAGTACCACGTGCCGGGCAACACTCCGTACACGCGCTACTTCCTGGCGCGCATCCTGCAGTTCCAGTTCTACAAGGGCCTGTGCGACGCGGCTGGTTACAAGGGGCCGCTGCACCAGTGCAGCTTCTACGGCAACAAGGAAGCCGGGCAGAAGTTCTGGGCGATGCTGAGCAAGGGTGCCAGCCAGCCGTGGCAGGCGACGTTGAAGGAGATCACCGGCGGCGACAAGCTCGATGCCGGCCCGATGATTGAATACTTCACGCCGGTCAACGAGTGGCTGAAGCAGCAGAACCAGGGGCAGATGTGCGGGTGGCAGCCGCCGGGTGCGGCAGCCGCTGCGCCGAAGGCGCCGTAAGATGGAAAAAGCCGGCTGAAAGGCCGGCTTTTTCTTTGGGGGTTACGCAGCCACGCAGGGCGTGGCTCTACCCCAATACGACGGTAGAGCCACGCCCTGCGTGGCTGAACCACCGGTACGCGTGTGTCAGGACTTCGGCTTCAGGGAGGCCGCGAGTTCGGTCTTGAACTGGTCGAAATCCTTGCCTTCGGCCTTGGCTTCGGCGTGTGCGGCGTCCTTCAATGCATCCGAATACACCAGGCGCACGGGCGTGCCCTGGCGTTCGTGCAGTTCGGCAGCCTGCATGATCAGCGCCAGCACGCGGGCCGCGCTGGGGGTCTGGCCGGCGATGCGGCCGTCCATGCCCAGCACCCACTCACCGTCGCGGCGGACCACGCCGGCCAGCAGCGTGCGCTGCTGGTCGCGCAGTTCGGCATGCGGTTCCACCGGCGAGGCATGCGCCTTTTCTCGGTTGGCTTCTTCGATTTCGCGGCGCCGGCGCAGGTCACGGCGCAGTTTGGAGGTGGTCGACATCAGGGGGACTTCCGGACTGCATCAATGGGGACAGAATAGCGCACGGGGGGCTCAGGCCAGGCTTGCCGCCGCCTCGCGTCGGCGTTCACAGCGGCGTTCCCAGAACCAGAAGCTGGCGCCGATGGCAAAGAAGCCGGCGTAGCCCAGCGCCAGGTGCAGCGGCGTGCCGCTGAGCAGCGGCGAGACCGCGCCGGCCACCACGGTGTTGATCATCAGCTGGATGAACATCTGCATGGACGAGGCCAGGCCGCGCTGGTGCGGGTACATGTCCAGCACCGCCAGCGCCAGGATCGGGAAGATCAGCGCCATGCCCACGCCACCGATGAAGATCGGCAGCACCGCCCACGGCAGCGCGATCTGCCCCACTGCCAGCACATAGGCCAGGTTGACCAGCGCCGACACCGCGCACAGGCTGAAGCCGATGCCTACCTGGCGCTGCGCGGTGATCCGCCCGGCCATGCGTCCGGACAGGAACGAGCCCATGGTCATGCCACCGATGGTGGGAATGAACAGCCAGGCAAATCCGCCCTGCCCCAACTGCAGGTGCTGCATCACGAACACCGGCGCCGAGGCGATGTACAGGAAGATGCCGGAGAAGTTGAAGGCACCAGCCGCGGCCAGCCGCAGCAGGCGCGGATTGGTGCCCATCTGCAGGTAGCTGCGCAGCAGCGTGCCGGTGGACAGCGGCGTGCGCGCTTCCACCGGGTGGGTTTCCGGCAGCCACCTGCCGGTGGCCACCAGCAGCACCAGCGCGAACGCCACCAGGAACCAGAAGATCAGGGGCCAATCGCCGCCGCCGAGCAGGATCCAGCCGCCGATGATCGGCGCGATCGCCGGGGCGATGCCGAAGATCATCGAGACCTGGCTCATCAGCCGCTGCGCGTCGGCACCGTGGTACAGGTCGCGGATCACCGCACGGCCCACGATCACGCCGACGCCGGCGGTCACGCCCTGCAGCGCGCGGAACACCAGCAGGGTGGTCAGGTCGCGCGACAGCGCGCAGCCGATGGACGCCGCAATGAACAGCACCAGCCCGCCCAGGATCACCCGGCGACGTCCGAACGCGTCCGACAGCGGACCATGCGCCAGGCTCATCAGGCCGTAGAACAGCAGGTACACGCTCACGGTCTGCTGCACCGCCACCTGGTCGACCTGCATGCGCTCGCCGAGCAGCAGGAACGCCGGGAAGATGGTGTCGATCGAGAACGGACCGAACATGGCCAGGCCGGCAAGCAGCAGGGCCAAACGGCGGGTGGAGGGCGAGGCGGCGGTCATCGGGGCTTCCGTCAGCGGCGTGCGCGAACGCACGCGGGGCGCCCGGCCGCAACGCGGTGGCGCCTGATGAATACGAGGATCCGGCCATGATAGGCCGTCCGCCTGCCTGGCACCATGCCCGGGCGCCGGTTACGGCCCTGTCCGCGCCCCCTGTTCAGGTGCTGGACGGCCGCTGCGGGCCGGGTCGCTGGGCTATAATCGCCGGGCTACATGGTGGGAGAAGCGGCGCGTTGTCCAGCGCCCGCTGCCGAAGGCGCAACGCCCGTAATCGCTCAGGCCCGATACCACCCGCACCAAAACTCTGGAGAGACCGGCCAGTGCCGGCGCCGAAGGGGCACGAAGCGCGCAGATGCGTACTTCCAAACTCTCAGGCAAAAGGACAGAGGGGCACCCAGGAAGACCGCGAGGTCCGGTGGTTCGTTGTCGTTTTCGACACGCCCGGCCCCAGGGCTTCCGAACGTGCGTGCCCACTCTTTTGGATGCCAGCCATGTCCCAGAACACCCCCTCCCTGCGCGAGCTTGAACACCACAACGCGTTCGTCGAACGCCACATCGGCCCGAACGACGCCGAAATCGCGCAGATGCTCGACGTGGTCGGCCACGCCTCGCTGGACGCCCTGACCGACGCCATCGTGCCGGCCGGGATCAAGTCGCCGGCCCCGCTGGCCCTGCCCGACTCGCTGACCGAAGTGGAAGCATTGGCCAAGATCCGCGCCATTGCCGACAAGAACCAGGTGTTCCGCACCTTCATCGGCCAGGGCTACTACGGCACCCACACCCCGAACGTGATCCTGCGCAACGTGCTGGAAAACCCGGCGTGGTACACCGCGTACACCCCGTACCAGGCCGAGATCTCGCAGGGCCGCATGGAAGCGCTGATCAACTTCCAGACCCTGTGCGCCGACCTGACCGGCATGGAGATCGCCAACGCCTCGCTGCTGGACGAAGCCACCGCCGCCGCCGAAGCGATGACCCTGGCCAAGCGTTCGGCCAAGAGCAAGTCCGACACCTTCTTCGTGCATGACGCCGTGCACCCGCAGACGCTGGAACTGCTGCGCACCCGCGCCGAGCCGCTGGGCATCGTGCTGCGCGTGGGCACCCCGGCTGAAGCGCTGGAAGCCGACTCCTACGGCGTGCTGCTGCAGTATCCGGACACCTTCGGCCACGTGGGCGACTACAAGGCCCTGGCCGACGCCGTGCACGCGCGCGGCGGCCTGGTGGCCGTGGCCACCGACCTGCTGGCCCTGACCCTGATCGCCGCCCCCGGCGAATGGGGCGCGGACATCGTGGTCGGCAACAGCCAGCGCTTCGGCGTGCCGTTCGGCTTCGGTGGCCCGCATGCCGCCTTCATGGCCTGCCGCGACGCCTACAAGCGCTCGATGCCTGGCCGCCTGATCGGCGTCTCCATCGACGCCCAGGGCAATGCGGCGTACCGCCTCACCCTGCAGACCCGCGAGCAGCACATCCGCCGCGAGAAGGCCACCTCCAATATCTGCACCGCACAGGTGCTTCTGGCGGTGATGGCCTCGATGTACGCCGTGTACCACGGCCCGGACGGCCTGACCCGCATCGCCCGCCGCACCCACCGCCTGGCCGCGATCCTGGCCGCCGCGCTGCGCGCAGCAGGGGTCAACGTGGGCGAGCACTTCTTCGACACCCTGCACGTCAAGGACATCGACGCCAAGGCGATCCACGCCAAGGCCGCCGCCGCCCGCATCAACCTGCGCGCGATCGACAGCGAAGCCGTCGGCATCAGCCTGGATGAAACCACCACCCGCGCCGACATCGTCGCGCTGGGCCAGCTGTTCGGCGCCACCGTTGATGTGGACGCGCTCGACGCCGCCACCGCCGACGCGCTGCCGCCGGGCCTGGTGCGCACCAGTGCGTTTCTGACCCACCCGGTGTTCAACACCCACCACAGCGAACACGAGCTGCTGCGTTACCTGCGCTCGCTGGCCGACAAGGACCTGGCGATGGATCGCACCATGATCCCGCTGGGCAGCTGCACCATGAAGCTCAACGCCACCGCCGAAATGATCCCGGTGACCTGGCCGGAGTTCGCCAACATCCACCCGCTGGCCCCGGCCGACCAGGCCACCGGCTACACCCAGCTGATCGACGGGCTGGAAGCGATGCTGGTGGAATGCACCGGTTACGACGCGGTGAGCCTGCAGCCGAATTCCGGCGCGCAGGGCGAGTATGCCGGCCTGCTGGCGATCCGCGCCTACCACCGCTCGCGCGGTGAAGCGCACCGCGACATCTGCCTGATCCCGGACTCGGCGCACGGCACCAACCCGGCCTCCGCACAGATGTGCGGCATGAAGGTAGTGGTGACCAAGACCGACGCCAACGGCAACGTCGACGTGGAAGACATCCGCATCAACGCGGAGAAGTACAGCGACCGCCTCGCCGCGCTGATGGTCACCTACCCGTCCACGCATGGCGTGTTCGAGGAAGAGATCATCGAGATCTGCGAAATCGTGCACAAGCACGGTGGCCAGGTGTACACCGACGGCGCCAACATGAACGCCCTGGTCGGCGTGGCCAAGCCCGGCAAGTGGGGCTCGGACGTGTCGCACCTGAACCTGCACAAGACCTTCTGCATTCCGCACGGCGGTGGCGGCCCGGGCGTCGGCCCGTGTGCGGTGAAGTCGCATCTGGCTCCGTTCCTGCCGAAGGTGCTGGGCGGCGAAGGCGACGTCGGCATGGTCAGCGCGGCCAGCTTCGGCAGCGCCTCGATCCTGCCGATCAGCTGGATGTACATCACCCTGATGGGCAGCGCCGGCCTGCGCAAGGCGACCCAGGTCGCCCTGCTCAACGCCAACTACATCGCAAAGCGCCTGGCCCCGTACTACAAGACCCTGTACACCGGTCGCAACGGGCTGGTGGCGCATGAGTGCATTCTCGACGTACGTCCGCTGGAGAAGACCTCCGGCGTGGTCGCCGAAGACGTCGCCAAGCGCCTGATCGACTTCGGCTTCCACGCCCCGACCCTGAGCTTCCCGGTCGCCGGCACGCTGATGGTGGAACCGACCGAAAGCGAATCGCTGCACGAGCTGGACCGCTTCATCAACGCGATGATCCAGATCCGCGAAGAAATCGCCGCGATCGAAGACGGCCGCCTGGACCGCGAAGACAACCCGCTCAAGCACGCGCCGCACACCGCCACTGCTGTGTCCGGCAGCGAGTGGGGCCACGCCTACCCGCGCGAACTGGCCGCCTTCCCGCTGGCCAGCCTGCGCCAGCAGAAGTACTGGCCGCCGGTGGCGCGCGTGGACAACGTGTACGGCGACAAGAACGTGATGTGCGCCTGCATCCCGATCGACGCGTACAAGGAAGACGAGGGCGTGGAGGTCTGAGACCTCAACGCTGGAAACGACAACGGCCCGCGCAAGTGGGCCGTTTGTTTTGGGGCAACCGATCGCGCATCGGCAAACGGACACGGGCGGTAGGGTCGCATCCCAATCGACCGCCGATATCCCTGCAACACCCGGTAAGGCATGGACCCTCATCGAAGGCGCCCAACCGAAGCACGTCGCACCAGCACGATCAAAAGCTTGAAGCCTCACACGCCAACGACAATCACACTCAATGCTCCAACCGCATTGAGCTGACTACCATGGTGAATACAACCTCCTCTTCCTGGGCTGCATCCGTGCCCTCGACCAGAACGCCCGAAGCTACCCGCGTATCCGCCGAGCGCGCACGCGTAGTTGCCGGTTCCGTCACCCCGGGCAGCATCCGCAACGAGGACATTCCGGCGCTCACAAAACAACTCGACGAAGCGCTGGCACCGCATCGCGAGGCGGCGTTGTTCCGTTCACTCTCCGACCCCAAGCCGCAGGAACGCGCAGCGGCGAGCGAGCGCAGCGCCTTGACTGCCAGCATCCTTCGCGAGTCCCGCATGGCCAACGGCGGTGCATCCAACCTCTGAGTTCCACATTGACGGTGACCTGGCCCACCGGTGGACCAGGTCACCTGCGATGGAAAGCTGAAGGCGTCGCGCGGCCCGTGACGCCACGCTTGACGGTCCCCGTCGCACCGAGCAGATGTTCATGGTCAATACCCTACCCGCCCCACCCGTAACCGGATCTTCCGCCGCCAATCGTGCGCTAGAAACACACGCCGCACGTCCTGCCTCCACCGCTGCCCCCAGCAGCGTCGCCAACGAGCACGTTTCCGAACTCTTCGGACGCCGTGGTCTGGTGCGCCTCGCCAACCCGGCGCCCGAGCCGACCGAAAGCGCCGCACATGGTCTTCCGCGCGGCCGCAGCTATTTCATCGATGACACCAGCATGAAGATCCCACGCGCAGCGCCAATCAAGCCGACGCAGATCGGTTCGGGCGGGCCGCACGCCATGCCGTTGGCGGCGGAGGGTGCGCGATCAGCGTCGCAGCCCGTCGCCCGCAGCGGCCCGGAAGACCGGTAACGTTACAGACATCCCGCCAAATGCCTACGGCCCGCTTTCGCGGGCCGTATCGTTTCAGCGTTTCGTCTCACAGACCCGCGTCAGCAATCCCCGCGGCTCCGCCGCACCCGCCGCGCAATCTCACTGCTCGCGGCAATCACCGCCGTCAACGTCGCCATCGACAGGAACTGCAGGCGGGTGTGTTCTTCAGAGAGCAGCAGGCCGAAGATCAGCGCCAGGATGCACAGCGCGGCCACCGTGAGGTACGGATAGCCCGCCATGCGGAACGGCAACCGGGTGCCGTCGCGGTTGGCGCGGTGGCGCAGGATCAGCTGCGACAGCAGCGCCATGGTCCACACCAGCAGGCAGGTGGAGCCGACGATGTTCAGCAGCACCGGCAGCACCTGGTCGGGGAACAGCAGCTCCATGATGGTGGCGGCGAAGCCGAACAGCACGCTGGCCAGCACGGCCACGATCGGTACCTGGCGCGGGTCGGTCCAGCCCAGCACTGCCGGCGCTTCGCGGCGCCGGGCCAGCGAATACATCATGCGCGAGGCGCCATAGAGGTTGGCGTTCAAGGCCGACAGCAGCGCGATGACCGCGATCAGGGTGATCGCCGCCGCCGCGCCCGGGATGTTGGCTACTTCCAGCACCGCCGCGAACGGGGACTTCAGCGACTCGCTGTTCCACGGCACCACCGCGATGATCACGGTCAGCGAGCCGATGTAGAACACCAGGATGCGCCAGGCCACGGTACGGATGGCGCGCGCGATGCTGCGCTCCGGGTCCTGGGTTTCCGCCGCGGCCACCGCCACGATCTCGGTGCCGCCGAAGGCGAACACCACCACCAGCAGCGCCGCGCCGATCCCGGCCAGGCCGTTGGGGGCGAAACCGCCATGCGCGGTGAAGTTGCTCAGGCCAGGCGAGGTCACGTTCGGCAGCCAGCCCATCAGCAAGGCCACACCGATCAGGATGAAGCCGATGATCGCCACCACCTTCAGGATGGCGAACCAGAATTCGAACTCACCGAAGTTCTTCACTCCGAGCAGGTTGATCGCAGTGAAGACCAGCATGAACGCCAGCGCCGCCATCGGCACCGGTATCACCGGCCATACCGTGGCCAGCAGGCCGGCCGCACCCACCGCTTCGGCGGCAATCACGATCACCAGCTGCACCCACCACAACCACCCCACGGTGGCGCCGGCGGTGGCGCCCATGGCGTCGGCGGCATTGACCGAGAACGCACCGCTGGTCGGCTTGGCCGCGGCCATTTCGCCCAGCGCATTCATCACGATGATCACCAGCGCGCCGGCGACCAGGTAGGACAGCAACACGGCGGGGCCGGCGGCCTGCACGCCCACCCCGGAGCCCAGGAACAGGCCGGCGCCAATGGCGCTGCCCAGCCCCATCATGATCAGCTGGCGGGGCTTGAGCGCGTGCTCGAGGCGGGTGTTGGGGGGCGAAACGGGCGTGGCCGAGGTCTGGGGTGCGGGCATCGGTGTCGAAGGCGGGCAACAGGTGCGACACGATACCCTTTCCGGGCTGTCGCAGGCATCCTGCTGTGCGTCATGGATGTGGCCGGGTTGGTCGGGGACACGCATGGCGTGTCGCTACGCGGGAACCGGCGCCCCTTCAGGCTTCGGCGCGGCCGGTTACCTGGGCGCGGTAGGCGCGGGGCGAGACGCCGACCTCGGCCTTGAACTTGCGGGTGAACGCACTCTGGTCGGTGAAGCCGCAGGCCTGGCCGATGCTGGCGATGGTGTCGCTGCCGTGCAGCAGGTGCACCGCCATCTGGATCCGCAGGCGGGTCAGCACCTGCTGCGGGGTCATCTGGAACACCTTGCGGAAGGTGCGCTCGAGCTTGGACAGCGAGAACCCGGTGATGTCCAGCAGGGTCTGCATGCGCACGTTCTCGGCGTAATGCGCGTTCAGGTGCGCCAGCGCCAACCGCAACTGTTCGTACTGGGTGCCCAGGCTGTCCTTCTGGCCGAGGTCGCGGGAAATGCCGATCAGCCCACGGATCTCGCCTTCCACCAGCAGCGGTCGCTTGCAGGTCAGGCACCAGCCCGGCTCGCGGTTGGCGAACAGGTGCAGCTCCATCAGGTTCTCGATGACCTTGCCGGCCAGCACCTGCGCGTCTTGGGTGGCGTAATCGGCGCCCAGCCCGGTTGGGTAGATTTCCGCCGCCGTGCGCCCGATCACCTCCTTGCGCGACTTCAGGCCCAGCCGCCGCAGCATGGTCTGGTTGATGTGCGTATAGCGCCCCTCGCGGTCCTTCATGAAGAACAGCACGTCGGGAATGGCATCGAACAGGGCTTCGATGTCGGCAGGTTCAACGCGCATGCGGGGCGGAGTGAGGAGGAGTTCTCCGTAAGGATACCCCGCGCGGCCGATCCGGCGAGCGCGCGCGTCCATGTGAAGCACAGGTGCAGGCAGCGCCCGGTTCGGCGACCGGCGATTAACGCGCGCATCGCCAGTGTTGGGCATTGACCCCCGCCAGCCCGGAGCGCCAGATGGCCACCAGCAAGCCCCGCAGCAAATCCGCCCCGCCCGCCGACCTCCGTGGAGAGGGCGACGAACTGCACCAGCGCGCCGGTGGCACGCACCCGGCGCTGACCACCAACCAGGGCATTCCGGTTGCCGACAACCAGAACTCGCTGCGCGACACCCCGCGCGGACCGACCCTGCTCGAAGACTTCATCCTGCGCGAGAAGATCACCCACTTCGACCACGAGCGCATTCCCGAGCGCATCGTGCACGCCCGTGGCAGCGCCGCACACGGCTACTTCGAACTGACCCGCTCGCTTCAGGACTACACCCGCGCCCGCGTGCTGACCGAAGTGGGCGTGCGCACCCCGGTATTCACCCGCTTCTCCACCGTGGCCGGCGGCGCCGGCTCGGTGGACACCCCGCGCGACGTGCGCGGCTTCGCGGTGAAGTTCTACACCCGCGAAGGCAACTGGGACCTGGTCGGCAACAACATTCCGGTGTTCTTCATCCAGGACGCGATCAAGTTCCCCGACCTGATCCATGCGGTGAAGATGGAGCCGGACCGCGCCTTCCCGCAGGCCGCCAGCGCGCATGACACCTTCTGGGACTTCATCTCGCTGATGCCCGAGTCGATGCACATGGTGATGTGGGCGATGAGCGACCGCGCCATTCCACGCTCGCTACGCATGATCGAAGGCTTTGGCATCCACAGCTTCCGCCTGCTCAACGATGCGGGTGAGTCTACCTTCGTCAAATTCCACTGGCGCCCGAAGCTGGGCATCCAGTCCACGGTGTGGGACGAGGCAGTGAAGCTGCAGGGCGCCGACAACGACTTCCACCGCCGCGACCTGTTCGAGGCGATCACCGGTGGGGACTTCCCGGAGTGGGAACTGGCCGTGCAGCTGTTCACCGAGGAGGAGGCGGAAGGCTTCCCGTTCGATCATCTGGACTCGACCAAGATCATCCCCGAATCGCTGGTGCCGCTGACCGTGATCGGCCGCATGGTGCTGGACCGCTGGCCGGACAACTTCTTCGCTGAAACCGAGCAGGTCGCCTACTGCCCGGCGAACGTCCCGCCGGGCATCGACTTCAGCAACGACCCGCTGCTGCAGGGCCGCCTGTTCTCCTACCTGGACACACAGCTCAGCCGCCTGGGCGGGCCCAACTTCCACCAGATCCCGGTCAACGCCCCGAAGTGCCCGTTCGCCAACCACCAGCGCGACGGCCACATGCAGATGAACATTCCCAAGGGTCGGGTCGCCTACGACCCCAGTTCGCTGCAGGGCGACAGCCCGCGCGAAACCGCGGATGGCTTCCCCAGCCACGCCACCCCGGCCGACGACGGCCGCAAGGGCCGCGTGCGTGCGGCCAGCTTCGCCGACCATTACAGCCAGGCGCGCATGTTCTTCCGCAGCCTGGAGGCGCCGGAGCAGGCCCACCTTGCGTCAGCGCTGGTATTCGAACTCTCCAAGGTGGAAACCGCCGCCGTGCGCGAGCGCACCGTGAGCCACCTGCGCAACATCGACGAGTCGCTGGCCAAGCGCGTGGCGGATGGCCTGGCCCTGCCTGCCCTGCCCGACCCTGCTCCCACCGCCACGCCGGCCAAGGACATGCCCAAGGCGCCGGAAGTGCGGATCATCGGCCGCACCAAGGACCTGTTGAAAGGGCGTTGCGTAGGCATCCTGTTCGACGAAGGTTCGGACGCGGGGCTGATCGCCAACCTGCGCAAGGCCGCTGAGAAAGCGGGCGCCACGGTCAAGCTGGTCGCCCCCAAGGTGGGCGGCGGCAAGCTCAGCGACGGAAAGCTGCAGCCAGCGGACGGCCAGCTCGCTGGCACGCCGTCGGTGGTGTTCGATGCCGTGGCGATAGTGCTCAGCGCAGACGCCGCCAAGCAGCTGTCCAAGGAATCGGCCGCGATCGACTTCGCCGCAGATGCCTGGGCGCACCTGAAGGCGATTGCCGCCGACGAAGGCGCCCAGCTGCTGCTCAAGACCGCCCGCGTGGGCAAGGACAGCGGCGTAGTGGAAGCCGAAGATGCCAAGGCCTTCCTCGCCGCCGCCGCCACCCGCCAATGGGCCCGCGAACCCAAGGTCCGCACCCTTGCCTGAGGAGACACCCGCATGCCCCGTGGAGACAAATCCAGCTACACCGACAAGCAGAAGCGCCAGGCCGCCCATATCGAGAAAAGCGAGAAGGCGGAAGGTCGCAGTGAAGAGGCCGCAGAGCGCATCGCTTGGGCCACCGTGAACAAGCAGGACGGTGGCGGGAAGAAGGCACCTGCGAAGAAAGCGGCCACCAAAAAGGCGGCGAAGAAGTCCACTGCAAAGAAAACTGCGAAGAAGGCGACCAAGAAGGCCGCGAAGAAGACGACAAAGAAAGCGGCCACAAAAAAGGTCGCAAAGAAGGCCACGAAGAAGGCAGCAAAAAAGACGACCAAGAAAGCTGCGACGAAGAAAGCCGCTACCAGGAAGACTGCCACGAAGAAGGCAGCAAAGAAGACCGCCAGGAAGGCCACAAAGAAGGCTGCTGCCCGGTAGGGTTGGTTCCCAAACAACCGCCGATAAGCCGTCCACGCTCTTTAACGCATGGACCCAAATCGAATCAGGCTTTCGCATCTCCCCACAACACGGGGTGTCGGCAAACCCGGCACCCCGTCGTCGTTTCAGACCCCCACTACGCCGCCTCTCCCAGCACCGCATTCGACTTCCGCCGCATCGCCAGCGCATGCAGCACCGTCCGCCGGGAAGCAAACCGCGACTCCGCCCCAACAGGCGCATGCGCCAACGTCAGCAACACGCGGCCCGGCCCAATCGACACAACCACCCGGCTCCCAACCTCCAACCCGGCCATGCTCATCCACATGCCACGCAGGAACAGCGAAGGAACACACAACTCCTCCCCCTTCGCCCCGGAACGCCAGTCATACAGCGCGCGGATCTTCAGACTGACCGGCCTGATCCAATACAAACCATGCCCACCAGACGCGCCAATGGGCGCAACAACCTTGGAAACATGCATATGCCACCTCCAACGGAAGATGTCCCTCGCCGGAATGGCGAGGGAGTCGGGAGGCTGAAATCCGTGCAAACGATACGGAGCGGCGTATTCCCCGGGGGTGTTCTATTGCGCCACCCTCCCGACGCATAACTATCCAACTTCAACTCGTTCGCGGAGATTTCAGTCTCCAGAGCACAGCTTGGCCGATGCGAACGCCTATGACCAATCGAATGTTCCAAATGATATACAAGCTTCGATTGGCACGACCAATCTACTGACGCAACCAGCTCGAAACTCGTCTCTGATCACAATTCAGCGGGCGTCACGATTGCATTCAGCGCTGGATCCGTCGAAAAGACGAACCGGATTTCATTGAACCCACCTACTCTCTCAGCCGTATCAACGTAGCTATACGTTAGCGCCGACTTGTCATCGTTCAAACGCGATACCCATGCATCCTGATCGACGTCCAGTCGAGACCTCACCGAACCGGCACACACACTCAGCCCACAAGCAAAATTCTCGACTGCGCCATCGGACCCGACCGCGCGTGAGATGGCGCTGCGGTAATGCTTGGCCAGATCCTGAGCCTCAGGGCTTCCAGAAGCGTCGCGCTCCATCTTCTGAACAGCCTTGGCGAGTAGCTCAGGCGATGAGAGCAGATCCGTTGCGACCTGCGCAGACACACCCTGGTCCGCAACCAACGTCGATTCGGTGGCAAGAAGGCCGGAGGGTTCCCGCATCAGGCCCTGCGCTATGGTGCCGCCGCGGCTTTCCTTCCGGACGGAATGTCCACGATCACGAGCCGCCCCGTTCCCATCCAATGGAGGGAACCCACCGGCGGAGGGCACTCCTTGCGCTTGCTCCCTACCCAGTTCATCCAGTTGACCAGAACCGCTGCATGCACAGAACAGCGCCAAGATCGACAGAAGCGGAGCCATCTTCAGTGAAACGCTCATTTAGAAGAGCCTTGACTACTCATTCACGCACCCCATCAAGGCCTGTAGCAGTCTTCATGGTCGCAGTGTGGATATGTCGGAAGAATCCGCCATGACACCCTTCCTCCCATGGAGTCAGTAACGCTCCAGTTGTTGCCGTTAACCGTAATGACGCACCTGTTCTCGCAGGTGTACCTACGCCCCTGAAAGTCCACGCTGTTCTGCGCGATCGCTTCTGCGCTGCCCAAGGCAAGCCCAGTACCAACCAGCAGCCCACCAACCAATCTAGTTTTCATTGCCGATCTCCTTGCGCCTGGACAATCCTCCAGTGACGAGAAGCTTCAGACAGATGAGACATGACACACTCTCGTATAACTCCGAAGTGATCCAGGCGCTCTTCGCAAATGCGCACTCCGTCGCAAAAGAAGTGATCCAGGCTGAAGCATGATCTACGCATGACCTCTGCCAACGATATTTTCGTCCAGATCCCAAGCTACAGAGATCCAGACCTGGCCTCCACCCTGGTCAGCTTGATTGACCAAGCAGCGACCCCCACCAACATTCGCGCAGTTGTCTGCTGGCAGCACGGCGATGACGAACGTATTTCCGCGATCATTGCATCAGGGTTTGACCTTGCCTCAACAGTCAACATCGAAGGCTCTGTTACACATCATCTGGCGAGAAAAGGTGCGCAGATCGAGCTTGTGGATGTACCCTTCGAGCAGGCTCAAGGAGCGGGCTGGGCACGTTTCGTTGCACAGCAGCGTTTCAATGGAGAGGCTTACAACCTGCAGATCGACTCCCATCATCGATTCATCTCCGGGTGGGATGCCATGCTTGTCAGGATGCTGGAGGAACTTCGCAAGGTATCGTCCAAGCCTCTTCTGACTGGATACCCGCCCTCGTTTCATCCAAAGACGCACCCGCATGGCAGCCAGAAATCGACAGGCGTGATGCTTGTTGATACCTTTGCTGCCCCAGGAATCGTCCGCTTCCGCGCAACGACCCTGCCGCCGGACCACGAATTCACCTCTCCACTCAGAGCGCGATTCATGAGCGGCGGCTTTGTTTTCTCGGACGGGTGCTTCATCCAGGAAGTTGCACAGGATCCGGACCACTTCTTCTCGACCGAGGAGATCGTACTGAGCGCAAGGGCCTTCACGCACGGATTCGACCCGTTTCACCCGCATATCCCGGTTCTCTGGCACGACTATGCTTCAGAGGCCCCCGAAGTCTGGGATGACCTCACAGATGAACTGCGGACGCAGGGCAAGATCGAAAAATCCGCCAATGACATGACTTCGGCGTCGCTGCTACGCGCGCTGCAGCTTCTGGAGCTTTCCCCATCCTCATCTGATCTATCAACTACTCCCTACGGTCTCGGCGGAAGCCGCAGCCTTCGCGACTACGAAAGATATGCAGGCCTCAGTTTTTCAAGGCGGGCCGTACACCGAAGTGCGCTGTCATTTGGCGAGCCGGATCCATCACATATACAGCTTCCTGATGAGGATTGGGAAAAGGAACTGATCTATAAGCGAAACATGGAGATCGCTCTGATTTTCCACCCAACGCAGGAGACTGCCCTGCACTCGGCAGAGGTCATCGCAGAGAGCAGCAGCGGCGAGCAGATATTCTCTCGACAATTGGATGAAGAAGAGCTAATCAGGCTATCCAGTGGGCTTACGGTAACGATTAACCAGCCCTTCTTCGCCGTGCTGGAAGGCCTGCCTGCTGCATTCCTGCTCCGGTCGAGCTCGGACTCCGAACTGGCGCATGAGTTCTTCTCGATTGCGGCACGGGAAATTTTCGAATAGCACGCATGAAAGGGGACCAGCCGAGTGCTCCGAATGATATGCGAACCTCGGTAGACAGCATCTTTGGTACGAGGCAATCAAGTCCATGCCGCAATCGAGCCAGAACTTACTCAACGCTTCTACGAGCCTCAGCAATCTTCGGCGTGGACTGCGCAGGAATGACAATCGCGTCACAGCACACATCACATTCGCCTACCAGCACGTCACACACCATGCCCCGACCGTCTCGAAAAGGGACATCTTTGTACACGAAGGTCGCGGTTACCCTTCCATCCCGGTGACACAGAGCGGGCCTCATTTCGCCCAGCACGGGAATTGCCATTGTCATTCTCCAAAGATCGATGATTGGCCCCAGAAGCGCCTACCCTGCATGCGCAACCCGGGAATGGGAAGTTCATTTCGCCTATCGCCGAAAGGCCGCACTCAAGCGCCGCCTGGTTACCCCCGTTGACGCCCCATGGCTCGAATCGGCGATACTCCAGACATCACCGCAGGACGCGGCTACCGGGGGAATCCGCTTCATGAAATTCGCACACACACTCGCCTTCGCAGCCCTGCTGTCACCGCTGTCGGCACTGGCCCAATCAGCGCCGGGGAATGCACCGGGCACTGCCCTGCCAGGGGCTTCTGCCTCCCAAACAAGCGACGGCTTTTCCGCCTCGCTGGTGATCACCGCCGATCCGGACTGGCAGCAGAAGTGGGAGAGCCCGCCCGAGGTGGCGCCGCGCTTCGACCTGGCCACCGAGGTCAAGGAAGGCGGCTCGCTCTACATCCTCTCGTTCCTGTCCAATCCGAAGCTGGACGCGCAGGGCATGACCCAGGTGCGCTGCGACCTGCGCATCAGCAAGCCCGACGGGAGCCTGAGCGGCGACGAGCGTGACCTGCCCTGCTTCGTCACCCCGCTGGAGACCGATCCCAAGCTGGTCTACCTGTCCACGGTGGGCGTGAAGTTCACGGCTGAAGCCGGTGATCCGAAAGGCACCTGGACGGTGGCGATCAACGCGCGCGACACGCTGCGCAACGTGACTATCCCGCTGCAGTCTTCGTTCGAGATGCGCTGACCGGAGGCGCGGCGACCGGCTTTGCCGGCAGCACTACCGACTGCAGGCGTTTGATCGCCGAGATAGGCAGCGCTTCGGCGCGGCGCTGCTGCGGCCACCACAGGAACACAAAGGCGCTGCTGCTGCCGAGCAGGCGCGCCTGCTCCTTGAGGGGTCCTGCATCGCCGTTGAGGTGTACGGTGACCGTGGCACCCGCGCCGTTGTCGCGGATGTCCTCGGCCTTCTTCATCGAATACTGGGCCGCACCGATGGCCATGAAGAACACCACGGCGATGGTCAGGCCGGTCAACGGCCGCATGCCCGAGGTGTCCCAACTGGTCAGCGGCGACTTTGAGAACAGTATCCGCCACCCCCAGTGCCGCGCGCGCAGCGCTTCCACCCTGGCCGGATTGCGTCGCCGCAGTGTATCCGGCCAGCCCAGTACCACCGCCAGGAAGATGCCGCCCGCCAGGATCCCCGCATACATGGGGTCGCGCAGGCCGGCGACCAGGAAGTCGCTGATCTGCAGGTAGTCCAGGATCGACAGATTGAAGCGCAGGTAGAAGAAGTAACTCGACCACAGGCCGAGCAGCGACAGCAGCACGTACCCCGCGCTGACGATCAGTGCCGGCTCCTGCTTCAGCAACCGCCACAACTCCATCACCACCGAATCTTCGCTGCCCTTGACCACCGGCATGACCGACCAGTCGGTGGGCGTGACCTCGCCGGCGACGGCAACCGTGCCGTCCAGCTGCCCGGTCGCGGGTACGTCACCGATGATGCTGTCCCTGTCCTTGTTGTCCATGTCGCCCCCTGTGATGGGACGAGCATCGCCGAAATCCGGCCGGGTGGATAGTCAGGGCGGTCGGTCAGGGGTTTGAACGCATTCCGGTAATGGCCTTGGCGATGCGGCCGATCACATAGACCACTACGCCACCGGGAATCAGCACCATGGCGATGTTGGCCAGCCAGGGAAACTGGCCCATGCGCGGGCCCAGCAGCAGCCCCAGCGCGAAGATCAACGCCCCCAACAGCATCATGCCCAGCCCCAACTTCAGATAGATGTTGGTAAGCCCGAAATTCCTGCCAGCCATATGGCCTCCTTGCCTGTGTTGTTCTGCCGCGATTGCGGTGCCCACTGATGAAAACATGCAAAAGGCTGTAGCTCAACACCCAGGCATCAGTACTTCGGCCGCTTGGGCTTCGGAGCCATGAAATCATCAGGTACGTGCAGGGACACCTTGATTCCAAGCTCATCGAGCGCGTGCAGTACCCTTCCGAGCTGCACGGACGGCTTACCGCGCTCAACATCCCTCATGAACACATGACTGGAATTGATATACGCGGCGAGATCGTCCTGACGGATGCCTTGGTTCCGCCGAACCTGACGAATGATCTTCCCGATGTCCTCGGCTGTCTTGACTCGAACATCGATCACGGCAGTCCAACCATTTCGAAACGAGCGTTTCGTTTTGAGTTCAAATTGACTTCGAACCCCTTAAAGCGAAACAGCGGCTTAGAAGTAGCCTGTGTTTGCACCGCCATTCTCTTCATTCCAGTGCGGACCGCACCGCGTCACAAGCCGTGATCAGATCTAGTACCAGCCGCTCGGTCACTTCGAGGTGCCCCTCGTACTCTGCGATGTTGCGCTGCTGATGGCATTTGTCGAGAACGCGCCAGACCTCGGGCCCCAGCCCGAGTGTGTGCGGAAGGAGCTGGAACACGAGATAGCGGTGCGCCGGTCGAAAACCCTGCCGGCGCAATGCGGCCAGCCATAGCGCGTGAGCTGCGTAGTAGGCCAGATCGAAACGACTCTCCAAAGAGAGATCCGTGCGACGCGCATCCAGAAGACGTGCCTTGCCAGAGCGTAGTAGTCCGTCAGACTCGCGCGTGTCCGGTGGTTCGATGCTTAGTGACTTACCTGGTCCCGCCAGGTTGTGCAGCGCTGAGTTCATGCTCGCCTCCGATCACCCAGATTTTCGGCTGCGCCATCACGCGCATCAAGAAGGAATTTTCTTCGTGAATACGTGTACGCCATTCATGGCGTGAATAGATGGTTGGATTGATCGGGCGGGCTAGTGTCTGATGTGCTGTTTCAAGACACTGCATGACGTCTGCGTACCCCAATGTGTCGGAAACGATCATCAGATCGATATCGCTTCGTGCGGTGTCGCTTTGCTTGGCGACCGAGCCGTAGACGAACGCGGCAAGGATGTTGTCTGCGAGGGGACGCAGCGCGTCTTGAAGCGGTCCAGCCAGTCCGACGGTTTTCCGGATCATCGAGACAAGTTCGTCATGGATGGGCGCGGCTGGATCGGCTTTATAGCGTTTCTGGTTTCCTGAGCGACGGATGCTGAGTAGACCGGCAGCGGTCAGCTTGGCAAGTTCGCGCTGGACGGCGCCGGAGCCACTGCCAGTGGCAGTAATCAGTTCTGAAACAGCGAAGTCCCGATTGGGCTGTCCGAAGATCAGGCCCAGAATGCGTTGCTGGGTCTGGGTGAAAAGGGCGTCGGCCAGGGTGGATCGCTGAAATGGCCCGGTAGCGGCGGTGATTGAGTTGCCCATATTGGGCATATTAATGCCCATAATGGGCATGTTCAAGCGGTCCGGGTGGAAAAGCAGAAGCCCCGCTTTCGCGGGGCTTCCTTGCCGGGCAGAGCCCGGCACTACCAGCCAGGCAGGGCCTGGCTCTACCTCATATCAGGCGAACGGGTCCTGCAGGACCATGGTGTGGTCGCGGTCCGGGCCGGTGGAGACGATGCTGATCGGGCAGCCGGCCAGCTCTTCCAGGGCGCGCAGGTAGGCGCGGGCGGCAGCCGGCAGCTTTTCCCAGTCGGTGATGCCGTGGGTGTTCTCGCTCCAGCCCGGGAACTCCAGGTACACCGGGGTGCAGTCTTCCCAGCCCTGCGCGTCCAGCGGGGCGTATTCGGTACGCTTGCCGTTGTATTCGTAGGCAATGCAGACCTTCAGCTTTTCCATGCCGTCGAGCACGTCCAGCTTGGTGATGCACAGGCCGCTGATGCCGTTGATGGCCACCGCACGCTTCAGTGCGACGATGTCCATCCAGCCGCAGCGACGCGGACGGCCGGTGGAGGCGCCGTACTCGGCACCGCGGTCGCGGATGCCCTGGCCGACTTCGTCGTCCAGCTCGGTCGGGAACGGACCGCCGCCGACGCGGGTGGCGTAGGCCTTGGCGATCCCCAGCACGTAGTCGATGGAATCCGCGCCGACGCCGGTGCCGGCCAGTGCGCCGCCCACGGTGGTGTTGGAGCTGGTGACGTACGGGTAGGTGCCGTGGTCGATGTCCAGCAGGGCGCCCTGCGCGCCTTCGAACAGCACGCGCTTACCCTGCTTGCGCAGGTCGTGCAGGATGCCGGCCACGTCGGACTTCATCGGCTGCACGTATTCGCCGAACGCCAGCGCTTCGTCGAAGGTCTTCTGGAAGTCGACCGCGTCGGTGTTGAGGTACTTGGTCAGCACGAAGTTGTGGTAATCCAGCGCGGTGCGCAGGAGCTCTTCGAGCTGGGCTGGGTAATGCAGGTCGGCGATGCGGATGCCGCGGCGCGCCACCTTGTCTTCGTAGGCCGGGCCGATGCCACGGCCGGTGGTGCCGATCGCCTTGCCGCCGGCGGCGCGTTCGCGCGCCTGGTCCAAGGCGATGTGGTACGGCATGATCAGCGGCGCAGCCGGGGAGATCTTCAGGCGCGAACGCACTTCCACGCCGGAAGTTTCCAGCTCCGCGATTTCCTTCTGCAGCGCGGCCGGCGAGATCACCACGCCGTTGCCGATCAGGCACAGCGCATCGTCACGCAGGATGCCCGACGGGATCAGGTGCAGGACGGTCTTCTTGCCATTGATGACCAGGGTGTGGCCGGCATTGTGGCCGCCCTGGAAACGCACTACGGCACCGATTTCCTCGGTAAGCAGATCGACGATCTTGCCCTTGCCTTCATCGCCCCACTGGGCACCAAGCACTACGACAGACTGACCCATGACGGGCTCCTCGAATTGTTGCGGCCATCGGGGCCGCGGACGGGTAAACCGTAGCAGGGTCGGCCGACGCAGGAGTGACGGCTCCAATCGGGGAGCAGTCGGCGCTGGCAGGCCCAGACACGGAAAAAGCCGAACGGGGAGGCCCGTCCGGCTTTTGTGCATTATCCGGGTTTCCGGGGTCGGCCGCCACCCCGTGGGGTGGCGGGTTCAACCGGCGGTCAGCGGTCGTTCTTCATGTACTGCAGGAACGGGTCGTTCTTGTCCAGCACGATCACCCCGTTGCCGTCGGTCATGGAGTTCCGGTAGGCCTCCAGGCTGCGGTAGAACGAGAAGAACGCCGGGTCGGCCGAGCCGGCCTTGCCGTAGATGCGGGCCGCCTCGGCGTCGCCGGCACCGCGCAGGCGCTGGGCGTCCCGTTCGGCTTCGGCCACGATCACCGTGCTCTCGCGGTCGGCCTGGGCGCGGATGGTGAGCGACTGCTCTTCACCCTCTGCCCGCAGCTTGGCCGCTTCCTGCTTGCGCTGGGCGCGCATGCGCTCGTACACGTCGCTGATCACCTGGCTGTCGGTCGGCAGGTCGATCTGCTTGATGCGCAGGTCGATGATCTGCATGCCCAGGCCCTTCACCGCCTCGTTGATGCCGGTCAGCTGCCCGGCGATCAGTTCGCTGCGGTCGCCGGACACCAGCTGCTGCAGCGAGCGCGAGTTGATCTGGTTGCGCAGCGAGTCGGTGATGATGGGCGCAAGGCGCGCGTCGGCCACGCTGGCATCGCCGCCGGTGGCGCGGTAGTAGGCGCGCACGTCGGAGATGTAGCCAATGGCGAAGAAGTCGACGCTGACGTCCTTCTGCTCGGCGGTGAAGTAACGCGCCGGCGCGGTGGCCAGCACCTTCAGGCGACGGTCGAACACGCGCACCGATTCCACCACCGGCACCTTGAAGTGCAGGCCCGGCTTGATGTCCGAACGGACCACCTTGCCCAGGTTCAGCACCATCGCGGTCTGGTCCTCACGGACCACGTATACCGAGCCCAGCAGGCCCAGCACGACGGCTACGGCCAAGCCGATCCACAGGGAACTCTTCATCGAATGGCTCCTTCACGACCGGTCGGTCGCGTGGTCGGGCGCTCGGTGTTGCGCACGCCGTCCACCGGCGTACTGGCCGGCAGCGACGGCATCATCACTTCCGGGGTCACCAGCGGGGTGCTGCTGCCGGTGGCGGCAGCGCCTGCGCGGTTGTCGGGCATGGGCACGTAGATCAGCTGGCGGCCATCGCCGCCGATCACCTTGCGGTTTTCCTTGAGCACGCTTTCCACGGTTTCCAGCCACAGGCGCTTGCGGGTGACTTCCGGCGCGCCCTGGTACTGCTGCTGGAGCAGGCTGAAGCGTTCGGCGTCACCTTCGGCGCGGGCCACGGCGGCCTGCTTGTAACCTTCGGCGGTGGTCCGGGCGCGCGAGGCCTGGCCGCGCGCTTCCGGCACGACCTTGGCGGCATAGGCCTGGGCTTCGTTGATCAGGCGTTCCTTGACCTGCTGGGCGCCGTTGACCTCGTCGAAGGCCGGCTTGACCTCTTCGGGCGGGCGGGCGTCGGGCAGGGTCAGGCCGGTCACGACCAGGCCGGTGCGGTAGGCCTTGAGCGCGGCCTGCAGGCGTTCCTGCGCGACCACCGCGAGCGGGCCGCGGTTATTGAGCACGGCGTTGAGATCGGCGCGGCCGACCTGCTCACGCACGGCGCTCTGCGCGGACTGCTCCAGCACCTGGTTGGCGTCGACCGAACCGAACAGGTACAGGCGCGGGTCGTCGATGCGGTACTGCACGTTGAGCGACACGCGCACGATGTTCTCGTCGCGGGTCAGCACCGGCACGTCGCTGCTGAAGGTCTTGATCTGGGTCGCGTTGACCTTGGTCACCGACTCGATCGGCCACGGCAGCTTGAAGTTCGGGCCCGGCTGCAGGATGCGCGAGAACTGGCCGAAGCGCAGCACCACGCCGCGTTGCTGTTCGCCGATCAGCTGGAAGCTGGAGAACAGCAGCAGCAGGACCACTGCCACCACCACCCAGCGAAGGATGCCGCCATCGAACAGGTCCTTGAGCGGCCCGGGGAAACCGCCCCAGCCACTTCCACCGCCGCTGCCACCGCGGGGACCGAACGGTCCTCGTCGATTCTCGTCGGGGCCTTGTCCGCCCTTGTTGCCGCCGGGTGTATTCCAGGCCATGCACGCTCCATCAGTAATAAGGTTGCCTGCGGGCCAGTCCCGCACCGTCAACCGTGAATCCCGCTCGATTCTACTAGATGGGGCTGGCCGACAGGATTGGAAGGGCGAATGCGTCGCAGGCCGCGATTCATCACCCGGCCCGCCCCTGCCGGGTAAGGTGGAGCCCCCCACTTCCCGAGGCCCAACCATGGCACTCCCCGACCGCTTCACCGCCTTCCGCATCCACCAGGACGAGGCTGGCCACCGCAGCGGGCTGGAGTCTGTCGCCCTGGACCAGCTGGCGCCGGGCCAGGTGGTGGTGCGGGCCGAGTGGTCGTCGGTGAACTACAAGGACGCACTGGCCGGCACCGGCCAGGGGCGGATCCTGCGCCGCTTCCCGCTGGTCGGCGGGATCGACGTGGCCGGCACGGTGGTCGCATCCACCGACCCGGCCTGGCGCGAGGGCGACGCGGTGCTGGCCACCGGCTGCGGGCTGAGCGAGACCCGCGACGGTGGCTACAGCCAGTACGTGCGGTTGGAGTCCAGCGCGGTGATCGCCCGCCCGGCCGGCCTGGGCGCGCGCGAAGCCATGGTGATCGGGACCGCCGGCTTCACTGCCGCGCTGGCCCTGCTGCGCATGCTCGACAACCGACTCACCCCCGGGCACGGGCCGTTGGCGGTCACCGGGGCCACCGGCGGGGTCGGCTCGCTGGCGGTGGACATCTACAGCCGCGCCGGGTTCGAGGTGCATGCGATCAGCGGCAAGCCCGACCAGGCCGGATACCTGCGCGGGTTGGGCGCGCGCGACGTGCTGCCGCGCGAGGTCCTGGCCACCACCCGGCCGATGGAGTCGGCCCGCTTCGGGGGTGGCCTGGACAACGCCGGTGGCGCGATGCTGGCCAGCCTGCTGGCGCAGACCGTGCCTTACGGCAGCGTGGTCAGCGCCGGACTGGCCGCCAGCCCGGCGCTGGACATGACGGTGATGCCCTTCATCATCCGTGGCGTCTCGCTGCTCGGGGTGTCGTCGTCTTCAGCCCCCCGTGCGCTGCGCGAGCAGGTCTGGGAGCGGCTGGGCAGCGACTGGGCGCCGCAGCACCTGGACACGATCTGTACCCGTGAAGTGGGTCTGGACGGGTTGCCAAGCGTATTCGAGCAGATGCTGGCCGGCGGCTCGCACGGACGCACGGTGGTGCGGATCGACTGAGCGTTGCAGCGGGGCGACGGACGGCACGGGGGATGCTTCACGCTGACACAGGCGCAGCACTACACTGCGGGCATCACTTGGGGAAGCACATGGCACGCATTCTGATCGTTGACGATTCACCGGTGCAGCAGCTGGGCATCAAACGCATCGTTGAAAAGCTGGGGCATGAAACGATGGTCGCCGAGGACGGTGCCGCCGGCGTCGAGAAAGCCAAGGCCGAGCTGCCCGATCTGGTGCTGATGGATGTGGTGATGCCGAATCTCAACGGATTCCAGGCCACCCGTACGCTGGCGCGCGAAGCGACCACCAAGCACATCCCGGTGATCCTGGTGACCACCAAGGACCAGGACACCGACCGCATGTGGGGCATGCGGCAGGGTGCCAAGGCCTACATCACCAAGCCGTTCTCCGAGGACGAACTGTCCGAGGTGCTGGAGCGTGTTTTCAGCGGGCAGACGCCGCCGGCAGGTTGATCGGCGCAGGTAGTGCCGGGCCCTGCCCGGCAACCCCTTAAATCTTTTCGCCGAACGCCTTGGCCAGGCTGCGGTACGCCTTCTTCTGTGCGTCGTCGGTCGGTACCGGGGCGATGATCTCCAATTCGACGATCTGGTCGCCGTCCGGGTTGCCCGGCAGGCCGCGGCCGCGCAGGCGCAGCTTGCGCCCGGCATCGGAGCCGGCCGGCACCTTCAACTCCACCGCCCCGCCCAGGGTCGGCACGCTGATCGAGGTGCCCAGCGCGGCCTGCCACGGGGTGACGTCCAGGGTGTACAGGATGTTGCGCCCGTCGACCTCGAACTGCGGGTGCGCGGCGTATTCCACTTCCAGCAGCAGGTTGCCGCCGTTGGTGCCCTGCCCGGTCAAGCGGATCACCTGGCCGGGGCGGATACCCTTGGGCACGCGCACGTCCAGCTGCTTGCCATTGACGGTAATGCGCAGGCTGTCGCCGCCGTAGGCCGCTTCCAGCGGTACCGAAAGCTTGGCGCGGGTGTCGCGCACCGGCTGCGGACCGGCGCCGGCGCCGCCGAAGCCACTGGCCCGGCCTGCACCACCGCCGCCGCGCTGGCGCGCGAACAGGCTCTCGAAGAAGTCGCTGAAGCCACCGCCACCGGCGCCGCCGCCGAACACTTCCTCGAAGTCGAAGCCCTGGGCCCCGCCGTAGTTCGGCGGGGCGTGGAATTCTTCGCCCGGACGATAGCCCTGGGCCTTGAGCTGGTCGTAGGCCGCGCGCTTCTGCGGGTCGCGCAGCGCCTCATAGGCTTCGTTGACCGCCTTGAACTTCTCTTCCGCGCCGGCCTCCTTGCTGACGTCGGGGTGGTACTTGCGCGCCAGCCGGCGGTAGGCGGTCTTGATTTCGGCATCGCCTGCACTGGGTTCCACGCCCAGGGTGGCGTAGTAGTCCTTGAATTCCATCCATACACCTCGAATAAGTTCGGCCGCCCGCGCCGGCGGGAGCCCTGCGCGCAATTCTAGCGGCTGGCCGCCCCGCTGCCGTGATCGGCGAATGATCCTGCGCAATGCAGCGGCCATCTGGCCGGGGTACGGTGCAGGAGATGGGAATGAACAGGCGCTTTTCAACGTTTTGACATGGCCCTCCCATGGCCCTGACTACCCTGCCCTTGAATCAGGAGACCCCATGACCATCCACGTTGGCGACCGCATCCCCGAAGTCACCCTCAAGCGCATCCGCGAGGGGATGGAAACCCTGGACACCACGGCGCTGTTCGATGGCCGCAAAGCGGTGCTGTTCGCGGTGCCCGGCGCATTCACCCCGACCTGCTCGGCGCAGCACCTGCCCGGCTTTGTTGAACGCTTCGCCGAGTTCCGCCAGCGCGGCATCGACGTGTTCTGCATGGCGGTCAACGACCCGTTCGTGATGAAGGCCTGGGGCGAGAGCCAGCAGGTGCCGGATGGGCTGCAGCTGCTGTCCGACGGCAATGGCGACTTCACCCGCGCGCTCGGCCTGGAACTGGACGCCAGCAGTTCCGGCATGGGCATGCGCTCGCGCCGTTTCGCGCTGTATGTGGAAAACGGCGTGGTCCGCGAAACCTTCATCGAAGAGCCCGGCAAGTTCGAGGTCTCTTCGGCCCAGTACGTGCTGGAGCACCTGCCCAGCTGACACTCCCGCAACAAAGGAAACCGGCCAGCCATGTCAAAGCCAGCCAAGCAGAAAGCGACTACCCAACCCGAACCGACCCAGCAGCCGTCGCGACCCAGCGGCATCAGCGACACCGCGACGCTGCGTGCACGTGCGCGGAAGAACATCGACGACGGTGCGATCACCGATACCTACAGCGCCGACCGCAAGGCAGTGATCAAGCTGCTCAACGATGCGCTGGCCACCGAGTACGTGTGCGTGCTCCGCTATTACCGCCACTACTTCATGGCCAAGGGCATGCTCGCCGACGCGGTCAAGGGCGAGTTCCTGGAACACGCCCAGCAGGAACAGGCGCACGCGGGCAAGCTGGCCGAACGCATCGTGCAGCTCGGCGGCGAACCGGACCTCAACCCGGCCACGCTGACCCAGCGCTCGCATGCCGAATACAAGGAAGGCAAGGACCTGCGCGACATGGTCCGTGAGAACCTGATCGCCGAGCGCATCGCCATCGACAGCTACCGCGAGATGATCAACTTCGTTGGCGACCGCGACACCACCACCAAGCGCATCCTGGAAGAGATCCTGGCCCAGGAGGAAGAGCATGCCGACGAGTTTGCCGACCTGCTCGAAGGCTGGATTGGAGAATAGCGTCACAGGGTAATGTCCCGGCAATGCAATCGCATTGCCGGGGATGCTAAGGTCGGGCGATCCCACTGCAAGGACTGCATCGTGACCATTGCCCTGCGCCGCGCGCCGCTTGTTGTTGCCCTGTTTGCCTCCGCATCTGCACTGGCCCAGCCAGCGTCCGCGCCGGAAGCGCGCACGCCCCCTGCCCCGCATTGCCTCGACGCCCGTGCGGTGCGCCAGATGGAGCAGGCCAGCCCGGAGGCCATCGCCGTACTTGGCAGCAACGGCCAGCCGTACCGCCTGGACTTCGCAGCGGCCTGCCCGGGCGTCAACGACGCCGAACAGGTGCGCCTGGACGCGCCGGACGGCTGGGCCTGCGGTCGCCCCAGCGAGCGGTTGGTCGTGGACGGGCGCAGCTGCCCGCTGGCGGCGGTGAGCGTAATGGACAACCGCAGCTTCGCCGAAGTAGCGCGCGAGAGCAGCCGCCAGTTTGCGACCACGCTGGAGGCGGTGACCGTGACCGCCAAGGGCGCTGCGACCAGCGAGAGACGGCAAGCGTTCCGGGGTTCACCGGAGTTCTGCTTCGCCACCCGGAACGTGCGCGGCTGGAGCGAAGACCCCAGCGGCGTGGTGGTTGAAACCAACCCGCGCCGCAACGGTGGGCACAAGTTCTACCGGGTCGAATTGGGCAGCAGCTGCAGCATCCTGGCCGGCGCCACCGAGGTGGACTTCCAGTCCGGCTTCCAGAACGGGCTGATCTGCGGCAATCCGGGCGACCGCATCGTCATGCAGCCCAGCGGCATCGAAAACGATGGCCGTTCGTACACGCCGCGGTTTGCGCGTCCCGGCTGCGCGGTGATGGCGGTCTACCCCCTGTAGGTACTGGCCGCTGGCCAGTACACCGATTATCTCAACACCCGGAACCGCACCTGGGTCCAGGCACCGTCGGCGGCGAGTGCGGTGAGCGTGTGCTCGCCGGCCTGGTCGAACTCGCGGTGGAAGGTGCGCGCGCCTTCGGTGCGTGCGATCCAGCGGTCGTCCAGCAGCCAGTCCACCGCCTGCTCGCTGCCCAACGCGCGCAGCTGCAGCCGCACGCCGTGTTCGGCGTTGGGTGCGCGGGCCAGGGTGGCGCGGTCGTTGAGCCCTTCGATATGCAGGCTGCCGGCGCTGCTGCGGCCATCGTCGCGGCAGTCGGGCGACAGCGCCGGCAACTGCGCGGCACGGCGCTGGGCCAGCGGCAGCCACGGCGACACCAGCGCTGGCCAGCGCGCGATCTCGCGCTGGGCTGCCTCATGCGGCAGCGTGCACTCCGGTGACAACCGCAAGCCGCTGCGCTCGTCCACCTCGAAGGCCACCCTCCCCGCCTGCCACAGGCGCGCGTCGCGCTCGGCGAAGGTGGGCGGCACCACGCCGTCCAGTACGTACGCCTGCAGGCGGCGCTGGCACAGCGCCGGCGGCGTGCTGTCGGCACGCTCGCCGGTAGGCCAGCACACCTCTGTTTGAGTGACGCTGGCCGGCAGCGGCGCGGCGGCGGCATCACCGCTCTGGCGCGGCAGGCTGTCCACCACTTCGAACATCAACGGCAGCGCAGTCACTGCGCCGTACTGTCCGGGCAACGGGGTGCCATCCGGGCGGCCCACCCACACGCCTACGGTGTAGTGGCGGGTGCTGCCGATCGCCCACGCATCGCGATACCCGTAACTGGTGCCGGTCTTCCAGGCCACGCGCGGGCGGCCGGTGACATCGAAGGTACCGGCGCCGTAGCCAGGGCGCGGGTTGGATTCGAGCATTTCGCGGGTGATCCATGCCGCGCCCGGCGACATCAGCCGCCGCTCGATCACCGCGTCGTCGGCGGTGTAGCGCACGCGTCCGGCGATGCCGTTGCGGTTGAACGCAGCGAAGCTGCCGACCAGATCTTCCAGCCGTGCGCCGGTGCCGCCGAGGATCAGCGACAGGTTCGGCGCGCTGCCGCGCGGAAAGCGCAGGGTGATGCCGGCATGCGCCAGCCGTGCGGCGAAACGCGCAGAACCCACCCGGTCCAGCAAGTCCACCGCGGGCACGTTGAGCGAGAGGCGCAGTGCGGTGGCCGCGCTGACCGGGCCGTTGAACGCCGCGTCGAAGTTGCCTGGGCGGTACCCGGCAAAACTCTGCGGTGCGTCCACCATCAGGCTTTCCGAATGGATCAGGCCGTCGTCGAGGGCCATGCCGTACAGGAACGGCTTGAGCGTGGAGCCCGGCGAGCGCCAGGCCTGGACCATGTCGACATGGCCCAGCCGCCGCTTGTCGCCGAAGGCGACCGAGCCGACATAGGCGCGCGCTTCCAGGGTGCGGTTGTCGACCACCAGCAGCGCAGCCGAGGTGCGCTCGGGCAACTGCGAGAAGTACGACGACACGCGCTCTTCGAGGGTGCGCTGCAGGCCGATGTCGAGCGTGCTCTGGATGCGCGCCGCCTGTGGTTGCGCGGCGTGCAGGCGCTGGGCCAGCAGCGCGGCGTGCAGCGGCGGCTGCAGGGCGCGGGTCACCACCGGCTCGATGCGTGCATCGTCCACCTCGTCGCGCGACCACACGCCGAGCGCGACCATGCGTTCAAGCACCTTGTCGCGTGCAGCCTGTGCAGCTTCGGGGTGGCGATCCGGACGTAGCCGGCTGGGCGACTGCGGCAGCACCGCCAGCAGCGCGGCCTCGGCGTGCGACAGCTGCACGGCCGGTTTGCCGAGGTAGGCCCAGCTGGCCGCTTCCACGCCTTCGATGGTGCCGCCGTAGGGCGCGCGTTCCAGGTACAGCGCCAGGATCTGCGCCTTGTCCAGGTGCAGTTCCAGCTGCACCGCGCGCAGCAGCTGCTTGGCCTTGCCCCACGGGGTGCGCGTATGCGGGTCGAGGATGCGCGCGACCTGCATGGTCAGGGTGGAGCCGCCGGAGACGATCCGCCGCTCCAGCACCCACTGCTTGCCGGCACGCAGCAGCGCCCAGGGGTTGACCCCGGGATGCCGCCAGAACCAGCGGTCCTCGTAGTTGAGCAGCGCCTGCAGGTACAGCGGCGAGACCGAATCCGCCGAGGCCGGGTAGCGCCACACGCCGTCCGCGTCGGCGAACGCGCGCAGCGGCGTGCCGTCGCCCGCGACCACCAGCGTGCTGGTGTCGCGCATTTTCGGCAGCGGCGGCGGAAACGCCAGGTCCAGCACCAGCAGCAGCGCCAGCAGCGCCGCCGTGCCCCAGCGCAGGCCCGGCCACAGCCAGCGCCGCCACCGGGCGGGCCCCGGCGTCGGCCGGGGCCCGCGCGTGCTCACGGCTGGACCACCGTGAGGGTGGTCGGGGTGCTGCGGCCCACCCCACGCAGGTCAGGACGGTACATGTCTTCCACCAGCGGCGGCGGCACCGTGTAGGTGCCCGGGGTGACCGCGCGCACCAGATAGAACACCTTGGCGGTACTGCCACGCGACAGCTTGAGCGCGGCCACGTACCGGTCGTCGCGGAATTCTTCATGGCGCAGCGTGGCCGCGTCGCCCCGGTCTTCCACGCGCAGGCCGTCCACCACCACGTCGGCCCACTGCTTGGCATCGCCCAGGTTGAAGTTCTCGATCTCCAGGCCGGCCGGCAGCAGGTCGGTCAGCAGCGCGTCGGGCATGTCCACGTTGGGGGTGACGCTGACCCGCACGATCAGGGCCTCGCCTTCCTTCAACGCACGCGGGGTCCACGGCTTGCCGTCGGTGGTGAACCAGCTGCGTTCCACGCCCAGGGTGCGGTTGTCCGGCTCCGGCGCGGTGCGCGGAATGCCGGCCACTTCCAGGCTGGCGAACATCGGCGGCTCGCCCTTCGGACTGAAGCGCACGCCCTTGGCCAGGGCGGCGTAGTCGAAGCTGCGCCCGAACATGCGCCGCGCGGCGATGGCTTCGACCTCGCCACCGATGGCCAGCTCGCCCGACACCTGCTTGCTCTGGTTGGCGGCCAGCGCCTTGCCGAGGCGCGCGATGGCGACCTGCTCCTGCGTGCTCAGCCACATCCAGCCGTTGTTACGGCGTGCATCCAGCGCGCGACCCAGTTCCACCGCGCGGGCGTCATAGGCGGGCTTGGCCAGCTTGCGCTCGTGCAGCAGCGCGATCATCAAGGCGTCGTCGCGCACCGCGCTGCCGTAGTCGCCGAAGTACTGCGGGCGCTCGCTGCTGGGCTTGGCGAAGCCGGCCGCAATGGCGGCGTCGCCCCGCTTGTGGTCGCCCTGCAGCGACAGCGCGATGCCCAGGTGGACCAGCGACAGACCGGTCAGCGACTTGCTGCGTTCGTTGTCGTACAGCGCGCGCAGGGTGCCCAGCGGGGCGCGATTGACCCGGGCCAGCACGTAGCCGGAGTAGGCCTGGTTGGCAAACTTCAGGTTCTCGCGGCGGTCTTCGCCGTAGAACGGGTTGCCGCCGGAGAGCAGGTCTTCGCTGAGCCGGTTCAGCGCCTTCTGCAGCACGCCGTCGGGCACCGCGAAACCGGCATCCTTGGCATCGAGCAGGAACTCGGCGATGTACGGGGTCAGCCACGGATTGACGTAGCCGTCGTCGCCCCACATCGAGAAGTTGCCGTTGGCCACCTGCATCGAGGCCAGCCGGCCGAACGCGCCTTCCATGCGCTCGCGGCGTGTCTTGGCGTCCAGGCCGTCGGCACCGAGCATGGCCGAGGTGGCCTCGTCCAGCATCAAGGCGGCGTAGCCCTTGCTGGTGGTCTGCTCGGCGCAGCCGTAAGGGTAGTTCAGCGCGCCGTTGAGGGCGCTGGCAAACGGGATCGGCGGCAGCGCGCTGACCAGCATGCGCGCGGTGACCGAATCGCCCATCAGCCCGTCGGCCAGGCCGGCGCCCATCTCCACGTCGGCCAGCGGGTCCAGCGTGCGTGTCTGCGCGCGCAGCACCTGCGGCCACGCGGCACGCACCGGCAGGTCGTAGCGTCGGTCGACCTTGAAGCCGTTGCCTTCCACCCGCACCCGCACCTTGGCCACGGTATAGCCTTCGCGCGCCTGCAATGGGAAGCTCAGCGTGTTCTTGGCGTCGGCGTTGAGCTTGAGCGTGCGGCTGGGCTCGCCCAGGCTCAGCGGCCCGATGCCATCGACCTGCACCTTGAACTCACCGGGCGTACCGGTGAAGTTCTGCACGTCCAGGGTGACGGTACTGCGGTCGCCCGGGGCGAGCACGCGCGGCATGCTGGCTTCGGCCAGGATCGGCGCGCGCACCACGGTTTCCAGGTCGCGCTTGCCGTACTGGTCGTCGGAGTACACCAGCGCCGAGACCCGCAGGGTGCCGTTGAAGTCCGGCACCTTCAGCGCGATCCGGGCAATGCCCTTGGCGTCCAGCTTCACCGGACCGGAGAACAGGTCCACGGTCTGCACGCGCGCGGTCGGCCGCTTGGCCTGCGGCAATGCCGCCAGCGCCATGTCGCCACCGAACTTGAGCTTGCCGCTGCTGCCGTCGAAGCTTTCGATCACGCGGCTGTAGATGTCGTACGCATCCACGCCCAGGCGACGCTGGGCGAAGAAGTGTGCCGAGGCGTCCGGCACCGGGAATCGGGTGATGTTGAGGATGCCCACGTCCACCGCCGAGACCGTCACGTGCGCCAGCTTGCCCGCCAGCTGCGGTGCGCTGACCGTGACCGGCAGGGTCTGCTCCGGCCGCATCTGCTTCGGCGCGGACAGGCCCACGGCCACGGTGCGCGCCTTGCGGTCCATCGGCACATGGACCACGCCGACCGCACGCGCCGGGGTGATCTTGCTCGGGGCGCTGCCGCCGCGGAACACCAGCGCGGTGATGTAGACGTCGTGGCGTTCCCAGTCGGCGGTGACCGGAATGTCGAAGGTGCTGCCGGGCTTGGCGTCGATCTCCTGCACGTACAGCATCTTGTCGCTTTCAACCATCAACAGGCCCTTGCCGGCGTGCGGCGGGGTGACGCTGACGCGCAGCGTGTCGCCCGCTTTATACGCGGTCTTGTCCAGGCCCAGCTTGACCTTGTCCGGGCGTGCATCCAGCCCGCGGTTCTCGTCGTTCCAGCTCCAGCCGGCGTGGAACGGGTAGCGGCTGGTCAACCCGGTGGCCGGGTCGAACACATCCAGCCGGTACTCGCCCCACTTCACCGGGAAGTCCACGCCCACCGCCGCGCTGCCGGCGTCAATGGTGCGGGTGTCCTTGTTTTCGAAGCGGCGGCTGAAGTCGTAGTCCCAGCGATTGTCGTTGAAGGTCCAGTGGTAGTCGCGCAGCTCGCGCACCAGGGTGACCTTCAGGCCCTTGCCCGGCTGCGGCTTGCCGGCCGCGTCCACCCGCATCACTTCGAAGCGGGCATTGCTGTTGGCGTCGGCCCCGTCGTCCGGGTTGAACAGCGGGCGCACGCCGACCAGTACCGGGGCCGGCCACATCACCCGCTTCAGGGTGCGGGTGACCGTGCGGCCGCCGGTCTCGTACACGCTGCCGGACAGCACCACCGCCACCGGCGCGCTGGCCTTGACCTCGGCGGGCAGCTCGACGTCCTGGCGCAGTTTGCCGTCGGCCGGGAATTCGGTGTCGATCACATCACGCGCTTCGCGCGGCAGTTCCAGGGTCGGGTCGCCGAAGAAGTAGCCCGGCAGCGACTCCACCGGCGACTGTTCTGCAGCCACCGCCAAGCGCGCGGTGAAACGGTTGCCGTCGGCCGGCGCGCCGTACAGGTAGGCCGCGTCGGCCTGCAGCTTCAGCGGCTCGCCGGGCTTGAGGGTCTTCTGCGCGCTGTCCAGGTCCAGCTTCATGCGCTCGGGCAGGAACTCTTCGATGCGCAGGGTCATGCCCTGGATCGCTTCCTTGCTGGCCGGGTTGGTACGGAATTCAACCTGCCAGCGCCCGGTGGGCGCTTCCACCGGAATGGTCTGTTCGAAGCTCAGGTAGCCCTGCTCGCCCGGCTGCAGCCGGGTTTCGCGGAAGGTCTTGCCGTCCGGCTGCTTCAGGCGCAGGAACACCGGTTGTGGCTTGACCGGCTTGCCGTCGTTGTCGCGCAGCAGCGCGGAGATGCGCACGGTTTCGCCGGGGCGGTACAGGTCGCGGCCGGACCAGGCGAACACGTCGAACCAGGCGTTGTCGCGGCCGGCCACGGCGAACTCGCTCAGGTCCAGCGCCGGCTGGTTGAACGGCAGCATCGAGGTGTCCGGACCGCTGCTGGCGATCAGCACGTGACCCGCGTCCAGCGTGTAGTTGAGCAGCGCGTTGCCGTTGCCGTCGGTGCTGCCCTTGAGCACCACCTCGCCCTTGGCGTCGAGGATGCGCAGGTCGACCTTCTTCAGCGCCGCGCCGCTCTGCAGCGAGGCGGTGTGCACGAACAGGGTGTCCTTGTAGGCGCGGGTATGCAGGCCAATGTCGCTGACGGTGAAGAAGGCGGTGTCGAATTCACTGTCGAACGAACCGCTGCGCTTCATCACCGCGAAGTACAGGCCAGGCTCCTGCAGCTCCTTGATGTCCTGGGTGGGCAGATAGGTGAGCACGCGCTCGTTCTGCTTGCCGCCGAGCACGAAGCGGTTGACATAGACCGGCTCGGCCAGTTGCGACATCGGGGCCTTGTCGCCATACTCGCTGTCCAGCTCCCAGCTGCCGCGCCGGCCGCCGCGCTGGTACTGGCTGAAGAAGGCGGGCAGTTCCTTTTCGCGCACGCGCAGGAACTCCACGTCCACTTCGCCCACGTTGACCGAGACCACCGGCAGGCCGCGGCTTTCGCGCGCCGGCAGCACGCTGCCCTGCGAGGCGAACCCGGCGACCGGCTTGAGTTCGCCGGTGAACACCTTCTGGCGCAGCTCCTTGCCGATCCGGCTGCCGTCGGCGGCGAGCAGGTCCGGGGAGACGATCAGGGTGTATTCCTTCGCCGCTTCCACGAACGGGTAGCGCAGGGTCTTGCCGTCATCGGACAGGGTCCAGCTGCTGTCCTCGGTGCCGACCTTCTCGCCGAAGCGGACCAGCTTGTCGAAGTCCTGGGTCCCGACCAGCGGGCGGGAGAACTCCAGCGCGAGCGACAGGCCGTCGCCGCTCTGGTCGGGGAAGGCGCGCAGCAGGGTGAAATCCGTGACCGCTTCGGCCTTGGCCGCAATCGGGGCACCGGTGGCGGTGGGCAGCTGGCCGCTGTTGTTGCGGTTGCAGCCGGTGATGCCCAGTGCCAGCCCGGCGGCCAGCGCCAGTGTGGCGATTCCCTTCCAGTTCCGCAGACGGACCGTGCGCATATGTCGCTCCTTGAACAAGGGCTTCATTATGCACCGCGAGGTTACGGGCTGGCGGTTGGGTTACGTGGGACACGCATGGCGTGTCGCTACGCATTGCCGGCGCTACCCGCGTAGCGACACGCCACGCGTGTCCCACGCGGTGCCCGAACCATTCGCGATTACACGGTGCCGGCCGGCACCCGGACCGCGCCGTCCATCAATACCCGGGCGCTGCGGCTCATGATCGCCTTGGTCACCGTCCACTGGCCGTCGACCAGGCGGGCCTCGGCGCCTACGCGCAGGGTGCCGGACGGGTGCCCGAAGGTCACCGCGCCACGCTCGCCGCCCCCGGCGGCCAGGTTGACCAGGGTGCCGGGAATCGCGGCGGCGGTACCGATCGCCACGGCAGCAGTGCCCATCATGGCGTGGTGCAGCTTGCCCATCGACAGCGCACGCGCGTGCAGGTCGATATCGCCGGCGCCGATCTGCTTGCCGCTGGACGACACGTAGTCCTGCGCCGGCGCCACGAACGCCACCTTGGGCGTGTGCTGGCGGGTGGCGGCCTGGTCGATGTGGTCGATCAGCCCCATGCGCACCGCACCGTGCGCGCGGATCGCCTCGAACCGGACCAGCGCGGCCTTGTCGTCGTTGATTGCCGGCTGCAGCTCGGTCCCGGTGTAGCCCAGGTCGGCGGCATTGAGGAAGATGGTGGGGATTCCGGCGGTGATCATGGTCACCTGGAAGCTGCCCACGCCAGGTACGTCGAGGGTGTCGACCAGGTTGCCGGTCGGGAACATCGAACCGCCCTCGCCTTCACCGTCGTCGGACGGATCGAGGAATTGGAGCGCGATCTCGGCTGCCGGGAAGGTCACCCCGTCCAGCTCGAAGTCGCCGATCTCCTGCACCTGCCCGTCCACCACCGGCACGTGGGCCAGGATGGTCTTGCCGATGTTGGCCTGCCAGATCCGCACGGTGCAGGTGCCGTTGTGCGGGACCCGCGACGGGTCGATCAACCCATTGCTGATCGCAAACGGGCCCACCGCGGTGCTGAGGTTGCCGCAGTTGCCGCTCCAGTCCACGAACGCGGTGTCGATGGACACCTGGCCGTACAGATAGTCCACGTCATGATCCGGCACGGAGGCTTCAGAAATGATCACGCACTTGCTGGTGCTGGACGTCGCCCCGCCCATGCCGTCGGTGTGCTTGCCATACGGGTCCGGCGAACCGATCACGCGCATCAGCAGCGCGTCGCGTGCCGGGCCCGGCTGCTGTGCGGCGGCCGGAAGATCCTGCAGGCGGAAAAACACGCCTTTGCTGGTGCCACCGCGCATGTAGGTGGCCGGAATGCGGAGCTGTGGGAGATAAGACATGCAAGCGGTCCTGGGAAATGAGACGGTCCGCTGCCGGACCGTCGTGGAGTCATGCGACCTGGCTGGATTCCAGGAAGTCCTGTGCGAAGCGCTGCAGCACGCCACCCGCTTCGTAAATGGCCACTTCTTCGTCGCTGTCGAGGCGGCAGGTGACGGGCACCACCACGTCCGTACCGTCGCGGCGGTGGATGACCAGGGTCAGCTCCGCGCGCGGGGTGCGTTCGCCGATGACGTCGAAGGTTTCGGTGCCGTCGATGCCCACGGTCAGGCGCGTGGTGCCGGGCTTGAACTCCAGCGGCAGCACGCCCATGCCGATCAGGTTGGTGCGGTGGATGCGCTCGAAGCCTTCGGCGACGATGGCCTCCACGCCGGCCAGGCGCACGCCCTTGGCGGCCCAGTCGCGCGAGCTGCCCTGGCCGTAGTCGGCGCCGGCGATGATGATCAGCGGCTGCTTGCGCGCCATGTAGGTTTCAATCGCTTCCCACATGCGCATGACCTTGCCTTCCGGCTCGACCCGGGCCAGCGAACCCTGCTTCACGGTGCCGTCTTCATTGCGCACCATTTCATTGAACAGCTTCGGGTTGGCGAAGGTGGCGCGCTGCGCGGTCAGGTGGTCGCCGCGATGGGTCGCATAGGAATTGAAGTCTTCCTCGGGCAGGCCCATCTTCGCCAGGTACTCGCCGGCGGCGCTGGAGGCCAGGATCGCATTCGAGGGCGAGAGGTGGTCGGTGGTGATGTTGTCGGGCAGCACCGCCAGCGCACGCATGCCGGCCAGCGTGCGCTCGCCCGCCAATGCGCCTTCCCAGTACGGCGGGCGGCGGATGTAAGTGCTCTGCGGGCGCCAGTCGTACAACGGGCTGACCTGCGAGCTGTACTCCACGCGCACGTTGAACATCGGGTTGTACACGCTGCGGAACTGCTCGGGCTTGACCGCCGCCTTCACCACTGCGTCGATCTCGGCATCGCTGGGCCAGATGTCCATCAGCCGCACCTCGTTGCCCTGAGGGTCCACGCCCAGCACATCCTTTTCGATGTCGAAGCGCACCGTTCCGGCAATCGCGTAGGCGATCACCAGTGGCGGCGAGGCCAGGAAGGCCTGCTTGGCATACGGGTGGATGCGGCCGTCGAAGTTGCGGTTGCCCGACAGCACGGCGGTGGCGTACAGGTCGCGGTCGATGATTTCCTGCTGGATCGCCGGATCCAGCGCGCCACTCATGCCGTTGCAGGTGGTGCAGGCGAACGCGACGATGCCGAAGCCAAGCTTTTCCAGGTCCGGCAGCAGGCCGGCTTCTTCCAGGTACAGCTGCACGGCCTTGGAACCCGGTGCCAGCGAGGACTTCACCCACGGCTTGCGCAGCAGGCCGCGCTCGTTCGCCTTGCGTGCCAGCAGGCCGGCAGCGATCACGTTGCGCGGGTTGGAGGTGTTGGTGCAGCTGGTGATGGCGGCGATGATCACCGCGCCGTCCGGCATCAGGCCCTGGGCCTGTTCGGCCTTGCCCGCTTCCAGCTTGGCCGCGTCGGCAATGCCGCGCTCGGCCAGTGCGCTGACCGGCAGGCGGCGGTGCGGGTTGCTCGGGCCGGCCATGTTGCGGACCACGCTGGACAGGTCGAAGCTCAGCACGCGCGGGTACTGCGCGGTGGCGAGGTCGTCGGCCCACAGGCCGGTGGTACGCGCGTAGGTTTCCACCAGCGCCAGCTGCGCTTCCTCGCGGCCGGTCAGGCGCAGGTAGTCGACGGTCTGGCTGTCGATGTAGAACATCGCCGCCGTGGCGCCGTACTCCGGGCACATGTTGGAGATCGTGGCGCGGTCGCCGATGGTCAGCGCGGCGGCGCCTTCGCCGTAGAACTCCAGCCACGCACCGACCACGCGCTGCGCGCGCAGGAATTCGGTCAGGGCCAGCACCACGTCGGTGGCGGTGATGCCCGGCTGCGGCTTGCCGGTGAGCTCCACGCCCACGATGTCGGGCAGGCGCATCCACGAGGCGCGGCCAAGCATGACGTTCTCGGCTTCCAGGCCGCCCACGCCGATGGCGATCACGCCCAGCGCGTCCACGTGCGGGGTGTGGCTGTCGGTGCCCACGCAGGTATCGGGGAAGGCCACGCCGTCCTTGACGTAGATCACCGGCGACATTTTCTCCAGGTTGATCTGGTGCATGATCCCGTTGCCCGGCGGAATCACGTCCACGTTCTGGAAGGCCTGCTTGGTCCAGTCGATGAAGTGGAAGCGGTCTTCGTTGCGGCGGTCCTCGATGGCGCGGTTCTTCTCGAACGCTTGCGGATCGTAGCCGCCGCATTCCACGGCCAGCGAGTGGTCCACGATCAGCTGCACCGGCACCACCGGGTTGACCTTGGCCGGGTCGCCGCCGCCGTCGGCGATGGCATCGCGCAGGCCAGCCAGGTCGACCAGTGCGGTCTGGCCGAGGATGTCGTGGCAGACCACGCGGGCCGGGAACCACGGGAAATCGAGATCCTGGCGGCGCTCGATCAGCTGCCGCAGCGAGGCTTCAAGGGTGGCCGGGTCGCAGCGGCGCACCAGGTTTTCCGCCAGCACGCGCGAGACATACGGCAGCGTGGCATAGCCGCCGGGCTGGATCGCGTCGACCGCGGCCCGGGTATCGAAATAGTCCAGCGCGGTGCCGGGGAGGTTCTTGCGGTAATCAATGTTCATGGCTGGCGGTAGCTGCTCGTTGGCGGGCCGAAGCGGTAAGACGGCCAAGGCACCCCGAGGGGTGCCTTGGCGTTTGCATCACTTGCGTTCGTCGATCGGCACGAAGGCCTGGTCTTCCGGCCCGGTGTAGTTGGCGCTGGGGCGGATGATCTTGCCGTCGATGCGCTGTTCGATCACGTGCGCGCTCCAACCGGAGGTGCGCGCGATCACGAACAGGGGGGTGAACATCGCGGTCGGCACGCCCATCATGTGGTAGCTCACCGCGCTGAACCAGTCCAGGTTCGGGAACATCTTCTTGATGTCCCACATCACCGATTCCAGGCGCTCGGCGATGTCGTACATCTTCAGGTTGCCCTGCTCGGCCGACAGCTCGCGGGCCACGTCCTTGATCACGTTGTTGCGCGGATCGCTGACCGTGTACACCGGATGGCCGAAGCCGATCACCACTTCCTTGCGCTCGACGCGGGCCTTGATATCCGCTTCGGCCTCGTCCGGGGAGTCGTAGCGCTTCTGCACTTCGAACGCCACTTCATTGGCGCCACCGTGCTTGGGACCGCGCAGCGCGCCGATGCCACCGGTGATGCAGCTGTACATGTCGCTGCCGGTGCCGGCGATGACGCGGCAGGTGAAGGTGGAGGCGTTGAACTCGTGCTCGGCGTACAGGATCAGCGAGGTGTGCATCGCCTTGACCCACGACTGCTGCGGCGGCACGCCGTGCAGCAGGTGCAGGAAGTGGCCGCCGATGGAGTCATCGTCGGTCTCCACGTCGATGGCGCGACCGTTGTGGCTCCAGTGGTACCAGTACAGCAGCATCGAGCCGAGGCAGGCCATCAGCTTGTCGGCGATGTCGCGCGCGCCGGGGTGGTTGTGATCGTCCTTCTCCGGCGACACGCAGCCAAGCACAGAGACGCCGGTGCGCATCACGTCCATCGGGTGCGCCGACGGCGGCAGCTCTTCCAGGGCGGCCTTGACCGCAGCCGGAATGCCGCGCAGCGACTTCAGCTTGGCCTTGTAGGCGGCCAGTTCGGCGCGGTTGGGCAGCTTGCCGTGCACCAGCAGGTGGGCGATTTCCTCGAACTCGCTGGTATTGGCCAGGTCCAGGATGTCATAGCCACGGTAGTGCAGGTCGTTGCCGCTGCGGCCGACGGTGCACAGTGCGGTGTTGCCGGCGGCGGTACCCGACAGGGCGACGGACTTCTTCGGCTTGAAGCCGGGGGCGGTGGTTGCTTCGCTCATGATCCCTCCAGAAAACAATGGTGCGACGTTACTTCTTGGCGGCGAACAGCGCATCGAGCTGCTGCTCGAAGGCGTGGTAGCCGATACGGTCGTACAGTTCCTCACGCGTCTGCATGGCGTCCACCACGTTCTTCTGGTGGCCATCGCGACGAATGGTCTCATACACGTTCTCGGCGGCCTTGTTGGCCGCGCGGAACGCCGACAGCGGGAACAGCTGGATCGCCACGCCGGCCGAGGCCAGTTCGTCGCGGCTGAACAGCGGGGTCTTGCCGAATTCAGTGATGTTGGCCAGCACCGGCACCTTCACCGCGTCCACGAAACGGCGGTAGGTGGCCAGGTCGTAGGCGGCCTCGGCGAAGATGCCGTCCGCGCCGGCCTCCACGCAGGCGATGGCGCGCTCGATCGCCGCGTCCACGCCGTCCACCTGGATGGCGTCGGTGCGGGCGATCAGGAAGAAGTCCGGGTCGGTCCTGGCGTCGGCCGCAGCCTTTACCCGGTCGACCATCTCACCCTGGGTCACGATCTCCTTGCCGGGGCGGTGGCCGCAGCGCTTGGCGCCGACCTGGTCTTCGATATGGCAGGCGGCGGCGCCGGCCTTGATCAGCGACTTCACGGTGCGCGCGATGTTGAACGCGCTCGGCCCGAAGCCGGTGTCGATGTCGACCATCAGCGGCAGGTCGCAGACGTCGGTTATCCGGCGCACGTCGACCAGCACGTCTTCCAGGGTGTTGATGCCCAGGTCGGGCAGGCCCAGCGAGCCGGCCGCGACGCCGCCACCGGACAGGTAGATCGCGCGGTAACCGGCACGCTTGGCCAGCAGCGCATGGTTGGCGTTGATCGCGCCGATCACCTGCAGCGGCGACTCGGCGGCCAGCGCTTCACGGAAACGGGCGCCGGCGGAGGAAACAGGGGTGCTCATGGGCAACATTCCATCGTGGTTGACCCGGCAATGGGCGCAAGGGGCATGCCAACTGGCAAGTGATTGATTTCGTTCATAACGCGCCTGAAAACACTCGTTTCACTTTGAAACATTGAAACGCATGTAACATGCATGCAACTGAAACATGGCCCTGCCCGATGTCGATCCGCCTGCCCCGCCCCCCCCTGCCCGACCCCGACCCCGGCGCCCTGCCGGTGATCTGGACGGTGAGCGTCTCGCGCCTGACCGGGCTGCTCGGCGATGTGATTCCCGAGTTCGACCGGCGCGCCCGCATCGTGCCGATCAACCTGGGTTTTGAAGAGGCGGTGGATGTGATCGGCCAGCGCCTGCGTCGCGAGCACTGCGACGTGGTGATTGCCGGCGGCTCCAACGCGGCCTACCTGCGCAGCCGGCTGGAGGTGCCGCTGGTGCCGATCCAGGCCAACGGCTTCGACCTGATGGAAGCGCTGGCACGGGCGCGGCGGATCGCGCCACGGATCGGGCTGGTTACGCATGCCAGCGACGTGCCCAGCTTCAACAGTTTCCAGCACAGCTTCGGGCTGGACATCGAACACCGCCGCTTCGTCACCCGCGAAGACGCGCGCGACTGCATCGCCGACCTGCGCGCCAACGGCATTGAAGTGATCGTCGGCACCGGCATGGCCATCGACCATGCCGAACAGGTGGGGCTGCCCGGGGTGCTGCTGTACTCGGCCGATTCGGTGCGGCACGCGTTCGAACATGCGCTGGAACTGACCCAGACCCTGGCCCGCTCCGGGGCAACGCTCCCGCGCCGGCGCGTTGCCGGCGCACGACGCGCGGAACGGCCGCTGCTGCTCGGCGACAGCGCGCCGATGCAGGACGTACGCGAACGCATCGCGCTGTACGCCCCGCATGACAGCACCGTACTGGTCACCGGCGCCACCGGCACCGGCAAGGAACTGGTCGCGCGCCAGCTGCACGCCTCCAGCGGACGCAGCGGACGCTTCGTGGCGCTGAACTGCGGTGCGATCAGCGAATCGCTGCTGGAAGCGGAGCTGTTCGGCTACACCGAAGGCGCGTTCACCGGCGCGCGGCGCGGCGGACGGGTTGGGCTGGTCGAAGCCGCCGACGGCGGCACGCTGTTCCTGGACGAGATCGGCGAGCTGCCGCTGCCGTTGCAGACCCGGCTGCTGCGGGTGCTGGAGGAGCGCGAGGTGCTGCGGGTGGGCGCCACCGAACCCACCCCGGTCGACGTAAGGGTGGTCGCCGCCACCCTGCAGGCCCTCGAATCGCTGGTGCAGGCACAACGCTTCCGCCGCGACCTGTACTACCGGCTGGCGGCGCTGCGCATTGCGCTGCCCACCCTGCAGGAGCGGCCGCAGGACGTGCCCGTGCTTCTGGAGCACTTCTTCCAGCAGCTCGGCCAACGCCCTTCGCCGCTGGATGCAGAGGCCATCGAACGCCTCTGCGCGTATGACTGGCCCGGCAACGTGCGCGAGCTGCGCAACCTCGTCGATCGGCTGCGCATCCATTGGCCGCTGCAGGCCGGTGCGCTCGGGGTGGCCCAGCTGCAGTCCTGGTTGCCCGAACTGCAGCAGGCGCTCCCCATCGCCGCAGGTACGGCATCCGCCCTCCCCGCCATCGCCACAAGGCCTTCACCGGCCGTGCTGCAGCAGTGGCTGGATGACCACCAGGGCAACCGTGAACAGCTGGCGACACACCTGGGTGTGTCGCGTACGACCCTGTGGCGATGGCTGCGCGTTACAGGCTAACGCGCACGCTGCGCGACGTTGCTGGCGCTTACACGCAGACCGGGTGTCATCCGACATTGCATCGGGAAAATTCCGAAACGCATTCGCCCCATTTTCATTCTGCGACATGTTCATCATTGCGCATCCTGCAAGTGCAGGATCCGACAACGCGTACGGTTACCCGGTTGACTTGAACATACCGCGCCTATCGCACTGAAAACGACATCTTTGTCTACCGCGGCGGGAATCCCCTTGTTTTCAAGGCGCGGACACCGAACCGGTCAGGATCCAACGATTGACTGCGGCGATAGCACCAATCGTCTTTGGCCTGTTACGCGCAACGAACCGGGTTCATCAAGAAAAACCCCGTGTGAATTCTTTGCGAGAAGTGGAATGTGCAAGCCCGTACCGCGCCGGTAGGTTCCGGAGCACACCGGCGGCCGTTCCTGCGCCGGTGAGACCCCGCTCATCCTCACCAGGACATCCGCATGTTCCAAGCTACCGCCAGGATCCTCCCCAGCTTCTTCGTCCGCGCTGCCCAGTTGATGCGCGGGCGCCGCGACAGCGTCATCCCGGTCCCGCCGCATGCAACCACGCCCATCCCGCTGACCGGCATCAGCAACCATCCGTCTCTCGCGTTGCCTGCACCGGTGCGGGTGAGCCGGATGCCGGCGTCGGCCGCCAATGCCGAAGCGCCTCGCGCCCCCGGACCCAACGAAGAAGCGCTGGGCATCCTCAGCAGCCAGATCCACCTGCTGCTCGGCCAGACCCGAAACGGCGCCCCTGCCAGATTCGGCCGCACGCTGGACAGGCTGGCACTGGACCCGGAGGCGTCACTGGGCCGTCGCCAGTGCAGCCAGCTGTTGCGCGCGATCAAGGACCTGCCCACGGGCGCCACCGTGCCCGAGCGGCAGAAGCAGTTGCGGATCACGCTCTACGACCTGACGCGCGCCGCGCGTGCCGAAGCGATGCTGCACGAACAGATCGCCCGGCATACCGAACGCGAGAAGCGCAATGCATTGCCGGGATCGCAGCGCAGCACCCGCACGGGTGGCATGTTGGGGGTCCGCTTTGGATTGCCGGGCGCGGTGGATGCCGGGGCTGCACTGGGAGCAGCCAAAGACACCAGCGTCGGCACCTTCGACGACCTGACCATCGGCACGGTACGCAGCGGCCGGGTCACGGCTGAAGCCACCGCCCAGGCAAGCGTTGCCCCCGGTGTCGGCGTAAACGCGAAGCTCAGCGGTTACTCCAGCGAGGGCGAGGCCGACATTTCAATGTCGATGCGAACCCGGGTCCTGCGCCTGGCCCACGCATCGGTCGAACGCCGGCTCGGCGGCAACGCACTGCAGCGCGCCTTCAACCGCGTCACCGAGCCACGCCGCGACCGCTACGACGAGCGCACCAGCCGCGCGCTGGCACTGCAATCCACATTGCCGGTGCTGTTGGGACACCAGGCCGTGGCTCGACCCCTGGCCTTCGGCAAGCGGGGGCTGCTGATCAGCGCCGGCATGACCGTGCACGGCGGCGCGCTGGACGCGGCTGCCAGCTACGGCGTGGGCCAGCTCGGGGCGAGCGGCGCATTGGCGCGCACCGAGTTGCGCGCGTCGCTGCCCACGCGGCTGACCGAACTGGGCGCAGACGGCCTGCCCGCCACCAAGGATGCGGATGTCCACGCTGCGCTGGATGCCCGGATGTCCCAGCGGCTGGCCCGCGTGCTGGACGCGCGGCCTGCCGACAAACACTGGCAGCTGCCCGCGCTGCGCGCCGTGCGGGAGCTCATGGAACGCCCCGAGGAGGCAGGGAGCCTTGCCCGCCGGCTCGATGCGGTTGCGGACGTCCGCGCCGCCTTCGACCAGCTGCAGGCCCTGGCCGACCTGTCGCTGCGCGCCCCGGCGCACGCGCGCGCACCGCTGGCGTCGCTGGCGCGCGACTGGGGCGCCGCCGGCACGGCCCCCGAGCCGATCATGATCGCGATGCTCGACACGCTGGCGTGGCTGCAGGCAGTCCCGGAGCACGACACGGGACCGGCGCACGCGCAATGGACGGCGCTGCAGCGCAGCGTCCAGGCCGAAGCGCGGCGCATCCACGACACCACGCTGCCGCACGACCGCGAGTGGATGAAGCGCGCCACCCATGCGTTCCGCGAGCAGATCCAGCGCATCGCCTCCACCAGCGGCACGCTGTCGATGTCGGCCGCCCTGCCCCTGTTCAGCGCCACCGGTGCGGTGACAGTGGACCGCCAGGTTCGCCAGGACCCCGATCCGTTGCGCGACGGCGACTACCTGGTGGTGACCTTCGCTGCAGACCTCGCACCTTCGTGGGGCAAGGTCCTGTCGGAGCTGGAGCGCCAATTCCCCGGCTGGGGAACCTTGCCAGCGGAGCAGGTACGAGCCGTGATCGATCCGATCAGCGCCTCGTTCAGCCTGGGCGGCGCCATGCGCTGCAGACTGCGCTTCTTCCGGCCGAGCTTCCAGAACGACCCGGACTTCCCGCGGAAGGCCTGCGGCAGCCATGTCTATTCGGTACGCGTGGAAGGTGAGACATCGAAGGGCGTGGACGTGACCGTGCCGGTGCCCCTGGCGCCGGCAGTGGCAACCACGCTCACGCTGCAACACAGCCGTTCCACTACGACGACCCTGTACGAACGTCTTCCCGCCACCACCCTGACCAACACGTTGATGCGCTACCAGGCCGAGTGCTCGGCCACCACGCCGCATGCCGAGACCTGGACCCGGATGCTCGACCTGTATGGGGACGACCTGGACGCGCTGGCCGAGGCGCTGGTCGATTCAAGCTCGGTTGCCGCGCTGGAAGCGCGCTACTGGCTGCAGCGTGAGCCAGCCACCACCCCGGGCGGCGCCACCACCCGGCGGTCCGCGCCGGACACCTCGACGCTGGACGCCTTCAACCTGGAAGCCGACCGCGCGGTGCGGCGCGACCAGCTGTTCGCCCTGTTCGAAGCCGTGGGTGAGATCACCACGCGACAGAAGGCGACGTCGGCCCTGATCGGTCCGCTGACCCTGCCCGCCGAAACCTGAGTGGTCCGCACTGCGGTGCACCGGCGCCAGCGCCGGCGCACCGCATGTTTCAGCAGGCAGGGCGTTTACGGATACAGCAGGCGCTTGCTCCACTGCCCCGTGGCGTCGACCTCATAGCACCAGCGTTCGTGCAGGCGGAACTGCGCGCCGTACCAGAACTCGATCTTGCGCGGCACCACGCGCAGCCCGCTCCAGCCCTCCGGTCGTGGCACCTCGCGCCCGTCGAAGCTGGATTCGGCGGTGGCCACGCGCGCATCGAATTCCTCGCGCGAGGCCAGCGTGCGCGACTGCAGCGACGCCCACGCGCCGATCTGGCTCATGCGCGGGCGCGAGGCGAAGTAAGCGTCGGCCTCGGCATCGCTGACCTGCTCCACGCCACCCTCGATGCGCACCTGGATGCCGGCCTCGCGCAGGCTGCGCCACAGGAACAGCAGCGCGGCATGCGGGTTGGCCTGAAGCTCGCGGCCCTTGTGGCTGTCCAGGTGGGTGTAGAACACGAAGCCGCGCGCGTCGAACGCCTTCAACAGCACCGTGCGCGCCGAGGGAATGCCTGCGGCCGTAGCGGTGGCCACGGTCATCGCGTTGGGTTCAAGTTCGGCGCTGCGCTTGGCTTCTTCGAACAGCGCGGCGAAGGTGGACAGCGCTTCTGCATGGAGATCGGTCATGGTCGGTATCTTGCGGCTCGGTTTGGGTTTATTGTCACCGCATGCACGTTGCAGCGCACATGTCCCGGAACAAGGAATTTCCCGATGCGCTGGTCGCGCAGGCGCTGGAAGACGCGTTGGCGGTGGACGCACGGGTTCCAGTATTGGCGATAAGCGGCCTGCAGGGCAGCGGCAAATCGACGCTGGCCGCGCAGGTGGTGGCCTTGGCCGGGCAGCGCGGCCTGCGCGCGGCGACGTTGTCCATCGACGATTTCTACCTGACCCGCGCGCAGCGCCAGCGACTGGCGCGCCAGGTGCACCCGTTGCTGCTGACCCGCGGCCCGCCCGGCACCCACGACCTGGACCTGGCCCATGCCACGCTGGATGCCATTTCGGCGCGGCAGCCGGTCGCGTTGCCGCGCTTCGACAAGCTGGCCGACGAGCGCATGCCCGCGTCGGATTGGCCGCAGGTGGACGCCGGTCTGGACCTGCTGGTGTTCGAAGGCTGGTTCCTGGGGACGCCGGCACAGGCCGACACCGATCTGGACCCGCCGCTCAACGCACTGGAACGCGAGGCCGACGCGGATGGCCGCTGGCGCCGCTGGTGCAACCAGGCGCTGGCCGAACACTACCCTGCCCTGTGGCAACGCTGCCATCGGCTGTGGTTCCTGCAACCGCCGGATTTCGCCGTGGTGCCGCGCTGGCGCTGGCAGCAGGAGCAGAACCTGCAGGCCGCGCAGCCCGGGCGCAGCAGCATGAGCCGTGCCCAGCTGGACCGCTTCGTGCAGTACTACGAACGGGTCAGCCGCCAGGCGCTGCGTACCCTGCCGGAGCGGGCCGACCGGGTGGTGGTGCTGGACGAACATCGTGGCATCGTGTCCGCGCCGGGCTGAGCGCGGCACGAGGCGTACTCAGCTCACCAGGAAGGTCACGCGCAGGTTGACCCGCCATTCGGTGATGTTGCCCGAACCGTCGGTGACCACCTTGGTTTCGCTGATCCAGGCCCCCTGGATGCCCTTGACCGTTTCCGAGACTTTTTTCAGGCCGGTGCGGACGGCGTCTTCGACGCTGGTCTTGGAGGCGGCGTTGATCTCGATGACTTTGGCGACTGACATGGAGCTGCTCCGGTTGCGCGCGGGGGATTCCGCGCGGCCCACCATGGGGGTAAACGCGTAAAGGCCGCGACACGGAGGTGTTAGCATCACGGGTAATGAATCCCGCTCCGAACCTGATCCTGATTGGCCCGATGGGCGCCGGCAAGACCTGCATCGGGCGCCGCCTGGCCGAGCGCTTCACCCTCGACTTCGTGGACGCCGACCAGGCCATCGTGGACGCGGCCGGGGCCAGCATTCCCACCATTTTCGAACACTCCGGCGAGGCCGGCTTCCGCCAGCACGAACGCCAGGTGCTGCAGCAGCTGCTGGCCGGCCAGGGCCAGCTGGTCTCCACCGGCGGCGGCGCGGTGCTTGACCCGGACAACCGCGCGGCGATCGCCCGGCGCGGCTTCGTGGTCTACCTGCGGGTCAGCGTGGCCGCCCAGCTGGAACGGCTGGCCCGCGACCGGACCCGGCCGCTGCTGCAGCGGCCCGACCGGGCCCAGGTGCTGGAGCAGATGGCCAGCGTGCGCGACCCGCTGTACCAGGGCCTGGCCGACCTCACCCTCGACACCGATCTGTACACGCCGGGCGAGGCCACCGCGCAGCTGGTGCTGCGCCTGGCCACGCATTGGCAGCGACTGGAACCGACCGCATGACCGCTTCGCCCCGTACCGTCGCCGTGGGCGGCGACACCCCCTACACCATCCATATCGGCCCGGGCCTGCTCGGCCAGGGCACGCTGCTGGCGCGGCATGTACGCGGCCGCCACGTGCTGCTGCTCAGCGACTCCTCGGTGGCCCCGCTGTACCTGGCCGGCGTGAAGCAGGCGCTGCAGGCCGAACGCCCCGACCTGATCATCGGCGAGCTGGTGCTGCCGGCCGGCGAAGCGTCCAAGACCCTGGCCAACTTTGGCGCGGCGATCGCCGCGCTGGCCGCGCTGGGTGCCACCCGCGACGCCTGCGTGATGGCCCTCGGCGGCGGCGTGGCCGGCGACCTGGCCGGCTTCGCGGCCGCGTGCTGGATGCGGGGCGTGGACTGCGTCCAGCTGCCAACCTCGCTGCTGGCCATGGTCGATTCCTCGGTCGGCGGCAAGACTGCAGTTGACATCCCCGAAGGCAAGAACCTGGTGGGCGCGTTCCACCCGCCCCGCGCGGTGATCGCCGATACGGCCGCGCTGCGCACGCTGCCGCCGCGCGAGCTGCGCGCAGGGCTGGCCGAGGTGATCAAGTACGGTGCAATCCGCGACCCGCTGTTCTTCCAGTGGCTGCAGACCGAGCACGCTGCACTGCTGGCCGGCGACGATGCCGCGCTGGCGCAGGCGATCGCGCGCAGCTGCGAACACAAGGCCGAGATCGTCGCGCGCGATCCGCTGGAACGGGGCGAGCGCGCCCTGCTGAACCTGGGCCACACCTTCGGCCATGCGATCGAGACCGAACAGGGCTATGGCGCGCCGGGCAATGACAACCTCAACCATGGCGAAGCCGTGTCGGTAGGCATGGTGCTGGCCGCGCGGCTGTCGGTCGAGCTCGGCATGAGCCATCCCGACGACACCGCGCGCCTGCGCGACCTGCTGCTGCGCTATGAGCTGCCGGTCGAGATTCCCGCCGGGCTGGATCCCGAAGCGCTGCTGGCGCGGATGCGGCTGGACAAGAAGAACGTGGCAGGCCGCCTGCGCCTGGTGCTGTGGCAGGGCATCGGCCGCGCGCAGGTGGTGGCTGACATCGACGAAGTCGACGTGCTGCGGGTGCTCCGGACCGGCTGAGCCGGCGCAGTGACGGCCGCGTTCCCGGTTCGCGGCTACAATCGTGCCCATGCACGTTTTCCTGCAGCACGCCCCGATCGGCACCGAGCGGGCCCACTACCTCGAGCTCACGCTGGTGCCGGACCTGTTCGGCAGCTGGGAGTTGCTGCTCCAGTCGGGCCCGGTCGGGGGGCGCGCGCGGCTGCGCCGCCAGCAGTACGACACCCGGGCCGAGGCCCAGGCGGCCTTCGACAAGGCACGCGACGCCGAGCTGCGACGCGGCTACCAGATCATCGAACGTTTACCCCAAGGACGCACCCCGTGACCGACCCTTCCCGCCATGATCGCCTGCTGCGCGCCCTGCGCCGCGAACCGGTGGACTGCACCCCCGTCTGGCTGATGCGCCAGGCCGGCCGCTACCTGCCGGAGTACCGCGCGACCCGGGCCAAGGCCGGCAGCTTCCTGGCGATGGCCAAGACTCCGGACATTGCCTGCGAAGTGACCCTGCAGCCGCTGCGCCGTTTCGATCTTGATGCGGCGATCCTGTTTTCGGACATCCTGACCATTCCCGATGCGATGGGCCTGGAGCTGTACTTCGTGGAAGGCGAAGGCCCGAAGTTCCGGCACCCGGTGCGCGACACCGCTGCGATTGCCCGGCTTGCGGTGCCGGACATGGAAACCGAGCTGCGCTACGTGATGGACGCGGTGCGCGTGATCCGCCGCGAACTGGATGGCAAGGTGCCGCTGATCGGCTTCTCCGGCAGCCCGTGGACGCTGGCCTGCTACATGGTGGAAGGCGGCGGCAGCAAGGACTTCGCGCGGATCAAGGCGATGGCGCTGAACGAACCGGCCGCGCTGCACCAGCTGCTCTCGGTGGTGACCGACGCGGTGGTGGCCTACCTGGCGGCGCAGCGCGCCGCCGGTGCCCAGGTGCTGCAGGTGTTCGACACCTGGGGCGGCGTGCTCAGCCCGGCGATGTACCGCGAGTTCTCGCTGCGTTACCTGACCCGCATCGCGCGCGAACTGGAGCGCGGCGACGGCGACCAGCGCACTCCGCTGATCCTGTTCGGCAAGGGCACCGGGCTGCACCTGGGCGACCTTGCCGACACTGGCGCCGACGCGCTGGGCGTGGACTGGACCCTGGACCTGGCCGATGCGGTGGCCCGCACCGGCGGCCGCGTGGCGCTGCAGGGCAACCTGGACCCGGCCACGCTGTACGGCAACCCGGACGCGATCGAACGCGCCGCCGGGCAGGTGCTGGACAGTTACGCGCGGGGCAACGGTGGTTCGCGCGAAGGGCATGTGTTCAACCTCGGCCATGGCATGTCGCCGGACATGAATCCCGAACACGTGCAGGTGCTGGTGGAGGCCGTGCACCGCCTCAGCCAGCGCTGAGGTGCCGGAGATGACGACGCCGAGCTACGCCTCGTTCCGGCCGCTGTTGTGGCTGGTGTCGCTGGCGATCTTCATGCAGATGCTGGACTCGACCATCGTCAACACCGCATTGCCGGCGATGGCGCGCAGCCTTGGCGAAAGCCCGCTGCAGATGCAGTCGGTGGTGTTCAGCTATGCGCTGGCCGTGGCGACCTTCATTCCGGCATCGGGCTGGATCGCCGACCGCTTCGGTACCCGCCGCACCTTCCTGGCCGCGATCATCCTGTTCACGCTGGGCTCGCTGGCCTGCGCATTGGCCCAGACCCTGCACCAGCTGGTGGCCGCACGCGTGCTGCAGGGCGTGGGTGGCGCCATGCTGCTGCCGGTGGGACGGCTGGCAGTGATGCGCTCGGTGTCGCGCGAACAGTTCCTGCGTGCGATGAGCTTCATCGCCATTCCGGCGCTGGTCGGTCCGTTGATCGGCCCCACGCTGGGCGGTTGGCTGGTCGAAGTGGCGTCCTGGCACTGGGTGTTCCTGATCAACCTGCCGATCGGCGTGATCGGCTATGTGGCCGCGCTCAAAGTCATGCCCGACCATTACGCCGAACACCGCACCCGGTTCGATATCGCCGGCTACCTGATGCTCGCCTTCGGCATGGTGGTGTTGTCGCTGGCGCTGGACGGCATCTCCGGCATGGGCACGCCGCATGCGCTGGTGATGCTGATGACGGTGGCCGGGCTGGCCGCACTGGTCGGCTACTGGCTGCATGCCGCGAACTCGACCGCGCCGCTGTTTTCGCTGGCGCTGTTCCACGTGCCCAGCTACCGCATCGGCATCCTCGGCAACCTGTTCTCGCGGATTGGCAGCAGCGCCATGCCGTTGCTGATTCCGCTGCTGCTGCAGGTCGGCATGGGCATGAGCCCGATGAACGCCGGCCTGTTGATGATTCCCGTGGCCGCCGCGGGCATGCTGTCCAAACGGTATGCGGTCAAGCTGGTGGAACGCTTCGGCTACCGGCGGGTGCTGATGGTCAACACGGTGCTGGTCGGCATTGCCATGGCCAGTTTCATCTTCATGGTGCCGGGCCAGCCGATGTGGCTGCGCGTGGTGCAGCTGGCGGTGTTCGGCGCGGTCAACTCGCTGCAGTTCACCGTGATGAACACCGTGACCCTGCGCGACCTCGACCGCGGCTTCGCCAGCTCGGGCAACAGCCTGCTGTCGATGGTGATGATGCTGGCCACCGGTTTCGGTGCAGCCGCCGCCGGCAGCCTGCTGGCCGCGTTCGGTCACCTCGATGCACTGCACGGCGCCACCGCCGCCCTGCACGCCACCTTCGTCTGCGTCGGCGCGATCACCCTCACCTCCACCGTGATCTTCTGGCAGCTGCCTGATACCCGTCCTTCACCGCGGGATGTGGAAGAGGTCGCCGAATAGGCGACCTCGCAGCAGCGGGCCGCTGGCCCGATGACCTTCTGGCGTTTCAGCGGACCGACAGCACCCGCGCGATCGCCTGCTCGAGCAGATCGCCGGTCACCGGCTTGCGCAGGAAGCCCTGGAATCCGGCCTGGCGTACCTGTTCCTCGATGCCCGGGTCGGTCCGCGCGGTCACCGCCAGCAGCGGCATCACATAGCCCTGGTTTCGCAGGTGCCCGGCCAGCTCCATGCCGCCCAGGCCCGGCAGGTCCAGGTCGAGCAGTACCACGTCGAACGCGGTATCGCTGACTTCGCGCAGCGCCGCCAACGCATGCCCGGCATGCACCACCTGGTGGCCGCGTGCGCCGAGCAGGCCGACGATCACATCGGCCACGGTGCCGTCGTCCTCCACCAGCAGCAGCCGCAACGGCGGCAACGGCTGGCCGTCGGCCGTCCCTGCACCGCCGGCCGTGGCGTCGGCCAGCTGCAGCGGCAACGGCAGGGTCACGCTGAAACGCGTGCCCACCCCGAGCTGGCTTTCCACCCCGATCTGGCCCTGCATGGCCAGCGCCAGTTCGCGGCAGATCGCCAGCCCCAACCCACTACCGCCGTACTGCGCGGCGGTACGCGCGCCATCGGCCTGTTCAAACCGGCGGAACAGGCGCTGCTGCTGGTCGCTGCTGATTCCCGGACCGGTGTCGGAGACTTCGAAATACAGGCCACGGTCCGGCGCCAGCGCGCGCGCCTTGAGCCGCACCTCGCCCTGGCTGGTGAACTTGACCGCGTTGCCGAGCAGGTTGAGCAGGATCTGGCGCAGACGCACCGCGTCGCCCACGCTGCCCAGTCCGGCCGGCAGGTCGTTGTCGACCACGAACCGCAGGCCCTTCTGTTCGGCCAGGGCCGCCATCAGCGTGCACACATCCTCGATCACACCCTGCAGCGCGAACGGCTGGTTCTGCAGTTGCAGTCGACCCGACTCGATGCGCGCCAGGTCCAGTGCGTCGTTGACCAGGTGCAGCAGGTGCTCGCCGGCGTGGCGGATCGACTCGGTGTAGCTGCGCTGCTGCGGGCTCAGGGGTGAGCCGAGCAGCAGCTCGCTCATGCCCAGCACGCCGGTCATCGGCGTGCGCACTTCGTGGCCCAGATTGGCCAGGAACCGGGTCTTGGCCGCCGAGGCCTGTTCGGCCAGTTCCTGCTTGTGCAGGGCCAGCTGGTAGGCGTGGCGGCGCTGCACGCGGCGCCGGTACAGCCAGGCGAACAGGCTCATCAGCAGCAGCGCGATCGAAGTCATCACCAGCAGGCCGGACACGCTGCGCCACCACGGCGGCTGCACGCGGAATTCCAGCACCTGCACCCGCGACCAGACCAGGTCGGCCGAACGCGCCTGCACTTCCAGCCGGTAGCGTCCCGGCGGCAACCGCGAGAACACGCGCTCGCCGCCCGGCCCCACTTCCACCCAATCCGGGTCATAGCCGGCCAGGCGGTAGCGGTAGCTGTTCGACGACGAATCGGCGAACGAAAGCAACCGCGCCACGATCCGCAGGTCGCGGTCGGCGTCGGCGATTTCCAGCGGCTCCAGGTGGGTCAGGTCGAGCATCTGGTCGCCTCGCCGCACTTCAACCCGCTCGATCACCAGCGGCGCGCGCCGCGTCGCCGGCCGCACCTGGTCCGGGTCGAACAGCACCACGCCGGCCGGGGTACCGCCGGCGACGTGCCCACTGGCGGTGCGCACCAGCGTGCCGCGGCGGAATTCCTGGCTGGGCAGGCCATCGCGCACGCCGTACTGGCGCACGCTGCCCTGCGCGGCGTCGACGCGGATCAGGCCACGTGCGCTGGCCGCCCACACGATGTCCTGCGCGTCGACCACAAGACCGCTCGCCGACAGCTTGGGGTAGCCCTCCTCCGCACCGACCAGCGCGTCGCGCTCCAGCCGCTCGCCGCGCCAGCCATAGCGGACCAGTTGTCCTTCTTCCGACACCCAGATGCTGCCGTCGTTGGCGCGTGCCATGGCATGGATACCGGCGCCCGTGCCGCCGGGCAACGGTTCGAACCGCGCACGCGCGGGCACCCATTGCAGCAGGCCCTGGCTGGTCCCCAGCCACAGGTGGTCCTGCGGCCCGCACAACAGGTCCTGGACCATCTGGCCGGCAGCCAGGCCGCGGGTACCGGCCAGCACCTGCTGCAGGACCCGGCCGTCGGTGTCGCGCTGCTGCAGTCCGCCCGACGCGGAACTCCAGATCCGGTCGCCGTCGCACAATGCCAGCGTCTCCACCGTGCCGTCCAGGGCGGCATCGGTCTGCGCATCATGGCCCCAGCGTTGCAACGCACCGCTGCGCGGGTCGTAGCGCAGCACCGCCTCATCCGAGCCGATCCAGACCTGGCCGCGCCGGTCCTCCAGCACCGACTGCAGCCACTTGCTGCCATTCACCCAGGTGCGATGCTGCTCGACGCTGCCGGACACCGGGTCGAAGCGGTCCAGCGCGCCATGCGTGCCGACCGCCCAGACGCCCCCATTGGCCGACGCGGCCATGCCCAGCACATAGCCATTGCGCAGCGAGGCGGGATCGTCCTCCAAGCGCGACAGCACCGAGAACTGCCACCAGCGCGGCAGCAGGTGCCACAGGCCGCTGTTGCTGCTGGCCAGCCAGATGCCGCCTTCGCGGTCTTCGTAACCGCCGGTCCAGTTGGGCCGCACCTGGCCGCGCGCAACCGCGCTGTACAGCGGCACCTGCTGGAACCGGCCCTGGTAGACACGGCCCAGCCCGGACTGCGTGTCGAGCCAATACCCGCCCTGTTCGTCGCGCAGCATCATGCCCAGCACCTGGTCGCCGGCATCCACCTTCCAGGGCGCGGGCTCGAAGCTGCCGTCGGGACGGCGCACCACGGTGCCGGCAACGGTGCTGATCCACAGGCTGCCGTCCAGTTCGGCGGTCAGCCCGTTGATGAAGGCGGTGGGCAGCCTGGACGTCGGCACACGCTCGAAGTCACGACCGGTCCAGCGCGCCAGGCCTGCCTTGGTGCCCACCCACAGACTGCCATCGCGGGTGGTGGCCATGTGCGTCACCGACGCGGCCGGCAGGCTGCGCTTGTTGCCGGGCTCGGGCATGAAGCGGGTGATGACCCCATCGCGGTCGAGTCGATGCAGGCCGCCTTCGTAGGTGCCGAACCACAGCGCGCCATCGCCGGTGGAGGCCAGGCTCCAGATCGTGTTGCTGCCGATGATCGGGTTGCTGCGGCGGTCGAAGAAGCGCAGTTCGCGGCGGTCGGCGGACATCATTGCCAGGCCCGCGTTCTCGGTACCGATCCACAACTGGTTGCGCGCGTCCACGTGCACGCTCCAGATCTGGTTGTCGCGCAGTCCGTCCTCGGCGCGCCAGACCCGGTAGTTGCGCCCGTCGAAGCGCGCCAGGCCGTCGTTGGTGGCCAGCCACAGATACCCGTAGCCATCCTCGGCCATGCGGTTGACCGTGTTGGAAGGCAGCCCGTCGAACACGGTCAGCTGGCGCGGCGTAGGCGGGATCGGCTGCGCCACCGCCAGTTGCGGCCACAGCAACAGCAGTCCCAACAGGAGCAGCCAACGCGTAGGCACCACCAAATGGATCTCCTGGAACGGACCGGGCATGATCTGACGCAATCGGCCCGATCAAGACGGGATGGTAAACGGTTCTGTCCGGCGCAGGGCCTGGCGCAACGTAGTGGCGCTGACCGGTTTGCGCAGCAGGTCGCCGCCACCCGCCGCGAGGACCCGGCCGGCGAGCCCGGGGCGGGCCTGCCCGCACATGGCCAGCACCGGCGTGTCCGGGTGCGTGGCGCGCAGCAGGCCCAGCAGGTCCACGCCATCCAGGCCAGGCAGGTCGGTGTCGACCAGCACCGCGTCGAATCCGCCGCCGGTCAGTTCGGTCAGCGCCGACAGCGCATTGGTCGCGTGCACGGCCTGCATGCCCTGGGCGCCCAGCAGCGCGCAACCGGCGATGGCGGCAGCGCGATCGTCATCCACCAGCAGCACCCGGCCGGCAGCCGTATCCCCGCCGCCCCCCTCGTGCCCTGCCACGGCCGGCATCGGCAGGCTTACCTGCACGCGCCACTGCCTGCCTTCGGCCGCGTGCACGCGCAGCGCACCACCCAGAGCGCCGGCCAGCCGCTCGGCGGCGGCAAGCGCGGCGCACAGCGCGTCCGCCGACGGTGTCGGCATGACCGCCGCGCGCCCGCCACGCGGCGCCACGCGGCCGGCGGCATCGAACGCCAGCAGCAGGCCGTCGCGTCCCGGTCGCCACGCCACCTGCAGCACCACCCGCCCTGCCCCGGTCCGCCGGCCGAGGGTGCGCGCCACGGTATCCAGCAGCTGGGCCAGCCGCTGTGGGTCGCCGTGCGCGCGCGCGCCCGCCTCCACGTGCAGGCACAGCGCCAGCGCGGTGCCGCGCCGGCAGGAGGGCACCACCTGCCGCGCGAGCCACTGCCGGTGCACGGCCACCACGTCGAAATCGATCGGTTGCAGCGGCGCGCAGCCGGCCTCCAGGCGGGCCTCGTCCAGCGCCGCGTCGACCCGTGCCAGCAGGGCCTGGCCACCGGCCCGGATCTGCTCCAGCGAACGTCGCTGCGCGGCATGCAGCGGCGAGGCCAGCAGCAGCTCGCTCATGCCCAGCACCCCGGTCAGCGGGGTTCGGACCTCATGCCCGAGCGTGGCCAGGTAGTGCGCCTTGGCCTGCGCCGAACGCAGGGTCAGGGCCAGGCGTTGGCTGGACGCATCCGCGCGCCGGCCCCGCGCGACCCGGCGTAGTGCCGCCCAGGCGCCGCCGCCGACCAGCAGCACGCCGGCGCCCACCCGTGCCCCTTCCAGCACCGGGTGGTACCAGCCGCTGCGTTCGACCTGCAGCAGCAGCGACTGCGTTGACGACCAACTGCCATCGGCCAGCCGCGCCTGGAACTCCAGGCGATGCTCGCCCGGTGGCACCCGCGCAAAACCGCGGGTGCCACTGCGGCCCACCCGGATCCATTCGCGATCCAGTCCGCACACGCGGAACCGGTACTGCTGGCGCGCCTGCACGGGCGCCCCCAGCAGGCGCACGCTTACCTGCAGGTCGCGGTCGCCGGGACGCAGCGGGATCACCGCCGCAGGCGGCAGCGTCTGCAGTGCGCCGTCGCGATACAGCTGTACCCGCTCGACCACCAGCGCCGGCTCGCTGCGACGGGCCGCCAGGCCCATCGGGTCGAAGCGCGTCGCGCGGCCGTGGCGGTCCACCGCCAGCATCTGCGTACCGGCAGGTTGCAGTTGCGCGTTGATCACCGCATCGGGCACGCCTTCGCTGCGCGTGTACAGCCGCACCAGGCCTTCGCGCGGGCGCAGCCGCAGCAGGCCGCGCGCACTGCTGGCCCACACCGCGCCGTGCGCGTCGGCGGCCAGCGATACCAGGCGCACTGCGGGCAGCCCCTGGCGGGCATCCACCTGCACGCCGGGTCGGGCCACGCCGTCCTGGATCTGATAGCGACTCACCCGCTCGGGGCTGGCCACCCACAGCGTCGCGGCATCGACGCCATGCAGGGCGGTAACGTCCCCTTCCACACCCGGTACCGGATGGAAGCGCCCTGCGTGCCAGCGGGCCAGGCCATGTCGTCCGCCCCACCACAAGCCAGCGCCCCCATCGCAGTGCAGCGCCAGGGGACCGCTCGGCGGCGCCTTCTCCAGCGCGTTCCAGCGCCAGCGTTGCGGGGCGGCACCATCGGGCGGATGTCGTTCAATGATGGCGGCATCGAGCCGCCAACGACTGCCGTCCGCACAGGCCAGCTGCACCGGAGACCGGTCCGGGTCCAACAGCGCGCCGCTCGCCGCAGGCGCCCCTGCAGGCATCGGGTCGATCGGCTGGAAGTGTTGCCAGTGGGGCGGCAGGCGCCAGACGCCCAGATGCCTGCCCAACAACCAGACGCTGCCATGGCGGTCCTCCATCGCCGTGTGGAACTGCGGCCGGTCCGGGCTGCCCAGCGGCGCCACCGCGACCTCCGGCACGGGTTCCGCGCCGGGCCGCCATACCTGCGCGTCGTCGCCCAGCCACGGCCCACCGCGACGGGACAGGCCCAGCGCGCGGGTGCCGGTACTGGCATCCACCGGATCCAGCCGGCCCGCGCGGGTCCAGCGCCACGGACCCGCTGCACTGCCCACCCAGAGGTCGCCTTCGGCATCCACCAGCAACGCACTGACCGGTGCGTCCGCCAACACCGCAGGGGCGGGAATGAAGCGACCCTCGCGCCAGCGCACCAGGCCGCGCGGCGTGCCGACCCAGAGCGTGCCATCGGCGGTCAGTGCCAGGTGGTCCACGCGCCGGTCGGGAAGACCATCGCCCCGCAGCGCGGGCAGGAACTGGCGCAGGCGTTGGTCCGGTCCCAGGCGGAACAGGCCGGCGTCGCGGCTGCCGAACCACACCGCACCTTCGGGCGTGGGCAGCAGCACGCCGATCGCGGCGTTGGCCAATGCCGGGTAACGCGTACGGTCGAAATGGACGATGTGGCTGCGGTCGGCCGACATCCGCATCAGCTGTCCGTGGGCCGTGCCGATCCACAGCTGGTCGTCGCTGTCGACCGCGATCGAGAGCAGCTGGTTGTCCGACAGGCCCTGCTCCCGGCGCCAGATCCGGAATCGCTCACCGTCGAACCGGGCCAGGCCATCGTCGGTTGCGAACCACAGATAGCCGACGCGGTCTTCCACCACCTGGTGCACCGCGTTGGACGGCAACCCGTCGGCGGTGGTGAAGCGCACGGCATTGGGCGGTGCCGCGCGCGCAACGCCGGCACACAGCAGCACGGCCAGCAGCACGGCCACGCAGCGCAGGCGCGAATGCATCGCCTCGATCACGCCGCCTCCAGCGCTGCTGCCAACCGCGTACCGGTCAGCGGCAGCCGCGCGAACCCCTCGAAACCGCCAGCCCGTGCATCGCGCTCGGCGCAGGCGTCGGCGCGCGCGGTCAGCGCCATCCGCCGCACCCCCGGCCACAGCCAGGGCAAGCGCGCACTGAGCCGCCCGCCCGCGACCAGCAGGTCCGGATCGGCCACGATCAGGTCCCACGGTCCGGGGTCCACATCGTGTACCCAGGCATCCGCGTTGCGCACACCCACCACCTTGTGGCCCTGCGCGCGCAGCATCGCGCAGACCACCTCCACGGTCTCGGCCTCGTCCGGCGACAGCATCAGCATGATCCGCAACGGGGTTGCCGGAGCAGGCGCGCAGGCGGTAGCCGCCACTGTCGCGCCCGGCGGAAGCGGGTGCCAGGGGAGCAGCAACTGGAACTGCGTGCCCCGCCCGCGCTGGCTGTCCACCACCAGGCTGCCGCCCATGGCCTGGGCCAGTTCCCGGCTGATGGCCAGGCCCAAGCCGCTGCCGCCATGGCATGCCCCGGTCGCCGGCGCGTCCACCTGGCTGAAGCGCTGGAACAGCCGCTGCAGCTGCGCCGGGGTCATGCCCGGTCCGGTATCGGACACGCACAGCAGCACCCCATTGCCATCCGGTGCCGGCCGCGCGGCCAGGCGCACCTGTCCGTGCGCGGTGAACTTCAGTGCATTGCCGAGCAGGTTCAACAGGATCTGGCGAAGACGCTGCACGTCGCCGAGATAGCGGGTGTCCGGGTCCAGCGCACTGCTCCAGTGCAGGGCCAGCGCCTTGCGCCGCGCCACCGGCAGCAGCAGGGCGTGCAGCTCGCGGATCAGCTCGGCCAGCACGAACGGAACAGGCTGCAACTGCAGGCGGCCGGACTCGATGCCGGCCAGGTCCAGTGCGTCATCCATCAGCTGCAGCAGATGATGTCCCGCCTGTTGCAGGCTGCCGACCTGCTCGCGTTGCAGGGGCGATAACGGTGACTGCAGCAGCAGCTCGCTCCAGCCGAGCACGGGCGTCAGCGGCGCGCGCACCTGGCTGCCAAGCTCGGCCAGGAAACGGCTGCGCTGCAGCGAGTCCTGTTCTGCGCGCTGCTCGCGCGCACGCGCCTGGCGTCGGCGCGCGCGTTGCCGTTGCCGCTGTTGATGCAGGCGCGACAGCCCGACCGCCACCAGGCAGATGGCGATGCCGGCGACGCTGCGCCCCACGGTTGTTTCCCACCAGCGCGGCACCACCCGCAACGGCAACTGGCGTACGCTCGACCAGGGTCCGCCGGCGTGGCGGGCCTGCACCAGCAGGGTATGGTCGCCGGCCGGCAGACGGGTAAACAGGCGCTGCGCCACCGGTCCGGTGTCGACCCAGCCCGGGTCCTGGCCGAGCAGGCGGAAGCGGTAGTGGATGCGGTCCGGGTCGCCGCGGCCCAGCAGGCGGACCGCCACCCGCACGTTGCGGTCGGCGGTCCCCAGGATCACCGGCTGCATCGACACCGGTACCTGGATGATCCGGCCATGGCGGCGCCGGCTCATCGCGTCGAATACCAGCACCGGGGGCGACACCGGCGTGCGCAACGCGCGCGGGTCGAAGGCCAGCAGCCCGCCTTCGCGCATGCCCGCCACGACCGCGCCCGCACCGGTGCGCAGCAGGCGATGCGACAGCACTTCCTGCACCGGCAGGCCCTGCGCGGTGCCGAGCACCGTCACCTCACCCGGGCCCGGGTCGACCCGCACCAGTCCACGCGCCGCGCCGGCCCACGCCACGCCGTTGCCGCCCACCACCAGCGCTTCGGCGCGCAGCTGCGGGTAGCCTTCGGCAGGGCCCAGCCGGCGCAGGCGCTGCAGCCTGCCGTGCACGCGGCGGTACTGTTCCAGCGCGGCATCGCGGCTGATCCACAGCGTGCCATCGTCGGCCTCGGCGAGCGCCAGGCTTGCGCCGACGCCGTCTCCCGGTACCGGTTCGAAACGTTCGCGGGACGGCGACCAGCGCATCGCACCGGCCGGATCGGTGGCCCACAGTTCGCCGTCGCGCGTGCACAGCAACTGGCGCAGCGGCAGGTCGTTCGCCAGACCCACCGCCTGCGGCGCGAGGTGGCGCAGCCGCTCACCGCCTGGCGACCACTGCTGGATCGCCTGTGGGTGGGCCAGCCAGACCTGCTCCTGCGCGCACACCTGCAGCGACAGCGCACCTTGCGGCGCGTGCAGGCCGAGTGGCCATGTCCGACGCTGTCCCTGCTGCGGGTCGTAGCGCAGCAGACGGTCCGCACTGGCCAGCCAGACCCGGCCACGCGCGTCCTCATCCAGGCCGACCGGCAGCGCGGTCACCCCGGCGTGCGGGTACGCACCGACATCGCGGCCGTGGCCGGTACGCAGGTCCAGGTGCTGCAGGCGCCCGCGGCTGCCGGCCACCCAGGCGTGGTGCGGACCCGACGCCGCCAGGGCCAGCGCGTAGTGACTGCCGATCCCCGGTGTGCCGTCGGCGACAGCGGGCAATGCGGTGAACTGCCGCCAGCGCGCCGACAGCCACCACAGCCCGTGGCGTTCGCTGACCCACCACAGGTCGCCGCCACGGTCTTCCAAGGCCTGGCGGATCACCACCGGACCCGGTGCGGCGCCCGGCGGCAGTACCAGCGACACCGGCAGCACGCGGCCGGCGTCGCGCCGTTGCAGGCCGCGTTCGCCGTGCTGCCACAGGGTTCCATCGGTACTGCGCAGCACGCTGCGGTCGCCGGGCTCGAGGCGGCGCGCTCGGGTGGCCGCCCCGACCGCCCAGCTGCCCCGCGCCGTGGTCACTTCGATGCCACCCTGGGGATCAGCCCACAGTGACTTGATCGGCGCTGCAGCGGAACCCGGCAGGGCGACGCGCGCGAAATGCGCACCCTGCCAGCGCCACAACGCCGCAGGCTGGGCGGCCCACAGCGTGCCGGTACTGTCGCGCACCAGCGCGATCACCGTCGCACCCGGCAGCGGGTAACGCTGCCATTGCCCATCGCGTGGCGACAGCGCATGGAGCTGCTGGTCGCTGCCGATGGCCCAGACCCGGCCATCGCCGCTGCTGCTGACCTGCCGCAGATGGCCCTGCCGCAGCGCAAGCGGGGCCGATGCCGACATCCGCTGGAAGCCGCTGCGATCACTGCCCATCATCACCAGTCCCTGGTTGGCGGTGCCGAGCCACAACCGGTCGCGCGCGTCGACGTGGATCGCGCGCAGGTCCACGTCCGGCAGGCCTTCCTCGCGCCGCCACTGGCGGAAGCGCTGTCCGTCGAATCGCATCAGGCCATCGCTGCCGGCCAGCCACAGGTAGCCGGAGGCATCCTCTGCGATGGCCCGCACCTGGGGATCGTGGAGCCCGTCGGGAATGCCAAGCAGGCGTGGCGCCGGGATCTGCACCACGGTCGGGTTGCCCGCCACCGGCCAGGCAAGCAGGCAGGCCAACAGCACCACGACAGCCCGGGCGTGCAGGGTTGCGCGCGGAAGCGTCACCGTTCAGCGCAGCGTGATCGTTCTCATTGCTGCAACGGTAGAGCGTTCATCGGCCGCGCGCAGCGCCAGACCTGTAACGGCGTCACACTCGGGCGAATCAAGTTTTGAATGGATTTCGCGTTTTCAAATTGCGTTGCCTATGGCGAGATCGTCGCATCCGGCGTTGCGCGACGCTTCGCGAAGGCCTGGGCGATCGCCGAGACCAGCAGGTCGCCGGTCACCGGCTTGCGCAGGAAGCCGTCGAAGCCGGCCGCCAACACCTGCTGTTCGGCGTACGCATCCGAGCGCGCGGTCACCGCGATCAACGGCAGCGCGTAGCCCATCGCCCGTAGCTGCCCGGCAATGGCGATGCCGTCCAGCGCGGGCAGGTCGAGATCGAGCAGGCCTACGTCGAAACGACCGGCGGCCACTTCCGACAACGCGGCCAGGCCGTGCAACGCGTGCACGACCGCGTGGCCGCGCGCGCGCAGCAGGCCGGCGATCACCTCGGCCACGGTCGCGTCGTCCTCCACCAGCAGGATCCGCAGCGGCGGCAGGACCACCGGGCTGCCATCGGGGACCGCCGGCGATCCTGCGCCAGGGCGCTGGCACCAGGGCAGCGGCAGGTGCACGGAGAAGCGCGCGCCCTGTCCGGGCTGGCTGTCGATCTCGATCCGGCCGCCCATCGCCACCGCCAGTTCCTGGCAGATCGCAAGACCCAGGCCGCTGCCGCCATAGCGCGAGGCCGTCCGCGGACCGTCGGCCTGTTCGAAACGATGGAACAGGCGTTCCTGCTGGTCGCGGTTGATGCCCGGGCCGGTGTCGGAGACCTCGAAGACGACGCCATTGCCGTGTTCGACCAGCTCGATGCCAAGCCCGACATGGCCGTGTTCGGTGAACTTGATCGCGTTGCCGAGCAGGTTCATCAGGATCTGGCGGACGCGCATCTCGTCGCCACTGAGCTGGACCGCGCCCGGCAGGGTGAAGCTGCGTTCGTAGGCCAGCCCCCGGTGGTGCGCCATCGGCTCCATCAACGCATCGACCTGGGCCAGCATCGAAACCAGGTCGAACGGCCGGATGTCCAGCTCCAGGCGCCCCGCTTCAATGCGCGCCAGGTCGAGCGCGTCGTTGACCAGCCGCAGCAGGTGGGCGCCGGCATGCTGGATGGAGGCCGCATACCCGCGCTGCAGTTCGTCCAGCGGCGTCGCCAGCAGCAGCTCGCTCATGCCGAGCACGCCGGTCATGGGCGTACGGACCTCATGGCCCAGCGTGGCCAGGAAGCGGCTCTTGGCCTGCGAGGCCTGCTCGGCGATCTGCTGCTTGTGTACGGTCAGCTGCCATTGCTGGCGTCGGCGCAGGCGCGCGCGGGCGAAGGCGGCCACCGCGGCCACCAGCAACAGCCCCAGCATGACGTAGCCCAGGATCGCCCAGCTGCTGCGCCACCACGGCGGCTGCACGCGCACATTGATGGTGCGCGACGACGTCCAGTCGCCATGCGGCGTTGCCGCCTGCACGTCGATGGCGTACTCGCCGGAGGGCAATCGCGACAGCAGGCGTTCGCCGTCTGCGTTCTGCATCACCCAGTTCTGGTCATACCCGGACACGCGGTAGCGGTAGCGGTTGCCCATCGGGCTCGCATAGGACAGCAGCCGCGCGGAGATGATCAGGTCGCGGTCGTCGGGGCCGAGCAGCAGCGGCGCGTTGACCGGCAGCGACTGCTGGCCCTCGGCGTCGTCGCGGCGCACCTGGATGTTGTCGATGACCAGCTGCGAGGGAGGCAGCGCCAGGTCCGGTGCGTTCGGGTCGAACGCCACCAGCCCGGTGGCGGTCACCGCCAGCACGCGGCCGTCGGCGCCCATCACCGGTGGGCGCCCACTGAATTCCACGTCCGGCAGGCCGTCGCGCTCGCCATACACGCGCAGCCGGCGTTCGCGCGGATGCCAGCTGACCAGGCCACGCGGCGTGGTCGCCCAGACCTGGCCGTCCCGGCCCATCGCCAGGCCGCCGATCGACACCGGCGGCATGCCCTGCGCGGCGCCGACGCGCTCGCGCAGGGTCATGGCCAGGCCGTCCCAGCGGTAGCGCTCCAGGCCGCCCTTGCGCGCCAGCCAGGCTTCGTCCGGGCTGATCCAGACCATGTCATGGATGTTCCCCGGGGCGACGCCCGGGACCCGTTGGAAGCGATCGTCCTGCCAGCGCAGCAGCCCCATTTCCCCCAGGTCGCCCATGATCCAGAGCTGGCCGCGCGGATCGAACAGCATCTGTTCCACCGGCACGTCGACCAGGCCGCGGTCGGCGTCGACGCGGATCTCGTCGAGCAGCGTGCCGTCAGCGGCGCGGCGTTGCACGCCGAGGTTGGTGATCGCCAGCCACACCTCGCCATCCGGGGCCTGGCGGATCAGCTCGATGCGCTGGCGCACGTCGGTACCGCTGCCGATCTTCCACTCACGCAACTGGCCGCTGCGCGGCTGGTACAGCCCCAGCCGCCCGGCGCGGCCCAGCCAGAGCGCGCCGTCAGCACGGGGCAGCACCGAGCGCACCGCGCCCACGCCGAGCTGCTTTTCAGCTGCGATCTGGCGCAGGTGTCCGCCCGCGTCGAGCAGGTACACGCCGTGCGCGCCGGCAATGTAATAGTCGTTGCCGGCCGCGGCGGCGCTGAGCAGGTAGGCGCTGTCCAGCGGCTTGCCGTCGAGCTGGTACCACGTGGAGAAGCGCTTCCAGTCCGGCGGCAGGTAGGCCAGTCCCTGGGTCAGCATGGCGAACCACAGCCCGCCTTCATGGTCCTGCAGCATGTCCAGCACGCCGCTGCGCTCGGTGAGGAAGCCGCTGCCGGCATCGCCGGCGAGCAGGCGCACGCTGTGCTCGTCGCCGCGGTACAGGCCGTCGGCGGTGCCGAGCCAGTAGCCGCCGTTGCGGTCGTGCACGACCGACGCGGCGCGCACGTCGGCGCTGGGCGTCCAGGGCGCCGGGCGCACGCTGTCGTCGCTGCCGATGCGGAACAGGCCGCCCTGGGTGCCGGCCCACACGGTGCCGTCGCGGTCGCGGGTCAGGCGGAACACGCTCTTGTCGCCCAGCACGTCCGCGGCGATGCGGGTGAACCCGGTGCCGTTCCAGCGCGCGACGCCGCTGCCAGTGCCGACCCAGACCCGCCCCTGCGGGTCGGACAGCATGCTGTAGATGGTGTCGCTGGGAAGGCTGTCCGGATCGGCGGGTTCGGCGCGGTACCGCATCAGGCTGCCGTCTTCGTCGCGGCGGCAGATGCCATGCGCGTTGGTGCCTATCCACAATGCCTTGCCGGCATAGGCGAGCGACCAGAACTGCCCCTCGCAGAGAACGCTGATGTCGGGGAACTGCTCGAAGTGCTTGCGGTCCGGTCCCAGCATGCTGAGGCCGCCGCCATTGCTGCCGACCCAGACGCGGTCCAGCGGATCGACCAGCAACGTTTCGATTTCATTGCTGGGCAGTGAGCGGGGGTCATCCGGCTCATTGCGCCATACCCGCAGTCCGACCCCGTCGACCCGCGCCAGGCCATCGTCGGTGGCTGCCCAGATATAGCCCTGGCGGTCCTGGGCGAGCGCCAGCACCATGCGCGACGGCATGCCTTCGGCGGCACCGAAGCGGCGCATGCGCGGTGTTTCTGCCGATGTCCCTGCGGCCCACAACGCCGACGGTACGGCACACGCGGCCAGTACCAGCAGCACGATGCCTGCCCGCCAACCGCGCGCGCTCAACGCCATCGAGTTCTCCCTGTAGGCGGCGATTGTCACACAGCGGGCGGTGCTGCGCGCCTGGGCGCGCCACGATCTGTTGCAGCCATGGAGCTGCCCGGCATCACGGGGCAGCGCGTATGATCGGCCCAGCCCTGAACGGAGCCGGCCGTGATCCATCGCCTGACCCTTGCCCTGCTGCTGTGCGCGACCCCATGGGTGGCGTCCGCCTCGCCCGAGACCTATCGGCTCGATCCGGTGCACACGCGGGTGCTGTTCGCGGTGGAGCATGCGGGCTTCTCGCAGGCGCTGGGTACGGTGTCCGGCAGTGAGGGCACGCTGGCGTTCGACGCGGACGACTGGCGCAGCGCGACGCTGTCGGTCAGCGTGCCGTTGCAGCGCCTGGACCTGGGCGACGACAAATGGAACACGGCGGCGCTGGCGCGCAACCTGCTGGATGCGGAGCGGTTTCCCGAGGCACGCTTCGTGTCGACCCGCATTGAACCGGTCGATCCCACGCATGCCCGGGTGATCGGGCAGCTGACCCTGCATGGGGTCACTCGCGAGGTCACGCTGGAGGTGACGCTCAATGCGGTCAAGCGCCACCCGATGCCGCCGTTCCGCCGCACGGCGGGCTTCTCGGCGACGACCACGCTCAGCCGCAGTGCGTTTGGCGTGGATGCGTGGCCATCGATGATCGGCGATGAGGTGCAGCTGCGGATCGAGGCGGAAGCGGTGCGCGATCGTTCGGCCGCCGATCCGCAGGACACACCGTCCGTCGAAGAGCCGGGAACTCCGGCGCCGACCGATGACTCGGACACTTCACCTTCGCCAGCCGGGACGCGCTCGCCATGACCATCCGAAACACCTCCGACCGCTGGGGCAACGTCAGCCAGGGCCTGCATTGGCTGATCGCGCTGTTGATCCTGCTGCTGGGCATCGTCGGGCTGACCATGGGCGAGCTGCCGCGTACGCCGAAGTATTTCTGGGTATACACGGCGCACAAGTCGCTGGGCATCACGGTGCTGGCGCTGGTGGCGCTGCGGCTGGGCTGGCGCCTGGTCGCCGGTGCGCCGGAACCGGTGCCGGGTACGCCGAGCTGGCAGGAGCGGATCGCGTCGGCCACGCATTGGCTGCTGTATGTGCTGATGTTCGCGCTGCCGCTGTCGGGCTGGATCTACGATTCGGCCAGCGGGCTGCGTCCGTTCCGCTGGTTCGGGCTGGTGGAGATGCCCAAGGTGGTGGCGCCGAACCCGGGCGCGGCCGAGATTTCGCATGCGATCCACGAGTGGGGCTTCTGGCTGCTGATCGCGGTCGTGGTCGCGCACGCGGGCGCGGCGCTGTACCACCATCTGTTCCAACGCGATGCCACGCTGGCGCGCATGCTGCCGCAGGGCTGGCTCACCTCCCCCCAGAAGGATTGACGATGAACATCAAGCTCACCTCCCCCGCCGCCGTGGCCGCTGCGCTGGCCGGCCTCATGGCCACCGCGCCGGTGCTGGCGGCCGACTATGTGCAGGCGCCGGGCGCCGGTTCGCACCTGGCGTTCGCCACCAAGTACGACGGCGAGACGTTTACGGGCAGCTTCCCGGGCTTTTCGACCCGGCTGAGCTTCGACCCGGCGAATCCGGCCGCGGGCTCGCTGGACGTGACCATTCCGCTGGCCGGGGCAAAGAGCGGCAACAGCGACCGTGATTCGACCCTGCAGGGGGCGGAATTCTTCAACGTGGCCAAGTTCGCCACCGCGCGCTACACCGCCAAGGGCTTCACCAAGGTTGCCGAGGGCAAGTACGAAGCCAAGGGCACGCTGGAACTGCGCGGGGTGAGCAAGCCGGTGACGCTCACGTTCGACTGGAAGCCGGGTGCGAATCCGGTGCTGACCGGCAAGGCTACTGTGAAGCGGCTGGACTTCGGTGTGGGCGAAGGTGATTGGAAGGATACCAAGACCATTCCGAACGAGACTGCGATCAGTACGGTGGTGAAGTTCCAGGCGAAGTGATTGTTCCCGTTGAGAGCAGCGTTTCAGTTGCTACGTGCCGGGGCGGCCGTCGGGCAGCCCCGCTCCGGGACACGCCGTGAACCCGTCCATGGGGGCTGCTAGAAAACATCCATGTTTTCTAGCGTCCCTCCGGGGGCTACCCGCCGGCCGCCCCTGATGGTTGGTCGTGATTCGGCCCGGGATCCAACCAGGTTGCAAGGCGGGCCGTATCGAATGGCCAGTCCAGCTCACGGCCTTTCGCATCTCTGAGTACCGGGACCCGGACCCCATACCGGGCTTCGAGGTCCGCGTCATCATCAATGAACACACTCTCCAGCCCCCTGACCCGGGCCTGGGCCAGTACGGCCAGGGCCTGGTCGCAGAGGTGGCAGTCGTCGCGCTGGTAAAGAATGAACATTCGGCTCCAGATCGTCGGAAAATGCTGCGCCGCAGCCAGGCCGCGCGCCGGGGACAGCATAGAATAGCGCTCCATCCGATACCCGCAGTTTGGCAATCATGGCTGTCAGCACGTTCGACGTTTTCAAGATCGGCATTGGCCCGAGCTCCTCGCACACCGTAGGGCCGATGAAGGCTGCCGAACGCTTCGTGCACCGCTGGCTGCTGGACCCGGGCTGCCTGCAGGACGTGGTACGCATCCGTGCGGATGTGTACGGCTCGCTGGCGCTGACCGGGCGCGGCCACGGGACCGACAAGGCGGTGCTGCTGGGCCTGGAGGGCCAGCGCCCGAACATGATCGATCCGGACATCATTCCCGATACGCTGGAACGCATCCGCAGCACCAAGCGGATCCGGCTGATGGGTACCCATGAAATCGCCTTCGACGAAAAGCGCGACCTGGGCCTGAACAAGCGCCAGAAGCTGCCGTACCACACCAATGGCATGCGCTTCACTGCCTATGACGCGCAGGAGCAGGTGATCGCCACGCGTGATTATTACTCGGTGGGCGGTGGCTTCGTGGTCAACCAGGACGATGCTGCCGACGACCGCATCGTGCCGGATGAGACGCCGCTGCCCTACCCGTTCAAGAGCGGCGACGAGCTGCTGGCGCAGACGGCGCGCAGCGGGCTGAGCATCGCGCAGCTGATGTTCGAGAATGAGAAGTGCTGGCGCAGCGAAGACGAGATCCGCGAGCAGCTGCGCGAGATCTGGAACGCCATGCAGGCCTGCGTGACCCGTGGCATCCGCCAGGAAGGTACGTTGCCGGGTGGGCTCCATGTGTCGCGGCGCGCGCCGGCGCTGTACCGCGAGCTGTCGTCCAAGCCGGAGGCAGCGATGCGCGACCCACTGACCACGCTGGACTGGGTGAACCTGTACGCATTGGCGGTGAACGAGGAAAACGCGGCCGGTGGTCGCGTGGTGACCGCGCCGACCAATGGAGCGGCCGGGGTGCTGCCGGCGGTGCTGCATTATTTCGACCGGTTCTGCCCGGGCGCGAACGAGCAGCGCGTGTTCGATTTCCTGCTGACCTCGGCGGCGATCGGCATCCTGTACAAGGAGAACGCCTCGATTTCGGGCGCGGAAGTGGGCTGCCAGGGCGAGGTGGGCGTGGCCTGCTCGATGGCGGCCGGCGGGCTGGTCGCGGCGCTGGGCGGCAACCCCAGCCAGATCGAGAATGCGGCCGAGATCGGCATGGAGCACAACCTGGGCCTGACCTGCGACCCGATCGGCGGGCTGGTGCAGATTCCGTGCATCGAGCGCAATGCAATGGGCGCGGTGAAGGCGATCAATGCGTCGCGCATGGCGATGCGTGGTGACGGCAAGCACAAGGTGTCGCTGGACAAGGTCATCAAGACCATGCGCGACACCGGCCGCGACATGCAGGACAAGTACAAGGAAACCAGCCGCGGCGGCCTTGCGGTGAACGTCATCGAATGCTGATGTAATGCGCGGGCGGTTATGCTCCAGTCTCCCCCACTGGAGACCGCCATGCGCATCCTGGCTGCCACCCTGCTTGCCTGCCTGCCCCTGACTTCGTTCGCTGCCGAGACCTACGACGAACGCCTGCAGGGATTCGATTACGGCTGGCCGGTCAATACGTTCCGCTTCGAGTCGCAGCGCCAGCCGCTGGAAATGGCCTATCTGGACGTGGCGCCCACGGGCGCCGCGATGGCCGGCACGGTGGTGCTGCTGCATGGCAAGAATTTCTGCGCCGGTACCTGGCGCGACGCGATCACGGCGCTGAGCGCAGCCGGTTACCGGGTGATCGCGCCGGACCAGGTGGGCTTCTGCAAGTCCAGCAAGCCGGAGCGGTACCAGTATTCGTTCGGGCAGTTGGCAGCCAATACCGAAGCGTTGCTGGCCCATTTGAATCTCGACAGCACCCAGGTGAACCTGGTCGGCCACTCCATGGGCGGCATGCTGGCCGCGCGATTCGCGCTGATGTATCCGCAGCAGCTGCGCACGCTGGCGCTGGTCAATCCGATCGGGCTGGAAGACTGGAAGGCCAAGGGCGTGCCGTGGCGCAGCGTGGATGCCTGGTATGCCAACGAGTTGAAGACCAGCTTCGACAGCATCAGGAAGTACCAGCTGGACGTGTACTACGGCGGCGACTGGACCCCCGAGTACGAACACTGGGCGCGCATGCAGGCCGGCATGTACGCCGGTACCGGCAAGCAGGCGGTGGCGTGGAGCCAGGCGCTGACCTCGGACATGGTGTTCAACCAGCCGGTGGTGTACGAACTGCCGAACCTGAGCGTGCCGACCACCTTGTTCATCGGCCAGAAGGACCGCACTGCGATCGGCCGTGACCTGGCGCCGCCGGCATTGAAGGCGACCCTGGGCGATTACCCGGCGCTGGGCAAGGCCGCTGCAGCCGCGATTCCGGGTGCGACGCTGGTGACCTTCGACGACCTGGGACATTCGCCGCAGGTGCAGGATCCGAAACGGTTCAATGCGGCATTGTTGAAGGCGCTCAAATAACGGGGCTCGGGTGGGTAGAGCCACGCCCTGCGTGGCTGCCGCGCGATGTCCGATGCTCCAGGCCCTGCAGCCACGCAGGGCGTGGCTCTACCGGGCTCGGGTGATGGTCAGCACATCGTCGAGAAGCGCGGCCGCGGTGATGTCCGCGCCTGCACCGGGCCCCTGGATCAACAACGGTTGGGCGTTGTAACGGTCGCTGTGGATCGCTACGCGGTTGTCGGTCTGGGCGCCGCCGGCCAGCGGGTGGTCGCGGGGGATGATGCGCAGGCCGACGGTAGCGCCTTGGGCATCGAAGCCGCCGATGAAACGCAGGCAACCGCCTCGCTCGCGCGCCTGTTCCCATTGCTCGCGCAACGGGGTGTCCAGCAGCGACAGCTGCTCGATCGCAGCAGCAGTCGGCAACCCCGCCAGTGCATCAGGCACCAGCGAGGTGACCTGCACCTGCTCGGCGCGCAGCGCGATGCCGCTGGCGCGGGCCAGGATCAGCAGCTTGCGGCGCACGTCTTCGCCGGACAGGTCCACGCGCGGGTCCGGTTCGGTGTAACCCGCCGCCGCGGCTTCGCGCACCCACTCCGAGAACGCGCGCTGGCCGTCGTAATGGTGGAACAGCCACGCCAGCGAACCGGACAGCACGCCTTCGACCCGATGGATGCGGTCGCCGCCGGCGACCAGCCCACGCAGGCTGCTCAACAGCGGCAGGCCGGCGCCCACGGTGGCGCTGTCGCCGTAATGGGCGCCGCCGTCCTGGCCGCTGTCGGTGATCGCCTGGGCGCGGGCCAGCTGTGCGCCCTGCCCCAGCTTGTTGGCGGTGACCACGTGCACGCCACGCGCCAGCCATTGCTCATGCCAGTTGGCCACGTCATCGCTGGCGGTGGCATCGACCACCACGTCGCCGCGCTGCAGGCCTTCGGCTTCGGCCCAGGGCTGCAGCACCGGTACGTTGCGTGCCGCGTCGTTGGCGTGCTGCAGGGCCTGCGCCGGCTGCTGCCCGCAGGCGCGTGCGGTGCGTGAGTTGGCCAGCCAGGAGAACTGCGGCAGGTCGATGCCGCGCGACTGCAGCGACTGGTAGCGCTGTACGAACGCGGTCCCCACGGTCCCGGTTCCCAGCAACGCCAGGCGGCGCGACGCCGGCCGTGCGAACGGCAGCACCGCGCTCATGCATCCACCCGTTTGCGTTCGGCCAGCTGCACCTGGCGGTCGATCACCGCCTGGGCACGTTCCAGCCCGGCCTGCAGGTCGGCCACCAGGTCTTCGGAGGCTTCGATGCCCACCGACAGGCGCAGCAGCCCTTCGCTGATGCCGGCATGCGCGCGCGCTTCGGCGGTCATTGCGGCATGGGTCATGGTGGCCGGGTGCGCGACCAGGCTTTCCACGCCGCCCAGCGACTCGGCCAGGGTGAAGCAGCGCAGGCCATCAACGAAGGCGCGCACCGCCGCGTGCGGGTCGTCGCCGGGGCACGAGGCCAGTTCGAACGACAGCATCGCGCCGAAACCACTCTGCTGGCGCGCGGCGATGGCATGCCCCGGGTGGTCGGCCAGCCCCGGGTAGTAGACCTGCGCGACGGCGTCGCTGGCGGCGAGCAGCTGCACGATGTCGGCGGTGTTTTCCTGGTGCGCGCGCAGCCGCGCGCCCAGCGTGCGCAGGCCGCGCAGGGTCAGGAAGGCGTCGAACGGCGAACCGGTCAGGCCCAGCGCGTTGGCCCACCACACCAGCTGCTCGTGCAGCGCCGGGTCACGCGCGATCACCGCGCCCCCCACTACGTCGCTGTGGCCGTTGATGTACTTGGTGGTGGAGTGCAGCACCACGTCGGCACCGAAGGCGATCGGCTGCTGCAGCGCCGGCGAGAGGAAGGTGTTGTCCACCACCACCTTGGCGCCCGCGCGGTGCGCGGCGTCGATGACGAAGCGCAGGTCGGTGATGCGCAGCAGCGGGTTGGACGGGGTTTCCACCAGCACCAGGGTGGGCGACTGCGCCAGTGCCTCGGCCAGCGAACGCGGGTCGGTCAGGTCGGCGGTGACCAGGGTGAAGTGGCCCTTCTTCGCCAGCGCGTTGAACAGGCGCCAGCTGCCGCCGTAGGCGTCGTGCGGGACCACCAGGGTGTCGCCCGGCTGCAGCAGCGCGTTGAGCACCAGGTTGATCGCGCCCATGCCGGTGGAGGTGATGACGCCGCCGGCGCCGCCTTCCAGTTCGGCCAGCGCTTCGCCGAGCAGGTCGCGGGTGGGGTTGCCGCTGCGCGTGTAGTCGTACTGGCGCTTGTTGCCGAAGCCGTCGAAGCTGAAATTCGACGACAGCACGATCGGCGGGGTCACCGCCCCGTGCGCGGTATCGCGGTCGATCCCGGCGCGCACGGCGGCGGTGACACGGCTACAGGACGGTTCGGAACCGGCGGACTGGCTCATGCGTTTTCTCCCGGGGTACGAAATGCAGTGGCGAGGATCGCGTCGATGCGATCGGTTTCTTTGAGGAAGGCGTCGTGGCCATACGGCGAGCGCAGTACGCGCAGGCTGCCGCGCGGGCCCAGTCCCTCGACCAGGCCGACCAGGTCGGCCAGCGGTACCAGGCGGTCGCCCTCCACGGCGACCACCACCGTCGGCACGCCGATCGCGGCGGGGTCGACGCGGTGCAGGTCGATCGATTCGGACAGGCGCAGGTAGGCTTCCACCGGCGTGCGCGCGACATACTGCGCACCGGCGGCGTCCAGGTAATCTTCGGCAGCGACGCGCACCCGGCCGTTGACCACTTCCGGCGGCGCGTCGAAGCGCTCACCGAACTCTTCCGGGGTGCGGTAGCTGAGCATGGCGAACTGCCGTGCCAGCGCCAGGCCATGGTGCTCGGCGCACTGCAGTTGCCCCAGGGCAACCGCGCGACGCTGCAGCGCGCGCCAGGCTGCGGCATACGGATGGGGGCAATGCGCGCCGCTCACCGCGACCAGCCGGGCCAGGCGCTGCGGGTGGCGCACGGCAAACTGCTGCCCGACCAGCGCGCCATAGGAGTAGCCGACGAAGCTCTGCAGCTGCGCGATGCCAAGGTGATCCAGCAACAGCGCAAGCGCGTCGGCCTGGTCGGCGGTGTCGATCGGCAGGTCGAGCGCGCCGTCGGCGCCGATGAAGTCGAAGGCCAGCACTTGGCGCACGGCCGGATCCAGCGTGCGGCCCGCCGCGACCAGGCCTTCGGCCCAGCCCTTCTCGGGGAACTCGGCATTGGCGGCCACGTGGCGATGCGCGGAGATGCCACCGGCCAGCACCACCACCGGCGCGCCGGCGCGGCCGACCAGTTCGTAGCGCAGGCGCACCGGACGTGCACCGCCGTGGCGCATCGACAGCACCGCGGCGATCTCGCCGCGCACGGCGCTGCGCCCGGCATCGACCGGAACGCTCAGGGGGGCGAAGGATTCGGTGGCAACAGCAGCGGTGGCGAAACTCATGGCGGTATCCCGAGGAGGAAAACGGCCATCGAGCTTTCGCGGAGCTCGCGTTCGAAGCGCACGGTGCGTGCACGGTTCGAACCATCTTTCGGTGGACGCCACGGTCCCCGCAGGATTTGGCACCTACGCAGGTCGCTTGCGCGCCTGCGGGCTGCCCCGGCTTCAAAGGGCCTGTCCCTCTGCCGGTCTCGATGGTGGAGCCACGATGCCAGCGCTTTCGGTCGATGTCAATCCTTTCATCCGCATGAAGCGATATTGCATTTCCTCATGTAGAGTCCGCCGACCTTTCCGTGAAGATCGAACATGCGCCGGATCCTGCTGCTGCCGCTGCTGTTGTGCCCGCTGGTGACCGTTGCAGCCGGCAACCCGGCGGCCAGCTGGCGCGCGGGCTGGGGCCTGGTGCCCACGGCCGATGCGACGGCGCAGGGAACCGTAGCCGGCCCGGTGGCCTCGTTGACGCTGGAGGGCGGCGCCCCGCAGTGGCAGGCCCGGGTCGAGAACCACCTGGCCGGCCCGGTCCAGGTGGCCCTGCGCCCGGGCGCCGGTGCCCCCGCGCTGCCCGGCCTGCCCCTGCAGACCGTGCTGCCAAGCTCGGCCAACAGGGTGGTGGCCCGGCTGCAGCTGCCCCCGGACGCCCAGCGGCTGGACCTGCTGCTCGACGCCGTGCCCGGCGACCCGTCCGCACGGCCGCAGGACGTGGCCTACCGGTTGCCGTTCGATGCCAGGCGCTTCCAGGTCACCCAGGCGCCGCAGGGCCGTTTCAGCCATGCCGACGCCGAGAACCGCGACGCGGTGGACTTCGCCCTGCCCGAAGGCACGCCGGTGCTGGCCGCCCGCGCCGGCAAGGTGATGCAGGTCCAGGGCAATTTCAGCGGCAACGGCCAGGACCCGCTGCGCGACCGCGAGCGCGCCAACTTCATCCGGATCCTGCACGAAGACGGCAGCATGGCGGTGTATGCGCACCTGCGCGAGAACGGGGTGCTGGTGCGCAGCGGCCAGCGGGTGGAGGCCGGCCAGCGCATCGGCGTGTCCGGCAATACCGGCTTCAGTACCGCCCCGCACCTGCATTTCGTGGTCCAGGCCAATGTCGGCATGCAGCTGCGCTCGATCCCGGCCCGGATCGTGGCCCCACAGGGCGAGCTGCACTTCGCCCGTGAACAGGGCGATGCCGGCCAGGCGGCCACGCCCTGACCCGCCGAGGCGGGCAGCCCGGTATACTGATGGGCTTGTCTCTTTGAATAGCGCCCCGGGCGGGCGCGTGCCGCCATGTCCGAAGTCGCCACCGAAGCTGCGCGCCGCCGCACCTTTGCCATCATCTCCCACCCTGACGCCGGCAAGACCACGCTGACCGAAAAGCTGCTGCTGTTCGGCGGTGCGATCCAGATGGCCGGCTCGGTGAAGGGCCGCAAGGCCGCCCGCCACGCCACCTCCGACTGGATGGCGCTGGAAAAGGAACGTGGCATCTCGGTCACCTCGTCGGTGATGCAGTTCCCGTACGAAGGCAAGATCGTCAACCTGCTCGACACCCCCGGCCACGCCGACTTCGGCGAGGACACCTACCGCGTGCTGACCGCGGTGGACTCGGCGCTGATGGTGATCGACGTGGCCAAGGGCGTGGAAGAGCGCACCATCAAGCTGATGGAAGTGTGCCGCCTGCGCGACACCCCGATCATGACCTTCATCAACAAGCTCGACCGCGAAGGCAAGGAGCCGATCGACCTGCTCGACGAGGTGGAAAGCGTGCTCGGCATCCGGTGTGCGCCGGTGACCTGGCCGATCGGCATGGGCCAGCGCCTGAAGGGCGTGGTGCACCTGATCTCCGGCGAAGTGCACCTGTACGAGCAGGGCCGCAACTTCACCCGACAGGACTCGACCATCTTCCCGTCGATCGACTCGCCGGGGCTGGCCGAGAAGATCGGCGAGCGCATGCTGGCCGACCTGCGCGACGAACTGGAACTGGTGCAGGGCGCCAGCCATCCGTTCGACCTGGAAGCCTACCGCGCCGGCAAGCAGACCCCGGTGTTCTTCGGCTCGGGCGTGAACAACTTCGGCGTGCAGCCGCTGCTGGACTTCTTCGTCGAGCACGCGCCGCCGCCGCAGCCGCGCGAAACCACCGGGCGGGTGATCGCGCCGCAGGAAAACAAGCTGACCGGCTTCGTGTTCAAGATCCAGGCCAACATGGACCCGCAGCACCGCGACCGCGTGGCCTTCATGCGGGTCTGCTCGGGCCGTTTCACCGCCGGCATGAAGACCTTCCACGTGCGCAGCGGCAAGGACATGAAGCTGGCCAATGCGCTGACGTTCATGGCCAGCGACCGTGAGATCGCGGCCGAAGCGTGGCCGGGCGATGTGATCGGCATCCACAACCACGGCACCATCTCCATCGGCGACACCTTCACCGAAGGCGAAGCGGTGAGCTTCACCGGCATTCCGAACTTCGCGCCGGAGCTGTTCCGCCGCGCGCGCCTGCGCGACCCGCTCAAGCTCAAGCAGCTGCAGAAGGGCCTGGCCCAGCTGTCCGAGGAAGGCGCCACCCAGTTCTTCCGCCCGCTGATGAGCAACGACCTGATCCTGGGCGCGGTCGGCGTGCTGCAGTTCGACGTGGCGGCGTACCGGCTCAAGGACGAGTACGGCGTGGAAGCGGTGTTCGAGCCGGTCAGCGTGACCACGGCGCGCTGGGTGACCTGCAGCAACGAGAAGAAGCTGGAAGAGTTCCGCGAGAAGAACGCGAACAACCTCAGCATCGACGCGGCCGGCCACCTGGTCTACCTGGCCCCGACCCGGGTCAACCTGCAGCTGGCCCAGGAGCGCGCGCCGGACGTGCGCTTCGCCGCCACCCGAGAGGCGGCGCACAGCATTTCGGTCGGCTGACCGGGTGCACCGGCGGTGGCGCGTGCACGCGCGCGCCATCGCGGCGATGATAGGGGGGAGCGGGCTCCCCCACCCCGCGCGACGATCATCGCCATGACCTCTGTTGCTTCCGTACGTGAAGAAATCGCCAGCGCCCTGACCCACGGGCTCGGCGCCGTTGCCGCGCTGGCCGGCAGCGCGGTCCTGATTACCCTGGCGGCCATCTATGGCGACGCCTGGCAGCTGGCAAGCGCCATCGTGTTCGGGGTGGCGCTGCTGCTGCTCTACACGGCTTCCACGCTGTACCACGCCATCCAGCACCCGGTCGCCAAGGGCCGGCTGAAGGTGTTCGACCACTGCGCGATCTACCTGCTGATCGCCGGCACCTACACCCCGTTCACCCTGGTTGGCCTGCGCGGTCCGTGGGGCTGGGGATTGTTCGCCGCGATCTGGGCGCTGGCCCTGTTCGGGGTGGTGTTCAAGCTGTTCTACACCGGCCGCTTCAAGCTGCTCTCGACGATCATCTATATCGCGATGGGCTGGATGGTGATCGTGGCGATCAAGCCGATGTGGTCATCGATCGACGGCTGGACGCTGGGCTGGCTGTTCGCCGGCGGGTTGTCGTACACGCTGGGCACCTACTTCTACCACCGCGAGTCGATCCCGTATTCGCACGCGATCTGGCACTTGTTCGTAATCGGCGGCTCTGTCTGCCACTTCGTAGCGGTGACGGCACAGGTGCTGTAACGGCTACGCTGACACGACGCTTACGTCTGCTTCGCGTTGTGTGCACGATGGGCGGGCAACCATGCGCGGGTGAATACTGAATCCGCTCAGGTTACGCCGCCCCCTTCCCGCCCGCGCTGGCGCCTGCGTCGTCCCGGTAAACGCGGGCAACGCTGGCTGGCCATCCTGGTGTTCCTGTTCGCGCTGATCCTGCTGATCATCGCGTTGTGGGACTGGAACTGGTTCAAGGGACCGGTGGAGCGGGCGGTGCAGGCCAAGACCGGGCGCGAGTTCCATATTGGCGGCAATCTTGATGTGGACCTGGGGCGCACACTGACGGTGCGTGCCGATGGGCTGACGTTTGCAAATGCGGAGTGGTCGAAGACGCCGCGCATGGCCAGCGCCGACCGCGCCGAGATCGATCTGCGCGCGTGGCCGCTGCTGCGTGGCCAGGTCCGTATTCCGGAAATCCGCCTGACCCGTCCGGACCTGTTGCTGGAAACGGCGCCGGGCAAGGACCAGCCCGGCAACTGGGATTTCCTGGGCCCGAGCGACGGTGAGCCGCCGGTGCTGCAGCGCCTGCTGGTCGATGACGGTCGTCTCAAGTTCCTGGACGCGGCAGGGAAGACCGACATCCTGGTGTCGCTCAACAGTGGCAAGCCGCGCACGGCAGACGGCGCCCCGCCGTTGCTGGTCAATGGCAAGGGACGCTGGCAAGGCAACCCATTCACGCTGGATGGCAACACGGAGTCGCCGCTGGAACTGACCAACAGCGACCATCCGTTCCGGATTCATCTGGACGGACGCGCGGGCGCGACCCGCGCAATCGCCAGCGGCACGCTGACCAATCCGTTCGCACTGCGTACGTTTGATCTGGATTTCGCGCTCAGCGGACAGGACATGGAGGACCTGTACCCGCTGATCGGGCTGGCGATTCCGTCCACCCCACCCTATCGGCTCAAGGGGCGGCTGAAGCGCAACAACGATACGTGGCGTTACGAGAATTTCACCGGCGTGGCCGGTGACAGCGACCTGGGCGGCACGGCGCAGATCGAGGTCGGCGGCGAGCGCCCGTTCCTCAAGGCGGACCTCGTATCCAAGCGGCTGGACTTCGACGACCTTGCCGGCTTCGTCGGCGCGCCGCCGAAAACCGGCGCGGGCGAGTCAGCCAATGCCGAACAGAAGGCGGAGGCTGCGGCGCTTGCGGCAAAACCCACGGTGCTTCCGGATACGCCCTACGACCTGAGCAAGCTGCGCGCGATGGATGCGGACGTGAAGTGGAAGGCGCAGCGGATCAACGCGCCAAAACTGCCGTTGGATGACATGGACGCGCACCTGAAGCTGGACGACGGACTGCTGCGCCTGGAGCCGCTGAATTTCGGCGTGGCGGGCGGCGACATCCGCAGCACGATCCGGATGGACGCGCGCAAGCCGACCATTTCTACGCAGCTGAAGGCGAGCATCCGCAAGGTGCAGCTGGGTGGATTGTTCCCCGATGCGAAGCTGGCCGAGCAGGCGTCGGGCGGGATCAGCGGTGAAATCGATCTTGCCGGCACCGGCAATTCGATCGCGGCGATGCTGGGCAGTTCGGACGGCAAGGTGGCGGTGGGCATGGGCCGCGGCCATATCGGCAACCTGATCATGGAGCTTGCGGGTCTGGACGTGGCGGAGTCGCTGAAGTTCCTGTTTACCGGCGACAGGCAGATCCCGCTGCGCTGCGCCTGGGGCGACTTCGGCGTGCAGCGCGGTTTGATGACCTCGCAGCAGATCGCGTTCGACACCACGGACACGCTGGTACTGGGCGAAGGCACCATCGACCTCAAGCAGGAAAAACTCGACCTGCTGCTCCGTCCGCGCCCGAAGGACATCAGCATCCTGGCGCTGCGCTCGCCGCTGCGCATCGGCGGCACCTTCAAGGACCCGTCGTTCCGCCCGGACTTCAAGGCCCTCGGCATCCGTGGCGCGATCGCGCTGACGCTGGGGAGCATCGCCCCGCCCGCAGCGTTGTTGGCCACCATCGAAACCGGTCCAGGCGAAGACTCGAACTGCGGCGGCCGCTACGCGAAGTAGCGCCGGGCTCTGCCCGGCTGCTCTTGAATCCGGGCGGGTAGAGCCGGGCCCTGCCCAGCTGCTGTTGGATTCAGGCGAACAGCTGCAGTGTGCAAGGTTCCCTGGTCAGGGCCGTCGGGTGCGGGTTTGTGGGGGACGCCGTAAATACATCCATGTAGGCTCATCGCCGCATCCATGCGGCTCGTGCCCCCTCAAACCCACCCCCGCCGACCCTCCGATAGTTGGCAGGTGGCCACGGGAAACCCCACTACACCGACGGACCACCCGCGTAGGGACATGCCATGCGTGTCTGATTTCCCCACCGCACACGACCCTGTATGGGGGCGGCCGCCGGGTAGCCCCCGGAGAGACGCTAGAAAACATGGATGTTTTCTAGCAGCCCCCATGGACGGGTTCACGGCGTGTCTCGGAGCGGGGCTGCCCGGCGGCCGCCCCAGCACGTAGCAACTGAAACGCTGCTCTACGCAGGAAACTCACCCAGCAACGATGTACTGCTGCAACTGATCCAGCTTCTGGGCCTGTTCGTCGATCACCGACTTCACCAGATCGCCGATGGAGATCACACCGATCACACCACCGCCATCCACCACCGGCAGGTGGCGGATGCGGTAATCGGTGACCAACTGCAGGCAATGCGCCACCTGCTCGGACGGCGCCACTGTCACCACCTTCGCAGTCATGATGTCGCGCACTTTCGTCGTGCTTGACGAACGATCATGCAGCACGATCTTCCGCGCATAATCGCGCTCGGAAAGGATGCCGACCAGCTGGCGGCCGTCCATCACCACGACCGCGCCGATTCCTTTTTCGGCCATCAGCCGGATCGCGTCGATTACCGCCGACTCCGGACCTACCGCGAATACCTCAGGGGACTTGCCTTCCAACAGCTGTCGTACCGTGGTCATCTCGCTGCCCTCCACCGATGGGATGCACCGCCGAGTCTGCCACGAACGGTGCATGCCAGGTGTCAACCAGGTACAGCGGCCGCTGCTTGGATTCCTCGTACAGCCGGCCCAGGTATTCGCCGATCAGGCCCAGCGCGATCAGCTGTACCCCGCCCAGGAACAGGATCACCGCCATCATCGTCGGATACCCCGCCACCCGGTCGCCGTACAGCGCCGCCTTCACCACCACCCACGCGCCGAAGACGAACGCCGCACTCGCCGTCAGCAGGCCCAGATAGGTTGCCGCCCGCAGCGGCGCCGTCGAAAAGCTGGTGATACCCTCCAGCGCGAAATTCCACAGCTTCCAGAACCCGAACTTGGTGTCGCCCACCATCCGCGCGTGGCGGTGGTACGGCAGTGCCTTGCGCCGGAATCCCACCCAGCCGAACAGCCCCTTCATGAACCGGTGGCGTTCACGCAGCTGACCCAGTGCCTCCAGCGCGCGCGGCGACAGCAGCCGGAAGTCGCCCGTGTCGGCCGGAATCGGCGTTTTCGACAAGCGCCCGATGACCCGATAGAACGCCGACGACGTGCCCCGCTTCAGCCAGGTTTCGCCATCGCGTTCCTGCCGCGTGCCGTAGATGTTGTCGTAGCCTTGCCGCCACAGCGCCACGAACTGCGGAATCAGTTCCGGCGGATCCTGGCCGTCCGCGTCGAGAATCATTGCCGCGCCGCCATCGACGAAATCCAGCCCTGCGGTGAGCGCCGCCTCCTTGCCGAAATTGCGCGACAAGCGCAGCAACCCGACGCTGTCGTCGGCCGCCGCCAGCGCCTGCATCACCTGCCAGGTCGCGTCCGTGCTGCCGTCGTCCACGTACACGATGCGGCCTTCGATGCCGTCCAGCCCATCCAGCACCTCGCGCAGCCGCGGATGCAGCAGCGGCAGCGCCATCGCCTCGTTGTGCGCGGCAATCACCAGGGTGAGGCGTTCATTGGACATGGCCGCTCAATCCTCCTGCAGGTAGGCATCGCCGCCCAGCTGCCGTGCCTGGCGCTGGATCCAGTTCGCCCGGCGCTGCACGTAGGGCCCCGGTCGCGCCGCATTGTAGCGGCGCGGCGCCGGCAGCACCGCCGCCAGCTTCGCGCTTTCCGCCGGCGTCAGCTTTGCGGCGTCCTTGTTCCAGAACTGCCGCGACGCCGCCTGCGCACCGTAGATGCCATCGCCGAACTCGGCGATGTTGGCGTACATCTCCAGGATCCGCGACTTCGGCCACAGCGCCTCGATCAGCACTGTGTACCAGACCTCCAGCCCCTTGCGTACCCAGCTGCGGCCCTGCCACAGGAACAGGTTCTTGGCCACCTGCTGACTGATCGTGCTCGCCCCGCGCAGCCGCCCGCCGCGCGCGTTGTGGTCGCGCGCCTTCTCGATCGCCTTCAGGTCGAAGCCGTTGTGCTCCGGGAAGCGCTGGTCCTCGGCCGCCACCAGCGAGATCGGCAGGCTTGGCGCCATCTGGTCCAGGTCGCGCCACTGGTAATGCAGGCGGAAGCCCCAGTCGCGCTGGCCCAGCGCCTCGCCGTAGCGCCACAGCATCACCGTCGACAACGGCGGGTCGATGAAGCGCAGCACGGCCACCTGCAGCACGCTCCCGGCCACGAACAGCACCGACAGCCACAACAGGTACTTCCAGCGCCAGCGACGCCGACGCGACGGTTCCAGGCCCGGTTCGGCCTTGTGGTTGCTGCGCTCTGCCCCCATTACTGGTGCATCCTCTGCTTGCACGGTTGTCGGCGCATTATCCGGCAACACGCCCCCATTACTTAAGCGCAGCCACCGACCGATGACCGCCCAGACCGATTCCCTGCTCCGATTCCTGCTCCCCGCTGCCGGTGTGCGCGGCGTGCACGTCCATCTTGACGCCAGCTGGCAGGAGATCCTGTCGCACGGCAGCTACCCGCCGGCCGCCGCCGAGCTGCTGGGCGAGGCCTGCGTCGCCTCGGCGCTGTTCACCGGCCACACCAAGGTCGACGGCCGCCTCTCGATCCAGCTGCGCAGCAGCTCCCCGCTGCGCGCCCTGTTCGCCGAATGCACCGCCGCTGGCACCCTGCGCGGGATCGTCCAGCTCGCCGATGAGGGCGACGCCCCGCGCGACCTGACCACGCTGGGCGACGACGCCGTGCTGGCCGTCACCATCGAGAACCCGGGCCTGGACCCGCGCGAGCCGCAGCGCTACCAGAGCCTGGTCGGACTGGGTGCGGCCGCCCTGGACGAGGCCTTCGAAGACTATTTCCGCCAGTCCGAGCAGCTGCCGACCCGGCTGCTGCTGGCCAGCGACGGCACCCGCGCGGCCGGCCTGCTGCTGCAGAAGCTGCCCGGCGACGAAGGCGACAGCGACGGCTGGACCCGCGCCAGCGCCCTGTTCGAAACCCTGGGCAAGCAGGAACTGCTGGACGTGGCCGGGGACACCCTGCTGCTCCGTCTGTTCCATGAGGAGCAGGTGGAACTGCTGGGTGAGCGCGCGCTGCGCTTCGCCTGCTCCTGCTCGCGCGAGCGGGTCGAGGCCATGCTGCAGTCGCTGGGTGAGGAAGAAGCCCGTGCCGCCGCCGAGCCGACCGGCGCGGTTGAAATCCGTTGCGAATTTTGCGGACGGGAGTATCACTTTCCGTTGACGGAATTCGACATACTGTTCCACGACGCCGCCGTTCCCGTACCGGCTCCTGAACGGCTTCAGTAATCGTCACACGAGTTTTGTTCTGGGGAGAACCAAGACTTGTTAAGCCACTACTTGTTAAGAAATCATAAACGCCCTAGGATCAGTGTTCCGCTTCGGCGGGAACTTGTGCTCATACCTGCTGTCTGAGAGTTCCCATGCGTTCCCTTCTGCGTCTACCGCTGGCCCTGATGATCGCCCTCGCCGCGATCCCGGGCGCGCATGCGCAGTCCAAGGCCCGCCAGGACAGCACCGTGATTCCGGTGTGGAACAAGGGCAGCGGCAAGGTCGAAGCCCTGCTCTACCTGGAACCCACCGGCGAACAGGCCGCGGGCGCACGCTGGCATTTCGGGCGCAGCTCGCTGGACGCGGCCTTCGGCCTGTCCTCGGGCGACTCGCTGGGCCTGCTCTGCAACAGCAGCCGGGGCACCAGCATCAGCGGCCTGGCCAGTCATTGCATGCTGGCCAGCCTGGGCGACGATGATGACAACGGCCTGAGCCGTCGGGTCACCGGCACCGCCGCGTTCAACCGTCCCGGCGGGCGCCTCGGCATCACCGCCGGCACCGGCAAGGACACCCTGCCGGCCTGGCTGGCCGGCCCGAACAAGTCGCCAGCGCTGCGCGCCGAGCAGAACGACCTCACCGTCTTCGGCCAGAAGAACATCGGCCGCGAAGGCTTCGTCTCCATCGGCGGAACCTACGCCAAGGCGCGCCTGGTCCCGTTGTCGGACATGTCGCCCGCGCTGGTCGACCGCTGGGACAGCAAGAGCCTCACCCTGGGCGCCGGCTACGGCAACTTCAGCGGCAACATCATCGGCCGCGTGGTCGACGTGCCCGGCCAGCCCGGCAAGTGGGAAGGCCTGGGCCTGGGCCTGACCTGGCGCACTCCGTGGAGCGGCCAGCTGACCGTGGGCGCAGAGAACGTGATCACCCGCGGCAAGAATCCGTTCGCCCCGCGCAACGAGAGCACCGACGAGGGCACCGTGCCTTACGTCCGCTACGAACAGGACCTGTAACCGCCTGCCCATGTCGCAGGCTGGACCCGGAAAGGCGCGCCCATGGCGCGCCTTTGTCGTTGTGGCGACCGCTGAACACGCCAACCTGATACAGAGCGTGACAAAACAACTGCAACTATTTTTCTCACATTTCACTAACAAATGAGATGACTGTCGCTTTCCACCTCTCCAGGGCATTGATCCACAAGGACTTTGCCGAATTTCACACAGATCACAGGCAACATTAACGCTACTTTAATTCTTGCGAAGTGGCAGTTACTATCGAGTCAGCCTAGTGGTCTTTGGTGCTTCAGTTGGCACCGCCCCGGGCAAACACCCCAGTGAATACCCAAGATTCCCTTGGAGAGAGAGAGCAATGAACTTTAAGTCCAACAAGCTGCGTGATGCAGTCGTCGTTGCACTGGTCGTCGCGGCCGGCAGCGCCACTGCGCAGGCCCAGGAAACTACCGACAGCACCACGAACCTTGACCGCATCTCGGTCACCGGTTCGCGCATCCGCCAGGTCGATACGGAAACCGCCCAGCCGGTCCTGACCATCAGCCGCGCCCAGATCGAACAGCAGGGCTTCAAGTCGGTCGCCGACATCCTGCAGAACATCCCGGCCGCCGGCTCCCCGGCCATCAGCCGCACCTCTCCGCTGAGCTCGGGTGAAGCGGTCGGTGGTTACTACATCGACCTGCGCAACCTGGGTGCCAACCGCACCCTGATCCTGGTCGACGGCCGCCGCCTCGGCATCACCAACGACGGCCTGCAGGACGTTGCCTCGATTCCCTCGGCCATGGTCGAGCGCATCGAAATCCTGAAGGACGGCGCCTCCACCATCTACGGCTCCGACGCCATTGCCGGTGTGGTCAACATCATCACCCGCAAGGACTTCGAAGGCGCCGAAGCCAACGTCTACATCGGCCAGTGGGACCAGGGCGACGGCAAGCGCGAAAACTATGACTTCATCATGGGCTTCCGTGGTGAGCGCGGCTCGCTGACCGCCGGTGTCGAGTACACCAACGAAGATCCGGTGTGGGCCAAGGACCGCTGGTTCTCCAAGGACCGCTTCCCGACCGGCGAGAAGAGCGCGCCCCGTCCGGGTGGCCTCTCCGGCACCTCGCAGTGGGGTCGTTTCGAATACAACGGTGCCACCTACACGCTGCGCCGTGACGTGCCGGGCCTGGATCCGACCGATTTCGCCAGCTTCCGCCCGACCAACGGTACCGACGTTTCCAATCCGGCGCGTGCTTCGACCGTCTACAGCGGCATCAAGCGCAAGTCGGCGTTCATGAACGGCACGTTCGAATTCAGCGACAACGTGCGCTTCGACACCAGCGTGATGTACACCGACCGCGACTCGTTCGCGCAGAACGCCGGCTATCCGTTCTTCAGCGAAGACTATCCGCTGGCCGGCCCGCTGTCGGCTGACAGCGCATTCAATCCGGTCGGCGAAGACGTGAACTACGTCCGTCGTGGCTGGGAAGTGCCGCGCGAAGTGTTCAACAGCCTGACCACCACCCGCTTCACCGGCGCCTTCAGCGGTTCGTTCCAGACCGGCGAGCGCTACTGGGATTGGGAAGCGGGCTACCTGTACAACCAGAACAAGGGTACCCAGATCAGCACGGGTAACCTGAACACCTACGCCGTCGGCCAGGCCACCGGTCCGTCGTTCCTGAATGCCAACGGCCAGTACCAGTGCGGCACGCCGGACGACGCCATTCCGCTGGGCTTCGGTCCGGGCTCGTGCACCCCGTGGAATCCGCTGATTCCGCAGGGCTACGACGCCCCGAACAGCCTGGGCGACCCCGATGTGCAGGCTTATCTGTACCAGCCGGGCCAGGCACTGTCGCGCACCACCACCAAGAACTACTTCGCCAACATCGCCGGGTCGCTGCTGACCCTGCCGGCAGGTGACCTGGGCGTGGCCGTGGGCGTGGAGCGTCGTGAGGAAAGCGGTTCGTTCTCGCCGGACGCACTGGCGCAGACCGGTATCTCCACCGATCTGGCCGCCGGCCCGACCGCTGGCGGTTACAACCTCAATGAAATCTACGCCGAATTCCAGCTGCCGATCCTGGCGGACGTGACCGGTGCGAAGGAACTGACCCTCACCGCCGCAACCCGTTATTCGGATTACGACACCTTCGGTGACACGCTCAACAGCAAGTTCGGCCTGAAGTGGAAGCCGATCGACTCGCTGCTGGTCCGCGGCACCTCGCAGACCTTCCCGAGCTACACCGATCCGTGCGATACCAGCTTCGGTACCGCCGCCGGTAATGCACGCTGCCTGCAGGACGTGCCGGCCGGCTTCCGCCAGCCGAACACCTCCAGCAGCGGTCCGGCCCAGGGCCCGGGCGAAGCCAGCGACACGCCGTTCGTCACCGGTTCGACCCCGACCCTGACCCCGGAAACCTCGGAGTCCAAGACCTTCGGCTTCGTGTGGAGCCCGGAGTTCCTGCAGGGCTTCAACACCTCGCTGGACTGGTGGAACATCCGCATCGAGAACACCATCGTTGCCGACAGCCCGACCGACCTGCTGGATGACTGCTACCTGCGTGGCATCGAGTCGCGCTGCGTGGGCTTCACCCGTAATGCGAACGGCAACATCACCGACCTGTCGTTCGCCCTGCGCAACGCGGGTTACCAGGAAACCGAAGGCTTCGACTGGGACGTCAACTACCGCTTCGAAACCGGCTTCGGCAACTTCACCACCTCGGTGCAGAGCACCTACGTCACCAAGAACGAGCTGAAGGCTGACAACTCGGACAACCCGCCGAGCCAGAACAATGGCTTCGGTGGCAACTTCCGCATCCGCTCGAACGCCACCATCAACTGGCAGCTGGACAACCTGTCGGTGACCTGGACCGCGCGTTACTACTCCGGTGTCAAGGAAAGCTGCTTCTTCGCCAACCGCTGCACCCTGCCGGACTACGCCGCGCCGGATACCGGTGGCCAGATCGCGCCGCAGAACGAGCTGGGCTCCAACACCTTCCACGACCTGCAGGTGGCTTACAACCTGCCGTGGAATGCGACGGTGGCCGTCGGTGCCAACAACGTGTTCGACCATTGGGCCGCTCCGGCGTACTCCAACCCGAACTCGGGCTACGCGTACTACGGTGGCTACGACATCGGTCGCTTCGTGTACATGAAGTACCAGCAGAAGTTCTGATCGCTCCATTGATCAGCACCTGACGCAGCAACGGCCCCGCAAGGGGCCGTTGTTTTTTGTGCGACATGGCGTGCGCATCCGATCTCGCAGACACAAAAAAAGCCGCTTTCGCGGCTTTTTTCTTCATCTGCGAAACGCCTCACCCGATCGGGATCAGCGTCTCGATCACATGCTCCACATACGCTTCGAAATCCTCGCGCGCCGGCTTGGGCTGCTGCAACTGCAACGACAACTGCAGGAAGCCCACATACGCCGCATAGGCCAGCCGCGCACGGTGCTGCGCATCCGTGCGGCTCAATCCGGCCTGGCGGAACGAGGCCACCAGGTATTCCAGGCGACGGTGCGAGACGCGGTCGATCACCGGCCGCACCATCGGGTGGTCCAGTGCCTTGAGCAGCTCGCTGTAGATGATGTGCGGCTGCACTTCGTGCGCCACCACCTGGAACAGCTGGCGCAGGCGTGCGCGCGGATCGGGCACGTCTTCCAAGCTGCCGAACACCTGTTCCTGTTCGAACAGTTCCCAGCGCTCCAGCGCGGCCTGCAGCAGCGCATCGCGCGAGGGGAAGTGCCAGTAGAAACTGCCTTTGGTCACCCCGAGGCGACGCGCCAGCGGCTCCACCGCAACGGCGCCAACACCTTGTTCAGCGATCAGGTCCAAGGCGGCCTGCGCCCAGTCTTCCGCGCTCAGGCGGCTGTTGCGGCCGGCACGGGGCTCGCCGGCGGAAGCTTCAGGTTCATTCATGCTGACGATTTAACCATACGCCGGGGTCGGTTTGTGTGGAATTCACACTTCGACCATACCCATCGGTATTGACAGGCCAGAACGCAGGTCCATACTAGCCGGTATGGTAACGCCGACCCTCCGCCTGACTGCCGCCCACGACACCGTGCTGGCCGCCACCCGCAGCGCCCCCGGGCGTCGCGGCACCGTGCTGTTCGCCCATGGCTTCGGCCAGACCCGGCACGCCTGGACCGCCACCGCGCAGTCGCTGGAAGCGGCCGGCTACCAGACCCTGGCCTACGACGCGCGCGGTCACGGCGATTCGGACTGGAACCCGGCCGACCTGCCCTATCACGGCGAACAGTTCGCCGATGACCTGATCGTGCTGGCCGGCGAACAGCCGCAGCCGCCGGTGCTGGTGGCGGCCTCGATGGGTGGCCTGTTCGGCCTGCTCGCCGAAGCGCGCTGGCCGGGCCTGTTCTCGGCCATGGTGCTGGTCGACATCACCCCGCGCTGGGATACCGCCGGGGTCGAAAAGATCCTGATGTTCATGACCGCGCATCCGGACGGGTTCGCGTCGCTGGAACAGGCCGCCGACGTGATCTCCGCCTACATGCCGCACCGCCCGCGCAAGTCGGAAGACTCGCTGCGCGCGCTGCTGCGCGAGGACGGCCACGGCCGCTGGCGCTGGCATTGGGACCCTCGCCTGGTCGCCGAGCTGGCGCGCGACAGCGAACAGCACCAGGACGCGCTTGCCGAAGCGGCGCGCCAGGTGAAATGCCCGGTGCTGCTGGTCAGTGGCGGGCGCAGCACCCTGGTCACCCCGCAAACGGTGGCCGAATTCCTGGCGTTGGTTCCGCACGCCCGCCACGTGCAGTTGCCGGAGGCCACCCACATGGTCGCCGGCGACGACAACAACGCCTTTACCGCTACTGTGTTGGACTATCTGGACGTGTTGCCCTCGGCCTCCGCCGTGGCACTGTCCGCCACAACCGAGCACGTCACCGGAGCACGCTCATGAGCTATGTCGTCCCCTTCCTTGCCATCCTGCTGGCAGGCGCCGTCGTCGCCTACCACCGTGGCCGGCTGATCACCTGGACGCTGGCCAGCCTGGCGCTGCTGGCGGCCTGCTGGTTCATTCCCTACGTCAACCAGACCGCCACCATCGTGGCTGCGGCCATCGTCGCCGTCATCGCCGTGCCGCTGCTGCTGCCCTTCATCCGCAAGCCGCTGCTGACCGCGCCGATGATGAAGGTGTTCCGCAAGGTGCTGCCGCCGCTGTCGCAGACCGAGCGCATCGCCCTGGAAACCGGTTCGGTCGGTTTCGAAGGCGAGCTGTTCACCGGCGACCCGGACTGGAACAAGCTGCTCAACTATCCCAAGCCGCAGCTCACCGCTGAAGAACAGGCCTTCCTGGACGGCCCGGTGGAAGAACTGTGCGCGATGGTCAACGACTGGGAAATCACCCACGTCTACGCCGACCTGCCGCCGGAACTGTGGGCCTTCATCAAGAAGAACAAGTTCTTCGGCATGATCATTCCGAAGGAATACGGCGGCCTCGGCTTCAGCGCGCTGGCCCACCACAAGGTGATCCAGAAGCTGGCCTCGGTGTCGAGCGTGGTCAGCTCCACCGTCGGCGTGCCCAACTCGCTGGGCCCGGGCGAACTGCTGGTGCATTACGGCACCCAGGCACAGAAGGACCAGTACCTGCCGCGCCTGGCCGACGGCCGTGAAGTGCCCTGCTTCGGCCTGACCGGTCCGTTCGCCGGTTCGGACGCGACCTCGATTCCCGACTACGGCATCGTCTGCCGTGGCGAGTGGAACGGCGAGCAGGTGCTCGGCGTCAAGCTGACCTTCGACAAGCGCTATATCACCCTGGCCCCGGTCGCGACCCTGATCGGCATGGCCTTCCGCATGTACGACCCGGACGGCCTGATTGGCCCGACCCGCGACATCGGCATCACCCTCGGCCTGCTGCCGCGCGACACCGCCGGCGTTGAAATCGGCCGCCGCCACTTCCCGCTGAACTCGACCTTCCAGAACGGTCCGATCCGCGGCAAGGAGGTCTTCATTCCGCTGACCCAGCTGATCGGTGGCGCGGAAATGGCCGGCAAGGGCTGGAACATGCTCAACGAGTGCCTCGCCGTCGGCCGCTCGATCACCCTGCCCTCCACCGCCAGCGGCGGTGCCAAGGCCGGCGCGGTGGTCACCGGTGCCTACGCCCGCATCCGCAAGCAGTTCGGCCTCTCGGTCGGCCGTTTCGAGGGCGTGGAAGAAGCCCTCGCGCGCATCGGCGGCAAGGCCTACGCGATCAGCGCGCTGTGCCAGGCCACCGCAGCTGCGGTGGATCGCGGCGACGTGCCCTCGGTGCCGTCGGCCATCGCCAAGTACCACTGCACCACCATGAGCCGTGAAGTGATCTCCGACGTCATGGACGTGATCGGCGGCAAGGGCATCATCCTCGGGCCGCGCAACTTCGCCGGCCGCAGCTGGCAGGCCGCGCCGATCGCGATCACCGTGGAAGGCGCCAACATCATGACCCGCAGCCTGCTGATCTTCGGCCAGGGTGCGATCCTCTGCCACCCGTGGGTGCTGCAGGAAATGAAGGCCGCGCAGGACCCGGACACCAAGGCCGGCCTGCAGTCTTTCGACCGCAGCCTGTTCGGCCACATCCGCTTCGGCATCTCCAACGCGGTCCGCTCGTTCTGGCTCGGCCTGACCGGTGCCCGCTTCGGCGCCGCGCCGGGCGACGCCTACACCCGCCGTTACTTCCGCAAGCTGGACCGCTATTCGGCCAACCTCGCGCTGATGGCCGACATCTCGATGATGACCCTGGGCGGCAAGCTCAAGTTCAAGGAATCGCTGTCCGGCCGCTTGGGCGACGTGCTGAGCCACGTGTACATGACCAGCGCCATGCTCAAGCGTTACCACGACGAAGGCGCACCGGCGGCCGACCAGCCGCTGCTGGCCTGGGCCTTCCATGACAGCGTGCACAAGATCGAAGAGTCGCTGTCGGCTGCCCTGCGCAACTTCCCGATCCGCCCGATCGGCTGGCTGATGTGGCTGCTGATCTTCCCGTTCGGCCGCCGCGCCGAAGCCCCCGGCGACCGCCTGGGCCACCGCGTGGCCGCCCTGCTGATGGCGCCCAACGAAGCCCGCGACCGCCTCGCCAGCGGCGTGTTCCTGACCCCGTGCGAGAACAATCCGGGTGGCCGCATCAACAGCTACCTGTCCAAGGCGATCATGGCCGAACCGGTCGAGCGCAAGTTCATCAAGGCACTGAAGACCAAGGGCATCGAAGCCCTCGACTTCACCGCCCAGCTGGACGAAGCCGTGGCCGAAGGCGTGATCACCCAGGACGAGCGCACCCTGCTCGAAGAGCTGCGCACGCTGACCATGGACACCATCACCGTGGACGACTTCGAACCGCACGAACTGCGTTCGGCCAGCTACTACGACCGCGAACGCAAGGACGCCCAGTCGCAGGCGGCATAACCGCCACCAGCAGCACCCCAACGGCGGACTTCGGTCCGCCGTTTTTTTTGAGGACGAACCCATGGCCGCACCCCTGTTGACCCTCTACCACCGCATGCAACGCTGGCCGGCCGGCCAGTGGCTGTTCTCCCGCGCGGTCTGCTTCAAAGCCCCTTACTTCGCCAGCATCGCCCCGCGCATCACCCGCCTCGAACCCGGCCGCTGCGAAGGCCGCATCGCCCACCGGCGCAAGGTCACCAACCACATCGGCACCGTGCACGCGATCGCCCTGTGCAACCTGGCCGAACTCACCGCCGGCCTGATGGTCGACGCCTCGCTGCCACGCGGCATGCGCTGGATCCCGAAAGGGATGGAAGTGAAGTACCTCGCCAAGGCGGTGGGAACCCAGCACGCGGTGGCGGTGCCGGAGATTCCGATTGTCTCGGCGGAGGCGGGGTATGGGCTGCCGGTGAAGGTTGTCGTCAGCGATGACGGCGGCACTGCTGTGTTTGAAGCGAAGATCGAGATGTGGGTGTCGCCGGTGAAGCGTGGTTGATTGCCTGTTCCGCTCAAAGCAGCGCTTCAGTGCTACGTGCAGGGGCGGCCGCCGGGCAGCCCCGCTCCGGGACACGCCGTGAATACGTCCATGTAGGCTGCTAGAAAACATCCATGTTTTCTAGCGTCCCTCCGGGGGCTACCCGGCGGCCGCCCCCATACAGGGTCGTGTGCGGTGAGGAAGAGCAGCCGGGCAGAGCCCGGCTCTACCGCCTTTGGATGACTCACCTGCCCACTATCGGAGGGTCGGCGGGGGTGGGTTTGAGGGGGCACGAGCCGCATGGATGCGGCGATGAGCTTACATGGACGTACTTGCAGCGTCCCCCACAAACCCGCACCCGACGGCCCTGACCAGGGAAACCATGCAGACGGCTGCTGTTCGCCTGAATCCAACAGCAGTCGGGCAGAGCCCGGCTCTACGGACGGTGTGCAATCCGGGATGGTGTGGACGTACGACACGCAATCATGCAGGCACGAATTGCCAGGCGATCACGGCGAGGATCGCAGGCACTGCCTGGATGAAGAAGATCCGCCGGTTGACGCTGTACGCCCCGTAGCAGCCCGCCACGATCACGCAGCCCAGCATGAAGTTCACCAGCATCGGCAGGTGGTCGAACAGACCCCAGAACAGGCCTGCCGCCAGGAAGCCGTTGTACAGCCCCTGGTTGGCCGCCAGCACCCGCGTCAGCTCCGCCTTCTCCGGCGTGTTGCGGAACGTCTTCAGCCCCAGCGGGCGCGTCCACAGGAACATCTCCAGCACCAGGAAGTACACGTGCAACAGCGCGACCACCAGGGTCAGGATTACAGCGGTCCAGTACATGCGCACACCTCGAACAAGTTGGAAACAGCTTACTCCGGCCGCTCCGCCGGCAGCTTCTTTTCTTCGCGCAGCAGCCCGAACGCCGCCGTCGTCATGATCCCCGCCACCACCAGCCCGCCCGCGAACACCGCACTCGAACCGAACACCGACAGCCCCTTGTGCACCCACGCGAACGTCAGGTCGCCCGCCCGGTACACCACCGTGTCGATCGCCGCGCCCGCCTTGTAGCGCCACTGCCGGTCCACCCGCGTGAAGATCGTCTCCCGCGCCGGCTTCGCCAGCGAAAACTCACTTGCCCGCGTCAGCACCTGCACGATCGCCACCATCACCGGCAGCGGCGACGCCGCCAGCACCGAAAACCCCGCAATGATCGCAAAGCCCGGAATCAACAGCGCCGGCGCGATCCCGAACCGCGACAACAACCAGCGCGTCACCCCCAGCTGCAGCACCAGCGTCAGCGCATTGATCGCCAGATCGATCCGCGAATAGAACGCCGTGCTCGCCGCCGCGTCCGTATACAACCGCCGCACGATCGAAGCCTGCTCGTTGTACAGCAGCGTCCCGATCCCCACCCCGAACACCACCATCACCGCCAGCCAGCGCAGCAGCGGCTCACGCGCGATCAGCCTCAGCCCATCCAGCACGCCCCCGCCCATCGGCGTCTCCCCCGACACCAGCTGCTGTTCCCGCTCGCGCGCCACCGCCCACAGGCGCAGCCGCCAGATGCAGAACAGGCAGATGCACAGGAACCCCGCCGACACCAGCATCAGGTTCGCGATCCCCACCCGCTGCACCAACGTCGACGTCAGCGTCGGCCCCAGGAATGCCCCGATCGTCCCCGCCGCCCCGATGTACCCGTAGAACGCCCGCGCCTGCACATTCGAGAACACGTCCGCCATGAAGCTCCAGAACACCGCCACCGCGAACAGGTTGAACACCGCCGCCCAGAAGAAGAACAGCATCCCCCGCCCCGGCACCCCGCTGTCGAACAGCACGTAGAACCCCAGCAGCGTCGCAATGAAGAACCCGTACACCAGCGGCAGGAACACCCGGCGCGGATAACGGCTCACCAGCGCCCCGTACAGCGGCTGCAGGATCACCATGATCACGAACACCCCTGTGAACAGCACCTGCAGCACGAAGTCCTGCAGCGCGATCCCGCGCCCTGCGAACCAACTGATCAACGCCGGCGGGAACACCGCCTGCAGGTCCGCCGACGCCGCCATCGCCTCCCGCACCGGGCGCAGCACGTAATACCCGCTGAGCAGGCAGAAGAAGTACACGCACGCCCACAGCAGCGGCGGCGACTGGCGCAGCGCCGCGCGCAGGCCGGTCGGCGCGGTCGAAGGTACGGCGGTCATGGCGCGTGCGCATTCCGGGCGATAAAGCGCGCACGGTAAACGATGCACCGCAACATCGCCAGTGGTGCCTTATGCTGGCCCGATCACCGTTGGGGAGTGGGCATGTACGACTACATCATCGTCGGCGCCGGATCGGCCGGCTGCGTCCTGGCCAACCGGCTCAGCGCCGACCCGCACTGCCGCGTCCTGCTGCTCGAAGCCGGCCCGCGCGACCGCAACCCCTTCATCCACATGCCCGCCGGCCTCGCCCGCCTGGTCAACAACCGTCGCATCAACTGGAACCTGTACACCGAACCACAGCCCGCCCTCGACGGGCGCCGCCTGTGGTGGCCGCGCGGCAAGGTGCTCGGCGGCTCCAGCGCCATCAACGCCATGTGTTACGTGCGCGGCGTGCCCGCCGACTACGACCGCTGGGCCGCCGCCGGTGCCACCGGCTGGGCGTGGGACCAGGTGCTGCCCTGGTTCCTGCACAGCGAAGCCAACAGCCGCGGTGCCAGCCCATGGCATGGCGACGTAGGCCCGCTCTCCGTCGCCGACCTGCGCCACCACAATCCCCTGTCCGACGCCTTCATCGACGCCGCCGTACAGGCCGGCCACGCCCGCAACCCCGACTTCAACGGGGCCAGCCAATCCGGTGTCGGCCTCTACCAGGTCACCCAACGCGACGGTGCGCGCTGCTCGAGCGCCACCGCCTACCTGCGCCCCGCGCGCGGCCGCCGCAACCTCACCGTGCTGACCGGCGCACGGGCGCGCGCACTGAGCTTCCAGGGCGACACCGCCACCGGGGTGTACTTCCACCAGCGTGGCGCGCACCGGCACGCCCTGGCCTCGCGCGAGGTCATCCTCAGCGCCGGTGTGATCCACTCGCCACACCTGCTCATGCTGTCCGGCATCGGTCCCCATCGCCAGCTGCGCGCGCACGGCATCAGCACCCGCGTCGACCTGCCCGGCGTCGGTGGCAACCTGCAGGATCATCTGGACATCTGCACCCTCGTGCACACCCATCCCGGGGTCAGCTACGACCGCAGCAACCAGGCCCGCATCGCCTTCGACTACTTCCTGCGCGGGCATCGTGGCGCCGGCACCAGCAACATCGCCGAAGCCGGCGGCTTCGCCCGCTCGCCGCTCGCCCCCGACGCCGGTGCCGACGTCCAGTTCCACTTCGTGCCGGCCATGCTCGACGACCACGGCCGCCACCGCCTGCCCGGCGACGGCTACACCCTGCATGCCTGCGCGCTGCACCCGCGCAGCCGCGGCCGCATCCACCTGCGCGATGGCGACCCCACCTCGCCCCCCAGGATCGAACCCAACTATTTGGGCGATGCCGACGGCCACGACCTCGCGATGATGCGGCACTGCGTGCGCATGTCGCAGCAGATCCTCGCCCAGCCCGCCTTCGACCGCTGGCGCGGCGCACCGATCTTTCCCGCCCGCACCGACCTGGACGACGCCGCGCTGGACGCCTTCATCCGCGCCAAGGCGGAAACCATCTACCACCCGGTCGGTACCTGCGCGATGGGCCAGTACGCCGATGCCGTGGTCGACCCCCAGCTGCGCGTGCACGGCGTGCGCAGTCTGCGCGTGGTCGACGCCTCGGTCATGCCCACCCTCGTCAGCGGCAACACCAACGCGCCCACGATCATGATTGCCGAGCGCGCCGCCGCCTGGCTGCGCGACACCTGAACAGGCTCTCACATGCGGCCATTCTTCCCCTGCAAAAACCGGGCCTTTTCAATGCGATACGCATTCATCTTCGCTCAATTTGTGCAATCACGAAAAGCGGCGCTAGAATCGGCCCAAGCAGCTGCGCACAGGCCTTACACGATGAAAGAAAACAGCAGGCGCCGTCCGATCCGTTCGGCGGCCACCGGTTTGCTGGGCATGCTCATGCCCATCGCCATGTCGTCCACCGCCCAGACCCCGAGTGCGGCCCCGGCCGCCTTCCCGGTCAACATTGAAAACAGCGCCGCGCCTGCCATCGCGCATACCCAGCCCGCCGCCTACCGGGCCACCTCGACCACCCCGACCGTGCTGCCACCGGCCGCCGGCTTCAACGTGGCCAACATCGAATCCATGGCCCAGCAGCTCACCTATGGTGAGCGCGTGCCCGGCATGGCGGTGGCGATCGTGCAGGGCGGCCGCGTGCTCAGCGCGCGCGGCTATGGCGTCACCGACGTCAACAACCCGCAGATGGTCGACGCGCACACCGTGTTCCGCCTGGCGTCGCTGTCCAAGGCCTTCGCCGGCACCATGGCCGGCCTGCTGGTCAACGACGGCACCCTGCGCTGGGACAGCAAGGTCACCGACTACGTGCCCGGCTTCCAGCTGAGCACTCCCGAAGCGACCGACCGGCTCACCGTGGCCGACCTGCTCAGCCATCGCGTCGGCCTGCCCTACAACGCCTACGACCGCGACGTGGAAGCCAACGCCGAGTACTACACGCTCACCCACAAGCTCGCCTCGACCTCGCTCAAGTGCCAGCCGGGCGACTGCTACGCGTACCAGAACGTGGCCTTCAGCCTGATCGGGGACGTCGTGTACGCCGCCTCCGGCAGCTTCTACGAGCAGTCGGTGGAACGTCGCCTGTTCAAGCCGCTGGGCATGGACGATGCCAGCCTCGGCTTGGCCGGCATCCAGGCCAGCTCGCGCTGGGCGCGTCCGCACGTGCGCAGCCGCAATGGCTGGGTGTCGCTGACCCCCAAACCCACCTACTACCGCCTGGCGCCTGCCGCGGGCGTCAACGCCAGCGCCAGCGACATGGCGCAGTGGCTGCTGGCCCACACCGGTCACCGCCCCGACGTGCTGCCGGCGCCGCTGCTGGCCACGCTGCATTCGACCCTGATCAACACCCCCGGCGAAATGCGTTCGGGCTGGCGCCGCGAGCGCCTGCACTCGGCAGGTTACGCGCTGGGGTGGCGCAACTTCGATTACGCCGGGCATGAAGTGATCTTCCATGCCGGTGCCGTGCAGGGCTATCGCGGCCTGGTCGCGCTGGTCCCCGAGCGCGACCTCGGCATCGCCATCATGTGGAACGGCGAAAGCAGCCTGCCCAGCGGCCTGCTGCCGACCGTGCTCGATGCGGCCATGGGCCTGCCCGCGCAGCGCTGGCTGGACGTGGATACGGACTTCGGCAGCGACAACCTGATGACCGAAGACAGCAGCCCCGGCAAGCGGAAGGGTGTGTCGTCTGATCGGGCGGTGGCTTCGCCGCGGTAAGGCGATCCGGATGATGGATGCGAAGAAGCGGCCCACGGGCCGCTTTTTTGTTGGTGCACGCATCACCGCCGGTAGTGCCGGCCGCTGGCCGGCTCTCGGCACCGCCTGGGCCGGCCAGCGGCCGGCGCTACCTATCGGGATCAACGTTCGTTGATCCCTCGCGGGGAGGGATTTTTTTTTGCATGGCAAAAAAAAACTCCCTCCCCGCTGGGCTGCCGGGGAAGGAGTTTCAGGTACGGCTATCGGGAATCGATCAGATCAGCGGTGCCGGGGTTGCCGGCAGGGCGACCGGTGCAGCCTTCTTCTTGCGGACCGCCGGCTTGCGCTTGGCGACCTTCTTCACTGCCTTCTTGGCCGAAGCCTTCTTGGCGGCCGGCTTGCGCGCGGTGGCCTTCTTGGCGGTGGCCTTCTTGGCGACCTTGCGGACGGCCTTTTTGGCGGTCTTCTTGGCAGCGGCCTTCTTGGCTACCTTGCGGACGGCCTTCTTGGCGGTCTTCTTGGCAGCGGCCTTCTTGGCTACCTTGCGGACGGCCTTCTTGGCGGTCTTCTTTGCTGCCTTCTTCGCGGTCTTCTTGGCGGCGGCCTTCTTGGCGACCTTGCGGACCGCCTTCTTTGCCGTCTTCTTCACTGCCTTGCGGGCAGTCGCCTTCTTGGCTGCCTTCTTTACCGTCTTCTTGGCAGCCGCCTTCTTGGCTACCTTCTTCACGGCCTTCTTGGCAGCCGCCTTCTTGGCGACCTTCTTTACGGCCTTTTTGGCGGCCGGCTTTTTCTTCGCAGCTTTCTTGGTTGCCATGGGATGGCTCCTCGTCAGTGATCTATGGAGTTGAAACGCCCAGGTAAAGCAAACCCGCTACTACTGCTCTGCGGGGACCGCCGTCGCGTCATGCGCGTCGTGACGGATACGGGGATACCGACCAGGAACTGCCAGGCAGGTATCGAAGGTGGGGTGACCTTGCATTTCACCGGAGGAAGCGAACCGGACTCCACCGTCCTCGGACGCGCGGTAGATGTTCTGGTTGTGCTTCGCGACTGGATGTCGATTCGGTTGGCTCGTTTCGCAGGCAAGGTCTGCTGAGGCGAAACCTAATCACGCTTTTTTTCACTGTCAACAACCCCCGCGAAAAAATTTCACATGGCGGGGGGCCGACGCGCCCGCGCCACACCCTCTGCAGGCGCTCGTCGGGACCGTGTCGAACCGACTCGAACCGACGCGCGCGTCAGGATCTTTGTCGATGCGTTGAAAGAAAAACACTTAAAAGAAGCACTTTCGCTTCAACGCCCTGCATGCAGCACGCGCCAACGCCACGCCGCGACGCGGATGCCATCGAACGCGCAAGCGCTTCCCGCACGGCGCCAAAACGGGGGCGAAAACTTTTCACATCCGGCAACGCTTTTTGCGTCCGGATTCGCGCAACTGCGCAAACTTTTGGCGGCCACCGGGCACCGCCTTCTTGCCGGTTACGTGCATCGGCCAAAAAAAAACGGCCGCACCAGGCGGCCGTTTCTGTTCCGGGAAGACGCGGATCAGTTGTCCTCGTCGTCCAGGCCTTCGGCGTAGTCGTCCGGTTCCAGCAGGTCGTTCAACTCGTCCTTGTTGGACAGCTCGACCACGAACATCCAGCCGTCGCCGTAGGCGTCTTCGTTGATGGTTTCCGGCTTGTCGGCCAGGGCGCTGTTGACCTCGACCACCTTGCCGGAGACCGGGCTGTACACGTCCGAGGCAGCCTTGACCGACTCGACCACCGCGATCTGCTCGCCGGCCTTGGCATCGGCGCCGACTTCGGGAAGCTCGACGTAGACCAGGTCGCCGAGCAGGCCCTGGGCATGGTCGGAAATGCCGACGGTGACGCGGCCGTTGCCTTCAACGCGCGCCCACTCGTGGGACTTGAGGAATTTGAGGTCGCCGGGGATCTCGCTCATGGGACTGCTCCGAAGATTTACAGGGGGTCAGGAAAACGCGGGTAGTGTAACCGGATGGAACGCAGCTCAGCCTTCGCCGAGAACGCCGGGCTGCGCCTGGCCTTCGCGTACGAACGGGAACTTGACCACGCGCACCGGCACCTGCCGGCCGCGGATGTCCACGTGCACCTGGCCGAGTTCGCCGGCCGGCACGCGTGCGAAGGCGATGCCCTTGCCCAGGGTCGGCGAGAACGTACCGGACAGGATCTCGCCGCTGCCGCTGGCGGTGTTCACTGCCTGGCCGTGGCGCAGCACGCCCTTCTCGTCCATCACCAGGCCGATCATCTGGCGCGCGTCGCCGGCGGCCTTCTGCGCTTCGAGCACGTCGCGGCCGATGAAGTCGCGGCCTTTGTCCAGCGCCACCGTCCAGGCCAGCGCGGCTTCGAACGGGCTGATCGCCTCGTCCATGTCCTGGCCATACAGATTCATGCCGGCTTCCAGGCGCAGCGTGTCGCGCGCGCCCAGACCGGCAGGACGTACGCCGGCGCCGGCCAGTGCATTCCAGAACGCGACCACCTGGTCCTGTGCGACCAGGATCTCGAAACCGTCCTCGCCGGTATACCCGGTGCGCGCGACGAACAGCGGCGCGCCGCTGGTTGCAGTGGCCTCGAGCGCGGCGAAGCGGCCCAGCTTCTGCAGCGCGGCGCGGTCGCCTTCGGCAACCAGGCCGATCACCTTGTCGCGCGCGGTCGGGCCCTGCACGGCGATGATCGCCAGGTCTTCGCGCTCGGTGACCGCCACGTCGAAGGCCGCAGCCTGTTCGCGGATCCAGGCCAGGTCCTTCTCGCGGGTGGAGGCATTGACCACCATGCGGAAGAAGTCCTCACCCAGGTAATAGACGATCAGGTCGTCGATCACCCCGCCCTGCGCATTGAGCATGCACGAGTACAGCGCCTTGCCCGGGACCTTGAGCTTGTCCACCGAGTTGGCCAGCAGGCGGCGCAGGAACGCACGCACCTTCTCGCCGCGCAGGTCGACCACGGTCATGTGGCTGACGTCGAACATGCCGGCGTCGGCACGCACCAGGTGGTGCTCGTCCAGCTGCGAGCCGTAGTGGATGGGCATGTCCCAACCACCGAAATCGACCATCTTGGCGCCGAGCGCGCGGTGGGTATCGTTGAGAAGCGTTTTCTGGGTCATGACCACAATCCGGGGGATCGAAAAAAACCGGCCTTCATTATCCCAGAACCGCCCCGTCAACGCCTGCGGCGGTGCGCAATGCTGACGCGCACCCACGCAGGGCGTGGCTCTACCGGATCAGACCTGCTGCACTTTCAACGTCATGCCGTCCACGGCTACCACCCGCACCGGGGTGCCGGCGGGCAGGTCGGGGCCGGCCACCATCCAGAACGCATCATCGATCTTGGCGCGGCCAACGCCGGCCACGATCGGCTGGTCCAGCGCCACCACCCGCCCGATCAGCTGCTCGGCGCGCCGGTTCAACAACGGCGCGTCGGACTCGCGCGCGCGCGTGCGGCCCCACTGCCGGTAGCACTGGATCGAGACCACGCTGAACAGCACGAACGCCACCACCTGCCATAGCAGCGGGATGTCGGCGAACACCGCCACCAGCACGAACACCGCAGCCGCGCCGATCCCGATCCAGAGCATGAACGCGCCCGGCGCCAGCGCCTCGGCGGCGAACAGCACCAGCGCCAGCGCACCCCACCCGACCACTTCCCAGCGCATCTCAGCCTCCGATGCGCGGCGGCACCGCGCGGGTGGTCTTCTTCTCTTCCTGTTTCGCGAACGCTTCCTTGGCCAGTTCCGCCACGCCGGCGATGGAGCCGATCACGCCGCTGGCTTCCATCGGCATCAGCACCAGCTTCTGGTTCGGCGAGGTCGCCAGTTCCTTGAACGCTTCCACGTACTTCTGCGCGATGAAGTAGTTGATGGCCTGCACGTCGCCACTGGCGATCGCCTCGGACACCACCTGGGTGGCCTTGGCTTCGGCTTCGGCCAGGCGCTCGCGCGCCTCGGCGTCGCGGAACGCGGCTTCCTTGCGCCCTTCGGCCTCCAGCACCGCGGCCTGCTTCTCGCCGTCGGCGCGCAGGATTTCGGACTGGCGCGAGCCTTCGGCTTCGAGGATCTGCGCGCGCTTTTCGCGCTCGGCCTTCATCTGCCGCGCCATCGCGTCGAGCAGGTCGCGCGGCGGCTGGATGTCGCGGATCTCGATGCGGTTGACCTTCACCCCCCACGGGTTGGTGGCATGGTCGACCACGCTCAGCAGCTGGGCGTTGATCACCTCACGCTGGCTCAGCGATTCGTCCAGGTCCATCGAGCCGATCACGGTACGGATGTTGGTCTGCACCAGCGCGATCATCGCCACTTCCAGGTTGGCGACCTCGTAGGCGGCCTTGGACGCGTCCAGCACCTGGAAGAACACCACGCCGTCCACGCGCACCGCGGCGTTGTCCTTGGTGATGACTTCCTGGCTGGGCACGTCCAGCACCTGCTCCATCATGTTCACCTTGCGGCCGACCCCGTACACGATCGGGATCAGGAAGTGCAGGCCGGGGGTCATGGTGTGGGTGTAGCGGCCGAAGCGCTCGACCGTCCACTCGTAGCCCTGAGGGACCATGCGCACGGCCTTGAACAGGATCACCACGGCCACGAAGGCGAGGATCAGCGAGAAAAACACGGTTGGAAACATGGGGTACTCCTTTCCCGGACGTAACCCCGAATATACCGCCGATCGCGGCCCCCGCTTGCCTAGGTTGCGCGCGGCGCGAACATGATCACCGCCATGCCGGCCAGGCACAGCCCGACCCCGAGCAGATCCCAGCGGCTGGGCCGGATCCCGTCCACCACCCACAGCCAGGCCAGCGCGGTGCCAATGTAGACACCCCCATAGGCGGCGTACACGCGCCCGCTGGCGGCCGGGTGCAGGGTCAGCAGCCAGGCGAACAGGGCCAGGCTGGCGGCCGCCGGCAGCAGCAGCCACGCGCTGCCATCGCGTCGCAGCCACAGCCAGGGCAGGTAGCAGCCGACGATCTCGGCCACGGCGGTCAGCACGAACAGCAGGAACGTGTTCACGAGGCCGCTTCGCCGGCCTTGGCCTGCTCCCACAGCTGTTCCTGCGCCTGCAGGTCGAGCTCGGCCATGGCCTGCCCGTTGGCGGCAGCCTGCGCTTCCATCGTGCGGAAGCGGCGTTCGAACTTGTGGTTGGCGTGGCGCAGCGCCGCGCCGACGTCCACCTTCGCGTGACGGGCCAGGTTGGCGCAGACGAACAGCAGGTCGCCCAGTTCCTCCTGCAGCCGGGCCTGGTTGTCCTCGACCGGGCCACGCGCGAATTCGGCGGCCACTTCATCCAGTTCCTCGCGCACCTTGTCCAGCACCGGCGCCGGACCCGGCCAGTCGAAACCGACCCGCGCCGCGCGCGCCTGCAGCTTCACCGCACGCTGCCATTCGGGCAGCCCGCGCGAGATCCCGGCCAGCGCGGAGTGGTCGGCGTCGCCCTTGGCGGCACGTTCGGCGCGCTTGATCGCTTCCCAGTTGGTGTTGACGTCTTCGGCACCATCGACCTGCACCTGCGCAAACACGTGCGGGTGGCGGCGGGTCATCTTGTCGCTGATCGCGCGGGCCACCTCGGCGAACCCGAACGCGCCCTGCTCGCTCGCCATCTGCGCATGGAACACCACCTGCAGCAGCAGGTCGCCCAGTTCGTCGCAGAGATCGTCCATATCGCCCCGGTCGATCGCGTCGGCCACTTCGTAGGCTTCTTCGATGGTGTACGGGGCAATGCTGGCGAAATCCTGCTGCAGGTCCCATGGGCAGCCGTCGCGCGGATCGCGCAGGCGCGCCATGATGCCCAGCAGGCGGTCCAGTTCGGCAGGTGCGGACATCGGTGCTCCGGTCAGTCGGGAAGCCAGGTGCGCCACGGCAGGCGGGTGTCGCCCAGGGCGATGAAGTCGCCGTTCAACAGGGTTTCGCGGCGGTTGTAGCGGAACGGCTTGCCGGTGGCGGCCGAGAGCACCGCACCGCCGGCGGCATGCAGCACGCACTGGCCGGCGGCGGTGTCCCACTCGGCGGTCGGGCCCAGCCGCGGGTAGACGTCCAGGGTGCCTTCGGCGAGCCGGCAGAATTTCAGCGATGAGCCCTGCGCGACCACCTCGATCTCGCCCATGCGGTCCAGCAGCGCTTGGGTCTGTTCGCTGCGGTGCGAGCGGCTGGCGGCGACCTGCAGCGGCGGCAGCGCCGGGGTGCGGGTGCGCAGCACCGAGTCGTGCAGGCCGTCGCGGCGGTAGGCCAGTTCGCCACGCATGGCGTGCCAGGCGACGCCGCTGACCGGCGCCAGGACCACGCCGAATGCGGGCGCGCCCTGGTAGATCAGTGCGATGTTGACGCTGAACTCGTCGTTGCGCTTGACGAACTCGCGGGTGCCGTCGAGTGGATCGACCAGCCAGTAGGCGCCCCAGTGGCGGCGCACTTCCCACGGCACCTGCGCCGATTCCTCGGAGAGGATCGGCAGGTCCGGGGTCAGCTGTCCAAGGCCACGCAGGATCACCTGGTTGGCGGCCAGGTCGGCCGCGGTCACCGGGCTGCGGTCGGACTTGATCTCGACGTCGAACGGACTGGCATACACCTCGCGGATCGCCGCGGCGGCGTCCTGGGCGATGGCGATCACCGTTTCGCGCAACGCGGTGGTGAGTTTGATCATTCCCTGCGTTCCAGCCACTGCCGGGCGATGAACAACGCGGCCAGCGAGCGGCCTTCGGAGAAGTCCTCGCGCAGCATCAGCTGGTCCAGTTCGGCCAGCTTCCACGGCACCACTTCCAGCTCTTCGGGTTCGTCGCCGACCAGCCGCTCCGGGTACAGGTCGCGCGCCACCACCAGGTACGACAGGTGGCTCATGTAGGTCGGGGCCAGGGTCATCGCGCGCAGCACGTCGACCCGCCGCGCGCCGTAGCCGGCTTCTTCCTTCAGTTCGCGGTCGGCAGCCTGCTCCGCGGTTTCGCCGGCGTCGATGCGGCCCTTGACCAGGCCCAGCTCGTAGCGGTGCACGCCGGCAGCGTATTCACGCACCAGCAGCACGGTCTCGTCGTCCAGCATCGGCACCACCACCACCGCCCCATGGCCGCGGCTGACCAGGCGTTCGAAACGGCGGCGTTCGCCGTTGGAGAACTCCAGGTCCAGGTGCTGGCGCTGGAACGGGCCGCTTTCCTCGTCCGTGATCTGGTGGATGGTGGGCAGCGGACGGGTCATGCGAACTGGCTCTTGGAGATCGATAGAATGCAGGCAGGTGAAAACGTGTCCATGAGCCCGAAATGCTAGCAGACCCAGCCCCCCTCACGCTGGCCGACCAGTGGCGGCAACGCGATCTGGCCGTGCTGTGGCACCCGTGCACGCAGATGCGCGAACACCCCGACACCTTGCCGCTGGTGCCGATTGCACGGGGTGAAGGCCCGTGGTTGATCGATCACGACGGGCATCGTTACCTGGACGCGGTGAGCAGCTGGTGGACCAACCTGTTCGGCCACGCCGAACCGCGCATCGGCGCGGCCATCGCGCGCCAGGCCACCCAGCTGGAACAGGTGATGCTGGCCGGCTTCAGCCATGAACCGGCGGTGCAGCTGGCCGAACGGCTGCTGGCGATCGCGCCGCGCCAGGCCGGACGCGCGCCGTTGTCCAAGGTGTTCTACGCCGACAACGGCTCGGCCGGGGTCGAGGTCGCGCTGAAGATGGCCTTCCACTACTTCCGCAACCGCGGCGAACTGCACCGCACCCGCTTCGTGGCGCTGGAGAACGGCTACCACGGCGAAACCTTGGGGGCGTTGTCGGTGGGCGACATCCCGCTGTACCGCCGCGTGTACGCGCCGCTGCTGACCGAGGCGCTGTTCGCGCCCTCGCCGGACGCGTACCTGGCCGAACCCGGGCAGAGCGCGGCGCAGCGCGCGCACGAGGCCGCCGACCGCCTGGCCGACCTGTTCGACCAGCACCCCGGCGAGATCTGCGCGGTGATCCTGGAGCCGCGCCTGCAGTGCGCTGGCGGCATGCGCATGCACGACCCGGTGTACCTCAAGCGTGCGCGCGAACTGTGCGACGCCAATGGTGCGTTCCTGATCGCCGACGAGATCGCCACCGGTTTCGGCCGCACCGGAACCCTGTTCGCCTGCGAACAGGCCGGGGTGATGCCGGACCTGCTGTGCCTGTCCAAGGGCCTCACAGGCGGCTTCCTGCCGCTGGCCGCGGTGCTGGCCACCCAGGCGCTGTACGACGCGTTCCTGGACGACAGCCGCGAGCGTGCGTTCCTGCACTCGCACAGCTACACCGGCAACCCGCTGGCCTGCGCGGCCGCGCTGGCGACACTGGACATTTTCGCCAGCGAGGACGTGATCGCGCGCAACCGCAGCACCGCCGAGGTGATGCGCCGGCTGGCCGCACCGTTCACCGATCACCCGCAGGTCGCCGACGTGCGCCAGGCCGGCATGGTGGTGGCGTTCGAGCTGACCCGCAACGGCGATAAACGCACCCCCTTCCCGGCCGAAGCGCGGGTCGGGCTGCGCGCCTACAACGCGGCGTTGCGGCGCGGCGTGGTGCTGCGCCCGCTCGGCAACGTGCTGTACTGGATGCCTCCCTACTGCGTGGAGGACGAACACCTGGACCTGCTGGCCCAGACCACCCTGGCTGCCATCGAGGAAGCTGTTGCATGCGCGTGACCCGTTCCTACGTCGATCTCCCGCTGGCCGTGGGCCAGACCGTGTCGTTGCCCGAAGAGGTGGCCAACCACCTGGTGCGGGTGATGCGCCTGCGCGAAGGCGAAGGCTGCGTGCTGTTCAACGGCGACGGCCACGATTACAGCGCCACGCTGGTGGAATCGGGCAAGCGCGATGCGCGCGTACAGGTCGTCGCGGCACAGCCCCTCGACAATGAGTCGTCGCTGTCGATCACGCTGCTGCAGGGCATCGCCCGTGGCGAGAAGATGGACCTGATCCTGCAGAAGGCGACCGAGCTGGGGGTTCAGGCGATCGTGCCGGTCAATGCCGAACGTACCGAGGTGAAGCTCGATGCGGCGCGCGCGGAAAAGCGCCTGGCGCACTGGCGCAGCGTGGTGGTCTCGGCCTGCGGCCAATCCGGTCGCGCGCGGGTGCCGACGGTGGCGCCGCCACGGAACCTGCAGGAGGCCGCGCTGGCAATGCCGGTAGCGGCATTGAAGCTGACCCTGGATCCCGTGGGCGAATACCGGCTGTCGACGTTGTCGGCCGCGCCCGGCGGCGTGGTGATTGCGATCGGGCCGGAAGGCGGCTGGTCGCCGCGCGATCGGTTGGCGCTGCAGCAGGCCTGTTTCCAGGGGCTGCAGCTGGGGCCGCGGATCCTGCGTACGGAGACGGCGGGGTTGGCGGCGATTGCCGCGATCCAGGCGCGCTTGGGCGACCTGGGGTAGCAGCCACGCAGGGCGTGGCTCTACCGGGTTTTTACGCCGGCAGGGCTTCGTCCAGCGCGGTTTCCAGCGCGTCCAGGTCCGGCAGCAGCGCGCTCAGCTCGCCCAGCAGCACGCGCATGTGCACGCCCGGCGGCAGGGCTTCTTCCGACGCGTCGGCGAGCAGGCCGTCGCGCGGCACCGAGATCAGCTGCGGGAAGTTCGGCGTCACCAGCGCGAAGTACGGGCGCTTGGCATTGCCGCCCAACGCCTTGAGTACCACGACTTTGTTCTTGACCACGCCCTGCTCTTCGCCGAGCCCGGCGTGGCGCGCGAACGACATCAGCGGGACGTCCCAGCCCTGCCACTGGATCTGGCCGAGCAGCCAGGCCGGGGTGTCGGGCACCGGGGTGACACTGGCGGCGGCCAGCATTTCAGCCACCGTCGCGTTCGGGACCAGGACCCGGTCGTGGCCGGCCTGGATCAGTACTCCGCGGATTTCGTCGTTGCTGGCGTAGCTCATGGTCTGCTTCCTGAAAGTGACATGGCGCGGCGATTACTCGCTCACGCCCCAGCGTTCGGCGATGGTGGCGGCCAGCTGCGGCGGGTCGCCCGCGGCCATGCCGGCGGCGACCACGGCGTTGGCGGCGACCGGGTCGTAGCAGCCGTCACCGGTCTGCCCGGCCACCCAGGCGCCGGCCACGGCCAGCGACAGCACGTCGTCCAGCACGGCCACGTCGCTGCCGCTGAGCAGCACCACGGCGCTGTGCGCCGGCGGCAGCGCGGCCACCTGGATGCCCTGCGCATCGGCAGTGAAGTACAGGCCGCGGTTGCGGACCGCCACGCCCACGTCGTCCGGCAGGATGTAGGCATTGCCGGCCAGCACCGGCTGGTCGGACTCGGCCAGCAGCACCGGCAGCGCCGACACCCGCGCCATCTGCTTGACCAGGTTGCCGTAACGGCCGCCGTCCAGGCGCATGTAGACCAGCACCGGCGTGGCCAGCCCGGCGGGCAGCGCGGCCAGCAGGCGGCGCACCGCGTCGGGGCCGCCAATGCCGGCCAGGACCAGCACCGCACCCGGCGCGGAACCGTCCGGCGCAACCTCCGGTTCCAGTTCGACCAGCGACAGGCTTGGCGTATCGAATGCGTCGTTGATCGGCGGCGCGCTCGCCGGTGCAGTCGGCACGGCCGGCGGCGCAACGGTGTCTTCGTCGACCAGCGACCAGCTGCTGTGGTCGCCCAGCGGCGCGCGCGGCGCAGCAGGAGCATCCACCGGCACCGGCGGCGGCACGTTGGCCGGAGCTGCGGCAGGCGAAGCCTGCATAGCGGCCAGCGCTTCTTCCAGCGACATCGGCTCGCTGTACGCCTCCGGCGGCGTGTACAGGCCGTCGGTGGGCACGTCGGCTGCGGCGTCGAAGGCCTCGCGCACGTGGAATTCCAGCGGCGCATCGGCATGCCGTTCGGCCGGAGTCTGCGGCAGGCCCGGTTCGGGCTGCAGCAGGCCGTCCTGCTCCGAGCCCGGCGGCAGCACGTCCTGGTGGCCGTGCAGCTTGGCCACCAGGTGGCGCGCCCAGCGCTGGGCTTCCCAGCCCTCGCGGCGCGCCGCCAGTTCGGCTTCGTCGAAGATCACGGTGAGTTCGGGCGACGCCAGCACCGGGTCGAGGCGCTCCAGCGCATCCTCGACGGCCGGCTCCAGCGCGATCAGCACCGCGCCGGCGTCCACGCCGCCGAGGGTTTCAGCATCGACGCTGTTGGGGTCTTCTTCAAGCACCACGGTCGCACCGGCCTGGGCCAGCGCTTCGCGCAGGCGCTCGCGCGCCGGCCCGACCCGTGCCAGCAGTGCCACCAGCGGCAGCGGGTTCAGGTCATTCGCGGGCACGGGCGATCCCCAGCAGGTCATACACGTTTCGCATCAGGTCCAGCTCCTGGTACGGCTTGCCCAGGTAACGCTGGACACCGATTTCGAAGGCGCGTTGACGGTGCTTGTCGCCGCTGCGCGAGGTGATCATCACGATCGGCACGCCCTTGTAGCGCGGATCGGCGCGCATCGCGGTGGCCAGTTCATAGCCATCCATGCGCGGCATTTCAATGTCCAGCAGCATCAGGTCGGGCACGCGTTCTTCCAGGCGCTCCAGCGCTTCGATGCCGTCGCGGGCGACGGCCACTTCGAAGTTGTGGCGCTCCAGGATGCGGCCGGTGACCTTGCGCATGGTCAGCGAGTCGTCGACCACCATCACCAGCGGTGCCTGGCGGTCGCTGGCCTGGGTGGCCGGGGCGACCGGCTTGAGCGGGTTGGCCTGGTAGCGACGCACCAGCGGCGCCACGTCCAGGATCACCACCACGCGGCCATCGCCGGTGATGGTCGCACCGTAGATGCCCGGGACCGACGCGATCTGCAGGCCGACCGGCTTGACCACGATTTCGCGGTTGCCCAGCACCTGGTCGATCGCCACGGCCGCGCGCAGTTCACCGGCACGGACCAGCAGCAACGGCACCTGGGCCTGGCCTTCGGCGCGGGCCTGGCCCTGGCCGACCAGCGTGCCGAGGTCGTGCAGCACGAACTCTTCGCCGCCGTAATGGTAGCCGCCCTCGGCCGACTCGAAGCGCTCGCGCGAGATCCGGCCGATACCGCTTACCGACGCCACCGGGACCGCGAAAGTGGTGTCGCCGATCTGCACGAACACCGCCTGGGTGACCGCCAGGGTCTGCGGCAGGCGCAGGGTGAAGGTGACGCCCTTGCCCGGCACCGAGTGGATGTCCACCGTGCCGCCGAGCTGGCGCACTTCGTTGTGCACCACGTCCATGCCCACGCCACGGCCGGCCAGCTGGCTGACCTGGTCGGCGGTGCTGAAGCCGGCCGCGAAGATCATCGCATCCAGTTCTGCATCGGACAGGACCGCGTCGGCCTCGACCAGGCCGCGCTGTTCGGCACGGCGACGGATCGCCTCGCGGTTCAGCCCGGCGCCGTCATCGGCCACTTCCAGCACGATTTCCGAGCCTTCGCGGCGCAGGCGGATGGCGATCTCGCCTTCCTCCGGCTTGCCGGCGGCGCGGCGCTGTTCCGGCGTTTCCAGGCCGTGCGCAACAGAGTTGCGCAGCATGTGTTCCAGCGGCGCGACCATGCGGTCGAGCACGTTGCGGTCCAGTTCGCCGTGGGTCCCGTCCAGTGTCACGTGGACCTGCTTGCCGGTGTCCTGGCCGGCCTGGCGCACCACGCGGCGCAGGCGCGGCACCAGGCCGTCGAACGGCACCATGCGCGCACGCATCAGGCCGTCCTGCAGTTCCGAGCTGACGCGGGACTGCTGCTGCAGCAGTACGTCGTACTGGCGCGACAGGTCGTCCAGCACGCCCTGCAGGCCGCCAAGGTCGGCTGCGGATTCGTTCAGCGCGCGGCTGAGCTGCTGCAGGGTGGAGAACCGGTCCAGTTCCAGCGGGTCGAAGCTGTGGTCCACCTGCTCCTGCTCGCGCTGGTAGCGGGCCACGATCTGGGCTTCGGTTTCCAGGTCCAGGCGGCGCAGCTGGTCGCGCAGACGCGCATTGGTACGGTCCAGTTCGCCCATGGCGCCGCGGAAGGCACCGAGCTGCTGTTCCAGGCGCGAGCGGTAGATCGCCACTTCACCGGCGTGGTTGACCAGGCGGTCGAGCAGGTCGGCGCGCACGCGCACCTGTTCCTGCTGCGGACGGGCCAGGCTGTCCTCGTCGTTGGAGGCTTCCAGCGGCACCGGCGCCGACAGCGGCGCGGAGGCCACGGCGGTGTCGATCGCCACCGGTGCGACGTCGGCCGGGACGGAGTCGGTCCCGGTGGCATCGTCGCGGCCCAGGGTGCGCTGTTCGAACGCGGCGATCAGGTCGTCGGGCATCGCCACGTCGCGATGGCGGCCGGTGCGGGTCAGCATCTGGTGCAGGCGGTCGAAGCCCCGCTCCAGCAGCTGCACGTCGCTGCGGTCGATATCGGTACGGTTGGCGGCGACCGCTTCCAGCAGCGACTCGATGCCGTGGCCGAGGTCGCCGATGGCGTTGATCCCGGCCATGCGTGCGCCACCCTTCAGGGTGTGCAGGTCGCGCTGCAGGCCGGCCAGGGCCTCGCGGTCCTCCGGTGCGGCGCGCAGCTCGCTGATCAGGCCATCGCAATGGTCGAGCAGGTCCTTGCCTTCTTCAACGAAGATGTCGACCAGCTCGCGGTCGAGCACGCTGAAGTCCAGCGAGCCGGCGTCGTCGAGCTCGTCGGCGGCGGTTTCGGTTTCGGTTTCGGTTTCGGCTTCGGTTTCGGCTTCGGCTTCGGCCTGGACGTCGACCTCGGCCGTTGCCGGGGCGTCTTCCAGCTCGAACAGCGGCTGCGCGGTCGAGGGCTGCTCGACCTCCGCTTCGGCGAACGCGTCGGCTTCGTCCAGCGTCGGATGGGACGCATCCAGACTGAGCACCGGTGCATCGTCGCTGGAAACCGCGGCGTCGGGGCCGTCAACGATGGTCAGCCCATCATCCAGCGCCTGCTGCAGTTCCACGGTGTCGCCGAAGGCCGGGGCCGGCGGCAGCACGTCGTCGAGCTCGTCGACAACCGCTTCGTCGGCAACGCTGTCGGTCGCGGCTTCGACTACGTCGCTGACCTCGGCGACTTCCACGACTTCGATTTCTTCAACCGCGTCGGTAGCGTCGAGGGTTTCGTGCAGCGCTTCTGCTTCGGCTGCCTCCAGCTCGATGGACTGGACCGCTTCTTCGGCGGCCGGCACGGGCTGTTCGTAGAAGCGCGACAGATCGTCGGCGCCGGTCAGCTCCACGCTCTCCAGGCCGTGGTCGACGATCTCGGCGGTCGGCGCTTCCACGGCGACCACTTCTTCAACAGGCGCAGCGACCGGTGCGTCGAACGACGTAACCAGGCCGGCGTCGAAGTAGGCCGAGAGGTCATCGCTGCCGGTCAACTCATCGACCACCAGCGCATCGGGTGCATCGGCGACTTCGACGGGCTCAGAGACCGCAGGTTCATCGATGATCTCCGCCGCATCGACGACGGTCAGGTCGTCGGCGTCCACGATGGCCTGCTGCAGCGTGCTGTCGGTGCTGTCGTCGGCGATGGCATAGCCATCGCGTTCGTCGAACTGGGCCGAGAACGCGGCCAGCTCGTGCGCGGTGACGTCGTGCGCGTCGCGCGACGCGTCGGCTTCGGCATCGCGTTCAGCGTCGAGGTCAACCTCGAGCGTCTCGACCTCGTCGCCGTCCAGGTCCGTACCGTCTTCGGCCACCAGTGCCGGCCAGCGTGCTTCGGGCAGCGTTGCGGCCAGCGCCTGCAGGCGCTGCGCCAGTTCGGCCTGCGACGGAATGCGCGGCGCTTCGGCCTGCAGCGCGGCCATGGTGGCGCGGATCGCGGCGGCAGTGGCGGTGAGCGCGTCGACACCGTCGGCATCGGGGACCGCATCGGCGGCCAGCGACCGCTTGATGAAGGTTTCCGCCCCGCCGGTGACGGCGGTGATCTCCGGCACGTCGGTCATCGCGAACGCACCGTTCATGGTGTGCACCGCGCGCAGCAGGCTGTCGGTGACCGGCTGCGGTGCGGCCTGGGCGTCCTGCAACCAGGCCTGCAACGTGGCGTGGTGGGCCTCCACTTCGGCTTCCAGGATCTCGCGCAGTACTTCGTCGATGTTGGCCGGGGTGCCGCTCAGTTCCGGCTCGACCGCTTCAACGGTTTCCACCGGCGCGGCCACCGGGACCGAACGCTGCAGCGGCACGTGGAAGGTTTCTTCGCCTGCACCCACGCGGTCGGCGATGGCTTGCATGGCCTGCAGGTCGGCGCTGACACGGCTGCCGTCGCGCAGCGCGGCATTCAGCTGCGGCAGCACTTCGTAGGCCTGGGTGACCATGGCGACCACCGCCGGCGAGGCCGGACGGCTGCCATCCAGCACGCGGTTGAGCATGCCTTCGATCTTCCAGCTGAACTCGCCGAGCGTACGCGCGCCGACCAGGCGGCCACTGCCCTTCAGGGTGTGGAACACGCGGCGGATCGGACGCAGGCGGTCCATGTTGTCCGGTGCCATGCGCCAGACCGGCAACAGGTTGCCCAGGTTGACCAGTTCTTCGTCGAATTCTTCGATGAAGACGTCGCGGATGTCCTGGTCGATGTTCTCGCCATCGTCCTCGAAACCGGCGTCGATGGTGGTGTCCAGTTCGGCTTCAGCGGCGGCGGCCGCCTCCACGTCGCCCACGGCGGCGGCGGGCGCCACGTCCGGGGTAGTGGAGAACTGCGCAGCGGCGACGTCCAGCTCGGCCAGGAAGCGGGCCGACTCGTCGTCCAGTTCGATCGTGCTGATGACCGCTTCCTGCACGCCACCGGTGGCGAGGGGTGCGGCCGCTTCGATCAGTTCGATGCCCTGCTCGTCTTCGACGGCAGCGACCGGCTCGATGATCTCATCGGCAGGTGCGGCGACGTCCTCGAGCGGCGCGTCCACGGTCAGCGGGGTCTCTGCAGCGGGTTCGATCTGCTCCTGCAGGAAGCTCGGCAAGGCCTGCACGTCCAGCGTGCCCTCGGCCTCCTGCGCGGCCACCGGCGCGTCATCGATCTCCAGCGACAGCACGTCGCCGGCGTTCTGCAGCGGTTCGTCGAAGGTGAACTCGATGGGCTCGTCGCTCAGTTCCAGTGCATCGTGCTCGGCGGCGACCGGATCGAACCCGGTGCTGGCCGGCTGGTCGTCGTCGGACACGGCCGTGTCGACCCCGTCCAGCACGATCGGCGCGATCTCCACGGGCGCAACGCCCCATGCCTGGCCTGCCTCGCTGTCTTCAGCCACGACCGGGTCGAAGTTGGCGAAGGTCGGGGCCGCGGTTTCGATGCGGGCAGCATCGCTGTGCAGCGTCCACTGCGGCGCGTCGGCGGCCACCGGTGCCATGGAGGCCTCGAACACCAGGGTCGGTGCCGGCTTGGCGACGCGTTCGACCGGCGCGGTCGCAGCGACCTCGGGCACGGGATCGAAGGTGATGTCCGGCAGCGGCGGCGACGGCACATCGCCCGGCGCAGGCGCGGCCGGGGTCACGGCAACCTCGACCGGCGCGGCCACGGGCGTGTCCCAACCCGTCAGTTCGACGTGCTCCGGGGCGACCGGCAGCGCTTCGGCGCTGACATCGGCCGGCGCGGCGTTCTCGTCCGGCAGCGGCCAGTAGCGCAGCGTTTCAAGGCTGGTACGGGTGATGTCGAGAATGTCTTCGCGTCCCTGGCGACGTTCGCGCAGGGCTTCCAGGTAGTACTCCAGGCTGGCCATGGCGTCGGCCAGGGTGTCCAGCTGGCGCCCGCTGGGCACGCGCTGGCGGCCGATCAGCTCCACCGAGATGTACTGGCGCACGCCCTGCAGGTAATCGGCCGGGGTCGGCAGGTCGAGCATGCGCAGCGCGCCGGCGACCTCACCGAGCAGGCGCGGCACTTCGTGCAGCTGCTGGTGGTTCCAGTTGGTTTCGATGAAGGCGACGAAATGCTCGCGCGCCGCCGCGAAGTTGGCGATCGCTTCGTGCGCCAGGATCTCCACGGTGCGGCGGCCTTCGGCCGCGCTCGGGTCGTCCTCGCCGCTGCCACCGGCGCCCAGGTGCGCGACCTGGTCGTCCAGCGAGGCGTCCACGTACAGCAGGGCACCGGCGATATCCAGCAGCAGGGTCTCGTCGATCTGCTGCGCGCCGTCGACCACGCCGCGCAGCGCGTCGCGCTGCTGCACGACCACGCCACGGGCCACGCCCAGGCCCATCATGCCCAGGGTGTCGGCCACGGCGCCCAGTTCGTCGACCTGGGTCTGCAGCTGTGCGGGCTCGCCGCCGGTGCGCAGGTGCAGGTCCAGCGCGTCCTTGATCCGCAGCAGTTCTTCCTTGACCGCATTGCCCACGGTGTCGAGCAGTTCGCGGTTGCGGCCGCTCAGGCTGCCGCGCGCATGGTCCAGTTCGGCTTCGGTGGCGCTGGCGCTGTCCGGGGCGAAGGCGAACAGCACGCTTTCATTGATGCCCGGCGCCGCACGCGCGGCACGGATGTCGTTGAGCAGCGGCAGCAGCACGATCGGAATGTCGCGGTGGCCGTTCTGCAGGCGCTCCAGGTAGTCGGGCAGCAGCACGCTGCCGCGCATCAGGGTGGCGCAGGCTTCGTCGCGGTCGGGCACTTCGCCCGCACCGATGGCGTTGGCCAGCTGCTCCATTTCCTCGGCGACCATGGCCGGCGCGTACAGCTCGACCATGCGCAGGGTGCCCTGCACCTGGTGCAGGTAGCCGGCGCAGAAGCGCATGCGGCTGCCGTCGGCCGGGTCTTCGGCGTAATACTCGACCTCGTTGCGCACCTGGCGCAGGGTCTCATCCAGCTCCGGCTTCACCCAGCCCAGGGCGGCATGGCTCATGGCATCGCGCAGCGTGCTCATGCCAGGTCTCCCGGCAGGGGCGCGCGCGTGTCGTGCTGTGGCTTCTCGCGATGCATCATCTGCTGATTCCTTCCCTCTCCGCCCTGCCCGCGGCTCACGCCGGCAGCTTGAAGTCGGCAACCGAGCGGCGCAGGTCGGCCGCCAGCTGTGCCAAATGACCGATCGACTCGGCGGTCTGTCCCGCGCCCTGCGAGGTCTGGCCGGTAATCTGACGGATCACGCCCATGGTGCGGGTGATGTCGGATGCGGCCGAGGACTGCTGCTGGGCGGCGATCGAGATGTTCTTGATGAGGTTGTTCAGTGCGTTGGACACGCGCTCGATTTCGGTCAGCGCGGTACCGGCGTCTTCGGCCAGGCGTGCACCGGACACCACTTCGGCGGTGGTCTGCTCCATCGAGCTGACCGCTTCGTTGGTATCGGCCTGAATGGCCTGGACCAGGTTTTCGATCCGTCGGGTCGCACCGGAGGTACGTTCTGCCAGGCGCTGCACTTCGTCGGCCACCACGGCGAAACCACGGCCGGCCTCACCAGCCGAGGCGGCCTGCACGGCCGCGTTCAGTGCCAGGATGTTGGTCTGCTCGGAAATGTCGTTGATCAGTTCCACGATCGAGCCGATTTCCTGCGAGGACTCGCCCAGGCGTTTGATGCGCTTGGAGGTTTCCTGGATCTGGTCGCGGATCTGGTCCATGCCCTGGATGGTTTCGCGCACCACGCCGGCACCCTCGGCGGCGATCACCACCGAGCGCTGTGCCACGTCGGCGGACTCGGCCGAGTTGCGCGACACCTGTTCGATGCTCGACGCGATTTCGCCGATCCGGTCGGAGGCGGAGGTGATCTGGTTGGCCTGGTGGCCGGCCGCTTCGGCCAGCTGCATCGCGGTGGCCTGGGTTTCCTGGGTGGACACGGCGACCTTGGCCGAGGTGTCGTTGATGGTGGTCACCAGGTGGCGCAGTTCGTCCACGGCGTAGTTGATTGCGTCGGCGATCGCGCCGGTCATGTCCTCGGTCACCGAGGCCTTCACGGTCAGGTCGCCTTCACCCAGCGAGCTGATTTCGTCCAGCAGCCGCATGATCGCCTGCTGGTTGCGGCTGTTGAATTCCACCTGGGTCTGGTAACGCAGTTCCTGTTCGCGCGAGCGGCTGCGCACGGTGCTGCTGACGAAGCCGATGATGGCAATCAGCGACAGCGCGCCGGAGATCACGCCCAGCCAGAAGTTCGGGAACAGGCGCGAGTCGCGCACCGAACCGAACGAGGAGAACGCTTCAAACAGCCGCTTGCTGTCGTCCAGCATCTTGGTCGAGCCGGCGGTCAGCGCGGCAGCCGAGGACTGCGCCGAGAACAACTGGCGCGAGCTGGCCAGGATCGCGTCGGCGTCCAGCTTCATCGTGTCCCACTGCTTCTGCGACTGCTCCAGCGCAGCGAGCGCGCCGGCGTTGCGGACCGGGGCAATACCCAGTTCTTCATTGCCGTTGCGCAGTGCGTCCAGCACCTGGGTGAACACCACCGAGTCGCGGGCCAGTGCGTCGCCCGCGGCAGCGGCGTTACCGCCACCGGCGCGCATTTCGGTCACGCGGCGGGCCATCGAGCCCACCACCACGACCTGCTGCAGCGCGTTGTACACCTGCGACGCCGGAGCGCCGCCGGCCGACATGGCGCGGACCACTTCGTTCAGCTGTGCCTGCAGCGCCGGGACGCCGTTGACGAAGTTGTTGGCGTTGCCGGCCAGGGCCAGGACCGCCGGCTCGCTGGCGACCAGCTGGGCGGCGCTCTTGCCGAGCGGCTCCCAGGTCTGGGTCAGCTGGTTGAGCGGACCGGACACGTTGGTTTCGTTGCCGTAGCGCCCCTGCAGGCTGCTCACGGTGCTTTCGATGCGGGTCTTGGTGTCCTTGAAGGCGGTGAACGCCTGGGCGTTGCCCGAGACTGCTTCACGACCCTGGTTGGCCAGCTGCTGGGACAGCACCTGCAGGTCGGCCGCGCCGGTGCTGGCGCCGGCCAGGCGACTGCCCTGCCAGGTGGCCACGCCGGTGTTGAGACCGAACACGATCAGCGACAAGGCCAGCAGGCCGAGCCAGAAATTGGTACCCACCGAGCCCAGCTTGCCGGCCTTGGCAGTTTCCGAAGAAGTACTCATCGTTCAACCTCGATCTTCAATACGGTAAGGAAGCCAGCAGCGTTCATGCCGCGGCCTGCCTGAATTCGGGGGTACGGGACAACAGCGACAGCGAGAACACACCCCAGTCGCGGCCGTCGCCATGGAACGCGCGGTCGACGAAATGGGCGTAACGACCGCTGGCCAGTTCACCAGTACCGGTGTCCTGGTCCAGTTCGAAGCTGCGCTGGCCGAACAGTTCGTCGATGGTCAGGGCCACGTCGCCGCCGGCCTGGCGCATGATCAGCACGCGCTGGCCTTCCTGCTGCACGGTGCGCTCGCCTTCCATGAAGTACTTCAGGTCGACCACCGGAAACAGGTTGCCGCGCAGGTTGCCCACGCCCAGCAGCCACGGCTGCGCGCCGGGCACCGGGGTGATCGGCGGCATCGGGACGATTTCCACCACTTCGCGGAAGTCCGACACCAGGTGGCGCTTGCCGACCCGGTAGCCGACGCCGCGCCACAGGTCCTGGGCGAACTGCCGCTCGGGCAGCTGCACCGCATGGGCCAGGCTGCGCCGTTCGTAGGCTTCAAGGATGTCGAAGGGAGAACGCATCAGGACACCAGTTCGTTGATCCGGGCGATCAGAAACTCTTCGTTCGGCGGCTTGACGATGTAGTCAGAAGCCCCCTGGCGAAGCCCCCAGGCCTTGTCGGTCTCCATCGCCTTGGTGCTGATGATGATGACCGGGATGGCCTTGGTAGCCGGGTCGCGACTGAGTGCGCGGGTCGCCTGGAAGCCACTCATGCCGGGCAGCACCACGTCCATCAGCACCAGCTGTGGCAGGTGCTCACGGACGAGTTCAAGACCTTGTTCAGCATTTTCGGCCTCGAGCACTTCGTGCCCAGCCCCGGCCAGTAATTTCATCATCACCGCCCGTTCGGTCGGTGAGTCCTCGATCAGAACGATTCGAGCCATTGTGCCTTTCCCCCCTGGTCAGGCGTTTACGTATGTGCGGATGGCACCCAGCAGTTCTTCACGCGTGAAAGGCTTGGTCAGGTACTGCTCCGAGCCCACGATGCGCCCACGCGCCTTGTCGAACAGGCCGTCCTTGGAGGACAGCATGATCACCGGTGTCTTCTTGAACAGCTGGTTGTTCTTGATCAGCGCGCAGGTCTGATAGCCGTCCAGCCGCGGCATCATGATGTCCACGAAGATGATCTGCGGCTGCTGGTCGGCAATCTTGGCCAGGGCCTCGAAACCATCGGTCGCGGTCACCACCTCGCAGCCTTCGCGCTTGAGCAGTGTTTCAGCGGTGCGTCGAATGGTCTTCGAATCATCGATGACCATGACTCTCATTCCTGCGAGTTCCCCACCCGCAGCCATGTTTTCAGTCATTACCTTTTCCCCGAGCGCGCGACGCTTCTGCGTAGGTACAGCGCCGCTGCGAAAGCGTATCTATATCCCACCACGCGGCCGTCATCAAGGGTGTGCTGCCCAAGCCACGCCACGCGCACGTCCCCGTCGGCGCCCGGAGCCGGAACTGCGCAAAGCGTGAAGGCCGCCGGATGCTGCGTTCCGCCCCCCGGGGCAGGCAGCGCGGGCGCATTGCCGCTACCATCAGCGCCTGCCCGCCAGGTTGCGACCATGCCGTTGAACGTCATCGTGGTGATGGACCCCATCGCCCACATCAAGATCGCCAAGGACACCACCTTCGCCATGCTGCTGGAAGCACAGCGCCGTGGCCATGCCCTGCACTACGTCAGCCCCGGTGGGCTGACCCTGCGCGACGGCGTGGCCGTGGCCCGGACCGCGCCGCTGCAGGTGCGCGACGACAAGCATGACTGGTTCACGTTGGGCGAATTCAGCCAGACCACGTTCGGCCCCGGCCAGGTCGTGCTGATGCGCAAGGATCCGCCGGTGGATGCCGAATTCATCTACGACACCCAGGTGCTGGGCGTGGCCCAGCAGGCCGGTGCGCTGGTGGTCAACGACCCGCAGGGGCTGCGCGACTTCAACGAGAAGCTGGCCGCGCTGCTGTTCCCGCAGTGCTGCCCGCCGACCCTGGTCAGCCGCCGCCACGCCGACCTGAAGGCGTTCGTGCTCGAACACGGCCAGGCGGTGCTGAAGCCGCTGGACGGCATGGGCGGGCGTTCGATCTTCCGCAGCGGCACCGGCGACGCCAACCTCAATGTGATCCTGGAGACGCTGACCGACGGCGAGCGCAAGCTGGCCCTGGCGCAGAAGTTCATCCCCGACATCACCGCCGGCGACAAGCGCATCCTGCTGGTCGACGGCGAGCCGGTGGACTACTGCCTGGCCCGGATTCCGCAGGGCGACGAGTTCCGCGGCAACCTGGCGGCCGGCGGTCGCGGCGAGGGCCGCCCGCTGAGCGAGCGCGACCGCTGGATCGCCGCCCAGGTCGGCCCGGAGATGAAACGACGGGGCATGCGCTTCGTAGGCCTGGACGTGATCGGCGATTACCTGACCGAGGTCAACGTCACCAGCCCCACCTGCGTGCGTGAACTGGATGCGCAGTTCGGGCTGAACATCGCCGGCACCCTGTTCGACGCGATCGAGGCCAGCCTGCCGCGATGAGCACGGTGGTCGATCCGATGGTGCCGCTGCAGGCCCGCGAGTCGCAGCGCCTGGGCGCCACCCTGGCGCTGTCGGTGCTGGTGCATGCGCTGCTGATCCTGGGCGTCGGCTTCGCGGTGAGCGACAACGCCGCGCTGGTGCCGACGCTGGACGTGATCTTCAGCCAGACCCAGACCCCGCTGACCCCGAAGCAGGCCGACTTCCTGGCCCAGGCCAACCAGCAGGGCGGCGGCGACCACGACAAGGCGCAGCGCCCGCGCGACAACCAGACCGGGATCGTGCCGCAGCCGCAGGCCGGGCTGTCGCCGGTGCCGCAGCAGCGCCAGGACGCCGCGCGTCCCCCGCCGCCGCAGGCGCGGGTGGTGGCCAGCCGCAACAGCCCCGACCAGGTGGCCAAGGCCGAGACCCAACCGCTGCCCGAGAACCCGCAGCCGGACGCGGCGCCCACCGCGCGCGAACAGCGCGACGCGGAAATGGCCCGGCTGGCGGCCGAAGTGCACCTGCGCTCGGCGCAGTACGCCAAGCGCCCGAACCGCAAGTTCGTGTCGGCGAGTACGCGTGAATACGCGTACGCCAATTACCTGCGCGCCTGGGTCGACCGCGCCGAGCGCGTGGGCAACCTCAACTATCCGGACGAAGCGCGCCAGCGCCGGCTCGGCGGCCAGGTGGTGATCACCGTGGGCGTACGCCGCGACGGCAGCGTGGAAAGCAGCCGGATCCTGCGCAGCAGCGGCACCCCGCTGTTGGACGAAACCGCGCTGCGCGTGATCCGCCTGGCCCAGCCGTTCCCACCGCTACCCAAGACCGACGATGGGGTGGACATCCTGCAGGTGACGCGGACCTGGGTGTTCCTGCCGGGCGGGGAACTTCGCGACGACCGGTGACGTGACACGCATGGCGTGTCACTACATGCACCGGACGATGTCCGTAGTGACACGCCATGCGTGTCCCACGGAAAAATGATCACCCCTGTTTCGCAGCCCGCGCGGCCTGCTGCTCCACGAGGGTCAGCGCAACGTTGTTGCGCAGGTAGGCCGGCTCCACCAGCTCCGGCGCCACGCCCTCCCCGCGCTCGAACATCGGCACCGCCAGCGCCAACAGGTCCGACGCACGCGGCAAGGCCTGCGCATCCATCCCATCCAGCTGGCCAGCCAACCGCGTAGCCAGCACACCGTCGGCCGCACCAAACCCGGTGCCCACGCCATACCAGCGGCTGCCGTCCGGCAATGCCACCGCCTCCGGGGCACACACCTGCTCTTCGCCCTGCAGCTGCCACTGCCCGTCCACGCGCACCTGCCGCGCCACGTACACCTCGCCCATACGCGCGTCGATACTGCTCAGCACATGCGTCGCCTCGGTCGGCGCCCGCAGCGCCAGCACCTGGAGGGTGGACACTGGCAACAGCGGACGGTCCAGGGCCAGCGCGATGCCCTGCGCGATGGCGATCGCCAGGCGCACCCCGGTGAACGCGCCCGGGCCGCGGCCCAGCGCAATTGCGTCCAGCTGCGAACGGGCAATCCCGGCCTCAGCCAGCAGCTGCTCCGCCCACGGCAGGCTCAGTTCGGCGTGCCGGCGCGGAGCGACTTCAAAGCGCTCGCGCACCTGCCCTTCCACGTACAGGGCAACGGAACAGGCTTCGGTGGCGGTTTCAAAGGCAAGCAGATTCATGACAGGTCAGAACAGGGAAGTAGGAAAGTCATCGCCGGCAGGCACGGCCTCGGCAGCCGTCGCTGCCGAGCCGACGACCCATTGTGGCGCAAAGAAGGCCTGCACATCGCCGAGCGCGCGGGTGCGGCGGAACGGCGGCAGCGAATCCAGGAAGGTGCGTCCGTAACTGCGCGTGACCAGGCGCGGGTCGCACAGGACCAGCACGCCGCGATCGGTTTCGCTGCGGATCAGGCGCCCCACCCCCTGCTTGAGCGCGATCACCGCCTGCGGCAACTGTTCGTCGCGGAACGGGTTGCCACCGTCGCGGCGGATCGCGTCCAGCCGCGCTTCGAACACCGGGTCGTCCGGGGCGGCGAACGGCAGCTTGTCGATCACCACCACGCTGAGCGCGTCGCCGACCACGTCCACGCCTTCGCGGAAACTGGCCGAGCCCAGCAGCACGCCATTCCCGGATTCGCGGAACCGCTGCAGCAGCGTGGCACGCGGCGCTTCGCCCTGCACGAACAGCGGCCACGGTGCATCGCGCAGCGCTTCGGCCGCTTCGCGCAGCGCGCGGTGCGAGGCGAACAGCAGGAACGCCCGGCCGGCCGACGCCTCCAGCACGGGAGTCAAGGCACGGATCAGCGCCGTACCGAACCCGCGCGCGGCCGGATCCGGCAGGTCGGTGGGCAGGTAGCACAGCGCCTGCCGCGCCCAGTCGAACGGGCTGGGCTGCAGCAGCGTGATCGGGTCGTCCAGTCCCAACCGCTGCGCGATATGGTCGAACTGACCGTCCACGGTCAGCGTCGCCGAGGTGAACACCCACGCCGCCATCGAGCGCTGGCGATGCTCGCGCAGCGGTCCGGACACGTCCATCGGCGTGCGCTGGCAGCGGAAACCGCGCGGGGTGAGTTCGTACCACAGCACTTCGGCCGGCGCCGGCGCGTGCTCGGGGTCGGCTTCGAAATCGAGCATCGGCGCATCGTCGCCCAGCCAGCGCGACAGCCGCGAGACCGCTTCCACCGCGCGCGCATGGCAGGCATCCAGGCCCGGCGAGGCCTCGCGCACGCCGTCCAGCGCATCGCGCAGCCCGACCAGCGCGCTCATCGCCGCGTCGAAACCGTCGCGCACCTGCGGCACCGCCAGCGCGCGCCATTGGGTACCCCGCGACGGCAACCCGTCCATCGCCGCGCGCAGGTCGCGCAGCAGTTGCTCCAGGAGTGCGGCCTGCGCCTGCAGCGTGGCCTGCGCGCCAGCCACGCTGCGGCTTTCGGCCAGGCAGTCGCGCGCCAGTTCCTGCCATGGGCGCATGCCGAAGCCTTCGCCGAAGAAGTTGGCGGCCAGTTCCGGCAGCTGGTGCGCTTCGTCGATCACGAACGCCTGCGCACCCGGCAGGATTTCGCCGAAGCCTTCCTGCTTCAACGCCAGGTCCGCCAGCAGCAGATGGTGGTTGACCACCACCACGTCGGCCGCTTGCGCCCGCTGGCGCGCCTGCACCACGAAGCAGTCCTGCCAGAACGGGCATTCGGTGCCCAGGCAGTTGTCGACGGTGGAGGTGACCATCGGGTACAGCGGCGAATCGTCCGGCAGCGCCTCCAGTTCGGCCATGTCGCCATGTTGGGTGCGCCCGGACCAGGCCACGATGCGCTGGAACTGCGCCACTTCCTGCGGCGAGGTAAAGCGCGGCTCACCTCGGGCCTGCTGCAGGCGGTACCGGCACAGGTAATTGGAACGGCCCTTGAGCAGCGCGCTGCTGTGGCCTACCCCGAGTGCGGCGCGCACGCGCGGCAGGTCGCGGTGATAGAGCTGGTCCTGCAGCGCGCGGGTGCCGGTGGAGATGATGGTCTTCAGTCCGGACAGCAGCGCCGGCACCAGGTACGCAAACGTCTTGCCGGTGCCGGTCCCGGCCTCGGCCAGCAGCACCTCGCGCTGGTCGAAGGCGTCGGCGATTGCGGTGGTCAGGCGCAGCTGGGCCGGGCGCGCAACGAAGGCATCGAGTTGGCTGGCGAGCGTGCCGCCCTCGCTGAGGGCTTCACTGCTGGCATGGGCAAGGCGGGACATGGGCACATGATACGGGGTTGCTCAGTACCGCTTGATGCCAGGCACCGTGCAACCCTCAAGCTGCGCATGCGCCGACGCCGCGTTTTCCTTCTGGCCGCGCGCCAGCTGCGACTGTTCGATGGTGGCCCAGTGCCGGCGGCACAGCGGCCCGGTCTTGGAGCCCAGCGCCACCGACTTGCGGGCCAGCGTTTCGGCGTTGGCCCAGTCGCCCTGCAGCAGGGCGATTTCCGCGCGTTCCTGCAGGATCGAGGGATCGCCTTCGGAAATCTTCAACGCTTCATCCAGGTCTGCGGCAGCGCCGGCCAGATCGCCCGCCTGGCGCTTGGCCTTGGCCGCCACGCGCAGGTCTTCAACCCCGGCGTCGCGCAGCGGCTGCACGTCCAGTTCCTTCGCGTCATTGCCGGCGGTAGCGTCCACCGCGGCCATTCGCTGCGCCGGCGTGGTGGTATCCACCGGCGGTTTCACCGGCGGCGTGGTCGAGACACAGGCACCCAGTGCCACGCCAAGCGCGAGCACGGAAGCGGTACGGATCACGGTACGGGTCGTTGTCATCGGAGCCTGCCTTGTCATGCACGTCATCGAGCGGGGGAAGTAGCCGCGGGTGCGGCCTGGGCCGGTTCTGCCGGGGCGTCGGGCTTCTTGTCCAGCCCGAACCAGCTGCGCCAACCACCGCCTTCGCTGCCCTCGCCGCCCTCGCCTTCCGGCAACGCGGTCGGGGCCACGCAGGGCGCGTACGCCGGCGCGTAGCCGACCACGAACGGCAGCCGGCGTGCGCCAGGGCAGGATTCGTCGGTCGAGGCGGTGCCACCCGCTTCCACCGGCTGCCAGTCCAGGCCTTTGTTGCTGACCTTCAATGGCGCGCTGGGCAGGCGGCTGAAGATGCCCGACCACACCCGCATGGCGCCGGTGGCGCCGAACAGCCCGGTCTGCGCGTTCTGGTCGTTGCCCATCCAGACCACGGCCAGGTGGTCGCCGGTGTAGCCGGCATACCAGCTGTCGCGGCCGTCATTGGAAGTACCGGTCTTGCCGGCCGCCTGCAGGCGCGACAACCCGTCGGCATTGAGCCGCTGCGCGGTGCCGCTGGACACCACCTGCTGCAGGCCGATGCTGATCAGGTTGGCGGCGATCGAGTCGCCTTCCTGGGCCGGCGCCGGGGTCTTGTCGTAGCGCTTGAGCAGCTTGCCCTGCGGGTCGAGCACGCCACGCACCGCATGCAGCGGCTGGATCTCGCCGCCCGAGGCCAGGAACTGGTACAACTGGGCCATCGCATACGGGCTCTGGTCGGTCGACCCCAGGATCACCGCCGGATTGCTCTCGGCCTTCAGCCCGGCCAGCACATGGATCAGCTGGGTGACCCGCTCCGGGCCTACCTGCATGCCCACGCGCACGATGGCCTGGTTGTAGGAATGGGCGAGCGCGTCGATCAGTCGCACGGTGCCATGACTGCGGTTGTCCGCGTTGCCCGGAGTCCACTGCTTGCCACGGCTGAGCTGCACCGTGACCGGCGAGTCGTCGACGAAGCTGGCCAGCGAATACTTGTCCGGCTGCGCCAGGGCCAGCAGGTACACGAACGGCTTGAGCAGCGAACCGACCTGGCGCTGCGCCTCGATGGCGCGGTTGAAGCCCGGCTCGGATACATCGCGGCTGCCGACCACGGCCAGCACGTCGCCGTTGTGCACGTCGGTCAGCACCAGGCCGGCCTGCAGCTCGGGGCGACGCTTGTTTTCCAGCGACTTCAGGGTCCTGGTCACCGAACCTTCGGCATAGGCCTGCGCCGACGGCGCCATGCCGGTCATCACGCTCAGCCCGGCGCCCTGCAGCACCGATTCCGGGTAGTCGTGGCCAAGCTGGCGGCGCACCAGGTCGACGTAGGCCGGGAAGCGGTTGGCCGCGATCAGGCCCGGGGTCTTGGGCACTCCCAGCGGCGCCTTCAGCGCCCGCTGCAGTTCGGCGTCGTCGATCAGGCCGTTCTCATGCAGCTTGCCGAGCACGAAGTTGCGACGGTCCAGCGCGCGTTCGGGATTGCGGCGCGGGTCGTAGTACGACGGCCCCTTGACCAGCCCGATCAGCAGCGCGATGTGCTCGGTGTTGAGCGAGGACAGGTCGCGGCCGAACCAGAATTCGGCGCCGGAGGACATGCCGTGGATCGCCTGGCTGCCGCGCTGGCCGAGGTAGACCTGGTTGAGGTAGGCCTCGAGGATGGTGCGCTTGTCGTAGCGCGCTTCCATGATCAGCGCGTAGAGCACTTCATTGAACTTGCGGGTAACGGTCTGTTCCTTGCCGATCCCGAGTAGGCCGCTGCGCGCCAGCTGCTGGGTCAGGGTGGATGCGCCCTGCCGGCTCTGGCCGCCGGAGCGCACGGTGACCCACACCGCGCGGGCGATGCCGCTCAGGTCGATGCCGTGGTGGCGGTTGAAGTCCTTGTCTTCCACCGCCTGCAGGCCCGTGACCAGCAGTTCGGGCGTTTCTTCCAGCCGCACCAGCCGGCGTTCTTCCTGCTTCTGGCCGTACAGGGTGGCGATGCGCGCCGGATCCAGTCGTGCGGCCTTGATCGCCTTGCGGCTGTCGGCGTCGCGCAGGGAGGCGATCTGCCCGCCGGACAGGCTCAGTTCGATCCGGCGCGGTGCCACCTTGCCGTCCACGTCGTTGTAGCCGCGGCTGGAAACGACGAAACGCCCGCCCTCCTGGCTGAACGTGGCCGGCGACTTGCCGGTGCCGTCGTCGCGGTAGGCCGAGGCCGCCAGTTCGGTCTTGAGCGTCTGCGCGTCCATCGCCAGGCCCGGCGCCAGCGCCAGCGGCCGCGCGTACACACGGGTGGGAATCTGCCAGCGCAGCTCACCGAAACGCTGGGTGACCTGGGTGTTCAGGTACACCGTGTAGGGAATCAGGAAGCCCAGCCCCAGCGCCACGGCGGCCATGCCCCAGGTGATCAGGCGGCGGCGCCACAGTGGACCGTGGCTTTCGGTGTCGTCTTCGAACTCGTCGATGTCGTCGGAATCGTAGCGTCGGGGCACGGGCATGCAAGAATGTAAAAGTCCGGCGAGTCTAGCGCAGCCATGGTGGCGCGCGTGTCCCCCGGTTTTCCCCGCTTAGCTGGAGTTGTAACGGGATGTCGACCTCCCTGGCCGATGCACGCTATTTCCTGAACCGTATGATCGGCCTGTTCCGGCGCAGCCTGGCCAGCCTGCGGACACGGGGGTGGCAGGCCACCTGGCAGCGGATCCGGGTGCATACCCGTGCCCTGCCGCCGCTGCAGCGCGAGCCGCTGTACCTGCCTGCCGCCACGCCGTTCGCGCCGTTCGCGGTGCCGTACAGCGTTGAACCGCGGGTCAGCATTGTGATCCCGGTATACAACCATGTCGCCCATACCCTGGCCTGCCTGCGGGCGCTGGCCGCGCACCCGCCGCAGGTGGCCTGCGAGATCCTGGTGGTGGACGACGGCAGCAGCGATGAAACCGTGCAGTGGATGCCCCGGATCGAGGGCCTGCGCTACGAGGTGCGGGCCCACAATGGCGGCTTCATCGAAGCCTGCAACGACGGCGTGGCCCGCTCCAGGGGCGACTTCGTGGTCCTGCTCAACAACGACACGGTGCCGCAGCCGGGCTGGCTGGATGCCCTGCTGGAGACCTTCCAGCGCGTGCCCGACGCGGGGCTGGTGGGCTCGCAGCTGCTGTATCCGGACGGCCGCCTGCAGGAATCGGGCGGCGTGGTGTTCAGCGACGGCAGCGCCTGGAGCTACGGGCGCTTTGAGTCGCCGGAAGATCCGCGCTACAGCGCGCTGCGCGACGTGGACTACTGCTCCGGCGCCGCCGTGATGCTGCCACGCGCCCTGTGGGACGCGCTCGACGGACTGGACACGCGCTACCGCCCGGCCTATTACGAAGACACCGACCTGGCCTTCGCGGTGCGAGCCGCCGGCAAGCGCGTGCTGGTGCAGCCGGCGAGCCGCGTGGTGCATGACGAAGGCACCAGCAACGGGACCGATACCAGCACCGGGATCAAGGCCTACCAGGTACGCAACCGCAGCGTGTTCGCGGCCAAGTGGGCACCGGTGCTGGCCGGCCACCTGGCGCCGGGCAGCGTGCCCGGCCCTGCACTCCTTCATCGCAACCAGCGCCAGGTGCTGATCCTGGACGAACGGGTGCCGCAGCCCGACCGCGATTCCGGCTCGCTGCGCCAGTACAACCTGATCCGCATGCTGCTGGCCGAGGGCCTGCACGTGGTGTTCGTACCGACCCTGCGCGAACACGTCGGCGCGGCCACCGAAGCGCTGCAGGAATTGGGCGTGGAAGTCTGGTACGCGCCGTTCCTGGAAGGCGTGGGCGCCTGGCTGCGCGAACACGGCCCGCGCTTTGCGGTGGTGATGATGGTCCGCCACCACGTCGCCAGCGAATGCCTGCCGCTGCTGCACCGTTACGCGCCGCAAGCGCGCCGCGTGTTCGACACGGTCGACCTGCACTACCTGCGCGAACGCCGCGGCGCGGAACTGGCGGGCGACGCGGCGCTGCTGCGCAACGCCGAGCGCACCCGCACGCGCGAGCTGGCCGTGATGGCCGACAGCGATGTGACGGTGCTGGTCAGCGACGCCGAGCGCGTGCAGCTGCAGGCGGATGCGCCCGATGTGCAGGTGGCGCTGATCTCCAACCTGCACGAGGTGGCCGGTGGCGGTGCCCGCTGGGAACAGCGCCGCGACCTGGTGTTCGTCGGCGGGTTCCGCCACCCGCCGAACGTGGACGCCATGCACTGGTTCATCGGCGAGGTCTTCGCACACATCCGCGCGCAGCTGCCGGATGTCCAGTTCCACTGCATCGGCGCCGACGTACCGCCGGCGCTGCACGCACTGGCCGCCACCCAGCCCGGCGTGCAGATCCACGGCTTCGTGCCGGTGGTCACCCCCTACATGGACGAGGTCCGCATCGCGGTGGCACCGCTGCGCTTCGGTGCCGGCGTCAAGGGCAAGGTCAACCTGAGCATGGCGCACGGCCAGCCGGTGGTGGCCACCACCTGCGCGGTCGAGGGCATGCACCTGCGCGACGGTGAGGACGTGCTGGTGGCCGACGACGCCGACGCTTTTGCCGCCGCTGTGGTCCGCCTGTATCGCGACGAAGCGCTGTGGCAGCAGTTGTCCTGTGCCGGCCTGCGCAACGTCGCCGACCACTTCTCGCTGGAGGCCGCACGCGAAACGGTGCGGCAGGTCTTCACCCAGGCCGCCAGGTCCCAGGGGTAGGCGCGAAGGGGCGCGGGCGCACGCCCAGCAGCGCGGTCAACGCGGTGTTGTCGGCGACCAGGTCCTGTTCCAGCCGCGACACCGGGCCGCGCGCGCGCGGCACCGTGGCCGCGAGCAGGCGCAACGCCATGCCCGGCAGGTACAGCGGCAACGTGGCGGTGCCGATGCTGGCATGCACGCGCTGGAACATCTGCTGGTAATCCAGGCGTTCGCCCCCGCCGATCTGCAGGGTCTGGCCCGCAGCGGCATCGCCCTGCACGGCAGCCAGCACCGCCTGCGCGATGTCATCGGCGTGCACCGGCTGGCGCAGCCCGTGCGCCATTGGAATCGGGAACACCCGGGTGCGGCGGGCGCGCGCCACGATCGGAGTCAGGCTGCGGTCGACACCGGCGCCATACACCAGGGTCGGGCGCAGGATTGTCCATTGCATGCCCAGGCGGTTGGCCTGCGTCGCCAGGTTCTGCTCGCCCCGCTGCAGCAGCGCCACCAGCGCCTGCTCATCGGGTTGTGCCGAACCCTGCTTGGTCAACACGCTCATCGAACTGGTCACGATGATCTTCGCCGCCGGCGCCACGGCCTGCTTCGCCAACCAGTCGCCCCATGCATCCAGCGGCGCGAAACTGACGATGGCCTGCAGCGGCTGCTCTGGCACCGCCAACGCGCGCATGTCGCCCACCTGCCATTCCACGCCCGGTTGCGCCGGCTGCGCATGCCGGCTCAGCGCGCGCACCGGCACCCCTGCCGCCACAAGGCGCGGCAACAGGAAGCGGCCGATCTGGCTGGTAGCGCCTGAAACAAGAACCGTCATGCCGTATCCACGTTCGAACAAGCGCGCACTATAGCCTCAACGCAGCGCGTCGACGTCGCGCAGCCGCTGTTGCAGGGCCTGGTACTCGGCGGCCGAGGCGGGAATGCCCCAGTGTGCGGCCTGCTGCAGCGCCTGCTGTGCGAACTGCACATCGCCACGACCCAGCCTCTCGCTGCCGATCGCCAGCCAGCGCTGGCCCAGTCGTTGCCGCGCATCGGCCTGGGGACCACTGCGCGACAGCGTCTCCCAGGCATCCAGGCAGGCCCCTGCCGCCTGCACCCGGTTTTCGCGCAGACCGTCCTCAACGCACTGCTGGGCGGCCGGCAACAGGCGCACGGCCGCCGCACGCACGCGCCGGTCCCGGGGCGCCAGGGCCTGCATCTCACGCAGCGCGTCGTAGGCGCTGCGTCCGGGCGGGGTCAGGATGTCGCCACGGGCCTGGGCATCGTCGAAGCGCTCCAACAGCGCCCCCAAGGCTGGCTCGACCGCGCCTGCCGGGCCCGCAGGCGCGGTCAATGCGCGCTCGGCCACGCGCGCCTGCGTCATCGATCGTTTCGCAGCGGCCAGCTGGCGTTCGGTCGCGCCCAGCGCCCGCGCCGACTGCAGTGCCTGCCCGGCCAGGTCGAAGCGGAAATCGGCGGCCTCGCGCGCGGTGGTGACCAGCAGTCCTTCAATCGCTGCCTGCCGTCCCTGCTGTGCGCCGGCGTCGTCCGGGCGCGCGGCAAGCACGGTCTGGAAGGATTCGCCGGCGGCATCCCAGCGCTTGCGCCGCAACAGGCGCCGGCCTTCATCCAGGCGCTTTTCAAGCGCGGCATTGAGCGCCGCCTCGCTGGCCGGCAGGTCCACATGGCCCGGGTCGAAGCCGCGGGCGCTGCGCACGCGGCTGGCGGCGGCGACCACGTCGCCCTTCGCAGCTGCGGTGCGCGCCTGCTGCAGCAGGTCCGACAACGCATCCTCGCGCCCTTCCAGTGCACGCAGGTTGTTGGGCGCGCGCTCGAGCACCTGCTGGTACAGCGGCAGCGCACTGTCGTCGCTGCCGTCCAGGCGTTGCGCCTGCAATGCCGATTCGGCGCGTCCGAGCAGCGCGCCGATACCTGCACCGTTGTTTTCATGGTCGCGCAGCCGGCGTGCCACTGCGTCGGCATCGCGCTGCGGCACCTGCAGCTCGCGCGCCAGCGCAAGCGCCCGCTCCGCCGCTGCGGTATCGCCGGCGTCCAGCGCCGCGGCGGCCTGCTGCAACGCGGCCCGGCCGGTCCGGGCCAGGCCGGTACGCGCCTGCGGCCGGTCGCTGTCCAGCGCGAGTGCGGCCTGGTACCACTCGCGTGCGCCGGTGCCATCGGGCGCGCTCAGGCGGCCTGCGGCGAGCGCCCGGTCGCCGCGGTCGAGCAGCTGCTCCACCTGCGGCTCGTTCCAGAACCAGTTGGCCAGCGGACGGCCGAAGGCCACCAGCAGCACGAACACTGCTACGGCAATCAACAGCGCCCAGCGCCAGATGCGTCCTGCATGCCGGGCCTGCCAACGGCCTTCGCTTCGCACGCGTCGCAGGGCGGCATGCGCGGCATCTTCGTGGGCGGGGCGGCGGCTCATTCCGTGAGCGTAGCGCGGGTCACGTGAGCTCAGCCCAGACGCCGTGCGTCGCTGACCCCTGGCAAGGCATCCAGCTTTCCGAGCAGGTTCGACAGCTGCCCGTAATCGCTCACCTTGAGCCGCAGGCGCAGGTGCGCGCGGCCGCTGTTGCGGACATTGTCGCTGTGGATGTCCAGCACGTACGCATCTTCCTGCGCGATCAGGTTGGTGATGTCCTTGAGCAGCCAGCGCCGGTCGACCGCGTCGACCACCACGTCGACCTCGTAACCGCCGCCGGCCTGGCCCCATTCCACCGGCAGGATGCGCTGCGGGCTGGTCGCCGACAGGCGTGCCAGCGCGGCGCAGTCGGTGCGGTGCACGGTCACGCCACGGGTGCGGGTGAGGTAACCGACGATGGGTTCGCCGGCCACCGGCTGGCAGCAGCGTGCCAGCTGCACCAGCAGGTTGCCCACGCCCTGCACGGTGAACTTGGACGTGCGCAGGCTGTCGCGGCGTGCGGTCGGCCGTGGCAGCACCGGCGCGGCCGGCTGGGTGGCGGCGCGTTCGGCCTCCAGCAGCGCGCGGCTGACCTGGTGCGGGCCGGTGTCGCCGAGTGCCACCTGGATGTACAGGTCGTCCACGCTGTCGGCGTGGAACTTGCGCGTGGCGATGGACAGGTCGGCCTGCTGCAGCCCGAGCCGCTTCAGTTCGCGGTCGAGCAGGTCGCGCCCGGCCTGCACGTTGCGCGCGCGGTCGAGCTTGTGGAACCAGCCACGCACCTTTTCGCGCGAACGGTTGCTGGCCAGGTAGCCGTTGGAGGCCAGCAGCCAGTCGCGGCGCGGGTCGGCCTCCTTGCCAGTGAGGATCTCGACCCGGTCGCCACTACGCAGCCGGTAGGTCAGCGGCACGATGCGGCCGTTGACCTTGGCGCCACGGCAGCGGTGCCCGACCATGGTGTGTACGTGGTAGGCGAAATCCAGCGGCGTGGCACCCTGCGGCAGGTCCATCACCTCGTCCTTCGGACTGAGCGCGTAGACCCGGTCTTCGGTCAGCTCGGCATCCAGTGCACCGGCCAGTTCACCGCTATTGCCTTCCTGCGACTGCTCCAGCAGCTGCCGCATCCAGGTGATCTTGCGGTCGAAGGCCTTCTCCGCGCCTTTGCTGCCTTCCTTGTAGCGCCAGTGCGCGGCCACGCCGAGCTCGGCCTGCGCGTGCATGTCGTGGCTGCGGATCTGTACTTCGATGGTGCGCCCTTCCGGGCCGACCACGGCGGTGTGCAGCGAACGGTAGTCGTTGGCCTTGGGCCGGGCGATGTAATCGTCGAACTCGCTGGGCACCGGCGCCCACAGCGAATGCACCACGCCCAGCGCGGCGTAGCAGGCCGCCACGTCCTTGACCATCACCCGCACCGCGCGGATGTCGTACAGCTGTTCGTAGGCCAGCCGCTTCTTCTGCATCTTCCGCCAGATGCTGTAGATGTGCTTTGGACGCCCACTGACCTCGGCCTCGATGCCCTGCGCGAGCAGCTCCCGCGACAGCACCTTCTTGACGTGCTCGACATAGCGCTCGCGCGCCAGCCGGGTTTCGTCGACTTCGCGCGCGATGCGGCGATAGGTCTCCGGCTCCAGGTGGCGGAACGCCAGGTCTTCCAGCTCCCACTTCAGCTGCCAGATGCCCAGCCGGTTGGCCAGCGGCGCATGGATGTCGCGGGTCAGCTGGGCCAGCGCGCGGCGCTCTTCCTCGGGCAGGCGGTCGGCCGCGCGCATCCGCGCCAGCTGCCGGGCCAGCAGGATCGGCACCACCCGCAGGTCGTGGATGATCGAGAGCAGCAGCCGGCGCAGGCCTTCGCTGTTGCGCCCGGCGTCGCGCCCGGCATGCAGTGCCCAGACCTGGTCGGCCGCATCCAGGCCGTCCAGCAGCCCGACCACCGCCGCCTTGTGGCTCCCCAGTGGCAACCCCTCCAGCCCGGCGCGCAGCCACGGCAGGTCAAACAGCAGCGCCGCCAGCAGCGCGCTGTCGTCGGCCGAGAGCAGGGCCAGTGCGTCCAGGGTGTCGGCCAGCACCGGCCACGCTGCGGCCTGGGTGTGGTCGGCGTCGTCAGCCTGCCAGCGCTGCAGCAGCGCGTCGCGCAGCATGGCGGGCAGCGCGGCGGCCGAGGGGCGGTTCAACAGGCCATCCAGGCCGGGGACGGAAGCGCGGTTCACAGCATCATGCAGGAAAGACAGAGAGCCCTACACTAGCGCTGCTATCGTTGGCGGACAATCACAAGCGTTGCCCGTACCTGTCACCGTTCAATTCCTGGAGAGCTGCCATGCGTTTTACCCGTCTGAGGTTGTTGGCCTGTGCGGCCGTCCTGCTCGGCCTTTCCGGGCACGCGCTCGCCCAGCGCGTGGTCGGCGGCGACCTGCAGCAGCAGATGTCGCCGGCGGAGTTCAAGGCGGCCGGCCTGGACAAGCTGAGTCCGACCGAACTGGCCGCGCTCAACGGCTGGCTGCAGGGCAAGGTTGCGGCGGTCACCGCCGACGTGCGTGAACAGGTCCGCGAGCAGGTGCGCGAAGAGGCCCGCGAGGAAGGCCGCCAGGAGGTGATCGTGAAGAACCGCGGGTTCTTCGACTTCGGCAGCAAGGAGCCGATCACCAGCACGCTGCAGGGCGATTTCCGCGGCTTCGGCAAGGGCTACCGCTTCGTGCTGGCCAATGGCCAGGAGTGGGAACAGACCGACACCACCCAGCGCGCCGGGTCGCGCAAGCCCACGCCGGCAGTGACCATTTCGCCCGGCATGGTGGGGGTGTGGTACATGCAGGTCGAAGGCGTCAACCTGCGCGCCAAGGTGCAGCGGGTGAAGTGAAACCTGCCACCCCGCGCCACGCCGGCGCGGGGTAGCTGTTGCCGTTACGCCTGGCGCAGCGCCGCCACGCGCTGGGCCAGTTTCTTGGCAGAGATGCCGGTTTTCGCGCCGAGCTCCTGGGCGAACAACGACACCCGCAGCTCTTCCAGGTCCCAGCGCAGCGCCTGCCACTGCGGGCGCTCGCGCAGGCCACGTGCCTGCGCCTCGTCCAGCGCGTCCAGGAACGGCCGCAGCTCCAGCATCCGCGCCTGGTCGCGCGGCGGATCGCGCTTGGCACGTTCGCTGCGCAGGATCATCGCGCGCAGGTAGCGCGGGTACTGGGCCAGCGCATCGGCCGGGGTGTCGCGCAGGAATCCGGGATGGACCAGCGCGGCGAGCTGCTGCTCCAGGTCGTCCAGGTTGCCACGCGCCCAGCCCATCAACGGCGCTTCCAGCAGTGGCTTGAGTTCGGCCACATGGGCCAGGATGTTCTCGGCCAGCTTCAACCGCGCCATCGCCTCGCCGAACAGTTCGCGGCCGGCGGCGTCGCGCCGTTTGGCGAACGCACCCGGATCGCGGAGCTCGCCCAGGCCCTCGGCCAGCACGGCATTCATCGCTGCATCGACCAGGTCGCCGCGCAGGCGTTCCTGCGATTCGATCGCCGCATACAGCAGCCCGGTCTTGGGCGGCACCGGCAGCTGCTTGCGCGCCTGCTTGGCCTTGTCAGCCAGCGCGATCTCCAGCAGGCGGCGCACGCCGCGTGGATGCTGTTCCAGCGCTTCATTGCGGTCGGCGAAGATCCGGAGCGAGGCGGTCTCGCCCGCATCCACCAGCGCCGGATAGGCCGGCACGCCGGCTTCGCCGGGCACCTGCAGCGGGATCGCGGCGGCCGGGAACTCGCGCAGCCCTTCGGCGGCGAGTGCGCGCCCGGCGCGCTGCGCGAACGCATCGCCGGCCTGCTCGCCGAAGCGCGCGCGCAGCGCGTCCAGGTCGCGGGAGGCGGCCAGCAGCTTGCCCTGCGCATCGTGCAGGCGCAGGTTCATGCGCAGGTGCGCGTCCAGCGCGGTTTCGTCGAAGTCCAGCGCACTCACCTGCGCGCCGGTCGCGCGCGACAGGAAGCGCGCCAGCTCACCACGCAGGTCGTCCGCAGTCGGCGCCGGGAACGCCTCGGCGAAGGCACGGCCGAAGTCCGGCGCCGGCACGTAGTTGCGCCGCATCGCCTTGGGCAGGCTGCGGATCAGCGCCGACGCCTTGTCGGCCACGAAGCCCGGCGCCAGCCACGACAGCCGTGCCGGGTCCAGCGCGTTGAGCAGGTGCAGCGGCACGTCCAGGCTGACGCCGTCATCCTCGCTACCCGGCTCGAAGCGGTAATGCAGCGCCAGCCGCGCGTCGCCCAGCGGCAGGTACTTCGGATACCGCTCGGCATCGCTGCCCTCGCCGGGCAGAAGATCGCCCAGCGACCAGGCCAGCGCGCGCCGTTTTTCCGGGGCCAGGCCCTTCCACCACGCATCCAGGCCGGTGGCCGAGTGGATCTCGGCCGGAATCCGGTCCAGGTACCAGCGGGCCTGCCAGTCTTCATCGGCGACGATACCGGCGCGGCGCAGCTTGGCCTCTTCCTCGCGCGCCTGTTCCAGCACCTTCAGGTTGTCGGCGATGACGCTGGCGCGGGTGTTGATCTCACCGCTCACCAGCGCCTGGCGCACGAAGATGTCGTGCGCTTCGCCCGGGGCGATGCGGCCGTAATGCACCGGCTTCTTCGGGGCGAGCACCAGCCCGAACAGGCTGATCTGTTCCGAGGCCAGCACCTGGCCCTGCGCGCGCGACCAGTGCGGGTCGAAATGCTTGCGCAGCAGCAGGTGCGGCAGTTCGGCAATGACCCAGTCCGGCTCGATCGCGGCGTTGGTCAGGCCCCACACCTTCTGCGTGTCCAGCAGGGTCGCGGCCAGCAGCCACGGCGGCGGGCGCTTGGCCATCACCGAGCCCGGGAACGGCAGGAAACGTCGCTGGCGCGGGGCCAGGAAATCGCCCTTGTCGCTGCGGTGGCCGACCTGGGTGGGCAGGCCGGCGATCAACGCGCGGTGCAGCGTCTGGTAAGCGTTGGCGCGCACGCGTTCGCTGAAACCGGAACGGGCATCTTCGGCCGGTGCTGGCGCAGCGGCGGGCGCAGCGACGGGCGGCGTTTCACTCTTGCCCTCACGAGCCAGCCGCGCGGCGCGGTGCTGCTGGCCGCGGGTGGCCTTGGCCTTGGCCGCGTCATCGCGTACCGGGGCCGGCGCCGACGAACCGGCCAGCAGCGGCGCCATCGCGCTGTCCACCGGCTCTTCGTTCCAGCCCAGCTCCTCGCACAGCACGCGCAGCTGGCGATGCAGCTCGCGCCATTCGCGCATGCGCAGGAAGCCGAGGAAATGGCGCTCGCACCAGCCGCGCAGCTTGGACTGGGTAAGGTCTTCGTGGGCCTTGCGATAGCCTTCCCACAGGCGCAGCACGCCGACGAATTCGGAGCGCCCGTCGGCGAACAGCGCATGCGCGTTGTCGGCGGCGGTGCGGGCCTCGGGCGGCCGCTCGCGCGGGTCCTGGATGCCCAGGAACGAGGCGATCACCAGCATCGGCCGCAGGCAGCCCTGCGCCTGCGCGGCCACCAGCATGCGCGCCAGCTTGACGTCCACCGGCAGCCGCGCCATCTGCCGCCCGATCGGGGTCAGCCGGCGCTCGGCATCCACCGCGCCCAGTTCGCCGAGCTGCTGCCAGCCGTCGGCGATGGCGCGCTCATCCGGCGCCTCCAGGAACGGGAAGTCCTCGATCCGGCCCAGGCCCAGCTGCAGCATGCGCAGGATCACCCCGGACAGGCTGGAGCGGCGGATTTCCGGATCGGTGAATTCGGCGCGCGACTGGAAGTCCGCTTCCGAGTACAGGCGGTAACAGATGCCTTCGGACACGCGCCCGCAGCGGCCCTTGCGCTGGTTGGCGCTGGCCTGCGAGATGTCCTCGATATGCAGGCGGTCCAGCTTCTGGCGCGGGCTGTAGCGCTTGACCCGGGCCAGGCCGGGGTCGATCACGTAGCGGATGCGCGGCACCGTGAGCGAGGTTTCGGCCACGTTGGTGGCCAGCACGATACGGCGCCTGCTGCCCGGGTTGAAGACTTCGTCCTGGTCCTTCACCGACAACCGCGCATACAGCGGCAGCACGTCGGTTTCGCGGTACTTGCGTCGCTCCAGCGCCTGGTGCGCGTCGCGGATCTCGCGTTCGCCCGGGAAGAACAGCAGGATGTCACCGCGCGGATCGCTGCGGGTGATCTCGTCCACCGCGGCCACCACCGCATCGTTGACCGTGCGTTCGCCGTCGCGGCCGCCGTCCGCATCACCGCCGCCCTCGCCTTCCAGCGGGCGGTAGCGCACTTCCACCGGGAAGGTGCGGCCTTCCACGCTGATCACCGGAGCATCGTCGAAATGCTGGGCGAAGCGCGAAGTGTCGATGGTCGCCGAGGTGACGATCAGCTTGAGGCCCGGGCGCTTGCGCAGCAGCTGCTTGAGGTAGCCCAGCAGGAAGTCGATGTTGAGGCTGCGTTCGTGCGCTTCGTCGACGATCAGCGTGTCGTACTGCGACAACCAGCGGTCGCTGCTGATTTCTGCCAGCAGGATGCCGTCGGTCATGAACTTGATGCGGGTGTCATCGCCGACCCGGTCGGTGAAGCGCACCTGGTAGCCGACGGTGGTACCCAGCTCGGAATGCAGTTCCTGCGCCACGCGCGTGGCTACCGCACGTGCGGCAATCCGTCGCGGCTGGGTGCAGCCGATCATGCCGGCCACGCCGCGCCCTGCGGCCAGGCACAGCTTGGGCAGCTGGGTGGTCTTGCCCGAGCCCGTTTCGCCGGCGATCACCACCACCTGGTGGTCGCGGATCAGCGCGGTGATGCGCTCGGCTTCACGCGCAATCGGCAGGCTGTCGTCCAGAGTGATCGATGGCAGGTTCTGCGCCCGCGCCTGGCGCCGCTGTACCGAGGCCTGCAGCGCCTGTTCGAAGGCCGCCGCAACGCCCGCATCGGCCGGCTTGGCGCGCAGGCGCGAGAGCAGGCCGAGCAGACGACCGCGGTCCCGGCTCATGGCCCCGTCAATGGCGGCCTGCTGCGAAGAGAAGGACGAAGCGGCAGGTTGTTTGATAGCTGTCATCAATCGAATCGTTTAATACGTATGAGTACTACTGAAGGTTAGTCTGATCTATTGTGAAGACCATCCACTCCACGAAGAGGAACTCCCCCATGGCGAAGACCAAGTCCCCGGCCAAGCCCAAGGCCACCAAACAGAAGCTGGCTGCCTCGGCCGCGTCCCTGCCGGCGGCGCCCTCGGCCCCGAACATCGATATCGGGATCAAGGTGGGCGATCGCAAGAAGATTGCCGACGGGCTGGCGGCCTTCCAGGCGGACGCGTTCACGCTCTACCTGAAGACCCACAATTTCCATTGGAACGTGACCGGCTCGATGTTCAACTCGCTGCATGTCATGTTCGAAACCCAGTACACCGAGCAGTGGGCGGCCCTGGACGACGTGGCCGAGCGCATCCGCGCCCTGGGCTTCAACGCCCCCGGCTCGTACCGCGAGTTCGCCGCCCTGACCTCGATCGCCGAGGAACCGGGCCTGACCAACAGCGCCGACTGGCGTGAAATGGTACGCCAGTTGGTGGTTGCCAACGAGGCCGTGTGCCGGACCGCCCGCAAGGTGCTGGACGTGGCCGACGACGCCGACGACGCCCCGACCGAAGACCTGATGACCCAGCGCCTGCAGACCCACGAGAAGTACGCCTGGATGTTGCGGTCCCTGCTGGCCTGATCGGCCCCCTGGTAGTGCCGGCCGCTGGCCGGCTCCACGCGGTGCCCGGCATCGCCTGGAGCCGGCCGGCGGCCGGCACTACGGGGTCCCCCGCACCGCCTCGCGGCGAATTCCTACGGGATCGGCGGCCTCGGCGCGCTAAACTAGCGCGATGTCTTCCCGCCCCGCGCACGAACTGCTGCACCGCATCTTTGGCTACGACGATTTCCGCGGTCCGCAGCAGGCGATCGTCGAGCATGTCGCGGCCGGTAACGACGCGCTTGTCCTGATGCCCACCGGCGGCGGCAAGTCGCTGTGCTACCAGGTCCCTTCCCTGCTGCGCGACGGCACCGGCATCGTCATTTCGCCGCTGATCGCGCTGATGCAGGACCAGGTCGAAGCCCTGCGCCAGCTCGGCGTGCGTGCCGAGTACCTGAATTCGACCCTGGACGCCGAAACCGCCGCTCGGGTCGAGCGCGAACTGGCCGCCGGGGAACTGGAACTGCTGTACGTCGCGCCCGAGCGGCTGCTGACCGGCCGCTTCCTGTCGCTGCTGGCGCGCAGCCGGATCGCCCTGTTCGCGATCGACGAAGCGCATTGCGTCTCGCAGTGGGGCCACGATTTCCGCCCCGAATACCGCCAGCTCACCGTGCTCCACGAGCGTTGGCCGGACGTGCCGCGCATCGCGCTGACCGCCACCGCCGACCCGCCGACCCAGCGTGAAATCGCCGAACGACTGGACCTGACCAACGCCCAGCACTTCGTCAGCTCGTTCGACCGTCCCAACATCCGCTACACCGTGGTCCAGAAGGACAACGCCAAGCGCCAGCTGCTGGACTTCCTGCGTGGGCACCGCGACGAAGCCGGCATCGTGTACTGCATGTCGCGGCGCAAGGTCGAGGAAACCGCTGAATTCCTCTGCAAAGAGGGCATGAACGCCCTGCCCTACCACGCAGGGCTGCCGGCCGAGGTGCGCGCCGCCAACCAGCGCCGCTTCCTGCGCGAGGACGGCATCGTCATGTGCGCGACCATCGCCTTCGGCATGGGCATCGACAAACCCGACGTGCGCTTCGTCGCGCACACCGACCTGCCCAAGTCGATGGAAGGCTACTACCAGGAAACCGGCCGCGCCGGCCGCGACGGTGAGCCGGCCGAGGCCTGGCTCTGCTACGGGCTGGGCGACGTGGTGCTGCTCAAGCAGATGATCGAGCAGTCCGAAGCCGGCGAAGAGCGCAAGGCGCTGGAGCGCTCCAAGCTCGACCACCTGCTGGGCTACTGCGAATCCATGCAGTGCCGGCGCCAGGTACTGCTGGCCGGGTTCGGTGAGACCTACCCACAGCCCTGCGGCAACTGCGACAACTGCCTGCAGCCACCGGACGCCTGGGATGCAAGCGTGGCCGCGCAGAAGGCACTGAGCTGCGTCTACCGCAGCGGCCAGCGCTTCGGCGTGGGCCACCTGATCGACATCCTGCGCGGCGGCGAGAACGACAAGATCCGCCAGTTCGGGCACACCGAACTGAGCACTTACGGCATCGGCAAGGACCTCGATTCGCGCACCTGGCGCAGCGTGTTCCGCCAGCTGGTCGCGGCCGGCCTGCTGGAAGTGGACAGCGACGCCTACGGCGGCCTGCGCCTCACCGACGGCAGCCGCCAGGTGCTGAAGGGACAGCGCAAGGTGATGATGCGCCGCGAAAGCCCCAAGACCCGCGAGCGCGAGCGCAGCGGCCAGCGCACCGGGCTGTCCGTGCTGCCGCAGGACCTGGCCCTGTTCAACGCATTGCGCGGACTGCGCGCCGAGCTGGCCCGCGAGCAGAACGTGCCGGCCTTCGTGATCTTCCACGACAGCACCCTGCGCAACATCGCCGAACAACGCCCCACCAGCATCGACGCGCTGGGACGGGTCGGCGGCATCGGCGGCACCAAGCTGTCCCGTTACGGCGAGCGGCTGGTAGAAATCGTCCGCGAAGAGGGCTGATGCCGCTGCGCCCTGCCAGACCCACGTCCAGACTTGAACCGGCCGTTCAGGCAGGGGTGCGCACGCACCGCGTTGCCGGTAAGGTGGCGCCCATGTCTGCCGGTGGCCTGCTCCTGCGCGTGGTCTTGATGCTCAGCCTGTTGCTCAACGGGCTGAACGCGGCCATGGCCGGGCCCATGGTGCTGGAAATGGCACAAGCGCCCGCAGCACCGCAGGCCGCCGCGCCGCCCTGCCATGGCGAAGGCCACGCAGCCGTGCCCACCGCCCCCACCGGGACAGACCACCACGGCCCGGAAGACAGCGAACACTGCAAGATCAAGGACTGCCTGCGCAACTGCGCCCAGCAGCCCAGCCTGACCGCGCAGATCGCGTGGCTTCCGATCCCACCGCCGTTGTTCCAGGCGCCGTTGCCGGTCGCGTCCGCCCGCCTGCCCAGCCTGCCGCTGGACCGGATCACCCGCCCTCCCATCGCCTGAGCGCGCGTTCACCACGAACGCCTGCGTAACGCGATGCCGTGCTGATGCACGCGCGTCCTGTCGGCACCTGTGCGTGCCCTTTGGATCCGGAGTTGCAATGTCCCACCCCTCTTTCCCCGGCGCGGGCGCCCCGCCGCTGCCGTCACGGCGCCTGTTCGTGCAGGGCCTGGCCGCTGGCGGCGTGGTCGCCGGCCTGGCCGGTGCCGCCCTGCCGTCGCGTGCGCTGGCCAATGCCGGCCCACGCGTGGCCACCGCCCCGCAGGTCCTCACCGGCGAGCAGTTCCAGCTCAGCATTGGTGAATCGCTGGCCAATTTCACCGGGCGCACCCGTCCGGCGATCACCGTCAACGGCAGCCTGCCGGCGCCGATCCTGCGCTGGCGCGAAGGCGACACCGTCAACGTGCGCGTGGCCAACACGCTGCAGGGCCACCCGACCTCGATCCACTGGCACGGCATCCTGCTGCCGGCCAACATGGACGGCGTGCCGGGCCTGAGCTTCAACGGCATCGCCCCGGGCGAGGCCTACCAGTACCGCTTCACGCTGAAGCAGTCCGGCACCTACTGGTATCACAGCCATTCCATGTTCCAGGAACAGGCCGGGCTGTACGGCGCCCTGATCATCGACCCGCTTCAGCCGGCGCCGTACCGGTACGACCGTGAACACGTGATCCTGCTCTCGGACTGGACCGACATGGACCCCGGCGCGCTGTTCCGGCGCATGAAGAAGCTGGCCGAGCACGACAACTACTACAAGCGCACCCTGCCCGACTTCCTGCGCGACGTGCGCCGCGACGGCTGGTCCGCCGCCGCCGCCGACCGTGGCATGTGGGGCCGGATGCGGATGACGCCGACCGACATCTCCGACATCAACGCGCACACCTACACCTACCTGCTCAACGGCACCACGCCGGCGGGCAACTGGACCGGGCTGTTCCGCAGCGGCGAAAAGGTCCTGCTGCGCTTCATCAACGGCGGCTCGATGACCTACTTCGACGTGCGCATTCCCGGCCTGAAGATGACCGTGGTCGCCGCCGACGGGCAGTACATCCACCCGGTCAGCATCGACGAATTCCGCATCGCACCGGCCGAGACCTTCGACGTGATCGTAGAACCGACCGGCCAGGATGCCTTCACCCTTTTCTGCCAGGACATGGGCCGCACCGGCTACGCCGCCGGCACCCTGGCCGTGCGCCACGGCCTGCAGGCGCCGATCCCCGCGCGCGACCCGCGCCCGCTGCTGACGATGAGCGACATGGGCCACGACATGGGCCACGACATGAAAGGCATGGAAGGCGGCTGCGGCGCGAACATGGGCCACGCCGGCCACGGCAGCGCGCAGGGTAGCAGCAAGGCGCCGCGCCACGCGCCCAGCGAGAACGGCAACCCCCTGGTCGACATGCAGAGCATGGCCACCGAGCCCAAGCTGGACGACCCCGGCATCGGGCTGCGCGACAACGGCCGCCAGGTGCTGACCTACGGCGCCATGCGCAGCCTTTTCGAGGATCCCGACGGTCGCGAACCGTCGCGCGAAGTGGAACTGCACCTCACCGGGCACATGGAAAAGTTCAGCTGGTCGTTCGACGGTATTCCCTTCGCCAGCGCCGAACCGCTGCGCCTGAACTACGGTGAGCGCATGCGCATCGTGCTGGTCAACGACACCATGATGCAGCACCCCATCCACCTGCACGGGGTGTGGAGCGACCTGGAGAATGCGCAGGGCGACTTCCACCTGCGCAAACACACCATCGACATGCCACCCGGCACCCGCCGCAGCTACCGCGTGCGCGCCGACGCACTCGGCCGCTGGGCCTACCACTGCCACCTGCTGTACCACATGGAAGCGGGCATGATGCGCGAAGTGAGGATTGAAGAATGAGCACGATTCGATTCCTCACCCCGCAGGTGCTGAGCGCTGCGCTGCTGGTTGCGCTGGCAGCGCCGGCATGGGCGCAAACGCACAACCATGGCGAAGCTGCATCGCAGGATACGCAGGCACCGGTCGATCATTCGACAATGGACCATTCAAAAATGGACCATGCCGCCATGGGTCACGCGGTTGCCCCCTCCACGCCGCGCGAACCCATTCCGGCCGTCACCGACGCCGATCGCGCCGCCGCGTTCCCGCCCATTGACCACGGCGCGATGGAACACGCACCGGAGATCCACAGCCTGCTGCTGGTCAACCGCCTGGAACACTGGGACGGCCAGCACGGCAGCGGCCAGGCATGGGAAGCCAGCGGCTGGGTCGGCGGCAACATCAACCGCCTGTGGCTGCGCAGCGAAGGCGAACGCAGCGGCGGTCGCACCGAATCGTCTGACCTGGAAGTGCTGTACGGGCGCAGTGTGTCGCCATGGTGGGACGTACTGGTAGGCGTGAAGCAGGATCTCCGTCCGGCCGAGTCCCGAACCTGGGCCGCACTCGGCATCCAGGGCCTGGCCCCGTACAAGTTCGAAACCTCCGCCACCGCCTACGCCGGCGACGGCGGCCAGCTGGCGGCCACCCTGGAGGTCGAATACGAACTGCTGCTCACCAACCGCCTGATCCTGCAGCCGCTGGTGGAAGCCACCCTCGCCGCCAAGGACGAACCGGAGCACGGCATAGGCACGGGCCTGAACAAGGTAGAGGCCGGCCTGCGCCTGCGCTACGAGTTCAGCCGCCGCTTCGCGCCGTACATCGGCATCACCCACGAACGCCTGTTCGGCGACACGGCGGACTACCACCAGGCCGCAGGCGAACACACCCGAGATACCCGCTGGGTAGCCGGCGTCCGCCTCTGGTTCTGAGGCAGAACGTCGGTAGAGACACGCCCTGCGTGGCTTCGCGGTGCCAGATCGGCGTAAGCTGCGGCACCGCGCTTCAATTCCACCTCCATGACGCCGCACATCCGCCGTGCAATCCCCGCTGACGCCGATCTGCTCTCCGCACTCGCCATCACCACCTACACCGAAACCTTCGGCGACTCCTACCCGCCGGAGGATCTCTCGGCGTTCCTGCACGCGCACTACTCCCCCGAACCGCAACGTCGGGAACTCGAAGACCCACGCAGCGCCGCATGGCTGCTGTTCGACGACGCCCACCCCATCGGCTACCTCGCCGCAGGCCCCAACACCCTTCCGCACGCAGACGCGCAGGAAGGCGACATCGAACTAAAACGGTTATACGTCCTGGCCAGCCATCAAAGCGGCGGCCACGGCGCCCGCTTGATGGAATCCTTCCTGGCATGGTTGGACCAGCCGCAGCGGCGCACCCTGTGGGTCGGCGTCTGGTCGGAAAACTACGGCGCGCAGCGCTTCTACGCACGCTATGGATGCCAGCAGGTAGGCACCTATGAATTCCCGGTGGGCGACAGCCGCGACCTGGAATTCATCCTGTGCCGGCCCTGAGCGGGACCGGCGCGGACACCGCCGCAGCGGTCAGAAATCGAACAGGTCCGACAGGAAGCTCTCTTTCTTCTTCTTGCGATACCCATGGCCATCGCCATGGTGCTGCTGGCCCAGGTGGCGGGTATCGCGATGCTGCACGTATTCCTGCTGCGGCGGCGGCGCGGCCGCACGAGCCGGCGCCGGTGCAGCGGCACCCACCGAGCGCTCGATGATCTTGTCCAGCTCACCGCGGTCCAGCCACACGCCCCGGCATTGCGGGCAGTAATCGATTTCGATGCCCTGGCGCTCGGACATCACCAGCGCTTGGGTCGTACAGACGGGGCATTGCATCGGTTTTGGCTCCATTCGGGGTCAGAAAGCGACTGTAACGTGGCCTACCTGACCGGTTGGCAACAACGCCACGAATGCGCAACACCATTTGCACGGCCCGCTCACCTTCGCCTCCCCATACTGCCGCGCCACTCCACCCGTCCTGCCAGGGAAATCCGCGTCATGCTGTTGTCCAAGCGCCATGTAGAACCGCGCGTGCTGTTGATCGAAGACACCGAAGACACCCGCGAACTGAGCCGCATGGCGCTGGAAAGCCAAGCCTGCGAAGTGGCCGCGGTCAGCACCGCCGAAGCCGCACTCGGCCTGCTCCAGGCCGGCGAGCGCTTCGACCTGGTGTTCACCGACGTTTGCCTGGGCGGCCTGAGCGGCATCGAGGCCGCCCACCGCATCCGCCAGCAGTTCCCCAGCCTGCCGGTGCTGGTCACCTCCGGCCTGCAGCCGGACCGGGTCACCCCGCAGCTGGCCCCGGGCATCCACTTCCTGCCCAAGCCGTACACCATGAGCGAACTGCTGGACGCCATCCGCGCCTGCTTCGGCGACCACGAGGTCGACCGCGCCGCCTGAGGCGGTTTCATCAGGATTTCATCAAGGGCTGCGCATCGTGGCGGTGACACCATGCCACCCGCCACCCTTGCCGGACTCCCCGAACATGCAGACCCGATTGCTGCTGGGCACTCCCTTGTTGTTGCTGGCCACCCTCACTGACGCGCGCGCCGACGACTTCGTCACCTGCGAAAGCCGCGACAACCGCTATCAGTCCTGTTCATTGCCGTATGCCGGCTATGTGACCCTGGACCGCAAGCTCTCCGGCGCCGACTGCCGCCAGGGCCGCAGCTGGGATTACGACCGCCGCAATGTATGGGTCGACGACGGCTGCCGCGCCTCGTTCCGGGTCAGCAACAACGACCGGCATAATGACCACGACGACGGCAACCACGATGCCAAGGTGGCCGCTGGCGTACTGATTGGCGCCGCGATCCTCGGTGCACTGGTGCACAACGCCAACAAGGACGACCAGCGCTACGACGACGACAACTACCAGGGCGCACGCCACAACTCCTACGTGCCGCAGTGGATGGTCGGGGAATTCGAAGGCTACAACCCGATGTACAACGCCGACATCCGCATGCGGATCGAATCCGATGGCCGCATGAGCGCGCAGGCCCGCGGCCAGAACCTGTCCGGCTGGGTCAACGGCGGCCAGCTCAACGTCGGCAACAGCGTCTTCGACATCAGCCAGAGCCGCGACGGCTTCGTCACCACCGAAGTGGGCGATCGCCAAAACGAAGTGCGTTACCACCGCGTACGCTGAGTGGCGCGCTCCGGACGTAGAGCCGGGCTCTGCCCGGCTCCACGGTGAAGGTTCAGCCCCCGACCTTGCAGCTCAACCGCGTGCCGTAGAAGTCCAGCGTCGCCTCGCCCTGGTGTTCCCAGAACTCCACGCCCTCGCGCGTATAGCGAGCGCCACTGGCGGACGGCGCAGCAAACGTAATCGCCTGGTCGCGCCCCAACCGGACCACCGCAACCTGCGGGTCCAGTTCGTTGTGGAATACCACCGACAAAGGCTTGCTGGCATCGTCACAGGTGTACTGCACCGCCTTCGCGGCCGGCGCCGATGACGAGGACAGGCGCAGCTCCACGATACGGGTCTGGTAGGACTCGACCAGACACCGGTTGGCATCTACCGCCTGCCAGCAGGCATCACGGCCCTTGATCCAGCCCCGCTGCTCGGCGGCAATGTCCAGCTCGCCCGGACCGGTCTGCGCAGCCTTGTACAACGCGGCCAGCTCGCGATCCAGCGCCGACAGACGGGCGTCACCGCAGACCGCCTTCTCCGCATCGGACGCGGCCTTCGCGCAATCGAACGACGGGCCTTGCCCAGCGGCCGCAGCGCTAGGCGTTTCAGTAGTCGCCACCGGCTTCGGCGACTCATTGGTCGGCGCAGCGGGCGCCGGCGCCACCGGGTCGGTCGGGGCGGGCTTACAGGCCGCCAGCGCAAGCGCACCGAGGCCGATCAGGACAAAACGATTCATGGCAGCTCCACTGCAGTCAAAACGGACCAAGCCAGTGTGCGCCAATTGACGCCGAGACGGCGTATAAAGCCGATGCACGGAAGGCGAGCGGTCATACCCGCCGGTAGAGCCACGCCCTGCGTGGCTGAAAGTCCATCATCACCCGTGCACCTGACGCACCCGCCAGACGGATGGGGCATTTACGCCAACTCACGGGAAAAATGCCCTTCCGGCCATTCAACCACGCACCACTGCCCGCCACCGGTTTAGCTTCTGCAGCGAAGTCAGATGCGTCAGCCCCCGTTTCCGACGTTGCACGCGAGCGCCACCATCCGCAGCACAGCGTGACCTGCGGCATGCGATTCCGGAAGAAAGTGGATGAGTCATCGACATGAGGGAGAGACAAGCCCTGCACAAACCTCCGCCAACAGCGCGGGGCTCGCGCGCCCGCTGCGCGGCATTCAGATGCTGCGCGCCGCTGCAGCCCTCGCGGTCGTCATCTATCACATGGTACACGCCGAAGACGTGCATGGAGGCGGAGTCTCCGTGCTCGGCGGGCCTGCTCACTACGGGTACGCCGGCGTTGACGTCTTCTTCGTCATCTCTGGCTTCATCATAGCCAGGATAACGGCAGGGAAATTTGGCAGCGCAACGTTCGCCGTTCAGTTCCTGTGTCGACGCGCCGTACGAATTGTGCCCCTGTACTGGCTGTGCACCCTGGCAATCGCCGCCGTGCTCACACTTCATCCAAACGCATTAAGCAGCAAGTTCGAGAACAAGAGCCTGCTTGACTCGCTACTCATGATTCCACAAGCAGGCGGACCGCTGCTTGCCGTTGGATGGACCCTGAGCTACGAAATCTTCTTTTACGCAATGGCCGCACTCGGTCTGGCATTCGGTTCGCGAGCAGCAATTCACAAGGCCCTCCTGGGCTGGGCACTCGTGCTCCTTTTTCTGCAGGCAGTCCCAGCCCATGGCCCATGGATATCACTACTGACCAGCCCTCTCAGCATCCAGTTCATCGCAGGGGCGCTGGTCGGGCTTCACTGGCGAAGGTTGCCGAGCGTATTGGCGATACCCGCAATAGCCTCGGGGATTGCCTGGATGATTGCCGCAGGATTTCTGCTGTTGGACGCTCCCGGGCATGGTCAATCCGATGGAGTACGAACGCTAGCGTTCGGACTCCCAGCAACGCTTTTGATAGCGGGGCTAGCAAGGTTGGAGGCTGACGGAAAGGCTGTTGCGCCAAAAGTCCTGGTGCAACTTGGCGATGCCTCCTACTCGCTCTATCTGACCCATCTGTTCGTGCTGTCTCTGGTCTCCCGTCTCGGATCAGGCTTGGACGTGACTGGAACAGTCACCGGCAACACGATGCTCCTCATCATCATGTTCATTGCGTCGTGGATAACGGCGCTGGCAGTACACAAGTGCGTTGAGAAGCCGCTCTTGAAGATTGGCAACCACGTCATACAGAGTCGGATCCGTGAACCATGAACAAGTTGAATGCGCCCACCATCCTCAGTCCGAAAATCACTGCCAACGCGGATTCGCTCGCCCAATGCTTCAGTGTCGCAGCGCCGTTTCCGCACATCGTTATGGACGACTTCTTCGCACAGGAGTTTGCGGAAAGGCTGTCCACCGAGTTTCCTGCGTTTGAGCAGGGCAACCATGTGGGCGACAACGGTCTTCCCGGCGGCAAGTCCACGCTTGAAAATATCCGTGAGCTGGGGCCGGCGTTTCGGCAGTTGGATGAGGCAATCCAGTCCCCGAAATTTCTCAACCTTCTATCGAAGATCACCGGTATTGATGCCCTTCTGTACGACCCGTTTTACCTCGGGGGCGGGACCCACGAGAACCACACGGGAATGAGCCTGGATCCCCACGTGGACTTCAACTACCACCCCAGCGAGCGGTGGCACCGGCGATTGAACCTGCTGGTATACCTAAATCGAGACTGGGACGCGCAGTGGGGTGGCTGCTTTGAGTTGTTTTCCGACCCGCATGCATCGCCCCGCCCGGAGGTTTCCATTTCTCCCCTGCTCAACCGCTGCGTCATCTTCGAAACGTCCGAACGCTCCTGGCATGGCTTCAACGCGATCCAGCTGCCAGCCGACCAGGCAAATCGCAGCAGGCGGTCGATTGCGCTTTACTTCTACACAAGAGACCGACCGCAGGATGAGATTGCCGACCGACACACTACCTTGTACGTGAAGCGCCAGTTGCCGGAACGCATTGCCGCTGGCCGAGTGCTTGATGGCGCTGATGTCAGTGAGCTTCAGAGCCTGATCCGGCAGCGGGACGACCACATACGCTCGCTCTATGCCGAGAACACCGCCCTGCGCAAAGCACAGGACCAGGGGCTCACCGGCCACCTGCTGTATCTGGCCAAACGCGCATTCGTGCGCTTTCGTCGCTAAGGAGCTACTGAATGGATCCCGCAACGCTGGTGGCACAGCTCACGTCCCGCGCTGAGCTGGCGTCGGTCCTGCCACCATACGAAAGGGTGGTCGGACTTGCGCACGCGCAGCAGATACTGGCTTCTGCGCTAACGTCCCGCATGGCACCCATCGCATCCGCAAGCAAGCGGGACCTGGCGATTGGCGACCTGGTTGCTGCCATCACCCATCAACGCGCACTGGCGCATTCAACCACCACCGTCTTTGGCTACGAGCTCCAAGCCGCAGGACATCGTGTCGATGCCGCCTTGGCCGCATTGGCTACCTGCCCTTCTCATCCAAACCCACAAAAAAGGCGCCCATCGGGCGCCTAAGTCGTTGATGCAATTGGTGGGCCGTGATGGATTCGAACCATCGACCAAAAGATTAAAAGTCTCCGGAAGGCCACTACTGCCACAAGGGTTTTGCCCGTATACCCGCTCCGCATTCGCAGCTGCGTCTTGGTCTGTAAGTCATTGATCCGACGCAGGCCCGATTTCATTGCGGAGCGCCCTTCTCCCACCACTTCCCGCGCCCCCGGCCCTTGCGCCGCGCTGATTCCTTCCGCGACGCAGCGGCTATTTCCTCCGGTGTGCGCGGGTCCGGCGGGAGCAGCAGGTGGCCCAGGGTGGGCTCCATCTTCGTGGGGTCTGGCCGGGTCGGCTTTGGGTCAGTGATGTCCATGGCCGCAGCCTACTCCTGCTCCGGCTCAGGCGATGAGAACGACCCGGTGAAGGGCATGCCAACGGCCGGCCAGGTCGGCTGGAGTATGGTCTGGCCATGTGCGGCCGATTCGTCCAGACCCCGATCCGAGACGCCGCCAGCCTGGGCTTCCCCCAGCTGGTAGGCGACCTGCTGTCCCTGCCCGCCAGCTACAACCTCGCGCCGACGCAGCGCGCCGCGGTGGTGCTGGACCGTGGCGAAGGGCTGGTGGCGCAGCGGCTGGCCTGGGGCCTGCTCCCGTTCTGGGCGAAGGCGAAGGGCCTGCAGGGCTCGACCATCAATGCCCGCATCGAGACGGTTGCCACCAAGCCGGCTTTCCGCAGCGCGTTCAAGGCGCGCCGCTGCCTGGTCCCGATGGCCGGCTACTACGAGTGGTCGGTCAACCCGGACGACGGGAAGAAGGACCCGTGGTTCATCCATGCGGCTACGCCCCTATGGGCCGCCGGGCTATGGGAGGACACCAGCAAGCTGCTCGGCGAAGATAACCTGGGCACCTTCACGGTCATCACCGGAGACAGCAGCGGCGTGTCGGCCGATATCCACGATCGCATGCCGGTATGGCTCAACCCGGACCAGGCCGAGGAATGGATGACGGCCGATGCCGACGGCGCCATGGCCATGCTGCTGGCCAGCGCGCCGCCGGCGATGGAAGCCTACCGGGTCAGCCGCGCGGTCAACACGCCGCGCAACAACACCGAGCAGCTGCTGGAGCCGGTGGCGTAGGCGCGCGTCAGGCCGGCGGCAGTTGGATCGGGCCGTCTGAACCATCCAGCGGCAGATCGACCTTTTCCGGCCAAGGAAACGCCTCCGGTTGCGGCAGAAGAGCGCGCACTTCCTCCCAGCTATCGACCCCGGCCGGCGGGTTCAGGACGAGCTGCTCCAGCGTCTGGTTCACCGCATCGCGCCACGCCACCATCGCCAACGCCTCTGCCTTGTATCGCGGCACGGCGCTGGTCACGTAGCTGCAGCAGCTCTCGATACTGTCGTACCCGCGCTCCTGCACTACAGCTGCCATCCATGCCCACGCCGCGTCGCGGATGGCGCGGTGATGGGCTGGGGTGTTTGGCAGGTACGGCGGCGGAATCGGCGCTGGCGTGTTGGTGAGCAGCCACTCCGTTGGCCATAGGTAGTGCCCGCGAGGAATAGTCGCCCCCGTCGCGAGGCACAAGATCAAATCAGGGTCTTCGGTGAGCTGATACATGGTCAAAGCTCCGCATCCGCTGTCCAGTGAAAACTCGCACCCCACTGCCCGGCCGCGGTCGAATAGAAGAATGATGCGCCCCGTTCGCCCGGCTGCGTCACACTCGCTGCGAGTGCAACACCATTTACGCTGGCCACCTGGTTCGGGGAGCCGTTCTGGTCGTTGTAGAGCGTTACCGCTGGGGTGCTGCGCTTCGACACCTTGAAACTGAAGGTTCCGAAGGAGTTCCCGCTGGTGTTTCTGTCATAGAACTGGCTCTCCCGGCCAGCCGTGGTTATCGCTCCGGGGGATGCGCCTTGGTTGTAGCTCTTTTCGTAGTAACGCTGGCAAAGCATGAGCTCTGCTGCGGGGCTACGGTACTCGGGCACCGTCATGACCGCGCCTCGCTCGAGCCTCGGCTGGCTGTAGGTGACGCCGGTTGCGGTGAGCTGCACGACCATGTTGCCGGTGCCCGTCGGGGTCAGCGTGACACTGCGGCGTCCCGCTCCGGCGGTAATGGAACCCGTGGCGCCGCCGATGTTCACCGAAATTGCGCCAGACGGGCTTTCAACGCTCAGGGTGACCGGAACTCCCCACGCCGCCTCCGGTGACTCCACGACCTGAACCAGCGGGCCGCTGGTGTGCGTGAACTGACCTGTCGTGGCGTTGATCGTCACGTTGCACCCGCCCGCGCCAGCCTTCCAGCGATCGTAGCCATACACGCCCGCGGCAAGCGCGCCGCCAGCGAACCCGCGCTGGTTGATCACCGGCACGCCGCAGTTGATAAGCATGTTGCTGCCCATCAGGCCGCCGATGTACGCGCTCGGAATGCTGTCACCCGGATTCAGCTCCGACGGCGCCACCACCGCTCCGCCGGTGGTCTTGAGGAACTTCAGGGGAATGATGTCTGCCATGTCAGGCCTGCGTCGCGAAGGGTGAAGAGGTGCCGTTTGCCAGGTACGCAGGCACGGTGCCGTCGGCGTTGAGCGGCACCGGCGAGGGCGAGCCGTTGGCGAGGTAGGCAGGCATGTACCTGCTCAGCGCTGCCGCGTTGTCGTGCACCCAGGCGCCAGCGACGCGGATGTAGTCCACTCCGCTCGTGCTGTTGAACCAGCGGTCGCCGTCGATGATGGCTCGGCCAAAGTCGCCCGCCACTGGTGCGGTCGCCTTGATGACGAAGTCGGGGACAACCACGGCGCCGGTGCGGGCGTTGACGCTGAGAACCGAGCCGCCGCTGGGCGCCAGTAGCTCGGTCCAGTCGCTCATCGTGCCGCTGGTGCCGCTGTTCTTGATGTAGGACTTCGACAGATCCGTGCGGACGGCGACGTCGCCCTCCTGGGCGGTCAGCGCCAGCTGCGCGGCCTGGCTGCCGACGACGAATGTCTCTGTGATCGCGATCGCGGGTAGCTGGGCGCTGGGAATCCTTAAATCAGCGCCCAGCGTTGCCAGCCCGTTCGGCTGCCCCTTCTGCGCCGTGATGCGCGCGTCTGCGCGCGCGTCGGTGAAGTAGAGGTTAGACCCCTCGGCCAGGTCGGTGGTGCTCGCAGGCTGCGTGCCCTCTACCCTCCCCTTCCCGTCCCGCGTGATCTTGACCAGCGCCGCGCCGACGCCGCTGTCGGGCAGGTCCTCAAGGCTGATCGTCGGGTCGCCAGCATCGCTGTCGGGGTTGGTGATGTCGATCCCAACGCCCGCCTGCAGCGACCGCGTCACCCATTCCCCGCTGGCCTGCCGCACCGCGAATCCGTTGGTGGCCAGCTTGGCCAGCTTCTGGATGTTGGCCGGCACTTCGCGGATCAGCTTCCAGACCGTGGCCGAGGCGCTCTGGTTGCTCGCAGGCGGGTTGATGATCTGGTCTGCGGTGAGTAGCTTCCCATCGGCGCCGTAGAGATTCTTGCCCAGCGTCGCGCCGTCGGTCGCATCACTGTTGAGGTGAATGACCCGGCCGAGCTGGTCCTTGAGCTGGATCTTCTTACCGGCCATTACCCGCCCCCGGCGCGGTCCGCAGCGATCACGGCTTGGCAGGCTCGGAGCTGGTCGTCGGCGTCACGCCCGGCTCGAACAACAGCTCCCGCAAAGCTCTCTCGGCGCTCGGCGGCCGCATCACGTTCGATGGCGGCGGCGGTAGCGTCGGACAGACGCTGGATCTCGCAGCTTGCCCACCCGTCGCGCAGCCGGAGCTGACCACTGCGCAGCTCAGCAGCAACAGCAGCAGGGACGGTCGCGGCCTCAGTACGGTCTTCTTCATGCTTCACTCCAATGTCGGCCACTGCAGCGGCCTGGGTGTGTTCGGTGGCGCGCACGTCGTTGACCTGCTGCACCTGCGCGGTGGCGGCGCCGGCCTCCTGCCGCGCTTCTTTGCCCTCGGCGCGGTCGCCACGCCAGGCCCAGCCGGCGCCAAACATTCCGGCGGACCAGCCCGCGAACAGCGCAGCGCCGATAGCGATCTTGATCGCGGTTGGACTCATTTCACCCTCCGGAAGGGCCGCGCGCCCTGCTGTTATTGCCGAAGTAGTAGCTGCCGATGCCGCCGTTGTTTGCCACCAGAGCTCCAATCAGCAGCATGAGGGCGTTCTCGTTGTTCGCCGGCACGTTCACATAGAGCAGTGCCGCCATGGCCATGCCCAGCAGGAAGACGTGCAGAACGGCCAGGCCGAACCGGGCAGCCCCTACATTTCGAGTCGCGAAGGTCATGCGGCACCTGCCAATGCGTGGATTTCCTCCAGCGCCCAGTGGTACAGGGGCTGGTCGATTACGGTCACACGGGTGATGCGTTTGTCACGCACCACCTTGACCTTCACCTCAGTGGATTGCTGGATGGCCAGCAGAACGAACCCGATGCGCTGTTTGACCGGATCCGGTTCCTGCATCACCGACAGGGCGTCGCCGACCATTTCGCGGACATTGGCCAGCATCTCGGCCGTTGGCCGGCCGCTTCGGTTATCCAGCACCAGCAGGACGCCCTGCAGCTGGCTGATCGGCGACACCTTCGCCTGCTTCTTGGACGCGGGCATCAGTTGTCCCGCGCGGCGTACCGCAGGTTGCCGGCCACGCGCCGCGTCCAGCCTTTGCCGAACGCATCGAAGGTGCCCAGCTTGGCGTAGAACTCCAGGCGCTCGGCGTTGAAGAGCAGCACCAGGTCGGCGGGATCGGCTTCAGCCACTGCGGCCAAAGTACGAGGTCCGATAATCCCATCGTCCGCCACGCCTGCAGCCCGTTGAATCCAGCGGACGGCGTTGCCGATGCCATGGTTGACTGCCGCGTCCAGCGCTTGGAATGCAAAGGCCCTTGGCAGCTGGTCGCCGCTCACCCGCTGCCAAAAGTCGCGGCGGTAGATGGCCACGGCGTCGGGCCGGGTCAGGGCCCGGATGTTCAGCTGGGGATAGGACCGCTTGCTGATTCCCCACTGGGTCTCGCCGCCCGGGTCCCGGGGGTTGTTCACGTACCCACCCTCATGGGAGAGGACCCGGTCAATGATCTCGTCGAATTGGCTCACGGCCGGCCCCTGCTGTTGATGGGGCCATGCTGCCCGGGCGCCGGGCGGGTTCAACGGAAGGCGCCTGCCCCCGGTAGGATTGGCGGTGCGACCCAGCCAATCAGCTACCGGAGACAGACATGGAAGAAATGAAGGTGTGGCGGGTGATGGTCCGAATCGGGGACAACATCGCCAACTGCGACATGGTCTACATCGAGGGGATACCCCATCTGGTCTGGGAATGGGCCTCGGACGCTGCCAACGAATATCCCAGCGTCACCATTCCTCTAGACCCGAAACACCTTCAGTTCAGCCCTGGGGCTGAAGGGTACGAGTTTGTATATGGCCCTGGAGTCGAAGAGCCCGGCTCTGCTTCTTGACCTGCCTGGGATTCTTGCGCGCGGCAGCACGCTTCAGGCGCTCCCATATGGGCTGCGCCTCTGCGTTGAGGGAGCAGACGAATCGAGTGCCGGGGCGTCGGATGGGTTCCATGACCCCACCCTACCCCCACTCCGATCCCCTTCAACGGACGGTGCTACGATGCCGACGGCCCTGGATTGGCCGGGGCGCCAAAGGAGAAGGCAATGAGCACCGAACACGATGGAAACGTCCTCGTCGATGAAGACTTGGTCCGCGCAATCTTCACCCACGCCGCTTCCCGAGCCATTGGCGGCTCTTATCTGAATCCGGCATTCGACGCGATGGCTGACCAGGCCCACGAGGCCGCAGCCGCATATGCCGTGTCCCTCGCCCGCCGCCGCGGCCAGGCCCAGGAAGCATGGCTCGACATCCTCTAGGGGTGACCAGCCGCTCCGGCCGCCCCACGCGGCCGGGTGCTACCATCCGGCCCATCAGCCGAGGCAGCTGGCATGGCAGCTGCCGGAAACCATCCACCAGAAAGGAAGCTCAGTGATTAAGAGAATTCTCACCGTTGTTGCATGCGCCGCGCTCGCAGGCTGCGTCTCGAACTCCGGGATCGTGCCCGATGGCCCTGACGGCTATCACATCGCAGCAAGAGGCCGGACTGGCTTCTCTTCATCGGGAAAGATGCAGGAGAAGAACTACAAGCAGGCTGCTGAATTCTGCGCCCAGAAGGGCAAAGTGATGCAGACGATGGCGGCCGACTCCAAGCAGGCGCGTGCCTTCGGCGGTTGGCCGGACGCGACGCTGCATTTCCGCTGCGTGACGCGCACAGAGTAACCCCATTGTGAAAAGCCACGAACCCAAGGGAGCGGGCACTGTTCCCGCGCTTGCGCCGCCACTCACCGTGCGGGCGTATGTCCAGCAACACTTTAGGGGAACCGTGGCAAAGTTCATCGCATGGGCGACGCTTGCCGCCCCGGTGACCATGGCCATCCGAATCCGCGAGAGCGGGTTTGCATGGTGGAAGGTGGCCCTCATGCCAGTCGCATGGGCCATGGCTTGCGCGCTGGCTTGCTTGTTGGTGGGATTGGTCCTGGCTGCCTCCGGATGGTGGAAGATCCACACCACCATCCGCCCCATCATCCCCGCAAGCATTGCCATGGTCGTAGGCATCCTTGCCTACGTCCTGATGGTCAACCTTTACTGACCTGCCCGGCTTTCCGGCGTTCCGCCAACGATCTCAATTTCCAACGGATCGTCCGTCCCAGCGGTTGCTGTGGCGGCCAGGTAGGCGGCCAGGTCGTTGGCCCGGCGAGAGCCGGGGGGTAGCCTCGACAGCTCGATCAGCGCCTTGCGACCGTTCGAGTCCACCATCATCCTGGCCACCTTGTTGAAGCCAGCGATAGGCGCCGCCGTGGCCACTCCCGCCTTGAGGCTCATGTTCTTCATTGCGTCAATGAACCCGTTCGAGGCATTCATCACCTCGTTGTAGGCCCCGGTGCCGCTGAAGTTGGTGCCGAACTTGTCGCCCATTCGCCGCGCTGCCTGGAGGGCGTCCATGATTTCCTCCATTTCGTCGGGGTTGAAGGTGGACTTCAGGCGCTCGATCCTGTCCGGCTTGTCGCCCCCCAAGGCTCGGATGAATCCGCCGGCGTTGAACGGCACATGGTTCGCGCCAGCCGAGGCCGGCGCGCTCTGCGCCTCGCTCAGGGCGTCCTCCACGATCATGCGCTTGTACTGCCCCCACACCTCCGGCTCGTTCCGCTCCATGAAGTAGCGGACCTGGGCCAGTTCCGAGGGCTTCATCGCGTTGATCCGCTGCACGACCGTCTCCGGCGGCAGGGAATAGGACGTGAAGCCATCCACATCCAGCTTGTCGCCAAGGAGGCGGCGCAAGGGGCTCTGCTCGATCTTCCTGAGCAGGTCAGTGTGGTTGCGGTACTCGTCGTTGGCTGCCTTCAGCATCTCGCTGGGCTTCATCACGGTTGAACCTTCCGGGACGATCCCGTTCTGTCCAAATCCGGCAGCCTCGTCCAGCCTCTGGCCTGCAGCGTCGATGTCATCGCTGATTGCGCCATACATGCGCTTGGCAAACGCCTTGTTCACATTGCGGTCGACGTTGCTCAGCAGGTTGGATTGCCCCCTGGCCGCTGCCCCGTAGGAACTGCGAGACTTTCGGGCGGAATCCAGGCTGAAGCCATCCTTCCCGCTCAGTTCGTCCAGCATGCGTTGCGCCTGCAAACGGACACGCCGCGCGTCCGCGCCAATGACGTCGGCGTTCTCGCCGATGATGTCCTGCAGAACCTGCCGGGTGCGCGAATAGTCGACAACGGGCGCGTCGCCGACCATCTTCCGGATCGCGCCGTACTGCTGCTTCGCCATTTCCTCCCGGCGTGCGCCCACGCTCTCCACCGCCTTGTCCACGGCACCTTGGACGCGGTCGCCGATGCCTTGCGGCGACGCACTATCCGGCGAAATCCGGTCCATGATGCGGTTGACGTTGTCGATCGCCTGGTTCGCGATCTTCTGGTCTGCCTCAAACGCAGTATCCGCCGAGAAAACGCTCTGCCTGGCCATGTTCTCCATCGCAGTCTGGCCACGGCCGCCGCTCACCATGCCCGGCGTGAAATCGATGCCGGTGCGCTGCGCCAGCGCTTCGCCGTCGGCCGCGTAGTCCTTGGCGTTCGCCCTGCTGTTGAAGAAGTTGAGGGCCCGGGCGGTGATGTTCTGCGGAAGAATGTTCTCGCCAAGCCGCATTGCACCACGGCCGGCCGCCGAGAGACCGCCGCCGAGCGCCGCTCCAATGAGCGTGTTATCCAGACGCTCACCATCCCTTGCTACCGGCTGGATGGCCCCTTGGATCGCGCCGCCCGCCGCCGCCTGGCTAATCGCTCGGGTAAGAGTCGCTCCCTTGGATGCCACACCGGCCGGCAGCAGCGGAGCAGTGTTCGCGATGTCGCCGATCACGCCGCCGAGGATGCCGCCTCCGCTGCTGGTTAGCGCCTGGCTGTCTACGCGCTCCTGATTCGTCTCCCGCTGGAGGTCGCGCGACATGCCACCGAAGTAATCGGCCGCGCTCCTGCGGAGCCCACCCAGGGTTTCACCACCGAAGTCCCCGAGCACATCAGCAGCACCCCCGGTGAGTGCCGACACCGCGTCGACGTACCCCTGTTTCGCGCCCTGGTACAAGGTCGGGAGCGAGCGGCCATAGCCCGCGACGAGGTTGCTGAGGAAGCTGGTGTCGTCGATTTCCCCTTGTCGCCGCTGTTCCAAGGCCTTTCGCTCAGCCTCCCAGCCGGCCTCTGACAGACGCCCATCGGCATGCCGCAGCGGAGGTCCGGCTTGCACCGTCGGCAGGGTCTGAATTTGCTCGACCTCGAAACCAGGCGGGGGCGGCGGCAGCGCGGGGGCGGCCGGCGCGGTGGGTTCCAGGATGAAGCCGGGGGGAAGCGGAGGCGTAGCCATTATTCGGGTACCCACTGACCATTACGGAGGACCACCACCTGACCGGTGTTGGGGTTGCGAGCGCGCTGCAAGGGGGATGCCGGCGGGCCGCCGAAGGCCTCGGCCGCACTGGTTGGTGCAACAGCTGCGGCGGCTGGTGCTGCGCGCCCCGCAGCGATGCGTGCGGAATTCACAACGGTGTTCAGCCGATCCTGCTTGTCCTTGACCGTGTCCGAGCTGTCGCCCAGCTGCGGGAAGAAGGACTTCCGATAGCCCTCGAGCTGCTCCTTCGTGTACGCCGCACCAGTGCCGAGCGTCAGCGCGGCGTCCAGGATATCCAGCTGCGCTGCCTCCACCCGCTGGCGCTCGCTGGAGTTGGCGAGATTTCGTGCGGTCTCACCGGAGAACGGAATGTTCCCTGCGAGCGCCGCCAAGATCCCCGGCTTTGCGGCGGTTTCGTCGTCAGCAATCGCGCTGTTCATTTGCCCCAGCGAGCCCTCAAGACGAGCCAGGAGCGTCGCCGACTTCCGCTCACCCTCGCTGGGCGCGCCGCTGGACTTCATCGCGGGGTCGGCCGGCCCACCCGGGATGAATTCCAGGTTTCCGTTGTTCCAGCGGTATCCCGAAGGCGCCTTCATTCCACCGCGGCCGCCGGCAGTATCAGCGCGGTCCAACACCGTGGCCTGCCTCGTGCGTGCGGCCGAAGCGTTGGAGTTTGCAGCGCTGGCGTAGCTCGCCGCTGCCGCTGCGTTCCGCTGGCCGATGGTCGACTGGCCCACAGGGGTCGTGTGGTACTGCTGGTCGGCCTCCAGATACGGGTTATAGCCGGTGCCATCGACGATCTTCGTCAGCTCAATCGGCCCCTTCGCCAAGCCCATGCTGTACGCGCCGGCTTCAGGCAGATTGCCGCCCAGGGCCGAAGCGACGATGCTGTCGCGGTTCCCGAACTCCTGCCCGGCGAGGCGAGCCGCAGCATATTCGTTGGGGTTGAGCCCTGATCCAGCGAAGGCGCCTGCGACGCGCGCATCGTTGGGGCTCCAGCCACTCGATTCGAGCGCTGCGGCAAGCCCAGTCTGCTGGTTCCGCTGCCTCTCCGCCTCCATCGCCTTCTCGCGGCTGTAGCGCGCGGTCTGCACCAGCTGGTCCAGCTGCGCTGCCTTGGCCATGCCACGGTCGTAGGCGTTCTGGCTGCCGGCACCGCCGAGTCCAGCCAGCGCCTGGCCAACGGAGGTCCAGCCCTGCGGCGGCGCGGCGTTGGCCTGGAGGATGCTCATCAGGTCTGCCATGTCAGTAGCCCCAGCGCTTGGAGTTGTTCGCGAAGATGGCGCCGTTGTTCGCCGCCGTGATGCCGTTGGCCTGGCTCGATAGGCCGGAGGCATCTGCCCCGCCGCCACCAGCGGCGCCGGCATAGGCATTGGCCACCTGGACGAAGGCATCGAGCCCCGGGTTGCGGCGGATTCCCTGCAGCCGCAGGTTGGACAGGAAGTCCTGGCCGGCCGAACGGTTTCCGATCAGGCTGAGCGCGGTGCTGAGCTGCGCGTTCTGCTGCTGCTCACCCTGCCGCTGCCGCACCGGCGCGTCGATTCGGCTCATCAGGCTGGCGGTGTCGCCGGCGTAGTCGCTGATCCCCAGCGCGGCGTCGTTTGCAGCCTGACGGTATGCATCGGACACGCCGCCGACCTGCCGCAGGCCGGACGTGGCCGAGCCCTGCGCGGACCGCACCTGATTCATGTACTGGTCCAGCATCGAAGACCGGCCGGCGTCGCCGTCGCTGGCAGCGCGGTCGGCGATGGTCTTCATCACCTCCTTGTCGGCCTCGTTCTGCCGCGCGGCACGCTGCTGGATCTGCAGGCCCAGCTCGTTGTCCTGACGCTTCTGGGTCTGGTGGGTGTTGTATTGATTCGCGGCGGCGCCGATGAGCACGACGGCAGTTGCTACCCAGGTCATTTCGCTTCCCCTTCGATTTCCAGAACCGCGTCGTCCGGCATGATTACGTAGGCCTCGATGCGCTCGAGGTCGGTTTCTTCGGTCAGGTGCGAGGTGATCAGCACGCTGTCCTCGTGTGCGTAGATGGCCCGCTTCATGCCGGGCTGCGAGTCGATCACGTGCGTGCCCTGCAGCTCGACCATGCCCGCCTCGGTGCGCACGGTGACGTGCCCGGTGACGATCAGGGCGTGCCGGTGCCGGTGCCGCTTGCCCACCACCAGCGTGCCTGCCGGCATCGCCAGCTTCCGCAGGTACTGGCCGGGGAGAAACGTGTGCTCCACCGGCAGATCCACCTGCGGCAACTGCGCGGTGGCCTCCTGCAGGAGCTGGATGTCGCCAAGCGAAGGGTTGCTGATCGGCGCCATCAGCGCGTCCAGCACCACCAGCGCGGTGGGAGCGTCTAGGCTCATCGCCCACCTGCCCCGGCACCAAAGCCGGGCTGATAGATCAGGCCGTAGGCGCGGCTGCCGCGGCGCTCATCTGCCATGTTCTTGGAGTTGGTGTAGATGTTGGCCAGGCCGCCGAAGACGTCGCCCAAGGCGTCGGCCTTCATCGCACCGCGCCCGCTCTCGAGGTTGGCCTGCATGGCCTGCGCCGCCTGCTGCGCGCCGCTGGTCAGGCCCATGCCGGTGCTGGCCTGCGAGATCAGGTTCATGCGGGAGGTGTCGTCGGCGGTGCGCAGGTCTGCCGCAGCCTGCTGCGCCAAGCGGTCAGCGCTCAGGATGCCGGACTGGTAGTTCTCGCCCAGGGTGCGGTTGGCGTCGATCGACGCGGTGCCGCCGGTGAGCCCGTTGCGCGCCATCGCAAACCGCAGGCTTCGGTCGGCCACGCCCTTCTGCCGCTCCAGCTCCTTCGAGTAGAACGACCGCGTCGCCGCCAGGAAATCGTCGATCTCTGCCTTGCGCGCAGCACCGCCGTAGATCCCGTTGATCTGGTTGACGGCCTGATCGATGTTGTTCTGGCGCCAGGATTCCTCCTGCGCCGCTTTCGTGGCCGAGCCGTTGCTTCCGCCGCCCATCATTCACCCCGCAATCTGGAAAAGTGGGCGATGTCCTCGCCCCTGATGCCGTAGCCGCGCGCCACACCCTCTGCCCGCATGCCCAGGGACCGCTCGAACCACTCGATAGCCTTCTCGCGCGTGGTCAGGGCGCTGGTCTGCACTCGGTGCGCCTGGGTGGCCAGCAGCGAGTCGATCAGCCAGCGGGTGGCCTTCGTCATCGCGCGCCACTGCTCGTTCCAGCCGGCCTCCGAGCCGACCATCCACGACTGCCACACGCCCGGCGCCACCGGATGGAAGCCGCCTGCAGCTGCCGGCATGCCGTCCCTCCCCACCACGGTGAGTGCGAAGGGCGCCGACTGCGCCCAGGTGTTGATCAGCCAGTGCGCGGCGGTGTCCGGGTCGTAGGTGCCGGTCCCCAGCACCGCCAGCAGCTGCGCCTGCTCGGTCTCGCGCATGACCTCGGCCAGCGCCAGAAGGTGGACCGGCCGGCACGGGATCACGTTGGAGGGCAGGTGCGCTTTCTGCATGGGCAGATTCTTCCAGCGCAGGCCGGGCGTTCAACGGATTCACGACATGCCCCGCAGGTCCTGCAGGTACAAGCTGAAAGCGTTCCACTGCCACTTTTCGGTACCGTCGTAGGTCAGGCGGACGGAGAACGACGGCGCCGACAGCGGCATCGGGATGACCATACCCGGCACCGTGTCGGCCGGCACGGTATACGGGGTAGTGAAGTAGCCGCCGTTGCTCTGGTCATAGCCAAAGGACACCGCCACGTCGCTGATGCCGACGATATCGAAGCCATATAGGTTCTTGGTCACGCCGGGCTGGCCGAAGTCGAGCCAGGACCACTGGATCTCGCCCTTAAACGGACCGACGATGCCGGGGGATGTCTCATCCCCCACCTCATCCTCGTCAAACACGTGGATGTAATCGCCGGACCGCAGGTACAGGTCGTCCCCGGCGATGCACCATTCATCGATGTTCAGCGCGATGGTGTAGCGCGACCAGGCGCCAACCTGACCGGTGGCGCTGATCGAGTACACCAGGATCGTCGAGGACTTCATCAGGCGTCCCAGGCCGTGAACCCGGCGGGCGGCGCGTACTGGAAGGGTCCGGCAAAGTTGGCCGTGGCCTTTGAGCCAGCCGAGTTCGTGATGGCCGGGTAGACCGCGTCCTGAACGGTGTTGAAGGCCGCGCCCGTCCCCGCTGCTGGATTCCCAGAGGCGAACCAAGTGCCGTTCTTTCCCCACCAGATCAGGTCGGCATCGAGGTCGACAGCGACCATCAGGATGTCGTTTGCAGCCAATGCTGTCCCATAAGCGGTGGAAGTACCTGCGCCATACTTGTTGCCGGAGTTTGCCAGCAGGCCCCAGTCCGAGTTGCGGTTGGTGCTCACCACGGGACCCTGCCCAACTTGCGCAGAGCTGGCGTTCGACTGCGCAACTCCAACGGTCGGCGTCCCAGCGCCCGTCACGACATCCATCCGTACTTCGAAGTACCGCTTCCCAGTGGAATTTGCTCGGCTGGCCAAAACCATGTTGCCGATACCGGAGTTGGTCGCTGTATGGGTCAGGCCTCCATTACTGATTACGCCTCCCATGGAGTTGTTGAAGACATTCCTGTCCCACACGCAGCGAGTCGAGAGAATGGCCAGGACCTGAAGAAGCGTCGCCTTGCAGGTGATGCCGCCTTGAACCAATGCCAGCAGCTCGGCGCCAGTGACAGCTCCTGCTTGCGGCAGAGCGGAGATAGGAGAATCGGCCATCGTTATGGCTCCAGGTGGATGTAGTCGAAGGATTCCTGCAGGATCGGATCGCCGTTCTCCTGCAGCAGAAGGTTGGATGGGCGAACGTCGCCGGTCCCCCGGAAAATCAGCATGTATTGTCCGGCTGCGGGCTGATACAGCCCCTTTGGCTTCGTGCCGGACGCGCCAACTTCACGCATGAGGCCGTCAACCAGCGGGTCGATCGGCATGCCAACATCGCCAGCCTGGTAGTTCGTAGAGCTCGCTGCGATGCCGATGGAACGAATGCCCTGCGAGGCCAGGAACAACAGGTCGTTCGACACCGGGGCGATGGAACGGTGCTGGGTGCTGCCGAGCGGCAGCGCGTCGATGAAGGCCATGCTGGCCGGGTCTTCGTCGATCTGCCAGAGCTGGAAGGCCTCGGAGTTGAACACCACCAGGTTGCCGCGGTACAGGCCCATCGCAGCGACCGGATTCGCGCCGTAGTTCTGCAGACCCGTTGGCAGGTACCCCGCGTCATCCGTGCTGGTCCAGTCCAAGGGGTTCACTGTGGCGCTATACCGCACGATGTCGTCGTCACCGGCAAACACCTTGCTGGCCCCTATGACCACAATGTTCGAATCCGGGCAGTTCTCGTCCTCCACCCGCCGCGACACGGTCTTCCAGTTGATCGTGCCGTCCTTGACGAAGCCGCCGATGTCGGTGGGCCACGCCGGTTCCGTGTCGCCGCTCACGTACAGCGGCGAAGCCTCCCAGGTGACGCGCGTCGATGCCACCGCCTCCCAGATGACCTCGTTATCGATGACCTGCTGGCCGAGGATGGGCGGCCAGGCCGGCTCGTCTGGCGCCGAGAAGCCTGATTCCGGCTGCACAGCCTTGTAAACCAGCCCATCGGGCAGCCCGGCGAACGTTCCCGACACGGAAAGGTTGTCGCCCCAGATTGGGTGGTTGTGGTCCGCAACCGAGAACAGCGCGATGCCTGCGCGCGCGTAGGCCGCACCTGCAGGCCGGGTGGCGGTGACCTTGGACTGGTGCCAGGCACCGCCGCTCCCGTCGCTAACGACGTTGCCGCGCTCCAGCGCGATCTGGACATCGTCGATGTCGTACCAGCGCACCTCCACCCAGCCGCGAGTGGCGCCCGCGATCGAGGCGCCCTGGTTGATCATCGCGGTGGCTTCGAACGTGCTACCGGTGCTGGGCACGACCAGCTGTGTGCGGTTCAGTGCCAGGCCGTCGGCTACGTTGCCGGGCATGCGCACGCAGTTGCCGTTTCCGGAATAGCCACCGGTGGTGGAGAACTCCGCGCCGCCCGTAAAGTCCCAGTTGACGTTGCCAGCGGCGAAGTCGCCATTCTCGACCTGCGCTGCGGTCGGCGACGGCGCGGTGATGGGCTGAACGATGTCGCCAGGCTGGTAGAGGGTGCCGGGTTGCCAGAGTGGGACTGCCATCAGCTGTTCCCCGTGCCGTAGCGGTCTTTCACGTCCGGCGGGACCGCAGGCGTGTCGGTGGTGTTGGTGCCGAGTGCGTTCTGGATATTGGCGTCCTCGAAGACGGTCTCGCCGGCGTTTGTCGGCCACACCGGCTCGGTGGTGCCAGAACGCGCCGAAGCACCGGTGGTCTCGATCACGGTGTACTTAAACCCGTTGTCGGTGGTTGGCACGACCACATCGCCGACGGCCCTGGCCACGTTGGGAGCCCAAGGCACGTAGCCGGACCTATCGCTCTCCAAGCGGTACGCCAGCCCGTTGCCATCGGTCGGGCGGACCAGTGCGCCGGGGAAGTAGGTCTTGCCGGGCTGCCAGATCTCGCCCTTCTCCAGCCAGTAGTGCACGTAGCGAGGGTCGGACGCCCCTTCGAACTCTGCGACGACGTATAGGTAACCGAGGAACGGCATCGAGAAGTGGATCTCTTTCAGCGGCGCGCCGGGCACGGTGGGGTGCCGCAGCACCTCGATTTCGACGTCGGGCGACGTGGAGGCGATGACGTCGTTGGCGAAGACCACGAACTTGCCTTGGAAGAACACCAAGCCCTTCGTGCCGGGCGGCAGGGCGTGGGAGATCCGGGTGCCGGGGCGCGACTTGATCGTGCGCGCAGCGGTGACATAGCCGTTAACCAGGTCGTAGACAGCGTCCTTGGACGCGCCGCCCTTGTCCCGAAGCCGGGTAATGCCGGCTTTGACGGCGGAGAGGGATTCCTGCTTCACGGGTTGTCCTCCGGCCAGCCGCCCACGGGGATCGGGCGCACGGCATTACGCGGATCACTGGTCCCGGGGATATAGCGGCGCGTCATGTGGCCACCGCGGATCAGGTCGCGCACGTAGGACTGCAGCTGCGAGGCATAGTTGCCGGCGTCTGGCTGTCCGTAGTGCGCCTTGGCGTTGGCCAGGGACAGCAGGAAGATGGCCTCCGGGTCCACAGTCGTGTAGTCCGTGCCGGCCTGCAGCGGTTCGAGCCCGAACTGGCCTTTGATCCGCAGCTGCCAGGTCGCATCCGAGGGCGCAGGCCAAAGCTCGATGCACTGCCGGATCTCGTAGTGGCTGGGGATTCCCGGGCCGCGTGCGGTGTACATCACCGGGTCGATGCCGCAGTACAGCGGGCGCCAGCTGCCGTCACCCTGCGAGATACCGGCCCAGGTGATCATGCGCGGGTCCAGCCGCTTCGTGCAGAGGTCAGCGTTGGCGTCCAGATCGTAGAAGCGCGTGCCGGGCACCAGGTCCCAGGTGTAGAAGCGCTCCCGGCGGAACACCGAGTAGCGCCGGAACAGCAGCTCCTGGGCGCTTCGGATGAAGTCGTCGAGCAAATCGGCCATGCCCGGCGGCGGATTGTCCGCCTGCGCGGAGAAGCCGAGGCGCCGCAGGAGCCGCTTCCGCATTTCGGCAAGCGTAGTGCGCTCGTAGTCGTCGTCGCACGCGCAGTTGTAGCTGATGGGGTCTGCCATGGGTGTTCCCAATGAAAAGACGGCCAGCAAGGTTTCCCCAGCTGGCCGCCACCCCCGCCGCCAGCGGAGGGTTACTGGTCGCCGGTGCGCTTCTCGCGCTCGGCTTCGATCGCAGCGTGGACGCCGGCGCGGTCCTTACCAGCCGCCTCTTCGTCCGCCAGCTGGTCCAGCTCGTCATCCGACAGGCCGCCAAGCTTCGCGGTGATCTGCGCGATCGTGCCGCTGGCCAGGCTCTCGTCGGCGTCGTCGTCCTCGTCGCCTTCATCGCTGGCCGGCTTGATGCCCGCAGCCTTCAGGCGCTTCTCCAGATCACGCAGCTTCGGATAGAAGAACTTGCGCGCCCGGTCGCCTTCGGGCGTCGGCTGGTACTTGGCCACCAGCCCGTCGAAGGCCTTCTGGGCGTCGAAGTCCTCGACCTCGATGTCCTTGGCCTGGTCTTCCAGCTCGTGCACCAGGTCCTCGCCGTAGATCTCTTCCAAGATCGGCTGCTCGTACTCCGGCACCAAGGCCGGGATCTTCGTGCTCGCGTCGCGGTCGATCAGCAGCAGCACGTGGGGGATCTTGACCTTGGCCATTACTGGACTCCTTCGAGCGTCAGCTCGGTGGCCGCCGCCGGCGCGGTGGTGACGTTGGCCCGGATGAAGTCGGGCAGGTCCGCGATTTCTACCGGGAAGGTGGTCGCGGAGTTGAGGGTCTGGATGGTGGTGTAGGTGCCGGCAGTGCCGTCAGCCTGCTTCGGCGCGCCCTGCAGCTGCACTACGCCGGTGCCAAGGCCGCCAGACGGGCCGAACAGCAGCCCCTCGCGGCCCTGACCGCCGAGCAGCGGGGTGACGTTCAGAGCCACACCAGCACCAGCGCTGACGGTGGCCGGAACAGCAATCTTTTTGATGTTGGGCATTTCAGGTCTCCCGCCGGCGAGGGGCTGCCCCGCCGGCTGATGTGGGGTCAGGCGATCGAGAAGACCGCGTTGCTGTTGCGCTTCTTCATGGTCAGGCCGTAGTCGGCGGTCTGCCCGAAGTAGTGCGTGTAGCGGTCGTAGACGCGCGGCGGCGTGCGCTTGACCATCCAGCGGCCCTGGACCGGGCGCAGCGTGATGGTCTTGCTGTTGAGGAAGTAGCCGCGCTTGGTCCACGGGTAGGTGATCGCACCCAGGCGGGCGTCGATGGCCTCGAAGGACGGATCCCACACGACCGGCACGCCCTTGAAGGCCAGCGCCTTGGTGGACGGGTCGACGGTGATGCCGCCGGTGGTGTTGATGCCCACGGTGATCTGGCGGGCCATCACCTTCAGCGCATCGGCCTGGATGGCGTCGTACATCGCCGCGCCCACCAGGATGAAGTTGGGCGCGCCCATCTTTCCGTAGGTGGTGGTCTGGCGCCACAGGGTTTCCAGGTGGCTGATCAGGTTGCCGGCGGTGGCCGTGCTGATGCCCATGTCGGCGAAGTTGCGCCAGTACGGCGAGGTGGCCGCATCGATGCCGCCGACGACGCCCACGTTCGGCGTGGTGCTGACCAGCAGGTCCAGGCCCGGCACAGCCTTCGGGTTGGTCGAGCCGTCCAAGTGGACTTCGATGTCCCAGTTTTCCTGGAAGCCATCTTTCAGCGCCGACCAGTTCTCGTCGAGCAGGTTGACGATCTGGATCTTCTCGGCATCCGACATGACCGCGTTCTTGTCGTCGGTCAGGATGATGCCGTTGTTGGCCAGCTCGGTCTCGTTCAGCGTGAAGCCGTCGTGCGCTTCGTAGTGCTGGTACGGCGCCTTGCGGACGGTGTCCTTTCGGTTGTAGGTGACTTGGTCGTCACCGGTGTAGTTCTGGTAGTTCGAGTCGTTCGAGATCCGCACCTTCTCGTTGAAGATGCCGTTGCCGAAGGTCGATTCCTTCTTGTTGGCGATCAGCCAGGAAGCGAACGGGCGCTCGGTGGAGAACTGGTCGATGGGGTCGTTTGCCGCGTACGACTCCATCTGACGGTTGGCACCAGCCAGCAGCTGGGCAGTGGTCAAGGGCATGGTTGTAGCCTCGAAGGGAAAGAAGGAGGCCCGTGGGGCCTTGGGTCTTTCCGCGTTCGAGGGGCGCGATGCCTCAGTACAGCGCTACCGGTGGCGAACCCGGCTTACGTCACACGCGGTGTCGGCATCTGCCGATGGGGGCGACTATGCGCGAGGGGTCGGTACTGTCAACGGACAAAAAGAAACCCCGCCGGAGCGGGGTCGTTGGGGTCAGGCTGCGGTTGGATGGTCGGGCCGGGGCGTGCCGGCGAGGTCGGCCAGGGAGTCGGCTTCGGTCAGCGCCGAAGCGGCGAGCCGGTCACGCAGGCGGAAGCCCAGCAGCGGCCAGATCTTCGCCACGGCGTTCTGCCGCGCGATGGTGCGGCCGATCTCGGCGTCAAAGTTCTCCGGACTGGCGCAGGCCGACTCACCTGTCACGGTGAAGCCGTTGCGCAGCGTCAGCACGCAGAAGGTCAGCAAGCCCAACGACTGAGGGGGCGGCAGGACTTCGCCGGGCTGGCCGCTCGGGTCATGGCACGGGGAGGCGTTGTAGCCGTCCGCCGCCGTGAAGTAGAACGCGCCAGTGATCTCGCCCTCAATGTGGGCCGGGGTCACACGCGGTGCGGTCAGCCCCTTGGCCTGGATCTGTTCTTCGATGCTCTTATCGTTCATAGCTGGCGGCTCCGTTGGTGGGTGTTTCGGGAAGAGCGGCCAGAATCCCAGCCACCCGCCCATGTGCAACGGACACGAAAAAGCCCCGGGGTTGCCGGGGCTGGTATCAGGTTTCTATAAAGCCGACGCTGCTTTTACAGCTCAGCCCCACATCCCGTACCGCACGATCAGGATGGCGTGGATCTGCCGGGCCAGCTTCGACGGCACCGGCCAGCTCATCGGCCCTGCGCCTGTGCTTCCGCCACGCCGAAGGAGAAGGCGTCTGCCGGGTTCTTCGGAGTGGCCGGCACGGCGGGCGCGGCGCTGGCGCGTGCCGGGTTGTTCGGGCGCGCGGCCACTGCCGGTGCTGCTGCCGGGAGGGCCGGAAGGCGCTGGTACGCCTGCTGGATCGCCGCAGCCCACTGTGCCGGCGGCAGCGTGTTCTGGATGATGTCCACCGTCGGCGCCAGGAAGGCGAATTTCTGTTCGAACTGCGGATCGGTGGCGCGCAGCTGCTGGCCAATGGCAGCCACAGCCTGCAGGCCCTGCTGCTCGGCGACCTCCGCCTGCTGCCGCTGGTGCTGGGTCTGCTGGTGCTCGGTCTGCAGCACGCCGCGCTGCCGGTGCTGGACCAGCTCGACGGCAGCGGCACGCTCCAAGTCGCCCGACCTCACCTTCTCGGCCAGGTCCGGGTGCGCGCTCAGCGGGTCGAAGCCCGGCGCCTCGCGGCCCAGCTTCTGGCCCAGGAACTGCAACTCGGCCTGCATGGTGTCGTACGCGCGATTCATGCGCGCCGGATCGCCGGAGTTGATGTCGGTCAGGTACAGCAGCGTGGCGCCGAACTGCTGCGGGTTGGTGCCGGTGCGCTCGATGGTCTGTTCCCAGTCGGTCACCTTGCCGGCGCGGTCCCGCAGGCTCTCGGCTTCGCTGGCGCGCTCGGACAGCTCGCGGAAGCGCTTCTGCGTGCGCTCGTTGGTGATGCCCAGGTCCTTGATCTCGTCGTCGACGGACTTCGGGGCCTCGGGCTGAGCAGGAACCGCGGCGGGCGCTGCAGCAGGCGCGGCGGCAGCTGCAGCAGCAGGCTGATCGCCATCGGCGGCAGCGGCCGGGGTATCGCCCTCGCCTTCCACAGCTGCAGGTGCGCCGTCATCGGCGGGCGGCACGACTGCCGGCGCGGCTTCAGACGTCTCCGCAGCGCGGGCTTCTTCCACGCCGGCGGAGAAGGCGTCCAGCTGCTCAGCGGCAGGCGCTTCGACCTGTTCGGCGACAGTCTGGTCGGATTCGGGGGCAGGCGCAGCGGCCTGCGCGGCTTCGTTCGGGTTCGGCATGGTGGTTCCTCGTTTAGGCGGCGGGGAGTTGGGGCGGCAGCATTTCGGGCGGCAGCTGCATGCCGGGGTCTTGCATGGCCATCGCGGCCGGGTCGTTGGCGGCCGGCACCGGGAGGCCATCGGGGCCAGGTGCACCAGGCATGCCGGGCACCACGGGCGTCATGGGCGGGGCCTGCGGGATGATCGAGTACGGGTCGATGCCGGTATCACCGGTGCGCTTGATGGTTTCCACCACCAGCTGTTCCAGGCTGTCGGCGATGTCCAGCGGCGAGGCGCCACGCATCTCGCCGATCTGCATCACCGCCTGCTGCAGCTGCGGCAGGAGCACCGACCACTGCTGCTGTTTCATGGCCGTGGCCGGCTTGCCCGAAGACCCGGCGCGGATGTCGACGGTGACCAGGGCCTCAATCATCGACAGCTCGTCGGTGTTGATCCAGAACGCCTCCGGGCCTGCGATGGCCACCACGTCGTCATGCGTCAGGCCGTTGGGCGACATGGCGCTCTCGGCGGTGTACTGGGCGAAGTCGCTCAGCACCTCGTCCAGCGAATCGCGGGCATAGCCGATGCGGGACTCTGTGCCCTGCTGCTGGATGTCTGCCTCGGTGGCGGTCTTAGCCACGGTGATCGTGGAGGACAGCGCCTCCTGGATGCCCCAGATCAGCTCCAGTTCCGAGCGGATGGTGGATGTGTCGTAGAGCGCCGGGTCGATCTGGTTGTACTGGATCGGGAAGACGACTGTATTCGGCGAGTTGCCGCTGAGGTTCAGCCCGATCATTTCCCCGATCGCACCAGCCGCCATCTTGCTCGCTTCCTGCTCGTCCACCGCGCCCGAGTCGAAACCCAATTTCGGAATGGCGCGACGGCGGTGCTCGCGGTAGTTGGTGCGGATCCGGTCGTACTCGTCCAGCAGCTCGCGGGAGCGGTCCACCAGAGACTGCGGGTGCCGGCGACCGTCGACCCACAGCGGAGCCCACTGGAAAAACGGATAGAAGCGGCTGGTGGCCTGGTCCGGCGTCACCCAGGCGCGCAGGTAGCGCTTCAGCCCCACCGCGATCGTGGCGAACTGCCGGGTCTTGAGGTTCCAGATCTCCCACAGGCAGACGCACGCCTCATCGCCGCTGGCCGTGGCCTGGCCGGCATTGCCGGTCGAGTAGGCGTCCGCATCGGTGTCGCTGATGCTGCCCGCGTCCTTCTCTTGGTCCGACGGGCGCACGTTGTAATACTTGGTCGCGCTATCCAGGCGCTCGGCGTGCTCTGGATACGCGGCCTTGGCATCAGCCACCGGCATGAAGATGCGCTGCGCGATCCAAGGGCTGTTCACGTAGTCGCGCAGGCACGGCAGCGACACCGCGCACTGCATGTCCTCCGCGCGCACGAAGTCGAGCACCAGGGCACTGGAGATCACCGTCTCCACGCCCTGCTCCAGGCTGGCCATCTGCTGCTCGTACATGGCGCGCAGCTCGTCTGGGTTCGGGGCGTCGCCCTCGGCCAGCTGCCGCTCGGTCGCCTGCAGCGCGGCGATCTGGTCGCGCAGCGTGCCGATCTGCTGCTCGGTGGCCGGATCGCGGCCGGTCTCGCGGTGCCATGCGGCCTTGAACCAGCCGAGACCCACGCTCAGGCCCGAGCGCACGAAGGGATCAGCCACTGCCTTGAGCCTGCCCTTTTTCCACAGCGATTCGATGACGATTTCCAGCGTTCGGGCCAGCAGCTTGGCGTCTTCCGTCCGGCTGGAACCGGCGCTGTCGGCCGGCTGCACGCTGGCCTCCGGGTTCCGGGCATACAGGAAGCCGGTCAGGATGTTCACGTACGTGGCCGCGATCGGCACCGAGACATCAAAGACCTGGGGGTCGGAGGAACCGCGGCAGTAGCGCCGGTCGCGCGCATAGCCCTTGCGCGCATGCTTGTCGAACTCGCGGGCGAACTCGATCCGCTTGTGCCAGGCCCCGACGTCGGCCTCTTCCTGCAGGATGCGGTTTGCCTCAGCTGCCCGGGCCTGCTCGGCCGCCGCGTCAGCGTCCAGCACTTCCACGAAGGCGAAGTCGGTGGTTTCGGGCGTCACAGGTTGCGTCTCCTACGGTCTTCCACGTCATTCGCGTCGTCGGGCCGGGATTCCAGCCATCTGCGGGTATGGGGCACCAGGGGGGCAGTCCGTTCAACGGATGGGCGCTCGCGGGCGCTGGCCACGGCCGGGAACCTGGTGTGGATGAAGTAGCCCAGGGCGTCGGGCGGATGGTCGAAGCCGGTGGTTTTGTCCGGCATGCCGTTCTCGTCGTATGCCTGCTTCTCCAGCGCCTCGGTGGTCTTCGGGCAGCCGTACGGGTTCACCAGCAGCCGGCGCTTGCCCTTCGCGTTGCAGATCATGGCGTTGACGCTGACCACGCGCGCGCGGATGCGGGGATTGGCGCCAGCCACCCGGACGGTGAAGCCCGCAGCCCGGAGCAGGCCCAGGTCAGAGACGCTGGCGTTGTTCGTGTGCGCGCTGCCGCCGCTGGCATCGGGGTAGACCGTGATGCGGTTCTCCGGGAAGCGCTCCCGCAGCGCGGTGATCATGGCCGGGGTGTCGCGGACCCCGGTCAGCTCTTCCAGCGCCATCGGCTGGTCGTTGCGGATCACGCAGACCACCGCGGTCATGTTCATCACGTTAAAGTCCATGCCGACGTGCAGCGCCTCACCATCCGCGATCGTGGCCGTGGTGCCGTTGAGCTTCCGGCTGAAAGCGCCGTAGACCGAACCCGTGGTCAGGTTGACGAACAGCCCCCGGATGTACGCCAGCACGAGCTGCTCCGGGTACGTCTCGAACAGCGATTCGATGTAGTCCTCTGGGAGGAACGCCTCGTTGTCGTAGGTACTGGCATGCACCTTGCCGTACAGCGCGGCCTTCTTGGGGTCGCTGCCGGGGATCTGTTCGAACTGCTCGTAGACGAAGTTGAAGCCCTCGGGCGTGGTCGTCACGTCGATGCCGTTCTGCAGGCCGGGCGCCTTCACGCGCAAGCGGGCGATGATCTTGCGCCAGGCCTCATGGGCCTTCTTCTTCTTCAGGGTGTCGATCTCGTCGACCAGCGCCTTGCCCACCTTGAAACCCACGATGCTGGCCGGCTTGTCCATCGATCGGCAGATGACCGTGCTGCGGTACTGCCTGCCCGCATACAGGTGCACCTCCTTGTTCGACTGGTTGATCTGGGCCCGCAGCCCCCAGTCGAAAGCCACTTCCTCCACGGTCGGGTAGAAGATGTCGCGGATCTGCGGGTAGCTGGGGGCGAAGTAGCCAGCCGGGATGCGCGGGAACTGCCAGGCGTGCTGGCACAGGGATCCGCACCCTACCCAGGTCTTCCCGGAGCCGAACCCACCCACGAAGGCGCGGAACTTGTGCGGCAGCGCCAGGAACTCGGCCTGCGGCTCGTTAAGCGTTGGCATTCTTCCGCCCGCTGATGATCTCGACCTTCACCGACGTGGGGACTGGCGTCTCTGCGGGTTCCACGCCCTTTTCGAGGCCGGCCAGCTTCGCCTTGCCCATCGTGGCTTGGACCATGGCGGCTCCCTGCCGCTTCCGCTTGGCCACGATGCGAGCCTCTTCCAGCTCCTGCAGCAGGCTGGCCATGGTCACGGAGTGGCCGACCAGCGCAACGGCCCGCAGCTCGGTGAGCCTTGCGGCTATCTTGGGGTTGTCCAGCAGTTCCTTGGCCGAGCGGTTGATGGTCTCTGGCTTGGCGTTCTTGGCGTTGTAGCAGAGGCGGTAAGCCTCGCTGGCGTTGCCGGTCTCGAGGTAGCGCTGGCAGAAACCCTCCTGCTTGGGGGTCAGCTCTCCCATGCCCGGGCACCCTTCCGAAGGTTGTCCGCCGCCCACAGCGGCTGCAGGTTGCTCAGCGCCCAGCATTCCCGGAACTGGGCGGGGTCGGTGTGATCGAACCACGCGCAGGGTTTGATGTGGTCCACATGCCACTGGCCGTAGTTCTCCCAGCTCATGCCGGGGGTGAACTGCGCCTGCAGGTGGCTCACCAGGTCTTCGGCCGAGTAGCCCAGCCGGCTGAACAATGCTCCATCCGACCTGCCCTTCAGCGCCGCCCACAGTCGTGCAGCTACTGCGTTGCGGATTCGCGCTGACGGGTTGGTGGCGCGATGCTCCCTGAGCGCTGCCGCCCGGCGGGCGGAAGCATTAGTCATCTGGAGCCGGTAGGCTTCCCGCTCATCGTCCGATGGGGTGAGTGCGGCGAGCAGCTCGTCGCTCTCCCACGCTGCGCAGGCAAGCTCGGCGAGGGTTACGCCAAACAGCGCGGCGATATCCTCTTCGTGCCAGCACCACAGAGCCAGCAGCCTGGCCTGCCTCAACTTCTCGGGGGTTGTGAGATCGGCAGTTCCCAGGGGGCAAGTGTCAGCGCGCCTACCGGACGCGCCCGCCGCAACGCGGCAACCCTGTGCTGCCTGCTGGCTGTTGTCGACACCTGCCGGCTGGTCGTCCCGGTACTGGGTAGCGCCCCGGGTGGCGCGTCCTGCATGGAAACGGGTGTGCATGTCGGAATTGGGCGTCTGGCGGTCGCTCATGGGTCCATTACGCCTGAGCCGCAAGGTGGTTCAACGGAGCCGGGTTGGCCTTGCCGCGCCTGCGCCGGGTGGCCAGATAGCACAGCGCCTCGGCGAATGCCCCGTGGAACCCCCACAGGTCGAACTGCTCCGGGGTGTCGCGAAGCTCGCGGCCCAGCTCGCCGAAGTGGAATGCCAGGTCCTCGGCGATGTCCTCCACTGCCGGGCATGCCGAACCGCTCCCGTCGCTGTGCCGGCCGGCGTACTCGCAGACGAACCACTCCGGGTGGGTGCTGGTCATGGTGTCCGCGCTGACCGACTCGCTGCGCAGGGCGTAAACCCTGCCCTCTGGATCGGCGAACACCAGCGTCCCGCAGCTCCGGGCCCGGCGGACCTCTTTCACCTTGGCCAGGGCCCGCTCTGCCACCCGCTGCACGTCAGCGCGCACGGACACGACGCCCACCGGCAGGCAGGGCCGGTTGAACTGTCGGTGCGGGGCCTTCTCCATGGTCCGGCCCCGCTGGAGGCTGGTTGCGGTGGTCATGCGCAGATCAGGTCGGCTCCGGGCGGACGGCGCTGACGGTGAACTCGATGTCCTCGGCCGCCCTGATGTATGCCTTGCGGGCCAGCGGGCTGGCTGCCGACGCGAGGCGACGGAGGCGTGTTGCGCATACCAGCACCGCGCTCGCCGGCACGAGCCCATCCGGCACCGACATGGGATTCCCCATATCGCCCTCGGGCGGAGTCAGGGAGGCGCGGGTGTTCCATCGGGCCACCGCAGCGGCCTTCGCGGCTTCATCCTGCAGCTTGTTGGTAGCCCACGAATTGCTTCCACTTTCCTTCATTTGTATGGAGCAATGCGTGCAACCGACACGCCACGTTTGATTCCAGACCTCGTTGCCAGAGTCGTACACGATGGATGCGGGCCGCCCGCAAAACGGGCACGGCTTCAGTTCGTTCTCGGTCATGCTCGCGGACTCCCGTAATCGAACCCCACCTTGGGCCGCACAGCATCGAAGTACAGATCCCACATGTCCTCCCACGCCTCTTCCATCGTGTTGCCGCAACCGGTTACGCCCATCCGGCGGCACCACCACTTGCCGTTCCAGAACCTCATTCGCGCCTTCATGCCGCATGCTCCTGGTTGTCGCCGGTCAGGTGGCTGCCCAGCTGGGTGTTTTCGTGCCACAGGGCCATCAGCAGCGCGTCGGCGCGGCCGTTGTCCTTCTTGCGGGCGAGGGTCTTGCTCTCGGTCGGGAAGCGAGTGATAGCCAGCAGGCGTGCCGCGTCCTTCTCGGTCTTCAGCAGGCCGAAGTGCCGCTTCCACTGGCTGGGGATGACGCGGGTCGTGGGGATGCCCAGCACCTCGAACACCGCCTGGAGCTTCCCGGCGGTCTGGCCGAAGCGGAAGGCGCTGGTGCCGCCGTCTGCCGGGCGTGCGCCCACCTTCTCGATGCAAGCCGAGACGTAGGCTCCTGGGTGTGCGGCGCGCTGCTCGCGGATGAACAGCACCACGGCGCGGGCGTCCACCTCGCCCCAGCCGTCCACGTCCACGGTTGGCATGTCCAGAATCGGGCCGGGCTCGCCGTCGATCAGCGTGGCCACCGCGCCGGTGAGACCCGGGTCTACCCCGAACGTGAGTCGCATGGTCATAGATTCCCCCTTGTGCTCATCAGCAGCAGTACGTTGCGGATCGTCACGTTCAGCGCGCCGATCTCGTCGAGTTTGTAAATCCGCCACATGGTCTTGCGGCCATGCCAGCCGTTTTCGCTCCCCTGGTGGCAGTCCTTGCACAGGGCCACGGTGGTGAAGTGGTCGCCCTGCACGATGTGGTGGGCGTCGCTGGCGCCGTCGCTGAAGCTGCCGCAGACGCTGCAGGGGCATCGCTTCACCAGATCGATGTGCGCACGCTCAGCCTTGGTGAGGGCCTTGGAGTTCTTCGTGCGCATCAGGCAGCTACCTCGGCGCGCTTCGCCCGCGCCGTGGCCAGAACTTCTGCGTACGCTTCGGGGTGCTGCCGGTCGAAGGCAGGGATGCTGCCGCGCGCCCAGCGCCCTTCGCCCTGCTGCTGCAGCCAGCCATCGGATGCGCAGAAGCGACGCGGGTCGACGCCGTGGGCGCGAACGCCCTTCGCCGTGGTGAACCCGTCCAGCTCAATGTCGGCCAGCACCTTCAGCGCTCCGATCTTCCAAGGTGTCAGGCGCAGCGGCGCCGGCACACCTGCGGCGACCAGCGGCACGATCTCGGGCAGTTCGCACCTTTGCTCAGGGTTCCAGTCGAACCAGGCTGGCTGGCCCCAGTCGTGCAGCGCACCGCCAGCGGTGTCCCATGGGGCAATGCTGCGCATGTTCTGGCGGTGCACTTCCCGCTGTATCTGCTCGCCGGGCTGGGGATTCCAACGCCCGCTGCAGCTGTCCGGCACCAGGACCTGCACGCCCAGCGAGTCGAGCATGCGGGCTATGCCGTGATTCGCCTCGGTCGTGCACGGAACCAGCACAGCGCGAAAGTCCGGGCCCCTGCCGTGTCCGCCGTACCAATGCGACGGCAGGATCTGGTCGGCCACCTTCGCGTTGAGCTGAAGCTTCGCCTCGATGCCGAGCTGGTGCCCGGTCGCCGCCCACACCGCGAGGATGTCGAAGCCCGCCGTTTCCGGATAGACCACCCAGCCGCCGGTCGAGGTGAGGCATTCGATCAGCCGCGCGCACAGCGCAGCCTCGGTCGGGTACAGCGCCTTGATCTCTGCTGCCTTCATGCTGCGGCCCTTCCCTCAGCCAGCCGCTGATCGCGCATCGGCGCCACGTCGCGCAGCCGCACCTCGTTGTCGGTCGCCCACCACTGGGCGTAGGTGATGAGGTCGGCCATATCGGCCACGGTCATGCGCCGGGTCTGCATCGAGAGGTTGACGATGCTGCTGCCGTCGAGCGTGGGGACGATGTCGCCCTGCTGCCGGTTCGACTCGCGCGCCCAAGCGTCGACGAGCAGGCGCTTCCAGCCCTCCCCGTCCATCCAGCGGCCGGCCCACTGCTTCTGCTGGGCGATCTCGCCGCAGATGGCGTGGAACATCGCGTTCTGCTCCAGGCTGCGGCTGGGCTTGTGCTCCTGCACGGTGACGCGCACGTCCTGGCCAGCTTCGAGGAAGCTGCAGGCGAAGTGCCAGGCCGCCGCCATGCGTGCGCGCGCATCGGCCGCGCGGAGGATGTAGGTTCCGGGCTTCATGCGGTCTCCCTCACGTTTTCGAGCACGCGCCGAGCCATGGACCGGTACCACGTGGCCAGAGCGCGGCCGATGGGCAGCAGGCCTTCCTCGGCTTCGACTGGCAGCAGGTCGGCCTCGATGGCCTCGGCCTGCTGGATGCACCACTGGGATCGTTCTGCGGGCGTCATGCGACCTCCCCGAGCTCATCGGCTGCGCTGCGATTGACGAAGGACGTGGAGCCGCCGTGCCAGGTCACCGGCACCGTGCCGATGTTCCCGTGGCGGTTCTTCACGACGTTGATTTCGGCTGGCGAGCGCTCGGCCTGCGGGTTGGACAGGTCGCGCCACAGCATCATGATCTGGTCGGCTTCCTTCTCGATTTCCGAGCTGTCAGCCAGGTGCTTCATCTGCGGTCGTTCGCCGTCGGCCTCTCGGTTCACCTGCGCCAGCGCCACCACCGGGATGCGGAGATCGCGGGCCAGGTTCTTCAGGGCACGAGCGATGCTGCCGACCTGCTGGTACTTAGGCGCGCGTGCCATCGAAGCAATCTCGATGCGCTGCAGGTAGTCCACGTACAGGGCGCGGATGCCGAGCTGATGCTTCCACCGGCGTGCTTCGCGGATCACCTCGGTGATGTCCGGCGACGGTCGATCGAGGATCCGCACCGGCATGGCGCCGTAGCGTTCCGCCGCATCCAGCAGCGCATCGACTTCCTCGTTGCGGAACTTGCCGGCACGCAGGCGGCCGACGTTGACGCGGGAGCCAGCAGCCAGCCAGCGCAGGCCCACCTGGTCCGCCGGCTGCTCGCCGGAGATCAGGCCCACCGGCCCTGCCTTCGCCGCGGCGGCGGTGGCGCCCAGCAGGAACCCGGTTTTGCCCATGGCCGGGCGCGCGCCGACGATGATCAGGTCACTGTCGTGGAAGCCGCCCAACGCCTCGTCCAGGTCGTAGATCCCGGTCGACACCCCGATCAGCTTGCCGCCGTTGCGCTGCGCCTCCAGCGCCTGCGCGATCGCGGCATCCAGCGCCGACTGCGCGGTGTGCTCGAAACTGCGGTCGACCGTGTGCAGGGCCATCAGCCGCTGGATCGCGGCATCGACCGCGCCGCCCTGCCGGGACTGCGCGCCGTCCTGCAGCTCCCGGGCGATGTCCAGCGCTTCGCGGTCGCGCCATGCTGCCGTCAGGATCTCGGCTTGGTAGGCCGGCTGGCTACTGGGGTACAGATCCCGGTCGGTACCGATGGCCGTTGCCAGGTCCCGAAGCCGATTGCTGCCCATGCGCTCGGCGACATCGGCGATCGTCACCGGGTCCACCGGCTTGTCCCCGGCGTCCATGCTGCGGATCAGCTCCCACAGCTGGCCGTGCCCTTCGTTGGCGAAGTGCGCCGGCTGCAGCGGCATGTCCACGATGCTGGACGGCCGAGCCATGGCCGTGTGCAGCACCTGGCGCTCGACCTGGTGCACCGCCGCGCGTTCGTTCTCGGCGAGGGTGCTCATGCGCTGAGCCTCGGCAGTGCGCCCTTCTGCGGCGCAGCGGCGGTCGGCTGATCCCGGATCCAGTCGGCGCGCAGCGATGCCCAGCCGCGTTCGCAGCACAGCCTCACCGCCGATTCCAGGCTCATGCCGGCCTTGGCCGCCTCGCGTTGCAGCCCGGCCACCGCCGTTTCCGTCAGCGGGAGCTTCTTGGCCTTCCGGACAGCGAGGAAGTCAGCCACCAGATTCTCGGGCAGCCCGGGGAGCAGTTCGGCAGCAACCTGCGCAGCGCTACCCTGACGGTTGCTTCTGACGGTTCTTGATGGTTCTTTACGGTTAGACGGCACCTCCTGCGGGGGTAGGCGCATCTCCTGCGGGGGTTTCGGCATCTCCTGCGGGGGTACCGACGCACCTGCTGCGGGGTGCATCTCCTGCGGGGGTGCATATGCTGCGGGGGTTATGCGGTAGGAAGTGTGCCTCCCATTCGACCGATCAGCAGTCAGGATCCCGGCCGCCTCCAGCCACTTGATCGCGTTCTGAACTGCGCGCTCGCTAAAACAGGTGCGCTCGGAGATCGTGGTGATGGACGGCCAGCACACGCCCTGGTCGCTGGCGTTGTCGGCCAGGGAGATCAGCACGGCTTTTGGGGTGGGAGGCATCTGCAGCGGCCAGCACTGCGACATGATCATCGTGCTCATGGCCACTTGATTCCGAGGCTCTGGGCCAGCGGCGCCATCGCCCTGGCCAAGTTGGTGAACTGGGCGATGGCCTCGGCATGCTGGGCGTCCGGGCAGGTCAGGAACTTCTCGACCAGGTAGTGCACCGGGGATACGTCACCGGTCTCCTTGATGTAGCGCTCCAGCTCGTCGATCGTCATGCCGCGCGGTTTGCCCGACGTGTCGCCGCCGGCCAGCTTCTCCGACAGCTTCGACGGCGCCAGATCCATCTTGCCGGCCACGGCCACGACGCCGCCGTGGTGCTGGACCTGCACCAGCAGCAGCTCTCGCAGGCTCCTGGATGTGTGGGTGAGTCCACCCTGGTAAGTGATGCTGAGGTGTCGCATGGATGCCCCTTGCTGGGTCGGGGGGAATCCCTGGGACGGTGCCGTCCCCCGAATTCCCCTGCTTGGTTCTGAAAATGGCCGCTCCCCAAATCGGAGAACAGCCAGTGGTGAAGTCGCTTCAACAGGGCCGGTCAAACGTCCTGTCGCTTATTCGGGTCGGTGGCAGGTGGTTCACCGTCGAGCGCGTCGGGCGGAAGGTGAACGTGCTGCCGGTGAAGCAGGCGGTGCGGGTGCCTCCGGACAATGGGACGGGCGTAGTTGTGCCCTTCCCCGCCAGGGGGCGGTGAGATGGGGGTGTCAGGGAGAGCTCTTGCGAGCCCGGACTTCTGCGACGACTGCAGCGATCACCAGAACGACCGCAGTGCAGCAGCCGTAGCCAATGAGGCCGGTTCCGGTCAGGTGGGCGAAGGTCATGGGAATGAGCCAAAGACAACTGATGCCAAGGCCCAAGGCGATTCCTTTGGCGAACGCGGACTTGAGCATTCAGATCACCTCGCTGATCGGGACGGCCTTTTTCCGACGTGCCGGTTCCTTCTTGGCCACGGGCGCAAACAGGTCTGGGCGCTTCTGCGCGGCCTTCCAGCACCACGCATCGGGGATGGGTTTGCCCTCGTCTCGGCCGGTCATCGACTGCCGCGGCAGGCCAAGGAAACGGGCGAACTCGGCGTTGGTCTCGATGCCGAGGGCGGATTTTGCTTCGGTGAGGGTCGGGTTCATGCCGGCAGTAAATCATTGGTTACTGCCGGCAGTCAACCATGATTTCCCCGTTTCCGTCAATCATTCGTTACATGACTATTGGCGCCCGACTCGAAGAGCTGCGTAGAACCGCTCAGCTGACCCAACAGCAGATGGCCGACATCGTCGGCACGTCCAAGCAGTACGTGGGTCGGCTGGAGAAGGGCCAGAACCAGACGCCGAACGGCGTCTTCCTGACTGAGTGGGCGCGGCACTTTGGTGTCAGCGCCAGGTGGCTTTCATCCGGCGATGGACCGCGCAATGCGGCGGTCGCCAGCCCGTCTCAGTCTGAGCGACCGGACTTCAGCAAGATGGCCGCGTCGGTCCTGCTGCTTCGGCACTACCTCGATTTCACCGGTGACCCACCGGAGTGGATCAGTGACGAAGTTCTGCTGGAGACGGCGTTTGAGGTGGTCGAAGAGTTCGGCGCGGAAGTGCGCCAGGAGAACGTCTTCGACCTGACGAAGGTTCTGGCAAAGCGAATCAGGGGCTCACAGGATGCAGAAGGACAAGTTCGAGGAACTCGCACAGCGGCTGGCGGCTAGGACCGCCGCTCTTCGGGGACAGGCGCAGCAGCGCCCTACCCTGCACGTCGTGCAGAACACGCCGGCAGCCGAGCGCGAGGACTTCCGCATGGACGTGGTGCTGCGTGAGTCCCACTGCAGGATGATTCGCCACTTCCGCCGGCGCTGGGGGCACCCCATGCAGATGGTCATCGACCAGGCCTGCTTCGGCTACACCGGCATCGAGCAGTTGCCGGACGACGACCTGATCCAGCTGCACAAGGACCTCGAACGCGCCGAAGACTGCATGCGTGACGGTGTGGCCTTTGAGGACGCCGGCCTCCTTCGCTCTCGGTACGGGTGACCAATGGGAATTATCTCCGCGCTGCTAGCAATTGCCCTCGCTTCGTCGCCCACCGCCGACGAGATAGCCGAGGTGAAGAAAGAAACCGAGGAAGCGGCACGCATCTATGCTGACTGCGCTGGTTTCTGGGACTACATGTCCAGCACCCAAGCGAAGGCGGGTCACCCGGCGGCGGCTGAGCAATTGAGGAATCTGGGGAACGGTGCTCAGACGGCCGCCCTGTGGCTCCACGCACAGACCCACGTGGTTGCTGGGGGCAAGCCGGTCAGGTATGGCACTTGGCTGCCCCTGATCGCTCCGCGCAGAGAGGCTGCCGCACTTCGAGCTTCAGCAATGGAAGAAGCATCAGACGCCGAGTGGCTGCGCAGCGAGGGCGAGAAATGCACCGCGATGCTGGAGGGCCAGCAGCAGGCAATCGACGCGATCCGCGCAGACACAGTTCAGCGGTCCATAGACGACCAAAACTGAACGAATTGTGCGCCGTTCAGTAAAACGTTCGCCCAGAAAGTAACTTTTCGTTGACTTCGTTAAGTAACCGATGATTTACTCTCCCCGTCGGCCCACTCCGGGCCATCCAACGGGTCGAGACCATGTCGCTCCATACCGACACAGATATCAGCCGCGCCGCGCAGCTCTCCTGGGACAACCTCAGCGAGGACGAATCCGGCGACCTGGCCAGCGAAGCAGCCGCCGATCTGGCCCGCAGCCTGATCAACGACCCGGCAGCGTGCCGCGAGGCTGAGCAGTGGACCGCTGGCACCTTCGATGGCGACCACTACACGGACGTGACGCTGGCGCTGCACCAGCTGCACCACACCGACCCGGCGGACCTGTTGGACTCGCCGCTGCTGGCCAAGCTGTACGAGCTGGCCAAGGTCGAAGCCGCCGCGATCGACGAGCAGCTGCTCGAACAGGCAGTGCAGCAGGTGGCGGCATGAGCGCCAGGAAGCTGTACCCACATCGCGATTTGATCAGCACGGACCCGGAATCCGTGCTGCGCTGGGCGGGAACGTGGTTGAGCGGGGAAGCCGCACACCACGCCGAGCTGCTGCGCGCAGCGGCGGACGCTGTTGCCGCGCGCGAAACCCAGCTCGCAGAACTGATTGCCGCAGATCAAGAATTCGATGTTGCGAGCGCCGAGCACGACGAATCTGCCTCCTACGACGACGACGGCGCATCCGTTCCAAAAGCCGTGTATGAGCGCATGAAAGCAGCATCGGCACGCCGGGCAGCTGCTCTCACCCGCGCCAATGGCGGTGTCGCATGACCGCTGACGACCGCGCCGCACACTACTTCGCCATCAAGACGATGGCTGCCTACTTCCTTGCCTTCTGCCTGGGAGTCCTCTTCGCCGTCATCTGCCAAGGAATCCTCAAGTGAGCCTCTACAACATGCTGTTCGGCAAGAACCCGCACTCTTCCCTGCTGCTGGCTGTGATCGGCCTGCGGGAGAACGACGTTGAGCGCCTGCGCGACGTTTCGTTCACCGATCAGAAGATCGAGGTGTATACGCGCACCGGTGGCGGCAACCGCGAAGACTACCCGAACCTGGCCATGCGCCGCGCGCCGGGCTGGGAAGGCAGCGTCGATGACGAGTTCGACTGCACCTATTGCACGGACACCTTCGCTGTTCCTGCGGAGTGGGCCGCTGATGTGGCGGGGCTTTCCGATGTTCTGACCAACGGCCTGCGCAGTGAATTTGGCCTGCACTTGGCGAAGACGCTTCGCCGCGAGCCGACCGAAGACGACCTCAACACTAAGGCATACCAGGAGGAACGCGAACGCCTCCGCGCCACCAGCCACAAGATGGCGAACGGCCACACGTTCGTGCCGCTCACGGACGCTGCCATGGAGGTTGCGCTCAAGCTCGCAGAAGCGAACGGCGGCGCGCTGCGCAGCTGTTGGGGAATCTTGCCCATCGTGTTGGAAATCAAAACGAACCACATTCCGTTCCCCAATGCTCTCGATCCGAAGGTGAAGACCGCGCTGATCCGGGCGGAGATCGACTACCCGCACTCCTGGCAGATCGACACGGAGTACTGGGCCCACTGCGTGGAGCGCTTCTCTGCCGACTACCCGCTGACGATGGCGAAGATCACGGAGGCCGTCGATTGCCATCTGTCGCGGCGGGCTGCGCGATGAACGACACCGACTTCATCAAGGGGATGCAGCAGGGCCTGCCGCCTATTGAACCACCCGGCATCGCGGGTCTGGTCGTAACCGAGATCCGCATGGACGGCCTGCTGCTGGGCAACGCGGACATCGAGATCAACAGCCACGAAGCGATCCACGGGATCTGCGCGGAGGAAGACAGCGATGCGTGACCTCCTCACCCGCACCGGCTGCCGCAACCGCACCGACTTCCTCGCCTTCCTCGCCGCGTACGCGCTGCTGGCCTACCTGGGCTGGCTGCTGGTCTGGCCGGCCTGATCTTCCCCGCCGGCGCGGCCGGCTCAACGAGAGGCACCACCGATGTTTGAGCTCAACGACGCGACCGCCAAGGTCGCCAACTTCAACCCTCGCGCCGAGCGGCATGGCGACGAGAACAAGCTGGCAGGCGACCTGAAACTGGTCGTGGCCGTCAGCAGCAGCGTGCTGGATTACTTCCAGAAGGGCCTGCGCCAGGCGCTGTACCGCAAGGCCGCGCAGGGCGAGCAGCAGGACCTGATCGACGGTAGCGACGGCCTGACGGCGGTCAAGTTCCCGAAGCTGGGCGCGCTGCCGTGGGACGAGGAATACCCGGGCTACTCCCTGCTGATCGGCGGTGGCCTGGGCCTGACCGATCCCCTGGTCATCAAAGACGTGACGCTCAAGAAGCTCTCCTTCGAACCCCTCGAAGGCGGAACGCTGCAGCTGACCTTCAGCGCCGTGTTCCACCCGACCAAGGCTGAAGCCGGTGCCTTGTGCGAGCAGATCAAGAACGAAGTGCAGCTGACCCTGGTGTCGCCGCTGAACCAGAGCAAGGGCGACAAGCCCGTGCAGGAAGACCTGACCGCCGCCGCGTAACCACCACGGGGCTGCGAGCGAATCCTCCGGGCTTTGAATTTGTGGCACCCGGCGCAGACCCTCCTTCTCCCCGCTGCCCGCTCCCCACGGGCAGCACCACCCCGCGCCGGCCGGGGCTCCCCAAGCCGGCACCTATCCCCGAGAACAAGGAATTGCCATGTTGAATATCAACGAAGAAGAGCTGCAGGCCGCGATTGTCGCGAAAGCCGCAGACCAGCTCGTCAGGAACGACGAAGACCTGTCAGGCATCGTTGCGAAGGAAGTGGGCCGGCGCATCAACGCCATTTTCGTGGATCGCGTCGAAGCACAGATCCAGGTCGCCATTGATGCTGCTGTTAACAACGCCTTCGATGAAGAGTACCAGCGTGTGACGCAGTGGGGTCAGCCCGACGGCCCGTCCACCACCGTCCGTAAGCAGCTGGAGAAAATCGTGAGCGGCTACTGGTCTGCCAAGGTTGATGCCAAAACTGGCAAGCCGTCGACCAGCGACTACTCCAGCGTGACGCGCGCCGAGTACCTGATGACCACGATCTGCGCCGAGGACTTCAGCGCCGCGATGAAGCAGAGCGCCCTGAATGTGACCGGCGCCCTGAAGGACGGTCTTCGTAACCAGATCGGCCAGCAGATGGACGTGATCCTCAACGAGCTTTTCCGGGTCAAGAGTCTGCAAGACCAAGGCAAGGTCGAAAAGCCCTACTGAACCCCGCAGGGATGCGACCGCTCGCCCGGCAGCGGCTCCGAAAGCCGGGCACCTATCCCACCGCGAGGCACCAATGAACCAGATGGCCACCATCGATGACTCGGTATACGGCACCAAGGACGCCTTCGTCTCGGTGCTGACCGACCGCTCCATCAACTTCGACCGCGAAGCCGAGTTTGCGCTGCAGGCGCTGTACGGCAACGACTACGCGATGAAGATTGCCAACAGCAACCGGCAGTCGGTCATCAACGCCGTGGTCAACATCGCGGCCATCGGCATCAGCCTGAACCCGGCGAAGAAGCAGGCATACCTGGTCCCGCGCGACGGCAAGATCTGCCTGGACATCAGCTACATGGGGCTGATGGACCTGGCCATCGACTCCGGGTCGATCCGCTGGGGCCAAGCCGAGCTGGTCTACGAAAACGACACGTTCGTTATGAACGGGATCGACCAGCAGCCCACGCACCGACGCGACCCGTTCGCCAAGGACCGGGGCGAAATCGTTGGCGTCTACGTGGTGGTGAAGACCGCCGACGGGGACTACCTCACCGGGGCAATGTCGGTCGATCAGGTCAATGAGATCCGCGACCGCTCGGCTGCGTGGAAGGCATGGATTTCGAAGCAGAAGTCGTGCCCGTGGCTGACCGACTGGGGCGAAATGGCGAAGAAGACGGTGGTCAAGCGCGAGTACAAGTACTGGCCAAAGACCGAGCGTCTGGCCACCGCGATCCACCACCTCAATACCGAGGGCGACGAGGGATTGGCGGTGCTGAGTGGCCAAGTCGTGGGCGCTGCCGCGCTTCCGCCGCCGGAGGACACCGAAGAGCGCCGCGCTCTGTACGCCAGCCTGCAGGACATCGCCACGGCCGGCATGGAAGCACTCTCCGAATCGTGGGGGAGGCTGACCCCGCAGCAGCGCAAGATGATCGGCGGTGCCGGCCTGGACGCGCTCAAGGCTGAGGCCGAGAAGGCCGGTGCCGAGGTGGTCGACGTCGAGAGCAGCGAGGCGCAGGCATGATCCTCTATCCCTGCGACCAGGGCAGCCTCGAGTGGCACCGTGCCCGCGCCGGCGTCATCACCGCTAGCATGTTCAGCACGGCCCGCAAGCGCGTGGGCGAGCTTGACGAGCGGCAGAGCCAGTACGTTGCCGCTGTGCGCGCTGGCACGCCCGAGAAGGCGGCAGCGGCTGCGGCCGGGTACAAGGTGCTGCCGAAGTCCGCGATCATCGAAAAGGCGCTGCGCGGCGAGCCCGTGGGCGACTACAGCGAAGAGGCCAAGAACTACGCGTTCCGCCTGGCCATTGAGCGCATCAGCGGTGAGCCGCTGGACGAAGGTTTCGAGACGTTCGCCATGCGCCGTGGCAAGGACCTGGAGCCAGCCGCCCGGGCCGAGCACGAGGTGCAGTCCGGTTTGATCGTGCAGCGCGCCGGCTTCGTGCTCAGCGACTGCAAGAAGTTTGGCTGCTCGGCCGACGGCCTGATCAGTACCGACGGAGGCTCCGAGTACAAATGCTTCATCAACCCGGAGAAGCTGCGCACCTTCCACGTCGACAACGACGCCAGCGAGGTGTTCGAGCAGGCCCAGGGCTGCATGTGGATCACCGGTCGGCATTGGTGGCACATCGGGCTGTACTGCCCGGCGCTGGAGCCGGTCGGCAAGCAGCTGTGGTGGCGCCGGTTCGAGCGGGACGAAGCATTCATCAGCGAAATGCGCGCGGACCTAGTGCAGTTCAGCCAGATGGTCGACCGCTATGAAGCTGGGCTGCGGGAACCCGCGAAGGCGGCCGCCTGATGGACGCCACGCGCTACCCCACCAGCCAGGAACGCTCGATCCGCGCCGGGCGTACCCGCGCTGCGCTGTACGCGCACGTCGTCGAGGGAAAGCTGGTGACCACCAGCCAGATCGCGAAGCGCGCGGGCGTACCCATCAAGACCGCATACGACCGCGCCAAGCGTGGCCCCTTCCCCCTCACCTGGGCGGCGCTGTGCAGCCGCAGGAAGCTGTCGGCATGAAGAAGCGCTGCACCAGCTGTGAGCGCCGCCTGCGCCTGGAGCAGTTCGCCAGCGACGGCAAGCGCGGCAAGTCCGCCACCTGCACCGCTTGCGCCACCGACAAGCGCCGCATGCGCGATCCCCTGCCGCCGATCCCGCGTGATCCGGCGCAGGTCCACATCAACAACGCTTTCAACCTGTGGCACGGGCCGGTGAGCCGCGTGCTGCTACGGAGCCACGCATGACCAGCATTCACGCACAGCCGGTGTTCGACGCTGCCACCGCGCGCGAGAAGGCGCAGCAGGCCGAGCAGCTGGCCGCCGAGATCGCAGCGTTCCAGCGCGGCGGCGGCAAGGTCCAGATCCTGGGCAACACCCCAATCGACACGACCTCCATCAGCCGCCGCCAGGTGGTTGAGGGTGGCGCCGACCGTCGCAAGGCCAAGAAGGGAGCGAACGAATGAGCCGCCAGCAAGCCACCCGCGCGCCGAAGCGCAACGACGGTTTCTCCTGGGGTCGGTTCCCCGTTGGCAGCACCGGCACCGTCACCTACCGGCTGTTCCGCCGCGACCACAAGGGCGCGCTGCACATGTCGATCCTGAACTTCTACCCGGCCCGCGACCGCCGCGCCGACATTGCCGTGGCCCTGCGGCACGCCTGCCACCAGCTGCGCGATCGCGTGGATGAAATCAACCTTGCCGCAATGGGAGTGGCAGCATGAACACCGAGATCAGTAATGCAGCAGTTCCTGGCGCGCCGACCCACTGCAAGGAGTGCGGCAGCACCGAGTTGGAATGGTTCTCACATGTGCGCATTCTCAACGCCGTGCAGCAGGGGCAGCTCAATACCCACGACGTGGGTTGCGTGTTCGTGCTTGGCTGCATTGAATGCTCCGAGTCGCTGAGCATTGTGAAAGCCGAAGATGTTGCTGGGCTGTTGAATGCCGCCCCTCCCGCTCAGGGCATCGACCTGGGCCAGGTCCGTGAGGCAGTAGAAATGGCAATGGAAGTGCCGATCAAGGATCGGACACAGCGACAGCGCCTGGCGGGTCTGCTGGCCCTGATCGACAGCCAGCCCACCCTGTCCAACGCCACCCCACCGCAGGACCTGCGAACGCAGCTGGGCGAGGTGCGCTGATGCCCGACGTCATGCTCTACCCGCTGAAGTACCTGATCGCCGGGTTCCTGCTGCTGATCGGTTGGCTGGCGTTCTGGCTGGTGGCCACGATCTGGCGCGCGGCCGTGGCAGCGCTGCGGTGGTGCTGGCGCCGGACGGTGGCCCATGGCTGATCTGGCACTCGACTTCGGCGACGCGGTGCAGCGCACTGCGCACGACTTGGCCAGCATGGAAGGCGTGGACCTGGCCAAGGCGCGGCCGGCCGTGGTTCGGCTTTGGGAAGCCCGCGGGCTGGCGTTGCACCACCTGTCCGCCGGCGACATGGCCGAAGCACTGAAGGTGATGGCGCATGCCACGGGCGGTGCCCGATGATCCACGTTGGCGACTGCCTTGAGGTGATGCGCGGCATGGCCGATCGGTCCGTGCAAACCTGCATCACCAGCCCGCCGTACTTTGGACTGCGCGACTACGGCGTCGACGGTCAGATCGGGCTGGAGGCCACTCCGGGCGAGTTCGTCGGCCGCCTGGTCGAAGTGTTCCGGGAAGTGAGGCGCCTGCTGCGCGACGACGGCACCCTGTGGCTGAACCTGGGCGACAGCTATGCGAGCAAACCCAACGGCAGTGTCGGTGCCACCGGCCTGCAAGGCGGCCTATCGCCCCACGTGTCCGTCCGTCAGGCCCACGCTCGCCGCTCGGCGCGCATCCCGGACGGGCTGAAGCACAAGGACCTGATGGGCATCCCGTGGCGCGTTGCCTTTGCGCTGCAGGAGGACGGCTGGTATCTGCGCCAGGACATCATCTGGTCGAAGCCGAACCCGATGCCCGAGAGCGTGGAGGACCGCTGCACGAAAGCGCATGAATACCTGTTTCTGCTGAGCAAGTCGTCCGATTACTACTACGACCAGAACTCAATCCGTGAGCAGGCAGCACCGAGCAGCGTCGCCAGGTGGGCACAGAACCTGGATGGCCAAGCCGGCAGCGACCGTGTCCCGGGGAAAACCAACGGTGCGATGAAAGCGGTCGGCGGGCGGTCGAAGCGGGACACCTTTGCTCGAGCTGGCAAGGTCGCGGACCACGTGGTGCCTGGCCAATCGGCTGCCCAGCACCGCTCCGACCGCGAGGAAGACACCTTCGACATTGCCTCGCGTAACAAGCGCAGCGTATGGACGGTGCCGACCATGCCCTTTAAAGAGGCGCACTTCGCGACGTTCCCGGAGCGCCTGATCGAACCTTGCGTGTTGGCCGGTGCGCCTGCCGGGGGGGTGGTCCTTGACCCCTTCATGGGCGCAGGCACGACGGCGGTGGTCGCAGAGCGCCTTGGGCGCCGCTGGGTGGGCTGCGAGTTGAATCCCGAATACGCCGCGATCGCCGAGGCGCGCATCCGGATTGCACAGCCGGGTCTACCACTGGGAGCCATCGCATGAACCCGCAGCTCTTCCCCCGCCAACCGCGCCGCATGAAACAGCCGGCCAAGGACATGCTGCGCGAGCAGCTGGTGCTGGCTGCAGATGAAGTGATCCGCCTGCGCGCGGAGAACCTGGCACTGCGCGACGCCGCACACCAGGCTGCCGAGCAGCTGCGCGCTGCCGTGGCCACGAAGTAACAGGAGAAAATCAGCATGGCCGACAGCCCCTACCTGTCCCGCGACGACATCAAGGACCTGTGCCGCACGCCGCAGCGGAAGCGCCAGGCTGCGTTCCTGATCCAGAACGGGATCAGGCACTATCTCGACGCACACGGCTGGCCCGTGGTGCTGTGGTCCGCGATCGAGGGAACCCCGGAGCCGAAGAAGGCGCCGGCCGAATGGAAACCGAACAAGGCAGCGTGATGGGAAGGAAGCCGACCAACCCCGGGGCGATCCCCAGGTTCCGCAGGCGCCGGCAGAAGTCCGGCGTGGTGCACTACTACTACGACCACGGCGGCAAGCCTCGGAAAGAGACGCCGCTGGGTAGCGACTACGGCCTGGCCATCAAGGCATGGGCCGAGCTCGAGCATGCCAGCACCATTCCCGCCGGCGCCGCGCTGACCTTCCGGCAGGCTGCTGACCGCTACCGCGCCGAGGTCATACCCACCAAGGCGCCCGGCACCCAAACCGTGAACCTGCGCGAGCTGGATACGCTGCTGCGGTTCTTCGACGATCCGCCTGGCCCACTGGAAGCGATCCGCCCCGTGCACGTCTTCAACTACCTGCAGTGGCGCAAGGCGAAGGTCAGCGCGAACCGCGAGAAAGCCCTGCTCTCGCACCTGTGGAACTGGTGCCGGAAGAAGGGCTACACCGACCTGCCCAACCCCTGCGCCGGCGTGAACCGCAACCGCGAGCGAGGGCGCGACGTGTACGTGGACGACGAGGTGCTGCAGGCGGTGTACGACGCCGCCGATCAGGTGCTGCGCGATGCGATCGACCTGGCCTACCTCACCGGTCAGCGACCGGCAGACGTGCGCGATCTGGACCGGCGCCACATCAAGAACGGCGTGCTGAGCTTCCGCCAGGCGAAAACCCGCGCACCCATCCAGCTGTCGATCACCGGCGAGCTGAAGGTGCTGATCGACCGGCTCCTGGCACGCAAGCCGCCGGAGGGTGCGCCGATCAGCACGCGGCTGCTGCTGGGTGAGGACTGGCTGCCGATCGGGAAGGATGCACTGCGCTACCGCTTCGACCGTGCGCGCGAGCGCGCGGGCATCGAGAAGGACGCCTTCCAGTTCCGCGACCTGCGGGCCAAGGCCGGTACCGACAAGGCCGATTCGGCCGGCGACATCAGGCAGGCGCAGCAGCAGCTCGGCCATCAGTCGGTGACCACCACCGAGATCTACGTGCGGAAACGCAAGGGCGCATTGACCACGCCGACGAGGTGACCGCAGGCCGCCATGCCCTCGTGATTCCAGTCGATTGCGGAGCGGCCCCAAAAATTGCGGAGCGAAAAAAAGGCTCCGGATCGCTCCGAAGCCTTGGTAATGCTGGTGGGCCGTGATGGATTCGAACCATCGACCAAAAGATTAAAAGTCTTCTGCTCTACCGACTGAGCTAACGGCCCATTGCATGCCCCGACTTCGCGCCGGGGGTGCGCATTCTAACCCATCTTGCGCCGCAGGCGTACCCCGGCGCGTCACGATCAGGCGTAGCGGGTCGGGTCCGGCACGCCGGCGTCGGCGAAGCCTTGGGCGCGCAGGCGGCAGGCGTCGCAGTGGCCGCAGGCCGCACCCGTGTCGTCGGCGTTGTAGCAGGAGACGGTGAGGCCGAAGTCCACGCCCAGGCGCACGCCTTCACGCACGATGTCGGCCTTGCTCAGGAACTGCAGCGGGGCGTGCACCTGGATGCCCGCCCCTTCCACGCCGGCCTTGGTGGCCAGGTTGGCCAGGGTCTGGAAGGCGCTGATGAACTCGGGGCGGCAGTCCGGATAGCCGGAGTAGTCCACCGCGTTGACGCCGCAGAAGATGTCGTTGGCGCCGAGCACTTCGGCCCAGCCCAGCGCGACCGAAAGCATGATGGTGTTGCGGGCCGGCACGTAGGTGACCGGGATGCCCTCGCCGCCCGCTTCGGGCACGTCGATGTCGTCGGTCAGGGCCGAACCGCCGATGCTGCGCAGGTCGACGTTGACGGTCTTGTGCGCGGCCACGCCCAGCGCCTTGGCCACTGCGGCGGCGGCATCCAGTTCGGAGGTGTGGCGCTGGCCGTATCGGACGCTCAGGGCGTGCACGGCGAAGCCCTGCTCGCGGGCCATGGCGACGACGGCGGCGGAATCCATGCCGCCGGACAGGAGGACAACTGCGTTCTTCATGAGGGTGTTTCCGGTGGGTTGCGGGAAAGCCAGCACGCTGTCCCGCGCCGGTACATCAGGGGCGTTCGAACGGGCTCAGCGACCCGGCTCGTCGTCCCACAGAAGCTTGTGCAGCTGCATCTGGAAGCGTACGGGCAAGCGGTCTTCGACGATCCAGTCGGCCAGCTCGCGCGGCGTGACCTGGCCCTTGCTGGGCGAGAACAGCACCATGCTGCGCTCGTTCAAGCGGTGCTCGCGTACCATCGCGCGTGCCCACTCGTAGTCCTCGCGACTGCACAGCACGAACTTGATCTGGTCGCGGCGGGTCAGCAGCGGCAGGTTTTCCAGGCGATTGCGCGCCATTTCGCCCGAACCGGGCGTCTTGAGGTCGACCACGCGAGAGACGCGGGGGTCCACGCCGCTGACGTCCAGTGCGCCCGAGGTCTCCAGCGAGACGTCCATGCCGGCCTCGCACAGCTTCTCCAGCAGCACCAGGCAGCGCTTCTGCGCCAGCGGCTCACCACCGGTCACGCAGACGTGCTGCACGCCCTGGGCCAGCACCTCGGCCACGATCGCGTCGATGTCCCACCAGGTACCGCCGTGGAAGGCGTAGGCGGTGTCGCAGTAGGTGCAGCGCAGCGGGCAGCCGGTCAGGCGCACGAACACGGTCGGCCAGCCGGCGGCATCGGCTTCGCCCTGCAGCGAGGTGAAGATCTCGGTGATCTTCAGGCGCGGCAGCGGGGATTGCACGATCTCGCTCGGGGTGGCGACGGCGTCGGGCGTGGTGGTGGTCATGATGGGAATCAGAGATTGCGTGTGTCGGAAACGACAGCAGCCACGCAGGGCGTGGCTCTACCGGGGTGTGGCGTCCGTGGTTCAGGCCGATCGCGTCGGTGCCAACGGGGAATTATACCGGCCTGGGCCGGGGGCTGCCTCAGCGGATCTGCTGGCCGAGGCGGATGGCCTGCAGACGGTCCTGCGCGGTGCGCGCGGCATCCGAGCCGGGATAGGTGTTGACGACCTGCTCCAGGGTGGCCTGGGCTTCGTCGATCCTGCCTTCGCCATACTGCGAAAGGCCGACCTTGAGCAGGCCACCAGAGGCCTTGTCGTGGGTCGGGTAGCGCGCCAGGAGGTCGCGAAACTGCGCCTCGGCGAGCGGGAAATTACGGGTGGCGTAGTAGCTCTCACCCAGCCAGTACAGGGCATTGGGGGTGTAGACGCCATTCGGGTACAGCTCCAGGAAGCTCAGGAACAGCTGCGCGGAGTCGTCGTACTTGCCGGCCTTGAGCGAATCGAAGGCGACATTGTAGGCAGTGCGCTCGTCGCCGCTGGCGGCCAGGCTGCCCGGATCGCCGTGTACGGAAGGCGGCCGCTCGGTGGCGGCCGCTGCCGGTACGGCGGGCTTGGGTGCAGCAGCGGGTGCATTCGGGGCCGGAGCGGCCGGCAGAATCGGGGCGCTGCCCCCTTCAATACGGTTCAGACGCCCGTCCAGGTCCAGGTACTGGTCCTGCGAGGTCTGCTTCAACTGGGCGTTTTCGTGCTGGAGCTGCTCAACGGTGCTCTGCAGCTGCTGCATCTGCTGACGCAGCTGGGTGACCTGGTTCAACAGGTCCTGGTTGGAACTGTTGTTGTAGGCCTGCTGTTCGAGCGCGCCAACGCGGTCGGCCAGGCTCTGCCGCTGGGCCTGCGCCGGTGCGGCAGCCACGAGGGCTGCCGCAACGACCAGCATCAAGGTTTTGATGCCAATGCGCATGGATTACTGCGCGGTGTAGACGATTTCGACGCGACGGTTCTGCGACCAGCAACCTTCGTTCGACTCGGTGCAGACCGGACGCTCTTCACCGTAGGACACGACGGTGATCTGGCTGGCCGAACCACCGTTGGCCTGCAGGGCCGACGACACGGCATTGCCACGACGCTCGCCCAGGGCCTGGTTGTACGCGCGCGAACCGCGCTCGTCGGTGTGGCCCTGCAGGGTCATGCGGGCCGACGGACGGTCACGCAGGTACTTGGCGTGGCAGGCCATCTGGGCCTGGAACTCCGGCTTGATCGCTTCCTGGTCCAGGTCGAACAGCACGACGCGCTGACGCAGGCAGGCGTCGGTGTCCAGGTCGCCCGGGCCGTACAGGCCGGAGGTCGACGGGCCGGTCGGCTGGGTGGTGCTGCCGGTGTCAACCGGAGCTTCCGGAGCTTCCTTGACCTTCTTGGAGCAACCGGCCAGGACGGCCACGGACAACAGGGAGACAAGCAAAACGCGGGAGGTCTTGTTCATGAAATACCTTTGAGGCTCCTAAAGCCGGATGTGGGATGAATACGTGCGGATCTTAACACTCTGTTAGCGCTTTGTACGGTATGGCGACCACGAAGGTTCGCGGACGTCACCGTCGGCCAGCACCAGGCGCTGGCGGACGCGCGCATCAGCCGACACCGCATAGAGCACGCCACGGCCACCTTCGCGGGCGGCGTACAACACCATGCTCGCGTTCGGCGCGAAGGTCGGGGACTCGTCCAGCGAGCCCGGCGACAGCGTGCTCCAGCGCGGGGAACCCAGGCTGCTGTCCATCATCGCGATCTTGTAGGTGTTGCCGCTGCCCTGCGCCACGACCAGCTTCTTGCCGTCGTAGGAGATGCTCGGGGTGGCGTTGTAGTTGCCCTGGAAGGTCACGCGCGAGGCGCTGCCACCGGTGGAGGGCACCTGGTAGATCTGCGGGCGACCGCCACGGTCGGAGGTGAAGTAGACGCTGGAACCGTCTGCGCTCCAGGTCGGCTCGGTGTCGATGGCGAAGTGGTTGGTGAGCTGGGTGAGCTGCTTGCTGCCCAGGTCCATCACGTAGATTTCCGGGTTGCCGCTGCGCGACAGCGACAGGGCCAGGCGGCGGCCGTCCGGGGAGAACGAGGGGGCGCTGTTGATGCCGCGGAAGCTGGTGACCAGCTCACGGGCGCCGGTGGAGATGTTCTGGATGTAGATCGCCGAATTGCCACGCTCGAAGCTGACATAGGCCAGGCGGTTGCCGTCCGGGCTCCACGACGGCGACAGCAGCGGCTCGGCCGAGCGGACGATGGTCTGCGGGTTGAAGCCGTCGGAGTCGGCCACCATCAGCGCGTAGCGCATGGCATCGCCCTTGCCGCTGGCGGTGACGTAGGCGATGCGGGTCCAGAAGGCGCCGCGAACGCCGGTGATCTTCTCGTAGATGGCGTCGGCCATCTGGTGGGCGACGTCGCGCATGGCATTGCCACGGGCGGTCATGGCCAGGCCGAGCAGGCGCTCGCCCTTGGGCACGTCGTACAGCTCGTACTCGACCCGGTAGGCGCCGGCGCCGGCGTCCATGACCCGGCCGACCACGATGTAGTTCTGCTTCAGCGCGCGCCAGGTGGCGAACTGGATCTCGCTGCCACGGGTCGGCTTTTCAACGATCTGGGCTTCCGGCAGGGTGCGGAACTGGCCCGAACGCTCCAGGTCGGCGCGTACCACCGAGGCCACGTCGGTCTGCGGCGCGGCGGCCGAGCCCTGGTAGGGCATGGGGACCACGGTGATGGGCAGCGCGGAGGCGTTGCCGCCGATGATGTCGATATCCAGGCCCCTCTGCTGCGCAACGGCGGCAAAAGGCAGCAACAACAAGACCGCGAACACGGCAAACCAGCGAGGCATCTTCTTCATGGGCGCTCTATAGGGGGAAAACCAGAACGAGGGATATCAGCACGGCGGTGAACCGTTTCGCAATGATGAACCAACCGGGTGTGAAATCCGAGTGGTCGCGGCGCTGGAAATCACGGCTCGTTAACGAAACCGCCCGGGACCTCAGTCCTGGGCGGTGAACGTAAAGTTGAGCTGGCGCGCGAATACGGTCTCGAAACCGCGGTAGGGCAGCGGCTGCGCGTTGAGCACCGCCGCTTCGATGGAGCGGCGGCCGGCCTCGTCGAACGGGCAGTCCGGGCTGACCTTGGCCGAGCTCACGTTGCCGCCGGGCAACTGCACGATTTCGATTTTGCAGCGCTGGCCGAACGGCACGTTGTCTGGACGGGTCCACGACGCCAGTACCTTCTGCTGGATGGCCGCAGCGTACTTGGCACGCAGGTCGTCGCTGGTGCCGCCACCACCGGCGGCCGGCTGCGCTGCGCCGGTGGCCCCGGCGGTGGACTGGCCGGTAGCGGCACGCGCGGCGGCCAGCTGGCGCAGCTTCTGCTCGGCCAGCTTGGCTTCCTTCTCGGCCGCCTCGCGGCGGCTGCGGATCTCGGCGATCTTCTTCTGGCGCTCGGCTTCGGCCTTGACGTCGTTGGCCTTCTGCTCCTGCTCGGCCAACTTCTTCTTCTGCGCGGCCTCTTCCTGCTGCTTGGCCAGGCGCAGCTTCTGCTCGGCTTCTTCCACGCGCTTGCGCTCGGTCAGGTCGATCTGCTCCTGGCGACGCTTGGCTTCCTGTTCCTGCTTGGCCTTCTCGGCGGAGATCGACATCGCGTTGACCGCGGCCTGGTCGACCGTGTCCGGCTGGGCGATGCGTTCCTGGGCATTCTGCTGCTGCGGGGTCGGCGCGTCCTGCGGGCGCGGCTCGGGCAGCGGCTGCGGCGGCGGCACGGTGTCTTCCTCCACCGGAATCGGCTCGGCCACCGGTTCGGGCAGGTCCGGCAGCTTTTCCGAGGCGCGCAGCGCCTGGCGGGCAGCGGCAGCCTCCGATGCGCTCAGCTGCAGGCTGGCTTCAATCGCCGGGTCGCCTGCTGCCGCTTCGGTGGAACGCTGCGGCGACCACAGCCACGCGGCGATGAACACCATCGCCAGCAGCAGATGCACGAGGATCGCCAGCGCGATCGGCAGACCCCACTGTTCCTCGGGCTGGCGCTGCGGGGGCAGGACGTCAGTTTGCATCGGTCGCCAGACCCACCTTTTCCACGTTGGCGCGCTTGATCACGTCCATGGCGGCCACGACCTTTTCGTAGGCCACGGCCTTGTCGGCAGCGACGATCACGCGCAGGTTCTTGTCCTGCGCGGCCATCGCGCCAAGCTTGGCCTGGAGTTCGGCGGCCTCCATCGGCGCCGGGTCCTTGGCTTCGGGCAGCTTCAGGCTCAGCTGGCCGTCCAGGCGGACCGAGACGATCACCGGGTCCTGCTTGCTTTCCAGGGCCTTGGCCTGCGAGCTGGGCAGGTCCACTTCAAAGCTCAGGGTGAGCAGCGGCGCGGTGACCATGAAGATGATCAGCAGCACCAGCATGACGTCGATGTACGGCACGACGTTGATTTCGGATTTGAGCTTGCGGCGCTTGCGGCGGCCGATGGCAGCGGTCATGGCAGAGTCCTTGTGCTGGGCGCTTACTCGTCGCCTGCGGACTGGCGCTGCAGGATCGAGCTGAACTCTTCGGCGAAGGTTTCAAAGCGGACCGACAGGCGCTCGACGCGGGTGGTGAAGCGGTTGTAGGCCCACACCGCCGGAATGGCCACGAACAGGCCGATGGCGGTGGCGAACAGCGCTTCGGAAATACCCGGGGCGACCGAGGCGATACCGGCCTGCTCGCCGCTGTTGATCATGTCGTGCATGGTCACCATGATGCCGAACACGGTGCCGACCAGGCCCACGTACGGCGCGGTGGAACCGATGTTGGCCAGCAGCTCCAGGCTGCGCTCCATCTGGTCCACTTCGCGGGTGTAGGTGGTGCGCATGGCGCGCTGGGCGCCTTCCAGCTGGGCGCGGCCGTCCAGGCGGCGCTTGTCGCGCAGGCGGGTGAACTCGCGGAAGCCCGCTTCGAAGATCGCCTCCAGCCCGCCCACCTTGCGGTTGCGGTCGGTGGCGGCGCTGTACAGCTTGCCCAGGTCCGCACCGGACCAGAAGCGGCTTTCGAACTCGTCGGCCTCACGGTTGGCGGCGTTGAACACGCGCGCCTTGCGGAAGATGATCACCCAGCTGATGAACGAGCCGACCAGCAGCAGCAGCACGATGATCTTCACCGGCAAACTGGCCTTGATCATCAGGTCCAGGTAATTGATGCCACCGCCGTGCGCGGCCTGGGCGACGGTCTGCGACGCGGCGCTGGTGACTTCCTGCGGCAGCGCTTCGACCACCGTGGCCTGCAGGGCCAAAAGCATTGCGATCATCCGTTGTTCCTCAATATGCGGCTGTTTGAATAACGTGGGGTTTCAGCGCGGCGTGGAGAGCATCGTCCATGCCGCGCGGCTTGAATGTGGAGGCGTCCAATGCCGCGATCTTCACCTGCGCGGTCAGCAGCGTTTCATCGCCGCGACACACCGCCTGTTCGAACACCATGCTGGCGCGCTTGCACTGCACCAGCGTGGCGGTCACCAGCAGCGCGTCGTCCAGCCGCGCCGGCTTCAGGAACTCGAGGGTCATCGACCGGACCGCGAACACCAGGCCATGCTCGGTGCGGGTGCGTTCCTGGCCGTACCCCAGCGCCCGCATCCATTCGGTGCGTGCCCGTTCCATGAAGGCCACGTAGCGGGCGTGGTAGACCACGCCGCCAGCGTCGGTATCTTCCCAATATATGCGTGTCGGCCAACTGAACCGCGCGTCAACCGGCATCGGGGACCTCCGCGAACAGGTCGGCCGGCGGGTTCTTCGGCTTCAGGCCCAGGTGGCGGTACGCCTTGTGGGTGGCCATGCGGCCGCGCGCGGTGCGCACCAGGAAGCCCTGCTGGATCAGGTAGGGTTCGACCACGTCTTCCAGCGTGCCGCGCTCCTCGGAGAGCGCTGCGGCCATCGATTCCACGCCGACCGGGCCGCCGTCGAAATAGTCGATCAGGGTGCGCAGCATGCGCCGGTCGAGGTCGTCGAAGCCTTCCGGGTCGACCTTCAGCATCTGCATGGCGGCCTGCGCCACGTCCTGGTCGATATGCCCGTTGGCCTTGACCTGGGCGTAGTCGCGCACGCGGCGCAGCAGCCGGTTGGCGATACGCGGGGTTCCGCGCGAACGGCGTGCGATTTCCGCCGCGCCTTCGGCGGTGCAGTCGATGCCGAGGATCGCCGCCGAGCGCCGGACGATCTTCGTCAGCTCCTCGGGGGTGTAGAACTCCAGCCGGTGCACGATGCCGAAGCGGTCGCGCAGCGGCGCGGTCAGCAGGCCGGCACGGGTGGTGGCGCCGATCAGGGTGAACGGCGGCAGGTCGATCTTGATCGAGCGCGCCGCAGGGCCCTCGCCGATCATGATGTCGATCTGGAAATCTTCCATCGCCGGGTACAGCACTTCTTCCACCACCGGCGACAGGCGGTGGATTTCGTCCACGAACAGCACGTCGTGGGGCTGCAGGTTGGTGAGCAGCGCGGCCAGGTCGCCGGCCTTTTCGATCACCGGCCCGGAGGTGACCCGCAGCGCCACGCCCAGCTCGTTGGCGATCACGTGGCTCAGGGTGGTCTTGCCCAGGCCGGGCGGCCCGAAGATCAGCACATGGTCCAGCGCATCGCCACGGGCCTTGGCCGCTTCGATGTAGATCGACAGCTGCTCGCGCACGGGCGCCTGGCCAAGGTAGTCGGCCATGCGCTTGGGGCGGATGCTGGCGTCGGTGGTGTCATCCTCGCGGGTGGCACCGGCGCCAATGATGCGGTCGTCGGTCATTTCCCGATTATGAGGCAAAAAGACGCGAATTCGACGTAGTGCCGGCCGCCGGCCGGCTCCCCGTCAAATTTCGACCTGCGCGCCCAATTCCACGAGACGATTCCCCGGAATCCGGAAGAACCCGGTCGCCGGTGCCGCGTTCCGGTGCATCAGCGCGAACAGCTTGTCGCGCCAGATCGGCATGCCGCGGTTGGCGGTGGCCACGATGGTCTCGCGGCTGGCGAAGAAGGTGGTGTCCATCGGGTCGAAGTAGATCCCGCCGCGGTCGCACGAGCGCATCAGCGCCAGCGGCACGTCCGGGGTCTCCATGAAGCCGAAACGCACGAACACGCGGTAGAACTCATCGCCCACCGACTCGATCTTCAACCGCTGGCCTTCCATCGCGTAGGGAATGGGCAGGGTCTCCACGTGCAGGAACACGTTGCGCTCGTGCAGCACCTTGTTGTGCTTGAGGTTGTGCATCAGCGCATGCGGGGCCACCGAAGGGTCGGCGGTGAGGAACACCGCGGTGCCCGGCACGCGTACCGGCGGGGCCAGCATCAGCCCCGGCAGGAACGTATCCAGGCGGATGCCGTCCTTGCGGATCTCATCGCGCAGCAGCTCGCGGCCACGCCGCCAGGTGCGCATCATGGTGAACAGCACGATGCCCAGCACCACCGGGAACCAGGCGCCCTGCAGCAGCTTGGCGCCGTTGGCGATCACGAAGCCCAGGTCGATGATGAAGAACACCACGCACAGCGGAATGATCCAGTAGCGCGAGGTCGGCCACAGCGCGCGGGCGACCAGGACCAGCAGCAGGGTGTCGATCAGCATGGTCGCCGACACCGAGATGCCGTAGGCCACCGCCAGGTTGGACGAGCTGCGGAAGGCCAGCACCAGGCCGATCACCATCACCGCGATGCCCCAGTTGATGCCCGGAATGTAGATCTGGCCGATGGTGTCGTGCGAGGTATGGGTGATGCGCATGCGCGGGATGTAACCCAGCTGCATGGCCTGGCGCGAGACCGAGAACGCGCCGGTGATCACCGACTGCGAGGCGATCACCGCGGCCATGGTGGCCAGGATGATCATCGGGTACAGCGCCCAGTCCGGCACCGCCTCGAAGAACGGGTTCTTCACCGCGCCGGGGTCGTTGAGCACCAGCGCGCCCTGCCCCAGGTAGTTCAGCACCAGGCACGGCAGCACGAAGAAGTACCAGGCGTGGCGGATGGGCTTTGCGCCGAAGTGGCCCATGTCTGCATACAGCGCCTCGCCACCGGTCACCGCCAGCACCACCGCGCCGAGGATGAAGATGCCGTGCCAGCCGTGGTCCATGAAGAAGCGCACCGCCCAGATCGGGTTGAAGGCCTTCAGCACTTCCGGGGCGTCAACGATGTTCCAGATGCCGATCGCAGCCAGCGAAACGAACCATACCGAGGTGATCGGCCCGAACGCCTTGCCGATCTTCTCGGTGCCGAAGCGCTGCGCGGCGAACACCAGCAGCAGCACCACCACGGTGATCGGCACGATGAACGCATGCAACCCAGGCGCGGCCACTTCCAGGCCCTCCACCGCGCCGAGCACGGAGATGGCCGGGGTGATCACCCCGTCGCCGAAGAACAGCGAGGCGCCGAAGATGCCCAGGATGCCGACCACGTAGGCCGAGCGCGAGCCGTTGCGCATGGTGCGCTGGGTCAGCGCCATCAGCGCCATGATGCCGCCCTCGCCGTCGTTGTCGGCGCGCATGATGATGGTGACGTACTTCAGGGTCACCACCAGCATCAGCGCCCAGAACGCGAGCGAGAGCACACCCAGCACGGTGTCGTGGTTGCCGACCAGGCCGTAGTGCTCGGAGAAGGCTTCCTTCAGGGTGTACAGCGGACTGGTGCCGATGTCGCCGAACACCACGCCGATCGCACCGACCATCAGGGCCAGGCCGCCGGCGGCCGGCGCATGGCCGTGCCCGGCGTGGCCGCTGTCGTGCTGGGAGGAAGAGGTGGACATGGAACTCCGGACAGGCGTCAGTCGATGGGGAGGAAGGCCGGCGCGCTCAGCGCAGCGCGGCCTGCAGGGCCTTGCGGATCACGGTGGCGACGTCGTCGCCCTCGCTGTTGGCATCGCGCGCCATGCGCGCCGCTTCGGCCGGCTTGTACCCCAGCTGCTGCAGCGCCACGGTGGCTTCGGACACCGGGTCGGTGGCCATCGCACCGGCAATCGGCGCGCCGCCCCCGCTGAAATTGGCCGCGCGGTCGCGCAGCTCCAGCACCATGCGCTCGGCGGTCTTCTTGCCGATGCCGGGAATGCGGGTCAGCGCGGTGATGTCGCCGGCCTGCACCATCCGTGCGAACTCGTCCACACTCACTCCCGACAGCACTGCCAGCGCGATCTTGGCACCGATCCCGCTGACCTTCTGCACGTCGCGGAACAGCCGACGCTCGCCCTCGCGCAGGAAGCCGTACAGCGAGACGCTGTCTTCCTTCTGTGCGTAGTGGGTGAACAGGATCACCTCGCGGCCCAGGTCGGGCAGGTCGTAGAAGGTGCTCATCGGCGCCTCCAGCTCATAACCGACCCCGTTGACGTCGATCAGCAGCCACGGCGGCGCCTTGTACGCCACGATCCCACGCAGACGACCAATCATGCAGATGTCCTCATTTCCGGCTCCAGGCCTGGCGGGCGTTGACCCCCAGGCGCTGCGCCGTCGCCCGTACGTGGGCATGGGTGATGGCCACGGCCAACGCGTCGGCGGCGTCGGCCTGCAGCTTGGCTTTCAGGTTGAGCATAAGCCCGACCATGTGTTGGACCTGTTGCTTTTCCGCCCCGCCGCGCCCGACCACCGCCAGCTTGATCTCGCTGGCCGCGTATTCGTGCACCGGCAGGTCGCGCATGACCACCGCCGAGATCGCCGCGCCGCGCGCCTGGCCCAGCTTCAGCGCCGAGTCCGGGTTGCGCGCCATGAACACCTTCTCGATGGCCACTTCGTGCGGGCGGTATTCCTCCACCAGCGCATTGAGCCCCAGCACCAGCAGCTTCATCCGCTGCGGGAAGTCGTCCGCGCCCAGCAGCACCAGCGGCAGGTGGTGCACGTGCACCACTTTGCCGGACGGGTCGACGTCAATGATGCCGACCCCGGTCCGCTGCGAACCGGGGTCGATGCCGAGGATGCGGATCATGCCGGGCTACGCCGTCAGGCGTACGCGTCCGCGCCGAGGTCGGCGTTGGAGAACACGTCCTGCACGTCGTCCAGGTCTTCCAGCATGTCCAGCATCTTCTTGACCTGCAGGGCGGTGTCGCCCTCGACCTTGATGTCGTTGTCGGCGCGGAAGGTGAGCTCGGCGTGGTCCGGCTTCAGGCCGGCCGCTTCCATGGCGTCCTTGACCGCGTGGTACATGTCGGCCGCGGTCAGCACGTCGATCGCGCCGTCCTCGGGGTAGACCACCACGTCATCGGCGCCGGCCTCGATGGCCGCCTCGGTCACCGCATCTTCGTTGGCGCCGCCGGCAAAGTGCAGCACGCCCACGCGCTTGAACATGAACGACACCGAGCCTTCGGTGCCCATGTTGCCGCCGCACTTGCTGAACGCGTGGCGGACATCGGCCACGGTGCGCACGCGGTTGTCGGTCAGGCAGTCGACGATCACGGCCACGCCACCGGGGGCATAGCCCTCGTAGCGGATCTCTTCGTACTCCACCCCTTCCAGCTCGCCGGTGGCCTTCTTGATGGCCCGTTCGATCACGTCCTTGGACATGTTCGAGGCCAGGCCCTTGTCCATGGCCACGCGCAGGCGCGGGTTGTTGTTGGGGTCGCCTCCACCGCCGCGCGCGGCAACGCCGATCTCGCGGATGATCTTGGTGAAAATCTTGCCGCGCTTCGCGTCAGACGCGTTTTTGCGGTTTTCGATGGAAGGGCCTCTACCCATGGGTGTTTCCGTGCTTGCGTGGGAACAGGGCGCGGATTCTACCTGATCGGCCGCTCAGGCGGCGTGGGCGGTACGGTCCGGGCGGAAGCAGCCGTCGCGCAGGAAGGCGGCGGTCTGGCGGGCGGCGTCGGGCGAGAACACCAGGCCGCTGTGGCTGGCGGCCACCACGCAGTGGTCGGCCAGGCCCGGCAGGCGGGTTTCGTCCAGCGCCACGGTGCCGTCGGAGGCCTCGCCAATGGCGCCCAGCAGGCTGCCCAGGCCGTGCGGCACCGAGCCGGCGATCAGCCCGACCTGGGCCCTGCCCTGCCAGTCCGGCAGGCCGTCGAGCAGCAGGTCGGAACTGCGACCCAGCGCCGCCGACCAGCCATGTTCGGCCAGGGTACGGGCGGTGCCGCTGCCGCGCAGTGGCGAGCCCAGGCAGACCACCCGCGAGACCGGCAGGTCAGGCTGGCGGCGCAGCGCCTCCAGCGCGACCAGGCCACCCAGGCTGTGCCCGACCAGGGCCACCGGGCCGCTGTCCTTGAGCCGCTGCAGGAGCTGCGGCACGGCCACGTCGGGGCCGCCGAACACGCTGGCATAGCCGAAGGTGTCTACGCTGAAACCGCGCGCACGCAGGCGCCAGGCCAACGGGCCGACCCAGGCGCGGGCATTCCAGATGCCATGCAGCAGTAAAACGGGGGGATTCATGGGTGCAGCGTAGCGGGTGCGAACCGATCCAGCAGTAGGAGACGGCCCAATTAGACAGAGGGACTGACGAACGGCGGGTGAAGCCGCAGCGAGGCGTTCAGGAAGCCTGCGGGTTGCGGCGCAGGATGAACTCGAGGTCCCTCACCTTGCCGACCGGGAACTCGTAGGTACCCACTTTTTCGAAGCCGTAGCGGGCGTAGAAACGCTGCGCGCCGAAGTTTTCCGACCACACCCCCAGCCACAGGGTGCGCGGGCCGTCGCGTTCCAGCCAGGCCAGCGCGGTTTCCAGCAGGCGGCTGCCCCAGCCACTGCTCTGTTCGTCCTTGATCAGGTACAGGCGCTTGAGCTCGCCATCGCCGGCCTGCACCTGGTCGTGCGGCAGGCCGCAGGGGCCGGCGGCGGCATGGCCCACGGCCACGCCATCGCGTTCCAGCAGCCACACCGCGTAATCGGGGTGGGACAGGATCACCTGCTGGCGGTCGACCGCGTAGGCCTCGTCGAGGAAATCCTGCAGGTCCTGCGGCGGGTACAGGTGGCCGAAGGTTTCCACGAAGGTGCGGGTGGCCAGCACCGACAGGGTCGGTGCGTCTTCGGGGCCGGCGCGGCGGATGGTGTACATGGACGGGTGCGGGACAGGCCTCAGGCCTGCGACCCCTTGGCGGCGTCTTCTTCTTCGCCGTCTTCGTCCTCTTCCTCGTACTCCTCGTCCTCTTCCTCGTCCTCTTCGCCTTCATCGTACTCTTCGTCTTCCTCGTCGCCTTCTTCGTCGTCTTCGTAATCCTCGACGCCGAAGTCCTCACCGTCCCAGCGGCCTTCGCCATCGGCGACGAAGGTCAGCGCCATCGCGGCAGGGTTGGTGCCCACGCGCACCAGCCAGCCACCGAACACGCGGGCGCGCTCGGTCACCAGGTTGGCATCGCTGCCCTCATTGCCCAGCTTTTCCCATTCCACTACGAACGCAACGTTGGACACTGTTTCGATCTCCTGATGGATTACGGTGGGTTATTTCTTCGGGCGGACCTGGATGTGCACTTCGGCCAGCTGCTCGTCCGGGATCGGCGACGGGGCGCCGGTCATCAGGCACTGCGCGCCGGTGGTCTTCGGGAACGGAATGACGTCGCGGATCGACTCGGTGCCGGCCATCAGCGCGGCGATACGGTCGATGCCGAAGGCGATGCCACCGTGCGGCGGCGCGCCGAAACGCAGGGCGTCGAGCAGGAAACCGAACTTGGCTTCGGCCTCTTCGGCGCCGATGCCGAGCAGTTCGAACACCGCGCTCTGCATGTCCGAACGGTGGATACGGATCGAACCGCCGCCGATCTCGTTGCCGTTCAGCACCATGTCATAGCCGCGCGACACGGCCGTCTTCGCGTTGGCGCGCAGGTCGGCAATGTCGTCCACCGCCGGGGCGGTGAAGGGGTGATGCAGGGCCACGTAGCGCTGGGCTTCGTCGTCGTACTCGAACATCGGGAAGTCGGTCACCCACAGCGGCGCCCAACCGTCGGCGACCAGGCCGAAGTCCTTGCCGGCCTTCAGGCGCAGCGCGCCCATGAAGTCGGACACCTTGTTGTAGCCACCGGCACCGAAGAACACGATGTCGCCATTACCGGCGCCGACGTGCGCGACCAGCGCGGCGAAGGCGTCTTCGCTGAAGAACTTGGCGATCGGCGAGCTGACTTCGCCGTTCTCGGCGATCTTGATGTAGGCCAGGCCCTTGGCGCCGTACTTGGCGGCGTGCGCGGCATATTCATCGATCTGCTTGCGCGAAAGGCTCGCACCGCCGGGAATGCGCAGCGCGGCCACGCGGCCGTCCGGATCAGCGGCGGCGCTGGCGAACACCGGGAACTCGCTGGCCTTGACCAGCTCGGCCACGTCCACCAGCTCCAGCGCGATGCGCAGGTCCGGCTTGTCCGAGCCATAGCGACGCATCGCCTCGGCCCAGGTCATGCGCGGGAAGCTGCCGGCCAGCTCCACGTCCACCACTTCCTTGAAGATGGCGCGGATCATGCCTTCCACGAAGTCCTGCACGTCGCGCTCGCGCACGAAGGCGAATTCCATGTCCAGCTGGGTGAATTCCAGCTGGCGGTCGGCGCGCAGCGCTTCGTCGCGGAAGCAGCGCGCGATCTGGTAGTAGCGGTCGAAGCCGGCCACCATCAGGATCTGCTTGAACAGCTGCGGGCTCTGCGGCAGTGCGTAGAACTCGCCCGGGTGCATGCGCGCCGGCACCAGGAAGTCGCGCGCGCCTTCCGGGGTGGCCTTGGTCAGGATCGGGGTTTCGATGTCCTGGAAACCTTCGCCGTCCAGGTGGCGGCGCAGCGCCTGCACCAGCTTGATGCGGGTGCGCTGCATGCGCTGCATTTCCGGGCGGCGCAGGTCCAGGTAGCGGTACTTCAGGCGGGTTTCCTCGCCCGGGTTCTCGTGCGCGTGGAACGGCAGCGGCTCGGCCTTGTTCAGCACGGTGATGCGGGTGGCGACGATCTCGACCTGGCCGGTCCGGATCTTGTCGTTCACCGCATGGCGCTTGCGCACCACGCCTTCCACCTGCAGCACGTCTTCGTAACCCAGGCTGGCGGCCACCGCGAACACGTCCGCGTTTTCAGGCTCCACGGTCACCTGCACGATGCCTTCATGATCGCGCAGATCGATGAAGCACACGCCGCCCAGGTTGCGGGCAACGTCGGTCCAGCCGGCGAGGGTGACAGTCTGGCCAATCAGGGTCTCGTCGACCAGGCCGCAGAAGTGGGTACGCATGGGGGTAAAGCTCCGCAGGAGAGTGTCGGCGCCAGGCGGCACCGGTCAGCCCGTTATTCTGCGGCCGGCGACCCGTTGGGGCAAATCCGGATGGTCACATGGGCTTGATCTGGCCGGGCAGATAGTGCCCGGACCACCATGCGCAAGGGGATTTGCCATGAACCGTCTCGCTATTGCCTGCCTCACGGCCGTGCTGGCGTGCAGCGCCCCGACCCTGCACGCCCAGGTCAACGCCCGGGCCTACGCCCCGGAGAACCTCCGAACCCTGTCGGTCAACGACCAGCAGCGGGTCATTTCCCAGGAATATGCGGAGCAGTCGGGGGGACGCCGCATCCCGGACGACCAGATGCGCTTCTACCTGGACCAGGTAAACCGGTCGTCCTGGGGCTTTTCACGGGTCAAACAGGACATTGCCACCTCGCTCAGCGGGTCCGGTGGGGGCTGGAACCCGGGTGGCGGTGGCTGGAACCCCGGCGGCAACCACGGGGTGGTCCGCTGCGAGAGCAACGACAATCGCCAGCGGGTCTGCCAGACCGGCTGGCGCAGCGCGCGCCTGTCCCGGCAGATCTCCAGCACGCCCTGCGTGCAGAACCGGAACTGGGGCTCGCGCAACGGCCAGGTCTGGGTCAGCGGGGGCTGCCGGGCCGATTTCGTCGACGGCCGCGGGGGCGGCTGGGGTCCGGGCGGGCCGGGCAGCAATTACACCGTGACCTGCAGCAGCACCGGCAACCGCACCCAGACCTGCGCCTGGGACATGAGCCGGGGCCGACCGGTGCTGATCCAGCAGCTGTCGGGCAGCCCGTGCCGGGAAAACAACACCTGGGGCTTCCGCGGCAACCAGATCTGGGTCAGCAACGGCTGCCGGGCACGGTTCGGCGCGCGGCGGTAGCCGTTAGTTGTCGGGCGGCACGTCCGCGCCCCAGGGCGCGGGCGGCAGCGCGACCGGGTGGGCCAGGTCGAACACCACCTGGAACTTCCGGCCGCCCGGACGGGTGAGTTCGTAGACGAACTGCTCGTCCGGTTCTACTTCCATCGCCCAGGTATTGGTCACCGAGGCCTCCATGCCCGCCTTGCGGAACATCGCCACCGAGTCGGCATCGACCGGGAACGACTGGCGCTGTGCGGTGCCCGGCGGCGCACTGTCGCCACCGTACATCGTCACTGCATCCGGGGTGCCATCCGCATGCCGGTGGTCATGCTTCAGGCGCAGGCCGGTATCGGTGCGGCCGAGCACCCAGGTGCGCGAATGATCGTCGCCGACATGGAAAGGAATGCGGATTTCATGCGCGGCGTCATCGCAGCCGCGCACGTGCATCACCAGGCGTTTGCCGTCGAACGGATCGGGCGTGGCGCTGCGCGGTTCGTTGACCACCACGCGGCCTTCGAACGCTTTGCCGCAGTGCGCGGCCACGGCGGCAAGAAATGCGTCCGCCGGGGCCATCGCAACGTCATGGGCCACCTGATCGCGCTGGCTGTTGCAGCCGGCAAGCAACACTGCAGCGGCGAAGGGAAGATATCGATGCACACTCATGCAGCCACCCTAGCCCGCATGCGTGCACAGCGCAAATTTGCCGCCACTTTTCTGCAACAAAGGGTTGATTGCGACTGTGTTAGGGTAATAAAGGTGATCTGTTCGCCTTCCCCACGAAGGTTGCACGCATGTTGCGGCTGACCGCCCTGCTCGCAGGCGTCGCGCTGTTGTTGACCGGCAGCGGACTGCTTGGCACCTTGCTGGCGGTGAGCGGCGGCGCGGCCGGCTTCGGTGCCGGTACGTTGGGCCTGGTGATGTCCGGTTATTTCGCCGGTTTCTTCATGGGCACCTTCTTCGCGCCGTCGCTGATCCGCCGCATCGGCCATATCCGTGCGTTCGCCTTCTTCTCCGCCCTCGCCGCCATTGCGGTGCTGCTGCATCCGCTGTGGCTCAATGCCTGGCTGTGGGGACTGCTGCGCATCGTCACCGGCATCGCGCTGGTCGGGCTGTATACGGTGATCGAAAGCTGGCTCAACGCCGAACCGGACCCGCGCCAGCGCAGCCGTGCATTCTCGCTGTACATGGTGGTGAATCTGTCCGCACTTGCGCTGGGCCAGGTCCTGCTGATGGTCAGCAACGCGCCGGCGATGTCGATGTTCATGCTGATCGCCATGCTCATCTGCGCGGCCGTGCTGCCGATCACCGCGACCCGCCTGATCCCGCCGGAAGTGCCTTCGGTGCCGCGCCTGAAACTGGCCCGGCTGTATGGCATGGCGCCGGTCGCCACCGTGGCCGCCGGCCTGTCCGGACTGGCGATGGGCGCGTTCTGGGGCCTGCTGCCGGTATATGCCGGTGAGGTCGGGCTGGACAGCGATGGCGTGGCGCGCTTCATGCTCACCGCCATTGCCGGCGGCGCGCTGCTGCAGTGGCCGCTCGGTCATATCAGCGACGGCCACGACCGCCGCACCGGGCTGGTGGCGCTGTGCCTGGCCGCCGGCGGCATCGCCGTGGTCGCGTCGATGCCGATGGTGCAGATGCAGACGTGGCTGCTGTTCGGCCTGTTCTTTTTCTACGGCGGATTAGCGTTTTCGCTGTATCCGTTCGCGGTGGCGCACATGCTCGACTACCTGCCGCGCGAACACCTGCTCTCCGGCTGTTCCAGCCTGCTGCTGGTGCACGGCGTGGGCGCAGCGATCGGCCCGGCGCTGGCCGGCGCAGCCATGCAGCAGTTCGGCCCGGCCGCCCTGCCCCTGTATTTCGCCGTCGTGCTCGGTGCGCTGGCCCTGTTCACCACTGCGCGCCTGCTCAGCTTCAGCCGCCTGCGCACGCATCCGGTGGTGTTCCGGCTGATGCTGCGCACCACGCCGGCGGCGCTGGAGCTGATGCCCGAAACCGACGTCGCGCCGCCACCGGACACCCCTCCCAACCCTCCTGATAAGGAAGTGCATTGACTGTATCGACACCCGCCACGCCCACCTCACCCCGCATTACGTCGGCCCCGCCGGCACCGCAATTGATCCTCGCCACCGATCTGGATGGCACCTTTCTCGCCGGCGACCCCGCCGCGCGCCACCGCCTGTACCGGCTGGTCGACCAGCACCCCGGTATCCGCCTGATCTTCATCACCGGTCGCGGCCTGGAAGCGGTGATGCCCCTGCTCTCCGATCCCGCCATTCCACGGCCCGATTACGTGGTCTGCGACGTTGGCGCGACCGTGGTCGACGGCCACACCCTGCAGCCGCTGCAGCCCCTGCAATCGATGATCGACGCGCACTGGCCGGGTGAGCACGTGGTCGCCGAGGCAATGCGCCCGTTCACCGCGCTGCAGCGCCAGGACGTGCCGCAGGAGCGCCGCTGCTCGTATTTCTGCGATCCCGAAACGCTGGCGCCGCTGCGCGCGCAGATCCAGGCCGCCGCCGAGGCGCTGGGCTGCGACGTGCTGTACTCGGCCGACCGCTACCTGGACATCCTGCCGCCGGACACCGACAAGGGCCGCACCCTGGCCGCGCTGGCGCGCCTGCTGGAACTGCCGCGCGACCGCATCCTGGTCGCCGGCGACACCCTCAACGATCTTTCGATGTACCGCGCCGGCTTCCGTGGCGTGTGCGTGGGCGAGTCCGAGCCGGCACTGACCGAGGCCACCGCCACGCTGGAACACACCTTCCATGCACAGGCGCCGGGCTGCGGCGGCATTCTCGAAGCGATCGAACACTTCGGCCTGCTGGCAGCCGATGATGCGTGGCTGCAGCCGCCGGCGCAGGCGCGCGCCGAAGGTGCCGAGCTGGTGATGGTGTACCACCGCCTGCCGTTCGATGAAGTCGTGGAAGACGGTGTCGTGGTACAGCGACCGCCGCGTTCCCCGAACGGCATCATTCCTTCGCTGCTGAGCTTCTTCGAGGGCGGCCAGAAGGGTTCCTGGGTGGCGTGGGGAATCGACGATCCCAAGCGCGGCCCGTTCCAGACCCACCTGGCGGTGGACGCAGACCGCTACCCGACGCTGACCGCCGCGCGCGTGCCGTTGAGCAAGCAGGAGGTGGACATCTTCTACAAGCGCTTCTCCAAGGAAGCGTTCTGGCCAATGCTGCATGCGTTCTGGGAACGCGCGCGGTTCCGCGAGGACGACTGGCAGGTGTACCTGCAGGTGAACCGCAAGTTCGCCGAAGCGGTTGCCGCCGAAGCCGCGCATGGCGCCACGGTGTGGATCCACGACTACAACCTGTGGATGGTGCCCGGCACGCTGCGCGAACTGCGCCCGGACCTGAAGATCGCCTTCTTCCACCACACCTACTTTCCGTCCGCCGATGTGTTCAACGTGGTGCCGTGGCGCCGCGAGATCATCGGCAGCCTGCTCAGCTGCGACTACATCGGGTTCCACATTCCGCGCCAGGTGGAGAACTTCGTCGACGTGGTGCGCGGCGCGATGCCGGCCGAACGCCTGGCCTGGGAAAGCTGCGCGCCGCGCTTCCTGACCTACGGCTGCGCGGTGGGGCTGGACACCATGACCACGCGGCTGCGCGTGGGCGACCGCGACGTGGCGCTGGGTGCGCACCCGGTCGGTACTGACCTGCGCCGCATCCATGCCGTGCTGGCGCGCGGCGATGTGCGCAACGACATCTTCAAGCTGCGCCGCGAGATCGGCGCGCGCAAGCTGGTGCTGTCGGTGGAGCGGCTGGACTACACCAAGGGCACGCTGGCCAAGCTGGAGGCGTTCGAACGCTTGTTGGAGCAGCATCCGGAGCGGCAGGGCAAGGTCACCCTGCTGATGGTGTGCGTGCCGGCCGCGCGCGAGATGACCGTGTACCGCACGTTGCAGAACCAGATCGAGCAGGCGGTGGGCCGGATCAACGGGCGCTTCTCGCGGCTGGACTGGACCCCGGTGCGGTTCTTCGCGCAGGCGCTGCCGTTCGAAGAGGTGGTGGCGCATTACGCGGCGGCGCAGGTGATGTGGATCACGCCGCTGCGCGATGGATTGAATTTGGTGGCCAAGGAGTTCGTGGCCACACAGGGGATCGAAGGCAGCAACGGCGTATTGGTGTTGAGCGAGTTTGCCGGGGCTGCGGCTGAATTGAAGGGCGCGGTGTTGACCAATCCGCATGACCCGGCCGATCTCACCGCCGGGTTGCTGCAGGCGTTGTCGATGCCTGATGAGGAAGCGGGTGGGCGGATGCGGCAGTTGTTCGGCAGCGTGGAGTATTACGACGTCGACCGGTGGGGGCGGGAGTTTCTGCAGGCCGTGGGGGAGGCGGGTTGAATCACCCGCGCATCAACCGCTCCGCGATAACCGCCACCTGCCGCAACACGTCATTGCGCCCGGCGTCATCGACGCTGGCACCCTGCAGGTAACTGGTCAGCACCCACGGCGCACCACCGGCCAGCGGCCACAGGATCGCGATGTCGTTGGTGGTGTCCTCGCCGTTGCTGCCGGTCTTGTCGCCCACCCGCCAGGCGGGCGACAGGCCGGCACGCAGGCGCGCGTCGCCGGTTTCGTTGTCGATCAGCCAGTCGGCCAGCTGCAGCCGCGACGGCTTGCTGAGCACATCGCCCAGCACGAAGCGCTGCAGGCTGGCCGCCATCGCGGCCGGACTGGTGGTGTCGCGCGGATCGCCCGGTGCAAAATCGTTCATTTCCGGCTCCAGCCGGTCGTTGCGGGTCACCGCATCGCCGTGCCCGCGCAGGAACGCGGTCACCCCGGCCGGCCCACCGACCACGCCGAGCAGCAGGTTCGCGGCCGGGTTGTCGCTGGTCACCATGGTGGCGCGGCACAGGTCGCGCACGGTTAGGTCCTTGCCCACATGGCGCTTGGTCACCGGCGCGTGCGAGAGCATGTCCTGCTGGCGCACCGGCAGGCGCCGGTCCAGCGACAGGGTGCCTTTGTCGGCCAGGTGCAGCACCGTGGCCGAGAGCGCGAACTTGAAGGTGCTGCACATCGGGAAGCGCTCGTCCTGGCGGTGGCCGACCCGGGCGCCGGTGGCGGTGTTGAGCAGGGTCACGCCCAGGCGGCCGCCGCTGGCTTTTTCCAGCGCCGCGAAGTCGCTGGCCTGCGGCCTGGCACCGGCCAGTACGGTCGGCGGGGCCTTGGCCAGGACCGTGGCGGCGAAGGCGGACGCGGCGGCGGCACCGGTCATCTGCAGGAAGTGGCGGCGGGCGAGCATGGGCGGTTCCTTGGTGGGCAGGCTTGCAGTATCGGCATGCGGCGGGGCAAGGCACCAGCGCGGAATTTAAAGGAGAGGCATTAGCCCGGCTAATGCCTTTGGTACGCCAACCATTTGCCGACGTTACCGGATTCGCTGGGCTACCATCAGCCATCAACATTCCTCACGGCTCGCTGATGCTTCGTCCCCAGCTCCCGCTCAATGCCCTGCGCGCCTTCGAGGCTGCGGCCCGCCACCAGAACTTCACCCGCGCGGCGCTGGAGCTGTGCGTGAGCCAGGCGGCGTTGAGCCATCAGATCCGGGGGCTGGAGGAACGGCTGGGCGCGGTGCTGTTCCATCGCCTGCCGCGCGGGGTGGCGCTCACCGACGAGGGCGCGCGGCTGTATCCGGTGCTGAACGAGGCGTTCGACCGCATTGCGGTGAGCCTGGACCGCTTCGTCGGCGGGCATTTCCGCGAGGTCCTTGGAGTCGGCGTGGTAGGCACCTTCGCCACCGGATGGCTGCTGCCACGGCTGAAGGATTTCAATGCGCGCCACCCGGATATCGAACTGCGGATCCAGACCCACAACAACCGCATCGACCTGGCCGGCGAAGGACTGGACCTGGCGATCCGCTTCGGCGACGGCGATTGGCAGGGCCAGGTAAGTACATCGGTGCTGGCTGCACCGTTCGCGCCGGTGTGTGCGCCGGCATTGGCACGCGGGCTGCGCCATCCGCGCGATCTTGCCGGTGTGCCGTTGCTGCGCTCGTACCGCAGCGATGAATGGCCACAATGGTTGCAGGCCGCCGGCGCAGCGGAGCTGGAAGCACGCGGCCCGGTGTTCGATTCCTCGTTGACGTTGGCCAGCGCCGCAGCAGCAGGCGCCGGCGTGGCGCTGCTGCCGCTGAAGATGTTCGAACAGGATTTGGCAGAAGGGCGGCTGGTGCAGCCGTTCGCGGCTACGCTGGAACTGGGCAGCTATTGGTTGACCAGGCTGCGGTCCCGCCCAGAGAGCGAAGCAGCGCGCAGATTCCGCGAATGGTTGGAAGCACAGCGCGCCTGACAGGCGTGATCGTCGGCCAACCCGCGACGGACCGGTAGGGTCGATTCCCGAACGACCGCCGACCATGGCACCGGGTGCTTTAACGCAGGGTGCCCACCGAAGGCACATCTCCGACGCTGGTCATGCGTCACCGAACGTTGCAGCCGGTACGTGCAGTCGTTTGGGAACCGACCCTACCAGAGCAGCGCCACGTAGCGTCGGACAATGTCCCACCAGGCCTAGCAGCGCCGCGTAGCGTCGGGCAACGCCCCGCCAGGCCGATCAGCGCCACGTTGCACGGCGTGGCGCCTGCCGTTACGCCATCAACTCCATCCACGCGGCTTCGGCTTTTTCCAGCTGCTGCGCGGTGGCTTCGCGGTCGCGGCCGATCACCGCCATGCGCGTTGCATCGGCATAGACGGCCGGGTCGGCGAGCTGGCGGTCGAGCTCGGCCAGCGTGTTCTCCAGCTCGTTGACCTTCGCTTCGGCACTGGCCAGCTTGACCGGGTTGACCGCCTTCTTCGCCGGCATCGGTGGGGTCGGCGGCTGCGGTTCCGGGGCAGCGGCGGCCATCTTCTGCTTGGTGCCCTGCGCCGCCGGGCGCGAACGCAGCCACGCCGCGTATTCGTCCAAGTCGCCCGCGAACGGCTCGACCACGCCGTCGGCCACACGCCAGAAGGTGTCGCAGACCAGGCCGATCAGGTGGCGGTCGTGCGAAACCATCACGATCGCGCCTTCGAAGGTCGCCAGCGCTTCGGCCAGCGCTTCGCGCATTTCCAGGTCAAGGTGGTTGGTCGGTTCGTCGAGCAGCAGCACGTTAGGCTGCTGCCAGGCGATCATCGCCAGCGCCAGGCGCGCGCGCTCACCGCCGGAGAAGCCATCCACCGGCTCGAACGCACGGTCGCCGGCGAAGTTCCACTTGCCGAGGAAGTCGCGGAACGCCTGGTTGTTGCCGTCCGGCGAGATCTCGCGGAAGTGGTCCATCGGCGACTGGCCTTCGTGCAGCGACTCCACCGTGTGCTGGGCGAAGTAGCCGATGCGCAAGTCCGGGTGCGCCGAACGCTCGCCGGCCACCGGCGCCAGCTCGCCCACCAGGGTGCGCACCAGCGTGGTCTTACCCGCGCCGTTCGGCCCCAGCAGGCCAATGCGCTGGCCCGCTTCCAGGCCGAAGCCCACGTTGTGCAGGATCACCGCATCCGGGCTGTACCCGGCTTCCACGTCGTTGAGGCGGATCAGCGAGAACGGCAGCTTGGTCGGCGGCGCGAACTCGATGCGGAACTCGCGCTCGGCGCGCACCGCTTCGGTACCGGTCAGCTTGGCCAAGCGCTTCATGCGGCTCTGTGCCTGGGTGGCCTTGCTGGCCAGCGCCTTGAAGCGGTCGATGAAGCTCTGCAGGTGGGCGCGCTCGGCCTGTTCCTTTTCATGCGCGATCTGCTGCTGGCGCAGCTGTTCGGCGCGCTGGCGCTCGAAGTCGGTGTAGCCGCCCGGGTACAGCTTGGCGCCGCCACCGTGCAGGTGCAGGGTATGGGTGGCCACGTTGTCCAGGAACTCGCGGTCGTGCGAGATCAGCAGCAGCGTGCCCGGGTACTTCAGCAGCCACTGTTCCAGCCAGAACACCGCGTCCAGATCGAGGTGGTTGGTCGGTTCGTCGAGCAGCAGCAGGTCGCTGGGCATCATCAGCGCGCGCGCCAGGTTCAGTCGCGCGCGCCAGCCGCCGGAGAAGGTGGAGACCGGACGCGAATGGGTGTCGGACGGGAAGCCCAGGCCGTGCAACAGCTTGCCGGCGCGCGATTCGGCGTCATAGGCGCCCATCTCGGCCATCTTCTGGTGCGCATTGGCCACCGCTTCCCAGTCTTCGCGTGCGGACGCTTCGGCTTCCTCGCGCAGCACCGCAGCCACTTCGGTGTCGCCTTCCAGCACGAACTGCAGCGCGGGATCGGGCAGCGCCGGAGTCTCCTGGGCCACGCTGGCAATACGGATCTTGCCAGGCAGGTCGACGTCGCCCTTGTCCGCCTCCAGCTCGCCCTGCACGGCCGCGAACAGGCTGGACTTGCCGGCCCCGTTGCGGCCGACCACGCCCACGCGGTAGCCCGCATGCAGGGTCAGGTCGACGTTGGACAACAGCAGCCGCTCGCCGCGGCGCAAGGCGAAGTTACGAAGGGAGATCATCTGGGGGGTCCATATAACGGAATGGAATGTGCTGGTAAGCACCTTTCCTGCGACGTAATTCTACCGTTAACGAATACTTGACGGGCCCCGGGATGCGCGGCAGGCCTCGTCTCTCTCCCACGATCCTGCCCGCGCCGTCCCCGGGACCCCATCGCCCCGGCAGTCGGATCGACGTAACTTGTTGCTTTTGCAACAGTTTCATCGAAAACGTCTATTTGACAGCCAGTAAAAATGCCGTTAATCCATCAATTGCGCACCGCAACACCCGCCCTCGCAGACCCGCCTCCCCGCAGTCGTGATGTCGTCCGGTGCCGCCTCGTCCCCACCGGAGCTTCAGCCTGATGAACCGCAAGACCCGTACGCTTGCCGCCGCCGTTGCAGTCGTTCTCGGCACTTCCGCCTTCGCCGCCGCCGCCCAGGACGCCCCTGCCGTACCCGCGCGCAGCGGTGCGCAGACCCTGGACACCGTGATCGTGACCGGCACCCGCGTTGCCGACCGCACCGTCGCCGAGTCGCAGTCGCCGATCGACATCATCACCCCCGAGGCGCTGCAGTCCACCGGCACCACCGAGCTGGCCACCGCGCTGGCCCGCGCCCTGCCCTCGCTGAACTTCCCGCGCCCGGCGCTGACCGACGGCACCAGCGGCATCCGCCCGGCGCAGCTGCGCGGCCTGTCCCCCGACCAGGTGCTGGTGCTGGTCAACGGCAAGCGCCGCCACACCTCGGCGCAGATCAACGTCAACGGCAGCATCGGCCGCGGTTCGTCGGCGGTGGACATCAACGCCATTCCGATCGCCTCCATCGAGCGCGTGGAAGTGCTGCGTGACGGCGCCTCGGCCCAGTACGGCTCGGATGCCATCGCCGGCGTGATCAACATCGTGCTGAAGGGCTCCAGCTCGGGCGGCAGCCTGGCCCTGGACGCCGGCCAGTACTCGGCCGGCGACGGCAACAAGTACCAGCTCTCCGGCGACACCGGCATCGGCTTCGCCGACGGCCGCGGCAGCGTGCACGTGGCCGGCCAGATCACCCAGCAGGACGAAAGCAACCGCGCCGGCCCCTACCAGGGCACCGCGCCGAACACCGGCAACTTCCCCAGCATCGGCCAGACCACCTTCGTGGTCGGCGACCCGCAGGTGGACGCCACCGCCGCCTCGGCCAACGCCAGCTTCCAGTTCAGCGACCACGTCTCGGCCTATGCCACCGCGCTGGCCAGCAACCGCGACATCACCTCGTTCGCGTTCTACCGCTCGCGCACCAACAGCGGCCAGGGCGCGCTGCTGGCCCAGACCTACCCGGACGGCTTCGTGCCGGAGATCAACCAGTATTCCAAGGACCGCTCGCTGGTCGCCGGGGTCAAGGGCGATACCGACAGTGGCTGGACCTGGGACGTGAGCTACAACCACGGCACCAACAAGATCGACTTCCACACCCGCAACAGCATCAACTACGCGCTGGGCGTGACCAGCCCGCGTTCGTTCTACGCCGGCGCGCTGGAATACACCCAGGACATCGGCAACGTGGATATCACCAAGCAGCTGGACTGGGGCCTGGCCTACCCGGTCACGCTCTCCTTCGGTGGCGAGTACCGCCGCGAGAAGTGGGAGCAGAGCGCCGGTGAGCCGAACTCCTACTTCGGCACCGGTGCGCAGGGCTTCGGCGGCTTCACCCCGCTCAACGCCGTGGACGCCGACCGCGACAACTACGCGGTCTACGCCGGGCTGGAAGCGGACCTGACCGACAAGTTCTCGGCCGGCGTCACCGGCCGCTACGAAGACTATTCGGACTTCGGCGACAAGTTCTCCGGCAAGGTGTCGGCGCGCTATGCCTTCACCGACAAGGTCGCGCTGCGTGCCACCGCCTCGTCCGGCTTCCGCGCCCCGTCGCTGGCCCAGCAGAGCTACCAGGCAGTGACCAGCACGATCGTCAACGGCGTGTTCGTCGAACGCGGCACCTTCCCCACCACCAGCCCGGCCGCGCAGGCACTGGGCGCCAGCCCGCTGAAGGCGGAAAGCTCCACCTCCTACAGCGTCGGCCTGGTGCTGCAGCCGGTGGACCGGCTGTACCTGACCGTGGATGCGTACCAGATCGACATCGACGACCGCATCATCCTGTCCACCAACATCACCACCAACGCGGCCACCAACGCGCTGCTGGGCGGGCTGGGGCTGCCGCAGGTCACTGCGTTCTCGTACTTCACCAATGGCGTGGACACCCGCACCCGCGGCGTGGACGCGGTCTCCAGCTACACCATTCCGTTCAGCGCCAGCTCGCTGGAACTGACCGCGGCGTACAGCTACAACGACACCGACGTGAAGAAGTTCATCGCTTCGCCGGCTGCGTTCGGTGCGCTGGGCCTGACCCAGTCGCTGATCGGCCGTGACGAAGTGGGCCGCATCGAAGACAGCTACCCGCGCGACAAGACCATCCTCAGCGGCACCTGGCGCACCGACCGCTGGGACCTGAGCCTGGCCGCGACCCGCTACGGCTCGTTCACGGTGCGCAATTCAGCCACGCCGACCCGCGACCAGACCTATGACGCGTCGTGGGTGCTGGACGCGTCGGTGGCCTACAAGCCGAGCGAGAACTGGACCCTGACCCTGGGTGCGGACAACATCCTGGACCAGTACCCGGATCGTACGGTGGACCTGCAGAACTCCACCTGGGGGATGTTGCCGTACAGCAACTACTCGCCGTACGGCTTCAACGGTGCGTATGTGTATGGGCGCGTCACCTACAAGTGGTAACCGGTTGATCCGGCAAATCGCGACACGGTTTGCCGGATCGGGCCGCATCGGTGAAAATCGGGGCATCCCCCAGTTTTGCGAGCGCCGATGCACCATGACACCGACCTGATCAACATCGTCGCCGTTGGCCTTGGGCTCGCCTTCATCCTGGGTGCGCTGGCCAACAAGCTGCGTTTGTCTCCGCTGGTCGGTTACCTGGTTGCTGGCATCTGTGTAGGACCCTTCACCCCCGGCTTCGTCGCCGATCAGGCGCTGGCCAACCAGCTGGCCGAAATCGGCGTGATGCTGCTGATGTTCGGGGTCGGCCTGCACTTCTCGCTGAAAGACCTGATGGCGGTCAAGGCGATCGCCATTCCCGGCGCCATCGGCCAGATTCTGGTCGCCACCCTGCTTGGCTGGGGCCTGGCCTGGCTGATGGGCTGGCCGGTGATCCATGGCGTGGTGTTCGGCTTCTCGCTGGCCACCGCTAGTACCGTGGTACTGCTGCGCGCGATGGAAGAACGCCGCCTGCTGGAAACCCAGCGCGGCAAGATCGCGGTCGGCTGGCTGATCGTGGAAGACCTGGCCTGCGTACTGGCACTGGTGATGATGCCGGTGCTGGCCGGCGTGTTCGGCCCGGACGCGGCCAACGAAACCCATACCGTCGGCAGCGTGCTGGCCAGCATCGGCTGGACCTTCGTGCAGCTCGGTCTGTTCGTGGCGGTGATGCTGGTGGTCGGGCGCCGGGTCATTCCGTGGATCCTCGAGCGCATCGCCGGCACCGGCTCGCGCGAGCTGTTCACCCTCTCGGTGCTGGCCATCGCGCTGGGCGTGGCGTTCGGCTCGGCCATGCTGTTCGGCGTGTCGTTCGCGCTGGGCGCATTCTTCGCCGGCATGCTGCTCAACGAATCCGAACTCAGCCACAAGGCCGCCAACGACTCGCTGCCGCTGCGCGACGCCTTCGCGGTGCTGTTCTTCGTCTCGGTCGGCATGCTGTTCAACCCGGCCATCCTGATCGAACACCCGTGGCAGGTGCTGGCCACCGCCGCGATCATCATGTTCGGCAAGTCCGCGGCGGCGTTCTTCATCGTGCGTGCGTTCGGCCATCCCGCCGGTACCGCACTGACCATTTCGGCCAGCCTGGCGCAGATCGGCGAATTCGCCTTCATCATCGCCGGCCTCGGCGTCACGCTGAAGATCCTGCCGCCCACCGGCCAGGCGCTGGTGCTGGCCGGCGCGCTGATCTCGATCATGCTCAATCCGCTGGTGTTCGGCCTGCTCGACCGCTGGTTGCTGAAACACCAGGAAACCGCACCGGCCGCAGTGGAAACGGAGCTGCCACCGGGCCCTTCGCTGGACCTGCACGACCATGCCATCGTGATCGGCTACGGCCGCGTCGGCAGCGCGCTGGCCCAAGTGCTGCGCGACCGTGGCGTGCCGGTGCTGGTGATCGACGACAACAAGGAACACGTGGCCGAAGCGCATGCCGCCGGCCTGCCTGCGATCCGCGGCAGCGCCGCCTCCGACCGGGTGCTGGCCGAAGCGCATCCCGAACGCGCGAAGATCGCCGTGCTGGCGATCCCGCAGCCGCTGGAAGCCGGTGAAACGCTGGCCAAGCTGCGCGCGCTCAACCCCGGGTTGACGCTGCTGGCGCGCGCGCACAGCGACGCCGAGGTCAAGCACCTGCTCGAACACGGCGCCGACGGCACGGTCATGGCCGAGCGCGAACTGGCGTATTCACTGGCGGAAATGGTCATGTCCACCCCGCCGTACCGCAGCCTCGGCAAGAACGCCATTCCGGTGGTGTAGGCAATCCACAACCAGTCCGATGGGCACGGGCGCAGCTGCCATGCATGCTGCGCCGGACCTGCGCTGCACCCGGCGCGCTGCCATCGACGAGGTTGCCATGCCGCTCGACATACCCCTCAGCCGGCATATCCAGGGGCGATTCACCAGCGATGTCGCCCGCCAGCTGCATCCGCGTGGCATTCCGCCGGCACCGACCCGACCCAATCGCCCTGCGCCGTTGAGCGTGCGCAATGGCCGCGACTGGTTGGTGTCGGCGCTGGCGCTGTCGTCCACCTTGGCCGCCACCCGCCTTCCATCACGTACACCTTCGCTCACGGCAGTGCGCGACGGTGCGCGTTCGGTGGCTGCACCAGCAGCCGCGCCGCTGCCGGTACGGCCGTCACTGCCAGGCGCGTACGCCGTGACCGGCGGCGGCTACGAAGCGGTACCTGTGTCGGGCGATCCGCCGACGGCCGTGGCATCGTCGCTGCAGAACATCGCCAATGCGGCGTCGGTGAGCTGCCTTGCAACGCCGCAACGATGCCCGCAGGCGTTGCTGGCCGGTACCGTGGCGGCCATGGCAGTAATCAGCAGCGCTGCGACGGGACTGCTTGTCGGCCGTGCCACTGCACCTGGCTGCGACCGGGCAGATTCCACGACCACGCCACCGAACGGGCTTGCGCAGTCGCTGTATGACCTGCTGCCCGCCGAGTACCGTCATCGCCTTCTGGAGATCGTCAGCGACTGCGGCACCGATACCGCAGCCTGTACCGGGCCGGCCATCCACGCCCTGCTCGAGGACCTGCCAGCGCCTGACCGCTACCGGATCATGGCCACACTGGGTGTCGCGCAGCGTCCCGGCACGCACGGCGTGGGCGGCTGGCCGAGTGGCGCCGATGCTGCACCGTTCACCTCACCTCTGGACTGGATGGACTGGGCAGCCGACCTGCTGGCCGCTGCGGTGAGCCCGGCGCAGGCGCGCTTCCAGCTGGACCTGGAGCAGATCGCGCGGGCCACGCTGGACGCGCAGGCCGGGCTCAACGGCACCGACCGCGAAACGGCCGCCAACAACGCGCGCTTCGATACGCTGGGCGCGCTGTTCGAAGACGACGGCCACACCCTGCTGCAACTGCCGTTCAATGGCACCGCGCGCGACATTTTCGGTTTCGAGCGGCCCTACATCGGCTGCAACCTGATGGTGGAGTTCTGCGGCGCCGGCACGCCCTCGCGAACCCTGATGCTGCTCGCCCACGGCGACATGATCGGCGCCCATGACGGTTCAAGTGGGGCAAACGACAACGGCAGCAGCCTCGCGGCGCTGCTGGCCCTGGCCCGCACGTTGCGCGACACCCCCTTGCCCCCTGGCATGCGGGTGCAGTTGATGGTATCGGACATGGAAGAACGTGGCCTCTACGGCAGCAAGGCGTTCGTGCAGCAGTGCCTGGCGCGCGGCACCTGTCCGGACGTGGCGCTCAACCTGGACATGATCGGGCGCGGCGAAGGCATCACCGTAACCGGCTCGGACCGCCACCACCTGTACATGGACGGAGATTCACGCAGCGTACTGCCGCCGCCGGCCGAAGTGAGCGCAGCCGAAGCGCAGCTGCGCCAGCAACTGGAACGTGCCGCGGCCGACGTGGGCCTGCAGGTGTTCGACAGCGAGGGCTGGGCCATGCAGTCCGACCACATCGCCTTCCAGCGCGAGGGCATCCCGGCGCTGGGCATGAACCTGGCCGATGAGCGCGACATCGCACTCGAACGCGAGGTGCAGCAGGCGCGCGCGCGGCTGTGGGTGGCCAACACGGCGGTGGACTGGACCCGGTTCGAGGAATATCTGCAGGGCACGCTTGACCCCGACGCCACGCGCGAGATGGATGCGCGGCTGGACGTGATGGACCGGGCGATGCAGGCGTACAAGGCCTTGCCCGAGTCGCCGAGCATGGCGCGCATCCATAACGGGCGGGACCAGCTGCACCAGGTGGACACCGGTCGTGCGATGGAAGCGCTGGCCGTGCTCGAACGCACCCTCGACGCGTGGTTGCATTCGCCAGCGCCATGACCCGCGGCCATCATCGGCGCATTTCGTAAAACTCCTATGGGCGCTGCGCACGTGCGCGGCCACCATCGAACGACGCCTGCATACCGCAGGCACCGTTCGATTGCCATTGGAGGCACTGCATGCCCGTTGATTCCATCCACCACCACCGCCGCAGCCAAGGCGATTTCGCGGACAAACTGAAGGGCTGGCAGCCGCCACAGCAGCACGCAAGAGCGCAGCGATTCGGCAGGGCGACGCCGCTGCTGCGCCTCGACAATGCGTCGCGGGCACTCACCGGGATGCTGCTGCTGGGATCGCTGCGGCCCGCGGTGGCGAATGACGCACCGGCATCGCCCACTCCCCCTGCACTGCTGCCGGGCGCGGGCGCTGTGCGTACCGAACCTTACCGCGCCTTGCCCATGCAGGAGATGACCCTGGAACAGATCGGCAACCGCGCCGCCGCCGGCTGCATCGCGCAGCCGCGCCAGTGCGCGAAGATCCTCGGCGGTGCAGCACTGACAGCCCTGGCCAGCAGCGCGATCAGCGGCTGGGTGGGGTGGAAGGCAGGCCTTCAGCGGGGACGCGGGGAGGGATTGGACGCATGCCACGCGGTCTCCACGGCCCAGGCACAGGTACAGCCGATGAACACGGACGACGGCTTGCCTGCACCGGTGCGCTTCGACCCGGCCGATGTCGCCCCCGAGCACTCGCCCTGCGATTCGCTGTACGCACACGTCAACCACCGTTGGCACCAGCGCACCGTGCTGCCCGCCGACCAGTCGCGCTGGGACATGCTCGCCCTGCTGAAGGACCGCTCGCTGGCGATACAGCGCCGCGTAGCGGAGCAGGCGGCCGGCTTGGCCACGCCCACGCATGTGGAGAAGATCATTGCCGACCTGTGGACCACCGGCATGAACCCGCATCGCATCAATGCCGAAGGCATCGCACCGCTGCGCGAGGACCTCGCCGCGATCGACGCGCTGCAGACACCGGAAGCGATTGAAGCGCATCTGCACGCACTCACCGCCGTCGGACGCAATCCCGTCTACCGCATCCTGGTGGACTCGGACATGGACGCCCGCGACACGCAGATCGCCTACGCCATCCAGCGCGGGCTGGGCCTGCCCGACCGCAGCTACTACGTCGGCGACGAGCACGCGGAGGTGCTGGGCACCTACCGTGCACATATCGCCCACATCCTGCGCCTGGCCGGCGATGCACCCGCCGAGGCCGAACGCCAGGCCGACGCGGTGCTGGGGCTGGAGCACCACTTCGCCAACGCATCGGTGCCATGGCAGGAACTCAACGCCGACCTCGTCCAGTACTACAACCCGATGGCCGTGACCGAGGCCGATGCGCTGACCCCCGGCTTCAGCTGGAGTGGCCTGTTCCAGGCACTGGGCGTAGCCACCCCGGCACGCTTCTCACTGGCCACGCCCGGATTCCACCAGGCCGTCGGCGCGGCGCTGACCGAGGCAGACCCGGCCACCTGGCGTGCTTACCTGCGCTTCCACACCCTGGATGCGGCCAGCCCGTACCTGGGCGACGACTTCGTGCGCGCCCACCACGCAATGCATGCCGCGGCCCTCACCGGCGAGGACACCCTGCCGCCACGCTGGAAGCAGGTGCTGGCTGCGATCCAGCGGGTGGCCGGCGAAGCGCTCAGTGAGCTGTACGTGGGCGTGGCGTTCCCCGCCGAAACCCGCACGCAGGTCACTGCACTGGTCGGGCAGCTCACCGCCGCGCTGAAGCGACGCCTGCCGCACGTGCCGTGGATGGATGCCGAAACCCGTGCCGCCGCGCTGCGCAGGGCAGACAGCTTCCGCCCGCGCATCGGCCACCCGGACCAGTGGCCCGACTGGTCAGGCCTGCACACCGAAACGTGCGGCTACCTCACCAACCTGCGTCGTGCCGAAGCGTTCTCGCAAGCCAGGGCGCTGGCCATGATCGGCGGTCCCGTGGACAACGAACAATGGCGGATGACCGCGCAGGAAGTGGACGCTTACTACGACCTGATGAACGGCGACCTGGCCTTCTCAGCTGCACTGCTGCAACCGCCGTTCTTCGATCCGGATGCAGACGCCCCACTGAACTACGGCGGGATAGGTGCAGTGATCGGCCACGAACTGAGCCACGGATTCTCAGCACAGTCCAGCCAGTTCGGACTGGACGGCACCCTGCAGGGATGGTGGACCGAGGCCGACCATCAACGCTACGCCGCCCTCTCCGAACGCCTGGCCGAACAGTTCGACCAGCAGTGGCTGGGCGGCATGCAGGTGAACGGCACGCTTACCGAAGGCGAGAACCTGGGCGACCTGGGTGGCCTGGCGCTCGCACTGGACGCGATGCAGCACGCAACCCGGAACCAGCCCGACCCGATGATTGACGGGTTGAGCCGCGAACAGCGCTTCTTCCTCGCCTGGGGCATGCAGCACCGCAGCCTGCTCACCGCGCAACGCCTGGAGCAGGACATCAGAACCGACCCGCATGCACCGGGCCCGGCCCGCGCCAATGTCGGCCCGTCCAACCTGCGGGCATTCGCCGACGCCTTCCAGTGCCCGCCCGGCAGCGCCATGACCCGCAGCGACAGCGAACGGGTGGTCTACCTGTAAACAACAAAGGGCGCGCGCCGCATCTGCAGCGCGCGCCCTTCAACAGCCTCACTCAGCCCTTGCTGAAAACCAGCTTGCCGTCGGCCGCATCCACCTGGATCGCGTCGCCGCCGACGAACTCGCCGGACAGGATTTTCTGCGCCAACGGGTTCTCCAACTGCGACTGCACCGCACGCTTGAGCGGGCGGGCACCGTAGATCGGATCGAAGCCGACGTTGCCCAGCAGTTCGAACGCCGCATCACTCACGTCGATGCGCAGGCCACGCTCGGCCAGCCGCTTCACCAGCCCCTGCATCTGGATGCGCGCGATCTGCTTGATCTGCACCTTGTCCAGCGGGTGGAACACCACGATGTCGTCCAGCCGGTTGATGAACTCCGGACGGAAGTGCGCCTGCACCACGCCCATCACCGCCGCCTTCATCTGCGTATAGGCCTCCGGGCTGTCGTCGCCGGACATGTCCTGGATCTGGTGCGAGCCCAGGTTCGAGGTCATCACGATGACGGTGTTGCGGAAGTCCACGGTGCGGCCCTGGCCGTCGGTCAGGCGACCGTCGTCCAGCACCTGCAGCAGGATGTTGAACACATCGGTATGTGCCTTCTCGACTTCATCGAGCAGGATCAGCGAGTACGGACGGCGGCGCACCGCCTCGGTGAGGTAGCCACCTTCTTCATAGCCCACATACCCCGGGGGCGCACCGATCAGCCGCGCCACGCTGTGCTTCTCCATGAACTCGCTCATGTCGATGCGGATCATCGCGTCGCTGCTGTCGAACAGGAACTCGGCCAGCGCCTTGCACAGCTCGGTCTTGCCCACGCCGGTCGGGCCCAGGAACAGGAACGAGCCACTCGGCCGGTTCGGGTCGGACAGGCCCGCACGCGAACGACGCACCGCGTCGGAGACGACCTTGATCGCCTCTTCCTGGCCGACCACGCGTTCGTGCAACATCGCTTCCATGCGCAGCAGCTTGTCGCGCTCGCCTTCCAGCATGCGGTTGACCGGAATACCGGTCCAGCGCGAGACCACCTCGGCAATTTCTTCGGCGGTGACCCGGTCCTGGACCAGCTTGAACTCGGTGTTCTCCGCTTCCTGCGCGGCGTGCAGCTGCTTCTCCAGCTGCGGCAGCTGGCCGTACTGCAGTTCGCTCATGCGGCCGAAATCCTGCCGACGCTGCGCGGCTTCCAGTTCCAGCCTGGCCTGCTCGATCTGTTCCTTGATCCTGGTGGTGCCCTGCAGCGCCGCCTTTTCAGACTTCCAGATCTCGTCCAGGTCGGAGAACTCGCGCTCCAGCGCGTCGATGTCGGTTTCCAGATCGGCCAGGCGCTGCCGCGAGGCGTCGTCCTTTTCCTTCTTCAGCATTTCGCGCTGGATCTTGAGCTGGATCAGCCGGCGTTCCATGCGGTCCAGTTCTTCCGGCTTGGAGTCGATCTCCATGCGGATGCGCGAAGCGGCCTCGTCCATCAGGTCGATGGCCTTGTCCGGCAGCTGGCGGTCGGCGATGTAGCGATGCGACAAGGTGGCCGCAGCGACGATCGCCGGATCGGTGATTTCCACCCCGTGGTGCACCGCGTACTTTTCCTTCAGCCCGCGCAGGATCGCGATGGTGTCTTCCACGCTGGGCTCGCCGACGAACACCTTCTGGAAGCGGCGCTCCAGCGCGGCGTCCTTCTCGATGTACTTGCGGTACTCGTCCAGCGTGGTGGCGCCCACGCAGTGCAGCTCGCCGCGCGCCAGCGCCGGCTTGAGCATGTTGCCGGCATCCATCGCACCATCGGCCTTGCCCGCGCCCACCATGGTGTGCAGCTCGTCGATGAACAGGATGATCTGCCCTTCGCTCTTGGCCAGGTCGTTGAGCACGCCCTTCAGGCGCTCTTCGAACTCGCCGCGGAACTTGGCACCGGCGATCAGCGCGCCCATGTCCAGCGACAGCACGCGCTTGCCACGCAGGCCTTCGGGCACTTCGTCGTTGATGATGCGCTGGGCCAGGCCCTCCACGATCGCGGTCTTGCCCACGCCCGGCTCGCCGATCAGCACCGGGTTGTTCTTGGTGCGGCGCTGCAGGACCTGGATGGTGCGGCGGATTTCTTCGTCGCGCCCGATCACCGGGTCGAGCTTGCCGCTCTCGGCACGCGCGGTCAGGTCGATGGTGTACTTCTCCAGCGCCTGGCGCTGTTCCTCGGCATTTTCAGACTGCACGCTCTCGCCGCCGCGGATCTTGTCGATGGCGGTCTCGATCTTGGCCTTGTCGGCACCGGCGGCGCGCAGCGCCATGCCCAGCGTGCCGGAATCTTCGAGCGCGGCCAGCACGAACCACTCGCTGGCGATGAAGGCATCGCCATGCTGCTGGGCCAGCTTGTCGGTGACGTTGAGCAGCCGGTTGAGGTCATTGCCGATGGACAGGTTGCCGGCCTGGCCGGATACCTTCGGCAATGCATCGAGCGCTTCGGTCAGCCGCTCGCGCAGCACCGGCACGTTGACGCCGGCCTGCGCCAGCAGCGGGCGCGTACTGCCACCCTGCTGGTCCATCAGCGCGGTGAGCAGATGTACCGGTTCGATGATGTTGTGGTCGCGGCCCACGGCCAGCGACTGTGCGTCCGCCAGCGCCTGCTGGAAACGCGAGGTGAGCTTGTCCATCCGCATGGGGAGTTCCTCGATCAGGTTTTCGCTGGCCAGGCCAGCACTATCTGACAGATGCGGTTACGCAGGTGTGTTTCAAGGGGGAATGAGAACGTATTCAGCCGCCGGACGACGCAGCGGCGACGCAGCCATCACGCCTGCTTGCCGCGCAGATGGCGACGCTGTGGGTTCGTTTCAAGGAGCCTGCGCATGCATTACGAGCTTTACTACTGGACCGGCATCCAGGGCCGCGGCGAGTTCGTCCGGCTGGCACTGGAGGACGCCGGCGCGGCCTACACCGACATGGCGCGCGTGCACGGCGACGAGGTGATGCAGCCGTTCCTGGACGGCGCGCAGGACGGGCTGCGCCCGTTCGCGCCGCCATTCCTGGTCAGCGGCCGCCAGGTGATCGCCCAGGTCAGCGCGATCCTGGATCACCTGGGCCCGGAACTGGGGCTGGTGCCCGAAGCGGCCTCACGGCGCATGCAGGCGCTGCAGTTGCAGCTGACCATCGCCGATCTGGTCGCCGAGGTGCACGACACCCATCATCCGATTTCCGGCGCGAAGTACTACGAGGACCAGAAGGCGGAGGCGAAGGCGCGGGCCGCGTCGATGCGGGACGAGCGCTTGCCGAAGTTCCTGGGCTGGTTCGAAAGCGTGCTGGAGGCCAATGGCGGCCTGCACCCGCTGCGCGAGCATTCGTATGTGGACCTGTCGTTGTTCCAGCTGGTGAGCGGGCTGAGCTATATGTTCCCGCGCCGGATGCAGGCGCTGCGCCCTACCCTGCCCCTGCTGCACGCCCTGCATGACCGCGTGCAGCGGCGGCCGAACGTGGCCGCCTACCTGGCGTCTGAGCGCCGGTTGCCGTTCAACACCAATGGCATCTTCCGGCATTACCCGGAGCTGGACGGCGACGCATGATCTGGATTGCCCTGTGCCGCGTAGTGCCGGCCGCCGGCCGGCTCCACGTGGACTTCGGGCACCGCCTGGAGCCGGCCGGCGGCCGGCACTACGCAATCAGGCGTTTCGGTTTTCTTTCTGCAGCGACAGCAGCGCCAGCAACCCCGCCAACGTCACGTACGCGCCCGCGAACTGCCACATGATCTGCTTCGGCAGCCCCACCAGCTGCCACGGCAGGTAGATGCCACCGCGCGGGTCCACCGAGTGGATCAGCCCGAACAGGGTCAGCGCCGCTGCCACCAGCAGCACGCCCGAGGCGCGCAGCAGCCGCCCGTCGATCATCGCCACCACGGCCGCGATCCACAGCATCGAGGTAATGATGAAGCCATTTCCCAGGGTGAAGATCACCGCCAGCTCCGGCAGCCCGTGGCCGTCCAGCGTGGTGGTCATCGCCGCCAGCTGCTCCGGCGCGATCCAGCCGGGTGCCTTGATCGCCAGAAGGTAGGCCACCGAAGGCAGGAAACCCAGCACCATCGCGCCGGCATGCTCGCGCGGGGTGGCCTGGAAGGCCTGGGTGGTGATGTCGATCGCCACGTACACGATGATCGGCGCCAGCACCGCCAGCGGCAGCCACTGCACCAGCCCGGAAATCACCCCAAGCATGCCGCCGATGCCCACGAACAGGCCGGTCAGCAGCGTGTATCCGCTGCGCGCGCCCATGTGCTTGTAGGCCGGCTGGCCGATGTACGGCGTGGTCTGGGCCACGCCGCCGCACAGCCCGGCCACCAGCGTGGCCACCGCTTCCACCAGCAGGATGTCGCGGGTGCGGTAGTCGTCGCCGGCCGCGCGTGCGCTTTCGGAGACGTTGATCCCGCCCACCACCATCAGCAGGCCGAACGGCAGCAGCAGCGGCAGGTAGGTCAACGCAGTCGGCAGGCCCTCGATGAAGCCCAGCGTCGGCCACGGCAGCACCGCCTGCGGCGGGGTCCATTCCGGCACCTTGAAGCCCGGCGCGCCCAGCCCGGCCAGGCCGAGCCCGTAATACAGGACCGTGCCAAACACGAACGCCACCAGCACGCCGGGCGCGCGGATCGGCAGCTTGCGCTTGGCCACCAGCACGTACAGCAGCAGGCCCAGGGTGACGAAGCCGACCACCGGCGAGCGCAGCGTTTCCAACAGCGGCAGGAAGCCCATCAGCACGATCGCGATGCCGGCGATGGAGCCCAGCAGCGAGGCACGCGGCAACGCGCGGGTGACCGCTTCGCCGAAGAACGAGAGGATGACCTTGAGCACGCCCATGATGACCAGCGAGGCCATGCCGAGCTGCCAGGTGGCGATGGCCGCGTCATGCGGCGCCAGTCCCTGCGCCTTGAAGGCGATGAAGGCCGGGCCCAATACCAGAAGCGCCATGCCGATGCTGGTCGGCGCGTCCAGCCCGAGCGGCATGGCCGTCACATCATCGCGCCCGGTGCGTGCGGCCAGCCGCCGCGCCATCCAGGTGTAGAGCACGTTGCCGACCAGCACGCCGAAGGCGGTGCCCGGGAACATGCGGCCAAACACCACGTCGGCCGGGAACTGGAAGATGCCCACCAGCGCCATTGCGATGAAGCCCAGGATCGACAGGTTGTCGACCACCAGGCCGAAGAAGCCGTTGAGATCGCCGGCAACGAACCAGCGGGGGCGTGCGGAGACGCCGGGGGAAGAAGGCATGCGGTGGGGGCACGGGTATGGGGGGTACCCGATGGTAGGGCCAGCGGGGCCCAGATAACAGATCAGCGGTAGAACGCCGTAGTGCCGGCCGCCGGCCGGCTCTGCATGAACCGATCACCGCCTGGAGCCGGCCGGCGGCCGGCACTACGGTCAATGGCCGCGTCGCCGTTACGGCTTGTTCAAAAAATTGTTCGCCAACAAATCCCTGACCTCCCCCACCCGCCCGTGCAGCAGCGCCTTGGCCGCATACAGGGCCGTACCCGCCACCTGCTTGGCCTCCACCTGCGGCGGCATCACCAGTTCGGTCGGGCTGGTGTGCACGTCCAGCAGCGCCGGGCCGGGGTGGGCCAGTACGTCCTGCACGGCCTGCTCCAGGTCCTCGCTGCGGGTCACGGTGCGGCCGTAGAAGCCGACCACCTCGGCCAACCGGCCGAAATCGGGGTTCTTCAGATCGGTGTAGTTGTCCAGCAACCCCTGCACCTTCTGCTCCAGCTCCACGAAGTTCAGCGAGCTGTTGTTGTAGACCACCACCTTCACCGGAAGGTTTTCCTGCACGGCAGTGAGCAGCTCACCCAGCAGCATGGCCAGCCCGCCGTCGCCGGACATCGAGATCACCTGCCGTCCCGGATACGCCTTCTGCAGGCCCAGCGCCTGCGGCAGCGCGTTGGCCATCGTGCCGTGCAGCAGGCTGGTCAGCGCGCGGCGGCGCCCGTTGCTGCGGATGTGGCGCAGCACCCACACCATCGGCGAACCGCAGTCGGCGGTGAACAGCGCATCCTCGTTCGCATGCCGGTCCAGCAGCGCGGTCAGGTGCTGCGGGTGGATCAGCGTACCTTCGCCCGGCTCCTCCTCCTTGGCGCGGGTTTCCAGCGCCGCGTCACGGTGGCCGATGCACTCGTCCAGGAACGTGCGGTCATGGCGCTCGGGCAGCAGCGGCAGCAGGGCCTCCAACGTAGGCCCGATATCGCCGACCACGCCCAGCTGCACCGGGTGGCGGCGGCCGAGGTGGCTGCCGTCGCGGTCGACCTGGATCAGCGTGGCCTTGTCCGGGTAGTACTGGCCCCAGGCGAAATCGGCGCCGAGCAGCAGCAGCGTGTCGCAGGCCATCAGCGTGTGGTAGCCCGACTCGATGCCGAAGATACCAGTCATGCCCATGTTGTACGGGTTGTCGTGCTCCACGAAATCCTTGGCGCGCGAGGTATGCGCGATCGGCGCCTTCAGCCGCGCGCCGAGCGCCACCAGCGCGTCATGCGCATGTTCGCAGCCAGCGCCGGCGTAGATGCCGATGCGTTTGCCCTCGCCGATCAGCGCCGCGATCTTCTGCAGCTCGTCGTCGTTCGGGCGCAGCACCGGCTGCGCGTAATGCACGGCGAACGGACGATCGTCCTTGACCTCGGCTTCGCTGATGTCGGCCGGCAGGATCACCACCGCCACCCCGCGCCGGCTGATCGCCGCCTGGCAGGCCAGCGCCACCACGCGGCGCGCCTGTTCCGGGCTGTAGACCTGCTCGCAGAACACGCTGCAGCTGGCGTACACCGCCTTGAAATCCACTTCCTGCGGAAACTCCATGCCCAGCTCGGCGGTGACCACCTGGCTGGCGATCAGCACCATCGGCGCGCGGTTGCGGTTGGCGTCGAACACGCCGTTGATGAAGTGCAGCCCGCCCGGGCCACAGGAGCCGGCGCAGGCGGTGAGCTGGCCGCTGACCAGCGAATCGGCTCCGGCCGCGAACGCCGCCGCCTCTTCATGGCGCACGTGCACCCAGTCGATGTCGCTGCGATGGATCGCATCGGTGACATGGTTGAGGGTGTCGCCGACGATGCCGTAGCAATGCCGCACACCGGCGGCCTGGAGGGTATCGACGACGATGTCGGCAACGCGCTTGCTCATGACGGCACTTCCACGTTCAGGGGGAAGTTCCAGCCTAGACCTGCGTGGGTGACACCCGCGTGGGAATGAGCGCCTGTCCGAGCCATACATTGGTGTTAACCGGCGTCGGTCAGAACGAGACCTCGACCGCCTGCTGCGCTCACAGTACCGACTGATGGCCAGTGGCTTGCTTCCACGCCAGGCGGATCGCTTCGATGTCGGCGCGGCGCTGCGGGGTGTTTTCGTGCAGCACCACCAGCACCTTGGTGCGCAGCCGGTTGGGCTCCTTGGCGCCACGGAACAGCCACTGGCCGTAGGCGTCGAACACGGTAAGGCCATCGGGGAAGCGCGGGGTGACCTGCTTGTCGAGGAACGCGCGCCACTGGGTTTCGGTGATCGCGTCGGTCTGCTTGCGCTCCGAGGCACCGCTTTCCTCGCCCACGCCGAAGTACAGCTCGCTGCGCACCCAGTGGGCGGCGGCGCCGGGGCGGGCCGCGTCGCCCTGGAGGCTGGCGGTGGTGGAGGCGGTGGTGCCGAGCGGGGTTGCTGTCGGTGCGGTGGTGGTGGCGCAGCCGCTGATGGCCAGGAAGGCGGCTAGCAGCAGGGGGTACGGCTTCATGTTGCGGGGATCTCCGGGGGGTGCGGCGGGAATTACCTGCGGTTATGAGCTGATGCCCGTGGGTACTGGGACTTGCATCACACCGCTCACTCACGCCAAGATAATATATCTCTTCATCCGGATGGAACAATAGTTTCGTTTGGAACAGCCGGGCAGAGCCCGGCTCTACCCCCTCATTTTTGCTGGAGCCTGCATGTCCCGTCCGTCCGCGTCGCGCCTTGGCCTTGCCATCGCGCTGGTCCTCTCTTCTCCCCTGCTGGCCCAGCAGCTCCACGCGCAGGACGCGCCCGCCAATGCCACGACGCTGGACACGGTGATCGTCACCGGTACCCGCGCCGTGGACCGCACCGTGCTGGAGTCGACCTCACCGGTGGACGTGCTGACCGCCGAAGACATCCGCCGCGCCGGCGTGGTCAACGGTGAGCTGGGCAGCGCGCTGCAGGCGCTGCTGCCGTCGTTCAACTTCCCGCGCCAGTCCAACTCCGGCGGTGCCGACCACGTGCGCGCCGCGCAGCTGCGCGGGCTTTCGCCCGACCAGGTGCTGGTGCTGGTCAACGGCAAGCGCCGCCACACCAGCGCGCTGGTGAACACCGACAGCAAGATCGGCAAGGGCACCACGCCGGTGGACTTCAATTCCATTCCGGTCAGCGCGATCAAGCGCATCGAAGTCCTGCGCGACGGCGCCGGCGCGCTGTACGGCTCCGACGCCGTGGCCGGTGTCATCAACGTGATCCTGGACGATGCCCCGGAAGGCGGCGCCATCGAAGCCAGCTTCGGTGCCCACCACACCGACCTCAAGCCGATCGACCGCACCCTCACCGACGGCCAGACCAGCTTTGCCAGCGCCAAGGTCGGTACCCGACTCGGCGACGACGGTGGCTTCCTGCGCGTGGGCCTGGAACTGAAGAACCGCGAAGGCACCAACCGCGCCGGCTTCGACCAGATTCCGCCGTGGGACCAGAGCGACATCAACCTCACCCTGCAGGGCCAGCGCAACTATGTGCTCGGCGACGGCAAGACCAAGGACCTCAACGCCTGGATCAACACCGAGCTTCCCTTCGGCGAAACCTCGAAGTTCTACTTCTTCAGCACCTTCAACCAGCGCGACAGCGAAGGCGCCAACTACTTCCGCTACCCCGACAGCGACGCCAACTGGCCGGAGATCTACCCCAACGGTTACCGCCCGATCTCCGAAGGCGAGAACCGCGACGTGCAGGCCGTGGCCGGCGCACGCGGCCAGTGGGGCGAGTGGAACTACGACGCCAGCCTGGACTACGGCTTCAACGACTTCACCTACCGCCTGCGCAACTCGCTCAACGCCTCGCTCGGCCCGGGCAGCCCCACCCGCTTCAAGACCGGTGACTACCGCAACGAACTCACCGTGGGCAACTTCGACCTGAGCCGGGTGTTCAACCAGGGCGACAACAGCCACACCCTCGGCCTGGGCCTGGAAGCGCGCCGCGACCACTTCCAGACCCGCCCGGGCGACCCCGCCAGCTATGCGGCCGGCCCCTACACCGACCGCCCCACCGGTTCGCAGGCCGGTGGCGGCCTGACCCCGCAGGACGCCACCTCGCTCACGCGCGACGTGACCAGTGCCTATGCCAGCCTGTCCAGCCAGTTCGGCGAGAAGTTCTCCAGCGACCTGGCCGCTCGCTACGAGCACAGCGACGACTACGGCGGCGAACTCACCGGCAAGCTCGGCCTGCGCTATGAATTCACCCCGGCCTTCGCGCTGCGCGGTGCGGTGTCCAACAACTTCCGCGCGCCGTCGCTGGCGCAGATCGGATACGAGTCCACCTCCACCGGCTACAACGCGGCGGGCCAGCTGGTGCAGGGCCGGACGCTGTCGGTGAACAACCCGATCGCGCGCAGCCTGGGTGCCACCGACCTGAAGCCGGAGAAGTCGCTCAACACCAGCCTGGGCTTCACCAGCCGCATCGGCGAGCACTTCGACCTGTCGCTGGACGTCTACCAGATCGACATTGACGACCGCATCGCGCTTTCGGAAAGCATCACCGGCGACGCACTCACTGATTTCGTGGACCAGCAGTTCGGCGTCAGTGGCCTGCAGAGCGCCAACTTCTTCGTCAACGCGGCCGACACCCGCACGCGCGGCGCCGAACTGGTCGCCAACTGGCGCCAGGCACTGGGCGATGGCCAGCTGCTGCTGACCGGCACCTACGCCTACAACAAGACCACGCTGAAGAACGTGGTGGCGACCCCGCCGGAGCTGAGCGCACTGGACCCGGCGTACGTGCTGTTCGGGCTGGAAGAGATCAACACGCTCACCGACGCCACCCCGCGCACCCGCGCGCAGCTGGCCGCCACCTGGGCCAATGACCGCTGGACCCTGAGCAGCCGGCTCAGTCGTTACGGAAGCGTGACCCGCGTGTTCGATTTCGGCGACGGATATGTGCCGCGCCAGACGTATGGGGCCGAGTGGCAGCTGGATGCGGAGGTAGAGTACCGGATCACGCCGCAGTGGAGCGTGGCGGTGGGCGGGCAGAACCTGACCGACAACTACTCGGATCTGTCGAACGAGGACATCTATTACTTTGGCAACCTGCCGTATGACGTGTTGTCGCCGATTGGCAGCAATGGTGCGTATTTCTATGGGCGGGTCCGGTACACGTTCTAAAGGCAGCGGGGCAGAGCCCCGCTCTACCGGCTGAATGGAATCCGGTGCGGACCTTTTGTCCGCACCGGCTTTTCACACCCCCGGTGGCATGTTGGCGCGCATGGCCAACGACTTCCCCCAACGTCCGACGCCACCACCGCTGGACGATGCCTGTGCGTTGTTCCTGGACGTGGATGGCACCCTCATTGAATTTGCGGAAGACCCCGAGGCAGTGGTCCTGCTGCCCGAGGTGCGCGAGGCGATCGGTCGCATCAGCGACCGTCTCGGCGGCGCCGTTGCGCTCATCAGCGGGCGCCCGCTGGCGCAGCTCGACCGCCTGTTCGCCCCGCTCCATCTCCCCGCCGCCGGCCTGCATGGCCACCAGGTGCGTGGCGTGGATGCCCCCGCCCGCAGCACCGACGTCGAAGCCGACACCAGCGAATGGCTGCACGGCGTGCACCAGCACGCCATGAAGTTCGCACACGGCCATCCCGGCGTACTGGTCGAGGACAAGGGCCGCAGCCTGGCCCTGCACTGGCGCAGTGCGCCGCATGCCGCGCAGGACGTGCGCGCCTTCGCCGAACACCATGCCGACGCGCGCAGTGGCTATCGCCTGCAGGCCGGCGACCATGTGGTCGAATTCGTGCCCGAAGGCAGCGACAAGGGCCGCGCCCTTCATCAATTGATGCAGCAACTGCCGTTCCGCGGCCGCGTGCCGGTGTTCCTGGGCGACGACCTCACCGACGAATTCGGCTTCGAGGCCGCCAACACCCTGCACGGCTGGAGCGTGCTGGTAGGCGAACGCGACCCCAGTGCCGCCGTGTTCGCCCTGCCCACCGTGCGTGACGTGCATGCCTGGCTGCTGCAGAACGCTTGAACATGACGCCAGAGAGCCTTTCCCCCATGAGTAAACCCAACCTGGACCTCGGCGTGGTCGGCAACGGCAGCTTCGGCGCCCTGATCGACCGCGACGCCCGCGTGGTATGGAGCTGCCTGCCCACCTTCGACGGCGACCCGACCTTCTGCGCGCTGCTGCAGCCCAACCAGCAGGTCGGCGGCGACTTCGCCATCGAGCTCGAAGACCTGGTCAGCAGCGAACAGGCCTACCTGACCAACACCGCGATCCTGCGCACCGTGCTGCACGACAAGCACGGCGGTTCGCTGGAAATCATCGACTTCGCCCCGCGCTGGCGCCAGAACGATCGTTTCTACCGGCCGGTCAGCCTGATCCGCCAGGTGCGCCCGCTCGCCGGCAACCCGCGCATCGTGGTCCGCGCGCGGCCGCTGGCCGACTGGGGCGCGCGCGTGCCCGACTCCACCTGGGGCAGCAACCACATCCGCTGGGTGCTGCCCGACCACGTGCTGCGCCTGACCACCGATGTGCCGATCCGCATGGTGCGCGACGAACTGCCGTTCGTGCTCAACCACCCGGTGCACCTGGTGCTGGGCGTTGACGAATCGCTGAACCGCTCGCTCAGTGGTTACGTGCAGGAATCGCTGCAGCGTACCCAGAGCTACTGGCGCGAGTGGGTGCGTTACCTGTCCATCCCGCTGGAATGGCAGGACGCGGTGATCCGCAGCGCCATCACCCTCAAGCTCTGCCAGTACGAAGACAGCGGCGCGATCATCGCCGCGATGACCACCTCCATTCCCGAAGCGCCGGGCAGCATCCGCAACTGGGACTACCGCTACTGCTGGCTGCGCGACGCCGCCTTCGTGGTGCGCGCGCTCAACCGGCTCGGTGCCACCCGCACCATGGAGCAGTTCCTCGGCTACATCTTCAACCTGGCCACCACCGACGGCAGTCTGCAGCCGCTGTACGGCATCGGCTTCGAGGCCAAGCTGGAAGAAAGCGAAGTGGCCTCGCTCGACGGCTACCGTGGCATGGGCCCGGTGCGGCGCGGCAACCTGGCCTGGGTGCAGCGCCAGCACGACGTGTACGGCAGCGTGGTGCTCGCCTCCACCCAGCTGTTCTTCGACCGCCGCCTGCAGGACCCGGGCGACGCCCACACCTTCGCGAGGCTGGAACCGCTGGGCGAACAGGCCTTCGCGCTGCACGACGTGCCCGACGCAGGGCTGTGGGAGTTCCGCGGCCGCACCGAAGTGCACACCTACACCAGCGCGATGTGCTGGGCCGCCTGCGACCGACTGTGCAAGATCGCGGTGCGCCTGAAGCTCGACCACCGCGCCGAGTACTGGCGCGACCGCGCCAACACCATCCATGCGCGGATCATGGACGAAGCCTGGAGCGACGAGCTCGGCCACTTCACCGACACCTTCGGCGGCCACCGCCTGGATGCCTCGCTGCTGCTGCTGGCCGACATCGGCTTCATCAGCGCCGACGACGCCCGCTTCGTCGCCACGGTCGAAGCCATTGGCCGCGACCTCAAGCACGGCAATGCGCTGTACCGCTACGTGGCGCCGGACGACTTCGGCGAACCGGAGACCAGCTTCACCATCTGCACGTTCTGGTACATCGACGCACTGGCCGCGATCGGCCGACTGGACGAAGCGCGCGAGATGTTCGAGATGCTGCTTGAGCGCCGCAACCACTTGGGGCTGCTGTCCGAAGACCTGGCTTTCGACAACGGCGAAGCCTGGGGCAACTTCCCGCAGACCTATTCGCACGTGGGCTTGGTCACGGCCGCGATGCGCCTTTCGCGCAGCTGGCAGGAAGCCTCATGAGCCGTCTCGTCGTTGTATCCAATCGTGTTGCCGCGCCCGGCGTGGCTGCCCCCGGCGGACTCGCGGTCGGCCTGCTGGCCGCACTGAAGGAACGTGGCGGCATGTGGTTCGGGTGGAGCGGCAAGTCGGTGAAGGAGCCCAGCGGCGCCGTGCACGAGCAGACCGAGGGTGACATCCGTTACGTCACCCTGGACCTCAACAAGCGCGACGTGGACGGCTACTACAACGGTTTCGCCAACCGCACGCTGTGGCCACTGCTGCACTTCCGCCTGGACCTGGTCGACTACGACCGCGCCACCCGCGAAACCTACCGCCAGGTCAACGCGCTGTTCGCCGAAAAGCTGGCGCCGCTGCTGCGCGAAGACGACATCGTGTGGATCCACGACTACCACCTGATTCCGCTGGCCTCGCTGCTGCGCGAGCGCGGCATCGGCTGCCGCATCGGCTTCTTCCTGCACGTGCCGATGCCCTCGGCCGACCTGCTGCAGGCCATGCCCGACCACCTGCGCCTGTTCTCCAGCCTGTACGCCTACGACCTGGTCGGCTTCCAGACCCAGCGCGACGCGGACCGCTTCCAGTCCTACGTGCGCCTGTTCGCCGGCGGCCGCGTGCTGCCCGACGGCATGCTCGAAGCGCCCGGCGGGCGCCGCTTCCGCGCGGCCGCGTTCCCGATCGGCATCGACACCGCGCACATCGAACGCCAAGCCAAGGCCGGCGCCAGCAAGCCGGCCGTGCGCGACCTGCGCAACAGCCTGCGCGACCGCCAGCTGGCCATCGGCGTGGACCGCCTCGACTACTCCAAGGGCCTGCCCGAGCGTTTCCTGGGCTTCGAGCGCTACCTGCAGCGCCACCCGGACCAGCGCGGCAGCCTGACCTACCTGCAGATCGCCCCGGTCTCGCGCGGTGATGTCACCGAGTACCGCCAGCTGCGTGGCCAGCTCGAGCAGATCGCCGGGCACATCAATGGCGGTTTCGCCGCGCCGGACTGGACCCCGCTGCGCTATGTGAACCAGAACTTCGCGCACGCCACCCTCACCGGCTTCTACCGCGCCGCTGCCGTAGGGCTGGTAACGCCACTGCGTGACGGTATGAACCTGGTCGCCAAGGAGTACGTGGCCTCGCAGGACCCGGAGAATCCCGGCGTGCTGGTGCTGTCGCTATTGGCAGGTGCGGCCGACGAGCTGAAGCAGGCCCTGCTGGTCAATCCGCACGACCTGGATGGCGTGGCCGATGCCATCGCCACCGCCGCCACCATGCCGCTGCGCAAGCGTGTGGAACGCTGGCAGGCGATGATGGAGCACCTCCGCACCTACGACATCAACCATTGGCGCCAGTCGTACCTGCAGGCGCTGGAAAACGGCTGATTGCGACAGTTCTGAGGGGGTCAACCGTGTCGTTTTCGGCACGGGATCGCTTTTGGCCTCTGCATCATTCGGTGTCATGCAGATTTTTTAGGAGTGTGTCGTTTTTCGCACACTCTTTGCGCAAGACCGCGCAGGGGCCTGCCCTCGATATCGATAGGCATCCTAAATCACCGAAATCAGGGCCGGATTCGCAACCTTCGGCCCCTGCGACTTTCATTTCGCATTGACAGCGCATCCCGACATTGACGCCCGCAGAGCCCGTGCATGCCGCATGGGTCGTGCATTCGGGAATCAGATTGATGTCACTGCTGGAACGCTTCATCGAAGACACCGCCCTGCACATGGGCCTGGGCCACCGCGCGCGCAGCCTGGTGGACGTGCTGGTCGACTACATCCGCAGCCTGCCGGACGGCGTGCACGGCCTGCGCCGACGCTTCGATGCGGTGGGCTTGGGCTTCCCGGGGGACGGCCGCCCGCCGCGCCTGCTGGCCAGCCAGCTGGAAGCAGTGGTGGGTCGCGAAGAGCTGGCCGTGCTGGCCCGTCGCGCCGCCTTCCCCACCGGCATGTTCGCGGTGGTGGCCTCGGACCTGCTGCCGGGCCTGCTCGACGTGCTGGAACAGGAGGCACGCAGCCCGCAGGCGCCGCCCAGCGCCGCGCGCCAACCGCGCCACGGCCCCACCCTGCGCCTGGTGCGCGGCACCGCCCTGCGCGGCGTGCTGTGGGTGATGGTGGCCGGCGCCCTGCTGTGCCTGACCGGCTGGATCCACCAGAAGACCCGGGTCAGTGCCGGCGCACCGGTGGCCCATGCCGAGCAGAAAACCCCGCCGCGGCTGTCGCTGGCCAACAACGACGGGGTGATCGACGTGCGCGGGCGCCTGCCCGGCGAGGCGGACCGGCGCAAGGTGTGGAGCGCACTGGTGGCCCAATACGGCCAGCGCGGGGTCAGCGGCGACATCCTGCGCGACCCGCTGGCTGCCGAGCCGCGCTGGCTGGACCGGCTGGTCAGCCTGGCCCCGGTGCTGCGCCACCCCGGCCTGTCGCTGTCGTTCAACGGCGACACCCTGCACGTGGAGATGGCCCGGTTGCCGGAACAGGACCGCATTGCGGTCTCCACCACCCTGCGTCGCGGCTTCGGCCACATGCAGGTCACCGGCCTGTGGGACGCCGGCCGCGTGGCGCTTTCGCAGCTGCCTGCCAGGCCCGAGCCGGTCGAACTGGTGGCCGCGCTGAACCAGGGCAAGGTGAAGTTCGAACACAAGTCGCCCACCCTGCGCGCCGACGGCCACGACATGCTGCGCGCCAGCGCGCAGGCGATTTTGGCGGCCGACCCGGGCGTCAAGCTCGAGGTGGGCAGCCACACCGACAGCCTGGGCAGCGCCGAAACCAACCTGCACCTGAGCCAGCAGCGCGCGGAAATGGTGGTGGCCGAACTGCAGGCGCAGGGCGTGCCGCTGGGGATGCTGGTGCCGAGGGGTTATGGCGAAGAACAGCCGGTGGCCGACAACCGGTGGGAATCGGGGCGGGATCGCAACCGGCGGATCGAGTATTCGATTTTGCGGTGAGTGGGTTGGGGTTGCCACGCAGGGCGTGGCACTACCGGGGTCTGGACGGTAGAGCCACGCCCTGCGTGGCTGCTCTTCACGACGCAATCCAAGCCAACGTGGCCATGCGCCCCGTCCGCCGATCCCGCCGATGCGAATAGAACCGCTCCGGCTCACCAATCGTGCACAACTGCCCGCCACTGATCGCCGCCGGATCCACCCCAGCCGCCACCAGCCTGCGCCTCGCCAGCGCATAGAGGTCCACCTTCCAGTGCCCCGGTCGCGTTCCCACGAACGCCGCAGTGGCACCGGCATCGCGCTCCACGAACGCCTGGAACACGTCCTCGCCAATCTCATACTCGGCCGGCCCGGCCGCGGGCCCCAGCCACGCCTGCAGCTCACCGGGCGCCGTCTGCATCGCCGCCACGGTCGCCTCCAGCATGCCGTCGGCCAACCCGCGCCACCCGGCATGGGCGGCGCCAATCTCGCGGCCATCGCGCGCGGCCAGCACCACCGGCAGACAGTCCGCCGTGAGGATGGCCAGGACCACGCCCGGCACCGAGGTCACCGCCGCGTCAGCGGTCGGCTCAAACTCAAGCCCCTCTCCAGCAGGCGCCGCCTCGAACCGCAGCACCGCCGTCCCGTGCACCTGGCGCAGCCAATGCGGCGCCGAGGGCAACCGAAGCCCCGCCGCCAGCAGCGCGCGGTTGCGCGCCACCTGGGCCGGATCATCGCCGTCGGCGGCGGTGCGGTTGCCCATGTTGAACTGGTCGAACGGCGCCACCGAGCCCCCCGCGCCATAGCGCAGGGTGGTCAGCGCATGCACGCCGGGCGCCGCCGGCCAGTCGGCCGCCAGCACCGGCAGCGGAGCAGACGGCGTGGCCATCAGCGGCGCCCGCGTTCCAGCTCGGCGATGCGCTTGGTGTCTTCGCGCAGCGCGTCCATCAGCGCCACCATGTCGGCCGGCACCGGCGCGCTGTTGCGGATCGGCTCACCGGTGATCGGGTGGGCGAATTCCAGCGTTTCCGCATGCAGCGCCTGGCGCTTGAAGCCGCGCAGCTGGGCCACCAGCTCGTCACTGGCGCCCTTGGGCAGCTTCAGCGCGCCGCCGTACAGCGAATCGCCCACGATGGCGTGCTTGAGGTGCGCCATGTGCACGCGGATCTGGTGGGTACGCCCGGTCTCCAGGCGGCACTCCAGCGCCGTGTGCGCGCGGAAGCGCTCGCGCAGGCGGTAATGGGTCACCGCGTCCTTGCCGTCTTCGCGCACCGCCATGCGGATACGGTCGCGCGGGTGGCGGTCGATCGGCGCATCGGCGGTACCGCCGGAGACCAGCGCGCCCACCACCACCGCCAGGTACTGGCGGTGCACGTTGCGCGCGGCCAGCTGCTCCACCAGCGCGGTCTGCGCCTGGATCGTGCGGGCCACCACCATCACGCCGCTGGTGTCCTTGTCCAGGCGGTGCACGATGCCCGCACGCGGCAGCACCGACAGGCCCGGGTCGCGGAACAGCAGCGCGTTGACCAGGGTGCCGCTGGGGTTGCCGGCGCCCGGGTGGACCACCAGGCCGACCGGCTTGTTGATCACGTAAACGTGTTCATCCTCGTACAGGATGTCCAGCGGGATGTCCTCGGGCTCGGCGTGGGTCTGGGTGTCGAGCACGACATGCAGGCTGGCCACCTCGCCGCCGCGCACCGGGTCGCGGCCGCGCACCGGGTTGCCGTCCAGCAGGACGTCGCCGGACTTGATCCACTCGGTCAGCTTGGACCGGGAGAACTCCGGGAACAGTTCGGCCAGCACGGCGTCGAAACGCCGCCCGGCGGCGGTATCAGGCACGATGGCCTGGCGGTTGGAGTCGGTTTCTGAAGGGGTATCGGACATGGGGAGCACACCGCAGGAAGACAATTTTGGGGTCCGGGCGACCACTTTCAGTCGCAGGACAGGCCACTAGGCTATCATCGACCCTTCGTATTCCAGCCGCGTCCCGCCCTGACCCCATGATCCGACGCTCTTCCCTGCTGTCCGCGCCCGTCCGCACCGCGGCCCTGATGCTGGTCCTGGCCCTTGTTTCCACCGGCTGCCACCGTGGCGCCAAGGGTGACAACCCGGAAGAAGGCCAGCCGGTCGAAACGATCTACGAAAAGAGCCACGGCCTGATGGAGAAAGGCAACTGGAGCGGGGCCGAGGCCACCTTCCGCCGCCTGATCGCCCAGTACCCGTATGGTCCGTACACCGAGCAGGCGATGATCGAAACCGCCTACGCCCAGTACAAGGCCGGCAAGCACGACGACGCGGTTTCCAGCATCGACCGCTTCATCCGGACCTACCCGACCCACCGAAACATCGCCTACATGTACTACCTGCGTGGCCTGGCCAACAGCAACCGCAACACGGTGTTCCTGCGCCGCGTGTGGTCGCTGGACCCGAGCCGCCGCGACCTGTCCACCCCGCGCCAGGCCTACTCCGACTTCAACATCGTGGTCGAGCGCTACCCCAACAGCCGCTACGCTGCCGACGCGCGCAGCCGCATGCTGGAGCTGCGCGACGTGTTCGCCCAGCACGAGCTGGACAACGCCCTGTACTACCTGCGCCGCGAGGCCTACGTCTCCGCTGCCGGGCGCGCCAACTACCTGCTGGAAACCTACCCGCAGAGCGCGTTCCAGTACGACGCCGTGGCCGCCCTCGGTGAGGCCTACACCCACCTGGGCAACAAGACCCTGGCCGACGATGCGCGCCGCGTGCTGGAGCTGAACCAGCCGGAGCACCCGTGGCTGCAGGGCAACTGGCCGAAGTACCCGTGGATGGTGCGCAAGCTGAACCCGTTCGCCGGCGAGAAGTCCGCCAGCACCGGCCAGCGCAACGCGACCATGAACCGCCGTTGATTCCAGCGGCCGGTTGAAACGAAGAAGGGTCCCTTGCGGGACCCTTTTTTGTTGCATGGGAATCAGTGGGCGAAACTGCCTGGCCCATCTTCGGTGCGCGTGATGATCGAGCTCACCCGCCCCTGGTCGTCCATCTGCGTCGAGAACGGTGCCAGCATCACGTGCCGGGGCCGTTCCAGCTCGTAGTCCGGCCGGGGCTCGGCCTGCCTCAGGATGCCTCCCCCGGCGACAACCGTGAATGGCAAACGCGATCCGGTGGAGTAGTCGGCCGGAGGAATCACCGCCGGTGCGTGCCAGGCAGGCACGTTGGTCACCGACACCGGGACTGGCGTGGAAAAGGACACGAGAAATCGACCGGGCCGGGTTGAACCCTCGATAGGCAGGTGTCCGGTCTCGACAAACGGCTTGGGGGATACGGGGCGCGGGATCGCCGGGACGTCGGAAACGGGCATGCAGCAGGCTCCAGTGAGAGGACCCCTGACTTTATCCAGCCTCCGCCGAGCCGCTTTCGCGTTTCGCTCAGCCCTTGTACCCGTTGCTGATCGGATAGCGCCGTTCGCGACCAAAGGCGCGGCGCGAAACCTTCGGCCCCGGCGCGGCCTGGTGTCGCTTCCACTCGCTGGTGCGCACCAGCCGCAGCACGCGGTCGACCACCTCGGCGGCGTACCCCGCCGCCACGATCTCCTCGCGCGACTGCTCCTGGTCCACGTAGCGGTACAGGATGCCGTCCAGCACGTCGTAGGCCGGCAGCGAGTCCTGGTCGGTCTGGTTGGCACGCAGCTCGGCAGACGGCGGGCGCGCGATCACCGCCGGCGGAATCACCGGGGCGCCGCCGACCGTGTTGCGCCACTTGGAGAGGCCGAACACTTCCGTCTTGTACAGGTCCTTCAACGGCGCGTAGCCACCGCACATGTCGCCATAGATGGTGGCGTAACCCACCGCATACTCGCTCTTGTTGCCGGTGGTGAGCAGCAGCCCGCCGAACTTGTTGGACAGCGCCATCAGGATCACCCCGCGCGCGCGCGACTGCAGGTTCTCCTCGGTGACATCCGCTGCCTGGCCTTCGAACATCGGGCCCAGCGCGGTCATCAAGCCTTCGAAGACCGGCTCGATCGACACCGCTTCCAGCTTCACGCCCAGCGCGCGGCACTGCTCGGCGGCCAGGTCGTTGGACATGTCCGCCGTGTAGCGCGACGGCAGCCGCACCGCCGTGACGTTGTCCGCGCCCAGCGCGTCCACCGCCATCGCCAGCACCAGCGCCGAGTCGATGCCGCCGGACAGGCCCAGCCACACCTTCTTGAAGCCGTTCTTGCCGCAGTAATCGCGAATGCCCCGGGTGACCGCGCGCCAGGCCAGCGCGTCCATGCTTTCGTCGCCATCGTCCATCCACTCGCGCGGCAGGAAGCGGCGGCTCTCGGCGTCGTAGTCCACCACCAGCCACTGGTCGGTGAACGCAGCCGCCGCCGGGTGCACGGTGCCGTCGCCATCGGCCACCACCGAAGCGCCGTCGAAAGTCAGCGCGTCCTGCCCGCCGACCATGTTCACGTACAGCAGCGCCGCACCGCTTTCGCGGGTGCGCTCGGCCAGCAGCGCATCGCGCTGGGCGTGCTTGCCGCGCTCATAGGGCGAGGCGTTGGGAATCACCACCAGCTCGGCGCCATTGCGCACGGTGTCGGCCAGCGGTTCGGGGAACCACAGGTCCTCGCAGACCAGCACGCCCACCGGCACGCCCTTCAGCTCGAACACGCAGCTGCCGCCATCCGGGTCGATGTCGAAGTAGCGGCGCTCGTCGAATACCGCGTAGTTGGGCAGCTCGCGCTTGCGGTAGGTATGCAGCACCTTGCCGTCGCGCAGCACGCTGGCCGCGTTGTACACCACCGCCCCGGTGGCCTCGGGCCAACCGACCACCGCGGTGATGCCCTGGGTGCTGGCTGCAATGCGCGCCATGGCCTGCTGGCAGTCGTACAGGAAGCGCGGCCGCAGCAGCAGGTCTTCCGGCGGGTAGCCGCTGATCGCCAGTTCCGGGAACACCACCAGCTCCGCCCCGAACTCATCGCGCGCCTCGGCGATCATCTCGATGATGGTGTCGGTATTGCGCTCGACCGCCCCCACCGGGAAATCGAACTGGGCCATCGCAATGCGGATCGAGGTCATGGGGTGAAGCCCGTGGATGCAGTGACCCATTGTAACGCTGGTGGTTTGACCGGTACGAACGGTGTGGGACCGCCTCGGTCGGCCAACGGCCGACGCTACCAGCGCACAGGGACCATCGCCGTAGGCCGGGCCAAACAGGAATCATCGGTAGCGCCGGCCGTTGGCCGGCCCAGGCGGTGCCGGCCGCAGAAAGCAAAACGCCGCCCGAAGGCGGCGTTTTGCGCGGTACCAGCCGACGACAGTCGGCGCTACCTTATTTCACCAGCTTTGCGATGGCGGCGCCCAGGTCGCCCGGGGAGCGGACGGTGACGACACCGGCGGCTTCCATGGCGGCGAACTTGCCTTCTGCCGTGCCCTTGCCGCCCGATGCGATCGCACCGGCGTGGCCCATGCGCTTGCCGGCCGGCGCCGAGGCGCCCGCGATGAAACCGACAACCGGCTTCTTCACGTGGTTCTTGATGTACTCGGCACCGGCTTCTTCAGCGTCGCCGCCGATTTCGCCGACCATGATGATGCCTTCGGTCTGCGGGTCTTCGTTGAACAGCTTGAGGCAGTCAACGAAGTTCAGGCCGTTGATCGGGTCGCCGCCGATACCGATGCAGGTCGACTGGCCCAGGCCCACTTCCGTGGTCTGCTTGACCGCTTCATAGGTCAGGGTGCCCGAACGCGACACGATGCCGATCTTGCCCGGCTTGTGGATGTGGCCCGGCATGATGCCGATCTTGCACTCGCCCGGGGTGATCACGCCGGGGCAGTTCGGCCCGATCAGCACGGTGTCCGGATGCGAACGGGTCAGCACGTTCTTCACGCGCAGCATGTCCAGCACCGGAATGCCTTCGGTGATGCACACGATGACCTTGATGCCGGCAGCCGCAGCTTCCAGGATCGCGTCGGCCGCGTACGGCGGCGGGACGTAGATGACCGACGCGTTGGCGCCGGTGCTCTGCACGGCATCGGCCACGGTGTTGAACACCGGCAGGTCGATATGGGTGGTGCCGCCCTTGCCCGGCGTCACGCCGCCAACGACCTGGGTGCCGTACTCGATCATCTGAGTGGCGTGGAAGGTGCCCTGCTGGCCGGTGAAGCCCTGCACGATCACCTTGGTGTTCTTATTGATCAAAACAGACATTGTTTTTCCTTCGGTGTCGGATCAGGCGGCGTTCTTGACAGCTTCGACGACCTTCTTGGCACCGTCGTTGATGTTGTCAGCCGGGATGATGGCCATGCCGCTGTCGCGCAGCAGCTGCTTGCCTTCTTCCACGTTGGTGCCTTCCAGGCGCACCACGACCGGAACCTTGACGCCCACTTCCTTGACCGCGGCGATGATGCCCTCGGCGATCATGTCGCAGCGGACGATGCCGCCGAAGATGTTGACGAAGATGCCTTCGACCTTGTCCGAGGACAGGATCAGCTTGAACGCTTCAATGACGCGCTGCTTGTTCGCACCGCCGCCCACGTCCAGGAAGTTCGCCGGCTCGCCGCCGTTGAGCTTGATCACGTCCATGGTGGCCATGGCCAGGCCTGCGCCGTTGACCATGCAGCCGATGTTGCCGTCCATGGTGACGTAGTTGATGTCCAGCTCCGAAGCGGTCACTTCGGTTTCGTCTTCCTGGGTCTTGTCGCGCATGGCGACCAGGGCCTTCTGACGGAACGCGGCGTTGTCGTCGCTGTCGAACTTGCCGTCCAGCGCGTACAGGTTGCCGTCGTCCAGGATCGCCAGCGGGTTGATTTCAACCAGCGCCAGGTCCTTTTCGTTGAACAGGCGGTACAGGTTCACCATGATGCTGGCGAACTGGCCGGCCTGCTTGGCGGTCAGGCCGAGCTTGAAGCCGAAATCGCGGCCGTGGTAACCCTGCACGCCTTCAACGAAGTCGACGTTGAGCGAGTGGATCAGCTCCGGGGTTTCAGCAGCAACCTGCTCGATCTCCACGCCGCCTTCCGAAGAGGCGATGTAGGTGATGGTCTTGGTGCCACGGTCGACCAGCACCGACAGGTACAGTTCCTTGACGATCTCACCGGCGGTGGTCACCAGCACCAGGTTGACCGGCAGTTCAACGCCCGCGGTCTGGTAGGTGGCCATCTTGGTGCCGAGCATCTTGGCCGCAGCGGCCTTGACGTCGTCGGTGGTCTTGCAGAACTTGACGCCGCCAGCCTTGCCGCGACCGCCCGCATGGATCTGCGCCTTCACCATCCAAGGGCCCTGGCCCAGGGAGTTGGCCGCTTCGACCGCTTCATCGGGAGTCGCTGCGACCTTGCCGGCCGGGACCGGAATGCCGTACTCGGCAAGCAGCTGTTTTGACTGGTATTCGTGGAAATTCATGCGTCACCGTGGGAATAGGAACGACCGCACGCACGGACCGCGGCGGGCCCACTATTGTGGACGACCCAGCCGCGTGGCGCAAAGACACGGCCCCCCAGCGGCCGCCCCGGCCAGTTTTCCAACGCCATTCAGGCAGTTGCGAGCCCCACCGGACCCGCCCCCCGGGGTCGTGAATGGGCAAACTGCGCGAGATCGGGCCATACTGGGGGGAGCCAGAAGGGGAGTTCCGGCGTGTCACCCAGCGCTTCACTGATCGACCGCATCGAGTCCCTGCCGAAGCGGGAGCTGTACTTCTTCGCCCTGTACCGGGTGCTGATCGCCGCGGTCATCGCCGCGCTGCTGTTCAGCCCGTTGAGCGGCCTGGTGGGCGAGTCCAGCCACCCGGAACTGGCCGGCGTGGTCAGCGTGGGCTATCTGGTGGTCTCCCTGCTGATCCTCGTGGTCGGCCGCAACGACCGCTGGCTGCGCCGCACCGTGGTCACCAGCCTGCTCATCGACATCGTGGCCACCGTCCTGCTGGCCCACGCCCTGCCCGGCGCCAGCGCCGGCCTGTCCATGGCCCTGCTGTTCAACATCGCCGCCGCCGCCACCCTGCTGCCGCTGTCCTGGGGCATGGGCCTGGCCTTCATCGCCGGGGCCGCCACCGCCGGCGGCTACGTCTGGAACCTGCTGGAAACCGGCGAACCCACCCGCACCCTGGCCGAGCTGGCCATGTTCATCACCAGCTTCCTGGCCCTGGCCTTCGTCAGCTACCAGGTGGGCAACCGCGCCCGCCGCAACCAGCAGCTGGCCAACCAGCGCGGCGACGAAGTGGCCAACCTGTTCCAGATCAACGAACTGATCATCCGGCGCATGCGCACCGGCGTGCTGGTGGTGGACGCCGCCAACCGCATCACCCTGGCCAACGAAGCGGCCTCCACCCTGATCGGCGACAACGACGGCAACAGCGGAACCGGCCACCTCGAACTCGGCAGCGCCGCGCCCGACCTCAGCCGCCGCCTGCAGCGCTGGCGCAACGGCTGGAGCAACGAAGAAACCCCGCTGCAGCTCTCGCCCGACCAGCCCGAAGTGCAGCCGCGTTTCGCCCGCCTGCTGGCCGGCAGCGACCTCACCATCATCTTCCTGGACGACTCCAGCGTGGTCTCGCGCCGCGCCGAATCGCTCACCCTCTCGGCCATGGGCCGGTTCTCCGCCAGCCTGGCCCATGAGATCCGCAACCCGCTGGCCGCGATCAACTACGCCGCCCAGCTGTTGGAAGAGTCCACCGCCATCGGCGACACCGACCGCCGCCTGCTGCAGATCATCCACCAGCAGTGCCAGCGCACCAACGGCATCGTCGAAAGCGTGCTCGGCCTTGCCCGGCGCGAGCGGGCCAACCCGGAAAACCTGGACCTGGCCGCCTTCGTGCGCCGCTTCGTACTGGAGTACAAGCAGAGCCTGACCCTGGAAACGGACAGCATCGAACCGATCATCAACGAATCGTCCGTGCATGGCCTGGTCGACCCGCGCCACCTGCACCAGATCCTCACCGTGCTGGTCCACAACGCCCTCAAGTACGGCCGCACCGGCCAGGATCCCGCCCGGGTGCGCCTGCGCGTGGCCCGCCAGGACCGCTCGGCGGTGATCGACGTGATGGACCGCGGCCCGGGCATTCCTGAAAGCGTGGCCCAGCAGCTGTTCCGGCCGTTCTTCACCACCTCCGAACACGGCACCGGGCTGGGCCTCTACATCGCCCGCGAACTGTGCCGTGCCAACCAGGCCAGCCTGGAATACGTCTCCGTCCCCGCCGGCGGCGCGTGCTTCCGGCTGGTCCTGCTGGGCCCGCACACAATGCTGCCGCAATGACGCGCTACCCTGCGGGCGTCAAGTATTTGTCGTTATCAACCGCTCTCGGCTATCTTCCCCCCATATGAACGAAAACCGCAGCGCCCTGGTCGTAGACGACGAACGCGACATCCGCGAACTGCTGGTACTGACCCTAGGCCGCATGGGCCTGCGCATCAGCACCGCAGCCAACCTCGCCGAAGCGCGCGAGCTGCTGGCCAGCAACCCCTACGACCTGTGCATCACCGACATGCGGCTGCCCGACGGCAACGGCATCGAGCTGGTCACCGAGATCGCCCAGAACTACCCGCGCACCCCGGTGGCCATGATCACTGCCTTCGGCAGCATGGACCTGGCGGTGGAAGCACTGAAGGCCGGCGCGTTCGACTTCGTCAGCAAGCCGGTGGACATCGCCGTGCTGCGCGGCCTGGTCAAGCACGCGCTGGAACTCAACAACACCGAACGCCCCGCCCCGCCGCCGCTGACCAGCGACACCACCGCCCGCCTGCTCGGCGAATCGATCGCGATGGACGGCCTGCGTGCCACCATCAGCAAGGTCGCGCGCAGCCAGGCGCCGGTGTACATCCTGGGCGAATCGGGCGTGGGCAAGGAGCTGGTGGCCCGCACCATCCACGACCAGAGCGCACGCGCCTCCGGCCCGTTCGTACCGGTCAACTGCGGCGCCATTCCGTCCGAGCTGATGGAAAGCGAGTTCTTCGGGCACAAGAAGGGCAGCTTCAGCGGCGCGCATGCCGACAAGCCCGGCCTGTTCCAGGCCGCGCACGGCGGCACCCTGTTCCTGGACGAAGTGGCCGAACTGCCGCTGCAGATGCAGGTGAAGCTGCTGCGCGCGATCCAGGAAAAGTCGATCCGCCCGGTGGGTTCGGCCACGGAAGTGGCGGTGGACGTGCGCATTCTTTCGGCCACGCACAAGGACCTGGGCGACCTGGTGGAAGACGGGCGCTTCCGGCACGACCTGTATTACCGCATCAACGTGATCGAACTGCGCGTGCCGCCGCTGCGCGAGCGTCGCAGCGACCTGCCGCAGCTGGCCGCTTCGATCCTCGCCCGCCTGGCGCGTACGCATGGCCGCCCTACCCCGCTGCTGGCGCCTTCGGCGCTGGAAGCGATGGGCACGTATCACTTCCCCGGCAACGTGCGCGAGCTGGAAAACATCCTGGAGCGTGCGCTGGCGTTGGCCGAGGGCGACAGCATTGGCGCGGGTGATCTGCGCCTGCCGCAGCCGGGGGCCGCGCGGCAGACCGGGGCGGCGGTTGCGCACCATGAAGAAGCCGTGGTGGATCTGCCTGCGGGAAGTGGCGCGCTGCCTTCGTACATCGAGCAGATGGAACGCACTGCGATCCAGAAGGCGCTGGAAGAGAACCGCTGGAACAAGACCAAGACGGCCGCGCAGCTGGGGATCACGTTCCGGGCGCTGCGGTACAAGTTGAAGAAGTTGGGGATGGATTGAGGGAAGCGGTGGTGTGGCGCGCCGCTTAGCACCGCGCATGGCACGCGTGGCGTGTCACTACGCCTGCCGGTACCGCGAATGACACGCGTGGCGTGTCACTACACCGGCGCCGCAGCTGACACACCCTGACACGGGCGCTGAACCGCGTAGCGACACGCCATGCGTGTCCCACGCACCGCCCGATTCCGCGCAAATCCACCGCCATCGCACCACCTGACAGCCCGCCAGACACGCGTGGCGTGTCTCTACGCCTCAAATCGCATGACGCGTACAACCCGTCCAGACCGCAACTCCGTCGCACTTCCGCAAAAATCCGTGCCGCTAGCGTCACGTGTTAGGCAATGCCTATCGAAACCCGCAAAACCAACAGAAACAATCAACTAGTCATCCAACGCATCGCCGCGCAAGGTTGGCCCCGGAGCTTCAAATCTCCAGAACGTGCAAAATTATGGAACTCCCATGTCGGGAGGGTGGCTAATACAAGACCCCTCAAACGGGGGAAATACTCCACGCCGCTCGCACGTTCGCGGATTTGAACCTCCCGGCTCCCTTGCCCTACCGGCAAGGGAGATTTCCCCTTGGAGGACCGCCATGCACATATCACGCCACACCCCCATGTTTCCCGAACTGGGCATGCCCACGGCCGAACAGCCGCGCCACTACACCGTGCGTGCGCATACCTACCCTTGGATGGACACCTTCGACGGCGGCCTCGTGCCTTGCATCGCCGCGCACGGCAGCTGGTTGTACAACGCAGGCTTCAAGCCCGGCGCGAGGGTAACCGTGACAGCCACCGAAGGCAGGTTGGTCTTCGACCTCGTGGACCCACCCAAAGAGCCCCGCCTGCGCCGCTGCAACGCGTTCGAAAAATACATCGCGGACCGCTACGAGCCCAAGCCGGGACATGTCATCCACTACGAACACCCGGGTGTGCTCGTCCGCGAGCACATCCTCGCCCCCATGGGCGCCTCAACCCAGGACTTCGCCCATGCCATCGGCGTATCACAGGACCTGGCCGAATGCTTCCTGGCCGGCGACTACGACGTAGACATGGACCTGGCCGAGCGCCTCGCCCCGTTCGCCAGCACCTCGCAGTGGTTCTGGTGGGAGCTTCAGCAGAAGTACCTCGCCCCCCGGTAACGTCGGGCTCAACCGGTCACAGCAGACCCGCGCCGTACCCCGCGAGGTAGAGCCGGGCTCTGCCCGGCTGCTCACCAAGGCCAGCTACGCTGCGTTCTTCTCCCCAAGAAACAGGCTTGCCGCCTACCTAACCTTAGCCTAGGAGGGATGGAAGAGCTCGCTCGCATCGCTCCCCTCCCACGCCTCACTCGGAGGCGCGGTAGCTACGGCGACCAGTCGCTCTATCCGACGCTGCAAAGCCTCCGAAACTCCGCTCCTGTGCAACCCGCCATGGCGCTTGATGTAGACACGCTGAAAAGCCCGATGGAGCAAAAGGCTAGCGCAAGCCACCGGAACGCCCAGTTAGGCACCAACATGGCGGACGAATGGCCACCTTCAGCTTTCGAATTGAAACTGCTTGCAAGTCTCATCACTACGTCCGTGCAGAGTTGATTGGGGGGCTGTTATTTGGCCAAGCGCTCGACGGGTGTCAACACGTCGAATGTCACTAGCTCGACTGCCGACCGACTGACGGGCAGATTTACGGAGATGACCACAAAGACGAGTTCTCCGGACCTGTTCTGCGCGCGAAGTTCAGGACGGGAACAGTCGACTCCATACACCCAAGGCATATGCACTTGGGTGGGACGGGGCCACTCACGCGGGGACAGTTGCTCCCGACCAGCAGGAACCACCACCGCTGTTGCGCAATTGCAGACTTCCCGACGATCGGGTCCCGCCCGCGAAGGAGAGGGAATCGGGCGACGTCAATTGATCGTAAACACGTACATGTTCATTGCCGCAACACCAGTCGCCTTATCTGCATAGATGATGGTGACTGGAATCGGGTCGCCTGGATTGCATGTCCAAGGCGCTGGGGCCGAGCGCAGGACCGTAGCAATTCCATTGGCCGCAATCGACATGCAGCCCTTTGGTCGATAAATGAGGTTTGATGACCCCGTAACGTCAGTTATGGCACCGGCAGGACTCACAAGCTTGACGGTGAGCTGGAACGAAGCGCCCTTGGTCACGCCCACCTGGGCTATACCTGCGGCTCCAGACACATGGTTGGCCCTCGCACCACCTGAGGGATTCGACAACTCCCATTCGCCAATGAGCTTGGCAGTAGGGGTCGATGCCTTGAGGCTCCAGGTCGGCCTTCCGTCATCTTGAGCACCTGCAGAGGGTGCTGTGGTGGCGGCAGCGAGTATCAACGCCAGCCCCAATCGCCCAGTCATCGCTGATCGCATACCTAAAATCCATTTATGGCGGCTTGGCATCGGTGCCGCGTTCCGTCTGGCGCGCCTCAGCGCCGGCGGGAATAATGACATGCGCCGGGACAGCAATATGCAACTAGCTTCACACTTCAAAAGTCCTCGCATCTGCGGGGGCTTGCTGTGCACTAAAGCCGCTGGTCATGCGTCTGTCAGGTCCAACGGCACGCCGGCACTTGGCCGTTTTCGCCCGTAGTGGGGATGCACGCCCAAAGTTCGGAGTCTTTCTGCGTGTAACTCGCTCTCAGCCAGAGACGATGACACATGTCCGGCAAAGTCAGGAACCAGCCTCACAAACGAAGAGCCCCGCAACTGGGGGCCCCATGTTCATCTAACCGGCGAAAAGCTTCCGGCCAGCCTCAGGTCCGACACCCCGACGGCACGTGCCTGTTCTCGCCCGCGGCTCTGACGCACGTCCAGCGAATGGCATCATTCTGCGTGAAACTCGGCCGGAGCAGAAGTGTTACTCCCCCGGCTATCGGCGTGGTAACGACCGTGAGGACCCCATTCCCGGTGCACGTCATGGACACCACGTTTTGGGAACCCACAGTCTGGTCCTCTACCCCCGAACAGGCGGTAGCGTCCAGCGCGTTTGCGTTGTTGATGTTCTCACCGACGGTAACCTTCGGGCCGGAGGCGATAAGCAATGCCTCTGATACCCGTGCCCTGATCGTATAGTCCTGATAGGCAGGTAGCGCTATCGCTGCCAAGATGGCAACGATCGCCACCACGATCATCAACTCGATGAGGGTAAACCCCTTCACAATCTTCACCACTCGACTCCCCGGTCGGCTGCTCACATGACCAGTAAGCACGTTTCGTGCCATGTCCAGGCAGATCAGTCTTTGGTAACGCGATTGATCTCAGCAAGACTGGTCGTACCCGCAGCGGCCTTCACCAGCGCAGACTGGCGCAGGTCCCTGATTCCGGCACGCTGGGCAGCCTCGGCAATCTGGATGGCATTACCTCCCTCCAAAACAATTACCGATATCTCTTCGCTCATCGGCATCACCTGGTAAATACCAGTACGACCCTTGTAGCCTTCCGTGCATTCCTCGCAGCCAACCGGCTCGTACAGAGTGACACCCGCATCCAACTGCGCCTGCGTGAAGCCCTCGGCCAGAAGCGCATTGTCCGGCAGCTCGACTGGGCGTTTACAGTTGTTGCACAGCCGACGCGCCAGTCGCTGCGCGATGACCAGAGTGACCGAACTGGTAATGTTGAACGGTGCGATACCCATGTTCATCAGACGCGCGATGGTCTGCGGGCCGTCGTTGGTGTGCAGCGTGGAAAGCACCATATGGCCTGTCTGCGCGGCTTTGACCGCGATCTCAGCGGTCTCCAGATCCCGGATCTCGCCAACCATGATGATGTCTGGATCCTGACGCAGGAACGAACGGAGCGCTGCGGCGAAGGTCATGCCTCGCTTTACGTTCTGCTGCACCTGGTTCACGCCTGGCAGGCGGATTTCGACCGGATCCTCGGCCGTTGAAATGTTGCGGGTTTCGTCGTTGAGAATGCCCAGCGCGGTGTACAGCGAAACGGTCTTGCCCGAACCGGTGGGGCCAGTGACCAACACCATACCGTAGGGCTTGTGAATGGCATCCAGGAACAACTTTTGTTGGTCAGGTTCGTAGCCAAGCTTGTCGATACCCAGCTTGGCTGCACTTCCGTCCAGAATACGCAGCACGATCTTTTCGCCGAACAGGGTCGGCAGGGTGCTGACTCGGAAGTCGATCTGCTTGGTCTTGGACAGGTTTAGCTTGATGCGTCCGTCCTGGGGTACGCGCTTTTCCGCGATGTCCAACTGGGACATGACCTTCAGGCGGGCGGCGATTCGCTGACTGAGCTTGACCGGTGCCTTGGCGACGTTCTTGAGCAGGCCGTCGATACGGAACCGCACGCGGTAGTCGTCTTCGTAGGGTTCGAAGTGGATGTCCGAGGCGCCCTTGCGGATCGCATCCACCAGCACCTTATTGACGAATTTGACCACGGGAGTGTCGTCGCCCTTGGCATCGACGCCCGATTCTGCGCTTCCACCGTCTTCATCGCCGACCGAGACGTCCAAGTCGCCCATGCCGTCGTCGTCGCCGCCCAGCGAACCGCCAAGAGTATCGTGCTTGGACTGCCACTGCTCCAACGTACGCTTGATCTGGTCCTCATCGACCAGAATCGGTTCGACCACCAGGTTTGTGTGGAACTTGATCTCATCGAGCGAATGGGTCGGGTCGCTGGTGCCTACAAACAACTTGCCACCGCGTTTGAACAGCGGAAGTACGTGGTGCTTGCGCAACAGCTCTTCGCTGACAAGGCTGATCGCGCTCTGTGCGCTGTCGAACACGCCAACATCCAGCAGCGGCATGCCGAACTCCAGCGCATTGGCCGCTGCCAGTTGGGCAGCAGTGACCAGCTTCTTCTCTGCGAAGTACTGCGGTAGCGGCTGTTTGGCGGCCCCTGCCTTCGCCATGGCGTCGCGCGCAGCGGCCTCTTCTAGTGCGCCATCCTGGACGAGACGACGGGCAATGCCGGTAATACCTACAAGGTTGGCGGTGACAGCGTTCATCTGTGGGCTCCCGGACGATCTTCAGGCATGCAATAGCGTAACCTACCGCAAAAAAAACCCCGCATGTGCGGGGTTTTTCTTTCGGCAACGAACCGTCAGCTGTTACGGACGGCACTCGGCCGGACGATACTTGGCTGCCAGCGTACCGGTCTTGCAGGTCCAGGTGACGTTGGTTGCCGGCGGCGTGCCAGCGACCAGGGTCGGGGCCGGAATGAAGATGATGGTGCCAGCGCCAGCCTTCGCGGCGGTGGTCAGGGTGATCTGACCATTGCCAGCATCAACTTCCACCGAAGCGACGTTGTCAGTCGCGGTCGGCTCAATGTAGCCACTGTCGAAAGCATTGCCGGTGGAAGCGTTCTCAACGACGCTGACCTTGGCAGCCGAGACCAGGCCCATGCCTTCAGCAACGCGCGAACGCACAGTGTAGTCCTGGTAAGCCGGCAGCGCGATGGCGGCCAGGATGGCGATGATCGCGACAACGATCATCAGTTCGATGAGGGTAAAGCCCTGCTGCTTCTTCATTGTGTACATCCCCTAGAGGTAAGTAAGTAACGAACACCGGTGCGAGGCCTGGCCGGCGGACCGGCTGAGCAAGGCTGGACGCCCGTGCGGATGGTTCATAGCAGGTTGCGTGCCAAGTGCTCAGCAATGCTCCCCAGCATTTCCCCGGCGCAATGATGGCAGCAATCTCCAGAATTGGAACCCCTCTCACAACAAAGTGCGACTTGACCGGCATTGTGACCTTCTGCGTCACCTTGTGACGGATCCAGACCCTGCCACAGGTCACGGATTGCCGTGCAAGAGGGATGCCACTCCGGCCCGGAACCGGCTACCATTCGGCGAGAAGCCCGCCTGGGGAAGGCGCGGCCGGGGAGCCATACATGTCTGTCAGCCGTAGTGCGATCAAGAAAGAGCCCGTGGCGCGTAGCACCATGGAGCTGCAACCGTTTGTCTGGGAGGGGACCGACAAGCGAGGCGTGAAGATGAAGGGCGAGCAGGTGGCGAAGAACGCCAACCTGTTGCGCGCCGAGCTGCGCCGCCAAGGCATCATGCCCGGGGTGGTCAAGCCCAAGCCCAAGCCTCTTTTCGGTGCAGCCGGAAAGGCAGTCGGGTCTAAGGACATTTCCTTCTTCAGTCGCCAGATGGCGACGATGATGAAGTCCGGCGTGCCGATCGTGAGCGCTCTGGAGATCATCGGCAGCGGGCACAAGAACCCGCGAATGAAGAAGCTGGTGGACGGCATCCGCGCCGATATCGAGGGCGGCTCATCGCTTTACGAGGCGATCAGCAAGCACCCTGTGCAGTTCGATGAGCTTTATCGCAACCTGGTTCGAGCTGGTGAAGGCGCAGGTGTGCTTGAGACGGTTCTGGATACAGTCGCGACGTATAAGGAGAACATTGAAGCCCTGAAGGGCAAGATCAAGAAGGCGCTGTTCTATCCGGCGATGGTTGTTGCCGTAGCTATCATCGTTAGCGGCATCCTGTTGGTCTTCGTAGTACCGCAGTTTGAAGAAGTTTTCGCCGGTTTTGGCGCTGAATTGCCCGCCTTTACCCAGATGATCGTCAACCTATCACGCTTCGCGGTGTCTTACTGGTGGGTAATGCTGCTAGGCGCAGTCGGTGCGTTCGCCGGTTTCATATACACATACAAGCGCTCTCCAAAGCTGCAGCACACCATGGATCGCCTGATCCTCAAGGTGCCGGTCATCGGCGAGATCATGAACAACAGCTCGATCGCCCGCTTCGCCCGCACCACCGCCGTGACCTTCAAGGCCGGTGTGCCGCTGGTGGAAGCCTTGGGCATCGTGGCTGGCGCCACCGGCAACAAGGTCTACGAAGAAGCCGTGCTGCGCATGCGCGACGACGTGTCGGTCGGCTACCCGGTCAATATGGCCATGAAGCAGGTCAACATCTTCCCGCACATGGTCATCCAGATGACCGCGATCGGCGAAGAGGCCGGCGCGCTCGATACCATGCTGTTCAAGGTGGCCGAGTACTTCGAGCAGGAAGTCAACAATGCCGTGGACGCCCTGAGCAGCCTGCTGGAACCGATGATCATGGTGTTCATTGGTACCATTGTCGGCGGCATGGTGATCGGCATGTACCTGCCCATCTTCAAACTCGGCGCCGTCGTCGGCTAAGGTAACCATGGCATTTCTTGACCAGCATCCCGGCCTCGGCTATCCCGCCGCGGCCGCACTGGGGCTGTTGATCGGCAGCTTCCTCAACGTCGTCATCCTGCGCCTGCCCAAGCGGCTGGAGTGGCAGTGGAAGCGTGACGCCCGCGAGGTGTTGGAGCTGCCGGACATCTACGAGCCACCACCGCCCGGGATCGTGGTCGAGCCTTCGCACTGCCCGCACTGCAAGCACAAGCTGTCCTGGTACGAGAACATCCCGCTGTTCAGCTGGCTCGTCCTGCGCGGCAAATGCCGCCATTGCCATGCGCCGATCTCCAAGCAGTACCCGCTGGTGGAGCTGGTCACCTCGCTGTTGGTGGTGGCCAGCGTCTGGCAGTTCGGGTTTGGCTGGCAGGGCTTTGGCGCCATCGTGCTGAGCTGCTTCCTGGTCGCCCTTTCCGGGATCGACCTGCGCACCCAGCTGCTGCCCGACCAGCTCACCCTGCCGCTGATGTGGCTGGGGCTGATAGGCAGTATCGACAACCTGTACATGCCGGCCAAACCGGCGTTGCTGGGTGCGATTGCGGGGTACCTGTCGCTCTGGACCGTGTGGTGGCTGTTCAAGCAGATCACCGGCAAGGAAGGCATGGGCCACGGCGATTTCAAGCTGCTGGCCGCGCTGGGCGCGTGGTGCGGGTTGAAGGGCATCCTGCCGATCATCCTGCTGTCGTCGGTGATCGGGGCGATCCTGGGCTCAATCTGGCTGTACTCGCGGGGCCGCGACCACGCCACGCCGATCCCGTTCGGGCCGTACCTGGCCATTGCGGGCTGGATCGTGTTCATGTGGGGCGAGCCGCTGATCAATGCGTACCTGCGGATGTCCGGCCTGCGCTGAGGACACCCCGATGAGGGCACGGCGATGAGCCAGTTCGTGGTGGGGTTGACCGGCGGCGTAGCCGCCGGCAAGAGCGAAGTGAGCCGCCGGTTCGAGGCGCTGGGCATCGTGGTGGCCGACGCGGACGTGGCCGCCCGCGCGGTGGTGGCGCCAGGCAGTGAGGGGCTGGCGCGGATCGTTGATCATTTTGGTTCCGGGATCCTGCTGGCCGACGGCCAGCTGGATCGTGCTGCGTTGCGCGAGCGGATTTTTGCTTCGGCGCAGGAGCGGCAGGCGTTGGAGGCTATTACCCACCCTGCCATCCGGGAGCTGCTTCGGCGGACCTGTGAGGAGGCAGGGAGCCCGTATGCGATTGCGGCGATTCCGCTGCTGACGGAAGCCGGTGGGCGGCAGCAGTATCCGTGGTTGAACCGGATCCTGGTGGTGGATGCGCCGGTGGCGGTGCAGCATGCGCGGTTGATGCTGCGGGATGGAACGACCGCCGAATTGGCGGATCGAATGATCGCGGCGCAGGCCAGTCGCGAGGAGCGGTTGGCGCTGGCCGATGATGTGGTGGTCAATGATGGGCACCCGGAGCAATTGCAGGCCGAGGTGGAGCGGTTGGATGCGGCGTACCGAACGTTAGCCACGTAACCGCGTAGAGACACGCCATGCGTGTCCCACGTAGAGCATGATCGTTCGTTTGCGGCGGACGCGGCCGCAGTATCCGTGGGACACGCATGGCGTGTCTCTACGCGGTGTGGGTCGGTATTCGTCAGATCATGCGGGGGAGAACGTCAGCGTCGCAACCACGCCACGCTCTTCGCCCGGCCTTACATTCACCTGCCAGCCGTACAGGTCGCACAGGCGGCTGACGATTGAGAGGCCGATGCCGCCGCCCTGCGAGTGGCCTGCATGGGTGCCTCTATAGCCCCGCTGGAACAGCTTGGCTGCGTCTTCAGGACTCAGGCCTGGGCCACTGTCGATCACTTCTACCCGATTGTCGGTGACGCGCACGCGTACCGAGCCTTCCTGCGAGTACTTCACGGCGTTGCCGATCAGGTTGCCCAGGGCCACGGAAAGCGCGGATTCCGGGGCATCAATGACCAGTTCGCGGTCGCCTTCCAGGATCAGTTCGAGTGGCTTGCCGCCCAGCTGGGCGCGGTGGGCGTCGAGCAGCTGCTCGGCGACGCGGGCGACGTTGCTGCTTCCCTGCCCGCGCTCGTTGCGCGAAAGCAGCAGCAGCGAGCCGATCAGGTCGGTGCACTGCTGTTCGGCGCGCTGGATGCGCTGCAGGCGCTGCAGGACCTTGGGGTCCAGGTCGGGCCGGGTCAGCAGCAGCTCGGTGGCGCCGCGGATGACAGCGAGCGGGGTGCGCAGTTCGTGGCTGACGTCGGCGTTGAACTCGCGGTCGCGCTGGACCACTTCGGTCAGGCGCGCAGAGTAGTCGTCCAGGGCCTGGGCCAGCTGGCCCACTTCGTCGTCGGGGAAGCGCGGGGCCAGAGGCTCTGGCTCGCTGGTGCCGCCGCGATACGCGCGCAGGCGCGCGGCCAGGTCCGAGACCGGCTTCATCACCTTCGAGGCCGACCACCAGCCCAGCACCAGTGACAAGGCGCTGAACAACAGCACCGAGAAGAACAGCGCGCGGTTGAGCTGGCCTTCGCCCTTCAGGCTTTCGGTCATGTCGTAGGCCAGGAAGAACCAGGCCTCGGGAGTTTTGCGTACGGCCAGCTTGTAGGAGAACCGTTCGCCATGCTCGTCCACGCCGCCGAGGCTGTGGATACCGTCCTTGAACTCGTACCAGTCCGGCTCTTCCAGGCGCAGCGCTTCGAACTTGTCGGGGCCCACGATGCGCGCGCGCATCTGCTGCACCGGCAGGTCGGGATTCTTGGTGGGGTCTTCGAAGAAGCGGTGCGCGTATTCGTTGATGTTGCGGTTCATCACGTCTTCGACCAGCTGGTTTTCCACGCGGGCGCGGGCCAGGTTGGTGGCGAAGGCGAACAGTGCCGTCAGGCAGAAGCCCAACAGCACGAACGAGACGATGATGCGGCTGCGCAGCCGGCGCCGGTACGGCGCACGGCGGCGGTTCCCCCTGTCGCTCACCGGATCAGGCTTCCGGGGCGGCGATGCGGTATCCGATGCCATGGCGGGTCTGGATCAGCGGAACCTCGAACGGCTTGTCGACCACGGCACGCAGGCCATGGATATGCACGCGCAGCGAGTCGGAATCGGGCAATTCTTCGCCCCACACGCGGGTTTCCAGCTCCTGCCGGGTGACCACGGCCGGTGCGGCTTCCATCAGCGCCTGCAGGATCTTCAGGGCGGTGGGGTTGAGCTGCAGCAGTTTGCCCTGGCGGCGAACTTCCAGGGTGTCCAGGTTGTACTCCAGGTCGCCGGTTTCCAGCACGCGGGTCTGCACGCCCTTGCCGCGACGCGACAGGGCATTCAGGCGCACCTCTACTTCCTGCAGCGCGAACGGCTTGATCAGGTAGTCGTCGGCGCCGGAGTCGAAACCGGCCAGCTTGTTGTCCAGCGAATCGCGGGCGGTCAGCATCAGCACCGGGGTCTGCTTGCGCGCTTCGTTGCGGAGCTTGCGGCAGACTTCGATGCCGTCCATGCCGGGCAGGTTGAGGTCCAGCACGATCGCGTCGAACTCGTGCACCACGGCCAGGTGCAGGCCGGTGACGCCGTCGGCGGCGAAGTCCACGGTGTGGCCGCGGTCTTCGAGGTAGTCGCCCAGGTTGGCGGCGATATCGCTGTTGTCTTCAATTACAAGAATGCGCACTGGAACCTCGGGTTCGGATTAAGTCATTGCCCCCCAGCGCCGGTGCGGCGCCGGGGGACCATGGTCAGCCAATGAACGATACAGGTTCCCGTCTTAACATTTTGTACCCGCCCGGAGGCGTGAAGACCGGGTCAGTCCAGCGGGATCAGCTGCGAGCGGTTGACGTCGCGCATGTTGGTGCGGGCGTTCTCGGTGGCGCGGCGGCGCTCGGCAACGGTCATGCAGTTGTTGGTGGGGAAATTGCTGCCCACGGTCTTTTCGCGGCGGCAGACCAGGCGGCTGTCGGCATGACCCTGGGTCAGGATCGTGTTGATCTTTTCCTGTTCGTTGAAGATCGCCACCTTGTTCTGCGGCGCGACCTGGTCGATCCGCTCGTGGTCGCCCATCTGGGCGCGGATCTGGTTGAGCGAGGCCTGCACGGCGCTCTTGTTCTCCAGCGTCAGTTCGCTGTATTTGTCACTGGCCATGGCCAGTTCCACTTCGCGGATCTGCTCGGCAACCGGCTTTGCACCGCCCATCTGCACGGCATCCTTGCTGGTTGCAGCCAGCGCATGCGCCGAGCCTGCCAGCGCCAACATCATTACGATCGAGCCAATACGGTACATAACCCTCACCCCATCCTTCCATGAACGAAGTAGTCACTTTAAGGCGCAACTGCGGCCGAAACAATGTGACCTCCGGCAGGGCAGAAAAAGGCCCGGGTGGATGCCCACCCGGGCCTGAAGTCATTCCCGATTACCGTTATCTGCTGAGGAGGGCAGAGCTGCGGTCTGATGAAGCCTACGCCGGGGGCGATTAAACCGGTGTTAAAACCTGTAGCACGGAGCTATGAGATTCTCAATGCCTTGATTTTACTGGCTTTTTCATGGCCGCCACCTGCCCCGCCACGTGCTCGATGATGCGCCCGGCGAGGTCATCCTGATTGATGCCTTCAATGCCTTCCAGGCCGGGCGTGGAGTTCACCTCCAGCACCAGCGGCCCACGACTGGAGCGGATCAGGTCAACCCCGGCAACACCCAGCCCCAGCGCCTTGGCCGAGCGCACGGCCACCTGCTGCTCGGCGCGGGTGGCCTTGGCGGCGCGTGCGCTGCCGCCGGCATGCAGGTTGGAACGGAAGTCCCCTTCCGGGGCCTGGCGCTGCATGGCCGCCACCACATGGTCGCCCACCACCAGGCAGCGCAGGTCCGCGCCCTGGGCTTCGCCGATGAATTCCTGCATGAGGAAGTTGGCATACAGCCCACGCAGGGCCTCGACGATGCCGCGCGAGGCGCTGGCCTTCTCGGTGAGGATCACGCCCCTGCCCTGGGTGCCCTCGTTGAGCTTCACCACGTGCGGCGGCGGGCCGAGCATGGACAGCAGGTCCACGGTGTCGTCGGGGTTGTCGCCGAACACGGTGACCGGCATGTCGATGCCCTTGGAGGCCAGGATCTGGTGCGCGCGCAGCTTGTCGCGGGCCCGCAGGATGGCGTCGGAGGGGTTGGGGGTTACCGCCCCCATCATCTCGAACTGGCGCAGCACGGCGGTGCCGTAGCGGGTGATGGAGGCGCCGATCCGCGGAATCACCGCATCCACCCCGGTGATGGGCCGACCCTTGTAGTGAAGGGTGAAGCCATTGGCGGCAATGCGCATGTAGCAGCGCAGCGGGTCCAGCACCCGCACGGTATGCCCCCGCGACCGCGCCGCGTCCACCAACCGCCGCGTGGAGTACAGCTTGCTGTTGCGGGAAAGGATGGCCAGTTTCATCGCAGCTTCGGGGTGGGGAAAGACGCGAAGCATAGCGTGCGGCGTGGAAGAGCGGATGAGGTCGGAAAATGGCCTGCGCCTCCCGCGAGAAAGCGCCGCACCTCAAGCTCACTTAGCGCCCAATGCGTCAACTCGAGCGTGCAGACCATGTGTCGAGAGACGTCTGTTCGCGGCGCTCCAAGCAATTGATTTATAGACCTTAAAGTGCATCAGTATCCACTCATACGTCGCAAGCCGCATGCGGGGCCGCGTTCGATCTTGCGCCGATGTGAATGGCGCAGCATCCTCCCCTTGCGCATGAACTCAATCCCGCTCTCCCGTAAGCCCGCACAAGACGATGCCCTGAAGTTCGGCAAGGACGACCTCTTTGAGCCACAGAAGGTCGCGCAGTTCCTGCAGCTCGACAGGGACGACGTGTCCAGGATTGCAGACGTACCAATTGCCAGTATTCGCTGGGACTTGGACGTCCCTCATCCCGTGAAGGCGTGTCTTCGGGAAATCGGGGAAACCGCAAACCTTGTTGCACAAGTCTTCGACGGAAGTGTTGCCAAAACTGCGCTCTGGTTTCAGACGATCAACCCGCTGCTGGGCAACATAGCTCCCAGCGACATGATTCGGGCAGGCAGGCATGACCGGCTGCGTCGATTCATCGACTCGACTACTGACGACGATCGTCGGCCAGCCCAAAAATGAAAGTCCCGGGAAAAGCTGCGCCTGTCCCGGGGCTTTTGATCCAGTGCTGGTAGCGCATGACCTTAGAGGTCAGCGGGCCATAAACCGGAACCTTCCGTGTCAATTCAGAACTGCCAAAGACGTATTGCACCGGGAGATTGCCGCTTGGAGGTGCCCATCAATGTTGTCCAGTTCGCTGAGGACCTCCAGTGCCAGCGCGACCAGGTCTTCCCGGCTCTTCGGCTGGGCAAGGGCGTACAGGTCAAAGTTCAGGGGGATGCTGTTCATCGTCATTCTCCGTGGGGTGCTCAATCATTGATGCAGGGGCATACAGCTCAGAATTTGGACTGGCTTCTCAACTCAGCCATGATGTTCTCGAACTCCGCCTTGTTGCCTTGGTCCAAGGCCAGGCTGAGGCTCTTCATTTTCAGAATGCACTGCTTCGAGTTGATGGCATTGCGCTGTTCGTCGAACTCCAACTTGCCGCTCTCGAGGAACCTGGTGAGTGCGAAATCAATGAACGCCAGTCCAGTCAACACGTCAGCCAGCGTTGGATTCAAGTTCTCGTTGAACTGAAAAAAGCCAAACGCTTTGTGTGCATCGATCAACGTGTTGACCTGCCCGACAACCTGAGACCAGATTGTCCCGATCAAATCACTGAGATCGCTAGTGGCCGGCGCGCCTGATCCATCGCTCATGAGTCTTCTCCACACTATCGCGCACAGCGTGGCGGAGTACTGCAAGCGAATCGAGAGGGAAATCCGACAAAAGGAGTCGCAGCGAGGAGGACCCACTCGCACGGCTGAAAACAGAGGGAAGAATGGGTCCCAAACAGCCCCCTTTAGTAAAGGGGGCGCGCCGGCAGGCGCGGGGATGTGGAGGCATGGCCGCCACGCTCCATGGTTTGCCTTGCAAACCGTGGAGCGGGTGAAGGGAATCGAACCCTCGTCAGTAGCTTGGGAAGCTACAGCTCTACCATTGAGCTACACCCGCATGGTGCGCCGCAATTCTATGCGGCTGGGGCCTGGAAACGCAACGGGCGGCACTGGGCCGCCCGTTGGGATGAGGCACGACCAGCGGTCGTGCCCTACTCAGAAGCTGCCGCTGACCGTGGCGAACAGGCTCACGTCACGCGCACGCTTCTGCATGGCGGTGGTGCTCATGCCGATGTTGCTGTTCAGGCCGAACATGGTCATGCGCGCACCCAGTACGGCGGTGGCGTAGTCCTTGTCGAACTCCAGGCCCGGCACCTTGTACATGCCCACGTCCGGCATGGTCTGCAGCCAGGCGCTGGCCTGCTTGTCGTCTTCGAACTCGTGGTCGTAGGTGACCTGCACGTACGGCTTGATGCTGCCGCCGTCGAAGCGGGCCTGCCAGCCGATGCGGCCAACGGTGGAGTCGGCGTCCTGGTCGGCGTAGCCCAGCGCGGTGGCGCTCGGGTTGGATTCCACGTAGCCGTCCAGCTTGACCTGCTGCCAGATCACCGCCGCGACCGGACCGTGGCGGAAGCCGCCTTCGGTGCCGAACTCGTAACCGGCGTTCAGGGCCACGGTGAGGTTGCTGCCTTCCGGCGAACCGGTGTGGGTGCGCTCGGCCGGGCCGAGCTGCACACGGCGGGTCACGTCGTAGTCCAGCCAGCTGTAGCTGACCTGGCCGTTGACCCAGACGTTGTCGCCGTACCAGCCGGCGAACAGGCCCAGGGTAGCGTCGGACTGGGTGAAGTCGCCCTGGCTGTTGCCGAAGTCGGCGTCCATGCGGCCGTAGCCACCGAAGCCGCCAACCACCATGCCGTCCTTCGCCCAGTCGATACCGAACAGGCCGGCCGGGGCCAGGCCGTCGTACAGGTCGGCGTGGTCATAGCGCTGCATGTCGCCACGCAGGCCGCCCCACCAGCTCAGGCCATCGGCCGGACGACCGTCGAGGTGCGAACCGACCTGGTCGGCACGCGCACGGCCCACGGTCTGCGCCGAGTGGGTCAGGATCTGCTGGTTGCGCGGGGCTTCCAGGATCGAGAGGGTGTACTGGCCCAGCATCTGGTGGGTGGCGGTGGTCGGGTGCACGCCGTCGGCGAACACGTAGTTGTTGGCCGCGTTCGGGTTGACGTAGGCGGTCGGGTTGCAGGTCAGCGACGAGGCCGTGGTGCAGGCCGGGCTGGTGACGTTGACGAAGCCGTAGGTGGCCGGGCTGGCGACGATTTCCTGCAGGATGTGGAAGGTGTCCACCGGAATCACCTGCAGGCCGGCGGCCTTCAGGCCACCGAACAGGGCATCGTTGTAGGCCTTGGCCAGGGCGGTGCCCTGCGCCATGCCCACGGCGCCGCCGGCGCGTGCGGCCGGGGTCAGGCCGATGTCCGGCAGGGTCGGCACCACGATGTACTGGGCGCCGGCGTTCTTCAGGGTACCGACGATGCCGACCTGGTCGGTCACGGCCGCGCCAAGGGTGGCCTGCAGCGGTGCGCCTGCCTGGATGGCGAACAGGTCATTGGCGCCGCCCCACACGGTGTAGAGCGCGTTGGCGTCGGCCTTGCCGCCGTTGGCGGCCAGGTACTGCGCGGTCTGGGTCTTGAGCGAGTAGACCGGAATGGCCGGGGTGCCCGGGGCCAGGGTCTGGGTGGTGTCCACGCCGACACGGGCGCCGCCGATGGCGTAGTTGTCGCCGTTCTGGCCATTGCCGTGGGCGGTGGCGTTGGTGCCGTAGTAGTCGGCCACGTACTGGGCCCAGACCCAGCCCGGGTTGGTGGTGAACTGGCCGGTGACCGGCTGCACCGAGGCCGGCAGCAGCGGGCGGAAGTAGCCCTGGTCGGTCAGGCTGTCGCCGATGAAGACGGTGCGCGAATAGGGCGACTGCGCCATCGCCGGCACGGCCGCCAGGGCGATGGCCACGGCCATCAGGGAACGCAGGGGACGCTTGCTGAGCTGCATGAAAAAAACTCCATTTCGGGTGAGGACAGCCGACGTACGCCGGCGCACGGTGCCATGGTTCCACTGCACCCCGGTGACATCACGCTGCGCTGCGACATGGCTGGCGCCCGAGGGCCGCGATGCGCAGACAGGACAGCGCCGGGATGGGTTCCGGTGGGGGCGCAAGGGTACGCAGAACCGGCGCGTTTGGGGGACAATCCCGTCATGAACATCCTGCTCAATGGCGAAGACCGCCAGCTTCCGCAAAGTGCGACCGTGTTGGACCTGCTGCTGATCGAACAGTTGACCGAGCGCCGGGTGGCGGTGGAGGTAAACGGGGAGATTGTTACCCGGAGCCTGCATGCGACCCGCGCGTTGAGCGAGGGTGATCGGGTGGAAATCGTGCACGCGTTGGGTGGCGGTTGACGGAAAGACCGCCTGGGCCGGCCAACGGCCGGCGCTATCGGGAACACGAGAGGTTCGGAACGACCGGACAGGAATGGTCGGGTTGGGCGATAATTCTTCCATGACTGCTCATTCTTCCCCCGATTCGCTGGTGATCGCCGGCAAGACCTATGCATCCCGGCTGCTGACCGGGACCGGCAAGTTCAAGGACCTGGATGAAACCCGCGCTGCCACCGACGCAGCCGGCGCCCAGATCGTGACCGTGGCGATCCGCCGCACGAACATCGGGCAGAACCCGGGCGAGCCGAACCTGCTGGACGTGCTGCCGCCGGACCGCTTCACCATCCTGCCCAACACTGCCGGCTGCTACACCGCCGAAGACGCCGTGCGCACCTGCCGGCTGGCGCGCGAGCTGCTGGACGGCCACAACCTGACCAAGCTGGAAGTGCTGGGCGACCAGAAGACGCTGTACCCGGACGTGGTGCAGACCCTCAAGGCCGCCGAACAGCTGGTCAAGGACGGCTTCGAGGTGATGGTCTACACCTCCGACGACCCGATCCTGGCCAAGCGCCTGGAAGAGATCGGCTGCGTGGCGGTGATGCCGCTGGCCGCGCCGATCGGTTCGGGCCTGGGCATCCAGAACAAGTACAACCTGCTGGAAATCATCGAAAGCGCGAAGGTGCCGATCATCGTCGACGCGGGCGTGGGCACTGCCTCGGACGCGGCAATCGCGATGGAGCTGGGCTGCGACGGCGTGCTGATGAACACCGCCATTGCCGGCGCACGCAACCCGGTGCTGATGGCCAGTGCGATGCGCAAGGCGGTTGAAGCCGGGCGCGAAGCGTTCCTGGCCGGGCGCATTCCGCGCAAGCGCTATGCGAGCGCGTCCTCGCCGGTCGACGGGTTGATCGGCTGATGACCAATCCCTTCGACAGCGCCGGCGCCAAGGCGCCGCCCAAGCCCTTCACCGCCACCGAAGGCCGCCGCGAGGTGCGCAGCTTCGTGCTGCGCCAAGGTCGCTTCACCCCTGCCCAGCAGCGTGCGTTCGACGATGCCTGGCCGCGCTTCGGGCTGGACTACACCGGCCAGCCGCGCGACCTGGATGCCACCTTCGGGCGCGATGCGCACAAGGTGCTGGAAATCGGCTTCGGCAACGGCGCCGCACTGCGCTTTGCCGCGCAGCAGGACCCGAGCCGCGACTATATCGGGCTGGAAGTGCATGCACCGGGCGTGGGCCGCCTGCTCAACGCGCTGGCCGAGGACAACGCCGACCACGTGCGCCTGTTCCACCACGACGCGGTGGAAGTGCTGGAAAAGGAAATCGCCGATGGCGCGCTGGACGAAGTGCGCATCTATTTCCCGGACCCGTGGCACAAGAAGCGCCACAACAAGCGCCGCCTGATCCAGCCGGGCTTCGCCGAGCTGCTGGTGCGCAAGCTGCGCGTGGGTGGCCGGCTGCACTGCGCTACCGACTGGGAAGACTATGCCGAGCAGATGTGGGACGTGCTCGACGCCACTGCAGGCCTGACCAACCGCGCCGGTCCGCGCGGCCAGGTGGAGCGGCCGGAGTGGCGACCGCAGACGCACTTTGAAACCCGCGGCCAGAAACTTGGCCACGGGGTGTGGGACCTGCTGTACGACCGTACCTGATCCCATCCCAAGGAACCGCACCACCCCATGGACACCACGCTGACGCTGACCACCGACATGAAGCTCGTTCTCGGGCTGGTCGGCTTCACGATGGCGATGTTCCTGTTCGAGCGCATCCGCGCCGACGTGGTGGCGCTGGTGGTTCTGGTGGTGCTGGGCGTGACCGGCCTGATCGCGCCGGAGGAGATCTTCGGCGGCTTCAGCGGTAACGCGGTGATGAGCATCATCGCCACCACCATCCTGGGTGCCGGCCTGGACCGCACCGGGGCACTGAACCGGCTGGCGGCCTGGCTGCTGCGGCGCGGGCACGGGGTGGAAACGCGGCTGCTGATGATGACCACGGCGATTGCCGGCTTGAACTCATCGTTCATGCAGAACCCGTCGGTGATGGCGCTGTACCTGCCGGTCGCGTCGCGGCTGGCGGCGCGTACCGGGCTGACCCTGCAGCGGTTGCTGCTGCCGATTGCCGCGGCCATCGTCATGGGCGGCGCGCTGACCATGGTCGGCAACTCGCCGCTGATCCTGCTCAACGATCTGCTGGCCTCGGCCAACAACAACCTGCCCTCCGGCCTGGCCACCATCGAGCCGCTGCGCATGTTCGCGCCGCTGCCGATCGGCCTGGCGCTGCTGGTCGCCTCGCTGCTGTACTTCCGCTACTTCGGCGACCGCAAGCTGGTGGAAGAAGAAACCCTGGCCAACGACGGGGTCACCCCGGCGCGGACCGAAAGCTATTTCGCCAAGACCTACGGGATCGAGGGCGATGTGTTCGAGCTGGTGGTCAGCGCGGAAAGCCCGCTGGTGGGCATGACCCTGGGCGAGGCCGAGCTGGTCCACGATGCGCCGCTGATGCTGGCGCTGAAAACCGGCAACGACACCCGCCTGGCGCCGCCGGCGGAGATGCGGATCTGGGTGGGCAGCGTGCTCGGGGTGATGGGCAGCCGGCAGCAGGTCAGCGACTTCGCGCAGAACCAGTTCCTGCGCATGTCCTCGCGCCTGAAGCACCTGGGCGACCTGTTCAACCCCAGCCGCGCCGGTATTTCCGAAGCGGTGGTGCCGCCCACCTCGGATGTGATCGGCAAGAGCGCTTCGGACCTGCGCCTGCGCAAGCAGCGCGGCATCAGCCTGCTGGCGATCAACCGCGACAAGCAGGTGATCCGCGAGGACGTGCGCAACGTGCCGCTGCGCGCCGGCGACATGCTGGTGTTCCACAGCATCTGGACCGACCTGGCGCAGGCGGCCAAGAGCCGCGACTTCGTGGTAGTGACCGACTACCCGAAGGGCGAACAGCGCCCGCACAAGTTCAAGATCGCGATGTCGATCTTCGCCATCACGATCCTGATCGCGCTGACCTCCAGGCTGCCGGTCGCACTGACGCTGATGACCGGCGTGGCCGGCATGCTGCTGACCGGGGTGCTGCGCATGGACGAGGCCTACGCCTCGATCAACTGGAAAACCGTGTTCATGATGGCCGGGCTGATTCCGCTCGGCTGGGCGATGGACAGCAGTGGCGCGGCGGCGTGGGTGGCCGGACATACCATCGACCGCCTGCCCACCGGCATTCCCGTATGGGTGCTGGAGATCGCGCTGGCAATGCTGACCACGGTGTTCTCGCTGGTGATCAGCCACGTGGGCGCGACCATCGTGATGGTGCCGATTGCGGTGAACCTGGCGTTGGCGGCCGGCGGCAGCCCGACGGCATTCGCGCTGATCGTGGCGCTGTCGGCATCCAACAACCTGATGACACAATCGAACCCGGTGATTTCGATGATCACCGGCCCGGCGAACTACACGCCACGTGAGTTGTGGCGGGTGGGTGCGCCGTTGTCGTTGATCTACACCGCCGTGGTGGTGGTAATGATCAACCTCATGTTCTGACCGACGCATTGCCGGTAGCGTCGGCCGCTGGCCGACCCAGGCGGTCCTCCACCGCTCGCTACGCCAGAACCACCTGCCCTGCTATGACCTGCACCGCAACGGTCCGCAGACGATCGCCCTTGCACGGCCCTGCGACACACTCTCCGTTGTCCAGCGAGAACGACGCCCCGTGCGCAGCGCAGACCAGGTCGCCCGCCTTGCTCTTCAGGAACTGCCCCGGCGCCCAATCCAGCCGGCGACCCGCATGCGGACAGATGTTCAGCCAGGCGCGTACCGTGTCGCCCTCGCGATAAAGCACCAAAGACTCATGGTCGCCGTCCACGCACGCTTCCACCTCGGCAAAACCCCCGTCATCAATACGTTCCAGTGCGATCAACGGGGTGGCGGAAACATCGGACACAGACATGGCAACGCGATCCAGCACAGGGAGCGCCATTCTCGCATGCCGTCATGTGACTGGCTCCAGGATGAACACAAGTGGTTGATTTCAAATGAACCAGTGTCGTGATTAACGTATTTTTCACTCAATGACAGAACGGTGTCGGGATACTGGCACCTCGCTGACTTCAGCCAAAGAACCGCCATGTACAACCGCTTCCAGTTCAACCAGTTCCGCTCCCTGTTTGCGCCGCGCAAGCCGCGCCATCCGTTGGTGCGCGTTGCGGTGGGTCTGCTCGGTCTGGCGATCCTCGCCGCATTGGTGTTCGTGGGTGTGTTCGTGGGCGCGGCGATGATCATCGCCGGCGTGGCGTGGAAGCTGCTGGCCAACCGCAAGCAGGCGGCACGTGCGGCCGACCCGCAGGTGGTGGAAGGCGAGTACCGCGTGGTGCGCAAGCAGGCGCTGCCGCTTTCGCGGTGATGGTTTTGCCCTGATTTGGCGTTGTTGCCGGCCGGCGGCCGGCACTACACTGCGTGTATCCCCTTGCTTCTGGATGCGCGCATGACTGATGTGATCCCTACGCCCGAACCTACCCGCATTCCGGTTGCGGGCGGCGGTACGTTCCCGGTGCGCCGCGTGTACTGCGTGGGCCGCAATTTCGCCGACCATGCCAAGGAAATGGGCGCTGCGGTTCCCGCGGCGGACGATCGCGGCCGCCCGATGTTCTTCAGCAAGCCGGCCGATGCGATCGTGGTCGGCCATGACGATGTCATCCCCTACCCGCCCGCGACCCAGGACCTGCACCACGAGGTGGAGCTGGTGGTAGCCATTGGCCGCGATGCGCCGGCCGGCGTGCTGCCGGTGGACCAGGCCGAGTCGCTGGTGTTCGGCTACGGCGTGGGCTTGGACCTGACCCGCCGCGACCTGCAGGCGGCGGCAAAAGCCAAGGGCCATCCGTGGGATACGGCCAAGGGGTTCGACTATTCCGCGCCGATGAGCGAACTGGTGCCGGCTGCGGAAGTGGGCGACCTGGCCGCGCTCAATCTTTCGCTGGAGATCAATGGCGAGGTGCGCCAGCAGTCGCTGCTGGACCAGATGATCTGGAATGTGCCGGAGATCCTGCACGAGCTGTCGAAGCTGTGGGCGCTGCGTGCGGGTGACCTGGTGTTCATGGGCACGCCGGCCGGCGTTGCTGCCTTGAAGCCGGGCGACCGTTTCAGCGCGCGCCTTGAAAACGTGGCCGAACGCCACGGCATCATCGCCGGATGACGACATGCGCTGCGCTATGGTGCAGCGTCATTTGATTTCGCCCGCTACAGGAGAACCCGATGGGAATGCTGACTGAGTTCAAGGAATTTGCCATGCGTGGCAACGTCATCGACCTGGCGGTCGGTGTGGTCATCGGTGCTGCGTTCGGCAAGATCGTTACCGCCCTGGTGGAGAAGATCATCATGCCGCCGCTGGGTTGGTTGATTGGCCGTGTGGATTTCTCGGAAATGGCGTGGACGCTGGCGCCGGCACGGGTCGCCGCCGATGGCACCGAGATTCCGGCGGTGGTGATCGGTTACGGCGATTTCCTCAACACGCTGGTGCAGTTCGTGATCGTGGCATTTGCGATCTTCCTGCTGATCAAGGTGATCAATCGCATCGCGCGCAAGAAGGAAGCCGCGCCGGCTGCGCCGAAGGAAGAGATCCTGCTGCTGCGCGAGATCCGCGACAACCTGAAGCAGTGATCGGCCCCGCCGTAGTGCCGGCCGCCGGCCGGCTCCAGGCGGTGTTCGGACATTCGGAAGAGCCGGCCAGCGGCCGGCACTACGGAACCCTGCCCCGGCGGGGTTCCGTGCTTATAACCATGACCTTGCGCCCATGTGCGGTGCGGGCAGGCTGCTAAGCTCGAAGGCTTACGCCCTGTTGCCCTGGAGTCCGTCCCATGCGTCGCCGCGTTCTTGCCATCGCATCTTCCCTTGCCCTGCTGGCCGCCCCGGCGTTCGCCGCGACCAGCACCACCACCCTGCCGCCGAAGTCGCTGGCCACCGCCGCCGAGCTGCGCGAGCAGGCCCTGAAGGACGACACCGGCTGGAAGGTGGTGGAATCGCTGACCACCGAGATCGGCCCGCGCATCGCCGGCAGCGAGGCCGACGCCCGCGCCGTGGCCTGGGCCGAAGCCAAGTTCAAGGCACTGGGCTTCGACAAGGTGTGGAAAGAGCCGGTGACCTTCCCGAAGTGGGAGCGCCGCAGTGAACATGCCTCGGTGACCGGCAAGCATGCGCAGCCGCTCTCGATCACCGCGCTGGGCGGCAGCCCGGGCGGCACGGTCGAGGCCGAAGTGGTGCGCTTTGCCGACCTGGCCGCGCTGCAGGCCGCGCCGGAAGGTTCGCTGAAGGGCAAGATCGCGTTCGTCGATTACCAGATGACCGCCTACCGCGACGGCCGCGATTACGGCAAGGGCGGCGCGGTGCGCAGCAAGGGCCCGTCCGAGGCGATCCGCAAGGGTGCGGTGGGCTTCGTGATGCGCTCGGCGGGTACCGACTCGCACCGCGTGCCGCATACCGGCATCACCCGTTTCGATGACGGCCTGACCCCGGTGCCGTCGGCGGCGCTGTCGGTGCCGGACGCCAACCAGCTGGCCCGCCTGGTCGCGCTTGGGCCGACCACGGTGAAGCTCAGCCTGGATTGCGGCTGGGACGGCACCGCCACGTCGTACAACGTGATCGGCGAGATCACCGGACGCAGCCTGCCGAAGGAAGTGGTGGTGATCGGCGGCCACCTGGATTCGTGGGACCTGGGCACCGGCGCGATCGACGATGGCGCGGGCGTGGCCCTGACCATGGCCGCCGGCCACCTGATCGGCCAGCTCAAGCAGGCACCGAAGCGCAGCATCCGCGTGGTGGCGTTCGCCAACGAAGAACAGGGCCTGTACGGTGGCAAGGCGTACGCCGAAGCGCACGCCAAGGACATCGCGCTGCACCAGCTGGCTGCGGAGAGCGACTTCGGTGCGGGCCGCATCTATGCATTCAACACCGGCTCGCCGAATCCGGAAGGCTCGCGCGAGGCGACCCGCCAGATTGCCGAAGTGCTCAAGCCGCTGGGCATCGAGTACAACGCCGACAAGGGCGGCCCGGGTCCGGATATCGGCCCGCTGGCGGCCAAGGGCGGCGCGTGGGCTTGGTTGGCGCAGGATGGAACCGACTACTTCAACCTGCACCACACTGCCGACGATACGCTGGACAAGATCGAGCCGGCTGCGCTGGCGCAGAACGTGGCTGCGTATACGGTGTTTGCGTACCTGGCGGCTGAGGCTGATGGCGGCTTCGGTAGCGAAGCGAAGGCGACTACGCCGCCTAACGAGTGAGGGTGACGGCGTAGAGCGGATCTTTGATCCGCTCTACGCAGCCGGGCAGGGCCCGGCTCTACCGGGCGCCTACCCATACCGTGCAGCTTGGGACGGTGTGCGGGTCGGGACGGAACACAGGGTCCTGACCCTTGCCGCGTGAGGCTTCGTAGTCGCGCAACGCCGCGAATGCCGGCTTCTGCAACAGCAGCAAGGCGATCACGTTGAGCCAGGTCATCAGGCCGACGCCGATGTCGCCCAGCGACCAGGCCACCTCGGCGGTGTTCAGCGCCGAATACAGCATGGCGCCGATGAAGCCGCAGCGGAACAGCGCCATCACCACCGGCGAGTGCCGGTTTCGCACCATGTACACCACGTTGGTTTCGGCGGTGTAGTACAGCGCGAGGATGGTGGTGAACGCGAACGGGATGATCGCCAGCGCGATGAACGACCGCCCGAAGCCGGGCAACGCCGATTCCACCGCCTGCTGCACGAAGCGCGGCCCCGCTTCCAACCCCGGCACGTTGGCGACCATCAACTGCGACGGCAGCGACGGGTCGTACACGTTGTACGCGCCGGTGGACAGGATCAGGAACGCGGTGGCGCTGCACACCACCATGGTGTCGATGTACACCGAACACGCCTGCACCAGGCCCTGCTTGACCGGGTGCGAGACTTCGGCAGCGGCGGCCGGATGCGCACCGCTGCCCATGCCGGCCTCGTTGCTCATCACGCCACGGCGGACGCCCCACTGGATGGCGGTGCCGATCATGGCGCCGAACGCGGCGTCCTGGCCGAACGCGCTGCGCAGGATGATGGCGAACATCTCCGGCACCGCGTCCAGGTTCAGTGCCATCACCACGGCCGCCACCAGCAGGTAGCCCACCGCCATGAACGGCACGATCACCTGCGCGACCTGGGCGATACGGCGCACGCCGCCGAAGATCACCATGGCCACCACGGTGCCGATGCAGGCTGCGGTGATCCAGCCGGGCACCGCCCAGGCTTCGTCCAGCGCGCTGACGATGGCGTTGGACTGCGTACCCGGCAGCAGCATGCCGCAGCCGATCACCGTGCTGATCGCAAACAGCACCGCATACCAGCGTTTGCCCAGGCCTTTTTCGATGTAGTACGCCGGCCCGCCGCGGTACATGCCCTTGCTGTCGCGCTGCTTGTAGATCTGCGCGAGGGTGGACTCCACGAACGCACTGGAGGCGCCGAGGAACGCCACGATCCACATCCAGAAGATCGCGCCGGGGCCGCCATAGGCGATCGCCATGGCCACGCCGGCGATGTTGCCGACGCCGACGCGGCTGGACAGCGACAGACTCAACGCCTGGAACGAGGACACCCCCGCTGCCGAGCTGCGGCCCTGGAACATGAGCTTGAGCATCTCCGGCAGGCCGCGCAGCTGGATGAAGCGGGTGCGCACGCTGAAGTACAGCCCGACCAGCAGGCACAGGCCGACCAGCGCGGGACTCCAGACGATGCCCAGCAGCTGGGCGACGGTCTTTTCAAGGGTCATATCGAACATGGCTCACTCCCTTGCAGCGCGCGCATCAGAAGAACATGCCCAGCGCGATCTGCGGATTGATGTAGCTGCCGGTGTTGCGTCCGGCCACGGTGAACTCGACACCGGCGATCAGGCCGACACTGGGGCTGAAGTGGTACTGCACGGCCGGCGCCAGGGTGACGTTGCGGCTGCCGGGGCGGCGCTCGTCGATGCGCTGCATGACGCCCTCGGCATCGGAGGCGTAGCCGCTCAGGTGGCGGTCGCTCTGGCGGCTGACGGCGAACTCCATCACGCCGACCCACTTCGAGTTGAAGCTGTACTCACCGGCGGCGGACAGGCCGATCAGCGAGCCGGGCGCGATGCTGCCACGGAAGCCTTCGGGCGTGCCGTAGACGCTGTGGTCGTTGATCGCCACGCGCGCCGGCGCGGGGCTGGCGCTGAGCTGGCCGCGCCAGCGCAGTGGACGGTCGTTGGGCAGCCACACCACCTGCTGCATGCCCAGCCCGAAGGTGGTGCGCTGCACGCCGTCGCCCTGGGCGTTGAGCGGGTTGCCGTCGATGCGGTCATAGCTGCCGGTCGCGTAGCGCTGGCTCAGCGACACCGAAATGGCCGGGCGGGTGCCGTCGGCGCTCGGCGCCTGCAGCAGGTACTGGACCATGGCGGTGGTGTCGCCGGCGCGGAAGCCACGGCTGCGTTCGCTGCCGGTCTCTGCACGCGAGGCGCTCAGGTTGACCTGCGCGGTGACCCGCTGGCCCAGGCCGTAAGCGATCGGCACCACGGTCAGCCAGGCGTTGCTGCGGCCGTCGCTGTCGTGGCGGCGGCCGTCGCCGTCGAAGTAGCTGTCGCTGTTGATCCGCACCAGGTACGGTTCGATGAAGAGGTTGCCCTTGCGCATGCCGGCCGGGTTGGGGGTGATCAGCGGGCCCATGAAGTTGACGCCGTCCAGCGTGCGCTTGTCGGCGGACGCAACGGCGGGCAGGCACAGGCCGGCGATCAGGGCGAAAGAAACAGGGCGCAGGGAACGCAGCGGGAAGAGCGTCATGGATTGCCTCCGGGGTGACAGGGGTGGTGCGGCAGGCCAATCCGCCGCACCGGCAATCTGCACAGGAAGCAATCTCGGAAAAATCGGTAAATCACGCGAATATCGCGTTCTGTGCGCGAGCGCACGCACGAAAATGCCTATCACGCCAACGCTCGTTTTGCCCTTGTTGGACACGCCGCAGGCGCTACAGGAATTCCATCGAAAGCGGCGAGAAGCGACGCGACTAAAGGGGGGTCGAAAACCCTGCACGCTGCGCGACGATGTCGCTTTTCGCCAGTGCGGTTACGACACTGATAAAAAAAAGCCCGGCCAGAGGGCCGGGCTACCGGGATTCGTCACACCCCACGCGGTGAGCGCCACGGACAGACCGTGATCCGGACAACGGCGCCGCACTGGGTGGGTGTCTCTCCTCACCTACGCAGTGCAGTGCCGCTCTTCACTGTGACGCAGCGCGAACGCTACGCACCATCCGAAAAATCCGAATCCGTTGTAAGCGCGACTTCATTGGAGAAGTCGATCACATCGCGTGGGGCAGCGCGCGAGTGCGTTACCCCGAATTACCGTTGCGCATACCAGTGCGACAACAACACCGCCGTTGCCGACGCAACGTTCAGACTTTCCACCGCACCGCTGCCCGGGATCGAGACCTGCATGTCGCAGGTCTGCGCCAACGCGCGGTCCATGCCCTCGCCTTCGGCGCCCATCACGTACACCAGCCGCTCCGGCAGCGTGGCCTTGAACAGGTTGTCGCCACCCTCCACCAGTGTGGCCGCGAGGCCAAAGCCGCCGGCGCGCAGTTCGTCCATCGCCTGGGGCAACGCTGGCAGCCGCACCAGCGGAACCGCTTCGGCACCGCCTTCTGCGACGCGCGCGGCCGCACCGGACAGTGCCAGGGTGGAATCGGGCGGCAGCAGCAGGCCGGCCACGCCGAAGTGCGCGGCCGAACGCAGGATCGCGCCGAAGTTGTGCGGGTTGCCCACGCCGTCCAGCCACAGCGCCAGCACGGGCTTGTCGCTGGGCAGGTCGGCCATCCACTCGGCCAGCGACAGCATCGGCGCGCGCAGCACGTCGGCGACCACGCCTTCATGGTGGGTGGTGGCGGCGAGCTTGTTGAGGTCGCCCTCTTCCACCACGCGGTAACCCACGCGGTTGGCCACGCACCACTTCAGCAGCGGCTGCAGGCGCGGGATCAGCGCTTCGGCCAGGTACAGCTTGCGCAGTGCCTGCGGCCGACGTTCGAACAGGGCCTGCACGGCATTCCAGCCGTACAGGCGCAGCTCGTCATTGCCGCGCCCCGGCGGTGGCGGGGTGCCGCCTTCGCGCGGCGGCAGCGGGGTGGCCCGCGGCGGTCGCGACGACGGGCGGCGGGCGTTCTTCCAGGGATCATTCACTACGGGACGGCTCCAGCTTGCGTTGACGCCAGAAATCGGCGTTCTTGATGCCCAGCGCATCGGGGTCGAAGATCGGGTCGATGCCGAGCTTCTTCTGGCGTTCGTAATCGCGCAGAGCCAGCAAGGCAGGCTTCTGCACGATCAGGATGGCGATGATGTTCAACCACGCCATCAGGCCCACGCCGATGTCGCCCAGTGCCCAGGCCAGCTTGGCGTTGTGGAAGGCGCCGAAGACCACCATGCCCAGGATGCCCAGGCGCAGCACCAGCACGGTCAGCGGACGCTTGCGGTTGTGGTTGATGTAGCTGAGGTTGGTTTCGGCCATGTAGTAATAGGCCATGATGGTGGTGAACGCGAAGAAGAAGATCGCGATCGCCACGAAGCCCGAACCCCAGCCCGGCAGCACGGTTTCCACCGCGGCCTGCGCGTAGCCCGCGCCTTCCGCGACACCGGCCAGGCCGGCGAACACCGGTTCGCCACCGGGCACCGGCGAATACACATTGTAGGTGCCGGCGGCCAGGATCAGGAACGCGGTGGCGGTGCACACCATCATGGTGTCGAAGTAGATGGCGAAGGCCTGCACGTAACCCTGCTTGGCCGGGTGCGAGACCTCGGATGCAGCCGCCGCATGCGGGCCAGTACCCTGGCCGGCTTCGTTGGCGTAGATGCCGCGCTTGACGCCCCACTCCACCGCCAGGCCCATCATCGCGCCGAACGCGGCGTGCGCGCCGAAGGCGCTGCTGAACACGGTGCGGAACATGTCCGGCACGCGGTCGTAGTTGAGGATCATGATGGTGATGGCCATCAGGATGAACGCGGCGGCCATGAACGGCACCACCACTTCGGCGAAGTTGGCGATGCGCTTGACGCCGCCGAAGATGACTACGCCGAGCAGCACGGCGACCACGATGCCGATGCCGAGCTTGAGCGCCTGCACCGTTTCCAGGCCCATGACCTGGCCATCCAGCGGGCCGCACAGGGCGGTGCCGCGGCAGGCGTTGATGAAGCTGTCGGCGATGGCATTGGCCTGTACGCCGGGCATCAGGAAGCCGGCGGCAATGATCGTGGCCATGGCGAAGGCCAGCGCGTACCACTTCAGGCCCATGGCCTTTTCGATGTAGTACGCCGGACCGCCACGGTAGCGGCCTTCGGCGTCCTTGGTCTTGTAGATCTGCGCCAGGGTGCATTCGACGTAGGAGGTCGACGCGCCGAGGAAGCCCATCACCCACATCCAGAAGATCGCACCGGGACCGCCGAAGGCGATGGCGGTGGCCACGCCGGCGATGTTGCCGATGCCCATGCGGCCAGCCATGGACATGGCCAGGGCCTGGAAGGAGGACACACCGGCTTCGGACTTCTCGCCCTGCACGGTGAGCCGGCACATTTCAAAGAAGCCGCGCAGCTGCATGAAGCGCGTGCGCACGCTGAAGAACAGGCCCGCAGCCAGGCACAGGAAAATCAGCGCCTTGCTCCAGATGATGCCATTGACGAACTCAACCACTGATTCCACGCGCTCTCTCCAGTCGGCGGAAAATGAAGGACGTCCCGTCGGCTGGAAGGGACCGGTCGATTCTCCATGATCGGGGGCTGGGCCGATAGGGGCGAAGGGCAGCCGGGCAGAGCCGGATTGAGGCGAAGGGCAGCCGGGCAAAGCCCGGCTCTACGGCGGTGGGCGGGACGAATACGGGCGGTAGGTCCTGGCCGCTGGCCAGGGCGGAGGCCGCACCGTTCAGGAAAGGTGGTCACGCACCAAGGCAAACCGCCGCAGGTCATGGAGCTGGCCCCGCTTGTACACCGCAGCACGGGCGCAGCCCTCTTCGCTGAACCCGTTTGCCAGCAGCACCCGCGCCGAACCTTCGTTGAAATCCAGCACTTCGGCCTGCAGCCTGAACAGGCGCAGTTCGTCCATCACCCATGGGGTGAACACGCTTACGACGCGGCTCATCCAGCCCTGCCCCCAATACGCCTGGCCCAGCCAGTAGCCGAGCTCGGCGGTGTGCGCCCGTTCGGCCAAGCCCGGTTGGGCGCCGATGCTGCCGCAAGCAGCGCCGTCGATCTCGATAGCCAGGTTGAGGGTACCCGGGCTGAGGACCCGGCCGCCAAGGAACGCCTCACCGTCTTCGCGGGTATACGGGAACGGGAAACGGTCGCGCAGCCCGCGCGAGACCGCTTCGTCGTTGGCGTGCCGCAGCAGCGCGTCCAGATCGTCGCTGCGCCAGGGGCGCAGGACGAAGCCGGGACCGTGCAGCAGCGGCGCGCGGTCAGGCATGGCCGCCTACCGATGGCGTATCTGCTTCCTGCTTCTCGAGCTCACGCGCCACCGCTTCCGGCGAACGGGTGTAGGGCGCCAGCAGCGCGTAGAACGCCGGCACGACGAACAGCGAGAGGAAGGTGGAGACGGTGACGCCGAAGATCACCACGATGCCGATGGTGCCGCGGCTGGCAGAGCCCGGGCCGCCGGCGACCACCAGCGGGATGGCGCCGACCACGGTGGCGATGGAGGTCATCAGGATCGGGCGCAGGCGCACCATGCACGATTCGACGATGGCGCGGTGTACGTCGCGGCCTTCGTCGCGCAGCTGGTTGGCGAATTCGACGATCAGGATGCCGTTCTTCGCCGCCAGGCCGACCAGCATGACGATGCCGATCTGGCTGAACAGGTTGATGGTGCCGCCGCTGACGTACAGGCCGAGCAGCGCGCCGAGCACGCCCAGCGGCACGGTCAGCATGATCACCAGCGGGTGGATGAAGCTTTCGAACTGCGCGGCCAGCACCAGGTACACCACCAGCAGCGCCATCGCGAAGGTCAGCAGCACGGCGCTGCCGGCGTTCTGGTACTCGCGCGATTCGCCCTTCCAGTCGATCTGCGCGTGCTGCGGCAATTCTTCGCGGGCGGTCTGCTGGGCCCAGGCAATGGCTTCACCGAGCGGGTAGCCCGGGGCCAGGCCGGCGCTGATGGTGATCGAGCGCAGGCGGTTGAAGCGGTTGAGGTTGCCTGCCTCGGCCACTTCGCTGAGCGTGACCAGGTTGGACAGCGGCACCAGTTCGCCACTGTTGGCACGCACGCGGATGGCGGCGAGGTCGTCCGGGCTGGCGCGGCCCTCGCGGCCGGCCTGGACCAGCACGTCGTACTCTTCGCCGTTGTCGACGAAGGTGGTGACGCGGCGCGAACCCATCATGGTTTCCAGCGCCGAACCAATCGCGGTGACCGAGACGCCGAGGTCGGCCGCACGCTGGCGGTCGATGTTGACGCGCATCTGCGGGCGGGTTTCCTTGTAGTCCGAATCCGGACCGACCAGGCCCGGATTGGCCGCCATGCGTTCGAGCATGCGATCGCGCCAGCCGGCGATTTCCGCGTATTCGGGGCCACCCAGCACGATCTGGAACGGCTGGCCGCCACTGCGGACCAGGCCGCCACCGACCTGGGTACGCACGCGCACGCCGCGAATGCCGTCCAGGCTTTTCTGCAGTTCGGCGGCCACTTCAGGGGTATCGGTGGTGCGTTCGCGCCACGGCTGCAGGAACACGCTGATGCGGCCGGTATGCATTTCTTCGCTGGCACCGAAGCCGCCGGGCACGCGCGGGTTGGCGCGCACGATGGGTTTGTCGTCGCCGACGAAGCCAGCCACGATTTTCTCCACTTCCTGCACCTGGCCGACGGTGTAGTCGTAGCCGGCGCCTTCGGGGCCGTCGATCATGATCTGGAACGAGCCGCGGTCTTCGGCCGGGGCCAGTTCGGAGGGCAGCACTTTGAGCAGCAGCGCGCTGGCGGCCAGCGACAGCACCATCACCGCGACGTAGATCCAGATCTTGCCGACGTGGGCGTCCAGCACTCGGCCGTAAGACGCCGAGACGCGGTCCAGGTTGCGGTTGATCAACCCGTGCAGGCCCTTCGGCGCCTGGCCGGTGTGCGGCTTGAGCAGCTTGGAGGCCATCATCGGGGTGAGGGTCAGCGAGACGAACGCCGACAGCGCCACGGCAGATGCCAGCGCGACCGCCAGTTCGCGGAACAGGCGCCCGGTGTTGCCTTCCAGGAAGCCGACCGGCAGGAACACGGCGACCAGTACGGCGGTGGTGGCGATGACCGCGAAGGCCACCTGCGCGGTACCGCGCTTGGAGGCGACCAGTGGCGGTTCGCCAAGGTCGATGCGCCGTTGCACGTTTTCGACCACGACGATGGCGTCGTCGACCACCAGGCCGATACACAGCACCAGCGCCAGCAGGGTAAGCAGGTTGATCGAGAAGCCGAAGGCGTACAGCGCGATGAAGGCGGCGACCAGGCAGACCGGAACGGTCACTGCGGGAATCAGCGCGGCACGGAAACTGCCGAGGAACAGCCAGATCACCACCAGCACCAGCAGCATCGCTTCCACCAGGGTGGCGTAGACGCGGTCGACGGCGGCTTCGATGAAGGTGGTGTTGTCGAAGGCGACGAAGATGTGGGTGCCTTCGGGCAGGGTCTGCCCTACCCGCTCGGCTTCGGCGCGCGCGGTGCGGGCTACGTCGAGCGAGTTGGCGGTGGAGGTCTTGACGATGCCCAGGCCGATGCCGGGTTCGCCGTTGCTGCGGTAATAGGCGCGCCGCTCGGACGAGGCCAGTTCGATCTTGGCGACATCGCCCATGCGCACGACGTAGCCGTCGGCGCCCTTGCCAAGCGGGATGGTGGCGAAGTCTTCGGGCTTCACGTAGTTGCGTTCGACGCGCAGGGTGAAGTCGCGGTCGGCCGATTCGATGCGGCCGGCCGGCAGTTCTACGTTTTCGTTGCGCAGTGCGGTTTCGACGTCGCCGACGGTGAGGCCGCGCGCGGCGAGCTGGTCGCGGTCGAGCCAGATGCGCATGGCGTAGCGCTGGCGGCCGCCGATGCGGACCTGGGCGACGCCGTCGAGGCTGGAGAAGCGGTCGACCACATAGCGGTCGGCGTAGTCGCTCAGCTCCAGCGTGTTCATGCTGGAGGAGGTCATGTTGAACCAGATGATCGGGTCGGCGTCGCTCTCGACCTTGGCGATTTCCGGCGGGCGCGCCTCTTCGGGCATGCGGTCGGCGACACGGCTGACGGCGTCGCGCACATCGTTGGCGGCCGCTTCGATGTCGCGGTTGGAGGTGAATTCGATGCTGACCTGCGAGCGGCCGTTGGAGCTGCGCGCGTTGATGGTATCGATGCCTTCGATACCGGCCAGGGCGTCTTCGAGCACCTGGGTGATGCGGCTTTCGATGACGGCGGCAGAGGCGCCGGTGTAGTCGACCGAGACCGAGACGATCGGCGGGTCGATGGCGGGCAGTTCGCGCAGGGTCAGGCGGGTGAACGACATGATGCCGAGCACCACCAGCAGCAGGCTCATCACTACGGCGAACACCGGCCGCTGGATGGAGATGTCGGAGAGCTTCATCCGGCGCTGCCCGTGGCGGCTGCAGGTGCGGCGGTGGCGCTGACCGGGCTGCGGACGGTGCCGGCGGGTGCCGGGTCGGTGGCCTTTTCAGCCGGTGCCGGTGCCGGAGCGTCTGCAGGCGCTGCGGTCGGTGCGTTGCCGGGCGTGGGTGCGGCGCTGTCTTCGACCTTCAGGCCGGGACGCAGTTTGCCGGTGCCGTCGACGACGATGCGCTCGCCGGCTTTGAGGCCTTCGCGGATTTCGACGACGCCGGAGCGGCGCGCGCCACTGACCACATCGACGCGTTCGACGGTGTGGTCGGGTTTGACGCGGAAGACGAAGGAGTCGCGGCCGACCTGGACGACGGCGATTTCGGGAATGACCAGGACCTGGCGTTCGGGACGGTACATGCGCACGTCGAGCAGCATGCCGGGGCGCAGGGCGTGGTCGCTGTTGATGAAGTCGGCGCGGACGGTGACGGCGCGGGTGCCGGGGTCGACGCGGGTGTCGATGGTGGCCACTTCGCCTTCGAAGGTGCGGCCCGGGTAGGCGACGCTGGTGGCGCTGACCTTGTCGCCCTTGGCCAGCGAAGCGAGTTCGGCTTCGGGGACCTGGAAGTCGACATGCATGCGTTCGATGTCGTCGAGGGTGGCGATGACGGTGGTGGGGGTGACCAGCGAGCCTTCGCTGACCTGGCGGATGCCGAGCACGCCGGCGAAGGGGGCACGGACGCGGCGGTCGCCGATGTCGGACTGCATTTCGCGGACGCGGGCTTCGGCGGCGTCGCGGATGGCGCGCTGGGTGTCGAGGGTGGCGCTGGCGACGAGCTGCTGGGCGGCGAGTTCGCGCTGGCGCTTGTAGAGCTGGTCGGCTTCGGCAAAGGTGGCCTGGGCCTGGACCAGTGCGGCTTCCTGGGCCTGGCCGCGCAGGGTGACCAGGGGGGTGCCGGCGGAGACCTGCTGGCCGCTTTCAAAATGGACGGCTTCGATGATTTCGCTGACCTTGGCGGTGACGGTCACCGATTCGCGGGCCTTGGCGGTACCGAGCGCCTGGAGGGTGTCGCTCCAGGCGGAGGTCTGGACGACCTGGGTGGTCACGGGGACGACTTCAGCCTGCCGGCGGGCGTTCTCGCCTTTGCCGCCGCCACACCCGGCCAGGATGACCAGGCCGAGGCCAGCTACGATGCGCGCGATGATGCGTCCCGACATGAAAAACAACCCTTGATCTTTCTTGACCGGCAAGTGTAGCCACCGGGGCTGTCGGGCATATGTGCCAAGCGTTTACCGGGCCCTTCACATCGGCGGGTGACATGCGCAATCCCTTTCGTGCTGGGGGTTTTCCGACGTGTAACGGCGTGTGTCAGCGCGTGTCGGATTGCGTCGGACGGGAGGTTTGGATCGCAGGGATGCCAGCCCGGTAGAGTCGGTTCCCAAACGACTGCCGATAGGGCCCATCGGCACGGTAACGCATGACCTCAGAACGAAAAAGCGCCTTTACCGTCCGGGTCCATGCGTCACCGTGCCGATCACCTTCCCGTGCGGTCGTTTGGGAACCGACCCTACCGGTGCACTGCCCGCGCCGTTGATTACGGGCGCGGGCACTTCCGCCGTCAGTAGGTGTAATTCACCTTCATCCACAGCGTGCGGCCCGGCTCGTTGATGCGTATCGGGTCTGCGGGGAAGCCGAAATCGGCGCTGCCGGCGAGGTTGAGGTGTTCGCTGTAGGCGCGGTCGAACAGGTTGTCGATGCCGGCGCTGAGCTTCAGGGCGTCGTTGAAGCGGTAGCCCGCATTCAACGCGAAGGTGGCGAAGCCGGCGCTGGGGCCGAGGTCGCGGGCGACGACGTTGCCCTCGCCTTCTGCCACGCGGTGCTGGTGGGCGACTGCGCGCAGGAGTGCGCCGGCACTCCAGCGCTGGCCTTCCCAGCCGCCGCTCAGGCGCGCTTCGAGGGGTGGCATCTGCGGCAGCGGGCCGCCGTCGCTGCGGTTCTCGCCCCAGGCGTAGGCCAGGGTGCCGCCGAGCTTCCAGCCTTGGCCAAGCGCGAATTCGGCACCGGCTTCGGCGCCGGCAATGCGTGCGTCGACGTTGCTGGCCTGGGCGGTGCTGCCCATCATGCCGCCGTCGCGGTAGGTGAACAGGATGTAGTCCTGGATGCGCCCGGCGTAGGCCGAGACCCAGGCGTTCATGCGCGCGTCGCGGTACTGCAGACCGATGTCGAGCTGGTTGGTTTTCTCCGGCTGCACCGCGCTGAAGGCGTTGATGCTGCCGGCCGGGCCCATGTCCGGCGAGAACAGTTCCCAGTAGTCGGGCATGCGCTCGCTGTGGCCCAGTCCGGCGTACGCGGTGAGGGCGCTGCTGTAGTCACGCTCGAACCGCAGGAAGCCGCTGCCGAGATCTTCGCGGCGGGTCTGGCCGGCGGTGGGGTTGGGCATCGGCATCATGCCCATGCCGGTGCTGGCGCGTTCGTCGGTGACTTCGGCGCGGTCGATGCGCAGGCCGCCGACCCAGCGCTGGGGGGTGCCTTCGCCCAGGGTGATTTCGGTGAACACGCCGCGGTTCTGCTGGCGGGCGTCGGTGGACCACGGCGTGAGTTTGTAGGTGTTGCGGCCCACGCCGTTGCGGCTGCGGTGGCGGCTGTCCGGGGCGTCGATACCGGCGACGATGGCGATGTCCTGCCAGCGCCATTCCGAGGCGATGCGCCCGCCGGTGGTGCGGCGATCCACGTTCGAGGCCATCGGCATCGGCATGCTGCTGTCCGGATTCGGATCGCGCAGGGTGTAGTTGTCCATGACGTGGTCGGCGTCGTTGTAGTAGACGTTGGCCTGCAGTTTGTCCCACGCGCCGGGCAGGTTGCCGCGTTCGAAGCGGGCGGCGTAGCTGGTGCGCTTGAAGGCGGCGCCGTCCATGCCGCGACCGGCGTAGCGTGCCAGTGCGTCGCCGGTTCCGGCGGAGAGTTCCAGCACAGTGTCGGCGTCCGGGGTCCAGCCGACGGCGACGTCGCTGTTCCACTTGCGCCATTTCGAGGGGACCACGTCGCCGTTGCCGTCCTTGTAGTCGTCGGCTTCGGAGCGGTTGCCGTTGACCCGTACGTAGCCCTGCGAAGCACCGGCGGTGAGGTCGAGGACCTGGTCGTTGCGGTTGCGCGAGCCGACCAGCGCGCTGGCGTCGAGGTCGACGCCGGGTGCGTCGAAGCGCGGGGTGTCGCGCTCGAAACGCACGGTGCCGGCCGAGGCGCCTGCGCCCCAGCGCACGCTCTGCGGGCCCTTGATGATGGTGAGGCGGTCGAAGGTTTCCGGTGCGATGTAGGACAGCGGGTTGTCCATGCGCGAGGGGCAGGCACCGATCAGGTTGCCTTCGTTGCTGACGATGTTCAGGCGCGAACCGAACATGCCGCGCAGTACCGGGTCGCCATTGGTGCCGCCGTTGCGGATGGCGGCGAAGCCGGGCACGGTCTTGAGGTAGTCGGCCCCGTCGCTGGCCGGGACCGGCTGGCGTGGCAGGCGTGGGTCGGTCACCCAGTGCAGCGGCGAGGACGGCGCGGTGGCGGTAACCACCATCGTGTCGAGGGTGCGGGCATCGTCGCGTTCGGCGGCGTGCAGGGGTAGCGCGGCCAGCGCCAGGGACAACGAAACAGACAGGCGCGTCACTGCGCCCGCGCTGCGGGAAACAAGCATCATGTTGGAACTCCGGAAAACGCACAGGCGCACGACGCCATTACGGCGTCGCGCGGCAGGGAAAGATGTCGGCGGTTTCAGGCGTAAAGCGGAGGACCACGCGCGGCGTGGGCGGGCCAGCGGACGCTTCGCGGCGTGGCGACAGTGCGCGGCACCGGTGGTGCAGACAGTTGCAGGGCATGCAGCAACACGACCAGCACGGCCAGCCACGGCATCAGCCGCGAGGCCATCATGCAGTATTCGCAGGCCTCGCCATGCCCGGCATGGGGATCGACGGGAGGCTTCGGCGCGGGTTCGGTCGCTGCCACCGGCGACGTCGACGGGGTGTGCGTGGACATCGCCTGCATCGAGGTGTCGTGCATGGCCATGTCGTGGTGGGCCATGCCGTGATGATCCATCGCGGGGGGCGGCGTTGCGGCGGGTTCGTCCGCGACAATGGCGGCGGCCATCACGTGGGCCATGCCGCCAGGCATCAGCATCACCTGCGGCCCCTGCGCCTGCTGCCAGCGGCTGACCAGCGGGGCCAACGCCATCAGCAGCGTCGCCAGGAAGGCGAGCTGGAGCAGAGCGGCGTACGGGGCGCGGCGACGGTTCACGGCGACATCATAGCGCCCGACATTCGCGGGGGCCTCAGTATTTCGTGCGACCAACCGTCGCAGCGGGCATGTCTAGACGGTGATGGTCTGCGTCAACGATTCCCACGTCGGCGGTACCGGCCAATCGGCTTCCTGGTTCCCGTCGATCACGCGCCTCAAATCCCGTGTATCGATCTGCGGGGCCAGCACATGCACCAGCTCCAGCGCGTAATCACGCAGCACCCGGTCGCGCGGCAGCACCGCCCAGGCAATGCATTCGTCGATCGGGACCGGGGCCGGCCACGAACGCAGGTCTTCATCCCCCGCATTCACCGCCATCTCCGCCAGCAGGCCCACGCCCAGGCCGGTGCGCACGTAGGTCTTGATCAGGTCCGCGTCCAGCGCGGTCAGGGCGATGTCCGGGATCAGGCCGGAGGCAGCAAAGGCGCGCTGCAGCGAGGAGCTGCCACGGGTGGAGGACTCGTAGCTGATCAGCGGCTGGGTCGACAGCGCCTCCAGGTCCGGCGCCGCGCCCGGGCGGTCCAGCGCGTGCCCGCGCGGCACCAGCACCAGCCGCCGCCAGCGGTACAGCGGAATGGCGATGCCAGCCGTGGGTTCGGCACCGGCGGTGCTGATGATGGCGATGTCCGCATCGCCCTGGCTGAGCAGGTCCAGCGCATCGCTTTCGGCAGCCTGCTGCAGGTGCACGCTGACCTGCGGGTAGGCCTGCTTGATGCGCGCCACCGCCGGCGGCAGCACGAAGCGCGCCTGGGTGTGGGTGGTGGTCAGGACCAGCTGGCCCTGGCTTTCGCGGCGCTGGTTGGCGGCATAGGTGCGGATGTTGTTGGCTTCTGCCAGCACCGCGCGGGCGCGGCCGATCACCTCGACCCCGGCCGGGGTCACCGCTTCCAGGCTGCGGCCCTTGCGCACGAACAGCAGGAAGCCCAGTTCATCTTCCAACTGCTTGAGTTGCTTGGACAGCCCCGGCTGGGTGGCATGCACCCGCGACGCGGCCAGGGTGATGTTGAGCTCGGCGTCGGCAATGGCGACCAGGTAACGGAGTTGGGTCAGCGTCATGGGCGTGCGCACGGCAGGAAGGAAGGGGTCAGGCCGACTGTAAGGCAGTTGCCGTCACCAGCTTATAACCAAACGTTGTTTAAGAAGGTAATCAGGTGATTTCGCGTGGTCATATGCGGGCGCTACGGTCTGGCGGAGACCCGGTGGCGCGCCGTGCGCGAATGCCGCCTGCGCCCTTTCTGCCACCCTCCTGCGGAGCGTTCCCATGGCCCTGTACAACTCGATCCTGGACACCATCGGCAACACCCCGGTTGTCCGCCTCAACCGCATTGCGCCCGACCACGTCACCCTGTATGCCAAGGTCGAATCGTTCAATCCCGGCGGTTCAGTGAAAGACCGCCTGGCGCTGGCGATCATCCTGGACGCCGAAGCGCGCGGGGTGCTCAAGCCCGGCGACACGATCATTGAAGCGACCTCCGGCAACACCGGAGTGGCGCTGGCCATGGTCGCAGCCGCGCGCGGCTACAAGTTCGTGGCGACCATGGTGGAGACCTTCTCCATCGAGCGCCGCAAGCTGATGCGCGCCTACGGTGCCAAGGTGATCCTGACCCCGGCGGCCGAGCGCGGCTCGGGCATGGTGCGGCGCGCGGCCGAGCTGGCCCAGGAGCATGGCTGGTTCCTGGCCAGCCAGTTCACCAACCCCGCCAACCCGGCCTACCACCGCAACACCACCGCCGCCGAGATCCTGCGCGACTTTGCCGGCAAGCAGCTGGACTACTTCGTGACCGGCTGGGGCACCGGTGGCACCCTCACCGGCGTCGGTGAAGTGCTGAAGGTGGCCCGCCCCGAGACCCGCATCATCGCCACGGAGCCGGAAGGCGCGGCACTGCTTGGCGGCGCCGAATGGAAACCGCACAAGATCCAGGGCTGGACCCCGGACTTCGTGCCGGACGTGCTCAACCGTGGGGTGTTCGACGAGCTGCTGAGCATCGACGATGCGCGCGCGATCGAGACCTCGCGGCGGCTGGCGGCCGAGGAAGGGATCTTCGTCGGCATCTCGGCCGGCGCCACGGTGGCCAGTGCACTGGACGTGGCGGCCAAGGCCGCGCCGGGCAGCGTGCTGCTGGCGATGCTGCCCGACACCGGCGAGCGCTACTTCTCCACGCCACTGTTTGCCGACATCAACGAGGGCTCGGACGACGAGTGGCTGGCCGGCCTGCCCTGAATCGGGCATTCCTTGCTGAATGCGACACGCCGGGTCGCATGGCCTGAGACGATGATGACGCAACCTTGATGCCCTGGCCGCCACCTTATGAGGCGGCAGATACAAGGAGCGGCACGCATGAAGATCGAAGTGTGGCAGGGCGACATCACGACCCTGGCGGTGGATGCGATCGTCAATGCGGCCAACGAATCCCTGCTCGGGGGTGGCGGCGTGGATGGCGCGATCCATCGCGCCGCCGGTCCGCAGTTGCTGGCCGAATGCGCGGCGCTGCCAGAGATCCGGCCGGGCATGCGCTGCCCGACCGGCGAAGTGCGGGCCACCGCTGGTTACCTGTTGCCGGCGAAGCACGTACTGCACACGGTGGGGCCGGTCTGGCAGGACGGCCAGCGCGACGAGCCGGCGCTGCTGGCCAACTGCTACTGGAAATCGCTGCAGCTGGCCGAAACGCTGGGCCTGCGTTCGATCGCGTTCCCGGCGATCAGCTGCGGGGTGTTCGGATATCCGCTCCACCAGGCCGCACGCATTGCGGCGACCGAAACGCTGGCGTGGCAGCGTTCGCACCGGGAACCGCAGCGGATCATCCTGGTGGCCTACAACGCGGCGACCTTCAAGGCGTACCACCAGGCGCTGGTGGAGTCGGGACAACCGCTGGATTTACCGGCAACCGCATAAAAAAACGCCGGCATTGCTGCCGGCGTTTTTCATTTCGCGGTGGCGGCGTGGATCAGCCGTTCCACTTGCCCAGTGCAGCCTGGCCGTTTTCCTTGGCGCGGTCGTACACGGTCTGCTGTGCCTTGGCGACGTTGGCCTTGGTGTCCTTGGCCCACAGCTTCAGCGCGGCCTGCTGCATGGCGCGGCCGTAGGAGAAGCTCAGCGGCCACGGCAGGTTGCCCATCTGGTTCATGGCATTGAGGTGGGCGGTGGACTGCTCGTCGCTCTGGCCGCCGGACAGGAACACCACGCCCGGCAGGATCGCCGGCACGGTGCTCTTGAGGCACATCACGGTGGATTCGGCGACTTCCTCGACGTCGGCCTGCTCGTCGCAGCCCTTGCCGGAGATGACCATCGAGGCCTTCAGGATGGTGCCTTCCAGCAGCACGTTCTGCTGGTACAGCGCGTCGAACAGCGAGCGCAGGGTGGCTTCGGTGACTTCGTAGCAGGTTTCGATGTCGTGGTCGCCATCCATGATGACTTCCGGCTCGACCATCGGCACCAGGCCGCATTCCTGGCACAGCGCGGCATAACGGGCCAGCGCGTGCGCGTTGGACTCGATGCAGGTGCCCGACGGGATGCTCTCGCCGATGTTGATCACCGCACGCCACTTGGCGAAGCGCGCACCCAGCTTGTAGTACTCCTGCAGGCGCTCACGCAGGCCGTCGAGGCCTTCGGTGACCATCTCGCCCGGGCAGCCGGCCAGCGGGTGTGCACCCTTGTCGACCTTGATGCCCGGAATCATGCCGTGGTCGGCCATGTACTTGGCGAACGGCACGCCGTCCTTGGTCGACTGGCGGATGGTTTCGTCGTACAGGATCGCGCCGGAGATGTGCTCGTTGAGCTTCGGCGTGGTCAGCAGCAGCTCGCGGTAGGCACGACGGTTCTCTTCGGTGTTCTCGATGCCCACGCTGGCGAAGCGCTTGGCGATGGTACCGGTGGATTCGTCGATGGCGATGATGCCCTTGCCCGGGGCGACCATGGCCTGGGCGGTTTCGGCCAGCTGTTCGATGCTCATGTATTTCCTGTGGCGGGTGCGGGAAAAACACGATTATAGCCGGGGGCTTCCGTGAACTGGCTGTCCACGGAGTTTGGAACCGGTTTCAGCCGGGCGGAGCCCGGCTCTACGCCGTGCGACATCCGTAGAGCCGGGCTCTGCCCGGCTCCACGCGGTGCCGATTACAGGTCGCCCAGCCCGCTGGCGCGGCCGTCTTCACCTACTTCCAACAAGCGCAGGGTATTGGTGGCGCCGTGGGTTTCCATGTGTTCGCCGCTGGTGAACACCACGCGGTCGCCGGCCTGCAGCTGGTTGGCTTCGACCAGCAGGCGGATGCTGCCGCGCGCGGCTTCGCGCGGGGTCAGGCCGCGGCTGTCGAAGTTGATCGGGAACACGTCGCGCATCAGCGCCATCTGGCGGCGGGCGCCGTCGTGGCGGGTCACCGCGTACACCGGCGCCGAGGCGCGGAAGCGCGACAGGTAACGCGCGGTGCCACCGGATTCGGTCATCGCCACGATCGCACGCACGCCCACGTGCTGGGACAGGAACATGGTGGCCATGGCGATGGCCTGGTCGGCACGTTCCAGGTTGCGCGGCGAGGCGCCGAAGTCGGTTTCGGTCTGGAACTGGCGCTCTGCACCCAGGCAGATGCGGGCCATCGCCTCCACGGCCTTGATCGGATACGCACCGGCGGCGGTTTCGGCCGACAGCATCACCGCGTCGGTACCGTCGATGACCGAGTTGGCCACGTCCAGCACTTCGGCACGGGTCGGGATCGGGCTTTCGACCATCGACTGCAGCATCTGGGTGGCGGTGATCACCACCTTGTTCTGGGCCAGCGAGGCCTTGATGATCTTCTTCTGCAGGCCCGGCAGTTCGGCGTCGCCGATTTCCACGCCGAGGTCGCCACGCGCCACCATCACCACGTCGCTGGCGTCGACGATTTCCTCGAGATTCTCGATCGCTTCGGTACGCTCGATCTTGGACACGAGCGCGGCATAGCAGCCGTGCTTCTCGGCGATCTCACGGGCATCGTTCATGTCCTGCGCGTTGCGGCAGAACGAGACGGCGATGAAGTCCACGCCGATCTTGGCGACGATGCCGATCAGTTCCTTGTCGCGCTCGGTCAACGCGCCCAGCGAGAGGCCACCGCCCTGCTTGTTGAGCCCCTTGCGGTCGGACAGCACGCCGTCGTTGAGCACGGTGTTGACGATGCGCTCGCCCTGCACTTCCACCACCTGCAGCTGCATCAGGCCGTCGTCGAGCAGCAGGACGTCGCCCGGGGCCACGTCCTGCGGCAGGCCGAGGTAGCTCACGCCCACCTGGGTGGTGTCGCCGGCCGGTGCGGTCGGCGACGCGACCAGGTCGAAGCGGTCGCCCGCCTTGAGCTGGATCTTGCCTTCGGCGAAGCGCTCAATTCGGATCTTCGGGCCCGGGAGGTCGGCCAGGATGCCCACTTCCACGCCCACGCGGGCGGCGGCGGCACGCACGTCGGCGGCACGCTTGGCCTGGCCAGACGGGTCGCCGTGGCTGAAGTTGAGGCGAACCACGTTCACGCCGGCGCGGAACAGATCCTCCAGCACGCCCGGCGGATCGGTGGCCGGACCGAGGGTGGCAAGGATCTTCGTACGGCGCTGACGCTCAATCATGGTTAAAGGGCTCCCGGGAAAGGATCGAAATTACCACACCCTTCACGTCCCATGAATACGTTTACAGCATTGTCGCGCCTGGGTTTCGGCGATGTCCTGCGGACACGACGAGACCCGGACATGACATGCGGCAGCGTACGGAACGCTGCCGCATGCATCGTGCTCAGCTGCCGCGCGCTTCCAGCGCAGCCACCGCCGGCAGGGTCTTGCCTTCCAGGAACTCGAGGAACGCGCCGCCACCGGTGGAGATGTAGCTGACCTGGTCGGCGATGTCGTACTTGTCCACGGCGGCCAGGGTGTCGCCGCCGCCGGCGATGGAGAATGCCGGCGAACTGGCGATGGCGCGCGCCAGCGCCTCGGTGCCGTGGCCGAACGCTTCGAACTCGAACACGCCGACCGGGCCGTTCCAGACCACGGTGCCGGCCTTGGCGATCAGCGTCGCGTAGTGCGCAGCGGTCTGCGGACCGATGTCCAGGATCAGGTCGTCTTCGGCCACGTCATTGACCGCCTTGACCGTCGCTTCGGCGTCCGGGAGGAACTGCTTGGCCACCACCACGTCGGTGGGCAGCGGAATGTCGGCGCCGCGCGCCTTGGCGTCGGCCACGATCTTCTTCGCGGTGTCCAGCAGGTCCGGTTCGTACAGCGACTTGCCCACGGCATGCCCGGCTGCGGCAATGAAGGTGTTGGCGATGCCACCGCCGACGATCAGCTGGTCGACCTTGCCGACCAGGTTGGCGAGCAGTTCCAGCTTGGTGCTGACCTTGCTGCCGGCGACGATCGCCAGCAGCGGCTGCGCCGGTGCGTGCAGGGCCTTGGCCAGCGCGTCCAGCTCGGCCATCAGCAGCGGGCCACCGGCGGCAATCGGAGCGAAGCGGATCACGCCGTGGGTGGAGGCCTGGGCGCGGTGCGCGGTGCCGAAGGCGTCCATCACGAACACGTCGCACAGGGCGGCGTACTTGCGCGACAGCGCTTCGTCGTCCTTGCCCTCGCCCACGTTCATGCGGCAGTTTTCCAGCAGCACGATCGAGCCCGGGGCCACGTCGACGCCGTCGACCCAGTCACGCACCAGCGGCACGTCCACGCCGAGCAGGGTGGACAGGCGCACGGCGACCGGCGCCAGCGAATCGGCTTCGCTCCACACGCCTTCCTGGGGGCGGCCCAGGTGCGAGGTGACCATCACCGCGGCGCCCTTTTCCAGCGCCAGCTTCAACGTCGGCAGCGATGCGGTGATGCGCTGTTCGGAGGTGATGCGGCCGTTCTCGATCGGCACGTTCAGGTCCTGGCGGATCAGCACGCGCTTGCCGGAAAGGTCGAGGTCGGTCATGCGAAGGATGGACATGGGGGAGCAACTCTTTGGCGGAAAGGGAAATGCGCCGCGCACGGCGCAGAGGGTCATTGTAGCGGCGCGCGTCCAGACGGGCGCAGCAGGCTGACCGCGAACCCACCCACCACCAGCACGCCGAGCAGCAGCAGGCCCCACAGCAGCCAGCGCTTCCAGTCGCGTTGCGCCTGCATTGCGGCGTCGCCGGCCAGCACCTGCGCCGGCCCCTGCACGGTCGCTGCGGCCGGCTGCCACTGCGCGCCCTGCTGTTCGCGCAGCTGCGCGATCACGGTGCCCACCGGTGCATCGGTACGCTGCGCGCGCACGCTGCCGGCCGCGACCGTGAACGGCGCTTCGCCCTGGCTGAGGAACACCAGCGCTTCGGGCTGGTAACCCAGCTTGAGGGTCGGCGCCTGGCTGGGCTGGGCCTGGCCGGCCATCAGCTTCCAGTACCGGTCGCGGCTGGGCACGGCCAGCGACTGGGTCTGAGACTGGCGCCGCGCGCCGGTGTCCTGCAGCTGGTAGGCCACCCACGGGCCGGCCCGTACCTGCCACGGCCGGTTGGGGTCGTCCCGGCTGAGCAGGGTCCACTGCACCACGCTGTTGTCGGCGGTGGCGATGTCGACCTGGGCCACCGGGAAGCGGCCGTCCAGCGTGTATTCGAATTCGCCGGGCTTGCCGGCAGTACCGGTGAGCGTGCGCCACTGCCAGTCGATCGCCTGCGCGGCCGCCACGCGTTCGACCTGCACGGCGGTCAGCACGGGAAGGCGCGCGCCCGCCAGCGGCAGGATGCGGAAGTACTTCGCCTGGTGGCCGATCTCGATGCGCCGCTGCTGCAGGCGGTTGCCGCCCTGCTCCAGGTCGACCAGCGGCACTGCATCCGCCACGCGCTGCCAGTCGCGCAGGTCATCGCTCGCTTCCACCGCCACGCGCAGCTGCAAGGGCCCGGTCGACTGCCAGTCCAGCTGCAGGGCCTGCACGCCGGTGCGCAGTGCGCTGGCGTCGACCAGCCAGCCGCCCGGCTCGGCGCTGGCGCCGCTGCGTCCCAGCCGGGCTTCCACCCGGCGCACGCTGCCGTCGGTGTTGCGTTCGGTCAGCAGCTGCAGGTCTTCGCCTGCACCGCCGCCCTGCGCAGGCAGCGCGAACCACGGCAGCGGCTGCCACTGCGCGGGCCGCGCCAGCGGCTGGTCGGCCGAGAACAACGCCGACGGCAGCGCCTGGCCCTGCGCGTTGAAGACCTGCACGTCGGCCAGCTGCGGCGACACCGCGCTGCGGTACTGCGCCTCGCCCAGGATCAGCCGGTAGGCGCCGGCCTGCGGCGCGGACAGCTGCAGCGGCCACTGTTCGCGGTAGTCCTGGCGCGCATCGGCGGCCCACAGCGCGGGCGCGGCGAAGGTGAGCGAAGCGGCGGCAATGAGGCGGCAGAGAAGGTTCACGGTTGCGGCTCCAGCGTAGCGTCCGGCGCACGCGGCGGCGCCGGTGCCAGGTAGCCCACGACCGTGCACAGCAGGCCGTAGGCGATGAAGGAAGCAATGCCCAGCAGGTTGCCCAGGTGCTGGCGGTCGATCAGCACCAGCTTGGCCAGCACTACGCCCATCAGCACCGCGCCGACCAGCCACAGCGCGCGTTGCCCGCGTCGCGAGCCCCACACCCAGCTGATCACGCCGAGCACGCTCCACACGACGGTCAGGCTGGTCTGCGCCAGCGTGGACGACCACAGCCGCTCGTTCCACGGCACCCCGCCCCAGTGATGCACGGCATGCAGGGTGATGCTGGTCAGTGCGACGAAGCCGGCCAATGCCAGCAGCGGCACGCGCCGAGCCTGCAGTGCAACGGGCGCCTGGCCGCGCCACAACCAGCGCGCGAGCAGGGCGAGCACGGCCAGCTGTATGAGCTCCAGCGGGTTCAACACCGGAATCCACGGCAGCGGCGATGCGCCACCGCGCGCGAACAGGAAGCCGACCCATGCCAGCCCCAGCACCGCGAACAGCGTGGACTGCAATGCCGGGCGGGCCGCGTCGAAGCGTTCGCCCAGTGGCACGCTCAGCCAATGCCAGCGCTGCAGCGAGATGGCCGTGACCACCAGCCACGGCAGCAGCATCGCGGCCAGTGCCCAGCCTTCGGCCAGTTCGAAGCGGTCGGCAAGCCAGCTGGCGGTGAGCGAGACCACGGTGGGCCACAGTAGCCACCACACGAACTGCGCGACAACGGCGGTGCGGTCCTGGCCACCGCGCAGGCACCACAGGCTGCGCACGCCGAGCACGGCGAACACCGCCCAGGCCAGCGCGCCGTAGCCGGCAAACGGCTGGCGGTGGACGTCGGCCTGCCACAGCGCCAGCGGGAATGCGCACAGCAGCATGGCCAGCGTGGTCAACACCAGCGCGCGTGCCGGGAAGCGGCGCTGCGTTTCCGCGGCGATCCAGCCGGTGACCGCCACCAGGATCAGAAGTGCATCCGGTCGACTGCCCCAGGCAACGAAGCGGGTGATCTCGTGGCTGGCGCCGCCCAGCCACCACAACAGTCCCCACAGGTAGTACACGATGGCCGGTGCGTCGCGCCCGCTGCGGCGGTAGCTGAAGGCCGACGCGAAACCGGCCGATGCCAGCAGCAGGCCGCTCATGAAGGTGGGGTTGGCGATCGCGGTGGCGTCCTGCAGCCAGTAGTCGGCGCCGACCACGAAGCCGAACGCGGCGCCCAACTGCAGCAGCGCGCCGGCAATCTGCGGCAGCAGGCGCGACTGGCGCAGGCCCAGCCAGACCAGCGCCGCGCCTTCCAGCGCGAACACACTGGCGGTGGCGCGTGCCGAAAGCGCCAGCGGCACGGCCAGGGTGGCGAAGCCGACCGCGAGTACCGCGTGCGACTGGCCGAGCGCGGTGTAACGCGCGCGTTTGATCAGCGCCCAGGCCAACCCTGCATACAACGCGGCCAGGCCGACCGAGCACAGTGCCAGCAGCAGGCGGTCGTCATGCAACATGCCGGCCTGCAGCGAGAACGCGATCAGCGGCGTGCCGAACACCAGGCTGCCGTCGACCAGGTCGCGCTTTTCGGCCGGCTGGCGGCGCGCGTAGAGGATCGGAATGAGCAGGTAGAAGGCGAAGAACAGCAGCAGGAACGGTTCGGTGCTGTTGAACTTGTCGGCGTTGTACTGCAGCACGCCCCAGGCGGTACCGATGCCGAAGGTGAAGGCAAAGCCCAGCAGGTTGAGCGCGCGCCACGGGCGCCACCAGGCAATGGCGAGGATGGCGGCGTTGAGTACGGCGTAGTACGAGAACAGCGCCACGTGGTTGCCGCTGCCGGTGGACAGCCAGATCGGTGCCATGAAGCCGGCCAGGATGCCGAGCACCGCCAGCGTGCGCGAGTTCTGCACGACCGCGAGCACGCCCATGCCGGCGATCAGCACGATGCTCATCGCAAACGCGATGCCCGGTTCGATCAGCTCGTACCGCTTGAACGCGGCAAAGATGGTCAACAGCAGGATGCCGATCGCCCCGCCCTGCAGGGCCAGCGCGAACATCCGGCGACGCTCGCGCTGCACCCAGCCGAACACCAGCCCGGCCAGCGCACCGGCGGCGATGGCAGCCAAGCGCAGTTCGATCGGCGCGTTGAGCCAGCCCTGGTCGCTGGCGTACTTGAGCAGTGCTGCGACACCGGCCAGCAGCACCAGCATGCCGATCTTGACCGGCACGTTGCCTTCGGTGAACCAGCGCTTGATCGTGCCGACGATGCGCTCGCCCAGGTCCGGTCCGCGCGGCGGCGGCGGAACGAAGGGTTCGGGTCGAGCCGGCGGCGGGCCCGGGGGAAGCGGCGGCGGCGCGGCGCGGGCGGCGGCAGCGAGTCGCTCGGGTTGGGTCGCTGGCGCTGGCTCCGGCTCCGGCTCGTCCACGGGCGCGGGTGCGTCGGTGCGGAACGGCGAGACGATGGGCGGCGGCGCAGGCGCGCGCGCCTGCCAGTCTGCAACGACCGGTTCAACCGGCGCAGCGACGGTACCTGCCTGCGCCTCTTCCAGCGCTGCAACCCGCCGGCGCAGGCCGGAAATCATCACCAGGGCTACGATCAGCAACACCGGCACGGCCAGCAACAGCAGTACCGCCAGGACAATCAGTGCTTCCATTCCGCGTCATCCTCGTGGGAACGCCACGGCCCACCTGGACGAGCATGGCGCCTGCGGCACGGGGACATCGTAACTGAATTGGCGGGGGTAAAAAAAAACGCCCTTCCTTGCGGAGGGGCGTTCTTTTTCGATCTCTGGTGCGAGGAGCCGGCCGGCGGCCGGCACTACCGGGATCGTTCCCCGGTATTACGCGGCTACTACCTTGGCCATTTCGAGGCACTTGTTGGAATAGCCCCACTCGTTGTCGTACCAGGACACCAGCTTGACGAAGGTGCCGTCCAGTGCGATGCCGGCTTCGGCGTCGAACACCGAGGTGTGGGTTTCGCCGCGGAAGTCGGTGGCCACGACCTTGTCTTCGGTGTAGCCGAGGATGCCCTTCAGCGCGCCTTCGCTCTGTGCCTTCACTTCGGCGCAGATCTCGGCGTAGGTGGCTTCCTTTTCCAGCTCGACGGTCAGATCGACCACCGAGACGTCCGAGGTCGGCACGCGGAAGCTCATGCCGGTGAGCTTCTTGTTCAGTTCCGGAATCACCACGCCGACGGCCTTGGCCGCGCCGGTGGAGGACGGAATGATGTTTTCCAGGATGCCACGGCCGCCGCGCCAGTCCTTGTTGGACGGGCCGTCAACGGTCTTCTGGGTGGCGGTGGCCGCATGCACGGTGGTCATCAGGCCGCGCTTGATGCCCCACTTGTCGTTGATCACCTTGGCCAGCGGCGCCAGGCAGTTGGTGGTGCACGAGGCGTTGGAGATGATCGCCTGGCCGGCGTAGGTCTTGTCGTTCACGCCGTACACGAACATCGGGGTGTCGTCCTTCGACGGCGCCGACAGGATCACCTTCTTCGCGCCCGCATCGATGTGCTTCTGCGCGGTTTCCTTGGTCAGGAACAGGCCGGTGGATTCGATCACCACGTCCACGCCGACCTCGTCCCACTTGAGGTTGGCCGGGTCGCGTTCCTGGGTGAGGCGGATCTTCTTGCCGTTGACCAGCAGGTCGTTGCCCGAGACCGACACGTCGGCCTTGAAGCGGCCGTGCACGGAGTCGTACTTCAGCATGTAGGCCAGGTAATCCGGCTCCAGCAGATCGTTGATGGCGACGATTTCGATGTCATTGCCGAAATTCAGCACGGCCGAACGCAGCACGTTGCGACCGATGCGGCCGAAACCGTTGATGCCAACCTTGATTGCCATGTTCACAAGCTCCTGCAGCCGCGACAGTGCGGCCCAATGGAAAGGGGCGGTCATTCTAGCAAAGGCCACCCGGATGCGGCCCCCGGCGCGGCCAGGGTAAGCGGTTACAACGAAAATTTTACGATTTGATCCGGATCAAGGCGCGCCCGGGCGGCGGCGGGAACACTGGCCCCATTCCACCCCGCCACGAGACAGCACCATGCGTACCCCCTCCCCCCTCCTGCCCGCCACCCTTGCCGTTGCCCTGGCGCTGGCCGCCAGCCCCGCCATGGCCCAGTCCACGGGCGACTGGACCATCGCCGCAGGCGTGCACCAGGTGGTGCCGACGTCCGACAACGGCACCCTGGCCGGCGGCCTGAAGGTCGACGTGGACAGCGACATCAAGCCGACCATCACCGGTGAGTACTTCATTGCCGACAACCTGGGCATCGAGATCCTGGCCGCGCTGCCGTTCAAGCACGACATCAACATCGACGGCCTCGGCCGCGTAGGCAGCACCAAGCACCTGCCGCCGGTGGTGTCGCTGCAGTACCACTTCAACAGCAAGGGCAACGTGTCGCCGTTCCTCGGTGCCGGCCTGAACTACACCACCTTCTTCAGCGAAGAGACCGGCGGTGCGCTGGCCGGCAGCCGGCTGAAGCTGGACGACTCCTGGGGCCTGGCCGCGCATGCGGGCCTGGACTTCGCCGTCGGCGAGAAGGGCGCCCTGCGGGTCGACGTGCGCTGGATCGACATCGACACCGACGTGAAGCTGGACGGCGCCAAGCTCGGCACGGTGAAGATCGACCCGCTCGCCTACGGCGTGGCCTACGTTTTCAAGTTCTGATCGCCGACAACTCCGGCAAATGCTCCGCCTCGGGTGGGTCGTTAGAATGGGCGGATGAAAATCGCCTCCCTGCTCTCCTCTTCCGCGTTGCTGCTCACGCTCACCCTGGTTTCCACCGATGCCCTGGCCTGGGGCGCACAGGGCCACCGACTGGTGGCCCGTGTCGCCGAACCGCGGCTGACCGCGCAGACCCGCGCCGAAGTGGCCCGCCTGCTGGCCAACGAACCCACCCCGACCCTGGCAGCGATCGCGCCGTGGGCCGATGAACTGCGCGCCAAGGACCCGGGGCTGGGCAAGCGCTCGGCCGGCTGGCACTACGTGAACATCGGCGAGGACGATTGCCAGTACGAGGTCGAGCGCAACTGCCGCAACGGCAACTGCGTGGTGGAAGCACTGAAGACGCAGACCGCCATACTCGGCGACCGCAGCCGCCCGGATGCCGAACGCGCGCAGGCGCTGAAGTTCGTGGTCCATTTCGTCGGCGACATCCACCAGCCGATGCATGCCGGCTACGGCCACGACAAGGGTGGAAATGATTTCCAGGTCCAGTTCAACGGGCGCGGTACCAACCTGCATTCGCTGTGGGACAGCGGCCTGCTGAACACGATGAAGCTCGATGACGACGCCTGGACGAAGCGGCTGGCCGCATTGCCCAAGCCGAAATTCGGCAAGCGTTCGGCGATCGACACCGACGCGGTGCAGTGGGCGGAAGCCAGCTGCCGGATCGCGATTGCACCGGGTGTTTACCCGACCAAGCGTACGCTGGACCCGGACTACGCCGCGACCTACCTGCCGGTCGCCGAACGTGAGCTGCGCCTGGCCGGCGAACGCCTGGCGGTGCTGCTCAACGACACGCTGGGTAAACCCTGAGGCCACCGCCATGACGCTGCACGTTGCCAGTTTCTTCCACCCCGACAGCCACACCTTCAGCTACGTGGTGCATGACCCGGCAACGCGGCAGGCGGCGGTGATCGACCCGGTGCTGGATTACGACCCGGACACCGATGCGCTGGGTGCCGGGCCGCTGCAGCCGCTGCTGGCGCACGTGCGCGAACAGGCACTGGACGTTCGCTGGCTGCTGGAGACCCACGCCCACGCCGACCATGTCAGCGCCGGGCGCTGGCTGAAGCAGCAGTGGCCGCAGGCGGCACTGGCGATGGGCGCGGGGATCGTGGACGTGCAGCGTACGTTCGCGCCGCGCTATGCGCTGGACGTGCCCACCGACGGGTCGCAGTTCGACCGTCTGTTCGCCGACGGCGAAACATTTGCGTTGGGAGATGTTGCGGCAGAGGTCATCGCCGTTCCCGGGCATACCAGCGACAGCGTGGCCTATCGCATCGGCGATGCGCTGTTCACCGGCGATTCGCTGTTCATGCCCGACGGCGGCACTGCCCGCTGCGATTTCCCGGGCGGCGATGCGGCGCTGCTGTACCGCTCCATCCAGCGCCTGCTGGCGCTGCCCGAGGCCACCCGGGTGTTCATCTGCCACGACTACGGCCCGGGTGGTCGCGCGGTGGCCAACGAGACCACCATCGGCGAACAGCGCGCCCGCAACATCCACCTGCGCGATGGGATGAGCGAAGCGGAATTCGTTGCGACCCGACAGGCGAGGGATGCAACGTTGGCCGAACCCAAACTGATGCATCCCTCGGTGAAGGCCAACCTGCAGGGCGGCGCGGAACCTTGATGGCCCGGTTTACCGCCGATGCACGACGTGCTCGCCTTTCACGATCTCGAAGGTGAAGGCGTAGAACAGGCTGACGGCCACCGGCTCGATGCGTTCGGCATCGCTGCAGTCGCCCGGATCGCGCGGGGTGGTACCCACGGCGAAATGACATACCCCCGCAGGCAGGTATCGCCACGCCGCCACCGCTTCCTGCGCGGCAGCCACCAACACCTGGTTCTCCACCGCGTTGCCCGCCGCACAGTCGCTGCGTTCGGCCACCGGCGCGCTACGCTCCACCCTGCCCTCGGCATCCACCACGACCTGCAGGCACACCGTGGTCGGTGCCAGTTCCCGCCGCGGGTCGCGGTCGCCCACCACCGGGTCCGGTCCGGCGTACAGCTGCGGCATGCGATAACCCTCGCTGGGCTGCAGCGTGTACGCCTGCACGGCACCGGCGCCGCCGGCCGCGTCCATCTTCAGGCGCTGGTAGCCGACATTCTCGGCACGGGTTTCCACCCGGGTCGCGGCCGGCTGGCTGGCGCAGCCGGCGAGCAGCAGGAGCAGGGCGCCGTAGGACGCCCTCACGGCGCGGGCGCCGGCTCGGGTTGGTCCAGCGCGAAGGTCAGCGGGATCTGCAGCGCAGATGCCACCGGCTTGCCATCCTTGCGCGCAGGTTCGAACGTCCACTTCTGGGCAGCGGCGATCGAGACGGCGTCGAACACCCCGGCCGGGGTGGAGCTGATGACGCTCACGCCGGAGGTACGCCCTTCGGCATCCACGTTCACGCGCAGCACGACCTTGCCGGAAATATTCTGCTCGAAGGCGCTCTTCGGGTAGGCCGGCGGCGACATCAGTTTCGCCTGGGCGCCGACGGTGGCCGCGTCTGGCGAGCTCGAACCGTCCGTCCCGGCGGCAGGTTCTGCGGTGATGCGCGTCTGCGTGTCGGCTGCGCGCTGGCTGGCCCACGCCATCGTGCTGATGCCCACGCACAGTCCCAGCACCAGCAGCTGGCCCGACCACCGCGGCACTACATTTCCCTTGTGTTCCTTCAACATGCCTATCCGCTCCTTCAACATCGGTTGGCTGCGCCAGTGGCAGGCCATGGGCGCAACCGGGTGGACCAACTGCGCCTTGAGCAGGGCGTTGGCGTAAAGCCGGCGCAGGGCCGGATGCGGGTCGACCGTGCGCGCGTCGCAGGCCAGCTCCTGGTCGAACAGGAAGCGGCGCGTCGCCCACGGCAACAACGGATGGAACCAGAACAGGCAGCGCAGCAGGGCCACTGCGGCGTTGGCCCAGTGATCGCCATGCCGGCGGTGCTGGTGTTCGTGCTGCAGGATCAGGTCGCGCTCGACGGGCGCGAAGCGCTGGTCGAAATCGGGGCCGACCACCACGCGCGGGTCGAGCAGGCCGACCAGCGCCGGCAGGCCCGGGTCGGCGCTGGCTTGCCAGCTGCCGTCGGCGCGCGGTTGCAGCGTGCCGAGGGCGCGTTCGAACCGGCGCTGACCGCGCCATTGCGCAAGCGCTACCCATGCCGCGCCGGCGGCCCAGAGCGCGATCAACAGGGTCGGCCACAGCACCGCATCGGTGGGCACCACGGCCACGTGCAGTACCGTTCCCAGTGCGAGCAGCGGCGCGCTGTCGGTGAACGCGGGGGCGGGCGAAGGCAGCAACGGCGCGATCAGCACCAGCGGCAGCAGCCACCAGCTGCGATACACCAGCGCGGCGCCGCCGAGTCGCTGCAGCAGTGGCCGCACCGCGCCGAGCAACAGCACCGCCAGCGTGGCCCAGGCGCTGGCCTGGAGCAGTCCATGCAGCATTTCAGTCATGGTCGAGCTCCTGGATCAGCTTCTTGAGCTCGGCGATGTCCTGCGCGCTGAGTTCGCCGCGCTGGCTGAAATGCGCCACCAGCGGGGCGACCCGGCCGGCGAACAGTTTGTCGAGCAGGCCGCTGCTCTGTTCGGCCACCCAGGCCTGGCGCTGCAGCACCGGCGAGTAGAGATAGCGCCGCCCGTCCCGGCTGGCGCTGATGGCGCCCTTGGTGAGCAGGCGGTTGAGCAGGGTCTTGATGGTGGGCTCGGCCCAGTCGCGATCGGCCAGGGCGGCAACCACGTCGTCGGCGCCCAGCGGGTGCCGGCTCCAGAGCACTTCCATGACAACGGCTTCGGCTTCGCTGATCTGGCTCATCATTTACATCCGTAATCGACGGACCGATTACGCGCGTAATCCAACCCGGTGTCAAGCCCCCATGTCGAGAGCCGTTCAAACCGGAAATGCTGTAATGCCCGAAAGCCTTTGCAGGAACGCACCGCATGACCGAGCACCTCACCGACCTGGACGCCGCCACCGACTGGTTGCTGCAGCGCGTGGAGGGGCCGCTGCGCATCGGTGCGCCGCTGGCACTGGGCAAGCCGCACCGGCTGCTCAACGCGCTGTATGCGCGGGTGGAGAACGATCCGTCGCGGCCGCTGCAGATCTACACGGCGCTGTCGTTGAACCCGCCCAAGCCGGGCGGCAACGGCTTGGAGGCGCGCTTCATGGGGCCGTTCGCGGCGCGCCACTTCGGCGAGGATTTCCCGCGTTTGGCGTATGCGGACGCGATGCTGCGCGACCGCCTGCCGGCGCATGTGCAGGTGGAGGAGTTCTACATGCAGTCGGGGGCGCTGCTGAATTCGTCGCAGGCGCAGCGCGGCTATACGAGCTTGAACTACACGCATGCGGCGGACGCGGTGGCGCAGCGCGCGCCGCATGCGATCGTGCAGAAGGTGGCGATGCGTCCGGACGACCGGCGGCTGTCGCTGTCGTGCAACAACGACATCACGCAGGACACGATCGAGGCGATGCTGGCGCGCGGGTTGCCGCGTCCGCTGTTGATCGCGGAGATCGATCCGCAGCTGCCGTACCTGGGCGGCACGGCGACGGTGGATGTGTCGTTCTTCGATCTGGTGATCACGCCGCCGGCGCCCTACCCGGCGCTGTTCGGGCTGCCGCGCCAGCCGGTAAGCGATGCGGACTATGCGATCGGGCTGTATGCGAGCGCGCTGGTCCGCGACGGTGGCACGCTGCAGATCGGGATCGGGACGCTGGCCGATGCGATCAGCCATGCGCTGGTGCTGCGCCATACCGACAATGCGCGCTACCGGCAGATCCTGCATGCGCTGGATCCTACGCTGGCGAGCAATCCGACGGTGCTGGAATGCGGTGGGCTGGATCCGTTCGAGGTGGGGTTGTATGGCTGCAGCGAGATGCTCAACGAGGGCTTCCGGCGGCTGGTGCAGACAGGGGTGATCCGGCGCAAGGTGCACGATGACCTGGCGCTGATGGAGCGGATCGAAAGCGGCAGCACGCTGACCATCGACCACGCGACGCTGGAGGCGGAAGGCGAGTACCTGCATGGGGCGTTCTACCTGGGTTCGCCGGAGTTCTACGAGTGGTTGCGCGAGCTGCCGGAGGAAGAGTCGCGGGCGATCGGGATGCGCCGGATCAGCGAGATCAACCAGCTGTACGGCGGCAACGAGGCGCTGGAACGGCTGCAACGACGGCATGCGCGCTTCTTCAATTCCTGCATGATGGCAACGGCGCTGGGTGCGGCGGTGTCGGACGCGCTGGAAGACGGGCGGGTGGTGTCGGGCGTGGGCGGGCAGTACAACTTCGTGGCGATGGCGCATGCACTGCCGGAGGCGCGCAGTGCGCTGATGTTCCGGGCGGTGCGCGAGGACAAGGGCGGGCTGCAGTCGAATGTGCGATGGAACTATGGGCACACGACGATTCCGCGCCACCTGCGCGACCTCTACATCAACGAGTACGGCATCGCGGATCTGCGCAACCTGACCGACGAGGATTGCGTGATCGGGATGGCGTCGATTACGGATGCGGGTTTCCAGGCGGGGTTGCTGCAGACGGCGAAGGCGTCGAAGAAGCTGGCCGGTGATTTTGTCGCGCCGGAGCATTGGGCGCGCCGCAATACACAGGCCGCCGTAAGCGCGGCGCTGGCGCCGTTCCGGCAGTCGGGCGCCCTGCCCGACTACCCACTGGGCAGCGATTTCACCGAGGTGGAGCAGCACCTGGTGAAGGCGTTGGGGTGGTTGAAGCAGAACACACAGACACGGAGTGCAAAATTGCGCACGGTACTGGCAGCGCTGACCCAGCCGGCTGGCGATGGCGACGTGGTGTACCTGCAGCGGATGGGGTTGGATGCGCCCTCCAGCATTGGCGAGAAGCTGGAAGCACGGTTGGTGCGGTTGGGGTTGGCGCGTACGGCGTAAAGCGTGCGACCCATTGAAGCGTGCACGGGTAGTGCCGGCCGCCGGCCGGCTCCACGGATTGCATGCAATCTCGTAGAGCTGGGCTCTGCCCAGCTGCTGTTGGATTCAGGCGAACAGCTGCAGTGTGCACCGTTTCCCTGGCTTGGGCCGCCCGGTGCCGGTTTGCGGGGTCGCCGCAAGTACGTCCGTGTAGGCTACGCGGACGCTATCCATGGCGCCGAGTCCCCCGCAAACCGACCCCGGGCGACCCTTTGACAGTTGGCCGATGGCCACGGGAAACGCCGATGTCGGCCTTCGGCCGACATGGGGGTTTCGTTCGATTTCCATGCGTTACCGGACGCGGGCGATTTCACGGCGGTTGTTTGGGAACCAACCCTACCGGAGCGTGCCCCGCCTCGTAGTGACACGCCGTGCGTGTCCCCCGTAAACCATCAAAGCACGCATTCGTGTCGACCATCGGTCGGCACACCGGCTTTTCCTGTGGCCTCCGAGGCACTGTCGGAGGGTCGGCGGGGGTGGGTTTGAGGGGGCACGAGCCGCATGGATGCGGCGATGAGCTTACATGGACGTACTTGCAGCGTCCCCCACAAACCCGCACCCGACGGCCCTGACCAGGGAAACCTCGCAACCCACGGCTGTTCGCCCGAATCCAACAGCAGCTGGGCAGAGCCCAGCTCTACGGATCGCATGCAATCGGGGGAGCCGGCCGGCGGCCGGCACTACCGCGCATACCAAAAAAAAAACGGCGCTTCCGTTTCGGGAAGCGCCGTTGCTTTTCGCGTCAGTAACGAACGTTTAGTTCGCCAGCTGGGCCTTGGCCGCCGCCACCACGTGCTCGGCGGTGATGCCGAAGTGCTTGTACAGCGCGTCGGCCGGGGCCGAGGCGCCGAAGGTGTCGATCCCTACCACGGCGCCGTCCAGGCCCACGTACTGGCGCCAGAAGCCGGTGACGCCGGCTTCCACCGCCACGCGGTTGCGGATCGCGTTCGGCAGCACCGACTCGCGGTAGCCCCCGTCCTGGCGCTCGAACACGTCGGTAGACGGCATCGAGACCACCCGGGTCTTGATCCCGGCTGCGTCGAGTTCCGCCTTGGCCGTCATCGCCAGGCCCACTTCCGAACCGGTGCCGATCAGGATCACGTCCGGCACGCCGCCTTCCGCGTCGGCCAGCACGTAACCGCCGCGCGCGATCTGCGCCACCTGCTCGGTGCTGCGCTGCTGGTGCGGCAGGTTCTGACGGCTGAACACCAGGCAGCTCGGGCCGTCCTGGCGGGTGATCGCCGCCTTCCAGCTCACTGCCGACTCCACCGCATCGCACGGACGCCACACATCGTTGTTCGGGATGTAACGCAGCGACGCCAGGTGCTCCACCGGCTGGTGGGTCGGACCGTCTTCGCCCAGGCCGATCGAATCGTGCGTGTACACGTGGATCGCATGCGCCGGGATCAGCGCGCTCATGCGCACGCCGTTGCGCGCGTAATCGCTGAACACCAGGAAGGTCGCATCGAACGGAATGAAACCGCCGTGCAGCGCCAGGCCGTTGGCAATGGCCGTCATGCCGAACTCGCGCACCCCGTAATACACGTAGTTCGCGTTCGGATCATCCGTCGCGACCGACTTGCTCGCCTTCCACAGCGTCAGGTTCGAGTGCGCCAGATCGGCCGAACCGCCGACCAGTTCCGGCAGCAGCGGCGCGAACGCCTCGATGGCCAGCTGCGACGCCTTGCGCGACGCAATGGTCTGGCCTTCAGCCTGCACCTGCGAGATGTACGCGTCTGCCTTGGCCACGAAATCGGCCGGCAGCTCACCGTTCGAACGACGGGTCAGCTCTTCGGCTTCGGCCGGGAACTGCGCCGCGTACTTGTCGAACTGCTGCTCCCACTCCGCCTGGCGCAGCGTGCCGGTGCTGCCCGCACGCCAGCCCGCGTAGATCTCTTCCGGGATCTCGAACGGACCGTAGTTCCAGCCCAGCTGCTTGCGGGTCGCTTCCAGCTCGTCCTTGCCCAGCGGCGCGCCGTGGCTCGATTCCTTGCCCGCCTTGCCCGGCGAACCGAAACCAATGGTGGTGCGGCAGCAGATCAGGGTCGGCTTGTCCGACTGCGACAGCGCGCTTTCGATCGCCGCCTTGATGCTGTCCGGGTCGTGGCCATCGACGCCGCGCACCACGTTCCAGCCATAGGCCTCGAAACGCTCGGGGGTGTTGTCGGTGAACCAGCCTTCGGTGTTGCCGTCGATCGAGATGTGGTTGTCGTCCCAGAAGCAGACCAGCTTGTCCAGGCCCCACGTGCCGGCCAGCGACGCCGCTTCATGCGACACGCCTTCCATCAGGCAGCCGTCGCCCAGGAACACCCAGGTGCGGTGGTCCACGATCTCGTGTTCCGGACGGTTGTAGCGCTGCGCCAGCAGCTTTTCTGCCAGCGCGAAACCGACCGCATTGGCCAGGCCCTGGCCGAGCGGACCGGTGGTGGTTTCCACCCCGGGGGTTTCGTGGTGTTCCGGGTGGCCGGCGGTCTTGCTGCCGAGCTGGCGGAACTGCTTGAGCTGCTCGATCGGCAGGTCGTAGCCGCTCAGGTGCAGCAGCGCGTACTGCAGCATCGAGCCGTGGCCGTTGGACAGCACGAAGCGGTCGCGGTTGAACCACTTCGGGTTGTTCGGGTTGTGACGGAGATAGTCGTTCCAGAGGACTTCCGCGATGTCCGCCATGCCCATCGGCATGCCGGGGTGACCGGACTTGGCGGTTTCGACCGCATCAGCGGCAAGGAAGCGGATGGCGTTGGCCAACTGGCGGCGGGTGGGCTGCGTCATGATTCAGAGGGGTCGGGAGGCGGCCGCGAAGCTGCGGGCCGCCCATTGTCCCATAGTCCACCCGCCGGGTCAGGCGGGTCAGGCGTGTGAAGACGTCCCCGGCACCGGGCTTTCTTCAGTTTCGCCCTTGGCCACCAGCGTGGTCAGGGCCAGGTCGCCGGTGACGTTCAGCGCGGTGCGGCACATGTCCAGGAAGTGGTTCACGCCCAGGATCAGGCCGATGCCCATCGGATCCACGCCGACCATGGCGCAGATCATCGCCACCACCGGCAGCGAACCGGACGGCACGCCGGCCGTACCGATGCCACCCAGGATGCAGACCACCATCACCATCAACTGCTGGGTGATGCTCAGGTCCACGCCGAAGAACTGGGCCAGGAAGATCACCGTCACGCCTTCGAACAACGCGGTGCCGTTCTGGTTGGCGGTGGCGCCCACGGTCAGCACGAAGCGCGAGACCTTCTGCGGCAGGCCCATCTGGTCAGCCACGCGCAGCGCGGTCGGCAGCGTGGCATTGCTGGAGGCGGTGGAGAACGCCATCACCGTTGCTTCCTGGGTGTCGCGGAAGAACGCGATCGGCGAACGGCCCGACAGCCACACCGCCACGCCGTAGCTCACCACCATGTGCAGGCCCAGCGCCAGCACCACCACGCCCACGTACGCGCCCAGGCGGATCAGCAGGTCGAAGCCGAAGATCGCCGCCAGGTTGAACATGAAGCACGCCACCGCGTACGGCGCCAGGCGGATCACCAGGTTGATCAGGGTCATCGAGACCTCGAACACGCCTTCGATCACCTTGCGCAGCGGCGCGGTCTTTTCGTCCGGGGACAGCACCATGCCGATGCCGAACATCAGCGCGAAGAACATCAGCGACAGGATCGCGCCATTGCTCGACGCCGCCGCCAGCACGTTGCTCGGCACGATCGACAGCAGCATGTCCATGCCCTTGGGCTGCTCGCCGATGTTGGCCACGATCTCGCGGCTGCGCTCGACGTTTTCATGCAGCAGCTGCTGGGCCATGGCCGGGTCCACGCCCACGCCCGGCTTGAGCAGGTTGACCAGCACCAGGCCCAGGCCGACCGCCACGCCCGAGAGCAGCACGGTGTAGGCCAGGGTCTTCCAGCCGATCCGGCCGAGCGAACGGATGTCGCCCATTTCCGACACGCCCATCACCAGCGCCGAGAAGATCAGCGGCACGATCAGCATGAAGATCAGGTTGAGGAACAGGCCCGACAGCGGCGTGGTCACGTAGGTCATGACCGCGCGCGCAGCGTCGGGCAGCCACGGAATGCCGCCGCCAATGGCGTGCACGATCAGCCCAAGCACCAGGCCAAGCCCGAAGCCGATACCCATTTTCCAGTGCAGTGGCAGCTTCTGCCGGGGTGTTGCGGCGTCGGTCATCGGAGCGGCATTCCTTGAAGATAAGTAAAAGAGCTTAGCAAAGCCGGCCATCCCGCCCGCTTCAGCCGGACGGCGGGTACAGCGGCGGCAACGGAGTATTCGACGCGGCCGGCGCCGGCTGCCAGTGCGGTCCGTCATGGAAGGCACGGCGCAGCGCCTGCCGGGCCTGGCCCGCATCGCCACCATCGGCGCTCCAGCGCGCAGCCTGCAGGTCCTGCAGGGCCTGGCACTGGGCCGGGTCGGCCAGCTGCGCCAGCACCGCCTCCAGGCCACCCCGGATCCCGCCCATCGCCGCCAGCAGCGCGACGATGTCATCCAGCCCGTCCTGATCCAGCGCGCGGCGCAGCTCGGCGCGCGAGGGCCGGCCGGCGGTCGGTGCGGCCTCGGCGAGCGGACCGCCGCCCACTGCCGCAGGCGCGCGGCGGCGGCGCCATGCCCACGCCAGGGTCAGCAGCCACAGCGCGGCGAAGCCCACGGCTGCAGCGATCCAGCCCCACGGCGGACCACCCGGGGCGTTGCCGCCCAGGGACACGCTGTCGCCCGTGGGCGCCGTGGCGCCGGGCAGCGCCGAGGTGGTGTCCAGCGCCACCGGCGCCGGCGCGGTGCCCGGCGCGCCTTCGGCCACGGTCACGCGCAGGTCGGGCAGCGTGGCGGTGCGTGCCTGCCCGGCGCGCACGTCCCACCAGCCCATGCGCGGGCCGGGAATGGCCAGGGTGCCGGGCTGGCGCGGCACCACCGAGTAGCGCCGGGTCAGGGTCAGGCGCGGGGTGCCGCCGTTGAAGGTCTCGTCGTACTGCGGCGGCTCGGCGAACACCTGCGCGGCAGGGCCCACGTCCAGCGGCGGCAGTTCCGGGAACTGCGCGCGGGTGGCGCCCTCGGCGACCGCTTCGACCACCACGGTGACCGCCTCGCCGGCGCGCCCATGGGTAGGCGCGGCGGTGTAGCGCAGGCGCAGGTCGTGCAGGGGCAACCACGGCTGCGGCGCCGCGTCCGGTTGCGCACGGACCTGCAGGGTGCGGTCGGGCGCGTTGGCGCGCAGCCGGCCGTCGCCCCTGAACAGGTCGTCGAAGAAGCCGCCGGCGCTTCGCCCTTCGAAGCGCGCGCCCTTCAGCACCAGCGGGCCGCTGCGCTCGGGAATCAGCAGGTAGCGTCGCTCCACCACGTTGTAGCGACGGCCGTTGACCTCGCGGACCAGGCTACGGTCTTCGCCCACCCGCTGCAGCGATGCGCCTTCCGGCGCGTCGAACCCCAGCTCGCCCGACAGCAGCTGCGAGGCGTAATACAGACGCACCACCACGCCCACGCTCTGCTGCACGTAGGGGTTGGCGTCGTCCACTTCGGTTTCGACGAAGGCCTTGGCATTGCCCGGCACCGCGGCCGATGCGCCGCTGCTGGCCGACACCGTCAGCGGTATCGGCGCGGTCAGCACGTTGCCTACCCGCAACGACGGAATGGTCAGCACACCACTTCGGCGCGGCGTGAGCGCCACGCCGTACAGCGAGCGCGACTGCATCGCGCCATTGCTCCATTGCACCTGGCGGCTGCTGGTCTGGCCACTGAGTTCGAAATCGGCCTGCAGCGGCGTGTAATCGGGCGCGCCGCCATCGGACTCGATGTTGAGGGTGACCGTTTCGGTGTCGCTGATCGCATCGCGGTCCAGCCAGGCCCGGGTCTGCGCGCTGGCCACGCCGCTCACGCACAGCAGCAGCCAGACGCAGGCGCGCCACCCGAGCCGCGTGGAGGTTGCTGGGTTCATGGTCCTTCCCGTTTCCTGCGTTCGTTTTCCAGTTGGAACTTGGCCCGCAGCAGGCTGCCCGGGTCATCCGGCACCCGCCGCATCCAGGCCTCCACGGCCTGGCGCTGCTCGCGCTGCTGCGGCGTTTCATTGGCCTGTGCGCGCTGCGCCGGGGTCTGGTCGGCCTTGCCCTGCTGGCGTTGCATCGCCTCGTCCATGCGCTGGCGCTGCGCGGCGTCGGCGCGCGCCTGCTCGGCCGGGTCCGGCTTGCCGGGCTCGTTTTTCTGCTGTGCGTTGCCCTGCCCGGTCTGCGGCTGGCCCTGGTCGCCCTGCTTGCCCGGGTCCTGCTTCTGCTGCTGCGGGGTCTGCTGGCTCTTGTTCTGTTGGTTCTTCTGGTTCTGCTGCTGGTTGTGCTGCTGGTTCCCACCCTGCGGCGGCTTGCGCTTGCGCGCGGCGTCCACGGCGGCACGGTTGGCCACCGCATCGGGCATGCCCGGACGCTGGCGCAGCGCATCGTCGTAGGCGGCGATGGCGGCGTCGTACTGGCCCTGGCGTGCCAGCGCGTTGCCCAGGTTGTAGTGCGCTTCGGGACCCTCGATGCCGTCGAACTGCTGCTGGGCAGACGCAAAGTCGCCGCGACGATAGGCGTCCACGCCAGCGGCAATCCGCTGCTGGTCGCGCTGGTCGTCGCGCTGCCACAGCGAGCGTTCGGCCGCGTGCACGGGCGCCGGCGCGGCCAGCGGCAGCAGCACGCACAGCAGCGCTACGGCGGCAAGGCCACGACGTCGGAAGGCCCACAGCGACAGCAACATCAACGGTGGCAGCAGCCAGAAGCCTTCATCGCGCCAGGCCATGCCCTCGCCCTGCCGGCTCTGGCCTTCGCCGGCGCTGTTGCGCGGAGTAAGCACGCCCAGCGCGCGCAGGTCGCCCTCGTCGTTGGCCACGGCGGCGTAGCGGCCGCCGCCGGCGTCGGCCACTGCACGCAGGCTGCCCGGCTCCAGCTGGGCGCGTTCGATCTGCCCGTCGCTGCTGCGGTAGGCGGCGCCGGACGGCGTGCCCAGCCCCAGCACCGAGACCTGGAAGCCCTGCGCGCGTGCAGACGCGGCGGCGGCACGTGCCGCGTCGTCGGCGCGGTCGGTCAGCAGCAGGATGTCGCCGCCCTTGGCGCCCGACTGCTGCAGCAACAGCACGGCGGCTTCGATGGCACGGTCGGCGCGCTGGCCATCGCGCGGCATCACGTCCGGCGCGAGGGCGTCGAGGTACAGGGCCACATTGGCGCGGTCGCCGGTCAACGGCGCCACCGTGTACGCGTCGTCGGCATAGGCAAGCAGGGCCAGCTCGCCGCCACTGCGCTCGCGCAGCAGGGTGGCCAGCTTGGCGCGCGCCTGCAGCAGGCGCGACGGCGGCAGGTCGGTCGCGGTAACCCGCGAGGACAGGTCCAGGGCCACGACCAGAGGGGCCGGCGCCTGCCACAACGGCTGCGGCAACTGCCGCCAGCCCGGGCCGGCCAGCGCCAATACGGCCAGCGTCCAACCGAGCAGCAACAGCAGCAGGCCGCCCCATGCGCGGCGGCCGCCGGCGACCAGCAGGTGCGGCAGCAGGTGCGCGTCAACGTTGTGTCGCCATACGCTGCTGCGACGCCGGCGCCAGGACCAGAGCAGCGCGATCAGCGGCAACGCGGCCAGCGCCCACAGTGCCTCGGGGCGTGCCAGGTGCAGCGGTACATTCATCAGGTTCATGCCCAGCGCCTTGGCAGCAGCCAGGCCAGTGCGCCCAGCAGCATCGCCAGCGCCAGCGGCCACCCGTAACGCTCGATGCGCGGGCGCACCGCGGCACCGGCGGCGGTGATGGGTTCCAGCCGGTCCAGCTCGGCATAGATGCCGGCCAGTTCGTCGGTGTTGCGTGCACGGAAGGCGCGCCCGCCGGTGAGCTCGGCAATGCGGCGCAGGGTGGCTTCGTCGACCGGATCCTCCCCTGCCGCGATCTGCACGCCGAACAGGCTCATGCCGCCGTCGCCACCGAACGCCACCGGGTACACCCGCACCCCTTCGGCCTTGGCCAGCTCGGCCGCGCGCAGCGGTGGCAGCACCCCGGCATTGCTCACCCCGTCGGTGAGCAGGATCAGTACGCGCTGGCCTTCGGGCTGCTCGCGCAGTCGCTTGACCGCCAGCGCGATCGCGTCGCCGATCGCGGTATCGCGGCCGGCCAGGCCGACCTCGCTGTCGGTGAGCTGGTTGCGCACGGTGGTCAGGTCGGCGGTGATCGGGGTCAGCGTGTAGGCGCGTTCGCCGAAGATCAGCAGGCCGACCCGGTCGCCGGCGCGGCGGTCCAGGAAGTCGGCCAGCACCGCCTTGGCGGCGGACAGGCGCGGCACGATCTGGTTGCCCAGGGTCATGTCCGGCTCGCTCATGCTGCCGGAGACGTCCACCGCGAGCATCATCTGCCGGCCCTGCTGCGGCGGTGCGATCGGTTCGCCCAGCTGCTGCGGCCGGGCCAGCGCCATGCACAGGCAGGCCCAGGCCAGCCACAGCAGCAGCCGACCGATGCGCCAGGCGGCGACGCCGTGGGCCTGGCCGAGGTCGGCCAGCGCGCCCGCGGCATACGGCACGCGCAGCGCGGGCCCGGCCACCGCGCGACGCGGCCACCAGCGCATCAACCACGGCAACGGCAGCGCCAGCAACGCCCATGGCCAGGCCAGGTCGTCCAGCCACGGCAACAGCGATACCAGGTCCTGCGACATCATCGTTTGCGCCCGCTGGCCAGGGTCAGGAAACGCGCCCGCGCCAGGCTGCGCAGCCTGTCCACCTCGTCAGGGGCGAGCGTGGGACGGTAGGCGCCGTCGAGCAGCAGGCGGCCGTCGCCGTCGGAGAATGCGCGGCTGCCGGGGGCATCGAGGAATTCCAGCCAGGCCTGGCCCTGCAGCAGCTCGGCACCGGCCTGCCGACGGCGCGCGGCGCGGCGCAGCAGTTCGGCGATGGCCGCCACCTGGGCTGTGCCCGGCGCGGCGTCCTCGACGGTCGTGTCGAACAGCTGCAGCCAACGCCGCTCGCGACGACGACGCAGTGCGCGCCAGGCCCACAGCGCGAGCACGACGAGGGCGAGCACGCCCAGCACCAGCCACCAGCCCAGCGGCAGCGGCCACCACGACGGGTACGGGGGCAGGTGCACGTCGCGCAGCGGCAGCGAGGTGGCCGTGCTCATGCCACCACCGCCGACGGCAGCCGGCCCAGCCAGCAGTCGCTGGCGTCGTCGGTGCTCACCACGTGCACCTGGATGCGGCGCGCGCCGAGGCTGCGCTGCAGCGCTTCCAGCGGTTCCACGAAACGGGCATGCCAGTGCGCGCGCACGGCGCTGTCGTGCAGGTCGAGCACCACCGGGCGTCCCTGCGACAGGAACGGCAGCACGGCGTCGGGCGGTGCCAGTTCCAGCGGGTCGGCCAGCAGCATCAGCTGTACTTCGTGGTGCATGGCCAGTGCGGTCCAGCGCGGAATGTCGATGGCGGCCGCGCGCGCAGGATCGGCCAGCACCACCACCCGGGCGCCGGGTCGAAGCACCCGTGCGGCCTGCTGGAGGGCGCTGTCCAGGCCGGCGTCATCGGCGGGCGGCGCCGCATACCAGCGGGTCAACGCGTCGAGCACGCGCAGCACGCCACGGGTGCCACCGGCAGGTGCGATCAGCGCTTCACTGCGGCTGCCGCGCAGGGCGCTGAGGCGGTCGCCCTGGCGCTGCGCCAGCCATGCCGCGACCGCGCCGACGCGGGCGGCCTGCACGGACTTGAAGCGCACGCGGGTGCCGAAGTACAGCACCGGGTCGGTGTCGGCCACCAGCAGGGTCAGGCGTTCGCGTTCGGCCTGGAACAGCTTGGTGTGGGCACGGCCGGTGCGCGCGGTTACCCGCCAGTCGATGTGCCGCGCATCGTCGCCGGGCACGTACTCGCGAGACTCGGCGTACTCCATGCCACGCCCGCGCATCGGCGACGGCGCCTGGCCGGCATGGGCCAGGCGTCCGCGCCGCGCCGGTGCGAGCCGGTGCGCGCTGCCGCGCAGCGCCACCAGCTCGGCCAGGCTCGGCTGCACGCCATCGCCTGCCAGCGCCGTGGCCGAAGTGTCGTCGGGACCGTGCATGCCGGGCTCAGGGCACCGGCACGCGGGCCAGCAGTTCGGCCACCAGGCGTTCGCCGTCCCAGCCTTCGGCCGTGGCTTCGTAGCTGGGCAGCACGCGGTGGCGCAGGACATCGGGCGCCACGCTGCGCACGTCGTCGGGGGTGACGAAGTCGCGGCCGGCCAGCCAGGCGCGGGCACGCGCGCAGCGCTCCAGCGCGATCGAGCCGCGCGGGCTTGCCCCCCAGGCGATGCGACGCGCCAGCGCCGGGTCGTAGCGGGCCGGGTCGCGTGTGGCCAGCACCAGTTCGATCAGGTAGCGCTCCAGCGCGGGCGCCATGTGCAGCGAGAGGATCGCGCGGCGTGCGGCGAACACATCGTCCAGCGGCATCCGCGACGGGGCGGGGGCCGGCGTGCCCAAGGCGTCGCGGGCGCGATCGCGCGCCAGCCGCAGGATCTCGGCTTCGGCGGTGGAGTCGGGGTAGCCGATCCGGACGTGCATCAGGAACCGGTCGAGCTGGGCTTCGGGCAGCGGGAAGGTGCCCTCCTGCTCGATCGGGTTCTGGGTTGCCATCACCAGGAACAGCTTGGGCAGCGCGTAGGTGTGCCGGCCGACGGTGACCTGGCGTTCGCCCATCGCCTCGAGCAGGGCCGACTGCACCTTGGCCGGGGCGCGGTTGATTTCATCGGCGAGCAGGATCGGGTGGAAGATCGGGCCGGGGACGAATTCGAAGCGGCCTTCCTGCGGGCGCCAGATCTCGGTGCCGGTCAGGTCGGCCGGGAGCAGGTCGGGGGTGAACTGGACCCGGGAGAAATCGGCCTCCAACCGCGCCGCGAGGGCGCGGATGGCGGTGGTCTTGGCCAGGCCGGGCGCGCCTTCGACCAGCAGGTGGCCGTCGGCCAGCAGCGCGGTCAGCAGGCGTTCGACCAGCGCGTCCTGGCCGACGATCTCGGCAGAGAGCGCCGTGCGCAGTGCGCGGAAGCCGTCGTGCAGGCGGTCGTGCTCCGGGGTCGGGGCAACGGGCGTGGGGTCGGGTGCGGGCATGGGGGGTGGCAGGTTCATGGGTCCATCTGACCACGCGACAGGCGTAAGGTTCCGCACCCATGATGGCAGGCCCGGCCCGGCTGCGGGATCAAGATTGCCTGAACGCGAAAAGGGCCGCACGGTGGCGGCCCTTTCGCTGTACTCCGGTGGCAGGACTCAGTTGGTCTTGGCCACGCGCAGCACCTTCGGGGTGACGAAGACCAGCAGTTCAGCCTTGTCCTTGTTGCGGCTGCGCTTCTTGAACAGGTTGCCGAGGAACGGCACGTCGCCCAGGAACGGCACCTTGTTGACGCTGTTGCGGTCGGTGAACTCGTACACGCCACCGATCACGACGGTCTGGCCATCGTCGACCAGCACCGCGGTGTTGACTTCGCGGCGGTTGATCGTCGGCACCTGGCCGTAGCCTTCCAGCACGATGTAGCTTTCGACTTCATCCTTCTTGACCGACATGTTCAGGAACACGCGGTTGTCGTTGGTGATGGTCGGGGTGACCTTCAGTTCCAGCAGCACTTCCTTGAACTGCACGTTCGGGGTCGCTGCCTGGCCGCCGGTGCCACCGGTGATGGTGACGTAGCCGATTTCCTTACCCTGCTTGATCACCGCTTCGCGCTGGTTGGTGGTGACCACGCGCGGGTTGGAGATCACCTCACCACGCGATTCCTGCTGCATGGCCGAGAGCTCCACGTCCAGCAGGTAGCCGGCGTTGAGGATCGACAGTGCCAGCGAACCCGGGTTAAGGGTGCTTGCGACCGGCAGGTTCCAGTTCAGGCCACCGGTGTTGATGGTGCGCGGCGGGCGCACCGGCACGGGACCGGTACCGCCACCTGCCGCCCACTCGTTCAGCGCTTCCTGGTACTCGGTGGCGTTCTCGCCGTCGCTGGTGATGTTGCTGTGGTTGGTGGTGGTATTGCCGCTGAAGTAGACGTTGTCGCGGCTGCCGGTGATGCCGAACTTGGCACCCAGCTCACGCGCGAAGGTGTCGGTGGCGATCACGATGCGGCTTTCGATCAACACCTGGTCGACCGGGCGGTCGATCACGCTGATCAGCTCGCGCATGCGCGCGACCTTCTTCGGAATGTCGCTGATCATCAGCGTATTGGTACGTTCGTCGGCCACCAGGCGACCGCGCGAGGACAGGAAGCCGCTGTCTTCCTGCGACGTGCTGCCACCACCGCCACCACCACCGCCACCGCTGCCGCCGCCGATGCCCTTGGCTTCGGTCAGCGCTTTGAAGATCTGCGCGGCGTTGTGATAGTTGATCTGGACGTATTCGGTGACGAGGTCCACGCGCTGGTCGATGGCGATGCGCGCGTCTTCCTTGTCCTGCTCGAACTTGGCCAGCTCCGGCTGCGGCGCGACCCAGATCACGCCGCCTTCGCGACGCTTGTCCAGGCCCTTGGCACGCAGCACGATGTCCAGTGCCTGGTCCCACGGCACGTTGACCAGGCGCAGGGTGACGTTGCCGGCGACGCTGTCGGAGGCCACGACGTTCAGGTTGGACTCTTCGGCGATCAACTGCAGCACGGTGCGCACCGGCACGTCCTGGAAGTTGAAGGTCACCGGCTTGCCGCTGTACCCGCGCTGGGCAACCGCGGCAGCCGCCTGGGTCACCGTGGTCGCGGTGATCGCACCGGTGGCCGGGGCGCTCTTGCGCGGGCTGATCTCGACCACGTACTCATTGCCGGTCTGGTAGGCCAGCGACTCGAACGCGGTGCTGGTGTTGAGCACCAGCTGGGTACCGCCGCCATACGGCTTCGGGTCGATGCGCTGCACCGGGGTGGCGAAATCGACCACGTTGATCGACTTCTGCAGGGTGTCCGGCAGGGTCGCGTTGCCGATGTCGACCACGACGCTGTTGCCCTGGGTGCGAAGGTCCGGGTTGGCGCCGGCACCGTCGAACTGCAGGATCAGGCGGCCGCTGCCGTCTTCACCGCGCTTGAAGTCGATCTTGGACACCGCCAGCGAAGCCGGTGCGACGGCCGGCGTGGCGCCGGCCCCCTGGGTGGTTGCCGCTGCGGCCGGCGTGGCCGCCAGCAGCGTGCCATTGGCCACCATGAGCGCGACTCCCAGCGCGCACAGGTGGATCAGCTTCGGGCGCCGGACGGAGCGCTGCAGCATGGCGTTGGAAAAGGTCATCGTGCTATCCCCATAATCATTCATTGATCTTCAAGCGCGATCGATGCAGGCCGTTCCAGCCAGCCGCCCGCGCCATCCGGCACCAGTTCAATCAGTTCGATCCGGTCTTCGAAGACCCCGGTCACGCGACCATCGCTCTGCCCCATGTAGACACCCGGACGCACCCGATAGGTGACCTTGTCCGGTGCCATCACCAGCGCGACCAGTCCGCCACCGTTGCCGATCGAACCGACCATGTCCAAGGCGTCCAGCGGGAAGGCTTCCAGCGGCTCCTTGCGGCGGTTCGGATCCGGGCGCAGGCCCGAGCCACCGGCCTGGGGGTTGGCCCAGGCGTCGGTGAACGGGTCACGCATGCCCTGTGCGGAGTACTCGAAGGTCTCGAACTGCTGCATGACCGGCAGCGGTTCGAGCGGCGGTGCCGGACGTGCACGCACGTCGGCGGTCCACTTTTCCAGGTTGGGCGCATCGCCGGGCGTGCTGGTGATGCTGCGTGCGCAGCCTGCCAGCAGGACCAGCATCAGCAGGCCACAGAGCCGTGCGGTACGGGCAAGGTTCATGGCTTGCCTCCGTTCGCAGCGGCGGTCTGGGCAGCGGCTTTTTCCTGCGCTTCCATTTCCACGTCGTCCAGGTACCGGTAGGTCTTGACCGTACCGGACAGCTCCAGCGCGCCACTGCGTGCGGTGATGCCGGTCTTGGGGTCCTTGGGCTTGAGGTTGATGTCGTGCATGGTCAGGATGACCACGCGCGGCAGCGAGGCCACGCCGCTGACGAAGGCACCGAACTGGTGGTAGCTGCCCACCATGCGCAGGGCGATCGGCTTCTCGGCGTAGAACTCCTTGGGCACTTCCTCACCGGGCTGGAACAGCTCGTTGACCAGGCCGCTGGACAACGCGGTCTGCGAGATGTCGATGATCAGGTCCGGCATTTCGGTCTTGCTGGGCAGCTGGCGCAGCATCTGCTGCAGCACCTGCTCCATCTGGGCCAGCTGCTGTTTCAGCGGCTCCAGGTTGACCGCGCGGCCCTGTTCCTTCTCGAAGTCCGCGCGCAGGCCGACTTCGGTGCGTTCCAGGGTCTCAAGCTCTTCGCGCTTGCCGCTGATGAGGACGAACCAGGCCAGGACGATGATCAGCAGCGACAGCAGCGCGCAGAAGACGATCTTGGCCTGCTGCGGCCAACTGCCGATGTTGTTGAAGTCCAGGTCCTTCATGTTGACTTTCTTGCTCATGCGGCCCCCTTCTGCGGCGCGCTGGACGCCGCCGGTTGCGTGGCCGGGGCAGGAACGATGCGGCTGCCAGCGGGTGCCGGTGCGGCCGGAGCCGGTGCCGGTGCATCGGCAGGTGCCGGCGCGGTGCCCGGTGCCGGGGCCAGCGGTGCCACGGCCGGCGCGGTGGCCGGTGCGGCGTTCGGGTCGGCACCCGGCGTGACCGCGCTGCCGTCCGGCGCCAGGCCGTCGACCGCTTCGCTCTGTGCCGGCAGCGTCACCTTGACCACGAACACGTACGGCAGTGCCGAGATGTCCGCGACCGGGCCCACCACCTTGTCCTTCTCTTCTTCCGGCTTGCGGGCTTCGATCACCGACAGTTCCGGCTTGGTCATCCAGCCCGAGCTTTCCAGGTTGCGCATGTAGGCGCTGACCCGGGCGTTGGACTGGGTGCGGCCTTCCAGGGTCAGGATGTCGCCTTCCTGCTTCAGCGCGGTCAGTACCAGCCCATCGGGGATGGTCCGGACCAGCGCGTCGAACAGGTGCACCATCTGCGAACGCTTGGCCTGCAGCTGTTCGATCACCTTCTTGCGGGCCAGCAGGCGATCGCGCTGGCGGTCCAGGCGGTCGATCTCCTTGTTCTGCTCCTTGACCTTGGCGATCTCGGTCTGCAGGAACGTGTTGCGATCTTCCTGGCCGCTGATCTGGCGGTCGTAGTAGAACCAGATCAGCGCCGACAGCACGACGCCGGCGATGGCGGCGAAGCCCAGCATGGTCATGAACTCGCGCTGGCGTTGCTTGCGCCGTTCGGCGCGCCAGGGCAATAGATTGATTCTTGCCATCAGTCGAAGCTCCTCAGCGCCAGCCCGGTGGCAATCATCAGCGCCGGGGCGTCCTGGGCCAGGGCATGTGCCTGCACCTTCGGGCCCAGCGTCATCTGCGCCAGCGGGTTGGCCACCACGGTCGCCACGCCCAACTGCTCTTCCACCATTTCCGGAAGGCCGGCCAGCGCCGCGCAACCGCCGGCCAGCACGATGTGGTCGACCCGATTGAACTCGCTGCCCGCGTAGAAGAACTGCAGCAGGCGGCTGATCTGCTGGACCGTGGCTTCCTTGAACGGCTCGAGCACTTCCATCTCGTAGCTTTCCGGCAGCCCGCCCTGGCGCTTGGCCAGTCCGGCTTCCTCGTAGGTCAGGCCATAGCGGCGCATGACCTCGTCGGTGAGCTGCTTGCCGCCGAACACCTGCTCACGGCTGTACAGGCTGCGCCCGCCGCGAAGCACGTTCAGGGTGGTCATGGTGGCGCCGATGTCGACCAGCGCGACCACGCCATCGCTGGCGATCGGCAGTTCGCTGGCCACCAGGGCGAAGGCGTTTTCGACCGCGAAGGCCTCCACGTCCATCACCCGGGCGGTCAGGCCACCGAGTTCCAGCGCCGACTGGCGCAGCTCCACGTTCTCCGAGCGCGAGGCCGCCAACAGGACCTGGACCATTTCCGGGTTGTTGGGGATCGCTCCGAGCACCTCGAAGTCGAGGTTCACTTCCTCGATCGGGTAGGGGATGTAGTTGACCGCTTCGAGCTCGACCTGGGCTTCCATGTCGTTCTCGTCCAGGTCGGCCGGCATCGGGATGAGCTTGGTGATGACCGCAGAGCCGGCCACGGCTGCGGCGGCATGCCGGGCCTTGGTACCGGAACGGTTCACCGCGCGGCGGATGGCCTCACCCACGGCCTCCACTTCCACGATGTTCTTTTCCACCACCGCATTCGGCGGAAGTGGTTCCACAGCGTAATGTTCCACACGGAAACGATTGCCACTGCGGGAAAGCTGCAGAAGCTTTACTGCAGTCGAACTGATGTCGACGCCGATGAGCGGCGACTGGCTTTTTGGGATAAGCCCCACGGTTTCTCCCCTGCCGACGGGCACTTGAACGCATAACCTGCGTCCGCGCATTAATAACGTTTTTTTTGCAAATGGCAACAGCCAACGTCCAAAACGCGCAACAGCGCACGCTTTGCCCGTCCCCTGACGGTCACCGAAATGCTCTCCCCGGGAACAACCCCAGCCGTTCCCTTGCGTAATCTATACTCTGCGGCCACGAAATTCGCAATCGGAATCTGTCACTGATGACTCGTCTTCGACGCTGGCTGCGCTGGATGCTGGTGGTTTTCCTGGTCCTGGCCCTGATCGGCGCAGCGGTCGCCGGCGGCCTGTACTACGCCATTTCCGCGCGGCTGCCGGACGTCCAGACCCTGCGCGACATCGAGATGCAGGAGCCGATGTACGTCTATGCGGCCGACGGCCAGCTGATGGCGGTGTTCGGCGAGTCCAGGCGGACCCCGATCACCATGAAGGAGGTCCCCGAGCGCCTCAAGCAGGCCTTCCTGGCCACCGAGGACGCCCGCTTCTATGAGCACGGGGGGGTGGACTACAAGGGCATCGCCCGCGCGGTCTGGCTGCTGGCCACCACCAACGACAAGCGCGTCCCCGGCGGGTCGACCATCACCCAGCAGGTGGCCCGGCAGTTCTTCCTGAGCTCGGAGTACAGCTACACCCGCAAGCTGGCCGAGATCCTGCTGGCGCGCAAGATCGAGCAGGAACTGAGCAAGGACGAGATCTTCGAGCTGTACCTGAACAAGAGTTTCTTCGGCAACCGGTCCTACGGCGTGGCCGCGGCGGCCCAGTTCTATTACGGCAAGACCCTGGCCGAGCTGGACCTGGACGAGATGGCCTCGCTGGCCGGCATCCCCAAGTTCCCCTCCAGCGGCAACCCGATCAGCAACCCCGAGCGCGCCCGCGAGCGCCGCGACTTCTACGTGCTGCAGCGCATGGCCAACCTGGGCTTCATCAGCCAGGCCGAGGCCGACGCGGCCAAGGCGGTACCGATGCACGCCACTGCGCATGAGCCGCCGGTGCAGGTCGACGCGCCGTACGTGGCCGAGCTGGTCCGCCAGGAAATGATCGCCCGTTTCGGCGGGGACGTGCTCAACAAGGGCTACCACGTCACCACCACCATCAACGCCGAGATGCAGGCGGCGGCGAACCTGGCGGTGCGCGACGGCCTGCTGCAGTACGACCACCGGCATGGCTGGCACGGGGTGGAACAGCAGGTGGCGCTGGGCGCGGGCGACGATGCGGCGGCGCTGGCGGCCCATCTGCGCGGGATCAGCGCCCAGTCCGGGCTGCTGCCGGCCATCGTGGCCTCCACCGGCGCCGACGGCAGCGCCACGGTGGTGCTGGCCAACCGCACCGAGGTGGTGCTGCCGGCCTCGGCGGCCAAGTGGACCAACAAGACCCCGGGCAAGCTGGTCCAGCGCGGCGACATCGTGCGCGTGCGCACCGGCGAGAAGGAAGGCCAGTGGCTGCTGGACCAGATTCCGCGCGGCCAGTCCGCGCTGGTCTCGCTGGACGCCCAGAGCGGCGCGCTGAAGGCGCTGGTGGGCGGTTTCAGCTTCTCCGGCAACAAGTTCAACCGCGCCACCCAGGCGCGCCGCCAGCCGGGGTCGAGCTTCAAGCCGTTCATCTACGCGGCCGCCTTCGACAAAGGCTTCAATCCGGCCTCGATCGTGCTGGACGCCCCGGTGGTGTTCCGCGACCGCCGCGGCAAGACCTGGCAGCCGCAGAACGACGGCGGCGGCTTCCGCGGGCCGATGCGCCTGCGCGAGGCGCTGGTGCAGTCGCGCAACCTGGTGTCGGTGCGCCTGCTCGACGGCATGGGCGTGGAGTACGCGCGCAAGTACATCAGCGAGTTCGGCTTCGCCGAGGCCGAGCTGCCGCCGAACCTGTCGATGTCGCTGGGCACCGCGTCGCTGACCCCGCTGTCGGTGGCACGCGGCTATGCGGTGTTCGCCAACGGCGGTTCGCGCGTGGATACCTGGCTGATCGACCAGGTCAGCGACCGCGACGGCAATCTGGTGTTCAAGGAAAACCCGGCCCGTGCCTGCCGCGAGTGCGTGGGCACCAGCGGCGGTGCGCCGGTCAGCCAGGTGGTGGACGGCTTCAACTTCGGCGCGGCCGCCGCGCCGGCCCCGGCCGGTGCGCCCGCACCCGAGCAGGCCGCCGCGCCGGTGGTGCCGGTCGACCCCAACGCCCGCACCGCGCCGCGGGCGATCGATGCGCGCACCGCCTACCAGCTGGTCTCGATGATGCGCGACGTGGTCCAGCGCGGTACCGGCACCGCAGCCAAGGTGCTCGGCCGCGAGGACGTGGGCGGCAAGACCGGCTCCACCAACGACCACCGCGATGCCTGGTTCTCCGGTTTCGGTGGCCCGTACGTCACCACCGTGTGGGTGGGCCGCGACGACTTCCGTTCGCTGGGCTACCGCGAATACGGCGGCCGTGCGGCACTGCCGATCTGGATCGACTACATGCGGGTGGCGATGAAGGACACCCCGGTGGCGCAGAACGAGCCGCCGACCGGGATGGTGCAGGCCACGCTCAACGGCGCTACCGAATGGGTCAAGGTGGAGGACATGGAGAAGCTCGCCGAGTACGACTTCAACACCCAGACCCAACAGGCCGACGACGCAGCGTTCGACATTTTCTGAGGATCAGGGGCTGTCCAGGTAGCCCCTGATCTCGTCTTCGGCCAGCAGTGTGCGCAACTGCGCGGCCGAAGCGCGCCGCATCGGTCGTTCGTCGATGCTCGACAGTGGTGGCTGGCGCAGTGCGTCGTAGGGCAGCACCGCCACGTCGAAGGTCAGCCCTTCGGCGCTGAACACCCATACCGGTGCATCCAGCGTGCGTTCGCGGTCCAGCCGCAGCCGCCGCATGCGCGACTCGGCAGGGATCCGGTGCTCTTCCAGGAAGCGTTGCACGGCGTCGACGTCATCGCTATGCACCTGCAGCTGCACGGGGCTGTTGGCGTCGGCAGTGCCGTCCAGGACCGGGCCGCACAGGCGCGGGGAAAAGCCATGCAGAAACTCCAGTGCGCGCAGCCCGGCCTCGCGGCGCTGGCGCAGCTGCGTGCCATGCCCTGCACCGGCAAACAGGCGCTGGTACTCGCGCAGGGCGTCTTCGATCTCGGTATTGCGCGGCAGCGAGGCATCATCATGGATGCCCAGGCGCCCGGCGGCCTTCAGTTTGGCCTGGTGGTAGTCGCGGATTCCGCCTTCGGCCATCAACCGGGCTGCCTCGTGGGCAAGCCGGTGGCGGCGTTCGCGGGTCTGGCTCTCGGCATGCTGTCGTGCACGATGCATGAGCGAATCTCCCCTTTACGACCTGCCACCGACAATACACCTTCCGTGTGACGGCCAGGACACGCATGGCGTGTCCCTACGCGGCGGGTGCAGCCAACCATCAACGTTCGACGGTCAGCGCCTGCAACCCACCATCAACGTTCGACCCCAATCCCAAGCGACCAAGGATCGTAGTGACACGCCACGCGTGTCAAAGCCATGACCCTGCGCACGTACACACGCCGTGCGCCGCGCGCCTACCACCCGATGCCCACGCCCACCGCCACGGTGCTCTCGCCGCCCTGGCTGAAGGCGCCGTTGAGGCTGAAGGTGGTGGTGGCGCGGCGGTCCAGCACGCGCTGGTAGCCCACTGCGAGCGCGGACTCGCCATCGGCATGGCCGACGCCCGCGCCGAGCCGGTTCCAGGTAGGCAGCCCGGCGGTGTTCATCGCCATCGCCGCCTGTGCGCTGCCCATCGCCGCCATGCGGTTCATGCGCCGGTCGAGCCGGTCGAAGCGGCGGTCGACGCCGACCATCGCCTGGTCGGTGTAGGCGTTGGCGCGCTGCACCGCGTCGTCCACGGCACGCGTGTCGACCGGCGGCAGGGGCGCGGTGGCCTGCTGCACGCTTACCGGCGCAGACTCGGCCGGACCTGCGCCGGACACCGGCGCAGGCGCTGCGGCCTCTGCCTCGCGGTCTGCATCAGCGGTTGGCTCCACGGACGCCGCCAGCATGGGCGCCGCCTCCACGTCTGCACTGCCCTGCCCGTCACTGCCCTGCTGCGCGGCCAGCGCGCTGACCTGCTGGTCGATCCCGCCCATCCGGTCATGCGCGGCACTCACGGCGTAGTCCAGCGCATCCAGCGCGCTGGAGACCGTGCCGTGATACCGGCCCTGCACCGCAAAGCGCAGGCCGCGCACGCCGCCTTCGGCGTTGACGCCGGTGCCGATCACCCCTGCCAGGTCCGAGAGCTGCCGTAGCGACACCACGTCGTCAGGGGCGATGCCGGGCATCGCATTGGTGATCCGCCGACGGATGCCCTGCCCGCCCACCGACACTTCGAACGGTCGCTGCACGATCGAGCCGAAGCCCAGTGCCACGCTGTCGTGGGCGCCTTCCCAGACCTGGGTGGAGGCGCCGATGGCCATGCCGTTCTCGGCCAGCACGCGCGAGCGCGAACCGAGTGCGAAGCCGTCGTGCGCCCCTTCCAGGATGATCGCGGCACGCCCGAGCGCCACCGAATTGCTGCCGCGCGCGGTGGCATAACTGCCGATCGCGGTCGAACCCGAGGCCTCTGCGCGGGCGTCGCTGCCCATTGCGGTGCTCAAGTGCCCGGCGTAGGCGGGGAAGCTCTCGTCGTCGGCACCGACCCGCGCATACAACTGGGTGTACTCCAGCGCCGCGACCCGCTTTTCGGTGGCATACAGCTGCGTTCCGTTGACCGCGTGGCGGCTGTCGGGGCCCACATCGCCCTCGCCAAGGGCGATCAGGCGTGCGCCACGCAGGTGCACGGTGGCGTCCTTGTCGAAGCGCACTACATCGCTCAGGTCGGGCACCACCGGCACCACCGCCTGCACGCTGTCGCGCAGCAGGTCGATGTCGCGTCGGTTGCGGGCGATCCGCTGGCCATTGTCGTTGACCTGCCAGAGCGCGTCGGACCATCCCGGCGGCAGCACGCCTTCGGCCGGCGTTGGCGGCGGCGGTGCCGGGCACTGGACCACGCGCTCGCGTACGTGGTCGCGGCCGAACACCCCGGCCACGCCGACCCCGACCCCCAGCCCGCCGGCAAACGACAGCGCGCGCGCAGACGCAGGCGCGTCGTCGTCGCGCACCTCCACGCCGGCCGGGCTGGATACGAGCGGCGGCGTGGCCGCGACTGCCCCCGGCAGCCCCACGATCAGCGCGGCGGCAAGGCGGGCGCGGCGGCGCCGGGAAAGTGCGTGTTCAAAACGGTACATGGTGGTTCCCTTCAAGGCAGCAGGACCTGCTGGTGTTCGCGATAGCCGTCGCGGCTGAGCCGGTAGTCCACGCGCAGCCGCGCGCCGGCTGCCGGCTGGAAAGGCAGCGCCAGCGCAGCGCCGGGATAGACGCTGCGCTCGATGTCGTGGGTGGTGCAGGCGCCGGCGACGCACTGTTCGATGCGGCGGATGCCCAGCCGCAACGTGCCGCGGTTGTGCAGGGCACCGTCGAGCAGCTGCATCGCGACGCGTCCGTCTGCGGGCAGCACGTTGACCAGCACGCCCCACACCAGGCTGACCCCGATGGTGGCGCTGGCGGTGGGCCCCACCTCCGCCGATGCGTCCGGGTCTTCGCCACGCACCCCTTCGAAGTACACACGGAACGCGGTTTCCTCGGCCACCGGCGCCAGCGCGATCGCCCGCACCAGGCGGCTGCCGCCGCCGGCCAGCGCGAACATGCCCGGGGTGACCGCAAGTGCGGCAGCATCGCCGGGCGGTTCGTCGACCTCGTGTTCGGCGTCGCCCGCGGGGTCGACCACGCGCTTGACCGTGGCGCGGACGTACTGGGTGCGCGGCGACTGCGCATGCACGCGGATGCTGGTGGTGCGCCCGCTGTCGACGTGCACGCGCATGGGGTGCACGTCCAGGTTGGCCGACACCGGAGCGGCGAACAACACGAAAAGAAGCAGGAAAACAGTACGGTGCAGGCGCATGGGAAGTCTCGATGGGATTCAGGGGCGATGGGTCGGCAGGCGCATTTCCAGGCTCAGCTCGCCCTGGTAGCGGCCATCGCGTTTGTCCGCAGCGGGAAATGGCGGGGTCAGGAAGGTCAGCGGCGTGGGCACGCAGTGCACGGCCTGCTCCATGCCCGGCAGCAGCACCGGCCGCAGCTCGGCGCTGTCGATCCCGTCCAGTACGGTGTGCTCGTCATGCGCCAGGTCGATGCGCCGGCCCGCGTGCAGCAGGTGCAGGCGGTAATCGATCCGCTCATGCGCGGCGCGCCCGCCACGCTGATGCCAGACCGAGAAATAACCGTGCGGTCGTCCCGGCGCTTCGGGGCCGCCGTCACGCGCGACCAGTACCAGCTGGCTGCTGAGCGAGCCCAGGCCGTCGTACAGGCACATGTCCAGCACCCCTTCCCCGCCGACGCTGGCTGGCAGCGGCCGGCTGCGCCTCTGCAGCTGCAGGTCCATCGGCGCGACCGAGGCGCCATGTTCGGGAAAGTGGATCGCGGCGCGCTCGGGATCGGTGACGGTCACCTCCAGCACGAACACATGCCGACCCAGCACCGCGCCGCCCAGGCCGCTGCGCACGTCCAGGTGCAGCTCGGCCCGCCAGCGGCCGGCCACCAGCTGCGCGATGTCGCGGCCCGCGATCTCCAGCGTCGCGGCGGTGCCGGCGGGCGCAACGTGGCACTCGCGGGTGGCCGAGGTCCACACCGGGTACTCCGACTTGTCCCAGTAGTCGCTGCTGCAGGCGCGCTCCCATTCGACCCGCTCCAGCCAGCCGATGACGCCGATGTCGCGGCGCTGGCCACTGCGCTGTTCGTGGAACTCCAGCTGGATCGGGCTGCGCCCGGTCGGGCCTTCGCCGCTGTCGGTGCGCGGGCAGCGGCCGCGCGCCGGCGTGTCCGTGCAGGTCACATGGATCCGTCCGTGCCCATGCTCCACTTCCTGGAAACCGAGCACGGTGCGCGGCGCCCACAGCTGCAGCGGCTGCGGCGCGGCCCGGTCGAACGCGTGGTGATGCGTGGTGACGGTGGTTCCCGGAGTCGGCAGGGTCACCGGCGGACGCTGCGCGGCGGCCGGCCCTGCCAGCAGCATCAATGCCAGGCCGAAGGCGGCCCGCCGGGACACGATGCGGCTCACCGGCTACCCAGTGCGATCGGCGCGGCCGCATCGAGCAGATGCTGGACCCGCGGCTGCTGGCTGATGTGCTCGGGCAGCGCGTCGCGCTCCAGCGGCGCGCAGGCCAGCGGCCCGACCAGCAGGACCACGCTGCGCTGTTCGCGCACCTGCAACGGGCACTGCAGCAGCTGTTGCTGCCGCAGCAGGTACAGCACCGCTTCGCGCTGCGGGAACTCGGCGATGAAGCCGCCGTCCTCCCCCAGCGGCGGCGCGGCCGCATTGAGGATGCGCGCGCCCGCCAGCGCGCTGCCAGCGGCATCGCGTGCGCTGCCGATGTAGGTGTAGGTGGCTTCGACCCCGACCGGCAGCGCGATCACCCGGCCCGGCAGCAGGAACGGCTGGTGCGCGGTGCCCGGGCGGGTCACGCGCACGCCGGCGTCCTGCACCGCGTGGGAGACATCGTGCACGTCCACGCGGTGGCGCTGGTAGCCGCTCAACGGCAGCAGGCGGCGTTGCCCGAAGCGCAGGATCTGGCGTCCCTGCGCGCCGGCCTGCACTTCGGCGGCGGCGCCCTCCAGGGTCGGCAGGTCGGCTGCGGCGACGCTCACCGCCACCCCGGCATCGGCGCCGTTGGCGCTACCCCAGAACAGGCCGCGCCGCGACAGGGCCAGCGCCGAGCCATGGCTGAGGCTGTAGGCGGTGGCCGTGGCGTGCGCCTGACGGTAGTGCGACAGCACCGCACCGGTATGCCCGAGCGGGGTGTACGTGCGCAGCGCGAGCAGCGCGTCGACAGCACCGCGGTCGTCGACCTCGAGTTCGGCGCCGGCTTCGCGCGCGCTGCCATCCTGCTCCTGCCGCCACGACTGGGCCAGCACCAGCCCGCGCTCCGGTTCGCCCTGGCGCGGCTGCCGCGCTTCGATGCCGAACCGGCGCAGCACACTGCTGCCGGCGGCGTGCTGCAGCCGCGACACGCTCACGCCGAACTGCGCGCCCTGGTCATGGCGCGCGCCGGCCTGGTGCCAGGCGCCGAGCCGGGCGCTGACGCTCATGCCGCGCCACTGCCGGGTCAGGCTGTAGTTCACCTGCACGCTGCGGGTGCGCTCGGCGATGCGCGCGAAGCCGGAGCGCACGGGCGCCGCGCTGCGCCGCCGGGTGTGGCCGAGATACAGGCTGCCGCCGGCCAGCGGCAGGCTCACTGAGGCGCTCAGGGCATCGGCACAGCCGAGCCGGTCATGGCAGCGCGCACCACGCATGCGCTGGCGGTACAGGTTCCAGGACGCGCGGTTGCGCACGCTCAGCTGCTGCTGGCTGCCACGGCTGCCGTCGCTGCCGGCGATGGCGCCGATCTCGGCCTGCAGGTCATGCGTGCGCAGGCGGTGCCGGGTACCGGTGCGCAGTTCGGCGTAGCTGCCGTCGCCGATCCGGGCGACGCCCACGCTGGCCCCGGACTGGCGCGCCAGTGGCAGGCGCAGTCCGGCCTGCAGCGCGCGCTGCCCGCTCGCGGGGTCGCGCCCGTGCGCACGCTGGCGGCCGCCCTGGACGAACCACTGCAGGCCGGGTTCGCCCCAGTCCTGGCCGCGCGAGAACGGCTGGATCTCACTGCGCACCAGCCGGCCGTCCTCATGGATGCGCAGGGTGACCTCGTAGCTGCCGGGCGGAAACTGGCGGGTGTCCAGGTCGGTGACGCCGGCAGGCAGGTAGAAGGTCTGCAGCAGGCGCTCGCCATCGAAGGCGTCCACGCGCGCCGGTCGGGACAGCAGCACGGTAAGCGGCGCGGCGCCCGGATCGGCGTCGACATCGACATAGGCCTGGGTAGTGCCCACGCGCACGCCGTCGAAACGTTCCAGCGGCAGCAGGCCCAGCCCGAACTGGCCCCCCTGGCTGCTGGCCAGGTTGCGGCGGTCCATGCGCCCCAGCTGCAGGTAATGGCGCCGGGCCAGGTCATGCCGGTAATACAGGTCGTCGAGCTGGAAGCGGTCGCGCGTGGGTTGACCGGGCCATTCCTGCCGCGCGTAGTTCCAGCTGCCCCCGAGGTGTCCGCTGCGCAGCACGCCGAGCGCGGCACTGCCATGCGCGTTGAGCGCATGGTCGCGGCCACCCCCGCTGAGGGTCAGGCTCTGCTGGTGCAGCAGCGCGTTTTCGGCGTGCTCGCTGAGGCGGTGCAGGCCATCGTCGGCCGACGCCTCGCGCGGTAGCCAGCGCAGCGCGGGGAACAGCAGCAGGGCACCGTCGCCTTCGTCGAAGATGGCATGCACGCGATGGGGATCCTCGGACGGGGCGCGCCAGCCGCATCCGGGTTGCGGCTGGGCGTGGACGCAGGCGAGATGGCTGTCGCGCGGCAGCGGCGCCGACAGCGCGGGCAGCAGGGTCTGCTGGGCGGAGCGGGACAGGCCCAGCGCTGCCAGGACCTGCGCGGGGTCTTCGAGCTGGATGTGGTCGAGCGTGACCCAGGCGGGCCACAGGCCGGCCGAGCGACCGAACGCGCGTACCTCGAGACGTTCGCGCTGGCCACTGACCAGGTCTTCGAAACCGGCCGGCACCGGGCTGCCCTGCGCCGCCATCGGGGCAAGCACGAGCGCCACCGCCAGCCGGACCAGGGCGGAAGCAGGAATTCGCATGGCGGAAGCGCCGGCACCGACCGCGCGGGCGCGGTGCCGGCATGCAGGTCAGAGGCCGCTGGCCCTCTGCGCCAGTACCAGGCTGACCGGGCCGTCATACAGGCCGGCCGCGGCGATCGGACCCGGCGTGGCCTGGGCGATGGTCAGCGGCATTTCGATGGAGGCACCGGGAATGGCGCCGAGGAACAGCTGGTCGGCAGTGAAGGCGATGGGCGCAACGCCCAGTTCGCGACCATTGAGGCTGACCGCCAGCGGGATGTCGGTGGCACCGGCGGCGGTCACCTTGGGCATCAGCACGGCCGGCTCGGCCAGGCGCACGTCGACATCCAGACTGGTGTCGTTGGAGAACACGCGCACCCGTTCGCTCCAGCTGCCCAGCCCCTGCCCTGCGCGATAGGGCATCTGCACGGCGTCGGGCAGCACGCTGCCATCGGCCTTGAGCAGCGACAGGGTCGGGTCGACGTTGGCCCAGACGGTGATGTGCGCTTCGGCGGCGTGGACGGACAGTGCGGCGGTAGACAGCGCCAGGCCCAGCGCGGCCTGTTTCAGAGTGCGGTACATGAGGTTCTCTCCCTTGATGGATGTGCACCTCGCATGAGGTTGTCGACCAAGGTAGGCAGTGCGCTGCGGTGTCCACACGCAAGCATTCTTAAAGCCGGCGCAGCGCTGCTCGATCTGCGACAGCGCGCGCGATACCGCTGCATTTCAAGCGTTCCGAGCAGTTTTCAGTCAATCACGTCGCTGCCTGTCGCTTGCTGCAAGGACAAAAAAAAACACCTCCTTTCGGAGGTGTTTTTTTGACGCAACCAGCGCTGGATCAGCCCTGGTAGTCGCGCACGTCGCTGCCGGTGTAGACCTGGCGCGGACGGCCGATCTTCATTTCCGGGTCGACCTGCTGTTCCAGCCAATGCGCGACCCAGCCGGAGGTACGGCCCAGTGCGAACATGACGGTGAACATTTCGGTCGGGATCTGCAGCGCCTTGTAGATGATGCCGCTGTAGAAGTCGACGTTCGGGTACAGCTTGCGGGCGACGAAGTAGTCGTCCTGCAGCGCGGCCTGTTCCAGCTTGACCGCAACGTCGAGCAGCGGATCCTGCACGCCCAGCTGCTTGAGCACCTTGCTGGTCATCTCACCGATGACCTTGGCGCGCGGGTCGAAGTTCTTGTACACGCGGTGGCCGAAGCCCATCAGGCGGAAGCCGGAGGTCTTGTCCTTGGCCTTGAGCACGGCCGATTCGACGTTGTCGGCCGAACCGATTTCCTCGAGCATCTTCAGCACGGCTTCGTTGGCACCGCCGTGGGCCGGACCCCACAGCGCGGTGACGCCGGCGGCGACCGAGGCATACGGGTTGGCACCGGTCGAACCGACCAGGCGGACGGTCGAGGTCGAGGCGTTCTGCTCGTGGTCGGCGTGCAGGATGAACAGCAGGTCCAGCGCCTTGACCACGTCCGGGTTCAGGTCGTACTGGCCGTCGGCCGACTCGAAGGTCTGCTTCAGGAAGCGGCTGACGTAGTCCAGCGAGGTGTCCGGCGTGTTGGCCGGCAGGCCCTTGCCGTGGCGGTAGATCAGCGCCGACAGGGTCGGTACCTTGGCGATCAGGCGCACGGCGGACTGGCGACGCTGTTCGGCGTCGGACAGGTCCAGCGAAGCATGGTACTTCGCCGACAGCTGCGCGATGGCCGCGGCCAGGATCGCCATCGGGTGGGCGTCCTTGTCGAAGCTGGCGATCAGCGCGTTGATCGAGGCGTCGACGTTGGCTTCGGCCGCCAGCTCGTCGGTGAAGGCCTTCAGCTGCTCGGCGCTCGGACGCTCGCCGTTGATCAGCAGGTAAGCCACTTCGACGTAGCTGGACTTTTCCGACAGCTGTTCGATGGGGTAGCCGCGATACAGCAGCACGCCCTTGTCACCGTCGATATAGGTGATGGCGGACTTGCAGCTGGCGGTGGCGGTGAAGCCGGAGTCGTAGGTGAAGAGACCGGTTTCCTTGGTCAACTTCGAAATATCGACGCAATCGTTGCCGAGCGTGGGTTTGATGACAGGCAGAACAACCGACTTTTCGCCGGCGTTGAGCGTGACCTGATCAAGATCGGACACTGTGTGCGCTCCTCAGGGGAAGGCGCCCACCCAAGCGCGTGGGGCGGGCACGTGAATGAAGTCCACAACCTGTGCTGTGGATCACGTCATTATCGCACAGCAACATTTGCCACGCCCTAGGACGGAAGTCGTAGACGAACAGGCGCCACGCCCTGTGCGCGCAAGCGCTGGCGGGGCAAAACGGGGCCGGAATAGACACTGCGTTCCTGCGACCGGCGCAATTTATGAACCACCGTTCATCCGGCAGCAGGGTTCAGGCAGGCAAAAAAAACAACGGCCGCCTGGGCGACCGTTGTTTTCATGCAGCAGCGTGACAGCTCAGGCGGCGGTCTTGCCGAAACGACGCTTGAACTTGTCGATACGGCCGCTGGTGTCGATCACCTTGTGCTGACCCGTGTAGAACGGGTGCGAGGCCGAGGAGATTTCGATCTTGACCAGCGGGTATTCGTTACCGTCGGTCCAGGTCGTGGTTTCCTTGGTCGCAATGGTCGAACGCGACAGGATCTTGAAGTCAGAGGTGACGTCCTGGAAGACGACGTCACGGTAGTTCGGATGGATATCGGCCTTCATGGACACACCGTAAAATTTGGAAAAGAAAAACGTAAGCGCGACATTATAGTCCCGGCGACCCCCAAGGGCAAGCCGGGACCCGCGCTACATGAACAGGCCCGCCGTGGCGGCCTTACTGGACCCCGAGCGCGCTACGGACCTGGGCTTCAAAGCGGCCCTGGTCGTAGGCCATCAGCAGCTGGGTGTTGTCCGGCTGCCCGGTCTGGCGGTTCCAGTCGACAATGGTAGCACCGCGGGCATGGCCCGGGGCCAGCTCGACATTCAGCGGCCGGGACTCGACCCGCAGCGCGCCCTCGGGCTGCAGCGCCCAGGCCATGGCCAGCGCATCGGCGGCAAACCAGCGGTCGCCGCGGCTGTCTTCCGACCAGAGCCGGGTCTGGCGCGAGATCAGCTCATAGAAGCGGGCCTTGTCGCTGTCCGCGGCCAGCCAGCCTTCGACATCCTTGTGCAGCAGGCCGTGGGCCACCGTGGCTTCCCAGTCGGCGACCTCGATGTGCGGGAAGCCGGTGAACACCACGTGCGCCGCTTCCGGATCGAAGGCGATGTTGAACTCGGCGGCCGGGGTGATGTTGCCGTGGCAGGTGACCGCCCCGCCCATCACCAGGAAGCGCTTCACGCGCTGCGGCAGGGTCGGGTCCAGCTTCAGCGCCAGGGCCAGGTTGGTCAGCGGACCCAGCGCGACCAGGAACAGCTCGCCGGCGTACTGGTGGGACAGGCGCAGGATGGCCAGCGCGGCATGTTCGGCTTCGGCCTGGCGCTGCGCGGCAGGCAGGTTGACGTCGCCGAAGCCGTCGGCGCCATGCACGTGGGCGGCGTCGACGGACGGGTGCACCAGCGGTTCGGGGGTACCGGCGAACACCGGCACGTCTTCGCGGCCGGCGACTTCGCACAGCTTCAACGCATTGCGGACGGTGTGGTCCAGGCCGACATTGCCGGCGGCAACGGTGAGGCCGACCACGTCGTGGCGTTCGTCGGCAAAGGCCATCAACAGGGCCAGGGCGTCATCGACACCCGGATCGGTGTCGATCAACAGCGGAATCTTCTTGGACATGCGTGCCGTCTTGAATTAGCGGCAAGGGACTGTCGCACCCCGGCACGACAAATACAAGGCATGGTGAAGCACCGCCTGGGCCGGCCAACGGCCGGCGCTACCGGGCCCTGGTGACGCCGGTTGGGCCGGCGGTACCCGGGCCACAGGCAACCTCGGTAGCGCCGGCCGCTGGCCGGCCCAGGCGGTGCCTGACTACGCCGACGCGTATCTGACCGCGCTGCCAATCCATCTATCCACCACCCTGTCAGCCACGTCCGGCTTCTCACCCAGCAACCGCTCGGCCAGCGCATGCACGTCCGGCAGCAGGTCGGCGTCGCGGGCCAGGTCGACCATGCGGAAGCCGGCCAGGCCGGTCTGGCGGGTGCCGAGCAGTTCGCCGGGGCCGCGCAGTTCCAGGTCCTTTTCGGCGATGACGAAGCCGTCGTTGGTCTGCCGCATGGTTTCCAGCCGCTCGCGCGCCATCGCCGACAGGCGTGCCTGGTACAGCAGCACGCAGCGCGATACCGCCGAGCCGCGCCCGACCCGGCCACGCAGCTGGTGCAGCTGGGCCAGGCCGAGCCGCTCGGCATTTTCAATGACCATCAGCGAGGCGTTGGGCACGTCCACCCCCACTTCAATGACCGTGGTGGCCACCAGCAGGTCGATCTGGCCGGCCTTGAACGCGACCATGGTGGCCAGTTTCTCGCTGGCTTTCAGCCGCCCGTGCACCAGCCCCACCCGCACGCCGGGCAACAGCGCCTGCAGCGATTCGTAAGTGGCCTGGGCCGGGGTGGCGTCGAGTTCGTCGTTCTCTTCGATCAGGGTGCACACCCAGTACACCTGCCGGCCTTCGCGGCAGGCCAGCGCGATGCGCTCGATCAGTTCCGGGCGGCGGTCGTTGTTGAGCGCCACGGTCTGCACCGGGGTGCGACCGGGCGGCAGTTCGTCGATCGCCGATACGTCCAGGTCGGCGTACTCGGACATCGCCAGGGTGCGTGGAATCGGGGTGGCGGTCATCACCAGCTGGTGCGGCACGCTGCGCCCGCCCGCGCCCTTGTCGCGCAGCGCCAGGCGCTGGTGCACGCCGAAGCGGTGCTGCTCGTCGACGATGGCCAGCGCCAGGTCATGGAACACCACCGCGTCCTGCATCAGCGCGTGGGTGCCGACCACCACCTGGGCCTGCCCGTTGGCGACCTGCTCCAGCACCTTGCTGCGCGCCTTGCCGGTGACCTTGCCGGCCAGCCACGCCACCTGCACGCCGAGCGGTTCCAGCCAGCCGCGCAGGTTGGTGAGGTGCTGCTCGGCGAGCAGTTCGGTCGGCGCGGCCAGCGCGACCTGCTTGCCCTGCTCCACCGCCAGCATCGCTGCCAGCGCGGCGACCACGGTCTTGCCCGAGCCCACATCGCCCTGCACCAGCCGCAGCATCGGGCGCGGCTTGGCGAGGTCGTCGCGGATTTCGCCGAACACGCGCTTCTGCGCGCCGGTGAGCGCGAACGGCAACTGCTTGAGCAGGGCCTTGCACAGCCGCCCGGGCCCGGCCAGCGGCGGCGCGTGATGCGCCTGCAGTGCGATGCGCTGGCGACGCAGGCTGAGGTGATGGGCGAGCAGTTCTTCCAGCGCCAGCCGACGCTGTGCGGGATGGGTGCCGGCCGCGAGTGCGGCCAGGTTGGCGTCCGGCGGTGGCCGGTGCACGGTGAGCAACGCGCTGCGCAGCGAGGGCAGCGCGAGGCCGTCGAGCCAACCGGGCGGCAGCAGTTCCAGCGTGGACTCTTCGGGCAACCGGTCCAGGGCCTGGCCGATCAGCCGGCGCAGGGTGGCCGGACCCATGCCTTCCACGGTGGGATACACCGGGTCCAGGCTGTCGCCCAGCGCGGGGTCGTCGTTGCGGCCGAGGATCTGGTAGCTGGGGTGGACGATTTCCAGGCCCAGCTGGCCCGGCTTGGGCGTGCCGAAGCAGCGCAGCCGGGTGCCGACCGCGAACTGCGCGACCTGCTGCTGGCGGAAGTGGAAGAAGCGCAGCACCAGGGTGCCCTGCCCTTCGTCTTCCACCGCGACCTTGAGCGTGGGCCGGAAGCGCATGCCGCGGTCGACCGCGACCACGCGCGCTTCGACCTGCGCCGGCACGCCGTTGCGCAGGTCCTGGATGCGGGTCAGCGCGGTGCGGTCTTCATAGCGCAGCGGCAGGTGCAGCCACAGGTCCTGCAGCGAGGCCAGGCCGCGTGCCGCCAGTTTGGCGGCCACGGCCGGGCCCACGCCAGCGAGCACCGCCAGCGCGGTGTCGCCGGACGGCGCCAGCGCCGGGGTGACCACCGACCTGCGTGCCACGTGGCGTGTCAGGCGATGACCATGACCGCGTCGACCTCGAAGTTCGCACCCTTGGGCAGGCCGGACACTTCGATGGTGGAGCGGGCCGGGAACGGCGCCTGGAAGTAGTCCTGCATGACCGCGTTGACCTTGGCGAATTCGGCCAGGTCGGTCAGGTACAGGCCCAGGCGGACCACCTGGTCGAGCGAGCCGCCGGCGGCTTCGGCCACGGCCTTGAGGTTGTCGAACGCGCGGCGGGCCTGCGCTTCGACGTCCCCGGCGCCGACGATGTCGCCGGTGGCGGGGTCAAGCGGGATCTGGCCGGAGAAATACACGGTGTTGCCGGCGCGCACGGCCTGCGAGTACGGACCGATCGCGGCGGGGGCCTTTTCGGTGTTGATGATCTGACGGGACATGGGGAATCCAGGGTCGAAAAACAGAGTCCCCATTGTACCGGCGTTATTGTCGCCGCACCGACTGCACCACCGAGAGCCGGCGCAGCCTGCGCATGACCTCGGCGAGGTGATTGCGATCGCGGACCTGGATGTTGAAGGCCAGCACTGCGGCGTTGAAGTCGCGATCCAGGTAATCCACCCGTTCGATGTTGGAATGGCTCTGCGCGATCGCCGCGGCGAGCTGCGCCAGCACGCCGGTGCCGTTCTCCACTTCCACCACCAGCGCGGTGTCGTAGTCGCCGGAGACCGTGGTGTCCCAGCCGATCGGCACCCAGCGTTCGGGCGACTTGCGCAGCTCGGCCAGGTTCGGGCAGTCCAGGCGGTGCACCACGATGCCCTTGCCGGCGGTGTGGTAGCCCATGATGTCGTCGCCGGGGATCGGCTGGCAGCAGTTGGCGAAGCTGACCACGCCGCGCTCGCTGCCGTTGATCAGGATCTTTTCCTGCGAGTGCTTCGAATGCGCGCCACCGCGCAGTTCGGCATAGGCCATCAGCGCCTGCGCGGCCTGGTTGGGCATCCAGTTGCCCAGTGCCACTTCGGCCAGCAGCGCTTCCAGGCGCGGGTAGCGGTGTTCGGCCAGGAACGCGTCCAGGCGGCCCTTGGGCAGCCGCTCCAGTGAGCTGTCCATCGCTTCGAGCGCGCGGTCCAGCATGCGGTGGCCCAGCTGCACGGCGTCTTCGTGCTCGAGCTGCTTGAGCTGGTGGCGGATCGCGGTACGCGCCTTGGAGCTGACCACGAATTCCAGCCACTGCGGCTTGGGCGTGGCCGAGCGCGCGGTGATCACTTCCACGGTCTGCCCACTGACCAGCTTGGTGCGCAGCGGCACCAGTTTCTTGTCGACGCGCGAGGCCACCGCCATGTTGCCGACGTCGGTGTGCACCGCATAGGCGAAGTCCAGCGCGGTGGAATTCCGCGGCAGGGCGAGGATCTTGCCCTTGGGCGTGAACAGGTAGACCTCGTCCGGGAACAGGTCGACCTTGACGTTGTCGAGGAACTCCAGCGACGAACCGGCGGCGCGCTGCGAGTCGATCAGTTCCACGATCCAGGCATGGGCACGGCTCTGCGCGCTGTTGGGGCTGTCGCCGCCGAACTTGTAGGTCCAGTGCGCGGCGACGCCGCGTTCGGCGATCAGGTCCATTTCCTCGGTGCGGATCTGCACTTCGATCGGCGAGCCGTAGGGCCCGAACAGCACCGTGTGCAGCGACTGGTAGCCGTTGGCCTTGGGAATGGCGATGAAGTCGCGGAAGCGCCCGTCCAGCGGCTTGAACGTGGCATGCACCGCGCCGAGGGCGTGGTAGGCGTTGGGCACGCTGCGCACGACCAGGCGGAAGCCGAACACGTCCATGACCTGGTCGAAGGATTTGTTCTCGTCGCGCATCTTGTTGTAGATGCTCCACGGGGTCTTGATCCGGCTGACCAGGCGGTGCTCCAGCCCTTCCTTGGCCAGCCGCTGCGACAACTGCACCTCCACCTGCGCCATCGCTTCGCGGCGCACCACCGGCTGGCTGCGGATGTGCTTTTCCAGGATTGCATGGCGCCACGGATAGAGCGCCTTGAAGCCGAGGTTCTGCAGCTCGCTCTTGACCAGGCTCATGCCCAGCCGCTGCGCGATCGGGGCGTAGATCTCCAGCGTTTCGCGGGCGATGCGGCCGCGCGCTTCGGTGCTCTGCGCGCCGAGGGTGCGCATGTTGTGCAGGCGGTCGGCGAGCTTGATCATGATCACGCGCAGGTCGCGCGACATCGCCAGCAGCATCTTGCGGAAGCTCTCGGCGGCCGCTTCCTGGCGGTCGCGGAACTTCAGCTTGTCCAGCTTGGTGACCCCGTCGACCAGCTCGGCCACGGCTTCGCCGAACTCGGCGGCCAGCTCTTCGCGGGTCAGCGGGGTGTCTTCGATGGTGTCGTGCAGGATCGCGGCGATCAGCGCTTCCACGTCCAGGCCGAGCTCGGCCAGCACCTGGGCCACGGCCACCGGATGGGTGATGTAGGGCTCGCCGGACTTGCGGGTCTGCCCGGCATGTGCGGACGCGCCGACTTCCCACGCACGGCGCAGCAGCGGCAGCTGCTCGGGCGGCAGGTAGTGCGCTGCGCGTTCAAGCTGGAGGACATAGTCGGGTACGGCCGCGCCGGGGGACGTGGCGACCTTGGCAGAGGGGCCTGGGTTCATGGCTGGAAGACTATTCCAGCAATGGGATATCGGCAAACTATTGCTTTTTGATCGGTGTCACGACCAGCGGTCGTGACCCACACGTTGAAATGAAAAAAGCCCGCGCAAGGCGGGCTCTTTTCCATTTCAACGGTGATCGCGGAACGCGATCAGTCGTCGTTCTTGGACATGTCTTCGTCGGCAACGACTTCGGCAGCGGCCCATTCCAGTGCTTCACGCTCGGCGCGCTCGCGTTCGGCCTTCTCGACTTCGTCGATCAGCGCGTTGTCGATCTTGCGGGCGGCAATTTCGCGCAGCGCCAGCACGGTCGGCTTGTCTTCGGTTTCGCTGTTGTCCAGGGTGGCCTGGACGCCGTTGGCCAGCTGACGGGCGCGCTTGGACGCCATCATGACCAGCTCGAAACGGTTGTTCACGACTTCCAGACAATCTTCTACGGTGATGCGGGCCATGCGGGCTCCCGGCAGCCGACGCGGGCTGCTCAATCGAATGAGGGAAAGGGGACGGATTGTACCGGCCGGGGCTGGACAAAATCAAGCCGACCGGCTACCCGCCCCTTGTGAATCAGTCAGTTGCCGTTGCCGTCCGGGGTCAGCAGGGCCTGGATCAGGCCGGCGTGGCGGACTTTCTGCGACTCACGGCGCAGGCGGCTGGCCGTGAAGATGGCGCACAGCTCGTCCACGGCGGTCTCGAATACCTCGTTGACGATGACGTAGTCGAAGTCGTTGAAGTGCAGCATTTCCTCGCGGGCGGCCGCCAGGCGCTGGGCGATCACCGCCTCGCTGTCCTGCCCGCGCTTGCGCATGCGGTCCTGCAGGGCCTGCTTGGACGGCGGCAGGATGAACACCGTGACCGTGCCCGGGACCGTCTGGCGGACCTGCTGGGCGCCCTGCCAGTCGATCTCCAGCAGCACGTCCTGGCCGGCGGCCAGCTGCGGTTCCACCGACTGCCGGGCGGTGCCCTTCCAGTCGCCATGGACCCAGGCGTGCTCGAAGAAGTCGCCGGCGGCGATCATCCGTTCGAACTCTTCGGCACTGACGAAGTGGTAGTGCTCGCCATTCACCTCGCGCGGGCGGGTTGCGCGCGAGGTGAACGAGATCGACAGGGCGATCTGCGGGTCGCGCGCCAGGGTGGCGTTGACGATGCTGCTCTTGCCGGCCCCGGAGGGCGCGGCCACGATGTACAGGGTGCCACGCGCCGGCGCGGCGCTGGGGGTGGGCTGGCTGCTCATTCGATGTTCTGCACCTGTTCGCGGATCTGGTCGATGAGCACCTTCAGCTCGACGGCGGCGTTGGAGGTGCGACTGTCCACCGACTTGGAGCCCAGCGTGTTGGCTTCGCGGTTGAACTCCTGCAGCAGGAAGTCCAGGCGGCGGCCGACCGGCTCGCGCTGCCTGAGCACGCGGCGGATCTCCACGATGTGGCTGCGCAGGCGGTCCAGCTCTTCGTCCACGTCCAGCTTCTGCAGCCACAGCACCAGTTCCTGCTCGGCGCGGCCGGGGTCGACCGGGTGCGGCAGGTCGGCCAGGCGCGCGGCCAGCTTGGTGCGCTGGCCGTCGCGGATCAGCGGGATCAGGGTGGTGACCTCGGCGGCGATGCGCTCGATCGCGTCAACCCGCTCGCTGATCGCGGTGGCCAGCTTGTCGCCTTCGCGTTCGCGCGCGGCCACGAAGCCGTCCAGCACCTGCTCAAGCAGCGACAGGGCCTCGGCCTGCAGGGCGGCGGCGTCGGTGGCCTCGCCCTGGGTCACGCCCGGCAGCTGCAGCAGGTCGGTGAAGCTGACCTGCAGGTTGGGGAAGTCGGAGGTCAGCCGGTGCGCCAGCGCGCCCAGCTGGCCCAGCAGGACCTCGTTGACCTGCAGGCTGGCGCCGCTTTCCGGCGCGCGCAGGCGCATCACCAGGTCCAGCTTGCCACGGCTCAGCCGTGCGGCGATCCGCTCGCGCAGCTGCGGTTCCAGCGCGCGCAGCTCTTCAGGCAGGCGCGTGCCGACCTCGAGGAAGCGGTGGTTGACCGAGCGCAGCTCGCACCCCAGCGTGCCCCAGGGGGTCGCCCGCTCGCCGCCGGCGTAGGCGGTCATGCTTCGAATCATTCGGGGTTTCCGATGCTCTCAAAGGGGGAATGGTACCCTAGCGGCCTTCTTCGAGCCTCCTCGCCTGCCGGTTCCCGGCCGGGCGCGGAACCGCATCCCCCGTCTTACCGGAAGCCATCCATGTCCGATCCCCGTCCCAGCGGCCGCCAGGCCGACCAGCTGCGCGAAGTGCGCATCGAACGCGCCTTCACCCGCCACGCCGAAGGCTCGGTGCTGGTCAGCTTCGGTGAAACCCGCGTGCTGTGCACCGCCAGCGTGGAAAACCGCGTGCCCGGCTTCCTGCGCGGCAAGGGCGAAGGCTGGGTCACCGCCGAGTACGGCATGCTGCCGCGCTCCACCCACACCCGCAACGACCGCGAAGCGGCGCGTGGCAAGCAGGGCGGCCGCACCCTGGAGATCCAGCGCCTGATCGGCCGCACCCTGCGCGCCTGCATCGACCGTGGCGCGCTGGGCGAACGCACCATCACCCTGGACTGCGACGTGCTGCAGGCCGATGGCGGCACCCGCACCGCCGCCATCACCGGTGCCTACGTGGCGCTGGTGGACGCGGTGAACTTCCTGCTCAAGCGCGGCGACATCAAGCGCAACCCGATCTTCGGCGCGGTGGCCGCGGTGTCGGTCGGCGTGTACCGCGGCACCCCGGTGCTGGACCTGGACTACGCCGAAGACAGCGACTGCGACACCGACATGAACGTGGTGATGAACGACGGCGGCGGCTTCATCGAGCTGCAGGGCACCGCCGAAGGCCACGCGTTCCGTCGCGACGAGCTGGACGCGCTGCTGGCGCTGGCCGAAAAGGGCATCAACGACCTGTTCGCGGCGCAGCAGGCCGCGCTGGCGCAGCCGTGACCCGGCGGCTGGCCCTGGCCACCCTCGTGGTGGCCGATTACGACGAGGCGATCGCCTGGTACACGGGCAAACTCGGCTTCCACCTGATCGAGGACATCGACCAGGGCAGCAAGCGCTGGGTGGTGGTCGGCCCGACCGACGGCAGCGCCGCGGCGCTGCTGCTGGCGCGCGCCAGCACCGACGAGCAGCGCAGCCGGGTCGGCAACCAGACCGGCGGCCGGGTCGGCTTCTTCCTCAACACCGACGACTTCCACCGCGACCATGCCGCGATGACCGCGCGTGGCGTGGAATTCCTTGAAGCCCCGCGCGAAGAGTCGTACGCCACGGTCGCGGTGTTCCGCGACCTGTACGGCAACACGTGGGACCTGCTGGAGCCCAAGCGATGAAACTGGTACTGGCCAGCGGCAACGCCGGCAAACTGAAGGAACTGCAGGCGATGCTGGCCGGCCTGCCGCTGGAGATCGTGGCGCAGGCCGAACTCGGCGTGGGCGACGTGCCGGAGACTGGCCTGACCTTCGTCGAGAACGCGCTGATCAAGGCGCGGCATGCCTGTGCCAGCACCGGCCTGCCGGCGCTGGCCGACGACTCGGGCCTGATCGTCGACGCGCTGGACGGCGCGCCCGGCCTGTACAGCGCGCGCTATGCGGGCAGCCCGACCGATGACGCGGCCAACAACGCCAAGCTGCTCGAGGCGATGCGCGACGTTCCCGCCGGCAGCCGCACCGCGCGCTTCTACGCGGTGATCGTGCTGCTGCGCCACGCCAACGACCCGCAGCCGCTGATCTGCGAAGGAAGCTGGGAAGGCGAGATCCTCGACGAGCTGCGCGGCAGCCACGGCTTCGGCTACAACCCGCTGTTCCTGGACACGGTGCTGGGCCAGACTGCGGCGGAAATGGCGCCGGACGTGAAGAATGCGATGAGCCATCGCGGCAAGGCGCTGCAGGTGTTGAAGCAGAAATTGTCGGTTATTTATTGATCCGTGCCGGGCAGAGCCCGGCACTACGCATTGCGAGGAGCCGGCCAGCGGCCGGCACTACCCAGATGTCTGAAGAACATTGCAACCACCTGCCGGGCGAATCCTGCGACCACGACCATGGCGTGTCGCTGGTGCCGCCGCCGCTGTCGCTGTACGTGCACCTGCCGTGGTGCGTGCGCAAATGCCCGTACTGCGATTTCAATTCGCACCAGGCCAAGGGCGAGCTGCCGTTCGAGGCGTATGTCGATGCGCTGATCCGCGACCTCGACCAGGACCTGCCGCTGGTCTGGGGCCGGGTGGTGAACAGCGTGTTCTTCGGCGGCGGCACGCCCAGCCTGTTCCCGCCCGAGGCGATCGACCGCTTCCTGCAGGCGGCGTCGGCACGCCTGCGCTTCGCGCCGAACCTGGAAGTGACCCTGGAAACCAACCCGGGCACGGCCGAGCATGGCCGCTTCGACCGCTACCGCGCGGCCGGGGTGAACCGGATCAGCTTCGGCATCCAGACCTTCAACGACGCCGCGCTGCAGCGACTGGGGCGGATCCACGACAGCGGCGAAGCCGAGCGCGCGGTGAAGCTGGCCCAGGACGCGGGCTACGACAACTTCAACATCGACCTGATGTACGCGCTGCCGGAGCAGACCCTGGCCCAGGCCGAGCATGACCTGGAACGCGCGTTCGCCCTGCAGCCCACCCACCTGTCGCACTACCAGCTCACCCTGGAGCCGAACACGGTGTTCTTCGCGCGGCCGCCGCAGGGCATTCCCGACGACGACGCGGCCTGGGACATGCAGGAGCACTGCCAGCGCCTGCTGGCCGAGGCCGGTTACGCGCAGTACGAGGTCAGCGCCTATGCGCGCCCCGGCCGGCAGAGCCAGCACAACCTGAACTACTGGCGCTTCGGCGACTACCTGGGCATCGGCGCCGGTGCCCACGGCAAGATCAGCAGCGGCGCCGGGCAGAACGTGCTGCGGCGCTGGAAGCACAAGCATCCGCAGACCTTCATGGACACCGCCGGTACGGCCGCCTCGCTGGGTGGCGACGAGGTGATCGACGCCGGGCGCCTGCCATTCGAGTACATGCTCAACCTGCTGCGCCTGCACGAAGGCTTTTCGCTGCGCGATTTCGAGTCGCGCACCGGCCTGGAGCGGGCGCGGATCGCCGCGCCGGTGCAGGTGGCGGTCGAGCGGGGCTGGTTGACGGTGGACGGCGACCGGGTGCAGCCCACCGAGCTGGGCCGGCGCTTCACCAACGATGTGGTGGAACTGTTCCTGTAGGGAGATCCCTTCTGGCGGGGACCTTGGGAAACCGGTAGATTCTGTGCTCTCAGGGGAGCCGGAACCTACAACGGATGTCAGCGTCCGCACCTTCATCACAGCCCGACCTGACCCGGTTCGCCGGCGTCAACGCGCCGCCGCGCGTGCGCCACCTGCTGGCCGCGCTGCACGCGCTGGCCGAGAAGACCCTGGGCACCCCGCTCAAACTGACCATCGTCGAGCTGGAGCGCGAGCTGTTCCGCGACGCCGAGCGTGCCCGCAACAGCCAGATCCAGGCCGACATCTACGCACAGACCCGGCGCCTGCACGAGATCAACGCGCAGTTCGCGCCGCGCTTCCTGGACGCGCTGGGCACGGTGCTGGCCAACCTGCGCGAACCGCGCGTGCGCCATGTGCCGGCGCCGACCCAGCCGGTCTCGGCCACTACCCTGACCCTGGTCACCGATACCGACATCGACCGCGACATCGTGCTGGCCGACATCGTCCGGCGCGAGTCGCAACGCTCGGCCGGGGCGCTTCAGCTGCTCGGGCAGCGCTTTGGCGTGCTCGCGGCGGGGCCGGCCTTCGACGTGGAAGACCTGCCGTTCGGGCCCAACGTGCTGTGCCGGATCGCGCGCGACCTGGGCGAGGAGTTCGCGCTCGGGCTGGAAACCCAGCTGGCGCTGTACCGGGTGTTCGACCGGCAGTTGATCGAGCGCCTGGGCGAGCTGCTGGAACGCGCCAACATCCTGCTGACCCACGAGGGCGTGCTGCCCGGCCTGGTCTACACCCCGTACCTGGCCCGGTCGGCCACCACCCGGCGCATCGTCACCGGGCCGGAGCGCGGCGCGGGCAACAACGCGGCCGGCGGCGCTGCCAACCGCCCGGTCACCGGCTGGAGCGGGTCGGCCGGCGCGGGCAGCTGGGCGGCGATGACCAGCGAGGCGATCGGCCCGGTCGCCGCGCCCGCCTCCACCGCGACCCCGCCGCCGCTACCCGACATGGGCACGCCGGGGCCGGGCGCGGACATGAACGCGCCAGCGCTGTCGGCCCTGCATCACCTGCTGGACGCGGCCCGCCACACCCAAGGCGCGACCGGACTTGCGGCCGCCGCTGCGGCGACCGGCACAGGCCACCCTGTCGGCGCGCCGGGTCCGGGCGGGGCGGCTGACGCGGCCGATGCTCCTGCCGACTCGAGCCGCTTGCCACCGGTGGCGGTGGACAGCAGCGCGGTGCATGCCACGCTGGCCAAGCTGCAGGCGCAGGCCGCGGGGGTCCGCCGCAGCATGGCCGACCTGCACGACGCGCTGCTGGCGCAGATGCGCGCCGAGCACGGCCCGCAGGCCAGCCTGACGGTGAAAGACACCGACACCTTCGACCTGCTGGACATGCTGTACGGGCAGATCCACCGCGAGGTGCGCCCGGATGCGGCGGCGGCGGACCTGCTGACCCGGCTGCAGGTGCCGGTGGCCCGTGCGGCGCTGTCCGACCCGGCGTTCTTCGTGCGCGACCAGCACCCGGCGCGCGAACTGCTCAATGCGGTGGCCGAAGCCGGGGCGAACTGGCTGGGCGAGGACGACGTCGATCCGCAGCTGGTGCAGAAGCTGGACCGTGCGGTGGACAAGGTGGTCACCGACTACGAAGGCGACTCGGCGGTCTTCGATGCGGCCAATGAAGAGATCCAGCAGCACTTCCGCGCGCTGGCGCACAAGGCCGAGCTGGCCGAGCGCCGGCATGTGGAAGCGGCACGCGGCAAGGAACGGCTGGAGTCGGCCAAGCAGCAGGCGGGTGCGAGCATCGAACAGCTGTGCGCGCAGGCGGCACCGCCGCGCTTCGTGCAGTCGCTGCTGAAGCAGGCCTGGTCGGACGTCCTGACCCTGACCCTGCTGCGCAACGGCGAAGGCTCGGAGCAGTGGCACGCGCGCGAGAAGGAAACGGCGCGCATCGCCGAGGTCACCTGCCAGCCGCCAGGCAGCGCCGAAAGCGATGCCGAACTGGGCCAGCAGGTGGAATCGGCGCTGCTGCAGGTGGGTTACCACCAGGACGAGGCGTCGGCGATCGCGCGGCGCCTGTCGACCCCGGGGGGCGAGGACGAGGCGAGCTCGCGCACCGAGCTCACCGCGCGCATCCGTGCGCGCTCGCGGCTGGGCGAGCAGGCCGAAGGCACCGAGGCCCGGCGCGAGGCGCCGCTGGCGCGCAGCCCGGCCGAGGAGGACTACTACCGCCAGCTGCGCACGCTTCCGTTCGGTACGTGGTTCGAGTTCACCACCAACCAGCAGGGCGACATGCGTCGCCAGCGGCTGTCCTGGTACAGCCTGATCACCGACAACGCGCTGTTCGTGAATCCGCGCGGGCAGAAGGTGGCCGAGCATTCGCTGGACAGCCTGGCCCGGTTGATGGCGCACGGGCAGGCGCGGCTGGTCAGCGAAGGCAAGAGCCGCCTGATCGACCGGGCGTGGCAGGCGACCCTGCGCACGCTGCGTTCGCTGGCCGGCACGTCGACCCCTGCGGAGTCTGAAGCATGAACGACGACACCCGCCGCGCGCCGCGCCGCAACGTCAACGACCAGGTGCCGGTGACGGACACGCTGGCCGAGGCCGTGATCGGGCGGCTGGGCAACATTTCCGAGACGGGCATGCTGATGCTGTGCTCGGTGCCGATGAACGAGGATGCGCTGTACCAGATGCGCTTTGCCATTCCCGGGGCGAATGGCCAGCCGCAGATCCTGGACGTGGGCGTGCACCTGCTGTGGAACGAGCCCAGCCATGTGACCGGGCAGAGCTGGGCCGGCTTCCGCTTCCTGACCCTCAGCCGGGAGCACAAGGAGCAGCTGCGGGCGTGGATCGCCGAGGAATCTTCGGCGGTCTGAGTGCCGGTTCCGGCACAGCACGCGCTGGCCGATTGCGGCAGAATCAGGGGCTGCATTCCGCACTGCCTGATGAGCCCCCGCGATGAACCAGTCCGACTTTGCTGCCCTGTATTCCCAGCACGTGCGCGTGCTCTGCCAACGCGCCGACGAGGCGCTGGCGCGTGGGGGGTTCGATCATCTGGTGATTCCGAGCGGGACGCTGCATTACCAGGCGTTCGACGATCGCGACTATCCGTATGCGGTGAATCCGAACTTCAAGGCGTGGCTGCCGCTGACGAAGGTGCCCAACAGCTGGGTGGTGTACACGCCGGGGCAGCGGCCGAAGGTCATCTTCCACCAGCCGTTCGATTACTGGCACGTGGTGCCGGACGCGCCCAACGGCTGGTGGGTGGCGCATTTCGACATCGAGATCATCCGCACGGCGGACGAGGCGCTGGCGTTGCTGCCGCGCGATGCGTCGCGCTGCGCGATCCTGGGTGAACCGCAGAGCGCACTGGGCGGGTTCGTGCCGAACAAACCGGAGCCGGTGATCCATTACCTGGACTGGCACCGGGCGTACAAGACGCCGTACGAGATCGCGCTGATGCGCGAGGCGCAGCGGCTGGGTGTGCGTGGGCACCGTGCGGCGGAGGTGGCGTTCCGTGCAGGGGCGAGCGAGTTCGAGATCCACATGGCGTACTGCCGTGCGGTGGGCCAGGACGCCAATGAGCTGCCGTACGGCAACATCATCGGGTTGAACGAGCATGCGGCGGTGCTGCATTACACGGACCTGGGGCGTACGCCGCCGCAGCCGCTGCGCAGTTTCCTGATCGATGCAGGCGCGAGCGCGTTCGGTTACGCGAGCGACATCACGCGTACGTATGCGGCGGGTGGCCACGATGAGTTCCAGGCGATGATCGAGGCGGTCGACGCGGCGCAGCAGCAGATGGGCGCGGGCGTGCGCGCGGGGGTGGACTACAAGCAGCTGCACGTGGACGCGCACCTGTCGTTGATGGGCATCCTGAAGGACTTCGGGGTGCTGAAGGTGTCACCGGAAGCGGCGCTGGCGACGGGGGTGAGCGCGGCGTTCTTCCCGCACGGCCTGGGCCATCTGATCGGGCTGCAGGTGCACGATGTGGCGGGCTTTGCGGCGAGCGACAAGGGCGGCCGGGTGGAGCGTCCGGAGGGTCATCCGTACCTGCGCCTGACCCGTTCGCTGGAGCCGGGCATGGTGGTGACGATCGAGCCGGGTGTGTACTTCATCGACATGCTGCTGGACGAGGTGAAGCAGCGCGGCCATGCCGACAGCATCGACTGGAACCGCGTGGACTTCTTCCGCCCGTACGGCGGTATCCGCATCGAAGACGAGGTGCTGTGCACCGAGGGCGATGCAGACAACCTGACGCGCCCGGAGTTTGCGAAGGCGTAACGGCATTCGACGCCATCCGGTAGAGCCGGGCCCTGCCCGGCTGCTGTTGGATTCAGGCGAAAAGCCGCAGGTGCACTGTTTCCCTGGCTTGGGCCGCCCGGTGCCGGTTTGCGGGGTCGCCGCAAGTACGTCCCTGTAGGCTACGCGGACGCCATCCATGGCGCCGAGTCCCCCGCAAACCGACCCCGGTCGACCCTTTGGCAGTGCGTCGGTGGCCAAGGGAAACGCGGGTGTCGGCCGTTGGCCGACCCTGCCATGCGGATGTTTTTCATGCGTTACCGAACGCGGGTGATTTCACGGCGGTCGTTTGGGAACCGACCCTACCCAAGTGGGTCCATCGCAAGGTCCCGCACCCACATCGCAATGCCGCGCACCGCGTAGGGACACGCCATGCGTGTCTGATTTCCCCACCGCACACGACCATGTATGGGGGCGGCCGCCGGGTAGCCCCCGGAGGGACGCTAGAAAACATGGATGTTTTCTAGCAGCCTACATGGACGTATTCACGGCGTGTCCCGGAGCGGGGCTGCCCGGCGGCCGCCCCTGCACGTATGAATTGAAACGCTGCCGTTGGCGCAATGCAGAGAGCAGCCGGGCAGAGCCCAGCTCTACGAGCGCTGCATTTCTGCTTCAATCTCGTCGGCGCTTCGCGCCAACCCCGCCGTCAACACGTGGTGGCCGTCATCGGTAATCACCACATCGTCTTCGGTACGGATGCCGATGCCGCGCCAGCGGGCTTCCACGCTGGTGTCGTCTGCGCCGATGTAGAGGCCTGGCTCGATGGTGAAGGCCATGCCGACTTCGAGCATGCGGGAGTCGCCGGCGAGGCGGTAGTCGCCTACGTCGTGCACGTCCAGGCCGAGCCAGTGGCCGGTCTTGTGGCGGTAGAAGCGCTGATAGTGGCCTTCGGCGATGTTGTCTTCCAGCGTGCCCTTGAGCAGGCCGAGCCGCAGCAGGCCTTCGGTGAGGGTCTGCACGGCGGCCAGGTGGCCGGCTTCGTAGGCGACGCCGGGTCGCGCCTGGGCCAATGCGGCCGCCTGCGCTGCGCCGACCAGGTCGTGCAGTGCGCGCTGCTCGGCGCTGAAGCGGCCGTTGACCGGGAAGGTGCGGGTGATGTCGCTGGCGTAACCACGGTACTCGGCGCCGGCGTCGATCAGGACCAGTTCGCCGTCGCGGCTGCGCGCGTTGTTGGCGCGGTAATGCAGGATGCAGCCGTTGCTGCCGGTGCCGACGATGCTGCCGTACGCCGCCCACGCGTCGTTGGCGCGGAACACGCGTTCCAGGTCGGCCTGCAGTTCGTACTCGTGGATGCCCGGTCGCGCTGCATGCATCGCGGCGCGGTGCGCCTGCACGGTGATGTCGGCGGCGCGCTGCATCAGTGCGATTTCCGCGTCGGACTTGAACAGCCGCTGTTCGTGCAGCAGGTGGCCCAGTTCCAGGAACTCGTGCGGCGGTTGCGCGCCGTGGCGTACCTGCGAGCGCACGCGGTTCACCCAGCCGATCAACTTGAGGTCGAACTCGGCGTCGCGACCGAAGTGGTAGTACACCCGCGAGCGGCCCTCGAGCAGGCCCGGCAGGATGTCGTCCAGGTCGTCGATCGGGTAGGCATCGTCCATGCCGTACTGCGCCACCGCGCCTTCCTGGCCGGCGCGGGCACCGTCCCAGGCTTCGCGCTCGGCGTCGCGCTCGCGGCAGAACAGGATCACTTCGCCGTGGCGGCGGCCCGGGATCAGCACCAGCACCGCGTCCGGTTCCGGGAACCCGCTCAGGTACCAGAAGTCCGAGTCCTGCCGGAACGGGTAATGCGTGTCCAGGCTGCGCACCCGCTCGGAGGCGGCCGGCAGCACCAGGATGGCGTCATCGCCGGCCATCTCCATCAGCTGCTGGCGGCGGCCGAAGTACTCGGCGGCGGAAATGCCGGTCAACGCGTGGATGTCCATCTCAGTTCAGGCGCTGCCGGTGGCGCGCGGCCATCACGCAGTCGCCGTGCAGCAGCAGTGCCGCCACGCGGATGAACTCTTCGATCTCGGCCAGCGCGTCTTCGTCGTCGTCGTTGCCGCTTTCGAAGTCCTCGCTGGAGGCCTGGGCCAGCTTGGCCAGGTCGGTGAGCGCTTCTTCGCCTTCTTCGGAGAGGGTCGGCCGCTTGCTGCCCGACCCCAGGCCGAAACCGCCGAGGAACGCGCGCGCCCAAGTGAACAGCGCGTCGGCCTGCGCGGCGGTGTCCTCGCTGTCGGTCAGCAGCAGCTCGAAGGCGAAGTCGCGGTCTTCCAGCTGCGCCACGCTGGCAACGCGGAGCTGGTCGAGCGCATCGCCGTCGACCGGCGTAGGCGCGTTGTCGTCGGCCAGCACCCGCGCCGGCCATTCGCGCACGGGTGCGCCGCCGGCCGACAGCCAGCCGCACAGGCCGCCGTGCAGCTCGGCTGCATTGGCACCCAGGCCGGCCGCCTGGCTGGCCTGGTTCACGTCGTTGACACTCGGAAGTTCGGTCATTTCAAGGCTCGATCTGGTGGGGCGCCGGGACAGCCGGCGACCCCGGGGTGGCAGCGCCACAGTGTATCAATCCGCCGGTGTTCATTATTCGCTTGACCGGCTCCAGTCCCCTTGCCTATCGTGCCGGACATGGAACCTTCCGATGCCATCGCCCAGTTGCAGGCCTTTGCCGCCCGGGTAGAGGCGTTGCTGGAGCGCAACCAGCGCCTGGCCGAGGAGAACCGCAGCCTGCGCCACCAGCAGGAGACGCTGGTCAACGAGCGCTCGCAGCTGCTGGCCAAGAACGAGCAGGCCCGCTCCCGGGTGGAAGCGATGATCACCCGGCTCAAATCGCTGGAGCAGCACACATGAGCCAGAACGAACCGGTCAGCGTCCGCATCCTGGACCGCGAGTACACGGTGGGCGTGGGCGCGGACGAACGCGAAAGCCTGACCGCCGCCGCGCGCCTGCTCGATGCCAAGATGCGCGAGATCCGCGGCAGCAACCGCATGGCTGCGGTCGACCGCATCGCGGTGCTGGCCGCGCTCAACCTGGCCCATGAACTGCAGCAGCTGCGGGATGACCACGCGCGCCAGGCGGTGGCCCTGCAGCAGACGCTTGCCGATCTGAACAGGCGCCTGGACCGCGCCATCGACGGCGCGTGATCCGTCCTTCATTGTTCTGAATTGGCCTGTAATCCAACCGACGAACGGGGTATCCGATTTCGGCGCGTTGGCTATAATGGCCTCGCGTTCTCTGCTGTGAACGACGGCGTGTGCAAACATTCGCCTTGTCCCTTAATTACGACCACGGGTGCGCGACGGCGCCGGGAGTGCAGGTCCGCCTTGTAGCGGGAAGCCCGAAGGAGTCCCAGCGTACCCACTTGAACCCCGGGTTCAAGGTCGTTTCGCACGCATCGTCACCGCGGAGAATGCAGTATTCCTGCAAGAGCGACGTTCCATCGGGACGTCGCTCTTGTTTTATCCGGCCCCAACGGACCCAGGCATGACCGACCCGCGCTCCGCACTGCGCCAGCAGCTGCGCCAACGCCGCCGAGACATTCCCGCCGCGCAGCGCCTGGCCGCCGCCGAACAGCTCGCCGATGCCCTGCTTGCCCTGCCCTTCGCGCCCACCCATGGCCACGTGGCCGGGTACTGGGCGCTGGATGGCGAGATCGCCCTGCACCGCTGGCAGATGCGCCTGCCCGACAGCGTGCGCTACTGCCTGCCGGTGCTGGACGGCGACACGCTGCGCTTCGCGCCGTGGCGCCCGGGCCAGCCGCTGACCGCCAACCGCTTCGGCATTCCCGAACCCGACATTGCCATTGCCGACACGCTGGCGCCGGCGCAGATGACGCTGGTGGCCGCGCCGTTGGTAGGCTTCGACACGCTGTGCCGGCGGCTCGGCATGGGAGGCGGCTGGTATGATCGCAGCTTCGCATTCCGCCAGCAGCGCCCGGCCCCGCCGTGGCTGGTGGGCGTCGGTTTTTCGGTGCAGCAGGTCGACGACCTGCCGGTGCAGCCGTGGGACGTCGGCGTGGATGCGATCTGTACCGACGCTGCCACCCATTTCCCCGTACCGAACGATCCCGAATGACCGCACGCAAGCGCTACTGGCTGATGAAGTCCGAACCGGACGCCTTTTCCATCGACGACCTCAAGCGCGTGGGCCAGGAACCCTGGAACGGCGTGCGCAACTACCAGGCGCGCAACTTCATGCGCGACGGCATGAAGGTCGGCGACGGCATCCTGTTCTACCACTCCAACACCAAGGTGCCCGGCATCGTCGGGCTGGCCACGGTCGCGACCGAAGCGTACCCGGACGACACCCAGTTCGATCCGAAATCCGACTACTACGACCCCAAGGCCACCCGCGAAACGCCGCGCTGGCTGCTGGTGGACGTGGCTTTCGAGCGCAAGCTGCGCGACACCATTTCGCTGGACGAGATCAAGCTGCATGCCGACGCCCTGGGCGAAGGCTTCGCGCTTACCGCGCGCGGCAACCGCCTCTCGATCATCCCGGTGACCGCCGCGCAGTGGAAGCTGCTGCTGTCGCTCGAAAAGCACTGACCCCTTTCCCGTACGAGTTTCCCGCCATGTCCGAAGCCAAACGCCTCGCCGCAGAGAAAGCCCTGGAATACGTCGAAGACGGCATGATCGTCGGGGTCGGCACCGGCTCCACCGTTGCCTACTTCATCGACGGCCTGGCCCGCATCCAGCACCGCATCAAGGCCACCGTGTCCAGCTCCGAGCAGAGCACCGCGCGCCTGCGCCAGCACGGCATCGAGGTGATGGAACTGAACCACACCGGCAACCTGTCGCTGTACGTCGACGGCGCCGACGAGTGCGACGGCAACAAGTGCCTGATCAAGGGCGGCGGCGCCGCACTGACCCGCGAGAAGATCATCGCCGAGGCCAGCGAGCGCTTCGTGTGCATCGTCGACCCGAGCAAGCAGGTGCCGGTACTGGGCCGCTTCCCGCTGCCGGTGGAAGTGATTCCGATGGGACGCAGCCTGGTCGCACGCCGGATCATGGACATGACCGGCGGCCAGCCGGCCTGGCGCGAAGGCGTCATCACCGACAACGGCAACCAGATCCTGGACATCCACCACCTGCAGATCACCGACCCGGTGGCGCTGGAACGCGAACTCAACCAGCTGCCCGGCGTGGTCTGCGTGGGCCTGTTCGCGCGCCGCCCGGCCGACGTGGTGATTGTTGGCGGCGAACCGCCGAAGGTGTTCTGATAACCCCCGCCGGCACGCCCGTGCCGGCTCCTGCCCGAGGGTCTGCCCATGCGCTTGATGCGCCTGCTGTTGCCGTTGCTGTTGCTGCTTACCTTGTCCGGCTGCGCCAGCACCGGCGCAAGCCATTGGGTGGAACTGGGCGGTGCCCGTTACCAGGTCGAACTGGCCACCACTGACGAATCGCGCGCACGAGGGCTGATGTTCCGCGACGAGATGCCGGCCGACCACGGCATGCTGTTCCTGCACGAGCGCCAGGAGCTGCAGGCGTACTGGATGAAGAACACCAAAATCGCGCTGGACATCCTGTATTTCGATGACCAGCGCCGCCTGGTCAGCCAGCAGCGCGACGTGCCGCCGTGTTCGGCCGGCGACCGCTGCCCGCCCTACCCCAGCAGCGGCCCGGCCCGCTACGTGCTGGAGCTCAATGCCGGCCAGGCCGAGAAACTGGGCCTGCAGGACGGGGCCCAGCTCACCTTCGGCCCCGGCATCGCCGACCAGCCCTGAACGCCCTGCGGTGGCGGCGCTGTTTTCACGCCGCACTGCTTGAATCGCACCGCGTTTGTCGCCAGTCTGTGTCCATGCAGGGGCACATGACATTGCCGGCGTGGGACTCCCTGGCCGAACTGGACGACGAGGCGCTGCCGCTGTTGCCCACGGCCCTGCTGATCGCGCGCGACGAGTACCCCGACCTGGACCCGCAGGTCTACGACGCGCTGGTGCAGAGCCACGCCGACCACCTGCGCAGCGAGGTGGACACCATCGCGCACTGGCCGCTCAAGATCGCGGCGGTGAATCGCCATCTGTTCGACGAGCTTGGCTATGGCGGCGACCACGGCGAGTATTACGACCCGCGCAACAGCTACCTCAACCAGGTGTTCGAACGCCGCCTGGGCAATCCGATCTCGCTGGCCATGGTGCAGATGGAAGTGGCACGACGCCTGGGCATTCCGCTGGACGGGGTGTCGTTCCCGGGGCACTTCCTGGTGCGGCTGCCGGTCGATGACGGGATGCTGGTGATGGACCCGTTCAACGGCGGCCGGCCGCTGGACGTGGAAGAGCTGCGCGAACGCGCGCGTTCGCACCTCGGCGGCGAGACGCCGGATGACCAGGTGCTGGCGCAGATCCTGGACGCGGCGCCGGCGCGCGCGATCCTGATGCGCATGCTGCGCAACCTGCACGGGGTGTATGCCGAGCGCAGCGAATGGGACCGCGCCGCGCGCAGTGCCGATCGCCTGCTGAAGCTGGCGCCGGAGCAGGACGACGCCCTGCGCGATCGGGGGCTGGCGTACCTGCAGCTGGATTACGAAGCCGGCGCCCGCCACGACCTGGGGCTGTACCTGCAGCGCAATGGCCAGGCCAATGACGCGCAGTGGGTCCGGGAGAAGCTGATCGAGATGGGTGGCCGGGTACCGCGGTTACATTAGTCGATCTCGACCATTTCGAAATCGTCTTTGGTCACGCCGCAGTCCGGGCAGGTCCAGGTGTCGGGCACGTCTTCCCACGCGGTGCCCGGGGCGATGCCCTCTTCGGGCAGGCCGTCGGCCTCCTTGTAGATGAAGCCGCAGACAACGCACATCCAGGTGCGGAAGGTGGTGGCGGTGGCGTCGGTCATCGGATAATCAGGCGTTGGACAGTACGGTCATAGGCCATTGTCCCACTCCCGCCGCGCTACCGGTAGCCATCGATGACAGCCCCTGCTTCCCCGTCCGCGCCCGTGCGCGGCGTGTACCTGATCACCCCCGACGACGCCGACACCGCCCGCCTGCTGGCGCGGGTCGAGCCCCTGCTGGCGGCCGGCCCGACCTGGCTGCAGTACCGCAACAAGACCGCCAGCAGCGACCTGCGGCACGAACAGGCGCGGGCCCTGCAGGCGCTGTGCGCCGCGCACGCGGTGCCGCTGATCATCAACGACGACCCGGCACTGGCGCTGGCGGTCGGTGCGGCCGGCGTGCACCTGGGCGGCACCGACGGCGACGTCGGCGCGGCGCGCGCCCTGCTCGGCCCGCAGGCCATCATCGGTGCGTCCTGCTACGACCAGCTGGGCAACGCCGAGCGCGCGGTGGCCGCCGGGGCCAGCTACGTGGCCTTCGGCGCATTCTTCCCGACCACCACCAAGGTCACCAGCAGCCGCGCCCACCCGGACCTGCTGCGGCAAAGCGCCGCACTGGGCGTGCCACGGGTGGCGATCGGGGGGCTGAGCCCGGACAATGTGGGCCCGCTCATCGACGCCGGCGCCGACCTGCTGGCCGTGGTCAGCGGCGTGTTCGCCGCCGCCGACCCGGTGGCCACGCTGCGCGCCTACCTCGCCCGTTTCCAGGAACCTTCCGCATGAACCACGACCAGTCCCACGCCCTGTTCACCCGCGCCCAGGCCCTGCTGCCGGGCGGCGTCAACTCGCCGGTGCGCGCGTTCAAGTCGGTGGGCGGCGAGCCGTTCTTCGTCGAACGCGCCGACGGCCCGTACCTGTACGACGTGGATGGCAACCGCTACATCGACTACGTGGGCTCGTGGGGCCCGATGATCGTCGGCCACAACCACGCCACGGTGCGCCAGGCGGTGAAGCAGGCGATCAACAACGGCCTGTCGTTCGGCGCGCCGTGCGCGGCCGAGGTGACCATGGCCGAGACCCTGACCCGGCTGGTGCCGTCGTGCGAGATGGTGCGCATGGTCAACTCCGGGACCGAGGCGACCTTGTCGGCGATCCGGCTGGCGCGCGGTGCCACCGGCCGCAACCGCATCGTCAAGTTCGAAGGCTGCTACCACGGCCACGGCGACTCGTTCCTGGTCAAGGCCGGCAGCGGCATGCTGACCCTGGGCGTGCCGACCTCGCCGGGCGTGCCGGCGGGGCTGAGCGAGCTGACCCTGACCCTGCCCTACAACGACTTCGAGGCCGCCACCGCGCTGTTCGCCGAACAGGGCGCGGACATCGCCGGCCTGATCATCGAACCGGTGGTGGGCAACGCCAACTGCATTCTGCCGCGCGACGGTTACCTGCAGCACCTGCGTGCGCTGTGCACGCAGTACGGCGCGGTGCTGATCTTCGATGAAGTGATGACCGGCTTCCGCGTGGCCCTGGGTGGCGCGCAGGCGCATTACGGGATCACCCCGGACCTGACCACCTTCGGCAAGATCATCGGCGGCGGCATGCCGGTGGGCGCCTACGGTGGCCGCCGCGAGCTGATGTCGCAGATCGCGCCGGCCGGCCCGATCTACCAGGCCGGCACGCTGAGCGGCAACCCGGTGGCGATGGCTGCGGGCCTGGCGATGCTGGAACTGGTGCAGGCACCGGGCTTCCACGACCGACTCTCCGCCGCCAGCGCGCGCCTGTGCGCGGGCCTGGAAGCGGCGGCGGCCGAGGCCGGCGTGGCGGTGACCACCAACCAGGTGGGCGCGATGTTCGGGTTGTTCTTTACTGATCAGAAGGTGGAAACCTACGCGCAGGCAACGGCCTGCGACATCGCGGCGTTCAACCGGTTCTTCCACGCCATGCTGGAGCGTGGCGTGTTCCTGGCGCCGTCGGCGTATGAGGCCGGGTTCCTGTCGAGCGCGCATGACGACGCGATCATCGACGCGACCCTGGACGCGGCGCGCGAGGCGTTCAAGGTGGTCAAGGCGGGTTGATCGCGGGTGCCACGCAGGGCGTGGCACTACCGGTCGCTACGAGGTAGAGCCACGCCCTGCGTGGCTGCACCTCAACCGAAGACGAATTTGCCTTTCATCATCGCGAAATGCCCGGGGAACGAGCAGAAGAAGGTGTAATCGCCCCCCTTGCGCAACGCGGCGGTGGAGAAGGTGACGCTGGTGGTCTGTCCGCCGCCGATCACGGCGGTGTGCGCCAGCACCCGTGCATCCTTCTTCGGCAGGTAGCTGTCGGCCAGGGTCATGCGCATGCCCGCCATTGCCACCGGCTGGTAATCGGCGGTGCGGGTCAGGACCCAGTTGTGCCCCATCGCGGTGGCGGCCAGCTTGCCGGTGTGGCGCAGGGTCAGCTTCACCTGCGTGCAGTCGCCGGCGACCTTGATCTCCTTCTGGCTGAAGCTCATCTGGTCGGTACTGTCCAGGTTCACCGCGCACATGCGCGCCTGCGCGGCAGGGGCCAGGGCGAGGCCAGCGAGCAACACGGGAACAAGCAGTTTCACGGCGATCTCCATCATCAGGCACTGCAATTCTAGGCAGGCACGCGGTGACCGAGGTGCGACGCGATGTCGCAGCAACGGCGTCCAATGCGGTAACGTCAGCCGCTACTGCACCGACAACGGACACCATGCGCGTCGCCCTGGAGTGCCTGCTGCTGGATTTCGACGGCGTGCTGGTCAACTACGCACGGCACCTGCGCGTGCGTCACCTGGCCGAAGCGTGCCGGCGTACGCCCGCGGAGGTGCAGGCCGCGTTGTTCGACAGCGGACTGGAGCGGCGCCATGACGAGGGCATGGACAGCGGCGCTTACCTGCAGGAGCTGAGCGCCGCGCTCGGTACGCAGATCAGCGTCGCGCAGTGGCAGGCCGCACGCATCGCCGCGTCACCGCCCCAACACGGCGTGATCGAGCGCGTGCAACGCATCGCCGGCGCGTTGCCGATCGCAATCCTCACCAACAACGGCGCGCTGATGGCGAAGACGATTCCGCAGATCCTGCCGGGCCTTGCCGCAGCGCTGGACGGCCGCATCCTGTGCAGCGGCGAACTGGGCGGGCGAAAGCCCCACCCGACCGTGTTCCTTCACGCGGTGGAGCGGCTCAACGCACGCCCCACCCACACCCTGTTCGTCGACGACCTGTTCGTCAACGTGCGCGGTGCCCGCCAGGCCGGCCTGCATGCCGACACCGCCCACGACAGCCGCAGCTTCGGCAAGCTCATGCACCGGTTCGGCCTGGATGCCTGACCCCTGCTGCGTGGCGCCTCAGCGCGACGCGATGTACGACTGCACCGCAGCCCGCAGGCGCTTCAGGCCTTCGGCGACTTCTTCATCGGTGATGTTCAACGCCGGCACGAAGCGCAGCACATCCGGCCCGGCCTGCAGCGTCAGCAGCCCCTGATCGGCCGCATGATCCAGGATCGCGCCGGCCTGGCCGGCGAAGTCCTTGTCCAGCACCGCGCCCAGCATCAGGCCGCGACCGCGCACCTGGCCGAACACCTTGAACTCGTCGTTGATCTTCCCCAGTCCATCGCGCAGCGCCTGCGACTGGCGGCTCACGTTGCGCGCGATCTCCGGCGAGGACAGCTTGCGCAGCGCCACCCGGGCCACCGCAGCGGCCAGCGGGTTGCCACCGAAGGTGGTGCCGTGCGCGCCGAACTGCATCGCCTCGGCCACCTTCGGCCCGGCCAGCATCGCGCCGATCGGGAAACCACCGCCCAGCGCCTTGGCCAGGGTCACGATGTCGGGTTTGACCTCGTCCTGCCAGTGCGCGAACAGGGTGCCGGTGCGGCCCATGCCTACCTGGATCTCGTCCAGTACCATCAGCGCGTTGTGCTGGTCGCACAGCTCGCGGATGCGCTTCATGAAGCCCGGCTTGGCCGGCATCACCCCGCCCTCGCCCTGGATCGGCTCCAGCATCACCGCGGCGACGTCGCCGACGGCCATCGCCGTTTCCAGCTGCACCTCGTCGTTGAAGTCGACGTAGCGGAAGCCACCGGGCAGCGGCTCGTAGCCTTCCTGGTACTTCGGCTGTGCGGTGGCGGTCACTGCCGCCAGGGTGCGGCCGTGGAAGCTCCCGCGGAAGGTCACGATCACCCGCTGGTGGGCTGGGCGTCCCTGGGAAGCGGCCCACTTGCGCACCAGCTTGATCGCCACTTCATTGGCTTCGGCGCCGGAATTGCACAGGAACACCCGCTCGGCGAAGCGCGAGGCGGTGACCAGCTCTTCAGCCAGGCGTAGCGGCGGTTCACTGTAGAACACGTTGCTGGTGTGCCACAGCTTGCCGGCCTGCTCGATCAGCGCGGCCTTCAGGTCCGGGTCGTTGTGGCCCAGCCCGCACACGGCAATGCCGGCGGCCAGGTCGATGAACTCACGGCCCTGGGTGTCCCAGACGCGGGCGCCCTGGCCGCGCTCAAGCACCACCTGGCGCGGCTTGTAGACCGGCAGGTAGTAATGCGACAGGGACAGGAGCGGATCGGGGGCAGCGGCGGTCATGGCGGTCAGGGGTCCGGGAAAGCCTCCATTCTCCCCCTCCACCGGCTGGGGCACAATGCGGCCCATGCACCCCTTCCGCGCCCCCCAGCTCAACCCCGCGACCGAGACCGGCTGGCGCCGGACCTGGTTCGACATCATTTACCGGCACGATACCCGGCCCTCGCGCAACTTCGACCTGCTGCTGGTCTACGCGATCATCGCCAGCGTGCTGGTGGTGATGTTCGACAGCGTGCAGCGCTTCCATATCGAACATGCCAGCTGGCTGTACGTGGTGGAGTGGGGCTTCACCATCCTGTTCACCGCCGAGTACCTGCTGCGCCTGGTGGTGGTGAAACGGCCACTCCGCTATGCCTTCAGCATCTGGGGCATCATCGACCTGGCCTCGATCCTGCCCACCTATCTGTCGCTTTTCATTCCCGGTGCGCAGAGCCTGCTGGTGGTGCGCGCACTGCGCATCCTGCGCGTGTTCCGCATCCTCAAGCTGACCCGCTACATCGAAGAAAGCGGCGTGCTGATGGAGTCGCTGTGGCGCAGCCGGCGCAAGATCCTGCTGTTCCTGTTCACGGTGGTCACCATCACGATCATTGCCGGCACCTTGATGTACGTGATCGAAGGGCCGAACCATGGCTTCACCAGCATTCCCAGTGCGATGTACTGGGCGGTGGTGACGATGGCGACGGTGGGGTTCGGCGACATCGTGCCGCAGACGGTGCTGGGGCGGTTCGTGACCTCGGTATTGATCCTGATCGGTTACAGCATCATCGCGGTGCCGACCGGCATCTATACCGCCGAACTGGCCAATACGATGCGGGACGCCGAACGCGCCGCCAAGCGCGATGCACGCGGATGCCCCTCGTGCGGGTTGGAAGGGCATGAAACGGAGGCGAAGTATTGCCGGCGGTGTGGGCATGCGTTGCCGGAGACGTTCAATACATGATCGGGTATACGTGGGACACGCATGGCGTGTCTCTACGCGTGCGGCCGCGGAATTGGTGTCGGACCCGATGGGCGTAGCGACACGCCATGCGTGTCCCGCGCGGTGCCAGCCATCCCATCAATCCAGAAACAGATCCGGCAACAACGGCCGAGACGGATCCACTGCGTATCCGCTCAGGTCGGTAATACCCGCCTCCGCCAACACCTCGTCATCCAACAGGAAATTCCCGCTGAACCCCGCCGCCTCGCGCGTCAACACCGCATGCGCGGCATCGGCCAGGATCTCCGGCGTGCGGCAGCCGCCCACGTCCACGCCCGGAATCATGTTGATTGCGTCAGTGGCGATCACCGTACGCGGCCACAACGCATTCACCGCCACGCCCTGCGGGCCGAACTCGGCGGCCAGGCCCAGGGTGACGAAGCTCATGCCCATCTTGGCCAGGGTGTAACCGGTATGCGGCCCCCACCACTTCGGGTCCAGGCTGGGCGGCGGCGCCAGGGTCAGGATGTGCGGGTTCGGCGCCTGCAGCAGGTGCGGCAGGCAGGCCTGCGCGCACAGGAAGCTGCCGCGTGAATTGACCTGCTGCATCAGGTCGAAGCGCTTCATCGGTGTGTCCAGCGTGCCGCGCAGCCAGATCGCGCTGGCGTTGTTGACCAGGATGTCGATGCCGCCAAAGGTGTCCACGGTGGCCGCCACCGCGGCACGCACCTGGTCTTCCTCGCGGATGTCGCACTTCAGCGCCAGGCCCTGGCCGCCGGCAGCGGTCACCGCCTCGGCCGCACTGTGGATGGTGCCCGGCAGCTTCGGGTTCGGCACCGCCGACTTCGCCGCGATGGCCACGTTGGCGCCGTCACGGGCCGCGCGAAGCGCAATGGCCAGGCCGATGCCGCGCGAGGCACCGGTAATGAACAGGGTTTTCCCTTGCAGACTGGCCATGTCGATCACTCCCGCGAATTCATGATTCGCCCAGTATGCCGCGCCTACGCGCAATTAACCGCCCCTTGACGATAGTGACACCCTGGTTACCGCTGCGAGGTCCCTGCCATGCGCCGTTCCCGCTGTCTGTTCCCCGTCCTGGGTCTGCTCGTTCTTGCCACTGCGTGCCAACGCAACCCCTCTGATGCGCCCGAGGCGCCAACACCGGCTGCCACCGCCGACGCGACCGCCCCATCGGCAGCCGCCAATGCCAACCTCCGCTGGAGCAATGCGGTGGTCTGGAGTGGTGATCTCAACAGCTGCCGCCAAGGCGAGGCCGCGGCCACCCGCGAATGCCTGATCACCGCGATGCGCAGTGCCGGCGCGAATGCAGACGCCATCGCTGCCGCCGAGCAACTGTCCAGCGGCGGCGAACTCGCCTACGCCAGCGCCTGGCACGACCAGGATGGCATCGGCGTCGCCACCGTCACCTACCCGTTCCGCGCCAACACCAACGAAGGCACGCGCCTGATCGACGCCAGCGGCAAGCGCATCGACGTGGACAACGTGCAGTTGGATGACACGCTGCGTGCGGACCCCGGCATACAGGCGCTGCTGGCCACCGACCCGCAGGCCATGCCCTTCCCACCGGCGCAGGCAGCGGCCAGTACACCGCTGGACGGCGGCGGCGTTCGCCTGCTGTACCGCACGCCCCTGCGCGAATGCCACGCCTGCGCCGATGTCGGCACCGTGCAGATCGGCTACGACTTCGATGCGCAGCGTAATTTCATCGGGCAGCAGGTGGTACCGGCAACGCCGTAGGTAATCGTCAGGGCTTTGGCCCCTGCCCTTCGTTGTCTTCCCAGTGCAGGATTTTGCGGGTGACCACGCGGTAGACCGGCTTGCCGGTGCGGAACCACAGGTCGCGCACCCACGAGTGGCGCTTGAGCACGCGCTTTTCCACCGGGGTCAGCGACTCGCGGCAGTACATGCGCTTGTGCTTGAGCAGGTGCCGCAGGTCCTCGCGGGCCAGCAGGCGCATCCAGCGCGAGCGCGGGTTGCCGATCACCGCGAGCTGGAAGTCGATCAGCGCCGGGCTGCCGTCTTCGCGCACCAGCCAGTTGGCTTCCTTGGCCAGGTCGTTGTGGGCGATGCCGTGGCGGTGCACCTTCTGCAGCAGGCGGCGCGCGGCGCGGAAGTAGGCGATGTCGGCACGCGGCGGGCGCTGGTACATGGCGTCGCCGGCCATGAAGCTGCGGTCCAGCCAGCGCCCGTTCCAGGCCAGCAGCGCCGGGGTGTCGGGCATGCCGTCCAGGTGCGCCAGCGCGCGCGCTTCGCGCCGGGCCAGCCACCAGGCCGGCAGGCGCAGCCACCACGGCGTGGCGCCCAGGTCGCGGCGGACGAAACGCCGGCCGTCCTGTTCCATCAACAGGATGCGGCCAAAGCTGTCGGCCTTGAGGGCATGTGACGCGGGCGGGAGCGGACGGTTCATGCCGGCCATTCTAGGCGGCGGACCACATTCTTTGCCGCCCCGTGACGAACGCGGGGCGGCCCTGTCGGGCAGTCAGTCACGTTGCCGCCTCTATAATCGACCGATGGACTCGTCATGGATCGATGCCACGCTTGCGTGGATATCAGCTCACCCGGTGCTCGCCGGCGCGGTCATCTTCCTCATCGCCTTCTGCGATGCGGTGATCGTGCTGGGCGCCATCGTGCCCGCCCTGCCGCTGCTGTTCGCGGTGGGCGTCTTCATTGGTCTGGGCCAGATCTCCGGACCGTACGCGGTGGCGTGCGCGGCGCTGGGCGCCTTCGCCGGTGATGGCATCAGCTATTGGATAGGCCGGCGATGGGGCGACCGGCTGCGCGGGGTGTGGCCGTTCAGCCGTTACCCGCAGCTGCTCGACCGTGGCGAAACGATGTTCCGCCGCAATGCCTTCAAGAGCATCCTGGTGGCCCGCTACGTGGGCGCGATCCGCCCGTTCGTGCCGGCCATCGCCGGAATGATGAACATGCCGGCGATGCGCTACGTGCAGGCCAGCGGCATCGCCAGCATTTCCTGGGCGGTGCTGTTCCTGGCGCCGGGCTGGGTGCTGGGCGAAGCCTACGACGCGGTCGCGGCGGTGGCCGGGCGGCTGGTGCTGGTGCTGGCGCTGGTCGGCGTGGTGATGGGCGTGGTCTGGGCGATCGTGCTGTACGGCTACCGCTGGTCGGCCGCGCGCATGGACAGCTGGCTGGCCAGCCTGCTGCAGTGGTCGCAGCGCCATCCCACGCTGGGCCGCTATTCGGTCTCCGTGTTCGACCCACAACGGCGCGAGTCGGTGCCGCTGGCGATGCTGGCGCTGATGCTGCTGTTGCTGGGCTGGGGCTGGTTCGCGCTGTTGATGGCGGTGGTCGCGCATGGCGAACCGCTGAGCCTGGACCTCGCCGTGCACCAGGCGATGCTGGCGCTGCGCAACCCGCTGGCCGATTACCCGATGGCCGCGCTGGCCTCGCTCGGCGCCTGGCAGGTGCTGCTGCCGCCGACCGTGCTGACCATGGGCTACCTGATCTGGCGCCGCCGCTGGATGGCCGCCGCGCATTGGCTGGCCGCACTGGCCTTCGGCCTGGCCCTGACCCGGCTGCTGGGCGCCACGGTGGACGTGGTACGACCGCCGGACGCGAGCAGCGGCTTCGGCTTCCCGTCGGTGTCGGTGACCATGGCCACCATCACCTTCGGCTTCTTCGCGGTGCTGATCGCACGCGAGCTGCCCGGCCGCACGCGGGTGTGGCCGTACCTGCTGTCGGGCATCATCGTCAGCCTGATCGGGTTCGCGCGGCTGTACCTGGGCGCGCACTGGCTGAGCGACGTGATCGGCGGCATGTTGTTCGGCACGTTCTGGCTGCTGGTGCTGGGCATTGCCTACCGTCGCCGCTTCAACCGCTCGTTCTGGGTCAAGCCGGTGTCGTGGCTGTTCTATGGCACTTTCGCGGTGGCCGCGCTGTGGTACGCGCCGCGCAACGTCGACCTGAAGCTGCAGCGCTTCGAACCGGCCCAGCCGGCGCCCGCCAGGCTGGTGGCACAGGCATGGTGGGGCGGCCAATGGCGCAGCCTGCCGTCGCGCCGCAATGAGTTCGACGACGACCAGCGCTGGCCGCTGGACGTGCAGGTGGCCGGGCCGCTGGAACCGCTGCGCGAGCGGCTGGAAAGCCAGGGCTGGCGCGTGCAGCCGCAGGCCGGCTGGGAGCAGGCGCTGCTGATGCTGGACAAGTCCGCCACCCAGGACGAAGTGCCGGTGCTGCCGGCCACGCTGGACACCCAGGTGGAATCGCTGCTGATGCTGCGCCCGGGCAACGCGCCCAACGAGATCTTCGCGTTGCGCCTGTGGCCGGCGCCGGTGCAGCTGCAGCCGGGCGACCAGCCGCTGTGGCTGGGCAGCGCGCAGACCCTTCACTACCAGCAGCACTTCAAGCTGATCGGGATGTGGCGGCCGATGCGCGGCATCGACCCGTCGCTGACGGCGGTGCGTGAAGCGCTGGAAGGGCTGCCGCAGGACGTAGGCAACCATCCGGATACGGGCATGCCGGTGCTGCGGGTCAGGACGTATTGAAGGAATCACGGCGGAGTGCTGTGTCTGAAGCGACCGCCGTGATTTACACCTACCAGTTTTCGTCGATCACGGTGGCGTTGGGCGGCATCCAGCGCAGCAGCGCGTCCAGGCGCTGGTGCGGGTCGTCCATCTGCAGCAGTTGCAGGCGCTGGGCTTCTTCCAGCGGCATCAGTTCGGCCAGCCGCCAGCCGACCCAGGCCGACTGATCCAGCAGGGCCGGATGGCTCGGCTCGAACGCGCTGCCGGCCTGTTCGATGATGTGGGCCAGCACGGTGGAAAGCAGCGCGTGTTCCGGGCGCAGTTCGTCGTCCGGATCAGGCGCGCTCCATTCGACCTCGGCCACGATCAGGCCGTTGTCGCGGATCCGCGGCGGGCGCGCGTGGAAACGCCGGTGGCCGCGCAGGCGCAGCACCAGGACGCCGTCGGCGCCCATGTCGAAGTCTTCGATGCGTGCTTCCACGCCATGCGCGGCCGGGGTGGCCGGGGCGCCGACCTCCTCGCCTTCGAGGATCAGGCAGATCCCGAACGGGGTGTCGTTGCGGCTGCATTCGCGCAGCATGTCCAGGTAGCGGCGCTCGAATACGCGCAGGCCCAGCGCTGCACCCGGCAGCAGCGCCGAATGCAGCGGGAACAACGGCAAGGTCGTGGTGTCGGTCATGCAGCGCTCACCGCGCCTGCAACTGGGTCAGGAACCGGCGCGGCGCGCCGTCGAAGCCCCCGTTGGACATGAACACCACGTGGTCGCCGGGCTGCACGATGTCACCCAGCTGGGCCAGCAACGCATCGGTGTCGGGCACGGCATGCGCCTGGCCGCGCACGGCGGCGATCACGCTGGCGGCGTCCCAGGCCAGTTCCGGACGGTGCAGGAACACCACCGCGTCGGCCAGCGCCAGCGACGGTGCCAGTGCCTCGGCATGCGCGCCGAGCCGCATCGAATTGCTGCGCGGCTCCATCGCGACCACGATGCGGCGAGCGCCCACCTTGGCGCGCAACCCTTCCAGCGTGGTGTGGATGGCGGTGGGGTGATGGGCGAAATCGTCATAGACGGTAATGCCGTCCGCGTCGCCGATCACTTCCATGCGCCGCTTGACGCTGCGGAAGTTCGCCAGCGCGGGAATCACCGTGGCCGGCGCAACGCCGACCGCATGCGCGGCCGCCAGTGCCGCCAGGCCATTGAGCACGTTGTGGCGGCCGAGCAGCGACCAGCGCACTTCGCCCAGCGCCACGCCACGGTGGTGCACGATGAAGGCGCTGCCATCGGCGTTGACCAGCTCGGCATGCCATTCCAGGCCGGGGTCGAAGCCGAAGCGTTCCACCGGGGTCCAGCAGCCCATCGCCAGCACTTCAGCCAGGTAGGCGTCCTCGCCGTTGACGATCAACCGCCCGCGCGCGGGCACGGTGCGCACCAAGTGGTGGAACTGGCGCTGGATCGCGGCCACGTCCGGGAAGATGTCGGCGTGGTCGTACTCGAGGTTGTTGAGGATGGCCACGAGCGGGCGGTAGTGCACGAACTTGCTGCGCTTGTCGAAAAACGCGGTGTCGTACTCGTCCGCTTCGACCACGAACTCGCGGCCCTGCCCGACCCGCGCGGAGACGCCGAAGTCTTCGGCCACGCCGCCGATCAGGAAGCCCGGCTCGCGGCCGGCCGCCTGCAGCAGCCAGGTCAGGATGGTGGTGGTGGTGGTCTTGCCGTGGGTGCCGGCCACGGCCAGGGTGTCGCGGCCCGGCAGCACCTGCTCGGACAGCCACTGCGCGCCGGAAATGTAGCGCTGCCCGGCGTCGAGGACGGCTTCGACCGCGGGATTGCCGCGCGACAGCGCATTGCCGACCACGACCTCGTCGCAGTCGCTGGAGACGCTGTCGCTGCGATAGCCCGGGTCGAGGGCGATGCCCAGCTGTTCGAGCTGGGTGGACATCGGCGGATAGATCGCCTGGTCGCTGCCACGGACCGTATGGCCCAGTTCCCGCGCCAGCGCGGCCACGCCGCCCATGAAGGTGCCGGCAATACCAAGAATGTGGATCGTGCTCATCGGACGATTGTCGCCCAAAGCCAACCATGAAGGGGAGGCGCAACGCATGCCGTAGCGTGCTGTAGGGGAATCCCTGATAGCGACGTATTGTGAATACGGACACAATTCATCGCGCCAGCCGCAGTACTCCCGATGGTCCTACTCCCCAAGAGGCCGTCCCAAGGGGGGCTCATATTGTGAGGCTCTGAGCAGGCCTGATCGCTGGCGTTCTACACCGCACGCCCGGTTCCGATAGGACCGGGCGTGCGCGTGTAGGTTGTTCAGCCCTTGATGGCTGCGTGGATGCGGCTTTCCACTTCGTCCAGCTCGCCCACGCCATCCACGCGCGCCAGGGTGCCGCGACCTGCATAGAAGTCCACCACCGGCGCGGTCTGGTCGGTATAGACCTGCAGGCGCTGGCGCACCGAGTCCGGATTGTCATCGGCACGGCCCTGCTCGGCCGCACGGCCGGCAATGCGCTGCACCAGCAGATCGCTGGCCACGTCCAGCTGCACCACCGCATCCAGCGGCTGGCCGATCTTGGCCAGCAGGCCATCCAGCGCGTTGGCCTGGGCCACATTGCGCGGGTAACCGTCGAGGATGAAGCCCTTGGCCACGTCCGGCTGGCCCAGGCGCGATTCGAGCATGCCCAGCAGGATGTCGTCGGACACCAGGTTGCCGGCATCCATCACCGCCTTGGCCTGCTTGCCCAGCTCGGTGCCGGCGGCCACTTCGGCGCGCAGCAGGTCGCCGGTGGAAATGTGGGCGATGCCCAGGTGTTCCTTCAGGCGCGTCGCCTGTGTCCCCTTGCCCGAACCGGGCGGTCCCAACAGAACCAATCGCATCAACCTGACTCCAACTTGGTAAAAAAACGGAAGGGCGCGCGCCCCGGGATTGTCCACAATCACGCTGCACCGCAATATACGCACTTTACCTCATACCGGTAATGTCCCTGCAATGTCCTTCCCCCCGACCAAGGTCCGACCATGTCCAAAGGTACCCTGCTGTACGCCCAGTCAGGCGGCGTCACCGCCGTCATCAATGCCACCGCTTCGGCCGTGATCAGTACCGCCAGGGCCAAGGGAATCAAGGTCTTGGCTGCCCGCAACGGCATCCTGGGGGCGCTGCGCGAGGAGCTGATCGACACCTCGAAGGAGTCCGCGGCGGCCATTGCGGCACTGGCCCACACCCCGGGCGGGGCGTTCGGCTCGTGCCGCTACAAGCTCAAGTCGCTGGAGGCCGACCGCGCCCGCTACGAGCGCCTGCTGGCGGTGCTGCGGGCCCATGACGTGCGCTGGTTCCTCTACAACGGCGGCAACGATTCGGCCGACACCGCCTGGAAGGTGTCGCAGCTGGCCAAGGCGTTCGATTACGACCTGACCTGCATCGGCGTGCCCAAGACCATCGACAACGACCTGGCGGTGACCGACACCTGCCCCGGCTTCGGCTCGGCGGCCAAGTACACGGCGGTGTCGGTGCGCGAGGCGGCACTGGACGTGGCGGCGATGGCCGAAACCTCGACCAAGGTGTTCGTGTACGAGGCCATGGGCCGGCACGCCGGCTGGCTGGCTGCGGCGGCCGGTCTGGCCGGCAACGGGCCCGATGAGGCGCCGCACATCATCCTGCTGCCCGAGCGCGCCTACGACGAGGCTGCGTTCCTGGCCAAGGTCAAGCAGGTGGTCGAGCGCGTGGGCCACTGCGTGGTGGTGGCGTCGGAAGGCATCCAGACCGCCGATGGCCGCTTCGTGGCCGACGCCGGTGGCGGCAAGGATTCGTTCGGGCACACCCAGCTGGGCGGCGTGGCCTCGCAGCTGGCCGCACGGGTCAAGGACGCGCTGGGCTACAAGGTGCACTGGACCCTCCCCGACTACCTGCAGCGCTCGGCGCGGCACATTGCCTCGAAGACCGACTGGGAGCAGGCGCAGGCGGTGGGCAAGGCCGCGGTGCAGTACGCGCTGAAGGGCCAGAATGCGGTGATGCCGGTGATCGTGCGCAGCAGCGACGCGCCCTACCGCTGGAAGATCGAGCCGGCACCGCTGCACAAGGTGGCCAACCACGAGAAGAAGATGCCGGCCGGCTTCATCCGCCGCGACGGCTTCGGGATCACCGACAAGGCCAGGGCCTACCTGTCGCCGCTGATCAAAGGTGAAGCCCCGTTGCCGTACGGCGCCGATGGTTTGCCGAAGTACGTAACGCTGAAGAACGTGGCAGTCAAAAAGAAATTGCCACCCTTCGAGGCGTGAAGAATCCTGCTGACGTGTCCGGATCTACGGCCGTTCGGGAGAATTCGTAGGTCCGGCCGTTGGCCGGACACCGCGCAGAGCGCGGCTCAAGCGTCCGGAGCCGTGTCTGTCATCGGTTGCGGCCATGCTTCCGCGTGTACACCCAACCGAAGCCGCCGTTTGCGACACCCTCCACCGCCCCCTACAATCCCCCAACGCCGGCAGGACACGTCGGCGTTCGCAACCGCGACCCACCCTCCGCGCCCTGCGGACGATGACAAGGACAGTACCCGACATGAAGTGCACACCCCTGTTTGCCGTGCTGCTGCTCGCTGCGGCCGCCCCGGCGTTTGCCGACTCCTGCGAAAGCTCCTTCCTCAAGAAGGGCAACCCGCTGAAAGGCACCAACTTCACCGCCTCGGTCAGCCACCCCGGCCTGACCGTGCCGAACGCCATTGGCCAGATGCGCGTGATCGCCAAGAACGCCAACATGGACGTGATCAGCGAAGACGCCGAGAACGGCGCAATGCTGATCGAAGAACCGCAGACCGGCATGCACAAGAACCTGCCGCTGATCGTCAGTGCGACCAGCGAGGGCGGCACCGGCACCGTGGGCCTGTTGTTGAAGGTCAACCCCGGCGCCTTCGCCAGCGCCGACGGCATCAAGAAAGCCATGTGCGACCTGCTGACCCAGGTCAAGCCGGGCAAGGCCGGCGAGCAGCTGGCTGCGGCTACCCCGAAGGCGTCGGTGGTGAACACCACCGCCCGTGAATTCGGTTCGCGCCTGCGCTCGCAGCACAAGGACAACCCCGGCGCGATGGAAGCACGTTACCAGGGCAAGGAATACGCGATCACCGGTCGCGTGATCACCGTGTTCAAGGACGGCAACGGCTACAACACCGGGTTCGATGTCGGCGGCAATCCCAGCGGCGGCATCGATTTCGACAGCGTCGCCATCTCCTGCCGCTTCGCGCCGAGCCAGACCGCATATGCCATGGCGCTGCGCCCGAAGGAAAACGTCACGCTCAAGGGTGTGATCGATCACTACGATCAGAACAACCGCGTGATGTGGTTGCGGGATTGCAAGGGCAACTGAGCCTGCGGTTCGCGCGATCGTGATACCAGAACCCGGACGGCCCCGCCGCCCGGGTTTTTTCATGCCGGTTACCGGCAGGCGTTTCCTTCCATCGTCATCTGCGCGGCGAACATCGGGATCTGCGCGATCTTGCCGGCCGCAGCCTGCTTCTTTGCTTCTTCCAGGTAGATCCGCGACTGGCCTTGGCCGTCAAGTTCGGTCTTCTGGTCTACCGGCAGACGCCAGACGCGCACCACCGCCTGCTGCGCCGGGCAGGCCGCGCTCGGTACGCGGATCACGTCATTGAGCTTCCAGCCCTTGGCTTCGCTGGGCTGTGCCTTGGCGTAGTCGACGAAGCGGGCGCGGGCCTGGCACTGCTCGCTGGTGCGGACCACGGCGAATTTGTACGGATTCGCCGCGTCGCCAGTGAAGGCGCCCTCCAGGCGGGCGCAGGCTTCGGGGATCTGGCGCAGGGTGTGGACGGCGTTCACCGCTTGCGCGGCGCCGGTGGGACGTTGGAGCTCGGGGGTTTCTGCGGCGGTGGCGGCGACGGTGGGCAGCAGGGCTAGCAGGAGGAGGTGGCGTGGGGACATGGGGCGGCGCCTGTGGGGAATGCCAGTCAAGATGGCGCGCAGCGGATGAATGTTGCGCCAAGGGCCGGGCCGGGCAGAGCCCGGCTCTACCGGTGACGTTTGGGGCGTGGCGCGTCGGTTGGCGCGTCGGCGTGGTCGCTTTGGGCGTTTTCCCTGCATAATCGGGGGGCACCAGGATTGCTGAACAAAGCCACACGCTTGATGACCGGGGACGGTCTGAACGGGTTGGTCCATCGTTGCAGCCCGTTGTGCCCCGCGTGGTGAGGTTCGTCCGTCGACTGGATGCCATCCATCACCCGGGAGGGGACATGCTGGAACGTTATGGGCTTTCACTTGCGCTGTTCTGCGCCATCCTTGCGATTCTCTACGGCATCGTGTCGGCACGCTGGATCCTCCGGCAACCGGCCGGCAATGCCCGCATGCAGGAAATCGCCGCCGCCATCCAGGAAGGCGCGCGCGCCTACCTCAACCGCCAATACCTGACCATCGGCATCGCCGGCATCGTGTTGTTCGTGCTGGTCGGGATCTTCCTCAGCTGGTACACCGCGATCGGTTTCGCGATCGGTGCGGTGCTGTCCGGCGCGGCCGGCTACATCGGCATGAACGTGTCCGTACGCGCCAACGTGCGCACCGCCGAAGCCGCGCGCAATGGACTGAGCGCGGCCATGGACGTGGCGTTCCGTGGCGGCGCGATCACCGGCATGCTGGTGGTCGGGCTGGGCCTGCTGGGCGTGGCCGGTTACTACGCACTGCTGCTGCGGCTGGGGCTGGACACCGGCGCGGCGCTGCATGCGCTGGTCGGGTTGGCGTTCGGTTCGTCGCTGATCTCGATCTTCGCGCGGCTCGGCGGCGGCATCTTCACCAAGGGCGCCGACGTCGGCGCGGACCTGGTCGGCAAGGTCGAAGCCGGCATTCCCGAAGACGACCCGCGCAACCCGGCGGTGATCGCCGACAACGTGGGCGACAACGTCGGCGACTGCGCCGGCATGGCCGCCGACCTGTTCGAGACCTATGCGGTCACGGTGATCGCCACCATGCTGCTGGGCAGCCTGATGATCGCCGAGGCCGGTCGCAACGCGATCCTGTATCCGCTGGTACTGGGCGGGGTGTCGATCATCGCTTCGATCATCGGCGCGCTGTTCGTCAAGGTGAAACCCGGCGGCTCGATCATGGGCGCGCTGTACAAGGGCGTGATCGTGTCCGGCGTGCTGGCGGCGATCGCGTTCTACCCGATCACCCGGCAGCTGATGCCCGACAACGCGCACGGGGCGATGAACCTGTATATCTGCGCGCTGATCGGCCTGATCCTCACCGGGTTGATCGTGTGGATCACCGAGTACTACACCGGCACCCAGTACAAGCCGGTGCAGCACGTGGCGCAGGCGTCGACCACCGGGCATGGCACCAACATCATCGCCGGGCTGGGCGTGTCGATGAAGTCTACCGCGCTGCCGGTGATCGCGGTGTGCCTGGCGATCTGGCTGGCGCACCTGCATGGTGGGCTGTACGGGATCGCGATCGCCGCCACTTCGATGCTGTCGATGGCGGGCATGATCGTGGCGCTGGATGCGTACGGGCCGATCACCGACAACGCCGGTGGCATCGCCGAAATGGCCGAGCTGCCGCCGGAGATCCGCGACATCACCGACCCGCTGGATGCGGTGGGCAACACCACCAAGGCGGTGACCAAGGGGTATGCGATCGGGTCGGCGGCGCTGGCCGCACTGGTGCTGTTTGCCGATTACACCCACAACCTGCAGGCCGCGCATCCGGGTGAAGTGTTTGCGTTCGACCTGTCCGACCACACGGTGATCATCGGGTTGCTGATCGGTGGGTTGATTCCCTACCTGTTCGGCGCGATGGCGATGGAAGCAGTCGGCCGCGCGGCCGGCGCGGTGGTGGAGGAAGTGCGCCGCCAGTTCCGCGAGATCGCAGGGATCATGGAAGGTACCGGCAAGCCGCAGTACGACCGCGCGGTGGACATGCTGACCCGCTCGGCGATCCGCGAAATGATCGTGCCCTCGCTGCTGCCGGTGGCGGTGCCGGTGGTGGTCGGCCTGCTGCTGGGGCCGCGTGCGCTGGGCGGGTTGCTGATCGGCACCATCGTGACCGGCCTGTTCGTGGCGATTTCGATGACCACCGGCGGCGGGGCCTGGGACAACGCGAAGAAGTACATCGAAGACGGGCACTTCGGCGGCAAGGGCAGTGAAGCGCACAAAGCCGCGGTGACCGGCGACACGGTGGGCGATCCGTACAAGGACACGGCGGGGCCGGCGATCAACCCGTTGATCAAGATCATCAACATCGTGGCGTTGTTGCTGGTGCCGTTGTTGTAATGGATTTGGGGCCGCGACGTCCCTAGGGGCGTCGCGGCAGTTCGTTCAGGGCACTGGTGACGGTCGAGAAAGCACGTAAACCGCGCTGGCCAGGAAAAACACCGCGACCCCCAGCAACAACGGCCACGATGGCCGCGCGCCCCACAGAAACATCACGAACCCGAAGGCCATGCCGCCGGCGGCGAACGCCTTGCCCTTGCGGCTGATCGCGCCCTGCTCGCGCCATGCGCGCAGCGATGGTCCATAGCGCGGGTGCTCCAGCAGCTTTCGTTCGAACTTCGGCGAGCTGCGCGCGAAACAACCCACTGCCAGGATCAGGAAGATCGTGGTCGGCATGACCGGCAGCAGCGCGCCGATCACGCCCAGCGCGACCATCACCCAGCCGAGGCAGAACCAGAGCCAACGCATCAGGGTGCCCGGGGCCTGCGGTCAGCACTCATGCGAATTCCAGCTCGACATGGTCATGCACGCTGCGGAACGCCGCATCGGCGGCGTCGATGACCTGCTGTTCCTGCTCGGCGGTGAGCACCACGGTGTCGAGCGCGGCGGTGAACGCGCGCCAATGACGTGCGGCGCCATCGGGATGGGCGGCCAGGTGGCGGGCGCCGAAGTCGGCGTCCAGGCCGAGCTGGCCGGCCATCTTGTACAGGATGGTGCCGCCCAGGTTGGAGCCTTCGGCCACGTACAACCAGCCCAGCGCGGCCGGCAACGGCAGGTCCGGGCCCAGCCGCATCGGCACCGGGCCAGGCAGGACCTGTTCCAGGTCATGCAGGTCGCGGGTGACCTGGGGCAACCGCCGGCGTTCGGCCAGGTCCGGCAGCAGCGCGTCCAGCGCGGCATTGGCGTACAGCGCGTCGATGTCGCGGTGGAAGCGGTACTGCACGCGCAGGAACCGGGCGAAGCGGTCGCGGTCGGCGAAGATCTCGCCGGCCATGATGCGCTTGTCCAGCGCGCCGTGGCTGTCGCGGGTAGCGGCCTTCAGGCGTTGGCTGCGGGTGGCTTCAAGGGTCTCGGTGGCGTTCATGGCGTTCTGGCAGGAAAAGGTGGCAGTGCCGCGCAGCGCGCGTCACACGGGTAAGACGCCTGCCACGCAGACTACCCCAAGCCGGATTGCCGCGGCAGGCCCGCTCCCCCATTCCGGCGATGCCATCCTCACCCCGGGGTGTTGATAATGGCGCATTCTTCCGCCCCACAAGGATTGCCATGATGGACACCACCGAATCGCGCATGACCAACCTGTTCGAGCAGTTGGGACTGGACTCCAGCAAGGAGGCCATTGCCCGATTCATCCTTGACCATCAGCTGGCAGCCGATGTGACCCTGGCCGAGGCGCCTTTCTGGAGTGACGCGCAGCGGCAGTTCCTGGGCGAAGAGCTGAAGGAAGATGCCGATTGGGCGATCGTGGTCGATGAGTTGAACGAAGCGTTGCACGCGGACGCGACCAAGGCCTGAACGAAAATGGGCGCGGCGAGTGCCGCGCCCATTCGATCAATACCGCCAGGTCACCGCCAGCCGCATGATCCGGCCCGGCGCCGGCATCACGCCCAGCGCCAGCGGATCCAGGTAATAGCGGTCGGTCAGGTTGTCCACGTTGAAGTCGAAGGCCAGCTGCCCGCTGGCCTGCCAGCTGGCGAACACGTCCACCACCGTAGCCGGCTGGTACAACTGCTGGATCGCCGACAAGCCCACGTTCCATTCCTTGTCGAGCTTGCTGATCGGGCCGCTGTTGTGGATCACGCGGGTGCCGAAGCTCAGCCGCTGGTCGAACAGGCGCGAACCCAGGGTCAGGTTGACCGTGTAACGCGGCGGGTTCTGGGTGTTGCTGTAGGAGCCCTCGAAGCCACCGTCCACGCAGTCCGGCGTCGCGGCCAGTTCCGGAATCTTCCGCTGCACGCCATAGGCGCGGCGTTCGGCGGCGATGTCCGGCGCGCAGGTCTTGGCCTCGAAGTAATAGTGCGCCGACAGATCGGCGAATACCTTGCCGGCGTCGTAGCTGGACTGGAACTCCAGGCCCGAGACCTTGAAGCGGTCGATGTTGCGGATGTAGCCGGCCGACAGCGTGCGGTAGTCGCGGGTGATCAGGTCGTCGATGCGGGTGTTGAAGTAGGCCAGCTTGAACGCGGCCTGGTCGCCGTCGGCGAACAGGTCGTGCTTCACCGTGCTGGCCCCCACTTCCCAGGTTGCGGCGCGTTCGGGCTTGAGCTCACCGTCGATCGGCTTGGCCGCCGTGAACAGGCCCAGCGTACTCTCGAACAGGCTCGGCAGCTTCACCCCTTCGGCGTACTTGATGTACAGCAGGGTGTCTTCGTCGGCATGCCAGGTGACGCTGCCGGTGGGCATGAACGCGTGGTCGGTACGGCGGATCGGCTGCGACCAGGTCCAACTGGTGGGTACCCCCAGGTCTTCGGTGGCAGTGACGTCGTGGAAATTCCAGCCGGTGATGTCGGCCACCGTGCCCTTCTTGTACGGCGAGGCCAGCAGCGAGGCTTCGGTGAACTGGCCGTTCGCGTCCGGGTACCAGTTGAGCATCGCGATGCGCTGCGCGCGCCACGCCGGCAGCGCCGGGTTGCCGTTGAGCAGCTGGGTGTAGCGGTACTGGCCGATCACCTCCTCGCCGTCCGGCGTGGCCAGGCGGTTGCGGTCATGGATGCTGACCCGGCTGAAGCGCCCACCGAGCAGCACGTCCCAGCGCTCGCCCGGCTGCCACTTCATCGACGCGACTGCGCTGTATTCCTTCCGCGCCGCGTTGCGCAGGAAGCGGTTGTTGATCAGGTCGTCATGCTTGATCGGCGCGTTCTCGCCCGGGCCCACGTCTTCGTCGCTGAAGGCCAGGCCGTAGTCGAAGGTGAACAGCCCCGCGCTGTCGGTCACCAGCACCGTGGTGTTGGACACGTCCAGGCCGAACCGCTTCTGGGTCATGTCGTTGCGGTAGGCGTCCTTGTAACCCGGATCGGTGTTGAAGGTCGGGCCGTCGTACCACTCGGTGCGGCGGTCGAAGTACCACGGGGTGATGCCGGTCAGGCCGTTGTACATCAGGCTGTCGGCCTCGGTGTACCAGAGGTTGGCCTTGAGGTCGACGATGTCGTTGCCGGGGTTGAAGCGGTAGCGCAGGTTGTAGGCATCCAGGTCGACGCTGCCCGGCTCCCACTGCGGCACGCGGTCGCGGTCCACGCGGATGATCTGCGAGGCCATGATCTCGCCCTGGCGACCGCTGTAATGGCGGTAACCGGCCTCCAGGGTCTGCACATCGTCGATCCGCCAGGTGCCCTTGAGCAGCACCGAGTTGGACTTGGACGAGGTGTTGAACACTTCGGTATTGGGCGGGTTCAACGGCGCCAGGGTGCGCCGGGTCTGCGGGAAGTCGTCGTAGCCGTGCTTGCCCGAGTAGTAGTTGCCGGTGTCGCGCCAGGCGTAGGCGGCGACCAGGTCGAACCGGTCCCAGTGCTTGCCGCCGGCGATGTTGAAGAACTGGCCGCCGAGGCTGTTGCGGTCGGTGCGCGGCACGGCGTTGTAGGCCGGCAGGCCGCGGGCGCTGCCGTTGGACACGCCGCTGCGCACGCGCAGGCCGGCGTCCTGGCCGTCGCGCAGCACGTCGCCGATGTTCAGCGTTTCCATCTCCACCACGCCCCCGATGCCGCCGGACGCGTTGGCGCCAAGGCTGGGGCCCTTGGTCACGGTCAGGCTGGAAATGAGATCCGGGTCCAGATAGGTGCGCTGCGACTGGCCGGCGTAGCCACGGTAGGTGTCCATGGTCGACTGGCCGCCGTCGATGATGACCGGAATGCGGCTCTGGCCCTGGATGCCGCGGATGTTGAGGTCCAGCGCATTGGCGGTGCGCGGATCGCCGGCGGTGACGCCAACCACGCCCTTGACGATGTCGGCGGTGGAGGTGCCGCGAAAGCGTTCGATGGTCGCACGCGGGACATACACGCTGGAGCCGCTGCTGCGGTACACCTCCAGTGCGCGTTCGTTGTCGCCGCCCTCTGCGCTGGACTGGTCGCCGGCCACGCGCAGGGTGTCGGTGACGATCACGCCATCGGCGCGTTGGCCGCGCGTGGCACGTTCAAGGCTGACCGCACCCGGGCCGAGCACGCGCGGGGCCAGCCCGCTGCCGTCCAGCAGCTGCGCCAGCGCGCGCTGCGCATCCAGCGTGCCGCGCACCGCCGTGGAGGTGGCACCTTCAGCCAGCGCCGCCGGATACGCCACTTGGACACCGGACTGGCGCATGTAGCTGCGCAGTGCATCGGCCAGCGGCTGCGCCGGAATGTCGAACGACTGCACGGCGGAGAGTGCGGCGCTGTCGGCGGACTGGGCCAGCGCCGGCGCTGCGGGTGCAGCGGCCAGGCCGCACGCCAGCAAGGCGATGCACAGGCGGGACGGGCGCGGCAACGCGCGCGGTCGGGAGTTGGAAAGCATGTTGAAACCTGTAGGTAGGGCGATGCCGTGCAGACGGCGTCCCCGCAGGGACTGCGGGCGCTGCGAAGTACGTGGCGGCGGCGGGTACGTTCGGGGGTAAGACGCGTGCGGGGCGTACATCCCCAAGATCGATTTCAGTGCGCCGCTTCGCGGCTCACTATCGCCACGCCCAGCGGCAGGCGGGTGACGCGCAGGCCGGCCGACATCGCGAGCGCGTCCAGCGCCTGCTCGGGCTGGTCGACGCGCAGCGCGGCGTTGACCGGCGACAACGCCGACAGGTCCCCGCGCACGAAGGTCGGCCCGGCGCGATACCGCGCGATCTGGTCGACCGCCGCGCCCACCGGCACCGCATCCAGCAGCAGCTCGCCCTCGCGCCATGCTGCGATCCGGTCCGGCGCGAGGTCGGCATGGCGCAGCACCTGCCCGCCACGCGCGAAGCCGGCGCGTTGCCCGGCCAGCAGATAGGTCCAGCCGCTTTCCGGCGTCGCCGCCACGCGGATCTGTCCCTGCGACACTTCGGCGTCCACGCCGTGTCCGGTATCGGCCACCGCGAAGGCCGTGGCGATGTCTTCCACTACCCCACCCTGCGCGCGGACCCGGAAAGGCTGCGCGTGCCCGGGCGCGACTTCGAACCAGGCGCGGCCGCGCAGCAGGCGGATGCCGCGCTCGCTGTCGTCGTAGTCCACGGCGATCGCCGAGTCGGCATCGAGCACCGCGCGGCTGCCGTCGGGCAATGCCAGTGTCACCACTTCGCTGCCGCTGCGGTGGTCGGCGCGCAGGCGCAGCCACGCGTCCGGCGACACCCACAGCAGGGCGAGCACCGCTGCTGCCGCCAGCGCGATGCGCGGCGCGCGCCTGCGGGGTGCACGGTGGGCGCGCACCGGGGGCTGCGCCACCGCCTGCCACAGCTGCCGTTCGTATTCGAACGCGCGGCGGTGGCCGGGTTGCTTCAACCACTTCTCGAAGGCCTGCATGCGCTCGGGTTCGACCGCGCCGGACGCCAGCCACGCGATCCACGCCTGCGCCTGTTCGGCAAGCAGGTCGGGCGAGTCGGGTTGGGTCCGGTGGTCGGGCAGGTTCTGCGGGCTCATTGGCTGGCAAGGGGTGCGGTGGCAGCGCCGTTACCATCAAGACGTGTGGGAACGGCACTTCCCCAAGCCCGTGCGCCTTACCGCCCGCTGCGCGCCCAGGCGAGCCGCTGCAACGCGGCCCGCACATGGTTTTCCACGGTGGTGACCGACACGCCACGGCGCCGGGCAATCTCCGCCTGGGTCAGCCCCTGCAACCGGTTGAGGCGGAAGATCGTGCGGGTCGGTTCGGGAAGATGGTCGGCGGCGGCCAGCACGCGCTGCAGCTCGTCCTGGGCCATGGCCTGTTCTTCCGTGGACAGCACTTCATCCGGCCCCCACAGGTAGTGGTCGGCCAACAGCCGCGCCTGGCGGCTGCGTTTCCGGCCCTGGTCGGTGGCCAGGTTGGTGGTCAGACGGTACAGATAGGCCCGCGGGTTGTCGATGGCCACGCTGCCATCGACGCCGCGGGCCTTGAACCAGATGGCCTGGATCACATCTTCAGCGCTGCTGTCGCTGCCCAGTATCCGGCGCACCAGGCGCAGCAGCGCCGGGCGTTCGCGGATCAGCAGCTCGGTGAGGGTCGAGGCATTGGACGACATGGGCGCGGCATCTTACCCTCCAAATGAGAATGAGTCACGTTAAGCCCGTGGACGCCGCACCACGCGAAGTTTGCCGCTGCGCCCGCCGCCGGCATAGAACAGGCCGGCACCGTCGGCTTCCAGGCCACTCACGTGCTGGCCTTCGGGCATCTCCAGCCGCTCCAGCACCTCGCCGCTGGCGGGGTCCACGCGGCGGATGTCGCTGCGCTCGCCGTCGTCGGTGCCATGCCAGAGCTCACCGTCGACCCAGGTCACGCCGGTGACGAAGCGATCCGATTCGATCGTGCGGATCACGCGCCCGTTGTCGGGGTCGATCTGATGGATGCGACGGTCGCGGTACTGCCCAACCCAGAGACTGCCGTCGGCCCAGGCCATGCCCGAGTCGTTGCCGCCGCCGGGAGCAGGAATGGAGCCCAGTACCTTGCCGGTCTGCGGGTCGATCCGGTCGATCCGGGCTTCGGCGATCTGGTACAGATGCGTGCCGTCGAAGGCAGTACCGGCGTCGCAGGGCACCGGCAGCGAACGCACGGTCTGGCCGGTGTCCGGATCGATCGCGAGCAGGGCCGCGCCGGTGGCGGCCCAGACGTGGCGGCCGTCGAAACTGACCCCATGCACGGCGTCGGCGCCGGCAAACGGGCCGAATTCGCGGGTGACTTCAGCAGTTGCAGTGTTCATTTCAGCATCTCCTGGCACGTCGGAAGGGGTGCCTGGCCATGACACTAGTCGCCTGGCAGCGAGGCAGGGAGTAACAAGATCGTCGTGAATCCGGCCAGCGGCGTGCCCAGCCAGCGCTGCGCGCGCCCGCGCCCATGGCTGCGCACCGCGCCTTCGGCTTCCAGCGCTGCCAGTTCGCGCTGCACGGTGCGCTGGCTTGCGCCCACCGCCAGCGCCAGTGCCGAGGTGGACCAGGCCGCGCCGTCGGCCAGCAGCGCTTCCAGTGCCGCCGGCTCGCCATCGCGCGGGGGCACCAGCACGGCCACGTCGATACCGGCCGGTGCGCGCAACCGGTATCCGGTGTCGGTTGCCTCGATCTCCAGCAGACCCTGCACCGCTGCGCGAACCCGCCCGATGTCCACGCGCAGGCGCGCGCGATGGGTGTGGTCACCGGCATGGGTCCGGAACACCTCTGCAATCAACAGATCGCGATCCACGTCGCCCGGCCAGGCCTGGCCGAGCGCACGCAGCAACCCGAACAGCAGCGGGCGGCGCGCCAGCGAGCGCCACTGCCCCGACTGCCAGACGCCCCGACGACAACCGTCGATCACGCACGCAGGCGACGCGAGCAGGCGTTGCACGGCGGCCAGGTCCAGCGGCGTTGCGGCGCCTTCTCCCAGCCTGCGTGCTGCGGGCTGCACCAGTTGTCCGCTCGCGTGCGCCACTTCGGCCTGCAGCGCCGCGATGCCGGATGCCTGGGCCGCATCGGCGGCCAGCAGCAACGCGGCCTCTGCCTGCGGCACCTGCAGCGCACAGGCCGCCAACGCGGCCTCGGTCAATGCGGCCATTGCCGCGAGCGCCGGTGCCTGCGCGCGTGCGCGCACCTGCGCCAGGGCAGTGACCGCTTCCTGCGGGCGTCCCAGCAGCAGTGCGCGGCGTGCCAGGATCAACCACGCCTGCTGTGCGTTGTGCGGGTCACCGCGCGTCTGCAGGGCAAGTGCGGCAGCCAGCAATGGCGTGCTGGACCCGGCGAGGTCGCGCAGCGCCAGCGCCACTTCGGCCTCGGCCACGACACAGCGGGCCCGTGCCAGCACTTCATCGCGACCAAAGCCACGCTGCGCCTGGCGCAGCAGTTCGCGGGCCCGCTCCAGTTCGCCCAGCTGCGCCATGGCCACGCCACGCAGGGCAAGCGCGGGTGGGTCGCCGCGCAGGGACACGTGCCCCAGCGCGGTGAGCACATCACCGGCGGCAAGGGCACGGGCGGCAGCGGTAAGCAGTGAATCCATGCGTGCAGGCTAGCGCAGGCACTCGGCCAGTGCGTCGAACAGCGTCTTTCCGGTGCCCGGCAGCGACTGGAACAGCGGCTGTGGCCCGTCGAGCGACGCCAGCAGCGCCCCCACCGAGGTCCGTGCACCGAGCGGGAAGCGGCACAGCCAGGTCGGCTGTCGGTGCAGCAGTGCGCCGCTGACGGGATCGACCTCCACCTCACTGGCGGCAAACGCCCAGCCACACGCATTCACCCTGCCGCTGGCCCGCTCGACCGAGCAGCGCAGCTTCATCGGCGCGTAGTCGGTGAACTCGCCTTCGCAGAACGTATCCGGGCAGACGTCGTCGAAGGCATCTTCCAGCCGGTGGCGCAGGTCACGGAACGCCGCCCAGTTCGCCTGCGGCGTGGGGTAGTCGACCAGGTCGACGTGCAACGGCGCGGCAAAGGGCGCGGGCGGCGCCGGCGCCTGCGCGGCCGGCAGCATGGCCAGCGCAGCGGCCAGCACGGGAATGTGGACCAACGGCAGAAAGGCGGTCATGGCAGTTCTCCTTGGCGGCGGATCAGGACAGGCAGCGGCGCAGCACGTCGAACAGCGACACCTGGCCGCCGGGCAGGCGGTTGAACAGGTAGCCGGAGCTGTTCGGTTGCAGCGTGGTCATGTGGGCAAGGAAGTCTTCGGCCGACAGCGCGTACGGAAGCGGCAGCGGGCAGTACCACTGGCTCAGCTCGGTACGCACCGCGCCGGTGCCCGGGTGCACCCAGGTCTGGCTGGCCACCACCGCATAGCGGCAGGTGTGGATGCGGTCCTGGCGGGTGTCGACCACGCAGTCCAGGCGCAGCGGACGGTAGTTGCCGATACGCCCGGCACAGAACGCGTCCGGGCAGGCGTCGGTGAACTCGTCGGCCAGCCAGCGGTCGAGCTCCCGGTAGGCGGTGTCGTCGGGCGTCTCGCCGGGCGCGAGACGCTCGGCCAGGTCGATGTAACGCGGCGGGCCGGCCAGCCCCTGGGCCGACACGGCCGACGACAGGGCCAGCAGGGCGAGGGACAGCGGCAGCAGATGGCGGAAACACGCGGTGCGCAGGGTCATGGTGGGGCTCCGTGGAAGGAGCTCCACGGTGCGCCGGCGCGGGCGCCGGGAGGATCAGGCGGGTTCGTGGGCGAGGGTCGGCCCATGCCGCAACGAAGGGTCGGCCACACCCCCACCTGCACGGCGGCCGGCAAAGGCATAAAATGGGAGGTCTTATCGCGCCATCCCCCCTCTCGGAGCACACCATGGGTCTGGAACTCGTCTCGCCCGGCAAGAACCCGCCGGAAGAAATCAACGTCATCATCGAGATCCCGAAGGACTCGGAACCGGTCAAGTACGAAGTGGACAAGGAAACCGGCGCGATCTTCGTCGACCGCATCCTCTCCACCCCGATGCGCTACCCGTGCAACTACGGCTACGTGCCGAGCACCCTGTGCGGCGACGGCGACCCGGCCGACGTGCTGGTGGTGCTGCCGCTGCCGCTGATCCCCGGTTCGGTGGTGCGCTGCCGTCCGGTCGGCGTGCTGAAGATGAGCGACGAAGCCGGCAGCGATGAAAAGATCCTGGCCGTGCCGGTGTCCAAGGTATTCAGCGGCTACGCGCACGTGGAAGACATCGAGCAGGTGTCCAGCCACTGGCTGGAGCGCATCGGCCACTTCTTCGAACACTACAAGGACCTGGAGAAGGGCAAGTGGGTCAAGCTGGATGGCTGGGGCGGCGCCGCCGAAGCCAAGCAGATCCTGGTCGAAGCGCACCAGCGCTATCTGTCCAGCGCCAGCTGAGACTGAATGAGCACCGCTCCGGCGCCTGCCGCCGGAGCGACGCCCATCACGTTTTTACGCTGTGGCACATCACAGTTTGTGCCGGATTGGGTACATTGCGACTTCTACACCGTCCACGGTGAGGTTCACCGTGGTCACCCAGGGGATTGTGTCGTGCGTATTCTGTTAGTTGGGGACGAAGCCAGCCTGTCGGCTGAGCTGTTGGATTTCATTGCCGATCTTGGGGAAGAATGGCAGCCGTTGACCGCCGCCGATGGCCAGACGGCCATGAGCATCGTGTCGGCCTCGCCGGTCGATGCGGTCATTGCCTGCCCCACCCTGCCCGATCTCACCGCGACCACGCTGCTGGGCCAGATCCGGACGCTGCGTCCGGAAACGATCCGCATCGCGCTGGTTGAAGCGCCGCAGGGCAACCGGCCGCCGCCGGCGCGCCTGATCGGCGTGGCCCATCGGTTCCTGCCGCTGCCGCTGGCGCCGGAAGTGCTGCTTGAAGCACTGACCAGCCTGGAAGAGCTGCGCGAGCTGCTCGACAGCGAACGCCTGCGCAGCGCCATCGGGCGCATCGAAAAACTGCCGTCGCCGCCGCACCTGTACCTGAGCCTGACCCAGGCGCTGGAGCACGACGACGACACCGATACCGCCGACGTGGCCAAGCTGGTTTCGGCCGACCCGGCGATTGCGGCCAAGGTGCTGCAGTTGTCCAACTCGGCGTTCTTCAACAGCGGGCGGACCATTTCCGACCTGCGCAGCGCGGTGACCCGACTGGGCCTGGCCACGCTGCGTGACCTGGTGCTGGCCAGTGAAGTGTTCTCGGCTTCGGCGCTGTCCGGTGCCGAGCGCAATGCGCTGCAGCAGCGCGCGCTGCTGGCCTCGCGGCTGGCGGCCAAGCTGCTGCCGGAATCCAGTGCCGAACTGGGCGCCACTGCAGCGCTGCTGGCCGACATCGGCCTGCTGCTGCCGGGCGTGCGCAACGAACGCACCGAGCCGGCCAGCGATGCCGACCCGCGCCCGGGCCACAGCGAAGCCGGTGCGTACCTGCTGGGCCTGTGGGGCCTGCCGATGCCGATCATCGAAGCGGTGGCGTTCCATCTGCAGCCGCAGCGGTCGAACACGCGCAGCTTCTGGGTGACCGGTGCGGTGCACGTGGCGCTGGCGCTGGTCAACGGCGAGCCGGTGGACGAGGAGTACCTGCAGCGTGCGGGCGTGCTGGGCAAGTTGCCGCAGTGGCGCGACCATGCCAACGGATTGATGGGGTTGGCGACCGCCGACGCTTGATGATGGAATGCGTGGAGCCGGGCAGAGCCCGGCTCTACCGGGAGGAACCGACCATTTGAGGTCGGTTTTTTTTTGCCCGGCGTTCGGGCAAAGAAAGAGGGCGGGCCTTGCGGCCCGCCCTCCTCTTATTGCACCAGTGGTTCGATGGATCAGAACTTCTGGGTGTACTTCATGTACAGGAAGCGACCGATGTCGAAGCCGCCGTAGTAGGCGAAGCTCGAGTTCGGCGCCGAGTACATCAGCGGACCCTTGTGGTCGAACACGTTGTTCGCGCCCAGGGCGATGGTGGCATCCCACGGCGCCTTCCAGCTGACCTGCAGGTCGTGGAAGGTGTTGGAGCCGGTCTTGCGCAGCGGATCCGCTTCGCCGTTGGCCATATGGTCCGGGGCATTGCACCAGAACTCGCCGGTGTCGATGCAGCCTTCCTTCATGCCCGAGTAGTAGCGCGCGGTGTAGTTCACACCGAAATCGCCGTACTGCCAGTTCACGCCCAGGTTCGAACGCACGCGGAACAGGCCGGCTTCACCGACGCGACCGATCATGATGTTGTCGCCGGCAGCGTTCTGGCCCTGCTCGTCGTACTTGGAGGTGTAGCTGGTCTGCCAGTCGATGTTGAACTGACCGATGGCCAGCTCCGGCAGGCGGTACTTGATGCCCAGGTCGTAACCTTCGGTTTCCATCATGCCGAGGTTGGCAGTGCCATAGGTGATGGCGCTGACGTGGCCGTCGTCGGCACGGACGATGCTGTCGCAACGGCCGCTGTTGCCGAGCACGTAGCAGTCACGCAGGATGCGGTCGACGCTGTCAGCAATGATCATGTTGCTGATTTCGTAGCGGTACCAGTCCAGCGAGACGTCCAGGCCCTGCACCCAACGCGGGCTCCAGACCAGACCCATGGTCTTGCTCTTGGAGGTTTCCGGCGACAGGTTCGGGTTGGCACCCGAGATGAACTGGTCACCCGACTGGCACGGCAGGGTCGAGCACGGACGGTTGCCCTGGCCCAGCTGCACGTAGTCGGCCGGCACGCCAGCGGCAGAGCAGGCGGCATTGCCGGCAACGCTGCCCGGCGCGGTGGTGCCGCACGGGTCGATGTACGACTCGAAGCTCGAGCTCAGGCCACCGTACAGGTCGCTGATGGTCGGAGCACGGAAGCCCTCGGCGTAGGTGCCGCGGACCAGCAGCTCGTCCATCGGACGCCAGGTCAGGCCGAACTTGCTGTTGGTGGTGCCACCGAAGTTGCTGTAGTCCGAGTAACGGCTGGCAACGTTCAGGGTCAGTTCCTTGGCGAACGCCATGTCGGCCAGGATCGGCACGTTCAGTTCGAGGTAGACCTCGTTCAGATCGTACTCACCCTGGGTCGGCTTCTGGCCCAGGCCGGTGGACATGCCCGACTGTGCGAAGGCGTCCGGCACGTAGCTGCCTTCTTCCTTGCGGTGCTCCACGCCCACGGCGAAGCCGAGGTCGCCGGCCGGCAGGGTCACGATGGAACCGGCCAGGTTGGCGGTGAAGCTGGTGGTCTTGGTTTCGCCACGGGTGGTGTAGGTCGGGAACAGGAAGCTCTGCAGTTCCGGATCAGCCAGCGAACCCTGGCCTGCAACGCCGTACGGCAGCAGCGGGTTCCACGGGCGGCAGTCACCCAGCGCGACCGGGTTGGCAGCGGTACCGCACTGCGCGATGCCCTGGCCGTTGATGAACGACGGGCCCAGCGCCTGCTCGGCGGCGATCAGGCTCATGTCGCCGTAGTTCGACTTGACCGACTCGTTGCGGTTCCACAGCGCGCCGACGTCCCAATCGAAGGTCTTGCCGGCCAGCTCGAAGTAGCCGCTGACGGTCGGGGCGAAGCGCAGGGTCTTCAGCTGGCTGTCGGTGGTGCGCGGCACTTCCCACAGGCGGCGACGGAAGTCGACGTTCTGGCCAACCGGGTTGAACGCGCTGGCGGCGGTCAGCGGGGTGCCGAACGAGGACGACTGGTACGGGTAACCGGCGATCTGCTGGAACGTCTTGCGCTCGTTGTAGAGCACGTCGGTGTTCAGGCTGATGGTGTCGGTGAAGTCGTAGGTGCCGTTGACGTACAGCGACTTGCGCTCAACGCCGGTCAGCAGGGTCATCTGCTGGTTGGAGTTGGCGTACTCGGCCGGGGTCAGCTCGTGGTAGTCGGCCGGGTTGTTCGGGTTGCCACCCTGGTTCAGGGTCTGCCACACGGCGGTCTTGGAGGTGCGCGAGCAGTCGTACACCAGCGGGTTGCACCAGCTGCCGTTCTGGCTGATCGGGCTCCAGTCTTCCGGGGTCGACAGCGGGCCCAGGCCGCCATCGCGGCTGTACCAGCGGTCCTTCGCCCAGACCGGATCCTGCTTGTTGTACTCAGCCGACAGGGTCAGGCTGCCGCGCTCGCCGGTAGCACCGAGGGTCATCGAGTACTGCTGGGTGTCGCCGTCGCCGTTGTCGTACTGGCCGACATAGACCTGGGCTTCGCCGCCGTCGAAGTTCTTGCGGGTGATCACGTTGACCACGCCGGCAATGGCGTCGGAACCGTAGATGGACGACGCGCCGTCCTTCAGGATTTCGATGCGCTCAACGGCCGACATCGGGATCTGGCTCAGATCCTGCAGGCCAGCGGTGGTGGCGCCGAGGCGCTTGCCGTTCATCAGCACCAGGGTGCGCTCGGCGCCCAGGTTGCGGATGTCGACGTAGTAACCGCCCACGTTCTCGCCGGAAGCCAGCGATTCCGAACGCGAGATGGCCGGCGAACCGGCCGAGGTCAGGTTGTTCAGCACGTCAGCGACGCTCGAGAAGCCCTGCTTTTCCAGGGATTCGCGGGTCATCGTCAGGATCGGCTGCTGGGTCTCCATGTTGGCGCCGCGAATGCGCGAGCCGGTGACCGAGATGCGATCGAGGTCAGTGGTGCCGGAGGCTGCTTCCTGTGCCGAAGCGAAGCTCGGCACGAGCGCCAGCGCAATGCCGGCCGGCAGAAGACCCAGCCGCACTGCGGGAGTACGAAAATTCATCAATCTCTCCAAGGTACGTTAGTAGCGTGTTAAACCGCCTCGGAAAGTTACGATTGCGTTACCGTTAATTATTTGCGCGATGCCACCGGACTGTTTGCCGACTTTGGCGGAAGCGATCCACCGGTCTGGCGGAAGCCCGACGCAGACTGGCCATAACGGGCGCGGAACGCACGCGCGAAGCTGCAGCAGTTGTCGAAACCACTGGCCGCTGCGACTTCACCGATCATCATGTCGGTGTCGCGCAGCAGGTCCGCCGCGCGTTCCAGGCGAAGACGCGCCGACAGCGACTGCGGGCTTTCTTCATACAGGCTCTGGAAGGTCTTGGACAGGTACCAGCTGGAGAAGTTGGTCAGTTCGGCCAGTTCGCCGATGCGCACCACGCGGTGGCTGTTGCCTTCCAGGTACAGGCGCGCGCGCTGCATGCGCCCGAACACCTGGCGCTTGCGGATGCGCGAACGACCGGGGCAACGCTGTACGCCGGTGGCCATGCCACGCTGCATCGCCGCCAGGTGCAGCAGTACCGGACGCAGGGCCTGCGCCGGTTGGCCAGTGGCCAGTACGTCGCGCCACAGGCGCAGGGCCACCCGCACTTCGCTGCGCGACATGCTGCCGCGCCCGGCGTACAGGCTGCAATCGGCCAGTTCGCCCAGTGCGCGCAGCGCGTCCGGGGTCAGGCTCAGGCCGATGCACAGGCCATCACGGCCTGCCTGGATCATCGGCTTGGACTCTTTCTCGAATGCAATCCATTCGCGCTGGCGCAGGCGGAAGCGGCCTTCCTTGGATTCGACCCAGGCGCTGCCCCGCAGCTGCATCCACACGGTGAACGTGGTGCCGGCCGTCTGCAGGCTGCCCAGCCGGGCAACACCGAGACAGGTCGGCAGCGGACCGTCGTCGACGATCTTGTCCAGGGAAAGCGATTGGCCGCGATCGGCCAGGGAAAGCTGACGCATGACGTACACCGGGGTTTGCCGTAACAGGGCTCCCGTTTTGCCAAATCAGGTCAACGCGGTCAGGAAGATTCGACGAGATTGATCCGAATTCGTCACGATGCCATCACGAAGAAAATACGACGACTACTTTCCTTTCCAGAACAACAGGTTGGGCGCAGCCGAGAACACCGGGCGCGGTGGTTCGGGCAGCGTCATCACGCCTATATCGGCGCCATCGGCAACCGCCAGGGCCAGGTACAGGGCACTGCCGTCGGGCTGCGCGCTGAAGCCGTTGCCGGCGCTGAGGCGATCTGCATCCAGGCACACTTCTTCGCCATTGGAAGGCGCATTGATGCGCGCGAACACGGTGGAGCAGTCGGCACGGCTGGACAGGTAATCCAGGCTGCCGTCGCGTGCGACCGCCCAGGTGCGGTAGCGCCAGCGCGACGGGCGGTCTTCGCTCACCTGCTGCACGCTGGCCGGATCCAGCTGCAGGTTGGCCGACCACAGGCCACCGGCGGACAAGCGGGTGAACAGCACGCGCTGATGGGCCGGATCCAGCCGCGCCTGGGACACGCCGTCCACGCTGCCGAGCAGCTTCCACGGTGTTGCGCGGCGGTCGAACAGCGACAACCGCATGCGTTCGTCGTGATCGCGTTCGACCACCAGGATGTGGTCGTTGTCGCCGGCGTACAGCGCCTGCAACGGTTGCGCCACCGGTACCGGCAACGCCACGATCTGCTCGTCGCGCGGTGAGACTTCGTAGATCACCGGCTGTGCCTGCGCGTCGCGGCCGGAGACCAGCAGGTGCCGGCTGTCGGGCGACCAGTCCGCCGACTGGCGGGTTTCCGGGCGCAGCCCTTCCACCGGACGCAGCGACTCCGGCCGGCCCAGGTCGGCCCACCACAGGCCGTAATTGCCGGAGCGATCGGAGGTGAACACCAACTGCTGGCCATCGGGCGCCAGCATCGGCTGGCCATCGCGGCCGTTGGACGGGAACAGGCGCTCGGGGGTGCCGGGGCGCCCGTCCCTGACCGGCACGCGGAACAGGCCGAACTGCGCCTTGCGGTGCACGAAGGCCAACATGTTGTTGTGTCGCGACAATGCCGGCGACTGCGCATCGTCCAGGCCGACATCGCGCAGCGTGCGCGTTTCGGTGTCCAGTTCGTACAGGCGCGCTTCGCTGTCGACACGGCGGCCGAACACGATGTGGCGGCTGTCGCCGCGCCAGGCCCAGCCGCGGATCTCGGCCGAATCGCTGGTGAGCTGTTCGGGTTCGCCGCCGGTGGCGGGCAGGCGCCACAGGTCGCCGATCTGCGGGTTGCGCACGAACACGATCCAGCGCCCATCGGGCGAGAACCGCGGCGCATAGTCGAAACTGTCCTCGGCAGCCGGGTAGTCGACCGGGGTCCAGGCGCCGCTGGCGATGTCCAGCACGCGGATGCCCCGGTGCGCATGGCGACCGGACAACGAACCGAACACCAGACCGCGCCCATCCGGGGTCCAGTCGAAGCTGAGCAGCTCGGTACCGTCGCAGCGCGTGACATGGCGGATCGCACCACCGGTCGCGCTGGCGATCAGCACTTCGCAGCTGGCCTCCGGCCCGAAGCGCGCAAAGGCAATGTCGCGGCCGTTCGGCGACCAGTTCGGGAACCGGTCGGAATGCCCGGCCGGGGTGTCGGTGAGCAGGCGTGCCGGTGCATTGCCCGAGGTCTGCACCTTGATCGCGCTGCCGCCGCCGCTGGCATCGTCGGCTTCGTAGGCGACCTGCGACCCATCCGGCGACACCGTGGGATAGGTTTCAAAGCCCGCCGTGGCGGTGATCAGCCGGTACGGGCGCTGCGGGCTGCCGACCACGCGGCTGCCGTCTTCCAGCACGCCGTTGGGCGTGGGTGCACCGGCCGGGCGTTGCAGCAGCAGCGCGGTCAGCACCAGCAGCGCCACCGCCATGGCCAGGCCGATCGCCAGGAACACGTAGCGGCGGGTACGCCGCCAGCGGCTGCGAGGGCGCGGCGCGGGCGCGGGCGTAGGGGCGGCAAACACCGCGGCCAGCGCGTCGCGCTCGTCTTCACCGGGCGCGCTGTCGACGTCGGGCAGCGGTTCGGCCAGCACCGACACCGGCTGCAGCAGCCTGTATCCGGTCTTGGCGATGGTTTCGATATAGGCGGTGCCGGCCTCGTCGTCGCGCGAGAAGGCTTTTCGCAACTGGGTGATGGCTTGGGTCAGCACATCGTTGGTGGGCAGCGTGTCCGGCCAGACCTCGGCGAACAGGTCGTCGCGGGTGACCACCGCCCCGGGCACGCGCATCAGCACCTTGAGCACACCCAGCGCTTTGGGCGTCAAGCGCCGCGGACGGCGCGCGCCGTCCACCACCACTTCACGCGACGACAGCGTGATGGTGCATTCGCCGATCCGGATGCGGTCGGCAGCGGGTGTCTCACTCTCTATGACGTTCATTCCGGTACTGCTGCGACAACTGAACAACTGGAACGCAGCGACCGAACCGCCAGATTCCGCACATGGCATCAGCGCAAAGCGCAAAAACACTGAGGCGCGCGAATACTAGCCTAAGCAGGTTAAACGGCGCCTGTGCGTCGGGAAGACATCAGGCCCTCTCTCGCCGACGAATCCATACAATTTGCTGCACTATTCGCGCCTTCGGGCGCGTTTTTTTTATCTGCGATTCAGCAAATTTTTATTGTTGATTCAGCTTCGTGCATTCCGAATCATGGTCAGGCCCACCAGACGCGATACCACCAGCGCGACGTACATCACGCCGGCGAACTGTTCGAGCATCACCAGCGCACGCGCCTGCGGGTGGATGGGCACCACATCGCTGAGGCCAACGCCGGACAGCAAGCTGAAGCTCAGATAAAGCAGTTCCATCCAGGTGCGAAGCTCGTTCTCGCTGGTCGCTACGAAGCTGCCCGGGTACCACTGCTGGCAGACCGCGAAGGCGAAGGCGAACGCCCACGCCAGCAGGGTGAAGGTGGCCCCCGCGGCGAACAGCTCGTCGCGGGTGACCTTGTGGTCCTGCAGCATGTAGGCAATCAGGCTGCCAGCCGTATAGAAGTACAGCAGGCATTCGAGCAGCTGCGCGGTGGTGACCAGCGCCGGGCGCCCGAGCAACGCGCCGGCGATGGAAAACACCACCGAGGGAATGGCCAGCACCAGTGCCAGCCACATCCCCAGCGGGCTGCGCCGCACCACCCAGATCGCCAAGCCCAGCACGGCGATGCCGAACGCACCGAACAGTGCGCGACCGGCCCCGGACTCGTCCATGGCGGGGTACATCAGCACGCCCAGCAACTGCACGCCCAGCAGCCAGGCCGACGGATGCCGGCGGGCAATGGCCAGCCACTTGGTGGTGCGTGCAATCGCCATCGTCCGTCCCCGGTCCCCAGTGTGGTGCCCGGAGCTTAGCTCACTCCTGCCGATAGACCTGTGCACCCTGTGCACGGAACTGGCTGGACTTCTCGGCCATGCCGGCGGCCAGCGCGTCCTGTTCGTCCAGCCCCTGCCCGGCTGCATAGTCGCGCACGTCCTGGGTGATCTTCATCGAACAGAAGTGCGGCCCGCACATCGAACAGAAATGGGCCAGCTTGTGCGCGTCCTTGGGCAGGGTCTCGTCATGGAATTCACGGGCCTTCTCCGGGTCCAGGCCGAGGTGGAACTGGTCTTCCCAGCGGAACTCGAAGCGCGCCTTGCTCAGCGCGTTGTCGCGCACCTGCGCGCCGGGGTGGCCCTTGGCCAGGTCGGCGGCATGCGCGGCAATGCGGTAGGCCATGATGCCGTCGCGTACGTCCTGGCGGTTGGGCAGCCCGAGGTGCTCCTTGGGGGTGACGTAGCAGAGCATCGCGGTGCCATACCAGCCGATCATCGCCGCACCGATCGCGCTGGTGATGTGGTCGTAACCCGGCGCGATGTCGGTGGTGAGTGGCCCCAGTGTGTAGAACGGTGCCTCCCCACACTCGTGCAGCTGCTTGTCCATGTTCTCCTTGATGAGCTGCATGGGCACGTGGCCGGGCCCTTCGATCATGGTCTGCACGTCGTGCTTCCAGGCGATCTTCGTGAGTTCGCCCAGCGCTTCGAGTTCACCGAACTGCGCCGCGTCGTTGGCGTCGGCAATGCAGCCCGGGCGCAGGCCATCGCCAAGCGAGAAGGTCACGTCGTAGGCCTTCATGATTTCGCAGATCTCTTCGAAATGCGTGTACAGGAAGTTCTCGCGGTGGTGCGCCAGGCACCACTTGGCCATGATCGAGCCCCCGCGCGAGACGATGCCGGTAACCCGCTTCGCGGTGAGCGGCACATGGCGCAGCAGCACGCCGGCGTGGATGGTGAAGTAGTCCACGCCCTGTTCGGCTTGTTCGACCAAGGTGTCGCGGAAGATCTCCCAGGTCAGTTCCTCGGCACGGCCGTCGACTTTCTCCAGCGCCTGGTAGATCGGCACGGTACCGATCGCCACCGGCGAGTTGCGCAGGATCCATTCGCGGGTTTCATGGATGTGCCTGCCGGTGGACAGGTCCATCACGGTGTCGCCGCCCCAGCGGATCGCCCAGACCAGCTTTTCCACTTCCTCGGCGATGCCCGAGGACACCGCGCTGTTGCCGATGTTGGCGTTGATCTTGGTGAGGAAGTTGCGGCCGATGATCATCGGTTCGCTTTCAGGGTGGTTGATGTTGTTGGGCAGCACCGCACGCCCGCGCGCGATTTCCGAGCGGACGAATTCGGGGGTAATCACGGCGGGAATGGCCGCGCCGAACGACTGCCCGGGGTGCTGGGCCAACAGCGCCTTGTCGCGCACCTGCTCCAGCCGCTGGCTCTCGCGGAGAGCGACGAATTCCATTTCCGGGGTAATGATGCCGCGCCGCGCGTAGTGCATCTGGGTGACGTTGGCGCCGGCCAGCGCGCGGCGTGGCTGCAGGCGCGAGGGGAAGCGCACGGCGTCCAGGCGGGCGTCGGTTTCGCGTGAGCGTCCGAAGGCAGAGCTCAGGTGCGGCAGCAGTTCGGTGTCGCCGCGTTCGGCCACCCAGCCGGCACGCAGGGCCGGCAGGCCGATGGAGAGATCGATGCGCGCCTCCGGGTCGGTGTACGGGCCGGAGGTGTCATAGACGGTCAGCGGGGCGTTTTCCTCGCCCCCGAACAGCGTGGGGGTACGGGTCAGCGCGATTTCGCGCATCGGCACCTGCAGGTCGCTGCGCGAGCCGGGTACGTGGATCTTGCGCGAGCCGGGGATCGGCCGGGTAACCGAAGCGGAGAGTTGCTGGGCCTGCTGCTGCAGGCTGGAAGTTTGTGCGTTCACGACATCGTCCTGGGTACTCGCCCGCACGGGGTGTGCGGAACGGGGACGAAGCGGCGGCGCACGGCAGTCGCAGGGCGCACGGGTCCCGCGCGGCATGCAGCTGCTGTAGCGAAGCTTCCCTACGCCGGTATCAACCGGATCAGGTTCGATGGGACTGTCTCAACCGTGGCCCCAGGGCCGCGGTACCCCCGCTTCGGGGCGGATTAGAGCACAGCCCGGCCCGAACGTGAACACGGGTGTCATCCGGGCTTGGCTAGACTCTCCGGCATGGTCTTCAGAATCTCCATCGCGCTGGTCCTGCTGCTGGTGCTGGCCGCCGGCGTTGCCCCGGACGCATTCAATGACATCGTCCGCGGCGGACTGGTCCACATCGTCCGCGGTGCGGGGTGGCTGTACCTGCTGGTGGTGTTCATCACCCTCTCCTTCCTGCTCTACCTCGCCTTTGGCCGGCTGGGCAGCCTGCGCATCGGCGGCGAAGACGCCGAGCCGGAGTTCTCCAACGCCAGCTGGATGGCGATGCTGTTCGCGGCGGGCATGGGCATCGGCCTGGTGTTCTGGGGCGCGGCCGAGCCGGTCTCGCACTTCATCACGCCGCCCGAAGGCCTGCCGCCGCAGAGCATGGAAGCGGCGCGCGCGGCGATGCGATACGTATTCTTCCACTGGGGCCTGCACCCGTGGGCCATCTACGCCCTGATCGGCCTGGCGATGGCGTGGTTCCAGTTCAACCGCAACGGGCGGGGCCAGATCAGCGACCTGCTGCAACCGCTGATCGGTGCACACCATCGCGGCTGGATGGGCACGGTGGTGGACGTGGCGGCGGTAGTGGCCACTGCGATCGGTGTCGCGACCACGCTGGGCTTCGGCACGATCCAGATTGCCGCCGGCCTGGAGCGGGTGTTCGGCATCCACTCGGACGTGCCCACGCAGTTGACCATCATCGCCGTCGCCTTCGTGTTGTACATGGCGTCCACCACCAGCGGCGTGCAGCGCGGGATCAAGTGGCTGTCCAACATCAACCTGGGACTGGCCGCACTGCTGCTGGCACTGGTGCTGGTGCTCGGGCCCACCGGTTTCATCTTCGACACCTTCACCACGACGCTGGGCGGTTACCTCAACCAGCTGGTCACGATGAGCCTGCGCATGTCGCCGTTCTCGGGCAGCACCTGGGTGGCGGACTGGACGATCTTCTACTGGGCGTGGTGGATCGCGTGGGCACCGTTCGTGGGCTCGTTCATTGCCCGTGTTTCGCGCGGCCGTACCATCCGCGAATTCGTGCTCGGCGTGGTGATCGCGCCCACCGTGCTCGGCTTCCTGTGGTTCTCGGTGTTTGGCGGCACCGCGTTGTGGTCGCAGATCTTTGGTCATGTCGACCTCGCCCAGGCGCTGGGCAACGGCTACGAGACCGTGCTGTTCACCATGTTCGACAGCCTGCCGATGCCGGGTGTGCTGTCGGTGATCGCGCTGTTGCTGCTGATGATCTTCTTCGTCACCTCGGCCGACTCGGCGGTGCTGGTGCTGGCGAGCATGTCCACCGACCAGGCCGGCGACCCGCCGCTGGCGCGGCGCATCACCTGGGGCGTGGCGATCGCGCTGATTGCCGCCGTACTGTTGCTGGCCGGCGGGCTGGATGCGTTGCAGGGCATGATCACCATTGCGGCCCTGCCCTTCGCGCTGTTGATGCTGGCGGTGATCGTATCGCTGTATCGCGTGCTGGATACCGAATACCAGTTGCAGCGCCGGCGCGCCCAGCGCGCGCGGCGCATGATGGATGCCTGGATAGAACGCGAAATTGCCGCGCAGGAAGAGACGCGCGATGAGGCGTCTCGCGCGGATACCTAATAACGCAGGAGCAGCGTTTCAGTTGCTACGTGCAGGGGCGGCCGCCGGGCAGCCCCGCTCCGGGATAACACGTGCCTGCGGCCCGCGTTATCCGCGCATTCCACCTTAACCCTGCGCCTTCGGCGCGCCCCCTTCAACAAGAAGGGGGCTTTTCTCCAGAGAGATCTGCCCCGCCTGCGAGAGAAGACACGCATGGCGTGTCCCTACGCGGGGGTCTGACGGCGCAGTGGGGTTTCCCTTGGCCACCTGCCAACTATCGGAGGGTCGGCGGGGGTGGGTTTGAGGGGGCACGAGCCGCATGGATGCGGCGATGAGCCTACATGGATGTATTTACGGCGTCCCCCACAAATCCGCACCCGACGGCCCTGACCAGGGAAACCTTGCGGACGTCGGCTGTTCGCCTGAATCCAACAGCGGCCGGGCAGAGCCCGGCTCTACGGATCTTCTGTGAGCCGACGTTCTCAGTACCCTGCAGCCTGCCCATCCTTGCGGCTTTCCGAAGCGCCGTAGTACACACCGGTTTCCGGGTCGCGCATGATCGCCTGGTAGCCGCCGTAGGGGCCGTCAGCGAAGGTGACGCGGTGCCCCTTGCGCATCAGCGCGCGCACGGTTTCATACGGGTAACCCGTTTCCAGGTTGACTTCGCCACCATCGCTCATCGCCGTCGCCTGACCGGTCGGTTCGGTCGAGCCCTCGTGCTGGATGCGCGGCGCATCGCCCGCCTCCTGCAGGTTCATTCCGAAGTCCACCATGTTCATCACGATCTGCGCATGGCCCTGCGGCTGCATCGCACCGCCCATCACCCCGAAACTCATGTACGGCTTCCCGTCCTTGGTCACGAAGCCCGGAATGATCGTCTGGAACGGACGCTTGCCCGGCGCATAGCCGTTCGGATGATCCTTGCGCAGCACGAACATCTCACCGCGATCCTGCAGGATGAAGCCCAGCCCCGGCGGCGCCATGCCGCTGCCCATGCCCCGGTAGTTGGACTGGATCAACGACACCATCATCCCGTCCGCGTCCGCCACCGTCATGTAGATCGTGTCGCCCTCCTCCAGCTGCTTCGGCGTGCCCGGCTGCACCTCGCGCAGCGCCTTGTCCATCGAAATCAGCTTTCGCCGCTCCGCCGCATACTCCTTCGACACCAGCTTCTGCACCGGCGCCGGCTGGAACGCCGGGTCCGTGTAGAAGCGCGCCCGGTCCGCAAACGCCAGCTTCTTCGCCTCCACGAACAGGTGCACATGCTCCGGCGACCCGAATGGAATCTTCGAGAAATCGTAGCCCTCCAGCACGTTCAGGATCTGCAGCGCCGCGATGCCCTGGCTGTTCGGCGGCAGCTCCCACACGTCATAACCCCGGTAATTGCTGCTCACCGGCTCCACCCACTCACCGTGGTGGCTCGCCATGTCCTCATAGCTCAGGTAGCCACCGTTCGCCTTGAAGTACGTACCGATCGTGCGCGCGATGTCGCCCTTGTAGAACGCATCGCGCCCGCCCGTTGCAATCTGCTCCAGCGTGTTTGCCAGGTTCGGGTTCTTCCACAGCTCGCCCTTGCGCGGCGCATGCCCGTTGATCGTGAACTGCTCCTTGAAGCCCGGGTACTGCGACAGCTTCGGCACCGAACGGTCCCAGTAGTACGCGATCACCTCCGCCACCGGATGGCCCTCGCGCGCATAGCGGATCGCCGGCGCCAGGTTGTCCGCCATCGGCTTGCGGCCGAACTTGTCATGCAGCGCGAACCAGCCATCCACCGCACCCGGCACCGATACCGGCAGCGGCCCCGTCGCCGGAATGTCCTTCAACCCGCGGCGCTGGAACTCCGCCAGCGTCAGCGACTTCGGCGACCGGCCCGAGCCGTTGTAGCCGTACAGCTTCTGCGTCTTCGGATCCCACACGATTGCGAACAGGTCTCCGCCCACCCCATTGCCGGTCGGCTCCATCAAGCCCAGCGCCGCATTGGCCGCGATCGCCGCGTCCACCGCCGAACCGCCGCCCTTCATCACCTCCAGCGCGATCTGCGTGGCCAGCGGCTGCGACGTGGCCGCCATCGCGTGCGGCGCGATCACCTCCGAACGGGTCGCGAAGTCCCGCCCGGTCACCCGGTCGGCAGCGGAAGAGAACAGCGGCAGCGCGCACAGCAGCGCAGTGGCCAGTACGGCACGGGCAAGGGGTCGGGACACGGCTGGGGATTCCAGGAAGTGAGATAACCCACCGATGGTCGCCGCAGCGGCCGCATTCGCACATCCGACAATGGTCATGCACGACACACGCTCAAGCCGATATTCCGCGCGGAAACCCCGCTTCAATACTTGAACCCGGGTTCACCGGAACGCTTTCACCCGCAACCATCCTTGTGCGACAGGGCTTTGCGCTGGATACAGGCGAAACTGTTGGAAATCGCCTTTCCACGGTTGACAGCGGCAAAACCTCTGTGGTTTTCTCGATCACATGTTGCAGCGCCACACGCCCATTGACGAATCCATCGAGCACGCCGGACCCGGCGCGGCCTCGATCCGTTCGCTTCTTGTCCTCGTACTTATTACCCAACCAACAGGTGCGGGACGGACCGGCGTGTAAGCAGAACTGCCAGGTATCCATCGAAACCCGCACCCACCCAGGTGCGGGTTTTTTCGTTTCAGAACCCTTCGATTCTTCTTCCTTCCGCTACATCTTCCAGAGGACCTCCCCCATGAGCACCAACGACCTGCCCCAGATCAAGATCGCTGTTGTCGGCTATGGCAGCCAGGGCCGCGCCCACGCCCTGAACCTGCGTGAATCCGGATTCGATGTCGTCATCGGCCTGCGTCCGGGCGGCCCGACCGAGGTCAAGGCGCAGGCGGACGGCTTCACCGTGAAGGCCCCGGCCGAGGCCGTCAAGGACGCCGACCTGGTCGCCGTACTGACCCCGGACATGGTGCAGAAGAAGCTCTACGAAGACGTACTGGCACCGAACATGAAACAGGGCGCGGTGCTGCTGTTCGCGCACGGCCTGAACGTGCACTTCAACATGATCGCCCCGCGCGACGACCTGGACGTGGTGCTGGTCGCGCCCAAGGGCCCGGGCGCGCTGGTCCGCCGCGAATACGAAATCGGCCGTGGCGTGCCGTGCATCTGGGCGGTCTACCAGGACCGCAGCGGCAAGGCCGCCGAGTACGCGCTGGCCTATGCCGCTGGCCTGGGCGGCGCGCGCGCCAACCTGATCCAGACCACCTTCAAGGAAGAAACCGAAACCGACCTTTTCGGTGAGCAGGCGGTGCTGTGCGGCGGCGCCTCGGCGCTGGTCCAGGCCGGTTTCGAAACGCTGGTGGAAGCCGGTTACCAGCCGGAAATCGCCTACTACGAAGTGCTGCACGAACTGAAGCTGATCGTGGACCTGTTCTACGAAGGCGGCATCACCCGCATGCTGGAGTTCATCTCCGAAACCGCGCAGTACGGCGACTACGTGAGCGGCCCGCGGGTGATCGACGCCGGCACCAAGGAGCGCATGAAGGCCGTGCTGACCGACATCCAGGACGGCACCTTCACCAAGAACTGGGTGGCCGAATACGAAGCGGGCCTGCCGAACTACAACAAGTTCAAGCAGGCCGACCTGGAACATCCGATCGAGAAGGTAGGCAAGGAACTGCGCGCCAAGATGGTCTGGTTGCAAAGTCAAGCCGCGTAACCGCGCGGCTCCCCCACCGCTTTCGCAAAGGTCACCGCATGAACACCTCCGCACACAGCACCGCGCACCGCAACGGCGCACGCTGGTTGACGCAGGCCCTGGAAGCCGAGGGCGTCGACACGCTGTTCGGCTATCCGGGCGGCACCATCATGCCCTTCTACGACGCCCTGGTGGACTCGGGGCTCAAGCACATCCTGGTCCGCCACGAACAGGGCGCGGCCCTGGCCGCCAACGGCTATGCCCGCGCCAGCGGCCGGGTCGGGGTGTGCGTGGCCACCTCCGGCCCGGGCGCCTCCAACCTGGTCACCGGCATCGCCGATGCGATGCTGGATTCGGTGCCGATGGTCTGCATCACCGGCCAGGTCGCCACCCCGCTGCTGGGCACCGACGCGTTCCAGGAACTGGACGTGTTCGGCCTGACCCTGCCGATCGTCAAGCACAGCTGGCTGGTGCGTTCGGTCGACGAGCTGCCGCGCATCGTCCGCGAAGCCTTCCGCATTGCCCGCGAAGGCCGCCCCGGCCCGGTGCTGATCGACCTGCCCAAGGACGTGCAGATCGCCGACGCCAGCCACCTGCCGGCGCATGTCCCCGAAACGGTGAACCCGCCCGCCGCCCCGCAGGACGAGGCCGTGGCCGCCGCCATCGCCGCGATCCAGGCAGCAGAGAAGCCGGTGATCTATGCCGGCGGCGGCGTCGCCCTGGGCGATGCGGTCGAGGACTTCCGCGCGTTCGTCAATGCCACCGCCATTCCCACCGTGCTGACCCTGCGCGGCCTGGGCGGCCTGCCGGCGCAGCACCCGCACTACCTGGGCATGCTGGGCATGCACGGCACCCGCGCGGCCAACATGGCGGTGCAGGAAAGCGACCTGCTGGTGGTGGTCGGCGCACGTTTCGACGACCGCGCCACCGGCAAGTTGAACGAGTTCGCACCGTTCGCGCGGGTCATCCACATCGACGCCGACGCGTACGAGATCTCCAAGCTGCGTACTGCCGATGTGGCGGTACCGGGCAACGTCGGCACCGCACTGCGAGCGCTGACTGCCGCACTGCCCAGCCCCGCACCGGCACAGGACGCGTGGCGCAAGCGCTGCGCGACCCACCGCGAGCGCTTCGCCGCGCGCTACGACGCCCCCGGCGCGCACATCTATGCCCCGGCCCTGCTGAAGCGCCTGAGCGAAGTCGCCCCGGCCGACGCGATCATTGCCTGCGATGTCGGCCAGCACCAGATGTGGGTGGCCCAGCACTGCCGCTTCAACCATCCGCGCAACCACCTGACCAGCGGCGCGCTGGGCACCATGGGCTTCGGCCTGCCGGCGGCGATGGGCGCGCAGTTCGCCTGTCCCGAGCGCACCGTGGTGCTGGTTTCCGGCGATGGCAGCTTCATGATGAACGTGCAGGAGCTGGCCACCATCGCACGCTGCCGCCTGCCGGTGAAGATCGTGCTGCTGGACAACAGTTCGCTGGGCATGGTCCGGCAGTGGCAGGAGCTGTTCTTCGCCGAGCGCTACAGCGAGATCGACCTGTCCGACAACCCGGACTTCGCCGCACTGGCCAAGGTGTTCGGCATTCCGGCCACCCGCATCGAGGCGCGCGACGACGTCGAAGGCGGCCTGGCCGCGCTGCTGGCCGAACCCGGCCCGGCGCTGCTGCACGTGGCCATCGACGCCCGCGCCAACGTGTGGCCACTGGTGCCGCCCAACAATGCCAACAGCACCATGCTGGAAAGCAACCCCGCCCACCAGCCGCAGGAGTTCCCCCATGCAATACCGGCTTGACCTGGTGCTGGTTCCGGCCGAAGGCGCGCTGCTGCGCGTGATCGGCATGGCCGAACGCCGCGGCTTCGCCCCGCGCGCGATCGTCGGCGCGCCCAATGCCGCCGACGATGGCCGCTGGCACCTGCAGCTGGTGGTGGACAGCACCCGACCGCCGGAAACCCTGTGCCGCCAGATCGAGAAGATCTACGACTGCGTGTCGGTGCGGATCAGCGCGCTGGAGCCCGGCGCTGGAGTATCGGCATGAACGCCCGCACCGTGGTTACGGTGCCGGTACGGAGGGGTCTTCTCGCAGGCCCGTCGACGTCGCGCGACCGGGTCGTGCCTGCGTGTCATGGCCATGCCTGCTAGCCGCGCGCCCCAGGAACCGGAAGTAGGCGACGTAAGCGTCGCCGACGTGCTGGCCGCGCAGGCGCGGCTGCGCCGGTTCCTGCCGCCGACCCCGCTGCATTACGCAGAACGGTTCGGCACCTGGCTGAAGCTGGAGAACCTGCAGCGCACCGGGTCGTACAAGGTACGCGGTGCGTTGAATGCGCTGCTGGCCGGGCGCGAGCGCGGCGACGACCGCCCGGTGATCTGCGCCTCGGCCGGCAACCACGCCCAAGGCGTGGCGTGGTCGGCCTACCGGCTGGACATCCCGGCGATCACGGTGATGCCGCATGGCGCCCCGGCGACCAAGATCGCCGGCGTGGCGCACTGGGGCGCCACCGTGCGCCAGCATGGCAACAGCTATGACGAGGCCTACGCGTTCGCGCGGGCATTGGCTGAACAGCACGGCTACCGCTTCCTGTCCGCGTTCGACGATCCGGACGTGATCGCCGGCCAGGGCACGCTGGGCATCGAACTGGCCGCGCACGCGCCGGACGTGGTGATCGTGCCGATCGGCGGTGGCGGCCTGGCCTCGGGCGTGGCGCTGGCACTGAAATCCCAGGGCGTGCGCATCGTCGGCGCGCAGGTCGAAGGGGTCGATTCGATGGCCCGCGCGATCCGGGGCGACAGCCGTGAGATCGCGCCGGTGCCGACCCTGGCCGACGGCGTCAAGGTAAAGATTCCCGGCCAGCTGACCCGCCGCCTGTGCAGCGCGCTGCTGGACGACGTAGTGATCGTGCGCGAAGCCGAGCTGCGCGAAACGCTGGTACGGCTGGCACTGGAAGAACACATCATCGCCGAAGGCGCCGGTGCGCTGGCGCTGGCGGCCGGCCGCCGCGTCGCCGGCCGGCGCAAGTGCGCGGTGGTCTCCGGCGGCAACATCGACGCGATGGTGCTGGCCCAGCTGCTCTCCGACATCCGCCCACGCGCACCGCGCAAACCGCGCCGCCGCGCCAGCGAGCGAACACGGCCGCCCCTACCGACCGTGCTCGCGCCACCCCCGACTTCCCCCGTTCTTCCTTCCCCTGCCTTGCCATCCGACCTTGCCGTCGAGGAGACCTCCTGGTGACCACGCCCAACTCCCCCCGAATTCGAATTTTCGACACCACCCTGCGCGACGGCGAACAGTCGCCCGGCTGCAGCATGAGCCCGCAGCAGAAGCTGGTGATGGCCCGCGCGCTCGACGAGCTGGGCGTGGACATCATCGAGACCGGCTTCCCGGCCAGCTCGCAGTCCGACCGCGACGCGATGGCGATGATCGGCCGCGAGGTACGCCGCCCCACGCTGGCGGTGCTGTCGCGCTGCCTGGCCACCGACATCGAGACCTCGGCCCGCGCCCTGGACGCGGCCGCCAACGCGCGCCTGCACGTGTTCCTGTCGACCAGCCCGCTGCACCGCGAGCACAAGCTGCGCATGAGCCGCGAGCAGGTGCTGGAGTCGGTGCACAAGCACGTCAGCCTGGCCCGCAGCTATATCGACGACGTGGAATTCTCCGCCGAAGATGCGACCCGCACCGAAGAAGACTTCCTGGTGGAAGTCGCACGCGTGGCGGTAGCCGCCGGCGCCACCACCATCAACCTGCCCGACACCGTGGGCTTCACCACGCCCGAAGAGATCCGCGGCATGTTCCAGCGTGTCATCGCCGGGGTGCCCGACAGCGACCGCATCATCTTCAGTGCGCATTGCCACAACGACCTGGGCTTGGCCGTGGCCAACTCGCTGGCCGCCATCGAAGGCGGCGCGCGCCAGGTGGAATGCACCATCAACGGCATCGGCGAACGCGCCGGCAACTGCTCGCTGGAAGAGCTGGTGATGGTGCTGAAGGTGCGCAACGCCTTCTACGAGGAAGACACCCGGATCAACACCCCGCGCATCGTCTCCACCTCGCAGCTGCTGCAGCGCCTGGTCGGCATGCCGGTCCAGCGCAACAAGGCGATCGTGGGCGCCAACGCCTTCGCGCACGAGTCCGGCATCCACCAGCACGGCATGCTGCGCCACCGCGGCACCTACGAAATCATGCGCCCGGAAGACGTGGGCTGGGAAAACTCGCAGATGGTGCTGGGCCGGCACAGCGGCCGTGCCGCAGTGGAAGCGCGCCTGCGCGCGCTGGGCTTCTGGCTGGAAGAGGAAGAGCTGAAGCTGGTGTTCGAACAGTTCAAGTCGCTGTGCGAGCAGCAGCGCGTGGTCACCGATGCCGACCTGCAGGTACTGATGCAGGGCAGCTCCACCCAGAACGGCTACCGCCTCGCCTCGATGACCATCAGCGACGTCGGCAGCCGCGCCAATGCGCTGGTCGAACTGTCCGACCCGGACGGCAACCGCGTCGCCGAGACCGCCCAGGGCGACGGCCCGGTGGATGCATTGTTCGGCGCACTGGCCGCCGCCACCGGCGTGCAGCTGATGCTGGACAGCTACCACGTGCACAGCGTCGGCATCGGCGCCGACGCGCGCGGCGAAGCCAACCTGAGCGTACGCCACGACGGCGTGGAGTACGAAGGGACCGGCACCAGCCGCGACATCATCGAGGCCTCCGCGCTGGCCTGGCTGGACGTGGCCAACCGCCTGCTGCGCCAGCGCCAGGCCAGTACCGAACACACCGCCGCAACCGCGGCCGCCTGAGGGATTCCGCATGAGCGCCTTCGACTCGCCGTTCGTCCCCGACAGCACCCAGCAATGGAACGCGCACGACTACGCCATCGACGCCGGCTTCGTGCCGGTGCTCGGCGGCGCGGTGGCCCGCCTGCTCGACGCGCAGCGCGGCGAGCGCATCCTGGACCTGGGCTGCGGCGACGGCGTGCTCACGTTCGACCTGGCGCTCAGCGGTGCAACGGTCGTGGGCGTGGACAGCTCGCCGGAGCTGATCGGTGGCGCCCGCGCGCGCGGCTTGGATGCCCGCCTGATGGACGCGCATGCGATGACCTTCGAGCGCTGCTTCGATGCGGTGTTCAGCAATGCCGCGCTGCACTGGATGCGCGAACCGGACCGGGTGATCGACGGCGTGCGTCGTGCCCTGCGCAGCGGCGGCCGCTTCGTCGCCGAGATGGGCGGCCAGGGCAACGTGGCCACCGTCACCAGCGCATTGCAGGCCGCGCTGTGCAGCAATGGCCATGCGGTACCGGCGTTTCCGTGGTACTTCCCCAGCGCCGACGAGTACGCCGACCGCCTGCGCGCGCATGGCTTCCAGGTCCGCCACATCGAATCCCTGCCGCGCCCGACGGTGCTGCCCACCGGCATGGCCGGCTGGCTGCGCACGTTCGCGTCGCCGTTCCTGGGCGGGCTGGACAGCACCCAGCACCAGCGCGTGATCGACGACACCGTGGCGCTGCTCGCGCCCAGCCAGCGCAACGCGCACGGTCAGTGGACCGCCGACTACGTGCGACTGCGCTTCGACGCGCGCCTGCGCGCTTCCTGATTCGACCTTTCCGCACTATCGTCACATGAACCCGCAAGGCCATCCCATGACCCCAGCTCCCCGCACCCTGTACGACAAACTGTGGGACGCCCACGTGGTCGTACCCGAATCGGACAGCGCGCCCGCCGTGCTGTACATCGACCTGCACCTGATCCATGAAGTGACCTCGCCACAGGCGTTCACCGAACTGCGCGAGCGCGGCCTGTCCCCGCGCCGCCCGGACCGGACCAAGGCGACCATGGACCACTCCACCCCGACCCTGCCGGCGGCGGCCGATGGCACCCTGCCCTACGCCAGCGCCGCCTCCGAAGCGCAGGTGGCGATGCTGGCGCGCAACTGCGCCGAGCACGGCATCGAACTGTTCGACATGCAGTCGGCCAACCGCGGCATCGTGCACGTCATCGCGCCAGAGCAGGGCTTCACCCAGCCCGGCATGACCATCGTCTGCGGCGACAGCCACACCTCCACGCACGGTGCGTTCGGCGCGCTGGCGTTCGGCATCGGCACCAGTGAAGTGGGCCACGTGCTGGCCACCCAGTGCCTGCTGCAGCGCAAGGCCAAAACCATGGCGATCACCGTCGATGGCACGCTGGCGCCCGGCGTGGGCGCCAAGGACGTGGTGCTGCACATCATCGGCGTGATCGGCGTCAACGGCGGCACCGGGCACGTGCTGGAATTCCGCGGTAGCGCAATCACCGCGATGGACATGGAGCAGCGCATGACCCTGTGCAATATGTCGATCGAAGCCGGCGCCCGCGCCGGCATGGTCGCGCCCGACCAGGTCACCTTCGACTGGGTCGCCAACACCCCGCGCGGCCCGAAGGGCATCGAATTCGACCTGGCCGTGGCGCAGTGGAAGCAGCTGCGCAGCGACGAGGGCGCACGCTTCGACGCCGAAGTACGCATCGACGCCGCCGACATCCGCCCGACCCTGACCTGGGGCACCCATCCGGGCACCGCCATCGCGGTGGACGCGCCGATTCCGGCTGCCAACGATGCCGCCGACCAGAAGGGCCTGGACTACATGCACTTCCACGCCGGGCAGACCCTGGCCGGCACCCCCGTCGACGTGGTGTTCGTCGGCTCCTGCACCAATGGCCGGCTGAGCGACATGCGCGAAGTGGCGCAGGTGCTGCAGGGCCGCCACGTGGCCTCCGGCGTGCGCATGCTGGTGGTACCGGGCTCGGAAATCGTCAAGCGCCAGGCCGAAGCCGAAGGCATCCACGCCATCGTGCGCGCGGCCGGTGCCGAATGGCGCGAACCGGGCTGCTCGATGTGCATCGCCATGAACGGCGACCTGGTCGCCCCCGGCCAGCTGGCGGTGAGCACCAGCAACCGCAATTTCGAAGGTCGCCAGGGCCCCGGCTCGCGCACCCTGCTGGCCTCGCCGATGACCGCCGCCTGGGCCGCGGTGAACGGCCGGGTGGCCGACCCCCGTGACCTGTATGCCGCGCAGGAGGTGGCCTGATGAGCGGTTTCCGCACCCTGACCTCGACCAGCGTGGTGCTGCGCGAGACCAACATCGACACCGACCAGATCATTCCGGCGCGGTTCCTGTCCACCACCGAACGCGCCGGGCTCGGCAAGCATGCGTTCAACGACTGGCGCTGGCAGGCCGACGGTGCCCCGAACCCCGCGTTTGCCTTCAACCAGCCGCACAACGCCGGCCGCAGCATCCTGCTGGCCGGACGCAACTTCGGCTGCGGCTCCTCCCGCGAGCACGCGCCGTGGGCGCTGGTCGACCTGGGCCTGCGCGCCATCGTCAGCAGCGAAATCGCCGACATCTTCCGTGGCAACGCCCTGAAGAACGGCCTGCTGCCGATCGTGCTGGACGAAGCCGACGTACAGACCCTGATGCAGCGCCCCGACGATGCCTTGACCGTGGACGTCGCCGCGCGCGAACTGCGCACGCCCGACGGCCGCGTGTACACCTTCCCGCTGGACGGCTTCTCGCAGACCTGCCTGCTGGAAGGCGTGGACCAGCTGGGGTATCTGCTGGGCCGCACCCCTGACATTGAACGTTACGAGAGTGAACATGCACGCTGAGATCGTCGCTTTACCCGGTGATGGCATCGGTCCCGAAGTCGCCGCTGCCGCCGTCGCGGTGCTGGGCGCCGTCGCCGAACGCTTTGGCCACACCTTCACCTTCAGCGAGCACGACATCGGTGGCATCGCCATCGACCGCCACGGCGAACCGCTCCCCGCCGCCACCCTCGACGCCTGCCGCCAGGCCAACGCCATCCTGCTCGGCGCGGTGGGCGGCCCGAAATGGTCCGACCCCAATGCAAAGGTCCGGCCCGAACAGGGCCTGCTGGCCATCCGCAAAGCGCTCGGCCTGTACGCCAACCTGCGCCCCGTGCGCACCCACCCCGCCGCCCTCGGCGCCTCGCCGATCAAGGCCGAACTGCTCGAAGGCGTCGACTTCGTCGTCGTACGCGAACTCACAGGCGGCATCTACTTCGGCGAAAAGACCCGCACCGCCGACACCGCCAGCGACCTGTGCAGCTACAGCGTCGGCGAGATCGAACGCGTCATGCGCAGCGCCTTCCGCCTGGCCCAGCAGCGCCGCGGCAAGGTCACCTCGGTCGACAAGGCCAACGTACTGGAAACCTCGCGCCTGTGGCGCGACGTCGCCGCACGCATCGGCCGCGAAGAGTTCCCCGAGATCGCCCTCGAACACCAGCTGGTCGACTCCATGGCCATGCACCTGCTGGCCAAGCCGCGCGAGTACGACGTGATCGTGACCGAGAACATGTTCGGCGACATCCTGACCGATGAGGCCTCGATGCTGGCCGGCTCCCTGGGCCTGCTGCCGTCGGCATCGCTGGGTGAACCCGGCGCCGTGGGCATCTACGAACCCATCCACGGTTCGGCCCCGGACATCGCCGGCAAGGGCATCGCAAACCCGTACGCCACCATCTTCAGCGCCGCAATGCTGCTGCGCCATTCGTTGGGATTGGAAGCAGAAGCGGCAGCAGTAGAAGCCGCCGTGCATGCCGCGTTGGACGACGGCGTATTCACCGCCGACCTCGCAGCAAAGGGCCAGGCCGTATCGACCACGCAGGCCACCGACGCCGTGTTGGCGCGGTTGTAGCCCTTCCCAACCGCCCACGACCAACCATCGGGGGCGGCCGCCGGGTAGCCCCCGGAGGGACGCTAGAAAACATGGATGTTTTCTAGCAGCGTACAAGGACGTACTTGCGGCGTGTCCCGGAGCGGGGCTGCCCGGCGGCCGCCCCAGCACGGAAAAATCAAAGCGCCGCTCTTCGCGCCGCAATGATCACGCCTGCTCCCCAGCCTCATCCGGCTTCACCCGGAACCACGCCGCATACAACGCCGGCAGGAACACCAGCGTCAACACCGTGCCCACGATCAGCCCGCCCATGATCGAAATCGCCATCGACCCGTAGAACGCGCTGCGCGACAGCGGAATCATCGCCAGCACCGCCGCCAGCGCCGTCAGCACGATCGGCCGGAACCGGCGCACCGTCGCATCGATGATCGCGTGCCAACGGTCATGCCCCGCATCGATGTCCTGCTGGATCTGATCGATCAGGATCACCGAATTGCGCATGATCATGCCCGCCAGCGCGATCGTCCCCAGCAACGCCACGAACCCGAACGGCGCCCGGAACAACAGCAGGAACAGCGTCGCCCCGATGATCCCCAGCGGCGCCGTCACCAGCACCATCGCCGCCCGCGAGAAACTGCGCAGCTGCAGCATCAGCAACGTCGCCACCACGATCAGGAACAACGGCATGCCCGCCTTGATCGAATTCTGGCCACGCGCCGAATCCTCCACCGTACCGCCTGTCTCCAGCAGATACCCCGACGGCAGCTCCGCCCGGATCCCTTCCAGCGTCGGCAACAACTGCTGCACCACATCCAGCGGCTGCTTCCCATCGCCGATGTCCGCACGCACCGTCACCGTCGGCAACCGGTTGCGGTGCCAGATGATCCCGTCCTCGAACACATACTCCAGCCGCGCCACCTGCGACAACGTCACCGACGTCCCGCCGCTGGTCGGAATCGCCAGGCTGCCCAGCATGTCCAGCCGCACCCGCTCATTGTCCGGACCCCGCAGCAGCATCTCGATCAGGCGATTGCCCTCCCGGTACGTGCTCACGCTCATCCCCGACAACGACGTGCCCAACAGCTGGCTCACCTGCGCACTGCTCACGCCCAGCGCCCGCGCACGGTCCTGGTCGATCACCAGCCGCACCACCTTGCTCGGCTCGCTCCAGTCCAGGTTCACGTTCATCACATGCGGGTTCTCCCGCACCTTCGCCTCCACCTTGCGCGCAATTGCCTGCACCTGCTCGATATGCTCACCGGAAATACGCATCTGCACCGGGTAGCCCACCGGCGGCCCGTTCTCCAGCCGCGTCACCCGCATCTGCACGTCCGGGAACTGCGGAATCACCTCTTTCAGCAACCAGCTCCGCGTCGCCTCGCGCGCCTCCGCGTTCTCCGTCAACACCACGAACTGCGAGAAATTGGTCGCCGGCAGCTGCTGGTCCAGCGGCAGGTAGAAACGCGGCGACCCCGTGCCCACGTAGGCCACGTAGTTGCTGATGCCGTCCCGCCCCTTCAACAGCGTCTCCAGCTTGTGCGCCTGCGCCTGCGTCGCCTGCAGCGACGCACCTTCGGCCAGCTCGATGTCCACCATCAGTTCCGGCCGGGTCGAATCCGGGAAGAACTGCTGCGGCACGAAGCGGAACATCAGCAGCGAGAACACGAACAACGCCGCTGTCGCCGCGATCACCCACCAGCGATGGCGCAGGCAGCTATCCAGGAATCGCCGGAAGCGCGTATAGAACGGCCGCTGGTACGGATCATGGTCGTGCGCATGCTGCTTCGGCACGATGAAGCGCCCCAGCGCCGGGAACCGATCGCCCCACGCCTGCCGCCGCGCATGCCAGCGCGCCGCGAAACTGCCCGGCTTCGGCGGCTGCGGATTGAACAGGTCCGGCAGCATCTTGTCGCCCAGGTACGGAATGAACAGCACCGCCGCGATCCACGACACCACCAGCGCAATGGTCACCACCTGGAACAGCGACCGCGTGTACTCGCCCGTGCTCGACGCCGCCGTCGCGATCGGCAGGAAGCCGGCCGCCGTGATCAACGTACCGGTCAACATCGGGAACGCCGTCGACTCCCACGCAAAACTCGCCGCGCGCAGGCGGTCGTAGCCCTGCTCCATCTTGGTGGCCATCATCTCCACCGCGATGATCGCATCGTCCACCAGCAGGCCCAGCGCCAGCACCAGCGCACCCAGCGAAATCTTGTGCAGGCCGATGTCGAAGTAATGCATGACGAAGAACGTCATCGCCAGCACCAGCGGAATGGTCACACCCACCACCAAGCCGGTGCGCAGGCCCAGCGAGAAGAAGCTGACCAGCAGCACGATCACCACCGCCTCGGTCAGCACCTGCACGAACTCGCCCACCGACTCTTCCACCGCATGCGGCTGGTCGGAGACCTTGCGCAGCTGCATCCCCGCCGGCAGCGTCTTCTGCAGGCGTTCGAACTCCGCATCCAGGGTCGAACCCAGCTTGAGGATGTCGCCACCGTCCTTCATCGCCACCGCAATGCCGATCGCGTCCTCGCCCATGAAGCGCATCTTCGGCGAGGCCGGGTCGGCGAAGCCGCGCTTGATCTCGGCGATGTCGCCCAGGTGCAGCGTGCGGTCGCCGGCCTGGATCGGGAAGCGGCGGATGTCGTCCACGCTCTGGAACTGGCCGGTCACGCGCAGCTGCACGCGGTCGGTCGGCGTTTCGAAGAAGCTGGTCGCGGTGATCGCGTTCTGGTCGGCCAGCGCCTGCTGCACCTGCTGCAGCGACACGCCCAGCGTGGCCAGCTTGGTGTTGGACAGCTCGATCCAGATCTTCTCGTCCTGCAGGCCTTCCAACTCGATCTTGCCCACGTCCGGTACCCGCTGCAGCTCCAGCTGGATGCGGTCGGCGTAGTCGCGCATCACCGCGTAGTCGAAGCCCTGCCCGGTCAACGCATAGATGTTGCCGAAGGTGTCGCCGAACTCATCGTTGAAGAACGGCCCCACGATCTCGCGCGGCAGGGTCGGCTTGATGTCGCCCACGCGCTTGCGCACCTGGTACCACAGGTCCGGAATCGCCTTGGAACGCAGGCTGTCGCGCGCCACGAAGATCACCTGCGACTCGCCCGGACGCGAATACGAGCGGATGAACTCGTACTGCCCGGTGTTCAACAGCGCCTTTTCGATCGGCTCGGTCACCTGCCGGGAGACCTGCTCGGCGGTGGCACCCGGCCACAGCGTGCGGACCACCATCACCTTGAAGGTGAACGGCGGATCCTCGGACTGGCCCAGGTGCTTGTACGACCACGCGCCGATGATGGCGAAGGCGAGCATGGCGAACAGCACCAGCGCGCGGTTGCCCAGCGCCCATTCGGAAAGATTGAAGCGGCGCACGGGTCAGTGCGCCTTGGCCGCGGCAGCCGGCGCGGCGGCCGGCTTCAGCACCGGCCGGTTCTGCCGGTCGACAGGCGTCACCACCTGGCCTTCGCGCAGCAGGTGCCCGCCGGCGGCGACCACCCAGTCCTGCGCGGCCACGCCGGACAGCACCGGCACCGATTCGGGACCGTAAGCGCCTACCGTGACCGGCGTGGATTTCAGCGCCCCGTTGGTCGGGTTCACCACCCACACGCTGGGCGCGCCGTTGGCGCCGCGCAGCACCGCACCCAGCGGCAGCTGCAGGGTGCCGCTGCGGCCGGCGGCGGCGAACACGCGCGCGCTCTGGCCCAGCTCCACTTCGGCCAGTGCTTCCGGCGCCAGGCTGACCCGGGTCGCATAGGTACGTGCCTGCGCGTCGGCGGCCGGCGCGATCTCGCGGATCGTGCCCGGCAGCATCTGGCCTGGACGGTTCCACAGCTCGACCTGCACCTCCTGGCCGACCTTGTAATCGCGGATGGTGCTTTCCGGCAGCGCGATCAGCACCTCACGACCGCCGTCGGCGGCCAGCGTGAATACCGTCTGCCCGGCGCCGACCACCTGCCCGGCTTCGGCCTGGCGGCTGGCGATCACGCCGTCGGCCGGCGCGCGCAGCTGCGCGTAACCGGTCTGGTTGCGGGCCACCGCCAGGTTGGCGCGGGCGGCATTGGCCTGGCCCTGCGCGGCCTTGAATGCGGCGGTCTGCGCGTCCAGCGTGGATCTGCTGACCAGCTGCTGCTCGGCCAGGGTGGCGTAGCGCTTCTGGTCATCGCGGGCGCGCACCAGGTCGGCCTCGGCGGCGGCCAGCTGCGCCTGCGACGCACTGGCCTGGGCGGCGAAGTCGGCCGCGTCCAGTTCGGCCAGCAGGTCGCCCTTGCGCACGCGCTGTCCGGCGTCGACATGGCGCTTGATCAGGTTGCCCCCGACCCGGAACGACAGCGGGCTTTCCTCGCGGGCATGCACCTCACCCGGATACGCGGCCACTTCCTGCCCGCTCACCGTACCCGGTTGCACCACCAGCACCGGGATCGGTGCGGCCGGTTCGGCGTCCTGCTTGCCACACGCTGCCAGCATCAACGCCAGCAGGCCACTGCCCATCCATTGCAACTTGTTCATGAGGTCTCGGACCTTGGAAGTACCCGGGGGAGCCGTGCGGAACGCGACACTCTATTCCACGACGGATAATAGTGAACCAGTCGGTATAGTATAAATATCGAACCGATTGGTCTAGTATTGTTTGCATGACCGATCCCACTGCTGCCGCCGCCTCGTCCAAGCCCGCCGCCAAGGCCGCCGGACCCGGCCGCCCGAAGGATCTGGGCAAGCGCGCCGCGATCCTGGACGCGGCCAAGGCATTGTTCGTCGAACAGGGGTACGGCGGTGTCAGCATGGACAGCATCGCGGCCCAGGCCGGGGTGTCCAAGCTCACCGTTTACAGCCATTTCGGCGATAAAGAGACGCTTTTCACCGAAGCTGTGAAGTCCACCTGCGTCGAAATGCTGCCCGACGCGCTGTTCGTCACCGACGCCGAAGGCGCCCTGCGCGAGCAGCTGCTGGGCATCGGCCGGGCGTTCTTCAACATGATCACCTCGCCGGCGGCCGTAGCCGTGCAACGGGTGATGATGGCCCCGGATACCGACGACCGGATCCGCGAGATGTTCTGGGAAGCCGGCCCGCAGCGCACCAGCGATGCCCTGGCCGAGTTCCTGCGCGCCCGCACCGAGCGCGGCGAACTGGAGATCACCGACTTCCACACCGCGGCCCAGCAGTTCTTCACCCTGATCAAAGGCGAGCTGCATACGCATATGATGTGCGGGCTGCGACCGGTCCCGGCCGAGTGCGACGCCACCACCCACGTGGAGGAAAGCGTCACCTTCTTCCTGAGGGCCTACGCCACCCGCCCCGCGCGGTGACACCAAGATGAATGGCTGGAGGTCGCGGTGACTTCCGGCACTGCGACCCCGGCGCGACGGCAGCGATGCTCCCAGTGCGCCGCCGGCTCCCGGCACCGGTAAAATGGCCGGCCCACTGCGCTGGATTAGAACCTCATGACGATCGATTACGCCCACGCCCGCGAACTGATGGTTGAACAGCAGATCCGTCCCTGGGACGTGCTGGACATCCGTGTGCTCGATGTACTGGCACAGTTGCCGCGCGAGGCGTTCGTCGCCGAAACGCACCGCAAGCTCGCCTACACCGACGTGGAGCTGCCGCTGGGCTTCGGCCAGAAGATGATGAAGCCGGTCATCGAAGGCCGCACCCTGCAGGCGCTGGACCTCCAGCCCGGCGACGAAGTGCTGGAAATCGGCACCGGCAGCGGCTACCTGAGTGCCTGCATGGGCGCGCTGGCCCGCGAAGTGCTGAGCCTGGAAATCCAGCCGGAGCTGGCCGCCACTGCGCGCGCCAACCTGGACGCCAAGGGCCTGGGCACCAACGTCCGCATTGAAACCGCCGACGCGCTGACCTGGGATACCGAGCGCCGCTTCGACGCGATCTGCGTGACCGGCGCGGTCGAAACCATCCCGGCCCGCTTCACCCAGTGGCTGCGCCCGAACGGTCGCCTGTACGTGATCCGCGGCCAGTCGCCGGTGATGGAAGCGGTCCTGGTCAAGGCCGACGGCAGCATCGATTCCCTGTTTGAAACCGATATCGACTACCTGCGCGGTGCCGCGCCGGCACCCCAGTTCCAACTCTGAGTCCAAGGAAGCCGCAATGATCCGCCGATCCCTCGCTATTGCGCTGGCCGCCGCACTGCTGCCCATGACCGCCTCTGCCGCCGACCTGCTGCAGGTCTACGAAATGGCGCGTAACGGCGATCCGCAGCTGTCTGCAGCAGAATCGACCCGTCTGTTCGACAAGGAAGGCGCCGTGCAGGCGCGTGCGGCACTGCTGCCGCAGATCAACGGCGAGGCGTCGCTGACGCAGAACCGCACCAACCCGAACCACGACATCAGCTCGACTTCGTACACCACCAAGAACCGCAACTACGGCGTCAACGCGTCGCAGACGCTGTTCAACTGGACCCAGATCTCCAACCTGCGTGCGCAGCGCGAGCTGAGCCAGGCCGCAGACTTCACCCTGGATTCGGCCAACGACGACCTGATCGTGCGCACCTCGGCGGCGTACTTCAACGTGCTGGTGGGCATCGAATCGCTGTCGGCCGCACAGACCAACGAAGCGGCCGCCAAGAAGCAGTTCGACTTCGCCGACAAGCGCCTGGAAGTGGGCCTGGCCCCGATCACCGACGTGCATGAAGCCCGCGCCCAGTACGACCAGGCCCGCGCCAACACCATCGTGGCGCAGAACACCCTGGCCGATTCCTACCAGGCGCTGACCGAACTGACCGGCCAGCCGGTCACCGACCTGCGCGCCCTGCCGACCGACTTCCGTCCGGAACTGCCGGCCAAGTACGCCACCGTCGACGAGCTGGTGAACCGTTCGGTCGAACAGAACCCGGCGCTGAAGGCGCAGGAGCTGAAGGTCAGCGCGGCTGAATCCAGCGTCCAGGCCGCACGCGGTGGCCACTACCCGACCCTGTCGCTGGGTGCCAGCGCCGGCCGCCAGGCCAGCTGGGGCGACGTGGTGGGCAGCGGTTCGAACTTCAGCCCGGATGCGCGCAGCAACAGCATCGGCCTGACCCTGAGCGTGCCGATCTTCTCCGGCGGCGCCACCCAGTCCGGCGTGCGCCAGGCCCTGGCCCAGCGCGACATCGCCCAGGACGGTTACGAGCAGCAGAAGCGCGCCCTGGACCGCAACACCCGCAACGCCTACCAGACCCTGAAGGCAGGCATCAGCGAAGTGGAAGCGCGCCGCCTGGCGGTGGTTTCGGCACAGAGCGCGTATGACGCCTCGCAGGTGGGCCTGGAAGTGGGTACCCGCACCGTGCTGGACGTGATCCAGAACCAGCGCATCCTGTTCGCGGCCCAGCTCGAGTACGCCAACGCCCGCTACACCTTCCTGCAGAACCGGCTGTTGCTGGGCCAGGCAGTGGGCGTGCTGGACATCGCCGAACTGCAGGACATCAACCGCCTGCTGACCCAGCAGGCGGCAACGCCGAGCACCACGGTCAACAACTGACCGCGGCGTAACGCAGGAACCAAAAAAAGCCACCCGAAAGGGTGGCTTTTTCGTAGCGACACGCCATGCGTGTCCCACGGATCGCCGGCACCGCGCGGACACGCATGGCGTGTCACTACGCCGAGGTCACCCCAACGGCGGCGGCAATTTGGGCGCTATCAATTCCACCGTGCGCTTCAACGCGCCACGCCCGTTGCTGACCAGCGCGCAGCCGGCACTGGCCATGTCTTCGCGGGCTTCGGGATCGCGCAACAGCGCCAGCAGAGCATCACCCACGCCAGCCACATCCTCTTCAATCAGCACCGCGCCGGCTTCGCGCATGCGCCGGGAAATCTCGGCGAAGTTGTGCAGGTGCGGGCCGGTCACCGTGGCGGTGCCCATCGCGGCCGGCTCAAGCAGGTTGTGCCCGCCGATCGGCTGCAGGCTGCCACCGACGAAGGCGACCTGCGCGCAGCCGTAGAACGCCATCAACTCGCCCAGCGTGTCGATCACGAACACATCGCTGTCGGCCTGCGGCCACTGCTGCTGGCGGCGCGTGCTGACCTTCCAGCCCTGTTCGCGCGCCAGCGCTTCGACCCGGGGGAACCGCTCGGGATGGCGCGGCGCCCACAGCAGCAGCAGGCCGGGAATTTCCGCGCGCAGGCGCCGGTGCAGGTCGATGGTGGCCTGCTCCTCGCCCTCATGGGTGCTGGCGGCGATCCACACCGGGCGTGTGCCCGGCACGGCCGCGTGGAAGTGGGCGGTGAACTCGCGCACGTTCGGGGTGGCGATGTCGAACTTCAGGTTGCCCAGCGGCTGCACCTGCTCGGGCAGCGCACCCAGTTGGATGAAGCGTTCGGCATCGTCGGCCGACTGCGCGGCCACGCAGGTCACGGTGCGCAGGGTGCGTCCGATCAGCGGTCGCAGCAGGCGGTAGCCGCGCAGCGAGCGGGCCGACAGCCGCGCGTTGAGGATGTACACCGGAATGCCACGGTCGCGGCAACCAAACAGCAGGTTCGGCCACAGCTCGGTTTCCAGGATCAGCGCCAGGCTGGGCTTGAAGTGGCCCAGGAAGCGGCCGACGCTGCCGGGCACGTCGTAGGGCAGGTACACGTGGTCGACCGCATCGCCCCACAGCGAACGCACCCGTTCAGAGCCGGTCGGGGTGATGGTGGTGATCACCCAACGGATGTCCGGGCGCAGCTGGCGCAGCGCGTTGACCAGCGGCGCGGCCGCGTTCACCTCGCCCACCGACACCGCGTGCAGCCAGACTCGGGGCTGGGCGCTGGAATGCGGGTAGGACGCGTAGCGCTCGTCCCAGCGCTGGAAGTACTCGCGCACCCGGAAACCCCGCCAGACCAGGTGGTACACGGTGATCGGCAACAGCAGGTACAGCACGACCGAGTACAGGCCGCGCAGGATCCATTCGACAGGGCTTTTACGCATGTACGGAGGATACGGGAGCGGCACCGGGAAAGACATGCGCGGCCGCCGCATGACTTAGAATCGGGGCATGTCCGATAACGCTTCCACCGCCACCCGGCCGTCCCTGCGCAATCCCCGGCACTGGCCGACCTTCGCCTTCATCCTGGCCGCCTTCGTGATCGCCCGGCTGCCCTGGGGCCTGCAGCGCGCGCTGGGCCGTGGCGTGGGCACCGTGGCCTACCACGTGGCCAGCAGCCGCCGTCGCGCGGCCGAGGTGAACCTCAAGCTGTGCTTCCCCGAAAAGGACGACGCCTGGCGCCAGCGCCTGCTACGCGACAGCTTCGACGCACTGGGCGTGGGCATCTTCGAATTCGCGCGGGCCTGGTGGGGCAGTATCGACAGCATCCGCCCCAAGGTCGAGGTGGAAGGACTGGAGCACCTCAAGCGCATGCAGGCCGAAGGCCGTGGCGTGCTGCTGGTCTCGGGCCACTTCATGACCCTGGAGATGTGCGGACGGCTGCTGTGCGACCACGTGGACCTGTCGGGCATGTACCGCAAGCACCGCAATCCGGTGTACGAGTGGGCGGTGAAGTTCGGCCGGCTGCGTTACGCCAAGGCGATGTATGCCAATGAAGACATCCGCGCCACGGTGCGGCATCTGAAGAAGGGCGGCTTCCTGTGGTACGCGCCGGACCAGGACATGCGCGGCAAGGACACGGTGTTCGTGCCGTTCTTCGGGCATACCGCCTCGACAATTACGGCGACGCACCAGTTGGCGCGGATGACCGGGTGTGCGGTGATTCCGTACTTCCATCGCCGCGAAGGTGGGAAGTATTTCCTGAAGATCGGTGCGCCGCTGGAGAACTTCCCCAGTGAGGACGTCGAAGCGGATACTGCGCGGGTCAACCAGGCGATCGAAGCGATGGTCCGCGAGGCCCCGGACCAGTATCTGTGGATCCACCGGCGGTTCAAGCGGCAGCCGGGTGGGCGGAGCGACTATTACAAGTAACGATTGGGCGTAGGCGTCGCGCGTTGCCGGGACCCGCGTTGACACGCATGGCGTGTCACTACCCGCATGCACCGCCCGTAGCGACACGCCATGCGTGTCCCACGCACCGCCAGCCACCCCGCGCAGACACGCGTGGCGTGTCCCTACGCGGAATTGCGTCCCTTGCCGATATGTTCGCTGCCGCCGCCGCGGCAACCTTTCCGCATGTCCAGTTCACGCCTCCAACGCGGGCGGTTCTCGGCCGTGGGGGCCATCTACATCCTCACCACCGTCACCCGCGGTCGGCAACCTCTGTTCGAGGTTCCCGGCAACGCCCATGCCGTGATCGATGCCCTGCGCCACATCGAACGCAGCGGCCGCAGCCGCACACACGCCTGGGTGGTGATGCCCGACCACGTCCACTGGTTGATGGAGCTGAAATCGGGAACCCTCGCCACCTGCATGAACATCTTCAAATCGCGCAGCAGTCGGCTGATCGGTGGCGATCGGGTGTGGCAAAAGGGGTATCACGACCATGCGCTGCGGCGTGAAGAGTCGTTGATCGAGGCCGCACGTTACATCGTGGCCAATCCCCTGCGCGCGGGGCTGGCAGAACAGGCAGGCGAATACCCCTACGCCTGGTGCAGAGGCCTGTAGGGACACGCCATGCGTGTCCGCGCGGTGCCGACCGTCCATGGGACACGCATGGCGTGTCGCTACGCGTCAGTGCGCACCGCGGGGTACCGTTTGCGCGGGATCACCCTGCGTTGGGGCTTCGCTGGCAAGAAGGCTGCCTGCGTACAGGGCGGCCAGCAACAATGTCAGACCACCCCAGAAGGTGGAATAGAACGCCAGGTGGGTGTTGAGCGGGAACACGGTGACCGCCAATGCGAGCATCGCCGGGCGCGCGCGTTCCCGCGCGGCCTTCGGTGCGAAACGCCAGGCGCGCCATGCCTGTGCCGCTGCGGCCAGCCACAGCAGCAGGCCCAGCACGCCGGTTTCAGCCAGGATTTCCAGCAGGATCTGGTGCGCGTGCAGTGCCGGACCGTCCCCCCATACTTCCTGCGCTTCCGGGCGCGGATTGCACTCCGGGTACGCGTCGCGGAAACCGCGGGCGCCTACGCCGTTGATGGGATGCTGTTCGATCATGCAGCCCGCCGCCGCCCAGATCTGTGCGCGTCCGGACAACGCCTGGTTGACGCCGTCGCTCTCGCCTTCCCACGCCATCGCGGTGCGCTCCAGGCGCTCTCGGACCTGCGAGGAACCCACGCCCAGCCCGATCGCCACCACCAGCCCCACCGCCACGCAGGCCAGCAGCGTGCGTGCGCCAAGCAGGCGCCAGCCAGAGAACACCAGCACCAGTGCATAGGTGAGCCACGCCGCGCGCGAACCCGCCAGTACCAGCACCACGCCCAGCGCCGCAGCGGACACCATCCAGCCCCAGCGCCCGAACCGCGCGGCAGCGGCAAACAACAGGAACGGCGACAGGCTCGCCAGCACCTGGCCGAACTTCAGGTTGCACGGGCCCAGCACGCCACTCAATCGATCCGCCGCCGCCATTTCCGCCGGCGGGCACAGGCCGTGGCCACTGATCGCCCATTTCACCTGGTCCATCGACCAGAACAGCGGGCTGGTGCCGAACGCCGCCTGCGCCAGGCCGTCCAGCGTCCAGATGCCGGTGATGACCGCAATGCCCTTCAAGGTCAGCGCGCGCCGGTCCGGCGTGCCCACCGCAATCGCCACCAGCCACATGAAAGGCAGGTAGCGCAGCCCGGCCGCCGTCTTGCGCCACGCCGTGCCGGGGTCGATCGCGTCGAAGGCGGAAAATGCCTGCGGCAGCCAGTAGCCCAGGAACAGGATGCTGGTCAGCGCCCACGCCGGGCTGCTGAGCATGCGCTGCTTGCCCTGCAGGCGCAGCTGCACCATGCGCGCTGCGGCATAGATCGCCCCCAGCCCCAGCACGGTTTCGGCAATGCCGGGCAGCGGCAGCATCGCCACGAAGGCGATCACCCACCACGGCGCCCAGCGGCCCGCGCGGAAGCCCGGCGAACCCGGCGCCTTCAGCGGCTCAGCCAGCGAGGGAGGTATAGAGCTGGAGCGTGTCACGTTGCATCGCCTGCAGGGTGAACGGAATACGCGAAGGCAGCGCCGGCGGCTGCGCCAGCAACTGCAGCGCGCGCGCCAGCAGAGCGTCGGCGTCGCCCAAGGGTACCGCGCCCGACGGCTGGAGATGTTGCAGGAGCTCGCCCACGCCGCCGTGGTTCCAGCCCAGTACAGGTCGGCCCACCGACAGCGATTCGACCACGGTGCGGCCGAAGGCCTCCGGTTTGTCGGACAGCTGCAGCACCAGGTCGCTGGCTGCATACGCTTCTGCGATGCGCGAGGTGGGTGGCGTCATCAGCACCGCGTCTGCGACGCCCAGGCTGCGCGCCTGCGCCTCAAGCTCGTCCACGTAGCGTTCGCGTCCCGGCTCACGGGTACCCGGCATCCACAGCTTCGCCGGCACCCCGGCGGCATGCAGCCCGGCCAGCAGCGTCAGCCCGTGGCCATGCCCCTTGAGCCGGGTGCCACGTCCGGGCAGCAACAGCAGCGGCGCATCACCGGCCAGGGCCGGATGCTGCGCGTCCACCGCCAGCCGTGGGCGCCGGTCCTGCCGGCCCACGCGCGGGAACTGGGCCACGTCCACGCCACGCGGAATCACCTGCAGGCGCTCGGCCGGCACGCTCGGGTAATGGGTGCGCACGAACTCGCGCACGGTGTTGGAGACGCAGATCACCCGTTCGCCACTGGTCATCACCGCGCTGTAGCGGCTGGGCGAATTCAGCCCGTGCACGGTGGTGACCCAGTGCGGGCGCGTGGCGGCGGGCAGGTTGCGCACCGCATACAGCCCCAGCCAGGCCGGCAGCCGCGAGCGGGCATGCACGATGTCCGCACCCGTTTCAGCCAGCAGATTGCGCAGCGTGCGCACGTGGCGCAGCGTCCACATCGACTTGCGGCCGATGTCCAGAGTGAGGTGTTCGGCGCCGCTGGCCAGCAGCGGTTCCACCAGCCGGCCACCGGCCGACACCACGATCGCACGGTGCCCGGCCGCGACCAGCGCGGCGGCAATTTCCAGCGTTGAGCGCTCGACCCCGCCGGAGTGCAGCGCCGGCAGCAGCTGCACCACGGTCAATCGGCGCATGTCCAGTGGTGCCTGCTCAGTCGGCCAGCACGAACACCGAACCGCAGTACGGGCACGCGGCTTCGCCGTTGGCCTCGTCTTCGATCGGCAGGTACACGCGCGGGTGCGAGTTCCACAGCGCCATCTCCGGCGTCGGGCAGCTCAGCGGCAGGTCGCTGCGGTGCACGGTGTAACGCTTTTCAGCATTGGCGGGCGCGGTGGCGGTATGGCTCATGGCGTGGACACGAAAGGGATTGCGAGGGCCACGATTCTAGCACCCGGGGGCCACCGCGCGATGCCGCCGGTCCGGCGCCGCGCAGCCGCCCGGAAACCCGGACATGCGATTTTTCGGGGTTTAGATCGAACTAATTTCACTTGCGGAGCCGCTCCGGGTGTTGCAGGATCGGACGCGTTCCGATCAAACACCCGATCGCATGGCCCGTCCCCCGCCGGACCTGCATCGCTTCGACTGCCCTTCCCGGGCGGCCGGCGCGCTGCTGTCTGCCGAGGTCGCCGATGCGGGCTTGCCCTGCCGCCTGTCCCACCCGGGAGATCCCTGCATGACCCTGCCGCACCCCCGCCCTGCCCGCCGCGCCCTGCTTCCGCTCGCGCTTGCCCTGGCCTGCTCGCCCGCCTTCGCGCAGGGCCTGCAGACCTCGTTCGAGCCGGGTGAACCGGCCCCGCAGGCCAGCACCAACGGCGTGCAGGTGAAAATCGGCGCGGGCCCGAAGGCGCCGTACGCGGCCAAGCCGGGGGTGGGCTACAGCGGCCTGCATGCCCTGCACTACGCCAGCGCCGGCGGCACCGCCAGCACGAAGCTGTTCGCCACCGATGTGACCGTCGACGCCGACACCACCCTGTCCTGGCTGGTGCTCCCGGAGATCGTCGGCGACGACACCATGGCCTCCACCTACGTCTCGCTCGACCTGGTGCTGGACGACGGCAGCCGCGTGTCGGCCAGCGACGCGCGCGACCTGCACGGCATCGCGCTCGGCGCCAAGGCACAGGGCGACTCCAAGACGCTGTACCCGCAGCAGTGGGCGCACAAGTCGGTGCGCCTGGGCGACGTGCCCGCGCTGCGCGGCCGCCGCGTGGTCGGCGTGGAGTTGGCCCTGGCCAGCGCCGCGAACGCCCCGGTGTCGGGCTGGATCGACGACGTGCGCCTGGACAGCCAGCCGCGCACCGCGCCGGCCCGCCCCTCCGACTGGGTGCTCACCACCCGCGGTACCCAGGCCAACGGCACCTTCTCGCGCGGCAACAACTTCCCCGCCACGGCGGTGCCGCACGGCTTCAACTTCTGGACCCCGGTCACCGACGCCGGCGCGCTGAACTGGCTGTACCGCTGGAACGAGCAGAACAACGCCGACAACCGCCCGCAGCTGCAGGCGCTGGCCCTGAGCCACCAGCCCAGCCCGTGGATGGGCGACCGCCAGACCTTCCAGGTGATGCCCTCGGCCAGCCGTGGCGTGCCCGAAGCCGACCGCGCCAAGCGCGCCCTCGCCTTCGACCGCGACAACGAAAGCGCGCGCCCGTACCGCTATGCGGTGCGCTTCGACAACGGCATCGCCGCCGCCATCGCGCCGACCGACCATGCCGCGCTGTTCCAGTTCGACTTCCCGAAGGAGGGCGACGCCAACCTGCTGTTCGACAACGTGGACGCACGCGGCGGGCTGACCCTGGACGCGGCCACGCAGACCCTGTCCGGCTATACCGACGTGCGCAGCGGCCTCTCCAACGGCGCCACCCGCATGTACGTGGTGGCCAGCTTCGACAGGCCCTGGCGCAGCAGCGGCCGCATCGACACCGGCCGCCCGACGGGGTACATCAAGTTCGATGTCGGCAGCGACCGCCGCGTGAACATGCGCATCGCCACCTCGCTCATTTCGGTGGAACAGGCCCGCCACAACCTGGCCCTGGAGCTGTCCAGCGCCGACACTCTGGACAGCGTCGCCGCGCGTGCGCAGGACGCCTGGGACCAGCGCCTGGCCCGCTTCGACATCGGCCAGGCCAGCGACGACCAGAAGACCACGCTGTATTCCAGCCTGTACCGGCTGTACCTGTATCCCAACTCGGGCTTCGAGAACGCCGGCACGGCGGCGGCACCGGACTGGCGTTACGCCAGCCAGGCCAGCGCCGAGGACAACAACACCGACGGCAGCGCCGCGCGCAGCTTCGCGCCGATCCGCGACGGCAAGGTGTACGTCAACAACGGCTTCTGGGACACCTTCCGCACCACCTGGCCGGCCTATGCGCTGTTCACCCCGGACGATGCCGGTGCGCTGGTGCAGGGCTTCCTGGAGCAGTACCGCGCCGGTGGCTGGGTAGCACGCTGGTCCTCGCCGGGCTACGCCGACCTGATGGTGGGCACCAGCTCCGACGTGGCTTTCGCCGATGCCTACCTCAAGGGCATCACGGGGTTCGACCCGGACGAGGCCTACCAGGCGGCGCTGAAGAACGCGACGGTGGTGCCGCCGGACCGCCATGTCGGCCGCAAGGGGATGGACCGCTCCACCTTCCGCGGCTACGCCAGTGCCGACGTGCACGAAGGCATGTCGTGGACGATGGAAGGCGCGCTCAACGACTTCGGCATCGCCAACATGGCCGAGGCGCTGGCCAAGCGTGCCAACAGTGCGGCCGCGCGTGAGCGTTACGCCACCGAAGCCGCGTACTTCCGCGCGCGCGCCGGCGTGTACAGCACCGTGTTCGACCCCGCCGCTGGCTTCTTCCAGGGCCGCAACGACGACGGCAGCTGGCGCGTGGACGCGAAGAAGTACGACCCGCGCGTATGGGGCCACGACTACACCGAATCCAACGGCTGGACGTTTGCCTTCACCGCCGCGCACGACGGCGAAGGCCTGGCCGGCCTGTACGGTGGCCGCGCCAAGCTGGCCGAGAAGCTGGATACGTTCTTCAGCACGCCGGAAACCGCCGACCCGGCCTTCTCCGGTTCCTACGGCGGCACCATCCATGAAATGACCGAAGCGCGCGACGTGCGCATGGGCATGTACGCGCACAGCAACCAGCCCTCGCACCACATTCCGTGGATGTACCTGTACGCGGGGCAGCCGTGGAAGACCCAGCAGCATGTGCGCGAGATCCTGTCGCGCCTGTATGTGGGCAGCGAGATCGGCCAGGGGTATCCGGGCGATGAAGACAATGGCGAGACCTCGGCCTGGTACGTGCTGGCCTCGCTGGGCCTGTACCCGCTGCGCATGGGGTCGCCGGAGTATGCGATCGGCTCGCCGGCGTTCAAGCACGCCAAGGTGGAGCTGCAGGGCGGCGCGGTGCTGACCGTGAATGCGCCGAACAACTCCGACCGCAACATCTACGTGCAGTCGTTGAAGCTCAACGGCAAGCCGTGGACCAAGACCTGGGTGCCGCACGATGTGATCGCAAAGGGCGCGACGCTGGACTTTGAAATGGGGCCGGCGCCGTCCACTTGGGGCACCGGGCCGGATGACGCGCCGCGTTCGTTGACCGCGCGCGGTGAGCGCCCGGCGATCCTGCATGACCTGCTGGGCAAGGGCGCGCGGGCGACGGCGGAGAATGGCCGCGAGCTGGCGGCGCTGATTGATGATGACGCGGGTACGGTGGTGCCGTTTGGCGGCGCAGGGACCGTGGTGTTCACCGGCGTGGCCGAGGGTGCGCCGACGATGTACACGCTGACCAGTGGCAATTCGCCGATTCGTGGGGCGAAGTGGACGCTGGAGGCGCGCACGGCCGGTGGCGCATGGACCACCCTGGATCAGCGTACGGGTGAGACCTTCGAGTGGTCGCAGCAGACCCGGCCGTTCCGGATTTCCAAGCCGGGCCGGTACGCCGAGTACCGGTTGCGGGTGGAAGGGTCCGGGCGGGCGCAGTTGGCTGAGGTGGAGTTGTTGGCGCCTTGATCCGGTAACCGGAGGTCTTTCCAACGATGGATGGACCCCGGTAGAGCCACGCCCTGCGTGGCTTTGCCGTGGCCTGACCGGAATGCAGCCACGCAGGGCGTGGCTCTACCGTGCGGGGAGGAAACCCTTCGTTACCGCGCGCCTACCAACCCGGCGTACAACGCGAACAACTGCTTGAAGTACCGCTTTGCAGGACGAATGCGCATGGCGCCATTCCAGGGGGAGGAAGTGGTCGGGCCCGGGGTGGCAGGATCCTTGGGACCACTGCCAAGCCGGGCCGCGTGGGCATATTGGGCCAGTGCGAGGTTGCATCCGGGTTACGGTGCGGCTGCGGGGACATGGCAGCAGGTCAAATGCAAAAGGGACCGGTGCGTTGCACCGATCCCTTCTTCAAGGTCTACCGACCAGCGGTCGGTAGCTACCCGATCCGCGTTTCGCTGCGCGAAACAGGAACGTGCGTTGCACGTTCCATGCTGGAACCGAAAAAGGCCTCAGGCCTTTTCCGCTTCCAGCGTCTTGCGGATTTGCGCATCCACGGCCGCAATCGCGGTCATGTTCAACACGCGGCGCGAGGTCGCGCTGGTGGTGAGGATGTGCGCCGGCTTGGCTACGCCCATCAGGATCGGGCCGATCGCCACGCCGTCGGTGAACACGCGCACCAGGTTGTAGGCGATGTTGGCCGCTTCCAGGTTGGGCAGCACGAACAGGTTGGCGCGGCCCTTCAGCGTGCTGTCCGGCAGCAGCTTCTGGCGCAGCGCTTCGTCCCATGCGGTGTCGCCCTGCATTTCACCGTCCACGTTCAAACGCGGGTTGCGCTTGAGCAGCAGGGTGCGCACGGTACGCATCTTCAGCGCGTCCCTGGAATCGTGGCTGCCGAAGTTGGAGTGCGACAGCAGCGCCACCTTCGGCTCGATCCCGAACAGCTTCATGCGGTAGGCCGCCTGCAGCGTGGCTTCGCAGATCTGCTCGGCGGTCGGGTCTTCCTGCACGTGGGTGTCCACGAAGAAGAACACGCCCTGCTGGTTGATCACACCGGTCATCGCCGAGGTCGAGGTGACCTTCGATTCCAGCGGCAGCACGCTGCGCACATAGCCCAGCTTCTTGTGGAAGCGGCCGACCACGCCGGTCAGCATGGCGTCGGCTTCGCCGCGCGCCACCATCACCGCCGCGATCAGGGTCGGGCGCGAACGCATCAGGTTCTTCGCCGCCGCAACCGTCACGCCACGACGGCCGGTGAGGTTGTGGTAGTACTGCCAGTACTCGTTGAAGCGCGGATCGTCGTTGATGTTGGTCACATCGAAGTCGGTGCCTGCCTTCATGCGCAGGCCCATGCGCTCGATGCGCGACTCGATCACGTCCGGGCGGCCGATCAGGATCGGGAAGGCCAGGCCTTCGTCGACCACGTTCTGGACTGCGCGCAGCACCACTTCCTCTTCGCCTTCGGCATACACCACGCGCTGCTTGTCGGCGCGCGCGCGGTCGTAGACCGGCTTCATCATCAGGCTGGTGCGGTACACGAACTGCGCCAGCTTCTCGCGGTAGGCGCCCATGTCGGCCACCGGACGCGTCGCCACGCCCGAATCCATCGCGGCCTGGGCCACGGCGGCCGACAGCTCCACCAGCAGGCGGCGGTCGAACGGGCGCGGAATCAGGTAATCGCGGCCGAAGCTCGGGGTTTCATCGCCATAGGCCGAACCCAGGTCGCTGGCTTCGCGGCGTGCCATCGCGGCGATCGCATGCACGCAGGCGATCTTCATTTCTTCGTTGATCGCGGTGGCCCCGACGTCCAGCGCACCGCGGAACAGGTACGGGAAGCACAGCACGTTGTTGATCTGGTTCGGGTAGTCCGAACGACCGGTGCCGATCAGCGCGTCCGGGCGCACGCTGCGCGCCACTTCCGGCATGATTTCCGGGGTCGGGTTGGCCAGCGCGAAGATCACCGGGTCCTTGGCCATGGTCTTGACCATGTCCGCGGTGAGGATGCCCGGGGCCGACAGGCCCAGGAAGATATCCGCGCCGTCGACGATCTCGGCCAGCGTGCGCTTGTCGGTGTCGCGCGCGTAACGTTTCTTTTCCGGATCCAGGTCGGCACGGCCGGTGTGGATCACGCCCTCGCGGTCGAAGGCCAGGATGTTCTCCGGCTTCAGGCCCAGCGAAACCAGCATGTTCACGCACGACACGCCCGCCGCGCCCATGCCGGTGGTGGCCAGCTTCACTTCCTCGATCTTCTTGCCGGTGACCACCATGGCGTTCAGCACCGCTGCACCCACGATGATCGCGGTGCCGTGCTGGTCGTCATGGAACACCGGAATGTTCATGCGCTCGCGCAGCTTGCGCTCCACCACGAAGCACTCCGGCGCCTTGATGTCTTCCAGGTTGATGCCGCCGAAGGTCGGCTCCAGCGAGGCAATGATGTCGACCAGCTTGTCCGGGTCGTTTTCATTGATTTCGATGTCGAACACATCGATGCCGGCGAACTTCTGGAACAGCACGCCCTTGCCTTCCATCACCGGCTTGCCGGCGAGCGGGCCGATGTTGCCCAGGCCCAGCACGGCAGTACCGTTGGAGATCACCGCCACCAGGTTGCCGCGCGCGGTGAGCTCGCTGGCCTGCTGCGGGTCGGCCATGATCGCTTCACAGGCGTGTGCCACGCCCGGCGAATAGGCCAACGACAGGTCGCGCTGGGTCAGCATCGGCTTGGTCGCCGTGACCTTGATCTTGCCCGGCGGCGACATGCGGTGATAGTCGAGGGCGGCCTGTTTGAAATCTTCGTTGGACATCGCTTTCTGCAGATGAATGGGCGAGAGGAACAGGGGATCATACCCCCGTTGGCGTGGGCGGACCTGTCGCTACGCTGTCGCGATGGTGCTGCGACCGCACAAAACAGGCCGTTCGCTGGCGTATGTGCTGCCAGCCTGCCGGGTTCCGATGACAGACGACATCATCAGGATACTGCATTGAAAAAAGCCGGGCCCCGCCGCCCGGGAGGACAGCGGGGCCCGGCCACACACACTCGGGGGGAGGGCGTGTAAGGGGTCAACCTCAGCGGGCCGGGGCCGGCAGCGGCGACGGCAGGTCGTCGGTGGCCAGCGGCGGCAGCTCGGCTTCGCGACCGTCCAGCGCCAGCGCCAGGCGGTCGCGGTCCAGCGCGCCTTCCCAGCGCGAGACCACCACGGTGGCCACCGCGTTGCCAATGAAGTTGGTCAGCGAGCGGCATTCGCTCATGAAGCGGTCCACGCCCAGGATCAGTGCCATGCCGGCCACCGGCACTTCCGGCACCACCGCCAGGGTAGCGGCCAGGGTGATGAAGCCCGCACCGGTCACGCCGGCGGCACCCTTGGAGCTCAGCATCGCCACCAGCAGCAGCGCGATCTGGTGGCCCAGGGTCAGTTCGGTATTGGTGGCTTGGGCGATGAACAGCGCCGCCAGGGTCATGTAGATGTTGGTGCCGTCCAGGTTGAACGAGTAACCGGTCGGAACCACCAGGCCCACCACCGACTTGCTGCAGCCGGCCTTTTCCATCTTTTCCATCAGCGACGGCAGCGCCGATTCGGAGGACGAGGTACCCAGCACCAGCAGCAGCTCGGCCTTCAGGTAGCGGGCCAGCTTGAACACCGAGAACCCGCACAGGCGGCAGACCACGCCCAGGATCACCGCCACGAACAGGAACGCGGTGAGGTAGAACGAACCCACCAGCCAGGCCAGATTGATCAGCGACCCCACCCCGTACTTGCCGATGGTGAAGGCGATGGCACCGAACGCACCGATCGGCGCGGCCTTCATCAGGATGTGCACCAGGCGGAACACCGGGGCGGTGAGGGCTTCCAGGAAGGTCAGCACCGGGCGGCCGCGCTCACCCACCAGGGCCAGCGAAATACCGAACAGCACCGCCACGAACAGCACCTGCAGGATGTTGCCATCCACGAACGCGCTGACCAGCGTGGCCGGAATGATGTCCATCACGAAGCCGGTGAGGGTCAGCTCGTGGGACTTCTCCACGTAGCTGTGCACCGCGGTCTGGTCCAGGTCGGCCGGGTTGATGTTCATGCCGGCGCCGGGCTGCACCACGTGCGCCACCACCATGCCCACGATCAGCGCCAGGGTGGAGAAGAACAGGAAGTACGCCATCGACTTGGCGAACACCCGGCCCACGGTACGCAGGTGGGTCATGCCGGCGATGCCGGTGACGATGGTCAGGAAGATCACCGGGGCGATGATCATCTTCACCAGCTTGATGAAGCCATCGCCCAGCGGCTTGAGCGACTCGGCGAAGGCCGGCTCGTAATGGCCGAGGATGGCGCCCAGCACGATCGCCACCACCACCTGGAAATACAGCTGGCGATAGAACGGCAACGGCTTGGCTGCAAGCGGGGCAGCGGTGGGAACGTGCATGGGAAACTCCGGCAGTGTCACGGGGATGCCGGCCGCAGGCGGCGGCATCGGGCGTGGTCTTTTTACGCCGGCTGCATCGCCACGCAGATAACCTATTGGTACTAGCCCCCCTGTTCAGCCAGCCCCAGTGCCTACACTGCAACGGCACCGCGCCCCCACGGCGGCGGGTGGCCGTGTCGTTCCGGGCCTTGTGGGCCCACAGTTTTCCCGCTCGCGGCCGTTCTTGTACTGCCCCACTTTTTTGAAGCCAGACCCACTCCATGCGCCTGACCCCCCTGTTTGTTGCACTGACCGCCCTTTCCGCCCCACTCGCTGCGTCCGCCGCAGATTGGGACAACTGGCCCACCAAGGTCGCCTTCAACGACGGCACCGAACTGGCCGCCACCGGCAACATCGCCTACGACCTCAACGACTTCTCCGGCAACAACGCCTTTGAAGACGACGACGCCGTGCGCCGCAAGGAATTCGGCGCCACCCTGAAGAAGAAGGGCGTGTACGACGCCATGGTGTACTACGACTTCCAGTCCGACACCTGGCTGGACGTGTTCTTCCGCTTCGAGAGCAAGGCCCTGTTCGGCAAGGACGTTGGCCGCTTCCGCTTCGGTTACATGAAGACCCCGGTGGGCCTGGACGCCAACACCTCCTCGCGCGCCGGCAGCTTCATGGAAACCGCCCTGCCCGTGCAGGCGTTCTACGCCGGCCGCCGCACCGGTGCCGAATGGGTGCTGGAGCGCCCGGCCTACCTGATGCAGGTCGGCGCCTACGGTGGCAAGGACCTGCAGGGTGACAACCCCGGCACCACCCAGGCCGTGCGCGGCGTGTGGACCCCGGTGAAGGCACCCGGCGACGTGATCCACCTCGGCTTGGCCTATTCGCAGGAAAACCCGCGCGGTTACCGCGACGGCCGCGACGTGCACCACGAAGCCAGCGCCCGCCTGCGCGCCCGCCCGGAAGCCGGCCTGACCGACATCCGCCTGGTCGATTCCGGCGCACTGGTCACCGCCGACCAGATTCGCCGTACCGGCGTGGAAGGCATCTGGATCCGTGGCCCGTTCTCGGTGCAGGCCGAAGCGCTGCGCACCACCGTCACCCGTGACGGCAAGCCGGATTACACCGGTGATGGCCAGTACGCCATGGCCAGCTGGATCGTCACCGGCGAATCGCGCACGTACAACGCCGGCGCCGTGGCCAACGTGAAGCCCGCCCACAACTACGGCGCGGTGGAACTGCTGGCCCGTTACAGCCGTATCGACCTGGACGACGCCGACGTGTTTGGCGGCCGCCAGCACGACTGGACCGTGGGTGCGAACTGGTACCTGACCAGCCACTTCAAGTTCCAGGCGAACTACGTGTGGGCCGATGCGAGCCGTCGTGGTGTGCGGACCAAGCCGGAAATCTTCGAGCTGCGTGCGCAGGTCCACTTCTGATATCCCACGGCGGGTGCACGCAACGTGCACCCGCCGGTACACCGTAAACTGACGCCATGTATCGCGTCTCCCGCTACCGCCCGCTGCTTCTGACCCTGCTGGTCATGGTGGGCGGTACGCTGCTGGCCGGCCTTGTTGCCGGCCGCTATGCGCAACAGCGCGCCCTTGCGGCCGAAAGCACCCAGGTGCGCCGCCAGCTCGACCTGTACGCGCAATCCCTGCAGCAGCGCATCGACCGCTTCGGCACCCTGCCGCAGGTGATGGCGCTGGACCCGGACCTGCAGCAGGCATTGCGCCAGCCGCTGGATGATGCCGAGCGCCACCGTCTCAACCTGAAACTGCAGCAGGCCAACAACGTAACCCGCGCTTCCACCCTCACCCTGATCGACCGCCATGGCGTGGCCGTGGCCGCCAGCAATTGGGACCAGCCCACCACCAACGTGGGCGAGGACTACAGCTACCGCCCCTACTTCCAGCAGGCCATGGAAAAGGGCAGCGGGCGGTTCTACGGCATCGGCATGACCACGGCGGTGCCGGGCTACTTCCTCTCGCAGGCGATCCGCGACACCGACGGCAGCGTGCTCGGCGTGATTGCGATCAAGATCGAACTGCGTGCGCTGGAACAGGAATGGCTGCAGAGCCCGGACATCGTGATGGCCAGCGACGCGCACGACGTGGTGTTCCTGTCCAACCACGATGACTGGCGCTACCGCCTGCTGCGCCCACTCGCCCCGGCCGAGCGCCGAGAAATGCTGGCGACCCGCCAGTACGCCGACCGCTCGCTGCAGCCGTTGCGTTCGCGCACGCTGAACCTGCTGGAGGACGGCGGCCGCATGGTGCGGCTGGAGCAACCTTCCCTGCCCCGCCCTGTGCTGTGGCAGACCTATGTACTGATCGACCCGCACTGGAAGCTGCACCTGCTGCACGACGCCGGTGCCAGCGCCGCCGTGGGCCGCAGCACCGCGCTGGCGGCGGGCGGCATCTGGCTGGCGCTGTGCTTCCTTACCCTGTTCGTGCAGCAGCGGCGCCGCCTGGCATCGCACCGCCAGCGCAGCCGGCTGGAGCTGGAAGCGGTGCTTCAGCAGCACGCACAGGAACTGCGTACCGCGCAGGACGGCATCCTGCAGGCCGCGCAGCAGGCCGACAGCGGCCTGGCCCGCAGCCTCGCCCACCTGCCGCAGGGCGTGGTGGTGATCGACAGCGAACAACGGCTGGTGGCGTGGAACGCGCGCTACCTGGAACTGTTCCGCTTCCCGCCGGACCTGATCCAGGTGGGGCGCCCGATTGCCGACGCCTTCCGCTTCAACGCCCGGCGCGGCCTGCTTGGCCCCGGTCCGATTGAAGAGGCCATCGAGCGCCGCCTGAACCACCTGCGCAGCGGCCGCCCGCACATGCGCGAGAGCGAGAAAGACGACGGCACCGTGCTGGAGATCCGCGGCAACCCGCTGCCGGACGGCGGCTTCGTCACCAGCTACGCCGACATCACCGCCTACAAGAACACCGCACGCGAACTACGCTCGCTGGCCGACGCGCTGGAACACCGCGTGGCCGAGCGCACCCGCGACCTGGACGAAGCGCGCCGCGAGGCCGAGCGGGCCAACCGCTACAAGAGTCGCTTCGTGGCCTCGGCTGTGCATGACCTGCTGCAGCCGTTGAATGCCGCGCGCATGTTCGTATCGGTACTGCGCGGCAAGTTGAGTGGCGATGCGCGAGAGCTGAGCGAGCATGTGGATGCCGCACTGGCGGCGCAGGACTCCATCCTCAACAGCCTGCTGGATATCTCGCGGCTGGAGTCGGGTACATTGCAGACGCACGTGCACGCGTTTGCGCTGTCACCGCTGCTGGAAACGCTGGCGCGCGAGTTCGGCATTGCCGCGCAGAGCCGTGGCCTGCAGCTGGACTGGGTAGACACGCGCGCCGTGGTGGTCAGCGATGAAGCGCTGCTGCGCCGCATCCTGCAGAATTTCCTTTCCAACGCACTGCGCTACACCCCGCGCGGTCGGGTGTTGATCGGCTGCCGGCGCGTGGGCGACCAGCTGCGCATTGAAGTGCACGACCAGGGCCCGGGCATTCCGGAAAGCCTGCAGGGTGAGATCTTCGAAGAGTTCCGCCGGCTGGACGATGGCGTGGACCAGGAGCGCGGCGCCGGGTTGGGGTTGGCAATCGTGGAGCGCATCGGCCGCCTGTTGGGCCACCGCATCAGCCTTCGTTCCACCTTAGGCCAAGGCAGCGTATTCGCGGTAACGGTGGCGCTGGGCGATGCGGCCGCGATTCCCGCGCCTGCGCCCGCACCCGTGGCACCCGTGGATGCGGGCGACGACAGCCCGCTGCGCCAGTGCCGGGTATGGAGCATTGACGACGACCCGCGCGTGTGCGCCGCCACCCGCGCCCTGCTGGAGCGCTGGGGCTGCGTGGTGGAGCTGGCAGATGGCCCGCAGGCCGCGCTGGAGATCGCCTCCACCTTCAACGTGCCACAGTTGTTGCTGCTGGACGTACGCATGGGCCAGTGGCATGGTCCGGACCTGTACGAGCATCTGTGCGAACTATGGCAGGCGCGCCCGCCGGTGATCCTGGTCACCGCCGAGCGCGACGACGCGCTGAAGGCGCATGCAGCAGAGAATGGCTGGGGCTTCCTCTCCAAGCCGGTCCGCCCGCCGGCGTTGCGGGCGTTGATGACGCAGTTGCTGGTGCGGCACAGGGCATAACTCCGCAGGGACCGCTTTGGTAGGGTCGCACCCCGGTCGACTGCACGTAACGGTGATACGTGCGACGAAGGCATGACCTGAAACCGAAAACGCGCTTCTCCGCCGCAGGTCATGCCCTACCGACCGCACAACCATGGTTGGCGGTCGATTGGGATGCGACCCTACCAGGCCCCGTCGGATCGGTCCATGCAGCTTCGTGGCCCATCCGGCCAGATGTCCGGAAATCGATCATGCCTCGCCAACCATGCGGCGAGGGCAGGATCGATCCAACCGACGACCATTACGCCTTTGCCATGTTGCTCACTGAGATTTGGCTTCATCCAAAGGAGCGGCTCGTGATGGAAGACGCGATTCCGAAGCGCGCGCACCTGATTCAACGCGCCGCAAACTGTGCGCCGTTTCCGTTCGTCCCGAGGACAGGCCGGAAACGCCAAGCGAAGTTCTTTCCATAGTTCGCCTTGGTAGCTTGCATTGAAGAGAGTGCACCAGAAACCGAACGTGAGCTCAGCCAGAACCTTGTCGGGAATGACTCGTTCTCGACGGGTCGTCAACTTGCTTTTGGCCTCCTCTACCGAGCGCGATAATCGGGCGAACTCGGACCGACCGCTCCACTCAACCCACCAGTCCTCCCTTCGATACAAGCAGGCAAGGCGTTCATAGAGCGCGTTACGGAGTCCAACCTCAAGCACGTTGAGCATCGGCATCATCGACTCTGCCAGGTGCAGGTTCCGGGAGTAGTCTGAAACCGCCAACACTCTGTCGCCCCCGCGAGCGACCTTGTATCGCCCGATCCTTGCGGCCGAGAAGTTGCGCTCCATCTGGTGCCAGTCCATCTTTCGCTTCACTTTGCTCCAGCAGGAGGTTCTGATAGCCTTCGCTTGCCGCCCTAGGAACACGTCCTCTCCCAGCCACCATTACTGGTGATGACACTAGGTACGTACTGGCCCCGTTCGCGGGGCCAGTCTTTTTTCAGGGTGATGCTCTCGAAGACAAGCGCGGTCGATCCGCCCAGTCATTCTGTGGGGAATGACATATCTCCACCATCAGGCGCGCCCTACGGAAAGCGCAGAACTAGTCTGACGAGACTTCTGCCGTAGAAGCGCGGTATGGATCCACAACGTGCATGACCCGCTTGGTAGGGTCGCACCCCGGTCGACTGCACGTAACGGTGATCACCGCGACAAAGGCATGACCCCAAACCGAAACGCGCTTCTCCGCCGAATGTCATGCCCTACCGACCGCACAACCATGGTCTGCGGTCGATTGGGATGCGACCCTACCGATCACATTTGTCCATCGGCATCTGTCGCGCGACGCTTCTTCTTCGGCGCATGATCGCGATACCGGTACGGCACCGGAATCGGCGTTTCATCCAGCGTCAACGTGATCCGCTTCGGCTCCACTTCCACGATCACCTTGCCACCCACCGGCAGCTCAAATCGCTCCATCCACATGCCACGCAACATCAGGCAAGGAATGCGCCCACCGTCGGGCATTGGCACACCGCCAGGGTGGCTAAGCGAGCCAATGCGCAGCGTATCGGGCGCATGCATGCCGATACGGGTCTGGGGTTGCTCGGTTGAGGGAACTTCGGAATTCGAACGACGCATTTGCCACCTCCGTGGAAGTCTCCCTCGCCGGAATGGCGAGGGAGTCGGGAGGCTGAAACCGCTCAAACACACACGGCATGACGTATTTCCGCGAGGGTGTTGTATTTCGCCACCCTCCCGACATTGGACATCCACAGCTGCGTGTTTGAGGAGTTTTCAGGCTCCGAGGCAACACCATGCGCCACGCCGCACGCAAAGTGAAATTGCTTGTTTGGAATGATATTGAGGTTTCGATAGGCACGCACTACTGAACGTCGCGATCAACACATTCCCACCGTAGCGCCGGGCTCTGCCCGGCCGAGCGGATGTGTTATGCGTGCTATGAAGCACTGGCCGCAGCTTGAGGGCAACGTGCTCTTGTTTGAGTGTCCGCGCGGATGCTCGGTGATAGCGGACGGAGAGAAGCCTGTCTTCGGTTTGGGTCATGCCCCATCGCGCTGATGAGCAAGGTCGGCGGTCGACTGGGGTGCGACCCTACCGCCGCCGCCGCCGCCGGTGCCGGTGCCGGTGCCGGTTCCGGTTCCAGTTCCGACGCCGGACGCGGCCGGGCAGAGCCCGGCGCTACGTCGGGCCGATGCGGCCAAGCGGAGTCCGATGTCACGCCGGCCTGAAGCGGACGTGTCGAGCTCGGTGTTACGTCAGGTCTGCGCCTGCGTCACCTTCGGGTTCCAACGCCTTCACCAGCACGGCGGCCTGGGTGCGGCTGTGGCATTCGAGCTTTTTGAGGATGGCGGTGACGTGCACCTTTACGGTGTTTTCGGCCAGGCCCAGTTCGTAGGCGATCTGTTTGTTGAGCAGGCCATCTGCGAGCGAGAGCAGGACGCGGAACTGCTGCGGGGTGAGCTGGGCGAGGCGGGCGGCGAGCAGGGCGTCGGATTCGGAGCGCTCTGCGGCCATGGCGGGGAACCAGAGGCTGCCGTCGAGGACGGCGGCGACGGCCTGGCCGATGGTTTCTGCCGGGGCCGATTTGGGAATGAAGCCAGCGGCACCGAACTGCTGGGCGCGGCGGATGACGCGGGGGTGGTCGTTGGAGGAGACGATCACCACCGGGATGTCCGGGTGCGAGCCTCGTACGTGGAGCAGTGAGGAGAAGCCCCGGGCGCCGGGCATGGTGAGGTCGAGGAGGACGAGTTCGATTTCGGGGTGCTGGTTCAACGCCGCTTCGAGCGACTGCGCGCTGGCGACTTCGATGACCTGGACGGCCGGGAGGGCCTGGCGCAGGGAATGGACCACGGCGGCGCGGAGTAGCGGGTGGTCGTCGGCCACGAGGATGGTGATTTCGCTCATGGGGCATTGTAGGGGGGGGGTTTGGGTTGGCGCGAAGAGCATCCACGCAGGGCGTGGATCTACCGGGGTGAATTACCTGCGAATTCGTTGATGGTCGGCGCGCAACGAAGAGCGGCCGGGCAGAGCCCGGCGCTACCGAGTCAGCGGGGCTGGGTACTGCCCTTCCAGGCGTCCAGGAACTGGCGGCGTTTCAGGCCATCCAGGTAGACCAGCAACCCCGGGCCCAGCAGGATCGGGCGGTAGCTGCGCCCCGGCGTCGGGCTGCGCTGGTTGGGGAGGATCGACATGAGCCTGGCTTCACGGGATAGCACCTGCTGGCCTCGTGGTGACAGCAGGTAATCGAGGAAGCGCCGTGCTTCGGTGGCGTTGTGGGCCGTGCGCGGAATCACGGCGGTGCGCAGGACTACCAGCGTGTAGTCCTCCGGCTCCACTATTCCCAGTGGGGCACCTGCATCAATCCGCGCCTGCGCGTACGAACCCAGCACGTTGTAGACCAGTGAGAGTTGGCCGCTGCTTACCTTGTCCAGCAACACACCCGTGCGCTCTTCCAGCTGCACCTGGTTGTCGCCGAGCGCGCCCAGCAATGCACCCGCCATGCTGCCGCGCTGGCCGTCCTGGGTGGCAAGCAGATACCCCACGCTGCTTCGTTCCACGTCGTACGTGCCCACCTTGCCGGCCAGCGGGGCATCCGGGGCGCGCAGCAGTTCCAGCAGCTGGCTGCGGGTGCGGGGGACGCGGGCGGCTGGCAGGGTGCGGGTGTTGTAGACCATCGCTACCGGTTCGTAGCTGATGCCGAAGGCTTCATGCCGCCACTGCGCCCACGCGGGCAGTGCTTCGGTCTGCGGGGAGCGGTGCGAGAGGGCGTAGCCGTCGTTGACCAGCTTGGCCTGCAGGTCCATGCCGCTGCTGATCAGCATGTCCGGGCCGTCGGGACGGTTCCGGTCGCGCAGGTACTGGGCGTACATGTCCTGGGTGATGACATCTTCGTATACAACCTCCGTGCCCGGGTACAGGCGCTGGTAGTCGGCGATGACGGTGCTGAAGACTTCGATGTCTGTCGAACCGTGGATGCGCAGTTCCGACGTGGCTGTGCCGTTGGCCGGGAAGCGCTGGATGTCGCCGGGTGCAGCCAGAGCATGGCCACTGATGAGCAGCAGGGCCATGCCCGACGGGCGCATCACCCGCGCGAGCGCGCCAGGAATGAGGGTAGTGCGCATCATGCGTGCAGCCTCGGCAAACGAATGGTGGCAACCAGCCCGCCGCCCGGGCGGTTGCTCAGGTCGATGTGGCCGCCGTGGCTATCCACTACGCGCTTGACGATGGCCAAGCCCAGCCCTGCCCCGCCCGCGGGGGCTTCTTCGCCGCGGGCGAAACGCTCGAAGACGCGCTCGGCGTCGCCGGGTGGAATGCCCGGGCCATGGTCGGCAATGGTGATGACGCAGTGCTGTGCTTCTTCGGTGAGCGCCACCTGCAGCGGGCCGTCGCCGCCGTATTTGATGGCGTTGTCGATCAGGTTCTTGATCGCTTCGCGCAGCAGCAGCGCGTCGCCCTGCACGCGGCTGGATGCCACACCTACGGCCAGCTGCACGCGCGGGGCCGGCAACGCCTGCGGCAGCGCTTCATGCAGCGCCTGGTGCACGGTTTCCACCATGTCCACCGGCGCGAAGCGCTGCAGGTTGGAACGGTGGATGACGCTGGCATCGCTGAGCAGCTGGTTGAGCAGGCGGCTCATGTGGGTGGCGTTGCGGTCGATGGCGACCAAACTGCGGTGCATGTCTTCGGGGTCTTCGTCGTCCAGTGCGAGCTGTGCCTGGGCGCGCAGCGCGGCCAACGGGGTGCGCATCTGGTGGGCGGCTTCGGCCATGAAGGCGCGCAGGGTTTCATTGCTGGTGGACAAGCGCGCCATGAAGCGATTCAAGGCGGCCACCATCTGGTCCATCTCGCGCGGCACGCGGGCGTCCAACGGGCTCAGGTCGGACGGCTCGCGCCGCGAGAGTTCGCGCTCCACCTTCACCAGCGGACGGAACGCGCGGTGTACGCCGAACGCGACCAGTGCCAACGACAGAAGCGAAAGAACCACAATGGCGATCAACGCACGGTTGACGATCTCCTGCGCCACCGCTTCGCGCGCCAAGCGGGTCTGTCCCACCTGCACCCGCACTTCAGCCTGGGCCGAGGGCGATGAAACGCGACGCGACACCACTACGAACCGAACGGTTTCCCCGCTGTACTGCGCATCGAACAACTGCGGTTCGTCGGTGGGCGTGCGTGGCGGCGGCGGCAGGTCCGGGTAACCAGTGACCGTGCGGCCCTTCGCGTCATAGACGCGGTAGAACACGCGATCATCCGGCGCCATCGCCAGCAGGTCGAGCGAGGCATAGGGAAGATCCACCTGCCACTGCGCATCCACCAGCGCCACCGAGTCGATGATGGACAAGGCGGACGACACCAGCAGATGGTCGTAGGACCGGTTGGCGGCACGCTGGCCGTAGTCGCGCGCGGCGAACAGCAACGCCACCGCGAACACCGCCAGCAGCACGCCCAGGTACAGGGTGAGCGTGCGCCGCAGCGAGCTGGGGGCGCGGGTTTCAGCCTTGGGCATCGGGCGCGCCGTCGATGGCTTCGAGCAGGTAGCCACTGCCGCGCACGGTGACGATGCGCAGCGGTGCGTCGGCCAACTTCTTTCGCAGGCGGCCGACGTAAAGCTCGATGGCATTAGGACCGGCCTCGTCGTCGAAGCCGAACAAGCCATTGCCGATCTCATCCTTGCCCACCACGTGGCCCAGCCGGCCCATCAGGATTTCCAGCAGGCGGTACTCACGGTTGGGCAGCTCGATCGGCTGCCCATCCAGGCTCACCCGATGCGAGGCGTTGTCGAACTGGAAGCCGCCAATCTGCACCACTTCGCTGGCCTGTCCGCGCGTGCGTCGCAGCAGCACGCGGCAGCGCGCCTCGAATTCGCGGAAGTCGAACGGCTTGCCCAGGTAATCATCCGCACCCACGTCCAGCGCCTGCACGCGGTCTTCAATGCCATCGCGCGCGGTCAGCATGAGTACGGGTGTGGCGTCGCCACGCTCGCGCATGCCGGCCAGCACGCGCAGGCCGTCGAGCTTGGGCAGGCCGATGTCCAGCACCACCAGGTCGAAACTCTGGTAGCGCAGCACGCTGGCGGCGGCCAGGCCGTCGCTCTGCCAATCCACCGCGTGGCCGCTGCGGCGCATGCGGCGAACGATGGCGTCGGCCAGGTCCGGATTGTCTTCGACCAGCAGGATGCGCATGGGGCAGGAATGGGGAACGTTGCGGGAATCCTAGCGCGAGCGGCGTGTTTCGTGGGTTGCGCTGCGCTGCAACAGGCGCCGACAGGTGGATGACAGCTTCCCCGCTCTAGGCTGCGCCATCGACAACCTGCGGGAATGCGCGGCCCCGGTGCCCTGCCCTCCCACGCCATGTACCTGGGAGGGTTCATGCACCACCAACTCCTGCGCTGCCGCGGGCTGGCCGCCTGCACCCTGCTGTTGGCCGCCGCCCCGCTCTGGGCCGCCGACGATACCGACGCCGACCGCCTGGTCACCGCCACCCTCGGCGGTCGCCTGCACCTGGATTTCGCCGACTTCGACAACGATTCGCGCGGCACTCCGAACAAGGACGACACCGAGATCCGCCGCGCCTGGCTGGATGTCTCGGGCAAGTTCTTCGTGGTGGACTACAAGCTGGAAGCGGACTTCTCCGGCGACCAGGTGGAAGCCAAGGACGTGTATGTCAGCCGCGACTTCAGCGGCGGCAAGCTCAGCATCGGCCAGTTCAAGCAGTTCTTCTCGCTGGACGACCGCACCGGTTCCAACTACGGCAGCTTCCTGGAGCGCGGCAATGCCGGCACCACGCTGGCGCCGCTGTACAGGCTGGGTGCCTCGTGGCAGGCCGCCAAGGACGACATGACCTGGGCGGCCAGCGCCTACAGCCTGGAAAGCATCGACGCATGGCAGGTGAAGGGCCGTGCGGCCGGCGGCCGTGCCACCTGGGCGCCGGGCGCCACCGCGGGCAACGTGCTGCACCTGGGCCTTTCGCTGGCGCACGAGCGCTACGACACCCCCGGCGCAAACGGCGTGCCGGCCCTGCGGATCCGCCCGCGCCCGGCCGGGCACCTCTCCGACAACAGCCGCCTGACGTTGATCGACTTCTCGGCTGGCCGCGACACCGACGTGAACAAGTGGTCGCTGGAGTACGCGCAGGTGCGTGGCCCGTTGAGCTGGCAGGGCGAGTTCAGTGGCGCCACCTTCGATGATGGCAGCCAGCGCGGCACGGTGCTGGCCGGCTACGGCATGCTCAGCTGGTTCGTGACCGGCGAGTCGCGCGGCTACGACCGCAAGACCGGTCGCTTCGCACGCATCAAGGACATCCGGCACAAGGCCGGCGCCTTCGAGCTGGCGCTGCGCTACGACCAGATGCGCGGCGAGCAGCACCTGTTCGGCCAGCCGGACCTGATCGACGCACGCACCGAGGCGTGGACGCTGGGCGGCAACTGGTACATGCGCCCGAACCTGCGCTTCATGCTGAACCTGATCGACAGCCGCAACCGCGATTACCTGGCGGCGGCCACCGTGGACCACACCCGCGCGGTCACCGGCCGCCTGCAGTTCGATTTCTAACCCCCCTTGCAAGGAAACCCGCAGATGATGCTGAGCATCCTCGGTTTTGGCATGGTCATTACGTTCATGTACTTGATCATGAGCAAACGACTGTCGCCGCTGGTCGCGCTGATCACCATTCCCATCCTGTTCGCGCTGGTGGGCGGGTTCGGTGCGGGTATCGACCAGATGATGCTCGACGGCATCAAGAAGATCGCGCCCACCGGCGTGATGCTGATGTTCGCCATCCTGTACTTCGGGGTGATGATCGACGCCGGCCTGTTCGATCCGCTGGTGCGGATCATCCTGCGCCTGGTCAAGGGCGACCCGATGAAGATCGTGCTCGGCACAGCGGCGCTGGCGATGCTGATCTCGCTGGATGGCGACGGCTCCACCACCTACATGATCACCGTCTCCGCCATGCTGCCGCTGTACCAGCGCCTGGGCATGAACGCGTTGAACATGACCTGCGTGACCATCCTGGCCGGCGGTGTGATGAACCTCACCCCGTGGGGCGGACCGACCGCACGCGCGGCCACGGCGCTGCACGTGGACCCGGCCGATGTGTTCGTGCCGCTGATTCCGGCGATGGTGCTGGCCTGTGCGTCGGTGCTGCTGCTGGCGTGGTACCTGGGCCTGAAGGAACGCCGCCGCCTGGGCGTGGTGAAGCTGCCGACGGGTGGCAGCTGGATGGATTCCAGCGTGTCAGACGACGGCTCGCTGCCCACCGTGGAAGATGCCGAAGACACCAAGCGCCCGAAGCTGCTGTGGGTGAACCTGGCCTTGACCCTGGCCCTGATGACCGCGCTGGTGATGGGCGTGCTGCCGATGCCGGTGCTGTTCATGGTCGGCTTTGCGATCGCACTGGTGATCAACTACCCGAACCTGGCCGAGCAGCGCCGCCGCGTGGTCAACCATGCCGGCAACGTGCTTTCGGTGGTGTCGCTGATCTTCGCAGCGGGCATCTTCACCGGCATCCTCAACAACACCGGCATGGTGGAGGCGATGTCGCGAAGCTTCCTGGCGGTCATTCCCGATGCCTGGGGCCCGTACCTGGCGGTGATCACCGCGCTGGCCTCGATGCCGTTCACCTTCTTCATGTCCAACGACGCCTTCTACTTCGGCGTGCTGCCGATCCTGTCCGAGGCGGCCGGCAACTACGGCATCACCCCCGTGGAAATGGCGCGCGCCTCGCTGGCCGGCCAGCCGGTGCATCTGCTCAGCCCGCTGGTTCCTTCGACCTACCTGCTGGTGGGCTTGGCCAAGGTTGAGTTCGCCGACCATCAGAAGTTCACCCTGAAATGGGCGGTGATGGTCTCACTGGTGCTGATGTTCGGCAGCCTGCTGTGCGCGCTGTATCCCTTCGCGGCCTGATCCTGGAGATATCGAGATGACCCTTCGCATTGCATACGTCACCAGCGGCATGGGCAGCGTGGGCACCGCCATCTGCCAGAAACTGGCCCGCAACGGCCATACGGTGGTGGCTGGCTGCGCACCGGATTCGCCACGCAAAGCCGCATGGCTGCGCGAACAGCGCGAGCTGGGCTTTGACTTCATCGCCTCCGAAGGCAACGCGGCCGACTGGCAGTCCACGGTGGCCGCCTTCGCCAAGGTGAAGGCCGAAGTCGGTGAGATCGACGTGCTGGTCAACAATGCGGGCGGCAGCCGCGACGTGCTGTTCCGGCAGATGAGCCAGGACGACTGGAACGCGGTGATGGGCTCGAACCTGCATGCGTTGTTCAACATCACCAAGCAGGTGATTGATGGCATGGCATCGCGCGGGTGGGGCCGGATCGTGAACATCGGCTCGGTGAGCGCGCACAAGGGCCAGATCGGCCAGGTGAACTTTGCCACCGCCAAGGCGGCGATGCATGGGTTCAGCCGGGCACTGGCCAATGAGGTGGCCACGCGTGGGGTGACGGTGAATACCATCTCGCCCGGGTATATCGCCAGCCAGTCGATCAGCAGCTTCCCGCCGGATGTGTTGGACCGCCTGGCCGGATCGGTGCCGATCCGGCGGTTGGGGAAGCCTGAAGAAGTGGCCAGCCTGTGTGCGTGGCTGGCTTCGGATGATGCCGCGTACGTCACTGGGGCGGATTATGCGGTGAACGGTGGGTTGCATATGTTCTGAGCGGTCACGCCCCGAACGGCCGGCCGCACCCGACCCTCGTAGTGCCGGCCGCTGGCCGGCTCCAGGCGGTATGTCGAACGAGACGTAGACCACGTGGAGCCGGCCGGCGGCCGGCACTACGTCAGAATTCCGCGCCGAAGGTCAGGAACAGTTGGCGCGGCGCGCTTGCATGAATCGCATACCGAGTTCCATTCGGGTCAGTCGGCGCAAACGAGCTCAGCTGCCCGGCATACCGCTTGTTGGTCAGGTTGGTCGCATTCAGCGCCACCTTGACGTCCCGCAGCCCCATGCCCGGCCCGAACGAGTACCCCATACCCGCATCAAACGTGGTCACGCCCGGTACCGACTGGTCGTTGGTATACGTGTAGTACCGCTTGCCGGTGTACTTGCCGCGCAGGCTGGCAAAGAAGCCATCCCGGTTCCAGCTGATCTCACTGGACACCATCTGCTGCGGCGTATCCACGGTGATCTTCCCGGCCACCGGCACCACTACACCGCCGGAGATGTAGTCATCTTCATAGGTGGTCTTGTTCCACGACACCGCGTTGTACCACTGCAGCCCTTCCACCGGCTTGAGGATGAAGGTCAGCTCCGCACCTTGGCTCTTCACCGAACCGACGTTGATGAAGCGCGTGATGCACTCCGGGCGGGTGCCCATCTCAATGCTGGTACACGGATTGAGCGATAGCAGGCGGTTGTCGAACATCACGTGGTAGGCCGCGATTGAGGCCTGGTACTTCTCGCCAAAGGTGCGGAAGCCTGCTTCCAGCGTCCGCGACTTCTCCGGCTCCAGATCATCCACGCTGGCCGCGAACGACTCCGGCGAGACCTGCAGCGGGCCGCCGCTGCCGCCACCGATGAAGGCAGCGATGTTCTCAGAGTAGGACGCGAACAGCTCATTCCTCGGACTGAGCTTGAAGCCGATACCTGCCTGCGGCAGCACCGATTCCTTCGCAGTGAGCGTGCCCGAGGCGTAGCTGGCCTCGGTGCCCGGCTTTGAAACTGCCGTCATGCGGGTGTTCGGGCTCTTGATACCCACATCCACGGTCAGGCGGTCATCCATGAAGCGCATGCGGTCCTGCACGTAGAACTGGCGCGTGCGGATGTCGTAGTCCTGGTCGAACAGGCGGCGGTTCGGGTAGTTCAGATAGCCGTCGTCCAGGAACGGGCCGGTGATGTAGTAGAAGTTGCGCTCCACGTTGTGGTCGTTGCGCTCGTACCACAGCCCCGCTTCCAGCTCGTGCAGGCCCCACTGCCAGCTCAGCGCGGCGGTGATGCCCTGCCGGTTGATGGTGTAGTTGGTGCTGCGGATGGAGATGGGCAGCGCCTGCGGCGTGCCCGGGTTGGACGGCTGGCCGGGTGCCCACCAGTGGCCCTGGCCGCGGTTCTCATGGTGGTAACCGAGCAGCTTCAGGCGGGCGGTGTCGCCCAGTGCGAAGTCGGCGTCGAGCGAGTACAGGTTGTCGTCGCGCAGCGCACGGCTCTGGTAGTACGCATCGTCGATGCTGTTGACGCCGCCGCTGAACTCACAGCGCTGCGCGTTGTACGTCGCCGGTGCGCAGTAGGCGGCCGCCAGGGCCCGGTCCCAGTCCGGTGCGTAGATGTTCCAGTCCCAGCCCAGGCCACGGGCGAGCATGCTCTTGGAGAGGTAAGCGTAGTTGGCCTGGCTGACCCGCGAGGTGGCCGCGAAGGCGCCAAAGCGATGGTCGCCCACCTGCCACACCGCCTTGGCGTTGAACTGGCGGGTAGTCTGGTTCTGGTTCGGCTCGGCCCACATGTCGGCGTCCTGGTGTACCCCGGAGACATAGGCCGAGAAGCCGTTGAGGTCGCCGGTGTCCACGCGCAGGTAGCCGCGCCGCTGGTTGTCATCGCCCACGGTGACGCTGGCACGCCCACCGAACTCGGTGGACGGGTCCTGCGAGAAGTACTGTATGGTGCCGCCCAGGTTGCTGGTGGAGGCCACGCCCAGCGAGCCGATGCCCTGCGAGAGCTCGGCGCCGGCCAGGTTCTCGGCGATCAGCGCACGCGCGATGCTCAGGCCGTTGTAGTTGCCGTAGCTGTTGTCGCCCAGCGGCAGGCCGTCGAGCGTGTAGCCCAAGCGGCTCTTGTCGAAGCCGCGCAGGCTGATGGTCTGGGATTCTTCGTTGGCGCCGAAGGCGTCGTTCGACTGCACCGACACGCCGGGCAGCCGGTCGAGGATCTTCTGTGCGCTGGTGCCAGGCGGCAACACCTGCTTGTCAGCGATGGTGATGCGCTGCACCTGACGGGTCTCGCCCTGGCCGATGACGGAGACGGCGTCCAGCGTGCGGGCGGTGGCAGCCGAGTCGACGCCAAGCGCGGCATCTACGTCGGCGGCATTTGCATTGGCAGCGCACAGCGCGATCGCCACGGCGATCGTCAGGGGTCGGTTGAGCATGAGGGTCCGTTGCAAGATGGAGATGGCCTGCGGGGTGCAGGTGCGTCGCCATGGTGCTAGCGGAAGATTAAAGGATTCTTACGTGCGAACTCGGGTGTTCCAAATTGCGACATTGATCAAGGAACGTTGAAACTGAGTCGGTCAGCGCGCCAGGTCGCGCGGTAAAAGCTCTATCCGCAGGTATTCCAAGTGATGTTGAAGAAGCTGCACCAGTTGCTCCTTTAGCAGACCAATGAGTGCATCTGTATTCACCAACATCGCGTGCGAGCCGTCTCGTCGAACATCGGAGACACCCTCAAGCCATCGAACTGAATCGCCCAGGCAGGCACCATCCTCACCGGATGTCCACTTTCGCCCACAAGCGGACATCGGCAACACCAAACTTCACGCGCAGGCCAGGCGTACTGCTATCTAGATGCGACATGCACCGCGGCATGCCGAGCTAGCTTATCCACCTGCTGAAGCGTCAAACCGACGATTGCTCGGCCGCGAAGAGCAATCGGACCAGATCCAATGGTTAGAGTGTTTGGCGAAATGGGTGCCGTGAAAGAGTGAAATCAGTCACGTACAGAGAACCTGCGGGCACTGAGCCAAGAATGTTCGCGCTAGGGTTGCTACCCTCCGTGTGGGGTCCAGGGCGATCCCACCACTCGGTTAATTATGGAGGAAACACCGATGATGCTTGCTCCGCTGGTTCTAGTTCTAGCTTCGGCCCACGGGCTTATGGCCGTGCCCCCAGGTGGGACGAACGCAGAAGCTGACGCCGCCGCTAAATCTTACATGGCTAATAGCGGTGTATCGCTGGAGGTGGCAAGAAGACGGCTGCAAATCGAGTCCGAACTTCCCCCCTATATTGACGCACTGCGGTCGCGCTATCGTGATCGAGTTGCGTTCATATCGGTTGAATCGTCCCCCGATCAACACATCCTTGTTGGGCTCAAGGGTGCTGCGATGGAGAGTCGACAACAAATCACTGTGTCAGGATCACTAGTTGGGGTGGAGTTCGAACCGGGCTACCTCTACACCGAGCAAGAGTTCAAGGCGGTGTTGAGCAAGTCCATTTCCAGAATCACGGAGTTGATACCGCGAGCCACCGGAATCATTGGTCGCCCCGAGCTCGGAATGATTCAAGTTCGAATAAGCGGCGGGGATGTTGACGAGTACAAGGATGCCGTCGAGGATATCCAACGTGCGACGAAGCTGAAGGTGGAACTTATCCCTGGCGCCTCAGTCCCGCGCAACCTGGCCTACACCGCCGGCGGCGGAATACTTCAAGCTAACGGCAGAACATGCACTACCGGCTTCGCCGTGATGCATAAGACAACACTGGAGAAGGGGATTATCACCGCAGCGCATTGCGACGATCAATTGATCTATAGCAACTACAGTCAGACCGTAGGTGGTCCGCAAGTGCTATTTCCCCTGAACTTCAAAAGCGGGATCATGGATGCCAACCATGACGTCCAGTGGCATGCGCTGCCCGCAGGAAACCCTGTTATCAGTTGGCGCCCAGAAACACGCGCTTGGCTAGTTTCCCATTTAATGCATGTAGCCAGCCGCCCTCGGACAATGCTCGCAGGGGGAGCGTCAGATGGGGTGCACGAGAGAAGTACCGGCGTCCACCAATGACGCGTATAAATGCCGGCGCATGTCTGCTTTCGGCCAAGAGCGGACATCCAAACGAACGGGTACAGCATTGCGCGTAGCGGCAACTCATTCCGCCGCCAGCTGATCCATCCGTATGCGATTGGCGAACAAGGAGAACGCCAGCATCCCCGCCAACCCATTCGCACGACTCACCCAGTGCGGCAACCAGCGCGGTGGCCGCAGGATGCCCTCTTCGAACAGCGGCGCAAAATCAATTGCATCGGTTAGCGACATCTTCCCCGCGAACAGCCAACGGCAATTCTGCAGGCGGTCCTCAGCCAGCATGTGACGGAAGAAGGTATGCACCGAGACCAGACCACGCAGGTAAACGGTGTCCTTCGTAAACGCCGCGCCACCCGTAGCCGGCACGCCACGGAACACGCGCTGCGCGGACGCAAAGCTCTCTTCGTTGCTCTGCCCCGCATCGCAGAAATAGCGGAACACCTGGATGAAGTCCGCGCCTTCGCGCGCCATCGCAATGGCTTCGGTACGCAGGCTGATGCGCTTGAGCCGCTCGATATCGATGCTGCCGGTGATCTGTTCGGCAAACGTCGCCAAGCCTTCCTGGGTAGCGGTCACGCGCGGCGAGGACAGCGCAAGACTGGGCAGGTGCGGCTGTTCACGCCCATTGAGCGCGGTAAGCGAATGCACCAGCGCTTCGTGATGGAAGAGTTGCGCACGGTCGTAGGCGCTGAAGCGCGCACTGGTGCGCAGGCGGATGCGGGTGGGACCGGCGGCCGCCTTGGAGATCAGTTCCGGGTCCAGCTGCACGCTGATGATGCGCGATTCGAAGAAGGCGTCCAGGTCGCTCTGCAATTGCAGCTGCAGCGCGGTCGCCGAAACCGGTACCTGCTCCTCCGGAGCCAGCAGCTCGTGATCCAGCTCCTGCGCGATCTGGATGAAATGCCGGGCCGCCTCGCGCGTGCTGGGGCCGTTGCCGGGCAACGGCTGCTCGGGTGATCCGAAGAGCTCTACCGAATAGCGGTCCACTTCAGCGGTACCCAGCGATTCCAGCAGGCCGGCGGCCAGGTCCCAGCTGTGGGCCGAACGCTGGATGTACAGCCCCAGCGGGTGGCTGAGGTCGCACTGGGCGCTGAGCGCGGCCAGTTCGCGGCGGGTGTCGGTGAAATCGAGCTTTGGATATTCCAGCACCGGCAGTACCGGTTGCCCACGCGCAACACTGGCGAGAAACGGGGCCTGGAGCGCGGCTGGCCAGCTGGTCAACGTCAGCAGGCGGATGCCGCCAACCGCCTCCACCAGCCGGGCGTCCAGCGCCGTGTGGTGGGCTACGTCACGGTCCATGGTCATGGGCGCGCTGTTCATACAGAGACAGTAGCAGGGTCGGCGCGGGGTGGGCAGGGTACGCGGGCGGCTCGTGCGTCCGGACGGGCGCACTCCGTGCGGGAAGCGTCAGCTCTGGGGCACCAGCTTCCGGTCAAGGTCCGGCCTTCAGGGCCTTGCTACGCGGGGCGCCGCTTGCCAAAGAGGGCTGGATCGAGCGCGATGGCGTGCCTTACCAGGTGGTCAGAGAGCCCATTGATGGGATATTCGACGGCACCGTCACTTTCCAGACCTTCGTGCACAGCCCCAAAGCCGACTCCATCAAGAAGATGCGCGAAGAGTCCCTGTGCGCAGGAACTAACGGGCAGTCCGCGCCCGGCGTGACGGAGCTCATCAACCGCGTTGAAGACATGCTGGCGGCCGAGCCAGACAGAGCTGAGGCCGGCACCTTCGATGTGGAGCGGTGGGTGGGCGACTGGATCCAGCGGCCGCAGCCGGCCCTGGGCGGTCGGGCCCCGGCCGAGGTAATGGACACCCCCGCCGGTCGCGACTCGGTCATGCGGCTATTGAGCGCCATCCAAAGCGGCGCCTACCAATGACGCCAGGCGTTACCGCTTCTTGGTCGGGCGCCACTGGGCGCCCTTGCTCACGTGCTTGCGTTCAATCGCCTGCTGCGCCTGGCGCACTGCCAGCTTGGCAGCGGCCGCCGCCACTTCTTCCTTCAGCTTGAAGTAGTTCAGCAGCCGCTCTTCGTCCAGCTCGCCGGAGTCGATGGCCGCGCGCACGGCGCAGCCGGGCTCGCGCTGGTGGGCGCAGTCGCGGAAGCGGCACTGTTCGGCCAGCGCTTCGACGTCGGCAAAGCCCACTTCGCCCAGCGCTTCTTCACCGGTGGGCTTGAGCTCGCGCATGCCGGGGGTGTCGATCAGGCAGGCGCCGGAGGGCATTGGAATCAGCGCGCGGTGGGTGGTGGTGTGGCGGCCCTTGGAGTCGTTGCCGCGCACTTCGGCGGTCTTCATCAGCTCGTAGCCGAGCAGCGTATTGGTCAGGGTCGACTTGCCGGTGCCGGAGGAACCGACCAGGACCACGGTCTGGCCGGCGCCCAGCCATGGCAGAAGCGCGCTGGCGCTGGCCGGGTCGCGGCCGTTGATGGCCAGCAGCGGGATGTCCTGTGCAGCCAGCTCTTCGAGCACGGCCAGGGCATCTTCGCTGTATTCGGTCTGGTCGGCCTTGGTCAGCACCACCACCGGGCGCGCGCCACCGCCGCCGACCAGCATCAGGTAGCGCTCGATCCGGCGCGGGTTGAAGTCCGAATCCAGCCCGCAGACGATGAACACGGTATCGATGTTGGCCGCGATCACCTGCTGGTGGTAATGCTCGCCCGCTGCACCGCGCTTGATTGCGGTACGGCGGGGCAGCAGCGCCACGATCAGGTTGCCTTCCAGCAGCACCCAGTCGCCCACCGCCGCACGTTCGTGGCTGGGGAAGCGCGGGCGCTGCCATTCGGCGGGCGATTCGGTCTTGATCGCCGCGCCCGGGGCGTCGGCCACCACGTAGCCGGTCCGGTGCTGTTCGACCACCCGGCCCGGGCGGGCCTGCGGGTGGGCGTCGAACAGGGCCTGCCAGGCCGGCAGCTCGGGGGCGCCTGCCCAGGGCCAGCCCATGGTCTGCAGGGCGCGGAAGTCGATCGGTTCGCTCATGGCCCCATTCTAGGCGAAGGGCTGCAACCGCACCGCAGCATTTCCGCTACCATGCGATTTCCATGCCCGAAACCACGGCCCAGTCATGTCAACGCCCCCGCTGAAGCCGCTTGCTACCCGCGAGCGCCTGTCCGAAGTCCGCTACGAGATCCGGGGCGAACTGGCGCGGCGAGCGCGGGAGCTGGAGGCACAGGGGCGCAAGCTGATCAAGCTGAACATCGGCAACCCGGGCAACTTCGGGTTCCGCGCGCCGGAGCACCTGCAGCGCGCCATTGCCGACGACATGGGCCGCACCGACCCCTACACCCACCAGCAGGGCCTGCCCGAGGCACGCGAGGCGATTGCCGCCGCGTATGCCCGCCGTGGCGCCCCCGACGCGCACCCGGACCGGGTGTTCATCGGCAACGGGGTGAGCGAGCTGATCGACCTGTCGCTGCGCGCCCTGCTCAACCCCGGCGACGAAGTGCTTGTGCCCTCGCCCGACTACCCGCTGTGGTCGGCGGCGACCATCCTCAACGACGGCCGCCCGGTGTACTACCGCTGCGCGCCGGAGAACAACTTCCAGCCGGACCCGGTGGAGATCGAATCGCTGGTGTCCTCGCGCACCCGCGCGATCGTGCTGATCAACCCGAACAACCCCAGCGGCGCCAGCTACCCGCGCGAGCTGCTGGAGCGCATTGTCGCCGTTGCGGCCAAGCACAACCTGCTGCTGATGGTCGATGAGATCTACGACCAGATCCTGTACGACGGCGCGCAGTTCCAGCCGGTGGCCCCACTGGCCGGCGAGCACCCGTGCATCACCTTCAGCGGCCTGAGCAAGGTGCATCGCGCCTGCGGCTGGCGCGTGGGCTGGGCGATGCTGTCCGGCGCCGCCGAGCGCCTGGGCGAGTTCCGCGCGGCGATGGACCTGCTCAGCGCGCTGCGCCTGTGTGCGAACGTGCCGGGCCAGTACGCCATCGATGCGGCGGTGAACGGGCCGGACACGGTGTCGGTGCTGTGCGCGCCCGGTGGCCGCCTGTATGAAACCCGGCGTGCGGTGATCGAGGCCTGCAACGCCAGCGAGCACCTTTCGCTGGTGGCGCCGGCCGGTGCGCTGTATGCGTTCCCGGCGGTGGTGGGCGACGCGGCGCGCAGTTTCGACGACCACGATTTCGCACTCGACCTGATGAACCAGGAAGGCGTGCTGGTGGTGCCGGGCTCGAGCTTCAACGTGCCCTACCGCCACCACTTCCGCGTGACCCTGCTGCCGGAGGCCGAGGTGATGCGCGATGTGTTCGCGCGCATCGACCGGGCGCTGGCGCGCCGCGCTGAAGCCAATACCAAGGTAGTGCCCCTCAAGCCGCGCAGTGCGGTGGCCTGAGGTGGCGGTTTCCTACCTGGCGCTGGGCGATTCGTACACCATCGGTGAAGGCGTGGCCCCGGCGGGGCGTTGGCCGGTGCAGCTGGCCACGGCGCTGCAGGAGGCCGGTCACGTGGTGGCCGAGCCGCAGATCATCGCCACCACCGGCTGGACCACCGACGAGCTGGATGCAGGCATCGATGCCGCCGCACCGCAGGGTCCGTTCGGCTTCGTCAGCCTGCTGATCGGGGTCAACGACCAGTATCGCGGACGCAGCGTGGACGACTACCGCCCGCGCTTCACCGCGCTGCTGCAGCGCGCGATCGCGTTTGCTGAAGACCGCCCCAAGCGCGTGCTGGTGCTGTCGATTCCGGACTGGGGTGTGACTCCATTCGCACGAGACAACAAGCGTGATCCCGCGCAGATCGCACGCGAGCTGGACGCCTACAATGCCGCCGCGAAGGCGATCTGCGCCGACCATGGCGTGGCCTTCGTGGACATCACGCCCGTCAGCCGCGAACGCGGTGCCGAACCGGCGATGCTGGTCGAAGACGGCCTGCATCCGTCCGCCGCGATGTACACCGAATGGACGCGCCTGGCCTTGCCAGTGGCGCGCAACCTCTTGGACAACGGAGCAGCACGCTGAGCACGGACGCATCACCACTGGCCAGGAAACAGGCCCACCGCATCGCCGAGGCGTACCGCCCGGCGCACCGCTTCGGCAACCGCCGCGATTACTACTACAGCCGCGGCAAGCTCGGCAGCGACCCGCTGTACCCGGGCGTGCTGGCGGCGCTGGCACCGTGTTCGCGCCCGCTGCTGGACATCGGCTGCGGGCTGGGCCTGCTGGCCCATGTGCTGCGCCAGCATGACCGCAGCCAGCCGTATCTGGGCGTGGATATCGATGCCGACAAGATTGCCCGCGCGCAGCGCGCCGGTGCGCGTGCGGCGCTGGCCGAGGCGCGTTTCGACTGCGTGGACGCCAGTGCTGCCCTGCCCGACCACCACGGCAGCGTGGCCCTGCTGGATGTGCTGCAGTACCTGCCGGCCGAGGCCCAACCGGTGTTGCTGCGCGATGCAGCAGCGCGCGTTGCGCCCGGTGGCCGACTGGTGATCCGCACCACGCTGGCCGACAACAGCGGCCGCGACCGCACCACCCGCGTCACCGACATGCTGGCCCATCTGGTGGGCTGGATGGGCACGCGCCCGCGCCATTATCCGGACGCAGCCAGCGTGCGTGCACCGCTGGAAGCGGCCGGGCTGCAGCTGCAGATGACGCCGCTGTATGGCAATACGCCGTTCAACAACTGGTTGGTGGTTGCCGTGCGCGGGGAGATCGCATGACCAGGACCGGGCCCCGCCATTCCGCGCTGGGTGTTGCCGCACTGGTGGTGAGCCTGGTGGCCCTGGTGCTGTTTGCGGTCACCGCGCACGTAGCGCACCTGCCCCGCTACGCGGACATGCAGGACGTGCCGGTCGCGGTGCTGGTGATGCTGTTCGTCAGCCTGGGCGTGACCATCGTGGGCCTGCTGCTGGGCATCGGCTGCGCGCTGCAGCACCAGCGCCGCCGGGTCACCGGCGTGCTGGCGCTGGGCCTGTCGATCACCCTGCTGTGGGCGCAGGCCTCGCTGGGCAGCTGGGTTCACCAGCAGTGGGAGCAGGCGCATCCGGCAGCACTGCCTGCAGACCGCGCTTCTGCATCGCCTGCAACACCGCTTCAATGATCGCGAGGTTGTGACCGTGCGCAGCGCCTTCATGCAGCAGCACGATCGCGCCGGGTTTCAGGTCAGTCACAACGCGGTCAACGACCTGCTGCGGCTGGCAGTCCACGCCGTCGAAGCCGCGCGCGCTCCAGCCGACCCGGGTCAGGTCCCAGCGCTTCAGCGCCGGGGCGACGAACGGGTTGGTCATGCCTACCACCGAGCGGTACCAGCGCGGCGGGCTGCCGGCGATGTCGGTCAGGGTCTGCTGGCAGCGGGCGATTTCGTCGGCCATCGTCGCCGGGCCCAGCCGCCAGAACCGGGTCTGCGGGTGGCTGTGGCTGTGGTTGCCCAGGTCATGGCCACGCGCCAGCACCTGGCGCACCAGTGCCGGCTGGGCGGCGGCGCGCTCGCCGACCATGAAGAAGGTGGCCTTGGCCTGGTAGCGGTCGAGCAGGTCCAGCACCGCCGGGGTCTCGGCCGAAGGGCCGTCATCGAGGGTCAGCCATACGTGCGGCGCCGGCCCGGGCAGGCGGCTCAGCACCGGCGCGTAGAAACGGCTGTTGGGCAGGAACACCGGCACCATGAACAGCGCGTGCGAGGCCACCATCAGCGGCAGGCCGACGGCCCAGCCCCAGGCCCACCAGGCCAGTACCACCAGCATCTGGGAGGCCACCAGCCAGGGGAGCCAGCGCCACGGGCGGCGGGGAATGCGATGCAACGTTTCCGGGACAGTCATGCCCCATGATGCCATGCGGCGTAGAATGAGCGGTTCGAAACTCCGGACCCTGAACGCCATGTCCCTTGATCCCGCCCTGCGCTCGCGCATCGAATCCATCCTCACCGCCAACCGCGTCGTGCTGTTCATGAAGGGCCAGCCGACCATGCCGCAGTGCGGGTTCTCGGCCAAGGCCGTGGGCGCGCTGCAGGACCTGGGCGTGGAGTTCGCCCACGTCAACGTGCTGGCCGACGCCGAGATCCGCGAAGGCATCAAGGCCTACGGCGACTGGCCGACGATCCCGCAGCTGTACATCGAAGGCGAACTGGTTGGCGGCAGCGACATCATCCTGCAGATGGCCAGCAGCGGTGAGCTGAGCAGCGTGCTCGGCCTGGCCGCCCCGGACCGCACCCCGCCGCGCATCACCGTGACCCCGGCCGCCGTGGAAATGCTGCGCGGCGCGCTGGCCGACGCCCCCGGCGCCGCCCTGCAGCTGGGCATCGACGCGCAGTTCCAGCCGAACTTCCAGCTGGCCCCGCACGACGACAACGCCATCGCTGCCGAGTCCAACGGCCTGCGCGTGCAGTTCGACCTGGCCAGCGCGCGCCGCGCCGAAGGCATCACCATCGACTGGGTGGACGACATCCGCGGCAAGGGCCTGGCCATCGACAACCCGAACGCGCCGAAGGCCGTGCAGGAGCTGTCGGTGCGCGACGCCGACGACCAGCGCCGCGCCGGCAGCGTGACCATCGTGGACGTGCGCCCGGCCGACGAGCGCGCCATCGCCGCCATCGACGGTGCGTTCGAAACCTTCGACGGCGATAACCGCGCCCGCCTGGAAGCCCTGCCCAAGGACACCCCGCTGGCCTTCCTGTGCCACCACGGTGGCCGCAGCGCGCAGGCCGCCGAGCAGTTCCGTGCGCTGGGCTTCAGCAAGGTTTACAACATCACCGGCGGCATCGACGCCTGGTCGGATGCGGTGGACAACAGCGTGCCGAAGTATTGATCGCACAACGCGGAAAAAAAACGCCGGCAGTGCCGGCGTTTTTTTTGGGCGATCCGCCGCAGCGTAGTGACACGCCATGCGTGTCAACGCGCCAACGAATCAGCCGGCAAACCCACCCTCAGCCAGGAAATCCAGTTCCTCCGCCGTAGGCATCCGCCCAAGCACCGCATTCCGATGCGGAAACCGCCCGAAGCGCCGGATGATGTCGCGGTGCAGCTCGGCGTACTGCAGGTACTCCTTGTCGCCGAGCACATCGAACATCGCCACGGACCGCTCCTGGTCCTGCGGATCTTCCGAATGTTCGAACGGCAGGTAGATGAAAGCGCGCAGCTTCGGCACCAGTTCCAGGTCCAGCCCCTCTTCCACCGCGCGCATGGCGTAGTGGCGGGCCAGCCCGTCGGTGGCGTAGGAATGGGCGGTGTCGCGGAAGCAGTTGCGGGGGAACTGGTCGAGCAGGATCATCAGCGCCAGCGCGCCCTCGGACGTGGCCAGCCAATGCTCACGCGCACGCTTTGCCGCCGCGAAGTGCTCCTCCTGGAACATCTCGCGGAAACGCGCATCGAACGCGTCATCGCGCGCGAACCATTTCTCCGGTCCCGCGTCGCGCCAGAACTCCACGATGTTTGCCGCCACGTCCATTCACTGCCCCTGCGGGCGGCGCGCCATCCCGGCGTCCACCCCTGCCAATGCCATCACTCGTCAAAGCGCAGGTGTCGGACCGACTTGCCGTTGCGCCGTATAAGCTTAAGCGCCTCGATGCCGATCTGGATATGGTTTTCGACGAACTGCGAGCTGACCTTGGCGTCGGACGCCTCGGTCTTGACCCCGTCCGGGATCATCGGCTGGTCCGAGACCAGCAGCAGCGCCCCGATCGGGATGTGGTTGGCGAAACCGGCCGCGAACAGGGTGGCCGTTTCCATGTCGATGGCCATGCAGCGCATCAGCCGCAGGCGCTCCTTGAACGCCTCGTCGTGCTCCCAGACCCGCCGGTTGGTGGTGTAGACGGTGCCGGTCCAGTAGTCGTGGCCGAGGTCGCGGATGGTGGTGGACACCGCCCGCTGCAGCGCGAAGGCCGGCAGCGCCGGCACTTCCGGCGGCAGGTAGTCACTGGAGGTACCCTCACCGCGGATCGCGGCGATCGGCAGGATCAGGTCGCCCAGCTGGTTCTTGCGCTTCAGCCCCCCGCACTTGCCGAGGAACAGCACCGCCTTGGGCATCACCGCCGAGAGCAGGTCCATCACGATGGCCGCGTTGGGGCTGCCCATGCCGAAGTTGATGAGCGTGATGCCGTCGTGGGTCACGCTCGCCATCGGCCGGTCCAGGCCCTGCACCGGCGCGCCGGTGAGGTGGGAAAACACGTGCAGGTAGCCACTGAAGTTGGTCAGCAGCACGTGCGGGCCGAACTGGTCCAAGGGCACGCCGGTGTAGCGCGGCAGCCAGTTCTCGACGATTTCCTGCTTGTTCTTCATTGCCCGGTTCCGTTCCGCCTCTGTATTCGTGGGCCAATTGTCATGGGCTTGAACGAATAAGCAAGCCGGAAACGGTCGCACCGTGCGCTTGGTCACTTGGCAACGCCTCGCCCAGCGGCTAGCGTCGCGGAACGATCTTTCACGCTGCATCGGGGACAACATGCGTACACGATTGACCGTCGGGCTGGGCCTGGCGTTGTTTGCACTGGCCGCGCCCTCGGCGCCGGCCGCATCGCGCTTCACCCAAGACCCCTACCCCAGCACCTACGCGCCGATTCCTTCGGCCCCGGTGCTGATCCGCAATGCCACCGTGCTCACCGGCACCGGGCAGCGCCTGGAACGCACCGACCTGCTGCTGCGCGACGGCCGCGTCGCCGCGCTGGGCACCGCGCTGGAAGCCCCGGCCGGCGCGGTGCAGGTGGACGCCAGCGGCAAGTGGGTCACCCCCGGCATCATCGACGTGCACTCGCACCTGGGCGTGTACCCCAGCCCCAGCGTGGGCGCGCATGCCGACGGCAATGAAATGACCGCACCGGTCACTGCCAACGTATGGGCCGAACATTCGGTGTGGCCGCAGGACCCCGGCTTTGCCGCGGCGCTGGCCGGCGGGGTGACCTCGCTGCAGATCCTGCCCGGCTCGGCCAACCTGGTCGGCGGGCGCGGGGTGACCTTGAAGAACGTGCCGGCCACCACCTACCAGGCAATGAAGTTCCCGGGCGCGCCGTGGGGCATGAAGATGGCCTGCGGCGAGAACCCCAAGCGCGTGTACGGCAGCGGCAAGGGCGTGGCGCCGCAGACCCGCATGGGCAGCGTGGCCGGGTACCGCGCGGCCTTCATCGACGCCAGCGAGTACCTTGCCAAGAACTCCCCGAAGACGGTCAAGAAGAAGCGCTGGTTCAGCGGCAGCGACAAGGGCGACAGCGCCGGCGACAGCGGCGGCAAGCGCGACCTCAAGCTGGACACGCTGGCCGGGGTGATCGACGGCGACATCCGCGTGCACATCCACTGCTACCGCGCCGATGAAATGGCCACCATGCTCGACCTGGCCAAGGAATTCGGCTTCAAGGTCGCCGCGTTCCACCACGCCACCGAGGCCTACAAGCTGTCCGACCGGCTGGCGGCCGAAGGCGTATGCGGTGCGCTGTGGGCCGACTGGTGGGGCTTCAAGATGGAAGCCTTCGACGGCATCCAGGACAACATCGCGCTGGTCGACCGCCCGGCCAACAGCTGCGCGATCGTGCACTCCGATTCGCCCGAGGGCATCCAGCGCCTCAACCAGGAAGCGGCCAAGGTGATCGCCAATGCGCGCCGTGCCGGCATGCCGATCACGCCCGAACACGCCATCGCCTGGCTGACCATGAACCCGGCAAAATCGATGGGCATCGAGCAACAGACCGGCAGCCTGGAGGTGGGCAAGATGGGCGACGTGGTGATCTGGAACGGCAGTCCCTTCAGTTCCTACGCACTGGCCGAGAAGGTCTATATCGACGGCCACCAGGTGTACGACCGCCAGGACGCACGCCGGCAGCCGCTGTCGGACTTCATGCTCGGCCAGGAGGCCCGCCCATGAGCGCGCGTTCGAAGGCTTCACTGCTGGCGCTGGCGCTGCTGGCGGCGGCACCGGCCAGCTGGGCGCAGGACCTGCTGGTGCGCAATGCCACGGTGCACACCGCCACGGCGCGCGGCAGCCTGGAGCACAGCGACGTGCTGGTCCAGGGCGGGGTGATCCGCGCGGTCGGCACCGGCCTGGCCGCGCCGGCCGGGGTGACCGTGGTGGAGGCCAACGGCCGCCCGCTGACCCCGGCGCTGTTCGGCGGCATCACCGACATCGGCATCGAAGAGGTGTCCGGCGAGTCGACCACGGTAGACAGCACGCTGAAGCTGGAAGACCAGCCGCTGCGTCCGGAATTCGATGTGACCCTGGCCTACAACCCGTCGTCGGTGCTGATTCCGGTCGCGCGGCTGGACGGCATCGGCTTTACCGCGCTGGGTGCGAACAGCGGCGGCGGCTTCGTCGCCGGCCAGGGCGGGGTGATGCGCCTGGACGGCAGCGCCGACCCGATCGGGCCGCTGGCGCTGTACCTGCGGCTGGGCTCTTCGGCCGCCGAACTCACCGGCAACTCGCGCGCCGCGCAGTGGATGCTGCTGGAGCAGATGGTGAGCGAAGCGCGCGGCCGGGTCCCGGTCGATTCGCCGCATGCCCTGCTCACGCCGGCCGGGCGCGCCACGCTGGCCCGCTACCTGGCCGGCCAGGGACGCCTGGTGGTCGAAGTGGACCGCGCCGCCGACATCCGCCAGCTGCTGCGCTGGGCCGCGCGCGAGAAGGTGAAGATCGCCATCGCCGGCGGCGCTGAAGCCTGGCGGGTGGCCCCGCAGTTGGCGCAGGCCGGGGTGCCGGTGTTCGTCGACGCGCTGGGCAACCTGCCGGCCAGCTTCGACCAGCTGGGCGCCACGCTGGAAAACGCCGCACGCCTGCGCGCCGCCGGCGTGCCGGTCAGCTTCACCCAGCGCGACGACCCCTCGCACAACGCGCGCAAGATGCGCCAGCTGGCCGGCAACGCGGTGGCCAACGGCCTGCCCTGGCAGGACGGCCTGGCCGGGCTGACCCGGGTGCCGGCACAGGCGCTGGGGGTGGGCGACAAGGTGGGCAGCATCGAGCCGGGCAAGCTGGCCGACCTGGTGCTGTGGGAAGGCGACCCGCTGGACGTGGGCCACTATGCCGAGCAGGTCTGGCTGGGTGGCCGGGCCATGCCGATGCGCTCGCGCCAGACCGAGCTGCGCGACCGCTACGCGGCGCCGGCCGGGAGCGAACCGCGGGCATACTCACGCTAAGGTGGGGTGGCGATGCCGGGCAGAATCCGGCATCGCCGAAGCTGACCCGCGCGGTCAGGTAAGCGGACGCGTTTTGAGATAGCTTTCACATTTTCGAACGGACACCCTGCCTGGAGGGGGCAAACAGGATGCGCATCGGAATCGTGGTCGACTCTGCCTGTGATCTACCGCAGGACTTCATCCAGCAACACAACATCGTGGTGCTGCGCATTACCGTCCGGATCGGCGAGGCCGTGCTGGCCGACCACCGCGACGAGCAGGCGACCTTGAGTTTCCTGCATGCCCACGTTGCCGAGAACGGCGCCGAGGCCGAAACCATTCCCTTCAGCGTCGCGCAGATCCGCGACCTGTTCCTGGGCAAGCTGGTGATCGATTACGACCATGTGTTCTGCATGACGATCACCAAGACCCGCAGCCCGATCTATGACAACGCGATGCAGGCCAGCTTCGCGATCCTCAACGACTACAAGCCGGTGCGCCAGGCGGCCGGTTACAACTCGCCGTTCGCGCTGCGCGTGCTGGACACCCAGAACCTGTTCGCCGCCCAGGGCATCACCGCGGTGGAAGCGGTGCGCCTGCGCGACAGCGGTGCCGGCGTGCAGCAGATCCGCGAGCGGCTGGAGCAGCTGTCGCAGAACGTGCACGGCTACATGGTCACCCGCGACCTGTACTACCTGCGCGCCCGCGCCCGCCACAAGGGCGACCGCAGCGTGGGCCTGATCAGCGCCGCACTGGGTAGCGCGCTGGACATCAAGCCGGTGCTGCACGGCTTCCGTGGCGAAACCGGGCCGGTGGCCAAGATCAAGGGCTTCGACAACGCGGTGCAGAAGCTGTTCGAGTTCGTCGGCCAGCGGGTCCGGGCCGGGCTGCTCTCGCCGACCGTCTGCGTCAGCTATGGCGGTGAACTGGCCGACCTGCAGACGCTGCCGGGCTACGCCGGCCTGCGCGAGACCTGCAAGGCGCACGGGGTGGAGCTGTACGAGACGGTGATGAGCCTGACCGGCATGGTCAACGTGGGCAAGGGCGCGGTGACGGTCGGGTTTGCCGACGAGCCGCATACGTTTACGGCTTGATCCGCCCTGCCCTGCACATCGATTCCACCTCGGTTCTGGCAGTCTTGCGCGACTCAAGGAGACCATCATGTCGTCAGTAGTGCAGTACAGCATCAGCCTGCCGGACCCCGCCAAGGCGCGCGGCAGCGACACCGACCTTTCGTTCCACTCCCAGGGCGCCGCCGGATTCGCCGAGGAGCTGCAGGAGGCCCTGCGCTCCACTGCGCTGTTCGAGCGCTGGCGTGCGAAGCAGCCCGACCCGGATGCGGTGGAGCTGCAGTGGGGCGCCACCGACCCCGATGCCACCGTCACCGGTGAGCAGAAGGACCTGCGCGTCAACCTGACCGTCAAGACGAAGATCGACAGCGACGTGTTCAAGCAGCGCCTGCGCCTGCTCGCCGGCCATCATTGGGAAATGCGCGACGTGCGTTGAGGCGTCACCGCCTGACGGTCAGCCGGCCGTCAGGCATTTCACGGATTCTGCGCAGCGCGCTCCGGCATGGTGAGGACGAACCCATTCCGGATGACCCGATGCTGCTGCGACTGCCTGCTTCCGTTTCCCTGCTTGCCCTGGCCCTCGCTGCCGCTTCGCCGGTGATGGCGCAGGCCCCTGCCGCGCTTCCTGCGCCCATTGCAGAGGAGGCCACGCTCGCTACCGGCCCACGTTCGGACCTGCACGCGCAGGTGCTGCTGGATCGCGCGCAGTTCTCGCCCGGGCAGATCGATGGCGTGCTGGGCTCGAACCAGAAGCGCGCGGTGGCGGGATTCCAGGCCGCGAAAGGGCTGAAGGTCAGCGGTGAGCTGGACGATGCCACCTGGCAGGCATTGCAGCCCGACGCTGCGGGGCCGCTCGCGACCTACACGCTGACTGCGGAAGACGTGGCCGGGCCGTTCCTGCCGGTGCCGAAGAAGCCTGCCGACCAGGCGAAGATGACAGCGCTGGGCTATGCCTCGGTCGCCGAGTCGCTGGGCGAGCGGTTCCATGCCGATCCCAAGCTGCTGCAGACCCTCAACCCGGGCGTGGACCTGGGCAAGGCCGGCAGCCAGATCCAGGTGCCGAACATTGCGCCGACGGCGTTGCCGAAGGCGGCCAAGCTGGTGATCGACAAGTCCGATTCGACGCTGCGCCTGTACGACGCGGCGGGCAAGGTGTACGCACAGGTGCCGGTGTCTTCGGGCAGCCAGCACGATCCGCTGCCGATCGGCGAGTGGAAGATCCTGGGCATCTCGCGCGATCCGCCGTTCCACTACAACCCGAAGCTGTTCTGGGATGCGAAGAAGGGCGATAAAAAGGCGACGATTCCGCCGGGTCCGAACAATCCCGTGGGTCCGGTGTGGATTGATATTTCCAAACCGCATTACGGCCTGCACGGTACGCCGGAGCCGGGCCACGTGGGCAAGACTGAATCGCACGGCTGCGTGCGCATGACCAACTGGGATGCCCTTCGGGTCGCCGACGCGGTGGACGCGTCGGTGCCCGTCATCATGCAGGAGTAAACGACAATGCTGACGCGACTGCTGGCGCTGGGCGTGGTGATCGGGGTGGCCGGGTGGTGGTTGCTGGCTTCGGACACCGGTACGCCGTCCGAGGTTGCAGGCGGCCGGGCAGAGCCCGGCGCTACCTCGGGGGTGCCCGTGGCGTCGGAACCCACCCCGCCGGTAGAGCCGGGCTCTGCCCGGCTGGCCGTAGCCCCGGACCCCCACCCGGTAGAGCCGGGCCCTGCCCGGCTGGCGGTGACCCCTGATGCGCCGAAAGGCAGCCAGGCAGGGCCTGGCTCTACCGGGGCCGGGACCACACCCGCGCCCGGGACCGCCGCTGTGGCCGCAGCCCCCGCCAACGCCGTAGCGCCGTCGGCGCTGCTGCTTCCCGTGCAGGGCATCACCGCCGCACAGCTGCAGGACACCTTCACCGACGCGCGCAGCGAGGGCCGGGTGCATGACGCCATCGATATCCTCGCTGCCGAGGGCACCCCGGTGCTGGCGGTGGCCGACGGCACGGTGGAAAAACTGTTCGACAGCGAGCGCGGCGGCCTGACCGTCTACCAGTTCGAGCCCAGCGGCAAGTACTGCTACTACTACGCCCATCTGCAGCGCTACGCCGACGGGTTGGCCGAGAAGAAAACGATCAAGCGCGGCGAGGTGATCGGCTACGTCGGCCACACCGGCAACGCCAGCCCCGACGCCCCGCACCTGCACTTCGAGATCCACCGCCTGGGTCCGGAAAAGCAGTGGTGGAAGGGCGAGTCGCTCAACCCCTACCCGGTCCTGCGCGGCACCCAGGCCCTGCCCTGAACCCGCGCCCATGGGCCCTGGCTGAACCGGCCGGGCCCCGGCGATTGGCCCGGCCGCCGCGAAGGTGCGAGAATCGCCGCCCCTTTCCTTGCTGGCCGGCGTCCTGGCGCCGCCCCCTGACCGAGACTACGTGAAGACCCCCGAAAGCCTGCAGGCGCTGATCGAAGACGGCGTCATCGACGAGGTGCTGCGGCCGCTGAAGAGCGGCAAGGAAGCAGCCGTGTACGTGGTGCGCAGCGGCGACGATGTGCGCTGCGCGAAGGTCTACAAGGACATGGCGCAGCGCAGCTTCCAGCAGCGCACGCAGTACCAGGAAGGCCGCAAGGTGCGCGGCAGCCGCGAGGCGCGCGCCGTGGGCAAGGCCAGCAAGTACGGCCGCAAGCAGCAGGAAACAGCGTGGAAGAACACCGAAGTGGACGCGCTGTACCAGCTGCGCGACGCCGGGGTGCGCGTGCCGGTGCCGTACGGCTATTTCCACGGCGTACTGGTGATGGAGCTGGTGACCGATGCCGAAGGGTTCTCCGCCGCGCGCTTGGGCGAAGTGGAGCTGGACCCGGACCAGGCCCGTGAGTTCCACCAGATCCTGGTGCGGCAGGTGGTGCTGATGCTGTGCTGCGGCCTGATCCACGGCGACCTGTCGCCGTACAACGTGCTGGTGGGCCCGGACGGCCCGGTGGTGATCGATTTCCCGCAGGTGGTCAGCGCCGGTGGCAACAACGCCGCGCGCAGCATGCTGCTGCGCGATGTGAACAACCTGACCGCCTATCTGGGCCGGTCGGCGCCGGAGCTGCTGGACACCTGGTATGGCGAGGAAATGTGGGCGCTGTTCGAGGCCGGCGACCTGCGGCCGGACAGCGAACTGACCGGCACCTTCGTGCATGACGAATCGACCATCGACCTGGACAGCGTGCGCCATGCGATCAATGACGCGCGCGAGGAAGCGTTGATCCGCCAGCAAGGTCGGGAAGCCGCGGAAGAAATGGACGATTGATTGTCCACCGGCGTCGGTTGGGCTGCGTGGGACACGCATGGCGTGTCGCTACGCGATGGGCGACGTAGTGACACGCCATGCGTGTCACGTACAGGCCGACAGAATCAACCGTGCAACGCCTTGGCGTGATACGCGATGTGTTCACCAATGAAGCTGCTGATGAAGTAATAACTGTGGTCATACCCAGGCTGCAGTCGCAGCTGCAGAGGATGCCCCACCGCCGTACACGCCGCCTGAAGCCACTGCGGCTGCAGCTGGCTGTCCAGGAACTCATCGCCGGCCCCCTGGTCGACCAGCAGCGGCAATTTCTCCGCCGCCTTGGCCACCAGCTCACTCGCATCCCACTGCGCCCAGCCGGCGCGATCTTCGCCCAGGTACGCCGAGAACGCCTTCTGCCCCCACGGCACCCGGGTCGGGGCCACGATCGGCGAGAACGCCGAGACGCTGCTGTAGCGCCCCGGGTTGCGCAGCGCGATCACCAGCGCGCCATGCCCGCCCATCGAGTGCCCGCTGATGCTGCGTGCATCGGTCGCCGGCAGGTGCGCTTCGATCAGCGCGGGCAGCTCCTCCACGATGTAGTCGTACATGCGGTAGTGCGCCGCCCACGGCTGCTCGGTGGCATTGAGGTAGAACCCCGCCCCCTTGCCCAGGTCGTAGCCTTCCGCGTCGGCCACATCGTCACCGCGCGGGCTGGTATCCGGCGCGACCAGGATCACCCCGTGCTCGGCGGCATAGCGCTGCGCACCGGCCTTGGTGATGAAGTTCTGCTCGGTGCAGGTCAGCCCGCTCAGCCAGTACAGCACCGGCAGTTTCTGCGTGGTGGCCTGCGGCGGCAGGTATACCGCCACCTTCATCTCGCAGCCCAGCACCGCCGAGCGGTGCTGGTACACGTCCTGCCAGCCGCCGAAGGCGGCGCGGTGTTCAATGCGTTCCATGGAAGGCTCCGCCGGGATCAGTAGTGGACGACCGAACGGATCGACTTGCCTTCATGCATCAGGTCGAAGGCGTCGTTGATCTGTTCCAGTTCCATGGTGTGGGTGACGAACGGTGCCAGCTCGATGTCGCCCTTCATCGCGTCTTCGACCATGCCCGGCAGCTGGCTGCGCCCCTTGACGCCACCGAACGCGGTGCCTTTCCACGACCGCCCGGTGACCAGCTGGAACGGCCGGGTGGAGATCTCCTGGCCCGAACCGGCCACGCCGATGATCACCGACTGGCCCCAGCCGCGGTGCGCGCATTCCAGCGCCGCACGCATCACGTTGACGTTGCCGATGCACTCGAAGGTGTGGTCCACGCCCCAGGTGGTCTGCTCGACGATGACCTGCTGGATCGGCTTGTCGAAGTCCTTCGGGTTGATGCAGTCGGTGGCGCCGAACTGTTTGGCCAGCTCGAACTTGGACGGGTTGGTGTCGATCGCGAAGATGCGGCCGGCCTTGGCCTGGCGCGCGCCCTGGATCACCGCCAGGCCGATGCCGCCGAGCCCGAACACGGCCACCGAATCGCCTTCCTGCACCTTGGCGGTGTTGTGCACCGCGCCGATGCCGGTGGTCACGCCGCAGCCCAGCAGGCACACGTGTTCCGGGTTGGCCTCCGGGTTGATCTTGGCCAGCGAGACTTCGGCGACCACGGTGTATTCGCTGAAGGTGGAGCAGCCCATGTAGTGGTAGATCGGCTGGCCGTTGTAGCTGAAGCGGGTGGTGCCATCGGGCATCACGCCCTTGCCCTGGGTGGCGCGCACCGCCACGCACAGGTTGGTCTTGCCCGAGGTACAGAACAGGCACTCGCCGCACTCGGCGGTGTACAGCGGAATCACGTGGTCGCCCGGCTTGACGCTGGTCACGCCCTCGCCCACTTCCACCACGATGCCGGCACCCTCATGGCCGAGCACGGCCGGGAACAGGCCTTCCGGATCGTCGCCGGACAGGGTGAAGGCGTCGGTATGGCAGACGCCGGTGTGGGTGATGCGCACCAGCACTTCGCCCTTCTGCGGCGGGGCAACGTCGATCTCGACGATCTTCAGCGGTTCGCCAGCGGCGAAGGCAACAGCGGCACGGGATTTCATCGGGAATACTCCAATACAGGGAACAGGATGCTTATTTCAGGTAGGAACGGATCAGCGCGCTCATGTCGCGCACGCGCTCGGCGCGCTGGTCGTCGGACTGGGCCGGCTGGCCGAATTCCTCGCGCAGGTGGGCTTCCATCACTTCGGACATCAGCCCGTTGACGGCCCCGCGGATCGCAGCGATCTGCTGCAGCACCGGGCCGCACGCGGCGCCGGCCTCCAGCGCGCGGTCGAGCGCGTCGCACTGGCCGCGGATGCGGCGCACGCGGGCCAGGACCTTCTTCTTTTCTTCCGGGGAATGCGGCACGGCAGCGCGACCAGAGAACTATACTGGGGGATAGTATACACATCCCACCCACCGGCGCTGCACGAGGCCGTCACGGCGGACCGTGGATGCTCGTTCCACCCCACCACCTCGCGGACCGACGATGCCCGACGCCCCTACCTTCGTTGTCCGCGCCTTCGAGGCGAACTACACCGCCGCCGGCGCCGTCGAACGCATCCTGGCCCTCACCGTGGGCTGCGGACAATGCGGCACCACCTCCTCCTGTGGCGGCAGCCAGCTGATCCACCTGCCCGGCGGAGCCCTGTTCCGCTGTGAGAGCTGCGGCTCGCACCAGGCGATCAGCCACGCGCGGCTGGACGCCAGTGCCCTGCCCGCTGCACCGCGCGCCGAGCTCGCCCGGATGCACAGTCGTACCCCGGTGGTAACGCTCCGCTCCTGAGTCACATGGCCAAGCCATCCGGTTCGCGCCTGGTTGTATACGCCGCCCTGGTCGGCAACCTGTGCATCGCCATCGCCAAGTTCACTGCGGCCGGCATCTCCGGCAGCTCGGCGATGCTCAGCGAAGGCGTCCATTCGCTGGTGGACACGCTCAATGAAGTGCTGCTCCTGTACGGGCTGCACCGGGCCGACAAGAAACCGGACACCGTGCACCCGTTTGGTTACGGGCGCGAACTGTATTTCTGGAGCTTCATCGTCGCGTTGCTGGTGTTCGCGGCCGGCGCTGGCGTATCTGCGTATGAGGGCGTGCTGCATATCCGCAACCCCGAGCCGGCCACCAACCACGCACTGAGCTACACGGTGCTGGGCATCGCCTTCGTGTTCGAGGGCGTTTCATGGTGGGTGGCATTGCGCGAATTCCGCGCCACCAAGGGCACCATGGGCTACTTCGAGGCGTTCCGGCGCAGCAAGGATCCCGCCACCTTCACCGTGTTGCTGGAAGACAGCGCCGCCCTGCTCGGCCTGGCCTTCGCCGCAGCCGGCCTGGCAGCGGCACAATGGTTCGACATGCCCGAGTTGGATGGCGTGGCCTCGCTGTGCATTGCCGGCGTGCTGGCGGTCACCGCGTTCCTGTTGGCGCGCGAGACCAAGGGGCTGCTGGTCGGCGAACCCGCCCACCCCAGTGTCGCCCGGCGCATCCTGGCGGTGGCCAATACGGACCCCGACCTGCGCAACGCCAACGGCGTGACCACCATGCAGATGGGACCGGAGCAGGTGGTGGCCATGCTCAGCGCGGAGTTCGAGGACGACCGCACCACCCCGCAGATCGAGGCCTGCATTACCCGGATCGAGCAGGCGGTGAAGGCGGAGTACCCGGAGCTGGTGGCGCTGTTCGTGAAGCCGCAGACACCCGAAGTGTTCCGTGCCCGGCGTGCAGCACTGGGCGATCCGGGATGAAGCATTCAGCTGCCTGGCCGCGTCCCGTCAAGGCGTGTTCATGGCCGTCAGGCACCTTCGGATAATCTAGCGGGTCCTGCCCGCCCTTCGCCCGCGAGACCGCCTTGAACCTGACGGACCCACCCGACAAGCACAGCCGGCGCGACACCGAGCGCGTGAAAATGGCGATGGCGGCAGGCGCCATCGTAGGCACCTGGTTCTGGGACGTGACCAACGACCAGGTCACGGTGGACGACGGTCTTGTGCAGGCCTTCGGCCTGGAAGCGGGCGCCACCCAGCACGAACTGCCGCTGCAGCAGATCCTGCGTTCGGTGCACCCGGAAGACCATGACGGGCTGGTGGAAGCGATCAACGACGCCATGGCACGCGGCGGGCGCTATTCGCACCAGTACCGCGCCCGCAATACCGAAGGTCAGTACCGCTGGCTGGAAGCGATCGGCCGCGTCGACCTGGCACCGGACGGGCGCCCACTGGGGTTCCAGGGCGTGTTGATCGACATCGACGAGCGTCGCCAGATCGAGACCGAACGCGACCAGGCCCAGACACTGCTGCGCTCATTCGTCGAAGCCGCACCGGGCGTGGTGTATGCCAAGGACCGCCAGGGCCGTCTCCTGATCGGCAACCACGGCACGACTGAACTGATCGGTGTGCCGCCGGAAAAATATGTCGGGCGCACCGACGCCGAACTGCTGAATGATCCGGCCCAGGCCGCTGCGGTGATGGCCGCCGACGAACGCATCATGTCCAGCGGCCGGTCCGAGCAGCTGGAGGAGACGGTGAGCTTCCCCGATGGCAGGCGAGCGCACTGGCTGTCAACCAAAGCCCCACTGCGCGATGCCGACGGGAACGTGGTGGGCCTGATCGGGACTTCGCTGGACATCACCGAACGCAAGGCCGCGGAAGCCCGCCATCACGAGATCGAGGAACGCTACCGATTGGCCGCGCGCGCCACCAACGATGCGATCTGGGACTGGCGCATGGCCGATGGCCAGGTGGTCTGGAACGAAGCGTTGGGGGCGCTGTTCGGCCACGTCCTGATGGAAACCGATGCGCAATGGTGGCTGGACCACATCCACCCGGATGACCGTGCCCGGATCGATGCCGATATCCATCAGGTGATCGACGGCGATGGCAGCGCCTGGTACGGGGAGTACCGTTTCCGCCGTGCCGACGGCAGCTACGCCTCCGTGCTGGACCGTGGCACGGTGCTGCGGGGCCCACGCGGCGAGCCGCTGCGCATGATCGGTGCGATGCTCGACCTGACCGCACGCAGGACCGCCGAGGCTGCACTGGCCGAAAGCGAAGAGCGCCTGCGCTTCGCCACCGATGCGGGCGACATGGGGTTCTGGGACGTGGACCTGGTACACAACGTGCTGATCTGGCCACCGCGCACCAAGGCCATGTTCGGTATCTCGGCTGGGGTCGAGGTTGCGATGGAAGATTTCTACAACGGGCTGCATCCACTGGACCGCGAGGCCACCAGCGCTGCGTTCGCTGCCGCCGCCGACCCTGCGCTGCGTGCGGTGTACGACGTCGAGTACCGCACCATCGGCAAGGAAGACGGCGTGGTGCGTTGGGTTGCAGCCACCGGGCGGGGCCATTTCGAAGATGACCGCTGCGTGCGCGTGGTCGGGGTCGCGATCGAGGTCACGGCCCGCAAGCAGGCTGAAGCCCGCCTGCAGGAATTGAACGAGCACCTGGAAAGCCGCGTAGCCGAAGAAGTGGCCGAACGCACCCGGGTGGAAGATGCACTGCGCCAGAGCCAGAAAATGGAAGCGGTGGGCCAGCTGACCGGCGGCATCGCGCACGACTTCAACAACATGCTGGCAGCCGTGATCGGCCCGCTCGACCTGCTCGCCATGCGCCTGGGCGAAAGCGATCCGCTGGTCACCCGCTACATCGACATGGCCATCGACGGCGCCAACCGTGCCGCCCAGCTGACCCAACGGCTGCTCGCGTTCTCCCGGCAGCAGCCGCTTCAGCCGGTGCCGGTGGATGCCAACGGGCTCGTCGCGGGCATGTCCGACCTGTTCGTGCATTCGCTTGGCAGCAACATCCGACTGGAAACCTCGCTGGCCTCCGACCTGTGGCTGACGTTCGCCGATGCCAACCAGCTGGAAAGCGTGATTCTCAACCTGGTGGTCAACGCCCGCGATGCGATGCCCTCCGGTGGCCATCTGGCAGTGCAGACGTCCAACTGCCCGGTTGACGTCGCCAGTACCGACCTCCACCCGGGCATCCCGCGCGGCGATTACATCCTCGTCACCGTGGCGGATGATGGCGTCGGCATGTCGCAGGACGTCATCGCCAAGGCGTTCGATCCCTTCTTCACCACCAAACAGGTCGGCCAGGGTACGGGGCTGGGACTGTCGCAGGTGTACGGCTTCGTAAAGCAGTCCGCTGGACACGTGAAGCTTTGCTCGGCCATTGGCGAAGGCACAACCGTAAAACTGTACCTGCCGCGCCTGGTTGCCGATGCGGCCGTGGTGGATGCCCCGGTGGCGGTCGAGTCGGCACTGCCCGATGAAGGGCGCGAGCTTGTGCTGGTGGTGGAGGACGAACCGGCCGTGCGCCAGTTCTCGGTGGATGCCCTCACCGCGTTGGGCTACGACGTGCTGTCGGCCGAAGGCGCGGCACCCGCCCTGGCGCTGCTGGACGGCCACCCCGACATCGCGCTGCTGTTCACCGACGTGGTGATGCCCGAGGTCAACGGCCGCGAGCTGGCCGATGAGGCGCTGCGTCGTCGACCCGATCTGAAAGTGCTGTTCACCACCGGCTACAGCCGCAATGCGCTGGAACGCGACGGGGTGATCGAACCGGGGGTGCAGGTGATCGGCAAGCCCTTCAGCGTGGAGACGCTGGCGACGCGGGTGCGGGCGGTGTTGGGGGTGGTGGAGGAACGGTGATGGGGGTGCGTGGTTGCCACGCAGGGCGTGGCACTACCGGGATAGGGCTGCGGCCAGTTCCACCGAGGGCAGGAGGCCGAAGGTGCGGTGGTACATGCCGGCGAATCGGCCTTGGTCCCAGACGCCGAACTGGCTGCAGATGCTGGTGACGGTGTCGCCGGGCCGGGCTTCGCGCAGCGCCTTGCGGATCACATGCAGGCGCTCGAGCATGTAGTACTGCTGTGGGCCCATGCCGAAGGCTTCGTCGAAGGCGCGGTTCAACGAACGCTGTGAGGTGCCGGCGCTGAGCACCAGGTCGCCGATCACCGCGTCCCCGCGGATGGCCTTGTGGATGTGGTCGAGGCTGCGCCGGATGATCTCGTTGCGCGGCACCGGCGGACGCCCGCGCGAACGCCGTACCGCCTCGGGATTGTCCAGCACCATGCAGCGCAGCAACGCGTGGATGACCTGTCCGCTGAAGGCCTTGCGCACGCTGGGCGCCTGGAACAGCGTTGGATCTTCCAGGTCGATCATCAGCGCACGCGTCACCAGCTTGACGATCTCGGCAACTTCCACGCGGCCGATGCTGACGACGTGCGTACGCGCGACATGCTCATCGAACAACCCGGCCACCTCGCGTGCGCGCTGCACCACGGCGGCTGCGTCCATGCTCAGCCCCATGAAGCGCGATATCTTCCGCGTGTGCCCGTGGATCTCGGCACGCGGCGGATACCAGACAAACATATCGTCGGAGGTGTCCTGGCCCTGCATGGCCGTATCGCTGCCGGGCAGCGCCATGTAGGCAAGGTAGCGGTCAGCATGATTGAGACCGTGGTACACGCCGGTCCCACCGTCGCGGCCCAGCGAGGCGGTGACCTCGCCCGCGTCCAGCATATGCAGGATCCACTCGCCCTGGTTGGGCGACAGCGCGCGCAGGATCCCGTCCACCCCGGCGAAGGCGTCCGAATAGGTCTCGAAATCCTTGAACCTCAGCAGCGGCATGGGCGTCGCCGTGATCGGGAGGAAGGTCCTGCACGCGCCGGTTGCCAGGCCGCGGCGATCCCCCCGAGAAGGACGCTGCCTGTTGGAGCGGGCAAGCCCCGGGGCCGACTGTGCCACAACCCGCCCCCGGGGGATATTGGCCCTGGGTCACATATCAGGGCATCGGATCGGCCGGAACGCCCTCATGGGTGATCCTGACCGGGAGGACATGTCCCTGCGCGTCGAAGGACATGCGCTCGATGGCGGTGACGCGATGGTCACGCGCCTTGTCGCCCAACGGACGGCGGTGATAGACGATGTACCAGTTGTCGCTGCCCGGGGCGTGGATCACCGAATGGTGGCCGGCGCTGGTGGCAATGGCCGGGTCCTGCTGCAGGATGCGTCCGATCCGCTTGAACGGCCCGGTCGGCGCGTCGGCGATGGCGTACGCGACCGAATAGTCCGGCCCGCCCCAGCCGCCCTCCGACCACATGAAATAATAGCGGCCGTCGCGCTTGAACATCAGCGAGCCTTCCACGTACTCCGGTGCGGGGGTGATTTCCTTGAACACGGTGCCGTCGGCGAACGGCAGCACGCCGGTGAAGTCATCTTTCAGCCGCACGATATTGGCGTGCTTCCAACCGCCATAGAGCATGTACCAGCTCCCATCGTCGTCCTTGAACACGAACTGGTCGATTGGCTGCGCGCCGTTGTGGAACGCGCCGACCAGCGGCTTGCCTAGCAGGTCTCTGTATGGGCCTTCGGGCTTGTCGGCCACGGCAACGCCGATGCCGCCGAGCTCCTGGTCGTTCTTGATGTCATTGGCGGAGAAGAAGAAGTAGTACTTGCCGTCCTTCTCGACCACCGAAGGCGCCCACATCGCCTCACGCACCCACGAGACCGCTTCCATCTTCAGCACGTCGGGGTGCTTTTTCCAGGTCACCAGGTCCGACGAGGAAAACGCGTCGAACGAGGTCTGGTCGGCGTACTCGCGCGAACTGGTGGGGAATATCCAGTACTGGTTGTTGAACACCGCCGCTTCCGGGTCGGCGTACCAGCCCGGCAGGATCGGATTGCCCGACATGGCCGGCGCGGCGGCCGGTACCGCGAGGGCCGCTGCGGCCCCGAATGAAACGGCTGCCACCACTGCCGCGGCGATCAGCGTGCTGCGAAACGTCATGCCCTGCCCTCCCGAACTGGTCGATGAGGGTTGAGTTTAGATCGATTTAACTTCCGGTGGGGCGAACCGGCCGATCAGAACCGATAGACGAAGCCCAGTCGCAACCCGGCGTCGGTGAAGTTCACGTTACCGGTGAAGCTGGTCTTGTCGGCGTCCGCTTCGATCCGGGTGTAGGTGTAGTCCAGGCTGAAGCCGGCGCGTTCCCACGGGAACCACTCCACGCCCGCACGCCCGAAGTAGATGTCGCCGTCGATATCGTCGACGCTGATGGTGAAGTAGCCGACATCGGCGGACAGGCGCCAGTCGTCCAGCGGGGTCCAGCGCCAGCCACCGCCGATCATCGGCGCAGGTACATCTGCCGACACTTTGCTCTTCGCGGAGGCACCGCCCTGGTTGCCGCCCACGTCCACGTCCAGGTCTATGCCCAGTTCCATGCGGTACCAGATCAGGCCGACACGCGGGCCCAGCGCCCAGCTGCTTTCGTTCGCCGCCCACCAGGTATACGAGGCCTCGTAAGCGTCGACGTCGACATCGGTACGGATGCGGCTGGATGCTTCGTACAGGGTGCCGTCGAACTCGATGTCGCGCTCGATGGTGCGCGTGGCGTCGGCGCTCTGGGTGTAATAGGACACGGCGAACTCGTGGTTCTCCCACGGGCGCCAGGTAAACCCGACGTTGGCGATCAGGTTGTCGTCGCCCAGGCCCAGGTCGCGATGCAGGTCGATCTCGGTGCCGCGTTTGCCTTCGCCATCGGCGCGGATCTCGGTATCGAACGAAGTGATGTACCCGCTGACATGCGCGCTGAAGGTGTCCAGCGGTTCCACCGCATGCGCCTGCGGGGCGAACGCGAGCACGCCGGTGACGGAGGCGCAGAGAGCGATGGCGGTTCTGCGGAACGGCAGGGAGAGCGACATGGTGGATCTCCGGGTAAGCCGGTCTCGGACCGCAACCTCGGGGTCCGCCCGGTGACGCCATGGTTACTCCGTTGTCGTCGATTTGAAAGATGAATTCGTGCGGAAGGCGGCAGTAAATCTACGTAGCCCCAAAGGGTGGGGTATCGTGCGCGCATGGACTTCCTGGTCAACATCGACGTCGACGATCTCGATGCCGCGCTGTCGTTCTACACGCGCGCCTTCGACCTGCGTCCCGGCCGACGCTTCGGCGCCGACGGCGTGGAACTGCTCGGCGGCCCTGCCCCGATCTACCTGCTGGTGAAGCCCGCCGGCAGCGCGGCCACGCCGCAGGTGCGCGACCGCCGCGATTACCGCCGGCACTGGACGCCGGTGCACCTGGACTGGGTGGTGCACGACCTGGATGCCGCGCTGGCGCGCGCGGTCGCCGTAGGTGCACGCGTGGAGAAGGCACCGGCCACGCACGCCTGGGGCCGCATCGCCCTGCTCGCCGATCCGTTCGGCCACGGCTTCTGCCTGCTGCAGTTCCTGGGTCGCGGCTACGACGAAATCTGCGACGCGTAGCCGTCGCGCAGCATGTCCACGAACGCGCGCAGCGCCGAGGACATCTGGCGCTGGCGCGGGTAGTACAGCACCCAGCCGGCGAACGGCTCGCTCCAGTCCTGCAGCACCGCCACCAGGCGACCGTCTTCCAGGCAGGGCCGCGCCGCATCCTCCAGCACGTACGCCAGGCCCAGTCCATCCAGCACCGCCTGCAGCACGGTGTGCTGGTCGCCGAGCGTCAGCCGCCCGGGAACGTCGATATCCAGCGCCTGCCCGTCGCGCTCGAACTGCCATTTGTACAGATGCCCGCTGGCGAAGCGGAAGCGCACGCATTCGTGGTCGACCAGCTCGCGCGGATGCTGCGGAACGCCGCGGTCGCGCAGGTACGCTGGCGAAGCCACGATCAGGCCGCGCAGCGGCGGCCCCAACGGCACCGCCACCATGTCTTCGGGCACGAACTCATGCAGGCGCACCCCGGCGTCATAGCCTTCGGCCACGATGTCCACCAGACCATCGTCCTGCGCCACTTCCAGCCGCACGTCCGGGTGCGCGCGCAGGAAACTGGCCAGGCGCGGGCCGAGCTGCGTGTGCACGGCGGCGCGGGTGGCATTGATGCGCAGCAGCCCGGCCGGCGCCGCGCGGAAGTGGTTCATCTCCTCCAGCGCGTCGTGCACCTGGCCCAGCGCCGGCTGCAGCCGGTCGAGCAGGCGCTGGCCGGCCTCGGTCAGGGCCACGCTGCGGGTGGTGCGGTGGAACAGCCCTACGCCGAGGCGCTCTTCCAGCGCGCGGATCGCATAGCTCACCGCCGAGGTGGAAAGCGCCAGCTCGGCGCCGGCGCGGCGGAAGCTGCGGTGCCGCGCCACGGCGGCAAAGGCAGCCAGGTGGGTGAGGTTGTCAGTGGCCACGATTGTGCAGTCTGCCTTGATGAATCATGCCGATATCCAGACTGTATACCTATCCGATCGGGGCGTATTGTAAAGCGCCTTTCCATAAATCCCAGGATACCCCCATGTCCCTTGCCCATGGCTATGCGGTGCACGACCAGACCGCGCCGCTGGTGCCGTTCTCCTTCGAACGCCGCCCGGTCGGTGCCGGCGATGTCCGCATCCAGATCCTCTACAGCGGCATCTGCCATTCCGACCTGCACCAGGCCCGCGACGACTGGGGCGGCTCCAAGTTCCCGATGGTGCCGGGCCATGAAATCATCGGCCGCGTCACCGAGGTCGGTGCCGGCGTGACCGGGCTGAAGGTCGGCGACTTCGCCGGTGTCGGCTGCATGGTCGACTCCTGCCGCCACTGCGAAGCCTGCGACCAGGACCTGGAGCAGTACTGCCACAACGGTGCCACGTTCACCTACAACAGTACCGAGCGCGACAGCGGCCAGCCGACCTTCGGCGGCTATTCGGACCACATCGTGGTCGAGCAGCGCTTCGTGGTGAAGGTCTCTGAAAAGCTGGACCTCAAGGCCGCCGCACCGCTGCTGTGCGCCGGCATCACCACCTATTCGCCGCTGCGCCACTGGAAGGTCGGCCCCGGCCAGAAGGTCGGCGTGATCGGCCTGGGTGGCCTCGGCCACATGGGCGTGAAGTTCGCCAAGGCGATGGGCGCCACCGTGGTGATGATCACCACCACCCCGGAAAAGGGTGCCGACGCCAAGCGCCTGGGCGCCGATGAAGTGCTGGTCTCGCGCGACCCGGCGCAGATGAAGGCCCACGCCGGCAGCTTCGACTTCCTGCTCAACACCATTCCGGTCAGCCACGACACCAACCCGTACATGTCGCTGCTCAAGCGTGACGCCACCATGTGCCTGGTGGGCGTGCTGACCGAACTGGATCCGCCGCTGATGGGCGCCAGCGTGATGTTCGGTCGCAAGCACATCACCGGCTCGGCGATCGGCGGCATGGCCGAAACCCAGGAAATGATGGACTTCTGCGCCGAGCACAACATCGTCAGCGACGTCGAAGTGATCGATATCAAGACCGTCAACGAAGCCTGGGAACGCATGGCCAAGAACGACGTGCGCTATCGCTTCGTGATCGACATGGCGACGCTGGCCGCGTAAGAAGCGAAATAGAAAAAACCCCGGCAATGCCGGGGTTTTTTTCAATACGCAAACTGCTTGAACACCGGGTCCACGCTCTGGCCCCACTCGCCGTGGTACAGCGCCAGCTTTCGCTCGGCCGGGGTCAGGCCCGAGTCCACGATCTCCTGCAGCACGTCCAGGAAGTGGCTTTCATCCTGGCCGTCGGCATTGCGCGCCGCACGGCGCTGCAGGCCGGCCACCGCGATCTTCAGCGCCTCGCGCGCCAGGTCGCGCACGGTGCCGTTGCGGAACGGCAGGTTCAATGCCTGCTTCGGCACGCCGTCACGCAGTGCGTGGCGTTCGACCAGGCTGAAGTCACGCACCAGGTCCCACGCCGCATCCAGCGCCGCGTCGTCATACAGCAGGCCCACCCAGAACGCCGGCAGCGCGCACAGGCGGCTCCACGGACCGGCGTCGGCGCCGCGCATTTCCAGGTATTTCTTCAGGCGTACTTCCGGGAACGCGGTGGTCATGTGGTCCGACCAGTCGCGCAGGGTCGGCAGCTGGCCCGGCAGCACCGGCAGCTTGCCCACCATGAAATCGCGGAAGCTCTGCCCGCTGGCGTCGTGGTAAACGCCGTCGCGGTAGGAGAAGTACATCGGCACGTCGAGCAGGTAATCCACGTAACGCTCATAGCCGAAGCCATCTTCGAACACGAAGTCGAGCATGCCGGTGCGGTCGGCGTCGGTGTCGGTCCAGATGTGCGAGCGATAGCTCAGGTAGCCGTTCGGCTTGCCTTCGGTGAACGGCGAGTCGGCAAACAGCGCGGTGGCGATCGGCTGCAGCGCCAGCGACACGCGGAACTTCTTCACCATGTCCGCTTCGGCGGCGTAGTCCAGGTTGACCTGCACCGTGCAGGTGCGGGTCATCATGTCCAGGCCCAGCGAACCGACCTTGGGCATGTACTCGCGCATGATCCGGTAGCGGCCCTTGGGCATCCACGGCATTTCATCGCGCGTCCACTTCGGCTGGAAGCCCATGCCGAAGAAGCCGAGCTGCAGCTCCGCAGCCACCTGCGCCACTTCATTGAGATGCGTGCCGGTTTCCACGCAGGTCTGGTGGATGCTCTCCAGCGCCGCGCCCGACAGCTCCAGCTGCCCGGCCGGTTCCAGGGTGACCGAGGCGTTGTCGCGCAGCAGCGCGATGGTGCGGCCGTTCTCCTGTACCGGCGCCCAGCCGAAGCGGGTCAGCCCGGTCAGCAGCGCTTCGATGCCGCGCTCGCCGTCGAAGGTGGGCGGGCGCAGGTCGTCCAGGCGGAAGCCGAACTTCTCGTGCTCGGTGCCGATGCGCCACTGCGCCTTGGGCTTTTCGCCGGAGGCCAACGTGGCGACCAGTTCGTTGCGGTCGGTGATCGGCGTCTCGGCGACGTGGCTGGGGCTCGACAAGGGGGGGCTCGCAGGGATTCTGGTCAGGACGGGGATGTGGGGCTCGGTACCCCGCATCGCAAGGCCGCACTATATCGTGGCCGTTCCAGCCGTCGCGTCGCCGTGACGGTTTTCTGCATCCTATCGGGAACCCCTTGACGCGCCTGGATCAGGCGACGGGCGCGTCCGGTGCTTCGGGTGCGGGCGTGTTGAGGCCGAGCCAGCCACCGATGATGGCGCGCGCTTCGTCCACGCCCTGGCGGGCCGGACCGGAGAAGGTCTGCACGCTCACCGTGTCGCCAAAGGCGGACTGCAGTTCCTTGCGTACCTTCTGCAGGGCGATGCCCTGCTGGCCCCGGCCGAGCTTGTCGGCCTTGGTCAGCAGCGCGTGCGCCGGCAGCCCGCGGCGGACCGCATAGGCCAGCATCTGGCGGTCGTAGTCCTTGAGCGGGTGGCGGATGTCCATCACCACCACCAGGCCACGCAGCGCCTCGCGGGTGCGGAAGTACTGGTCGATGAAGGCCTGCCAGTGCGCCTGCAGGTCCAGCGGCACCTTGGCGTAGCCGTACCCGGGCAGGTCGACCAGCTTGGCCTCCGGGGTGACCTCGAAGAACACCAGCTGCTGGGTGCGGCCGGGGGTCTTGGAGACCCGGGCCAGGCTGTTCTGGCGGGTCAGGGCGTTGAGGGCACTGGATTTGCCGGCGTTGGAGCGGCCGGCAAAGGCCACTTCGGCCCCCACGTCGTCCGGAAGTTGCCGGATATTGTGGGCCGAGAGCAGGTAATGGGCGCGTTCGAGGAGCAATGACATGCGCATAGGATCGCACGCCACCGGTTTTGCCGCACTGCCGCGTTGACCCTGGCGTGAAAGCGCATGGATAATCGGGCGATCCCCGCGTGTGCATCCTGCACATGCCAGGCCGGTCCACACGGAGCTTCCGCATGCGCCATGCTCGCGTTCTTGCCGTTTCCGCTGTTGCTGTATCGCTGTTGGCCGCTGTTGCGGTCGCCCAGACCGCCGTGACCCCGCTGCCGGACAATGCACCGGTGCGCACGGCGTCGCTCGAAGTCGATTTCAGCAAGACCACCTGGGGCGACCCCAAGGCGGGCCAGGCCAAGGCTGCGGCCTGTGCGGCCTGCCACTCGGCCGATGGCAACGCCACCGTGGAGATGTACCCCAGCATCGCCGGGCAGAGCGAACGCTACGTGGCCCAGCAGATCGCGCTGATCGCCAACGGGCAGCGCACCTCCGGGGCCTCGGCGGCGATGGTGCCGTTCGTGCAGGACCTCACCCCGCAGGACATGCGCGACATCGGTGCGTATTTCGCAACGCAGAAGGCCAGCGCCGGGCTTGCCGACGACAGCGCGGTCGGCGATGGTCCCTACAAGGGCATGAAGTTCTTCGAGATCGGGCAGCAGCTCTATCGCGGCGGCGATGCCCAGCGCGGCATTCCGGCGTGCATGGCCTGCCATGGACCGACCGGTGCGGGTAATCCGGGCCCGGCCTACCCGCACATCGGCGGCCAACATGCGTCGTACGTGGCGCGGCGGCTGCAGGAGTACCAGGCCGGGGTGACCCAGGAAACCGACAAGGCGCACTTCCAGATCATGGCCAGCATTGCCAAGTCGCTGACCGAACAGGAAATCCAGGCGCTGGGCAGCTACCTGCAGGGCCTGCACAACCGCGCCGACGACGTCGCTGCGGCCGCCCCGCGGGCTGGCGCGACGCAGTAAGCCTGGACCTGCACCGGGACCGATGACAGATGCACCCCGCCCCGGTGGCGGGTTATGTTCACCACCACGCCGGCACTGGGCCGGCGTTGTTTTTTCCGATGAAGAGGGATGTAGATGTCGCTGATGCCCCGTTTGATGCTGTTGCTGCTGGCCCTGAGCCCCCTGTCGGCGCTGGCCGCGCCCGCCCCCGCCACGCTGGTGGAAGGCAAGGACTACGACGTCATCGAGCAGCCGGGCCCGTTCGCGCCGCTGGCCGGCAAGATCGAAGTGGTGGAGATGTTCGGCTACACCTGCCCGCACTGCGCGCACTTCGAGCCGCAGCTGGAAGCCTGGGCGAAGAAGCTGCCCAAGGACGTGCGCTTCACCCCGGTGCCGGCCGCCTTCGGCGGTGTCTGGGACTCGTTCGCCCGCGCCTACTACGCCGCCGACCAGCTGGGCGTGGCCAAGCGCAGTCATGCGGCCATGTTCACGGCCCTGCATGAAGCAGGCTCGCTGCCGATGCAGAACGTGTCGCCGGACGAACTGGCGGGCTTCTACGCCGCCTACGGGGTCAAGGCCGATGCCTATACCGCTGCGCTGAAGAGCGACGCGGTGGAGCAGAAGATCAAGTACGCCCGCGCCTTCGCCCAGCGCACCAAGGTGCCGGGCACCCCGGCACTGCTGGTCAACGGCAAGTACATGGTCAAGGGCAACTCGTTCGAGGAGCTGCTGCGCAACACCGACGCCCTGATCGCCCGCGAACGGGCCGCCAAGGCTCGCTGAACCGTCACACCCCCTGCACGCGGCGCCCCGGCGACCGCGTGGCATCATGCCCCCCTGGCTGGCGCCCGCTGCGCCGGCCCCACCATGCCCCTGCTGGAGACGCTTCGATGAAGACCCGTTTCGCCCTCATGCTGATGGCCCTGCTGCCGATCCTTGCCGCCTGCAAGGCCCAGGACGGCACCGCCAACACCGCCGCCCCGACCGAACCGGCCACCCCGGCCACCGCCCCGGCCGCCGAAACCGCGCCGGGCCAGACCGAAGCGACCCCGACCGAGGCAGCCCCGGCTGCCAGCGGCGAAACCGCCGCCGCCGAGACCGCCGCCGCCGAAGCCACCACCCCGGCCCCGGCCCCCGCCTCGTCGCAGCCGGTGGGTCCGGCCCCGGTCGAAGGCACCGACTACGTGGTGATCGCCAACGGCAAGCCGTTCGAGCCGGCCACCGGCAAGATCGAAGTGGCTGAAGTGTTCGGCTTCGTCTGCCCGGCCTGCGCCGCGTTCCAGCCGCTGATCGGACCGTGGAAGGCCGGCCTGCCGAGCGATGTGAACTTCGTCTACGTGCCGGCCATGTTCGGCGGTACCTGGGACAACTACGCCAAGGCGTTCTACGCCGCGCAGGCGCTGGGCCTGGAAGACAAGACCCATGAAGCGCTGTACAAGGCGATCCACGTCGACCAGAGCCTGAAGGGCGAGCGCGGCCGCGATACCCCGGAAGAGATCGCGGCGTTCTACGCCAAGCACGGCGCCGACCCGAAGCAGTTCCTGGCCGAAATGTCCGGCTTCAACGTGACCAACAAGACCAACAAGGCCAAGAAGTTCGCCCAGGACAGCCAGATCTCCGGCACCCCGTCGGTGATCGTCAACGGCAAGTACCTGGTCAAGGGCAAGAGCTTCCCCGACATGCTGCGCATCGCCGATCACCTGATCGCCCGCGAACGCGCCGCCAAGGGCAACTGAGTTTCCAGGAACCTGCAACCGTCGTGACTTCCCCCAACACGCGGACCCTGCGCCTGCTCACGGCCAACATCCAGGCCGGCTCGAGCACCCGCCGCTACAGCGACTATGTGACCCGCAGCTGGTCGCATGCGCTGCCGGCGGGGCGCAAGCGGACCAGCCTGGACGCGATCGCCCAGCTGGCCCGTGGCCATGACATCGTCGGCCTGCAGGAGGCCGACCCCGGCAGCCTGCGCTCGGGCTTCACCAACCAGACCCACTACCTGGCCGAGCGCGCCGGCTTCAATTACTGGAGCCACCAGCCCAACCGCCGGATGGGCGGAGTGGCCTCCAGTGCCAACGGCCTGCTGAGCCGGCTGGAACCGGTGGAAGTCCAGGACCACGCCCTGCCCGGCCGCATCGGCGGGCGCGGCGTGCTGCTGGCCAAGTTCGGCGAAGGCGCCGAAGGGCTGGCGGTGGCGGTGGCGCATCTGTCGCTGGGGACCAATTCGCGCATGTCGCAATTGGCCTTTATTGCCGACCTGATGTCCGACCACCCCAACGCGGTGCTGATGGGCGATTTCAACTGCCTGGCCGAGCGCCCGGAAATGCAGGTGCTGTACCAGAAGACCACCCTGCAGCCCCCGGGCTGCGCGGTGCCGACCTTCCCCAGCTGGCGCCCGGACCGGGCCATCGACCACATCCTGCTCAGCGACGGCCTGCAGCAGCGCAGCGCCGAAGCGGTGCCGGCGGCGTTCTCCGACCACCTGGCCCTGGCCATGGCCATCGACGTCCCCAGCCAGGCCCTGCGCTGAGCACGTGAACGCCCTGTCCACAGGGCGTATGCGCTAATTCACCGGTCTGCCGGCAACGGCACCGGGGCCCCATCATGAACACCGTGGAGACACCTCCCAGCGAGGTGCGCACGCTGCGGCCGGTCTTCCTGCTCGCCGCCACCCTCGTGGCGGCCTTCGCGATCCTGGTCACGGCGTTTCCGTCCCAGTCCGGCGTCCTGCTGCTGCAGGCGCAGACCTGGGCGTCGCGCAATGTCGGCTGGTACTACCTGCTGGCGATGACCCTGTACCTGGTGTTCGTGGTCGGGGTGGCGTTGTCCGGCTACGGCAACGTGAAGCTGGGCGCGGACCACGACGAGCCGGAGTTCAGCTACCTCTCCTGGGCCGGCATGCTGTTCGCCGCGGGCATCAGCATCACCCTGTTCTTCTTCTGCGTGTCCGAACCGCTCACCCACTACCTGCAACCGCCGCAGGGCGGTGTCGGCAGCGGCGAGGCCAGCGCGCGCCAGGCCATGCAGCTGCTGTTCCTGCACTGGGGCCTGCATGGCTGGGGCGTGTTCGCGCTGGCGGCGATGGCGCTGGCCTACTTCGCCTACCGCCACAACCTGCCGCTGGCACTGCGCTCGGCGCTGTATCCACTGATCGGCAAACGCATCAACGGCCCGATCGGCTACACCGTGGATGCGCTCGGCATCGTCGCCACCGTGTTCGGGATCGGCGCGGACATGGGCTTTGGCGTGCTGCACCTCAATGCCGGGCTCAACACGCTGCTGCCGGTACCGCATGCGCCATGGGTGCAGGTCGCGCTGATCGTGCTGATGATGGGCGCGGCGATCACCGTTGCCGTGTCCGGGGTGGAGAAAGGCGTGCGGCTGATGTCGGACATCAACATGCTGCTGGCGATCGCGCTGCTGCTGTTCATGCTGTTCGCCGGGCCCACCCAGTACCTGCTCAGCACCCTGATGCAGAACCTGGGCGACTATCTGGGCAACGTGGTCGGCAAGAGTTTCGACGTATACGCCTATGGCGGTCGCACCGACTGGCTGGGCGACTGGACGGTGTTCTACTGGGCCTGGTGGATCGGCTGGGCGCCCTTCGTCGGGTTGTTCATCGCGCGCATCTCACGCGGCCGCACGCTACGCGAGTTCGTGTTCGGGGTGCTGCTGATCCCGCTCGGTTTCACCCTGGCGTGGCTGTCGATCTTCGGCAACAGCGCGCTGGACCAGGTGCTGCACCACGGCCAGGAACACCTGGCGCAGCTGGCCGTGGACAACCCGCCGACGGTGCTCTACGCACTGCTGGAAAGCTACCCCTGGAGCCGCGCGGTGATCGGCGTGGTGGTGTTCGTCAGCTTCATCTTCTTCGTCACCTCGGCCGATTCGGGCACCGTGGTGCTGTCCACGCTGTCCTCGCATGGCGGCGTGCCCGAAGAAGACGGCCCGCGCTGGTTGCGCGTGTTCTGGGGCGTGATGATCGCGCTGGTAACCACCGGGCTGCTGCTGGCCGGCAGCATGGACGCCCTCAAATCGGCGGTGGTGCTGGCCTCGCTGCCGTTCTCGGTGGTGCTGCTGTTGATGCTGTGGGGGCTGACCCGTGCACTGGGCGAAGAGTCGCAGCGCAGGAAGGCCTCGCAGTACTCGCCCGTGCCGTTGATCGGCCAGTCGCGGCACCAGCGCGGCTGGCGCCAGCGGATCACCCAGGCCGTGCATTTCCCCGTGCGCGACGAGGTCTACCGTTTCATGGACAGCGAGGTGCGCCCGGCCATGGAGGCCGTCGCCGCGCAGCTGCGCGAACAGGGGCTGGATGTGGGCACCGACTTCGAGCCCGGCCAGATGACGCTGGAAGTCGACCACGGCGAGCAGCAGGTGTTCCGCTACCAGGTGGTGATGACCGGCTACCTGACCCCTTCGTTCGCCGCGCAGCGCTTCCGCAACCAGCGCTACTACCGCGCCGAAGTGCACCTCTATGAAGGTGGACAGGACTACGAGCTGGTCGGCTACAGCCGCCAGCAGATCATCAACGACATCATCGACCAGTACGAACGCCACCTGCAGTTCCTGCACCTGACCCGCTGAATCCGCTGTCCGCCCCACGCACAGGAGTCGTCGCCATGCCCACCTTCCCCGACCAGCTGCTCTACATCGGCGGCCGCTACGTGCCCTCGCAGGGCAACCGCACCTTCGAGGTGGTCAACCCCGCCAACGGCGAGGTGTTGGCCAACGTGCACAACGCCAACAGCGACGACCTGGACGCTGCAGTGGAAAGCGCGCGGGTCGGGCAGAAGGCATGGGCGTCGCTGACGACGGTGGAACGTTCGCGCGTCCTGCTGCGCGCGGTGGCGCTGCTGCGCGCACGCAACGACGACCTGGCCGAACTGGAAAGCCTCAACACCGGCAAGCCGCTGAGCGAAACCCTGAGCGTGGACATCGTCACCGGCGCGGACGTGCTGGAGTACTACGCGGGCGTGATGCACGGGCTGGAAGGCAGCCAGGTGCCGCTGCGCGAAGGCAGCTTCTTCTACACGCGGCAGGAGCCGCTGGGCGTGGGCGGGGCGATCGGCGCCTGGAACTACCCGATCCAGATCGCACTGTGGAAGGCCGCGCCGGCGCTGGCCGCCGGCAACGCGATGATCTTCAAACCCAGCGAAGTGACGCCGCTGACCGGGCTGAAGCTGGCCGAAATCTTCACCGAGGCCGGCCTGCCGGACGGGGTGTTCAACGTGCTGCCCGGCGACGGTGCCGGGGTCGGTTCGGCGCTGACGGAGCATCCGGGCATCGAGAAGATCTCCTTCACCGGCGGCACCGCGACCGGGCGCAAGGTGATGGCCAGCGCGTCCAGCTCCACGTTGAAGGAGGTGACGATGGAGCTGGGCGGCAAGTCGCCCCTCATCATCTGCGCCGACGCCGACCTTGGGCTCGCTGCCGACATCGCGATGATGGCCAACTTCTACAGTTCGGGCCAGGTCTGCACCAACGGCACCCGCGTGTTCGTTCCGCAGGCGCGGCTGACCGAGATGGAACAGGCACTGCTGGCGCGCGTGGCGCGGATCCGGATCGGCGACCCGATGGCGGTGGACACCACGTTCGGCCCGCTGGTCAGTGCCGCGCACATGCGCAGCGTGCTGGCGCATATCGAGCGCGGCAAGGCCGAGGGTGCGCGCCTGCTCTGCGGTGGCGAACGCCTCACCGACGGCGCACTGGGCAAAGGCTGCTACGTGGCCCCGACCATCTTCAGCGACTGCCGCGACGACATGGCGATCGTACGCGAGGAGATCTTCGGGCCCGTGCTCAGCCTGCTGGCCTACGCGGACGAAGACGAAGCGGTGCGGCGTGCCAATGCCACCGAGTACGGACTGGCGGCAGGCGTGGTGACGCCCGACCTCAGCCGCGCGCACCGCCTGATCCACCAGCTGGAGGCGGGCATCTGCTGGGTGAACTGCTGGGGCGAGTCGCCGGCGACGATGCCGGTGGGCGGTTACAAGCAGTCCGGGGTGGGGCGCGAGAACGGCCTGGCCACGCTGCGCGCGTATACCCGTACCAAGTCCGTGCAGATCGAGCTGGACCGCTACGTGTCGGTGTTCTGAACCGGCCTGACCAGGAGATTCCGCGATGAAGCGCGAGTACGACTACATCATCATCGGGGCCGGTTCGGCGGGCAACACGCTGGCCGCGCGCCTGACCGAAGACGCCGGGGTCAGCGTGCTGCTGCTCGAGGCCGGCGGCCCGGACTACCGGCTCGACTTCCGCACCCAGATGCCGGCCGCGCTGGCCTACCCGCTGCAGGGCCGGCGCTACAACTGGGCGTATGAGACCGAGCCGGAACCGCACATGGACAACCGGCGCATGGAATGCGGGCGCGGCAAGGGCCTGGGCGGTTCCTCGCTGATCAACGGCATGTGCTACATCCGTGGCAACGCACTGGACTTCGACCAGTGGGCCGGTTTCGATGGCCTGGAAGACTGGAGCTACCGCGACGTGCTGCCGTACTTCCGCAAGGCCGAAAGCCGCGACATCGGTCCGAACGATTACCACGGCGGCACCGGCCCGGTCAGCGTGGCCACGCCAAAGAACGACAACAACGTGCTGTTCCACGCCATGGTCGAGGCCGGCGTGCAGGCCGGGTACCCGCGTACCGACGACCTCAACGGCTACCAGCAGGAAGGCTTCGGCCCGATGGACCGCACCGTGACCCCGCAGGGGCGCCGGTCCAGCACCGCGCGTGGTTACCTGGACATGGCCAAGGGCCGGCCCGGGCTGCACATCGTGACCCGCGCCACCACCGACCGCATCCTGTTCGACGGCAAGCGCGCGGTGGGCGTGCGCTACCTGGTCGGCGGCAGCGCCGACCCCACCGACGCGCACGCACGCCGCGAAGTGCTGCTGTGCGCCGGGGCCATCGCCTCGCCGCAGATCCTGCAGCGCTCCGGCGTGGCCGCGCCGGCGTTGCTGGCCGCGCTGGGCGTGCCGCTGGTGCATGACCTGCCGGGCGTGGGCGAAAACCTGCAGGACCATCTTGAGGTCTACATGCAGTACGCGTGCACCAAGCCGGTGTCGCTGTACCCGGCGCTGCAGTGGTGGAACCAGCCCGCCATCGGCGCGGAGTGGCTGTTCAACGGCACCGGCATCGGCGCCAGCAACCAGTTCGAGGCCGGCGGCTTCATCCGCACCCGCGACGATTTCGCGTGGCCGAACATCCAGTACCACTTCCTGCCGGTGGCGATCAATTACAACGGCAGCAACGCGGTGAAGGAGCATGGCTTCCAGGCGCACGTGGGCTCGATGCGCACGCCGAGCCGCGGCCACGTGCATGCGCGTTCGCGCGACCCGCACCAGCATCCGTCGATCCTGTTCAACTACCAGTCCACCGACCAGGACTGGCAGGAGTTCCGCGACGCGATCCGGATCACCCGCGAGATCATCGCGCAACCGGCGCTGGACCCGTATCGCGGTCGCGAGATCAGCCCCGGCGCCGACTGCCGCACCGACGCCGAACTGGATGCGTTCGTGCGGGCGCGGGCGGAGACGGCGTACCACCCGTCGTGTTCGTGCGCGATGGGCACCGACGCGATGAGCGTGGTGGACGGCCAGGGACGCGTGCACGGCATGCAGGGCCTGCGCGTGGTGGACGCGTCGATCATGCCGCGGATCATCACCGGCAACCTCAATGCCACCACCATCATGATCGCCGAGAAGATCGCCGACCGGATCCGCGGCCGCACGCCATTGCCGCGCAGCACGGCGGCGTACTACGTGGCCGGAACGGCACCGGTAAGAAACCCGTAGCGCCGGGCTCTACGCGGGTGCGCCTGGTACCGGTGTCGGTATCCGCTTTGCCGTGATCGTGCTGCCAATCGACGCCACCACCGTGCAACCAATTGCCGCCCACTGCAGCGGGGTCAGGTGCTCGGCCAGCAGGCCCATCGCCAGCAGCGCGGCCACCGCCGGCTCCATGCTGATCAGGATGCCGAAGGTCTCCTTGGGCAGCCGCTTCAACGCGGCCATTTCCAGCCACATCGGAATCGAGCTGGACACCACCGCCACGCCGAGCCCGAACAGCAGGATCTTCGGGTCCAGCAGCGCCATGCCCGCATGCGCCACGCCCACCGGCACCACCACCAGCGCAGCGGCGCACAGCCCCAGCGACACCGTGTGCCCGGCCGGCAGGTGGCCGGCGCGCTTGCCGAAGATGATGTAGAGCGCCCAGCACACCGCCGCGCCGAGCGCGTACAGCACGCCAACCAGGTCCAGCGGTTCGCCATGGCCCAGCGGCAGCAGCATCAGCAGGCCGGCCGCCGCACAGCCGACCCAGACGAAGTCGATGGGGCGGCGCGAGGACCACATCGCCACCGCCAGCGGCCCGCAGAATTCGATGGCCACCGCGATGCCGAATGGAATCGTGCGCAGCGCCATGTAGAACAGCAGGTTCATTACGCCCAGGGTGATGCCATAGCGCAGGATCGCGCCGGCGTCGGCGCGCGAGGTGGCCCGACGCCACGGCCGGAACACCGCCAGCAGCACCAGCGCGGAGAAGCCCACGCGCAACGCGCTGGTGCCCTGCGCCCCGATCAGCGGGAACAGCTGCTTGGCGAACGAGGTGCCGACAGCGAGGGACGTGACCGAGCCGAGCACGGCCAGGACGGGAAGCAGCGATGAGAGGCGCGAGGTAGACATCGCGCGAGCATACGCGCGTCACCCGTTCCGCATAAGAGCCATTCGCGTAGCGACACGCCATGCGTGTCCTGCGTGCGGCCGGGCACCTCGCGGGACACGCGTGGCGTGCCGCTACCCTTTCACCGCGGCTTCTATCTTTGCTGCGTCGATCTTCTTCATGGTCATCATCGCTTCGAAGGCGCGCTTGGCCACTGCGGGGTCGCTGCTGTTGAACGCTTCGGTCAACACGCGCGGGGTGATCTGCCAGGACAGGCCCCATTTGTCCTTGCACCAGCCGCAGTCGCTTTCCTGCCCACCATTGCCGACGATGGCGTTCCACAGGCGGTCGGTTTCGGCCTGGTCGTCGGTGGCGATCTGGAACGAAAACGCTTCGCTGTGCTTGAACGTGGGTCCGCCGTTCAAGCCGATGCAGGGAATGCCGACCACGGTGAACTCCACGGTCAGCACGTCGCCCTTCTTGCCGGAGGGGAAGTCCGCCGGCGCGCGATGCACGGCGGTAACCGCGCTGTCCGGAAAGGTTGCAGCGTAAAAGGCCGCCGCTTCTTCGGCGGTGCCGTCATACCAGAGGCACAGGGTGTTCTTGGCGATCATCGGGGCATTCCTGGAATCGGGCCGAACCCGGGTGCCGCCAAGGTAGGCCGCACTGTGTTAACCCCCGGTGGGCCAGCGTCTACCCCCGGTAGACATTGCGGATGGGACTGATTCGCATTACCATAACTGAATGCCGTTTGCGCCAGGGAGGCGCTTCGGCACTCAGTTGCCACCGCCCGTGCCGCTGCATCGCACCCGCCAGACGCTGACTGCCCCCACTTTTCGCAGCGCCCGGCATCCGAGGATCGCCGCCTGGTGCGCGCCGCTGCTCCAGGAACCGCTCTGATGACCCGTACCTCCGCTGTGCTGTCCCGCTCCTTGCCGCAAGGCCGCCTGCCGCAGGCGCTGCTGATTGCGCTGGCCACCCTGGCCGCCGCGCCCGCCTTCGCCGAAGACGCCGCTGCCGACCCGACCACGCTGGACAAGATCGTGGTCAAGGGTGAGCGCGCCGAAGGCTACTCGGTGCGTCGCACCTCGGCCGGTACCCGCTTCGACCTGGCCCCGCGCGAGATCCCGCAGTCGGTCAGCATCATCAGCCACCAGCGCATCGAGGACCAGAACCTCGACGACATCATCGACGTGCTGGCCAACACCACCGGCGTGAGCAGCACCCAGTCCGACACCGAGCGCACCGAGTTCTACTCGCGCGGCTTCTATATCGACAGCTACCAGTACGACAACCTGCCCACCCAGATGGTGCAGAACTGGAGCTACGGCGATTCCGGCCTGGACCTGGCCCTCTACGACCGAGTGGAAGTGGTGCGCGGCGCCACCGGCCTGCTCACCGGCGCGGGCAACCCGTCGGCCTCGGTCAACCTGATCCGCAAGCACGCCGACAGCGCTGAACTCACCGGCAGCGTCTCGGTCAACGTGGGCAGCTGGGGCCGCACCCGCAGCACCGTGGACGTGACCACCCCGCTCAACGCCAGCGGCTCGGTGCGCGCCCGCGTGATCGGCAGCTACCTCGACACCGAATCGCAGATGGACCGGTACGACCAGCACAAGACGCTGGGCTACGCCGTCATCGACGCCGACCTGACCCCGGACACCCAGCTCAGCGTGGGCTACGACTACCAGCAGAAGCGCGCCAACGGCGCTACCTGGGGTGGTTTCCCGATGCTGTACTCGGACGGGACCTCGACGGGCTACGACTCGTCCTTCAACTCGGCCGCCAAGTGGACCTACTGGGACACCACCAGCAAGCGCGCGTTCGCCACGCTGGAGCATGACTTCAATGAGGACTGGAAGGTCCGCATCGGCGCGACCCACGACGAGACCAAGGCCGACGACAAGCTGTTCTACCCCGCCTACAACGACTGGGTGACCGGCGCGTCGCTGTTCGACCGCGAAACGGGTGCAGGCATTACGCCGTCCGCGGGCTTCTACAACACCGAGCGCAAGGTCAGTGCGGTCGACGGCTTCTTCAGCGGCGCGTTCGAGCTGTTCGGCCTCAAGCATGAAGTGATGGGTGGCCTGAGCTACAACAAGCGCGAGTACCTCAACGCAGGCAGCTACATCATGGGCTTCCCGGGCAGCACGACGTGGGACCCGTTCAGCAGCTATCTCAACTGGACCGGCGACATCAGTGAGCCGACCTGGGGCGACCTGCTCCAGCAGAGCCGCGGCACCATCACGCAGAAGGCTGGCTACGCCGCCACCCGCCTGTCGCTTGCCGAGCCGTTGAAGCTGATCCTCGGCGCGCGTTACTCGGATTGGAGCCTGGACGGCATCGAAGGAACCACGGTCAGCAGGTTCAGCCACAAGGTGACCACCCCGTACGCCGGCCTGGTGTTCGACATCAACGATACGTGGAGCACCTACGCTTCGTACACCGAGATCTTCCAGCCGCAGACGCTCCGTAACCAACAGGGCGACTACCTGGATCCGGTGGATGGCAAGAGCTACGAAGTGGGCGTCAAGGGTGCCTGGTTCGACAACCGCCTGAATGCATCGGCTGCCGTGTTCCGCATCGAGCAGGACAATGTGGGCCAGGCGACCAATGTCCCGGTCCAGGGCACATTGAACGAATTCGCCTACATCGGCGCGCGTGGCACGGTCAGCCGTGGCTTCGAGCTGGAACTCAACGGCGAACTGGCCCCGGGCTGGAATGCCACCTTCGGCGCGTCGCGTTACGTGGCAAAGGATGCTGAAGGCACCGACATCAACACCCGCCTGCCGCAGACCACGATCAAGCTGTTCACCAGCTACACCCCGCAGTCGCTGGACGCATTGACCTTCGGTGGTGGTGCCAACTGGCAGAATCGCATCTACTACCCGGTCCCGGCTTACGGCCAGATCGAACAGGGCGGTTACGCGCTGGTCAGCGCGTTCGTGCGTTATCGCATCGCGCCGCAGTTCAGCGTGCAGGCCAACCTCAACAACCTGCTGGACAAGAAGTACCTCTCGCAGGTGAACGGTTACGGCGCCTTCGGCGACGAGCGCAACGGCTCGATCACCTTCACCTGGTCGTTCTAAGGCGTCAGCCGGGCAGAGCCCGGCTCTACGTCAGGATCAACCATGCGGTAGTGCCGGGCCCTGCCCGGCAAAACAGGGGCGCCAGCGGCGCCCCTGTGCTTTCGTGCCTTAGAACCGCAGGTCCGCGCGCACGTACCAGTAGCGGCCACGCGGGATGTCATACGTCGACGCGTCATACCCGTTCAACGAGCACGACAGGCAGATCGGCGGATCCTTGTCGAACGCATTGTTCAAGCCGGCGCTGAGCTGCAGGCCCTTCATCCAGTCGAATTTGTAGCCCACCTGGAAATCGTTGTAGGTGGTGGCCGCCAGCTCGTTGGTGCCGGCAACCTGGTCGCTGCACACCGGGAACGCCGCCGCATCGCCGCACTCTTCGGTGAGCTTGGAGATGTGCCGCACCGTCCACGACGCGTTCCAGTTGCCCAGGTTCCAGCTCAGCGAGGCGTTGCTGGTCCATTCCGGAATCGAGCTGTCGGTGACTTCCACGCCCGGTTCCTGCGGCTGCCGCTGGCCGGCCGCACCCACGGCCTCGTAGCGGCCGACGAAGGTGTTCTGCCAGCCCAGCTTGAACTGGCCCATGTCGCTCTGCGGGAAGGTCCAGAACAGGTCCACGTCCCAGCCGTCGGTCTTGATCGAGCCCAGGTTGGTCAGGCGGTTGTTGAAGCCACTGACCGCACCGGTGGAGGCGCGGGTGATGCCGCCGCAGTACAGCGGGTCCAGCGTGTCCACGCACAGGTCAAGCTGGGTCTGGGCGTTGATCGCCTGGATCGCGCCTTCGATGTTGTGGCGGTAGAAGGTCACTTCCACGTCGAAGCGCTCCGACCACGAGGCGTTGTTGCCGAACCACGGGCTCCACACGAAGCCGGCACTGAAGCTGCGCGAGGTTTCCGGATCGAGCTGGTCGTTGCCGCCGGTGGTGACCGAGATCTGCGAGTTGGCCTGCTGGAAGCCGGCCGGTACGCCCAGCGCCGCGCAGTTGGCGGCACTGCCGCGCGGCGGGGTGCCGCCCAGGCCGACCGAGCACGGATCGAACAGCTGCAGGTCCGCACGCGCGGCCGAACCGTACAGTTCACCGATGGACGGAGCACGGAAGCCTTCGGCATAGCTGGTCCGCAGCACGAAGTCATTGGTCACCTGCCAGCGCAGGCCGTACTTCGGCGTGAACTCGCCACCGAAGGTGGAGTAGTCCGAATAGCGCCCGGCCAGGCTCAGGTCCAGTTTGTCGCCGAGCGGACTGTTGGCGAAGATCGGCACCGCCAGTTCCAGGTACATTTCATTGACGTCGTACGAACCGGAGGTCGGCAGCGACGGCACGCCGTTGTAGTGCCCGGCCACGGTGATCGGGTCCGGCTGGTACTCACCCTCGTACTTGCGGTACTCGTAACCGGTCGCGAACGACACTGGGCCGGCCGGCAGGGTGAACAGGTCGCTGCTCAGGTTGGCGGTGAACAGGCTCAGCTCGTTCTGGCTACGGTCGCGCACCACCGGCTGGATCCAGTCCAGCATCTGCCGCGTGATGGTGCCGGGGCCGCCGAAGATGTTCAGCGGCACGCAGCCGGGCGTGGCCGCGCACACCGCCGGGTCACCCAGCGCGATGTTCGCGTTGTAGATGTTGTAGCTGCCGAAGTTGGTCTGTTCGGCCTTGTTCTTGCTGTACATGCCGTTGACGTCCCACGACCAGCTGCGGTCGGCGGCACTGAACATGCCGGTCAACCCGGTGGCGAAGTACGTGGTGTTCACTTCCTGCTCGAAGATGCGCGGCCCGCCTTCCACCGGGCGACGCCCGATCATGCTCAGGTTGCTGCCCGAATCCAGGTCGAAGCCGAACGGGTTGTACGGGTTGAGCGCGGAGATGACGATGTTGTCGGCCAGCGGATTGCCGGTGGCGCCGTCAGGCCCGAAGAACAGCGGTTCCGGACCGGCCTGGTTGGTCGACTCGCGGCGGTTGGCCAGCGCCTTGATGTACCACTGCACGTTGTCGGTGATGTCGAAGCGGAACTGGCCGAAGATGCCCTTGCGCTCGGACGGGGTGAGCAGCAGGTTGTATTCGGCGAAGTTGAAGCGGTCCGCGGTGGTGAAGCAGTGGTAGTCGTCGGTGCGGTCGCAGCCGCCCACGCCGTTGAAGGTCGGGTTGGTCGCGCCGTTGTTCGGGGTGATGTTGTAGGCGATGCCGGTATTCGGGTCGGTGAACATGAAGCGCCCGGTCGGCGTGGCCGAGCTGCCGAACGACAGGCCGGTGCCGGGGATCGGGTAGCGCGACTGTTCGCGGCTGCTGGCCTTCACGTCGTCCTGCTTGGTCCAGCTCGCGCCGAGGAACAGGGTGTAACGGTCGCCGCTGGTGCCCCAGGCCAGGTCCACGCCCTTCTGGGTACCGTCGCCCTTGGTGTACTCGCCGTAGTTCAGGGTGACCTGGCCCCCGTCGAACTCACGGCGGGTGATGATGTTGACCACGCCGGCGATGGCGTCCGACCCGTACAGCGAGGACGCGCCGTCTTCGAGCACTTCGATGCGTTCGACGATCGCCAGCGGAATGGTGTTGAGGTCGGTGGCCGCGCCTACGCCCGAGGCGGAGGATTCGTTGACCCAGCGGATGCCGTCGACCAGCACCAGCACGCGCTTGGCGCCGAGGTGGCGCAGGTCGACCTGGGCCGACCCGGCACCGACGCCGCTGCCGTCGGGCGGGAAGCCGAAGTTGCCGGACGAGTTGAACTTGGCATTGAGCGCCGAACCGGAGCCGGTCAGCTGCTGCAGGACTTCGCCGATGGAGTTGAGACCGGTGCGTTCGATCTCGCTGCGGGTCAGGGTCTGGATCGGCACCTGGCCTTCGACCTCGGCGCGCTTGATGCGGGTACCGGTGACTTCCACCCGGTCCAGGTCGGTGGGGGTGCGGGACGCATCCTGCGCGGTGGCAAGGGTGGGGACGGACAGCAGGCACAGCGCTACAGCAGCCGCCAACGGGCGGTAATGCAGGGTGTTCATTCGCTCTCTCTCCAAAGGAATGGGTAGCTGGTACCGCCCCGCCCCCCCTTGAAGCGCGGCAGCGTCTCCTTTGTAAACATTCTGTAAAGATGAAGGTGTGATGAAACCTTCACTTTCGCAGGGAGCGTACGAGAGCGTCATCGAACGGCGTGTTCGGAACGACGGGCCGGGATGGCTCCCGGCCCGGACGCAGGTCTTACGGCCGCACGAACGCGATCTTTTCCATGTGCGCGTTGTTGGCGGCGGCCAGCACCTTGGCCATCACGTCGTATTCGGCGTTCGGGTCGGTGGCGATCCGCAGCTCCGGCAGGTTGCCGGTATTGGCCTGGGCGGCGTCCTGCATGCGCTCCTGCAGGGAGGACACGGCTACCCGCTGGCCGTTCCAGCTGACCTGGTTGCTGGCGTCCACGCGCAGTTCGATCGGCGGTGGCGGTGCGGTCGGCGGCACGAAGTCGGTCGGTTGCGGCAGGTTGACCGGGATGGGCATCGAGACCATCGGGGCGGTCACGATGAAGATGATCAGCAACACCAGCATTACATCGACCAGCGGAGTGACGTTGATCTCGGCCAGGGGGCCGGACTTGCCTGCTGCGGTGAAGGCCATGGGGTGCTCCTTGTCGGGTGACAGTGCGAGGGCCGGCCAACGGCCGGCGCTACCGGCGTTGTGTTGCGTCTCCGACATTACGCGCGTTCGCGCCGCCCATTCATGGCGCGGACGGGTGCCGTTCATCATGGAGTTGGCTTGCCCTCACCGACGTTCACTGGCGCCCGCTATCCTTTCGGCATGAACCGACTCCCCCTGCATATCCTCAGCGCCGTTCCCCTGCTCGCCTGTCTCGGGCTGAGCGCGGCGGCCGGTGCCCAGAGCCTGGACGCGCAGCGCGCGCAGATGAAGGCGGCCATCGACAACGCCGAGCGCGGCCAGTTCGATCCAACCCAGGCCGCAGCGCTGGTCAAGCACCCGCTGTACCCGTGGCTGGAGTACGCCAACCTGCGCCGCAACATCGACACGGTGACTACCGCGCAGGCCCAGGACTTCCTGAAGCGCTACAACGGCCAGGCCGTGGCCAGCAGTTTCCGCAGCGTGTGGCTGCCGGCGGTGGCCCGCCGCGAAGACTGGCCCACCCTGCTCGCCAACTGGGCGCCGACCGACAACGTCGGCCTGCGCTGCGCGCAGCTCAACGCGCGCCAGGCGACCGGCAAGGCCGATGCCCAGTGGGTCAGCGACGCCCAGGCCATCTGGCGCAGCACCGGCAAGTCGCTGCCCGACGCCTGCGACCCGGTGTTCGCGGTGCTGGATGCGAAGGGCGGGCTGAGTGCGGACCTGCGCTGGGCGCGGATCGACGCCGCCGCCGACGCGCAGCAGCCGGCGGTGATGCGCAGCGCCGCGCGCGGCCTGCCCGCGGCCGACCTGGCCTTGGCCAACACCTACGCCGCGTTCGTGGACAACCCCAACGCCAGCGCCCTGAACTGGCCGCGCAACGAACGCAGCCGGCGGATCGCCACCGACGGCCTAGCCAAGCTGGCCAAGGCCGACCCGGATGCCACCGAACGGCAGCTGCCGCAGTATGCCGACGCGCTGCAGCTCAGCGCCGCCCAGCAGGCCGACGTGAAGTATCAGATCGCGCTGTGGACGGTGGCCTCGTACGGGCCGGACTCGGCGCGCCGGCTCAACGCCGTGCCCGATTCGGCCTATGACGAACGCCTGCACGAGTGGCGCGCGCGCGAGGCGATGTCGCGGGGCGACTGGCCGGCCACGCTGGCCGCGATCCGCAAGATGGGGCCGAAGCAGCGCAGCGACTCGCGCTGGCGCTACTTCGAGGCGCGCATGCTGGACAAGACCGGCAAGCGCAACGAGGCGCTGCCGCTGTTCCGCGAAGCCGCGCGCTCGGCCACCTTCCATGGCTTCCTGGCCGCCGACCAGCTGGGCCAGAACGCGTACACGCTGTGCCCGCTGGAACCGAATGACAGCGCGCCGGCGCAGGCCGCAGTCGCCCGCGATCCTGCGATCGTGCGCGCGATGGAACTGTTCAAGATCGAGCGCTCCGGCTGGGCCGTGGCCGAGTGGAACGACGCGCTGACCCGCTTCGACACCACCCAGCGCCGTATCGCGGTGGAAGTGGCGCGCGACAACGGCTGGTTCGACCGCGCGGTGTTCTCGCTGGGCAAGACCCCGGACGAGCAGCGCCTGTACAGCCTGCGCTTCCCGCTGCACCACGACGATGCGATCCGCCGCGAATCGGCACGCAACGCGATCGACCCGGCCTGGGTGGCGGCGGAGATCCGCGCCGAGAGCATCTTCAATCCGAAGGCGCGTTCGCCCGCCAATGCGATGGGCCTGATGCAGGTGTTGCCGGCGACCGGGGCCAGCGTGGCAAAGAACATCGGGCTGTCCGGGTACGGCGGCGCCGCCAGCCTGTATGACCCCGACACCAACATCGCAGTGGGCACCGCCTACCTGCGCCAGCTGATGAACAAGTACGACGGCCTGCCGTACGTGACCATCGCCGCGTACAACGCCGGCCCGACCCCGACCGCACGCTGGCAGGCGCAGCGCCCGGGCTTCGACCCGGACATCTGGATCGAGACCATCAGCTACAAGGAAACCCGCGAATACGTGGCGCGCATCCTGGCCTTCAGCGTGATCTACGACTGGCGCTTGAACGGCGACGCGCTGCCGGTGACCGACCGCATGAACGGCCGGCTGCAGGCCAAGCGCAAGGCGCTCACCTGCCCGGCCGACGCCGACAAAACCAGCGAATGAACGGCGTGGCATCATTCAAGCCATGAAGATCTATCTCGTTGGCGGCGCCGTGCGCGACCGCCTGCTGCAGCGACCGCCCGGCGACCGCGACTGGGTGGTGGTCGGTGCCACCCAGGCTGAAATGGAAGCGCAGGGCTACAAGGCGGTCGGCAAGGACTTCCCGGTGTTCCTGCATCCGGACAGTGGTGAGGAATACGCATTGGCGCGCACCGAGCGCAAGTCCGGCCGTGGCTATCGCGGCTTCGTGGTCGACGCCGACCCGTCGGTGACGCTGGAAGACGACCTGCAGCGCCGCGATTTCACCATCAACGCAATTGCCTGCGACGAGGCCACCGGCACGCTGGTGGACCCCCATGGCGGCGTGCGCGACATCGAACAGCGCGTGCTGCGCCATGTCGGCCCGGCCTTCATTGAGGACCCGTTGCGCGTTCTGCGTGCGGCACGCTTCATGGCGCGCTTCGCCCCGCTGGGCTTCACTGTGGCGCCGGAAACGTTGCAGCTGATGCGGCAGATCGCCGAAAGCGGCGAACTGGATGCGCTGGTTCCCGAACGCGTGTGGCAGGAACTGCGCCGCGTGCTCGGCTCGGCGCAGCCGTCGGCGTTCCTGCGCACCCTGCACGACGCCGGTGCGCTCGGCGCGGTGCTGCCGGAACTGGAAGCACTGTACGGCGTGCCGCAGCGGGCCGAGTACCACCCGGAAGTGGACACCGGCGTGCACCAGGAAATGGTCAGCGACAAGGCCGCGCAGCTGGCCCCGGGCGATGACCAGGTGGGATTCGCCGCGCTTACCCACGACCTCGGCAAGGCGCTGACGCCGCAGGCGGAGTGGCCGCGCCACGTGATGCACGAACAGCGCGGCCTGGCCCCGCTGCGGGCGCTGTGCGAGCGCTTGAAAGTGCCGCTGGACCATCGCCAGCTCGCGGAAGCGGTGTGCCGCGACCATCTCAACGTGCACCGCATCGACGAACTGCGCGATGCCACCGTGCTGGAGCTGCTGGGCCGCTTCGACGGCTTCCGCCGCCCCGAGCGCATTGCGCGCATCGCGGTGTGCTGCGAAGCCGACGCCCGTGGCCGGCTCGGATTCGAAGATCGTGCTTACCCGCAGGGCGAGACGTTGAAGCGCCTGCACCAGGCGGCGCTGTCCGTGCAGGCGCGCGACCTGGACGTGACCCACCTGAAAGGCCCCGCCATCGGCGAAGCCCTGTCCCGGGCACGGATCAAGGCTATCGCCGCAGCGCGCTGACCACGAACAGGCCACCTGCGCCCGGTGAACGGGCCAGGTCGGCGTCGGACAGGCGCGCGCGGGCGGTGGTGATGAACAACCTTCCGTCTGGCGCGAACGCCAGGCTGCCCACATGCGCCGCCGGCACCGGAATCGAGCGCAGCACAGCGCCGTTCGGGGCCAGCTCCACGACCGCATGGCCACCCCACATCGCCACCCACAGGTGACCGTCGGCGGCCATGGCCATGCCGTCGGGTTTGCCGGGCACGCCAAGGAAGTCGGTGACCACGCGCGGTTCGCCCAGCGTGCCGGCCACGATGTCGGCCGGATACGCCAGCAGCGTGCGCGCCAGCGTATCGATCACGAACAGGGTCCGCTCATCGGCGGAGAACGCCATGCCGTTGGCCACGCCCAGGCCGTCGGCCACGCGCAGCGCCGGGGCGTCCACGTTCGCTGCATGGAACAGCGCGCCGCGACCGCCCAGCAGTCCGCGGTGCATCGTCCCTCCCCACAGGCCACCACGACTGTCCACGACCAGGTCGTTGAGCCGGCAGCCCGCGCCCACCTCGATCTCCGGACCGGCCTGGATCCTGCCGTCCAGCGACAGCCGCAGGAAATGCGTTTCGCCGTTACCCACCAGCGCGGCGCCATCGCGACCCAGCGACCACACCGGCTCACCCAGGGGTACGCGCGTGCACTGCGTGTCGTCCCAGCGCAGAAGGCACGGCGCGGTGGGGTCGACCCAGTACAGGGCACCGTCGGCGGCAACCACGGGCGACTCACCGACCATGGTCTGCGCAGCGTGTGCCAGCGTGGCCACCGGTGCCGGTGGCGCCTGCAGCGCCTGCATCCACGCACGGGCGCGGCGGCCCACTTCGTCGGCCCCGCGACCGGGCCGGTACAGATCGGTACCGACGCCGAACGCCTGCACGCCGGCCTCGCGATACGCCCCGATGTCCGTCGGTCCTACGCCACCCACCGCGATCAACGTGGTGTCTTTCGGCAGCACCGCCGACAACGCCGACAGCCGTGTCAGCGCGCCATGCGCCGGGAAAGCCTTGAGGTGTCGTGCCCCGGCGGCGAGCGCCGCAAAGGCTTCCGTAGCGGTGGCGAAGCCAGGCAGCGGCACCATGCCGTGCGACCGCGCGGCGGCGATCACGGCCGGATCGCTGTTGGGTGCCACGCAGAACGCGCAGCCGGTGGCGGCCAACTGCTCGACCGCTGCAACGGTCACCACCGTACCCGCACCAATGAGCATGCGCCCCTGGAAGTGCGCGGCCAGCGCCGCGATGGTGGTGAACGGGTCAGGCGAGTTGAGCGGCACTTCGGCCAGCCGCACGCCTGCGTCGTACAGCGCCTCCACCACGTCTACCGATTCGGCGCCGGTCAAGCCGCGCAGGATCGCGATCAGGCCGGTTTCATCCAGTGCGCGGTCGAATGCCATGGCATGCGTGCTCATGCCAGCGCTCCTGCCGCGCGGTGCAACGCGAGGAACCCGCGCGTGGACGCCTGCTGCGAGGCGATGGCCACGCCGGAGCTCCCCAGCTCCTGCAGCGCGCGCGCATACAGCGCACACACCGGCGCAGCCCCTACCAGCGGAATGGCGTCCAATGTCCCTCCCCAGTACCGCTGCACATCGGCCAGCTCGGCGCCGATCAGCAGCCCGCGCAGGTACGCCGCTCCATCCGTGCGCGGCAGGTCGCCGCGGATCACCCGCGCACGCGCACCGAACAGCAGCGTGCCCAGGCCGATCCCGTGCTGCGCCGCCTGTACGCCGGCCACGAATGCCGCGCCATCGTGCGCCGGACCGTCCACCACCGAGGCCAGCAGGCCTGCGGCCGTGAGCCGATCGAAAATCTCGCCCGACATCGCGGTCATGAACTCCACCACCACGCCCTGCTCCAGGCGCACCCATTTGCTGTGCGTGCCGGGCAGTGCGACCAGCCCGGTGGCCGGGATCGCGCCACTGGCAACCATGCCCAGCAACTCGGTTTCTTCGCCACGCATGATGTCCGGCGCGCCGTCGCTGCGCCGGCAGGCCAGGCCGGGCACGATCGCCACGGCATGCGCGCCGATGCGAACCTCGTGCAGCTGGCCGGCGATCGCGTCCGGCGAGGCCGGGCAGTCCATGTAGCCCGCATCGCTCCAGCCGATGTTGGACCCGATCATTCCGCTGGCATAGATGCGCGTGGCATGTGGCCACGTGGCCACCACCTCTTCCAGCAGCGCCTGCATCTGCGCGCGCTCCAGCCCGGCGATGCCGCGCGGCTGTTCGAGGGTGCCGGTGACTGCGCCGTCGGCGCCGATCCGGTAGGCACGGAAATTGGTGCTGCCCCAGTTGATGCCGATGATGTAGCTGTCCGCTGTGCTCATCGCCGGGTCACTCCTGCACCGCCGTCCAGCGCGAACACCGACCCGGTGATCCAGCCGCTGCGCGGCGAGGCCAGGAACAGCGCCAGCTCGGCCGCGTCCTGCGGCGTGCCGAGCCGGCCCAGCGGATGCCGCTGCTCATTGCTGCGGCGCGCGGCGACCGGGTCGGCGGCACGCGCGAACGAGGCCTGCAGCATCGGCGTGTCGACCGAGGCCGGCGCGATGGTGTTGACCCGGATGTTATCGGGAGCCAGCTCCAACGCGGCGGTGCGGGCCATTTCCTCCAGCGCCGCCTTGGATGCTGCATAGGCAGCCAGCCCGGGCGTGGCGAAACGCGCGTTGATCGACGACACCAGCACGATGCTGCCACCACGCCCGCGCATGTCCGGCACCACCTCGCGGATCACCCGCAGCGCGCCGAGCACGTTGACCGAATACACGTCCATCCACTGCGCATCATCGCTGTCGAGCGTGCTGCCGGGCGGGCAGGTCCCCGCGCAGTGCACCAGCGCGTCGAACGGTCCCATCGCGCCGCGCAGGTCGGCGATGGCAGCGGTGACCGCTGCCGCCGAACGCAGGTCGGCCACCGCGCTGGCGTCGGCGCCCGGTGCTTCGCCGAGATCCAGCGCGGCCACCCTGGCGCCGTCGGCGCGCAGCCGTGCCACCACCGCCGCGCCGATCCCACTGGCCGCGCCGGTGACCAGCACCGCGCGCCCCTGCATTCCCGCCTCGCTCATGCCCTGCCCTTCCTTTCCAGAGAAGCCATGCTCAGAACCGGTAGGTCAGGCTGGCCTTGTAGGACCGGCCGAACACCACGTTGGTACGCAGGCCTTCGGGGTACCCGTCGAAGGTGCGCTGTTCGCTGTCGAGCAGGTTGTTGCCTTCCAGCTTCAGCGACAGGCGCTCGCTGAAATCGTAGCTCATCGACGCCGACAGGTCCTTGTAGGTGTCGTTGTAGATGCCGGTGGACGCGGCCGACAGCCCGACCAGGTACTCATCGCGCCAGTTGTAGGCCAGGCGGATGCCGAACGGACCGTTCTCGTAGTAGCCGATCAGGTTGGCATTGTTCTTCGACAGCCCCGGGAAGGTCATCGCGTTGCCGTTGATGTCGGTGATCGGGGTCTCCGAGTCGATCCAGGTGTAGGTCGCGACCACGCCGAAGCCGTCGAACATGCCGCTGAAGGGCACCTGCGCCAGCAGCTCCACGCCCTTCACCTTGGCCTGGTCGCCATTGATCTTGCGCAGCACCAGGTAGTTGACGTTGCTGTAGGTCTCCGCGCTCTGCCGCTGCACGATGAAGGTGGAGATGTCCTTGTAGAACAGGCCGGCCGAGAGCAGGCCCTGGCCACCGTAGTACCACTCCAGCGACAGGTCGTACTGGGTCGCCTTGAACGGGTCCAGGTCGGGCGCGCCGCCGCTGCCGGTACCCGGCGAGGTCTGCACGCCGTTGGCGTCGAACACCGCGTTGTTGTTGAGGGTCACGCCGTTGTTGAGGTCTTCGGTATTCGGGAAGGCCACCACCTTGGCGGCGCCGCCGCGCAGCACCAGGCTGTCGGTGATCTGCAGCTTGGCCACGGCCGAGGGCAGCACTTCACGATCATCGCGCTCGAAGCTGGACGGGGTCAGCGCGCCGGTACCGCTGATCAGGTTGCCGCGCGAGGTCATGTCGCGCCCGACGAAGCGCACGCCGACGTTGCCGCCCAGCGCCATGCCGGAGACTTCGGTGTCCCAGTTGAGCTTGGCGTAGGCCTCGAGGAAGTCCTCGTCGACGCTGAAGGTGGCCGAGTAGGCCAATGCGGTGCTGCCCGGGTCCAGGCACTGCGCGTTCTGCGAGATCTGCGGCAGCGTGGTGAAGCTTTCGCAGCCACCGAAGGTGCTGCGGAACGCGCCCAGGTAGTCACGCGGCAGGCCGTCGAATTCGCCCGGCAGGAAGTCGTTGTTGCTGTACACCCGGATATACGGGCCCATCTGCGAGACCGGGATGCCGCCGGCCGGACGGATGTCGGCACGGCGCGGATCCTGCAGGCTTTCCAGGCGGCTGAAGCGGGCGCCGAAGTCCAGCGAGCGCAGCGCGCCGTCGCCGAAGGCCAGGCTCCAGTCGGTGCGCAGCGCGCGCGAGTCGGTCTGCGCACGCCAGTCGTTGTCGAACATGATCGTCATGCGCCACTGCGACGGGTCGACCACGTTGACCCCGCTGACGTTGAAGCTGCCGAAGCTGCCACTGCGCAGGTCGAAGTCGGTGACCGAGGTCAGCCCTGCCATCGGCGCCAGGCGCATGTAGCGCTGGTTGTAGCTGGCGGTGGATCGGCCCCAGTCGAGCTCGGCCGAGCCGTCCAGGCGATCGCCGACCCGGAAGCTGGCGCGCAGTGCGCTGGACAGCACGTCCGAGTCGATGTCGGCCACTTCGGTGTTGAGCAGCACGGTGCCGGTGGAACGCCCGGCCAGCAGGATGTCGTGGTCGGAGTAGACCGCGTTGGTCAGGCCCGCAGACGGATTGAACGCGATCCAGTAACGGTCGCGCTCGGCCTCCTGCCGCGAGTAGAACGTATCCCAGGACAGCTCCACGCCGTCGGCCGGGCGCCACTGCAGCACTGCGCTGACACCCACCTTGGTGCGGTCGTCGTCAATGTTCTGCGCGCGCATGTCGGTACTGCCGAAACGCTGGGTGGTGCGGTCGACCGGGTCGGTGAAGCGCGCATAGCCGGAGAATGTGTCCAGGCCCTGCTGCACCACGTTGCGGCGGCCGTAGGTAGCCGACAGCAGCGCGCCGAAGGTGCGGTCCTCGTTGCGCCGCGAGAGCAGGCCGAAGGCGTTGTGGCCCCAGGAATCGGCCATCTCGTCGTAGGTGCCGGCCAGGCTCACCACGTTCTGCTCGCTGTCGCCGGACAGCGGCTGCCGGGTGTGGATGTCGACGATGCCGCCGAGGCCGCCGGACAGCTGGTCGGCGCCGGCCAGCTTGGTCACTTCCAGCCGCGATATCAGCTCGGACGGCACCAGCGACAGGAGGCCGTAGGTGGAGGTGGCCAGCTGGTCCAGGCCGTTGCCGCCACGCCCGGTGGCGTCGACGATCTGGCGGCCGTTGTACAGCAGCACGTTTTCGCGCAGGCCGCGTACCAGGATGTCGCTGCCCTCGCCCATCCCGCGCTCGAGCTGCACGCCGGCCACGCGGGCCAGCGACTCGGCCACGTTGGTGTCCGGCAGCTTGCCGATGTCATCGGCGACGATCGCGTCGACGATCTGCGCCGAGTCGCGTTTGAGGTCGCGCGAGGCTTCCAGGCTGCCGCGGATGCCTACGACGCTGACCGCGTCGAGGGTCTGCGCCTGCTGCTCCCCGGCAGCGGTGGTGGCGGGCGGCGACGCCGGGTCCTGTGCGGCGGCCAGCATCGGCGCGAGCAGGCAGGTGCCCAGGGCGGTGAACAGGGTGGAACGTCGAAAACGAAGCATGGATCGGCCCTCTCCCAAGGTAGGGATCCAGCGCCAGGTCCCCCGACCTGTCCGCTGGATCCAGCTTTTTCGTCGTTGCTGCTGCGCTGCGGCTTGGCAGCGTGTAGCTAATATAGCAATATGATTTGGCCGCGCACGCTGCAATGCAGCGAAGAATCAATCACTCCTGTGGCGTCTGCGGCCACTTCCCTTCCATAGTGTTGCTATCCATGGCACACTCAATCCAACAAGGACCCGGCGCAATGGCCGTTCTGCAAGGTGTCTTCCCGATCCTTCCCACCATCTTCGACGCCCAGGGCGGCATCGATGAAGCCGGGACCGAAGCGGTGTTCGAGTACATCCTGGCCGCAGGTGCGGCCGGGGTGGTGTTCCCGGGACTGGCCAGCGAGTACGACATGCTCGCGCTGGACGAGCGCCTGCACCTCACCGCCTGCATCGGGCGCTGGAACCGCGGCCGCGTGCCCTTCATCGTCGGTGCCAGCGCGCGCACCCTGGAAGACGCGGTGCAGCTGGCCCGCGCAGGTGGCGACGCCGGCGCCAGCGCCGCGATGGTGCTGACCCCGCATGCACTGGCCGGCGACGCCGAGGGCATGGCCGGGTTCTTCAGCCGGCTGGCCAGCGAATCGGGCGTGGCGGTGATGCTGCAGAACGCACCGGCACCGATGGGCGTCGGGCTGGGCGTGGACGCGGTGGTGGCACTGACCGCGCAGGTACCGGCCATTGAGTACGTGAAGGAAGAAACCATGCCGTCTGGGCACCGCATCACCGCGCTGTCCGAACGCGCCGGCAGCAGCGTGCGCGCGGTGTTCGGTGGCGCCGGTGCGCGTTATGTCCTGGACGAACTGGCGCGCGGCGCGGTCGGCACCATGCCGGCCTGCGAGATCACCGAAGTGCACGTGGCGATGCTGGCGGCGTGGGCGGCAGGCGACCATGCACGTGCACGCACCCTGTTCGAACGCACCCTGCCGCTGCTGAGCATGCAGGCGGTGTTCCGCTGGCGCCTGACCAAGGCGATCCTGCTGCGCCGCGGCCTGATCGGCAGCGACCACGTGCGCGCACCGGGCCCGGCGCTGGACCGCTTCGATGCCCGCGAACTGGATATCCTGCTGGATCGCATCAGCGACCTGCTGCCGTTGGACGCCGTCCCCGGGCAGGCCCGGAGAAGCCACGCGTGAGCCAGGTCACCCAGGTTGAAACCTTCATCCTTACCGTGCCGCGCAGCACGCCCTACCTGGGGCCACTGGGCGCCGGCGAACGGGTCAACGCGCGCGGTTACCTGGTGCGCCGTGGCAACGGCACGCTCTACCCCACCGTGGACCGTTCGGTCCTGGTGCGCGTGACCACCGCCGACGGCGCGGTGGGCTGGGGCGAGACATATGGCATCTGCGCGCCCCGCGCGACCTGCGAAATCATCAACGACCTGCTCGCGCCTGAGCTGCTCGGGCGCGAGCCTGGGGACGTCGAGCAGATCTGGGACGATCTGTACGGATTGATGCGGGTACGCGGCTGCGGCAGCGGCTTCCATACCGACGCGCTGGCCGCGCTGGACATCGCGCTGTGGGACCTGCGCGCCCGCGCGGCCGGGAAGCCGCTGTGGGCGCTGCTGGGCGAGCGTCGACGCGACACCATTCCCGGCTACGTGTCGGGTCTTCCGGCATCCACGGTGGAAGAAAAGGTCGCGATGGCACGCACCTTCGTCGCGCAGGGCCATGACGCCTTCAAGGTGCATGCGGTGGTGAGCCACGACGGCATCGTAGAGGAGATGCTGGCGTTGCGCAGTGCGCTGGGTGATGACGTGCAGCTGATGGTGGACCTGCACTGGAAGTTCGATCACGCCCAGGCGCTGGCATTGGCCACGCAGCTGTTGCCGGCACGATTGACCTTCATCGAAGCGCCGTTGAAACCCGAAGACGTTGCGGGGTTGATTGCACTGGGGCAGGACAGTCCGATTCCGGTCGCCGCCGGCGAAGAGTGGGCGACCGACTACATCGCCCAGCTGCGCCTGGCCGGTGGGACCCTCGCCTACGTGCAGCCAGAGATGGGCCACACCGGCATCACCCAGTTCCTGCGCATCGCGCGCATGGCGGCCGAACACGGGGTGCCGGTGGCGCCGCACGCCACCATTGGCGGCGGCATTTTCATGGCTGCGAGCCTGCACGCTTCCGCGGTGATCGACGACCTGTGGCGGCACGAGTGGCAGCACTCGATCTTCTCGCGTTCGGTGGAGATGCTCGACACCGACATGGCGTATGCACGCGAGGGGTATACGTTGCCGAGTGGGCACGGCCTGGGCGCGCAGCCGAATGCGGAGTTCTGGGACCATGCGGAATTGGTGAGCTGACAATCACTTCAATCGTCGGGATCGTCGGGGTGCGCCGGTAGGGTCGCACCCCGGTCGACCGCCGATAGCATCGCAACATTCGGTAGGGCCATGACCTTCGTCGGAGACGGCTCCGGCAAAGGTCATGCGTTCGCCGCGCCGCCCGGCAGTGTCGGCGGTTGTTTGGGAACCAACCCTACCGCTGCCCTGCGTTCAACCCTGCAGGTCACCCCGCCACCCGCCGCCCTGCGTTCAACCCTGCAGGTCACCCCGCCGCTACGGCTTCGGCATCCGGTCCGATCAACGTCATCTTCGAGCGGCGCGCCATCTTCAGCGCGATCCACGCGAGCGTGACCGCGATGGGGTGCAGGAAGGCCATCAACACGAAGGCACGGTCGAAATTGCCGTCGGCCACCAGGTGGCCCACCACCTGCGCCGACACCATGCCACCCAGCGCGCTGCCGCAACCGACCAGCCCGGCCACCGAGGCGATGTAGCGCGACGGGAACAGGTCCACCGTCATCGCGGTGAGGTTGATCTGGTAGGTCAGGTGCGCGAACGTGACCAGGCAGGCCAGGCCGAGCAGCAGCGGGATCGGCGGATGGAAGGCCACCAGCAGGCCCACGGGCGCCAGGCACGCGGCGCCGACCATGGTGGTCAATCGCGCGCGTACCGGGTTCATGCCGCGCTTGACCAGGCGGCCGGAGATCATCCCGCCACCCACGCTGCCGATGTCGGCGGCGACGTATACGATCCACGCCAGCGACGCGATCGCGGCCAGGCCCATGCCACGCGCGTCGCCCAGGTATTTCGGGAACCAGAACAGGTAGAAGTACCAGACCGGGTCGGCCACCGCCCGCGAGGCGACCAGCGCCCACACGGTACGGTCGCGTGCCAGTCGACCCCACACGCCTTTCATCGAGGAGGCCGGCGCTGCGGCTACCGGTGTTTCAATCGCAGGCGTGGCGACCGCCTCCGCCGTGGTCGCTGCCGTCGTGACCGGCGCAACCGCGCGCTCCCGCCCCGGACGCGGGTAGAACCACCACCACGCAATCATCCACAGCAACCCGGCCACGCCGGTGATCCAGAACGCGCTGCGCCAGCCGTAGTGCAGCGCGATGCCGCCGATCAACGGCGGTGCCAGGGTCGCGCCGATCATCGCGCCGGCGGTATACAGGCCCAGTGCCAGTCCGCGCTGCTTTGCCGGAAACTGCTCGGACACCACCTTGGTGCCCACCGTGTAATTGCCTGGCTCACCCAGCCCGAGCGCGAAGCGTGCTGCCCCCAGCTCCACCGCGCTGCGCACGAAGCCGGTGGCGATATTGGCCAGCGACCACCAGCCGACGAACAGCAGCAGCGCCACCCGTGCGCCCAGCCAGTCGGTAACCCTGCCGGCCATCACGTACGCGGCTGCATACGCGAACAGGAACACCTGTACCACGCGTGCGTACTCGAGGTCGGTCATGCCCAGGTCGGCCTGGATCGTGGTGGCCAGGATCGACAGCGCCTGCCGGTCCAGGTAATTGATCACCGTGGACACGAACAGCAGCGACAACAGCACCCACTTGGTGTTCCCCGACCTGCTCACGCCGCTGCACGCTTGGACATCGCCGATGCCTCCCCTTCGGAAGGCTGCAACGTATTGCTATTGTAGCAACATGTCAAACCGCACTGCGGCAAAGATCTCAGCCGATCTCCGCAGCGGCCGCGCGCAGTGCGGCGACCAGTTCGGCGGTGGCCGATTCGGGGATCCAGCCGGACATGGCGATGCCGGCATGCACCGGGTCGCCCATCGCGATCGCCACGATGTGGTGGTCGCGTTCGTCGGCCACGTGCACCCGGGCATGGCCCTGCGCGCGGGTCTGGGCCAGGGTCGCCAGCAGCTGTTCGATGCCGTCCGGGAACATCGGGATCGGGCGGTCTTCATACAGCTCGCGCACTTCCTCGTCGGACAGCTGCGCCAGCAGCACGATGCCGATTCCGCTGGTGGTGGCGGGCAGCAGGCCGATGCGGCCCAGCCCGCGCGCCGCCTCGATCCCGGGCGGCGCATGGAACAGGTAGCTGACGCTGTCGTTCCACAGCACCCCCAGTGCCACGGTGTGGCCGAACCGGCGCAGGTGTTCCAGCACCGGCAGCGCGCGCCGGATCAACCCGGAGGCGAACAGGCTCTGCGCGGCCAGCACATGCATGCCCGGCCCGGCGGTGTATTTGCGGTCGGCGGTCTGCCGCGCGATGCCGAGGTAAGCCAGGGTCTTGAGCAGCCGGTTGACCCGGGTCGGGTTGGCATCCAGCTGCCGGGCCAGTTCCCGGCAGCCCACCGGTTCGGGCGATGAGGCCAGCGCCTGCAGGGTGGCGATTCCGTCGATCAGGCTCTGGTTGGGCTGGGCATTGGGCTTGGTTCGCATCCGGAAAGCGTACACCAATAGCAACACCCAGCCCTGCCAGCGGCGGGGGTCAGAAGTCGACGCGCAGTCCGATGTTGCCTTCGATCACCTTCCGTTCCTTCAACCGGTGGCTGTCCAGGTCGCGGGTGTAATCGGCCACCGCGAACGCGCTGATGTTGGCGTTGTAGCGCGCGACCACGCCGACCCCGACTTCCAGCGCGCGATAGCTCTGCTCGCTCAGCAGCGGATCGCCGCCGATGTCGATCCGGTCCTCGCCACTGAAGGCACGCCAGTAGTTGAGCTTGAAGTAGGGTTGCCAGCCGTTGTCGACCAGCATGTAGTCGCCGGCCAGGCGCAGTCCGATCCGCGCGGTCCAGGCATCGTCGTTGTCCACCCGCAGCACCGACAGCGCATCGCGGGTGTCGTCGATCCGGGTCTTCTGCCAGATCACCTGGGCCTGCGGCTCAAGCCACCAGGCCGAACTGCCGAAGTGCAGCAGCGGCTTGCCCACTTCCAGCGAGGCGGTGGTGCCGTCGCCCTTCATGTCCACGCCGATGCCGCGGCTGGACACGCTGTCGCCGTCGTAGCGGCTGCGCATCAGCACCGCATCGAGGTAGCCGTTGGCGCTGCCGACCCGCGTGTAGGACAGGCCCACGTGCTTGTCGTCCAGCCGCGAGCGGCCGACATCGACATTCTCCCAGCCCAGCGCGAAGCCGGTGACATTGCCCTTGGCGCGGGTCTGCCCGACGAAGAGCCCGACCTGGTTGCGCACGTCGCCGTCGCTCGCAAACAGGTCGCCGCCGGCCTGCACGCCGACGAAGTGACCATTGAAACCGGGCTGCGCATCGCCGGCCCAGTTCTGCTCGTGGCTCTGCCCGATCATGCGACCCCACACCGAACGGAAGATGCCGTCGCCGCGCAGCAGCCGCTGTTCGCCCTGGCGCTCGTGGAAGGTGCCCAGGCTGGCCATGCTGGCCTCGCGCAGCAGTGGCGGGATCACCGCATAGGTCGGCGTTTCCACGCGGTAGATCGGTACCACCGCCATCTGCGGCGGACGCGCCTGCGGCGTGGGCGGCACCTGCAGCGGGCTCGGCACCGGCACCGGAACCGGCGGCGGCGGGGGCTCCGGCGGCACGCCCACCACGGGCGGTGGGCGCGGGGGCGGATCGGGAACGACCACCACCGGTGCCGGCACCGGGCCGGGCACGATGGTGGAGCGCAGGTACCAGTTGTCGCTGGTGCCTGCGCTCACGCCGCCCTTGAACAGGAAGTACTCATAGGCACCTGCCGACAGACTGCCGGCCAGGGAGAACGCGCCTGCCGCAGTACTGCCGCCATTGGTGGCCTGCACCACCATGATGCCGTCGGCCACGGTGCTGGCACCGCCACCACCGACATTGGTGACGCGCATGATCGTGCTGCCGGTGGCACTGCCGCCGGCGATCACCAGCTTGTCCGATGCCGAGGCGTCGTTGCCCAGCACCGTCTGCAGCGCCAGCGTTCCGCCGTTGCCCACGTAGTTGCCGGCAATGGTGAAGGTGTCGCCCGGCGCGCTGCTGCCGTTGCCCAGGTCGATGCGGCCGGCATTGCCCACATCGGCCAGCTGGCCGGCGGTGAACGCCGCCACGCGACCGCCACCACCACCGGCCAGCAGCGCGCTGGCGCTGTCGACCAACAGCGCGCCGGTGCCGCTCGCGCTGTCGCCCAGTGCCAGCGTGCCGTCCATGGTCAGCTCGGTGCCACGCGTGGCGTTGACCTGTTCCCAGTTGGCAAACCGCGCCACGCCACCGGTCTTGACGTTGAGCATGTCCAGTTTGTCGGTACCCGGACCTGCGTCGAACAGCGGCAGCGCACTCATCTGGGTCGGGGTGAGGTTGGTCAGGGTAGCGGTGTCGTTGCCCTCGCCGAAGTCCACCGGCCCGCGCAGCACGCCACCGCCGGTCCATTCGAAACGGTCGTTGCCGACGCTGAGCAGGATGCTGCCGCCCACCGAGCCGCCGCTGATCCTGACGATGTCGTCGCCGCCGCTGACGCTGATGTTGCCGCCGATGTCGCCCCCGGAGAGTTCGACCCGGTCCTTGCCCAGGCCGGTGACCAGGTTGGCGTCGATGCTGCCACCGGACATCAGGAAGATGTTGTCGTCCAGCTTCATGTTGACCCGGCCGATGCGGCCGCCGGTCATCTCGGCCGAATCGCCGTCGTCGAAACCGCCGATGATGTGCCCGGCGGTCATGCGGAATTGGTCGAAGCCATCGCCCTGTACCAGCGCGCCGACGGTGCCGCCGGTCATCACGAAGGTATCCGGGTCGCGGCTTTGATCAATGGTGCCGGTCACCGTGCCTGCGCTGATTTCAAGGCTGTCCTCGCCTTCGCCCTGGTCGATGCGGTCGAGGGTGCCGTCGCTGATCACCACGCTGTCGGTGCCCGCGCCCTGCAGCACGCCGCCGGTGATGCTGCCCGCGAGCATTTCGAGCCGGTCGGCACCGAGGCCGAAGATGATGCCGCTGGTGCCGCCGCTGGTGCCGCCACGGTTGATGACCGTGGTGGCGGTATTGCTGAGGATGGCGGCACCGGCGGTGCCGGTGATCGTGCCGCGGTTGTCGATGCGGTGCCCGCCGCCGCCATCCAGCGCGATCGCCGCGCCGGTGGGCACCACCAGCTGCGCGTTGGCCTGCACGTTGATGGTGATTCCGGCCGAGCCGGAGACGCTGGCGACCGCCGTGGTCTGTGGATTGGGCGCGGCCGTGGAACAGGTCACGGTCTGGCCGGCGGTGGGCGTGGTGGTGTCGCAGGCCGCCCACGCCGGGGCGGACGCGGTCAACAACACAGCGGCGAGGCAGCACGAAACAGCAGAGGCCAGCCCGTTGCGGGCCGGCAGGGAGGCATGGGGTTGCATACACCCTTCCTTTCAACGAATGAAATGGGGTATTGCAACGGACCTATGGTTCCCCCCGCAGGGCCGGCTGACGCTACTGTCTGTCCACTCGCGTGATGGCCACGTCAAAAAACAGGCGGGTCAGATCTTGAAATACACCCGGCGTCGATCAAGCAGCCACACCACGCACCACCAGAACGCGACGAATCCCAGCGCGCACGACAGCGACGCGAGCTTCGGCGCCGCGGGCATCAGCGAGAGCAGTCCGGCGAAGCATGCCGCCCAGGCACCGCTGGCGATCAGCACCAGCGCCATGACCGACGAACCGAGATACGCGGCGATCGCGTTGACGCCGAAACGGCGCCCGATCGCCGGCCAGTGCCAGTGGTCGATGAGCTGGTGCGCCAACAGCAGCGCCAGGATCGACAGCCCGCCGGTCCACAGCACGTAGCTGGGCGTCCACAGGTTCTTGTTGAACGGCAGTACCGCCGCCAGCAGCAGTCCAGCGCCCAGTCCAACCAGCGCCAGGCCGGCGAGCGCGCCGCGCCGCCCTGCACGCAGCCAGCTGCCGGCGATCAGTCCCAGCAGCGTGGTGGCGATCGCGCCGGCACTGCTGAGCAGGCCTTCGGGGTCATGGCCAAGTCTGGTGATCGCGTCGTACTTGTACAGGAACGGCGCGAACAGCGCGGTGTCCACGCGGCTCACCGGGTTGTGCCACGGCGCCAGCGTGTCGGCACCGAGCAGCAACGCGGTGTAGCCCAGCAGCAGCGCACCCAGCACCAGCCAGTGCGTGCGTGCACGCGCATGGATGGCCAGCAGGCCCACCACCGCCACGCACAGCGCGATCCGCTGCAGCACCCCCCACACCCGGTACGCCGGCAGGTCGAACAGCCACCACGCCAACACGTGCAGCAGCGCGCCGGCGAGCAGGATGCGCAGCGCACGCTGCAGCAGCGTGCGCCCCAGCGCCGGGCGCAGCAGCGGGTCGACCGCACGCGGCACCAGGCTCCACGCCATCGACACGCCGGCAATGAACAGGAACAGCGGGAAGATCAGGTCGGTGGGAGTAAAACCGTGCCAGTCCGCATGCAGCAGCGGCGCATACACGTGGCCCCAGTCGCCCGGATTGTTGACCAGCAGCATCGCGGCCACGGTCAGTCCGCGCAGGGCGTCGATGGAGCCCATGCGCACCGATGCGGAGGTGTTCATGCGTCCTCGCGCTGGCCGGCGATCCAGGTCGCACGGACCTGCAGCGCGTCGTCGAGCAGCACCAGGTCGGCCTGGTAGCCTTCGGCGATCTCGCCCAGGCGGTCGTCCACGTTGAGGAACTGCGCCGGGTAGCGCGAGGCCATGCGCGCGGCTTCGTCCAGCGGCAGGCCGAGCAGGTTCACCGCATTGCGCACGGCGGTGACCATGTCCAGCGCCGACCCGGCGAGCGCGCCGGCCGCATTGCGCACCACACCATCCACCACGGTGATCACTTCGCCATACAGCTCGAAGCTGGGGCTGTCGGCGCCCACCGGCGACATTGCGTCGGTGACCAGCATGACCTTGCCCGCGGGCTTGGCCGCCAGCGCCACGCGCAGGCTGCCGGGGTGCACGTGCACGCCGTCGGCGATGATGCCGATCCAGCTGTCGCGGTCTTCCAGCGCCGCGCCGACCGCGCCGGGTTCGCGACCGGTCAACGGCGACATCGCGTTGTACAGGTGGGTGAAGCCGCGGATGCCAGCGTCCAGCCCGGCGCGCGCCTCTTCATACGTTGCCGCGGTATGCCCGGCGGCGACGATCACGCCGCGCTCGACCAGCGCGCGGATGCTGTCCAGCGGCACCCGTTCGGGCGCCAGCGTCAGCAGGGTCACGCCGTTGTCGAGCGAGGCCGCCATCGCGATCTCGTCCGCATCTGGCACGCGGAACTTGCTGGCGTCGTGGGTACCCTTGCGCCCCGGCGCGATGTACGGGCCTTCCAGGTGGATGCCGATCACGCCGGGCACGCCCTGTTCGATGGCGGTGCGGGTGGCGTCAATTGCGGTGCGCATCACCTGCACGTCGTCGCTGATCAGGGTCGGCAGCAGCGCGGTGGTGCCGAAGCGGCGGTGCGCCGCCGCCAGCGTGCGCAGGCTTTCCACGTCGGGCGTATTGTTGAACAGCACGCCGCCGCCGCCGTTGACCTGCGCATCGATGAAGCCCGGCAGCAGCCAGCCGCCGCCGAGGTCCACCTGTTCGGCCGCACTGCCCAGCTGCGGGGCGGCATCAGACAGCAGCGCGCTGATCTTTCCCGCTTCGATCACCACCGCGAGATCGTCGCGGAAGCCGTCAGCGGTCAGGATCCGCGCATTGCGCAGGACAGTCTTCATCAGACGGTCTCCGTAACCTTGTTCAGGTGCGGCGGCAGGTCCGGGTTGTGGCCGCGACGCAGCGCCAGCGCGTTGATCGCGCGGTAGAACGCCTGCACGGTCAGCAGCGGCGCGCAGGCCGGGTGCGGTGCCTGCGGCAGCGGCAGGTCGCCGTCCGGCGCGGCCAGCCACACCTGCGCGTCACGCGCGGCGAACTCGGCCGCCACGGCGCGGGTGCCCGCACCGGTTTCGTCTGGCTGTGCGAAGGCCAGTACCGGGAAGCCCGGCCCAACCAGCGCCATCGGGCCATGCTTGACCTCGGCCGAGCTGTAGGCCTCGGCGTGCAGGCCGCAGGTTTCCTTGAACTTCAGTGCGGCTTCCTGGGCGGCGCCCAGGCCCAGGCCGCGGCCGACCACGAACAGGTTGTGCGCCGGCACCAGGCCGTCGGTCAGGGCCGTCCAGTCGCTGTTCCAGGCCTGGCGCAGGGCGTCGGGCAAGGTCTTCAGCGAAGCGACCAGGCCGGCATCCTGGCTCCAGTACGCCACCAGCTGCAGGATCGCCGACAGCGAGGCCAGGTAGCTCTTGGTCGCCGCCACGCTGCGTTCGGCGCCCGCGCCGAGCGGAATCACCGTTTCAGCCAGCTGCGCCAGCGGCGAATCTTCCACGTTGACCAGTGCCACCACGCGCGCGCCGGCCGCACGCGCGGCTTCGGCATTGCGCAGCAGGTCCGGGCTCTTGCCGGATTGCGAGATGACGATGTACAGCGCCCCGCGCAGCTGCAGCGGCGCTTCGTACACCGAGCCCACCGACGGCGAGGCCGAGGCGGTCACCAGGCCGAGCTTCGTCTCCAGCAGGTACTTGGCATACGTCGCAGCGTGGTCCGAGCTGCCGCGTGCGCAGGTCACCACGAACGGCGGCGGCGCCGCGCGCAGGGTCGCGGCCAGCGTCTGCACGGTCGCTTCATTGCGCGCGAACTGCGCAGCGATCACGTCGGCCGCTTCGGCGGCTTCGCGGAACATCAGGGTGTCGTGCGGGGCGGGCAGGGACATGCGGGACTCAGGTGGTTTCTGGGGTGGGGGGACGCGCGGCCAGCGGCCGCATCGGAGCGGTGGAACCGCGCACGATCAGCTGCGGCACGAAGCCCTGGTTCTGCAGCTGCAGCGGCGCGTCGTCGTAGGCGTCGCTTCGCAGCTGCGCGATCAGCAGGCGCGCGGCATGCCGGGCGATGTCTTCGGTGGCCTGCTTGGCAGTGGTCAGCGGCGGCCAGGACTGGCGCGAGAACGGGCTGTCCTCGAAGCCGGCGATGGAGAGGTCATAGGGCACGTTCATGCCGGCCGACTTCGCCGCGGCCAGCACGCCGGCCGCGATTTCGTCGTTGGAGCCGAAGATGGCGGTGGGCGGTTCGCGCAGCGCCAGCAGGCGTCGCGCGCCGCGGAAGCCGTCGTCGAAGGTGTAGTCGCCCTGCACCACCAGGTGCTTGTCGTGCGGAATGCCGTAGTCGCGCAGCGCCGCTTCGTAGCCGGCGTGGCGCTCGCCGCTGGAACGGTGCGAGGAGCCGCCCCAGAGGAAGCCGATGCGCTGGTGGCCGAGCTGGATCAGGTGTTCGGTGATCTCGTAGGCGGCCTCGCGGTCGTCCACGAACACGCAGGCGCCGTCCTGCGGGTCGGCGGTGGCGGCGATGATGCGCACCAGCTTTATCCCGCGTGCGGTCAGCGCGGCCACGAGATCGCGACGCTCGGACATCGGTGCGGTCAGCACCAGCCCGGCCAGGCGCGAACGCTGCACCCAGTCGGCCAGTTCTTCGGCCAGCATCGGCGAGCTGGAATCGCAGGGATGGATCTGCAGCCCGAATCCGGTTTCGCGGCACGCGGCGAGCACGCCGTTCTGCACGCCGATGATGTGGTACGGGTTCGGGTTGTCGTAGACCAGCCCAATCACCAGGGTGGTGCCGGTGCGCAGGTTGCGTGCAGCGGGATCCGGCTCGTAGTCCAGCTCGGCGATGGCACGCAGCACGCGCGCGCGCGTGGCCTGCATCACCGACGGTTCGTTGTTGATGACTCGCGAAACGGTCTTCAACGACACCTTGGCCCGCTCGGCGACATCCTTGATGGTCGCTCTACGCATGCTCTTTTCCTGGCTCACCGGTTGGGCGTCCATCATCGCCGATCACTGCCCGTCGCGGGGCAGGCCGATCCGGTAGCCGCGCAGCGAGTAGAACAGGATGTACAGGTAGCACGGCACCATCAGTGCGGCGAACACGAACTGGAAGTCGAAATGCTGCTTCAGCACCGCGAACGCCTGCGGGATGATCGCGCCACCGGCGATGGCCATCACCAGCAACGCCGAACCGGTTTCGGTGAAGCGGCCCAGGCCGCGGATGGCCAGCGGGAAGATCGCCGGCCACATCATCGCGTTGGCAAAGCCCAGCGCGGCCACGAAGCCCACCGACACATAGCCATGGGTGAACAGCGCGCCGATGCAGAACAGCACGCCCAGGCTGGCCGAGATGCTCAGGTAACGCGACTGCGAGACCACGTGCGGGATCAGCGCCAGGCCGGCCAGGTAGCCGACCAGCATGGCGAACAGGGTGATCGAGGTGAACAGCTTGGTCTGGTCCAGCGGCAGGCCGAAGCCGTGGCCGTAGGTACCGATGGCGTCACCGGCCATCACTTCCACGCCCACGTATACGAACAGGCACAGCACGCCCAGCCACAGGTGCGGGAACTGGAAGATGCTGGTGCGTTCGGCCACGCCGGGCGCGCGCGCCGGAGTGGCGTTGGCTTCGGCGGTCTTGATTTCCGGCAGCGGCGAGAACAGCACGCCCACCGCGAGCACGACCAGCAGCCCGGCCATGGCCATGTACGGCATCTGGATCTTGGCCGCGAAGGTGTCCAGCAGGGCGTTGCGGGTCACCGGATCGGCGGCGGCCACCTGGTCGGACAGGTCGCCGATGCCATGCAGCACCAGGGTGCCGATCAGGAACGGCGCGATCATGCCGGCGATCTTGTTGCAGATGCCCATCAGCGCGATGCGGCGCGCGGCGGTCTCGATCGGGCCGAGGATGCTGATGTACGGGTTCACCGCCGTCTGCAGCAGGGCCAGCCCGCTGCCGATGATGAACAGGCCGCTGAGCGCGCCCGGGTACCAGCGCTGCTGCGCGAAGTGGGCGAACACCACCGCACCGGCGGCCATCACCAGCAGGCTCAGGCTCAGGCCCTTCTTCATGCCGGTGCGCTTGAGGATCCACGAGGCTGGCAGCGCCAGGAAGAAGTAAGACAGGTAGAACACCATCAGCACCAGGAAGGCGCCGACCTCGTCCAGCTCGAAGGCCAGTTTGACGAAGGTGATCAGCGGGCCGTTGAGCCAGGTGAAGAAGCCGATCAGGAAGAACAGCACCCCGATGATCAGGATCGAGGTGGCCACGCTCGAACGCGCGGAAGCAGCAGGCACTGCAGACATCGGGAAGGCTCCTGCATCGACGGCACGCAGGCGGCGTCGGAAGAGTGGCTGGGAACAACGTTGTCACATTTATTCGATGGGCCACTGGTCTTTGTCAACAACTGGTTTCGGCGGCAGCGCTCGAAAACCCCATGCTGCAGCTGCGCAAATACCCGGCAACCGCCCGCCCCGCCTTCACGGGGCCTTTGGTTGCAGCCGCTTTGCGAAATCTTTACGACATCGGCATGAAAACGTTTTCTTGTGACACAGGTCGCTGCGGCGCAGCATCGAAAGTGTGAGGTTATCGTTGACATCGTTGTCAGAACGATTACAGACTCCGCTCAATCGCCGGGTGCCAGACCCGGCCGTACGCATCCCAGGGGAGTCCGAGTGACCGCAGCCGCCCACGCCTTACCGGCCCATGCCAGCCCCGCGATGCCGCCGTTCCTGGCTGCCGACGTGGGTGGCACGCACGTCCGCGTGGCCCGCGTGCAGGCCAGCGCCGACCCGGCCCACCCGGTGGAGCTGCTGGAGTACCGCAAGTTCCGCAATGCCGACTACCCCGGCCTGAGCGCGATCCTGTCGGCCTTCATCGCCGACGGCGAGCGCCCCGCGCACTGCGTGGTGGCCACGGCCGGCTACGCCCGCGAAGACGGCACCGTGATCACCGCCAACGTGCCGTGGCCGCTGTCGGCCCGGCAGATCGAGCGCGACCTGGGCCTGGAAGCGGTGTACATCGTCAACGACTTCGAAGCGGTGGCCTACGCCGCCGCCCAGGTCGACGCCAGCGGCGTACTGCAGCTGACCGGTCCGGCCACGGCGCCGCGCGGCCCGACCCTGGTGGTCGGCCCCGGCACCGGGCTCGGCGCCGCCCTGTGGATTCCCACCGCGCACGGTGCGGTGGTGCTGGCCACCGAAGCGGGCCAGCCGACCCTGGCGGTCAGCACCGAACTGGAAATGGCCATCGTCCGCCAGATGCAGCGCGAGCACGCGCACGTCTCGGTCGAGCACGCGCTGTCCGGCCCTGGCCTGATGAATCTGTACCGCGCGCTCTGCGCGATCGAAGGGCAGCCGGCGGTGCTGGCCACCCCCGATGCGATCACCGCCGCGGCCGTCAGCGACCAGGACGTGCTGGCGCGCCAGAGCCTGGAAGTGTTCTGCGGCCTGCTCGGCAGCACCATCGGCGACATGGCCCTGCAGTACGGCGCCCATGGCGGCGTGTACCTGGCCGGCGGGATCCTGCCGCAGATCCGCGAATTCCTGTTGAACAGCACCTTCGTCGCCCGTTACCTCAACAAGGGGCCGATGCGCGAGGCGCTGGAACGTATTCCCGTGAAGGTGGTCGAGCACGGGCAACTGGGCGTCATCGGCGCCGCCAGCTGGTACCTCGGCCGCACGGACGCTTGAATCAGTTCCAGAAGTAAGTCGCGCACCGGCAACGGTCGCTGGGCAAGGTTGTACGCATCTCTAACCGAACGCCGTCGCTGGCGCACACACGATTGATGAGGAGAGACATCATGAACCACCGTATCAGCCTGCTTTCGGCAGCCATTTTCAGCTGTATCGCGTTCGGCGCCCACGCGCAGGAAGCCCAGCCCACCGCCACCGACCTGGACACCGTGACCGTCACCGGTATCCGCGGCTCGATGGAAAAGTCGCTCGACACCAAGCGTGAAGCCAATGCGCGCCTGGAAGTGGTCACCGCCGAAGACGTCGGCAAGCTGCCGGCGCACAACGTGGCCGACACCCTGCAGCGCCTGCCGGGCGTGAACATCAGCTCGGCCAGCGCCGACGAAGGCGGCTTCGACGAAGCCGACCGCGTCAGCCTGCGCGGCACCGCCCCGAGCCTGACCCAGACCCTGATCGACGGCCACAGCGTCGGTTCGGCCGACTGGTTCGTGCTCAGCCAGGGCAACAACGTGGGCCGCAGCGTCAGCTACTCGCTGCTGCCGTCCGAGCTGGTCAGCTCGGTGGAAGTGAACAAGTCCTCGCAGGCCAAGCTGCAGGACGGCGGCACCACCGGTACAGTCAACATCATCACCCGCACCCCGCTGCAGTTCTCCAAGCCGTTCAGCGCCGAAGCCTCGCTCGGTGCGGTGCGTTCGGACCAGGCCGATTCGACCGATCCGCAGTTCTCGGGCCTGGTCAACTGGAAGAACGACAGCAACACCTTCGGCGTGCTGCTGCAGGCCTTCTACCAGAAGCGCGAACTGCGCCGTGAAGCGCAGGAAATCCCGGGCGGCTTCTTCAAGATCGCCGCCACCGATCCGGTTGCCGCGACCAATCCGGACCTGATCGGCGTGAACGTGCCGGGCCTGCTCGGTTCGACGCTGTTCGAGCAGACCCGTGAGCGCAAGGGCGGCCTGCTCACCTTCCAGTGGAAGCCGATCGACAACCTGACCCTGGGCCTGAGCGGGTTCACCTCGGAACTGGAAGCCAACAACTACAACCGCAACTACATGATGTGGGGCGGCAACTTCGCCAAGTCGCAGGCGCCGAACCCCGGCTACACGATCAACGACGGCGTGCTCAGCAATGCCACCTACGCAGGCGTGCCGGGTACCAACTACGCCGTGTACGACATGATCTACCGTGAAGCCTCGGCCAAGACCAGCTACGTCACCTTCGACGCCGACTGGCAGATCAACGACAACCTGGAAGCCAAGTTCCAGGCCGGCACCACCAAGGGCACCGGCGAGACCCCGCGCCAGTTCATTGCCGAGGTAACCCTGGGCCAGGGCGGCGGCGCCAGCTGGGCCACGCACGGCGCCGGTTCGCCGGTGGATTGGAACGTGGGCGGCGACACCAGCCCGAACGGCGTGAGCAGCTTCGGCACCTGGGGCAACCAGCAGGTCAAGGCGGAAGACCAGGAAGACTGGGCTTCGCTCGACTTCAACCAGTACTTCGGCAACGGCGGCGCGCTGAGTTCGATCGACTTCGGCCTGCGCTTCGCCGACCACGAACGTGAAGCGCTGTCGCCGGAAGGCGCCAGCCCGGGCGACATCTGGTCGGCCCTGCAGGGCAGCGCCACCGGCAGCTACCCGGGCAACTTCGCCAGCGGCATCGGTGGCAACTTCCCGCGCGATATCTGGTACTACACCCCGGACGCGCTGAAGACCGCGATCATCAACAACTCCACCTGGCTGTCCAACAACGACGGTCCGACCGGTCGCCACAACTACGGCGCCGAGTGGAAGGTGAAGGAGAAGAACTTCGCCGGTTACGTGCAGGCCAACTTCGCCGGTGACTGGTGGAGCGGCAACGTCGGCCTGCGCTACGTCGACATCAAGCAGGACATCGACACGTACCTCGCCGTGAGCGACCCGGCCCGCGCCGACGTCAGCAGCCTGTTCGGCATGTGGCAGCGCCAGGCCTTCCAGAACAAGCACAGCCGCGTGCTGCCGAGCGCCAACATCAAGTTCGACCTGGACGACAACCTGGTGCTGCGCGTCGCCGCGTCGCAGACCCAGACCCTGCCGGATTACTCGGCACTGGGCGCGTCTGCCTGGGGTTCGGACCTGAACAAGACCGGCGGTGGCGGTAACCCGGAACTGAAGCCGACCATCGGCTCCAACCTGGACGCCAACCTGGAGTGGTACTTCATGCCGCGCGGCCTGCTGTCGGTCGGTGCGTACCACATCGACCTGAAGGACTACATCGCCTTCGACGTGATCAACAAGCAGCTCTTCAGCGAGTTGACCAACCAGCTTGAAACCTACGCTGTCTCCACCCCGATCAATGCCGACGGCAAGGTCACCGGCGTGGAAGTGGCGTACGAGCAGCCGATCGGCGAGAACTTCGGCATCAACGCCAACTACACCTACGCCAACGGCAGCTCGGCGCACACCTGGGCCGACGGCAGCCACAACCTGCTGGGCACCTCGAAGAACACCTACAACGTGGGCGCCTTCTTCGAGAACGACACCTTCGGTGCGCGCGTCAGCTACACCCGCCGCTCCTCGTTCCTGATCAGCCTGTCCGGTGCCAACCCGTACTACCAGGATGATTTCGGCACGCTGTCGGCCTCGCTGAGCTACTCGCCGACCAAGTGGATGAGCATCACCCTGGACGGCCTGAACCTCAACAACCCGACCTACAAGTACTACCAGAGCGCGTCGATCCCGACCTCGTTCTACTCCAACGGTCGTCAGTACTATCTGAACTTCCGCTTCAAGTACTGATCCATTGCGTGGAGCCGGCCAGCGGCCGGCACTACGCAGCAGGAGCCGGGCACACCCCGGCTCTACGCCTCACCTGAAACGGGTCCGGATATCCGGGCCCGTTTTTTTTTCACACCGCACCAAAGGAATGACCCGATGCAGACCCGCACCCGTCGTACCTCGCTGTCGCTGCTTTCGTTCGCACTGGCACTCTCCCTGGCGCCGCTGGCCCAGGCCACCGACGCCCAGGCCCCGGACGGTCCGCGTGCCCTGCCCGGCTCGCTGCCCCTGATTCCCGCCCCCGCCCAGCTGCAACGCCTCGAAGGCGCGGGCTATACCGTTACCTCCACCACCGCGCTGCGTGCGCAGGGTGCGGCCGCGCAGCGCGTGGCCGGCCTGTTCGCCACCCAGCTGCAGCACAGCGGCGGCCCGTCGTTGAAGGTCGCCAGCGCGCGCGGCACCGATGGCATCCGCTTCGTGCTGGATGCCACCCTCAAGACCGGTGCGGAGGGTTACCAGCTGCGCAGCGATGCGCGCGGCGTGACCGTGCAGGCCGCGACCGAAGCTGGCCTGTTCTACGGCGCGGCCACCCTTTCGCAGCTGCTTACCGGCGGCAGCAACGGCGTGGTGCCGGCGCTGAAGATCGACGACGCGCCGCGCTTCAGCTGGCGCGGCCTGATGCTGGACTCGGCCCGCCACTTCCAGAGCCTGGACGAGATCAAGCGCGTGCTCGACGCGATGGCCGAACAGAAGCTCAACACCTTCCACTGGCATCTCACCGACGACCAGGGCTGGCGCATGGAGATCAAGCGCTACCCGAAGCTGACCGGCGTCGGCAGCTGCCGCATTCCGGCCGGCGATGGCGGCCGCGACCCGGTCACCGGCGCACCGCGCCCCTACTGCGGGTTCTATACCCAGGACCAGATCCGTGAAGTGATCGCCTATGCGGCCGCGCGCCACATCCAGGTGATTCCGGAAATCGACGTTCCGGGCCACGCAACCGCCGCGATTGCCGCCTACCCCGAACTCGGCACCATCGACACGCCGCTGCAGCCGCTGAGCGAATGGGGCGTGTTCCCGAACCTGTTCAACACCGAGGAAAGCACCTTCGAGTTCCTGGAAAACGTGCTCGAAGAGGTCATCGAACTGTTCCCGGCCAAGTACGTGCATGTCGGCGGCGACGAGGCAGTGAAGGATCAGTGGGAAGCCAACGCGCGCGTGCAGGAACGCATGCGCGAGGTCGGCGCGGGCACCGAGAATGAAATGCAGGCGCACCTGATCAAGCGCCTGGAGAAGTTCCTGGAGCAGCACGACCGCCGCCTGATCGGCTGGGACGAAATCCTTGAAGGCGGCCTGCCGCCGGAGGCCACGGTGATGTCCTGGCGCGGCACCGAAGGCGGCCTGAAGGCCGCCAGCGAAGGCCACGACGTGGTGATGTCGCCGGTGACCGACATGTACATGGACTACCTGCAGACCAACTCGGAGAACGAGCCGCCCGGCCGCCCGCTGACCACTCCGCTGGGCCGCGTGTACGGCTTCGAACCGGTGCCCGACGCGCTGGCCAGGGACAAGGAACAGCACATCCTGGGCCTGCAGGCCAACATGTTCACCGAGCACACCCGCAGCGTCGCGCGGCTGCACCACAACGTGTTCCCGCGCCTTGCCGCGGTGGCCGAAACCGGCTGGACGCCGCGCGACCGCCGCGACTTCGCCGACTTCCTGGCCCGGCTGCCGTCGCAGCTGCAGCGCTGGCAGGCGATGGGGATCGCGTACGCGCAGACGCCGTTCGAAGTGGAAGCCGACGTCAGCGATGACCGCAAGGCCGGCACCGCCACGCTGGCGCTGCGCAATCCGCTCAACTACGAGATCCGCTACAGCGTGGACGGCAGTGCAGTGACCGCGCAGTCGCCGCGCTACACCGCGCCGCTGACCCAGCCGCTGCCGGTGGGCGTGCAGGCCGCGACCTTCTTCAACGGCGAGGCATTGGCCAAGGCGGCCAGCCGCTTCGACATCACCGCGCAGTCGTTGCTGACCCGCAACGACGAGCACCTGGCGATGTGCCCGGGCGAAGGCAAGCTGCTGCTGCGGCTGGAAGACGACGGCCCGCTGGAAGGCGAGCGTGCGATCTTCAACGTCAACATCTTCAACCCGTGCTGGCTGTGGGAGAAGGCAGACGTGGACGGCATCGCCAGCGTGCGCGTGCGCGCCGGGCAGATTCCGTACTACTTCCAGCTGGCGCACGACGAGCCGCAGCGTCGCTTCGTGAAGGCACGCAGCGCGCATGGCGAGATGGACATCCTCAACGCGCAGTGCGACGGCAAGCCGCTGGCCAGCGTGCCGCTGCCGGCCAAGCCGGGTGCGGATGGCTTCATCACGCTGGAAGCGAAGTTGCCGCGTTCGCTGAAGGGCCGTCAGGACCTGTGCGTGCGTTTCACCGGCGATACGCGCCCGACGATGTGGGTGCTGGACGAGTTGACCCTGGTCCCGCGCTGATCCGTAGTGCCGGCCGCTGGCCGGCGCCTCGGGGTAGCAGGTTTCACCTGGAGCCGGCCGGCGGCCGGCACTACCCCTTCAGGCGGATCAACAGATCCCGCAGCGGGGTGAAAACCACCGCCATGCCAGCGATCACGCCGGTCGTGTTGGCCAGCGCATCCATCGGGTCGGCCATGCGGTTGGTGGTCAGCGCGCCCTGCAGGAATTCAATGCCGACGCCCAGCAGCACCAACCCGGCGCCGGCGCACAGCAGCGCCGTGCGCGTGCGGTAGATCTGTACCGCCGCCGAGGCCAACAGGAAATACGCGAGGAAATGCTCGACCTTGTCGCTGTTGGGCGGCAACGCCAGCGGCGGCGGCGGGATCAGGCAGACCACGATCGTGCTCACGATCGCCAGCCACCACAGCCCCAGCCACAGGCGCGGAAAGCGCAGCGGCTTCAACATCCCGGTGGGCAGCATCTCAGAGGCGCCAGGTCAGGTCGCCGAGCGCGAACGCCGGTTCGAAATCCACGTCGCGCTGGAACCCCATCACCTGGAAACGCTCGCCCATTTCGCTGGGCAGGGTGAGCTTCTTGACCTGGTCGCGCAGGCGCAGCTTGCCCACCTCGTCGGCACGGCCTTCGGCCAGCGACAACAGCGCGTCCAAGCCGTTGCCGAGCAGGAAGCTGGACTGCGTGCAGTACCCGGCCAGCTCGAAGCCGGCATGGGTCCCGGCTTCGGCCAGCGCGGTGAAGTCCACCGAGGCGGTCAGGTCCTGCAGGCCCGGCCACAGGAACACGTCGTTGTGCACGTGGTGGCGGTAGAACGCGCGCACGGTGCCGTCATCGCGGTCGTCGTTGTAGAACTCGTTGCGCGGGTAGCCGTAGTCGACGAACAGCATCGCGCCGCGCTTGAGCCCGCCGGCCACCGCCTGGATCCAGTACGGCAGGTGCGGCAGCAGCTCGGAGCGGTAGCCGTCGGCAAAGGGCTTTTCGCGGTAGCGTTCCAGATGGCGCACGGCCGAGGTAAGCATCGCGTCGGCCGGCTGCGCGCCGCGCATGAACGCGCCGTCGGCATCCAGCTCCACGGTTTCCTCGTACACCATGCCGTCGCGCGCGAGGAAGCGCGGCGTGGGCAGGGCGTCGATCACTTCGTTGGCGAACACCACGCCGTCCCAGTCGTCGTCGAACGGGGCGTCCAGCCATTCCACCAGGGCAAACAGGGGCGGTACCAGCGCCCGTTCCAGGCGCTCGCGCTGGCGTTCGCGCAGGTCCGCACTCGGTTCCAGGATCGCGTAACGCTCGGGCAGGGCGTCCAGTTCCAGCATGCGCTTGAGCAGGATCTCGGCGAATGCGCCGCTGCCGCCGCCCAGCTCCAGGAATCGCGCTTCCGGCCCGAGCTGCTGCATGACCGGGGCGATCGCGTTGGCCAAGGTCGCGGTGAACAGCGGGCCCATTTCCGGCGCGGTGGTGAAGTCGCCGGCCTCGCCGAACTTGCTGGACCCGGCGCTGTAATAGCCGTAGCCGGGCGCATACAGGCTCAGCTCCATGAACCGGGCAAACGGCATCGCACCGCCGTTGGCGAGGATCTCCGCGCGCAGGGCGGCGGCCAGTTCGTCGCTGTGGGCCAGGGCGTCGGTGTCGGGCGTGGGCAGGGAAGAATGCATGGTGCAGGCGATTGCGGTGACAATGCACAGCATAGCCGAGCCGCAAGGAGCCCCGATGACCGCCACCACACCCGTCGTGCTGATCACCGGCAGCGCGCGCCGGATCGGCGCCGCGATTGCCCGCCAGTTCCACTCCTGTGGCTGGTCGGTGGTGCTGCACGCCAACACCTCCACCGCCGAGCTGCAGCAGATGGCCTTCGACCTGGACATGCTGCGCCCGGGCAGCGTGCTGGCCCTGCAGGCCGACCTGCGCGACGCCGAGGCCCTGCCCGACATGGTCGAACAGACCGTGGCCCAGTTCGGGCGGCTGGACGCGCTGGTCAACAATGCCTCCAACTTCTACCCCACCCTGCTCGGCCAGATCACCGCCGAGCAGTGGGACGACCTGTTCGCGGTCAACGCCCGCGCGCCGCTGCTGCTGGCCCAGGCGGCGGCCTCGCAGCTGCGCCGCCACCAGGGCTGCATCGTCAACCTGACCGACCTGCACGGCACCCAGCCGATGCGCGACCACCCGGTCTATGCGGCGGCCAAGGCGGCGCTGGAAATGGTAACCCGTTCGCTGGCGCTGGAGCTGGCGCCCAAGGTCCGGGTCAATGCGGTGGCGCCGGGCGCGATCCTGTGGCCCGAACAGGGCAAGGACGACTATGCGCAGCAGGCGCTGCTGACGCGCACGCCGCTGGGCCGTACCGGGACGGTGGAGGAAATCGCCGAGGCGGTGTATTGGCTGGTCAACGACGCCCCGTTTGTGACCGGGCACACGTTGCGGGTGGACGGGGGGCGGATGTTGTCGTGATGGGGATTACCCCAGTTCGACGACCTCGAACGCGTCGTCGTATTGCTTGTGCGCCTTCCACAACGCGGCCAGGGTCAGCCCGCTGACCGGGTCCACGAAGTCCGGCGCGATGTCTGCCAGCGGCTTGAGCACGAAGGCGTGCTTCAGCTCGGGACGCGGAATGCGCAGGTGGCCGGGGCCTTCCACGATCAGGTCGCCGTAGAACACCACGTCGATGTCCAGGGTCCGGTCGCTGAAACGCGGCCCGCTGCGGTCGCGCCCGTGCGCGTCTTCCACCGCATGCAGCCAGGTGTCCAGCGCCTCCAGCGGCATGTCGGTTTCCAGCGCCACCGCATTGTTGAGGAAGGCCGGGCCGTCGAACCCCACCGCCGCGGTGCGGTAGGCCGGGGACACCCGGATATCGCCGAAACGCTGGCGCAGCACGGCCACCGCGGCGTGAAGATGCTGTTGCGGCTGCAGGTTGCTGCCCAGGCTCAGGAGCACAGTGGTCATGGTATTCAGCGTACGTGGGGCGAATCCACACAGGACCAACAGGGTCACCGCATAGAATCGGGGTGCACATCATAGGACACCGACATGACCTATTGCGTCGGCATTGCGGTGGATGAAGGCCTGGTCTTCGCCGCCGATACCCGTACCAACGCGTCGCTGGACGACGTTCGCGTGCACCGCAAGCTGCACGAATTCGAGTTCCCGGGCCAGGCCAGCTTCGTCATCATGGCCGCCGGCAACCTCGCCACCACCCAGTTGCTGATCTCGCGGCTGCACCGCGACGTCGAGGAACAGCGGCCGGAAAACCTGCGCGCCTACCGGCACCTGTTCGAGGTCGCCGAGTACGTGGGCCGGGTGCTGGTGGACAGCCAGGTCAAATGCAGCAACCCCGAGCACGGCCATGACGGGGTCAACACCCAAGCCACGCTGATCCTGGGCGGCCAGGTCGGCGGCGAGCATCCGGGGCTGTACATGATCTATCCGCTGGGCAACGCGATTGCGGCCTCGCCGGAGACCCCGTTCCTGCAGATCGGCGAGTCCAAGTACGGCAAGCCGATCCTGGACCGCATCATCCGCCCGCAGACCCACCTGGACGACGCCGCACGCACCGCGATCGTGTCGCTGGACTCCACCATCCGCTCCAACCTGTCGGTCGGCCTGCCGGTGGACCTGGTGCTGCTGCGCGCCGGCGACCTGCGGATCAGCCACCGCATGCGGCTGGCCGGCGACAGCCCCTTGTATGCGGAGATCCACGGGAACTGGTCGCGGCGGTTGGAGCAGGCGGTGGCGTCGCTGCCAAGGTTTCCCTGGGAGGGGTGAAGCCGGCATTGCGTGGAGCCGGCCGGCGGCCGGCACTACCGACGCTTGACCCACCCGTGTAGTGCCGGCCGCTGGCCGGCTCCACGCGGTGCCTGCAATCACCCCAACGCGTCGGCGACCGAGCGGAACACCTGCTGCATTTCGAGCGGCTTGCGCAGCACGTGGACGCTCACGCCGGTGGGGTATTCCTGCAGCGGCGCCGGTTCGTCCACGTCCTCCAGCACCAGCGCCGGGCCGTGGTAACCCAGTGCGGCCATTTCATCCAGCAGGTGGCCGGCCGAGAGCAGCTTGTCGCCGGCGTCGGCAATGACCAGCGCCGGCATCGCTTCCTGCTGCATCCAGCGCAGCGCCGCGCCACCGTCGGAGGCCAGCTGCAGGTGGTAGCCCTGGCTGGACAGCGCATTGCCCAGCAGCGAGAGCCGGGTCGCCTCGGCGTCCACCACCAGGATCGACTGCCCGGCACCGGCGGCCACCGGCGGCGCCAGCGGTGCCTCCTCGACAACTTCGGCGCGGATCGGCAGCAGCAGCACGAAACAGCTGCCGACGCCGGGGGTGCTGGCGACCTGGATGCTGCCCTTGGCGCCTTCGATGATGCGCTTGCAGGAGATCAGGCCCAGGCCGGTGCCGTTGGGCTTGGTGGTGAAGAACGGATTGAACAGGCGCGCCATCACCTCCGGCCCCATGCCCACGCCCTCGTCGTTCACCGACAGGCGCAGCCGCTCCACGCCGCGTGGATCGGCATCGGCTTCGGCGCGCAGGGTCAGGCGGCCGCCATCGGGCATGGCCTGGATCGCATTGAGCGCCAGGTTCAGCAGCACCTGCTGCAGTTCGGTGTAGTTGGCGTCCACCGCCAGCGCCGGGTCAACCACCTCCAGGTGCAGGCTGACCTGCGCCGGCAGCGTACTGCGCAGCAGCAGCCCGATCGCGTCGAACAGGTGCGCGACCTGGATGCGTTCGCGAGCGTTGCGCGACCCGCGTACGAACGACAGCATCGACTCGGCCATTTCATGCCCGCGCCGGCCGCACTCGGCGATCACGTCGGCCAGGTGGTGCAGCTGCGGGTCCGGGGTTCGGGCCTTGAGTAGCTCGGGCATGATCAACAGCGGCTGCAGGATGTTGCGGAGGTCGTGGCTGAGCCCGGCGGCCAGCAGCGACAGGCTTTCCAGCCGCTGCGCACGCATCAGTTCGGCTTCCACCCGCTGCCGGTCGATGGACCCGCGCGCATCGCGCACCGCGCGTGCCACCGCCGAAGGCAACCGCGCCGGCTGGTGCTTGATGATGTAGTCGTTGGCGCCCTGGTGCAGGGCCGCCACCGCGTTCTCTTCGCCCAGGGTGCCGGAGACGAAGATGAAGGGCAGGTCCGCGTGCCAGCCGCGCACGATCTCCAGCGCCTGGTTGCCGGCGAACCCGGGCATGCCCAGTTCGGACAGCACGATGTCTGGCGCGAAGCGCAGCAGTGCCTCGCGCAGTTCGGCCGCGGTCTCCACCCGCTCGAAACTGGCCTGCAGGCCGGCGTCGAGCATCTGCCGGCTCATCAGCGCGGCGTCGTCAGGCGAATCTTCCACCAGCAGGATGCGCAGGTGTCCCAACGAAGACCCGATCGGTGGCATGGCGTACTCGGCCTCCCCGGCCGGGTTCATGTATGGCGTGAATATACTCCACACCAACGTGAATACGGGACAGGACCGGACAGTCCGGAGACATCAAAAAAGGGCGCGCCCTGCGGCGCGCCCCTCCTCTGAATGCGTTGCGGTGTCGATCAGCGCTTGGCAGCGGCGCCGGCGACCATCAGCGCCTTCGAGTCGACGCTCTTGACGCCCTTGATGTTCTTGGCGGTCATCACGGCCTTGTCGTGCTCGGCCTTGGTGGCGACGGTGCCGGACAGCGATACGACGCCGTTGACCGTTTCCACCTTGACGTCGGTGCCGGACACATTGCTGCTGGCCAGCAGGTCGCTCTTGACCTTGGTGGTGATCCAGGTATCGGTCACCGGCTCGGCCGAGTCATGCGTGTCGGCATGGGTCATGGCGCTGTGGTCGGTGGTCTTCGGCGGATCCTTGGCCATCGCTGCGGAGGTGCCCAGCAGCATGCCGAAGGCGAGCGAAGCAGCAAGCAGATTACGCGTAGTGTTGGTCATGTGCGGTGTCTCCCTGGTGTGTGCCGCCAGTGTCGGCGGCGATGCGTACACGAGACGTCGCCGCCACATCAAATCGCCGTGAACCAGTCAGCTTGATCCCCAACGGTTCACGTTTCCGCACTGCATCAATTGCAATTATTCTTACTCCCCGCATACAGCAAAGGCGATTTCATGAGCGCGATCCTGCAGGTGGGACTGATCGGTTACGGCCTGGCCGGCAGCGTGTTCCATGCACCGCTGATCCAGCACACTCCCGGGCTGGCCTTGCACGCCATCGTCAGTTCGCAGCGCGACCGCCTGCTGCGCACGTTCACCGACGTGCATGTGCACGCGCAGGTGGACGACCTGCTGGCCGACCCGGCCATCGACGCAGTGGTGATCGCCACGCCGAACGAGCAGCATGCGCCGCTGGCATTGGCGGCGCTGCAGGCCGGCAAGCATGTGCTGGTGGATAAACCCTTTGCGTTGAGCACGGCCGAAGCGCGCAGCGTAGTCGACGCCGCACGCAGCGCCGAGCGCATAGTCAGCGTGTTCCAGAACCGGCGTTTCGATGCCGACTACCTCAGCCTGCGTGGCGTGCTGGAGTCCGGCGCATTGGGACGGATCGCCGAATGCCATTCGCACTTCGACCGCTTCCGCCCGCAGGTGCGCGACCGCTGGCGCGAGAGCGACGCACCGGGCAGTGGCTTGTGGATGGATCTCGGCCCGCACCTGCTCGACCAGATGCTGCAGCTGTTTGGCTGGCCCGAAGCGATCAGTGCCGACATCGACGCGCAACGCGACGGCGCACGCAGCGATGACTATTTCCATGCGGTGCTGCACTACCCCGGCCTGCGCGCGATCGTGCATGCGGGCTCGCTGGTGGCGGCCTCCGCAACGCGCTTCGCGGTGCATGGCAGCCACGGCAGTTACCTGAAGGACGGCCTCGACGTGCAGGAAGACCAGTTGCGCCAGGGCATCGCGCCAGGCGCACCGGGCTGGGGGCTGGACCCGGTGCATGGGCAGCAGGTGCAGGTGGATGAGGACGGCAAAGTGCAACGCAGGAGCGTGGACAACGCACTCGGCGACTACCGGCGCTTCTATGCCGCATTCCGCGACGCGATGCTCGGCGAAGGCGAACCGCCGGTGACTGCCGAGCAGGCCCTCCAACTGATGCGCCTGTTGGAAGCCGGCCGCGAAAGCGCCGACACCGGTCGGCGCGTGGACCTGCGCTGATCGGACCGCGTTACTCCTTCATCATCGCGTGGCCGCCGAACTGGTTGCGCAAGGCGGAGAGCATGCGGTCGCTGAAGGAATTCTTTTCGCGCGAGCGCAGGCGTTCCAGCAGCGACAGGGTAATCACCGGCGCCGACACATCCAGGTCGATCGCTTCGGCCACGGTCCAGCGGCCTTCGCCGGAATCGGGCACGAACGGGGCGATGCCGTCCAGCTGGGGGTTGCGCTGCAACGCGTCGGCACTCAGGTCGAGCAGCCACGAGCGCACCACGCTGCCGTGCTGCCACGCCTTCGCAACCTCGCCCAGGTCCAGGTTGAACTCGGTCTTGCGCTGCATCAGCGCGAATCCTTCGGCATAGGCCTGCATCATTCCGTATTCGATGCCGTTGTGGACCATCTTGCAGAAGTGCCCTGCCCCGCTCGGCCCCACGTGCGCCCAGCCGCTGTCCTCGGCCGGTGCCAGGGTGCGGAAGATCGCACCAATGCGCTGCACTGCTTCGGTGTCGCCGCCGATCATCAGGCTGTAGCCTTCCTGCAGCCCCCACACGCCGCCGCTGGTGCCACAGTCGATGTAGGTCACGTCTTCTTCCAGCAGCTGCGCGGCGCGGCGCATCGAATCCTTGTAGTACGAATTGCCGCCGTCGATCACCACATCACCTTCGGACAGGTGCGGCGACAGCGAGGCCAGGGTCTGGTCGACCACCTCACCGGCCGGCACCATCAGCCACACCACGCGCGGTACCGACATCGTCGCCAGCGCGTCGGCGACGGTCGCACTCACCTCGAAGCCGCGCTCGGCGGCGCTGGCACGTGCGGCCTCGCCCGGATCGACGCCGATCACGCGGTGGCCGCCGCGATGCAGCCGCTCGGCCATGTTGGCGCCCATGCGCCCCAGTCCAATCATTGCAATTTCCATGACTCACCTCTGCTCGGGTTGCGAATCTCTCGATGCTGCCGCGCACTGCTGGAGTTGGGTGTCCACCCAGCGGCGGTACAGCGTGGTATGCAGGTTGTGCAGGCCCAGCTCGAACGCGAACGGCGTGCGCGGATTGCGGTCGAGCAGGCGTGCCACGTGATAGCCCACCGGACGTATACCGCGCGGATGCACATAAATCACGAACCCCTGGTAGAACGGATCGTCCAGCAGGGCGTCCAGTTCAGCCAGCACCACCTGCTGCCGCGCCGGCAGCGACGCACGCAGGTCCGGGTCGCGCTCGAACAGCAGCCGCTCGAAGCGACGCGGTCCCGGCCCGGGAATCTGGCTGGCCAGCGCCCAGATGCGGCGATTGATGCGGTCGTAGTGGGCGAAGCCGCCGTGCGTGCGCAGCGCCTCGCCCGCCGCCGCGCTCACCTCCACCACCACGAAGTTCTCTGCCTGGTTGTTGATGTCATCCAGGAACTGGCGGTCGAACACGTGCTCGATGAAACCCGGCGTCCCGACGAACGCCTGGCGACCCCTGCGCGAGGTACGCACGGCCTTGCCGTCGGCGAAGAATTCCCCGGCGTGCTTGCCGAGGAGGATGCTGTCGGTGTCGTGCAGGGTCAGGAAGGTGCCGATGGAGAGCTCGGCCGGGCTGAACGCCGCATCGAAACCGGCGTCGCCGTACAGCTCGCGCTGGGTGGCCAGCTGTGCGACCTGGCGGCCCACCCCGCACTCGCTGCGCACGCGGCCGTCGTAGAACGCCTGCAGGGCCGTGCTGTTGCGGCCGGCCGGCTGGTAGCCGCGGCCGAGGCTGCGGAAACCTTCCCAGCCCTGCGCGGCGGCGCCGCCAGGGCCGAAGCCGATCCAGCCCAGCTGCAGTCCGGAAAAGCGATAGCCCGGATTGTCCTGCAGCCGGGTGGCGGCGCGCCGGGTCGCGTTGCCGAGTTCGAAGGTGTACGCACAGACCGTCGCCGGATCGTCCAGCAGGGTGCGCAGGAAGGGCGCCCGCTGAGCGGCTGACCAGGTACGCGGCATCTCCACGCGCAGGTCTCCGGCCGCCTGCGCATCGCGCAGCGTGCCGCGGCCGCAGACCGGGCCACCATGCACGCGCGGCGCATCGATATCGGCCTGGGCCAGCTGCCAGCCCAGGCGTTCCAGCAGAGACTGCACGCAGTCGGTCGGCGCGGCGATCGTTGCGCCAGGCAGCGACAACGCCACGGCAAGCGCCAGCACCGGAAGTCGCGGACGCGCCATCCCGGCCCCGGTCAGTTCAGCGGCGTGGGCGTGTCAGCGGGCGGCGTTGGAACGTCAGCAGCTTCGGCAGCGTGATCCACTGCAGGCACCGCCTCGGCCGGAGCAGGTTCCGGCAACGTCGCGGCTGGCATGGCTGCGGGCGCAGCCGCAGGGGGCAGCGGCGCCGCCGGGCGTGGTTCCGGAACGGGCGTCGGCGGGACCGGTGCCGGCGGTACCGGCTCAGGAGTACCGGCCTTCGCCGCCGGCAGGTACTGCTGCAGGCGGGCGAAGAAGCGGCGGTAGAAGTCGGCGTCCTGCACCGTGCTGCTGGCCACCTTCACCAGCGAGTCGTCATTGCTGCCGAACGGCAGCGACACCGAACCCAGCGCGCCGACGCCGACGCTTGCAGAAGTCGGGCTCTTCTTCAACGCATAGCGGTCCTGCACCGCGCTGATGAACACCAGCGCCTCGTCGCCGCGTGCCGCGCAGGAAATGCGCAGGACGAGCTGCTCGTGCGCGTCTTCGCGCGGCTGGAAGTTCTTGTTGCCCTCCACCGCATCGGCATCGGCGCGGGCGATCGCGTAGCCCTGGCTGAGCAGGGTGCGCCGCGCCGCCTCGCAGGCCTGCGCCGGGGTACCCGGCACGGTGCGCGAATAGGTATCGCCCGAGTCAAAGGATTCGCGCAACAGCGTGCTGTCGGCCGCCTTGCCGCCGCAGGCGGACAGGGTCAGGGCCAGCAAACCGGCCGGGAGAGCATGGGACAGCCGCATGGGCGCTCCTGCAGGAGGGTCGGCCTCGAAGCATAGGCCCAGCAGCGTATGCGCGGGGTCTAAACGCGAAAGGCCGGCGTCTCCGCCGGCCTCTCGTTTCAGGGGGATTCACCCGATTCCGGCGATCAGTCCGCCCAGCGGCCGGCCGCGGTCGACTGCGGCAGCACCTGCGCCGACAGCGGACGGTCTTCGGCCAGCAGGTTCACCGCGTCGGCCAGGATCGCCGCCGACTCACGCAGCAGCGGGTCCGGACGCTTCTCGGCGGCCTTCTCGCGCGCGGCGTCCTTCACGATGTCGCGCTCGTTGCCGGTCAGGCCATCGTCGTTGCTGTCGTCGGCCAGCGGGTCCAGGTCCAGGCCGAGTTCCTTGCGGGTGGCCTGGCGCTGCTTGCGCTGGGTTTCCTGGCGCTCACGCTCGGCACGGCGCTCGCCTTCGTTGAGCGAGATGTACTTCTTGGCGGCCTCGGTGCGGAACTGCTCCACGTCCTCGTTCCACCACTGGAATTCCTTGTCGGTGGCGATGCGCGCGGCGTGGCGGGTTTCCAGCTTGGGCAGCAGCGGACCGAAGTTGCCGTACTGGGTATGCGGCACGGCGGCGATGCGGGTCCACGGCAGCGCGTTGTCGTAGGTGCTTTCGCCGTACTCGCTGGCGTCGACGCTGGCCGGGAAGGCCAGGTCCGGCACCACGCCCTTGTGCTGGGTGCTGCTGCCACTGACGCGGAAGAACTGCGCGATGGTCAGCTTGACCTGGCCGAAGCGCTGCGCTTCACCGCTCGGCCAGCGGTCCAGGTCGACGATGTTCTGCACGGTGCCCTTGCCGAAGGTGGTTTCACCAATGACCAGGCCGCGGCCGTAGTCCTGGATCGCACCGGCGAAGATTTCCGAGGCCGACGCCGAGCCGCGGTTGATCAGCACCGCCAGCGGGCCGTCCCACGCCACCGCCTCGCTGCGGTCGTTGTTGACCGTGACCCGGCCACCGGACTCGCGCACCTGCACCACCGGGCCCTGTTCGATGAACAGGCCGGTGAGCTCGATGGCTTCGTCCAGCGAACCGCCGCCGTTGTTGCGCAGGTCCAGCACCACGCCGTCCAGCTTGTCGTTCTTGAAGCCGGCCAGCAGCTTGGCCACGTCGCGGGTGGCCGACGCGTAGTCGGTCGCGTTGCGGCGGCGGCCTTCGAAGTCCTGGTAGAAGGTCGGCAGCTTGATCACGCCCACGCGGCGCTCGGGCTCACCGTCCTTGGCCGGAATGGTCAGGGTTTCGCCCTTGGCGGCCTGCTCGGCCAGGCGCACCTTCTGCCGGGTCAGCACCAGCATGTGCGGCTTGCCATCCACGCCTTCCTCGGCCGGAATGAATTCCAGCCGCACCTGGGTGTCCTTCTTGCCGCGGATCTTGGCCACCACGTCGTCGATGCGCCAGCCGATCACGTCCTCGACCGGACCCGACTTGCCCTGGCCGACGCCGACGATGCGGTCGCCCGGCTTCAGCGTGCCGTTCACCGCAGCCGGACCACCGGCGATGATCTCGCGGATCACCACCATGTCATCCTGGCGCTGCAGCTGCGCACCGATGCCTTCCAGCGACAGCGACATCGCCTGGTTGAAATTCTCCGCCGTGCGCGGGGTGAAGTAATCGGTATGCGGATCGACCGCGCTGGTATAGGCGTTGAGGAAGAACTGGAACACGTCCTCGCCCTTCAGCTCGTTGACCGACTTCTCCAGCTGCGCATAGCGCTTGTCGAGCGTCTTGCGGATATCGGCCGGCTGCTTGCCGGCCAGCTTCAGCCGCAGCCAGTCGTTCTTCACCGACTTGCGCCACAGGTCATCCAGCTCGGCGCTGCTCGCCGCCCACGGCACGTCCTTGCGGTCGTACTCGAAGCGCTCGTCGCTGCTGAAGTCGAAATCCTGCTTGAGCAGCTTGCGCGCATAGCCGACCCGCTCACCCACGCGCTGCTTGTACACCGCGAACACCTGGAACGCCGGCTCCAGCTCACCGCCGCGGATCGCTGAGGAAATGTTGGCCTCGAACGGCGCGAACTTGGTGATGTCGGCCTGGGTGAAGAACTGCTTGCTGCCGTCCAACGACTCCAGGTAGCGCTTGAACACGTCCTTGGACGTCGCCGCGTCCAGCGCGCGCGGCCGATACGCATACCGGCTGTCCGAAAGCAGCCCGTAGACCAGCTTGGAGGTCGTGACCTGGTCGGCGGTCGCCGCCGACGGCAGCGCCGGCGAATCGGCATAGGCAGACAGTGCCAGGGGGGCGCTCAGCGCCAGGGCCATCAGGAATGCGGGGGCTTTGAATTTCATCGACTTGCTCATGGCACCTTGCCAGGGGAGAGACTGCGTGCGGATCTGACCACACGACAGTGCCGAAAGTTGCGGGGTTTGTCATCCACGGCGCCGGAACGCGCATTTCCAGCCTAAACCGGGCGCTGTATGAAGTCGTGAATCCAGTGGATATCCATTGAAACCGGGGGTTTCCAGCGAAACCCCACCGGTGCCTGAACCCGTTGCGGGTCGGCGGGCATTCAGCCCCGTGCACGCTGCGCGGCCGGCCAACGGCCGGCACGGGGGGTCAGGCGACCCCTGCGCCCTTGGCCTGTACGTCGGCGTGGTACGAGGAGCGCACCATCGGGCCGGAGGCGACGTGGCTGAAGCCCAGCGCGTAGCCGTAGTCTTCCAGCGCCTTGTACTCGTCCGGGGTCCAGTAACGCAGCACCGGGTGGTGGTGCGCGGTCGGCTGCAGGTACTGGCCGATCGTGATCATGTCCACGTCGTGCGCGCGCAGGTCGCGCATGGTCGCCCGCACCTGGTCCATGTCCTCGCCCAGGCCGAGCATGATCCCCGACTTGGTCGCGATCGACGGGTGCTGCGCCTTGAAGTTCTTCAGCAGGGTCAGCGACCACTGGTAGTCCGCGCCCGGCCGCACGTTGCGGTACAGGTCCGGCACGGTTTCGATGTTGTGGTTGAACACGTCCGGCGGGTTGGTCGCCAGGATGTCCAGCGCCCGCTCCATGCGGCCCTTGCCACGGAAGTCCGGGGTCAGCACCTCGATCCGGGTGTTGGGGGACTTCGCGCGGATGGCACCGATGCAGTCGGCGAAATGCTGCGCACCGCCGTCGCGCAGATCATCGCGATCCACGCTGGTCACCACCACGTACTTCAGGCCCATGTCCGCCACGGTCTGGGCCAGGCTGGCCGGCTCGCCCGCGTCCGGCGGCTTCGGCCGGCCATGCGCCACGTCGCAGAACGAACAGCGCCGGGTGCAGACCTCGCCCAGAATCATGAACGTGGCCGTGCCGTGGCTGAAGCACTCGTGGATGTTCGGGCAGCTGGCCTCTTCGCAGACCGTCACCAGGCGGTTCTCGCGCAGCTTGGCCTTCAGCGTCTGCACCGCATTGCCCGACGGGATCCGGACCCGGATCCACGACGGTTTGCGCAGCACCGGCGCGTCGGCGAACTGCACCGGCGAGCGGCCGATCTTGTCACCGCCCAGCTGTTTGACCCCCGCCTGCAACGGCGCGGCGGACGGCGTGTCGCCCTGCACGACCTGCAGGGGAATGATGCGAGCGGTGGTTTCAGTCATGGTCAGTCAGATCGGGCAGGTCCGCGGCAGGCTGGAGGTCCAGGCCGAACTGGCGGGCCAGGTGGCCCAGCAGTACCGGCGTGACGGCCGCCATGCCGGACGGTCCCCCCAAGTCTACCACCGAGGTGACCTGCAGCCCTTGATAGCCGCAGGGATTGATGCGGTGGAACGGTTCCAGGTCCATCGCCACGTTGAAGGCCAGGCCGTGGAAGGTGCAGCCCCGGCGGACCCGGATGCCCAAAGCGGCCACCTTGGCCCCGCCCACGTACACCCCGGGCGCGCCGTCCAGCCGTTCAGCCCCGATATTCCATTCGTCCAGCGTATCGATGATCGCCTGCTCGATCCGGCACACGTAATCGCGCACCCCGATCCCGAGCCGGCGCAGCTGCAGCAGCGGGTAGACCACGATCTGGCCCGGCCCGTGGTAGGTCACCTGGCCGCCGCGGTCCACGTGCAGCACCGGAATGTCGCCCGGCGCCAGCACGTGCTCGTCCTTGCCGGCCTGGCCCAGGGTGAACACCGGGTCGTGCTCGACCACCCACAGCTCGTCGGGGGTGTCGTCGGTGCGCGCGTCGGTGAAACGCTGCATCGCATGCCAGACCGGCGCGTAGGGCTGGCGGCCCAGGTCGCGCACGATGGCCGGCCGGGCTACGCGCTGCCCGGGGGCCGCGGCGTCCAGCGCACACGCGCTTACAGGGTCCACTTCACTTCCGGGTGGCTGCGCAGCGCCTCATGGGCGGCGTCGAGCTGCTCACGGGTTTCGGCCTTGAAGACCAGCTTCACCGAGACATACTTGCCGTTCGACGAGGTCTTCCAGTTGATGCGCTCCTTGAGCACCTCAATGCCGGCAGCCTGCAGCAGCAGCGGAAGTTCATGCTCCAGACCGATGTTCGCCGCGCCCATCGCGCTGAGCTCGAACTGACCGGGGAACTGGAAGCCGTGTTCGGGGTTGTCAGACTTGATTTCCATGGCGGGATTATGGGGATGGAAACGACGGAACCCAAGCCCTGCGGGAACGTGCGCACAGTGGCACCCAACGTTGCGTGAAGATCGGCGTTCATCAACAAAACGATCCAGTGCATGCGCGGCGTTGAGATGGCCTCACACCCTCACTACGCTGCACCCGCTTAAAAGTGGATAAACCATCAGCGGGACTCCCATGCAGTTCAAGCCCTTTGCGTTGCCGGCCGCACTCGCCGGTGCCCTTGCCTTTGCCGTGCCCACCGTACAGGCGGCCGAGCAGTGCGGTCCCGATGCGATGAGCGAGCATCCCCCGCAGATCAACTTCCGCGTAGACAACGACCTGTTCGGCGGCGCCGACCAGGACCAGGGCTACACCAACGGTGCCCAGATCACCCTGGTCTCGCCCAACCTGGTCGACTACACCGACGATCCCTGCCTGCCGCGCCTTGCCCGCTGGGTCAACCGCCATCTCGAACGCCTGGCCCCCGGCGAATTCGAGCAGCAGAACATGATCTTCAGCTTCGCCCAGCAGATCTACACGCCCAAGGACTTCACCCGCCGCGACGTGATCGAGGACGACCGTCCCTACGCCGGCGTGCTGGTTGGCAGCTTCGGCTACAACGCCCGCCGCGGCGACCGCCTGCAGACCACCCAGCTCACCCTTGGCGTGGTCGGGCCGTGGGCGCTGGGCAAGGAAGTGCAGGATGCCGTGCACGACGCGCTCGGCGATGAGAAGTTCCAGGGCTGGGACAACCAGCTGCACAACGAGCCGGTGGTGATGCTGACCCACGAGCGCATGCGCCGCTGGCCGGCCGACGCCACCGACAACCTCAGCGGCTGGGGCTGGGATGCGATCAGCCACTACGGCGGTGCGGTCGGCAACCTGGCCACCCACCTCAACGCCGGTGGCGAAGTACGTTTCGGCTGGAAGCTGCCCGACGATTTCGGCAGCACCCCGCTGCGCCCGGCCGGCGAAAACACCGCGCCCACCCGCGGCGGCAAGCCCAGCGGCTGGTCGTTCCATGTGTTCGCCACCACCGACGCAGCCTGGGTGATCCGTGACATCACCCTGGACGGCAACACCTTCCGCAACAGCCACAGCGTGGACAAGCGCAACGTGGTCGGGCAGGCCGGCTACGGCCTGGCGGTGATGTACAACCGCTGGAAGTTCGCCCTCGCCCGCTACCACAGCACCCGCGAGTTCGACCTGCAGGACCAGTCGCCGATCTATGGGTCGTTCACCATCAGCCGGTCGTTGTAAACGACCGGCGTGACGAAAAAAAAGACCGGCTTTCGCCGGTCTTTTTTTTATTCCGATTCCCACCACATCCAGAAGCTGTCCCACAGGCGCTTGAAGAAGCCGGCCTCTTCCACCGCGGCCACGGCCACCAGCGGGGCCTGGGCCACCACCTTGCCATCCAGGGTCACTTTCAGCGTGCCAACTTCCTGGCCCGCAGTGAACGGCGCTTCCAGGGTCTTGGGCACGTCGATGCTCGGCTTCAGGTCGTTGTAGCGACCGCGCGGCACGCTCACCAGCAGCGGCTGGGCCACGCCCAGCTGCAGCTTGTCGGCCGTGCCCTTCCACACCTTGTGCTCGGCCACGGCCTTGCCCGGCTCATACATGCGGTGCGTTTCGAAGAAACGGAAGCCCCAGTTGAGCAGCGCCAGGCTGTCATCGGCGCGCTGCTTTTCAGAGCTGCCGCCCAGCACCACCGCGATCAGGCGCTGGTCGCCGCGCTGCGCCGAACTCATCAGGCAGTAACCGGCTTCCGAGGTGTGACCGGTCTTGATGCCGTCCACGCTCTGGTCGCGCCACAGCAGCAGGTTGCGGTTGGGCTGGGTGATGCTGCCCACGGTGAATTCCTTCACCTTGTTGTAGGCGTAGGTTTCCGGGTAATCGCGCACGAACGCGCGGCCCAGCAGCGCCAGATCGTAGGCGGTGGTGTGGTGGCCTTCGGCGCTCAGGCCGTGCGCGTTGACGAAGTGCGAGTCCTTCATGCCGATCTTGGCGGCGTAGCTGTTCATCAGCGAAGCGAATGCCTCTTCGCTGCCGGCCACGTGTTCGGCCAGGGCGATCGCCGCGTCGTTGCCCGACTGGATCGCCATGCCCTTTTCCATGTCTTCCAGGCGCGCGGTCTGGTTGACCGGGAAGCCGCTGTAGCTGCCGTCGGTGCCTGCGCCGCCTTCGCGCCAGGCGCGCTCGCTCATCATCACCTGGTCGTCGGTGCGGACCTTGCCGTTCTTCACTTCGGCGGCGACCACGTACGAGGTCATCACCTTGGTGATGCTGGCCGGTGCCAGCTGTTCATTGATGTTTTCGCCCGCCAGCACCTGGCCGGTGGCGTAGTCCATCAGGATCCAGGCCTTGGCCACGCTGGGCTTGGGCGCCGGCGGGGTAGCCACGGTGGCCGGGGCGGCGGCGGCAGGAGCAGGTGCCGGGGCCGGCGTGGGCAGGGGGGTCTGGGCGGAGACCATGCCCACGAACAGGGTCGTGGCCATGGCAGCAGCGGCAAAGCGGAATTTCATCGGACAGCAAGCTCCAGGAAGGCGCCAAGGGGATTACAGGGGACGGCCATTGTAGGGCCATGGGGTGGCCGCACGCGCAGGCGCGCACGGCGCGGCCGCATTCACTCTTTTACGATCTGGGGCGACCCGAATCCCAGACCGGCAATGCGGCCGGCAAGTTCCGAGGCGCTGGCCGTGTCGGCGGCGGGGACGCGCAGGCGCCACAGGGTGCGGCCCCCGCTGACGATGTCGCTGATGCTGGCGCCGACGATGCCGGCCGAGGACAGCTGGCCCAGCGCGCGGGTGGCGTTTTCACGGCTGGCGAAGCTGGCCACCTGCAACAGCACGTAGCCGACCTGCTCCTGCAGCGACGCACCCGCCGTCGGCGCAGGCGCCGGGCGTACGACCGTGGGCGCCGGGCGCGCCGCCGCCACGACGGGTGCGGCCGGCGGCAGGGTGCTCACGGTGACCGGGCCGGTCTCCAGCGAGGCGGCCTGGGTGGCCGCAGGCTGGGCGCTGCCGGCGGTGCGCGGCGACG
>NZ_PKQQ01000001.1 GCF_002893095.1 Stenotrophomonas sp. VV52 | reverse complement strand
GAACCGTCCGTGATATCGGGGTAGAACCCGAGCTCACTGCTGCCGCAAAGAAGGGGGGTATGGCCAGCATGTTGACCACGGTTGAAGGCGAGAAGCTTACGGTCAAGCTTGCTGACGGCAAGGTGTGGGTGGTGGATGCGAAGGGTGGCAAGGCGGCTGTGAGTACTGCGGACGTAATGCAGTCCAATGGTGTGGTGCACGTGATCGATACGGTTTTGATGCCCAAGTAGGTGGGCGTGGGCGGGGGTGCTGATGGCCCCTGCCCCTTTTTATTTGCCGGCCGTCTGTTGGACGGCCGGCGTTGTTCAGCCAGGCAGGGCCTGGCTCTACCGCGTCAGGATCACGCGTCATGCCGAGGGGTCACGCGGGTTAGCGCGAGATCACGCGGAATTACGTGGGGGTCACGACGGGATCTTGATGGACTTTACGTTCACGAATTCCTTCAGGCCTTCCGGGCCATGCTCGCGGCCGTAGCCGGAGGCCTTGACGCCGCCGAACGGGAGCGCCGGGGAGGCTACGTCGAAGGTGTTGATGAAGACCATCCCGGTGTCGAAATACTTGGTCGCCAGCTCGCGGGCGCGCTTGACGTCGCGGCTGAAGATGCCGCCGCCCAGGCCGTAGCGGCTGTCGTTGGCAATGCGCATGGCGTCTTCGTCGTCCTTGGCGCGGATGATGGCCGCTGCCGGGCCGAACAGTTCATCCTCGTAGGCCACCTGGCCGGGCGACACATCCGCGAGCACGGTGGCCGGGTAGAACCAGCCGGTGCGGTCAGGGACGTTGCCGCCTACAACAAGGCGCGCGCCCTGTGAGACGCTCTTGGTGACCTGTTCGTGCAGCTTGTCGCGCTGGGCCTTGGAAACCATGGGGCCCAGTTGCGTATCGGCCGCGTTGGGGTCGCCCATCTTCACGGCTTCAAACTTCTTTGCGTAGGCGCTGACGAAGGCGTCGTAGTTCTTCCCGGTCACGATGAAGCGCTTGGCATTGACGCAGGTCTGGCCGTTATTGAACAGGCGCCCCTTGACGCAGGTCTCCACGGCAAGATCGAGGTCGGCATCGTCCAGGACCAGATATGCATCGTTGGAGCCCAGCTCCAGTACGGTCTTCTTCAGCGACTCGGCGGCCTTGGTGGCGACCGTGCGTCCGGCGTCCTCGCTGCCCGTCAGCGTTACTGCGCGCACCAGGTCGTTCTTCACGATGTCATTGGATTGGTCGTGGCTGATCAGCAGGACGCCGAACAAGCCCTTGGGCAACCCCGCATCTTCGTAGATGTCACGCAACAGCAGCCCGCTCCCGGTGCAGCTCTCCGCGTGCTTGAGCAGCACGCCGTTGCCGGCCATCAGGCTGGCGATGGAATAGCGGATCGCCTGGTAGGCCGGAAAGTTCCAGGGCTGGATGCCGTAAACCACGCCGATGGGGCAATGGGTGACGATGCCGGTGGCGCCTTCGACGTCGCGGTCCTCATCGGCGAGTACGGAAGGGCCCTGTTTGGCGGTGTATTCGCAGATGGCGGCGCAGAGCTCGACTTCGGTGCGGCTGTCCTCGATGAGCTTGCCGACCTCGTTGGTCATGAGCTGTGCGAACTCTTCCTTGCGGTCGCGGAGTGTCTTGGCGATGGCGGCGATGACTTTGGCGCGGTCTTCCAAGCTGCGCAGACGCCATTGCAGGAAGGCATCGTGGCTGGCCTTTACTGCGCCGGCGGCTTCGTCGTCGGACATGTAGGCGTAGGTGCCTAGTACTTCTTCGGTTAGTGGGTTGATCGTGGTGAGTTGCTTCTTGGACATGGAATTGGATCCTTAACTGCATGGGGAAAGCGCTCAGGTGATGATCGTTTCGTAGCGGTTCCCACGCGGTGAATTCCATGGCTGCGTGCATCACTGGGGGTTCACGGCGCTTCTTCGTTCATTGGTCATGCGTTAACGGGATGATTGAGGTTATCGGCGGTCGTTTGGGAACCGACCCTACCAGCGGGTAGAGCCACGCCATGCGTGTCTGGCCGTGGCCGGTTGAGGTGGGCGCAACCGAAACATTGCATTCCGGGTCAGTTGGATGTGGCTTCAGATTCCCACGTCAATGCAAAGGTAAGTGCCAAGCGCTCGCCTCGCTCCAATCGGTTTGGTGAGAGGGTGAACGCGTCCGGTGGCCCGGTCTGGGGTTCTATGCAGGTGGCGTGGCCGGCTGCGTCGTAGACGACCCAGTGGTCGGTGTTGGCTCGCATGCGAAGGCACTGACTCACTGACACCAGCGCTACCTCTTCTTGGTTGACGAAGCAATCATCCCAAGGGCCGGGCGTCGGCGCTACGCAGGGCAAGGTGGCGATACCCTCCCCATCCTGCGGATACATGGCATCAGGGGCAAAGATCAGCTGGTCCGGCTTGCGGAACCATGGATGCCAGCCGAGTACGGCTGGCATGGGGTGGCGGTCTGCCTGTACTTCAAGGTGCAGTTCAAGGCCGTCGGGGCGTAGGCGGACGATCTGCGTCGCCGTGCCGCCGAAGGGCCAATAGGCGTCTTCGGGGAGCTTCAGCGAAAGTGTTGCGGTGTCCGCTTCGAGGCTGTCCAGCTGCCAGGGGCGCGTGAACCCTACTCCGTGGATGGCGTGCCCGCCGAAGTTGGTGGGCAGTTCATAAGGTCTGCCATCGAAGTCGAACCGGCCATGCCGGATGCGCCCTGCCCACGGCACCATCGGGTAGCAGCCCCAAGCTATGGCTGCTGCGCTGCCGTCTCCTTCGCTTACGAGCCAATCCACGCCGTCGTAGCGTATCTGGGCGATGCGCCCGCCGGCTTCGGGGGCCAACGCCACCTCCAGCTTGCCTGACTTCAGCCAACGCAGACGGCCTGCCGGCAGCGGCGCCAACGCGTCGTCGATGGGGGATGGGGTCTCAGGCGCCATAGGGGTCAATCGTCCGGATGCTGCCGTCCGCTTCCATGTGCAGCGGCGTGCACTTGACCGAGCGCAGGTGGGTTACACCGCCTGACAGCAGGGAGTCGTGATAGAACAGGTACCACTGCCCTCCGACTTCGCAGATGGAATGGTGCGTGGTCCAGCCCACTACGGGCTTGAGGATCACGCCGGCATAGGTGAAAGGTCCGTACGAGTTGTCGCCGACGGCGTAGCACAGCAGGTGGGTGTTGCCGGTGGAGTACGAGAGGTAGTAGCGGCCGTTGTACTTGTGCAGCCAGGGGCCTTCAAAGAAGCGGCGCTCGTGGTCATCGGCGCGCAGCGGCTTTCCGTGCTCGTCCAGGATCAGCACTTCGCGGGTGGGCTCCGTCAGCTGCGTCATGCCGGGTTCGAGCCGCCCTACCCTTGGACCCAGTGCAGGTGCGTCGCCGGTGGGTTCCTCGTTCGCAGTGTCGTACCGGTTGTCACGATACTTCTGCAGCTGGCCGCCCCAGATGCCGCCGAAGTACAGGTAGTGCGCGCCATCGTCGTCCTCGAACACGGCCGGGTCGATGGAGTACGTGCCTGGCATGGGCTCAGGTTCGGCTTTGAACGGCCCTTCCGGGCGATCTGCCACCGCTACGCCGATGCGGAAGATGCCCTGTGCGTCCTTGGCCGGGAAGTACAGGTAGTAGCGGCCATCACGGGTTGCGGCATCTGGCGCCCACATCTGCTTCGCGGCCCAAGGGACGTCGCGCACGTGGAGTGCCATTCCGCAGTCGGTGGCTTCGCCCTGCGGCGAGTCCATGCGCAGTACGTGGTAGTCCTCCATGCCGAAGTGGCCGCCGTCGTCATCGAACGGGGCACCGGCATCGATGTCGTGCGAGGGATAGATGTAAAGCGTTCCTTCGAAGACGTGCGCGGAAGGGTCGGCCGTGTAGATATGCGACACCAGCGGCTGGGAAATGGCATGTGCGGCCAGGTGCTCCAGGTTGGTGCCATTCCGCCGTTGCAGCAGGACCTGCTCGATCCGGGTTTCCATGCGCTTGTCGATCCTGTAGAGGAACAGCAGTCCTACCGCAAACAGGAACGGGATCGAACAGTACAGGCTCACAGTCAGGCGGATGCCATCCACCACGCCGTCCGGCTGCTGGGCGGCGCCGGCCTGATAGCCGTAGTGCGCCAGGATGCCCGCCACCAGTGCACCGCCGATGCTGAGGCCGATCTTCAGGCCGCAGAGCATGGCGGAGAAGATGATGGCGGTAGCCCGGCGGTTGTTATTCCACTCGGAGTAGTCGGCTACGTCGGCAATCATCGCCCACAACAGCGGGATGGTGATGCCGTAGAAGAAGCCGTGCAGCATGAAGGACACGAAGGCCACGGCCACTGCGGTGGGCGGGAACAGGTAGAACACCAGCAGGAACACGGTGCAGACGAACAGTGCCGCACCGAATACATCGCGCTTGCCGAACCGGTCGGCCAACCGGCGCGAGACGCCGATGCCCAGGATCATGCAGATGATGCCGCAGGCATTGAACAGGCTGAAGGCCGAGGTGGCCGGGTCCTTCGGCCAGGTGAAACCGGAGAGGCCCCATCCGCTCAGCACCGCGTTCAAGCCACCGATGAAGCGGTTGAAGCCGGAACTGTCGAGGAACGCGGCCAGCGCCGGCTCGCTCATGTAGTACTGGAAGTAGTAGATGTAGGTGCCGCCCTTCAGGGCGAGGTTCATGAACACCAGGATGGTCAGCGCCAGCATCACCTGCCACGGGCGGTTGTGCAGCAGGTCCTTGAGGTCCTGCCCTACCCCGGCGGTCTGCTCCTTGGCGGGAACGATGCGCTCGCGGGTGGTGGCGAACGTGATGAGGAAGAACACGGTGCCCACTACCGCGAACACGGTCATCACCCGTTCGAAGCCGAGCACGCGGTCGCCGTCGCCGAGGATCAGCACCAGCGGCAGCAGCAGGACCTGGATGATGAACTGCGCGATCATCACCGCCACGAAACGGTAGGCGGAGAGGCTGTTGCGCTGGTCCATGTTGCCGGTGAGCACGCCGCTGAGCGCGGAGTACGGCAGGTTGTTGGCCGCGTACACCAGCATCAGCAGGCCGTAGGTGGCCAGGGCATAGACCACCTTGCCGCGCTCGCCCAGGTCCGGCGTGCTGAACGCCAGCAGCGAGAGCACGCCGAACGGAACCGCCGTCCACAGGATCCACGGCCGGAACTTGCCCCAGCGGCTGCTGGTGCGGTCCGCAGCAATGCCGATCAACGGGGTGAAGACGAACGCGCCGAGCAGGCCGACCACGAAGATCACGGTTGCCGCCGTGGCGGGCGGCAGCCGGTAGACGTCGGTGTAGAAGAACGCCAGGTAGGTGATCAGCGTCTGGAAAATCAGGTTGGCTGCAAGGTCGCCCAAGCTGTAGCCCAGCTTTTCCCGTACCGACAGGGTGTGATCAGTCACGTTTTGCCTCCACGGTGAAACGCGCCCTTACGCGGGCGTCGGCACTGGAACTGCCTACCCGCACCTCGTACGCCCCCGGCGGCACTTTATACTCGCCGCGCGATTCGTCGTACTGCCGAAGGGCCTGGCGGGCATCCAGGTCGAAGGCCACGGTCTGCTTCTGGCCAGCGCCCAGGTGCACGCGCTGGAAGCCATGCAGCGACTGAACCGCATCACCCGGCGCGGCGTCCACCCGGCGCACGTACAGCTGCACCACTTCGTCGCCGTCGCGCTTGCCGGTGTTGGCCACTTCAACCTGTACCTTGAGACGACCATCGGCGGCGATGCGCGGCGCATCGAGCTGGAGCGTGCCGTAGTCGAAGGTGGTGTAGGACAGGCCATGGCCAAACGGATACAGCGGCGTGCCGCGGAAGTAGCGGTAGGTGCGGCCTTCCATGGCGTAGTCGTCGAAGGCCGGCATCTTCTGGTCTGCGGTGTAGAAGGTCACCGGCAGGCGGCCGGCCGGGTTGTAATCGCCAAACAGCGCCTCGCCCACTGCGGTGCCGCCGCGTTGGCCGGGGTACCAGCCCATCAGGATGGCGGACAGATTCTCCTGCGCCCATTCCACGGCGAGCGCGGAACCGCCGGTCAGTACCATCACCACCGGCTTGCCGGTGTCCTTGAGTGCTTCGAGCAGCTTGCGCTGGGTGGCGGGCAGGCGCAGGTCTGTACGATCACCTCCAGCGAAGCCGGGATAGTTGACCTTCATTTCCTCGCCTTCGACATCGCCGGTGAGGCCGCCGACGAACACCACCACGTCGGAACTGCGGGCGGCGTCCAGCGCTTCCTCGAACGGCGGCTTGGCGCCGGGCATGCGCCAGCCCAGGCGTACGCCTGCGTCGCGCTCGGCGTCGAAGTACTCGAGCTTCAGGTCGTAGGCGCGGCCGGCTTCCAGGTCCAGGTCCATGCCGTCGCTGCGCATGCGATCGCTGGGGGTCCAGTGGTCGAGCACGCGCTTGCCATCCACGTAGAGGCGGAAGCCATCGTCGGCGGCGGCCTCAATGTGGTAGCGGCCCGAGACCGGCGGCAGCAGCTGGCCGCTCCAGCGGATGCTGAAGTTGTCGTTGGGCACGCCCTGCCCTGGGCCGGCTTCGCCGCGCGCCATCAGGTTGTCGGTGGGCGAGCCGCGGTCCCAGCCGAAGCCGATCTGGGCGTCGGTGCGGACCAGTGCGGGCGTGCCGGCCAGGTCGGCGGTGCGGAAGTACTCGCCGCGCAGGCCGCGTTCCGGGGAGTCAGCGGTGGGCCGCAGGTAGGCGGCCTCGATCAGCGGGGTGGCGTTGGGGTCGTCGCGCCCTTCCACCAGGTCCACGCCGCGTGCGTAGCGCACGTCCACGCCCTTGGCGGCGTCACGGATGCCCTGCAGGATCGTGATCGGTGCCGCCGGGGTGCCGAAGTAATTGCCCAGCAGCGCCATGGTGTCGTCGGCGGTCGGGCCGACCACGGCGATACGCTTGAGGTCGCGCGAGAGCGGCAGCACGCCGTCGTTCTTCAGCAGCACCAGCGACTCGCGGGCGGCCTTCAACGCCAGCGCGTCGTGGGCGGGCGCTTGATTCACCGAGGCCGGAATCCGCGCATAGGCCACGCGCTCCGGCGGGTCGAACATGCCCAGCCGCATGCGTGCGGTGAACAGGCGGGTCACGGCGTCGTCGATCTCTGCTTCGCTGATCAGGCCCTGCTTCACTGCGGCGGGCAGCGTGGCGTATTCCTGCCCGCACTCCAGTTCGGTGCCGTTCTTCACCGCGAGTGCCGCGGCGGCTTCGCGGGTGGGCACGATTTTGTGATGCTTCCAGATGTCGACGATGGCCCAGCAATCGGAGACCACGTAGCCCTTGAAGCCCCATTGGTCGCGCAGGGTGTCGCGCAGCAGGAATTTACTGGCGCTGGCCGATTCGCCGTACACGCGGTTGTAGGCGCCCATCACTGCGTCCACCTCGCCTTCTTTCACCAGCGCTTCGAACGCCGGCAGGTAGGTGTCGTACAGGTCGCGCTTGCTGGGTTTGGCGTCGAAGTGATGGCGGTCGGCTTCGGGGCCGCTGTGCACCGCGAAGTGCTTGGCGGTGGCGTCGAGCTTCCGGTAGACCGGGTCGTCGCCCTGCAGGCCGTGCACGAAGGCCACGCCCATGCGCGCGGTGAGGTACGGGTCTTCGCCGTAGGTTTCCTGGCCACGACCCCAGCGCGGGTCACGGAAGATGTTGATGTTGGGCGACCAGAAGGTCAGGCCCTGGTAACGGCCATGCTGGCCCTCGCGCACGAACTGGTGGTGCTTGGCGCGCGCTTCGTCGCTGATGGTGGTGGCCACCTGCCCCATCAGCGGTACGTCGAAGGTGGCGGCCAGGCCGATGGCTTGCGGGAACACGGTGGCCTGCCCTGCCCGCGCGACGCCGTGCAGGCCTTCGCTCCACCAGTCGTAGGCGGGTACGCCCAGGCGCTCGATGGCGGGGGCGCCGTTCTGCATCTGCGCGGCCTTCTCTTCCAGCGTCATCTGCGCGACCAGCGCGGCGGCGCGGGTTTCGAAGCTGGCGGATGTGTCCAGCCAGGGCTTGGGCTCTGCGGCGTGCACGCGGGTGGCGAGCCCGATGGCGGCGCACAGGGCAAGGGTGGCAAGGACGGGGCCGCGAAGGCCGACGGAGTGGTAAGGCCTGCGCGTCATCATCTGCTCCTCAAGGCGCGCTCGTCGCGCGCAAATGGTCCCAGCAGGGTGCCTACGAAGCCCCCTGCGCGATCGGTGCTGAGTACGGTGCCGTCTACGTCTGCTGCGAGGGTTTGCCAGCCCTGTCCGTCGCCGGTGTCGACTGCGAAGGCGTAGTGGCCTTCATTGCCGCTGATCTGAAGGCGCAGCGTGGTTGCTGCTTTCAGTTCACGGGTCGCAAGGGTTTTCGTTGTGCCACCGCCGTCCCGGGCTTCGAGGAAGACGGTGATGCGGTCGCCGCCGAGGCTGCGTACGCCGAGGAAGTACCACCATGCCTCGCTCTGGAAGGCAGCCAGGCCTGCTGCGACGCCCTGTTCCGGGCGGCTCATGGCTGTGCTGGCCTCGAAGCGCAGATGCTGCTGGCGGCGGCCGAGGAAGGCTGGATTCTTCAGCGTCTCGAGGCTTTCCGGCAGCGGGTGGATGGCGAGGATTCCCGGGCGCTCGTGCAAGGTTGCCCACTCTTGTTTGGGCACGCGTACGCGCAGCCACGCGCTTCCCAGAGACGTGCCGTCGAACTCGTCGCGGTCGGTGAAATTTCCAGTCGAGGACGCCTGCATGGCGTCGCTCTTCATCCAGCTGGGCGCTTTCACCACATAAGGGATGGTCTGGTTGGCAGGCAGGATCACCGGCCAGCCATCGTGCCATTCCACCGGCAGCAGGTAGGTCTCGCGACCGGTGTTGTAGTGCCGCTGCTGGTAGTTGCGGCTGGCCAGGAACACGGCCCACCACGAGCCGTCCGGGCCTTCCACCAGATCCGCATGGCCGGCGTTGGTGATCGGCAGCGGGCGGTCGGCAGGCAGGTCGCGCTGGGTGAGGATCGGGTTGTCTGCATAGGGAACGTACGGCCCCCAGACGTCGCGGCTGCGCAGCACCACCTGCGAGTGCTGCGGGCCGGTGCCGCCCTCGGCATCGGACAGGTAATACCAGCCCTCGCGCTTGTAGAGGTGCGGGCCTTCGATCCAGATCGGGTTCTTTGCCGGTTCGACGCCGCCGTCGATCAGGACTTTGCGCGGCCCAATGGGCTTCAACGCGGCAAGGTCGATCTGCTGCATCCAGATCGCGCGATGGCCTTCGTAGCGCGGCGTGCCGAGTGGCGCATCGTTGTTCACGAGGTAGACCTTGCTGTCGTCGTCGAAGAACAAGGACGGGTCAATGCCATCGATGCTGGGCAACCAGTGCGGGTCGGACCACGGGCCGGCGGGATCGCATGCGGTCGCGATGAAGTTGCCGCCGCTGTCCACTGCGGTGGTGACCACGTAGAACAGGCCATCGTGGTACGAGATCGCGGGTGCGAACACGCCCCGTGAGACGCTGAGGCCGTCGAAATCGAGCTGGCTGGGCCGGGCGATGACGTTGCCGATCTGCCTCCAGTGCACCAGGTCCTCGCTCTCGAAGACGGGGATGCCCGGGAAGTAGGTGAAGCTGGAATTGACCAGGTAGAACCGAGGCCTGGACCAGCGCCAAGGGCCTGCGCGCACAGCAAGGCATGCAACCCGTACTGGACGTACTCGCCCTGTATGCCAACGAGTTCCTGCTTGTTCGGCGGGTGGATGTCGTAGGCGTCGCCAATGTCGATGGTGACGGCGAGCCCGCTGTGAGCGTCTTCCGCCGCCACGCGCCGTTGGGCTTCACGTACCTGCGCCCAGCCACTAGTGGCAGCAACGCGGTAGCCCAATACGCGCCCGAACTGGCCGCGCAGTACGGCGACCTCATGAAAGTGCCCGAACCGCTGCTGCTGTGGTTCCACCACGTCCCATGGGACCACCGCATGGCCTCCGGCCGCACCCTGTGGAACGAACTGGTCACCCGCTACTCGCTCGGCGTACAGCAGGTGCAGGAAATGCAGAGGCAATGGTCAACCCTGACGGATCCCCCCAAGGAGACACCTGGGGCGACGGGGGGCTTGCGCTGCGGTCGAAACCGATGCCGTTGCGGTCGGCGCGGTGGTAGTACACCGAGGTCCAGTCCGGGCGTGGACCGCCGTCTACCCAGGGGCCGGGCCCGTAGTGGTGGCCGCGCGCCATCAGGTGGTGCAGGCCGAGTGGGGTCATGTAGTTCACGGCCGCCTCGCGCGAGGCCATCATCATCGCGACGATTGGCTGCACTACGGTGGGGTCCGGCGAGAAGGTCATTGCGGCCCAGTCGGCAGCGATGTCGCGGGCGGACTGGTGGGGGTTCCAGGCCAGCCGGCCGAAGGCGTACCAATTGGCCTGGTCGAAGTGCGAGCCGGTCCAGGTGCGGTCGTTGCCGATGTTGGCAACCCCGGCCATGCCGGTCAGCGTGTGTCCCTCCAGCGAGCCGTCCACCAGCTTGGCGACGGTGGAACCCTTGCCGCGTGCATGGGTATCCGAACGCAGCACTTCCTCGAACAACGGGCCTAGGTACACCAGGTGGGTGTTGAAACCGAGGTACTCCTTGGTGAGTTGGAACTCCATCATCAGCGGCGTGCGCGGCATGGCCCCGAACAACGGGTGGAACGGCTCGCGCGGCTGGAAGTCGATGGGGCCGTTCTTGACCTGCACGATCACGTTCGGGCGGAACGCGCCGTCCAGCCCGGCGAACTCGGTGAAGGCCTGGGTGGCACGATCTGCAGGTACATCATGCGCGTAGACGAAAGCGCGCCACATCACCACGCCGCCGTGCGGAGCCAGCGCGTCGGCCAGCAGGTTGGCGCCATCGGCATGCGAACGGCCGTAGTCCTGCGGGCCAGGCTGCCCTTCGGAATTGGCCTTGACCAGGAACCCGCCGAAGTCGGGAATGCGGACGTAAATGTCGTTGACCTTGTCGCGCCACCAGCGCTGCACGCCGGGATCCAACGGGTCTGCGGTCTTCAGCCCACCCAGTTCGATGGGTGCGCTGAACCGCGCGCTCAGGTAGACGCGGATGCCATAGGGGCGGAACACCTCGGCCAGCGCGGCCGCCTTGTCGAGGTACGCCGGCGCCAGGCTCCAGGCGCTGGCATTGACGTTGTTCAGGACGGTGCCGTTGATGCCCAGCGAAGCATTGGCGCGTGCGTAGTCGGTGTAACGCGGATCCTTCCATTCCGGCAGGCTCTGCCAGTCCCAGAGCGAGCGGCCGGCGTAGCCGCGTTCGACGTAGCCGTCGAGGTTGTCCCAGTGGTCGAGTACGCGCAGTTGCACGCGCGGCGATTCGTGCACGTCCAGCGCGTCCAGCGGCGCACCGGTCTGCAGCAGGCGCAACAGGTGGAACACGCCATACAGAACGCCAACATCGTGTTTCCCAGCCACGACCAGATCGCTGCGTCCGTCGTGCTGCACGCGCTTGAGCAGATACCCCTCTGTGCCCAGCGACTCGATCTCGCTGTGCAGTGGCGAAAGCAACGGGGACGACGCGGGTGTACCCAGTACCACGACGTACTGTTGCGTCGGCTCGGTGTGCATCGGTGGCGCCTTGCCCAGCAGGCCGGCGAGCCCCCGCTCCAGCTCCGCACGCGCGGCGCGCTGCGTCGGCGTTGCGTCGGGTGCGACGATGTCGCTCAACTGCGCGCGGTAGGTGGCTGCGAGCGCAGGCTCAACCGGCACGTACCGCATCCACAGTGCATACCCGTCTTCCGCATGCGCGTTGCCCATGAAAAGCAGCAGCGCGATGACAACGCTCGACATCCAATGACACCGTTCGACAGCAGCAAAATGCGGCGTTTTCGGCAGTAAACCGGGTAAGCTGGTGACGCGCCTTGGCCGTTGCATCATCTCCCCTGCCCGCCGCACGGTAGCGTTACGAGAACGAAAGGAAACGCGTATTGGACAAGCCGAAGAAATCGGTCCGCCGCAAAACCAGCGGCGTGACGATCGACGAGGTGGCGGCGCTGGCAGGCGTTTCGCCGATGACCGTGTCGCGGGCCGTGAACCAGGGCAACGTGCGCGAAGAGACCCGCGAACGCGTGATGCGCGCGGTGCGCAAACTGGGCTACACGCCCAACGTGGCGGCCAGTTCGCTGGCGGCCGCGCAGCACACCCGCATCGCGCTGATCTACGCCAACCCCAGCGGTGCCTACCTGAGTGAGCTTCTGGTCGGCCTGCTGCGTGTTGCCTCCAACGCGCCGGTGCAGTTGACCATCGACTACTGGGAAAACATGGACGCCGAGGCCGAGCGCAAGGCCGCGCGCAACCTGGCCAGCCGGGTCGACGGCGTGATCCTGCCGCCACCGCTGTGCGAGTCCGCCGCCGCCGTGGGCGAGCTGGTAAAGGCGCGCATTCCGGTGGTGGCGATCGCCTCCGGACGCCAGGGCGACGGCATCTCCTGCGTGCGCATCGACGACTTCCACGCCGGCAAGGAAATGGCCGATCACCTGATCCAGCACGGGCATACCCGCATCGGCTTCATCCGTGGGCGCGATGATCTCAGTGCCAGCGCCCGCCGCTACGATGGCTTTGTCACCGCGCTGCACGAGGCCGGGTTGGAGGTCGACCCCGAACTGGTCCAGCGCGGCAACTACACTTACCGCTCCGGGCTGGGCGCCGCAGAGCTGCTGCTCGCGCATGGGAACCCGCCCACCGCGATTTTCGCCAGCAACGACGACATGGGCGCCGCTGCCATTTCGGTCGCGCACCGACGCGGGCTGGACGTGCCCCGCGACCTGACCGTGGTGGGCTTCGATGACACCTCGGCCGCCACCACGGTGTGGCCGGAGCTCACCACCATCCACCAGCCCATCGCGGCGATGGCCGACGCAGCCATCGACATCCTGCTGCGCACCATCCGCAACCGCAACGACGAGGCGCGGCCGCTTACCGACCATGTGCTGCCGCACCGGTTGGTGGAGCGCGATTCGGTGGCGCGCCCGCCCAGAGGTCGGTAGGGCGCGCCGCATCGTCAGGCTCCCGGACAGGCGACGGTGACGTCGGCTTCGTTCAGGGCGCCCAGTGCGACCCGCGACACCGAGACGGTCATCGCCGATGCGCTCACCAGCGACCACGGGCGGTCCAGCTTGCCCACCTGCGCACCGGCACCGGCCAGGCACTTCAGCGGCACGCCCACGCGGGTCCACTGCCCGGCCGGCAGCTTGGCCAGGGTCGGTCCAACCGGCACCCGCGCGGTGCACCCGGTACCGCAGCCGACCGCCAACCACGCATCGCCCTTGGGTGCCGCATCCACGCGCAGCGTGGTGACCAGCATCAGGTCGCCGTTGCTCTCGCGCTGCAGGTCCAGTGCAGTGTGCGACTGCAACGCGGCGGTCGCCTCGCCTTTGCCCGTCCAGGCCAGGCGGCGGCCGTCTTCCTGCTTGAGGTGGTCCACGCCGGTCACGTTGAGCAGGTCGCCATCCAGGCCTTCCGGCACCTTGGTGACGGTCACGCCCTGCCCCGTGGCGTTCTCCAGGCGCAGCGCCATGCCGGCACCGGCATCGCCCGCCGCGAAGAACACGCCGGCCGCGCCTTCATTGCCGGTCACGCCGGAGACTTCGGGCAGTGCGGCAAGGTCGCCCTTGTCGGCATAGGTCAGGCCGTAGCCGAACGCGAACTGCGGGTTGTAGTCCTTCTGGCCCACGTTGTTGGCGTACTGCACCGCCGTGCGCGGCCAGCTGAAGCTGAGCTTGCCCTTGAAGTCGTTCTGCACCGCGCCGTCGGGCTTGCGCAGCAATACATCGGCAATGCCTGCGCCTTCCGAACCGGGCAGCCACGCCGCCACGAACGCATCGGCCGCGTTGATCTCGCGGTTCACCCACAGCGGACGACCACTCAGGAAAACCGCGACCACGGGGATGCCGTCGGCCTTGAGCTTCTTGAGCAGCTGCAGGTCGGAGTCGTCGCCCGGCTTGTAGGCCAGCGTAGCCAGGTCACCCTGGAACTCGGCATACGGGTTCTCGCCGAACACCACCACGGCCACATCCGGCTTGGTCTTGTACTTGCCATCAACGGCCAGCTCAGCCTGGCCGCCCGCAGCCTTGACCTGCTTCTCGAGCCCTTCGAAGATGGTGTCGGCGTTCGGGAAGTCCTTGCGCGTGGTGCCGGTGCCCTGCCAGTTGAGGGTCCAGCCGCCGGCCTGTTTGCCCACGTCATTCGCACCGTCACCGGCCACCAGAATCTTCTGCTTCGGCGCCAGCGGCAGCACGCCGCCTTGGTTCTTGAGCAGTACCAGCGACTCACGCACGGCCTGGCGTGCAACCTCGCGATGGTCCGGTGCGCCGATCAGGTTGAACTGGCCACCCACCGCACGCGCGGACGGCTTGCCGGCCTCGAACAGGCCCAGCCGCATCTTCACCCGCAGGATGCGGCGCACGGCGTCGTCCAGCCGTTCCTGGCTGATGGTGCCGGCCTTCACTGCGGCCAGCGTGGTTTCGTACATGCCTTTCCAGCTGTCCGAGGCCATCGGCATGTCCAGCCCGGCATTGATGGTGGCCGGGCAGTCGGTAGTCGTGCAGCCCTTGACCTGGCCATGCCCGTTCCAGTCACCGACCACGAAACCGCCGAAGTTCATGCGGCCTTTCAGCGCGTCGGTGAGGTACGGCTTGTTGCCGTGCATCTTTTCGCCGTTGACGCTGTTGAAGGACGCCATCACCGTCTGCGCGCCGGCCGCGATCGCCGGCGGGTAACCGGCCGCGTGGATGCGGACCAGATCGGCTTCGCTGACCTTGGTGTCGCCCTGGTCCTTGCCGTCGGTGGTGCCGCCGTCGCCCAGGAAGTGCTTCACCGAGGCGATCACATGGCGGCCGTCGAGGAACTCCGGCGAGCCCACCTTGCCCTGCAACCCTTCCACGACCTTGCCGGCATAGCTGGCCACCACGTCGGGCGATTCGGAGTAGCCCTCATAGGTGCGGCCCCAGCGATCATCCCGCGGCACCGCCACGGTGGGTGCGAACGCCCATTCCATGCCGGTGGCGCGGGTTTCCAGCGCGGTGATCTCGCCGATCCGGCGCACCAGTTCCGGGTTGCGCGCCGCGCCCAGCCCGATGTTGTGCGGGAACAACGTGGCGCCGACGATGTTGCTCTGCCCGTGCACGGCGTCGATGCCGAACAGCACCGGGATCGCCTTGCCACCCTGCGAGGTGTCCATCGAGGCGGCGTAGAACGCATCGGCCAGCGCCAGCCACTCGGCCGGCGAGGCGTCGTAGCGGCCACCCGGGTCCGAGTTGCCGCCAGCCAGGATCGAGCCCAGGCGGTACTTGCGTACGTCGTCCGGGGTGATGCTGGCGATGTCGCCCTGGATCAACTGACCCACCTTCTCTTCCACCGTCAGGGTTGCGATCAGGTCGTTGATGCGCTTTTCCAGAGCGGGGTCTTCTGCCAGCGGCCAGGCCACCGACGGCCACGGGGTGGTGTCGGCGCTGGCGGTGGCGGCGGCCGGGGCCTTGTCGGCGGCCGTGTCGTCGCCCTTGCAGGCAACCAGCGCGAGGACCACCGCGACCATCAGGGCACTGCTGCGGCGGGAATGAAGAAGGTGGGTCATGGGCTCATCCTTGGGGCTGCGCTCAGCGCAGCAGGTACGTGTTGATCAGGTTTTCGTAACGTTCCTGCTTGCCGCTGATCTGCGTGGGCTCACCGCCCTTCGCCCCCAGTGCAGCCAGGTCCGCCAGGCTGAGCTTGCCACGCTCGAAGTCTTTTCCGGCACCGCTGTCGAAACTGGCGTAGCGCTCGGCACGCCACTGCTCCCACGGCGAGTCGTTGAGCAGCCCGTGGGCGACTTCCAGTCCGCGCGCGAACGCGTCCATGCCGCCGATATGGGCGACGAACAGGTCTTCCATGTCGGTGGACTCGCGGCGCACTTTGGCGTCGAAGTTCAGGCCGCCTTCCAGCCCGCCCTGGCGCAGCACCACCAGCATCGCGCCGACGGTGTCGTACAGGTCGGTCGGGAACTGGTCGGTGTCCCAGCCGTTCTGCGCATTGCCCCGGTTGGCGTCGATGCTGCCGAGCAGGCCGTGGTCCGAGGCCACCTGCAGGTCGTGCTCGAAGGTGTGGCCGGACAGCGTGGCGTGGTTGGCTTCGATGTTGAGCTTGAAGTCCTTGTGCAGGCCATGCTCCTTCAGGAAGCCGGCCACGGTGGCGCTGTCGAAGTCGTACTGGTGCTTCATCGGCTCCATCGGCTTGGGCTCGATCAGGAAGTTGCCCTTCAGGCCGATGCTGCGGCCGTAGTCGCGGGCCATGGTAAGGAAGCGGGCGAAGTGCTCCACCTCGCGCTTCATCTGGGTGTTCACCAGCGAGGCGTAGCCTTCGCGGCCGCCCCAGAACACGTAGTGCTCGCCGCCCAGCTCAACGGTGGCTTCCAGCGCGGCCTTGACCTGTACGGCGGCACGCGCGACCACGGCGAAGTCCGGGTTGGTGGACGCACCGTTCATGTACCGCGGGTGCGAGAACAGGTTGGCGGTGCCCCACAGCAGCTTCATGCCGGTGGCGTCCTGGCGCTCCTTGGCCAGCTTCACCATGTGCTTGAGGTTCTTCTCGTATTGGCCGACATCGTCGGCGTCCGGCGCCAGGTCGATGTCGTGGAAGCACCAGTACGGCACGCCGAGTTTGGTGAAGAACTCGAACGCGGCGTCCACCTTGGCTTCGGCACTGGCCAGCGGCGAGCTGGATTCCCACGGGAAGCGGCGGGTGCCCGGCCCGAACGGATCATGCCCGGCGTTGCAGAAGGTGTGCCAGTAGCAGGCCGCGAAGCGCAGGTGCTCCTGCATGGTCTTGCCGCCGATCACCTTGTTGGCGTCGTACACCTTGAACGCGAGCGGGTTGTCCGAGCCGCGCCCTTCGAAGGGGATGCGGCCGATGCCGGGGAAATACTCGGTGGCGCCGATGAAGGGCTGCGTGCTCATGCTGCGGTTTCCTTTCGTTGTGCGAGGTGTCGCGTGAAGTGGGTGTCAGCCGCGCTGCAGCGGCGTGAGGGCGTCGAGGTAGCGCAGGTAGCGCGTGTAGGCGGTGGCATAGGCGTGGCCGCGTGCCGGGTCCGGACGGGCCGAGAGCTGCGGGTCGAGCGCAACGTGCCGCTCGGTGATGTCGGCGATGGAAGCACCCTCGCCGCGCGCATGCCCCAACGCCCACAGCGCCTGCAGGGCAGCGCCGAATGCCGCGCCTTCGGATTGGGTCGGCACGTCCACTGGCAGGCCGAACACATCGGCCACCAGCTGCCGCCACTGCGCGCTGTTGCTGCCGCCGCCGGTGAGCACGATGCGGTCGAACTGCATGCCACCGCGCACGAAGGCGTCGTAGCCGTACTTCAGGCTGTAGGTGGCGCCTTCCATCGCGGCGCGGTAGAAGTGCGCCGGGGTCATGTTGGTGGTGTCCAGGCCGGCCAGCACCCCCTTGCCCAGCGGCAGGTCCGGGGTGCGCTCACCGTTGAGGAACGGCAGCATCACCAGGCCGTCGGCGCCGGGGGGCGTATTGCGCAGGTGGCCGTCGGCGTGGCGGGTGTTGAAGTCGAAGGCGTCGGCCACCTGTTCGGTGACCACGGTGCAGTTCATGGTGCAGATCAACGGCAGCCAGCCGCCGGTGGACGAACAAAACGCGGCCCAGGCGCCTTCCGGGTCGACCACCGGTGTATCGGAATAGGCGAACAGCGTGCCCGACGTGCCGAGGCTCATCGCCAGGCGACCGGGGGTGACGCAGCCGGTGCCGATGGCGGCCATCATGTTGTCGCCGCCGCCCACGGCAACTTTCACCGTAGCCGGAAGCCCCAGCGTCTTAGCTGCGGCGGGTGCGATGTCGTACAGCGCTTCGGGCGCGGCGATGGGCGGCAGGCACGCCGCAAGGTCACGGTCCGGGTCGGTGGCGCGCAGCAGGTCGGGCGACCAGGTGCGGGTGCGCACGTCCAGCCAGCCGGTACCCGAGGCGTCGCCGTACTCGCAGAAGCGCTCGCCGGTCAGCACGAAGTTGAGGTAGTCGTGCGGCAGCAGGATGGTGGCCAGGTTCGCGTAGGCCTCGGGCCGGTGCGTCTTCGTCCACGGTAGTTTGGAAGCGGTGTAGCCGCTCAGGATCGGGTTGCCGGCCGCGGCAATGGTCTGCGCGGTGCCGCCGACCGCATCCATGATCTGCGTGCATTCGGCCGAGGTGCTGGTGTCGCACCAGAGCTTGGCCGGTGCCAGTACCTGCCCTGCCGCGTCGAGCGGAACGAACCCGTGCTGCTGGCCCGAGACCGCCAGCGCCACGATGCGCGAACGCACCGCCGGTGCAATCGCGGCGAAGCAGCTGTTGAGCGCGGCCACCCAGTCGGCCGGGGCCTGCTCGCGGCTGCCATCGGCGCCGCTGGTCAGCTCCAGCGCGGCACTGGTGCTGGCCACCACCTTGCGCGCGGCAGGGTCGTACACCAGCACTTTCAAGCTCTGTGTGCCTGCATCGATTCCGGCAACCAGTTCCATCCCTTACACCCCGTATGCTTCAAAAGGTAGCGCTACCAAATCCGGGCAACAACGCGCAGCTTCGCTACGCGGTCGCCATCCTCCGCGGCCAGACGTCCTCGGACGCCTTGCAGTACTGCGCGATGAAGTCGGCCTGCGACGGCATCGTTGCCACCGCCTGCTGGATCGGCTGGCGGATGCGCTGCAACAGGGTGCGCAGGTCGTCGTCGCTGATCGCGCTGGCCAACGGGTGGGCGGGCCCGGGCTGGATGCCCTGCCCCATCAGCACGCTGGTCCAGGAGTCCACGCGGAACAACTCACCCGGGTCCTGCCAGGCGTGCGCGCGCTCTCGCCACGCGCGCAGGCGCACCGCCAGCGACTCGGGCAGCTCCATCTCGCGGGCGGCCTTCCACATCGGTTCGTCGCGCTGGGTGGCGTGGTAGTGCAGGATGATGAAGTCGCGCACGTGCTCCATCTCCTTCTGCCCGACGTCGTTGTACAGCGCCTGCAGGGTCGGCGTGATGCCATCGATCGGGAACAGCTGGATCAGGCGCACCACCGAGCTGATGGTGAGGTGGATGCTGGTCGATTCCAGCGGCTCGATGAAGCCACTGGCCAGGCCCAGCGCCACCACGTTCTTGTTCCAGGCCTTGAGCCGACGCCCGCTGCGGAACGGGACCAGCCACGGGTCGCGCAGCGGTTCGCCTTCGATGTCGCGCAGCAGCTTGGCCTGCGCTTCGTCGTCGGACATGTGGCGGCTGGAGAACACCAGGCCACAGCCCACGCGGTGCTGTAGCGCGATATGCCAGCGCCAGCCGGCCTCGTGCGCGATGGCGCGGGTATACGGCACCGGCGGCTTCACCGATTCGGTCTGCACGGCTACTGCGCGGTCGCTGGGCAGCCACTGGTTCCAGTCTTCGTAGCCGGTATGCAGGGTCTGCTCGGTGAGCAGGCCACGGAACCCGGTGCAGTCGATGAACAGATCGCCCTCCAGCACCTGGCCGTCTTCCAGTACCAGCGCCTGCACCGAGCCGTCATGCGCGTGCTGGCGCACTTCGCGGATCTTCCCTTCCACCCGGCGCAGGCCATTCGCTTCGGCCTTGCGGCGCAGGAACTTCGCGTACAGCCCGGCGTCGAAGTGGTAGGCGTAATTGACCTGGGGCTGGGTCTGCAGCGAGAACTGGTCCCCGCGGGAGGCCACGCTTTCCAGGCAGAAGTCGCCCAGGTCCGAGGGCATGCCACGGCGCAGGCTGTCCAGCCAGAAATGGTGGAACGGCGTGGCCCAGGTGTTCTGCCCGATGGTGCCGAACGGATGGATGAAGCGGTCGCCGGGGCGACGCCAGTTTTCGAAGGAGATCGAGAGCTTGAACGTGCCGGCCACTTCGCGCAGGAATTCCTGCTCGTCGATCTGCAGGAAACGGTGGAAGGTGCGGATCGGTGGCACGGTCGATTCGCCCACGCCGACGGTGCCGATCTGCTCGGACTCCACCAGGGTGATTTCGAGCTGGTCACGGAACTGGTGGGCGAGCGCGCAGCCGGCGAGCCAGCCGGCGGTGCCGCCGCCGGCGATGACGACCTTGCGGATCCGGCCCGGCGTGGTGGTGTTGGCAGCGTTCAAAGCGATCCCCTGTCAGCGGTTGAGTCGAGCGAGCAGCTGGGCGCGCGTGCGGCGCGCCTGCAGTTCGTCGAACGGTGCCAGCTCGCCGCGGGCGGCCTCGGGCAGGTGCTGCCCGGCGCGCTCTGCGGGTCCAAAAACGTAGTACTCAAAGATCTTCGCCCACGCCTGCTTCTCGCGCGGCGGCAGGTCGCGCAGCGCCCACAGGGCATGCTGCAGGGCCGGCAACGGCGAGGACAGGAAGCCGGGCACGCTGCGCCACCAGTAGTTCACCAATACGTTGAATGGTGCCAGGCTGCGCACGTGGTGCCACCACATGCTGGGGATGAAGATCGCATCGCCGGGTTCCAGCTCGGCGGTGACCGCGCTGGCCAGTGCGTCACGGAACCGGGGATGGCGTTCGAAATCCGGAGTGTCGAAATCCACCACGCTGACCACCTGGCCGCCCGGCGTAGGCTCGAGCGGGCCCGGATAGAGGTTGTCGATCTGCTCCGGCGGAAACAGGGTGAAGCGGCGACGTCCCACTGCGCAGCAGGCCAGGTTGTCCGGCGTGTCGAAATGGCAGGACGCGGTGACCCGGTTGCCGATCCAGATGCTGGCCGAGGCGTCGATGCCCTGCCCGGCCAGGCCGGCGTCGTTGTGCTCGGAGAAGCCCGGTAGTGCCCGATCGATCAGCAGCGAAGAGATGTAGTACATGGGCGCTTGGGGATCGTCAACGTGCTGCGCGATCTCCTCCAGTACCTCACCCAGCACGCCACGCCGAACCTCGAAATTCAGTTCGGTGAAGTCGGCGTTGTAGAACGGACGGCCCTGGATGGCGGGTTCGCCATGGGAATACGGCACCGGCACGCCGGCGTCGAACCCACGCAGGTAGTCCATGGCGTCGTTGGTCGAGCGCAGCCCGGCCTGGACAAGGCCCCAGTCACGCACGACGCCGCGCAGCACCACGGGTTCGCCGGCGGCGACCAGCGCCTCCAGCGGCAGCGCGGCAGGCGCCAGCCCTTCCAGTGTCCGCATCGCCGCCCCGTCGGCCATCGCTCAGTTCCTGCCCTGCAGGCGCAGGCGGCGCTGTTTCTCGGCGATGAGCCGTCGCATGTTATGCAGCGAGGCAAGCATCAGATACGCACCTTCCAGGTAACCGGCGCGGTTGAGCTCGGCCAACGCGTCACCGTCCAGCGCGGCCAGGCGATCGCGGTCGACCGCGTGCAGGCCGTTGACGCCGACCCGATGCTCGGCGTCGATCTGCACGTCGAGCGTGACCGGCTGGATCAGCCCCTTGGCGTCCAGCATCGCAAACATCTCCGCGCCGAAGGCATGGCCATCGTTGATGCCGCGCAGCACGGTGGCGATGTGGTCGAGATACGGGGTATTGCCACCCTGCGGCAGGAACACCGGTTCGCCAGCGCTGTTGTTCACGCGCGGGTGATCCAGGTCCACGTGCAGCACCGCTTCGCGGGTGAGTTCGCCGTCTATGCGGTTTTCCTGGAACCCGATCAGGAACGGGCCCTTGGCCGCGGCCCCTGGCAGGTACGACGCGTTCCAGCGGCCCTCGTCCAGGTACAGGTTCTCGTGTTGTTCAAAGCCCAGCAGGACCACCGACTGCCACGCCCCGGTGGCGGTGTCCCTGCGCAGGAAAATGGGGTATTCGCGCTGCAGTTCGGCGAACTCGCTCGGGTACGCCGGCACCATGCCGACCGCGTCGCCGAATTCAGGTCCGAAGCCGGTCGCCACGCGCAGGTCGCGGTGGGCGATGTTGTTGAGCATTTCGTAACGCGGCATGTGTAGTCCAATCCCAGCAGGAGCCTGCACGGGTGCCGCTGCCCAAGCAACGGCACCCGTGACCTGTTCAGAACCTGTAACGAACGCCAAGCATGTAACGCGGATCCTGGTCAGCCAACTTCACCATCATCTGCGAGGTGCGCGAACGCCACCGCACGTCCTCGCCCGTCAGGTTGATGGCTTCCAAGCTGAACGACCAGTTGTCATTCAGCGTATACCCCACGCTGAGATCCCACTGATCGTACTCTTCCACATAGTACGGGTTTCGGCTCGACCCCTGGTTGGCCAGGATCAGGTACTGGTCGCGCCAGTTCCAGGCCAGGCGGACCGACCAGCCATACTTTTCGTACATCAGCATGGCGTTGGCGGTGTCGCTCAGGCCGGTCAGCGAGAACTGGTCGACGTTCGGGTCGCCCGCATCGTTGTAGCCGACGTCACCGTTGACGATGGTGTAGTTGGCCAGCACGCCGAAGCCGGTGTCGCCGAAGAAGTACTGCCCACCCAGTTCCCAGCCATGCAGCTTGGACTGGTTCTGGTTGATCGGACGGTTGACGTTGAACTGGTACAGCGGATCGTCCGCCTCCCCGTACAGGTCGTAGGCCGCCTCGGTCGCCAGCACCTGTGCGTCAGTGCCGTTGTAGGCGCCCAGCCCGGCCGGATTGTTGCGCAGCAGCGCCAATGCGGTGAACAGGGAGGTGTCATTGGCCGAGCAGGCCGCCGCGTTGGCCGGACCCACCTGGGTGATACAGGCGCCACTGGTCAGGAACCCCAGCGCCGCCTGTGCGTCCGGCCCGGAGGTCGGGTCGCGCAGGCCGTACAGGTTTTCCTGCACGATGGTGTTGCCGATGAAGTTGTCGACCTGCTTGTTCCAGTAGGTCACCGACACATAACTGGCATCGGCGAAATACCACTCCAGAGCCAGGTCCAGGTTGTCCGATTCCAGCGGCTTGAGCGCCGGGTTCTGCGCCGTGCCACTGGCCCGCGAGGACGGGTCGATCAGCACCGAACCGAACGGCTGCTGTGCGGTGGGACCGGCATACAGGTTGCCGATCGGCGCACGCGCGATGCTCTTGCCGAACGAGATGCGGCCCTTCAGGTCGTCCAGCAGGTCGATGCTGAAGTCCAGGTTCGGCAGGATGTAGCTGTAGCTGGTCTTCTCGGTGAACGGCTGCTTGTCGTCGGACAACAACACGCGGAAGTCGTTGTTGGCCTGCCACTGGATGGATTCGGGCGTGGCGATGATCGACGTCGAGACCACATCCGTGGTTTCGTAGCGGACGCCCAGGCGCGTATTGGTGCGGTGGCCACCCAGGTCGCCGTCCAGCTCGATCTGGACATAGGCCGAATTGGTCTTCTCTTCGACCCGGTTGTCGGCCGCATTCTGCGGGCTGACCCCCAGATTGGCGCCGTAGTACTGCCCGGCCCACTGCGCCAGTCGGCCGGCGTCGCCACGCCAGGCGCTGAAGCTGTTGACGTTGAAGTCGTCGAACATGCCGACGATGTTCACCGGCTGCAGCAGGTCCATCAGGCCGTTGGCCACGTCGCCATTGACGTTGGCTACGCCCCAGTCGCCCAGGGTGTTGTAGTTTTCCGCGGCCTGCAGGCGGTGGGTGGTCTGCTTGCTGGAGTCCACGCCGAACTGGAAGCGGCCCGCGTCGAAGGCCCACTCACCATCCACGCGCCCCTGCTTGATCTCGCTGATCTGGGTCTGCGAGTTGATGCGCAGCACCTGCGAGCCGATCTCACCCGGCACGAAGCCCGCGTTGACCACGCCATTGGTCTTGGCGATGGCGTCGGCGGCAGTCGGATACCAGACCTGGGTGCCCACCGGCAGCCCGTTGTTCCAGACCATTTCCTGCACGTAGGTGCCACCGCACTGCGGACCGGTGGTGCAGTTGTTGGTGCCGGCGATACTGGAGAAGATGGAGCCACCGCCGGTGAGCGGATCGTTCGGGCGGCTCTCGTTCTTCGAGTCGTGGCCGTCGAAGCTCAGCTTGAAGCGGTCGGTGATGTTCCAGGTGGCGTTGAAGCCGAGCGAACCCAGCTTGTACTTCTGCATGCTGCGCTGCTGCTCGAGCCCGAAGTCCTTGGTGCCGGCGATTTCGCGGATGTAGATCGGCGTGGCGACCGCACCGCTGGTGTCGAAGACCACGTCGGTGTAGTTGCTGTTCTGCAGCCACATGCCCTGCTCGCCACGATTCTCTTCGATCTCGTTGGTCGAGTAGGTGTAGTCCAGGGTCAGCGTGACCGCGTCGGTCGGTGCGAACTGCAGCACCGCCTGGCCATTGATGCGCTCGCGCTCGAAGTCGGCGAAGGCATAGCGCAGGTCGTTCGGGCGCCCGTACAGCGCGCCGATCGCCGGTGCATTGGTCACGGTCGGGTTGCCGGGCATGGTCCCGGTCCACGGCTGGATGTTCCAGTAGTTGTTGGTGGCCTGTACCGAGCCGCCCTTGCGCTTCTGGTAGCTCGCGCTGACGCCTACGCCCCAGGTCTTGTCCGGGTTGGTGTAGCTGAAGATACCGGACAGTTCCGGGGTGATGTCGTTGTCGAACGGCTGGCTCTGGTCGGAGACGATCTTGGCGCCGGCGCTGGCCACGGTGCCCTCATGGTCGAACGGGCGACCGGTGAGGATGTTGATGGTGGCGCCGATACCGCCGCTGGGGACGTTGGCCTGGCTGGTCTTGAACACCTCGATGCCGTTGACCGCTTCAGCGGCCAACTGTGCGAAATTGAAGGCGCGGGTACCGCCGTCCACGCCGCCGATGGCGACCTGCCCTGCCGCACCGAACGCGTCGGCACCGGGCATCTGGCGGCCGTTGAGGGTCACCATGTTGAACTGCGGACCAAAGCCACGCGCGGTGACCTGTGCGCCTTCACCATCGCGACGCTCGATCGAGATGCCGGTGATGCGCTGCAGGGACTCGGCCAGGTTGGTATCGGGGAACTTGCCGATGTCTTCGGCACTGATCGCGTCCACCACGCCCGCCGAGTCGCGCTTGATATCCATCGCCTGGCTGAGGCTGTTGCGGATACCGGTGACCTGCACCGTGTCGAGCTGGGTCGGCGTGCTCTGGGTCTGCTGAGCGGTCGTGGCCGGTGCCGGCGTCGACGCGTCCTGTGCAAAAGCGGGATTGATGACCAGGACGCCACCGACGAAGGTGAACATGGCCCGGGACGTTAGTTTCGCCAGCTTGCGGCTCATGCGTGAGCCCTCAGGTCTGGGGTACGACGGAAAGCACAAGCGCTCATGACTCTCCCCTCTGACATACGATCGAATGGATGTACTTCGCACCACGCCAAGGGCGCGGTGGGACCTCGAAATCGCTTGCAGTTGCCAGAACATGCGCGTGGTAAATGGGGGAATCTCCGCTGGCCTTACCCCGGCTCAGTGGTAGCGCTACCATCGCGTCAGGGCGCAGACTAATCACTCCGTCACACCGTTGTCATCATGCAACGCAGCAAAGGAGACCGGTCCTTGAGGAACACCCCCAAAGCGGTGCGTCGCAAAGGCAGCGCCGTCACCATCGACGAGGTCGCGGCGCATGCCGGGGTTTCGGCCATGACGGTTTCGAGGGTCATCAACGGCCACACCGGCGTGCGTGAGGGAAACCGGGAACGGGTGCTGCGCAGCGTGCAGGCACTGGACTACCGGCCCAACCTGGCGGCCAGCGCATTGGCCGCCGCGCAGCAGACCTGCATCGCGCTGATCTACACCAATCCCAGTTCCAGCTACCTGCGCGAACTGCTGGTCGGCGCCCTGCGCGGCTCCACCCGGGCGGCGGTGCAGCTGCTGATCGCGAGCTGGGATGAATTGGGGCCACGGGCACGCCGGGAGGCGGCACGGAGCCTGGCCAGCCGCGTCGCAGGCGTGATCCTGCCGCCGCCATTATGCGAGTCCAAGGCCATCGTCGATGCATTCGTCAACGCCGGCATCGCCGTGGTCGCCATCGCCTCCGGCCACTTCAGCGGCCGCATTTCCTGCGTGCGCATCGACGACCGCCACGCAAGCCGCGATATCGTGGAGCACCTGATCGCGCAGGGTCATCGCCGCATCGGCTACATTGCCGGCGACCCCAACCAGACCGCCAGCGCGCAGCGCTCGCAGGGCTACCGTGACGCCCTGGTCGATGCCGGCATCGGCTACGACGAGGCACTGGTCTACGCCGGTCACTTCACATACCGGTCGGGGCTGGAGGCCGCGCAGCAGCTGCTGTCACTGCCCTGCCCGCCCAGCGCGATTTTCGCCAGCAATGACGATATGGCGTCTGCGGTGGTCTCGGTAGCGCATCGTCGTGGCCTGCAGGTGCCGGGCGACCTGTCCGTGGTTGGTTTCGATGACACCTCGGCCTCGACCATGGTCTGGCCGGAAGTCACCACCATTCACCAGCCGGTAGCGGAGATGGCCGACGCCGCGATCGACATCCTGCTGGGCGAGATCAGGCGCACGCCCGGCGCGCGGCAGAACATCGTGAACCATGTACTGCCCCACCAGTTGATCCTGCGCGCGTCAGTGCAACCGCCGGGCCGACCGTAGAAACCCACTGGCGTCGACCGTACTTTTACGGTCGACGTGCGTTGGGAGCCCGTCGATAGTAGCCAGCACAGGCGTCGTTGCCCTACTCCGCTTCACCAACGCGAGGCGGCCCAGGATCATGAGATATCTGCATAAGCTCCAGGATGCGCTGGCGTTCGAGCCGCTCGCGATGTTCGGCTGGCATCTCAGCGTGGGCGACGCGCTCGCCGGCGTAACAGCGGTGCTGGTCACCTTGCTGATCGCAGGCGTGTGTCGGCGTGCGATCAATCGCTACGGCCGCCGCCACCCGGACGCCAACCAAGCGGCCCTGTACACCTTCTCGCGATTGCTTCACTACGCCATCCTGGTGGCCGGCGTGCTGATCGCCCTGCAGGTGGCCGGGTTGCCGCTGAGCCAGTTCGCGGTGTTTACCGGGGCCATCGGGGTGGGGCTTGGCTTCGGCATGCAGGCCATCTTCAGCAACTTCGTGTCGGGGCTGATCCTGCTGTTCGACCGGTCGCTGAAGGTCGGCGACTTCATCGAGCTGGACAAGGACACGCGTGGGGTCGTCAAGTCGATCGATATCCGCTCCACGTTGATCACGACCAACGACAACATCGACATCCTGGTTCCCAACTCGGAATTCGTGACCAAGCGGTTGGTGAACTGGACACATGGCTCGGTCAACCGGCGGGTCCGGATTGCATTTGACGTAGACATCGACGTGGACAAGGAGCGGGTGAAGAAGGCAGCGCTGGATGCCGCCGCGCAGGTTCCCTTTACGCTGGCCACGTCGGGACCCAAGCGGCCGCAGCTCTGGTTGGCGGGCGCCGAAGGGAGCGTAACGAACTACGTGCTGGCGGTGTGGCTGACCGAAGCGGCGTCACGCAGGAACTCCGCGGTGCGCGCCGCTTATCTGTGGGAGCTCGACAGCGCGCTGAAGCGACACGGCGTACTGAATACCCTGCCCCGGCGCCAGGTTGTGATCTCTACCCTGAGCTCTCCTGCGTCCGACAACCTTCGCCACGTTGACGCGGACCCAGCCAGGGAACCTGAAGCACTGACGCCGGAAGAACGCCAGGCATTGTCCGTCAACGATGCAAAGGAGGAGGCGCAGCGCGAGTCCAAAGGCGGAGCGCCCACGTAGTGCCGGCCGCTGGCCGGCTCTCCTTTCGGTTGGAGTCGCCTTGAGCCGGCCGGCGGCCGGCATTACATGCCATGCCTTTTTGGCATGGATCATCTACGTTAATTGTATTGGATGCATATCGAAGCGGAGCGCAGACTGATCCCGTCTCAGCATGGCTGCTCACGAAATGCATGTCCCACGCTCTCTCACACATCCCTCCCGTTGGATCGGCAGCCATGCCGCCGGTCTGCTGCTGACCGCCGCTGTCGCGGCGGTTGCCTTGGTGCTGGGCCATTGGGTGCCCCTGGTTGGCGGCCCGGTGTTCGGCATCCTGCTGGGCATCGTGGTCAAGAACACGGTCTCGCCCGGCAGCCGATTCGACGCCGGCATCCGTTTCGGCGGCAAGCAGGTCCTGCAGTGGTCGATCATTGCCCTGGGCTTCGGCCTGAGCCTGGGCGAAGTGCTCAAGACCGGCATGGAATCTTTGGCGGTGACGCTGGTGACCGTCACCATAGCCTTCCTGAGCGCCTGGGCGCTGGGCCGGTGGTTGCGCGTGGAAGGCAAGCTCACGGTGCTGATCGGGGTCGGTACGGCCATCTGCGGCGGCTCGGCCATTGCGGCGGTCACGCCGATCATCAAGCCGGACGATCACGATACCGCCTTTGCCATCTCCACGATCTTCCTGTTCAACCTGGTGGCGGTGCTGTTGTTCCCGCTGCTGGGCCACCTGATGCAGATGAGCGACCAGGGGTTCGGCCTGTGGGCCGGCACGGCGATCAACGACACCTCCTCCGTGGTGGCCGCCGGCTACGCCTACAGCGACCTGGCCGGCGGCTACGCCACCATCGTCAAGCTGACCCGCTCCACCCTCATCATCCCGATCTGCCTGGTCCTCACCGTGGTCATGGCCACGCTGGCCAAGCGGCGCAGCGCGGGTGGCACCGACGCCGGCACGTTCAACCTGGCCGCCATCTTTCCGTGGTTCATCCTGTGGTTCCTGGTGGCCTCAGGCGTTCGCACCGCCGGCTGGGTGCCTGCGGCCGCACTGCCCGCGCTGCACCTGCTGGCGGAAGTGCTGATCGTCTTCGCGCTTTCGGCCATTGGCCTGTCCGCGAACCTGCGCCGCATGGCCGCTACCGGCGTGCGCCCCATCCTGCTCGGGCTGGGCGTCTGGGTCGCAGTGGCGGTCAGCAGCCTGATTGTGCAGTACTTTATCGGGCAGCTCTGACCACTTCGCGCGCATGAACCTCCATCACCTGGCCATCTTTCACGCCATTGCCGAGACCGGCAGCATTTCCGCCGCGGCCCTGCGCGTGCATGTCTCCCAGCCTGCGCTGTCGCGGGAGCTCAAGGTGTTCGAGGCGCGTTTGGGCGTGGTCCTGTTCGAGCGACAGTCCCGTGGCATGCGCATGACCGAACCGGGCAAGGTGCTGCACACCTATTCCACGCGCCTTTTCGCCGTGGCCGACAGTGCGCAGGCGGCCATGCGCGATTTCGCGGACGCTCGCGCCGGTCAGCTCTCCATCGGCGCCAGCAATACCATCGGCACCTATGTGCTGCCCCGCTACATCGCCGAGTTCCGCAAGGCCTTTCCGCAGGTGGGCATCTCCCTGTTTGTCGGCAACACCGAGCAGGTTGCGCAGGGCGTCGCAGATCTACGCTTCACCGTGGGATTCATCGAAGGCCCGATCCGGGTCGAGGGAGTAACCACAAAGGCCTTCAGCCGCGATGAGCTGATTCCCGTAGTAGGCGCGGAGCACCCGCTCGCGACGCGCAAGCGCGCGGCTCCGACAGACATCAACGGGCTTCCGTTGCTGATGCGCGAACACGGCTCCGGTACCCGCGAGCTGATCGCAGACCTGCTGCAGGCGCTCGGTGTACAGACCGGCAGCATCGTGGAATTCGGCAATACCGAGGCGCTGAAACAGGCGGCTATCCACGGCGGCGGCATCGCCTGGCTGCCCACCATCAGCGTGACGCGTGACCTGGAAGAAGGCACCTTGGTGCGGCTGCCGGTGAAAGCATTGGCCTTACAACGACCGCTCAGCATCATCCGCCGCGAGGGCGCCTGGCAGGCGCCTGCGATGGAGGCATTTCTTGAGATGGTGCGCTAGCCGAAACCGGTTCGGCTGCGCATGAAGGGTTACGGCGAAACGCCGTCCTGTGCGTCGGCACGTTCACGCCGGGGGCGCTTGCCTTCAGTGTGCTGCGCGGTGGCCTGGCTCTTCGCAAATTCCGGGAAGACCTTGGAAATCTCGGTCTCCTCCGGCAGCACGTAGAACAGCCCGCCCTTCTCGAACGTCGGCTTGATCACCTTGGCATAAAACTCGGGATCGACATTGATGCAGCCGTTGGTAATGCGGTTGTCGTCCGGCTCAGGCGATGCCAGTCGCGCGGGGCGACGTTCCGACTTGACCCCGGTTGCCGTGGGATGGATGGACACCGCCGTATCGAAGTCCATCCACAGGACCCGCCCGGTGTCCATCGAAGGGCCGTAGCCGCCGACGAAACTGCCCGCCGGGGTGGTGCGCTGGCCCTTTGGAATATCCTTCAATGCATATTTGACGACGCCGGGGTCTGAGCGGTCACCCTTATCCGAACCGAACAGCGCAGGCGCCGCGCCCTTCAGCTTCCCGTCGCCGCCAAACACGAGGATCTGTGCGTTGACCTTGTCGATGACGGCAAATGGATAGCCCGCCGTGTCCTTGCTCGCCTTGACCCAACCCGCCAGGTCGATCACCGTTTGGGAAACTTCCTGCCCGGAGGGCAGCATGTCCACCGCGTCGGCGGAGTGATCAGCCTCGATCGAGGGCTCTTCCTGGGCGAACGCCGCACCGGAACAGGCCAAAGAGAGTGCCAGCGCCAAAGCGCCACAGGGGGCGCGGAGGGAAGGATGCAGTGACATGGTAATGGGGGATTCCTTGAAGCAACTACGGGGTCAAGCAGAGAAGCCGGTGGCCAGAATCGGCCACCGGGTCCCGGTTTCTAAAATTGTATTACGTGTTACCCAACAGGAATCAGCCGCGCGGCTGACGCTTGGTGGTGGTCGGCTGGGACTCGAGGCGCTGCAGGCGACCTTCAATCTGGTCCAGACGCTGGTTGGCCTGCTGTGCGGACTGGTTGGCCTGGTCTGCACTCTGGGCCGCGCTGTTCACCTTGGTGTCCAGCGAGTCGAGGCGGGAGTTGATCGTTGCGAACTCTTCTTTGTAGCTGGCGCAACCGGCAAGGCTCAGGCCTGCAACGAGTGCGACGACGACTGTGCGAGCAGTTGCCAGGTGGTTCTTGTTGATGTTCATTCCACTTCTCCTTTCGTCTGGGACGTCGGAAATATTGCAGACTTGAGCGGTTTTTTGCCGGAGCCAAGACCCCGCATGTAGCTTGCGTTGGGTTACGTAGATGAACTGTGAAGGCGTCGGTTTTCGCCTGACTCGGCAAAGTCGCCTTCCGCGCTCGCCACTACCAGACATTACGGACAGGCCATGCCCCTTCATCAGAACAGGCCAGACTACCCGCGGCGTCCGTGAGCGCGTTGCTCTTCTCGCAAAAAATTAACAAGCCGCGCTGCCATTTCGTAAACGGATATCAGGCCCGCCCGTTCGAGCGCGACGGGGGTTTCCTGGACGGGTCCGGATGTCACCTCATCGCCGGTGATACCTTCATGTGTATCGCAGCGGCAGCGTCACACCCCATGGCTGGGGTGTGACGTTCTCTGCAACCGGAGTTGTTACTAACGCGCAGCGGCTCGGCTAGAAGTCGCAGCCCCCAGCCGGAACCATCCGTATCGCACCCCCGAGCTTGCAGGGAACCATGGGAATGGGCGTCACGGTGCCTGTCGTCACGGTTCCCGTCTGTCCTCCCCCGAACCAGGGATTGCCTGGGAACCCGCCCGACCCCGGCGCAGGGCCCGTGCTGATCGGGGAGTGGTTGACGTTGGTTCCACTTCCTTTGAAACGCTCGGACTCGGTCAGAGTGTAGGTCGAGCAGAACCCTCGGCTGCACACGGTCACGCTGTCCCCTACGAACAACCGGTCGATTGTTCGCATCTTGTCGCGATAATCGTTAAGGAACGCCTCGGTAGAGGGGCCTGGCATGATTGGCTCCAGCATGCACGAACCGCAATAGAACGGACCGAACTGTCGCGGCTTGGTGAATTCATTGGCCGCAGCCACACCCACTCCAATCGTGACAAGCGCGATTACCGCCACGATCTTTTTGCTCTTGGTCATGTGTACTCGTGATTCAAGGTTGGCAACAGGATTGATGAATCTGGTGCGAAAGGGCTTCAGCCGATTCCCGTTGCTTGATCGAAAGTCCCTTTTCCATCGATCGCACCAAATCTGCGCGATAGGCATCGTGTTTTATCCGGTTCGATACCAGTGCATAGGCGTAGGAGAGTTGCGGGTCCTGAGGCACAATGACGCCTTGGCCGTAGGCATTGGATAGCGCAGCCAAGGCATCAAGGCTCCCGGTCCCTGCAACTTCTTTCAGGTACGAAAGCGCGTTCTCTCGCCAGACAACGGCCGCCTGCGGATCTGCAAGCCGGGCCCTGGGATCACCCAGCACTGATTCCGTATCGATGCTGTAGAAGAGTCTTGCTTCAATGGAACCCTGCTCTGCCGCCAACGAAAGCCAGTTCGTAGTCATCAATTCGTTGTCTTTCAGGAGCGTTGCGCACTCCGTAAGCTTCCTTTCGATCGATGCAAACTGGGACAGTCGCTGCGATGCACTCGCGCCGGGCGTCGTTTTCGGGTTGGCCCCAGCCGCAAAGTTGTCTTTGCAATCCGTGACAGCCAGGTGGATCTGATGCGTCGCAATGGCATCGCCCTTTTGCGAAAGAGTGCGAAGTGGAACGACATGGGCCAGAGCGTCGCCTGGAGGGCGGATCTCCATGCGCGAGACGTAGTACGTGCGTTCGCCGATTCGATTGAATACCGCCGGGTCGAGTCGAGACCTGATCTCGTCCATCGTAGGCTTCGAGACTGTAATAGGCAGCCCGCCGTTGCGCTCTGCTCCCGCGTGTGATGACATCGACAGGTCAGAATCATACGTGCTGCCCCGGTGAATGGAGGGCGTCTGCGCTGCGGAAAAGTAGCGCGCAGCCAGCCACGCGCCGCCGGCCACCATGAGGGTTGCGGTAATGACGAGGGGTATTTTTCTGGTGCGTTTCATTGGGGGTGCCACTCGGATCGGGGCGCCATCCTAAATGCGAATACCTCCCATTCCCACAAGGCACTACGGCGAACGGAAGATCGCGCTGGAATAAATCGGCGTGAAGCCTTGCGCCGCACGGGATGACACCCAAAGATCGGCAACGCGAAACTCACTGCGGCGCTGTCGCATTTGAGCTGTGGGTAGATCGGTCGAGCGAGCTCCCACCTGCTGTGATCGCCGCTTGCGGCCTCACTGAGCTAGAAGTCGAGCCGCAGCCCCACATTCCCTTCAAACGCCCAGCGCACCTTCTGCCGACCGCTCTCCATATCCCACGTGTAGTCCACCACCGCGAACGCGCTCATCGTGGCGTTGAACCGGGCCGCCATGCCAAGCCCGGCCTTCAGGGCGCGGCCGCCCTGCTCGCTGGCGATGCGGTTCGTATCGAGAAGCCCAAGCTCCCCCGCGTGCCTAAAGCGAGAGCAGGAAATCGCCCGCTACCTGCGTGCAATGATCCAGCGTAGGTGTGTAGCCGCGTCTATCTATAGCCTCGAATGCTGACTCGAGCGAGATCGGGCGAGCATTGATGCGCGCCAGGAATTCTGTCCTGTATCGCAACAGGAAGGGGGCGGCCAGGGAGAGCGCCTCGCTATTCTGCTCAATTACCAGGCACAGATCGAACAAGTCACGGGCGGTAGCCTGTTGGCCACGGTGGTACATCTTCTTCGCAATTATCTCTTCTGCTTTCTCGACGCGGACGGCATGACCGTCAATGTTCCACCACTCCCATGCATCCTTTAGCAAGTTTGGAGATGCAACGAAGTCAACATCGCCTTCCGCAAACATCAGCTTTACGTACGAGCTCGCATCCTCGACGTAGTTCGTCGTCAGGTCCGCGACCTCATCGGAAAGGCGCGGCGTGAAGTAACCAAGGTACTGTGGATCAGGCACAAATATGTCGATATCCTTACTGGATCGATGATCGTATCGAAACATCAATACAGTGCCGCCGCCAAAGGTCCAAAACGGCTTTGGCTCACCGACTCGGGCCTCCAGATTCTCCATCAGTGACATTGCCCGGGTGAACAACGGCTGCCACGGTCCATTCGGCAGATCGACGGATCGAACTCCCTTGGGCGCCTTCACTCGAACAATCCACGCCGAACAAGGTCGAGCCGCTCATAGATTGATGCCAGGTTCTTCCAGATCACCTGCGGAGAAACCTGCTCCGCGGCGGCGGCTTCTTCGACGGCCATGACCAGCAATGGCAATGGCGCTTCCTCCAAAAGGGTGGCGACGTGTGCAATGAACTGGTGAGGCACGTTCCCAGTGGCGAATACGTGCGACAGTTCAGAAGGGCTCACCGCATTCTTATAGCTCACGTTCGCCGTACTCGCCGCCATCCAGAGTCCCTTCTTGGACTTCCGCGAGTCAGTCGATGGCTCCCCGGGACTTAGTCCAATGATGTTCAGCACTTGGCAGACCCGGTTGAAGCCGAGGTCCTTGAGCTTTCCGCTCTCCAGCCCGCTGATTGTTTGCCGTGTCAGTCCAGACATTTTGGCTAGAAGCGCTTGGGAAAGGCCCAGCTCGGATCGCCTGGACTTGATCGAGTCGCCCATTTGAGCAAGATGACTGATCATGGGAATGCCCTTCTCAAGTGTCAAATATTTCAGACACGGTACCCCATTGGCCAGCAGCAGTCCACCCTATCCTGCATGGGATGTAGAGTGCAGGTGTCGTGCCTACTAAAAATCCAGCCGCAACCCCACATTCCCCTCAAACACCCGACGTTCCTTCTGCCGGCTGCTCTCAAGATCCCACGTGTAGCCCACCACCGCGATCGCACTCACCGTGGCGTTGAAGCGCGCCACCATGCCAAACCCAGCCTCCAGAGCACGGCCGCCCTGCTCGCTGGTGATGCGGTTCGTATCGAAGTCGACCCGGTCCTGCCCATCCAGCGTCTGCCAGTAATTGACCTTGAAGTACGGCTCCCAACCGTTGCCGGCAATCCCGTAATCGCCGGCCAGGCGCAGGCCGATGCGGCCGGTCCAGGCACGCTCGCTGGCAAAGCGCAGCTGCGCGATGCGGTCGGCGGTGTCGTCCAGGGCAGTGCGCTGCCAGATCACCTGCAGCTGCGGTTCCAGCCACCAGGCCGACTGGCCCAGCCGCACGAGGGGCTTGCCCACTTCCACCGACGCGGTGGTGCCGTCGCCATCCACGTCGATGCCGATCCCACGCGCGGAAGTGGCGTCACCGTTGTACCGGCTCTGCATCACCACCGCGTCCAGGTAGCCGCCCGCGCTGCCAGCGCGGGTCCAGTACAGGCCCGCGTGCTTGTCGTCCAGGCGCGTACGCCCAACCGCGACGTTCTCCCACCCGATGGCAAACCCCTGCACGTTGCCCTGTGCGCGGGTGCGCCCCACGAACACGCCGAACTGGTCGCGATAGCTGCCCCCCGCGTTTGCATACAGGTCCAGCCCTGCCTGCACCCCTTGGATATCGCCGTCGAAACCGGGCTGGGCATCGCCCTCCCAGGCCTGCCGGTGGCTCTGGCCCAACAGGCGTGCCCACGCCGCACGGAATCCCCCCTGCCCGTCCAGCAGGCGCTGCTCGCCCTGGCGCTCATGGAAGGTGCCCAGGCTGGCGAGGCTGGTCTCGCGCAGCAGCGGTGGCAGTACCGAGTACAACCCGGTTTCCAGCCGGTACAGCGGCACGATGGGTTCGTCCGACGGGCGCGCATCGGGTGTCGGAGGTTCAGCCATTGGGCCTGGCACGGCTTCCACCGCAGTGGGAACCGGCGGCGGCACGTCATCCTGCGGCGGTGGCACGGGTGCCGGATCGGCCGGAACAGGAGGCGGCTCGGGCTCGGCCACGACCGGATTCATGACCTCGGGAAGATCGGGCGATGGCGGTGGCGGCAGCGCTGCAGGCGGGACGCCCAGCGGTTCCGGCGGTGGCGGCTCCGGGGTGACCGACCCGATCCCCGGAGGCGGTAGAGTCGGCGCTGGCGGGGCACCGTTGAGCGCGGTCGAGCGCAGGTACCAGTTCTCGCCACTGCCCGCGCTTGCGCCGCCCTTGAACAGGAAGTACTCGAACGCGCCCGCTGCGACCGGGTTGTAAAGCGCGAAGGCGGTGGGGCTGGTGCTGGCGCCGTTGATCGCCTGTACCACCAGGATGCCGTCTGCAACGGTTTCAGCGCCGGTGCCTCCCGCGTTGAGAATGCCGATGCCGGTAGTGCCGCTGGCCACGCCGTTGGAGATCACCAGCCGATCCGACGCAGAATCATCAGCGCCCAGCACCGTGTCCAGATACAGCGCGCCGCCATTGCCGGTGTAGTTGCCGGCGATGGTGAAGACATCGCCGGCGCCACCGCCCGCGTTGCTGAGATCGATCCGGCCTGCATTGGTCACGCCTACCGGCAGCGCTGCATTGAAGGCCACAATGTCCGCGTTGAAACCTCCTGCGAACAGAGTGCTGGTGGCGTCTACGGTCAAATTTCCCGTTCCACTGCCAGCATCGCCCAGGCGCAGATCGCCATCGAAGGTCAGCTGGCTGTCATCCCGAAGCGCCACGGCCTCCCAACCGGCGAACCGGGCGACCCATTGGTTTTGACGTTGTCCATGGTGAGCGTGTCGGTGCCCAACCCGCCGTCGAACACCGGCAGAGCACCCAGATGGGCCAGGTTGAGGTTGGCCAGGCTGGCGCGGTCGTCGCCTTCGCCAAGGTCCACCGCCTCGTACACCACGCCGCCCGTGTTCCAGTCGAGGCTGTCATTGCCAAAGCTGAGCCGGATCTCGCCGCGTACGGCGCCCCCGGTGATGGTGATGGCGTCGTTGCCGCCGCTCACGCTGATGTTGCCGCCGATGTAGCCACCGGAGACCACGATGGTATCGGCGCCGAAGCCGGTGACAAGGTTGCCATCGATGGTCCCGCCGGACATCAGGAAGGTGTTGTCGTCCAGCTTCATGTTGACCCGGCCGATGCGCCCACCGGTCATCTCCGCGTAGTCACCATCTTCGAATGCGCCGACGATGCGGCCGTCGGTCATGCGGAAGCGATCCAGTGCATCGCCCTGCAGCAACGCTCCGATGCTGCCGCCGGTCATCAGGAACGTGTCGACACCGCCGCCCTGCTGCACGATCCCGCTCACAGTGCCGCCGCTGATCTCCAGGCTGTCCTGGCCTGCCCCCTGATCGATGCTGCTGATGCTTCCACCATTGATGACGATCGCATCATCGCCTGCGCCCTGCACGACCCCGCCGGCAATGGATCCGCCCAGCATCTCCAGCTGGTCGTTGCCAGCGCCGGACACGATGCCTCCGGCCGCACCACTGATGGTTCCGCGATTTTCGACGCGCGTTGCGCCGTTGAGGAAAAGCGCCGTGCCTGCGGCGGAGCTGATGCTGCCATCGTTGACTATCGTGTGGCCGCTTCCGCCTTGAAGGAAGATCGCATTGCCTGCGGATACCGCAAGCTGGGCGCCGGCGCTTACATGCACCGTGACACCTCTAGCTCCAGCTGTGCTTGTGACTGCGGTGGTGAACGGATTGGGTGCAGCGCCTGTGCATGTCACCGTCTGCAGCGAAGCAGGTGCCGTGATGTCACAGGCAGCCCAGGCGGGCACAACAATCGAAAGCAGTGCGCTTCCGCAGGCGAGCCGCACGCAGCGATGCAATCCATCGACGCGTGGCGTGTGACGCGTATTCGTCGTTGACGTCTGCATGCGCCCGAGTATCCGGAAAGCGACGCAGGCGGCCTTGCGTACTTCTACTGTGGACGTTTTGCGTACCGTTCTACGTTTGCGGCGATAGAGGTGAAGGCAAGCTTCTCGAAGTCGTCACGACTCGCGAACACCGACTGGACGCTCACGTTACACACCTCTGCGCCACCTCCGGCAAAACAGGAAAGCAAACTAAAGCGGGGCTTATCGAATCGAGGGGTGAGTTACTGCGTCGCTTGATAGCAGCGCTGCCGCTGCAGCTCACGGTACTTCTCGGATACATTCGCTTCGCTATAGATGCCTTCTACTGCATCTTGCGCGCCCCTTCCATCAAGTCCGGAAAGAGAGTGTATTGAGCCGCCCCAGGAGTGGCGTGGCTGCTGGGCGCCGACGAACGCATTGAGGTAGCTGTCCAGTAATCCCCGGCCTGGAGATGCGATCTCCGCAGTCAGCACTGTCAGGTAGTCAGTTTTCCGCGTACGGCTCCATTCGATGCTGAAGCCTGCACGATGGCATAGCTCGCTATGCACGATCAGCATCGTGCGGCCATTGCCGTCGAGGAACGGATGCCCGAAGGCGAATAGACCCATGACCTCCCCGTGGCGCGCTCGCAACAGTGTCGGATCTTTGGCAATGTCAAAGGCGGCTTCAACTGCACGCTGCGCATCGAGCGGGTGGCTGAACCACGTCCCGGCTTTGCTTACCGCGATGTCAGGCGCCAGAACTGCGCGATCCTGGCCTGCCCAAGGATAGAGTCCAGCGAAGAGGGCACGATGAACCTGCAGAAAGTCCGCATAGCCCAACACCCTCCGTCCAATCAGATAGTTGATCGCATCCTCGAGGTTCGATCGAAAGAGTTCGTGTTCGAGCTTTCGCACGACGTCCGGATCCTTCTCGGCGAAGTGGTTTCGAAGGTAGCCTCTTTGCTCAAAGTCCTTGAACGGATCGAACACGTTGCTTCTGCTCCCGAAGGTAGTTCACCAGCAACGCCGCCATGTCGAAGCTGGAAAGTCGCCCTGCGCGCTTGAGTGCCACCAGAAGATCCTGGATAGGGCCTGATTGAACTTCATCGCCAGCCAAGCGGGTTACTGTCTCAGCCCACCGGTCCCCCGGGGTTTCGGTGTAGCTGACGCCGTATCGCTTCGCCAAACGACGTATGTAATCAGCCACGCCAGTAGTGGGAATCCTCATGCCACCCTCCTTCGCCGAGCTGGACCCGTTATCTGCCCGCGTCCGGTCATTGACATACGTCAATGACTGATCACCCAGTGAGAGCTTGCGCGATACGCGTCGATGCCCGGTGTCCAGCACCATGGAGCCGGCGCTTTCTCCTTGCGTCAACGGTGCGATAACCGACTCACCTTCAGCCAGCCTGAGCTTTTGTGCCGTTTCGCGAACGAGTGTCTCCATGTCAGCGCTTGGCCGAACTTCGCCACTCTCAGCATCACGGACCGCCTTTGCATAGACGCCAAGGCCCATGCGGATCAGTTCGCCCTCGCTCTGGAGTTCCTTCAGCGCGACTGAGACCTGCGAAGGACTGCCAAGCGGCGCCAACTCGGAGCGCAGCACCACGCTTCCGGCGCGGCGTTGGATTGATAAGCGAATACGCTGCTTGAGCTTCATGGCCCGGCGTGGCTGTGGCGAGACCCTATTATAGCACCTTGGAAACCTTATAAAATCCTACAAATCAAAGCGTTAGGTGTGCACAAGCTGCCGATTGCCTCGATTACCCCCCCGCAGCGATACCGCTGCGGGGGTAGATCGCCGGCCAGAGGCCGGCGCTACCCCTCCAGTGGTCATGCTGTGCATTACTGGCCGACGAGCACCATCTGGCCACGAGCACCCTTTCGAACCACCATCGTGGGCAACTCGACATCCGTCGCCTGGGTCGCAAGCACAATAACCCCGGGCTTCGTTTCCACATAAAGGCGGGTGCCCGGCTTGATGCCCAAGGCGTCAATCCAAAGGCCGCGAAGTTTCACGCAGGGAATCGGCGGGCAACCGGGGAACGTTTCAAGGCTGTCGTGATGCAGCGCGTTGGTCATCACGCTCTTGGGCTTGCGCCACCAGAGCTTCTGCTGGGCGGTAACGGTGGTTGACGTGCTGGGCGAATGATTGGACATGGTGAACCTCCATTGGGAAGCATCCCTCGCCGGAATGGCGAGGGAGTCGGGAGGTTAAGAACCGTGACGTGACCGGCGCGACGTATTTCCCCGAGGGTGTTGTATTTCGCCACCCTCCCAACATAGGAGTTCATCGTGTTGCATCACGTCAGGAGTTCTTACGCTCCGAGGTGCCACCATGTCGCGGGCATCAGCATAACGAAAGAAGATTCTCTCTACTGAACTTCAAACTCCAATTGACACCATCAATGCGCGTGGCCATTCGCGTCATATCTTTAGAATTGCGTGCGGTGAGGCGCATTTCCGATGGAAAGCGGTCACAGAAATGGAGCGGGCCCGACCTCAAGTAGTGGCCGGGCCCGTGGAACTGCATGACGCGATTAGCGCTGATTGCGCGGTTGCGTCAGGGGCTATCACGCCGAATGGCCAGCGCCACCGCCTCGGTGTAGGAGATTTTAACCAGATCGCCGCGCTTCACGCTGGGCAGCTTGGCGCGCAGGTCGGGCCGTTCCACCGCGATGAGCTGCGTGTTGCCGCTCGGGCCCCTGAGCGCGATGGTATTCCTGGTTGGATTCACCGCTGTCACCTCTGTCACGATTTCGATGGTGTTGGAGCGCGCGCCGCCCGGCTTTTGGCCCCGGACCGGCACGGTCTTGGCCTGGGACTTGGTCACGCCAACCGGCGCGCTGCCAGCAGGCTCAAGCGCCAGCGCGATCGCGGCGTTGTAGTCCAGGGTGACCTTGTCGCCCACCTTGAGCTGGTTGAAGTTGCGTACCTCGGGCCCAGCCACGAACTCCAAGGCGCCGCCGTCGGTGCCGGTCACCGTCACAGCACGGGTCTGGGTGTTCAGCGCCGTGATCTGGCCCTGCAGGGTGACCCCGGCAGATGCGGCATTGACCGGGGCGGGCATGGTACGGGCGGTCGGGGCCGCCGCCGGAGGCGCTGCGTGGGCTGCGCCAGCGGCCAAGGCAGCAGTAATGAGGATGACGGATGAAGACAACATAGCGACGCGCATGGAGGACTCCAGGACGACGGCCGGATGGCCGATGAACCGTCATTGCATCAGCTGCCCTACCCCGGCGCCCCCGTACAACTACTGGGCGGTGATCAGAAAACTTACCGCACCACCCTATATCCCATGACCCCCGACCGGCTCGGTCTCGAAACGCTCGCCAAATCCCGTGATGTGCGGCCGCGCCTCGGCGATCGCCCGCTGTACCGAAGGCAGCGCCAGGGAAGCGCGGTGCTGCTCTGCGCTGTCCCATGCCTCTGTGATCCAGATCGCATTCTCGTTCGACGGATCGCGCGCGACTATGTAGCTGCGGCAACCCGGCATCGCCTCTGTTCCCCGCAGCAGGATGTCGATTACCACATCGCGCTGGCCGGGTTCCGTGAGCATTTTGCCAATCAGTCCGTACATGGGAGCCGCCTGCGCAGTTGGATTGGGGTCCATTGTGCTCGAAGTCCGGATGGGTGCGCACGTCCTGCTCTGGTATCTTCACACTTCGTCTTCCTGAACTGGATGCGTCACCTTCATGGATCGAATCAACAGGTTGGTACTTGGCCTGGCGCTGGCCACCTTCGCCGCACCGGCTGCCGCCTCCGACTTCAGGGGCTTTTTCTCGCTGTTCCTCGCCGCGCCGTTCCTGGCCGGTGTCATGTTCTTTGCCGCCTTCATCCTGGCCCGCCGGGCGAGCGCCAGCGCCTCGGGACTGCGGCGTTTCGCGCCCTTGGCCCTGCTGGTGCCGGCGTTGATGCTGATGTCCTTGATATGCCTTGTGTTCTCGACCTACGCACTGGTTGCGTTTCCACTGCTGTGCATCGCGCTGTTCCTGCTTTCCAGCAGGATCTGGTTTAACCCGATCGGGCGGGTCTCGATCTGGTTTCCGCGTGTGCTTGCGTTGCTGGCTGTTGCGGCGGGCGCGTTCATGGCCTGGGATATGCACCTCGTGGTCAAGGATGGGATGAAGGCGGAGGAAGGCGTGGCGGTTGTGATGTTGGGGGCGGTGTTTTTCATGTCTTTGGGGGCTTGTCTGTTTGCGGGGCGGCGGCCGGCGGGGCGTTGAAGGGGCAGAAAAAGTGACGGGTCGCCGGCATCGCCAGGAGCCGGCCAACGGCCGGCACTACCGGCAAAGTCAAAGGCAAAAGCAAACGCAAAGGCCCCGCATTGCGGGGCCTTTGTTTTCCACCGGGACGCGCTGGCTTAGAAACTCCACCCCCAGGTCAACTGCGCGCCGTACGCGGTTTCGCCGTCACCACTGGCGCCCTGCAGCATCATCGAGAGGCGGCTGGCCTGCGAGGTCTGCAGGCTTATGCCGAACTCGCCCACTGCGGCATTCTCGGCCAGTGCGACGCTGCGCACCTCGAAGCCGCTTCCGGCCGCCATGCGCATGGTGCGGCTGAGGTCCGTGTCGCCGAAGGCGTGCTGCCAGCCCAGGCCAGCCTCAAGCCGGGCACGGTGGCCCAGGTCCCAGGCCGCACGCACGCCCAGCGTGGCGCTGGTGTAGTCGTCGCGCTGACTGTCCGCGGAAAGCGCAGCAACGCCGCCCTGTTCGGTGAAGCCGTCGGTCTTGAGACGGGTGTGGGTGACGTTGAGGTACGGGGTGTAGCGGGCCGAACCGGCTTCGAAGGTCCAGGCCGCTTCCACGTACCCGCTGATGGCCTGGGCGTCGTAGTCGGCGTTGAGTCGCTCATCGATCGTGCTGCCGATGGTGACCTGGCGGCGGCTCTCGATGTCGAAGTCCGCGTAATCCACACCACCGGTCAGGCTGAAGCGGCCCCAATCGGCCTGTGCATACAGCCCGACGTGATTGGCGTCGATGTCAGCCGTGTCGTCATACTCGCGCGACCAGCTTTCCATGTCCTGGCGACCCACCGAGATACCCGCAACCACGTTCTCGCCGAAGCGGCGGTCGATACCGGCCATGACGCCTTCATCGCGGGTGCGCAGGCCCGGCATGCCGCCGCTCGCGTCGATCCGGCGCGGCAGCGCACGGGCACTGAACCATGCGGTGTTGGCGCCCACTTCGCTGGTGAAGGCCTGCCCACGCAGGCGCTGGCCGACGCCGTCGGAGAGGAAGCGGTTGTCCAGCAGCGACACCGCCGTGTTGGCATGGCTCTCACCCGACAGCGCACTCAGCGCCTGGGTCACCGCCGCCGGCGAATCCGGCAGCAGGATCACCGCATTGAAGACCGGGCTGGTCACCGGCAGGGTTTCGATGGCGCCACCTACCGAGACCTGGTTTGGGGTTTCGCCCTGCGACGGGATGGTGGTGCCGTCGCGCTCCAGGGTCAGCGACAAACCACCGCCGCCGGCGCTGACCGAGGGGTCGAGGAACGCGAAGTCGTCGGTGACCTGGCTGAAGTTGCCGGTAACGCCGCCGCCCGCATTGGCAATGCTGATCGGCGAGCCGACCGGCAACCGGTCGCTGTGGTCCAGCTGCAGCGTAGCGCCCGGGTCGATCTGCAGCGTGCCGCCGATGCTGACCGGAACCACGGTGCCACCGCTGGTGGGCGTGATCTGCCAGGTGGAGCCGCCGTGCACTGCGGCATCGCCGACCACGGTAAGCGAGCCTTCGTCGCCGCCACTGAGCAGCGTGCCGGACAGGTCAAGCGAGCCGATGCTGCCGTTGCCGAACAGCGTGCCGCCATTGTCCACCACCACCGGACCGCCCAACGTCGCGCCGGGCGTGGCGGGGGTGCCCACGCCCAGCGCGCCCGCGCTGACCGTAGTGGTGCCGGTGAAGCCGGCACTGTTGCCGCTGAGCAGCAGCGTGCCGGCGCCGGTCTTGTCCAGGCTGCCGTCGCCCGAGAGCGTACCGGCATAGGTGCCGTTGGCGGCCTGGTCGAACACGAGCGCTGCGTTGTTGGCGATGTCGCCCTGCAGACTGCTGGTGTTGCCGATCAGCGTGCCGGCGTCCACCGTGGTGCCGCCGCTGTAGCTGTTGCTGCCGGCCAGGGTGAGCGCGCCTTCGCCCTCCTTCGTGAGCGCACCGGTGCCGGAGATCGCGCCGCTGAAGGTGCCGTCGTCGCCCTGGTCGAAGACCAGGCTGGCGTTGTCGACGATGTTGCCCTGCAGGCTGGTGGTGTCGCCGACCAGCGTACCGGCGCTGATGGTGGTGCCACCGCTGTAGCTGTTGATGCCGGCCAGGCGCAGCACGCCGAAGCCCTGCTTGGTCAGCGTGCCGCTGCCGCTGATGCTGCCGGCGAAGGTGTCACCGTCGCCCTGCTCGAACACCAGGTTGGCGTTGTCGACGATGTCGCCCTGCAGGCTGGTGGTATCGCCGAGCAGCGTACCGGCGTTGATGGTGGTGCCACCGCTGTAGCTGTTGGCGCCGGTGAGGGCCAGCGTGCCGCCGCCCTGCTTGACCAGCGAGCCATTGCCACTGATGACGCCGGCATAGGTCCCGTCGCTGCCCTGGTCGAACACCAGTGTGGCGTTGTCGGTGATGTCGCCCTGCAGGCTGTCGGTGTCGCCGATCAGCGTGCCAGCCTCTACGGTGGTGCCGCCGCTGTAGCTGTTGGCGCCCGCCAGCCGCAATGCGCCACCGCCCTGTTTGGTCAGGGTGCCGCTGCCACTGATGCTGCCGTTGAAGGTGCCGTCGCCGGCCTGGTCGAAGACCACCGCGCTCTCATTTGCGATGCCACCTTGCAGGCTGGCGCTGGTGCCTACCAGGGTGCCGGCGTTGACCGTGGTGCCGCCGCCGTAGCTGTTCGTTCCGGTCAAGGTCAGCGTGGTATCGCCGTCCTTGACCAGCCCACCGCTGCCTGCGATGTTGCCGGCCAGGGTCAGGTCATTGCTGCCGACCAGGTTGAGCGTGCCGTCGAGCGCGATGTTGTTGGCGAGCTGCGCGGCAGCAGTGGTATCCAGCGCGGTGCCGTCGGCGGCACTGAGCGTACCGGTGCCCAGCGCCTGCGCGTTGCCCAGCAGCAGCGTGCCGGCCTGCAGTGCGGTGCCGCCGCTGTAGGTGTTGGCGCCGTCCAGGCTGAGCGTGGTGTCGCCCTGCTTGACCAGCCCACCGTTGCCGCTGACCACACCGGACAGGGTGAGGTCGTTGCTCCCGGCCACGGTGAGTGCGCCGTTCAGGGCAACAGCGTTGGCCAGCGTCATGGCCTCGCCCGTGTCGAGCGTGGTGCCATCGGCTGCAGACAGGACGCCGCTGCCAATCGCCTGATCGTTGCCGAGCACCAGCGTGCCACCGGACAGCACGGTGCCGCCGCTGTAGCTGTTGATGCCGTCGAGGATGAGGGTGCCCGAGTCACGCTTGTCGAGGCTGCCACTGCCCACCAGCGGCAGGCTCAGCGTGGCGGTCACGCCGGGATCGACGCGCACGGCCGTGGGGAGCGCATTGAGCTGGAGTTGGCCGTCTGCCCCTGCGACCAGGTTGTAGTCGTCACGGGTGAACTGCAGGCCGGTGATGGCCTGGGTGCCGACCACGTCAACAACGCCACCGGCTTCGCCACCGAACACCGCGAAGCCCTGGTTCCAGGCCGCATTGTCCGCGCCGGCCTGGTCGGTCCAATGCGTGCCGTCGTCCCAAGTACCGGCGCCGCCCTGGATGACACCGTCGCCATCCACTTCGGTGCCATCCCAGAACTGCACAGTGCTGCCGCTCGCCGACACCACCAGGTTGACCTGCTGGCCCACGGCGGTCTGCACCAGCAACTGGCCCGGCAGCACGGCGACCGGGAGCGAGCCCAGCGACAGGCCGTTGTTGGTCAGCGCGCCGGTGTAGTCGATCAGGCGGTACACGCCATCGCCGAAGCCACCCAGATCCGTGACGTTGAGCGTTCCGTCGAGTGCGAGGTCGCCGTTCACGGCGAGCACGCGGGTATCGCTGGGTACGCCGAGCGCCGCGTCGAGGTTCGAGCCCGCGTCTACCGCGAGGCTGCCGGTGGTGAGGGTCTGGCCGCTGCGCAGGCCCAGGCGACCGCCCGCGCCGACGGTGACCGGTGCAGCGACGCTGCCGGCGCCGGACAACGTGGCCCCGCTGCCGACCGTGACGCCCGCCGACGCCAGCGTGCCATCCACCTGCAGCGTGCCGCCACTGACCTGGGTGGCGCCGCCGATGGCGCTGTTGCCGCCGAGCGCCAGCGTGCCAGTACCGATCTTTTCGAGACTGCCGGCGCCGCCCAGCGCGCCATCGAAGCTGCCACCGGAATCGTTGCGACCGAGCTGCAGGGTGCTGCCTGCACCAAGGTCCACCGCACCGCTGCCGCTGATGACATCCAGCGCGCCACCGTTGAGTCCCAGCGTGGCATCGCTGGCCACGTTGGCCTGCGCCACATTGCCCAGCGCGGCGGCGTCGGCCAACTGCAGGCGGCCGGCCTGCACGTCGAAGGCGCCGCCGAGGGTGTTCGCGCCGGACAGGGTCAGCGTGCCGCTGCCCAGCTTGCCCAGGCCCGCGTCGCCACTGAGGATGCCGCTGAGCAGAAGGTCGTCTGCGGTGCTTACCGCGAGGGCAGCGCCAAGGTCGATCGCGTTGGTGAGATTGACGGCGCCCACGTCGGCCAGCGTGGAAGCACCTGAAACGCTGAGCGTGCCACCTCCCAAAGCAGTGTCGCTGCCGACCGCCAAGGTACCGGCGTTGAGGGTGGTGCCGCCTCCGTAGCTGTTGGCGCCGGTGAGCGCCAGCGTGGCGGCGCCGTTCTTGACCAGCCCACCGCCGCCGTCGATCGGGCCGGACAAGGTGAGGTCGTTGCTTCCGGCGACGGTCAGCCCGCCGTTCAAGGTCACGGCGTTGCCCAGCGCCACGGCGTTCCCGCTGTCGAGCGTGCCGTTGGCCACGATCAGCGCGCCGGAACCCAGCGCATCGGAGGCGTCAACGCGCACGGTGCCGTCGTTGAGCTGGGTGCCGCCGGCATAGCTGTTCGGCGAACCCAGGGTCAGCGTGGCCGCGCCGTTCTTGACCAGGCTGCCAGCGCCGCCGACGGCGCCGGAAAGAATGAGGTCATTGCTGCCGGCAATCGACAGCGCGCCGGCCAGATCCACGGTGTTGCCCAGCGCCAGCGCGGTGCTGGCATCGAGCGTGGTGCCGTCGACGGCTGACAGCTGGCCGGCGCCGATGGCCTGGCCATTGCCCAGGATCAGGGTGCCGCCATTGAGTTGGGTGCCACCGGCATATGTGTTGGCGCCGTTGAGTACCAGCGTGCCGGATTCCAGCTTCTGCAGCGCACCGCTGCCGACCAGCGGCACGTCGAGCACTGCGGTCGCAGCCGCGCCTACGCGCACGGGGGTGGGTGCACCGTCGAGCTGCAGCTGGCCGTTCGCGCCCGCTACCACTTGGTAGCCGTCGATGGCGAACTGGAGGCCGCGGGTAGCCTGCGTGCCTTCCACCGTGACCACGCCCGCCGAAACACCGCCGAATACGGCAAAGTCGTTGGCCCAGCCGGCATTGACCAGCCCATCAGCGCCGGTCCAGTTGGTGTCGCTGCCCCAGGTGCCGGTGCCGCCTTCGACCAGGCCATTGGCCACTGTCTGCGTACCGTCCCAGAACTGCACGACCTCACCGGGCGCAGAGACCACCAGATTGATCTGCTGCCCAATTGCGGTCTGCAGTGCGAGCTGCGGCAGCGTGACGCCCGCCGGCAGGGTGCCGTAGAGCAGCCCGTTGTTGGTCAGGGCGCCGGTGTAGTCGATGAGCCGGTACACGCCACTGCCGAAGCCGCCGACGTCGCTGATATTGAGCGTGCCGTCGAGGGTGAGATTGCCGTTCACTGTAAGCAGGCCGTCACCGGGCACGCCGAGTCCGGCGTCGATGATCGAGCCGCCGGAAAGCGATAGATCGCCTGTGCTGAGCGTACTGCCGCTGGTCAGGCCGAGGCGACCGCCGTCGGCGATCGTGACCGGCGCGGTGATGCTGCCGGCACCGCGCAGCGTGGCCCCATTGGCCACGTTGAGCGCCGTGGTTGCCAGGCTCCCGGCGACGTCGAACACCCCAGCGGTCACCGTGGTGCTGCCGCCCAGACTGCCGGTGCCGGCCAACTGGAACACGCCGCTGCCGATCTTCTCCAGGTTGCCTGCGCCGGTGAGCTGGCCGCCAAACACGCTGCTGGCGTCGTTGCCGCCGACCTGCAGGTTGGCGCCGGCCCCGATGCCGAGCGTACCGCCGCCGCTCACGGCGGCCAGGCTGCCACCACCGGCGAGGGTAAGCCCTGCCCCGCCCGCGATGATGACGCTCTGCGGCTGTCCCAGCCCACCGGGCGTGGTAGCCACAACCTGGCCCACCTGGATGTCGAGATTGCCGTTGAAGGTGTTGTCGGCCTGCAACTGCAGTTCGCCTGCGCCGGTCTTGACCAGGTCGCCCGCTCCGCTGATCACCCCGCCCAGCGCCAGGCTGTCGGCGTTGTCGATGGTCAGCGCAGCGCCCAACGCGATCGCGTTGCCGACGCTCAGTGCGGTCCCAGTCGCCAGCCGCGAGGCGCCCTGTACGTTCAGAGCGCCGGTACCGAGCGCGCCGTTGTTGCCAAGCTGCAGGGTGCCCGCGTTGAGCGCAGTGCCGCCTGCATAGGTGTTGGCGGCGTTGAGCGCGAGCGTGGCCGCGCCGTCCTTGACCAGCCCGCCGGCACCATCGATCACGCCGCCCAGCGCAAGATCCTGGTTGCCGAGTACGTTGAGCGAGGCATTGAGTTGCACGGCGTTGCCGACGGCAACGGCCTGGGTGGCGTCCAGCGCCGCCGCACCGCTGACCAGCAGTGCGCCACTTCCCAGTGCACTGTTGCTGCCGAGCAGCAGGCTGCCTGCACCCAGCGTGGTGCCGCCGCTGTATCCATTGTTGCCGCCCAACGTGAGGGCGGCCGCACCGGTCTTGACCAGCGCGCCAGTGCCGTTGATCGGGCCACCCAGCACGAGGTTCTGGCTGCCCGGAAGATTCAGCGCGGCATTGAGCTGTACTGCATTGCCCAGCGAGACCGCCTGCGTAGCGTCCAGCACCGAGGCGCCGGCCACGGTCAGTGCGCCGCTGCCCAATGCCGTATTGCCCCCCACCTGCACGGCGCCCCCGTTGACCGTGGTGCCGCCGCTGTAGGTGTTGTTGCCGGTGAGGGCCAGCGTGCCGGTGCCGAGCTTGGTGAGGCTGCCGGTCCCGGCGATGGTGCCTGCCAGGGCCAGCGAATTGCCGCTGGCACCGACGCCGAGCGGACCGGTAAGGTTGATCGCGTTGCCGAGGCTCAGCGCAGCGGTGCTGTCGAGCTGGCCTCCGCTTGCGTTCAACGCACCGCTGCCCATTGCCGCGTTGTTCCCCAGTACCAGCCGTCCTGCACTGATCGTAGTGCCGCCGGTGTAGGCGTTGGCGCCGGTCAGGGTGAGATCCGCTGCGCCGGTCTTGACCAGCCCACCGGCGCCGCTGAGCGGTCCGGTCAATGTGAGTGCACCCGTGCCCGGCAGGGTCAAACCAGCATTGAGGGTGAACGCATTGGCAAAGGTCAGGGCGCCCGCATTGGACAGGCTGCCGCCGTTGACCGTTACCGCACCGGTGCTGAGCGCGGTGCTGTTGCCCAGTGCAATCGTGCCGGCGTTGAGCGTGGTGCCACCGGCGTAGGTATTGGCGCCGGCCAGGGTGAGCACTCCGGTGCCGTTCTTGGTCAACGCGCCGGTGCCGCCCACAGGGCCCGCGAAGGTCAGGCTGTTTGCGCCCTGCACGGCAAGTCCGCCCGCGTCGAGCCGGATCCCGTCGCTGGGCGCGAAGCTCAGGCCGGACGTGGTGGCTTCAAGCGCACCGCCGTTGCCGACGATCTGCCCGACGAACAGACCCGCGTTGCCGGTGAGCAGCGCGCCGCCATTGAGCTGCCCGACAGCGAATGTCCGGGTGCCGGTCAGGGTCCAGCTGCCGCTGCCCACCCGCAGGGTGTTGAAGTTGATGTAGCGGTCACTTTCCAGCACGCCTGTGCCGCTGGCACCCGCGTTGCCGGGATTCTGCAGGGCCAGTGTGTTGTTGCCGCCGCGGCCGCCGTCGACCACGCCGGTGGGCGCGAAATACAGCAGCCCGCCCGGCCCCAGCAGCTCCAGCGCGCCACCGCTGCCGGTGAAGGTGGAGCCGGTGACGGCGGTAAAGGTGTTGGTGCTGTTGGCACCCAGCGACACGCTGCCGTTGATGTTGCCGCTGTTGACGAAGGTGTTGCCTGCTGCCGAGGACTGGAAAGCGATCCGCCCGTCGATGTTGCCGCTGTTGACCATGTTCACGCGGCCGCCGCCGCTGACCGCCACCACCGGAATGTCCGACCCCAGCAGGTTGACCCCGATCAGCGGCTGGCCGCCCATGATGCCGGCGTTGTTGATGTTGACCGTACCGTTGCTGGCGGTCGTGGCGCGCAGCGCCAGGCCGGTGAAATCAAGCAGGCTTACATTGGCGAGCGCGCCAGTGCCGTACATGCGGCCGGCGGCCAGGTTGTTCACGGTCACCTAGGTGGCGGTGCTGTTGCCCACCACGGTGCCGCTGCTCAGCAGCGAGATCAGGCCCAGCAACGAAGGATCGATGTTGCCGGCATTGTTGAGCGTTACGTTGTCGCCGGTGAGCTGCAGCGCGGTGCCGCCGATGCCGAGCAGAACGCCGATGCTGGCACCGCTTTGCACGTTGACGGTGAGATTGCTCGCCGAGGATGCATAGGACGGAGCCAGCGGATTGGCGGCACCCGTGCAGGTGACGATCGACCCGTTTGTCGTACACGCGGCCTTGGCGGTTGGTATTGCGGTGACCGCTGACATTGCGAGCAGCACAGTCAGTACGCTGACGCCCAGTGGATGGCGCCGAAGCCGCGGAGAACGGGAAGGAACCACCTGGACGCCGCGCTTCACTCGTACCTGTTGCATCGCATTTCTCCAATGAACGACAGGCACAGTCGTGCCTGGGGGACTTCAATAGGGAATCAGCGGGCCGTGCCGCCGTCGCGAGGTATGAGCAGTGTTGGAAACGTCGTCCGTTGCGCTCGCCGCATGCGTCCGCTGCTGCGGATGTGCGTGTCTCGTGCGATTTATCCTGGGTGCGAAGCGGTGAACGGCACGTTGGACGTCGCCATGAAAAGCGAGTAGTGCGTCACCCTTTATCCGATTACCGACGTTTCGGTTTCTAAACGCAATCAGTGAAATGAAATCACGATAGCTTTCACAGCTGCGTGCGATACGCGCCTGATTACATCACCTTGCACCCGCATTGAATGCATATCTTCCTACGTGCATTCCATGCAGACCGTGCCGTCTGGCGTTTCAGGCGCGCGCCAAGGCAAACCAGCGATACCCAACGTAGATGCCTACGGCGACGATGGGTGCCATGCAGAGCCATAGCGGCAGCTTGAGCAGGAAGAACATGAGCGCGGCAACCGCGAATGCGGCGATGCCGAGGCCTATTGCCCATGCATCGAGCACGAGCATGTCCGCGGCGTCATCCCGCCAGGCGTTTTCCGGACGGCCTCGTGTGCTGCGCTGGCGGCGCAGCAGCCACACGTCGGTTACGAAGTCGACGATGCCTTCGAGAAGGTCTCCGATGATGCCGGCCATGGTCGATCCTTGAGATGGGCGTTGTGGCGCTATCTTTCGGTGCCGGCGCGTTTCGGTCAAGCGTGGGTGGAGCCGGCCGGCGGCCGGCACTACGCCAAGGGTCAACGCAGGTCGGCTTCGGGGGCCAGGGTGTGGATGACCTTGCCTTGGGCGTCGAGGAATTCGATGGTGCCGTAACCTTCCTGGGTGACGGTCAGGCGCAAGCGTGGACGGTCGGACTTGTCATTCAAGGCGATGGCCGGGGTGCCGTCGGCGCCTACCAGCATTTCAATGCGGGTGGGCGTAGCCACCCCGGGAATGAGGCGGTTGTCGAGCCTGGGTTCGCGGATCAGGGGCGGTGCCTGGTTGATCGAGAACCGGACTTCGCCGTCGGGCGATACACGCCAGCCGATCGCGTCCATTGCCGGGTGGTCCAGTGCCAGCACGGCCATGCCGCCGTTGACGTCGGCGGTGCCGAAGCCGCCGCGCTCGCTGCCCTTGTCGTCATAGAGGACCATGCCGGCGACGTTGAAGGCGCGCTTGTACTGGATGCCGTCGATGATCGGCGCCGGGGTCTGCCCGGACAGGGTCATCCGGATGGTGCCCTTCTCGTCGACGATGTCGATGCGGCGCGCGGTGATGCGGTCGTTGTCAGGCTTTTCGACGTGCGTCTGCGGGGATTTGTCGACGATGAGCTTTTGAAGCTGTTCAACGCTGGGTCGCTTGGGCCCCGGGGCGTCGGTTGCATACGCGTTGAGGGCCAGGGTGCCGAGGAGTGCGAGGGCCGTGCTGCCGATCAACTGCATGCTGCTTCCATTCCGGTGGGTGATATGGAACGTGACGATACCGGTGATGGGGGCGCAGGGCCCGCTGCCTTGCAGCATGGTGTACGTGGGACACGCATGGCGTGTCTCTACGCGGAGGGGTTCATGGGGACACGCGTTGCGAGTGTGCTGCGTAGCGACACGCCATGCGTGTCCCACGAGATCCCTCCGGCGCCAGAAACGCAACAGGCCACCCAAAGGATGGCCTGTCGCATTCAATGGCGGGCCAATCAGGTAAAGATCGCCCACAGGATCAGCAGCGGAATCGGCACGCCCAGTGCCCACAGCAGCAACATCTTCATTTTGGTTCTCCTCTACTCGTTCTCGTTACAGGTCGCGGCGACGGCCGCCCCAGGTGGCAGTGAGGCTGGCGACGAAGGCGCCGATCAGCAGGGTGATGAACAGCCACAGCGCGGCATAGGCGGTAGCCTTGCGAGCCTCGTCGGCCGCCTGCTTGGCGGTGTTCTTCGCCTCTTCCAGCGCGGCGCGCATTCGGGTCTGGATGTCGGCCACGCGTGCTTCGGCTTCGGCCTGGCTCATGCCGGTTTCACGGGCGATCAGCTGGCCGAGGTATTGCTGGTCGGCCGGACTCAGGCCCTGCGACTGCAGGCTGGTGACGATGATGCGGTTCACTTCGGCACGCACTTCACGGCGGTCGCCCGGACCAGCGCCCGGCAACGGACGCGGCGGCGGCGCCATGCGCGGCGCGGGGGCACCGGCGACGGTCGGACCGGCCACAGCGGCCGGCGGCACGGGCGGCGCGGCCGGATCGACCGGACCCATCGGCGCAGCGCCAGGGCCGGCGTCCGGACCCGGGGCACGGCGGAACAGCGAGTCCACCCAGTAGCCCAGGTCGCCTTCCCGCGAATCCATCGCGGCTGCGGAACCTGCGCCCGCCGCTGCTACGCCGGCGGTGGACGCGGCAGCACCAGCAGTGGCACCGGCGACCTTCGCACCGGCGCCGAGCACGCCGCCGATGGCCGAGGTCAGCAGGCCGGCGGTCAGCAGCGTGGCGACGGCCCAGGAAACGAAGCCATGCGCGGTGTCGCGGAAGTAGGTTTCATCGCCATGCAGGCGGGTCCACTTGGTGCGCAGGCGACCGGCCAGGTAGCCGCCCAGGCCGGACGCGGCCAGCGCGGTGAAGGTCAGCCACGCGATGCTGCCCCAGCCAAAGGTTTCCTTGGTGACGCCCTCGAACGACCACGGCGACACCGAGGACAGGCCCAGGCCAACACCGAGAATAAGAAGAATCAGCGAGAGAGCCGCCGCCGCGGCAGCGCCCGCGAAAATGGCACCCCACGACACCGCGCTTTCAGGCGCGCTGGGTACCACGGTTTCATTGATGATCGCGACATCGGGCGCCACCGCGCCACGTTCGGGGTATTCCATTCGGGTGTTCATCGGGTCGTGCTTCTCCGGTCTTGAACTGCGACTGCAGCTGTAAACCGGAGGCTGCGCGATGCGTCGTGAACGCGGCGAGACCCGGGAATCTGCGCGATGTGATTACTTCGCGCTTTCGCCCATCACGCGCGGCAACGCAAGTTCGAACTTGGCGCCTTCGCCCGGCGCGGACGTAATGGTGACGAAGCCCCCCGCCTGCCGCACTGCGCTGTGGACCTGCGGCAATCCGAGACCTGACCCCTCACCGGGCGGCTTGGTGGTGAAATACACCTCGAACACGCGCGCCATCACCTCCTCGCTCATGCCGCAGCCCGTATCCGACACGCATAGGGTGAGGTAGGAACCGGGGACCCGTGCGGTACAGCTGTCGTCGCCCGGGACGACCCTATGGCCCGTGGTCACCCGGATGGTGTCGCCCGACGTGCAGGCGTCGCGCGCGTTGACCACCAGGTTCAGCAGCGCCCGCTCCAGGGTGTTGCGGTCGACCATCGCACAACAGGTGGAGTCGCCCGGATCCACGACAAGCTCGATGCCCTGCCCAACCGCCTGATGCAGGAGTGGCTCCATTTTCGTCACCATCGCCGCCAGCTCGACGGCCTCGGGACGGTACGGATGCTGGCGCGCGAAACCAATAAGCCGTTGCGACATTTCGGCGCCCTGCTCCAGCGCGGCTTCGGCAACGGTCAGCAGCCCGGTGTTCTTCGGCCCCAGCTCGCCACTGGCCATGACCAGATCGATCGCGGTCGTGGCCGAGTGCAGGAAGTTGTTGAGGTCATGTACCACGCCGGCCAGCAGCTGCCCCACTGCTTCGCCCTTCTGGGCATGTTCGGCAATGAGTTCCGCCGCACGCTGGGCGGCCACGGCGAAGTCCCGGCCCTGGCTCACCTGGAAGTGACGCACCTCCAGTTCCTGATAGGCCAGGTTGGTCGCCAACAGCCGCGACTGGCTTTCGCGCAGGGTATTGATGAGGGTGGCCTCGCGCGTTGCCGCGTTGGCGAGCAGCGCCCCGGCTTCATCGGCTTTTGCATCGAACGCAGCGCCAAGTACATCGGCAGCGGCGAGTGCTGCATTGCGCGCGGTGACATCGGAACTGACCGCGAGCACGCCGATGATCCGGCCATCGTCACGCAGCGGGCCAACGCGCACCCGCCAGTCGCGCAGCATGCCCTGCCCGTCCAGCGCGGAAGCCTCGAAGCCTGCCTTCTCTCCGCGCAGCGCAGCGGAGAGAGCGTGTTCGACCAGCGATTGGGTGGCCAGCGGCCAGAGCGCCTTCCATTTCCTGCCGAGCATGTCCGACGGCTGTTGGGCCCGGAACAGCTTCAGTCCGTTGTCATTGATGGCGACAACGGTTCCGGCAAGGTCCAACTCTTTGACGCAGTCCTCAGACAACTCCACGATCTGGCGGTATCGATCCATCAATCCATCGGGTGTAAACGGTTGTAGGAAGATTATCACCGCGTGATTGCCGCGTGAGTACTGCGGAACATGAATCATTCATTCCCTTGCCGCATCGACCCCTGCGATCGCGGACCTGGACGCGTAGCGACACGCCGCGCGTGTCCTCGCGATGTCTGATCGCGCGATGAGGGTATACGTGGACACGCATGGCGTGTCGCTACCGCTGCAGCAGGTATTTCAGGCCGTGCGTCAGGCCGCGCGGGGCCACGCTCAGGTGGTCTTCGTCGTTGAGCACGTCCAGCTTCAGGCGCAGCGACGGGTAGCGATGGGCACGCAGCGCTGCCTCCATCCGCCGCGCGTCGGCGACCATGTCGGCGTCGTTGCCGAAGGCCGGGGTTTCGTACTCGCCCACGTACATGTAGACCGACGCCGGCAGGTCGTCGTGGCCGGCGGCGTAGTCCTTTTCGAAACGGTCGATCACGTTGTGGTCGTACCAGTACGAGGGGCTGCCGACGATGTAGCCGGCGAACAGGCCCGGGTCGGTGAACAGGATCTGGGTGCCGAGCAGCGCGCCGTAGGAATGGCCTAGCAGCAGACGGCGGGTTTCGTCGGTGCGGTAGTGGCCAGCCACATACGGCAGCACCTGGTTGCGCAGGTAGGCGATGTATGGCTCGGCGCCGCCATGCACGGCGTCGGGCGGAGCGCTGCTGGGGCCCTTCGGGGTGGGCGTGTAATCGCGGCGGCGGCTCGGCATGCCTTCATCGCCCACTGCGTAGGACAAACCCACCAGGATGAACTCATCCAGTTTCGGCCCTTCAACATTCAAGCGCCGACCGATCTGGCGTGCCAGCGGGAACGCGTAGTCCGCGTCGGTGACGTACAGGACCGGGTACTTGCGGTCGGGCGCGTCGGCGTACGAAGGTGGCAGCGCAATGAACACCTGGTAGGTGCGGCCGGAGACCGGATCCTTCACGTCGTGGACTTCGCTGCCTACAACTTCATAGGGCAGGCCTTGGCCGCGCTGTCCGCCCAACGCAGAGGCCCTTTCAGGCGCTGATGTGCCTGGCGGCGCCGAGTCGCCGGCAGTCGGTGCCGCGGGCACGGGTGGCTTGGCACACCCGGCGAGCATAGACAGAACCACAACACCTGCTACCAGATAGTTCAACGCATCATCTCCATGGTGATTCCAACGCAGCCTCCAGTGGCCGCCTCCGGGATCATACAAGACACGTGAAAGGATCTCCGCCATGACCGACACTGCTGCATCCATCGCCTCTCCCCGCGCGTTCGACGCGATCATCATCGGCACCGGGCAGGCAGGTCCCGCGCTGGCGGGCCGGCTGCATGCGGCCGGCATGCGGGTGGCGATAATCGAGCGCCACTTCGTCGGCGGCACCTGCGTCAACACTGGCTGCAAGCCGACCAAGACGCTGGTCGCCAGCGCCTACGCCGCGCACACCGCCCGGCGCGGCGCGGACTATGGCTTCACAACTGGCCCGGTCAGCGTGGACATGGGCGTGGTGGCGGCCCGCGCACGCAAGGTGATCCTGGATTCGCGCAGCAGCAATGAGGACTGGCTGGGCAGCATGCCGAACGTTACCTTGATCCGCGGCCATGCGCGTTTCGAGGGCGCCGATACCGTGGTGGTCAACGGCGAACGGTTGACCGCGCCGCGCATCTTCATCAACGTGGGCGGACGTGCTTCGGTGCCGGACATGCCAGGTCTTGCGGAAGTGCCTTACCTCACCAACAGCAGCATGGTCGAGCTCGCTACCCTGCCCCGGCATCTGGTCGTGGTGGGCGGCAGCTACATCGGGCTGGAGTTCGCGCAGATGTATCGGCGATTCGGCGCACAGGTGACCGTCATCGAACGGTCCGACCGTCTGATCTCACGCGAGGATCCCGACGTGTCGGCAGCGGTGCGGAAGATCCTGGAGGACGAAAGCATCGACGTGCACACCGGCGCGAACGAAATCACCTTCAAACCGCACACGGACGGTGTGGAAATCGCTGCCGGTTCAATCAGCGTGACTGGCAGCCATGTGCTGATCGCCATAGGGCGGCGTCCAAACACTGATGATCTGGGTTTGGAGTCGGCCGGCATCACGAAAGACCAGCGCGGCTACATCACTGTGGATGACCACCTGCAGACCTCCGTGCCGGGCATCTGGGCACTCGGCGACTGCAATGGCCGTGGCGCATTCACGCATACGGCATACAACGACTTCGAGATCGTGGCCGCCAACCTGCTCGACGGCGAGGACCGCCGGGTCAGCCAGCGCGTCCCGGGCTATGCGCTGTACATCGATCCGCCGCTGGGCCGCGCGGGTATGTCAGACGCCGAAGCGGCAAAGACCGGCCGACCGCTGCTGTTCGCCAAGCGCGCCATGACCGCCGTAGGGCGCGCGGTGGAGAAAGGTGAAACCAAGGGCTTCATGAAGGTGGTTGCCGACGCCGAGACCCGGCGCATCCTCGGTGCGGCGATCCTGGGCACTGGCGGAGACGAGGCGATCCACGGCATTCTCGACATGATGAGCGCCGACCGTCCGCTGGATGAACTGCGCTGGGCTGTGCCGATCCACCCGACGGTTTCCGAGCTGATTCCCACCCTGCTGGTCGATCTTGCGCCAGCGGCTGACTGAGGACGAACTGGATGCGCAACGCACGCTGGCTGTCGCTGTACCTGGGGCTGTGCACGGTCCTGCTGCTTCCCCCGGCGTGGAGCAGGCCGCCCGCCGAGTCGCCCATCCGCACCGAAACCGGCACCCTGCAGGGCGCGCCCTGGCGCGTCGACATGCCGGCCCACTGGAATGGCGAACTGGTCGTATATGCGCACGGCTTTGAGCCCATTGGCACCCCGCGACCAGACCCTTGGCCAGGGAACGCCTGGACCGAAGCGCTCGCCCAGGCCGGCTACGCGGTGGCCCAGAGCGGTTACAGCAGCCAGGGCTGGGCGGTCACCGATGCGATCGCGGACCTGGAGCGCCTGCGCGCGCACTTCGTCGCCCAGCATCCCAACACCCGGCACAGCTGGATCATCGGCTTCTCGATGGGTGGCGCCGTAGCCATCGGCACGCTGGAACGACTGCCGCAGCACTACAGCGGCGGCGTGTCGATGTGTGGCGCCAACCTGCCGGGCGAGGTGCTGGCCGCCGAGATGCTGACCTCGCTGGTCGCGTTCGAGTATTTCTTCCCGGATGCGAAAGGCCTGCCAGAGGGAGGCCTGATCTCACCTGCTGCGGCGGCGATGCCCCAGGGCGAGACCTATGACGCCATCACCGCAGCCATCGAAACGAATCCGGTGGCCGCCGCAACACTGTCCCGAAGACTGGAGCTGAAACCGGACGAACTGGCCGGCACGATCAGCCTCCACACCCTGGTGTATCAACAGCTGGTGAAACGCAGTGGAGGGGCTCCGGTTTCAAACCAGCGGACCGTGTATTCCGGTTTCGGCGACGACAAGGCGTTCAATGCCGGCGTGCGCCGGATATCGGCAGATCCGGCGGCAGAGACGACGTTGGCGCGCGAACTCGCAATGACCGGTGCGCTGCGCAGGCCGCTGGTGCTGCAGTACAACCTGGATGACCCGTCGGTGACGCCCCGCTTCGAGCCCGTTTACCCGGCGCTGGCGCGCAAGGCGGGTGCGGCGTCACAGCTGGCCCAGCTGCCCCCGGTGGGGAGCGGCCATTGCCAGTTCACGCCGCACCAGGTGCGGCAGTGAAGATGCAGAGTGCTGCGGTGCGGGCAACGCCGGCGGTGTCCACTGCCGAAGCGCCGCGCCCCTGAGCGACTGTTCGCCACAACCAGCAGGGCAGCGCAGCACGCGGGCGACCGAGGTGCTGACGAACCCCTGGCCTTCCTCGGCCTTGAACACGGTTTCGCAGGACTGGCAGCGCGCCACCATCGAGTAGAGATGGACGATGCGCCCGCTGCACGGATCCTGCAGGGCGTGCACGTCGAGCAGTTCGAACTGGCAGGTGTCGGGCAACGGACGCCGCGGAAGGGGGTGATGGAGCGAGGGCTGCAGATTCACGCGGGACGCCGTTGCCTAGGGTGCAGCCACTGTAGGCAGCGCGGTGTGGACTGGATGTGCAGTCCGCCTGAACACGCCTTCGACACAGACACTAAGCAGAACTACGCAGCGCAGCCCAGTACCACTACGGAGGCTGCGACGGGAGCGGTGTGGTGCACTGGGCGGGTCAGTTGACGATCCGTCGCTGCCCCACTCTGCTGAGGACACACTGCCATGACCCGCAAGACGTTCAAAGGCGTGATCAAACTCGACATCCGGGATTCGAAGGCCGATTGGGAGCCGTTCCTGCCACCCAAGGCGCCGGACGGTGCCCCCAATGTGCTGATCATCCTGTACGACGATACCGGCCAGGCAGCATGGGAGCCGTACGGCGGCGCGATCAACATGCCCACCCTGCAGAAGCTGGCCGAGAACGGTTTGACCTATACGCAGTGGCACACCACCGCACTGTGTTCACCGACGCGGTCGTGCTTCCTGACCGGGCGCAATCATCACCTGAATGGAATGTCATGCATTACCGAAGGGGCAAATGGGTTCCCGGGGTGGTCGGGCCGTGTTCCGGAGGATTGCATGACGATCGGTCAGATGCTGCAGGACAATGGCTACAGCACCTACTGGCTGGGCAAGGAACACAACGTGCCGGAGCAGGACATCAGCTCCGGTGGCCCCAAGTCCGAATGGCCTCTGCAGAAAGGCTTCGACCGCTTCTATGGTTTCATTGGCGGTGAAACCAATCAGTGGTACCCGGATCTTACCCAGGACAACGCCTTCATAGACCAGCCTTATGGACCCGAAGAAGGCTACCACCTGTCCAAGGACCTGGCTGACCAAGCCTTGCAGATGATCCGGGATCAGAAGGCTTCAAATCCCTCCAAGCCCTGGTTCATGTGGTTCTGTCCCGGGGCCAACCATGCACCCCATCACGCACCGAGGGAGTACATCGACAAGTACAAGGGCAAGTTCGACGAGGGCTACGACGCCTATCGTAAATGGGTCGTGCCGCGCATGATAAAGAAGGGACTTTTGCCGGAGGGCACGGCCGTTCCGGACTTCAACCCGATGCCCGACGATCAGGCCAACCCCGGCGACTACGTGAAGCCTTGGGACACGCTCAGCGCCGATGAAAAGCGCCTGTTCGCGCGCATGGCCGAAGTGTATGCCGGATTCTCCGAATACACCGACGTGCAGGTAGGCAGGATCATTGACTACCTGGAAAAGAGCGGCCAGCTCGACAACACGATCGTGTTCTACTGCTCGGACAACGGCGCCTCGGGTGAAGGCAGCCCGACCGGGTCGGTGAACGAGAACAAGTTCTTCAACAACTACCCCGATTCGCTTGAGGAGAACCTCAAGTACCTGGACGTGCTGGGCGGCCCGGAAACCTACAATCACTACCCGACTGGCTGGGCAGCAGCATTCTCTGCGCCTTACAAGATGTTCAAACGCTACTCCGAGTATGCCGGCGGCACGTGCTGCCCGATGGTCATCCACTGGCCCAAGGGCATCAAGGCCAAGGGTGAGGTGCGCAATCAATACCACCATGCGGTTGATCTCGTACCGACGATCCTGGAGTCAATCGGCATCCAGATGCCCGACAGCTATCGTGGCGTCAAGCAGCACCCGCTTTCCGGCGTGTCCATGAAGTACTCGTTCTCCAAGGATGGACCCACAGAAAAGAAGCGCCAGTACTACGCAATGCTGGGCACCCGGGGCATCTGGGAGAATGGCTGGAAGGCCGCGGCCACCCACGCACCGCTTACCAGCAAAGGGCATTTCGACAAGGACGCCTGGGAGCTCTACAACGTCGATGAGGATCGTTCTGAATCGAAGGATCTGGCCAAGCAGCACCCCGACAAGTTGAAGGCACTGGTCGATGCGTGGTTCGAGGAAGCCGAGGCCAACAATGTACTGCCGCTGGATGACCGCACGGCGGCTGAGTTGCTGGGCCTCGAACGGCCCAGCACCGAGGCGCCGAGGGAACGCTACATCTATTACCCTGGCACTTCGCCTGTCCCCGAAGGGGTGGCGGTCAACGTGCGCGGACGCTCCTACAAGATACTGGCGGACGTCGAAATACAGGATGCCAGCTGTGCGGGTGTAATTTTCGCGCATGGCTCGCGCTTTGGTGGGCACAGCCTGTTCATCAAGAACCGCAAGCTGTACTACGTCTACAACTTCCTCGGCATCAAGCCCGAACAGAAGCTGGTGTCCACGTCCGAGCTCAAGCCCGGCAAGTACACGCTGGGCATGGAGTTCGAGCGCACCGGCGCCGGCGAGCATGGCGAGTCGCTGGGCAAGGCCAGGCTGTACGTCAACGATGCAGTGGAAGCCGAGAGCGACCTGAAGACCCAGCTCGGCAAGTTCACCCTGTCCGGTGACGGGCTGTGCATCGGGCGCGACAGCGGTGACGCGGTCAGCGAGGAATACACCACGCCTGGCACGTTCAAGGGCGGCGAGATCCTTGGCGTGGGCGTCACGGTCGAGAAGAAGCAGTACCTGGACCTGGAAAAGCTGGCGGCGGCGGCGTTTGCGGTCGACTGAGCCGACCCGCCGTTCACCTGGCGGCGCGCAGTGCTGCTGCGCGCCGCCCCCACGACGGAGCACGCATGAGCGATTCGCCCAACCTGTCCAACGACCTGGCCCGGGGTCGCACCCATCTTGCCAATGAGCGTACCCACCTGGCTTACCTGCGCACGACGGTTTCGCTGATCGGGTTCGGCATCACCATCAACCGGTTCAGCACCTACCTGATCCAGAACGACGAGGCGCCCGAAGGTGGGCGCCTGCTGCTGCACGATGCCAGCAACGCGGGTTTCGGCATGGTGGTGCTGGGGCTGGCGCTGCTGATCTGGTCACTGATCCGCTACCGCCTGGTCACCCGTGACATCGAGCGCGGAAAGATCGACTCGCGACATCGTGCCACCACCGGATTCACCATCGGCCTGCTGCTGCTCGGCGGGCTCACCGCACTCTGGCTGTTCACCAGTTGAGGAGTCTGACCGTGAAACTACACCCCTATCGGGTTGCACTGTCGCTGCTGTTGGCCACCGCCATCCTGGTCGCTGCACCGCTGGTGCGGGCCAAGACGCCTCCGCCAGGTGGGGTAGCTGCGCCCATAGCCGCAACCGAGCGCCCACGCGCGTCCAACAAATGGCGGATCGAGTTTGACGAACGGGCCAAGTCCGACGGCACCATCAGCTTCCGGATCTGGCCGCGCGACGGTGCGCCCGTGCAGGTCGACGTGCCGGTGGTGGACGGCCAGTCGGAGAACCATATTGCCGCGTCCACCCGTGATGCGCTGAAGGTGCGGCTGGGCAAAGGCTTCCACGTGGAGACCGACGACGGCGAAGACGTGCTGGTCAAAGCCCGGCACGGCACGGGTGACTTCGGGCTCGAGTTGCTGGGCAATACGGCGCGCGACGTGGATATCAAACTGCGTCGGGAGTGAGGGGCGCGGGCTTCACTGCCCGGTAGCCGTTACGGTGCAGGCGGCGGTAAGGGTGACACTACTGCCCGCCGGCAGGCTGGATATGGTGGTACCGGGCCCGAACAGCGCTGCCGCTGACAGGTCCCCCGGGCAGCTGGCGCCACCGACCGCCGAGCAGGACGCGTCGGCAGTGCAGCTCAATCCTGTACCCGGGGTATCACTCAGCACCGCATTGGTCACATCTGCGGCACCCACATTGCTGGCAACCAGCGTGTAGGTCACGGTGCCGCCGCTGGGTACGGTAGTGGGGCTGGCGCTCTTTGTGATGGTCAGGTCGGCGTCGACCTGCGCATTGATGAACGTGCATACCAGCGCGGTGGCGGGCGTGAAATTTGTTGCGGCGATGGTGAGCGAGTTGCCTATCCGCGTGCCGATGCCAGTGGTGCCGGCGCTGTTCTCGCACGAAGCCGAGGTCAGCGTGTACTGGGGGTTGGCTCCCTGGGTGATCACGACCGCGGATGTTTCGTCTGTCACCGTGCCGGTTGTCGGGGAGACCGTCACCGCACCCGCCGCAGAGGTTGTGATGCTGTCGTTGTCGGGGACCAGATTGGTCATGGAATAGGTGAACGTGCTGGTGCCGGGAGTGCTCTGCGCTGCGATCTGCACCGTGGACTGCGCAGCGGCATGCCCGGCAAGGCCGAGCAGGAACAGCAGCAACCCAGAACGGACGGCGCGGGGGGCGCGAAGGCGGGTCACGGTCGTGGTCTCCTGGTGCAGGGTGTCCATCAGTAGGTTCCCACCATGTTGAGGAACCAGCCCTTGTGGTCGTAGTCGAAGTTGGTCAGGTCGTCGCTGAACTCGGTGAAGTTGTAGCCCACGCCGAGCCGGAAGTTGGTGCCGATGTCGCGGTCCAGTCCGATAAGGTAGCCCGACTGGGTGCCACCGTCCTTGACGTCCAGCCAGCGGTATTCGCCCAGCGCGTGCCATTTCTGCAGCAATTCGTAACGCACCTGCAGCGCGCCGAAGGTGGTGGCCGAGTCGAACCACGGCCCGCTGCCCCGGCCCAGCCGCACCTCGCCTTCGCGCCGCGCCAGCTTGACCCCGTATTCCCAGTGGGTGTCCTGCTTGTACACGCCTTCGAAGGACAGGATCTGGGTCTTCTGGTCCTGGTCGGTATTGTCCACCTGGCCCGGGCTGGCCAGGTCGTAGAGCTGGGTGTAGCGCCCGAACAGCGCCCAGCGCTGGCTGTTCCACGGGCGGTAGGCAAAGCCGATGTTGCCCTCCCAGAACCGCGCGCCGGCCAGCGCATTGAGCTGGTCGGTGGTCTTGGAATAGTTGAAGCGCCCGGCGATGCGCCAGCTCTCGTTGATCTTGTGGGTGAGCCGGTTGGTGGTGACCCATTGTTCGCGCTGCTCGGCACCGGTGTCGCGGCGCCATTCGACCTTGCTCCGCCAGTCGGTGTCCGACGAGGTACGGCCACCACTGACGCTGATCGCACGGCGGTCGACCACGCCGCCATCCACGGTCTCCAGCTCGCCGCTCTGCAGGGTGAAGCCCAGGTTCCAGCCGGTGGCCGGGTAGAAGTCCATGCCCACCGTGTGCGCCAGGCCGGACTGGGTGTCTTCCTTCAGGAACTGGCTTTCGTTGAACAGGTTCGCCTGGTTGGAGATGCGCCAGCGCTGGCCCAGGGTCCAGCCATTGAGACGATCGTTGTCGAACGGCGAGTCGTAGGCGGTGGTGTCGGTGGACCAGGTGTAGGCGCCATACAGCGAGTAGTCCGTGCCCACGCGGTACTCGGCGTCGACGGTGGCGGCGTCGCCGCGGTCGCCGGTGCTGGCCTCGGCACCGATGCTGGCGCGGTCGGCGATCAGGTAGTTGGCGCCTACGCCCACGGCGTTGTTGTCTTCGTAGCGGCCGCCGTCGTCATCCAGGGTGACCTGCGCCTGCCCGTACACATCCAGCGCGGTGCCGAAGCGGTGGGTGTACCTCACTGCCCCCAGCAGCCCGGCCGCCGGATCGGTGCGGCTGCCCTCCTCTACCCGGCGCAGCTCCGCCTCCAGCGTGTTCCAGTCGTCCGGCCGCCATTCCACCGTGGCCTGCGCCTGGGTCAGCTGTTCTTCGCCGCTGCGCGCCTTGCTGTAGCGCGCATACAGCTGCAGCTCGCGGTTGATCCGGCCCAGCACTTCAGCACCGTATTCGGTGACCGGCAGGCCGGTGTCGTGACGGGCAATGGAGAAACCGGCGTCGGTCTGCCGCCACCAGCTGCCGGCGCTCCAGTCCAGCGTGGTCCAGCCCAGCTCCTTCAGGTTGGCGCGCGCCTCTACGGCTACCGCGTCGCCTTCGCGGCGAATGTCGGTGGGGTTGCGCTGACTGAAGCTGAAGCCGCCGTTGTCGGAGAAGAACGACGGCACCGCGAACGATTCGGTGTGCGAGTACTCGGCTTTCAGGTAGGTGCCCTTGCCGGCCTGCAGGGTTAGATCGCCGGCTGCCAGGGTGTAGTCCTCGCCGTCGCGGTTCTCGTCCACATACGTGGCGCCCACGCCCACGTGGTCGCCCAGCCATTGGCGGCCGCGGAAGCCGGCGGTGAGCTGACCGTCGTCGAAGCCGCTGGGCAGCCATTCGTAGTCGACAAGCAGGCGTTGTTCGTAGCCGTCCAGCGGTGCGTCGCGGGTCAGCGTGCGCACGTTCTCGCGGGTGATCTGCGCCAGCGGCCGGGTCAGCAGCAGGCGGCCCTGCAGTTCGTCGATCTCGTAGTCGGTGCCGCGCACCAGTGGCGTGCGCACCTCCACCCGGCCGGTGGTGGGGTCGCGCACTTCCAGCACCGCCTGGTCCGAGCCCGGCAGGATGTCGGTGTTGCGCAGGTAGTACAGGCTGCCGCCGGTGCCGATGAATTCGTTGTGGCCGGGCGCGGTCTGCTCCTGCGCGCCGAAGGCGCGCACTTCACTGCGTGGACCACCCCACGGCGTGATCGCCGGCGAGCGCCAGCTGAGCGCGCCGCCGTACAGCGAGCGCACGTACTGCGCGTACTCGGTGCCGGTCAGGCCGGTAGCGTAGTTGCCCCACAGCGCCTGGTTCTTGTCCCAGTCCACGCGCAGGTAGAAGCGACCCATGCTGTCCACGTCGCGCCAGGTCGCCGAGTCGTCGCCGTAGGTCGGGTAGTACAGGTCCGGGTCGAGGCGGCGGAAGATATCCTGCGGCCAAGCCTCGGTGAACCCGTCGAACAGGTGCTTGATGTCCTGCTCGGTGGTGTCGGCCTGGGCGGTGACCAGGTATTTGCCCTTGACCTTGCCCTTGGCGTAGAACGCCAGCCGGCCGTCGCTGATCACGTCGTCGGCGTAGCGCTCGTCCACGGCCAGCGGCGCGGTGGCAGCGCTCACATCATTCTGGGCGATGGTCACATCCGCCAGGCCGATGCCATAGAAGTACTTGCCGCTCACGTCCACGTCGAGAACGTGGCGCTGGGGTGCTGCACCCTGCCCTGCGCCGCTCACCTCGATGTCGAAACGGTGCGGGCCCACCGGCACCAGGTATTCGGCCACGAAGCGGCGTTGCTGGTCGACCGGGTAGGAATCGCCGTTGATGGTCAGGCTGGCCTGCTCGGCGATGTTGCTGCCGCGGATGCGGATGCGCGACCCGTAGATGGGAATGTTCTGCAGGCGCAGTCCATTTTCGGCGAACGCGCTGTCGATCAGGCTCTGGCGCAGGCCTTCCTCGGCACTGAGCGCCTGGCCCAGGCGGGTTTCCGAGGCGTTGCGCAGGCGTGTCAGCTGGTTGTCCGCTTCCACCGGGTGCACCAGCTGCAGGGTATGCGGCAGGGTTTCGTCGTAGATCCCGTTGGCGCCATGCGCGCGCACGATGTACACCAGCGTGTCCCCGACCCGGAACTGATCCTGCGCTGGCAGCTCGCCGGCCCAGTCGGCCTGGCTCACGGCCGACACCGGCAGCTCCACCGTGGCGATCGGGCTGATCAGATCGACGTCGGTGGAGCGGTACACCAGCAGCTCCATCCGTTCGATGAAGTCGCTGTAGTTGCCGCGCACGTAGAACGGCACCGGTTTGGTGATGTGGCCGTCCTGGAACGCCACCAGCGACGGTGCCGACACCGACAGTTCCGGCCGCCCGAGGTTCGGGTCCTCGGTGGCCCAGATCGCCCCGCCACCCGGCAGCAGGATGCTGAAGCGGCCGGTCGCCACCGCCTTGCCCGGCGGCGGTGCAGAGACGGTGACGCGGCGGTCCGGCTGCAGGGCCTTCTCTCCGGAGGTGGCATCCAGCCCCTCGGTCACCGGTTGGGTGGCGCCGCGCGTGCGCACGCGCAGCAGCACCTTGCCGTCTTCGTCGCAGGCTTCGGTGCCGCACTTCACTTCCGGCGGCGTTTCGCCCCAGGCCTGCGGTGCCGCGCTGGCCAGAAGGCTGACCAGGGCGCAATAGAGCAGATGGCGTTTCATCGGCCCTCCTTCGTGCCCGCCGGCGCATCCAGCGGCGTGGACGGATCGCCACTGAGGTCCACCGTCACCTTGTCGCGCAGTGCATCCGGGAGCCGGTCGCGCAGCGCTGCGGTGACCGCTTCGGCGCGGCGCAGGCCGAGCTGCATGTTGTAACCGGCCGGGCCACGTACGTCAGCATGGCCTGCGATCACCACCCGGCCGCCACCGCGTTGTTCAAGGGTGCGTGCGACGCGGTCCAGCAGGGCCAGCGTGTCCGGGCGCAGGTCGGCCTTGTCGGTGTCGAACAGCGCGGTGCCCAGCAGCGCGCCGCCCGGGTCCACGCCCACCAGCAGCGACGCAGGATCGTCCACGTCGCCGCGCGTGAGCACGCTGACCTGCGTGGCCGCGTCACCCAGCGAGGCCAGCAGCGCCTGTCGTACCGCTTCGGCGCGTTCATAGGCCAGCGTCGCGGTGGCGCCATTGGCGGCCACCAGCACCTCGCCCGCACCGTGCTGCCGGACCTGGTTGGCCATGGTGGCGATCACCGGGGCATAGCGCTCGGGAATGGCGCTGCTGTCTGGCGCGAAGAACACCTCGCCCAGCGCCAGCTCCACCGGCTCACGCGCTTCGAGCACGGCCACAGGGAGGGTGATGCCGAAGTCGAAGCGCACCGGCAGCCCCGGGGTGATCCGGCGCAGCAGCGGGTTGGCGGTGGTGAAGGTTGCGCCTTCCGGCAGCGTGGCGGCATCGACTTTGAGTACGAAGTTGCGCCCGCGCGCGCGCCCGCCGCCTTCGATGCCGGCCAGGTGGTAGCGCCCGTACTGGTCGGTTTCCACCATCAGGCCTTCGACCGAGCCGATGCGGACGCCGGGAATGCCGGCTTCGTCGATGCCCTGGTTGGCAATCACGTAATCGACCACGTAGCCACCCTGGGCTTCCGTGACGCGGCGTTCCACGGTCGGTTCGGCGGCGGAAAGGCCCTTCGCTGCGTCACCGCTGCGTTCGACGCGGGCATGACCCTGCGCGTCCAGCCGCACGCGCACGCCCTGCGCACTGGTGAGCACGAAGTCGTCGGTGAATTCGGGCGCCCGCAGGCGCTGGCTCACGATCACCTGGTGATTGGCGGCCGGGTCGGCCGGCGACTGCCGGGCGCTGATGCTGCCCAGCGCCAGGCCATGCAGCAGTGGCGCACTGGCGTCGGCCTGCAGCTGCGGGCCCTGGCCACGGTCGACCGTGGTGGAGCCCGCGATGTACGCGCCCGGCGCGAAGCCGCCCTGCACGTGCACCTTGTCCAGCGCAGCGCTGTCCTGCCAGCCATCGCCGTCACGGTCGTCGAACACGCTGCCCATCACCAGGCTGTCGTCGATCAGCGGGTCGTTGCCCAGCACCACTTCGGCCGTGGCCACATTCGACGCCATCTCGTTGGTCGGCGCGAAGGCCTGCGCGTGGTTGACCTGGGTGCCCGGGCGCACCCCCGCGCCGACCCGCATCAGGTAGGACAGCCGCGCGGTGTTCCCGGCCGCGATGTCCAGATCGTTGATGCGCAGCGGCGACTGCCCGGTGGCGGTCACGAAATGATCGTCATCATCGCCCTGCAGCGAGCCTTCCACGTAGGTAAAGCCGGCTGGCGGCGTGTCGAGCAGGTAGCCGTCGACCAGGTCGATGTCGCCCACGTTCTGTACGGTCAAGCTGTAACGCACCAGATCGCCGCGCTTCACTTCGCGCGTCCCGGCCACCTTGGTCAGGCGCAGCGTGGCCGGCTTGTTCTCCACCGCGATCACTGCGGCTGCCGTCGCCGTGGCGGTGGACAGCCCGGCACCGTTGGGCTGCCCTTGTGCCAGTACGGTGTTGGTGAGCTGACCACCGTCCACGCCGGCTTCGGCCTCGGTGATGGTGTGGGTGTAGGAGGCGCAGGTGGCCATCTGACCCGGCGCCAGCAGGGTCGGCGTGCAGTCCAGCAGCACCGGCGAGCTGCCTTGCAGGGTGTCGTTGATGGTCAGGTTGTTGAGCGTGACATTGCCCACGTTGGTGGCCGTCACCGCGTAGGTGATCACATCGTCGATGTTGCCCTTTCCGGGCGTGCCGGCATCCACGCTCAGCGTCGCGGTCTTGGTGGTGGCCAGCGCGGGACGACGGTCGATCGGCAGGTTCAGTACCGGCGTGCAGCGTGCATCGGTCGAGCCAGCCGGGCACACCGCAGGCGGCAGCGGGCTGCCACCCGGTGCCGGCTCGGCGGTGATGTGGGCGGTGTTGTCCACGGTACCCGAATCGGTGTCGGCCTGGGTCACCGTATAGGTGCCGGTAAGTTCGCAGCTGGCGCCCGGGGCCACGCTGGCGCAGACCTGCCGGTTTGGCGTGATCAACGCATCGTCGATGGTCACGTTCGACAACGGCACGTTGCCGGTGTTGGTGGCGCGCACGGTATAGGTGAGCAGGTCGCCGGTGCTGACCTGACCATTGCCATCGGGATCGCTGTTGGACGCCAGCGTCTTGGCGGTTTCCAGCGCCGGCTGGACCACGGTGTGGTCGGTGCTGCAGGAGGTGCAGATCGGATCGGGATCGCCACCCGGCGGGTTGCTGGCCGCCACGGTGTTGGTGACCACGCCACTGGCGCCGGCGTCCACGGTGGCGCGGTAGACCAGCGGGTAGCTGCCCGGCAAGGTCCCGGCCGGCAGCGTGCACTGCAATGCACCGGTGCAGGTGTAGGCGCCAGCGCTTACCACCGTGTCGAAGTTCAAACCCGCACCCAGCGCATCCTGCAGCAGCAGCGGCTGGGTGGTGGCCGAGCCGGCAATCACCGTAGTCACGGTGAACACGATGCCCTGCCCGCGGTCGACGAAGCTGCCGCTGACCGGGTCGGCGCTCTTGGTCACGGTGGCCTGCGAGGGCACGATCGGGTGTTCGGTGGTGCAGCTGCTGCACACCGGCGCCGGATCCACGCCGGCCGGTTTGCTCGGCACTACCGCATTGCGCACGGTACCGGTGGCGTCGGCATCCACGCGTGCGGTGTAGACCAGGGTATGCACTCCCGGCGCGGTTCCCACCGGCAGGCTGCAGACCAGCGGGTTGGCCGCGTTGCAGGTGAAGTCACCGGCCTGGGTGACAGCCACGAAGGTCAGGCCTGGGCCCAGCAGATCGGTCACGGTCACCACTTCGTGCAGCGCCGCATTGGCCACGGTGACCGCCACGCTGTACTCAATGACTTCGTTCGGGGCGACCTGGGTACCGCTGGCCGGCTGCGACGTTTTGGTGACCGTGGTGGCGGCCGGGGTCAGCTGGGTCGGCGTGGTCACCGTGTCGGTAGCGGTGGCATCCGGCAGCGTGCCGGGCGGCTTGCCGGTTGCGGTGGCGGTGTTGACCACCGACGTGGCGGTCTCGTCGGCGAAGGTAATGGCGTACGCATTACCGGTGGCCTGGCAGGTGGTGGTGGCGCCCGGCTCCAGCACCAGTACGTCGCAGACCAAGGTGGGCAACAGTGGATCGCTCACGCGAACCGGGGCCAGCCTCACGTTGCCGGTGTTCTGTACCGCGAACGCATAGGTGATCTGGTCGCCGGCGTCGCCGGTGATGCCGTCGCTGTTGCTGTCGGCCACGCTGGCCGTCTTGTCCAGCGTGATGGCGGGCAACTGGGTGGCGTCGATCGTCACCGAATCCGGCGCAGAGGTAGTGGTGCCGTCGGTGGCAGTGGCGGTATTGATGACGCTGCCGCTATTGAGGTCGGCCTGGGTGACCGTGTAGCTGGCGGTGCAGGTGATCGAGGCATTCGGCGCAAGGCCGCCCGGCGGCAGTGCCGGGCAGCTGACCGTGGCCGGCGCAACGATGCGGTCATCGTTCACCGTGATCGGCGCGGTCACGGTCACCGTGCCGGTGTTGGTCACCAGGTAGCTGTAGGGCAACACGTCGCCCACGCTGTCATAGGTGGTGGCGGTGCTGGTCTTGTCCAGGCCCAGCCCGCGCAGCTGCTGCACCGGGGTGATGGTGGGCGGCGACGGTGTGCGCGGCGTGGTGTCGCTGATGCCGCTGCCGATGTTGAGCACCTGCCCGGCATCCACATCGGCCTGGACGACGGTGTAGGTGCCGACCAGCACGCAGGTGCCACCCGGTGCCACCGAGGCGCAGGTGGTGCTGGCCGGGGTGATCTTGTCGTCGCTGATCACCACGTTGGTCAGCGTGGTGTTGCCGCTGTTGGTGCCGGTGACGGTGTATTCCAACACGCTGCCCAGCACCACCGGGGTGGGTGCGTTGGACACCACCTTGGCCATGCTCAACGCCGGGTTCTGGGTGCCGTTGACGGTCACCGAATCCTGCGCGGAGGTGGTGCTGCCAGAGCTGGCGGTAGCCACATTGGTCACGCTGCCCGCGTCCAGGTCGGCCTGGGTCACGCTGTAGCTGGCCGTGCAGGTCAGCGTTCCGCCGGGCACCAACCCACCCGGCGGCAGTGCCGGGCAATTCACCGTGGCCGGGGCGACGATGCGGTCATCGCTGATGATCACCGGTGCGGTGAGCGTGACGTTGCCGGTGTTGGTCACCAGGTAGCTGTAGGCCAGCACATCGCCGACGCTGTCGTAGGTGGTCGTGGTGGTGCTCTTGTCCAGCGCCAGCGCCGGGGTCTGCACGGCGTTGACGGTCACCGTTGAGCTCGGCGATACCGTGGCACCCGAAGTGGCGGTGGCCACATTGACCACGCTGCCCGCATCCAGGTCGGCCTGGGTGGTGGTGTAGGTCGCGGTGCAGGTGATGCTGGCGTTGGGGGCCAGGCCACCGGCGGGCAATGCCGGGCAGCCCACGCTACTGATGCGGTTGTCGCTCACCGTCACCGGATCGGTCAGGGTGATGTTGCCATTGTTGGTGACCAGGTAGCTGTAGCTCAGCGTGGCCCCTACCGCGTTGTAGCTCGGCGTGCTGGTGCTCTTGACCAGCGCCAGCGAACGGGTCTGCACGGCGGTGATGGTTTCCTGCGTGGTCACCGGCGCCAGCGTGCCCTGCGCCGGCGTGGCCGTGGCCGTGGCGGTATTGGTCACGCTGCCGGCGTCGAGGTCGGCCTGGGTGATCAGGTAGTTGCCCGTGCAGGTGGTGCTGGCCTGCGGCGCCAGTGTGGTGGCCGGGCAGCTCACGCTGGCGATGCGGTCATCGGTCAGCGCCAACGCACTGACCGTGACGTTGCCGGTGTTGGTTACCAGATAGGCATAGCCGATGTTCTGCCCCACCGTGGCATAGGTCTGCGGAGTGGCGGTCTTGACCAGCGTAAAGGCGGGCCCGGGCGCCAGCGGCGTCGTGGTGCTGTCCTCGCCGGTCACCGCCGGTCCGGTGGGCGGAACGCCCTGCGCGGTGGCCGTATTGACTACCTGGCCGGCATCCATGTTGGCCTGGGTGATCGTGTACACGGTGCTGGAACAGGTAATGCTGCCGCCAGGCGCCACCGGGCCCGGTGGGCACACGATCGGCGAGGTGCCGGGAAGCGGGTCGGCCACCGTGATGTTGTTGAGGGTGACGTTGCCATTGTTGGTCACCACGAAGGCATAGCTGATGGTGTCGCCCGCATCGGTGATCGTGGACGATGCGCCGGCCGAGACAGTGGGCGTGCCGGCGGTCTTGTCGAGCACGATCACCGGCTGCGCCGCCAGCGGTACGTCGACCTGCGACGGGGCCGAGGTGACCCGTGAACTGGACGGCGGCGTGCCTGCGGCGGTGGCCGTGTTGCTCACCGTGCCGTTGTCCATCTCCGACTGGGTGATGGTGTGCACGCCGGTGCAGGTCGCCACGGAGGTCGGGCCGCTGGCGGTGATCACGGTCCGGTCGCAGGTGGCGGCGGCGTCGATGTTGGAATCGGTGACGGCCACCGCCGACAGCGTCTGGTTGCCGGTATTGGTCACCACGAAGGTATACGGGATGGTGTCGCCGGCGTCGGTCACGGCAGGATCGCGACCGGCGGCGATGGTGGGCGTGCCGGCCGTCTTGAGCAGGGTCAGCGACTGGTTGGGCAGCGGCAGGGCCACCGCCGCGCTGGCGCTGGTGCTGCCGCCGGTCCAGGTGGCGGTGGCAGTGTTGTCGATGGCCTGGTCGCCACCGCCGTTGCTGTCGAAATCGATCTGGGTTGAGGTGTAGCTGCCCGTGCAGGTCACGGTTGCCGCCGGTGCGAGCGTCGCCACGGGGCTGGCGGGCGTGCAGCTCAATGCGGGCAGCATGGGATCGCTGATCACCACGTTTTCCAGCGTGGTGTTGCCCGAATTGGTCGCGGTGAGGGTGTAGACGATGACATCGCCGGGGGTGGTAACACTCGCCACGTTGGCGCTCTTGGTCAGTCCCAGCCCGGGCGAGCGGACCACCGGAATGTTGAGCACGCCGGTACGGTTGAGCACGCCGCTCACTTCAGAGGTGCCGCTGGCCACCGCCACATTGTCCAGCGAACCGCCTGCATCGATATCGGCCTGGGTCACGGTGCGCGTGGTCCCGGTGCAGACCACGTCGGGGCTGGCCCCACCGAACACGACGCTCGCATTGGGAATCAGGTCTACCGACGGGCAGCTCAGCCCCAGCGCCGGGTCGCTCACGGTGACCCCGGTCAAGGTCACGTTGCCGGTGTTGGCGACCGTAAAGCGATAGTTGATGGTTCCCGGCGCCGACACGCTGGTGACGTCTGCGCTCTTCACTATGGTCATCTGCGGCCCGCGCACCGGCAGGTTCACTTCCTGCTCGCCGTCGTCGCGCACCACCTGGTTCTGCACCGGGGTGTTGGCGGTCACCACGGCCACGTTGTTGATCTGGCCATTGCCGGGCGAGGCGTCATTGCTGCCGCTGTCGATGTCGGCCTGGGTCACCACGTAGCTGATGCCCGGGCAGCCCTGCACCACGATGGTGGCACCCGGCGCCAGGCTGGGAATCGGCGGGCACGCCAGCGCGGGAAGCAGCGGATCAGTGATGGCCAGGTCGGTCAGGGTGACGTTGCCGGTGTTGGTGATGCTGAAGGTGTAGGAGATCGCCTGCCCCGGCCCACTGACCGAGCCCACGTCCGAGCCCTTGTCCAGGAACACCGCCGGCGTGCGCTGCGGCAGCGCAACCTCGGCGATGGCGGTGTCGGTGACGGTCACCACCGGATCGGTGCCGATCTGGTACTGCGCGGTGCCGGTGACTTCATTGCGGATGCGTCCGCTGTCGAACGCCGGGTTGCCCTGATTGTCGATGTCGGACTGCAGCACCGTATACACGTTGCCGGTGCAGCTGAAGTCGACCGTGGCACTGGGCGCCAGCGTCGGGATCGGCGTGCACTGCAGGGCGCTGCCGAGCAGGCTGTCGTTGGTGATCTGCAGGTTGTCCAGCGTCACCGTGGAGGGGTTGTTGACCCGGAACGTATACGTGATCAGGTCGCCCACCGCATTGACCGAACTGCGGTCGGCGATCTTGATCAGCTGGGCCGCCACCGTACCGCGATTGATGATGACCGTGGCGTCATCGTCGTCGACCACGTTGATGCCGTTGTCGGTGCCGGTGGCGGTAGCGGTGTTCGTGATGGCGTTGAGGTTGTCGATATCGTCCTGGGTGACGGTGTAGGTCGCGCTGCAGGTCGCACTCGCGCCAGGTGCCAGCGTGAACGGGGCCGGCGGCACGCAGGTGATCGCGCTCAGGCCGGGCTTCGGGTCGGTCACGCTGATGTCGTTGATGGTCACGTTGCCCGGGTTGTTGACCACGAACGTGTAGGTGATCACCTCCCCTGCAGTGCTGACCTGGCCCGGGCTTGCGGTCTTGTCGATCACCAGCCGCGGCGCTGCGGGATCCACCGGCACGTTCGCGGTGGCATCGCCGGTCGCGCTTCCGCCACCGGGCGCCACGGCGGTCCCTGTAGCGGTGTTGTCGATGTCACCGTCGCCGCCGCCGCGATCGTCAATGTCGGCCTGGGTCACCGTGTAGGTATTGCCGGTGCACGCGACCTGTGAAGGCGGCGAGCTGCCGAAAGTCACCGTCTCACCCGGGGCCAGCGGCCCGATTACCGGGCAGTTCAGGCCGGGCAGCATCGGGTCGGAGATGGTGACCGACTGGATGGTGGTGTTGCCGCCGTTGGTAACGCTGAAATTGTAGGTGATCACTTCGCCAGCGCTGGCCGCACCGCTGCCGTTGGTATCGGCCAGGGTACCGCTCTTGGTGAACCCGGCGATGTAACTGGGCGTGGGCAACGTGGTTTCGGCGGTGTCGTTGTCGACCACGGGGGTGCCGTCGGGGTCATTGCCCGCAACGCTGACCGAATTGGTGATCAACCCATCATCGATGCCGTCGCTGCTTCCCTGGCGGTCGATGTCGGCCTGGGTCACGGTATGGCTGCCGGTGCAGCTGATGCCCGCGCCCGGCGCCAGGCTGGCCACCGGAATGCCCGGCGTGCAGGTGATGTTGCCGGCAATCAGCGGGTCGACCACGGTGACATTGGTCAGCGGCACGTTGCCGTCGTTGGTGACCGTGATCTGGTACGGCACCACCTGGCCGGCGGTGGTGACGCTGTTGACCGGGGTGGTCTTGTCCACGGTGATCGACGAGCGCGGCACGAAAATATTGGAGTAGGTGCAGGTAATGGTCTTGTCCGCGTCGGCAATCGGAATGAGCAGGCCATTGGACGGGTTGGTGTCGGTGCCATCGCAGGTCAGGCTGCTGCTGTAGTCGCCCGCGTTGCCGCTGGTGAACGACTCCGGCCCCAGGTTGCCGTTCTCCAGCGCATACACGGTGACCGGGCCGACCTGGTCCGGACCCGGCGAGGTCGAGGTGAACGCGGGCGTGTTGTTGGCGAAACCGGTGCTGGCGGGGATCGACACGGTCGCGGGCGGGCCGCCCTGCCACACCTTGCGCACGATCAGTTCGGCGCTGCGCCGGTCATTGACGAAGGTGCAGGTGATCGGCTGGTCGTCGGTGGCGCCCACCGTGAGCGTGCCGGTGGTTGGCGAGGTCACCACCAGGCCGGCCGTGTTGGTGCAGGACAGGGTGGAGGTGTACAGGTTGGAGGTGACCGAGCCGAACGATTCGGTCAGCTCGATCACATCGCCGGCGTGCACCGTCTGCGGCGCGCCGGTGTCGGTCTGGCTGGCCGCGCCCGACGCGGTGGAAGGCAGCGGCACCAGGCCAGTGCCGCCTACCGTCACGGTATCGTTGGCCAGCCCGTTCAACCAGGTCTTCTGCAGGATCAGGGTGGTGGTGTTTCGGGTGTTGGTGTAGGTGCATACCAGCGGGTTGCCGGCATCCGCCGGCAGTACCGACAGTGTGTTGCTGGCCTTGCCGTCCGCACCACTCAGGCTGCCGCCGGTACAGGCCAGGCCCACCGCGTAGTTGGGCAACGCGCCACCGCTCATCGTCTCGGCTGGCAGGATCGCCTGCTCGCCGACGTACACCACCACCGTCGTGCTGTTGCCCGGGATCGATGCGGTGGCGCTGAAGGCACTGGTGTTGTTCTGCAGGCCGCTGCTGGCGGCCAGCTGCGCCACGTCGCCGTTTCGGCTGTCCGGCGCCCACTGCTTCACCAACTGCAGCGTGGTCTGTGGGCGGGTGTTGGTATAGGTGCAGACGATGGCGGTATCGCCCTGCCCCACGGTCAGCACGTTGCCGCTCAGCCCCGAGCTGCCCGTACAGGCCAGCGCGCTGGTGTAGTTGGCGGCATTGCCCGGAATGGCGAAGGTTTCACTGAGGGTGATTGCTTCGCCGGCAAAGACCTGTGCCGCCGCGCCGGTGTCGGTTTCGTTGGCGCTGTCGGCGGCAGAGGCCAGCGTGATCGGGCTGGTGGTGCTCCCGGCGGCTTCGACGGTGACGGCCTCGCCCACGGCCGCGTCCACCCAGCTCTTGCGCAGGGTCAGGCTGACCGCGCGGCGCGTGTTGGTCTGGGTACAGACAATGGCGGTGTCGGCCGGGTCGATGGTGAGGCCGGTGCCATTGAGGGCCTGCGTGTTGCCGGTGCAGGCCAGGGTGGCATCGTAATTGCCCGGGTTGCTCAGCGTTTCGACGATGTTGCCGGTTTCGCCCGCATACACGGTGACCTCAGTGCCGGTGGTGACGTTGTTGCCGGACGAGGTGGACAGGCCACTGGTGGCCGCGTTCTGGAAGCCGGTGCTGGAAACGGTGGCGGTGTCACCGGGCAGGCCGTCGACCCAGGCCTTGGCCAGGGTCAGCGTGGCACTGCGCCGGGTGTTGGTGTAGGTGCAGACGATGGCGGTGTCGGCCGGGTCGATGGTCAGCGTGCCGCCGCTCAGTGGCTGGGTGTTGCCGGTGCAGGCCAGGGTGCTGATGTAGTTGGCCGAGTCGCTGAGCGTTTCCGACAGCGTGCCCACTTCGCCTGCATACACCGTCGCGGGCGCGCCGGTGGTGGTGTTGTTCCCGGTGGAGGTGCTGGCGCCGGAGCTTGCATTGTTGGTGAAGCCGGCGCTGGAGACCGTGGCGGTCTCGCCCGGCCGGGCATCGACCCACTGTTTGACCAGGGTCAGGGTCGCCTGCCGACGGGTATTGGTGAACGCGCATGCGATCCCTGTGCCGTCCGGCATGGTCAGGTCCACCGAGGGGCCGCTGCCGGTTACCGGGACCGCCAAGCTGGTGTCATTGCGCGTGCAGGCCGCCGTGATCAGGTAGTTCGCCGCCGCGCCGGTACTGAAGGTTTCGGTCAGCGTCACCGCCGCACCGGCCGCGCCGCCCGCCGTGGCCGGCGTGGTGGTGCCGCCATTGGTGGAACTGCCGCCGCCCAGCACGATCACGCCCGCATCGCCGCTGATCGCCAGGCTCACCGCATCGCCGGCGGGGCCGTTGACCCAGGACTTACCCAGGGTGATGGCCGGCGAGACCGCATGGGTGACGACGCAGCTGCCGCCACTGGTGCAACCCTGCCCGCCGGTGACCGAATTGCTCACCGTGCCGGTGGCGTTGGGCGCTACCAGGGCCTGGTAGGACCACGCCGTCGCCGTGCCGACCGGTGTGTTGGCCGGGAGGGTGCAGGTGATGACCTGGCCGTTGCCGCTGCAGGCCGCAGGCAACGAGCCCGGCACCAGGGTCAAACCGGCGCTCAGCGTATCGGTGAACACGGTCGCTGCGGTGGTGGTCGCACCGGTCACCACCACGTTCAGGTCGAAGCCAATGGTGTCGCCGGCAGCTACCGGCGTGCCGCTGGCCGGGCTACCGGTCTTGCTGATCGTGACCGCATACACCGCCACCTGCACGCTGGCCTGGTTGTTGCCGGTATTGCCGTCCACCGTGCCAGCCGGCGGTTGGATCTGCGCAGTGTTCTGCACCGTGACCTGTGCAGCTGCCTGCCCGCCGACGGCGAGCAGTCCAACCAGAGCGAGGGCGAAGACGCGGTTCACTCGTGCCTTGCGTCCGGCTCATGATCCGGCGTCTCATGGTGCTGGCGCTCGCGGATCTCCTGGATGTCGCGTTCAAGGAAATAGTTGAGGAAGGTGCGAACCACGGCGATGGCGGCCAGCTGACCGATCGAATCCCACGTGGTGTAGATCGCGGATTCGATGATGTCTCCAGCCAGCTGCAGGGTCAGGCCGGCCACCAGCCAGCGCCCGTATTCCAGCCAGATCGCGCGTCGCAGCGTGTTGTTGCCGCCACGCGCCATCATCAGGATCATTTTGACGAATGCGATGATGGTGGCGAGCGTGATGAGGATCAGCGCAAGCAGCGCGATCACGGTAACCACTGGCTCGGTAAGCGCGACCAGCCACGCTTCCAGCGGCGGGGTGTCAAGGTGGGACGCAGCGGTGCCTGCAAAGCTCACGACGATGCTCCTTGTATTACTTCGGATAGAGCAGCGTGACCACGAAGCGGACACCCCAATCCGGTCCGCCATCGGGAGCGTCGAGATACGCACGCACGCCGGCCTGGTAGCTGATCATCTGGCTCCCCAGCCGGGTAACCTTCGAATAGCTGATATTGAGCGGCACCGTCCATTGGCTCGCTTTCCAGTCGTAGGTGGATTCGATGTTGAACGCGAGGGTGCGCCCGCCGCTGTACGCCCGCGACAGGAACGGCTGCAGGAAGGTGGAGCTGATGTCCTGGCGGCGCGAGCCGGTGCCGGCCACATCGGCGATGTGGTTCATCAGCGCGCCATAGGTCCAGCCCGCGTCCTGCTTCAGCAACACAACAGTCGGGCCGGCGCCCCAGGTGTCCGCGCCGAGGTCGTCGGTGCCGGTGGGGACCAGGATCGCCGGACCGATGCCCCAGACCACCCCCGACGAACCGGTCTCTTTGGGCGAGAAGAAGAAACTCTGGGTGATGTCGCCGATCCCGGCCTGGTCGGTACCCAGGATCACGTCCTTCTGATAGGCCACCGGCAGGATGGTCCGCGATATCACATTCCAGTCGGTGGACAGCGAGAACGGTGCCACCGGCTGGATGTTCAGGGTGGTGCGGCGGCCACCGTTGGCATAGCCGTCGTCATGGTTGAACTGGAGGGGCACGCTGATCAGTGCGGCTACCGGGTTGGAGAGCTTTTTCGCCAGTTCGTCGGCATCGGCCGCGCGGGCTTGGCCTGCCTGGGCGGCGGCAATGACCAGCGCAGGGAGCGCGCAGCGAAGGACGCCTGCACACACGCGCGTGTTCATGACCCACTCTCCCCTGGCCCGGCCGGAACCACCGGCAGATTGACCGAGCGCTGCAGGTCCAGCATCGGGTCCTGCGGCACGTTCACCGCGCCGGTACTGGGCAGGTCCAGGTCCAGCACAAGCCCTACCGCCAGCGAAAAAAGCAGCAGCAGCAAGGTCGTGGTGCTGCGCTTCTGCGCGCGCTCAAAGCCCAGCAGCCCCGCCGACAGCAGGGAAAACACGAACAGCATGCGCAGGATGCGGTGCGGAATGTGGTCCTGGCGCGCTGCGAAGCGCTCGGCGGACAGGTCGATGGACTCGTTGGTCGTGGAGATCAGCAGGGAAGCGCGCGGCGTGTCCCGGAACGGCTGCACCGCAGCCACCACGGCTGCCCACAACTCGTTCTGGATCGACACGGTGCGCGCAAACTGGTCCACCTCGGTGCGGGCGCTCTTTGCGTTGGCGAAGTCCACCCGCGCGTCGATGTACCGACGCAGGATGTCGCGAACGCGGTTGGCATCCCGCGGATCCAGCAGGTCCGCTCGCAGCCAGGTCGTACCCAGTGCATTGGCCTCCTTGAGCACCAGGGTGCGACGTTCGTCGTAGCGGCCCAGCGCGAGGGAAAAGGTGAAGCCAATCAGCAGCGCAAGCAGGCCGAGCACGGTGGTCGTCGAGAACGCGACCCCATCGCCGTCGCCGGAGCTCCCATCGACGTTCCCGGCGGTGCGCCGCCGACGCGTGCGCAACCAGGCACCCAGCTCGCGCGCAAGCAACAGCGACACGAAAAGAAGGAGCGTGATCAGCCAAAGCGGAAGGTAGGGAAAACTGCCCTGTAGTGCCATGTGCGCCGACCTAGGTATGGATGATGGTGCGGATGGCGCCGGTAATGAGCTGCAGCGCCAGCGCCACCTGCAACATTCCCAGCACTGCGGAAAGGATCTGCAGCGGCAGCTGCCCCACCGTTTTCATGATCGAGCGGATGAAGAGCATCGTGACCAGGTCCAGGACCAGCACCAGGATCGCCAGCCCCATGATCCAGAGATAGCGATCGGCAGACCCACTCAGTGCGACCAGTACGATGAGCGCCGCAATGCCGTAGGCAGGAATCGTGACCGGGAACGCGAGTCTGCCCGCGGGGGGTGGCGGTGCTGCGGTGCCGCCGGGCGGAGCCGGCGTGGCGTACTGGGCCAACACCATCTGCAGCGCTACCAGCAGGAACACCAGCCCGCCGGCCAGCTGCAGGACGGCGGGGGCAATGTGCCACTTGTTCAGCATGATCCCCCCCACGCCGCCGGCCACCAGCGTGGTGACCAGGGCAACGCCGAACACTTTCCAGGCCGTGGCGGTCCATTGCCTGGGTTCCATCCCGTGGGCGGCCGTGGCGTAGGCGCCCAGGGCCTTGATCGGACCGATCATGATGAAGAACAGCAGGAAGATGTCCGCCAATGCAAGGACGTACGTGGGCGGGGGCGCGGCAACCGCGGCAGCAGCCATGACAAGGGACATCGGGCACGACCCCTGGTGAAATGAAGGTTCGTCGCCAGCATCGCGGATACGCACATCCGCGCGCGTCAGTACTTCTACTTGTTCAAGACCAGTGAAGAATGCACTGCCCGTTCAGCAGTCAACGTCCCTCACCTGGTCGGTTACAGGATAGACAGACCCCGCCTGCCAGCCGGACATTCCACACGCCATCTACGGCACGACGCAAGGAGATTCCGTGGCCGCCCGCTATGTCCTCACCCACGCCGGCTCGCAATTCCATTTCGTACTGAAGGCAGGCAACAACGAAGTCATCCTGCAGAGCGAACGGTACACCACCCGGCAGAATGCACTTTCCGGCATCGCCGCGGTGCGTGCGAATGCCCCCTATGACGACCGCTACCAGCGCAAGGCGGCCGCGAACGGGCAGCCGATGTTCAACCTGGTCGCCGCCAATGGCGAACCCATCGGCACCAGCGAGACCTACACCTCCCCAGGCGCCCGCGAGATCGGCATCCAGTCGGTGATGACCAACGGTCCCGGGGCGCCGATCGACGACCAGAGCTGATCTCGCCGACGGGCCCGGGCAGGCACTGGCACCGCAATGGACGCCCGGCTATGTTAAGCGCCTTCCCTGCCCGGGCCCCGGCACCGATGCATTCGACTGCGTCCCACCTTGATGCCTGCGAGAACTGCGCCACCGCCCTGCAAGGGGATTTCTGCCACCACTGCGGTCAATCGGCGCACAGCCCGGTGCGCAGTTTCGGGCACGCGATCGAAGAGGTTTTCGAATCATTCTGGCACCTGGATGGACGAATTTTCCGTACCCTCCAGCAGCTGTTGCGGCCCGGGCGTCTTGCAATGGACTACCTGGCCGGCCACCGCACCCGCTACATCCCGCCGATCCGGCTGTTCGTGGTCGTGGCGGTGCTGACCTTCTTCGTGGCACGGCTGGTGGTCCACGTCGACGCCGGCACCTTCATCGACCAGACGCCTGCCCCACCGGAGGTGGCCACTGCGTTCAAGGACGCACGCACCATCGAAGAGGTGGAAAAGGCGCGCCTGGCGCACATCAAACCGCTCGAAACCGCACGCAGGACCCTGCCCGAGCCGATGCGCTTCACCATGGACCGGGCCATTGCCAAGATCGACAAGCAGGCCGCCCAGCGCAACAAGGAACTGGCCGGGTTGCCCGGCTCTACGGCTGCCACGACGCCTCCCGCGACGCCCGCCGCGTCACCGGGCACTGCCCCGGCTGCGCCCAAGGCGTACACCCCCGTTGATATCGACTTTCTTCCGGGGTTCGCCAACCGCTGGCTCACCGGCCAGGCCGAGATCATCCGCCTCAACCTGCCGCGCATCAATGAGCGGCCGCAGCTGCTGGTGAATGCCTTCTTCGCATCGGTACCGTCGGCGTTGTTCGTGCTGGTGCCACTGTTCGCACTGTTGCTGAAGATCTTCTACTTCCGGAGCGGCCGTCTGTACCTGGAGCATCTGGTGGTGGCGCTGTACAGCCACGCCTTCCTGTGCGTGGCCCTGCTGGGCATCCTGCTGTTGACCCTGCTCGCCGGCCAGGTGCCCGACGTTCCAGTCGTTGGCAGCCTGATCGGCATTGCGGTGACCTTGCTCCTGGTCTGGATGCCGCTCTATCTGCTGATCATGCAGCGTCGTGTGTATGGCCAGTCCTGGCTGGTGACATCGATCAAGTTCATGGCGCTGGGGTGGTTGTATTTCACCCTGGTGACGGCCGCGACGGCGATCCTCGCCATCGCAAGCCTGGCTCGCGTGTAGGTCGGTGCAAGGCCAAGTGATGCACATTTTCATCGCGTAGCGGCCGTTAGACTCGTTTCTTTCATCCAGCCACCCCCACAGGTAGCCACCCCATGAAAGACGAGGCAGACCAGAGTCGGCCGACGTTGACCCGTCGCCGCTTTTTCCAGGGTCTTACCCTGCTACCTGTTGCCGCCGCCCTCCCCGGTTGCGCTCCCGGCACCCCGACAGAGACCGGCCCGGCTGACGCCGCGCCAGCCAAGGACTACACCCCGGAATTCTTCAACGCGGCCGAATGGGCGTTCATCACGGCGGCCTGCGACCGCTTGATCCCGTCGGACGAGACCGGCCCAGGTGCGGTGGAGTCCGGTGTGCCGGAGTTCCTCGACCGCCACATGCAGACGCCCTACGCCGCCGGCGCCATCTGGTATATGCAGGGCCCCTTCCTGGAAGCCCCCAGCGAGTTCGGCTACCAGGGCAAGCTGGCCCTGCGCGACATCATCAAGGTCGGCATCGATGCCTTCGATGCCCACTGTCGCAGCGCATTCGACGGCAAGACCTTCGCCCAGCTGGACCATGCGCAGCAGGAAACCCTGCTCAAGGCGGCCGAGGGCGGCAAGCTCGAGCTGGACGCCATTTCCAGCAAGCTGTTCTTCTCCAACCTGTTGGGTGAAGTCAAGAACGGCTACTTCGCCGACCCCAAGTACGGTGCCAACAAGGGCATGGCCGCGTGGAAGATGATCGGCTATCCCGGCATGCGCGCGGACTACATCGACTGGATCGGCGTGCGTGAAAAGGCCTATCCCCTGCCGCCGGTCGACCTGGCTGGGCGGAGGGGCTGAACGATGGCGATCACGAAACCGAAAGTAGATGCTGTCATCGTCGGCATGGGCTGGACCGGGGCGATCCTGGCCAAGGAACTCACTGACGCCGGCCTGCACGTGGTGGCGCTGGAGCGCGGCGGCGACCGCGATACCCAGCCCGATTTCGCCTACCCGAAGGTGGTCGACGAGCTCGAAGGCTCGGTGCACCGCCGTTACCTGCAGAGCCTCAACCAGGAAACCGTGACGGTAAGGCATTCCATCGCTGACACCGCCGTGCCGTACCGGCAGATGGGCTCGTTCAAGCCCGGCACTGGCGTGGGCGGCGCGGGAAGCCACTGGAGCGGCGCGCATTTCCGTCCGCTGCCGGAAGACCTGGTGCTGCGTTCCAACGTGGAACAGCGTTATGGCAAGGCCTTCATCCCCGACGACATGACCATCCAGGATTTCCCGGTCACCTATGCCGAACTTGAACCGCACCTGGACATGTTCGAGCGTGTCTGCGGCACCTCCGGCAAAGCCGGTGTCATCCAGGGCGCCGTGCAGCCGGGCGGCAATCCGTTTGAAGGGTCGCGCTCGCGCGAGTATCCGTTGGGGCCCAACCCGAACTACCTGGGCGGCGAGCTGTTCTACAAGGCCGCCAAGGAAATGGGCTGGCACCCCTACCCTATTCCGGCCTCGAATGCGTCCGGTCCCTATGTGAATCCCTACGGCTGCCAGCTCGGCCCGTGCAACGCCTGCGGCTTCTGCAGCGACTACGGCTGCCTGAACTACTCCAAGGCCAGCCCGAATGCCTGCATCCTGCCGGTCCTGCGCCAGCGCCCGAAGTTCGAACTGCGCACGCATTCGCAGGTGCTGCGGGTCAACCTGGACAGCAGCAAGACCAAGGCTACCGGCGTGACCTACCTGGACGCGCAGGGCCGCGAGGTGGAACAGCCGGCCGACATGGTCCTCCTGTGCGCGTTCCAGCTCTACAACGTGCACCTGATGCTGGTCTCCGGCATCGGCGAGGCCTACGACCCGGTCACCAACACCGGCACCATCGGCCGCAATTATTCGTACTAGAACCTCAACCGCGTAGTGCTGTTCTTCGACAAGGACGTGCAGGCCAACGGCTTCATCGGCATCGGCGGCGCCGGCACCACCATGGACGACCTCAACGGCAACCAGCTGGACAACGCCAAGGCTGGCTTCGTCGGCGGTGGTCTGGTCTGGGCGCGCCAGCCTGGCGCTGGCCCGGTGCGGGGCATCAATGTGCCCTCCGGCACACCGAACTGGGGCGCCGCCTGGAAGAAGGCGGCGGCGGACAACTTCCGCCACAACTTCTATTACGAAGTCCAGGGCGCCTGCATGTCCTACCGCCAGCACTACCTGAGCCTGGATCCGAACTACAAGGATTCCTTCGGGCGGCCGCTGCTGCGCATGACCTTCGACTGGCACCCGAACGAGATCAAGGCCTCGCAGTTCTTCGTCGACCAAGCCATGCAGATGAGCCGTACGCTCAACCCGCTGTCGATGAGCGGCGATGCGAAGAAGAACGGCGAGCACTACAACATCACCAAGTACCAGAGCACGCATACCTGTGGTGGCGCGATCATGGGGGCGGACCCGAAGACGTCCGCGCTCAACCGCTACCTGCAGAGCTGGGATGTTCCGAATGTATTCGTGATCGGCGCCAACGCCTTCCCGCAGAACAACGGCTACAACCCCACCGGGCTGGTTGGCGGGCTGGCGTACTGGGCGGCCACCGCCATCCGCGAAAAGTACCTGCCCGACCCGGGCCCGATGGTCCAAGCCTGAGGAGGCGCACATGAAGAAGCTCCTGCTCTGGATCGTGGTGATCGGCCTGGTGGTACCGCTCGCCGCGTTGGCCTATGCCTTCATTCCAACCAAGACCCGCGTCCTGGCCGAAGGGCCGGCTGCCGATGCGGCCCTGATCGAGCGCGGGCGGTATCTGGCCGATGCCGGCGACTGCACCGCCTGCCACACCCGGCCGGGCGGCAAGCCGTTCGCCGGCGGCCTGCCGGTGGCCTCGCCGCTGGGCAACATCTACAGCACCAACATCACCCCGGACAAGGAAACCGGCATCGGCGCGTACTCGCTGGACGACTTCGACCGCGCGCTCCGCCACGGTATCGCGGCTGATGGTCGCACGCTGTATCCGGCCATGCCCTATCCCTCCTATGCCCGGGTCAGCGACGACGACGTGCGCGCCCTGCACGCTTACTTCCTGCACGGGGATATCGCGCCGGTGCATGAAGCCAACCGTGCAACAGACATCACCTGGCCGCTGTCGATGCGCTGGCCGCTGGCGATATGGCGCAAGACCTTCGCACCCGACGCCGATGCGGTGGCGTTCGATCCCAACCGCTACAGCGACCCCCAGCTCGCGCGTGGCGCCTATCTGGTCCAGGGCCTGGGCCACTGCGGCAGTTGCCACACGCCACGCGGCTTCACGCTGCAGGAGAAGGCACTGGATGAAAGCGGCGCCGCCTATCTCTCCGGCGGCCAGGTGATCGACGGCTGGAACGCGGTGAACCTGCGCGGCAACGACGCCGACGGGCTGGGGCGCTGGTCCACCCAGGACATCGTCGACACCCTGCGCACCGCCCGCAACGCGCACAGCGCCGTGGTGGGAACGCCGATGGCCGACGTGGTCACCCACAGCACCCAGAAGCTCACCGACGAAGACCTGCAGGCGATTGCCGTGTACCTGAAGCAGCTGCCCGCCAGCGGCCATGACCCGTCCCGATACACCGCGAGCGACGCCACCGCGCGCAAGCTGCAGGCCGGCGTCAACGACAGCCGCGGCGCGGAACTGTTCGTGGACAACTGCGCGGCCTGCCACCGTACCGATGCCAAGGGCTACACGAATGTGTTCCCGTCCATCGCCGGCAACCCGACCGTGCTGGCCGACGACCCGACCTCGGTGATCCGCCTCCTTCTGGCCGGCAGCTCGTTGCCCTCCACCATCCAGCGCCCGTCCAACCTGGGCATGCCCGGCTTCGCCGAACGCTTGTCGGACAAGGAGATCGCCCAGCTGGCGACCTTCATCCGCCAGGACTTCGGCAACCAGGCAGGGGCGGTCACCCCGGACCAGGCGGCCAAGGTGCGCAGGCACCTGCAGGACGAGGCCCGGGCGGCCAAGGATGCGCACGACCCGACCACGGCCCGGGACGGCGAAGACGCCGGCTGACGGGGTGGTTCAGGCCCCGCCTGCATGAATGCCCCGGATCAGGGAGAATAGCGGCCCGCTGTACGCCCGCCTGCCGCTCTCTCCCGGATCCAACGTGAACGCTATCGCTTCTTCCCCCGCCGACGCCCTGCCCCAGGACGAGTCGCCCCTTGATGACCGCATCCGTGCTGCGATGGAGCTTCTCGCCGCCATCGACGTCGACCGCACCCTGCTGGATGTGTTGCCGGTAGACGAGCGCCAGCGCTTCCACCAGGTGGTGGCCCAGGTGTACCACCCGGAACCGAAGGAACGCCGCGCCAAGCTCAAGCAGCAGGCCAAGGTGCGCCTGCGCGAAGAGAGCATCCGCAAGGAGGAAGCCAAGCTGGACAACACCGGCATCCGCACCCTGCGCCGCAAGCCGGTGTTCACCACCCCGAACTACTTCCCGCCGCACGCCGCCGGCCTGCACGACCCGCACAACGGTGAGAACGCGGCGGATGCACCGGAAGAAGTTCACGCGTCCGAAGCGCGCCACTGCTATGTGTGCAAGCAGAAGTACACCCAGCTGCACCACTTCTACGACCAGATGTGCGTCAGCTGTGGCGACGTGAACTTCATCAAGCGCACCGAAACCGCCGACCTGCGCGGCCGTGTTGCGCTGCTGACCGGCGGCCGGGTCAAGATCGGCTACCAGGCCGGCCTGAAGCTGCTGCGTGCCGGTGCCGAGCTGATCGTCACCACCCGTTTCCCGCGCGATTCGGCCGCCCGCTATGCGGAAGAGCCGGACTTCGCCGAATGGGGCCACCGCCTGCAGGTATACGGCCTCGACCTGCGCCACACGCCCAGCGTGGAAGCGTTCTGCACGGAGCTGCTGGCCACCCGCACGCGCCTGGACTTCATCATCAACAACGCCTGCCAGACCGTGCGCCGCCCGCCGCAGTTCTACGCGCACATGATGGCCGGTGAAACCGTAGCGACCCAGGACCTGCCGGAAACCATCCGCAAGCTGGTCGGCCAGTACGAAGGCCTGCGCAGCTCGGAAATGCTGGCGCTGGGCGCGGAAGCGTCCGCACTCGCAGTAAAGGACGCCGCCCTGCTGGGCGCCGATGGCCTGACCCGCGCCGCCGAGCTTTCGCAGGTACCGTTGCTGGCCGACGAACTGCTGGGCCAGCAGCATCTGTTCCCGGAAGGGCAGCTGGACAAGGACCTGCAGCAGGTCGACCTGCGCGGTCGCAATTCGTGGCGCCTGCAGCTGGACGAAGTGTCGTCGGTGGAGCTGCTGGAAACCCAGCTGGTCAACGCCGTTGCACCCTTCATCATCAATGCGCGCCTGAAGCCACTGATGCTGCGCTCGCCCGAGCACGACAAGCACATCGTCAACGTGTCGGCGATGGAGGGGCAGTTCTACCGCAACTTCAAGACCACCCGGCACCCGCACACCAACATGGCCAAGGCCGCGCTGAACATGATGACGCGCACCTCCGCCGCCGATTACCACGGCGACGGCATCCACATGAATAGCGTGGACACCGGCTGGGTGACCGACGAAGACGTGGCGGAAATCGCCAAGCGCAAGGTGGAGGAAGAGCGCTTCCACCCGCCGCTGGATATCGTGGACGGCGCGGCGCGCATCGTCGATCCGATCATCCATGGCTTCAATACCGGCGAGCACGCGTGGGGACAGTTCCTGAAGGATTACGTGCCTACCGACTGGTAATGCCGCGCGTGTGGTCGGGCCATGCCCGGCCACACGGCCCGTGGCAACCTGTCGCAATGTGTCAAATGCGAATGGTTCGTGATACGATTGTTAACGTTTTCATAAACACCGTACACGGACGTCCCAGCCATCGCCAGCGGACCCTTTAACCCAGGAGTTTGCTCTCGATGCACGTTTCATCCCCCACGCTTGCCCATTCCCTGGCCGCACTCACTGCCGCCATCGCCCTTGCCCTGTCCTCGCAGGCCCACGCCAACGGCGAAGCCGCTGCCGACACCAGGGACCTCGACACCGTCGTGGTCACCGCCACCGGCGCCCAGCAGTGGATCCGCGACGCGCCCGCCAGCATCAGCGTCATCACCCGCCAGGAAATCGAGCGCAAGCCGGTCAGCAGCATCGGCCAGCTGCTCAGCACCGTACCCGGCGTGACCGGTGGCTATGCGCTCTCCGGCGCGCAATCGAAGATCCGCCTGCGCGGCCTGCCCGAGCAGTACACCCTGATCCTCATTGATGGTCGCCGCCAGGGCAATTCGGCCGGCGTGAACTACCGCGACGACCTGGGCCCGCAGGACCTCAACTGGCTGTCGCCGGACATGATCGAGCGCATCGAAGTGGTGCGCGGCCCGATGTCGTCGCTGTACGGCTCCGACGCCATGGGCGGGGTGATCAACATCATCACCCGCAAGATCGGCACCGAATGGGGTGGCTCGGTTACCTACAACTACAGCAAGCCCGATGCGAAGACGCGCGGCAACACCACCCAGATGGGCGGATTGTTCAGTGGCCCGCTGACTGAAAACCTGGGGCTGCGCGTGGGCGCCAACGTCACCGACCGCGAATCCGACCGTGGCCGCAGCCAGACCCCGGGCAACAAGGCGGAGAACGCCAACGCCCTGCTCAACTGGGCGATCAACGGCGACCACACCCTCGGCTTTGAAGCCTCGCACGGCGTGCAGCGCAACAGTGGCGCCGGCAATGTAAACGCATGGGGCCTGTCCAAGCTGGTGCACACCGGTTACGTGGTGACCCACGACGGCCGTTACGGCGACACCAGCACCTCCAAGACCACGCTGACCCAGAACGATTACGAGGACAAGGGCAGCGCGGTGGGCAACCACTCCAAGGAAACCGTGTTCGACACGGCCTTCGCCACCGGTTTCCACTGGGGCTTCGAGCACAGCTTGAACGTGGGCGGCCAGTGGAAGCGCGAAGAGCTGCAGAACACTGACACCATCGGCACCGTACCGGTGACCTGGAGCGGCACCGGTCGGATCAGCCCGACCAATGAGGCCGACTCCTGGGCGTTGTTCGCCGAAGACCACATCACCCTCCATGAGCGCTTCACCCTGACCCTGGGCCTGCGCTGGGACAACACCGAGAACTACGACGACAACCTGAGTCCGCGCATCTACGGGGTGTGGCACCCGTCCGACGCCTGGACGGTGCGGGGTGGCGTGTCGCAGGGCTTCCGCGCCCCCAACCTCAAGCAGGGCAGCGCCGGTGCGGCCACCCAGTCCGGCGGCAACGGCTGCCGCAGCCTGACCGTGGAAGGCTGGACCAACCGTTCCGTCAGCGCCGACGGCACCACCGGCTGCTACATGGCCGGCAACCCGAACCTGGAACCGGAAACCAGCACCAACTACGAGCTGGGCGTTGGTTTCGACCGTAGCGGCTGGTCGGCCTCGGCCACCTACTTCCTGACCGACTTCGACGACAAGATCGAACAGGTGCCGCTGCGTGACATCGCCGGGTTCGACTCCAGCTTCGTCAACGGCTTCTGGTGGACGGTGGCGCAGAACATCCAGAAGGCGCGCACGCGTGGCGTGGAAGCCAGCGTCACGATTCCGCTGCATGAGCGTTTGAGCTGGACCACCAATGCCACCCGCATGCTGGAATCGAAGAACCGCACCACCGGCGCAAACCTGCTGGTGGTGCCGAAGCTGACTGCCAATACCTCGCTGGATTGGCAGGTCACCGACGCGTGGTCGTTGAACCTGAGCGCGCAGCACGTGGGCGAGCAGCTGGTCTCCAGCACCAGCCCGACCTTCGCCAAGGCGTACACCACCTGGGACCTGGTGACCGGGTTTGATGTCAACGAGCACCTGACGTTGCGTGCAGGCGTGCTGAATGCAGGCGATGTTTCCACCATCGACGACGGCAACAGCTACGACACCGGCTCGCGTACGTTCTTTGTCGGTGCAACCGCGCGGTTCTAACGCTCGCGTTGATGGGAACCCGGGGTACCCGTAGAGCCGGGCTCTGCCCGGCTCCTCGCGATGTTCGGGTATCCCTGGAGCCGGGCAGAGCCCGGCTCTACGCCCGCGCGCATCACAACTTCATGTTCAACCCGAAATACACGCCCCGCCCCGCCGCCGGCGAAAACATCGGCTGCGGCTGCTCCCAGAAGAAACTGTCATACCACGCATACGCATACTCGCGATCCATCACATTCTTCACCTGCACATCCACGCTCCAGCGCGGGCTGATGTCATAGCGCGCACTCAGATCCAGCACCGCAAAGCCACCGTACTTCCCAGCCACATTGCGCTCCTCCAGGTAGTAATCCCCCTGCGCCCTGCCCTGCAGCCCCAACTGCAGCGCCTCGGTCGCCTGGAAATCGACTCCGATATTGCTGATGTAACGCGGCGTGGCCGCCACCTCCCGCCCTTCCAGCGACAGACTCGCATCGCGGTTATCCCGCTCGATCTTCGCTTCCTGGTATGCATGCGACGCCCACACCGTCCAGCGCTCGCCCAAGCTGGCACTGATCTGCGCGTCAACGCCACGGCGCCGGGTCTTGCCCAGGGTCACGGTAGTGCCGGTAGCCGGCATGTTGGACACCTCATTGGCCGCGTCCTGCTGCCACACCGCAACACGCGCCTGGCTGCCCGCGAACGGGCTGAATTTCATGCCCAGCTCCATGCCGGTGTTGGTGGAAGCGCCCATCGGCCCCTGCCCGGGGGTCAGGTACGCCGGCGGCGTCGAGCCAGTCAGCACCTGGAAGGTGCGACCCCAGTTGGCGTACACATTGGCCGTATCGGTGAAGGCATACACCACACTGAGCTTTGGCTGCCCGATGGTGCCGTAGCGCTGCAACGGCCCGGTCACGCCACCCTGCAACCGCGTATTGCCATCAAACCGGTCCACCCGGTACGCCGGCACGATCTTCAGCGCTTCGATGGGCTGGTAGATCGCCTGCGCGTATGCGCCCCAGTTGTCGAACGTGTGGCGGTCGTTGTTCTGCACCCGCGCTGGCGGCGCCGAGAAGTCGGTGGGCTCTGCGTAGCTGAAACGCTCGCGGATATAGCCGTTGTCCTGATGCTCGTAGTTGAGCCCTCCTTCCAGCGTAAGGGTTTCGGCGGGCTGCCAGGTCAACGTGGTCAGCATGCCGGTCTGCTTTTCATCCCATACCCGTCGCTGGCGCGGCGCGTTGCCGGTCGGCAGGTCGCTGAAGGTGACCTTGCGGTCGTCTTCGTACCGGTTGTAATAGAGCTTGCTGCCCAGGAACAGGTTGTCCGCCAGCTTCAGGTCCAGGTGCACGCCGATCTGGCGCATGTCGCGCTCGTCGACATCATTGGCGTTGCGCAGCTGCGAGCCACGGCGGTCCGTACGCAGTTCTTCGGCCGTCATGAAACCCGGCTCGTCTGCTTCCTGATGGTAGGTGCGGGCGGTCAGCCCGACCCGCACGCCATCGTCCAGGCTGCCATGAAACCACTTGCCGCCCAGCGCGTACTTTCGTGAGGTGTCGTGGTCGCGGTAGCCGTCGGAGGCCTGGGTGCCGAAGAAATAGTTCTGCGCGACGCCGTTGCCCTCACGGCCGACCGCCAGCTGTGCGTCGCGGGTGTTGTAGCTGCCGTAGCTGAGCCGGCCGTCGGTGTAGTTGCCGCCCTGGCGGGTACCGAAGTTCACGTTGCCGCCGATGTTGTGCAGGCCATAGCGCGGATCGTTGGTCCCGCGCACCACTTCGATGTAGCTGATCTCCAGCGGGAACAGCATGTCGATGAAACGCTGGTTGCCGCTGTTGACGTTGCTGGGCACGCCGTCGATCAGGGTCTTGATCGCATTGAGGTAACCCTCGCCATTGAAAGCGCGGAAGCTGACCTTGCCCGACTCGGCGCCCTGGCGGAATTCGGTCAGCTGGATCCCGGGCATCTGGCCCAGCAGTTCCCAGCTCTGCGAGACATTCTTGTCCTCGATCTGGTCGGCGCCCAGCACGTCGACCGAGGTCAGCACCTGGTGGGCAGTGAGCTGGCCTTCGGTGTGCTGGTGTACGTCGACCTTGCCCAGCGTGAGCGCGGAGTCGGACGACTGGGCGCGGGTTTCGGGCGCGAACAGGATGGCGGCAGTGGCGGCCACCAAGGCATGGATCTTCATCAAGGACTGTCGTTATGAATAGGCAGTGGATGTAACACTATAACATCACGCTGGGTCCCTCATGCCACACAATGGAACCACGACCCCCCTTCTCTCCCCGCCAGTTTCACCGGACCCTGCCCGGGAGAAACCTAGGATGGGACGGTCGCAGCGGAGGGCTGCGCCGTAACAGGCTGTGGAGGCGTGGAGTGACCGAACGCGAGCGTCAAGCTGCAGTGGAGTACCTGCGGATTCTGGATTCCGACCCGGAGCCATTCTTCGACGCCCTGACCCGTGCAGCCCACGCCATGACCGGGATGCCGATCGCGATGATTTCGCTGATCGACGGCAACCGCCAGTGGTTCAAGTCGCTGGTGGGCATCGATGCCGCGTCGGAAACCGCCCGCGACATCTCCTTCTGCACCTGGGCGATCCAGTCCGACATGGTGCTGGAGGTGCAGGACGCCAGCGAGGATCCCCGGTTTGCCGACAACCCCATCGTGCAGGGGCCGCCCTTCGTGCGTCATTACCTGGGCGCACCGATCCGGGTACAGGGCGGCAACCGGATCGGCACCCTGTGCCTGCTCGACACCGCGCCGGGCCAGGCCAGCGGCGGCCAGCGTGAAGCCCTCGCATGGCTGGCACAGGTCGCCGCCTTCGCCATGGAGCAGCGCGCCAGCCTGCTGAACCGGATGGCCGAGCAACGGCAGGCCAGCGAGGCACTGTCACAAAGCGAGGCGCGCTACCGCCGGCTGTTCCAGCACAGCCTGGGCCTGATCTGCACGCATACGCTGGACGGCATCATCACCTCGGTCAACCCGGCCGCCTCCGCCTCGCTGGACCGCCCGGAAGCGGAGCTGGTGGGGCATTCGCTCGCGGAGATCATTCCCGAAGAACGGCAGCACCTGCTGCAGGACTACCTGCAGCGCATCGCCGAGAACCAGAGCGACTCAGGCGTGATGGAACTGCTGGCGGAAGATGGCTCACGCCGCTACTGGGCGTACCACAACATCCTCGACACCGAGGCCAGTCCGCAGTACGTGCTTGGCCACGCCCAAGACATCACCACACAGCACCTGCAGGAGCGCCAACTGCTGGACATGGCCATCCGCGACCCGCTCACCCGCTCCTTCAATCGCCGCTACCTCGCCGAACTTGCCGAGAACCAGCCCGAAGCCTGGGGCTGCCTGGTGTTCGACCTGGACCACTTCAAGGAAATCAACGACACCCAGGGCCACGCGCATGGCGATGCGGTGCTGGTCGACTTCGTGTCGTTCCTGTCCGAACCGCTGCAGGAAGGCGAAGTGGTGGTCCGACTTGGCGGCGACGAATTCCTGGTGTTCGTACCGGGCGCCACCTTGGAACGCCTGCAGGCACTGGAGGCCGAGTACCAAGACCGCGCCTACCTCTCCCCGATCCGCTTCTCCGGCGGCTGCGCCATCAATCGCCCTTCGGAGACGGTGGCCGACACCATCAATCGCGCCGACATGAAGCTCTACGAGCGTCGGCGGCGTGAGCGCCCCGAGCGGGACGCATGATGGCGCACGACAGCGCCTTAACCTCCGTTCCCTATCCTGACAACGCGCTACGGGCATGACGCCCGGCGTTTCAATCGCCTTTCTGGATACCACGGACAGGCGCTACCGAACACTGCAAAGGAGTCGCAATGAAGAAGCGTTACGCTGCCCTTCTCACCGCATGCCTGCTGGGCACCAGCTCCCTGGCCTTCGCCGAAGTCGCCAACCTGACCAACAGCGCCGAAGGTGCGAATCGCGACGCGGGCCTGGCTGCGGTCAAGAAGAAACTCCAGGACGCCTGCACCGACCGCAAGGGAGTGCCCGACGCGGACTCCTTCGAAGTGGTGTTCGAAAAGACCAGCGACAACCCCAATGTACCCAAGCCGTACTACGTAGACGGCAAGATGAAGTGCGACCTACCGTAAGGACCCCCTGCCGGAAACGCCCATCCCCGCGCCACCCCTCGCTGCTATAGTCCATCCATCGTGACGGGCACCCCGCCCGTCCTTGGATCGCAGGGAGCGGGTCATGGGTCTCATTCAAGCAGTCAAGGGTGCAGTGGGCGGCGTGCTGGCCGACCAGTGGAAGGACTTCTACACCGTCCCGGCTGGGCTGCCGGCTACTGCGGCGCTGTTCGCGGCGGTCCCGCAGGGCACCAACGCCGGGCGCGGGTCCAACACCAGCGGCTCGTCCAACATCATCACCAATGGCTCGAAGATCGTGGTGCCGGAAGGCTACGGCCTGCTGCTGTTCCAGGACGGCGCGATCACCGGCTTCGTGGCCGAGCCGGGTGGGTATGAATGGCGCTCGGATGACCTGAATTCGCAGTCGATCTTCGCCGGCGACGGTATCGTCACCCCGCTGATCAAGCAGAGCTGGGAGCGCTTCAAGTTCGGCGGCCAGCCGGGCGGCCAGCAGCAGGCGTTCTTCGTCTCTCTGAAGGAACTGCCAGACAACCGCTTCGGCACCCAGTCCGAAATCTACTGGGACGACGGCTTCCTCAACACCCAGGTGGGCGCGGTCACGCGCGGCTCGTACACGCTCAAGATCGTCGACCCGATCCTGTTCGTGAAGAACTTCGTGCCCGCCAGTTACCTGCAGCCGGGCAAGGTGTTCGACTTCACCGACATGGACAACGCCGCGGCTACCCAGCTCTTCAACGAAGTGGTGGGCTCGCTGGCCCCGGCGTTCAGTCTGTATACGAACGATCCCGGCAAGGGCAATCGCATCACCAAGCTGCAGCAGGATTCGCTCGGCTTCGCGCAGAGCCTCTCCGCCGCGGTGGAACAGGGTTACCAGTGGAAGTCCGACCGCGGCCTGGCCATCGTCAAGACCGCCATTGTTTCCATCGAGTACGACGCCAACACCCGCGAGCTGCTCAAGACCGTGCAGCGCGCCGACGCGCTGTCCGGCGGGCGTGGTAACTCCAACCTGCAGGCCAGCGTTGCGCAGGGCATCCAGTCCGCCGGTGAGAACGGCGGCGCGGCCGGCATCATGGGCGTGGGCATGGCCTCGGGCATGATGGGTGGCATTGGCTCGCTGCAGCAGCCGGTGGCGCCAGCCGCACCCGCCGCGCCGGCCGCCGACGACCCGGTGGCCAAGCTGACCAAGGCCAAGGAAATGCTCGACCTCGGTCTGATCACCCAAGCCGATTACGACGCACTCAAGGCCAAGGCGCTGGGTCTCTAAGGCGGACAGAACCGAACCATGTCCGACCCCAGAACCCCGCCCCCGTTGCCCGGGGCTCCACCGCCGTTGCCGGAGGCCGTTACCGGCCCCGGCTCGCCGCGTGACGTACCGCCGCTGCCGGGCACCTTTCCGCTGGACCCGGCCACCCTGCCCGACCCGATCCGCGCCGAGATCGAGGCGCCGGACCCGGTCGCCCTCGACACCCGTGCCGAAGAGCTCAAGGACGGCCTGAACCGCTGCCCGAAGTGCGGCTCGACCGACGTGCGGCTCAAGCTCGGCACCGACGTGCTGATCTGCCAGTTCTGCCGTCACGAATGGCACGGCGCCTCGGTTGAACAGGAATATGGTCTGGGCGAAGGCTTGGACCAGCTGCGTGGCACGATCATCGCTTCGGGCGCACGCGACATCGAAGCCGGCACGGCCAGCCTGATGAGCTTCAAGTGCACCGGCTGCGGTGCGGAAGTGACCATCAATACCGAAACCACCATGACCGCACGCTGCCACTGGTGCCGCCACGTGTTCGGGGTCAACGAGCAGGTGTCCAACGGCGCCGTGCCCGACGCGGTGCTGCCGTTCCGGATCACCAAGGACGATGCGGTTGCGCGCATCCGCCAGTTCGTGGACAAGCGCCGCCTGTTCGCGCTGAAAGCGTTCAAGGACCAGTTCACGCCGGAAAACGTGGTCGGCGTGTACATGCCGTACATGATCGTGGACAGCAACGTCAGCGCCAGCGTGACCGGCAAGGGCGAGATCCAGACCCGCCAGTACACGCGGGGCGAGGGCGACAAGAAGAAGACCTACTACGACGCGGACGTGTACCAGGTGGAGCGGTCGGTGGACTTCACCGTGGACGACCTGCCCATGGAATCCTCGGCCGAGCGTGGCAACCTGGACATCAAGGCCAACACCAACAACATCATCAACACGATCCTGCCGTTCGACACCAAGAACGCGCTGAAGTGGAACGCCTCATACCTGCTGGGCTTCAGCTCGGAAAAGCGCAACCTGGACGTGGAGAAGATGAAACCACGGCTGGAAGACCAGCTGCTATCCATCGCCCGCTCGCAGGTGGAAGGCTCGGTACGCCGCTATGACCGCGGCGTGCGCTGGGAAACCGAGCAGGTCGATGTGCACGGTTCGCGCTGGGTCTCCATGTACCTGCCGGTGTGGCTGTACTCGTACCACCAGCCTGGCCGCAACGGCGGCATGCTGCATTACATCGCGGTCAACGGGCGTACCGGTGAAACCATGGGCAGCGTGCCGGTGCAGCAGTGGAAGCTGCTGCTGGCCGCGCTTACCACCGGTACGATCGTTGAAGCCATCACCCTTTGGATCCTGGTAGCAGGCTCATGAGCGACGATAGTGGACTCTGGTTGCTGTTGGCTGGCCCTGCCAGCGCAACGGCATTGTATTGGGGCTTGTACCGTTATTACCGCAATATCGACAAGTCGCACGCGTTCGAGCGCGAGACCACGGTGGAAGCCAAGCCGGTGACCGGTTCGGACCGGATGGTGGATACCAACAACGGCACGCAGGGGACGCGGATCCGCGGGGACAACGTGCGCGAGTATCGCAAGCGGGTGGTGCGCGGCGGGGGCGGATGAACGTGCCCGCCTTCGCACCCCGTGCATCACCCGTGCACCCTGACTAGACAACCCATGGCACACCGTAGGGGAAATCGCCCCAGCCGGAACTGCCATGAGCGAGCCAGTCGCATCACCCCTTGCTGCCCCTCCCGAGCGCCCAGCCCCCGGTCCGCGCGTGCTGTACCCGCTCAGCCTCATCGTGAATGGCGAGCAGCACACGCTCCAGGTGGAGTCCACGGTCAGCCTGCTTGACCTGCTGCGTGAACGGCTTCATCTGATCGGCACCAAGAAAGGCTGCGACCACGGCCAGTGCGGCGCCTGCACGGTGCTGGTGGATGGCCGACGGATCAACAGCTGTCTGACCTTGGCGGTGATGCAGGACGGCACCGAAATCCAGACCATCGAAGGGTTTGCCGACGGCGATGCACTGCACCCGCTGCAGGAGGCCTTCATCGCCTGCGATGCGCTTCAGTGCGGCTACTGCACCCCCGGTCAGATCTGCTCGGCACAGGGCCTGATCAACGAAGGCAAGGCGTGCACTCGCGACCAGGTGCGCGAACTGATGAGTGGCAACATCTGCCGCTGCGGAGCCTACCCGCAGATCACCGAAGCGGTGATGTCGGTCGCCGGGATCGAACCAACACAGGACGCTGCAACACCGCAGCACTGGGTCCCCGGGACGGTGCCGGCATGATCCCGGCCGCCTACCATCGCCCCGAATCCATCCCGCAGGCCCTGCAGGTCCTGGCTGCCGGCGAATCTGCCCGCAACGCCAGGTTCATCGCCGGCGGCACCAACCTTCTCGACCTGATGAAGCTGCAGGTGACGACGCCGGCCGCACTGGTCGATATCAACCGGTTGCCGCTCGACGCCATCGAACAGCGCGACGATGGCGGCCTGCGCCTGGGCGCAACCGCGCGCAACGCAGACACCGCCTGGCACCCGCTGGTCGAACGCGACTACCCGCTGCTGTCCGCGGCGATGCTGGCGGCTGCCTCGCCGCAGATCCGCAACATGGCCAGCAACGGTGGCAACCTGCTGCAGCGGACCCGTTGCACCTATTTCTACGACCGTGCCACGCCGTGCAACAAGCGCGAGCCGGGCAGCGGCTGCTCGGCCATTGGCGGCCTCACCCGCCACCACGCCATCCTGGGCGCCAGTGAGCACTGCATCGCCACCCACCCTTCCGACATGTGCGTGGCCCTGGCGGCGCTCGACGCCACCGTGCACGTGGCCAGCGTGCGCGGTGAGCGCAGCATTCCGTTCCTCGATTTCCACCGGCTGCCGGGCGACATCCCGCACATCGACAGCACGCTGGAAGCCGACGAACTGATCCTGCGCATCGAACTGCCGCCTGCCACGCAGTACGCCGCGCACCGCGCCTACCTGAAGATCCGCGAGCGCCTGTCCTATGCCTTTGCGCTGGTGTCCGTGGCGGCAGCACTGGATCTTGACGAAGACGGCAGCATCCGTAGCGCGCGGCTGGCGTTGGGCGGGGTCGCACACAAACCGTGGCGGAGCCTGGAAGCGGAATCGCTGTTGGCCGGCGCGAAGCCGTCCCCGGCCACCTTCGCGCTCGCGGCTGATCGCCTGTTGAAAGGCGCGGTCTCGCAGGGTCAGAACGCATTCAAGATTCCACTGGCGCACCGCGCCATCGTGCGCGCGCTCGAAACCGCAGCGAAGGGCACAGTGATCAATCAGGAAGATGCCGCATGAACCTGCCACTGCAGCCTCCCGTCGCCATACCCGGCACTGGCCATGTACCCACTGGCACCGGTACCCCGCGCATCGACGGCCGCGCCAAGGTCACCGGGCAGGCACGCTATGCGGCCGAATGGCCCGCGACGGACCTTGTCTACGGCGTCGCCGTCAACAGCACCATCGCCAAGGGTCGCATCCTCGGCTTCAGTCTCCAGGAAGCCGAGGCCGTGCCCGGGGTGCTGAAGATCATCACCCATCTCAACCGCCCGCACATGCGTGGCAACGGCCTGTTCTACAAGGACATGACCGCCCCCGCCGGCAAACCCTTCCGTGCGTTGTACGACGACGTAGTGCGCTACAGCGGCCAGCCGGTTGCGCTGGTGCTGGCCGAGACGTTCGAGGCCGCGCGGGAAGCGGCCGGGCGCGTCGAAACGCATTACGAGGTGGAAGAACACGATACCAACCTGCTCGCCGCCATGGGCCGGGCGCGCGAGCCGCGCAAGATGAAGGCCGGCTTTTCCGCACCACCGAAGGACAAGGGCGACCCGACCGCAGCCTTCGCCAACGCACCCCACCAGGTGGTGGCCGACTTCTACCACGGCGTGGAACACCACAACCCGATGGAGCTGTTCGCCAGCACGGTGATCCGCGACGCCGACGGCCACCTCACCATCTACGACAAGACCCAGGGCTCGCAGAACAGCCGCTGGTACGTGTCGCAGGTGTTTGGCCTGCCAAAGAAGAAGGTCACCGTGCGCAACCCCTATGTCGGCGGCGCATTCGGTTCCGGGCTGCGCCCGCAGTACCAGTTGCCGCTGGCGGTGATGGGCAGCCTGGCGCTGGAGCGCTCGGTACGCGTGGTGCTGACCCGGCAGCAGATGTTCACCTTTGGACACCGCCCTGAAACCGTGCAGCGGGTGAAGCTGGCGGCCGACGCGGACGGCACGCTGCGCTCCATTTCGCACGACGCGGTGGCCGAGACGTCACGGTTCGAAGATTACGTGGAAGTAGTGGTCAACTGGAGCGGGCAGCTGTACGCCTGCGACAACGTGCACCTGGGCTACAAGCTGGTGGACCTGGACCAGTACACCCCCATCGACATGCGGGCCCCGGGCGCTGCCCACGGCATGCATGCGCTGGAAGTGGCGATGGACGAGCTGGCGGCGGACATCGACATGGACCCGCTGGCGCTCCGGTTGAAGAACTACGCCGAGGTCAACCCCGCTGACGGAAAGCCGTTCTCCACCAAGGCACTGCGAGACTGCTACCGGTTGGGTGCCGAGCGCTTCGGCTGGAGCGAACGCGCACCGCTGCCGCGCGCTCGACGCGAAGGCCACGAATGGGTCGGCTGGGGCATGGCCACCGGGCAATGGGATGCTATGCAGATGTTCGCGCGCGCCCATGCCCGGTTGCACGCCGACGGTCGGCTGGTGGTGAGCAGCGCCGCCAGCGATATCGGCACCGGTACCTACACGGTGATGAGCATGATTGCGGCGGAGGCACTGGGCCTGCCGCTGGAGCAGGTGAGCTTCCAGATGGGCGACTCGACCCTGCCGGTGGCGCCCATCGAAGGCGGCTCCTCGCATGTCACCACGGTAGGCTCTGCGGTCCAGGGCGCCTGCGAAAAGCTGCAGAAACAGCTTCTGGCACTCGCCCGCAAGCAGGGCCGCGTGGCCTTCGCCCGCGCCCGGGTGCACGATCTGGTGTTCGCGCGCGGCAGCATGGCCCTGCGCGACGATCCTGGGAGTGCGGTGCCGCTGACGGCCCTGCTTGCCGACGGCCAGCTGGATGGCATCGAGGCGAAGTACCTGCTGCTGCCGGACATCCTGGAGCAGCGTAAATTCGTGCGTGCTACCCACAGCGCGGTCTTCGTGGAAGTGCGGGTCGACGAAGAGCTGGGCACGGTTCGGGTGATGCGCGTGGTCAGCGCGGTCGCCGCCGGGCGCATCCTGAATCCGACCACCGCGCGCAGCCAGATCGTCGGCGGCGTGATCTGGGGCATCGGCGAGGCACTGCATGAACACACCGAGGCGGACCATCGCTTCGGCCGGTTCATGAACCATGACCTGGCCCAGTATCACGTTTCCGTGAATGCGGACATCCACGACATCGAGGTGCTGTTCGCCGATGAGGACGACCGGGTAGTGAGCAGCCTGGGCGCGAAGGGTGTGGGCGAGATCGGTCTGGTCGGTGTGTCGGCAGCGGTCAGCAACGCCATCTACCACGCCACGGGAAAGCGCATCCGCAGCACGCCGATCACCCCGGACAAGGTCATGCGCTGAGCGGCGTTTCACCGTATGCCTACCCGGGCTCCCCGATGATGGGGGCATCGGTGCGCTTGGGGCGTGGCCGTGTCCACCCCCGTGAGCCAGGCTGCAGCAGCCAACGAGGAGCCAATCGATGAGCACCCCTCCGCACCTTTCCCTGTCGCGCCGCGACGTACTGAAACTCGGCGCCGGCTCGGCCACCACCATGGTGCTGCCGGCCGCGGTAGCCGAGGCGCAGGGGAATACCCCGGGTGCGCGCGCCCCGGTCACCGCCGAGGTCGCTTTCGAGGTGAACGGCCGTCCCCGTACCCTGCAACTGGACACGCGCGTGACCCTGCTCGACGCCCTGCGCGAGCACCTGCACCTGGCCGGCACCAAGAAGGGCTGCGACCACGGCCAGTGCGGTGCCTGCACGGTGCTGGTCGACGGGCGCCGGATCAATGCCTGCCTGACCCTGGCGGTGATGCACCAGGGCGCGAAGATCACCACCATCGAAGGGCTGGGCAGCCCGGACAACCTGCACGCCATGCAGGCCGCGTTCGTGAAGCACGACGGCTACCAGTGCGGCTACTGCACGCCTGGCCAGATCTGTTCGGCCGTTGCGGTGCTCCAGGAAGTGCGCGACAACATTCCCAGCCACGTGACCGGCGATCTGGAGGCGCGCACCGCGCTGTCCACCGACGAGATCCGGGAGCGCATGAGCGGCAACCTCTGCCGCTGCGGTGCCTACTCCAACATCGTCGAAGCCATTGAAGACGTCGGAGGCAACCGCGCATGAGAGCCTTCAGCTACGAACGCGCCACCTCGCCTGCGGAAGCCGCTGCTGCGGCCGCGCGCACCCAGGGCGCACGCTTCATCGCCGGCGGCACCAACCTGCTCGACCTGATGAAGCTGGAGATCGAAACCCCGGCCCACCTGATCGACGTCAACGGGCTGCAGCTGGATACGATCGAAGCCACCGAAGACGGCGGCCTGCGCGTGGGCGCGCTGGTGCGCAACACCGACCTGGCCGCCGACACGCGCATCCGCAGCGACTATGCGCTGCTGACCCGCGCATTGGTGGCGGGTGCTTCCGGCCAGCTGCGCAACAAGGCGACCACTGCCGGCAACCTCCTGCAGCGCACCCGCTGCCCCTACTTCTACGACACCGCGCAGCCCTGCAACAAGCGCCTGCCCGGCAGCGGTTGCGGGGCGATTGGCGGCATCAGCCGGCAGTTGGCCGTGGTCGGTACCAGCCCCGCCTGCATTGCCACCCACCCGAGCGACATGGCGGTGGCGATGATGGCGCTGGATGCGGTGGTGGAAACCATCCGCCCGGATGGTTCCAGCCGGCGCATTCCGTTGAACGACCTGTATCGCCCGCCGGGCACTACCCCGCAGCTGGAAACCGTGCTCGAGAAGGGCGAGCTGATCGCGGCGGCCGTGCTGCCTGCCCCGCTCGGCGGCACCCATATCTACCGCAAGGTGCGCGACCGCGCGTCGTATGCGTTTGCGCTGGTATCGGTGGCTGCGGTGGTCCAGCGCGACGGCACTGGCCGCGTGGCGCTTGGTGGCGTGGCCTACAAACCGTGGCGCACGCCGGAGGCGGATGCGCTGCTTCCACGGGGCGCAAGCGCAGTGATGGCCAAGCTGCTGGAAGGCGCGACGCCCTCGTCACAGAACGCCTTCAAGGTGCAGCTGGCCGAACGCACGCTCGCCGCCGTGCTGCTGGAAGCGAAGGGGTAAGCCATGAAATTCGACACACCCGCCGGCAAGAATCCCATCGACCAGCTCAAGGTGGTCGGCAAGCCGTTGAACCGCATCGACGGCCCGCTGAAGACCACCGGGCACGCGCCGTATGCGTATGAACGGCACGATGCCATCGCCAACCCTGCCTACGGCTACGTGGTGACTGCCGGCATCGCCAAGGGTCGGGTCAGCGGCATGGAGCTGGACGCGGCGCGCCGCTCGCCGGGCGTGCTGGCCATCGTCACCGCCGATAACGCCGGTCCGCTGCAGAAGTCGGAACGCAACGCCGCCGCGCTGCTGGGCGGTCCGGAGATTTCCCACTATCACCAGGCCCTGGCGCTGGTGGTGGCCGAAACGTTTGAGCAGGCGCGCGCAGCCGCCGGGCTGGTCAAGGTGCGCTACGCAACGGAGAAAGGCGCTTACGACCTCGCTGCGGCGAAGAAGGCCGGCACCAACTTCCAGAAGACCGATCCGGACGCACGCGTGGGCGACTTCGAACGAGCCTATGGCAATGCACCGGTCACGCTGGATGCGACCTACCATACGCCCGACCAGTCGCATGCCATGATGGAACCACACGCCACGCTCGCCGCGTGGGAGGGCGACACGCTGACCGTGTGGACCTCCAACCAGATGATCGACTGGGGCAAGGGCGACCTGGCCAAGACGCTGGGCATGCCCAAGGACAACGTGCGGCTGATCTCGCCGTACATCGGTGGCGGCTTCGGCGGCAAGCTGTTCGTGCGTTCGGACGTGCTGCTGGCGGCACTGGGCGCACGTGCGGCGAAACGACCGGTCAAGGTGGCGCTCTCGCGCCCGCAGATCGCCAACAACACGACGCATCGCCCGGCCACGCTGCAGCGCATCCGCTTGGGCGCCACCGCCGAAGGCACCCTCACCGCCATCGGTCACGAATCGTGGTCGGGCAACCTCCCCGGCGGCTCGCCCGAAGAAGCCGTGCAGCAGACCAAACTGCTGTATGCCGGTGCCAACCGCCTGGCAGGCCTGCGCCTGGCGAACCTGGACCTGCCGGAAGGCAATGCGATGCGCGCTCCCGGTGAGACACCGGGACTGATGGCGCTGGAAATCGCGATGGATGAAATGGCGGAGAAGCTCAAGCTCGACCCGATCGAGTTCCGCATCCGCAACGACACCCAGGTCGACCCGGCCAACCCGGAGCGCCCGTTCTCGCAGCGCCAGCTGGTGCAGTGCCTGCGTGATGGTGCACAGCGTTTTGGCTGGGACAAGCGCAATGCCCAACCGGGCCAGCAGCGCGATGGCCGTTGGCTGGTCGGCATGGGCGTGGCCGCAGGCTTCCGCAACAACCTGGTGATGAAATCCGGTGCGCGCGTGCGACTGGATGCCACTGGCCAGGTCACGGTGGAAACCGACATGACCGACATCGGCACCGGCAGCTACACCATCATCGGGCAGACCGCCGCCGAAATGCTGGGTGTGCCGATCGAGAAGGTCACGGTGAAGCTGGGCGATTCCAGCTTCCCGGCCTCGGCGGGTTCCGGGGGGCAATGGGGTGCGAACAGTTCGACCGCAGGCGTGTTCGCGGCCTGCACCAAGCTGCGCGACGCCGTTGCCGCCAAGCTCGGCCTTGACCCTGCCACGGCGACCTTCGCCGACGGCAAGGTCAGCGACGGCGGCAAGACCGTGGCACTGGGCAAGGCCGCCGCCGACGGCGAACTGGTTACCGAAGACAGCATCGAGTTTGCCGAGCTGGAAGAGAAGTTCCAGCAGTCCACCTTCGCCGCGCACTTCGTGGAAGTGGGCGTGGACGTGGCCACCGGCGAAAGCCGCATCCGCCGCATGCTCGCCGTCTGCGCGGCCGGTCGCATCCTCAATCCCAAGACCGCGCGCAGCCAGGTGATCGGCGCGATGACCATGGGCGTGGGCGCGGCGTTGTCCGAAGAGCTGGCGGTGGACACGCGGTTGGGCTTCTTCGTCAACCACGACCTGGCCGGCTATGAAGTGCCGGTACAGGCGGATATTCCGCACCAGGAGGTGGTGTTCCTGGACGAAACCGATCCGGTGTCTTCGCCGATGAAGGCCAAGGGCGTGGGCGAGCTCGGCCTGTGCGGGGTCAGCGCAGCGGTGGCCAACTCCATCTACAACGCCACCGGCACCCGCGTGCGCGAGTACCCGATCACGCTGGACAAGCTGCTGCGCGGGCTGCCAGAGCTCGGATGAGCGCCGGCCTGGTCACTGCGCCGCTGGACGCGGACGACGGCAATCCCGGCCGGGTCCTGCAGGCCACGCTGGACGCGCTGCGTGCCGGTCGGCGCGCGGCCTTGGCGGTGGTGCTGGAAACGGAAGGCTCCACCTACACCCGGGCGGGAACCGTGGTGCTGTTCACTGACGAAGGCCACGTGGGTTGGCTGAGTGGAGGCTGCCTGGAACCGGAGATCGAGCGCCGCGCGATGCAGGCCGTCGACCAGGGTGCGCTGGACTGGATGGAGATCGACACCCGCGACGATGATGCGTTGTTCTCGGCCAACGCGGTGGGGTGCCGGGGACTGCAGCGGATCGTGTTGATTCCCCTTGCCGCCCTGGAGGGCGTCGGCGGCGTATTGGCGTGCTGGCTGCGCGGTAGCGGAACGCTGACGTTGCAGCTGGAGGCTGAAGGCCGGCTTGGCTGGCGGTGCGAGGACAGCGAAGTTGCGGGTTCGCTGCACAGCCTCCCCCTCGAGTGGGGCGGCGCCCGTGCGCAGTGGCAGATTCAGTGGCGTGCCGCACCGAGCGTAGTGATGCTGGGTGCAGGGCCAGAGGCCACCCCCTTGCTGCCGCTGCTGCGCGGATTGGGGTGGCGGGTACAGGCGGTTGAACCACGTGAGCGTTGGCGCGAGCGTTTGTCGGGCGGTTGCTCGTTGGGTGCGTCTGCGTTCGCCGGCCAACGGCCGGCGCTACCGGGGCATGAGGTCGGCGCCACGGCAGTTCTGTGGCATGCGCCGTTGCCCGATGCGGTGTTGGTGATGCATCACAATTTCGAGCTGGACCGCGAGGCGCTGGAGCAACTGGCCGACCTGCCCATCCCCTTCATCGGGCTGCTGGGGCCACGCCGCCGTCGCGACGATCTGTTCAAGGTGCTGCCCCCGCAGGCCTGTGCGTCCCTCTCCCCCCGGCTGCGCTCGCCGGTGGGACTTGCACTGGGTGGTCGGGGTCCCGAGGCGATCGCATTGAGCATTGCCGCGCAGTTGCAGGCGTGGCGCCATGCGGCGACAGGCCTGTCATGACGGGCGGCGGGACCTTGGACCATGCCGTGGTGGTGCTGGCCGCCGGTGCCAGTGCGCGACTGGGGCAGCCCAAGCAGCTGCTTCGCATCGATGGAGAAACGCTCTTGCATCGCGTGGTGCGGCTGGCCCGCAGCACCAATCCTGCCTCGCTGGTGGTGGTGCTGCCACCGGATGCGAACGCCATTGCCGAAGCGTTGGGCGACCAAGCCCTCACGATGGTCATCAACCCGGAGCCGCAGCGGGGCATGCGCAGCAGTCTTGAGGTGGCTGCGCCGCTGGTGGCGGGGTTTGCGCGGGTGCTGGTGGTGACGTGCGATCAGCCTGCGCTGGAGGCGGCGCATCTGCATGCGTTGTTGCGGGGGGCGTGCAACGCGTTGTCGGGGTGTGCGGGGACGCGGCTTTCGGTTGGGACCGATGCGGATGCGGGGACGGTGGGTGTGCCTGCGGTGGTGCCCGGGCACTGGTTTGGCGATCTGGCTGGCGGCAGCGGCGACAGCGGGTTCCGCGCGCGTCTGCGCGCGCTGGATCCCGCGAGCGTCTACCTGCTTGACGCGCCGGCACTCGCACTCGACATCGACACCCCCGACAACCTGCGCGCCGCCCAATCCCTGGGCCTCATCGACGCGTAGCGCCGGGCTCTGCCCGGCCCACGCACACCGACGTCGCCCGTCACGGATCCCACCCCAACCCCTTCGGCGCACTGGCAAACCCCACCGCCCGCAATGCCTCGGTCACCGCATCGCGACGCACCGGCTGGTCATCGATCAGCTCCAGCGTGAACGACACCCGCCGTCCTCGGCGCAGCGCAATCGCAAGCGCCTGAGCGGCCGCCGTCAACACGGCATCGGCGTCGGCCGCATCGGCATCGAACCAGGTCAACAGCTGCCGGCCACCCTGCGCCAGGTACATGCGCAACCGGCCGCCACCGATCACCACGATCGCGCCAGCTCGGCGCACGGGTCGCAGTACCGCGCGGTGCGCAGGCCACGGCAGCACCGGGCCGAACGGGTTGGCAGGGTCCACCGCGGACAGTCCGATGGTCGCACCCGGACCCTCCGGCACCTGCGCATCGGCCACCTCGCGCAACGCATCCACCAACCCTCGCTCGGCGAACTGCGCCCCGCCCATGCCCTCGACGAACCGTCCACGCAGCACGCGGCCCGCATCCTCCATGCCGCGATACACCTGCACCAACGCGGGGAAGCCACCGGCAACACCCTCGGCGATTGCGGCGCCACGCGTCACGATGCCGTGCCGATCCAGCAGCCCTTCGGCCAGCGCTATGGCGCGCACGGTGTCGCTCGTGCCGGGACGCTGCACCAGCGACCAGCGCCCGGCCAGGGTGGCGCCGGAGGCCGCATCGCGCAGTCCGCCCTGCGCATCGTCGCTGCCCGGCGGATGCATCATCGCCCTGCCCCGCGCGTACCGCCCCTGCCGGGCCGAGCTGACCACGCGCGGCCGCACCGGGCGGGCGCCGGAAAGATGGCGTAGCGGCGTCCAGATATCGGTCGTGACCCGGCCCGCCCAGACCAGTTCCCACAGTGCGTCGTGCAGTGCATCCGGATCGCTGCCCACCTCCACCCCGCGCGCCGCCACCGCTGCCAGCAGCTGCCGTGCAAAGTAGGCGCCGCCATCGGCCAGCACCTGCAGGATCGAGGCCTGCAAGGAGGAGGGTTCGAAGGACTCCACGGGTGGCAGCGATTCCGCCGCAAGCTCCTGCGGATGCAACGAGACCAGCCCATCGTCCTCGCCAAGCTTGCCGTGTCCTGCCCACACCACGGTGCCGCCGGCGAGCAGTCCGTCCAGCATCGAGGGCGCGTAGTCGGTCACGCGCGCCGGCAGGATCTGGTTCTCCCAGGCAGACGCCGGCAGCGGTACACCGGCCAGCAGCTCCACCACGCGCAGCACGCCGTCGGCGCCCTGCAACGGGCCGTGCGCAGGCACCGCACGGGTGCGCGTGGCCACCGCGGCGTCGGCAATCAGCTCCTGGCGCTGCAGCAACAACGCCACGTAAGCCTCGCGCGTGGCCGGTCGCGTGGCCTCGCGCGCCGCCTGCAGCGAACGCAGTCGCAGGCGTTGGAACACGCCCTCGCCTACCCATTCCCGGCGCGCCAACGACAGGGGTTCGGCCACCGCGTCCAGCCCGGCACGCTGCGCTGCACCGAAATGCCCCCCCAACACCTTGCCCTGTGCCGACAAGGCATCCAGTCCTGCATCCGCTACTGCCACGCCCAGGCCCCAGTGCTGCGCAGCGTCGGCCGTCGTGAAAGGTGCATGGGTGCGCGCGTAGCGGCCCAGAAGGTCGCCAACAGGATCTGCGCTTTCCTGCAGGAATGCAGCAGGCAGCCCTTCGGGCAGCACCACGCCCAGCGCGTCGCGCAGGCGTGCGGCATCTTCCACCGCCGCCCAGCACGGGCGAGTGGCAAGCAGTACCTTGAAGGCGCGTTGTTCGCGTTGCAGTGCCAGCAGATGGGCGCGCGCCTCTGCGCCATCGGTCAGCCGCTGCGCTACTGCATCCTCGCTCATGGGCCCCAGCTCGCGCAGCAGGTCGGCCACGCCCTCCTTGCCCGTAGCCTGTCGCTGCGGTGCCAGGCGCTGAAGCTCCTGCCCCACCTGCTCCACCACGCCAGCATCCAGCAGTTCGCCCAGATCCACCTGCCCGAGCAGGTCGCCAAGCAAACCGGTGTCCAGCGACAACACCGAGGCGCGACGCTCGGCCAGCGGCACGTCGGTGCCGTACATGAACTCAGCCACATAGCCGAACAGCAGGTTGGCGGCGAATGGCGACGGCACCTCGGTGGTGACCTCGGCGATCTCCACACTGCCCTCGGCCAGGCGCTGCATCAACGCGTCGAGCGCATCCAGGTCATAGACGTCCTGCAGGCACTCGCGCGCGGTCTCGATCAGGATCGGGAAGTCCGGGTAACGCTGCGCGATGCCCAGCAGTTCGGCCGAGCGCAGGCGTTGCTGCCACAGCGGGGAACGGCGACCGGGCTTGGTCCGGGGCAGCAACAGGGCGCGCGCGGCGCACTCACGGAAGCGGGCCGCGAACAGCGCTGAGCTGCCGACCGACTGGTTCACCTCGCGACGCAAGCGTTCCGGATCGAACAGGAACAGCTCCGCGCCCGGCAGGCGCCCGGTGGAATCGGGAATGCGCAGGATGATGCCGTCGTCGCTGGCCACTACCGCCGGATCGATGCCCCAGCGATCCTGGATACGCCCGGCCAGGGCCAGCGCCCACGGGTCGTGCACGCGGCGCCCATACGGCGAATGCAGCATCACCCGCCAGTCGCCGGACTCGTCGCGGCAGCGCTCCACCACCAGCCGGCGGTCGGTGGGCAGCACGCCGGTGGCCTCGCGCTGCTCGTCCAGCAGGCCGACGATGTTGGCGATGGCGTTGGGCTGCAGCCCGCAGCGGCGCAGGTCCTGCAGATGCGCAGGCGCGATCTCGCCCGTGGTTGCATCCGTGTCCATCGCCGCCAGGAAGGCACCCACCGCCTCGCCCAGCTCGGCCGGGCGACCCACGCCCTCGCCGCGCCAGAACGGCAGCCGCGCCGAACGCCCGGGCGCCGGGGTCACCACCACCTGGTCGTGGGTGATCTGCTCGATCCGCCACGACGTTGCACCCAGGGTGATCACATCATTGACCCGTGACTCGTGCACCATTTCCTCATCGAGCTCGCCCACCCGACGCGAACCGGCGCGCTCCTCGCCTTCCGGCAGCATCACGCTGTACATGCCGCGGTCGGGAATGGTGCCGGCACTGGTTACGGCCAGCAGCTTCGCGCCGGGCCGCGCACTCAGTTCGCCGCTCTGCCGGTTCCAGACCAGGCGCGGGCGAAAGCCGGCGAAGTCGTCGGAGGGATAGCGCCCGGCCAGCATGTCCAGGGTCGCGTCGAACGCACTGCGCGGCAGGGCCACGTACGGCGCGGCGCGGCGCACCGTGGCGTACCACTGTTCCACGTCCAGCGTGTCCATCGAGGCCGCGGCCACGGTCTGCTGGGCCAGCACGTCCAGCGGGTTGCGCGGTGGGTCGACCGCTTCGATCTGCCCGGCCAGCATCCGCTGGATCGCCACAGTCGCGTCGATCAGGTCGCGCCGGGTGCGCGGATACACCAACCCGGTGGACGTGCCACCTACCTGGTGGCTGGCGCGGCCGATGCGCTGCAGGGCGCTGGCGACCGACGGCGGCGCCGCAACCTGGATCACCAGATCGACCAGGCCCATGTCGATGCCGAGCTCCAGACTGGAGGTGGCCACGACGCAGCGCAGGCTACCGTCCTTGAGCGACTGTTCGATCTCGCGCCGCTGTTCCTTCGACACCGAGCCGTGGTGCGAACGTGCGATCACCTCCGGACTGTCGAGCACGCGCGACACGGTGCTGCCGGTGAACGAACCGTACTGCTCCGGCACCGCCGTGGGCACGGGGAGCCCGGCGGCACGCGCAGTGCGTTCGGCGTACAACTCGTTGAGGCGCGCGGTCAGCTTTTCGGCCACCCCACGCGAATTGGCGAACACGATGGTCGAGCGACGCTGCAGCACCTGGTCCAGGATGCTGGCCTCCACATGCGGCCAGATCGACCCGGCGCGCGCGTGCCCGTCGCGCTCCCCGGCGGGTCCTGCCTGCGCCGGCAGGTCGGCCATGTCCTCCACTGGCACCACGATGCGCACGTCCAGCTTGCGCGGGCTGTCCGGGTCGACCACGGTCACCGGCCGGTCACCGCCCAGGAACGCCGCAACCCGCTCGACCGGTCGTACCGTGGCAGACAGCCCGATGCGCTGCGCAGGCACCTGAAGCAGCGCATCCAGCCGCTCCAGGCTGAGCGCCAGGTGGGTGCCGCGCTTGCTGCCGGCCACCGCGTGGATCTCGTCGACGATCACCGTGTCGACCTCCCGAAGCGTCTCGCGTGCCTGCGAGGTCAGCATCAGGAACAGCGATTCCGGGGTGGTGATCAGGATGTCCGGCGGGCGCCGCACCATCCGCGCGCGTTCGGCGCTGGGCGTGTCGCCCGTGCGGACTGCCACGGTCAGGGTGACCGGCGGATCGCCGCGGCGCTCGCGCTCGGCATCCACGCCCAGCAAGGGCACCTGCAGGTTGCGCTGGACGTCGGCCCCCAGCGCCTTGATCGGGGAAATGTAAAGAACGCGTGTGCGCCGTGGTCCGGTGTCGTGCAGGCGCTGGCGGTACAGCTGGTCTATCGCGTGCAGGAACGCTGCCAACGTCTTGCCCGAGCCGGTGGGCGCTATCACCAGGGTGTGCTGGCGCTGGCCGATGGCCGCCCATGCCGCCGTTTGCACGGGCGTGGGCGCTGGGAAGGCCGAGGCGAACCAGTCGCGGGTGGCGGGTTCAAACGGAACGAGCGCGTGATGGGGAGGCGACTGTCTCATTGACGTCCAGATTACCCGCTGGGGCGTAGAAATACTGATCACAACCCGCTGTTTACTGACCGGCCACCGCCATGAACCGCCATCCGCATCCCGCCCTGAAAGTCGCCCTCTCCCTCGGTCTGTGTGTCCTGTTCGCGGGCAGCTCAACGGCGATGGCGCAGTTCGCGCCCATGCTCACCCCGCGTGCCACCGACATGCCGCGCCCGAAGGCCGCCAACAGCTGGCGCCTGGCGATCCATGACGCCGCCGAATCGAACGGCACCGTCAGCTTCCGCATCTGGTTGCAGGAAGAGTCGCCGATGCACATCGACGTGCCGATCAGCGAAGGGGACTCCGAGACGCTGATTGCAAACGCTGCCCGCGCCGCCATCAGTGCGCGGCTGGGCGACCGCTACAAGGTCATGGTCGAAAACGGCGACGTAGTCGTCATAGAAGCCCAACGCGGCGCCCCTGACTTCACCGTAGAGCTCCTGCGCGACACCGCCAGGGATGTGCGCGTCGCCATAGAGTAGCGACACGCCGCGCGTGTCCTACGTACACCCTGGGTTACCCTTGAACGGCACCCCGCCCCAGGTCCCCGCATGCGCACGCTCTACCCGCCCATCGCCCCCTACCGCGAACACAGCCTCGCCGTAGACACCCTGCACACCCTGCACGTAGAGGAATGCGGTACACCCGACGGCATCCCCGTCGTGTTCCTGCACGGTGGACCCGGCGCAGGCATTTCCCCCACCCACCGCCGCTTCTTCGACCCGACGCGTTATCGCATCGTCCTGATCGACCAGCGCGGCAGCGGCCGTTCCACGCCGTTCGGCGAACTGCGCGACAACACCACCGCGCACCTGGTTGCCGATATCGAAACCGTCCGCGCCAAACTCGGCATCGACCGCTGGCTCATCTTCGGCGGCTCATGGGGCTCCACCCTCGCCCTCGCCTACGCGCAGGGCCACCCCGACCGCGCCACCGGCCTGATCGTGCGGGGCGTCTACCTCGGCCGCGCAGAAGAAAATAGATGGTTTGCCGAGGCCGACGGCGGCGCCCGCTGGATCTTCCCCGAACGTTGGGCGCGCTATGCCGCCTATCTGCCGGAAGACGAACACGGCGACATGATCGAAGCCTACTGGAAGCGGCTCGACAGCGACGATCAAGCAACCCGAATCGCGGCGGCGCAAGCCTGGCTGGGCTGGGAAGACTTCGCCGCCACGCTGGTGCATGACGTGGACGCCGTCTCCGACGCAGACCCGCTCGACACCCTGGCCAAGGCCCGCATCGAAGCCCACTACTTCCGTCACAACGCGTTTCTCGAGCACGGCCAGCTGCTGCGCGACATCGACCGCATCCGCCACCTGCCGGGGGTGATCGTGCAGGGTCGCTACGACATCATCTGCCCGCCGCGCAGCGCCTGGGACCTGTCACAGGCGTGGCCGGAAGCTCGCCTGGAGATGGTGCTGTCCGGCCACGGCGCCACCGAACCGGCTACGGTGGACGCGCTGGTGCGCGCCACCGATGCATTCGCCGATCAGGCTGCGGCGTAACTCGGGTAATCGATGTAGCCTTCCGCGCCACCGCCATAGAAGGTGGTCCGGTCGGCAGTCGCGAGCGGCCAGCCGTTCTGCAGGCGGGCAACCAGATCGGGATTGCTGATGAAGGGCGCACCGAACGCCGCCAGGTCGATCAGGCCCGCATCGATCAGCTGCTCGGCACGCGCGCGGTCCAGGCCACCGGCCAGGATCAATGCGGTGTTCGGCAGGTTGCCGCGGATGGTGCGCAGCAGCGCCTGGAAGCCGGTTTCAGCGCCCCCAGCCATCACCTTCTCGCCCATCTGGTAACCGGACTGGTCCATCAGGTGCACGTAGGCCAGCCCGCGCTGGCCGATCGCCTCGGTCAGTGCGCTGTAGGTACTGTCGATCCCGTCGTGCAGCGGCATGTCGAACAGCTGACCGTACGGCGAGAGGCGAATGCCGGTGCGCGCCGCACCAATGCGGGCCACCACCGCGTCGATCACCTCCAGGGTGAAGCGAAGGCGGTTTTCCATGGTGTCGGCGGCGTACTGGTCGGTGCGGTCGTTGACCAGCGGGTTCATGAACTGCTCGAACAGGTAGCCATTGGCGCCGTGGATCTCCACGCCGTCGAAGCCTGCCTCGATGGCATTGGCCGCGGCCTGTGCGAATTCGCCGACGATCCGTGCGATCTCATCCGTTGCGAGCTGGCGCGGCGCGGGCGGCGCAACCAGCGCAGGTGTGCCGCTTTCGTCGTAACCAAAGGCCTGCGCGCCCATGGGCTGCTTCGAACTGGCGCTGACCGGCTGGCGGCCGTCGGCCTGGATGGTCGGGTGCGAAACGCGGCCCACGTGCCACAGCTGGGCCACGATCTTCCCACCCACCGCATGCACGGAGTTGGTGGTCAGGCGCCAGCCCTCGATCTGCTCGGGGCGGAAGATGCCCGGATTGAACAGGTATCCCTGCCCTTCCTGCGAGATCGGCGTGCCCTCGCTGACGATCAGGCCGGCCGTGGCGCGCTGGGCGTAGTACAGCGCGATGCGCTCGTCGGCGATGTCATTGGGCGCGCGGGCACGGGTCAGCGGCGCCATCACCACCCGGTTGCGCAGTGGCGTGCCGGCGAGGTCGAACGGGGTAAACAGGGAAGCAGTCATGGCAGGGTTCCTGGGGAGGGGCCCGACGGCGCGGGCAGGCGTCCATGCTAGGTAGATGCTGATGGAGCTACAATCCGGCCAATCGTCAAATCACAATTGCGCAAATCGCAATCATGGAGCCCAGCCGATGCAGCTCAAGGCCCTGCGCTACTTCCTGATGGTGGCCAGCAACCGCAGTTTCCTGGCTACCGCCCGCCACTTCCGGGTACCGGCGTCATCGGTGTCGCGCTTCATCGCCGGACTGGAAAAGGACCTGGGCCACCAGCTGTTCTACCGCAGCACCCGCGCGGTGCGGCTGACCGAAGAAGGCGAACGTTTTCATCAGCAGGCCCGCGAAGCCATCGACCTGCTGGATGCGGCGGTGGACGATCTGGGCCACAACGAGGGAGCACTGAGCGGACGGCTGCGGATCAACGCCCCTGAAGCGTTCGGCCGCCTGCACGTGGCCCGCCTGATCGGCGCGCTGCAGGCCGAGCACCCCGGCTTGGATGTCGAACTGCAGCTCACCGATGTCTTCATCGACCCGGTGCAGGAAGGCGTGGACATCACGGTACGGATCGGAGCGCAGGTCGACTCCGGGTTGATCGGGCGCACAGTGGCCGCGCAACGGCAGATCGTGGCCGCCAGCCCGGCCTACCTCGCCGCGCATGGCGTACCGGAAACACCCGCCGACCTGCTGGATCACCCCTGCCTGCTCTACAAGGGCCAGTTCGGCACCCAGCGCTGGTACTTCCGGCAGGACGCTGACGCCCCGTTCGAGGGCATCAACGTCAGCGGCCCACTGTGCAGCAACAACGCAGAGGTGTTGCTGGACGCCGCGATGGAGGGTCGCGGTGTGGTGCTGTTTCCCAGCTGGCTGTATCGACAAGGCAGCTTTGAGCGTACGCAGCTGGTGCCATTGCTCGGCGCGTGGGAAGGCTCTGCAAGCGTCGAGAGCTCCTACATCCAGCTGTTGTCCCCCGAGAACAAGCTGCGCTCACGCAAGGTGCGCGAAGTGACGGCATTCCTGTTGGACGGGTTTGGGTCACCTGCGTACTGGGATGAAGCAGCCGACACGTGATGCGATCCACACCAAACGCCCTGCGGGTTTTACTGTGGACCGGCCGACCGTCGGGGTGCCACGCTCCCTGCGTGGACGCACCCACTGCCCGCTCCCGCGTTGCTGCCTGCCTGGCCCTCCTGCTGGGCTGCCTGCTGCTGGCCGGGTGCGCCACCCTGCCCCGCAACCCCGTGCCCGCCGATCAGGTTGCCTGGGCGGCCGTGCCGGGGATGCCCGATGTGCGGGGCTGGGCGGGGCGGCCGAATCGCGACATGGAACTGGATTTTGAACGCTCGATCCGCGATGAGCGGCCGGACGACTTTCCGGTGGGTGGCGATGGACGCATCCACTATCCGCACCTTGCGCTGTCAGGTGGGGGCGCGAATGGGGCATTCGGGGCCGGGTTCCTCAATGGCTGGACCGCAACGGGCACCCGGCCGACGTTCAAGATCGTCACCGGGGTTTCGACCGGGGCGTTGATGGCGCCTTATGCTTTCCTCGGCCCGGACTACGACGCGGCGTTGCGGCGCTTCTACACCACCACATCCGACGCGGATGTTTTCAGTGCCGGCAATCCGTTGATGGCACTGCTGCGCCGCGAGTCGCTTGCGAATACGGCACCGCTGGAGGCGCTCATCGCCCGTGCCATCGACGCACCTCTGCTGCGGAAGATCGCCGCCGAGCACCGTGCAGGGCGACGGCTGTACATGGGCACCGCAGACCTCGATTCGCGCCACTTCGTGGTCTGGAACATGGGGTTGATCGCCACCCGCGAGTCTCCCGAGGCGCTCGCGCTGTTCCGCCGGGTAATGCTGGCCTCCGCCTCGATTCCGATTGCATTCCCACCGGTGCTGATCGAAGTGGAGGCCCACGGCAAACGCTACGACGAGATGCACGTGGACGGCTTCGTCGCCGCCAACATCTTCCTGCATGCCGGCATCATTGATCCCCAGCAGATCTACAACCGCGTATCGCGGGCACCCGCCACCTACGACACCTACATGATCCACAACGGCCAGCTCGCCGCAGCGTCCGACCCGGCCGAACGCTCGCTGCGCGGCATCGCGTTCCGCACCATCGAAGTGGCCGGGCGCGCGGGCATGATCGGCGACCTGTTCCGCGAGTACGCCTACGCCCGCCGCGACCGGGCGCGTTTTGCCTGGGTCACCATCGACTCGACATTGGATTTGCCCGAGGCGACCAGCTTCAATCCGGTGCAGATGAAGGTGCTGTATGACCTGGGCTACCAACGCGCCCGCGCGGGACCGGTGTGGCTGTCCCGCCCACCCGGAATGACGCCTGGCGACGATCCCTGATCGCCAGGCGCCTGTACCTCACCGTTACTGGCCGCTGCCTACGCGGCTGGCCAACAGCGCGATCGCGCGGTCCGGCAGATGCCACTGTCCATGCTCGTCGGGCTGCACCGGCGTGTCGTCCACTGAGGTGATCAGCAGGCGCCACGGGGTGTTGTCGGCGCTTGGCGGCGCGAATGCCTGGCCTTCAGCTGCCGCATTGACCAGCAACAACAGCTGGGTGGACTCGACCACGGTTGATTCGCCGTCGTGCGGCAGCGCCGGCAGCTGCAGCATCAACGCGCGATGCTGCGGTTCATGCCAGTCCGCCTCCTGCATCGGCTGCCCGTCCGGGCGCAGCCAATGTGCGGCATCGGCCCCTTGGCCGTCGCGCGCATCCAGGAACCGACTCCGCCGCAGCTGCGGATAGCGTCGGCGCAGGGCCAGCAGGCGGCGAACGAACTGCGACTGCTGCTGCCCGTCCTCGCTCGCCGCCCGTTCCCAGTCGATCCAGTTGATCGGGTTGTCCTGGCAATACGCATTGTTGTTGCCGTTCTGGGTGCGGCCGAACTCATCGCCGGCCAGCAGCATCGGCGTGCCCTGCGCCAGCAGCAGGCTGGCCAGCAGGTTCCGCATCTGACGACGGCGCAGCGCCAGGATCCCGGGATCGTCGGTGGGGCCTTCCGCGCCGTGGTTCCAGGAGATGTTGTGGTCGCTGCCGTCGCGCCCGTCTTCGCCGTTCTCGATGTTGTGCTTGTCGTTGTAGCTGACCAGGTCGTGCAGGGTGAACCCGTCATGCGCGGTCACGAAATTGACCGACGCTGCAGGTCGCCGCCCGTTGTGGTCGAACAGGTCGGCAGAGCCCATCAGCCGCGTGGCGAACTCGGACAACTGGCCCTCGTCGCCCTTCCAGAACGCACGCAGGTTGTCACGGAAGCGGTCGTTCCACTCGGCCCAGCCCGGCGCGAAGTTGCCCAGCTGGTAGCCGCCAGGGCCGATGTCCCACGGCTCCGCGATCAGCTTCACCTGGCTCAGCACCGGGTCCTGCCGCACCGCATCGAGGAAGCTGCCGGACGCATCGAAACCCGCGCGCTCACGGCCGAGGATCGTAGCCAGGTCGAAACGGAAGCCGTCGACGTGCATGTCCTGCACCCAATAGCGCAGCGAGTCCATCACCATCCGCAGCGCACCGGCATTGGTCAGGTCGAACGTATTGCCGGTGCCGGTGTCGTTGATGTAGTAACGCCGGTCTTCTGCCAGGCGATAATAGCTGGCGTTGTCGATGCCCTTGAACGACAGGGTCGGGCCGAGCTCGTTGCCCTCGGCGGTGTGGTTGTAGACCACGTCCAGGATCAGCTCCAGGCCTGCGTTGTGCAGGCTTGCCACCATCTGCTTGAACTCGGCGATGGTGCTGGTCGACATGAACACCGGATCCGGCGCGAAGAAGCCCAGGGTGTTGTAACCCCAATAGTTCTTCAGCCCCTTGTCCACCAGATACTGATCGTCGACGTGCGCGTGCACCGGCAGCAGTTCCAGCGCGGTGACCCCCAGGTGCTTGAGGTGATCGGTGACCGCCTCCGAGCGCAGCGCCGAGAACGTGCCGCGCGAAGCCTCCGGCACGGCCGGGTGCTGCATGGACAGACCGCGCAGGTGCGCTTCATAGATCACCGTGCGGTCCCAGGGTACCGCCGGGCTACGATCCGCGCCCCAGGTGAAGGCGGGGTCCACCACCACGCAGCGCGACATGTAGCCCGCACTGTCGCGACGGTCGAAGCTGAGGTCCTTGTCCTTGTGGCCAATGGTGTAGCCGAACAGGTGCGGGGCCCACTTGATCTGACCCACCAGTTGCTTCGCGTACGGATCCAGCACCAGCTTGTTGGGGTTGAAACGGTGACCGGCGTCCGGCGCGTAGGGGCCATGCACGCGGTAGCCGTAGCGCTGGCCGGGACGCGCGTCCGGCAGGTAACCGTGCCAGATCTCGTCGGTGTATTCCGGCAAGGTGATCCGCTCGATCTCGCGGCCACGTTCGTTGAACAGGCACAGCTCTACCCGCGTGGCATGCCGGCTGTAGAGCGAGAAGTTGACCCCCAGCCCGTCCCAGGTAGCCCCCAGCGGATACGGTCGACCGGCCTTGACCCGCGAGTGCGCGGCGCCACTGGCACGGCTCATCGGCTCGACTCCTGGTCGTACTGCGCCGCTTCCACCTCAGCCGCTACCAACCGCTCGGCCATGTGCCAATGGCGGGCCGAATGTCCGTCCGGGCGGCCTTCGGCTTCCCATATCTGGCGGGCAAGTTCCCGGGTTCGCGCTGCCTTCTGTTCGTCGTCCATCGTCGTGCTCTTACCAGGTCGAGTAGATCGCTACCGGGCTGCCGTGGAACAGCTGCCGCAGTCGCGTGGGGGCACCGTCGCTTGTGAATTCTGCGCCGGTGAGGAGATTGCGGTAGCGTCCGGGAGGCACGGACAACGCTGCGCCGCGCCAGTGCGCGTCGCCCAGGGCCGCACCCACGCGGGCCGGCTCGGCGCCGGTGTGGTGGGCCACGGTCACCAGCAGGCGTGCGCCCGCACCGCTGCGAACGAAGGCGAGCATCGGCACCTCCCGATCCGCATGCAGCGGCTGGTAGTCGCCGTCACGGAACAGTGCTGGCTGCTCGCGACGCGCCTCAAGCAACAGGCGCAACAGGCGCGCCTTCACCGCGCCGTCCTGCCACTGCGCAAGCAGCTGCGGCCAGCTGCGCGGGTCGGCGAGCCATCCGCGCCGCTGGGCGTAGTCGACCGGACGACGGTTGTCCGGGTCAACCAGCGAGAGATCCCATCCCTCGGTGCCCTGGTACAGGTCGGGCACGCCCGGCAGGGTCAGGCGCAGCGCAAGCTGTGCGAGCCCGTTGCGCGCACCGGCGGCCGCGATGTGCAGCACGGACTGTTCAAGCACGCGACGCACGGGGGCCGCGGCGCGATGCGAGAGCAGGTCATGGGTGAACGCTTCCAGCCGCGCTTCGAAGCCGGCGTCCGGATCGGTCCACGAGGACCACAGGTCGCCCTCGCGCATCGCCTTGGCCTGCCACTGCAGGATGCGCGCGGAGAAGGCGACCGGCTCTGCCAGGCCCTGTACCGGCCACGCGCCGACCAGGGTCTGCCACAGCATCTGGGCGACCGGCGCGGGCGGCAGGCGCAGTCCGATCCGCTTCGCGGTCCGCTCGAGGGTCCGGGTCTGCCGCGTCCACCACTGCGGGTGCTCGGACAGCACCGCCAGCCGCGCGCGACTGTCTTCCCCGCGCTTGTGGTCATGGGTGGCGGTGGCCAGCATCGCCTGCGGGTTCCGGTGCGCCCGCATCAGCGCACGGGTGTGAAAGGCGCGGGTGGACAGCGCGAACTGGTCGGGGCGGCTGCCCACTTCGTTGCGAGAAAGCAGCACGCCATAACGGTAGAACGCGCGGTCTTCGACCGCCTTGGCGTTGAGGGGCGCGCTCAACTGCTGGAACCGCACGCGCAGCGCGTCGCGGGCAGGATCTGCGACCTCCGCCCAGAAGCGCGCCGCGATCCACTGTGCGGCCAGTGCGGTATCCGGTCGTTCTTCACGTACCACCGCGTCCAGCACCTCCGACCACCACCGGCGGTCGCCCTCGCTGCTGCCGTGGCCGCTGGCGTAACTGCGATAGACCGGGAAGCGCACCAGCAGCGCGGTCAAGGCACGCGCCATCGCAGCGCGCCCCCAGCGGGCATCGGCGGCGACGGTGTCGCGCTCCATGCCCAGCAGGTGGCGCAGCACGGCATCGAACTCGCTGCGCAGGCCGCGCTCCAGCACCTCCTGCCGTGCCAGCCGCTCTTCGATGGCGAAGCTGGCGGGGCGACCACTGCGTGCCTGCCAGTGTGCGGCCAGCGCCGCTTCGCCGGTCGGCTGGTGCAGCCAGGCCGACACCTGGTCCATGAAATCGTAGCCGGTTGTGCCGTCGCACATCCACTCCGGGGGCAGTTCTTCGTCGGGCGCCAGGATTTTCTCCACCCACAGCAGAGGCGGATGTTCGCGACCCGCGCAGGCTGCATCCATCGCGCCACGCAGGCGCTGCAGGTACGCCTGCGGATCGGCCAGCCCGTCCACGTGATCCACGCGCAGGCCATCGGCCACGCCTTCGGCCAGCAGCGCCAGCGGCAGTCGATGCACGGTCTCGAACACATCGTCGTGCTGCACCTGCAGCCCGGCGAGCGAGGAGATGGTGAAGAAGCGCCGGTAGTTGATGCGGTCATCGCCCAGGCGCCACCAGATCGGGCGGTAGGCCTGGGCGTCAAGGAGTTCAGGGATATCGGCGCTCGCCAGATCAGGCGCACCTGCGCCAGCCAGCGGCAGGCGGCTGTCATGATGCAGCAGCGTCGGCGCATCGCCGTTACCGTCGCGGTCGACCTGCGGCACGCCGTCGGACATCGCATCCTGCAACGGCCGGTCGAGAACGGGCAGCTGCACCCTGCCCTCCGCCAGCGGCGCGTTCCACTGGATATCGAACCAGTGCGCGCAGCCGCTGCGTTGACCGTGCAGCAGCACGTCCCACCACCAGCGGTTGTCGGCGTGCGCGGCCATGTGGTTCGGTACGATGTCCAGCACCAAACCCATGCCGTGCGCGCGTGCAGTGGCCGACAGTGCACGCAGTGCCGCCTCTCCCCCCAGCTCCGGATTGACTTCCGTCGGGTCGACTACATCGTACCCGTGCGTGGAGCCCGATACCGCACGCCAGATCGGCGAGAGATACAGATGGCTGATGCCCAGCGCGGCGTAGTAGTCGACTTGGCGCGCTGCATCGGCGAGGGTGAACCCGGCATGCAGCTGCAGCCGCACGGTGGCGCGAACGGGCGTCATGCGGGCACCCTCGAACGTGCAGCGGCGAAGCGCGCCGTCGAATCGGCCAGCACCGCCTCATGACCGTCACGCGGCAACCTTTGACGCCAGTTGGGATGCGTCCCCACCGTGCCCGGCAGATTGACCTGCTCGGCAAGGCCCAGTGCGTCCTCCACCGGGAGCAAGGCCAGCACACTGGGACCGGATGCCACGAACGCCAGTGCCGCGCCGCGCCCATCCTGCGGCTCCGCGCGTTCCACGCCGAGCGCCGTGTCCAGCAGGGCCACGTCGGCCGCCCTCGCAGACAGCTGCTGCCCCAGGCCTGGCTGGTCAAGCTCGCCGAGCCGGTGGCGCCAGGCCAGGTCCAGGCCTCGCCGCCACCCGACCAGCGTCGGCAGGTCGTGGGTGCCGGTCATCGCCACCGCATCCGCGCGCCAGTCCGCCGCAGGCAGGAAGTGGCCGGTCTCGTCGCGGGTGAACGCCAGCACATCCATCCCCATCACGCCTCGCGTGGCCAGGGTCTGGCGGATGCCGGGTGGCACCACGCCGAGGTCTTCGCCGATCACGATGCAACGATGCCGCCACGACTCGATCGCCGCGATGTTCAACAGATCCTGCAGCGGGTAGCGCAGGTAGGCGCCCTGCCCGGCATCGGCGCCCTCCGGCACGACCCACAGGCGCTGCCAGCCCAGGATATGGTCGACCCGGATCCCACCGCGGTCGCGCATCACCGCGCGCAGCAGCGCGATGAACGGCGCATAGCCCTGCGCCTGCAGCCCGGAGGGGGAATAGCTGCTGACGCCCCACACCTGCCCGCCGGCACAGAACGCATCCGGCGGCGCACCCAGAACCAGACCGCGCAGGCAGGCGTCGGCGCCTGCGGCGGCCTCTGCGCCGGCGGGGTCGAATCCCACTGCCAGGTCGGCGATCAGCCCGAGCCGCATGCCGCTTCCAAGCGCCTGGGACTGCGCCTGCTGCCAGCCGCGGGTCACCAGCCACTGACCGAATACATACAGTGACCGGGGCAGTGCGAGGCGTGCATGCATGAAGTCCACGTGCGCGGCCAATGCCGCGCCGCCTTCGTGTTCGAAACGCTGCAGTGCTTGCGCGGTCGCGACATCACCCGCGACGGCGCGCTGCACTTCGGACAGCCACGACCACTTGGCAGAGGCCACGGCAGGCCAGTCGATCAGCTCCGCGTTGCGCAGCAGGTCCAGCTCCGCACGCAGCACCGGGTGTTCATCCAGCGCCCGCAGCGCAACTTCTCCCAGCGCCTGCACCGGCGCGGCGTACAGCGCCTCCAGGTAGCGGCGGTCACCGGGCGAGTACGGGCTGTAGTCTTGACCCACCGCGTTGGCCGCATGCACCGGGCCCAGCGCCATTGCGTCAGCGCCTGCCGCGGCCACGCGCACGGCCCAATCTGCACAGGCGGCGGTGTCGCCGATACCGGCGTCGTGTTCCCCGCGCGCAGCGTAGGGCTGCAGCACCAGCCCCCATGCGCGTGCATCCGCGCCAAGGGCATCGGTGACGCCGAAGCAACGCACCGGCGCCACCGCCACCCGCTGCACCACGCCGGCGCAGGCCACGGTCCAGTAGCCCGGACGTGCAGGCGCATCCACGCGGCCGCCCGCGTCGGTCCGCGTGGACTCGCTGCTGCCGTCTTCATGCACCCACACGCAGGCCGAGTCGACCGGTCCGACCGCAACGCTTTCGCGCACGATGGCGGTCCGCAGCACGCCAGCCTGGTGTCGCACCGCCAGGGCGTGCAGTGCATCGCGCCGTTGCAGCGAGGTCGCCGCCGGCAACGCCAGACGCTCAAGGATGGCCGCCAGGGCGTGGTCGTCCACCCGCTGCGGCATCCCCGCAACATCGGTCCAATCGACCATCACACCAGCGGCAGCGGCTACGTCAGCCAGCGAGGGGGCACTGTTCATGCGGCCTCCACGACGACGGCATACAGGCCGTCGGGCTCCAGCTGCCCATCGCGGCACGGCGCACCGAGTCGAAAGACTTCCCTGCCCTGCGGCAGCTCGAGGGCAACCGGCGCATCACTGCTGTTGAACCCGATCCACCATTGCGCGCCCGGCACCTGCCAGCCGGCACGGAGTGCGCCCGGTGCAATGATGTCGGCACCCAGTGCATGCACCTCCCCTTCCGCCACCAGGTGCGCCCTGCGAACGGCCAGCAGGCTCTTGAATCCCTCGAGCCAGGTCGCTGCGTCGTTGTCATCCGGCGATGGCCACACGCTACGCGAAAGCGCGTACGTTTCCAGCGCATTGGGATCCGGAATGAGCGAACGTCGCTGCTCGTCCCGGAAACTGCTGAAATGAGCGAACTCACTGCGGCGACCTTCCCGCACCTGTTCGTCCAGCGGCGCGCGGTGGTCCGTGAAGTACAGGAACGGCGAGTGCGCGCCCCATGGCTCGCCCAGGAAAAACAGCGGAATCATCGGGGTCAACGCGGTCAGCGCCATCGCCAGCGCCGCCTTGCGCGGCCCCACCAGCTGGATCAGGCGCTCGCCCTGCGCGCGGTTGCCGATCTGGTCATGGTTCTGTGCAAACAGCACGAACTGGCGCGGCGACACATCAGCGCTGGGCTCGCCGCGCGTCTGGCCGCTGCCATTCACCTCACCCTGCCAGGCAAACCCCTCGGCCAGGACGCGGCGCAACCGTTCCGAAGGGTCATCGGCGAAGTCACGGTAGTAGCCTTCGCTCTCACCGGTCAGCAGCGCGTGCAGCGCGTTGTGGAAGTCATCATTCCATTGCGCGGTGTAGCCACTAGCCAGCAGCGAGGCTTGGTTGCGCTCGTTCTCGAGCACCAGCGCGATCTCCCGATCCGGGAGCGCGCTGTGCACGCGCTCACGCAGGATGTCCAGGAATGCAGGCGGGTCGATGGCGTGCACCGCATCCAGGCGCAAACCGTCGAAGCGGTATTCCTGCAGCCACATCAGCGCATTGTCGATGAAGTACTGCTGCACCTCCGGGCGACGGAAATCCACCGCCGCGCCCCAGGGCGTGCGCACTTCCTCACGGAAGAACGCCGGCGCCAGTGCAGGCAGCACGTTGCCATCGGGACCGAAATGGTTGTACACCACGTCCAGCAGCACCATCAGTCCATGACCATGGGCCGCATCGACCAGCGCCTTCAGGTCATCCGGCGTGCCGTAGGCCACTGCGGGAGCGTACTGCAGTACCCCGTCATAGCCCCAGTTGCGGGTACCGGGAAAGGTCGCCACCGGCATCAGCTCAATGGCGGTGATGCCCAGCGCGGCCAGCTGCGGCAGCTGTTCGCGCACCGCCGCGTAGGAGCCACCAGCCGCGCCGACGTGCACTTCGTAGATCACCGCCTCGCGCCACGGCCGACCGCGCCATTCGGTGCGCTGCCAGGGGAAGTCGTCGCGCAGCAGCGCGCTCGGCCCGAACACGCCCTCCGGTTGCGAGCGCGACGCCGGGTCGGCCAGCGTCCGTTCGCCGTCGATCCGGAAACGATAGTGCATGCCCGCCGAGGCAGGTGCGGACAGCCGGAACCAGCCGCCACCCGCCGGCTGCATCGCCAGCGCTTCACCGTCCAGCAGCAGTTCCAGGGACTGCGCGACCGGTGCCCATGTTGCGAATTCCCATTGCCCCTGCCCGCCTTCGTGGGCGCCCCATCGCGGAACGGCTACGCTCATTCGGCCGCCTGCAGGTAAATCACCGAGAGCGGCGGCAGGGTCAGCGGCAGGCTCTGCGCATGGCCGTGCATGGGCCGCTCGATGGTGCTCACGCAGCCCGCGTTGCCCACGTTGCCGCCGCCGTAGTGCGCGCTGTCGGTATTGAGAATCTCCGACCACTCGCCGGCGGACGGCACCCCGAGCAGGTAGCCATCCCGCGCCACCGGGGTGAAGTTGCACACCACCAGGGTGGAGCGGCCCTGGCCGTCGGGTGCATGCCGGACGAACGCCAGCACGCTGTTGCGGTGGTCGTCGCTCACGCTCCACTCGAAGCCGGCTTCACTGTCGTTGGCCAGGCGCAGGCTGGGTTCCTGCTGCAGCAGGCGGTTGAGGTCGCCCACCAGTCGCGCCATGCCGGCATGCGCCGGGTCGGCAGCGGCCGCCCAGTCCAGCGCGGCGTCGTGGTTCCACTCCGCCGGCTGTGCGAATTCGCCGCCCATGAACAGCAGTTTGCTGCCCGGGTGCGCCCACATGAAACCGTAGCAGGCGCGCAGGTTGGCGAACTGCTGGCTGCGGTCGCCCGGCATCTTCGCCAGCAGCGAACCCTTGCCGTGCACCACCTCGTCGTGCGACAGCGGCAGGATGAAGCGCTCGCTGAAGGCGTAGATGGCGCTGAAGGTCATTTCGCCGTGGTGGTGGGCGCGATGGATCGGGTCACGGTGCAGGTAGGCCAGCGTGTCGTGCATCCACCCCATGTTCCACTTGTGGGTGAAGCCGAGCCCCTGGGCTGCAGTGGGTGCGGTCACACCCGGCCACGCCGTCGATTCTTCGGCCATGACCAGCACGTCCGGGAAGCGCGCTCGAATGGCGTCGTTCAGCTGGCGCAGGAACGCCACGGCTTCCAGGTTCTCGCGCCCGCCGTTGACGTTCGGCAACCACTCACCCTCCGCGCGGCTGTAGTCGCGGTACAGCATCGACGCGACAGCGTCCACGCGCAGGCCGTCCACATGGAAACGGTCGATCCACTCCAGCGCGCTGCCGATGAGGAACGCGGCCACTTCGGCGCGGCCGTAGTTGTAGATCAGCGTATTCCAGTCCGGGTGCAGGCCGAGCCGGGGGTCATCGTGTTCGTACAGGGCGGTGCCGTCGAACCGGTTCATGCCATGGGCATCGGTCGGGAAATGGGCGCCCACCCAGTCGATGATGACCCCGAGCCCGGCAGCATGGCAGCGGTCCACGAACGCGGCGAAATCCTGCGGGCGTCCATAGCGCGCGGTCGGCGCATACAGGCCCAGCGGCTGGTAGCCCCACGACCCGCCGAATGGATGCTCGCTCACGGGCAGCAGCTCGATATGGGTAAAGCCCAGGCCGGTGACGTAGGGAATCAGCTGGTCGCCCAAGGCATTCCAGTCCAGCGGGGTGCCGGTGGCGTCATGTCGCCAGGAACCGGCATGCACCTCGTACACCGATATGGCCTGCCCGGGCGCCAGCGCACGGTGTGCCATCCACGCTGCGTCCTTCCAGACATGCGCGCACGGTGCCGACACCCGCGACGCGGTGTCCGGGGGCAGCTCGCACGCGCGTGCCAACGGGTCGGCCTTGAGCACCACGGACTGTCCGTCGGCCGTGGTCAGTGCGAACTTGTACCGGGCACCGGCCTTCGCACGCGGCAGGAACAATTCCCACACCCCTGCATCATGGCGAAGGCGCATCGGATGACGGCGTTGATCCCAGCTGTTGAAGTCGCCCACCACGGCCACCCGGCTGGCGTTGGGCGCCCACACCGCAAAGCGCACACCGGGCACGCCTTCGCAGGTTGCCGTGACCGCACCCAGCGAACGGCGAACCGCGTCCGGATTGCCGTCCCGCAACCGCTGCAGTTCGCCGTCATCCAGCTGGGTACCGAACGCGTAGGCGTCTTCGACTTCCTGGGTGCCATCAGGCCATTGAATGCGCAGCAGCCCGGTGCCGCGCTGTCCGGTCCGGAGCTGGAACAGGCCTTCGGCGGCCCCCTGCTGCATGGCACGCCAGGCGCCTTCTGCCAGCTGGGCCTCTACCTGGCGCGCGCCGGGCAGGTACACCGTATGCCGCCAGCCACTAACGTCCCGGTGCGGCCCCAGCACGGCAAACGCATCGCAGGGTTTGCCCGCCAACAGGGGCAGCAGCGCCGTTTCCAGCGGCTGCGGCGATACTTCCGGCATGCCGGCATCGTCAGGGGTGACCGCATCCCGAAGGTTCAGTGCGTCCTCGCTCATGCGCGCTGCTCCATCGCGCGGTCGTACAGATTCAGGTAATGCGACCCGGCCTGCTCCCAGCTGCTTGGCCGCAACATCGCGGCGCGACGCATCGCAGACAGCAGGCCCGGCAGGCGATAGGTCCGGAACGCCCGCTGCACGCAGCGGCGCAGCGAGTCGGCGTCTGCGGAATCGAACAGCAACCCGGTGACGCCGTCCTCGATCGTGTCGATCAGGCCACCGGTGGCATGCGCGATCGGCAGGCAGCCGAACCGCTGTGCATACATCTGGCTCAGCCCGCACGGCTCGAAGCGCGACGGCATCAGCAGGAAGTCGGCGCCGGCGAACATCTTGCGGGCCAGCGCTTCGTCGAACCCGGCAAACACGCCCACCGACGACGGGAACCGGCGCGACAGGGTCGCCACCTCGGCCGCAATGCGCGGGTCGCCATCGCCGATGATCGCCAGCTGTCCACCTGCAGCGGCGATCTGGTGCGCCACCGCGCAGCTCAGGTCCAACCCCTTCTGGTGCACCAGCCGCGACACCACCGCGAACAGCGGGCCATCGCCATGCGGCAGGCCGAGCGCGCGCTGCACGCGGCGTTTGTTGGCCACGCGGCCTTCCCAACGGTGCAGGTCGAAGTGCTCGGTCAGGTGCAGGTCGGTACGCGGGTCCCAACTATTGTCGATGCCGTTGACGATGCCACTCAGGCGACCGCTCGCGGCGTGTCCGGACAGCAGCACGTCCAAGCCGCAGCCCTGCTCCGGGCCCGTGATCTGCCGCGCATAGCTGACGCTGACCGTGTTCACCTGGTCGGCATGCACGATGCCCGCCTGCAGGAACGACAGCCTGCCGTGGAACAGGATGCTCTCCGCCTGTTCCGGGGAAACGCCAAGCGCCTCGGCCAGTTCAATCGGGAACAGGCCCTGGTATGCCAGGTTGTGGATGGTCAGCAGCGCCGGTACGTCCGAGCCGTACCAACGCAGATACGCGGCCGCCAGTGCGCACGGCCAGTCGTTCAGGTGCAGCAGCTCCGGCTGCCAGCCCAGCCCGGCGCTGCCGCAGGCGATCACCGCGGCGGCGCGCGACAGGGCGGCGAAACGTACCGCGTTGTCGCTCCAGTCCTGGCCGGCGCCGTCCACGTACGGGCTGCCGCCGCGCTGGTACAGCTCCGGGCAGACCAGCACCAGCACTGGCAGGCCATCGGCCAGGGTCGCCTCGCCGATGTCGCAGGCGGGAATGCCGGCACGCGCCGGCACCCGTCCGACCAGGCGCAGGTCGGGTGCACGGGCGATCACATCGTCGTAGCCGGGAATCAACACACGCACGTCCGAGCGACCGCGCAGCGCACGCGGCAGCGAGGCAGCTACGTCGCCGAGGCCGCCGGCCTTGATGTAGTCGGCCATTTCGGAGGTGACGAACAGTACCCGCCGTGCACGCTCGATGCGGGCCGTGACGGTCGGGGCGCCGCCCTCGACCGCGCGCAGCTTCGGCGCACGCCGTACACGGATGCCACGTTCACCGTTGTCGGCAGCGGGCACGAGCGGAATCGCAGGAACAGCGGACAGACGCGGAGGCGACATGGGGGCAATCTCAGAGGTGTAACGCGGTGGGGGAACCGCTCATCGGCATTGCGCCGCAAGCTGTCGGGGCGTGGGCCCTGATTGGAATCTACCTGCGTGCCGAATAAACAACGTGTGAACCCGTTGCGACAGCTTCGTGACTTGACCGGATTACAAGCCCAGATTGCGCCGGAAAGCGCAGCTGTGCGTGCATGCGGTGATTCGAATATCCCATCTGCACATCACCTCGCGGCATATGGGACTTCGCGCAGCGCCTGATTCGCGACGGAACCTGAAGGCTTCACACAGTGAGCAGAAGTGTCATCGCAGTCTCACGACTGCGGCGCGAGCACCTCGATCCAGGTGGGCGCGTGGTCGCTCGCCTTTTCCAGTCCGCGCACCCAACGGTCCACGCCGGCGTCCTTCAGGCCGACTGAAAGCACCGGGTTCACGAGCAGATGATCGATCCGGAGTCCGCGGTCGCGCTCGTAGTGCTGCCGAAAGTAGTCCCAGAAAGTGAAGATCTGCGCCTGGCCATGCACCTGGCGCAGGCTGTCGGTCCAGCCCTGCGCCAGCAGGTTGAAATACGCCTCGCGCGCCTCCGGCTGCAGCAGGGCATCGCGCCGCCAGGATTTCGGATCGTAGATGTCGGCGTCTGTCGGTACCACGTTGAAGTCGCCGATCAGGGCGACCGGGTGCGGCAACCCGACCAGCCCGGAAGCGTGCTTGTGCAGCCGCTGCATCCACTTGAGCTTGTAGTCGAACTTCGGTCCCGGCTGCGGGTTGCCGTTGGGCAGGTACAGGCCACCCACGAGCACGCCGTGCGCAGCCGCCTCCAGGTAGCGGCTCTGGTCGTCGCTGCGGTCGCCCGGCAGGCCGCGCCGGCTTTCGATGGGGTCCTGCCCACGGGCAAGCAGCGCAACGCCGTTCCATGAGCGCTGGCCGTGCCAGATGCAGCCATAGCCGGCGTCACGGATCTCCTTCTCGGGAAAGCTGTCCTGCGCGGCCTTGAGCTCCTGGAGTGCCACGACATGAGGCTTTTCCCGTTCCAGCCAGGCCAGCAGATGCGGCAGGCGGGACTTGATGCCGTTGACATTGAACGTGGCGATCTTCAGTCGCTTGCGGCGGCCCATGGCGTGCTCCTTCTGCGTGGCATCAGTATCCGCCGCCCGTCGCACGTGCGCGTCAACGTCCAGCTCACGCGGTCGTCCCGCCGACATCGGTGTTCACCCCCTGCAACGCAGCCAGGCGCATGCTGGCTGCGTCCGCCTTCCATGGAGCTCCGCATGCACACCTCCCTGCGCACCTCGTTGATGGTCGCGCTGCTGGCCAGTCCCCTGGTCGGGTGCGGTCGCAGCCCGGATCCTGCGCCTGTCGCGCCGCCGAGCGGCGCCGATTCGGGTGCCGCCAAGGCGGTCGCGGTCACGGAGCAGAAGGCTGCAACCGTGGCGCCCGTGTTCGCGGAAGACGCGCCAGGCATTGCGCTGGATGCGGTTCCGGGCATGCAGGTGCGCCGCGACTTCACCCGCAGCTACCTGGCGCTGGACAGCTGGAAGCTGTTCGCGGAGCCCGACAGCAAAGGCATGCCGCTGGCGGCATTGGTGCTGGAGGGCTCCAACGAGGTCACCGCCGCCGAACTGCGGCTGGGGCGCAGTGACGATGCCAGCGCGGTGAAGCAATGCCTGGACCTGCCAGCCGAAGCAACCGGGAAGGCCGACACCGTGCAGATCGACGGCGTACCGTTTACCCACTTCAGCGCCGGCGATGCGGCGATGAGCCACTACGTGTCGGCGGAGAGCTACCGGGCCGTGCAGGACGGGCGCTGTTATGCAATTGACCTGGTGGTGGCCGGGACGCGACCGGAAGTGTATGACCCGCCGAAGGTGCCGCCTTTCAGCAATGATGAGGCCAAGGAAAAGTTGGCGGCGGCGTTGAAAGCCGTTCGGTGGATTCGCTGAGCCACGCCCTGCGTGGCTTACCCAACGCGCCTGCGACTCGTGCCGCAGGCGCGTCATCCCACCGCTTACTGCGCCGGAGGCGCAGGCGTAACCGGTGCAGGCGCAGCAGCCGGTGCCGGCGCCACAGCCCCCGCCGCCGGCGTAATCCGCCAGATCGTATTGGCCAGGTCATCGGCCACGATCACCGCGCCACGCGGATCCACCGTGACACCCACCGGGCGGCCGCGGGTCTTGCCTTCATCCGTGCGGAACCCGGTAGCGAAATCGATCGCTTCCCCGGACGGCTTGCCGTCACGGAACGGCACGAACACCACCTTGTAGCCCACCGGCGGATTGCGGTTCCAGCTGCCATGCTGGCCCACGAACACGCCGTCGGTGAAGTTTCCACCCACCGCGGGGTTGGAGAACGCAACGCCCAGCGCGGCCACGTGCGACCCCAGTGCGTAGTCCGGCGCAATCGCCGAGGCGACCTTTTCCGGGTTCTGCGGCATCACGCGGGTGTCCACATTCTTGCCCCAGTAGCTGTAAGGCCAGCCATAGAAGCCGCCTTCGCGGACCGAGGTCAGGTAATCCGGCACCAGGTTCGGGCCGATCTCATCGCGCTCGTTCACCACCGCGAACAACGTGCCGGTGCCCGGCTGCACCGCCAGCGCGGTGGGATTACGGATACCGGTGGCGAACGGCCGGTGCGCGCCGGTCTGCGCGTCGATCTCCCAGACCTGGGCGCGGTCGAGCTCGACCGCCATGCCGCGCTCGGTGATGTTGCTGTTCGAACCGATACCCACATAGAGCTTGGTACCGTCTTCGCTGGCCGCGAGCGACTTGGTCCAGTGGTGGTTGATCGCCGACGGCAGGTCGGTGACCTTCACGGGCGCGCCACTGGCCTTGGTCTGGCCTTCGGCGTAATCGAAGCGCACCAGCGCGTCCTGGTTGGCCACGTACAGCGCATTGCCTACCAACGCCAGGCCATACGGCGCGTTGAGCTTGTCGGCAAACACCGTCTTCAGCTCATACACACCGTCGCCGTCGGCATCTCGCAGCAGCGTCAGGCGGTTGCCGCTCTTCACCTGGGTGTTTCCCTTGGCCTTGATCTTGCCGGCAATCACATCCTTCGGCTTCAGGTTCGGCGCACTGCCGCCGCGCCCTTCAGCCACCAGGATGTCGCCGTTGGGCAGCACCAGGGTCTGACGCGGTATCGCCAGGTCGGTGGCGATTGCCGACACCTTGAAGCCGGCCGGCACCGTAGGCACGCTGTCGCCCCACGGGGTCGGCTTGGCGATGGTCATGTCCGGCATTACCGCGCGGTGCGGCTTGGGCAGTTCCGGATTGCCACCGAGCTGCTGCAGCTCCGGCGCCTTGCCGCTGCAGGCGGCCAGCGCCACCGCGAGTGCGGAGACGGCGAGGATCTTCGTGGACGCGCGGTTCACAGGGCACCTCCCACGCGCACACGGACGCTGGCAAAGCCCAGCCAGGTGGCAATCAGTGCGAGCACGGTGACGATCACCGACCACACCAGCGCGCCGGGCATGATCGCCCACGCATCGCGCGCATGGTGCAGCGAATTGAGGAAGCCGACGATCCAGGTCGCCGCCAGCACGATCACGTAGAAGCCATTGCGGCTGCCGCGCAGACGCCCGAGCAGGCCAAACAACAGCGCCAGGGTCGTCATCACCATGGCCCCCACCAGCAGCCAGGACGCAAAGTTGCTCCACTGGATCTCATAGGTGTTCCAGTACGCGTAGTCCGCGAGCAGCGCGCCGAGGAACAGCGGCAGCACGCCGCCTAGCACGGCGGCATGGAACGGATGGATGACCCAGTGGCGGGTCACGACGGCAGTTGAGGCCACGGTTTGTCTCCTGTAGTGGGGCGAAACGCCTGCCATCGTGCCAGCCGCAGCGTGACGGCCTTATGGATGCAGGACGCCAGATCCGGCACAGCCTCGCAATGTCCTGAATGCGACGATGGCCGTCCGTATCGCGCGAGACGGCCGCCAGCGCCGGGCTTACGCTTTGCCGCTACCCTTCCCCACGGGTCCGGGTCGGTGCTGCCGACCGGGATCGCTGCTGCTGTTGATTGCCCCCATGCGCCCAGAAACTCCGCCGTCCGCCTCCCCTGTTGCCCCGGTAGTGCCCGCCGTCACCGAACCTGCGCAGCAGGGCTTTGCGATCCGCATCGTCGGTGCCGCTGCGTTCGCACACCTGCTCAACGACATGATCCAGGCGGTGTTGCCCGCCGTGTACCCGATGTTCAAGAGCCAGTTCCAGCTGAGCTTCGGCCAGATCGGCACCATCGCGCTGGTCTACCAGTTCACCGCCTCGCTGCTGCAGCCGTGGGTGGGCATGTACACCGATAAGCGACCCATGCCCTACCTGCTGCCCTCGGGCATGGTCGCGACCTTCGTCGGCATCGGCATGATGGCCATGGCCAACAGTTACGAAATGTTGCTGCTCGCCGCCGCCGTGGTCGGCGTGGGCTCGGCGACGTTCCACCCGGAGGCCTCGCGCGTCGCACGGATGGCGTCGGGCGGCCGCTTCGGTACCGCCCAGTCCACGTTCCAGGTCGGCGGCAACACCGGCTCGGCCATCGGCCCGCTGCTTGCCGCTGCAGTGGTGATCCCGCATGGGCAGCGTGCCATCGGCTGGTTCCTGCTGATCGCCGCCGTCGCCATCTTCGTGCTGTTCCGCCTTACCGGTTGGACCGTGCGTCACGGCCAGGCCAAGATGAACAGCTTGGCGCGTTCGCATGGCATCGGCCTGAGCCGCGGCAAGGTCGTGCAGGCGATCGCGGTGGTGGCGGTGCTGATGTTCGCCAAGTTCGTCTACATCGCCTCGATCACCAACTACTTCACCTTCTACCTGATCGAACGCTTCCACCTGAGTGTGCAGCAGAGCCAGATGTATCTCTTCATCTTCCTGGCCTCCATCGCGCTGGGCACCTTCATGGGCGGCCCCGTGGGCGACAAGATCGGCCGCAAGGCGGTGATATGGATTTCGTTCCTGGGCGTGGCCCCGTTCGCGCTCGCCCTGCCCTACGCCAACCTGATGGGCACGGCCATTCTCGCCGTCGCCGTCGGCCTGGTGATGTCCTCCGCATTCGCCGCGCTGGTGGTGTACGCGCAGGAAGCCGTTCCTGGCCGCGTCGGCATGGTCTCGGGCCTGATGTTCGGCCTGATGTTCGGTATCGGCGGCATCGGCGCCGCCGGTCTCGGCAAGCTCGCCGACATCCACGGCATCGTGTGGGTCTACCACCTGACTTCGTTCCTGCCGCTGCTTGGATTGGCGACCGCATTCCTGCCGAAGACCTCGATGAAGTAGGCGCGGCTCCCAAGCCTGACGCTAGGTCCTACAACATCATTGATCGCGTATTGCGCTGCTCCAGGATGCATCGCGAAGATCAATTGGACCCCATGTCCGGATCCATAGACTCTAGTCCACACCGCATCGCCGATGCGGTTGCATGGATTTCTGGAGCTCTGCATGGATGCCCTCTGCGCGGCGATGCCGCTGCTCGCCGATCAGTGCGAGCGTATGAAGCTTGGCCAACTGACCTCGACAGCGCTCGCACTCTGCATCGCGCTTCTTGCTGGATGCGCTGACGACTCAATCCCCGCGCCAAGCGCAGGCCAGGTCAGGAAGGCTGCAGCGGTGCAGTCGAATCCGGCTTCGGCCGCCGAAGGCATGGATCGCGCAGCCAGGGCAAAAAATCGCAATCTGCGAAATGGCATCACTACCCGTTCCTTGACGGGCCGCGCATATACCTTCATCGACATGGGAGGTGTTCCCGACGGGGATGCGGCAAGCGTAGTGCGAGACCTCTCATCGGCTGCGCTTGGAGGCGAGGCGAAGGCGTCCTACGCGATCCATCTCAAACTCCGCGAGTGTGCTGGAATGATGAAGCGCTTCGACAAGGAAGGCGCTTCCGCCGTTCGCCAAGCTACTTACGAGAACTGCAGGAGCCTGTCGGCAGAGCACTACGACTCCGCATCCGAATGGCTCTCCCTTGCCGCCGAACAGGGTCATGTCGGCGCGCAACTTCTCTACGTGTCAGACCCTGAGGCAACCCTCGGAAGCCCGGCGGACATGCTTCGAGACCCCGATGCCATCAAACAGTACAAAGCCACGGCGATGAAGTACCTGAAGGCTGCGTCATCCGACGGAAGTATCGATGCACTCATCCACCTGGGCGATGCGTACCGGATCGGCGTGCTTGCCGATCAAGACCTCGTAGCCGCGTACGCCTATTACCAGGTTGCGGCCAGGGTGGAACCGCGGTTTGTGTCATCGACAAGAATGGAGGAAATCAGGAAACGGCTGACCCCGCAGGAGCTTCAACACTCACACACGAAAGGAAAGATGATTCATGATGAATGTTGCCGGTAAACGCAGTGGGAGCTGGAAGACCCGCGTGTTTGCGACCATAGTGATTGCGCTGGTTCTAGCGACGACGTGCTCGATTCTGTATGCCTGGGAGCGGGGGCCGATCCATTGTGACAATGGTTGCCTCGTCCAAGCGCCCTACATAGATCCCTTGACGCAGCAATTCCTTGAGAGCATGCGGGCACCTGTCGATGACGTTCCCTTTTGGATGTTCGCCACGGGGACATCCTATATGGTCTGCAACGCAACGCACTGCGCTACGTACCGCCAGACTTTCGAAGGAAATCGGCACAGCCGCGTCACTGGAAGAACTGACTCGGCAATTGCCCGAAGCGCTTCTTGAACATCGCGGTAAACGCACTTGGACTGGCGTAGCCCTGCGACAGGGCTACGTCGATCACCTTTTCGCCATGCGCGAGCCGCTCCAGCGCACGGACCAGGCGGATCTGCTGGCGCCATTGGCCGAAGGTCATGTCCAGTTCGCGTGCACACAGACGCTGGATGGTCTTGGCGTCCACGCCAAGACGGTGGGACCAGTCCTGCAACGTTGACGCATCGTCGGGCGTGCTTTCCCATTGATGGGCGATCTGTTGCAGGCGCGGGTCGGCCGGTTCGGGCGCGTGCAGCGGCAGCACCGGCAGCGTTTGCAGTTCGTCCAGGATCAGCTGCATCAGGTGGCCGTCGCGAGAGTTCGTCGCGTAAGGCTGCTGCACGTTTGCCGCCGCTGCGACCAGCTCAGCAAGCAGTGGCGTGATCGATACAGTGGCCGCCGTTGTCGGCGCATCCGGCATGGCCTGCGGCTGGACGTAGAGGCTGCGCATGCGCACTGCCCCGATGCAGCTGACCTTGTGGCCGATGCCCGCCGGCATCCAGATCGCACGCGTGCTCGGCACCACCCAACGCCCGCTACCGGCCTGCACCACCAGGACACCGGAGGCGGCGTAGACCAGCTGGTGGCGGTCCGGATGGTGGTGCAAGGCAATCACCGTGCCGGCCACGTAGTCGCGCGCCCGGCACAGCACCGCCGACTCGGGTCCCAACGGCAGGCGCTGGCCTGCGCTGTCTGCAGGCGGAATGTCTTTTTTTCGACGCGGCATGGGCAGGTATCGCGAAACAACCACGCCCCGACTCTAGCGCCGACCCCGGTCCGGCTCAACCACGCGCTCACGCTCCGCCGCCTAGTCTGGGCTTATGCGTCGCTTCGCACAGGCCATCGCCGAACCCGAGTCCGTCCCCGAAGGCCTGCCGCGCGAGCTGGCTGAAGCGCTGGCGACCGCGCCGGACCGCTACAACATCGGCAAGGGCTCGCCCGCGTCGGTCCTCGCACGCGATAGCGACGGGGTGCTGCATGTGGCGGAGATGATCTGGGGCCTGGTCCCGCGCTGGTCGAAGACACCGAGCACGACCTACACCACCGTTACCGCCCGTCTCGACCGCGCGCCCGCCAGCCGGATCTTTGCCAAGGCGTGGGCCGAACGCCCGTGCGTGGTGCCGCTGTCCGGCTACTACAAACTCGACCGCAGCCGCCGCCCGCCGTGGCCGCTGTTCGTGCAACGACACGACGGGCTTGCCCTGCTCGCGGCCGGCCTGTGGGAACACTGGGAGGACGGCGACGGCCTACAGTTGGACAGCTTTACCGTGCTGACCGCGCCCAACCGGGCCATTCCCAAACCGCTGACCCCGGACGGGCCGGTGTTCCTTTCCGCAGCGCAGGCGATGGACTGGCTGTCCGGCGCGATCACCACGCCCGCCGGCCTGCACGTGCCCTCGCCCGCACTGGAGGCCTACCCGGTAGGGCGCGCCTTCCGCGACCTCAAGCGCGACGACTACACCCTGCTGGAACCGGTCGACCCGGACCTGGAAACGCCATCGCCGCCCCCGGAAGACGGGGACGGCGATGGGTGGGACGAAGACAGCTGAAGGACGTCAGTGCGACATCGAGTACGGCTGCTCGGCGCCCTGCCCCGGCCACGCGGTGTTGGCGTCGGCCTGCAGGGTGAAGTGCAGTTCGCCACCGGCCATGATCTCGGCGTGGCGCAGGAACGTGCGGTTGAGCGGCTTGCCGTTGAGCGTGACCGAACCGACGTACTCGTGGCCCTTGCCCATGCCGTCGGTGGTGATGCGGAAGGTCTTGCCGTTGGGCAGGTTCAACACCGCCTTGGGAAGGAACGGGCGGCCGATGATGTACTCGGCGCTGCCCGGGGCGACCGGATAGAACCCGAGCGCGGTGAACACGTACCACGCCGACATCTGGCCCAGGTCGTCATTGCCGGCCAGGCCATCGGGACGGTCCGCGTACTGGGTGTCCATGATCTGCTTGAGGCGGGCCTGGGTGCGCCATGGCTGCCCGGCATGCGCGTACAGGTAGGCCACGTGGTGGCTGGGCTCATTGCCGTGCGCGTACCAGCCGATCAGGCCGGTGATGTCTTCCATGTGCTCGAAGATCGACGGGTCGACCTTGGCGTCGAACACCGCGTCCAGCCGCGCCAGCAGCTTGTCGGCGCCGCCGTGTGCAGCGGCCAGGCCGGCCACGTCCTGCGGGACATACCACGAATACTGCCAGGCGTTGCCTTCGGTGTAGTCGGTGCCATAGCCGCTGGCGCTGGGATCGAACGGGGTGCGGAAGCTGCCGTCGCGCTTGCGGGCGCGCATGAAGCCGGTTTCCCCATCGAAGGCATGCCGCCAGTTGGTGGCGCGCTTGTCGAACTCGGTGGCGACGTCGTTCTTGCCCATGGCCGTAGCCATGCGCGCGATGGTCCAGTCGTCGAAGGCGTATTCCAGCGTCTTGCTGGCGGCCTCGCCTTCTTCGTCGATCGGCACCCAGCCCAGTTCGCGGTACTGCGCGATGCCGTCGTAGGGGCCGTAGTTGGCGGTGGCGACCATCGCCTTGAGCGCCTTGTCGGCGTCGAAGCCACGGATGCCCTTGACGTACGCGTCGGCGATCACCGGCACCGCGTGGTAACCGATCATGCACCAGGTTTCCTGGCCGTGGAACGCCCACACCGGCAGCATGCCGTAGGGGCTGTTGTGCTGGTGGGCAAGCAGCGAATTGACCATGTCGCTGGTGCGCTGTTCCGGCTGCACCAGGGTCAGCAGCGGGTGCAGTGCACGGTAGGTGTCCCACAGCGAAAACGTAGAGTAGTTGGTATAGCCCTCGGCGCGGTGCACGGCGTTGTCCGAACCGCGGTACTGGCCGTCCACGTCCATGAACAGCGTCGGCCCCAGCAGGCTGTGGTACAGCGCGGTGTAGGCACTGCGGCGATCGTGCTGCGGTGCCTCGATGTCCAGCACCGACAGCGCCTGCTGCCACTGGGTGCGGGCGTCGGCGCGGATGCGGTCGAAGTCCTGGTCCTTGGCTTCGGCTTCAAGGTTGGCGATGGCGCCGGCTTCGCTGACCGGCGAAATCGCCACGCTCACCACCAGCGGTGCATCGAGCTTGCCGAAGTCGAACGTGCCTACCAGCTGGCGACCTTCAATCTGTGCGCGCTGGGTCGGATCGTTCTGGCCCGGCGGCGGGAAGCCCTTGTAGGGAATGTCCTTCTCGGTGTTGTGCAGCGCGTGTCCGGTCAGCGGGCGCGAGAAGCGCATCGCGAAATACAGCTGGCGGCCCGGCGCCCAGCCGCGGGTTTCGCGGAAGCCGGTGATGGTGCCGTCGTCGCGCACGCGCAGCCGCGACCATGAGATCTTGCCCGGGTAGTCGTACAGGCTGGTGCGCAGGTCGAGCAGCAGCTTGGCCGACTCGCCCTTCGGGTAGGTATAGCGGTGCACGCCGGTGCGGGCGCTGGCGGTGAGTTCGGCGCGGACCTTGTAGTCCTGCAGGGTCACCGCGTAGTAGCCGGGCTCGGCCTTTTCGTCCTTGTGGTCGAAACGCGAGGCGTAGCCGCTGCGGGGCTTCTCCGGATCGCCGCGCTCCAGGCCGGGGTCGCCGGTGAACGGCATCACCAGCACGTCGCCGAGGTCGGAATGGCCGCTGCCGGAGAAGTGGGTATGCGAGAAGCCGACGATGCTGCTGTCGTCGTAACGATAACCGGCGGCCCAGTCGTAGGCCTTCTCACGCGGCTGGATGCGGGTGTCGGGGCTGAGCTGGACCATGCCGAACGGCACCGTGGCGCCCGGGTAGGTATGCCCTTCGCCACCGGTGCCGATGAACGGATCGACCGCGGTGTAGGCGCGTTCGCCTGCGGTCTGTGGCGCCGCAGTGGCGCCTCCTGCTGCCAGCATGGCGCCCATGGCCAATGCTACCCACCCCGTTGCCGCCGCTCTGGTCATTTGGATTTAGATCGATACAAGGTGGATCGATCCTAGCATTGGATGCCCCCGCGCCGCATGTTGCGGCGCGGGGTCCAGTTTACGCGGGTCGCGCATCCGGCAATGCCGCCTCGGGGAGCGTCGGCTGGTGCGGGTCTACGGTCACCGTTTCGTCGCTCTTCAGCAGGGCATGCGCTTCGGCTTCGCTGGCGACCGCCGGCGGGGAGCCGCGCAATGGCAGGTTGGCGGTTTCCTTGACGAACAGCATGGTGATCAGGCCGATCACGGCCGCGCCCATCAGGTAGTAAGCAGGCACCAGCGGATCGCCGGTGCGCTCGACCAGCCAGGCGGTGATCAGCGGCGTGGTGCCCCCGAACAGAGAGACCGACACGTTGAAGGCGATCGACAGCGCGCTGTAACGCACGGGCGTATAGAACAACGCCGGCAAGGTGGACGGCATCGAACTGGTGAAGCACACCAGCGCCAGGCCCAGCAGCATAAGACCCAGGAAGATCAGCCAGTCGTTGCCGCTGCCGACCAGCAGCAGGCACGGGACGGCCAGCGCGAACAGGGCGATGCAGGCACCGATGATCATCGGGCGACGACCCAGCCGGTCACTGAACAACCCGCCGACAACGTTGAGCGGCATCATCACCAGCATCACGATGATGATCAGCAGCAGGCCCTTGCTCTCGGCGTAGCCCATGGTTACGCTCAGGTAGCTGGGCATGTAGGTGAGCAGCATGTAGTCGGTGACATTGAAGACGAGCACCAGGCCCACGCACTTGAGCAGCTGCGGCCAGTGCACGCGCAGCAGCGCGCCCAGGCCCGGACGTTCCAGGTCGCGCTTGTCGGCTTCTTCGGCATACGCGCGGAAGGCCGGGGTTTCTTCCAGCTTCATGCGCATGTACAGCCCGAGCAGGCCCAACGGCCCGGCGATCAGGAACGGCAGGCGCCAGCCCCAGTCCAGCATCTGGCTGCTGCTCAGCGCCATGTGCAGCACGGTCACGGTGGCCGCACCGGCGATGTAGCCGCCGAGCGTGCCGAACTCCAGCCAGCTGCCCATCAGGCCGCGGTTGCGGTCGGTGGAGTATTCGGCGATGAAGGTCGCTGCGCCACCGTACTCGCCACCGGTGGAGAAGCCCTGTACCAGCCGCGCGATCAGCAGCAGCGCGGGCGCCCACATGCCGATGCTGTCGTAGGAGGGAATCAGGCCGATGCTGAAGGTGCCCAGCGCCATCAGGATCATGGTGAAGGCCAGCACTTTCTGTCGACCATAGCGGTCGCCGAGGGGACCGAACACCAGCCCGCCGAGCGGACGGACCAGGAAGGCCACGGTGAAGGTGGCGAAGGTGGCGATCAGCTGCGCGGTTGGGCTGCTGGTCGGGAAGAACACATGGCCCAGGGTAACGGCGAGATAGCCGTACACACCGAAGTCGAACCATTCCACCGCATTGCCGAGCGCGGCAGCGCCGACGGCTTTCTTCAACATGGGGCGGTCAACGACAGTGACTTCGTCGACCTTCATCTGGCGGCGGCGCTTGAACCAACCGAAATGCGCATGTGCGGCATGCACTTCCTGCATCTGCTTTCTCCTGCAAGCAGGGTCATCCCGACGCCTGGCGTCCCCGCGCAAGGCACAGGAAAAGACCGCCTCTGGAAGAACGCGGCACGATGCGCGAAGAGGGGTGGCAACAGACGCTCCCGGACGGCCGCGAAAACACAACGGCGCTGCAGGAAGGATGACCGAGAGACGGGCAACGGCCCGGGACAATGATCAAGCGATGCATGTTACCACATTTGACCCGCCGGGCCCTGGCCATGTCTTCACATGCTGCAGAAAACACCTGTTTTCAAGCGTTTTCCATGCACTGCGATCAACCGTTCGCGTGCAGTTCCATCGCACGCATCACGATGGGTTTCGCCCAATCCGGCGTCTTCAGCAGATCGATCACCGTCACCGGATGATGCAGTCCGTCGCGATCCAGCTGCAGCAGCGGCAGCGGCGTTGCCCTGCCCTGCGCATCCACCGGCGCGCTGTTGTCGTACACGTGCAGCTCGGCAAGGTACGGCAACAACGCGATCAGGTTTTCGCGCGCGGAATCGTAACGCGCACGGATCTTGTCCTGCGGAATGTCATGACCGCCCTGGCTGACCCGATCAGCCACGCGCTGCACGTGCAGTGCAACGCTCTGCAAGCCGCAGAACCAGATCGCCACCTCGTGGCTGTCGCACGCCTCGCGCAGCAGGCGCGGAATGGTGTTGCCCCCCAGCGTTGTCTCGAATGCGAAATCGGTGCCGTCGGCCATCGCCTGGCGCAGCCGTCGGGTGCCCTCACTCCATGCCGCGGCATTGGCTTCATCCAGGGGCCAGCCCTGCTCCACCAGCCGCCGGGTGAACGCATCGGGGTTGAACCAGGTCAGGCCGGCTTCGCGCAGCCACGTGCCCAACAGCGAACTTTTACCGGCGCCGTTGACGCCGGCCAACACCAGGATCTTCGCCACCGGTCAGAGCGAGGGGCCAAGGAGCGTCGCCTTGCCACGGCGGATCGGCTGGCCGAGCACCTTGCCCAGGCCGCCCTCGCGCTGCAGGCTGGACAGGGCGGTGTCGAACTCGGCGCGCAGGCGCTCGAGTTCGCCTTGGCGGCCGTCATCCTGGCTGCCGGCCGCGCGGGCCAGCAGCTCCTGGTAGGCCTTGATGTCCACGATCACCGCTTCGGGGTGGTTGTGGTTGGTGATCACCAGCGCCTGCTTCTCGCGCACGGTGCGCATCAGGCTCGGCCAGCCGCGGGTCTTCACCGACGACGCGGTGGCCTTTTCAAGACCGGGCACATCCAAAGGCAGGCTCATGGCGGAACTCCAACGGCGGACGGGGCCAGTATACCCTTTTTGGACAAATTGGGAATTTTGGTATATCCGTGCCCGGCTAGCGGCCGGACCTACCCGGCGTCGAGGGCCTGCTCCAGCGGCTGCAGGTCTGCTGGTGCGGTCGGCCGCACCACCCTCGCCTGCTCCTGGCCGTCCTTGAGCAGCACCAGGGTCGGCCACAGCTTCACCGTGAAGGCGCGCCCGAGCGGGCGCCCCTTGCCGTCCTCAACCTTGCGGTGCGCCAGGTCGGGGTGGCCGTCCACGAACCCGCGCACCGCCGGCTGCGCGGCCTGGCAGTGCCCGCACCAGTCGGTGCCGAACTCCAGCAGCTGCCAGCCCGTGCCGGCCTCGACCTCGGCACGGGTTGGCTCCAACTGATCTGCATAGCGGGTCGCGAAGGCCATGCTCAGGCCACCAGGGCGCGCTGGATGTCGTCCAGCGTGGAATTGGTGAGGTCCTTGGCGATCTCCTTGAGCATGCGCGACTCCACTTCCTTGTGCAGCTGCGGGCGGATATGCCCCAGCGTCTTCGGGTCGGCCACCAGGATCAGGTGGCTGTAGCGGTTCTTCAGCGCGTGGTCGTTCAGCTGCTGGGCCAGCTGCTTGGCGAAGGTGGCTTCGTTGAGCTGGGAAATGCTCATGTCCTTGGGCACCGAACCGGACGGCCCCTGGCCGGACACGCCTTCCGGGCTGATGTCGCGGATCTGCAGTTCCTCGTCCTGCTTCAGTTGCAGCGTGCGGCCGTCACCCACGTTGGTGAATACACGGGCCGAGCCGCCGTCGGCGACCACTACAAGGGTTTTTTCGGGGATCTGCATGGTGGACTCCTGGAAAGATTGCGGGCGATGGGTTGGCCCGCCCCCACCGTAGGCAACCGCATGTAAGCGCGGCGCATACGCGCGTGTTCACGGCGTGTGGAAGCGCCGCCGCGCCGGGCCGCCCGGGCATTCAGCGAGCCCGGCCGTCATTCCAGTGTAAAATTCGCGGTTTTTGACCGGTACCATGGCGAAAAAGCAGCACCGCACGCCTGTCCCCGGCCCGCCCTTCATCCGGTTGCTGGCGGCGCTGGCCGACCGCAACGCCCCGCGCACCGGGCCGGACCTGTCCGACCGGCTCAGCCAGTGGATCGACTGGACCCGTGCGGTCGCGCTGTCGCGCGCGCTGGACGGGCGCCTGCCGGCCCCGGCGGGCAGCGAGCCGACCGGGGTGGAAGCGCTGGCCGAGGAATGCGCGAAGGTGCGTGCCAGCCTGGTCCAGTCCATCCAGTCCACCCCGGACGCCGGCGCACCGGTCAGGATCGACCCGATCGCGTTCCGCCAGCGCTGCCTCACCGTGCAGCGCGCCATGCTGACCGCGACCGGGCGCCTGCGCGGCCAGTTGCGCGACCGGCTCAGCCAGGAACCCGGCGAGCTGCCGCGCCTGGCCGAGGTGGACGCCGCGATGGAACAGGCCCTGAGCCCGCGCGAGCAGCAGCTGCTGGCGAGCGTGCCGACCCTGCTGGGCGCCCATTTCGAGCGCCTGCGCGACGACGCCGGTGGCGACGGGGCCGATCCCGACGCCGGCTGGCTGCAGATATTCAGGAACGACATGCAGGCCGTGCTGATGGCCGAACTGGACGTTCGTTTCCACCCCATCGAAGGCCTGCTTGCAGCGCTTCGCCCCCACTAACCGGGCTGTCATGTTCAGAACTCCTCTTTACGTTGTTGTTTTCCTCGCCGGCCTGCTGGCGGTGGGCTGGATAGGCGCCGGGTACGTCGGCAGCAACCTGGTCGGCGTCGCCGTCGCCCTGGTGATCGCGGCCTGCTACTGCGCCGGTGCGCTGGAACTTCACCGGTACCGGCAGGGCACTGCCGGACTGGCGCAGGCCGTGGCCGACGCCGCCGAGGCGCCGTCCAGCCTGGGCGACTGGCTGACCAAGGTGCCCGATGCCCTGCGCAATGCGGTGCGGCTGCGCGTGGAAGGCGAGCGCGTCGCGCTGCCCGCGCCGGTGCTGACCCCGTACCTGGTCGGCCTGCTGGTGCTGCTGGGCATGCTCGGCACCCTGCTCGGCATGATGGCGACCCTGCGCGGCACCGGCCTCGCGCTGGGCAGTGCGACCGACCTCCAGGCCATCCGGGGCTCGCTCGGCGCGCCGGTGGAAGGCCTGGCCGTGGCATTCGGCACCTCGATCGCCGGTGTGGCGACCTCGGCCATGCTCGGCCTGCTCGCGGCGCTGTGCCGGCGCGAACGCCTGCAGGTGGTGCAGCAGCTGGACACCCGCATCGCCACCACCCTGCACGTGCATTCGCAGGCCTGGCAGCGCGCCGAAGCGTTCCGCCTGCTGCAGGCCCAGGCCGGACTGATGCCGGCACTGGTGGATCGCCTGGAAGCGATGAGCGCGGCGATCGAACAGCAGAGTGGCGCCGCTGGCGAGCGCCTGGCTAGCAGCCAGGACAGCTTCCACACCCGCGCAGAGGCCGCCCATGAGCGCCTGGCCGCATCCGTGCAGCAGGCGCTGGAGGCCAGCGTCGCGCAGAGTGCGCGCGCGGTCGGCGACGCGCTGCAGCCGATCATGGCGGAGACCATGGCAGGGATTGCACAGCAGACCACCGCCCTGCAGGGCACCGTCGGCGACGCCGTGCGTGCGCAGCTCGATGGCCTGGCCACGGGCTTCGAGACCAGCCGCGCCGCCACCGACGCGACCTGGAACGCCGCGCTCGACGCGCAGCGCCAGGCCCACGACACCCTGTCGACCAACCTGCGCGCGACCCTGGCCACACTCAACGAGGCGCACGACCAGCGCGCCGTACAGCTGTTGGAAACGCTGGCTGCCCGCCTGGATGCCAGCGCCGACGCCGTGGCCGCACGTCTGGATGCCACCGCCACGCAGTGGAACGACGCGCAGGCCGTGCAGCAGCAGACCCATGCCACCCTGATTGCGCAGCTCGACGTTGCGCTGGGCCGCTTCAGCGATACCCACACCGAGCGCGCCACCGCGCTGGTGGAAACACTGGCGGACAGCCTGCAGGCGTCGCACAGCGGCCTGCAGGAACGCCTGGAAGCGCGCGACACGCAGCGCCTGGATACCTGGCGCGATGCGTTCGCGCAGCTGTCCTCGCAGCTCGGCCAGCAGTGGGCCGAGAACGGCGCGCAGGTCGCGGCCAGCCAGCAGGCCGTGTGCGAGACGCTCTCGCGCACCGCGCATGAGATCGGCACCCAGGCCCAGGCGCATGCCGCCGAGACCATCAGCGAAATCTCGCGACTGGTCACGCTGGCCTCCGAAGCGCCGAAGGCCGCCGCCGAGGTGGTCGCCGAGCTGCGCCAGAAACTCTCCGACAGCATGGTCCGCGACACCGCCATGCTGGAAGAACGGACCCGCCTGCTGGGCACGCTGGAAACCCTGCTGGATGCGGTCAACCATGCCTCCACCGAACAGCGCACCGCCGTCGACGCGCTGGTCAGCACCTCGGCCGAGCTGCTGGAGCGTGTGGGCACGCAGTTCACCACGCATATCGCCGCCGAGACCGGCAAGCTGGAAGACGTGGCCGCGCAGGTCAGCGGCAGCGCGGTGGAAGTGGCCAGCCTGGCCGATGCGTTCGGCGCCGCCATGCAGAGCTTCGGCAGCGCCAGCACCGGGCTGGGCGAACAGCTGCAGCAGGTCGCCGGCGCGTTGGACGCGTCGATGACCCGCAGCGATGAGCAGCTCGCCTACTACGTGACCCAGGCGCGCGAAGTGATCGACCTGAGCGTGCTGTCGCAGCAGCAGATCATTGAAGAACTGCAGCAGCTGGCCGGCCGTCGCCGCAGCGCCGGGGCCGCCACCGCATGAGCGACGAGATCGAGCTGGAGAACGAAACCGGCGCACCGATCTGGGCCGCCTTCGGCGACCTGATGTCGGTGCTGCTGGGTGCGTTCGTGCTGATCCTGGTCGGCGTGGTCGCACTGCAGCTGGAGCTCTCGCACCGGTTGGACCAGGAAGTGGCGCAGCGCGAGGCCGAAGCCAAGCGCCGCCAGACCCTGGAGCAGGCACTGGCCGCGCCGCTCGCGGCCGGCCGGGTGACCCTGGTGGATGGCCGCATCGGCATCCGCGGCAACGTACTGTTCGCGCTCAACTCCGACCAGCTGCAGCCGGAAGGCCGCGAACTGCTGCGCAGCCTGGCCGCGCCGCTCAGCGGCTACCTGGCTTCGCGCGAGGAAATTCTGATGGTCAGCGGCTTTACCGATGACCAGCCGGTGCGCGACAGCAACCGGCAGTTCGCCGACAACTGGGAGTTGTCCGCCGAGCGTGCATTGACCGTGACCCGCACCCTGATCGCCGAAGGCGTACCGGCCGGCTCGGTGTTCGCCGCCGCGTTCGGCGCCGAGCAGCCGGTGGGTTCGAATGCCGACGAGGAAGGCCGCGCGCGCAACCGCCGTGTGGAAATGGCACCAATGCCGCGCCTGAAGCCGAGCGCCGCAGGCGATGGACGGTAACCGCTCCGCCGCCACCGATCGCCTCGCCAAGTGGCGGGCGCAGCAGCTGGATCGCGTGGATCCGGTGCAGTTTGCGTTCCTGGAAGCGCTGCAGCGGCGCAGCCAGGCCACGCAGGGCGCGCTGCGCCGCACGCTCGATGCGCGCCTTGAAACGTTGCTGGACGCATACGCCAGCCGGCTGGCGGCACGTCCCGCTGCCACCGCGACCGCCGACACCGCCTCACCGCTGAACACGCTGGCGCCCCTCGGCACACCCCGCGCAAGCCACAACCCGGACTACCCGGCGCTGCCTGCGCTGGCGCAGTTCCGCACCCGGTGGGCGCAGCTGCGCACTGCCGGCCAGGTCCGGCAGACGCTGGCGCAGACCCCCAGCGACGGCGGCCCGTTGAATTCCAGTGTGCTGGTGCACCGGGCCATTGGCTGGATGGGCGACGTCTCGCCCGCCTATCTGGAACACTTCCTGGCCTACGTCGACAACCTGGCCTGGCTGGAACAGATGCAGCAGCGCGGCACCCTGCCCAGCCGCGACAGCGCGCCCGGCCGCGCACCGGCCAAGCCACGCCGCGCCCGCACCGCGCGCTAACCGCGCAGGGTCGCGCCGCCGTCCACGTACAGGTCGCTCATCGCGATGTGGCCGGCCTGGTCGGAGAGCAGGAACATCACCGCCTGCGCGATGTCGCCTGGCGTCGCCAGCTTGCGCAGTGGAATGCCCGCCTTGTAGGTCTCCGGACTGCCGTCAATGACGCGCTGCGCGCCGTTGTCGTCGGCCCACATGCCGGTCTGCATCGGGGTCAGGGTCGAGCCCGGCGCCACGATGTTGCAGCGGATGCCATGCGGCGCCAGCTCCAGTCCGAGGCAGCGGGTGAACATGGTCGCGGCCGCCTTGGACGCCGCATACGCGGCCATGCCATGGCGCGGCACGCCGGCCGCATTCGAGCTGACCGTGACGATGGCGCCGTGCCCGCGCGGCGTCATCACGCGTGCCAGGGCACGGCCTAGATGGAACACGCCATCGGCGTTGACCGCGAACACGCGGCGCCACTGCGCGTCGTCGATCCCCACCACCTCGCCAACCTGCAGCACGCCCGCCACGCTGATGCCGAAGCCGATCGGCCCAAGCGTGGCCTCCACCTCGGTGACCAGGGCATCCACCGCCGCCGCGTCAGCGACATCCAGCACCCGTGCATGCAGGCGGGGATGTGCAGGCAACACCGGCGCGGCCAGGTCGCTCGCGACCACCACGCAGCCGCTGTCCAGCAGCTGCTGCACCAGCGCGTTGCCAATGCCGCCGCCCGCACCGGTAACCAGTGCCAGGGTGCCGTCGAATCCGCTCAGCTTCATGTCGTGTGGTCCTGTTGGAGAACGTCCCAGTGCTGCAGTCGCGCCGACAACCACGGCGCCAGCTGCGCCACCGCCTCATGCCCGGTGAGTTCGGCATGCAGGAACGGCAGTGGCAGCGCTTCGACGCGGGCGGCATGGGCCTGCCACAGTGCGGACTGCAGGTGCGGTCGCTGCACATGGTCGTTGCCGGCGCGCACGTGCACCAGGGTGCCGTTGTAATGGCGGTGGTGATGCTCGCGGATCAGGCGATTGGTGCCGGTCACCGCGCGCACCACGCCATCGAGCACCGGTTCGGGCAGGTTGCCCAAGGCACTGTCGCCCTGGCGCAGGAAGGCGACGATGCGTTCGCGGCTGTCCAGCCCGGGGTGCTGCTCCGGGTCGTGCCCGGCAATCGCCAACAGGGCACGCAACGCGGCCACCGCATCCGGTTCGGGCTCGGCCCGCCAGCACTCGCTGGGATACGCGTCCAGCAGCACCAGCGCACCGACCTCGCGACCGTGCGCCTGCAGGTGCACGGCGATGGCCTGGGCGATGATGCCCCCGACCGACCAGCCGAGCAGGTGCACCGGGCCCTGCGGATGCAGCGCGATAATTCGCGACGCGTAGTCGGCAGCCAGCGCTTCAATGCTGTCCGGCAGGGGCGCGGTGGCATCGATCGCGGGCGACTGCAGCCCGTGCACGTCGCGCCCGGGACTCAGCGCCCGCGCCAGCGTGCGGTAGTTCCACGCAATGCCACCGGCGGGATGGATCACGAACAAGGGCGCCCTGCCCGGCTCACCGCGTGCCAGCACCAGCGTCGGTCCCAGCGCATGGTCGGTGTCCTGCGCGGCCGCGTCCAGGCGCGCGGCCAGTCCGGCCACCGTCGGTGCGGCGAAGATCGCGCCCAACCCGGGATCGCGCTGCCACTGCTGCTGGATCGCCAGCAACAGGTGCACCGCGCTCAGCGAATCGCCGCCAAGTGCGAAGAAATCGGCATCGGCCGGCACCGGCGCAGGCAGTCCCAGCGCCTGCTGGAACAGTGCGGCGAGCACGTGTTCGGTGGGCGACCCGGCGGCGCGTCCGCCGCCCTCGGCCGCCTCCGGCAACGGCAATGCGCTTCGGTCCAGCTTGCCGTTCGAGGTCACCGGCCACGCAGGAATGCGCATGATCGCCGAAGGCACCATGTAATCCGGCAGCTGCGCGCGCACTGCAGCCTGCACCACGGCGGCATCCACGTCATCGCCGGACACGTACGCAAGCAGTCGTGCCGGCATGCCGTCCGGCGCATGCAGCAGCACTTCGGCGCGCGCCACGCCCCGTGCGCTGCGCAGGGCCGCTTCGATCTCGCCCAGTTCAATGCGCAGTCCGCGCAGCTTGACCTGGTGGTCGCCGCGCCCCAGGTACTCCAGCGCGCCATCCTCGCGCCAGCGCGCACGATCGCCACTGCGATACAGGCGCTGTCCGGGCAGGTGCGGGTTGGCCAGGAAGCGTTCGGTGGTCAGGTCATCGCGGCCGAGGTACCCCCGTGCCAGCTGCACCCCGCCCAGGTACAGGTCACCCACCACGCCGGCCGGCAGCGGCCGCAGCCGCGCGTCCAGCACGTACAGCTGGGTATTCCAGACCGGGTAACCGATCGGCACCGGGTCGGAGCGGTCCTCGCGGGTGGCCGGCCAGAAACTCACGTCCACGGCGGCCTCGGTGGGCCCGTACAGGTTGTGCAGCCGTGCATCGACGCGGGCGTGGAAACGGTCGCGCAGTCCAGGGTCCAGTGCTTCGCCACTGGTGAATACCTGCTGCAGCGGCAGCGCATCCAGGTCGGGCATGGCCAGCCATGCGTCCAGCATCGACGGCACGAAATGCAGGATCGAAATGCGTTCGTCGCGGATCAGCCGGGTCAGCGCCTGCGGGTCGCGATGCATCGCCGGCGGCGCGATCACCAGCGTCGCCCCGCTGATCAGCGGCAGGAAGAATTCCCAGACCGACACATCGAAGGTGGCCGGGGTCTTCTGCAGCACGCGCGCCTGCGCATCCACCGCGTAGTGGCAGCGCATCCATTCCAGCCGGTTGACGATCGCCCGATGCTCGACCAGCACCCCCTTGGGCTCGCCGGTGGACCCGGAGGTGTAGATCACGTAGGCGGCATCGTCGGGCTGGACCGTATCGGGTAGCGCAGCCTCGCTGTCGGTGTGCCACTGCCCCGGCGTCAGCAGGCGGCAGCCCTCGAAGCGCGCGGCATCGCCGGGTTCGACCAGCACGCATCGCGGCGCTGCCGAGTCCAGGATCCGACGCAGGCGCGCGTCGGGGTGGTCCAGGTCCACCGGCAGGTACGCGCCCCCTGCGCGCAGCACCGCCACCAGCGCGACCAGCAGCGACAGCGAGCGCGGCAGCGCCACCACCACGCGCGACTCGCGGCCTACGCCGAGCGCCTGCAGCTGCAATGCCAGGGCACGGCTGCGCCGCTCCAGTTCCGCGTAGCTGAGCGACTCGCCTTCGAACACCAGTGCCGTGGCGTCCGGCGTAGCCGTCATCCGCGCCATCAACAGCGCCACCAGCGAGACGTCCGGCACTGCGTGCCCGGTGGCGTTGGCCTCCTGCACCCAGCGGCGCTCCTCCGCAGGCGTGCACAGCGCGACCTCGCCCAGCGTTCCCCCACGCGCCTGCATCTCCAGCGCGGCCGACACGAAATGCAGCAGGCGCTCGGCATGCTTCGGCAGTGCCGCCGCCGCGTGCCGCGCCGGGTTGGCCTCGATCTCCAGCACCAGCGCGCTGACCGCATCGCCGCGGAAGCCGAGGTTGATGTCGTCCACCGGCCCGGTGCACAGCACCTCCAGCTGCGCCGTGACCCCCTGCCACGGCAGCGGCCGGTAGAACGGCTGCACATTGACCAGCGGCCCATGCAGCCGGTGCTGCAAGCCGACCCAGCCCAGGTCGCGGCGCAGCTGCTCGCCGCGATAACGCCCGTGCCGACGTCCCCGCACCAGCAAGCGCGCAGTGTCGCGCACGCTGGCGTCGATCCGGTCGTCGTCGCGTGCCCCGACCCGCAGCGGCAGCACGTTCATCACCATCGCTGGCACCCGCGCCGACGCACTGCCCAGCCGGCCCATGAACGGCACCCCCACCATCACTTCCTCGGTCGCGCTGTACCGCCGGCAGTACTCCGCGGTCAGCGTGGTGAGCAGGTCCGGCCACGGCTGGCCGATCGCCTGCGCTGCGCTGAGCAGCCGTTCGCGCAGCGCGGCGTCCATCGGCCGGGTGAAGCGGTGCGCGTCGGCTGCTGCGGCCGCCGTGCCGCCGCCCAGCCCTTCGGCCGGCGTCGTCCCCTGCAGGTAGGCGTGCCAGTGCGCGGCATCGCGCGTGCGCCGGTCGTCGGCCTGGTACTGCGCGTCTTCGTCCAGGACCGGCCGCAGCGGCTGCAGCGGTTCACTGTCGCCGCCGTTGTACAGCGCGCAGACCCGTGCACTGAACAACGCCATGCCGTAACCGTCCGTCGCCAGGTGGTGCACCCGCACGTACCAGGCCACGCGCTGCGGCCCCACTACGTACAGCCGTTGCCGGGCCAGCCGGTCACGCGCGGGATCGACCGGTCGCAGGCGCTCGGCCTGCATCGCATCGCGCACCGCCTGCTCCGGATCCGCTGCCGTGGACACGTCCACCACCTGCAACAGCGGCACGTGTGCGGGATCCAGCCATTGCCACGGCACGCCTTCCGCGTCGGCGGCCATGCGCAGCCGCAGCGCTTCCGCCTCGGCCGCCGCCGTGTCCGCCGCCGCCGTGAAGCGGGCCAGGTCCAGCCCACCGTCGAACCAGATCGCGTGCGCAGTATTGAACGCTGCAGCTCCGGCCCCGTAGCGCCGGGTGCTGCCCGGCGGCTCTTCCAGCACGCGCTGCGCGAACCACAACCCGCGCTGCGCCTCGCTCAACGGCCAGCACAGGGCGTCCGCTGGAATCCCGCTGGCCGCGCCCCCGCTCATGCGTCGACGCGGGCCCGCGCCTGCAACTTCTGCACCACCTGCCACCAGCCGGCCAGTGTGGTGTGCTCGGCCAGATGGCCGAATTCCAGCGCAATGCCGGTATTGCCCCAGGCCAGCACCAGCCCGAGCACGCGCATCGAATCCAACCCCAGGTCCATCAGGTGGTCGTCGTCGCCCACCGCTTCGGGCGGCTCGCCCAGCAGGTCGGCGACATCGGCGCGCATGCGCTCCAGGGTGAGCGGCGCGGGGGCCAGGGAATCGGTCATGCGAGCGTCTTCAGCAGTTGGTCGGTGGTCATCGGTACGCCGCAGGTGCGCGCGATCCAGCGCAGCGCCTGATCGTGGTCCTCGCGCGAGAAGTCGGCCACCGCGTCTGCGGCGATGAAGGCTTCGATGTCGCGCTGGAACGCCTCCGCCACGGTGGCGGTGCAGCCGATATGCGCGTACACGCCGGTAACCAGCAGCTGGTCGCGGCCGCGCACGCGCATCAGGGTTTCAAGGTTGCTGCGCTGGAACGCGCTGTAACGGTGCTTGACCAGCACATGGTCGCCGTCGGTTGGCGCCAGCGCGTCGATGATGGCTTCATGCTCGGCGGTGGCGTGCATCCCCGGGCCCCACAGGTCGGCCTGCAGCCCGCGGTCGCGGCGGTCCTGGTGGCCGCGCTGCGCGGTGTAGAACACCGGAATCCCGCGTGCACGGCAGTGCGCGATCAACCGCGCGATGTTGGCCACCGCCGGCGACAGCGGCGCGCTGTCGGCACCGAAGGGCGCCAGGAAATAGCGCTGCATGTCGTGCACCAGCAGCGCCAGGCGCGCCGTCTCCGGCCGCCATGGCCCACGCGGCGGCGGCAGCTCGGCGGCGGTGGGCAAGGCGTAATCGGTAATGCGGGGCAACGCCATCAGCGCGTCTCTCCTGTCTGTGCAATGTGCTGGGCGCGCAGCTGGGCGCGCAGTTCGCGGCGGCTGACCTTGCCCACCGCGGTGGTACCGAAGGCATCAACGAACACCACCTGGTCAGGCACCTTGAAGGCGGCCAGGCCGCGCCCGCGCACCCAGGCCTTCAGGCTGGCCGCACTGGGGCGCTCACCCCGCGCGATCACGAACGCACAGCTGCGCTCGCCCAGGTACGGGTCGGGCATCGAGACCACGGCGGCGTCGAACACGCCGGCGTGCGCCAGCAGGTGGTCCTCGATCTCCTCGGCGGAGATCTTCTCGCCGGCGCGGTTGATGTGGTCGCCCGCGCGGCCCTGCACCACCAGATAGCCACCGGGCAGCTGCTGGACCATGTCGCCGGTGCGGTAGTAGCCGTCCTCGGTGAAGGAACGCGCATTGGCGCCGGGGTCGTTGTGGTAACTGCGGATCGTGTATGGACCGCGCGTGAGCAGGTGGCCGACCTCGCCCGGTGCGACCGGGTGGCCGTGGTCGTCCACCACCAGAACTTCGTCGTCCGGCGAAATCGGGCGGCCCTGGGTGCCGAGCACGCAGTCCAGCGGATCATGCAGGCGGGTGTAGTTGACCAGGCCCTCGGCCATGCCGAATACCTGCTGCAGCTGGCAGCCGAGTCCGTCGATCACCCGGCGCGCGGCCTCCGGCACCAGCTTGGCGCCGCCCACCTGCACCACCTGCAGGCTGGAAAGCTCATGCGCGGTGGTGGCCGCGGCCTGCGCCCACAGCAGCGCCAGCGGTGGCACCAGGCCGACACAGGTCACCCGCTCGCGCGCGATCAGCGGGAAGGCCGTGTCCGGCCCGGCGCCGGCGCTGAGCACCACGCGCGCGCCGGCGTAGAGCGCACCGAAGAAACCCGGCGAACTCATCGGGAAATTATGCGCGGCCGGCAGGGCGACCAGGTACACGCTGTCGCGGGTGATCCCGCAGATCGCGTTGCTGGCGCGGAACGAGTAAAGGTAATCGTCATGCGTGCGCGGAATCAGCTTGGAGAGGCCGGTGCTGCCACCGGACAGCTGCAGGAACGCGACCGCCTGCGGGTCCGGGTCGGGCGGCAGATGCGCGGTGTCGCCCTGCAACGCGTCGACCGCGGTGAACTCGGCGGCATCGCCCACCACCAGCACGTGGCGCAGCGCGGGAATCGCGGCCTGCAGCTCGCGCGCCAACAGGCGGTAATCGAAGCCTTCGTACTGCGCGGTGGTGATGTAGGCGTTGGCCTCGGCCTTGCGCAGCACGTGCGCCACTTCGGTGAAGCGGTGGGCGGGCAACGCATACACCGGCACCAGCCCGGCGCGGAACAGGCCGCAGACCACGGTCACGAATTCCACGGTATTGCCCAGCTGCACCACCACCCGGTCGCCGGGCTGCAGCCCGTGGCCGAGCAGGCCGGCGCCGATGCGCCCGGCCTCATCCCACAGCTGCGCATAGCTCAGCCGACGCTCGCCGCCGACCACGGCGATGTCATCTGCGTACTGCTGCGCGCGCTCGCGCAGGAAGCCGGGAAAGGTTTCGCCGCGCCAGTACCCGGCGGCGCGATAGCGGGCAACCAGCCCCGGCGGCCAGGCCTGGCGCAGGGGAACGCGGGCGGGAGCAACGGGAACAACCATCAGCAACTCCAGGAATCAGTCGACAAGGCACCGTCCGCGCCCAGCGCGGCCAGCAGCGCCCCGAATTTCGTCGCGGTCTCGGCCACTTCCGCCGCCGGTTCGGAACCGGCCACGATGCCGGCACCGGCGTGGATGCAGGCCTGCGTGCCCTGCACGCGCGCGCAGCGGATCGCCACGTACCAGTCGCCATCGCCGTTGGCATCGATCCAGCCAACCGCACCGGCGTAAAACCCGCGCGGCACCGGCTCCAGTTCGTGGATGGCGTCGCGCGCCAGGCTCGGCGGCGTGCCACACACCGCCGGGGTGGGATGCAGCGCGGCCAGCAGCGTGGCGACCGAGGTTGTTGGATCGCGCAGCGTCGCTTCGATGCGCGTGCCCAGGTGCCACAGCGTGGTGGTGGCATGCAGCGTGGGTTGCGGCGCCGCATCGATCGCATCGCAATACGGCCGCAGCGCCTCGACGATGGCCTCGACGACGTAGCGGTGCTCATCGTGGTCTTTCGCAGACGCCAGCAGCTCACGCGCGGCCCGGGCGTCTTGTTCCGGGTCGGCATGGCGTGCCGCCGAACCGGCCAGCGGATGCGAGAGCACCTGGCGGCCACGGCGCGACACCAGCCGTTCCGGGCTGGCCCCGACCAGCCATGCCGGAGGCTGGTTGGCGGCAACCGGCAGCGGTGCCAGGTAGGTCACCGCGTCCGGGTCGCGGCCGAGCCGCGCGACCAGCGCGTGCGGATCGATGGGGGTGTGCGACTGCACACGCAGGGTGCGTGCGAGGACCACTTTCTGCAGCGGTGCGCCTGGCTGGCGCAGCCGGGACACTGCCGTTGCCACGCTCGCGGCATACTGCGCGGCAGCGGGTTCGGCATGGATCCCGCCACGAAAGCGCGGCGACACGGACGCGGGCTCACGGCTGCCCTGCCCCAGCGACTGCGGCTGGAACAGCGCATCGGGCGCCTGCGGGTCGAAGGGCACCAGCCCGACCAGCAGCGCCGGACCGCGTTGCCGGGCCGCGAAGAACGCGCGCACGCGCGCCTCCAGCGTGGCGGTGCCACCAGCGGACAGCGTTGCGAGGCAGCCGCGCGCTTCGAGCGTGCGCCCGGCCACGCGCAGCTGGAAGCGCGTCGCCGTGTCGACCGCCACGTCTTCAGCGGTGCCATCGACGGTGTCGCATGTGCGGACGGCATCGTTCATGGCGCACGCCTGCCGTGCAGCAACGCCGCGACTGCCAGCGCAGACAGCACCGCGCCGACCAGCAGGTACGGCACGCTGGGCGCAATGCGGTACAGGAGGGTGCCGACCATCGGGCCGATCACCATGCCCAGCCCCTGCACGCCCGCCACCGCGCCGGCGGCGGCGCCCTGCTCGTGCGCCTCCACCGAATCGGCGGCCAGCGCCTGGAACGAGGGAAACACAAAGCCCATGCCAAACGCCGCGACCGCATAGGTCGCCAGCAGCTGCCAGGGCAACGTGACCAGCGCCACCGAACCGAATCCCAGCGCCGCGATCAGCGCCCCCAGCGCGATCCAGTGGCGGGGTGGCATGCGCTTGAAGGTCATCACCAGCATCTGCGCCAGGATCAGGCCGACACCCACCGCCGTCAGCGCCAGCCCGGCCATGCGCGCACCGGCCGCGGGGGCCAGCTGCAGGCGGTCGATGGCAAAGAAGCCGACCGTGACCTGCGCGATGGTCACCGAAATCATCGCGGCGAACACGGCCATCATCGGCAGGCGCAGGCGTGGATCGAACCGGCCCAGGGGCGCCTGCGGCCCCTTGCCCGCTGCTGCAGCCGGAGCCGCCTTCGGTAGGCGCCATGCAATCACCAGCAGCGCCAGCACCGGCAGCAATGCGGCCACGTACAACGTCAGCGCGAGATTGTGGAAGGCGACCCAACCGGCCGCTGCGGGCCCGATCACCATGCCCAGCGCATTCGCGCTGCCGAGCTTGGCCATCGCACCGGCGCGTTGGCCCGGCGCGGCTTCATCGGCCACCAGCGCGGCGGCGGTCGGCGGAACGGCGGCATAGAACAAACCGACCAGCGCACGCGTACCCACCAGCACCAGTACCGACACCCACACCGCCGGCGCCGAGCGCAACGCGGCGTCCACGAACACGGCCATCAGCACATAGATCACCGCATACGCGGCGAGCGCGGTCAGCAGCACGCGGCGGCGTCCGATCCGGTCGCTCAGTGCGCCCCAACGGCGTGCGGAGAGCATCCACAGCACGCCAGCCGCCGTCACCGACAATCCGGCATGCCACTCCGAGAGTCCCAGCAGGCGGACCACCGGGCCGATCACGGCCACGAACGCCATCATCGCCATGGTCCCGACCCAGGCCGCGAAGACCAGGGCCGGTAGGCTGGAAACGACAGGGGTTGAACGCATGCACCACCAGAAGCAGACAGGAATGGACACGCACCGCGCAGGGCGGGCGTTCGATTGAGTCGGCTTCGTCAGTGCGGGCACCGGCGTGGCTATCAGCGTAAATGATAACAGCTCGCATTTGGATTGTGGCGGTCAATCACCCCCGGTTTGCACCCGGCTCTCTAAGCTGCAGACAGTTCCACTGGATGTGTCCCATGGCATCACCTCCCCTGCCCGCGCTGCTGGACGACGCACAGGGCATCGCACTGCAGGTCATCAGCCTGGCCGGCGAGCTGTGGAGCGGTGACGTGCGCGAAGTGAGCGTGCCGGGCAGCAATGGACGCTTCGGGGTGATGGCACGGCATGCCCCGCTGCTGGGCACGCTGCGCGAAGGCATGGTGTCGGTGTATCCGCTGAAGGCGGAGCCGCCGCTGCACGTATACGTCTCCGGTGGCTACGTGGAAGTACAGCCCGGCCGGGTGATCGTGATGGCCGACCTGGCGCTGCGCAGCGACGACATCGACCAGGCCCGCGCCCGCGTCGCGCAGGAGGCCGCACGCTCGCCGATGGCGCAGGCGTTCACCGACGAAGACTACGTGCGGCTGCATGCCGAACTGATGCACCAACGCGCCCTGCAGCTGCGCGGACTGCCCTGGAAGTAACCGCCGAAACTGCGGCAATCGGTCATCTCTGTCCGCTCGTCAACACTACATATGATGTTGACGATGAGACAGACCCACACTATGTTGTGTTCATCGGCTCCCCGCTTCCGCCAGGCCCGGTTTCTGTCTCACGACACTCCGAACGGCACAGGGAAGAAGGATTGACGATGCACGATGACCACACCGCAGCCACCTCGCTGCTGTCGGACGCGCCGGTTGCAGAGGCCGGCCACGCCCCGCTCTGGATCACCAAGGAAGCCGGGAACCGGCGCATGCCGTTCGACCCGGCGAGACTGGAGCGTGCGCTGCGCAGCGTGCATGCGGACTTCCCCACGCTGGACCTGGCCGACTACCTGCGTGCGGTGCTGGCGCTGATCCATCGGCGCCCCCAGCTCAGCGCCGACGACCTGGTCGACCTGCTGATCCGCGAGGCCGAGTCGCGCATCGACCTGGTCGCCCCGGACTGGGAACACTTCGCCGCGCGCCTCTACCTGCGTCGCCTGTACAAGCGCGCCAGCCGCAACCGCTTCTACGACGCCGCCCTGCGCTACGGCTCCTACGTGGGCCTGCAGGAGAGCCTGGCCGACCGCAACGTCTACTCGATCGACATCCTCAAGGCCTATTCCAAGGAGGAACTGGAGGAAGCCGGGCAGATGATCGAACCGGAACGCGACCATCTGTTCGCCTACAACGGCCTGTACCTGCTGGCGACACGCTACCTGGCCACCGACCACTCGCGCGGCGTGTTCGAACTGCCGCAGGAGCGCTGGCTGACCATCGCGCTGTACCTGATGCAGCACGAGCACCTGCAGGGCGACCGCTCGCGCAAGCGCCGCATGGGGCTGGTGCGCGAGGCGTACTGGGCGCTGTCGAACCTGTACATGACCGTGGCCACGCCGACCCTGGCCAATGCCGGCAAGGTCGGCGGGCAGCTCTCGTCGTGCTTCATCGACACCGTGGACGACAGCCTGCAGGGCATCTACGACTCCAACACCGACGTGGCGCGGGTGTCCAAGCATGGCGGTGGCGTGGGCGCCTACCTGGGTTACGTGCGCTCGGCCGGGGCGCCGATCCGTGGCGTGGCCAACTCCTCCGGTGGCGTGGTGCCGTGGATCAAGCAGCTCAACAACACCGCCGTGAGCGTGGACCAGCTGGGCCAGCGCAAGGGCGCGATCGCGGTGTACCTGGATGTGTGGCACCGCGACATCGAGGCCTTCCTGGACCTGCGCCTGAACAACGGCGACCAGCGCCTGCGTGCGCACGACGTGTTCACCTCGGTCTGCCTGCCCGATCTGTTCATGGAAGCGGTGGAGCGGCGTGGCGACTGGTACCTGTTCGACCCGCACGAGGTGCATCGGATCAAGGGCTGGTACCTGCAGGATTTCCATGACGAAAAGCGCGGCGAAGGCAGTTTCCGCGAGCGCTATGCCGAGGTGGTGGCCGACGAACGGATCAGCCGGCGCACGCTCAAGGCCATCGACCTGTTCAAGCGGATCATGGTCAGCCAGCTGGAAACCGGCAATCCCTTCATGTTCTACCGCGACGAGGTCAACCGGAAGAACCCGAACAAGCATGCCGGCACGGTGTATTCCAGCAACCTGTGCACCGAGATCCTGCAGAACATGAGCCCGACCCGCATGATCCAGGAGATGATCAGCGGCGACCAGATCGTCACCACCCGCCAGGCCGGCGACTTCGTGGTCTGCAACCTGTCGTCGATCAACCTGGGTCGCGCGGTCACTGCAGCGCCGGACCTGCTCTCCGCGGATGTCCTCGAGCGGCTGGTGCCGATCCAGGTGCGCATGCTCGACAACGTGATCGACCTCAACCAGCTGCCGGTGCCGCAGGCCACCATCACTAACCGCAAGTACCGCGCGATCGGCCTGGGCACGTTCGGCTGGCACCACCTGCTGGCCCAGCAGCACATCCAGTGGGACAGCGTGCAGGCCGAGGACTACGCCGACAGCCTGTACGAGCGGATCAACTTCCTGTCGATCCAGGCCAGCCTGCAGCTGGCGCAGGAAAAGGGACGGTACAGCGCCTTCGCCGGCAGCGACTGGCAGACCGGCGCGTACTTCCGCGCGCGCGGCTACGACAGCCCGGCCTGGCAGGCACTGGCGGCACAGGTGGCCACGCACGGGTTGCGCAATGGCTGGCTGCTGGCGGTGGCGCCGAACATGAGTACGGCACAGATCGCCGGTTCCAGCGCGTCGATCGATCCGGTGTACGGGGCGTTCTATTACGAGGAGAAGAAGGACTTCCGTCGCCCGGTGGCCGCGCCGGAGTTGTCGCTGGAAACCTACCCGTATTACGAAAAGGGCGCGTACCGGCTGGACCAGTTCGCCAGCATTCGGCAGAACGCACGACGGCAGCGCCATGTCGACCAGTCGATCAGCTTCAACCTGTACGTGCCGAGCACGATCCGTGCGAGCACGTTGCTGGCGCTGCATATGAGTGCCTGGAGGGAGGGGTTGAAGACAACGTATTACGTCAGGTCGAACGATATCGACATAGACGAGTGCGAGTGGTGTTCGTCCTGACCTTGGTTGCGCAGCCACGCAGGGCGTGGCTCTACCGTCCTTTTCCCGAACGATGGAACTTCCATGTCCACCCCGCTCGAACGCATCAAGATCCTTGAACCGCGCCACCCGAACCGCTCGACCGGCATCATCAATGGCCGCACCAGCGGCATCCTGAACTGGAACGACATTCCCTACCCATCCTTCTACCGGGCCTACAAGGAACTCTCGACCAACTTCTGGATTCCCGACGAAGTGGACATGAAGGGCGACGCCCGCCAGTACGGCGAGCTCAACGCGCGCGAGAAAAATGCCTACGACTCCATCATCGGCCTGCTGGCCACGCTCGACTCGCCGCAGACCCGTTTCATCTACAACGTGGCCGAGTACATCACCGACCCCGCCGCGCATGCCAACGCGGCGATCATCGGCCAGCAGGAAGTGATCCACAACGAAAGCTACAGCTACGTGCTGGCCTCCATCGCCGGGCTGGCCGACCAGAACCGGGTGTTCGAACTGGCCCGGACCCACCCGACCATCCTCGCCCGCAATGCGCCCATCATGCAGTCCTACGACGACTTCATGCGGGAGAAGACCGCCGAGACCCTGATCCGCTCACTGATCCAGTCTTCCATCCTAGAAGGCATCAATTTCTATTCGGGATTCGCCTTCTTCTACAACCTGGTGCGGCAGAACCGCATGACCGGCACCGGCAAGATCATCAGCTTCATCAACCGCGACGAGCTGGCCCACACCAAGTTCATCAGCGAGTTGATCCGCGCCATCATCGGCGAAAACCAGCAGCTGCAGGGCGATGCGCTCACCGCCTATGTGCACGAAGCGTTCGAGCATGCCATCCAGCTGGAGACGCGCTGGACCGGCGAGGTGCTGGATGGGATCGACGGCATCGACGTGGACGAGATGATCCGCTACGTGAAGTACCGCGCCAACAAGATGGCCGGCATGCTCGGCATCGAACAGCTGTACGGCGACGCCAACGCCAACGTGATGCCGTGGATCAAGGCCTACGCCGACAACTTCACCGAAACCAAGACCGACTTCTTCGAAATGCGCAATGCCAGCTACAAGAAGACCAACTCGGACAATGGCTTCGACGACCTGTGAGGTCCTGCCCATGGATGTGCTGGTCTGCTACGCATCGCTGAGCGGCAATACCCGTGAGGTGGCGCGCCAGGTCTCGGCGCACTGCAGCGCACGCGGTCACCGCGTGCAACTGATGGATGTCGATGACGCGCAGGCGGCGGCGACCGCCGCGCAACCGCACGACCGCCTGCTGCTCGGCTGCTGGACCGACAACGCCGGGCGAAACCCGGCCGAGATGAAGCGCTTCGTCGCCGCCCTGCACGACATCGCCGGCAGTCCCCCTGCGGAGACCGTGGCGGTGTTCGGCACCGGCGAAACCCAGTGGGGCCTGGAGTACTACTGCGGCGCCGCGCATCGGCTGGCCCGCCACTTCGGCTCGCCCCACCCCGTGCTGGAAATCGAGCAGATGCCGCATGGCCCGGCCGATACCCGCGCCATCCACCGCTGGACCGACCGCGTCCTGCAACCCCTTGGAGTCACTGCCTGATGTTGACCCTGCATGCCGACACCCCCGAGCAGTACCACGCCGCCGTCGCCGACCACCCGGCACTGCTGGTCGATTTCCACAAGGACAACTGCCCCGGCTGCCGGATGCTGGCGATGTCGCTGGCCGCCGTGGCCGATGCGCCGGAGGCGCACGAACTGGTGCTGCTCAAGGTGCGGCTGGAAGCCATTGGCGAAGTGTTCTTCCGCAGCCTGGGCCTGCGCCAGACACCCACCCTGAGCGTGGTCCGCGACGGCCAGGAAGTGCTGCGCCTGCCTGGCTTCCAGTCGCCCGACGCGATCCGCGCCGCCCTCGCGCGCTCGGCCTGAGCACGACCACCGTTACGCGGCTGGACGTGCGACCAGGAGGCCGCGTCGCTTGAACCACCACTCCAGCGGCAGCGTCACCAGCGGCGGCACCGCCGCCAGCAGGGCCAGTGCGGCCGCCCACCACGGCCAACGCAGCTTGACCGCGGCCAGCACGGTGACCACCACGTAGACCATGAAGGCCACGCCGTGCACCGGGCCGAACAGCGCGACGCCGGCGGTGGTCGGCTCGGCGGCGTGGTACTTCAGGTACATGCCGACCAGCAGGCCGGCCCAGGTAAAGGCCTCCAACAGGGCCACGACAGCGAATACGCGACCCATCGGGTGCATCGGTACGGAAGAGCGCAAGAGAATCCCGACAACAGCGGCAAGGCCGGCCATCATACCGGCTTGCCGCGAATGCGACGCTTTCGCACTCAGACGAACATGCCGCCCGATGCTTCCACGCGCTGTGCGTTGATCCAGCCGGTGGCCGGCGACAGCAGCGCGACCACCACCGGACCGATATCGTCCGGCTTGCCCGCGCGGCCCAATGCGGTGTTCCCGGCGACCATGGCGTTGATCGCCTCATCGTCGCGCACACGACCACCGCCGAAGTCGGTCTCGATCGCGCCCGGCGCCAGCGTGTTGGCACTGATCCCGCGCGCGCCCAGTTCCTTGGCCAGGTACCGGCTGAACACCTCGATGCCGCCCTTCATCATCGCGTAGGCCGAACTGCCCGGCAGTGCGAAACGGGCCAGGCCGCTGGAGACATTGAGGATGCGGCCGCCCTCGCCGAGCAGCGGCAGCAGCGCCTGGGTCAGGAAGTACGGGCCTTTCAGATGCACCGCTACCAAGTGGTCGAACTGGGCGGTGGTGGTGTCGGCAATCATTGCGTGCAGGCCTTCACCGGCGTTGTTGAGCAAGCCCTGCAGGGTGGTTTCGCCCCATGCCTGCAGCTGCGCACGAACCGCATCGGCGAACGCGGGGAACGCGGCACTGTCGGCCACGTCCAGCGGCAGCGCGGCGGCACGACGACCCAGCGCCTGGATCTGCGCAACGACCTCGTTGGCCGCGTCCGCCTGATTGCGATAGGTCAGCACGATGTCGGCACCGTCAGCGGCGAGCGCGAGGGCGGCGTTGCGGCCAAGGCCACGGCTGCCACCGGTGACCAGCACGATGCGGGAAGTCGAAGTACTCATTGGGGGCGCTCCTGGGTTGGGGTGCAGCCAGACTATTGGTGTTGCCAGCACGCATAAATCACGCGATCCTGATTTGACTGTCCAACTGAAACGAACAATCCATGGATCGCCTCGATCAGCTGCGCAGCTTCCTGCGGGTCGCCGAACTGGGCTCGTTCACTGCCGCGGCCGAACAGCTCGGCCTGCCCAAGGCCAGCGTGTCGCTGGCCGTGCAACGGCTGGAGGCCGAGCTCGGCGTACAGCTGCTGCACCGGACCACCCGTCGCGTGCGGCTCAGCGCGGACGGCGCACAGTTCCAGCAACGCGCGCGCGACCTGCTGGACGACATGGAGGACCTGCAGGGCATGTTCCGCCGCGACACCGGCCAGCTAAAGGGCCGGCTGCGGGTGGACATGTCCAGCGGGCTGGCCCGGCAGTGGGTGATTCCCCACCTTCCCGACTTCCTCGACCGACATCCGGGGCTGGAGATCGAGCTGAGCGGCACTGACCGCCGTGTCGACCTGGTCCGCGAGGGCTTCGACTGCGTGCTGCGGGTGGGGCCGCTGGACGACAACACGCTGGTCGCGCGCCCGATCGGGGCGATGCACATCGTCAACTGCGCCAGCCCCGGCTACCTCGCTGCGCACGGGGTGCCGCGCAGCGTGGAGGACCTGGCAACCCACGCGCTGGTGCATTACGTGGGCACGTTGGGCCAGCGCTCGCCGGGTTTCGAGTACCACGACGGCCAGGGGTACCGCAGCGTGCCGATGCGCGGCGCGGTCACGGTCAACAGCGGCGAGGCCTACAGCGCAGCGGCGCTGGCCGGGCTCGGCATCATCCAGGTGCCCCGCCTGGGCGCGCGCCAGGCGCTGGCTGCTGGGCAACTGGTGGAAGTGCTGCCGGACTGCGTGGCCGAGCCGATGCCGGTCACCCTGCTCTACGCCCAGCGCCGGCACCTGCCGCGCCGCGTGTCGGCGTTCATGGACTGGGTGGCCGAACTGCTCGGCCCCGAACTGGCGCGCCGGGATTGACCACCCTCCCCGGCGCCCGGGTAAGCTGTGCGCCACCCATGTAAACGTTTTCATTCCATGTCCGAACCGCTCGACGCGCTCGCCAGCGCCGCTCGCACCCCGCGCGCCGAACAACACGCCACCCGCGCCGCATTCTTCCTGCCCGGTTTCGCCACTGCCGCGTGGGCGCCGCTGGTGCCGTTCGCCAAGACCCGCACCGGCCTGGACGAAGGCACGCTGGGACTGGTGCTGCTGTGCCTGGGCGCAGGCTCGCTGCTGGCGATGCCGCTGGCCGGGATCCTGGCCGCCCGGCATGGCTGCCGCGCGGTGATGGTCGCCACGCTGCTGATGGTGGTGGCCAGCCTGCCGCTGCTGGCCATGGCCCCGTCCCCGTGGACACTCGGCCTGGCGCTGTTCGTGTTTGGCGCCGGCGTGGGCGCCTGCGACTGCACCATGAACATCCAGGCGGTGATGGTCGAGCGCGACAGCGGCAAGCCGATGATGTCCGGCTTCCACGCGTTTTATAGCATTGGCGGCGCGGTCGGTGCCGCCGCGATGACCGCGTTGCTGTCGCTGCAGCTGGCACCGCTATGGGTGTGCGTGCTCGGCTCGCTGGCGATGCTGGCCGTGCTGGCGCTGTCGGTGCGGTACTGGCGCCGCGACCGCGCACCCAGCGGCGCGCCGGTGTTCGCGATGCCGCATGGCGTGGTGCTGGCGATCGGCGTGCTGTGCTTCGTCGCGTTCCTGGCCGAAGGCGCGATGCTGGACTGGAGCGCGGTATTCCTGCACGAGGTGCAGCAGGTACCGCCGGACCGCGCCGGGCTGGGCTTCATGACCTTCGCCATCGCCATGACCGTGACCCGGCTGGTGGGCGACGGCGTAGTGGCGAAACTGGGGCGCCTGCGCGCAATCCTGCTCGGCAGCATCGTAGGCGCGCTGGGCTTCGGCGTGGCCACCTTCGCCGGCACGCTGCCATTGGCGCTGCTGGGCTATGCGCTGATCGGCCTCGGTTGCGCCAACATCGTGCCGGCGCTGTTCTCGATGGCCGGCAACCAGAAAACCATGCCGGAAAGCCTGGCCATTCCGGCGATCACCACGCTGGGCTATGCCGGCGTGCTGGCGGGGCCGGCGCTGATCGGCTTCGTGGCCCAGGCCAGCAGCCTGGTCTTTGCGTTCTGCCTGGTTGCAGTGGCGCTGCTGCTGGTCGGCATCAGCGCCCGCTGGGTCAAGGCCTGATCAACAAGGCGCGGTCAATGCGCCAGCGCGTAGTCGATGGCCGCGCACACCGCGGCCACCTGCGCGTCGTTGCACTGCTGCGGGGTCGCGCGCGGGCTGTCCGGGTAGACCTCGGTGGTGGTGGTGAAGCGCGCGCCGGTGATGCTGGCGCACAGGCCGAGCGTCTTCAGCGGGTACTGGATCACGCCGGGCGCGACCACGGCTGAGCCGATGATTTCGTTGCGCTCGTCGGCCGGGGCGATGTGGGTGACCTGCTCCACCGCCGCGTTGACCGCCTGCTGGAACGCCGGCTGCGGGTTTTCGGTGTCGTCGACCAGGTAGAAGCCATCGGGAATCAGGCCCGGCTCGAACGGCTTGCCGTCGCGTGCGGCCAGCGCCGGTCGGAACTCGGACTCGTCGCTGTCGGTGGTTTCGTGCAGGTCGATGTGCATGACCATGCCCACGCGCAGCGGCTCGAGCAGCGCCATCAGCGCGGCGGATTCCTGGGCCGGGCTGTCGGCCACGAACGAGCGGTTCGGGTCGATGGCATCGGCGTTCCAGCGCTGGATGCGCTCATAGCCCCACGGGCTCACGCACGGCACCACCAGCACGTTGGCGCGGCCGGCGTAGTCGGCTGCGCGGGTGTCGAGGAACTGCAGCGCGCCTTCCACGCCGCTGGTTTCGTACCCGTGGACGCCGCCGGTGACGAGGACGGACGGGAGTGACGGATTCCAGTCGCGGCTGCGTACGGCGAACAGCGGGTAGCTGTGCGGAGCGTAGTCGAGGGTGCCGTATTGGGTGACGTCGAACCGGTCGCGCAATGCGTCCAGTTTGGGGACGACGTCGTCGGTGTACGAGCGCACCGGCACCTGCCTTGCCCGCCATTCCGCCTTTTCGGCGGCGCCCCACGGTTGGTTGGGGGTGCCGATGGGGTAAAAGCGGGTGTCATTCATGGCGGTGCTCAGGTATGGATCGGGGAACCCGATTTTAGCCGGCCCTGCGACGAGCCGGGCAGAGCCCGGCTCTACGGCTTCAACAATACCTTGCCGTTGCGGCCTGGCTGCAGGCTCGCCGTGGCCGCCTCCGCAACCTGATCCAAGCCGTAGACCCCATCCACCGGCAGGCTCAATCCGCCCTTGGCGGCCAGGGTCAACAACTCACCTACCAGCCGCCGCTTGTCTTCCGGCGCCATCGCCTGGCTGACCTTGCTGCCCCAGAATCCCTTGATCGTGGCCTGCTTGAAGATCACATCGCCCGAACCGATCTGCATCGGTTCGCCGGTCATGGAGCCGAACGACACCAGCGTGCCGTTCTCGCTCAACAGCTTCATCAGCTCACCGCTGGCCGTACCGCCGACCGAGTCGACGGCCGCAGCCACAACGCCGTCCCCCACCGTCGTCTTGACCTGCTTCGTCCAGTCTTCGGATGCCGTGGAAATCGTGTTCTCGATCCCCAGCGCCTCCATCTCGGCAACACCCTCATCGCGCCTGACCAGGTTGAGGCAGTGCACGCCGCGCGCCTTGGCCAGCATCGCCAGCGCCTTGCCAACCGCACCATTGGCCGCGTTCTGCACGATCCACTGGGCCTGTTTCACCTGCAGGAACTCCAGAAGCATCAGCGCGCTCAACGGCATCGCGATCAGCTGCGCGGCGGTGTTGTCGTCAATGCTGTCCGGCATCGGGATCACCATCTTCGCCGGGGCGATGAAGTACTCGGCCCAGGTGCCATGCACCGAGGCGGCGCTGACCCGCTGGCCCACCTGCAGCCCGGTCACGCCCTCGCCCAGCGCATCGATCACGCCGGTGCCTTCGCTGCCGCCGATGGCCGGCAGCGTGGGCGTGTAGCCGTACTGGCCGCGCACCGTCCACAGGTCGTGGTTGTGGATCGGCGCCAGCACCGTGCGCACCCGCACTTCACCGGGGCCGGGCTGTGGAGTCGGCGCTTCGCCGCCGTGCAGGACCTCGGTCGGGTCACCAAACTGCTCATGCAGTGCAACGCGCATGTTCCTCTCCTTCTTCAACGACGATGGCGGTGCGCGGCGACCACGCCCGCGCGCGGCGTGCGCCAGGCACGCGTGCGCAGCAGCAGGGTCTGCAGCACCAGCAGCGCGGCAATGGCCAGGGCCAGCACCGCAATGGTGTCGGCGCCCGGCAGGCGCCAGTCGGACTGCTTCACATACACCCCGACCAACGCCCACAGCACCGCCGCCGGATAGGCAAAGTGCCCGCGCAGGCGGTAGTTCATCACCCAGGCCAGCACGGTGGCGATGGCCAGCAGCACCACGCTCCAGCCCAGCATGCTGCCGGTCGGCAGCCACTGGTAGGCCACGATCACCTGAGCGGTGTTGAGGAAGGCGGCCATGGTCAGCCAGCCGGCATGCAGCGCCAGCGGATACGCGGCGAACGCGCGTTGCCCCGCGCTCGCGGTCGGCGGCGCGGCACGCACGGCGGCCACCAGCAGGCACACCAGCGCGCACCAGATGATCGCCAGTGCCGGCAGGAACAGTTCGTTGGAGAACACCGGCATCCACGCGGCCGTCAGCGCGAAACCAACCGCCGCCCAACCACGCACGCCGGCGTTGTCATCGGGTCGGCGCTGGCGCAGCTGCCACAGCCCGAAGGCCACGTCCCACAGGAAGATCAGGCCCCAGATCGAAAACGCATACCCGGCCGCCACCAGCAGCGTGGGATAGCGGTCCGATATCGCGCCATTGGTCGGACCGAATTCCCCGGTCTGGGACAGCCACGCCACCAACGGCATGGCCAAAGCGGCCAACAACACGATCCAGCGCATGCATCTGCTCCTCTCAAAGAGCGCCGACCATACGCCGTATCCAGTTAAAACGGTGGCACGACCCGTCCGGCCCGCGGCCTTCAACCCAATGCGTGGTGCTCATGGTCGCCGTGCAGGGCCTCCAGCGCGCCGCTGCCGCCGACGAAGTGCCGCACGATCGGCGCGTGCTCGTTGCGGTGCAGCGCGCGCACCCGGTCCTGCAGCGTGCGGTCTTCGGCGGTCACCCGCTCATGCTGGCGCAGGTGCTCGATCCACGAGCTGGTCACGAAATACTCCATGTGCACGCCGGGCGTGGCTACATCTTCGGCCACGCCCCAGATCACCGCGCCGTCGCGGCGGCGGGTGCGGCCGAGCTCACCCAGCAGACGGTGGAACGCGGCGCGGTCGGCGTCGTCGATGTGGTATTCCACGGTGACCAGCACCGGGCCACGATCATGCGTGACCGGCACCGCCAGCTCGGGCGCGGGCCAATGCCCGGCCGGACGCAGGTCGAGCTCTTCGCTGCCGGCAATGCGCACCCGCCACACCAGCAGGCCCGCCACCACGGCGCCGATGGCAGCCACGGTCAGCGCGAACGGGATCGAGGTGCGCTGGGCGATGCTGCCCCAGCTCAGCCCACCGGCGGCCATGCCCAGCGAAAACACCATGATGTAGAGCGACAGCGCGCGCGCCCGCACCCAGGCCGGCACCGCAGTCTGCGCGGCGATCTGGAGCGAAGAGAGCACCGTGATCCACGCAAAGCCATTCACCAGCATCGCCACCGGGAGCAACGCCCAATGCCGCAGCCACGCCAGGCCGAGCAGGCTCAGCGCGCAGGCCAGCGTGGCCAGCAGCACCAGCAGGTCGCGGTCCATGCGCGCGCGCAGGCGCGGCAACAACAGGGCGCCGGTGACCGCGCCGATGCCGATGCAGCCCAGCAGCAGGCCGTAGGTGCCGGCCCCACCCTTCATTTCGCCGCGCACCACCAGCGGCAGCAACGCGGTGACCGCGCTGGCGAAGAAGAAGAACCCGGCCGACTTGATCAGCACCGCCTGCAGGCGCCCGGCCCGCAGCGCATAGCGCAGACCGGCACGCAGACCGGCACCGAAGCCTTCCGGCGGCAGGCTGGAGGCCTGCACGTCCTGCTTCCAGGTGAACAGCACCCACAGCATGGCGGCAAAGCTCAGCGCGTTCAGGCCGAACGCCCAGCCCGCACCCAATTGCGCCACGATCAGGCCGCCGATGGCCGGGCCCAACGAACGGGCGATGTTGATGCCGATGGAGTTCAGCGCCACCGCCGAGGCCAGCATCGGCCGTGGCACCAGTTCGGAGACGATGGCGGCCTGGGCCGGCATCGCCATCGCCGCGCCGCAGCCCATCGCGAAGGTGAGGGCCACCAGCAGCGGCGGGGTCAGCATCTGCAACGCGGTGAGCGTCGCCAGCGAAGCCGCCACCAGCAGCATCCAGCCCTGGGTGAACAGCAGGTAGCGGCGGCGGTCGACGATGTCGGCCAGGGTGCCTGCCACCAGTGCCAGCAGTACCACCGGCACGGTCGTGGCCGACTGCACCAGCGCCACCATCAGCGGCGAGCCGGTGCGCTCGGCCATCACCCAGGCGGCAGCGACATCGTTGACCCAGGTGCCGACATTGCTGCCCAGGATCGCCAGCCACATCGCCCGGAACAGCTTGATCTTCAGCGGCGACCACGCGCCCGGCGCCGCATTTTCGTGTGTGTCTACCATTGCCATGCTCCCACTACCGATGCAAAGAAGGTGTCGCGGCCACCGGCCGTACGCAGGCCAGGACCGGCGTCGAACCACGCCAGCTGACCCTTCCAGGTCCACTGCGGCGTCGCCTCCCAGCTGGTTTCCCACTTGTATTGCTGGCCGATCCGGCGCGGCGTGCCGGCCGTGCCGGGGACCGCCGCCAGCGGCGCCGGGGTGGTGTAGACCGCGTCGCTGCGCTGGTGCTTCCATGCCAGCTGCCAGCCGAACCCGGTGCTGAGGCCGGGACGCGGCGTCAGTGTCAGCGTGGGCTGCACATCCATCAGGTTGGCCGGTGCCAGCAGGCTGGCCTCACTGAAGTACGCCGACTTCGGGTACATCGCGTTGAAGGTACCCAGCCGCCCGTCCTGGGGGTTGCGGTCGCCGCTGGCGATGTCCAGCTTGATGCCCAGCCGCGGTTGCCAGCGGTGCGTTGGCCAGCGCAGCCCACTGTCGGTGGCCAGGGTCCAGGCACGGATGTCGAGGTTGCCCTGGCTGCGCGACAGCGTGCCCTGCTGCGCGACCAGTTCGATGTTGGCGTCCCAGCGCGGCTGCAGCGCAAACCAGCGCGCGCCCAGCGAACGCCGCCGCTCGTTGCCCACGGCGCTGGCAAAGCGTGCGCCGTCGCGGCCGTAGTCGAGCAGGTACAGATCGGTGCCGTTGCCCGCTCTGCCGCGCTGCCAGGTGGCATAGCCCCCGGCCAGGTGCTGGCCGCGGTCGCTGCGGTCGTCGAACGCACCGCTACGGTTGTCGACCGGGCGCAGCGCCATCAGGTCGAGCTTGAAGCCACCCTGCTGCCAGCGCCCGCGCACGCCGTCGAAGGCCAGCCGGATGTTGGGGCCATCGCGCACCGACAGCAGCCGTGAACTGCCGTACGCCGCTTCCTGGCGACCCAACTGCCAACTGAGGTGTTCACCGTGCCAGCGCACATAGCCCTGCTGAAGATCGAGCGCGCCACGATCCGTACCGCCGGGCCCGCCGTTACGGCCCTGCTCGGCATGCACGCCAAGCTGCGCGAAGCCTTCCCACCCGTTGCGCTGCACCGCAGCCGAGGCCAGCGCCCGCAGCAGCCCATAACCGTCCTCGCGCCCACCGATGCCGAACCGGGTCGGGTCGTAATACATCCCGCGCAGGCGCAGCGAGGCATCCAGCTGAATCTCACCGCCACCGTCCAGAACAATGCAACGTCCGCTTGCATCACTGGCGCACGCACTCGCCAACGACGGCACCGCCGTCGCCAGCGCCAGGGTCAGAACGCGAAGCACGAACATCCCAGTGCGCCCCAGAACGCGTTCGGCGCGTCGGTCGGCACCGGGTGCGCCGCCGCGTGCCCGTGCGCGTGGGTGCGGCACCCGCCTGCGCCATGAACATGAGAATGCGCCGCCAAGCCGGTGGCCGCACCGCCCACGTGATAGCCGCCGAAGCGGTTCACCGGCGACCAGTCCGGCATGGCCGGCGGCAGCGTCGGTGCGAGCGGGCCGAATTCGCCGTCGCCATGTACCACGCGCCCGCCGACCACGGTCAGCACACTGGTGATATCGGCAATCGCAGCATCGTCCACCGCGAAGAAGTCCGAGGACAGCACGCAGAAGTCGGCCAGCTGGCCCACCGCCAGCGTGCCCTTGCGGCCGTCGTCGCCGGAGAACCACGCACTGCCCTGCGTCCACAGGCGCAGCGCCTCTTCGCGTTCGAGCAGGTTCTCTTCGCCGTACAGCGCCAGCCCGCCCACGGTGCGTCCGGTCACCAGCCACGACAGCGCCACCCATGGGTTGTAGCTGGCCACGCGGGTGGCGTCAGTCCCGGCACCGACCGGCAGCCCGGCCTGCAGCATGCGCCGCACCGGCGGGGTGTGCCGTGCCGCCTCGGCGCCGTAGCGCTGCACGAACGCTTCGCCCTGGTAGGCCATGCGGTGCTGGATCGCCAGCCCGCCGCCGAGCGCGCGGATGCGGTCGATGTTGCGCGGGGTGATGGTTTCGGCGTGGTCGATGAACCAGTGCAGGCCGTCGAACGGGATCTCGCGGTTGACCTGCTCGTACACATCCAGGATGCGCTCGATGCTTTCGTCATAGGTCGCGTGGATGCGGAACGGCCAGCGCTTCTCCACCAGCAGTTTCACCACCTCGGCCAGCTCCGGCTCCATGCCCGGCGGCAGCTCGGGTCGCGGCTCGTTGAACAGCTCGAAGTCGGCAGCGGAGAACACCAGCATCTCACCTGCGCCGTTGTGGCGCAGCAGGTCATCGCCCTGGCGCGGCGCGAGCATCTCGCTCCACTGCTGGAAGTCCTGGACCTCCTTGCCCTTGTTCTGGGTGAACAGGTTGTAGGCAATGCGCACGGTGAGGTCGCCGTCGCGGTGCAGCTGCTCGATGACCTGGTAGTCCTCCGGGTAGTTCTGGAAGCCACCGCCGGCGTCGATCACCGAGGTGATGCCGAGCCGGTTGAGCTCGCGCATGAAGTGCCGGGTGGAGTTGGCCTGGTATTCGATTGGCAGGCGCGGGCCCTTGGCCAAGGTGGCGTACAGGATCAGCGCGTTCGGCTTGGCCAGCAGCAGCCCGGTGGGGTTGCCCAGGCTGTCGCGCGCGATCTGCCCGCCCGGCGGGTCCGGCGTGTTCCTGTCGTAGCCACAGGCCCGCAGCGCGGCACGGTTGAGCAGCGCGCGGTCGTACAGGTGCAGCAGGAACACCGGCGTGTCCGGGGCGATGGCGTTGAGTTCGGCCAGGGTCGGCAGGCGCTTTTCCACGAACTGCTCCGCGGTGAAGCCGCCGACCACGCGCACCCATTGCGGCGCCGGGGTGTTGTCGACCTGCGCCTTGAGCATGGCCATCGCGTCGGACAGCGAGCGCAGTCCGTCCCAGCGCAGTTCCAGGTTGTAGTTCAGCCCGCCACGAATGAGGTGGGTGTGGCTGTCGTTGAGGCCGGGCACCAGGCGGCGCCCGCCGGCGTCGATCACGGTGACGTCGACAAGACCTGCGCGCACCTGCGCTTCGGCGCCAATGGCAGCAATGCGCCCGTCCACCACCGCCAGCGCATCGGCCTGCGGCACGCGGGGGTCGAGCGTGGTGATGCGGGCGTTGCGGATCAGCAGCGTGGTCATGGGTTTCTCCGAAGAAGTAGCGAAGGCGCGGCCGGCCAGGCCCAGCGCCATGGCGGCACCGGCACCCAGCAGCAGGTCGCGGCGGCCAGGCAGGGTGGGATCAGAGGTCATGTGGGGCGCTCCGCTCACAGGGACTGCAGCGCGAGTGCGCCGGGTCCGGCCAGTGCGATGGCAAGGAGGGCCATCGTCCAGAACAGGGGGTATTCGATGCCGCCGTGCATCCAGAACCAGCCCTTGGGCAGGGCCAGCACGGCGGTGGTGGCCAGGAACAGCGCCGCGATGCTGGCGGCTGCGCAGGTCTGCCAGCCCAGCAGCACCGCCAGCCCGCACAGCACCTGCACCACGGCCAGCAGCAGCGGTGCGGGTGCGGGTGCAGGCAGGCCGAATCCGCGCAGCTCCTCGGCGAACCCGCCCAGGCCGGGGCCGCCGAACCAGCCGAACAATTTGCCCAGCGCGTGCGGCAGCAGGAAACCACCCGCCGCCAGCCGCAGCACCAGCAGCCCCAGGTCCAGGCCGGTGGTGCTGCCGGCCATGTTCAGTGGCCGCCTTCCTGCGCGCCGAACATCGCCTTGGCGTACTGGATGCCCAGCCCGTAACCGCCGGCATGTTCGCGGGCGATGCCGGTGGTCAGGTCGTAGGTTTCGCCGCGGCCCCAGTCGCGCTGCAGTTCCAGCACGTACTGCAGGGCGGTGATCGGCACCGCGCCGGCCTGGACCATGCGGGTCACCGCACGCTCGTGTGCCTCGTCGCTGACATCGCCGCAGGCGTCGGTGATCACGTAGACCTCGAAGCCCTGCTCGATCGCCGACAACGCCGGGCCTACGATGCACACGCTGGTCCACAGGCCTGCCAGCACCACGCGCTTCTGGCCGATGCGGTTGATCTCATCCACCACCGGCTGGTCTTCCCAGCTGTTCATGGTGGTGCGGTCCAGCACCTTCTGGCCCGGGAAGATCGCGGGCAGTTCCGGGAACATGGGGCCGGAGAACGACTTTTCGGCCACCGTGGTCAGCACCACCGGCACCTTGAAGCCGGCCGCGCCCTTGGCCAGCATCGCCACGTTGTTGCGCAGCGCGGCGATGTCGATGTTGCGCGTGGCGAACGCCATCTGCGACTGGAAGTCGATCAGTACGAGGGCGTGGTTGGTCGGCGACAGCAGCGAGCTGCCCGGTACGGCGGTGGCGGTGGTCATCGGAAGTCCTTGCGGGATGGGTAACGAAATGGTGACGGCGACGGCGCCAATGCCCTACCCCCCTTGGGTGGTGGGCGCAGCTACTCTTTTGGGGGAGAGGCACATGCCACTACCCCATTGCGCACCCCTTGCGCCTGCCCCGAATGGGGAGTCATGCCCGCGCCCCGGCCTGAGACAATCCGCGCATGCAGCGTGTGCCTTTCGTGTCCCGATCCACCGCCCCGGCGACCAGGTGGCGATGGGCGTGCGGCTGGCTGCTGGCGGCGGCGTTGTGCCTGCTGTCCATGCCGCCCGCCGCAGCGACCTCACTGTCTGACTACGAACACAGCGCATGGCGGGTCGGCCAGGGCGCGCCCGGCGATATCTGGGACATCGCCCAACTGGCCGACAACCGTCTGCTGCTGGCCACCGGTGCCGGCCTGTACCGCTTCGATGGGCGCCAGTTCGAGCGCGTAGCGCCGCCCAATGGCGGTTCCTTTCCCTCGGCGAACATGACCTCGTTGGCCGTCGACGCGGACGGCACGATCTGGATCGCCTACTACAACGGGAGCATTACCCGTCTCGACGCACATGGCGCGCGCGGCTTCGGCATCCGCGAGGGGCTGCGTCCGGGATTGATTCCGCGCCTGCAGCGCGACGCCAGCGGCCGTCTGTGGGCGGCCTCCGACGCAGGCCTGCGCTGGTTCGACGGGGCACGCTGGCGCGCGCCCACCGCAGCCATGGGCATCGGCGACGTGGCCGCGCACTGGGCGCTGCGCGACCAGCGGGGCACCCTGTGGCTGCTCGCCGGGGGTGAGCTGTGGCGGCTGCGCGCGCGTGCCACCCGCTTCGAACGTCTTGGCCTGGCCGTCTCCGCGTTCTCCTCGCTTGCGCTGCGCGGCGACGGCCAGCTGTGGTTGGCAGATCGCCAGCGCGGGATCATGCCGGTTGCCGATGCACGTGGCCTGCTCCCCGCCACGCAGCGCGAGGCACGGCGCCTGCCGGGGCTGCTTGCGGGGCGGATCCGCTTTGCCGCCGACGGCAGCCTGTGGGGCAGCTTTGTCGCCAACGGCGGCATCTTCCATGTCACCGATGACGACCGCGGGCAGCGTATCGACCGCTTCGATGCCCCGCAGGGCCTGGCCTCCACCACCGCCGGTCCGCTGCTGCAGGACCGCGAGGGCAACCTCTGGGTCGGCACCAACCTCGGGCTCAACCGCTTCCGCGAACACCAGGTGCATGCGCTGGTCCTGCCCGATCCGGGCGATCCGCTGCGGGCGCTGTACCGCGCCCCCGACGGCGAGGTGTTCGGCCATGGGGTCGACCTGCAGCCGCTGGCGCTGCGCCGCGCCCTGCGCGATGCCACGCCTGCGGTGCAACGGGACGCGGCACGGGCCACCGGGCAACCCCTCTGGCTGGGCGACTGGAGCGCGATCGTGCGGATCGTGGACGGCCAGCGGCAGGCGCTGTCACCGCCCGGCTTTCCGGTGCCGCACGAACTACGCGCGTTGCTGCCGCTCGGTCGCGCCGAAGCCTGGTTCTGCCTGGGCAGCGACACGCTGCTGCAGTACCGCGCGGGGCGCTGGACACGCGATCCGTCGCTGCCGCGCCAGGCTTGCACCGCACTGGCGGTGGGCAGCCACGGCCAGCGCCTGATCGGCTATCCGGACGGCACTGTGCGCGTCGGCAGCGGCGGCCGCTACCGCCACTACACCCGTGCCGACGGGCTGGACGTCGGGCCGGTCACTGCCACCGCTTACGCCGGCAACAGGATCTGGGTGGCCGGCGAGAACGGGTTGGCCCTGCTCGGCCACGACGGTCGCTTCCGCACCGCGCGCGCCGCCGGCGATGGCCTGTTCGAAGGCATCACCGGCATCGTCCGCGACGCGCGTGGCCGCTACTGGTTCAACGGCAGCCGTGGACTGGTCCGGGCCGAGGCCGCGGACTTCGAGCGCGCGGTCGATGCCGGTCGCGAAACCGCGCCGCGCCTGTTCGACACGCCCGATGGCATGCCCGGCATCGCGACACAGGCCAGCCCGGTGCCCAGCGCGGTGCTGGCCGCCGACGGCCTGCTCTGGCTGGCCACCAACCAGGGGCTGGCCTGGCTCGACACGCAGGACGTGCGCGCCGACGCGCCGCCGCTGGTGCCCCGGATCGGCGCGTTGTCCTCGGCCGGCACCCAGCAACCGCTCCGCGACGGGTTGCAGCTGCCACCGGGTACCGCGCAGCTGCAGATCGACTACCAGGCGGTGTCGCTGTCGCGGCCCGAACGTGTGCGCTACCAGCACCGTCTGGTGGGCCTGGACGACGAGTGGCAGGACGCGGGCAACCTGACCCGCGCGTTCTATACCAACCTGCCACCCGGCGCCTATCGCTTCGAGGTGCGCGCCGCCAACGAAGACCAGGTCTGGAGCACGGCGCTGGCCCAGCGCAGCTTCCGCATTGCCCCACTGTGGTACCAGACCCTGTGGTTCGGTGCCGCCTGCGTGCTGGCCATGCTGGCGTTGATCGGGCTGGCCATGCGCCTGCGCAGCCGCAGCCTGACCCTGCTGGTGCGCGCGCGGCTGAAGGAACGCCACGCCGAGCGCGAGCGGATCGCGCGCGAGCTGCACGACACCCTGCTGCAGGGCACCCAGGGGCTGATCCTGCGACTGCATGCGGTGAGCCATTCCCCGCAGGCCACGCCCGACGTCCGCGCCGCGCTGGAAGCGGCCATGCAGCAGGCCGAACAGGCGCTCGGCGAAGCGCGCGAGCGGGTGCGACTGCTGCGCGACGGCAGCACCGACTACCAGGACCTGGGCGCAGCGCTGGTACAGGTCTACGGCGAACGCGCCGACGAGCTCGACAGCCCGGCGCTGCGCCTCAACATCGAAGGCACCCCACGGCCGCTGCGCCACGACGCCGCCGAAGAAGTGTTCCTGATCGGCCGCGAAGCCCTGCTCAACGCGTTGCAGCACGCCTCGGCGGCCGCCGTCGATATCGAACTGGCTTACGCACGGCGCGGACTGCGCCTGCACATCAGGGATAATGGCAGCGGGCTGCCGCCGCAGTTGCCCGACGACCGCTGGGGCCTGGTCGGCATGCGCGAGCGCGCCGAACGCCTGGGCGCGCGGCTGCGCTTGTGGTCGCGCCCGCAGATCGGTACCGAAATCGCACTGTTCCTGCCTGGCGAGCGCATCTATCGCCATCACCGCCGGCGCTGGCGCTGGCGGCGCACTACCGGAGAGACCGCATGACCGCTGCATCCACGCCCATCGGCATCCTGGTGGTCGACGACCATCCCCTGCTGCGCGACGGCCTGGCCGCACTGCTCGGCCTGCAGCCGGACATGCACCTGCTCGGCGAAGCCGCCGACGGCGAGGAAGCGGTGGCCCAGTTCCTGGCCCTGCGGCCGGACGTGGTGCTGATGGACCTGCAACTCCCTGGGGTGGACGGGGTGGAGGCCATCACCCGGATCCGCCAGCACGACCCGCGCGCCCGGATCATCGTGCTCACCACCTACCGCGGCGACGTCCGCGCGGTGCGTGCCCTGCAGGCCGGGGCGAGCGGCTATCTGCTCAAGGACATGCTGCGCCACGAGCTGGTCGACACCATCCGCACCGTGCACAGCGGCAAGCGCGCCGGCATTCCCGCACCGCTGGCGGCCAGCATCGCCGCGCACGTGGTCGAAGACAGCCTCTCTCCGCGCGAAACCGAAGTGCTGGGGCATGTGGCCGGCGGGCGCTCGAACAAGGGCATCGGCGAGCGCATGCACATCTCCGAGCAGACCGTGAAGGCGCACATGAAGAACATCATGGAGAAGCTCGGCGCCCGCGACCGCACCCACGCGGTCACCCTGGCGCTCAAGCGCGGCATCATCAGCCTGGACGACACGGCCGAACCCACCGCCTAACGCCGGCGCACCACGAAACTCATCCCGGCCGTCACCGCCGCCAACATCGCCACCCCGGTCCACCCGAAGTGCGCCAGCATCACCGCCCCCAGCGCCCCACCTGCGGCCATGCCGAGAAACACCCCGGTAAACAGCAACGCATTGAGCCGGCTGCGCGCTTCCGGCGCCAGCCCATAGACCAGCGTCTGGTGCGAGACCAGCGCCGCCTGGAACCCGAAGTCGAACACCACCGCACTGATCGCCAGCAACGGCAGGATCGCCGTTTGCGGCAGCCACGGGTCGAGCAGCAGCAACCCGAACCCGGCCAGCGCGATCAGGATCGCAATGCGCGCCACCGCGTGGCTGCCCAGCCTGTCGGCCCAACGCCCGGCCAGCGGCGCGGCCAAGGCACCGGCCGCACCGGCAATCCCGAACGCACCAGCCACCGCGCTGCCCAGCTCGAAACGCGTGTGCAGCATCACCGCCAGGGTCGACCAGAATGCACTGAAGCCCACTGCGAGCAGGCCCTGCGCATACACCGCGCGGCGAAGCGGCGGCTGCCCGCGCCACAGCCCGAACAACGAGCGCAGCAACGCCGGATAGCCCAGCCTCGTGGTCGGCGCCATGTGCGGCAGCTCGCGCGCCAGGGCCAGCGCCATCAGCACCACCGAGCCGGCCGCGAAGCCGAACATCGCGCGCCAGCCCAGCCACTGTGCGACCAGCCCGCTGGCCACCCGTGACAACAGGATGCCCAGCAGCAGGCCGGTCATCACCTTGCCGACCACCGCGCCGCGATGCGCCTCCGGCGCCAGCGTTGCCGCGGCCGGCACCACGTCCTGTGCGACCGTGGCCATCAGCCCGATCAGCAGGCTGGCCAGCAGCAGCGTGGGCAGGTTGCCGGCGATGGCGGCGAAGGTCAGCGCCGCCGCGAGCACCAGCGACTTCACCAGGATCAGCCGACGGCGGTCGAAGCGGTCGCCCAGCGGTGCCAGCAGCAGGATGCCCAGCGCGTACCCCAGCTGGGTGAGCGTGGGCACCATGCCGGTGGCCTGCTCGCTGCTGCCCAGGCCGCCGCTGATGACGCCCAGCATGGGCTGGCTGTAGTAGATGGAGGCGACCGAGAAACCAGCGCCGGCCGCGAGCGAGACGATCAATCGCGCAGGCACGCCATGTGAGGCGTGCGAGACGGCGGGGATATGCGTGGTGGACATGAGCCACTCCAGGCAGAAAGAGAGTGCCGCAAGGTTCCTCTCTGGCCGCCCCTGCGTGTAGTAGGCTTGAGTACATATCCATCATACGAAGGTTGTATGACCACACCGTCCCCCGCCGCCGGCGCGGACCGGATCGATCTGCTGCATACCTTCGTCCGCATCGTGGAAAGCGGCAGCCTGTCGGCCGCTGCCGTGCAGCTGGGCACCACCCAGCCCACCGTCAGCCGACGCCTGCAGACCCTGGAACGCCTGTTCGGCCTGCACCTGATCCAGCGCTCCACCCACCAGATGACCCTCACCGAAGACGGCGAGCGCTGCTACGCCCACGCCCGTGCGCTGGTGGACGACTGGGACGCGATCCAGGCCGACCTGCGCGGCGAGGTCGATGTGCCGCGCGGGCGCCTGCGCGTGGTGGTGCCGCATGCGTTCGGCCAGGCCCAGCTGCTGGAGCCGATGCTGCAGTTCATGGCGCGCCACCCGCAGGTGACCCTGGAATGGATGCTGGAAGACAGCCCGGTGGACTTCATCGCCGATGGCATCGACTGTGCCATCCGGGTCGGCGGCGTCGATGCACCGCAACTGGTCGCGGTGCCGCTGGCCGAAGTGCCGCGCATCGTGATTGCCGCCCCGTCGCTGCTGGGCACGGCCGACCCGCACGACCCCGCCCTGTTGCCGGGCCTGCCGTGGATCGCGCTGACCACGTTCTACCGCGAGCGCTTCAGCCTGCTGCCCGCCGACGACGGCCCGGCCCTGCGGGTGGACATCCAACCGCGCCTGCTCACCGACAACCTGTTCGTGGTGCGCCGCGCGGCGTTGTCTGGGCTGGGCGCGGCGGTCGTGTCGGCGTGGCTGGTGGCCGACGACCTGCGTGAGGGCCGTCTGCTGCAGCTGGTGCCCGGCTGGGAGGCGCCGCCGCTGCCGGTGCACCTGGTGTACCCGGCCGCGCGGCAGATTCCCACTCGCCTGCGCGCCTTCATCGACAGCATGAAGGCCAGCTTGCGGTACACCCACGGGATGCGTTCGTTGCCTTTGCCATCCCGCGCCTGACGCACAGCCGGGCAGAGCCCGGCGCTACGGAATTTGCACAGACTGCATAACATAGCCTCTGCTATATTCGACGCATGAGCGCGCACCCCACCACCCCAACCCCCAGCCTCGGTGAAATGCACGCCAGCGTGGCCGTGCCCAGCGGCGGGCACTGGTGGTTCCGGCTGCTGGCCTTCCTCGGCCCGGGCTACATGGTCTCCGTGGGCTACATGGACCCGGGCAACTGGGCCACCGACATCGCCGGCGGCGCACAGTTCGGCTATCTGCTGCTCTCGGTGATCCTGCTCTCCAACCTGATGGCGATCGTGCTGCAGGGGCTGTCGGCGCGGCTGGGCATCGCCACCGGGCGCGACCTGGCGCAATCCTGCCGCGACCATTTCTCCAAACCGGTGAACCTGTGCCTGTGGTTGCTGTGCGAGCTCGCGATCATCGCCTGCGACCTGGCCGAGGTGATCGGCACCGCCATCGCACTGAAGCTGCTGTTCGGCCTGCCCCTGCTGATGGGCGCGATCATCACCGCGGTGGACGTGGTGCTGGTGCTGTGGCTGATCAATCGTGGCTTCCGTGCGCTGGAAGCGTTCGTGATCGCGCTGCTGCTGGTGATCTTCGCCTGCTTCGCGATCCAGATCGCGCTGGCCGCACCGCCGCTGCACGCGGTGCTGGGCGGGTTCATCCCGCGCGCCGAAGTGCTGACCAGCCCGCATGCGCTGTACCTGGCGATCGGCATCATCGGCGCCACGGTGATGCCGCACAACCTGTACCTGCATTCGTCCATCGTGCAGACCCGCGCCTACCCGCGCACCGACCCTGGGCGGCGCAGCGCGCTGCGCTGGGCGGTGACCGACAGCACCATCGCGCTGATGCTGGCGTTGTTCATCAACGCGGCGATCCTGATCCTGGCGGCGGCGGTGTTCCATGCCAACGGCCGCACCGATGTGCAGGAGATCGAACAAGCTTACGAACTGCTGGCGCCGATGCTGGGTGTCGGCATTGCCTCCACGCTGTTTGCAGTGGCGTTGCTGGCCTCGGGGATCAATTCCACGGTGACCGCCACGCTGGCCGGGCAGATCGTGATGGAAGGCTTCCTGCGCCTGCGGATCGCACCGTGGGCACGACGGTTGATCACCCGGGGCATCGCCATCGTGCCGGTGGTGATCGTGACCGCCATTTACGGCGAACAGGGCACGGCCCGGCTGCTGGTGCTGAGCCAGGTGGTGCTCTCGATGCAGCTTCCGTTCGCGGTGATCCCGCTGGTGATGTTCGTGGGCGACAAGGCGCGGATGGGCGCGCTGGTGGCGCCCCGCTGGTTGCTGGGGTTGGCGTGGGTGATCGGTGCGGTGATCGTGTTGTTGAATGTGAAATTGTTGGTAGGGTTCTTTGGGGGTTGAACGAAGAAACGCCGTAGCGCCGGGCTCTGCCCGGCCGCTCTTGACCTCAATCACGGTTGAGGTGGCAGGATGCGCCACAACCCATCCAACGAATGCTGCCCATGACCTCCACCGCTCCGACCCAACACGATCTCTGGAATGGCCCGGCCGGCGATGCCTGGGTGCAGGCGCAGTCGCTGCTCGATGGCATGTTCGCCGGTTTCGTTCCCCTGCTTGCCGACCCCATCGGTGCCGTTCCTGACGCGCATGTGCTGGACGTGGGCTGCGGCACCGGGGCGGTATGCATGGCCATTGCCGACCGGCTGGGGCCCCACGGGCGCTGCAGTGGCGTCGACATTTCCGCCCCGATGATTGACGTCGCGCGCGAACGCGCACGGTCTGCAGGCCAATCCATCGACTTCACCGTGGCCGATGCCGAACAGCACGCCTTCGCCCCCGCCAGCCTGGACCGCATCGTCTCGCGCTTCGGGGTGATGTTCTTCAACGATCCCGTGCAGGCCTTCGCCAACCTGCGGCGCGCCCTGCGCAGCGGCGGCAGCCTGCATGCCATCGCCTGGCGCGGCCCGGCCGACAACCCGTTCATGACCACTGCCGAGCGCGTCGCCGCGCCGCTGCTGACCCTGCCTGCGCGTGCGGAAGGCGGGCCCGGCCAGTTTGCGTTTGCCGATGCGGACAAAGTGCGGGGGATTCTGAAGGACGCCGGTTGGAAGGACATCCAGATCACGCAATTGGACGTCGAATGCAGCATCCCGGCAGACCAGCTGCCCACCTACGTCTCATTGCTGGGCCCGGTCGGCCAGGCGCTGCGCGCGGCCGATCTGGCGCCAGCCGACCGCACCCGGATCCTGCAGACGGTGGTCGATGCGTTCGCGCCGTTCGTGCAGGGCGACAACGTGGTGTTCAACGCCGCGTGCTGGTCGATCCGCGCGGTGTAGGCCGCGCCGCGCGCCGTAACCGGTAAAAATACCTAGGGCGGTTCGGTGTAACTCCGGTTGTCGGCCCGGCAGCGGGTGCGCACAGTGGGGCATGGCCGGTGGTAGGGGCCATCACCCACAGGAGAGCCCCATGCGCCGGTCCCGTTCCTGCCTGTTGTTGGCCCTGTTGCTGGCTGCGCCGTGGGCGTGGTCGACGGCAGTCGCCGCGCCACCCACCGCCAGCGAAACCGTGGGCGCAGCCACCCGGGACCCGGATGCGATTGCCGCGCTGGAGCGCATGGGCAAGGCGCTGCGTGCGCTGCCGCAGTTCACCCTAGCGGCCACCACGCGCACCGAGTATGTGCTCGATGATGGCCAGAAGCTGGCGTTGGCCGGTACGGTGGACTACAAGGTGCTGGGCCCGGACCGTTTCTTCGTCGAAGTCCGCAGCGACCACCAGCACCGCCAGCTGTTCTACGACGGCCATACGCTGACGATTGCCTCCCCTGCGCAGAAGTTCTACGCGCAGGTCGAGAACCTGGATCGCAGCAGCCAGGCGCTGCTGAGCGACTCGGCCACCCAGCTGGGCATCGAATTCCCGCTGGCGGATCTGTTCCTGTGGGGCACGCCGGGATTCCCGACCGAGCGCATCGATTCGGCGCTGTTCGTCGGCACAGAACGCATCGACGAACAGCCCACCCGCCACTATGCGTTCCGCCAACCGGGGGTGGACTGGCAGGTGTGGATCTCCGACACCACCCGGCTGCCACTGCAGTTGTTGATCACCAGCCATTCCGATCCGGCGCTGCCCAGCTATCTGGCGACGTTGAACTGGGACACGAAACGCAGCGTGGCCGCCAATGACCTGGTGTTCCGACCGGACGGCGCCACCCGCATCGTGTTCGTGCCGGTTGCCGTCGCGGCCGACGACACCGTCACGGGAGGCCAGTGACATGACCACGACCACGACCGCGACTCTGCGCACTGCGCTGTTAACCGCCCTGCTGTGCGCCAGTGGCGCGTCACTGCTGGTCCCTGCACCGGCCGACGCCCGCCCCGGCATGCGCGGATTCGCCCATCCGTCCATCGCCGGCCACGGCGGTTTCGGCGGCGGGGGCGGTGGATTCCACGGCGGCGGCGGATTCGCCCCGCATCCCGGGCCGCATCCTGGACCTGGACCTGGCCCGGGTCCTGGCCCTGGCCCCGGTCCCCATCCCGGTCCTGGTCCCGGTCCTGGCCCTGGTCCGGGTCCACATCCGGGCCCAGGTCCCGGTCCCGGCCCCGGCCCGCATCCCTACCCTCCGCCGCCTCCGCCGCCCTATTGGGACCACCCCTTCTGGGATGCCGCCGCGGTCACCGCCGGGGTAGCGCTCACTGCCGCCGCCATCGGCTCGGTGGTGTACACGCTGCCGGTGGACTGCAGCACCATCGTGGTCAATGGCATTGGCTACCAGCAGTGCAGCAACGGCTGGTACCAGCCGCGGTACGTCGGCACCACCGTGCAGTACGTGGTGGTGGACCCGCCGCGATGAACCACGCGTTCCAGCATCCCTGGCTGTGGTTCCTGGCCCTGTTCCTGGTGCCCCTGATCGGGGCACTGGTGGTGAGCCTGCTGGTGCGCAAGCGCGGGCTCACCGCCAATGGCGTGCTGGCGTGGTTCGTGCTGGTGTGCTGGATCGGGGCGTTGGGGGTGATCCTGTCGCAGGTGCTGTAGTGCCGGCCGCTGGCCGGCTCCCCATTACAACGATTGCCCCAACTCGATGAACACCACGCGGTGCCCGCCTTCGCGCATGCCGACACCGAAGATCAACGGGCCGATCCACGAGTCGAACCCCAGGAACAGGCTGCCGTTCCATATCCCGTCGCTGATCGACATGTCCGAACGGCGCTGCCATGCATTGCCGTACTCCACCGTGCCGCCCACCTGCGCCGAACGCCCCAGCACCTTGCCCAGCTCGTAGGTGTAACCGGCAAAGGCCAGCGCGTAGTCCTGGCCGGTCAGCTCGTTCTGCTGGAACCCGGCCAGGCGCCAGCGCCCGCCCAGGCGGTACAGGTTCTGCAGCGGCGCGGTGCCCGAGGCGGTGACGTGGTAACGCAGCCCCAGCTGCACGGCATTGCTGCCAATCGGGAACGCGCCCACCGCGTCCAGGTCGATCTGGCCGAAGCGTTCATCCGCGCCCAGTCCCTTCTGCGACTGGTAGGTCCCCAGATTGACCAGGAAGCCGTTGCGCGGGAAGTACAGGCTGTCGATGTTGTCATAGGTCGCGCTGGCGGTAATCGCGCCTTCGTCGAACGAGGTGCGCGGCACCTGCGGCGAACCGATGTCCATGCGCGCATCGCCGGCAAACCGCTCCAGTCCCACCCGCAGCGCCAGCACGTTGGACACATTGCGGACCAGGCCTGCGCTGGCACCGGTGCGCTGCACCCGGTAACGCGAGGTCTTGTTGCCGTTGCCGTCGAACACGTTGAAGCTGCGTGTCTCGTAACCGCCCTCGGCCTCGAACGCATAGCGGTTGCCGACGTCGAAAGGGTGGTAGTAGCTGCCGCTGATCGCCGGTTCGCTGCCGATCTGCAACGTCACCCGCGCCTCGGCTCCGTACGGCGACAACGGCGCGAACAGCAGGCCCGCGCGCAGGTTGCTTTCGTGGTTGCCGTCGAGGTCGTTGCTCAACCGCAACCCGGCCTCCAGGTAGGCGGGGCCGTTGGGTTTCTCATAGGCAGTGATGACCACGCCGACCCGGCCGTCGCGCCGGGTCTCCTGATAGCCGATGCTGGCCAGCGTATCCATGCCGTAGGCACGCAGCACGCCCTCCTGCATGCCTTTGCTGTCCAGCGGCTTGCCGATCTCCACCGGCAGGTAGGACAACAGCAGTGCGTCGGCGTAGCGGGTGTGGTTCTCCACCTCGATGAAGGCGATGGGCGCCGGCGCAGCGCTGGCCGCACGCTGTTCGCGGGTCGCGTACCACCGCTGGTAGGTGGCCTCCGGCTGCGAAAAGGCGCGCAATGCCGGCGTGGCGGTGTCGGCCGCCTGCTGGCCGATCTCCAGCGCCAGTGGCGCCTTGTCGAAGTCACCGGTGGCGACCTTGCCGGTCAGCGGCGGGGAGATCAGCAGGTCCTGCGGCCCCAGGGTGTCCAGTTGCCGCTGCGCGTTGCGCGTGGTGAGGAAGCCGCTCAGCTGGCCGATCACATCGACCAGGCTGGCGTCGCGGTCCAGCTCGGTCAGCGGCGTGCCAACGTCCACCGCGATCACCCGGTCGGCGCCCATCGCGCGGACCACGTCGATGGGGACCTGGTTGGAGACGCCACCGTCGAGCAGGACCCGGTCGCCAATCGTGATCGGCCGGAAGATGCCGGGCAGCGACATGCTGGCGCGCATCGCCATCGGCAGGCTGCCGTGGTCCAGGATCACCGCCTCGCCGGTATTGAGGTCGGTGGCGATGGCACGGAACGGAATGGACAGATCGTCGAAGTCGCCGCTGACCCGGCTGCCGCCGGTGGCCGTTTCGAACAGCGCGATCAACCGTTCGCCCTGCGCCATGCCGCCGGCCAGCTGGATGCGCTTGCCCTGCCCACCCAGGCCAATGCCAATCGGTGCGAGCTGCTCGTAGTCATCGCCCTTGCGCTGCAGCGAGCGCTCGCGGCGCGGCAGCGTATCGCTGAACATCGCCATCCAGTTGGTGTCCAGCACCACCTTCTCGATCTGTTCGGGCGTCTTGCCCGAGGCGTACAGCGCGCCGACCAGCGCGCCGGCGCTGGTGCCGGCAATGCAGTCCACTGGAATGTGCAGCGCTTCCAGCTGGCGCAGGATGCGCACGTGCGCGATGCCGCGCGCGCCACCGCCGCCCAGCGCCACGCCGATCCGGGGCCGGGTATCGCCCGGTTCGCGATGCCCGCACTGGTTGCCGTTGAGCACTTCGGTTTCCTCTGCCGCCCATGCCACGCCCGGCCATCCGGGCAGCGCCAGCAGCAACCAGCCAAGGCAGCGTTTCATCGCCATGCACTCCCCACCTGGATGTAGAAGGTCGAGTCCTCGGGGCCCCATGCGTAGTCCACGCCGACATGCATGCCCAGCTGGCGGGCGATCAGGTAACGGAACCCCACGCCCTTGGAGACTTCATTGTCGGCGTCGCCGAAACTGTTGTGGCGACCCCAGGTGCGCCCGGCGCCCACGAAACCGATCAACGCCCAGCGGGTCGTCATGTTCCAGCGCAGTTCGGTCTCCAGCACCGCCGCGCGGGTGTCCTGGTAGCGCGCCGACCCGATCCCGCGCAGGTCGATGTACGGCAGCCGGTAGAACGGGATCTCGCCATTGGCCCAGCGCGTGTCCACGCGCCCGCCCAGTACCAGCCGCTTGTCCAGCAGCGGCCAGTAGCCGAACGCATGCGCGCGGTAGCTCTGGAAGGCGCCGTCGCTGCCGATACCGGGCAGGTAGAAGTTGCCTTCGGCCATGCCCAGCCAGCCACTGTGGGGGGTGAAGGTGTTGTCGCGGCTGTCGTACTGCAGCGACATGCCCAGCCCGGAGCTGCGCGAGGCCAGCTCGGGCGGGGTGAAGTTCACACGGTCCGAGGCGACATCGAAGCCCACGTCCAGGTCCATGTAGATCCAGGCCAGGCCAAGGAACAGGTCCTGGTAGCCGAGCCGGCGGAAACCCTGCTGGAACGACATCAGGCCGTCCAGGTTGTAATCGATCTCCAGCGGTGGAAGCCGCGTGCCCGGGGTATGGAAGCCCAGGTTCATCGAGGTCTTGGCCACGCCGCCGCGGTAACGCCAGCGGTCTTCGTCGAAATGCAGCGAGGCACCAATGCCGTAGGCTTTGGTGCCGTTCTCGGTGCGCATCGCCGCGCCGCCGTAGATGTCCGGCGCCACCATCTGCTGTCGGCCATCGCTGCCTGGCCGCGTGGCGGCGGTGTCCGCGGGCCGATGGAAGAACGCCAGCGCCAGGCCACCGCCGTTGCCCACCGCAGGGTCGGTGATGATGATCGGCACCGGCAGGAACCCACGGTGCTCCAGCAGCCAGCGTGACATGTCGAAGCGATCGTCTTCGCTGTCACGGAACACCGACAGGCCGTGCTCCGGAGCGGCGTGCGCCGGGCCCAGCCAACCCAACACCAGGCACAGCACGGCCGCGCTCGCACGTGTCGTCACGCTGCACCTCGTCAAAAAGTGCGCGGCATCGTGCCGGTGGGAGGGATGGGCCTCGGCACGACGCCGCGCGGTGAAACGTCAAAGGTGGTGCGCGCTCACTTGGCCGGTGCACTGCCCGGCGGGAAGCTGGCAAACAGCCTGTCCAGGCCGGCTTCCACGGTGGCGTTCACCCGGTCCGGCGAAGACGGCACGGTGGCGCTGGCGGTGCCGCGCCAGACCGCCTGCTTGCTCTTGGCGTCGAACATGTCCACCACCAGCGTGCCGACGTCGTAGGTGCGTACCGTGGTGGTGGACGAGCCCATGCCCATGCCGCCGCCCCAGCCGCCGCCGCGCCAGCCCCAGCCGCCCATGTTGCTGCCGGTATAGAAGGTATCCAGGGTCTGCCGCTGGCTGGTCACGATATGCGCGGCCAAGGCGACGTCGCCGTTGGGCGATTGGGTCCAGCCGCGCGCGGCCAGCCGCGCGTCGATCCCGTCCACGATGCGCTGGGTCACCAGCGGCGAGCCGCCCTGCGGCTTCATGGCCCAGGTGTAGGTCTTGAACGAGGCGAAGTTCGCACTCGGGTCGAAGTCGGTGTGGACGGTGGGCGTGGTCGTACAGGCAACCAGCGCCGTAGCGAGGACCGCAATCGCAAAGGCTTTCATCACACACGACTCCCATTTCGTGGATTGGCCTCCAGCCTAGACCCGGGCCTGCCGCGTGGTCATCCGAATAACTACGCAGTGCGGCCAGCAAAACTACCGGTTGGGCGCGGACATGGGGCCAAGGGCCAATTGCCCACGCAGGCGGTGCAGGCGATGTTCTCGGCCAATGACAGCACGAGCGCCAGTGGTTGCGGTGGTCGACGACGAGGACGACGTGCGGCTAGCGCTGCGCCGGTTGCTCCGTTCGGCCGGGTTCGACGTACTGGCCTACGAATCGGGGTCGGAGTTCCTGCGCCATGCCGCACGCAGCCTGCCCGACTGCGTGATCCTCAACCTGCGCATGCCCGGCCCCAGCGGCTTCGACGTGCTCGACAGCATGAAGGCGCAGTCGCTGCGGATTCCGGTGGTGGTGGTCACCGGCAGCGACAACCCGGAAAGCCGGCAGCAGGCGCTGGACCGCGGTGCCGACGCCTACCTGTGCAAACCGGTCGATGGGGATGCGCTGATCGGCGCCACCCAGGCCGCCATCGAGCGTCATCGCAGACGGCGTTCCCCCTCACCCGCCGGCCGACCGGAGGCACCATGAACCGTTCATCGCCACTGGCGCTGCCCGCCTGGCTTCTGCTGTTGGCCATGGGCCTGTGCTGGACGCCGGACGCCCACGCCTCTTTCCTCAGCGGCGACGCGCTGGACACCATGGCCAACGCCATCGCCTGGCTGGCCCTGATCGTGGTGCCGGTGGTGCTGATCGCGGTGTTCTGGATGGTACACATCCTGCCGGAGAAGATCGCCCACCAGCGCCACCACCCGCAGCTGGACGCGATCAAGACCCTGTGCCTGCTCTCGCTGCTGTTCGGCGGCCTGCTCTGGCCGCTGGCCTGGCTCTGGGCCTACACCAAGCCGGTCCTGCACAAGATCGCCTACGGCACCGACAAGGCCAGCCACGACGACCACGACGCGGCCCTGGCGCCGCTGCACGATGCGCGGGTGGAAGCACCGCTGGAGCCCGAGCCCAGCGTGCCGACCGCCGAACAGTGGCAACAGCGGGTGGACCAGCTGGAACGCCGGCTGGCCGCGGTCGAAGCCGGCCGCCCGGACCCCACCCACGGAACGCAGGGCTAGGCCATGGAAATCATCCTGCTGCTCATCTACTCGTTCTTCGTCTGGCTGATCTTCTTCAAGTTCAAATGGCTGCCGTGGAATTTCGTTTCGCAGGTGATCGTCATTTCGCTGCCGATCTTCGCGATGACCGCGCTGATCCTGGTCCTCAACGTGGTCGCCCCTTCGTCGGCCGACGTGCGCGCGATCAACTACGTGGTGCAGGTGGTGCCGCGGGTGACCGGCCGGGTGATCGAGGTGCCGGTGGAAGCCAACCGCCCGGTGCGCAAGGGCGACGTGCTGTTCCGCATCGACCCGGTGCCCTACCAGCAGCAGCTGGCCGCACTGGAAGCCAAGCTACCGGAACTGTCGGCCAAGCTGGACAGCGCCGACGCCTACCAGCGCGAACTGGGCGAACAGCTGCGCGGTGCGCGCGCCACCCGCGAAGCGCTGGCGGTGCGCCTGCAGTTGGCCGAACGCCGCCAGCAGCAGACCGGCGAGCTGGCCAGCACGGGCGCAGGCTCGCGCTTCGACCACGAACAGGCGCAGACCGAAGCAGCCAGCCTGCGTTCGGACCTGGTCTCCACCACCGCGCAGATGGCCCAGGTGCAGCAGAAGCTGTCAGCGCAGACCCAGGACGGCAAGCTTTCCGAAGTGGCCCAGGCCCAGGCCGGGCTGGTGCAGCTGCAGGCGCAGATAGTGGAAGCGCGCTGGCAGCTGGAGCAGACCGTGGTCCGCGCCCCGGCCGACGGCAGCGTGATCAACCTGCAGCTGCGCGAAGGCAGTTATGCCGCCAGCCTGCCGCTGACCCCGGTGATGACCTTCGTCGAGCGCGAACAGTGGATCCTGGCGATGTTCGCGCAGAACGAACTGGGCAACGTGGCGCCCGGCAACGAGGCCGAGATCGCGCTGAAGGTGTACCCCAACCGCATCATCAAGTGCCGGGTCGACTCGGTGGTGTGGGCCTCCGGCACCGGCCAGCTGCCGATCAGCGGCATGATTCCGCAGAGCGGCGCCACCCCGTTGCCACCGGGCCGCATCGCGGTGCGGCTGCGGCCGGACGGGCGCGACCGCGACACCTTCATCGCCATGGGCGCGCAGGGCCAGGGCGCGATCTACACCGAGCACGGCAAGCTGATCCACATCGTGCGCCGGGTGATCCTGCGCGTGGGCAGCAAGCTGGATTGGCTCGTCCTCAAGCTGCATTGAGCCGGCCATGGACCCTCGCCCGCCCGCATCCCGTCGCCCGCCACTGCCGCGCATGGCCGGCCTCGCACTGGCCATTGCGCTGGCCGGCTGCGCCACCGCGCCCGAGCCGACCGCCGAGCAGATCCGCGCCGAGGCCCTGAACACGGTGGCCATTCCGCCGAACTGGTCGGCACAGGCCAGCCAGGCGCAGGTCGACCGGGGCTGGCTGGCCGCATTCAACGACCCGCAGCTCACCGCACTGGTGCATGAGGCGCTGGACCGCAACCCGGACCTGCTGATCGCCGCCAGCCGGGTCGAACAGGCCAATGCACAGGTCGACATCGCCCAGGCGCAACTGCGACCGGCGATCGGCCTGATCGGTCGCGCCGGCTCCAAACCGATCGCCGACCTCGTGCCGCTGCTGAGCGGGTTGATGTTGCGCATGAGCTGGGAGATCGACCTGTGGGGCCGGCTGCGTTATGCGCGCAACGCCGCCATGGCCGCCAGCGACGCGCAGAACGCCGACTACCGCTATGCGCAGCAGTCGCTGGCAGCGGGCGTGGCACGCGCGTGGTTCACCGCCACCGAGGCACGCCTGCAGCTGCAGCTGGCCACCGGGGTGGCCGCCAGCGCGCAGCAGTTGGCGACGCTGGCCGGGCAGCGCGAGCGGATCGGCGCCGGCAGCTCCAATGACACGCTGGCCGCACGCGCGAACGCAGCGACCTTCGAGGACGCGCGCCAGCAGACCGAACTGGCCAGCCGCAGTGCTGCGCGTGCGCTGGAAATCCTGCTTGGGCGCTATCCCGGCGCCACCCTGCAGGCGGCGACCACGCTCACCCCGCTGCCGGCTGCGGTACCGGCCGGCGTGCCCATCGACGCGCTGAACCGCCGCCCGGACCTGTACGCCGCCGAGCGCCGCGTCGCCGCCGCCTTCGACAAGGTCGGCGAAGCACGCGCGGCGATGCTGCCCACGCTGACCCTGTCGGCCGGCTATGGCCGACTGAGCAATGCAGCGGTGCGCACCCGCGACGACCTCGAGCAGACTACCTCCAGCGTTTCGGCTACCGGCATCGTGCCGCTGTACACCGGCGGCGCGCTCAGCGGCCAGGTGCGGTTGCGCTCGGCCGAACAGAAGCAGGCGGTGGCCGACTATGCGCGGCGTGCGCTGGTGGCGCTGGCCGAAGTGGAAGATGCGCTCACGGCCGAACGCGTGCTGGCCCAGCGCGAAGCACTGCTGTCCGACGCACTGTCCGCCAACGAGCAGGCCGCGCGCCAGGTGCGCGAATCCGAACGGATCGGGCGCGCCGACCAGCGCGCCGTGCAGGCGCAGGACATGCAGACCCTGGCTGCCCGCTCGGCCCTGCTCAGCCTGCGCCGCGACCGCCTGAGCCGGCGCGTGGACCTGTACCTGGCGCTGGGTGGCGATTACAGCGCGCAACCCGTGCCTGCGCCCGACGCCCAATAAAGGATCCCCATGTACTGGATGCTGCTGCTGGTTCCGCTGGCCATCGTGCTGCACTACGTGATGCCGGACAGCGCCCTGCTGGTGTTCGGCGCCACCGCATTCGCCATCGTGCCGCTGGCGGCGCTGATGTCGCGCGCCACCGGGGCGCTGGCCTCGCGCCTGGGCCCCAGCATCGGCGGCCTGCTCAACGCCACCTTCGGTAATGCGGCAGAGTTCATCATCGCGCTGGCGGCGCTGCGCGAAGGCCTGCACGGCATGGTCAAGGCGTCGATTGCGGGCACCATCATCGGCAACATCGTGTTCGTGCTCGGCCTGTCGATGGTGCTGGGCGGGCTGCGCAACGGTGAACAGCGCTACGACGCGCGCAGCGCCCGCATGCAGGCCACCATGCTGACCCTGGCGGTGTTCACGCTGATCCTGCCGGCGTCCTACAAGGCGGTGGTGCCCGGCGCCGCCGACACCCTGCAGGACATCAGCCTGGTGCTGTCGGGGGTGCTGCTGCTGGTCTACGTGGCCACGGTGGTGTTCACCCTGCGCGCGTCGCGCAGCGGCGCTGGTGCCGACCACGCCGCCCACGACATGCACGGCGCACCGATGTCCAACGCCCGCGCCGCGCTGCTGCTCGGTGGTACCAGCCTGGGCATCATCTGGCTCAGCGAGATCCTGGTCGGGGTGGTTGAACCCGCCAGCCACCAGCTCGGCTTCTCTGACGCCTTCACCGGCGTATTCGTGCTCGCCGTGATCGGCGGTGCCGCCGAACAGGCCACTGCGCTGGTGGCCGCACGGAAGAACCAGATGACCCTCAGCCTGTCGATCGCGCTGGGCTCGGGCGTGCAGCTCGCGCTGCTGGTGGCGCCGCTGCTGGTGCTGCTGAGCTATGTCGTCGGGCCGGCGCCGATGAGCCTGGAATTCGGCCCCGGCCTGCTGCTGAGCGTGCTGGTGGCAGTGATCATCACCGGCCAGGTCGCCAGCGACGGACGCTCCGACTGGCTGCGCGGTGTGCAGCTGCTCGGGCTGTACGCAATCCTGGCCACGCTGTTCTGGTTCGTGCCCGACCTGGCATGACCGCCGATGCACCCGCCCCTGCCCGTGCTGCTGCGCCGCCACCGTTACGCGATCCTGTTCGGCGCGCTGCTGGTCACGTTGACCCTGGGGCCGCTGCTGGAAGCGCTGTCGTTCGGCCACCGGGTGATGGAGCTGCTGCTGTGCGTGAGCCTGCTGGCCGCGTTGTTTCCCATCGGCAAGCGCGTACAGCGCCACCTGCTGCTGGTGCTGGTCGTAGTCGCGCAGGGCCTGCGCTGGTGGGCACGGGATGCCGGCGGCGCGCTGGCATTGAGCGGCGCAGTGCTATGGGGCGTGCTGGCCACCGTAGCCGCCTGGCATGCAGTGCGCTATGCGTTGTCCAGCCAGCGGGTGCAGAGCGAACACCTGTCCGCGGCGCTGAGCGCGTATCTGCTGCTGGGCCTGTGCGGCGGCGTGGTGTTCGCTGCGGTGTCGGCGATCTCCCCCGGCTCGATGGCCGTCGGCGGGCAGCCGGCGCAGGATGGGCTCGGCATGGGCAGCGCGCTGTACTTCAGCTTCGTCACCCTGGCCACGCTCGGCTACGGCGACATCACCCCGGTCAGCCAGGTCGCGCGAGGTCTGGCCACGCTGGAGGCGATCACCGGCCAGCTGTTCCTGGCCCTGCTGGTGGCACGCCTGGTCGGGCTGCGCAGCAGCGCATCGTCGCAATGAGCCGGTGACCTCATGGATATCCAGCAACGCGCTCGTTCTCTTCCGCACCCGCTGGCCTGGCGGCTGGCGCGGCGCCTGTTCCTGCTGGCCGCGCTTGCGGCGCCCGGCGTGGCTGCGGCTACCCCGCCACCCGCGCCGGCGGCAGCGTCGACCGCCGCCGCGCCAACCGCCACCGCGCACTGGTTCAACCGCGACCTGGTCACCTTCCGCGCGCCGCTGTACGGCAACAGCCCGGCCATGCGCGCCCGTGCGGCCGAAGCCAACCTGGCGCGCATCGTCGACCTGCCGGGGCATGCGGCGATGACCACGCAGGCGGTGCCGCAGGGCGTGGTGCTGCTGGCGGGCGGCCAGCTGGTGACGGTGTTGACACCGGCCGACCGCGACGTGCTCGGCAACGAAAGCTTCGCCCAGCTGCAGCAGCGCACCGTGCAGCGCATGCAGGTGGCGGTGGACGCGGCCGAACAGGCGCGGCTGCCGCAACGGCTGCTGGGCGGCGCGGCATGGGCGTTGCTGGCCACCCTGGTCGCAGGGGCGTTGCTGTGGTTCGTGCGCTGGTGCGCGCGGCGCATGCGCCGCCGGGTCGACGCGCTGGTGCAGCATCGCGTGCAGCAGCTGCGCAGTCCTTCCGCGCGCCAGCTGCTGTTCGGCCTGGTCACCAGTGCGCGCAGCCTCGGGCGGCTGGTGGGGTGGTTGCTGGTGCTGGTGCTGCTGGAAGAATGGCTGCGCTTCGTGTTCGGTCGCTTCCCGTACACGCAGCCCTGGGCCGACGCGATGGGCGGCTGGATCGCCAGCCGCTTCTCGCAGTTCGGCCAGGCCACCCTGCTGGCCCTGCCGGACCTGTTCACCGCGCTGCTGATCTTCCTGGCCGCGCGTGTGGTGGTGCAGGCCGTGCGCATCGTCTTCGACGGGGTGGCAACGGGACGCTTCCAGTTCGTCGGCATCGACCAGCCGCTGGCCGAACCGACCCGCAAGATCGTCACCGTGGTGATCTGGCTGTTCGCGCTGGCCATGGCCTATCCCTACCTGCCCGGCGCGGAGACCGACGCGTTCAAAGGCTTGAGTGTGTTCGTCGGCCTGATGGTGTCGCTGGGCGCGTCGAGCATCATCGGCCAGGCCGCCAGCGGCTTCACCCTGCTCTATTCGCGCACCATGGCGCTCGGCGACGTGGTGCGGATCGGCGACACGGAAGGCGTGGTGCAGCAGATCGGGCTGTTCACCACGCGCCTGCGCACGCCGTTGGGGGTGGAGATCAGCTTCCCCAACAACGTGGTGCTCTCCGGGCAGCTGCGCAATTACGCGCGCGACCCGGAAGGCCCTGGGATGTGGCTGGAGACCGCGCTGACCATCGGCTATGACGCGCCGTGGCGGCAGGTGCACCGATTGCTGCTGCAGGCGGCGGAGGCGACCGACGGCGTGGTGCTGCAGCCGCCGCCGCACGTGGTGCAATCCGAACTGGGCGATTTCGCGGTGGGGTACACGCTGCGCGCGCGGGTGGTCGAGGTGGGTCGCCGCTGGCAGGTGCGCAGCGCACTGCATGCCAACATCCAGGATGCGTTCAATGCGGCCGGGGTGCAGATCATGTCGCCGAACTACGAAGCGGATCCCGAGTCGGCGAAGATCGTGCCGAAGGAGTATTGGGAAGGGCGCCCCTGATGGCATGGGAGCCGGCCGGCGGCCGGCACTACGGGGTCGGCACTTCTTGCCAACTGCTGTCCGGATCGAACAAGGTCATCGCGCGCGCTTCCCTATCCGTATCCGGCCCCAGGTCCTTCTCGAACACCTCGCCGGCATGGCTGACGGTGTAGGTCATCACGCCGCTGTCGCCGTAATGCGCCGGCCACGCCACCAGTGCGAAGCCCCGGGTCAGTGCGCCCGCCACCGTATACGGATACGCGCCGCGCGGCGCCGACGCGCCCTGCCCCAGCAGGATCCGATAGTGGTAACCGTGCCATTCGCCATCCGGCGTTTCATCCCCGAACAACGGGCCCAGCGGACTCTCACCGCCTGCATCGGCCGGCCAGTACAGCCCATCGTGCTTGCCCTCGCTGCTGCGCAGCTTCTGCGCGTACTCGGGTATCGAGTCGGCATTTCGGTCGCGCTCGGCGTACTCGAACTGGGCGTCACGATAGGCCAGTACGGCCTGCACCGCTTCGCGCTCGTTGCGCCCGATCCGGCGCGCGCGCAGCTCCGGCTCGGCACCCTTCAGGTCGAACGCCACGCCGCCGCTGGTCTTCTCCAGCGGCAACGGGAAGGTCCACCCCTCGTTGCCTACCGCCAGCAGCGAACGGCCATGTGTACCGGCCTTGATCGCATGCTTGACCTGATAAGCCGCGACAAACGCGTCCACGTCCTGGCGGTCGATGCTGTTGCGCGGCACGTACAGCTCCCAGTCGGCACCGAGCACGGTGGCCACCTGTTCCGGCTGCTGGTCGCGCACCTTGAGTGCGGCGATCAGCGCGTCGGCTGCGGCGGCAGGCGTGGGATAGGTCTGCTGGGCCGCAGCCGGCAGCGCCAGCAACGCGGTGCAGGCCAGGCTCAACACGGATAATCGAACGATCATGGGAAGTCTCCGTTCAGCGGCGACGGCCGCCACCACCACGGGGCGCGGCCGCCGGCCGGCTCATCGGCCTGCCCTGCGGACGCGAACTGGCCGGGCGCTGCGAGCTCTGCATGCTGCGATGGCCCCGGTTGGCATCGGACAACGATTGATGCGGATTGCGCGCGCCGCTGAAGGCATTGTCGTGCTGGCTGCCAGGCGGGCGACCGTGGCCGGCGCCGCCGGCTCGCTGCCCCATTTCGCGCTGTGATGCACCGGCCCGCTCGCGCGCCTCCCGGTTGCTGGTGGCAGGCGGCTCGAAACCACGGCTTTCCATCGACTGCCGGGCACGGTCGCGTTCGGCCGCACGGGCGTCGTCGCGCCCGCGATAACCTTCGCGCTGTGCGGTGCCGTCGCGCTGCCCGGCGAAGCGCTCGCGGGTGGCGCTGTCGCGGTAGGGCACGCCGTCACGGTTGGCCGCGTTGTGCTTCCACTTGCTGTCGTTGCGGTTGATCTGCCGGTTGCTGTTGAATTCGTTGTAGCGGTTCACGTCGATATCGATATCGCCATGGCCCCAGTCCAGGTCGCCCCACAACGCACCGCCCACCGCCACGCCGATGCCGAAGCTGAGCAGCGCCCCGCCCGGGTAGTAGTACGGCGGGGGCGGGTAGTAGTAAGGCGGATACGCCGGATACGCCCAGCTGCCGTACACCACGCTGGGGTTGTAGCTGGGCACGTACACCACGTCCGGCTGCGCCGATTCGATCACGATGGTTGGCGGCGTCCAGGACTCTGCGCCGGGTTGGGTGGCCACCTTCTGCTGTTCATTGGTCTTGAGGTTGCCAGCCGCTTCGGCCTGGCGGCGCAGCCGCTGTACCGAGTCCATCACCGCGTCGGGCTGGGCCAGGAACGCATCGCCCATCTTCTGTACCCATGCCGGGTCCTGGCCGAGCACGGCCAGCAGCTGCGGGAACGCCACCAGCGACTGCACGCTGGGGTCCCAGGCCTGGTTGGCGACCTGGCGCACGGCGTCTTCGCCCTTGGCGTCCGGGTGCGCCTTGGACCAGGCGACCGCGTCGCTGACATCACCGGGGTAGCTGGAGGCCATCAACACCTGGGCCAGCAATGAATCCGGATACAGCGCAACCGGGGCCAGCATCTGGTCCAGCTGCTCCTTCGAGAACGAGGTCTTCGCGGTCGGGCTGCCCACCGCCGGTGTGGACGCGGCCGGCGGCGCAGCAGCCGCGTCGGCGCCGAACGCCAGCAGCAGTGCGGCGGTAAGCGCCTGGATCGTGTGCGTATGCATGCAACCTCCGCTTGCGCAGTCGCTGCGCGCCGTCCAACAGGGTCAGGGTTCGGCGCCAGCCTGCACGCCCTTGTCCTCCCTCGCCATGCTGGGCCTGGCCCAAGCACCCGGCAATTGGTCCTTGGGTCCATGCGTGGGCATGGGCCCAAGGGCCAATTTCGGCGTGAGAACGGCATCACTAGGCTGCGCACGTAACCGTCACAGCGCGTGCCTGAACAGCGGGCGCGCGCCCTCCCCGACGTCGCGTTTCCGGAGCCTTGCCATGACTGTCGATACTGCCGCCCCGCGGGTGACGCTGGTGGGCCGGGCGTAGGCGTCAAAGCTGTTGGTGGTGGACGAATAGGTGGCTCCCTGCTGGGTCACACTGGTACTCACCATCGGGCGCACCTTCAGGGTGCCGATGTCATCTCCGCCGACCCTGAGTCCGTAGTTGGGGTAGAACGGCTGTGTCGCCAGCTGCGCGTCGCTCATCAGCTCGGAACGGGTGGACGTAAGGATGTTGCCGGCCGGGTCATAGGTGGTGGACCCCATCAGCTGCCCGTCATTCCACGCATACAGGAAGCCGTAGTCGTAGACGATCCGGGACCCATCCGGTTGATTGACCGTATTGGCCTTGGTGGTCGGGCAGCTCTGACAGGGATACGGCGTCGGCTGGCCACCGCCCCAGAGCGCCTGACGCTCGCGCGTGTAGGCGTAGGTCCAGAGCAGCGGCTGTGGAATGCCCGGCCCGCTCAGTTCCTTCGATACCAGCGACATGACATCGAACTGGTTGGGCGTGCTCAGAACGTAGTACAGGTCCTGGCCACTGGTTTTGGCCACGCACTCGCTGCGCTGCACCCGATCGGCGTCAATTCCACCGAAAGCCGCCGGGTGAGCCTGACCGGCATGCCCGAGCCTGCAAGCTCGATGTCGGTAACGGAGAAGTCGGTAGCGCCGTTGTAGACGCTGACGCTGTCGCCCATCAACTCGCTTTTGAGCGCGGTGAGGGTCTGCGCCGCTTCAATGCGTTTGCTGTATTCCTGATAGGGCTCGGCGCCCCGGGAAGTGGCGGCAACCGCGCAAAGGCCAACACCGAGCATCAACCCCGTGAAACCACGTAGTGCTTCCATCCCCTGTCCTTGTCAGTTGCGGAGAAAGTCCTTCACGACTTTCAAGCGGATACAGCTACGCCGTGACGTACGTCACAATTAACCTGCGTAGACCCTCCCCTGAAGCGTGCGCCAGCGGCGCCCCGACTTAATAGCACACTCATTTACCGCGGAGTAAGTGAGGACCGCATTTGGGTTCAAATGCGTCACCTAACGTCGGTTTGCCATCTGAAACGGTGTACTCGGACAACCCGCTACAATGGCCATCACCCCCCGCTTGGAACCGCCGGATGACTGCCACCGATGTGCCCCTGACCTTCTACGTCCGCCTCCAGGTCAAGCCCGAACGCGTGCAGGACTGGCTGGACGCGGTCCACGCGCTGATCGACCGCATGGCCGACGAACCGGCGTTCATCTCCTGCGACCTGCACCGCGATGCCAACGACCCCACGTTGTTCACCCTGTACGAGCGCTGGGACGAAGACTCCGTGCAGGATTTCCTGGCCCACCAGTCCACCGACTACCGCGCCGCCTACGACGCGCTGCTGCCGGAGCTGCTGCAGAAGCCGCGTGAGCCGCAGGTACTGGAGTTGATCCAGAGCTGGGGGTGAAGCAGCCGGGCAGAGCCCGGCTCTACCAATGAAAAACGGCGACTCAAGGGTCGCCGTTTTCGTCCACACGTAGTGCCGGGCTCTGCCCGGCACTGTCGCGTTGATCAGGCCGCCTGGGCCTGCTCGCTCTGGCGCTGCACCAGCGCGTTGAAGCGCGCCAGCGAGCTCAGGTGGTGGTGGATCGACGCCAGCCAGCCGTTGCGGTGCCAGGCGACGATGATGTCGTCGGGAAGCTTGGCGAACTTCTCGACGTCGACGACGTGGAAGCCGTTGACCGACATCTTCTCGCCGTTGTTCAGGGTCACGTCGATGCTGCGGTCCACCAGCAGGTCCTGGGCCAGCAGCGCGGCGCTGAACTGACGGGTCTGCTCGTGTTCGCGGGTGAAGTCGGCGCAGAACTTCATGGCGTTGTCGACCAGCTCGGTCGCCTTGCCGTCGACGAACAGCGGTTCGCCTTCTTCGTTCTCGCCCTGGTTGACCTGCTCCGAATCGGCGTCCAGCGCCAGCAGGAAGTTGCCGTCTTCCTCGGACTGCATGAACACGAACGGGTAACGGCGCAGGTAGGCCGGAGCGTAGGTGTTGTCGGCCCAACGGCCGTCATTGACGAACAGGTTGTTGCGGGCCAGGCCCACCGCCACGATCGGCGCAGCGTCCTTGCCGGTGAACAGGATGGGGAAGTGCTGGGCGGCCATGCCGAATTCGCCGATCACCGCCGGAATGGCGTTGGTGTCGGCAGCGAAGGCCAGCGAACCCGGGCGCAGGCGCCAGTTGGCGTGCTTGTCCGACTGCAGCGGCAGCGGCTGGCGGTAGAACAGCGGGCCGGAAGCCTGGGTGGAATCGGTCGGCGGAGTAGTCGTTTCAGCAGTCATGAATGTGATTGGATACGACGCGCCAGACAGCCCGGGCGCGAAAGCGGGCACCGCATTGATCGGTCACTATAGCGTGGCTGTTTGACGATTGCCTGCTGCGCCCCCGGTTCAGCGGAGTCCTACGTTTCTCGCTGCATTGCAGCAAATCCGGGAAATCGGGCTGATAGCGACGCCCTGCATGGTCATCGCGGAGGTCACGGGACATGATCGCTTCCGTTCCGCAGCAGATCTCCCATGAACGCCCGCCTCCCTGCTCCCGGCCTGATCGGCCTGCTCCGCCCTGCCCTGCTGGGCACGGTCTGCGCTGCCCTCGCCGCCTGTGACGACGCCGCGCCTTCCGCGCAGCTGCCCGGCCTGACCCTGCTCTCCGCACAGGATGTGGCGGCCGACCCCATGCCCGGCAACGACGATACATTACGCCGCGTGCACTACCGCGATCTGCATGGCGAAGGGGTGCTGGTGCTGGAACGCAGCGCGGCGGTGATCAACGACCCGACCGGTAGCGGTTCGCTCGACGTGGCGATCCTGACCGCGCGGCTGTACGTCCGGTCAGGGCCCCGCAAGGGATGGACCAAGCAGTGGCAACGCCAGATCCGCCAGCCCTGTGCCGGTCCGGTGCTGGAGGCGGCCTGGCTGCTGCAGCACGTGGGCGCCACCGACCTGGACGGCGACGGCCAGGCCGAGATCACCTTGGCCAGCCATACGTTCTGCGGCAACGGGAGCGACCCGCACCAGTTGCACGTGAGCCTGATCGACGGCAGCACCGGCTACGGCATCGAAGGCGAAACCCGGCTGGACGCCGCCGGCCAGGCGCGGTTCGACGGCGAACGCCACCAAAGCCCCAGCCTGGCTTCTGCACCGCCGGTGTTCGTGCAGCACCTGGAGAAGGTGTGGTCCGCGCTGGGCGATACCTCGACCACGCATGCCCGCCAGGCGCACTGAGCGCGCGCCGTGCGGCGGTGGTATGGTCAGCGCTGGCCCCCGCAGGAGCGACCCATGGCACTTCGTTCGCGCAGTCTGATTACGCTGGTGGCAGTGGCCACCCTGTCCCTGTCAGCCTGCGCCACCGCGCCGGGCCCGCACATCACCGGCAGTGGCCAGTGCCATGCCGAACCGCTGGCCTGGGCCATCGGCAAGCCGGCCGACGAAGCCAACATGCGTGCCCTGCTCAAGCAGAGCGGCGCCGGCCTGATCGACCCGATCGGCCCGGCCACCATCACCGCCAGCGCCACCCGCGACGACCGCCTCCGCGTGTTCATCGACAGGAACAACGTGATTACCGAAGTTAAATGTGAGTAGAGCCGGGCTCTGCCCGGCTGCGCTGCACCAACGAATCCTCGCTGATATCGGCCAACGTCCGCGCGCCGGTCAACGTCATCGCCACCCGCATTTCCTTCGCGATAAGGTCCAGCAGGTTGGCCACGCCGGCCTCGCCATGCGTGGCCAGCGCGTAAACGAACGCGCGCCCCAGCAGCACGCCGTCGGCGCCCAGCGCGAGCATCCGCACCACGTCCAGCCCGGTGCGGATGCCCGAATCGGCCAGGATCTCCACCTCGCCCTTGACCGCTGCGGCAATCGCCGGCAATGCCCGTGCGGTGGAGAGCACGCCATCCAGCTGCCGCCCACCATGGTTGGAGACCACGATGCCATCGGCGCCGAACCGCACCGCGTCGCGCGCATCGTCCGGGTCCAGGATGCCTTTGATCACCATCGGCCCGCTCCAGAACTCGCGGATCCACTCCAGGTCCTTCCACGAGATCGACGGATCGAAATTGCTGCCCAGCCAGCCGATGTAATCCGCCAGCCCGGTCGGGCTGCCGCGATACGCTGAAACATTGCCCAGGTCATGCGGCCGCCCGCGCAGGCCCACGTCCCACGCCCAGCGCGGGTGGGTCACCGCCTGCAGCATGCGCCGCATCGCCGCGTTCGGCCCGCTCATGCCCGAGTGCGCATCGCGGTAGCGCGCGCCGGGCACCGGCATGTCCACGGTGAACACCAGCGTGGTCACGCCGGCTGCCTTGGCCCGCTCCAGCGCGTTGCGCATGAAGCCGCGGTCCTTCAGCACGTACAGCTGGAACCACATGGGCCGGCCGATGACCGGCGCCACTTCCTCGATCGGGCAGACCGACACGGTCGACAGCGTGAACGGAATGCCGCGGCTGGCCGCCGCGCGCGCGGCCTGCACCTCGCCGCGCCGCGCGAACATGCCGGTCAGCCCCACCGGCCCCAGCGCCACCGGCATCGCCATGCGCTCGCCCAGCAGCTCGGCCTCCAGGCTCAGCGCGCCCATGTCGCGCAGCACCCGCTGGCGCAGGGCGATATCGGCCAGGTCGTCGACATTGCGGCGCAGGGTGTGCTCGGCGTAGGCGCCGCCGTCGGCATAGTGGAACAGGAACGGCGGCAGCCGGCGCTGCGCGGCAGCGCGGTAATCAGTGGAAGCGGAGATGATCATGGTCCAACCATGGCGGATGCGAATGCAGTCCGCCCATTAGACCAAAGTCAGCCGCAGCAGGGGCTGGTCGGTCCCTTCAGTTCGACGGCGTTGCCATCCGGGTCGCGAAGGTACAGCGACAGGCCGTCTCCCTCCGCGCCCAGGTTGCTGCGTACCTGCCCATCCACCGCGACGCCCTGTTCCTGCAGGTGCGCGCGCAGCGCTTCTTCGTCGAACGGCTCGATCCGCAGGCACAGGTGCTCCAGGTTGCGGCCCTGCGCCCCGGCGGCCGGGCCACCGCGGCTGCCCAGCGCACCGTCCACGCTGATCAGGTCGATCATCGAACTGCCCGCATGCAGGTGGATCATTCCCAGGGTCGGGCGCTCGCGCGCCACCGTGCAGCCCAGTACGTCGCAGTAGAAGGCCAACGCACGCTGCAGGTCCTGCACCCGCAGCACCACGTGGTCGATACGTTGGATCTCGAACGGTCGCTCGCTGCACATGACGACTACTCCAGCTTCTTGGCCAGACGGCGGAACACCGTCAGCACGATCACACACAGCACGCTCACGCCGATGGCGATGACGTACTCCCCGATCCCCACCGCGATGCCGATGGCCGCGGCCATGATCAGCGAACTGGCCGTGGTCAGCCCGCTGACCTCGTCCTCGCGGCTGCCGCGCAGGATCGTTCCTGCGGCCACGAACCCCACGCACGCCACCACCGCCTCGATCAGACGCACCGGGTCGACCTGCAGCAGGTCGCGATAGCGCTCCTGCTGGAAATGCTCGGCAATGCTGTCGCCCAGGCCAACGATCAACGCGGCCGCGCCGGCGATCAGCATGTGCGTGCGCAACCCCGCCGCATGCTTGCCCATTTCGCGCTCGATGCCGAGCACGCCGCCGAACAGCATGGCAGCGCCAATGCGCAGCAGGATCGATAGATCTTGTTCCATTCCCATCAGGTTCCAGTGGCGATGGGTGGAGCGTTGCCTGATCGTCGTGGGAATTCCGTGAAATGGGATGTGAGCGCGACGTGCAGGAGCGGTGCATCCGCCCCTGCTGCGCCGCATTACTGCGCCAGGTAGCCGCCGTCGATGGCGTAATACGTACCCGTGGCGAACGACGCATCGTCACTGGCCAGCCAGGCCACCAGCGCGGCAACTTCCTCGGCCTTGCCCAGCCGTCCAAGCGCGTGCTTGGCCTCCAGCGCCTTCTTGACGGCCGGATCCATCTTGTCCAGCAACGGCGTGGCGATGAAGCCGGGGCCCACCGCGTTGACGCGGATCCTGTCGCTGGCGTGCTCCCACGCGGCGGTCTGGGTCAGCCCCACCACCCCGTGCTTGGCCGCCACGTAGGCGGCCGAGTTGGCGAAGCCGACCTGGCCCAGGATGGAGGCCATGTTGACGATGCTGCCGCCCTTGCCGGCCTTGCGCAGCGCCTGGATCTGGGCACGCTGGCACAGGAACACGCTGTTGAGGTTGACGTCGATCACCCGCTTCCAGCCGTCGATCGGGTAATCGCCGCTGAGCGCGGAGGGCCCGCCGATGCCGGCGTTGTTGACTGCAATATCAAGCCCACCCAGTTCCTGCACGGTGCGCTGCACCGCCGCTTCCACGGCGGCTTCGTCGGTGACGTCCAACGCGATGCCGATGGCCTTCACGCCCTTGCCGCGGATCGCCTCGGCGGTCTTCTGCACCGCGTCGTCCTTCAGGTCCCACACCGCCACCGCCGCGCCGGAGTCGGCGAACAGTTCGGCCACGGCCAAGCCGATGCCGGAGACGCCGCCGGTAACGATGGCGACCTTGCCCTTCAGCTGATAATCGATCATTGCGCTTGCCTCTGCCTGGATTCGATCCCACCTTACGCCTGCAAAACGTTACACAACGTGCACGGGAGGCCCCGCAACAATGCTTCCCATCGCTGCAACGCACGCGCCCCTATGCTGGGTGTCGTACCCCTGCACGATTTCCCATCCCCCAAGGCACTTTCATGACAGAGTCCACTGACGGAACGTTGTTCACTCCCACCCGGCTTGGCGCGATCGAGGTCGCCAACCGTATCGCGATGGCCCCGCTGACCCGCAACCGCGCCATCGAAGGCCGCGTGCCGAATCCGCTGGCGATCCAGTACTACCAGCAACGCGCCAGCGCCGGGCTGATCATTGCCGAAGCGACCCAGATCAGCCCGCTGGGCCAGGGCTACCTGGATACGCCCGGCATCTACAGCCAGGCGCAGATCGACGCGTGGCGCAAGGTGACCGGCGCGGTGCACGCCGAGGGCGGCCGCATCGTGCTGCAGCTCTGGCATGTGGGCCGCGTTTCGCACACCAGCCTGCTGCCGGAAGGCGAAGTCCCGGTGGCGCCCAGCGCGATCCGTGCCAATGCCAAGACCTTCACCGCGAACGGCTTCGAAGACGTGTCCGCGCCGCGCGCCCTGCGCCTGGAGGAAATTCCCGGGGTGGTCCAGGACTACCGCCAGGCCGCGCGCAACGCGCTCACCGCCGGTTTCGACGGCGTCGAGGTGCATGCCGCCAACGGTTACCTGATCGACCAGTTCCTGCGTGATGGCAGCAACCATCGCACCGACGAATACGGTGGCAGCATCGAGAACCGCACGCGTCTCCTTGAGGAAGTGGTGCGTGCGGTGGTCGCGGAGATCGGCGCGGAGCGCACCGGCGTACGCCTGTCGCCGACCACCCCGGCCAGCGACGCGCACGATTCCAACCCGCAGCCGTTGTTCGAACGCGCGGTGGAGCGCCTGGATGCGATTGGCGAGCTGGCCTTCATCCATGTCATCGAAGGCGCCACCGGCGGTCCACGCGACAACATTCCGTTCGACTACGCCGCGCTGCGGGCGAAGTTCCGTGGGTCGTGGATCGCCAACAACGGTTACGACAAGGCCAGCGCCGAGGCGGCCATTGCCAGTGGCTACGCCGACATGATCGCCTTCGGCCGGGCATTCATCGCCAACCCGGACCTGGTGGAGCGCCTGCGCAATGACGTTCCGTTGTCGGATTTCAATCCGGACACCCTGTATGGCGGTGGTGCCGAGGGGTATACGGATTACCCGAGCGTGTCGGGCTCCAACGTCGCGGAATGATGCACAAGGTGCCGGGCACGCGGCCCGGCACCTTCGTTTCGATCAATACACCGGCAACGAAATGAAACTCGCCTGCTGCGGTGCGTGCCACACCTGCTGGGTCGCCTTCTGGTAATCGCCCGGCTTGGCCAGGTAGATGTTGGGCACGAAGGTCTGCGGGTTGCGGTCGTACAGCGGGAACAGCGTCGACTGCACCTGCACCATCACCCGGTGGCCGGGCTGGAATACATGGTTGGCGGTGGGCAGGCCGAATTTGTAATCCAGCACCTGGTTCGCGGCAATCGCCTTCGGCTCGCTGAAGCTCTCGCGATAGCGCCCGCGGAAAATCGCCATCGACACCGCCAGCTCATACCCGCCCATTTCCGGCGTCGAAGGCACCTGGTCCGGATACACGTCGATCAGCTTCACCACCCAGTCGCTGTCGCTGCCGCTGGTGGCCGCCTGCAGGTTCACCTGGGGCGCGCCGCCGATGCGCAGCGGTTCGGTCAGCGGCTCGCTGACGAAGGTGAGCACGTCCGGGCGACCATCGACGAAGCGCTGGTCCTTGACCAGCCACGTAGTCCACATGTCGCGGTCGGCGAAGCGCACCGGGCGCGGCACGAACGGCACCGGTTTGGCCGGGTCGGACACGTACGCGTCATAGGTCGCCTCGCCCGCCTGCGGCGCCTCGAACGAGAGCTTGCCGCCGGCACGCAGGTACAGCGGCTTGGTCTGCGCGGCGGTACGCGGCCACTGCTGCAGGCGGTCCCAATGGTTCTCGCCGGTGTTGTAGATCAGCACTGGCGGGGTATCGGCCTTGGCCGCGCCATCGACCAGGTACTGGTCGAAGAACGGCTTGAGCACGTCGCGGCGGAACTGCAGCGCGGTGTCGCCGTCGAACTTGAGTGCGCCCAGGTTGGCGCCGTCATAGTTCACCTGGCTGTGCCGCCACGGGCCCATCACCAGGTAATTGAGGGTATTGCCAGTGTCGCGCGGTTCCATCGCCGCATAGCTGTGCACTGCGCCCCACATGTCTTCCTGGTCCCACAGGCCCTGCAGCCACATGGTCGGCACCTTCAACGGGGTGCTGGCCATGCGCTTGTCCAGCGCCTGTTCCTGCCAGAACGCGTCGTAGGACGGGTGTTCCACCAGCTTGTGCCACCACGGCAGCTGGTCGATGCCGTTGGCCTTGGCATAGTCGCCGGCCGACCCGGCGCGCAGGAAGGTGGTGTAGTCGTCGTAGCCGACGCTGGGAATGGACGGGCCCTTGCCACGCTTGGCCAGCTGGCCGGTGAAGTAGCCGAAGTTGACCTGGCGGAAGGCACCGTAGTTGAGCCAGTCGTCGCCCATCCAGCCATCGATCATCGGGCTCTGCGGCGCGGCCACCTTCAGCGCGGGATGCGGGTCGGTCAGCGCCATCACCACGGTGAAGCCTTCATACGACGAGCCGAGCATGCCGACCTTGCCGTTGCTTTCCGGCACATGCTTGACCAGCCAGTCGATGGTGTCCCACGCATCGGTGGCGTGGTCGACCTTGGTGCCATTGAGCGGACCGCGCAGCGGCCGGGTCATCACGTAGTCGCCTTCGGAGCCGTGCTTGCCGCGGATATCCTGGAACACGCGGATATAGCCGGCGTCGACGAATACCTCATCGCCCTGCGGCAGGATGTCGCGCATGTGCGGCGAATCCATGCGCTTTGCCCGGTTGGCGGCGTCGTACGGGGTGCGGGTAAGCAGCATCGGCGCATTGTGGGCACCCTTGGGCACCACGATCACCGTATACAGCTTGGTGCCATCGCGCATCGGCACCATGACCTCGCGCTTGTCGTAGTCGAAGCCCGCGGTCGGGGTCACGAACCCCTTGGCTGGAATGTCCGGCGTCATCGGCGCGGTCTGCGCCGACACGCTGGCGGCAATCATCAGGCTCAACAGCACAGGCACGACACGAACACGCATGGCTCTCTCCGGGAAGGTGATGGCGACGAACCGTTGAAGCCTAGCGCTGTTCGTCCCTGCCGGATATGTGTCGATGGTTGGCCGCGAACGGCCTTCTCCGGCAAACCGTGCCGGGGTAGAGCCGGGCTCTGCCCGGCTCCACGTCGGCCATTCACCGCCCGGGCGCGTGGCGACGCGTTCATCGGACGAACGCGTCATTGCGGCCGGGGCGCGGCTCTGCCCGGCTCCACGCAAACCATCAACGCACCACACCCCCACTCAACACCACCGGCACCGTCTGCAGCGGCTCGCTGGCCGAGCGCGACAGCTGCAGCTCATACCGCCCTTCGGCGATCTTCCACTGCTTGTCGGCGGTATCGAAGCTGGCCATCGCCTTCGGCTCGGCCTCGATCCGGATCCGGCGCGACTCGCCCGGCTGCAGCATGACCTTCTGGAAGCCGATCAGGCGGATCGGCGTGGTGCTGCCTTCCGGCAGCTTCAGGTACAGCTGCGCCACGTCCGCGCCGGCGACCTTGCCGGTATTGCGGATGTCGACCGTCGCCACCAGCCGCTGCCCCATCGCCGTGTAGGTCAGGTTGTCGTACTGGAACTGCGTGTACGACAGGCCGTGGCCGAACGGGAACTGCGGTACCAGGCCCTTGGCTGCGAACCACTTGTAGCCCACGTTGGCGCCTTCGATGTCGTAATCGATGGTGTCGTCCGGCTTGTTCTTCGGATTGAAGCCCAGCCCGTTCACGTGCGGGCGCGGCAGCTGCGAGGCGTCGACCGGCCAGGTCACCGGGAGGCGGCCGGACGGATTGACCTTGCCGGTCAGCAGCGTAGCAATCGCCTCGCCACCGCGGATCCCCGGGTACCACGCCTGCATCACGGCCGGCACCTGCTGCAGCCACGGCAGCTCGACCGGGCCGTTGGTTTCCAGCACCACCACCGTCTTCGGGTTGGCCTTGGCCACGCCCGCGATCAGCGCGTCCTGGTCGTCCGGCAGTTGCATGTGCGGCAGGTCGACCGACTCGGCCGACCACTGCGTGGCGAACACGATCGCCACGTCCGCCGCCGCAGCAGCGCGCGCCGCCGCCGCCACGTCACGGCCGTCCACGTATTGAATGGTTGCATCCGGGCGCTCGGCGCGCAGGGCTTGCAGCGGCGAGGACGGGTGGAAGATCACCGGGCCCGGCCAGGTGGTCGGCAGCACGCCGGGCACCGCATTGGTGCCGCGGGCAGTGAACCCCACGTGCGACGAACCGCCGCCACCGATCACGCCCTTGTCCGCGTGTCCGCCGATGATCACGATGCGCTGCACGTCCTTGGCCAGCGGCAGCAGGCCGCCTTCGTTGCGCAGCAGCACGCTGCCCTCTTCCACCGTGCGCTGCGCGGCGGCGAAACCCGCCGCGACGTCGATCGGCACGTGCTGCGGCGGCAGGTCGAAGTTGCCGTGCGCGAACATCGTGCGCAGGATCCGCGCCACCATGTCATCCAGGCGCGCCTGCGGCACCGTGCCACCGGCCACGGCCAAGCGCAGCGGCTGGTCGAAGTACACCGCCTTGTCGAACACCTCACCGGCCGACTGCTGGTCCAGCCCGGCCAGGGCCGCCTTGGAACCGCTGTGCACGCCGCCCCAGTCGGACATCACGAAACCGGGGAACTTCCATTCCTGCTTGAGCACCTGGTTCATCAGGTAATCGTGCTCGCAGCCGTAGGTGCCGTTGATGCGGTTGTACGAGCACATCACCGAGCCGGGCTTGCCGGAATCCAGTGCGATCTCGAACGCCAGCAGGTCCGACTCGCGCATCGCCTGCTCGCCGATCTCGGCGCTGTGGAAGTTGCGCGAGGTTTCCATGTCGTTGAGCGCGAAGTGCTTCATCGTTGAAATCACGTGCTGGCTCTGCACGCCCCGGATCGACTCGCCGACGAGGCGCCCGGCCAGCACCGGGTCTTCGCCGGCGTATTCGAAGTTGCGGCCGTTGCGCGGGTCGCGCTGCAGGTTGACGCTGCCGGCCAGCAGGATGTTGAAGCGCTGCTGCCAGGCTTCGCGGCCCATGGTGGCACCGCCGGCGAACGCGATCTGCGGGTTCCAGGTAGAGGCCGTGGACGGGCCCGACGGCATCGCCGTGGCAATGTCGCCCTTGCGGATGCCCCCCGGGTTGGTCACGCCCACGCCCGCATCGGCCGACTGCTGCGCGGGAATGCCCAGCCGCGGCACGCCCGGCACGAAACCTGCCGAACCTACTGCGCCTTCCGGCAGCGGGCCGCCGTCCTTGCCCAGCCCGAAGTAGCTGTGCAGCATCTGGAACTTCTCGTCCACGGTCATCTTCGCCACCAGCGCCTTCGCGCGGGCATCGGCGTTCAACGTGGTGTCCATCCACGGCGTGTCGCCGCCGACCGGTGCGGTGTAGGCGAGGGTCAGCAGCTGGCCGGACAGCGGGGCGGAATCGGCATCGATCCGCAGCTTGATCGGCGCACTCGTCGCCGACGCGAAGCCGGCGCTGTAGTACTGCTGCTTCGGGTCGGCCTGGAGGCCGCCGGCATCCAGCGGCATCCCGTCGAGCGGCAGGCTGCCCAGCAGCACCGCCGGGGCGCCCAAGCGCGAGCCTTCCACCATCGTTTTGATGGTCGGGTCCGGCGAACCGATGGCATCGTCGATGGGGTGGAAGGCACGCGTGTACATCGCCACCACATGGCGGCCGTCATTGAGGCGCAGGTAGTTCAGGCCCGGCGCTTCCACACCCGATTCGGCTTCCACAGGCAGGCGCGACAGCACCACGCTGCCCTGCTGTTCGGCCGCAGCCGGATCGGCGCTGACGAAACGGTAGGTGTAGCCGAGCTGGTCGGCCAGCGCGGCCAGCGGGTCCGGCGCCAGCGCGCTGTCGGGGGTGTCGGCGGCGCGGGTGACGTTGTCGATGGTCAGCGCATCCACGTCCAGCGCCTGCAGCTGCGCGGCCACGGCCGTGGCGTCCAGATGCGTGGGCGCCTGCGCCAGGCGCAGCACGGTGAAGGCATCGGCGGGGGCAGCGGGGGCGGCCGAAGCGGCAGCGGAGAGCGACAAGGCGATGGCGGCCGTCAGGGCCAGCGGCTTTGTAATCGTTTTCATAAGCGGGCGAAACACCTTTGCTGACGCAGTAAATCCAGGGAGTCTTGCCGCAGAAGGGTGCAGCGCCGTAGTGGCGGGACACCGGCACGCAGGCGGCCGGTATCGGAACTACACGGGTACGCCGACCACGATCAGGCCCCTCCGCCTGTCGCTACAGCCATCGCATCCGTCGGGTGCCGTGGTGGGTACCCAGCCGTGAAGAGTGGGCGACCGCGTTCATGTCTGTCAACACGACGATGGTCCGACGCGTAGGGACACGCCATGCGTGTCTGCTCTTCGTTCCGGGGTCATGAACGTCTGTCCGGTCGTAGTCTCAGGCACCCCGACACCGGTAGAGCCACGCCCTGCGTGGCTGCTCTTCGGTCCAGAATCATGAGCACCTGAGGGTCCCGAGTACCCGGAGAATTCATTAGTAATTCTGCTAAAACACGCTAGCATGTCGGTCTCACCCCTTGACACCGACCCTGCCTACGCTCGCTTCATGTTCAGGTTTCCTGCCCGTCTCCGCTCGCCCCTGCCCTTCCGGGAGGCACGTCCATGGCCGCTGTAAGAGCCCTGGACCAGCTGCTGGAAAGCCGCCAGGTCTGGCGCGGGCAGCCGCGTGCGGCGGTGCCCGAGGTGGCGGCCCACCCGACCGGGCACCCCGCGCTGGACAGCCGGCTGCCTGGCGGCGGCTGGCCGCCTTCGGCCCTGTCCGAGGTGCTGCTGGGCGCGCCCGGCCAAGGCGAGCTGGCATTGGTCTGGCCCACCCTGGCCCGGCTCAGCCAGCTCCAGCAGACCGTGGTGCTGGTCGCCCCGCCACACCTGCCGCACGCACCCGGCTGGGCCGGGGCCGGGCTCGCCCTGAGCCAGCTGCAGGTCGTCCATGCCAACCCGCGCGAGGCCTTGTGGGCGGCCGAACAGTGCCTGCGCTCGGCCGCCTGCGCCGCCGTGCTGTGCTGGCCGCAGCAGGCCGACGACCGCGCCCTGCGCCGCCTGCAGGTCGCCGCCGAAACCGGGCAGTGCCTGGGCTTCGCCTTCCGCGACAGCCGCCAGGCGCGCAACCCCTCCCCCGCCCCGTTGCGCCTGCAGCTCGACGCCGGCCAGGTGCGGGTCCTCAAATGCCGCGGCGGCATGGCACCGGCGCAGCCGTTGCCGCTGGCCCTGGCCCATTGAGGCGCCGCCATGCAGTGGGCCTGCCTGTTGCTGCCTCAACTGGCGCTGGACGCCGCCCTGCGCCAGCAGCCGGATCCGCGCGCGCCGCTGGTGCTGGTCACCGGCCCGGCGCAGCGCCGGGTGCTGCATGCGGTCAGCCCGGCCGCGCGCCAGCTCGGCCTGCGTCGCGGCATGCTGCTCTCGGCCGCGCAGGTGCTCACCCGCGACATGCTCACCGTGGACTACGACCCACGCGCCGAACAGGACACCCGCCAGCTGCTGGCCAGCTGGCTGTACGGCATCAGCTCGCAGGTCAGCCTGGCCTTCCCGCATGCGCTGGCTTTGGAGATTGGCGCCAGCCGCGCCCTGTTCGGCGACTGGGCGGCGATTGAACAGCGCCTGCGCGACGGCCTGAAAGAACTCGGCTTCCGCCACCGGCTGGTGGCCGCACCGAACCCGCACGCAGCCTGGGTGCTGAGCGGCGTGCACGCGCGGCTGGGCGTGGATGCCGACGCGCTGGAACCGGCACTGGCGCAGATTCCGATCGAACGCAGCGGCCTGCCCACCGAGGCGGTCACGGTATTGGCCCGCTCCGGGCTGCGCAGCCTGGGCGCGGCCTTCGCCCTGCCCCGCGACAGCCTGGCCCGGCGCTTCCCGGCCCAGGTGCTGGCCCACCTGGATGCGCTGCGCGGCATCGGCAGCCCGCCGCTGCAGTACTTCCGCCCCCCGGACCGGTTCGATGCGCGCATCGAGTTCGATTACGAGATCGACTCCACCCAGGCCCTGCTGTTCCCGCTGCGCCGGCTCACCGCCGACCTTGCCGCGTTCCTGTGTTCGCGCGATGGCGGCGCGCAGCAGTTCGACCTGTGGTTCGAACACGAACAGCACCCGGACACGCGGCTGACCGTCGGCCTGCTCGCCCCCGAACGCGACGCGGCGATGCTGTTCGAGCTGGCCCGCAATCGCGTCGACCACCTGCGCCTGCCCGCCGGCAGCCGCGGGCTGCGCCTGCAGGCCGAGCACCTGCCGCCGTTCGTGCCGGCCGCGCGCGACCTGTTCGACCCGCGCCCGCAGCAGGCCATGCCGTGGGAACAGCTGCGCGAACGCCTGCGCGCGCGACTCGGCGACGACGCCGTGCAGGGCGTGGCGCTGCGCGCCGAACACCGGCCCGAACGCGCTACCGGCACCCCGGCCCAGGCGGCCAAGGGTCCACCGCCGGTGCTGCCGCTGCGCCCGGGCTGGCTGCTGGCCACCCCGCAGCCGCTGTACGACCCGGACCTGCGCATCCTGTCCGGACCCGAACGCATCGAATCGGGCTGGTGGGACGAAGACGATGTGCGCCGCGACTACTACGTGGTGGAAACCGCGCTCGGCCAGCGCGGCTGGGCCTTCACCGCCGCCGGCGCGCGGCATGGCCCCTTCATGCTGCACGGCTGGTTCGCATGAGCACGGCCCTGCCCGACTATGCCGAACTGCATTGCCTCTCGGCCTTCAGTTTCCAGCGCGGCGCCTCCATCGCCGAGGAGCTGTTCGCGCGCGCGAAGGAACAGGGCTACCGCGCGCTGGCCATCACCGACGAATGTTCGCTGGCCGGCATCGTGCGCGCCTGGCAGGCGGCGAAGAAGCACCAGCTGGCGCTGATCACCGGCGCCGAATTCCAGATCGAAGACGGCCCCAAGGTGGTGCTGCTGTGCACCGACCTGGCCGGCTATGCCGGGTTGTGCGAACTGATCACCCGCTGCCGCCGGCGCGCTGCCAAGGGCCAGTACCGCTGCCTGCGCGAAGACTTCGAGGCCCTGCCCGAGGGCCTGCTGTGCCTGTGGCCCTCCCATGCGCCCACCGCCGACGATGCCGCCTGGCTGCACGCGCGTTTCCCGCACCGCACCTGGCTGGCGGTGGAGCTGCACCGTGACGCCGACGACGTGGCGCGGCTGGAAGCGCTGCTGGAATTCGGCTACGCCCACGACCTGCCGCTGGTGGCCAGTGGCGACGTGCACATGCACGTGCGCCGCCGCCGTGCGCTGCAGGACACGCTCACCGCGATCCGCCAGCACTGCACCATCGCCGACGCCGGCTGGCACCTGTTCCCCAATGGCGAACGCCACCTGCGCAGCCGCCAGGCGCTGGCGGCGGTGTACCCGGCCGAACTGCTGGAAGAAACCCTGCGCATCGCCGAGCGCTGCCGCTTCGACCTGGCCCAGCTGCAGTACACCTACCCGCGCGAGCTGGTACCCGAGGGCCACGACCCGGCCAGCTGGCTGCGCGTGCTGGTCGAACAGGGCATGCAGTGGCGCTGGCCCGGCGGTGCCACCGAAGACCAGCGCCGCCAGATCGAACACGAGCTGCGCCTGATCCACCTCAAGCAGTACGAGTCCTACTTCCTGACCGTGCACGACATCGTGCGCTTCGCGCGCAGCCAGCAGATCCTGTGCCAAGGCCGCGGATCGGCCGCCAATTCCTCGGTGTGCTTCGTGCTGGGCGTGACCGAGATCGACCCCAGCCACATGGAACTGCTGTTCGAACGCTTCATCTCCGAAGAACGCGACGAACCGCCGGACATCGACATCGATTTCGAACACGAACGCCGCGAGGAAGTGCTGCAGTACGTGTTCAACCGCTACGGCCGCGAACGGGCCGCGCTCACCGCCGTGGCGATCAGCTACCGCGGCCGCAGCGCGGTGCGCGACGTCGCCCGCGTGCTCGGCCTGCCGCCGGACCAGGTCAACGAGCTGGCCGCCTGCCTGGACCGCTGGAGCAGCCACGAACCGCTGCCCGACGCGCTGCGCGAGCGCGGCTTCGACCCGGACACGCCGCTGATGCAGCGGCTGGTGGCACTCACCGCCGAACTGGTCGACTTTCCGCGCCATCTTTCCCAGCACCCGGGCGGTTTCGTGATTTCCGAATACCCGCTGTCCAGCCTGGTGCCGGTGGAAAACGCGGCCATGGCCGACCGCACCGTGATCCAGTGGGACAAGGACGACCTCGACGCCACCGGCCTGATGAAGGTCGACTGCCTGGCGCTGGGCATGCTCACCGCCGTGCGCAAATGCCTGGCCATGCTGCACGCGCATGGCGCCCCGGCGATGGGCATGGCCGACATTCCGGCCGACGACACCGCCACCTACGACATGATCTGCCGCGCCGACACGCTGGGCGTGTTCCAGATCGAATCGCGCGCGCAGATGGCGATGCTGCCGCGCATGCAGCCGCGCTGCTTCTACGACCTGGTGATCGAAGTGGCGATCGTGCGCCCCGGCCCGATCCAGGGCGACATGGTCCACCCCTACCTCAACCGCCGCAAACGCCTCAAGGAAGAAGGCATCGAAGAAATCGACTACCCGCCGGAACTGGAAAAGGTGTTCAAGCGTACCCTGGGCGTGCCCTTGTTCCAGGAACAGGTGATGCAACTGGCGGTGGCTGCGGCCGGCTTCAGCCCCGGCGAAGCCGACGCGTTGCGGCGTTCGATGGCGGCCTGGAAGCGCCACGGCGGGCTGGAGCCACACCGCGACAAACTGCTGGCCGGCATGGCAACGCGTGGCTACAGCCGCGAGTACGGCGAGCGCCTGTTCGAGCAGATCAAGGGCTTCGGCAGCTATGGCTTCCCGGAAAGCCACGCGGCCAGCTTCGCACTGATCACCTACGTGAGCTGCTGGCTCAAGTGCCACCACCCAACCGCGTTCGCCGCAAGCCTGATCAACAGCCAGCCGCTGGGTTTCTACACCCCCGACCAGATCCTGCAGGACGCGCGCCGACATGGGGTGCCGGTACTGCCGGTGGACGTACGCCACAGCGACTGGGACTGCACGCTGGTGCCGGCTGCGCAGGGCGATGCCCTGCCCGGCATCCGGCTCGGCCTGCGCATGGTCGATGGTTTCAGCGAAGAGGTGGCCCTGGCAGTGATGCAGGCGCGCAGCCGCTACCCGTTCGACAGCGTGGCCGACCTCAGCCAGCGCGCCCGGCTGGACCGCCGCCACCAGGGCCTGCTGGCCGACGCCGGCGCGCTCAAGGGGCTGAGCGGCCACCGCCATCGCGCCCGCTGGGATGTCTCCGGCGTGGAGAAACCGCTACCGCTGTTCGAAGCCGTGCGCGCCACCGCCGAAGCCGAGGTACCGCTACCCGCACCGAGTGCGTTCGAGGACATGCAGGCCGACTACAACAGCACCGGCACCACCCTGGGCCAGCACATGGTCTCGTTCATCCGTGCCGACCTGGAGGCGCGCCGCTGCCAGCGCTCGGACCAGTTGGCCGCGCTGCCGCACGGGCGCAGCGTGCGCTTCGCCGGGCTGGTGCGCATGCGCCAGCGCCCGCAGACCGCCAGCGGGGTGACCTTCCTGACCCTGGAAGACGAATGCGGCATGGTCAACGCCGTGGTCTGGCGCAAGACCGCCGACCGCCAGCACCGGGTGCTGGTGGAAGCCCGGCTGATGCAGATCGACGGCCGCCTGGAACGCGTCGACGGCGTACAGCACCTGATCGTGCAGCGCATGCACAACCTGGACGAGCTGATTGACGGCGTGCGTACCCACAGCCGTGATTTTCATTGAACGCAGGGCCGGCTACCCACCGGCCCTGCGCGTACGACCCGACTTATCCCATCACGTGCGCTGCCACATCAGCACGCAGGCGCTCGTGGGCGTAAGCACCCAATAGCGGCGAGGACCGATCGAGCGGTACCGCGTTGCTCCAGTCGGAGACTGACGATGCCCCGAACGCCCCCAACGCATCAACCAGCCGTTGCGTTTCCGCCACCGCGCTGCGGCCTTCGGCCGATCGCGCGGCAGCAAGCGGACTCAACTGACCCGCGATGGTCGACGCAGACACCGCATTCCCGCCATCTCCCGGCTGTACGAATGCAATGGCAAACTCGCCGCCCAGGAAGTGTTTGAGCACACGCATCTGCTGGGTCGCACTGCCATCCACCCGGACCAGCAGATCATCGCCTTGTCGGTGATACGTCAGCCGATTACGGGCGATACCGTCGAAGTACAGCCAATCGGTGCCCCCCCCCGTGTTGTCCACCGTATCGGCACCGCTACCCGCGCGGTAGAAGTAGGTGTCGTTACCGGTGCCACCGAACAGGAGGTCGTCGCCATCCTCACCCACCAGCTGATCATCCCCGGCGCCACCCATGAGAATGTCGACGCCGGATCCGCTGAAGTTGCCGTTGCCCCCGGACAAATAGTCGTTGCCATCGCCCCCCTCCAGCTTGTCGCCGCCGCCCATGCCGAACAGCGTGTCATTGCCGGCCAATCCCTGGATGCGGTCACGCCCACTGGTTCCAACCAGCTGCTCTCCTGCGGCAGTACCCGTGATCTGAGAGGGGTAGTCCGAATTGTTCCCACCCCCGGGAGTGCCCGGACCTGGCGGAGTCACCAGGGCGTTGATCGCCGCAGTATTGAGCGCATTGCCAGTGGCCGCCTGCAGGTAATCCAGTGCGAGATCCCCGCCGAGGAAATGGCCCGTAACCGTAACCTTCTGGGTGGCAGATCCATTCACGGTAATCACCAGGTCATCTCCCTCCCGGGCAAACCCCAGTGCCGATTGCGTGATCCCGTTCTGGAAGATCAACCAGTCGGTACCACCTCCGGTGTTGTCGATCGTGTCAAACCCGCCGCCGTAGACGTACTGGTCATCACCCGCCCCGCCGAACAGCACGTTGCTGCCATCCTCGCCGCGTAGCGTGTCGTTGCCCAGCCCACCTTCCAGCCGGTCATCGCCGGATCCGGTACCGCTGCCGCTGCCGCCAGCGAGGTAGTCATTTCCGTCGCCGCCCCGCAGGGTATCGTTACCTGCCATCCCAAACAGCGTGTCTGCGCCACCCAGCCCCTCGATCAGGTCCTTGCCAGCGCTTCCGACCAACTGCTCGGCAGCAGCCGTGCCCTGGATCACCTGGTCGAATTGGCCGCCGGTGCTTCCTCCGGCAACAATCTGATTGATCTGCGCGGTAGTGAGATATGCGCCGCCGTCGGGCTGCACGTAGTCGATGGCAGCGTCTCCGCCCAGGAAATGGTTGGTGACACGCACCGACGGCGTGGCCGCTCCGTCCAGCACGATCAGCAGGTCGTCTCCCTCGCGCCGGAATCCAATCCGATCGCGACTGATTCCGCCGGTAAAGAACACCCCGTCGAAGCCGCCGCCGGTGTTCTCGATGCGGTCGCTGCCGGCACCTGCGTCGAACACATACTTGTCATCGCCGGCGCCTCCCGACAGCAGATCGTCGCCACCCCCACCCACCAAGGTGTCGTGCCCCCCGCCACCGAGGAGCACATTGGAGGCGCTGTTACCGGCCAGATAGTTGTCGAGATCGTTGCCAGTGCCATCAATTGCAGAATCACCAGTCAGGAACAGGTTTTCAACATTGGCCGACAGCGCATAGCTTGCGCTGGACTGCACCTGATCGCGTCCGGCGGAGGCCGCCTCGACCACCACGTCCAGACTGTCGTCGGTGATGTAGATGTCATCACCGATTCCACCGATCATCGTATCGATGCCTTCACCACCATCGTGGTAGTCGTTGCCAGCACCACCCTCCAGCCGATCGCCGCCGGTTCCGCCAAACAGGGAATCGTCTCCATCCAGACCATACAGCAGGTCGTCTCCGTCCCATCCGCCGAGCGTATTGGCTCCCGAGTTGCCCGTCAGCGTGTTGTCCAACGCATTGCCATTGCCAGTCTTCACACCGGCCGCGAGGATCAGGTTCTCCACCTCATCGAACAGCACAAGATTGGTTTCGTAGCGCCGCTCGACGGTATCGACACCCTCGCCTGCGTACTCCACCACCCAGTCAGCGCTGCTCTCGTGGATGAACGTGTCATTGCCCAGGCCGCCATACATCGTGTCGCCGCCCAGCCCGCCATCCAGCCTGTTGTTGCCTGCATTGCCAATCAGGACATTGCTTCCGTGATTGCCGGTACCCTGCAGATCGGAATCACCCATCAGGGTCAGGTTCTCCACCGTGTCGCCGAGCGCGTAGTCGATGGTCGTCTCGACGGTATCCTGGCCTTCGCCGTCCAGCTCCACCACGCTATCGCCCACATGGTCGACACGGAAGGTGTCGTTGCCCAAGCCGCCTACCAGGATGTCGGCGCCACCGCCGCCATCCAGGACGTTGTCGGCGCTGTTGCCAATCAACTCGTTGTCACCCGCGTTGCCGGTCGCCTCACGGGCGGTGCTTCCTTCCACCTGAATCAGGCGCTCCAGGTTCAGCGAAAGCGCGTAATCGCTGCTCGCATACACCGTGTCGGCGCCCTCTCCAGCACTCTCATGGATCGCGTCGTAGCCACTGTCCACGTGATAGACGTCATTGCCGCTACCCCCAACCAGCACATCGTCACCCGTGCCACCGTCGAGCACGTCGTTGCCCGCGCCGCCTTCCAGCCTATCGTTGCCGGCTTGGCCGTGCAGGATGTCATCACCGGCAAGACCCTGAAGCAGGTTCACGCCAGCATTGCCTACCAGCTGATTGGCCTCCGCGTTACCACGCGCGTCGATGTCAGCGTAGCCGGCAAGCTCCAGCACCTCCACGCTATCCTGGAGCGTGTATGAGACAGTCGAGACGATGCGATCCTGGCCTGCGCCGGCGAGCTCGATCACCTGGTCCATCGCGTCGTCGACATGGTAGAGATCATCGCCCTCTCCACCCGCGAGCTGGTCCGCACCACTGCCACCGTCGAGGAGATCCGCTCCAAGGCCACCAGCCAGTATGTCCTGGCCTTCGCCACCGTACAGTAGATCGTCGCCGCTGCCGCCCAGCAACTGATCATTGCCCTGCTCACCCCAGAGTACGTCGATGCCGTCGCCTCCGCTTACGGCATCGTCGCCCGCACCGGCATGAACCACGTCATTGCCTGCACCTGCATCGATCACGTTGCCCGATGCATTGCCGAAAACAAGGTCGTCCGCCGCCGTGCCAACCAGAACTTCAGCATCCAGAACCGCAGGCGTCAACAGCCGGGCTGCCGCGTCCCCCACATGCAACGTCAAGCCGCGTAGCGCCATGCCGGTGTTGGCATCGAAGATGTTCTCCCACCGCACCTCATCATTGGAAGCAGGTCCGAACTGGATAACCATCGCGCTACCGTCGCGCCGCAGGACCAGCTCGTCCGTGCTGTAGCCGGTCACGCGAAGCTCGCTCTCGCCTTCACTGTCGATGATCGTGTCGCGCCCATCGCCACGTGCGAAATGGAACACATCATCGCCGGCATTGCCTTCCAGCACGTCAGTGCCGGTGCCGCCGTACAGGTGGTCATTGTCGTCGCCACCAAGAAGCCGATCGTCCCCGGCCCCGCCGAACAGCGTGTCATTGCCCTGCGCGCCGGCCAGCCAGTCGCCCGCATCTCCGCCGTCGAGCACATCGTCACCGAATCCACCATGCAGCGCATCGACCCCCTCGCCACCGCTGAGGGAATCATTGCCGTCGTCGCCGAATAGCGTGTCGCTGCCAGCGCCGCCCGCCAGCGTGTCATCGCCATCCTCGCCATGCAGCATGTCGTCGCCTTCGCCGCCGGCGAGCAGGTCATTACCAGCGCCGCCGCGGACGGTGTCGTTGCCCAAACCACCATCAATGTCGTCGGCGCCGGCATATCCCTGCAGCAGGTCATCGCCGCTGGTCGACGCCTGCACGAGGGCGCGAATGTCGGCCAGGGTCCAGGTAGTGCCGTCCGAGAAACGAACTTCGTCGATACGCCAGGCCCCAAGGCCGTCGTCCTGGAAGTAGTACTGGACGCGTACCTGGTCGTCACCAGCCAGGTCCAGCACCAGATCGTCGCCCTGCCGTGACGCGGTCACGTCGGCGGCGCTGATTCCGGCCTGGAATTCCAGGACATCGATGCGCCCCGCCGCGTCGTCGTAGCTACGGATGACATCGGCGCCGTCCCCCTGTGCGAACAGATACGTGTCATTACCCCGTCCGCCATCCAGCGTGTCACTGCCGGTGCCTCCGTGAAGACGATCGTTGCCCTCGCCGCCATCCAGACGGTCGTCGTCTGCGCCGCCCCGCAGCACGTCGTCACCCGCGCCGCCACTCAGGCTGTCGGCTCCCTCTCCCCCGTCCAGGCTGTCATTACCCTCGTCGCCATGCAGGGTGTCCGCGCCGGCACCGCCGAACAGGGTGTCATTGCCCCCGCGGCCGGACAGCCAGTCATTACTGCTGCCACCGGTGATCACATCGTCGCTTTCGTAGCCATACAGATCGTCATCGCCATCAGTAGCGGCAAGCACCCGAGCCTTGACGTCGGCCACTGTCCAGACGGTGCCGTCTGTGAAGCGGAAGGCATCGATCCGGTAGGCGCTGGTGCCGTCGGCTTCGAAGAACTCCTGTATATCGACCCGATCATCGGTACCGTTGAGGGTGATGCACAGATAGTCGCCGCTACGCCACATACGGACATCCGCAGCACGGATGCCAAGTCCGAACTGCAGCACATCCGAGCGGGCGGCACCGTTATCCCAGTTGTTGATCCGGTCGTAGCCACTGCCGCGACCGAATACATACGTGTCGTTGCCGCTGCCACCCGAGAGGTAGTCGTCCCCCGCACCGCCTTCGAGCCGATCATTCCCCGCCCCACCGTGCAGCTGGTCGTTGCCTGCCCCCCCCTGGAGCACGTCGTCGCCGGCATCCCCGTACAGCACGTCATCGCCGTCGTCACCGGCCAGCAGGTCATCGCCATCCCCGCCACTGAGCTGGTCGCCGTGCGCGCCTCCGAACAAGTGGTCGTCGCCGGCATCCCCCTGCAGGTTGTCGCTACCGTCGTCTCCAATCAGGATATCGTCACCGGCACCGCCACGTAGGGTTTGCCACCCTGTCGCCTGGGCACTGCCGATCAGGATATCGGCGTCGGCACTGCCACCCAACACTGTGCTGTCCCCTAGCAGGAACTGCATGTCCAGGCGCTGCAACGCGCTGGCTACTGTGGCGTCTGCCCCGAGCGTCTGTACCCAGCCGCGCAGGCGTGTCGTACCTTCCAATAGGCCCTCCTGCGCCAGGGATCCGAGCTGTGCGTGCAGCAGCTCGGCCAGGTCTACCACCGCGTCCACGGGGTTCAGCGCATACTGTGCGTCGAGCAGTCCGAACATCGCCGTGAAGTCATACGCAACGCTGTTGAAGCCGGCCCAGCGGATGTCGATGGCATCCAGGTACGGGCGCAAGCGCGTCTGCGATGCGAGGCTCTGATAGGCGAGTTCGAAGTAGCTGTCATAGATTGCCTGGTACTGCTGGATTGTCTCCGAACCCCAGTACAGGCCGGTGATTGGCGTCTCGTTGCCAAGCAGCGCCTCGACGACGCGCACCATCTCCCAGTGCTCTTCAGACAACCACGTCGGGTCGGGCCACACCACCACCTGCCCCGGTGTCAGATTGACGATGTTCGACGAGTTAGGATCTTCGACCCCGCCGCCTGCAAACAGCTGGATGCCGCTGTCGCTGAAGCTGGGATTGGTCCGTGCCCAGGCGATCAGCACATCGGCGACACGACCCTCCAGGCCATCGCGGCCGCTCGCGGCAGCCAAGGCCTGCAGGGCGGTCGCCAGCGCCGGGGAGAGCGTCGCCGCCTGGTGCAGCTCGCGCAAGCGCCCGATCCCATGCAGGTTGGGCAGGTCACGCAGCGACGCGTCGACCTCGATGGCGTCGACGTACTCACTGTGCACGCCATCCTGATCGAACAGGAAATCCTGCATCACGCCGGTGACGGTGCTGCCGTCGCTCGCACGGCGGGTAAAGCTACCCGTTCCGAACAGCCTTCCGCCCTCTACAGCGCCATTACCCACATTGGTGGAGGCCAGCGAGAAGCTGAGAATGCCAAGTTCCATGAGTGTCTTCAGCTCGCCGGTATCGCTGATCCCGTCGCCATCCAGATCCTGCCACACCTTGATTTCGTTGAATCGCTGATCCTGCGCATCGATTACTCCGTCGCCGTTGGAGTCCAGACTGGCCAATGCCTGGAACCCGGTGGTGAATCCGGCACCGGCGGCAGTGGTGCTGTCGCCGAACAGCTCCGTGCCGTCTTCGACCTTTCCATTACCATTCCGGTCCCAAACCAGCAGGCCGTCGGACGCATCGACCCAGCCGGTTGCGGTACGAATCCCATCGCCGTTGTGGTCGAAAAGCGCGCCGGCCGCGCCATTCTCTGCGCGGGTACGGACCACTCCGTCACCGTCGAGGTCCAAGGCGAGCGGGTCATATCGCACGATCCGATAGGTGGGATCTTTGAGAAGATCACGCAGGCGCTCGAAGGTATCCTTGATGTTTCGGAAGGCGTCGCCCAGCGGCGAATCGAGGAACTCGCGCTTCAGATTGTCGATCTGCTGCTCAATCCAGTCACGCGTCGACTGCGGCAGGGCGTTGTAGTAGTCCTCCCAGCTCGGCATGTTCAGCAGATCGACATCGTCGAAGGGTGTGATCAGATTCTCGAAGTCGCCAGCCTGCAGCCCCATCGCATTGACCAGCGTGTTTGCGACAGAATTGCTGTTGGGCCCCAGTACGCCACCCGGTGGGTAACCAAGGTCCATGGAGTTCATCTGGTCCATGGCGTTCATGGCGGACTGCCACTTTGTCGTGACGTCGGAGAGCGAGCCTTCAAACAGGGTCTGGCTGGGCTGTCCCGGCTGTGAATAGAACTGGTCGTAGCTGTAGTAGTCGTATGTCACCAGACGGTCACTGGGAAGGTAACCCATGGGCTTGATCTTCCCGTCCGTCCCGGTCGCGAGGCCGTGCATTTCTCCTAGAATGTTTCCATTCGGGTCGCGCATGCGGATGAAATTGTGGCCCGCAATCTCGCCTATTCCAGGCACGTTTACGATGGGAAGGGTAACGATCTCGATTGAGTAGCCGGACATGATTCCATTCGCTCCTGGGGACTGTACCGTTGACGTTCAAGGCGGACGTGCGCGCAGCGGTGCTGCACGGCACGGAAAGCGCACTGCAGGTGTTGCTACGACAGAGGAAAAAATGCGTGCGGCAGAGAACTAGTGCAGATCGCGCTTGAAGCTCAAGGCGGCAATGGCACCGTTGTGGGTATCGAGCGCTATCCACAACTCGTAGCGCATGGGTACGCGCACGTCGTTGGGCTTGAACAGGGTTCCAGTCATGACGGTGTGGTAGCTGCAATGCACGCCATCATTCGCGGGCGCACAGCGATGGAACCCCAGCTTCTGAAGACAATCCACCGACGTCAGGCAGGCCGAATGATTTGGTTGGGCCTCGAGCCATCCCCTGAGGTCGGATTCCACGAACTGCGGGGAGTTCATCCAGATCGGGCGCAGCTTCTGACCAAGCGGCTCACTGCCCAGCGCCTCAAGGTCCAACGAAACGCCTGGAAAGCCACCACAAGCCGAAGTGGCCAGCACCGCCAGCCAGCCCATTACGCGGATCAGAAGTCGCCTATGACCGGCGATCGATAGTGAGTGATGCATGACGTCCCTGCAATGCATACCGCCCATATGGGCGCTCTGCGGATCATGTGGACCAGCGCGGCGTCTTGTCAACTGGTCAGCAGCCTTGCTGTGCCCGTCTGTGACCGGATTCACGCCCAGCACAGATACAGAATTCCCTGACTAGTGTCGCAATCACCCCTTCGGCTATCGTCGCAGCCATCCAAGGATCCGGAACCGGCCATGTCGCGCGCACTCACCCTTACCACCCTGGCCGTGTCCAGCCTCGCCCTGCTGGTCTCCGGCTACACCGCCGTGCGGCTGCACCAGAGCCAGTCCGAACAGCGGGTCATCACCGCACGCGGGCTGGTCATCCAGGACGCCAGCGGCCAGGCCCGGGTGGTTCTCGGCGCGCCACTGCCCGATCCGCTCAGCAAGGGCGTGCCGCAGGGCCCGCGCGCCTCGCCACTGTCCGGCGTCGCGCTGCTCGGGGCCGACGGCTCAGAACGCGGCAGCTATGGCACGGCGGACGTGGGCGACGAAGCCTCGCTCACCCTGGACGACGCCAAGGGCACTACCGAGGTGTTCAAGATCACCGCCAATCCTGATCGTGGGGCCACCCTGGTGATCAAGCACCAGAACAGCACGGGCGCCATGCTCACCTCGTGGCAGGGCAAGCCGGAGCTGATCTTCCTCAACGACAACGGGCAGTCGCATTACATCCGCCCGGGCACGGCGGCAGCCCCCTGACCCGTCCGACATGCGAAAATGGCACGACGTTCGTTGAAGGTTGCCGCCCGTGCCCATCGCCGCTCCGTCCTGGCCGCAGGCCACCACCGTTGCCGACTTTCGCCACAACCTGGACGTGGTGCACGCGCGTATCGCCGCTGCCTGCGCCCGCGCCGGGCGCGACCCGCGCAGCGTACGCCTGCTGCCGGTCAGCAAGACCGTGGATGAAGCGCGCCTGCGCCTGGCGGTTGAAGCTGGCTGCGATACGCTCGGCGAGAACAAGGTGCAGGAAGCCAAGGGCAAGGCCGAAGCGATGGCCGACCTCGGCATCCGCTGGTCGGTGATCGGCCACCTGCAGACCAACAAGGCGCGCGACGTGGCGCGCTTTGCCAGCGAGTTCCAGGCGCTGGACAGCCTGCGCGTGGCGCAGGCGCTGGACCAAAGGCTGGCGCAGGAAAACCGCACGCTGGACGTGTTCGTGCAGGTCAATACCTCCGGCGAGGCGAGCAAGTACGGGCTGGATCCCATCGAGGTGGCCGACTTCGTGCAGCAGTTGCCGGCCTTCAGCCAGCTGCGCGTGCGCGGGTTGATGACGCTGGCGGTGTTTTCCGACGATACGGAGCTGGTGCGTCCGTGCTTCGTGCGCCTGCGTGAGCTGCGCGACCGCCTGCGCCCGGGGTTGCCGGCCGGGGTCAGCCTGGATGAGTTGTCGATGGGGATGTCGGGGGATTTCGAGATCGCCATCGAGGAGGGGGCGACCGTGGTGCGGGTGGGGCAGGCGATTTTTGGGGCGCGGGCAACGCCGGATAGTCAGTATTGGCCCGGGAGTGTGGGGTAGCCGGCACCGCGTGGGACACGCATGGCGTGTCGCTACGCGGGATTACAGCATCCGTCGTTACGCGAGGGTGGCCATGTGGTTCGCGTGTTCGCGGGCCTGGGCGTGCAGCCAGTCTCGGAAGGCCAGGAAGCCGGGGTGCGTGGAGGAGCGTGGTGGGTAGACCAGCCAGTGCGACCAGCGTGTTTTCAGCCGGTGCGGCGACAAGGCGATCAGCTGGCCGGAATCCAGCAGCAGGCGCGCGCGGGTCATCCGCCCCAGCGCCACGCCGAACCCGTCCAACGCGGCGCGGTGGTGCGCTTCGGAATCGTTGAGCATCGCCACGAACCGCGCAGGCGCCGCGTCACCCACCAGCGAGAACCAGCGATGCCATTCGCCATCCGGGTCGCCCAGCAGCGGCCACTGCGACAACGGCCGTGCATCCACTCCACCCATGCGCTCGACCAGCGACGGACTGGCCATCGGCACCATCCATTCGTCGAACAGCGGCTCGGCATGCACCCCGCTCCACTGCCCGGCGCCCACCCGCAGTGCGGCGTCGCAGTGCAGCTGGCGTTCGAAATCGGTCAGCCGTTCGCTGGATTCCAGATTGAATTCGATCTGCGGATGCGCGGTCACGAATGAGCCCAGGCGCGGCACCAGCCAGTTGGACGCCATCGACGGCAGCGCGCTCACCGTGAGCACCCGGTCATGCCGCGCGCCGAACGGCTGCAGCGCCTGCGCGATCGCATCCAGGTGCGGCCCCACCTGCTCCAGCAGGCGCTGGCCCTCGGGCGTTGCCTTCACCCCGCGCGGCTGCCGCTGCAGCAGCGCATAGCCCAGCCGCTCCTCCAACTGGCGCATCTGGTGGCTGAGCGCGCTGACCGTGAGGTTCAACGAATCCGCCGCCCGGGTCAGGTTGCCCAGGCGGGCGGCGGTGACGAAGTTCTGCAGTGGCTGGAGCGGAACCCGGGACATGGCAACTTGAATCCAGTTCAAGAAAGGGTTGTGAAACGATCGCTTCTGCGCCGCCCATCCTGCCCGTATCGTCAATTCCACTCAAGTGGAGGACGCCCATGAACATCTACGCCAGCCTGTTGTTCCTGCACGGCCACATCACCGACCCCGAGCTGGCCCGCCAGCTTTCCGAGCCCGCCGCAGACGCCCAGGCTCAGGGCGCCGGCTTGGCCTCCGGCAGCACGCGGGGCCTGCCGTCGTACCAGTCCCGCGCCCCGGCCAGGTGCCAGCTGCGCTTGTCGCCGTCCAGCTCGATGCCGGCACCGAGCAGCCCCCAGCGCAGGTAGAGGTCGCCGCGTCGACTGCCCTGCGGCATGTCCAGCCGCGCGCGCAGCGACAGGCGCTCGTTCTCGGCCTGCAGGTCATCCACCGCGAGGTGCTCGCGCTGCCAGCGCAGCTGCCCGCTGGCCTGCACCTCGCCCGAATCGAGCAGGCCCAGCACCCAGCGTGGGTAGTCCTTGCGCGCGGCGAACACGCCCAGCACCGGCCCAGCGTCGCGCAGCCGCAGTTTGGCGCGCGCATCCACCCGGAACGGTTCGGCGGCCTGAATATGCCCACTGTCCAGGTCGACCTCGCCCCACCAGCCGCCCTTGCCCGCCGTATCGCCGTCGACCTGCACATTGCGCAGGCTCAGGGTGGTTCCGCCGAGGTCGAACTGGCCAGCATCAAAATCTGCGCGCTTCACCTGCGCCTTGACCTGCGCATCGCCACGGATGTTCATGCCCATCACCTGCATGCGCGCACCCGTGCCGCGCAGGTCGGCACGCCCCTGCCCGACCCGTCCGGCGCCATCCAGCGTCACGTCACCGCTGAGCAGCCCGGTGCCGCCGAGCAGGCGCGCGTTGCCGCTGCCCACGTAGCGGTTGTAGGCGGTCAGGTCGGGCACCCGCGCATCGCGGAATTGCAGGTGCGCGCGCATGCCCTCGCGCAGCTGCTGCAGGCGGGCGTCGCCACGCATCGTCAGCGCCATCGCCTTGCCGTCAAACAGTACCGTCTTCGGCGAATCCGACGGCGCGGCACGGAACTCGGGAATCGCCACCTTCAGTTCCGCCTGCGGCGGTTCACCCTCGACAATCCTTCCCACCGCGCTGGCCTCGCCCTGCATGCGCACCCCAGCCACTTCCGACACCGCCACCACCTTCGGCACGTCCAGTCGGCTGCCCGGCGCCAGCGCACCATCCACGATCTTCAGGTCGCCCTCGAGCAGGCCACCGCCATCCAACCGGAACCACGGCTTGCGCACGAACAGGTCGGCAATCCAGTTCAACGAATCGAACTTCCACGCGCCGCGCACTTCGCCGGACAGGCGCGGCAGCAGCTCCGCCGGCGCCTCGAACGGAATCTTCCGCCCGCGCACGCGCAGGTCGGCGTGCAGCTCGCTGCCGGTCTCCTCGTCGCGCGGCAGGCGCGCCTGCACGCGCATGTCCTGGGCCACGTCCAGCTGCAGCGACAGCAACCCACGGTCCGGCGCATGCACACCGGCATGTACCGGCACCCGCCACACCATCCGGCTGCCGGGCTGCAACATGCCGCGGTCCATCGCCAGGTCCGCGTTGAGCCGCGCCTCGGCCGGCATGCTGCCAACCTTCGCGTGCGCGCCGGCCGTATCGATCGTGATCGCCTGGCTGCGCCCGTCCACCTGCAACTGCGCCCAGGTGATGCCAAACTTGCGCAGGCCCGGCGCTTGATCTCGGTAGTGGCGCGGGTAATGGAAGCGTGCGGCGAGGTGCGCTTCATCGAGCAGCTTGACCCCGTCATAGTTCACCGTGGCCTGCTCGAAACCGGCGGTGGAATCGAACAGCTCCGAAGGTCCACCCTTGGTCTGCTTCTGGAAGCCGACCGTGCCGTGCCCTTGGCCGACGATCAGCAGCTTGCCGAAGCGACCACTGCGGATGCTGTCGCTGTGGATCGCGTCCAACCGGATGTTCCAGCCGCGATCCCCGCGCGGTGGTGGTGGTATCGCCTTCTCCACCCGTGAGATGTCCGATTCCACCCCGGTGGCATTGATGCTGGGAATGCGCACTTCCCGCTTGAACAGGTGCACCAGTGAAATCCATGCGCTCGCGCGGTCGGCACGGAAGACATAGACCGTGTGGTTGGCCTGTCCCCGGATATGGATGTTCCAGACAATCGCATGCCCCGGCATCAGGGTGAGTGCCGGCCCGGTCTTCAACGTGAACTTTTCAGGTTTGCGGTTGGTGACCGCATCGAACAACGGCGTGTTGAGGAACACATTCCCCGCCACCAGGTACAGCGCATACAGCACCAGCAGCGCATACAGCGTCACGCGCCACGGCCGGGGCCAGCGCCGGACGCGCTCGGGAATCAAAGCCATGGAAGTCTGCGACGTAACGGAATGACACCGCCACTATCAACAACCGCGCTACGGCACCGCGTGAAGGCGCGGGTTCAACCCACCCGCCGCTCCGGATCCCAGGCCATCGGCTGCCACAACTCCAACTTGTTCCCATCCGGATCCAGGATCCACGCAAACGACCCGTTCTCATGCGTCTCCGGCCCACTGACAATGGTCACATCCGCCTCACGCAGGTTGGCCAGCAACCCTTCCAGATCATCCACCCGATAATTGATCATGAAAGGCGACTCGCTCGGACTGAACCATTTACTCTCCGGCTCCGCCAACGCCCAGACAGTAAGGCCACCATCATTGGCCTTGTCATCCGGCCACCGCAGCACCGCGCCGCCGAAATCCTCCAGCTGCATGCCCAGGTGCTGCCGATACCACTCGGCCAGCGCGGCACGGTCGCCACGGCTCTTGAAGAACACCCCGCCAATACCGGTCACCTTCGCCATCTGCCGCACCCTCGCTGCCTGTGGTGCGCCGAGCGTACACCGCCCGGCGCCAATGGCAAGGCAGAGGCCTCAGGCATCCGGTTCCGGAAGCTTCGCCACCACCTTGAACTCCACATCGAAGCCGCTCAACCAGGTCACCCCCACGGCGGTCAGGCTCGGATGCGGGGCCTTGCCCCAATATTCGGGGACGATCGCCCAGACCCGGTCCAGGATCTTGTCGGGATCGATCATGAAGACGGTCACGTCGACCACATCATCGAACGTGCAACCCGCCGCCGCCAGCACCGCGTTGAGGTTCTCGAACAGGCGGTGCACCTGCGCCTCCAGCCCCGGCTCCGGCGAACCGTCTTCGAGGCTGCCGACCTGGCCGGACACGAACAGGAAACCATTCGAACGCACGGCGGGGGAATACCGGTAGCGGGCATACAGGTCCTGCCGGCCAGCGGGGAACACAACGTCTCGGGTTGCCATGGAAGTCTCCAGAGGGGCGCAGGGCCCGGTGAGGGAAGGCCTCCACGGTACGGGCGCCGCCCAGAGCGATAAACGACCAACCTTGGCCATCACTGTTTGTAGAATCCAAACAATTGCCCACGAGAGTGCCGATGGACCGTTTCGATGCCATGCAGGCCTTTGCCCGGGTCGTGGAGACCGGCAGCTTCACCAAGGCCGCGCAGACCCTGCACATGAGCCGCACCACCGTGACCCAGCTGGTGCAGCAGTTGGAGGCGCGCCTGCGCGTGCGCCTGCTCAACCGCACCACCCGGCAGGTCAACGTCACTGAAGACGGTGCGGCCTACTACGAGCACGTGGTCCGCCTGCTGGCGAACCTGGACGACGCCGAGACCAGCCTGTCCAGTTTCGCCGCCAGCCCGCGCGGCCGGTTGCGCGTGGACGTGCCCGCCCCCTTGGCGCGCTTCCTGCTCGTCCCCGCCCTGCCCGACTTCCATGCGCGTTATCCCGACATCCAGCTGGACCTGGGGGTCAGTGACCGCAACGTGGATCTGATCGACGAGAACGTGGACTGCGTCATCCGTGGCGGCGTGCTGACCGATTCGTCGCTGGTCGCCCGCCAGATCGGCGAACTGAAAGCGGGGCTGTACGCCGCGCCCAAGTACCTCGACACCATCGGCGTCCCGACGCACCCGGCTGAGCTGGAAGCCGACCCGCACCGCATCGTCGGCTACCGGGGCTCACGTCCCAGCGGTGCCATGCCGTATGTGCTGCGGCGAGGCGATGAAACACTGACCATCCACGGCCGCCACCTGCTCGCGGTGGACGATGGAAATGCCTACCTCGCCGCCGGCGTAGCCGGACTGGGCGTGCTGTGGCTGCCGGACTATGTGGCGGCCGAGCACGAACGACACGGTGAACTGGTGCGCGTGCTGACCGATTGGCAGGTCGACCCCATGCCCCTGCACATCGCCTTCCGGCCAAACCGGCACGTCAGCGCCAAACTGCGCGTGTTCGTCGACTGGGTCGCGGCCCTGATGGCTGAGCACGTGCCGAAAGCCACGCAGGGCGTGGCTCTACCGGGTGGACAGCACCAGCAGCAGGAAGATCAGTAACGAGGCCACGCTGGCCAGGGTGAGTACCCATTGGATATCGCGAAGCCGTAGCGTCGCCGCATCCAGCTCGTCCCGGTGCGTACGAAGCAGCAGGAAGCGGGTGTAGGTGCCATTGCCCCAGTGGCTGCCACCCGGGCCGAAGGTGCGTGGCTCGCCGAAGGCATCGAACAGCGCCGGATGATCCCGACGGATCCGCCGGAGCATCATCACGTTGAACGGCAGGCACATCAGGATCAGCCCGAACGGCAGCAGCAGCATCATGTCGATCAGTTCTTTCACGGCACCTCCCCGATGGCGTGCCTGGGATGATAGACCGGACAGCTGGCGGATGGTGGGGGTCACGAAGGTAAGGGCTGAACCACCAGCACGTCACCTCGGCACACATCCACTTCGCGATAAATCGCGTCGCGCCCATTACGGAACGCCAGGCGCAGGTCGAAGCGGCAGCCGTTGTTGCCCAGTCGCACCGTGGTGCTGCCGCCGCCACCCTCGATGCGGTCGATCGGACGGGCTTCGAAGGTGCCGCTGCCGGCTTCGGCGACCTCCAGCCGGAGAATGCTGTCGTGGGCGCGGTTGAGCACCGTCAGGTAGCGCGGCTGATCGGCAGCTTGGGCGGCCGAGGTGGCAGACATCAGGCAAAGCAGTGCGAAGGTGCGGGTATGCATGGCAGCGGGCTCCAGAGTGGGCGAGCCTGCATGACGCGCCGGGAATGCCCACGCCGACAACCGATCCGGGACCAATCGTCGTCACGCCGGGACCAATCGTAATGGGCCGTCATGGCGCTTCTCGGGCCCCGCTGAGGCGCCTAAGATGGCCCTGCCCCGCCTTGTCGGGCGCCCTGGATACCCGCCGTGATCGTTCGCCTTGGCAGCACCTCCATCACGCTGAGCCGCTACCTGCTGCTGTGGACCGCCGTCGTGCTGGTGTTTACCGTGCAGCACGTCCTCAGCGACGGCATGCACGGCAACAGCGTGCCGCTGGTGGCGCATCTACGCTGGTCGATGATCCAGTGGTACACGTGGGCCGCACTCGCCCCGCTGGTGTTCCGCCTGGCCGAGCGCCATCCCATCGACCCGACCCGTCGCCTGCGCGGCCTCGGCCGGCACGTGCTGGCCAGCGTGGTGGTCACCTCCGCCGCCATGGTGATAGGCGCGCTGGTCTCCACCCTGTTCGAACCCAGCGGCTTCTTCGAACAGCTGGGTTACTTCCTGGCCCAGCACTTCGCCATCGGCCTGCTCACCTACTGGGGGCTGTTCGCCCTGCAGCAGGCCTTGCACTTCCAGGCCGAGAAGGCGCGGCGCGAGGTGGAAGCCAGCCGGCTCGCCACCGAACTGGCCCAGTCGCGCCTCCTGTCGCTCAAGTCGCAGCTGCAGCCGCATTTCCTGTTCAACACCCTGCACGCCATCATTACCCTGCTCGACGAGGACACCCTCTCAGCCGAAGACATGCTGCTGCGACTGAGCGAGCTGCTGCGCGCCTTCCTGGAAGACTACGACGGCCAGGAGATTCCGCTGCGCCAGGAGCTGGACCTGATCGAGCTGTACCTCGGCATCCAGCGCGTGCGCTTCAAGGACCGCCTGACCACGCGCACCTACATCGCACCGGACACCCTCGACTGCGCGGTGCCCAGCCTGCTGCTGCAGCCGCTGGTGGAGAACGCATTGCGCCACGGTATCGGCCAGCGCGTGGGCGGGGATGTGGTGGAGATCGAAACTCGCCGCGATGGTGACGGGTTGTGCATTGAAGTGCGCAATCGCAACAGTACGCTGGAGCCCAACCCGAGCGCGCCCGTTGGACACGGGATCGGCATGTCCAATACTCGCTTGCGCTTGAAGGAGCTGTACGGCGACACCGCCGACGTGCGGCTCGACATGATCTGGCCGGAGGGCGTCGCCTGCCGTGTCCGCCTGCCCTTCCGGGAAATGGCACCCCTCGACGACGCGCCGGAACTCAACACAGGGACAGCCCCGGCATGAGCATCCGCGTACTGGTGGTGGACGATGAGCCGTTGGCCCGCCGTGCCATCGTGCGTCTGCTGGCCGACGACCCGGAGATCGAGCTGCTTGGCGAATGCGGGGACGGCGTCTCCGCAGTCAAGGCGATCCGCGAACAGTCGCCCGACCTGGTGTTCCTGGACATCCAGATGCCAGCCATCACCGGCCTGGACGTGGTCGCCACCATCGGTGCCGAGCGCATGCCCGCCACCGTTTTCGTCACCGCCTACGAGCAGCATGCAGTCAGGGCGTTCGAGGCCAATGCGGTGGACTACCTGGTCAAACCCTTCAGCCGCGAGCGCTTCGCCAGCACATTGCTGCGCGCCCGCCAGCGCGTATCAGCCGCAACCGGCACCAGCGCGCAGGCCACCACGCAGATCCTGCAGGCGCTGGACGCCCTGCGCCAACGCGAAAGCTACCTGCAGCGCATTCCCGTGCGGGTCGACGAACACGTCGTGTTGATCGACGTCGCAGACATCGTCTGGATCAAGGCCGCACGCAACACCGTGGAAATCCACCTGGCCACGAAAATGCATGAGCATCGGGGCACCATGACCGCATTGGCCGAGCGGCTGGACCCGAAGCACTTCGCCCGGGTACACCGCTCGGCCATCGTCAACATCGCCCGCGTCAAAACCATCCATCCGTGGTTCAACGGGCACCATGTGGTCACACTGGACAGCGGCCAGCAACTGCGCATGAGCCGATACCAGAACGACGCGTTCTTGAAGCTCGTGTCTACCCGAGCAGATACGACCTGACCCACCTATAGCGCCGGGCTCTGCCCGGCCGCTCTTCGCACGTATCTCAAAAGCCGCTAGGTCAGCTGACCTTGTCTTCCCCCTTGCTTATCAGCATCTCTTCAGGCACCCGTCAATCCGCAACTGCGTCGCCTGCTGGCAGGCCGCTATCCACGGGGGGCTGCTCTTCGCCTTTACTGCCAGGATCATCCAGATACAGTGTATTACCGTTCGAATGCCCCCTGACAAACACCTTGCTCTCATTGCCGTGCTGGCTGATATAGCCCATCACGCATCCTTGATAGCTGATGTTGTCGTAGTCCCGTGCATCCGAGATGCGGGATGCAGTCGCCTGTCCGGAATGTTTGTTTATTCGTACATCGATATAATTACTACCTGCCATCGAATAATGGCGCAGCACCCTTTCCCCACCTGCCTCGTAGCATACGTGCCGAATGTGATTTCCATCTTTCATCCAAGCGTAATGAGCGCTGTCATGGCCATTCAATCCATAGTGCCTGCTCGCAACGATCTTGAGGTTGGGATCTTCGAACCGGATGTAATACAGATCCACATCCCAGTACGGGGCATTGTGTGCATTCTCCCCGAACATGATGAACTTGTCCCACTTGACCACTTCTGGCTGCCTCCCCCTAAGCTTGACCCAGCTATCGAACTTCCCTGGAGCGGTTTCCGGGGTATTCGTCCTGAATACCGCCCCTGACGGTGATTTAAACTCCGCGGCAATCCAGGTCGTATCCAAATCGGATTTTGTGACAAATATTGGGACAACCTGCCCATTGGACTCCGGCTCTACGTCCTGATCCGTGTTATTCGGCACTTCAGTTCCATCTTCTCGCACTAAAGGCCACTCGTACACAAAGCGCGTATCTTTCGTGTGTCTGGCACCGCGGACGGCGCCATTGTTCTCATAGTGGATCAGCCTTACTCCGTTTACTCCAAACAACTGCTCTCGACTCAGCTGAACTACTGCTCCAGCCTTATTCCGCGCCTCAACAACAACCTCGATCGGCGCTTGCTGCAACCCGTTGGCGAAGATCTCCGCAGTCACGTTTGACTGCTTGTGAATCTGAACCCTGAATTCGCTCAAGGTTTCCCAAGCTACCTCTCGCTCATCCCCAAAACCGCCACCTTCCACGACGTCGGTCTCAAGATCATCCGAACTCTTGTTGGACTCGGTACCCATGATTAACAATCTCCCATTTTGTAATCCATTTGGCCTCTATTACCACCATGGATCGCAAGCATGGGAAGCACACCAGACATCGGCACACCGCCCAAGGGCTGCACCGAACAGATATCCACGCAATGGGCACGGTAAACACAAGCCCGTTGAGCGCAGCTCACTGCTCGCGATTCACCCCCGTGAGTCGCCAACATAATCCCGGGGTTGTTAGGGCTGCGTGTTGGGCGGGTGCAACCGCAGCATTGCGGATTATCGGCGTTTGCCCCGTGCGCACGGCAGCCGGGCAGAGCCCCGCTCTACGCGGGTTTCTCGCCTGCGCGTAGGGTGAGGACCTCTACGCCGTTGTCGGTTACCAACACCGTATGTTCGGCCTGCGCTGACAACTTGCCGTCGCGCGTGGTCACGGTCCAACCGTCTTCGCTCATGTCGATGGCGGCGCGGCCTTGGTTGATCATGGGCTCGATGGTGAAGGTCATGCCGGCTTCGAGTTCCTCGCCGGTGCCGCGCTTGCCGTAGTGCAGTACCTGCGGCTCTTCGTGCATTTCCCGGCCGATACCGTGCCCGCAGAACTCGCGGACCACGCTGTAGCCGTTTGCCTTTGCATGCTGCTGGATCGCAAACCCCACATCGCCCAAGGTTGCACCCGGACGCACCACTGCAATGCCCTTCCACATCGCTTCACGGGTGACCCGCACCAGTCGCTTCGCCTGGAAGTCGACGTCACCGATCAGGTAGGTCTTGCTGGAGTCAGCAATGAAGCCGTCCTTCTCCAAGGTGATGTCGAGATTGACGATGCTGCCGCTGCGCAGAATCTCGGTCGCCGACGGCACGCCGTGGCAGACCACGTTGTCCACCGAGCTGTTGAGCACGTAAGCGAAGCCATACTGGCCCTTGCTGGCCGGTCGCGCCTTCAGCTCATCGACGATGAAGCGCTCGACCCAGTCGTTGACCTGCAGCGTGCTCATGCCTTCCAGCGGCAAGCGGTCCAGCGCCTCGAACACCGACGCCAGCAGCCGCCCCGAGGCCCGCATCAGCGCCTGTTCTTCCAGCGTCTTGATCACGCGACAGCCACCCGCAAGGCTCCGGGGTCCACTCCGGCCGCCCGCAGCTCACGGTTGACGATCTCCTGGTAGCTCATGCCGGGGTTCATTTCGCACAGCATGCCGACCTTGATCCAGAAGCCGGCCTGCGCGTTGATCGAACGGCCGGAAACGCCGCTGGCGCGGCGCAGGTTGTCGTGCAGCTCGTCGTCTATGTTGACGATGCCCATGAGAGGTCTCGATGAGGGGTATATACACATCATATACGCTTCATATACCCCACGCCACCGGCCATACGGCACCGCGGGTAGAGCCGGGCTCTGCCCGGCTGCCTCAGGTCCAGGCCGGGTCCGCCGTGAAGTCGATCGTCAACCAGAACTCACTGCCACGCGCGTCCAACCGCTCCGCAATCTCGTCGCGCAACGCATCCACGCTGCCGATCGTGCCGATCACGGTGTCCGGATGGGTCAGGATATGGATCTCCACGAAGCGCATCCGCCCCATCTTGGCGACGTGACTGGTGAAATCCAGATACCCATGCTCGGCAATGAACTGCTGCATCACCGTCTGCACCCGTGCGTCCAGCGTATCCGGCGCCACCTGCAGCACCTCGCGCATGGCCTTCCATGCACCGCGCAACGGCACCGGCAACACCGCCACGCTGATGATCGCCAGCACCAGCGGGTCCAGATAGGGAATCCAGTGCGCGTGGTCGCCGTCCTTCAACAGCAGTGCCAGCGCGAACGCCAGCACCACCGCCAGGCTCATCATCCCGCTGAGCAGCCACGCCCGCACGTCCAGCCACAGCAGCGCCGAACGCAGGCGCCTGGCATACACGCGAATGATCGCCGCCATGCCCAGGTTGCTCACGCACAGCAGGCTGGCCCACATCAGCGCGGGGCCGGCGCGGACCACGTGGCCGCCGGTGGTCAGGCCGATGATGGAGTTGGCCACCGCGTAGATGCAGGCCAACGCCAGGATCGCGCCGCCCAGCGCCTCCACCATCGGCTCCAGGTGCCAATAGCCATACTGGAAGCGCGGGCTGCCCTCGCGCCCGAGTAGGCGCAGCACTGCCAGCGCCACCAGGGTCAGGGCGACATCGACGAGGCTGTACACGCCGTCGAACAGGATCGCCTGCGAGCCCACCAGCAGCCCGCCAATGAAGCCGGTGGCGCTGACCGCCACCGTGACCCCGATCGAGAATTTGAGGACCCGCTGCTCGCGTGCTGTATCCATCGCCTGCCGAAGCCCTGCACTGCGCTCAGGTCTTCAGCACCTCCACCTTGTAACTCGGCACGTCGCCGTCACGGTCGATGATAAGCCCGTGCACGTCCGACTCGAAGCCCGGGAATCGCGCGTTCTGCTCGCGGGCGATACGCAGCGACTGGATGATCGGCTCATCGGACGCACCAAACCGTTCGCCCGGCATGATGGTGGGGATACCCGGCGGATACGGCACCAGCATGGTGCCGGCGATCCGCCCACTGATCGCTTCGATGTCGACCCGCTCGATCTGTCCGCGCACCAGGTGGTCGTAGGCCTCGGCCGGCGTCATTACCGGCTCGGGCAGGTCCACGTACATTTCCCGCATCACCTGCGCAACGGCGAACTCACGGTTGAACGCGTGCAGCGCCAGGCACAGGTCGCGCAGGCCCCAGCCCGCGTAGGCCTGGGGGTAGTCCGCAGCCAGGTCCGGCAGCGCCCGGGTCAACGGCGCGTTGGCGTCGAACAGTTCCTTGAACGCCATCAGCTCGGTCACCAGCGTGCTCCACTTGCCCTTGGTGATGCCCATCGAGAACAGGAACAGCACCGAGTACAGGTTGGTCTTCTCCACGGTGATGCCGCGCGTCCACAGGAACTTGCTGAGCACCGCCGCCGGAATGCCCAGGTCACCGAGATCGCCATCGATGGACAGGCCGGGCGTAAGCAGGGTCACCTTGATCGGGTCGATCAGCACGTAGTCTTCGACCAGCCCGTCGAATCCATGCCAGTGCGCGTCCGGCTGCAGGTACCACTCCTCGCGCTTGGCCACCAGCGGCGCCGGCGCATCGCCCTTGGCCAGCGAGCGCTCCAGCTTGTCCGGCTGCCACACGCTGAACCACCAGTCGTCGCGGCCCAGGTCTTCGCGTACGTGCAGCATGGCCCGGCGGAAGGCAATGGCCTCGTCGTGCATTTCCTGCACCAGCGACTCGCCGGCCGCACCCTCCATCATCTTCGAGGCCACGTCGCAGGCGGCAATCACCCCGTAATGCGGGCTGGTGGTGGTGTGCATCATGAACGCTTCGTTGAAGCGCTCGGCATCCAGGTCGCGCGTGGCCGCATTGCGCACGTGGATCATCGAGGCCTGCGAGAACGCGGCCAGCAGCTTGTGGGTGGAATGAGTGGTGAAGATGATGGCGTCCTGCTCGCGCGGCTTGCCCTTGGCCATGCCGTAATGGTTCTCGTAGAACGGATGGAACGCCGCATAGGCGTACCACGCTTCGTCGAAATGCAGGAAGTCGACCGCACTGCCGATTTCCTCGGCAATCTTCTCCGCGTTGTAGCACAGCCCGTCATAGGTCGAATTGGTGACCACCGCGATGCGCGGCTTGGACCCGGCCTTGTACGCCTTGCTGGCCAGCGGGTTGGCCGCGATGGCCTGCTGCAGCGCCTCGGGCGTGAACTGGTCCAGGCTGATCGGGCCGATGATGCCGTGCGCGTTGCGGCTGGGGGTGAAGAACACCGGCACGCCGCCGGTCATGATCAGTGCGTGCAGCAGGGATTTGTGGCAGTTGCGGTCGACGAACACCACGTCGCCCCGCCCCACCGTGCCATGCCAGACGATCTTGTTGGCGGTGGAGGTGCCGTTGGTGACGAAGAAGGTGTGGTCGGCACCGAAGTTCGCCGCCGCTTCGTTTTCCGCCGCCTTGATCGGCCCACTGTGGTCGAGCAGCGAACCCAGCTCGGGCACCGATATCGAGAGGTCGCTGCGCAGCGTGTTCTCACCGTAGAACTGGTGGAAGGCGCGTCCCACCGGCGACTTGGTGAACGCCACCCCGCCCGCATGCCCCGGCGTGTGCCAGGAGTAGTTGGAGTCGGCCGTATGGTGGATCAGGGCCTTGAAGAACGGCGGCAGCAGCTGCTGCATGTAGTCGTCGGCCGCGCGCATCACCTGCCGGGCGATGAAGCTCTTGGTGTCCTCGAACAGGAAGATATAGCCGTGGATGTACTTGAGCAGCTTGCTCGGCACCTTCTCGATGGTGCGGCGCTCACCGTACAGGAACACCGGCAGGCCCGCGCGCCGTGCACTCTGCTCGCGCAGGAAGCCCAGCAGGCGCTGGAACTCGCCCGGTTTGTCCTCGGTGCCGTCGATGGAGATCAGCACCGCCGAGGCGGCCACGTAGGTCCGCGCGCCAGCCTGCGCATCGGCCAGGGTCAGGCCGCACAGCACGCGCTGGTCGCTGCCACGCAGCTCGTCGACCAGCGCGCGGATCAGGATGCCGCCGATGCGCGGGGACTCGTAGTCATCGTCGATGACGATGATCGGGTAATCCAGTGACTTGAAGTACACAGCATTTCTCCTGGGGGAAGATCAAGAAAGCTTCGTGCCGGCGTTTGCCTCCAGCGGCGGCAGCTGGCCGCGCTGGCGGCGCCGTTCCTCGCTGAAGAACGGGTAGAACACGGTGATGAACAGCACGAACAGGAATGCGTACTGCACGATGCTGCCGGACGAGCCGAAGATCGCCCACAGGCAGTACACCACCGTGATGCTGGTCAGGAACCAGAACGCACCGATGTGGACCAGCGTGTGCGAGCGCTCCACCACGAAGTAGCAGGCCACGCAGGAATAGATGTACGGCAGCAGGGTCAGCACCACTGCGGCCGAAGTGATCACATCGAACTGGGCGGAGGCGGTTTCCGAGGTCGAGGTCACCAGCACCGCCACCGTCATCAGCACCGCCACGATCAGCACGCCCTTGACCGGAACGTCGTCCTTGTTGGTCTTGCTGAAAATGCTCGGGAACAGGCCGTCATCGGAGGCGGCCTTTGCGCTCTGTGCGGTCAGCAGGATCCAGCCGCCCAGCGAACCGGCGGCGCCGATGAAGGCGCACAGGCTCACCAGGGCACCGCCCCAGCCACCCACTGCATTGGCGGCGGCCAGCGCGAACGGCGCATCGGACACCTGCAGGTCACCGTTCGGCACCATGCCCATGATCACCGACGAGCTGGCGATATATGCCACCGCTGCCAGGAACACGCCGGCAAGGGTCGCCCTTGCAACGTTCTTCTCGGGGTTCTCCACCACCCCGGCGGTCACCGAGGCTGACTCCACGCCGATGAACGCCCACAGGGTCAGCGCCGCCGCGCTGGAGATCGCGCCGAAGTTGCTCTCGCCCGAGACGTTGTAGGCGCCTTTGAAGATGGTCGGGTCGAAGAAGAACCAGCCGAAGATGGCGATGCCCAGGATCGGCACCAGTGCGAAGCTGGTGGTCACCGTCTGTACCCGGCTCACGAATGCCGGGCCGATCACGTTGGCGAAACTCAATGCCCAGACCAGCGCCAGCACCGCGATGCAGCGCGGGACCGGCTGCGACAGGATCGGGAAGAAGTAACTGAAGTAGCCCACCGCCGCGATCGGAATGGCGACGTTGCCAATCCAGTTGGCGAACCAGTAGATGGTGTTGGTCTGGAACCCCATGTAGGGCCCGAACCAGTCGCGGGCATAGGCGTACGGCCCACCTGCCTTGGGTGCCAGCTTGCCCAGCTTGGCGAACACGAACGCCAGCAGCAGCGCGCCTGCCGTGGTCACCAGCCAGCCCCAGATCGAGGCGGTACCGATCTTGGCCAGGCTTGAGGGCAGCAGGAACACGCCCGAGCCCATCATGTTGCCCGCCACCAGGAAGGTGGCACCCACTACCCCGATCTTCTTCTGCGCCATGACGGTATCGCTCCGTTACTTGATGAAGTTGTATTGCAGGCTGCCCTGCACCCGCACCGTGTCGGCACGTTGCCCGTCCTGCTGCTCCAGCTGCCCGTACAGCACTTCCATGCCCATCGTCCACGACGGTGCCGGGCTCCAGATCAGGTTGAAGACGCCGTACTGGCTCTGCTTGAACGCATCGGTCGCCAGCGCATCGTTGCGGTCCATGTTCAACTGGCCGTAGACCAGGTTCGACCGCCACATCGGCGACCAGTAGTGGGTGTAGCCGACGAAACCGCCCTGCAGCGACAGCGCATGCAGCCGCCCATCCAGCCCGATCACCGCGTCCAGGCCGGAGCCGGTCAGGTCGGCGGTATAGCGGCTCATGCCCTTGCCACCTAGCAGGCCGAACAGCACCAGGTCCTGCTCGCCGACCGAGGCCGACCCACTGAGCTGCACGCCGCCGCCGAACCGGCGCTCGTCGCGCTGGTCGCCGTCATAGCCCAGGCTGCGGGCAACCCCACCCAGCTGCAGATGCCCCCAGTCGCGCTCCATGCGGGCGGTCACGGTCACATCGGGCAGGCGGTTCACCGCCACGGTGTCATCGGTGGTGCCGGCCAGCTGACTGTCGGGATCTTCGGCGGCAAGGGTCAGGGTGTTGCCCTTGCCCATCTCGAAGCTGTGGTGCACACCCGCCACCAGCAGGTAACCCGCCCCACCCGGCCCGGCGAAGTCCAGCGTGTCGGGCAGGCTGTCGGCGTCCATGAAGGTGGCGTAGCCATAGCCGGCGTAGGTGTTGCCCAACTGCCCGTAGGCATGGCGCAGCCGGAACTGGTAGCCGTCGCTGCTGCCGAAGAAGTCGTTTTCCAGATAGAAGCGCAGGTTGCCGCGCGAGGTCGGCCGCCGCGCTTCGAAACTGAAGCGGGTCTGCTTGGCATGCAGGTTGAAGTTGGTGGTGTCGCGGTGGGCGCTGCCGACCGGAATGGTGGAGGTGACGAACTGATCCTCATCGCCCGCCGCGCGGGTGTCGGCAATCGCATCCAGTTTGGCGTAGCCGCCGATGCGGATCATCGTGTCGGTGTTGGGTATGGCGAAGAAGCCTTTGAGCTCTGGGTCGGTCGGCCCGGCGGCGCTGTCCGGGCGCGAGGCTGCCGTGGAAGGATCGGACACCGAGTCGCGCGGCGGAAGGATCGCCTGACCCGTACCGGGCACCCTGGCACCCGTTACCAGGCTGATCGACGCAGGAGAGGCGATCGCCGAGGGCGCAACGGCAACCACTTCAGGACGTGCCGGCGGCGTTCGTCCCTCCGCGTGCTCCAACGCATCAAGGCGTTGCTCCATCGCTTCCAGGGTCTGGCGCAGCGTGCGGATATCCTGGCGCAGCGCCTCCGCTGAATCCTGCGCATGTACGGGCGTGGCCAACAGGGCAGCCACACAGAACAGCACGACAGAGCAACGCATCACGTCCTCCATGGACCGCAGACAATACGGCCGACCGGAGACGCAACGTTGCCGTGCACGCCCCCTGCCAGCGACCCGGTACTGCGGGACTCCCTCCCAATCCCGGGTTTCGCGCAGCAACTGCGCGTGCCTGCGCCTTGATTATCAACCAAGGAGTTAGCGTGTCGTGAAACGTACTGACACGCCATGCGTGTCAACGCAAAAGCAAAACAACAGACCATGCCCGCAGCATCGCGCTGCGGGCCTATTCAGTCGTTGATCGAAATCAACGCACCGCGCCCATCACCTTTTCCATGTCCTCGCCCTGCGGCATCCCCGACACGCGCTGCACGATGCCTTCCGCATCACGGAACAGAATGCCCGGCGTACCCTGGAAGCCCAGCTCCACCATCAGCACGTGGTTCGCATCGAGCTTGTTGGCCAGTTCCGGCGTGATCTTCGCCGCCGGCTTGATCCCGCCCTTGCTGAATTCGTGCTCGTTCTGCAGGAACACCGCGCTCGGATTGGGCGCACCGAGAATCGCCGCCGCCTTGGCCGGGCTGTCCTCACGGATCACGCCCACCATCACGTGTCGCAGCTGCACCTTGCCACTGTCCACCCACGGGCGTGCCGCTTCCCAGAACCGATGGCAGTACGGACAGTTGGCATCGCTGAAGGTATAGACCACGCGCGGCGCATCGGCGCGGCCGTCGCGCACCCATGCGCTGGCATCCAGCTTGTTCCAGATCTTGTCGGACATCGGCTTTTCGACCAGCTTTTCCAGCGGTGCAGCGCCGATGTCCTCACCCTTCTCATTGAAGAGTGTGCCCACCATCACATTCTTGCCGTCGGCGGTGACATACGCAGCGGCCGGCTGCTGCCCCCCCACCAGGCCCGCAAAGCCACGCAGACCACCCGGCGCATCGAACTCGCCCATCACCTCGAAGCCGTGCTTCTCTATGCCCTGCAACACCGCAGGACGGTTCGCACCTGCCTTTGCGGTGGACGCGGCCGCCGGCTGGGCAGCGGTCTTGGCAGGTTGCTGCGCCTGGCTGCACCCGGCCACGGCCAGCAGTACCGACACGGCCAGCACGGAGCCCAGCAGGGGCGAAGATTTCAACGACATGGACACTCCCGGGGCACGCCCGTAACGATCAGCCCACAGGGTAGTCGCATCCGGCTGGCGGCGCAGCCGGATGCAGGCAACGCAGTGTTGAGGTTCAGGCAGCGGGCCGCAGCGGTTCGCCCTGCATATGCGGCAGTGCAGTGCGCAGGCGCTCGCGGCGCTGCGCGAATATCTGGCGGCGGTAGCGCGCCGGAGTCACCCCGACGATGCGCAGGAACAGGCGGCGGAACGCGCTCTGGTCCGAGTAGCCCACTGCCCACGACACCTCGTCCACCGCGCCGCCGCCCTGAAGCAGCAGCTGCGCCTTGGCGATGCGCAGGCGCTGGCAGTACGCGATCGGGCGCAGGCCGGTGGCCTTGAGGAAGCGCCGCTGCAGGGTGCGCGGCTCCAATCCGGCCGCGTCGCAGATGTCCTGCAGGGTCACCCCGCGTGCGGCAATGCTGTGCAACCAGCGCTGCGCCTTGAGGATGCCGCGGTCGCCATGCGCGAAGTTCGGGCTGAAACGCTCCAGGTCTTCCTGCACGCCGCGCGGAATGACCAGCTGCAGCTGCTGGATCGCCGCGCTCATCACGCTCTGCCCGTAGATGCGGGCCAGCAGGCGCAGGCTGATGTACTTCCAGGCGTCCGGGCCGGAGGAGGTCAGCAGGTCGCCGTCGTCGACCAGTGACCGCTCGCTGGGCTGCCAGCTCGGCACCACCGCCGCAAGCGTCGGGCAGCGCGACAGGTCCGGCAGGCTGACCGAGCGGCCCGTGAGGATGCCGGCCGAGGCCAGCAGCAGCCCGCCCTCCTCGCAGCCGGCCAGCAGGCTGCCGGCGTCATGGCAGTCGCGCAGCCAGGTCAGCATGCGTTCGTCGCCCTGCATCAGCGGCCAGCTGGGCTCGTTGCCCGGCACCACGATGACCGACGGCGGGGCGTCGCCGAACAGTTCGGCCCCGGCCACGCGCTGCATGCCGTGCCCGCGCGTGGACAACGTCCAGCGGGTCACCAGCATCCGCGCGCCCGAGCGTTTGCCGGCGGCCGCCGTCCGGTTGCAGCGCTGGGCCAGTTCGGACAGCACGGGCGCGGCCGCGCGCAGGCTGCCGGGGTATTCGAGCACCGCGACTTCCATGAGGGTCGGCGAGGTTGGCTTGGGATTCGACGATGAGGTAGGGAAAGATGCATCCATGACGGCGCTCCTGGAACGGCTGCTGAGACCGGCAATCCCTGCTGGATCAAGGCTTACCGGCGATTCAGAGGGAGCGTACGGAGGGCCTTCCCATGCAGCTATGAAACAAGTTGTAAATCCGGCCCGGTAACGACATCCGGCCGATTGCAGCAAACCCTTGACTCTTGACCAGACTCCAGGGTCCACACTGTGCGCCTGCTCCCCTGCGAGACCGCCGTGAACATAGGACAGCTCGCACGCCAGGCCGGCGTGCCCATCGACACCGTGCGTTACTACGAGCGCCAGCACCTGCTGGCCACTGCCCAGCGCAGTGCCGGCGGTTACCGCGTGTTTTCCGACACCGACCTGACCCGTCTGCGCTTCATCCGCCGCGCCAAGGCGCTGGGCTTCACCCTCGAGGAAATCGGCGAGCTGCTCCGGCTCAGCGACCACCGTGGCCAGGACATGGCCCAGGTCCGCGACACCGCCGTGCACAAGCTGCAGGACATCGAGCAGCGCATCGCCGAACTGCAGCGCATGCAGGCCGCGCTCGGCCAGCTGGTCGACGCCTGCCCCGGCCACGGCGACCTGAAGCAGTGCCCGATCCTGGCCGCACTGACGGAGCCGCGCGCATGAATGCTCCGCACAGCTGCTGCTCGGCGCATCCAGCCAAACCGGCCGTCCCCGCCTCGTCGGTACCACCCGGCACCCGCTACACCTGCCCGATGGACCCGGAGATCGTGCAGGACGGCCCCGGCACCTGCCCGATCTGCGGCATGGCGCTCGAGCCGATGATGCCCAGCCTGGACGAAGGCGAGAACCCGGAGCTCACCGATTTCCGTCGGCGCTTCTGGTGGAGCCTGCCGCTGAGCGTGGCCACGTTCCTGCTGGCGATGCTGGCGATGACACCGCTGCTGCACGCGCTGTCGCCCGACGTCCGGGTCTGGATCGAGTTCGCCCTCGCCACCCCGGTGGTGCTGTGGGCCGGCTGGCCCTTCCTGCAGCGCTGGGCGCAGTCGATCCGCAACCGCAGCCCCAACATGTGGACGCTGATCGGCACCGGCGTGCTGGCGGCCTACGGCTACAGCGTAGTGGCCACCGTCGCGCCGGGCCTGTTCCCGCCCTCCTTCCAGCAGCATGGCCATGTGGGCGTGTACTTCGAAGCGGCGGCGGTGATCATCTCGCTCACCCTGCTCGGCCAGCTGATGGAACTGCGCGCCCGCGCGCAGACCTCCGCAGCGATCAAGGCACTGCTCGGGCTGGCACCGAAGACCGCGCGCGTGCTGCGCGACGACGGCCGCGAGGAAGACGTGGAGATCGCCACCCTGCAACCCGGCGACCGCCTGCGCGTGCGGCCCGGCGAGAAGGTGCCGGTGGATGGCAGCGTGCTGGAAGGCCGCTCCAGCGTGGACGAATCGATGTTGACCGGCGAACCGGTGCCGGTCACCAAGACCGTGGGCGATACGGTCATCGGCGCCACCCTCAACGGCACCGGCAGCCTGGTGATCCGCGCCGAACGACTGGGTGACGACAGCATGCTGGCGCAGATCGTGCAGCTGGTCGCGCAGGCACAGCGTTCGCGCGCGCCGATGCAGCGCATGGCCGACAAGGTGGCGTACTGGTTCGTGCTGGCCGTGCTCGGCGTGGCGGTGCTGACGTTCTTCGGCTGGGGCCTGTTCGGTCCCGAACCGTCCTGGACGCATGCCGTGCTCAGCGCGGTGGCGGTGCTGATCATCGCCTGCCCCTGCGCACTCGGCCTGGCCACGCCGATGACGATCATGGTCGCGACCGGTCGCGCCGCACAGCACGGCGTACTGTTCCGCGATGCCGAAGCGATCGAGGCGCTGCGCACGGTCGATACGCTGGTGGTGGACAAGACCGGCACGCTGACCGAAGGCCGCCCGGCGTTCCGCGAGGCGATTGCCGTCGCGGGCTTCAACGCAGACCAGGTCCTTCACTGGGCCGCCAGCCTGGACCAGGGCAGCGAGCACCCGCTGGCGGCAGCGATGGTTGCCGAGGTGCGTACGCGCGGCCAGGCGCTCGCCACCGTGGACGATTTCGATTCGCTCACCGGCCTGGGGGTGCGTGGCACCGTTGAGGGCAAGGCGCTGCTGCTCGGCAACGCAACGCTGATGCGCGAACACGGGATCGCGCTGGAGTCGGTGCAGACCGATGCAGACCGCTTGCGCCGCGCGGCGGCCAGCGTGATGTACCTCAGCATCGACGGCACCCTCGCCGGCATCATCGCCGTGGCCGATCCGATCAAGGCCTCCACCGCCGAAGCGATTTCGCAGCTGCATGCCGACGGCATCCGCATCGTGATGGCGACCGGCGACGGCACCGCCACTGCCGAAGCAGTCGCGCGCGAGCTCGGCCTGGACGAGGTGCACGGCGACATGCGCCCGGCCGACAAGGCAGAACTGATCCGCAGCCTGCAGGCGCAGGGGCGCGTGGTGGCGATGGCCGGCGACGGCATCAACGACGCCCCCGCGCTGGCCAGCGCCAACGTCGGCATCGCGATGGGCAACGGTACCGACGTGGCGATGTCGAGCGCGCAGGTCACGCTGGTCAAGGGCGATCTGCGCGGCATCCTGCGTGCGCGCCAGCTGTCCGCCGCCAGCGTGCGCAACATGCGCCAGAACCTTGGTTTCGCGTTCCTTTACAACGGGCTGGGCATTCCGGTCGCCGCCGGCGTGCTGTATCCGCTGGGCATCACGCTGTCGCCGATGCTCGCTGCGGTGGCGATGAGCCTCAGTTCGGTGTCGGTGATCAGCAATGCGCTGCGGCTGCGCCATCAACGCGTGTCGAATGCATGACAGTTTTTTCTTGCCATTCGAAAACAGCGTCGCTATGATTCCGCTCCTCACGACGTGGGGCCATAGCTCAGCTGGGAGAGCGCCTGCATGGCATGCAGGAGGTCGGCGGTTCGATCCCGCCTGGCTCCACCACTCCAATCCTTAGGCCGATTGGAAGGTAGTGAACACAATTCAAGAGTTTCGTGCGTCCCCATCGTCTAGAGGCCTAGGACATCACCCTTTCACGGTGGCGACCGGGGTTCGAATCCCCGTGGGGACGCCACTCATCAGACTGCAAGACCCCGGCTTCCCATTCAGGCAAATCAACGCTATGATGGTCGGCTCGCGGTAACAACGTGGGGCCATAGCTCAGCTGGGAGAGCGCCTGCATGGCATGCAGGAGGTCGGCGGTTCGATCCCGCCTGGCTCCACCACTTCTCCGGACATAGGCCGTCCGACAGAAGCAAAATCAAGAGTTTCGTGCGTCCCCATCGTCTAGAGGCCTAGGACATCACCCTTTCACGGTGGCGACCGGGGTTCGAATCCCCGTGGGGACGCCACTCATCAGACTGCAAGACCCCGGCTTCCCATTCAGGCAAATCAACGCTATGATGGTCGGCTCGCGGTAACATCGTGGGGCCATAGCTCAGCTGGGAGAGCGCCTGCATGGCATGCAGGAGGTCGGCGGTTCGATCCCGCCTGGCTCCACCACTCCAGACCTTAGGCCGTCCGGAGCAGCTGGAAAAACTTGATGAGTTTCGTGCGTCCCCATCGTCTAGAGGCCTAGGACATCACCCTTTCACGGTGGCGACCGGGGTTCGAATCCCCGTGGGGACGCCAGTTATAAAGCACAAAGCCCTGACTTCGGTCGGGGCTTTTTGTTTGCGTCGCGCGTGTGTCGCGCATGCAGAAAACACTTGGCGAACCCTTCACATCCGCGTAGAATTCGGCCTCCAGCAACGTGGGGCCATAGCTCAGCTGGGAGAGCGCCTGCATGGCATGCAGGAGGTCGGCGGTTCGATCCCGCCTGGCTCCACCACTTCTCCGGACATAGGCCGTCCGACAGAAGCAAAATCAAGAGTTTCGTGCGTCCCCATCGTCTAGAGGCCTAGGACATCACCCTTTCACGGTGGCGACCGGGGTTCGAATCCCCGTGGGGACGCCAATAACGCAGAGAACCCCGGCGGTGCCGGGGTTTTTTGTTGCCGCTAAAAATCTGTTTGCATTCCCAAATAAACCCGCTATGATAGGCGGCTCGCAGCATCAACGTGGGGCCATAGCTCAGCTGGGAGAGCGCCTGCATGGCATGCAGGAGGTCGGCGGTTCGATCCCGCCTGGCTCCACCAACATCCGGTCATTAGGCCGATCGGATGGATGCGGCATTAAAATTCAAGTTTCGTGCGTCCCCATCGTCTAGAGGCCTAGGACATCACCCTTTCACGGTGGCGACCGGGGTTCGAATCCCCGTGGGGACGCCAATAACGCAGAGAACCCCGGCGGTGCCGGGGTTTTTTGTTGCCGCTAAAAATCTGTTTGCATTCCCAAATAAACCCGCTATGATAGGCGGCTCGCAGCATCAACGTGGGGCCATAGCTCAGCTGGGAGAGCGCCTGCATGGCATGCAGGAGGTCGGCGGTTCGATCCCGCCTGGCTCCACCAACATCCGGTCATTAGGCCGATCGGATGGATGCGGCATTAAAATTCAGTTTTCGTGCGTCCCCATCGTCTAGAGGCCTAGGACATCACCCTTTCACGGTGGCGACCGGGGTTCGAATCCCCGTGGGGACGCCAATTTTAAAACACAAAAAGCCCTGACTCCGGTCGGGGCTTTTTGTTTTGGTAGCCTACGCACATGTGCTATTCCGCCCATATCCGCGCCGACTACACCAAGCTGGTCCGTGAGTTCGGCGCCACCCTGTCGCTGGACGAATTCGCCCAGCTCTACGCGCACGACGCCGGCAAGCAGCGTCCGAAGACCCCGAAGGCCATGGACGACGGCTTCGTCGGCGCACGCACGCCGCTGGGCCAGGACATCGTGGCGAAAATCCAGCAGTGGCACGCCGAAGAAATGCAGACGCTGGACCAGGAGCTGCGGGTACAGGGCGCGCGTCTGAAGCAGGCCGAAGAAAGCCTGGCGCACCGCCCTACCCAGAAGGCACGCAACGAGATCCGCATTGCCGGCAACCGCATCGACCGCGCGCAGGCGCGCTTGGCCGACCTGCACCGCAGCGGCCTGCTGCCACGCGACAGCCGCATCTTCCCGGGCGTGTACGCGCCGGTGATCGTTTCCGAACATGGCCAGCGCGTCATCAAGCCGATGCGCTACCAGTGCCGGCTGCCGGACAAGCCCGCGCGCAACGACGCGCTCTACCCCGGCACCTACAACGCCCGCCGCGACAGCCTGGAGGCGTACTGGAAGAACGCCTTCGGCCACCACCATGGCGTAGTGGTGGTGCAGTCGTTCTACGAACACGTGCCGCGGCATGCCATGGAACAGCGCACGCTGGCACCGGGCGAGAACGCGCAGAACGTGGTGCTGGAATTCCGCCCCCGGCCGCAGCGCGACCTGTTGATCGCCTGCCTGTGGTCGGAATGGGAAGGCCCGGAAGGCCGGCTGCTCTCCTTCGCCGCCATCACCGACGAACCGCCGCGTGACGTGGCCGAAGCCGGACACGACCGCTGCATCGTGCCGATCCGGCGCGAGAACCTGGACGCCTGGTTGAATCCGGATCCGGATGACCTGGGCGCGCTGTACCGGATCCTCGACGATCGCGAGCCGGTGGAGCTGGGGTACGAAGAAGCGGCCTGACGCGCGCTCAGCTGGCGACCGGGTTCCCGAGCAGCGCCTTCAGCAGCGCCGCTTCCAGTTCCTTGCCCAGGTACGGCTTGACCAGCACCACGCCGGCACGGAACGCCTCGGGCAGCTGATGCGCCGCCATGCCGGTGGCCACCACGAACGGAATACCGCGCGCGGTGAGCAGTTCGGCCACCGGGTCACTGGTTTCATTGTTGGTCAGGCGGTAATCGAGCAGCACCACCTGCGGCGCGTAGTCCTTGACCCGCTGCACGGCCTCGGCCACCCCGCCCGCCATGCCGACCACGACGGCACCGAGCTGCACCAGCTGCATGTCCAGCAGCGAGGCACTCATCTCGTCGTTCTCGACCACCAGTATCCGCAGGCCCTGCAACGCGCTCATTCCGGTTCCCTGTATGGTTCAGCGCAATGAGTATAGCGTCGCGGCCAGATGACGGCCGGAGCCAACCTAAACGGTTCAGGCCTCGCCAACAGGGCTGACTTTGTATACACTGCGCGGCCAGCCAGCCGAAGTGGCGGAATCGGTAGACGCAGCGGACTCAAAATCCGCCGCCCTTAAAAGCGTGTGGGTTCGAGTCCCACCTTCGGCACCATGGAATCCAAAAGGCCAGATCGAAAGATCTGGCCTTTTGCTTTATCCGCCACGTAGAGCCGGGCCCTGCCCGGCTGATCACGCTATCGGCCAGGCCCCTTGGCTGCAGCGTCCGTGATCTTCTCCACGATTTCGTCCACGTTGAAGCTCGCCGACTTCTGGCGAGGCGGGAACTCCTTGAACGTCCCCAGCCATCTGGCGACGACTGCCTGGGCCGGCACGATGTAGTACAGCTGGTTGGATGTCTCGAAGGGCATGCCACTCTCATCCGCACGCTCGAACGGGTCGCTCCGTAGGTTGTAGGCGCGAGGGATCCGATAGTTGGTGAACTCCTGCGTCCAGACATCCAGGCCCTTCCCCATCTGTTGCAGGAAGTTGAGCTTGATGTCCTTGAGCCGGATCCCGCAGAGCTGACCGTCGTCGTTCCAGTAGACGAATTCCTGGCGAGGCCAAGCGTCGAACTCGCTCTTGCCCGGATCCGCAGCGCCTTGCGGAGGCCGAGGACCGTTCTGGTGACTCTGTAGAGCATCCAGAAGGTTGTAACCATCGAGATGGACCTTGAAGGTCTTGCCGTTTGCCTGGTACGTGCCTTTGAGGCACTTTTCCTTGACGTTCGGGTCGCCCGCTGCAGCCGCAAAGGTGACCATCAAATCCTCATGGGCACACACGTCGTTGATGACCGAGCCAGGCGCAATGACGCCCGGCCAGCGGATCACGCACGGCACCCGGAAGGCTCCCTCCCAGTTTGTCGCCTTCTCGCCACGGAAGGGTGTCTGCCCTCCGTCCGGATAGCTCAGCACCTCTGCACCGTTGTCCGTAGAAAAGACGACGATGGTGTTGTCGGCGATACCGAGTTCGTCAAGCTTGTCCAGGAACTGGCCCACGAAGCCGTCCAGTTCCACCATGCCGTCCGGGTACAGGCCCTTGCCGGTGACCCCCTGCGACTTTGGCTTCAGATGTGTCCAGATGTGCATCCGCGTGGTGTTCATCCAGCAGAAGAACGGCTGGTCCGCTTTGCTCTGGCGCTCAATGAAATCAAGTGCCGCCGCAGTGAATTCTTCGTCTACGGTCTCCATCCGCTTGCGCGTGAGGGGACCGGTATCTTCCACCCTCTGCTTCCCGACGACGCCCCAGCGTGGCACATCAGTGGCGTCGTCGTCGTCCTGTGCCCATGCCTTCAGCACACCTCGAGGCCCGAACATCTCCTTGAACCTGGGGTCACGAGGATACTTCGGATCCTCGGGTTCCTCTTCGGCATTCAGGTGATACAGGTTGCCAAAGAACTCCGAGAAGCCGTGCACGGTGGGAAGGAAGGCGTTCTTGTCCCCCAGATGGTTCTTCCCGAACTGGCCGGAGACGTAGCCCAGCGGCTGGAGGATCTCGGCAATCGTGGGATCTTCCGCTTGTATGCCGATGTCGGCGCCCGGAAGCCCTACCTTGGTCAGTCCTGGCCGGATGGGGCACTGGCCGGTGATGAACGCAGCACGCCCGGCCGTACAGCTCTGCTGCCCGTACCAGTCGGTGAACAGGGCTCCCTCAGCGGCGATGCGGTCGATGTTCGGGGTCCAGTATCCCATCATGCCCCGGTGATAGCAGCTCGGATTCATCCAGCCGATGTCGTCGCCCCAGATGACAAGGATGTTGGGTTGCGTTTTGGCCATGGCGACACTCCGAAGGGAATGTCGCAACGCTACTGCCGGCGGACTGACTGCGAATCGGAATTTTCCCCGGGCGCAGTCTCGGTAAATCTACTGGATTGCATGGGTCCCGCCGTTGCGGGGGACCTGCAGAAACGGGGCAGGCCAGATCTGTCGACTTGGCCCTGTGCGGCGAAGCCTAAACCAGCCGCAACGTCGGTACCCCACCCGGGCTGCCCGACTGCGCCGCATGGCGCAGGGCCTGGGCCACCGCACCGTCCACGCGGAATGCGGCCACCGTCTGCAGCAGCTGGGTCGCCTGCTCTTCCATGCTTCGCGCAGCAGCCGAGGCCTCTTCCACCAGCGCCGCATTCTGCTGCGTGCTCTGGTCGATGTGCTCCACTGCCTGGTTGATCTGCACGATGCCATCGCTCTGCTGCTGCGCACCGACACTGATCTGCGCGATCAGTTCGTCCACGCGCTTCACGCTGGCCACGATCTCTTCCATGGTGCGCCCTGCACTTTCCACCTGCGCGGTGCCGGTACCGACGCGGTCGACCGAGTCGTCGATCAGCTGCTTGATCTCCTTGGCCGCACCGGCCGAGCGCTGCGACAGCGAACGGATCTCGGCGGCGACCACGGCAAACCCGCGCCCGTGCTCGCCGGCGCGCGCCGCTTCAACCGCCGCGTTCAACGCCAGGATGTTGGTCTGGAAGGCGATGCCGTCGATCACGCCGATGATGTCCACGATGCGCTTGGACGAAGCATTGATCAGCGCCATGGTGGCGACCACCTCGTTGACCACACGACCGCCCTGCGCGGCCACGTCCACTGCGCCGCCGGCCAGCGCGCTGGCCTGGCGCGCGTTGTCCGCGCTCTGGCGCACGGTACCGGTCAGGCCCTGCAGCGACACTGCGGTCTCCTCCAGCGACGCGGCCTGCTGTTCGGTTCGCTGCGACAGGTCGCTGTTCCCGACCGCGATTTCGCTGGCACCCAGCGCTACGGCGTCGGCGGCCACGCGGATCTGGCCGATCATGCTGCCCATGGTTTCGACCATGGCGTTGACGCCTTCGCACAGCGCCGCGATCTGCCCGGTCTTGTCTGCGGTGTCGATGCGCTTGCTAAGGTCGCCGGCCTGGGCGGCACCCACCACATCGCGCGTCTGCGCCACGGCAGCGGCCAGCGCCTGCGCGTCGCGGACCTGCGCGGTGATGTCGGTGGCGTACTTGACCACCTTGAACGGCTTGCCGTTCATGTCGAAGATCGGGTTGTACGACGCCTGGATCCACACCTCGCGCCCGCCCTTGCCCAGGCGACGGTATTGACCGGCGTCGAATTCGCCGCGCCCGAGCTTCTGCCAGAACTCGCGGTAGGCATCGCTCCGCGCGTAGTCGGGCTCGGCGAACATCGAATGATGCTTGCCACGCACGTCGTCGAGCGTGTAGCCCAGTGCGGCCAGGAAGTTGTCGTTGGCCGACAGGATGCGTCCATCCAGGCTGAACTCGATCACCGCCTGCGAGGTGTTGATCGCGGCCAGCTGGCCGGCGAAGTCGGCCGCCTGCATCTGCTGCGCGGTGATGTCAGTGGCGAACTTGACCACCTTCACCGGACGCCCACTGCTGTCGAACACCGGGTTGTACGAGGCCTGGATCCAGATCTCTCGCCCGCCCTTGCCCAGCCGACGATACTGGCCGGCGTCGAACTCGCCGCGCCCCAGCCGCGCCCAGAACTCGCGATAGGTGCTGCTGCGCACGTGTTCGGGGTCGACGAACATCGAATGGTGCTTGCCGCGAATCTCCTCGAGCGTGTAACCCAGGGTCTGCAGGAAGTTGGCGTTGGCCTGCAGGATGGTGCCCTCCAGGTCGAACTCGATCACGGCCTGCACGCGGTGCAGCGCGGCGACCTGGGCTTCCAGCTCGGCGTTGCGCTGCGCGAGCGCGGCGCTGGCCTGGCGGCTTGCACGGGGGGCGAACGCCAGCGCTCCAAGGGAACGCAGGACTGAGGTGAATTCTGGATCGCGGGTGCGTGCGGCCGCCGGTGGCTGAATGGCTGCGGTGGACATCATTGTTTCCTCGGTTCCAACAAGCTCGATGGGCTACGCCGGACCCCATGTCCGGTGTAGAACGCAAGAACGCTTGGGGACTCACGAAGAGCGTCGTGTTACTGACGTACCTTCCGTGGGATGACGCGTTACAACTCTCTGCCCCATGTCAGCGGCTGCCGCCGCCGAATCTTTAGGCCGGCATGCTCAGCGCCGCCGCCCCGTGCCAGCAACGCCTGCCGCCGGTTTCGCGCCCACCGCCCGCGCCAGCTCCTGTGCCGGCTGCAGGTGGAACATGCGCGCGTACTGCGCCGCCATCCGGCCCAGGTCCCACACCCCGAAGCGCGAACAGATCCCGGTAACCGTGTCGCCGGGCTTGGCCGAACGCAATGCGCTGCGGATCGCGTGCAGGCGTTCGATCAGGTAGAAGTGGTGCGGCGCCATGCCGAACAGGTCGTCGAAGGCCCGGTTCAGCGAGCGCTGCGACGCCCCGACAGCGAAGGGGATGTCCGAGAACGCCGCCTCGCCGCGCAGGCTGCGCTGGATATGCTCCACCCCGCGCCGGACGATCTCCCGGCGCGGCAGCGGCGGGCGTCCCCGCCTGGCCACGCACGGTTCGGCGGCCGCACGCTGGTGACACTGCAACACGGCAGAGGTGAGCTGGGCCACGAAGGCCTGGCGCGGACCGTTCTCGGCGAACGCGTCCGGCCGCGCTTCGCGCACCTCGAATGCGCGCTGCACCAACGCACTGATGTGCCCGACCATGGCGGTGGTGGTGACGATATTCCGCGTGCGGTACAGCGTGTTCACGTCCAGCCCTTCGATCTCCGCGGCCTGCTCGAGCAGCACCCGTTCGGTGAAGTCGATCGCCAGGAAGGTGGCCGGTACCCGGGTGAAGCCCTGAAGCTCCACCCGCGGTGCCAGCCAGGTAAAGCCGTCGTCGCCCACGCGCTGGCCATCCAGTTCGGTCTGGCTGCCCGGCAACGAAAGGTAGGCACCAAAGCGCCCTTCATGCGGCGCGCCACGGTACAGCACCGGGGCGCCGTCCATGCCATGCAGCAGGGTGAGTTCACCAAGCTCCAGCACATTCAACAGCCACGGACCATCGCCGTGACCGGTCACCCGCATCTCGCCGTCGATTCCGTCGACAGAATTTGAATATGCCTCGAAGTCCGGGAAATTCAGGGCAGGCATGTCTTCCATATGTACTTTTAAATAATCAGGAGGCGATGGCGGGGGCTTTCGTCCTGAGCACCGCGGCGCGGGCGGGACCCACTTTACGACACGTGAAGAGGTGCGTGCACACCTAAAGGTCATGCCGAATTTGCGCGTATTTGGCAAACTTTACGTAGCGGCGGCGAATAGCGGGCAGTAAGAATTCACCTGCCTCGCGACGGGGCGTTGGACGGTGGGGACTGTTCGACGCCTCGTTGCAGGGCGGTTATCTCGAAGTATCTTCTGCAGCCGAGATCGGAGGGCGGACCATACCGCACCGAATCTGGCGTGGATACTGCCAGAGTGATAACCCGTGCACGCTTTAACATGAATCCGACACCAATCAATTACCGCAGCCGAATATGCTGCGGGAAGGTATCGACCGCTGCACCGCGTGCTTGAGTACCGTCGAACGTACGGCGCGGCGTGGATCCTGACTGGTTAAGCCCGATCAGCCTGGACCGCCTTCGCTGCTCTCGATGTCCAGGTCGCCGTCGCCCGGGTCCAGCGGATCCGGGCCGCCGTGCACCGGCGCTTCGACCTGCACGTTGTTCCTGCCCAGGGCCTTGGCCCGGTAGCACTGCGCGTCGGCGGCAGCTACCGCTGCGTCCACGCTCATGCCGCCGCTGATCGCGGCGATGCCGATGCTGGTGCCCACCACCAGCCGATCCACGCTCCACGGCACGCTCAGGTTGCGAACCGCTTCGAGCAGGTCGCTGGCAATCCGCCGTGCCCGCCGCAGCGAGCACCCGGCCAGGATCACCGCGAATTCGTCGCCACCCAGCCGCGCCACCACGTCCGAGTCGCGCACGCCGTTGCGCAGCACGGTGGCCACGGCCCACAACATCGCGTCGCCGGCCAGATGGCCGTGGGTGTCGTTGATCGGCTTGAAGTTGTCCAGGTCGAGGAACATCAGCGAGGCCGACTGCCCGGTACGGGCGACCCGGGTAATGGCCTCCTGCAGGTGCGCCTCGAAGCCGCGCCGGTTGCTCAGTTCTGTCAGCGGGTCCACTTCGGCCAGGTGTCGCGCTTCGCGCTGACGGGCGCGCTGCTGGGTCACGTCGCGGATCACCCAGACCGCGCCGCTGACCTGTCCACTGCTGTCCTGCAGCCAGGCGCGGGTCACGTCCACCGGCAGCAGGCGCGCGCCTACCGACAGCAGCAGGTCCGAATGCAGGTCCACCGCGTTGCTGTCCGGGTCCATCAGCACCGCCAGGTCCAGCGGCGAACGCGGCGCGTACTCGGTAGTGAGTTCCATCACTTCCTGGACCTGGCTGCCGGTCAGCGGTGTAGCACCCTCCCCGGCCAGCGCGCGGGTGGCGGCTGCGTTGGCGTACTGGATCTGGCCCTGCAGGTCCAGGGTGAGCACCATGTCGGCGACCGCATCGAGAGTGACCCGGGTACGCTGTTCGGAGTCACGCAGCTGCTGGCCACTGACCCGCTGCGCGGTCACGTCCTGGATCTGCGATACGAAATGCAGCGGCTCGCCGTGCGGGGCGCGCACCAGCGACACGGACAGGCGGCCCCAGACCACGTTGCCGCCCTTGCCCAGGTAGCGCTTGTCCATGTGGTAGTGGTCGCGCCGGCTGGCCAGCAGGTCGCCCACCAGCGCAAGATCGGTGTTCAGGTCGTCCGGGTGGGTCAGGGTCTGGAAGTCGATCTCGAGCAGTTCGGCTCGGGTGTATCCGAGGATGCCGCACAGTGCGTCGTTCACATCCAGCCAGCGCCCTTCCAGCGACACCAGCGCCATGCCGAGCGCCGCGGAATTGAACGCACCGGCGAATTTTTCGGCGGCCACGAAGGCCTGCTCGCGCACTTCCAGCAGCGGCGTGATGTCCACCGCCATGCCGACATAACCCATGCGTTGGCCATTGCCCGAATCGAGCGGGCTGATCGAGAGCCGCACCTGGCGATGCTCGCCGTCCTTGCGCACGAAGGTCCACTGGTGCGACCAGGTGCCGTGCGCGGCATGGGCAGTCAGTGCCTCGAACACCGTCGGCAGGCGGCCGTCCGCATCCGCAAGCGGCCGCAGGAAATCCTGGACTTCATGCACGTCATGGAACAGGCCCGGATTGACCCGGCCGATCACCTCGTCCGCGCGGAACCCCAACAGCTTTTCCGCGCCGCTGTTGAACAGGTTGATGACCCCTGCCGTATCGGTCGCGATGACCGCCACCTCGTCGGACGCATCGACCACCGCCTGCAGGCGCTGGCGCATGTCGGCGGCGTCTTCCAGCGCGTTCTGCAGGTCGCTTACGTCGGCGTGTGCGCCCGCCATCCGCAGCGGTTGGCCGTGCGCGTCCCATTCGTAGACGCGGCCGCGATCCTGCACCCAGATCCAGTGGCCCTGCTTGTGGCGCATGCGGCACAAGCTGTCGTAGTGCGGCGAGCGCCCTTCCAGGTGCTCGCGCAGCAGTGCATTGGAGCAGGCCAGGTCGTCGGGGTGGACCAGGTGATAGAAGGTCTCGGGGGTAATCGGTGCCAGTTCGTCGCGGATGTACCCCACGATCTGCGCCCAGCGCTCGTTGACCCACATCTGGCCGGTCTGGCAGTTCCACTCCCAGGTGCCCATCGCGGTGCCGTCGATGATCATTTCCAGGCGCCGGTGCTGCTCGGTCATCTCGCGCAACGCACGCGCCAGCGCGGCGCTGCCATCGCTGGCTGCATCGCCCTGGACCGGACCGCCCTGTTCCGCCTGGTGATCTGTCATCTCGTCTCCCGCCGCCGGTACAGCGTACCGGTATTCAGCGGGAAACGGGGGGAGGCGCTCAGCCGCCGCGCTTGGCCTTGGCGAAGGCCTCGGCCAGCGCATTGTTGGCCGGCGGCGCGCTGCTGCCCGGGCGCGGGCCGGACGGGGCGCCGCGGCCGCCACCCGGACGACCGCCACCACCGTCGCGCCGGCCTGCACCGGCCGGGCGTGCGTCGCGCTCGCCGGGGGCCTTGGCCGGGGCCGGGGTGTCGTCCAGGCGCCGGGTCAGGGCGATCCGCTTGCGCGCCACGTCCACCTCCAGCACCTTGACCTTGACGATGTCGCCGGCCTTGACCACGTCGCGCGGGTCCTTGACGTAGGTGTCGGACAACGCCGAGATGTGGATCAGCCCATCCTGGTGCACGCCGATGTCGACGAACGCGCCGAACGCGGCCACGTTGCTGACCACGCCTTCCAGGATCATGCCCGGCTTGAGGTCCTTGATCTCCTCGACGCCTTCGGCGAAGCGCGCGGCCTTGAACTCCGGACGCGGGTCGCGGCCCGGCTTCTCCAGCTCCTTGAGGATGTCGCGCACGGTCGGCACGCCGAAGGTGGCGTCGGTGAACTGCTCGGCCTTCAGCCCGCGCAGGAAGCTGCCGTCGCCGATCAGCGCCTTGATCGGGCGTTCGGTGGCGGCCACGATCCGCTCCACCACCGGGTAGGCTTCCGGGTGCACCGAGGACGCATCCAGCGGCTGGTCGCCGTCGGCGATGCGCAGGAACCCGGCACACTGCTCGAAGGTCTTGTCGCCCAGGCGCGGCACCTTGAGCAGGTCCTTGCGGCGCTTGAACGGACCGTTTTCGTCACGGTGGCGGACGATGTTCTCGGCCACGGTCGAAGACAGGCCCGACACGCGCGAGAGCAGCGCGGCCGAGGCGGTGTTGACGTGCACGCCGACCGCGTTGACGCAGTCTTCCACCCGCGCGTCCAGCGCGCGCGCCAGGCGGTACTGGTCGACGTCATGCTGGTACTGGCCCACGCCGATGGCCTTGGGTTCGATCTTGACCAGCTCGGCCAGCGGGTCCTGCAGGCGCCGCGCGATCGACACCGCGCCACGGATCGAGACGTCCAGGTCCGGGAACTCCTTTGCCGCGAATTCGGAGGCTGAGTACACCGACGCGCCGGCTTCACTGACCACGATCTTCTGCAGCTTGGCCTCGCCCAGCGCCTGGATCACTTCACCGGCCAGCTTGTCGGTCTCGCGGCTGGCGGTACCGTTGCCGATCGCGATCAGTTCCACGTTGTGCTTCATGCACAGCTGGCGGATGGTAGCCAGCGACTGGTCCCACTGGCGGCGCGGTTCGTGCGGGTAGATGGTATCGGTGGCGACCAGCTTGCCGGTGGCGTCGACCACGGCGATCTTGCAGCCGGTGCGGATGCCGGGGTCCAACCCGAGCACGGTCTTCGGCCCGGCCGGCGCGGCCAGCAGCAGGTCCTTGAGGTTGTCGCCGAACACGCTGATGGCTTCTGCTTCGGCCTTTTCGCGCGCCTGGTTGAACAGGTCCAGCAGCAGGTGCATGTGCAGCTTGGCGCGCCAGGTCAGGCGGCAGGCGTCGAGCAGCCAGCGGTCGCCGGGGCGGCCGGCGTCACGGATGCCGGCCTTGAACGCCACGCGGCCTTCGGCGTACACGTGGCCGGCCTCGGCATCGCTGCCCGGGTCCAGTTCCAGGAACAGGATGTCTTCGCGGCGCGCGCGGAACAGCGCCAGCAGGCGGTGCGAGGGAATCTTCGCCAGCGACTCGGCATGTTCGAAGTAGTCGCGGTACTTGGCGCCCTGCTCTTCCTTGCCTTCGGCCACGCGCGCGCGGATCACGCCGTTGTCGCCCAGCCAGGCACGCAGTTCGCCGACCAGCGCGGCGTCTTCGCCCCAGCGCTCCATCAGGATCGCGCGGGCGCCTTCCAGCGCGGCCTTGGCATCGGCCACGCCCTTCTCGGCGTCGACGAACCCGGCCCCGAACACCTGCGGGTCCAGGGTCGGATCGGCCAGCAGGCCGTCGGCCAGCGGCTCCAGCCCGGCCTCGCGGGCGATCTGGGCGCGGGTGCGGCGCTTGGGCTTGTACGGCAGGTACAGGTCTTCCAGGCGCGACTTGGTGTCGGCGCCCAGGATGTCGTTGCGCAGTTCGTCGCTGAGCTTGCCCTGCTCGTCGATGCTGGCCAGCACGGCCGCGCGGCGGTCTTCCAGCTCGCGCAGGTAGGTCAGGCGGGTTTCCAGGTTGCGCAGCTGGGTGTCGTCCAGCCCGCCGGTGACTTCCTTGCGGTAGCGCGCGATGAACGGAACGCTGGCGCCCTCGTCGAGCAGCGCGATGGCGGCCTGCGCCTGCGCCGTCTGGGCGCCGATTTCAACGGCGATGGTATGGGCGATCTGCTGGGCGAGCTTGAGGTCTGGCATTGCGTCCGGCCGAAGCCACTATGCGGAAAACACCGATTGTGGCAACGCTGGGCGGCGGGGGAAACCCGTTGACATTGCCAGACCCGGTAGGTACCGACCGTGGGTCGTTACGCCTCAGCGGTAGTGGCGGGCCGCGCGCAGCTTCGCGGCGTCGTCGTTGAGCGACTCCAGCGCCATCACCCGGACCCTGCCCAGGCCCTGCAGCTCCATGAAGCGCTCGGTGTAGATCTCGGGGCCGATGTCTGTTTCGGCCTGCGACTTGCTGAATCCGTGGGGCACCAGGCCCTTGTCGCCATCCTTGCTACCACCGACATAAAGAACGATTGCCATGTGATGTGTTCCTCCAGAAACGTCATGCATGTCCAACAGGTCACAGCTTAGCGTGGCCAACCTGACTGGTGTGTCAGGAGGCTAATGACCTTTGCTTTCATGCAGATGACGCCGCGTGGGCCACCAGCCGTGGCCGTTCAGCGCGTACAGGTCGGCCGCGCGCTCGAACGGATTGCGTGCGCTGACCCCGCCGCACAGCAGGTACACCGGCAGGTAGAACGGGCCCAGCACCAGGTACTGGAAGACGTGGGCGCGTTCATGGTCGTGCAGGGAGATCACCGGCTCGGTGCAGTGCCCGGCCTGGTGCGCGTAGGTGCGGCACGGCACCTCCAGGCGCGGGCCGGTGTGCAGGATCACGTTGCCCAGGGTGATCGCCCCGCCCGGGCCCCAGGGATACTCGCGGAACACCAGCGCGCAGTCGCGGCGGCTCCAGTACGGGCGGGCGCCGGCCAGCATGCCGAACAGACCGCCGATCACGCCGATCAGGGTATTGGGCACGGTCCAGACCGCGCCCAGTGCCTGCAGCGCGCGCAGCGCGGTTGGATTCAGGTGCGTTCGGCCAGCCATGCCGAAATGGTACCCGGCACTTCGCGCTGCGCGCGGCCGGAGACATAGATGCCGATGTGGCCGCCGCGGAAACTGCTCTCGGTGTAGTCGTCGCTGCCGATCCGGTCCTTCATCGCGCGTGACGCATCCGGCGGCACCAGGTGGTCCTGCTCGGCGTAGATGTTCAGCACCGGCAGCGTGACCTGGCGCAGGTCCACGTGTTCTTCGCCGATCCGCACGCCGTCGTGCATCAGGCCATTGCCCTGGTAGAACTGCTTGATGAAGTCACGGAACGCTTCGCCGGCCAGGTCGGGCGAGTCGAAGATCCACTTCTCCATGCGCAGGAAATCCTGCAGCGCGGCCTTGTCGTCGAGGATGTCGAGCAGGCCCACGTACTTCTGGATGTTGAGCCGGAACGGCTTGAGCATCAGGTAACTGGCGTTCATCAGGTCGGCCGGGATGTTGCCCAGCGTGTCCACCAGCAGGTCCACGTCCACCTGCCGCGCCCAGTGCGAAAGCATGTTGTCCGGGGTCTGGAAGTCGACCGGCGTGACCATGGTGATCAGGTTGGCCAGCTTGGGCTGGCGCAGCGCGGCGTAGCACAGCGCGAACACGCCGCCCTGGCAGACACCCAGCATGTTGATCGGCGCGCCGTCGTTGGCCGCGACCAGATGGTCCACCGCGCCGTCGACGAAGCGCAGCAGGTAGTCTTCCAGGGTCTGGTAGCGCTCGGAACGGTCCGGGTAGCCCCAATCGAGCACGTACACGTCGTGGCCGAGTGCCAGCAGGCGCTGCACCAGCGAACGGTCGGCCTGCAGGTCGACCATGTACGGGCGGTTGACCAGCGCGTAGACGATCAGCACCGGCGTGCGCTGTACCGGCGTTTCTTCGCCGACGAAGCGGTACAGGGTCACCTTGCCGTCGCGCCAGACTTCCTCGCGCGCGGTGGCGCCGTAGTCCACGTCTTCGACCGAGGGCAGAAGCTTCAGCCCGTCCATCAGCTTGCGCTGCATGGACAGGGTTTCCTGCAGGAGGTCTTCGGCGTTGAACCCCAGCGGTCCCTTCATGGCGCGGCCTTGCGGGCGCTCGTCGCTTTCTTCGGCGTCGCCTTCTTCGGCTTCGCCGCTACGGCCGGTTCCGGCGCGGCCTTGGCCGCCATGCGCCTTACCAGCCGCTCCAGCTCGGTGATGCGCCGATGCGCGGCATCCATTTCGGTGCGGGTCGGCAGGCCGAACGCTTCGCACAGCCGTTCCACTTCCTGCTGCGCGGCGCTGCGAAGGCGCATCTGGGCATTGCCCAGCGATGCGTACACCTTCTGGAACGGCTCGGACATGGCGACCTTGGCGTAGGCGTCTTCGGCCGCCTCGATCCATAGGTCGAACATCGCGCGCGCACTGGTCAGCTGGTTGCCCGGCTGCTCGTGCTCGGCCAGTCGCTGCTCGAACAGGGCGAACGCGTCGTCCAGCGCCTTTTTGATCTGGTCCACGTAGTCGCTGGCGTGGCCCTGGAATTCCTGCTGGGCGCGCAGCAGCGCCTGCCAGCGCGCCTGATGCTCGCGGCCGGGGCCGAACGCCGGGCTCTGCAGCCACGGACCGAGGTCCTGCTGCAGGCGTTCCAGCAGCGCCAGCAGGTCCGGGCCGCCGGGCTGGGTATGCCCGCGTGCGCCCTGCAGCATCCACTTCAACAGGCCGTCGCCCTGCCCTTCCACCGCGTTGCGCCAGGCCTGGGCGATATCGGCACTGCTGGCGTCCTGGCCGGCGAACTGCGCGGCCACCTGCTGCATGGTGCCGTACCAGCCACCGGCCTGCTCGCGGAACCGATGCACGGCGTCTTCCGACTGCCGGTTGCCCGGGCTGGACATCAGCTGCGCCCAGCCGTCGATGGCCTGCTGCCAGCCACCCGGAGCGCCAGGCCCGCCGGCACCGGGGGCGGCCGCGTGGCGCAGCGCGTCGCCCCAGGCGCTGAAGTACTGGCGCGCCAGTGCCTCGAAGTCGCCCGCGTCGTGCCCGCTGCCGGCCGTGCTCATGGCTTGGGAATGCGCAGGGTCTTGCTGATCATCAGCGACCCGGACAGGGCGAACAGCAGCACCAGCGGGTGCAGCTGCCACGGACCCAGCTGCCAGCGCCCCAGCCACAGGTCGTGACCGATCGCCCCCATGCTGGCGGCAACGGCCAGCACCACCACCAGCGCCAGGCTGGTCGGAATCGGCGTGCCTTCGAAGTACGGCACCTTGTCGCCCTCGCCGGCCAGCGCCTCGGCGGTGACGTTGTAGCGGGCCAGGCGGCTCACGCCGCAGCACACGAAGTAGCTCAGCACCAGCCAGTCCCAGCCGCCCTGCATGCCGCAGGCATAGGCCAGCGCGGCCGGGGCCACGCCGAAGGAGATCACGTCCGAAAGCGAGTCCAGTTCGCGGCCCAGGGTCGAGCTGGACTTGCGCCAGCGCGCGATGCGCCCGTCCAGCGCGTCGAAGATGAAGGCCAGCGGGATCAGCGCCATGCCGAACAGCAGGTAGCTGCGCTCGCCGTCCTGCAGGAAGCGCATCGCCGCAAACACGGCGCCGGTGCCGCAGAACGCATTGGCCAGGGTGAACCAGTCGGCCAGCTGGAACTCGCGCAGCATCGTGAAGTGACGTTTCATGGAAGCTCGGGTGGCGGCAATACGGAAAGAGTACCGCGAGCGGGCCAAACCGCGACAGCCTTCACGGACAGGCGCGCCTTCGCATGGCACTCACACGGCGCTGACCGGCGGTGAATTTTTCTCCACCCATCTTGACAGCCATGGGCGATGGTCGCTGCCGGGTCTTATCCACAAACTTACGCACCGGTCATCCACACCCCCTGTGGATAACGCGGGGCTTTCCTACAGACGGGTATAGGACCAGCCCTGCATGACGCCATCACGATAGGGCATGACGCCATGGAACGGGCGCGGGTCTGCGTCGAACACCATCGGCAGGAACTGGCGGTCGCCCTCCCACAGCGGCAGGGTCTCCAGTTTGTCCACGTCCACCCATTCCAGGGTGCCTTCCGGGTTGGAGGTCAGCGGCGTGCCGGTGAAGTCGTCGATGACGAACACGAAGCCGAACCAGTCCTCGCCGGCCTTGCCGAACCCCGGCCAGCTGAGGGTGCCACGCAGGCGCATGGTGCCGCATTCGATGCCGGCCTCTTCCAGGATCTCGCGGCGCATGCCGGCGGCCACGTCCTCATCGCGCTCGACCTTGCCGCCCAAGCCGTTGTACTTGCCCAGGTGCTGGTCGCCGGGGCGGGCGTTGCGGTGGATCATCAAGGCCTGGCGGCCATCAGGGGACAGCACGTAGCCCAGGGTGGCCACGATCGGGGTATAGGGCATCAGGTCAACCGGCTATCTGGGCGCGACGGGCGTCGGAAGGTGCGGGGGCGGCGTCGCCATCCCGTTGCAGGGTGGCCACGCCGTGGCCGCGCTCGGCGAGGTATTCCAGCCACTTGCCCAGGAAGGTGTTCATGCGCATGCGGTGGCTGATCAGCTCGGCCGGCGGCGGGTACATGCCGACCACGTCCTGCCAGCGACGTCCCACGTAGCAGTGGGTGGTCTCGGCCTGGCGGGCGTCACGGTACAGCCGGACAAAGGCCGAGGGGTCCGGCTGCCCGGTGACCGGGTCGGCGAAATCGTAGGTCAGGCGCAGTTCCACGGTGTACGGGTGGCACTCGATCACGTCCAGGCGCACGTCCAGCCCGTCGCCGACCGAGGACACATAGCTGCCCGGCATCAGGTCGGCCGGCTCGAACAGCCGGACCAGGTGGCGGTAGTTTTCGGCGTACAGCCCCATCAGCCAGCTCAGGCGGCTGAGCCGGGGAATACGTTCGATGCGGGGCGATGCCTGGGCCATGTCTCGATCCTACACGTTGATCCTTCAACGTGGGGGCGGATTGCCACCGGTCAACCGTCAATACAGCTCGCGCTGCAACCCCAACGTGGTCAATACCTTGCTGGAAATCTCCTCGATCGAGGTATGGGTGGTGCTCAGGGTCGGGATGCGCTCCATCCGGAACATGGTCTCGGCCGCGGCGACCTCCCGCCGGCAGGTTTCCAGGTTGGCGTAGCGCGAATTGGGCCGGCGCTCCTGGCGGATCTGCTGCAGCCGGTCGGGGTCGATGGTCAGCCCGAACAGCTTTTTGCGGTAAGGCCGCAGCCGGGCTGGCAGGCGGTCCTGCTCCAGGTCCTCGTCGGTCAGCGGGTAATTGGCCGCGCGCACCCCGTAATGCAGGGCCAGGTAGATGCAGGTCGGGGTCTTGCCGGCCCGCGATACCGCTACCAGGATCACGTCGGCGTCGTCGTAGTTGATGGCGATCCCGTCGTCGTGGGTCAGCGCGAAGTTCATCGCGTTGATGCGGCGGTGGTAGGTCTCGAAGTCGACCATGCCGTGCGCCTGGCCGACCCGGGAATGGCGGTTGACCGCCAGTTCGCGCTCCAGCGGCTCGATGAAGGGGGCGAACACGTCGAGCATCAGCCCGCCGCTTTCGGCCAGGATCATGCTCAGGCCGCTGTCCACGCAGGAACTGACCACGATCGGCCGGACCTGGTAGCGCTCCCCCGCCGCCTTGATCCGTTCACAGGCTTCCCGCGCTTTTTCGGGGTCGTCTATGAACGACATCCGATCGGTGATGAAGCTGAATCCGGAGAACTGGGTGAGCAGGCTATGCCCAATGGTTTCAGCGGTGATACCGGTTCCATCGGATACGTAGAAGACCGGACGGATCGTCGACATATGGCGCTTAACCCCTCTGAAGCTGAAAAAGGCCGACGATACAAGCTTGTGCCGACGGCGGTCTGCCCGGCATCATATCGGCTTCTTCCTACGGACGTGGCCATTAAGCCCGCCTCGGGCGATGGCCAAACGGAGCATCGCGCTTGAACGAGAATATCCTGTGGTTGCACGAACTGCGCCTGGCCGACCTGGCCCGCGTAGGCGGCAAGAATTCGTCGCTTGGCGAAATGATCGGCAATCTTGCCGGTCTGGGGGTTTCTGTCCCCGGCGGTTACGCAACCACCGCTGAAGCCTTCAAGGACTTCATCGCACACAACGATCTTTCCAAGCGCATTTTCGACAAGCTGGCCACGCTGGACGTGGAAGATGTCGCCGCGCTCACCGCAGCCGGCAAGGAAATCCGCGGCTGGGTGATCGACGCCCCGCTGCAGCCGCAGCTGGACCAGGACATCCGCAGCGCATACAAGCAGCTGTGCGACGAGAACGGCGGCGGCGACGTGGCCGTGGCCGTGCGCTCCTCGGCCACCGCCGAAGACCTGCCCGACGCCTCGTTCGCCGGCCAGCAGGAAACCTTCCTCAACGTCACCGGTGCCGACGACGTCGTGCACAAGGTCAAGGAAGTGTTCGCCTCGCTCTACAACGACCGTGCCATCGCCTACCGCGTGCACCACGGGTTCAAGCACGAAGACGTGTTCCTGTCCTCGGGCGTGCAGCTGATGGTGCGCTCGGGCGTGGGTTCGTCCGGCGTGCTGTTCACCCTGGACACCGAGTCGGGCTTCCGCGACGTCGTGTTCGTGACCTCCAGCTTCGGCCTGGGCGAAATGGTCGTGCAGGGTGCGGTCAATCCGGACGAGTTCTACGTCTACAAGCCCACCCTGAACGCCGGCAAGCCGGCCATCCTGCGCCGCTCGCTGGGCAGCAAGGCGATCCGCATGGTCTATTCGGACGTGCCCGGTGAGCGCGTGCGCATCGAAGACACCCCGGTTGACCAGCGCAACACCTTCTCGATCAGCGACGAGGACGTGCAGGAACTGTCCAAGCAGGCGCTGATCATCGAAAAGCATTACGGCCGCCCGATGGACATCGAGTGGGCCAAGGACGGCGTGAGCGGCAAGCTGTTCATCGTGCAGGCGCGCCCGGAAACGGTGAAGTCGCGTGGCCACGCCACCCAGATCGAGCGTTTCGCGCTGAACCAGAAGGACGGCAAAGTGCTGGCCGAAGGCCGCGCCGTGGGTGCCAAGATCGGCGCCGGCGTGGCCCGCGTGGTCAAGTCGCTGGACGACATGGCCCGCGTGCAGCCGGGCGACGTGCTGATCGCCGACATGACCGATCCCGATTGGGAACCGGTGATGAAGCGCGCCTCGGCGATCGTGACCAACCGGGGTGGCCGTACCTGCCACGCAGCGATCATCGCGCGTGAGCTGGGCGTGCCGGCCGTGGTTGGTTCGGGCAACGCGACCCAGGTGCTGCAGGACGGCCAGGAAGTGACGGTCAGCTGCGCCGAGGGCGACACCGGCTTCATCTACGAAGGCAAGCTGGACTTCGAACGCACCACCACGGACCTGGGCAACATGCCGCCGGCGCCGCTGAAGATCATGATGAACGTGGCCAACCCGGAACGTGCATTCGACTTCGGCCAGCTGCCCAACGCCGGTATCGGCCTGGCCCGCCTGGAGATGATCATTGCCAGCCACATCGGCATCCATCCGAACGCGCTGCTGGAATACGACCGCCAGGATGCGGCCACGAAGAAGAAGATCGACGAGAAGATCGCCGGTTATGCCGACCCGGTGAGCTTCTACGTGAACCGCCTGGCCGAAGGCATCGCCACGCTGACCGCGTCGGTGGCACCGAACCCGGTGATCGTGCGCCTGTCGGACTTCAAGTCCAACGAGTACGCGAACCTGATCGGCGGCAGCAACTACGAGCCGCACGAAGAGAACCCGATGATCGGCTTCCGCGGCGCCAGCCGTTACGTCGACCCGAGCTTCTCGGCTGCCTTCGCGCTGGAGTGCAAGGCCGTGCTGCGCGTGCGCAACGAGATGGGCCTGGACAACCTGTGGGTCATGATTCCGTTCGTGCGCACGCTGGAAGAAGGCCGCAAGGTGGTCGAAGTGCTGGCGGCCAATGGCCTGAAGCAGGGCGAGAATGGCCTGAAGATCATCATGATGTGCGAAGTGCCGTCCAACGCACTGCTCGCCGATGAGTTCCTGGAGATCTTCGACGGCTTCTCGATCGGCTCCAACGACCTGACCCAGCTGACCCTGGGCCTGGACCGCGACTCGTCGATCGTGGCGCATCTGTTCGACGAGCGGAACCCGGCGGTGAAGAAGCTGCTGTCGCTGGCGATCAAGGCTGCGCGCGCCAAGGGCAAGTACGTGGGCATCTGCGGCCAGGGGCCGTCGGATCACCCGGACCTGGCCGAGTGGCTGATGCAGGAAGGCATCGAGTCGGTGTCGTTGAACCCGGACACCGTGGTCGATACCTGGCTGCGGTTGGCCAAGTTGAAGGCCAACAGCTGATAGCGAAAAACCCCGCCTAGGCGGGGTTTTTTGTTGGAGTTACGCCACCACGGAATCCGCCACCGGATAATCGGTGAACCCACCTTCCGCGCCTCCGAAGAACGTCGCCTTGTCTGGAACGTTCAATTCGAGACCCTGCTGCAACCGCTCCGGCAGGTCCGGGTTGGCAATGAACGGCCGGCCGAACCCGATCAGGTCGGCCCAGCCCTTGGCCAACGCTTCCTCCGCACGCTCCACGGTGTACTTGCCCGCATAGATCAACGTGCCGCGATACACCATGCGCAGTGCTTCCTTGAACGCCACCGGCATCACCGGGGCATCCTCCCAATCGGCTTCGGCAATGTGCAGGTAGCCCACGCCAATGCTGTCCAGGATGTGCGCGGCAGCCAGGTAGGTCGCCTGCGGGGTGTCGTCCACTGCGCCCTGCAGGGTGGTCAACGGCGCCAGACGCACGCCGACGCGCTCAGCACCTACTTCGGCAGCAACCGCTTCGGTGACCTCACGCAGGAACCGCAGGCGGTTCTGCAGCGAACCACCATAGGCGTCGGTGCGCTGGTTGGCCTGCGAGTCGATGAACTGGTTGATCAGGTAGCCATTGGCGCCGTGCAGTTCCACGCCATCAAACCCGGCTTCGATCGCACGGCGGGCGGCCAGTGCGTACTCGCGCACGATCTGCGGGATTTCGGCGATCTCCAGCGCACGCGGCATGGAGTGCTGGACCATCTCGCCCACCCCACCCTGCGGGCCGGTGCCGGCGACATCGACGAACACCTTCACGCCCTCGGCCTGCAGCGCCGAAGACGAGACCGGCGCGGCGCCGCCCGGCTGCAGGTCCACATGCGAGACGCGGCCGACATGCCAGAGCTGGGCGAAGATGCGCCCGCCGGCGGCATGCACAGCGTCGGTGACGCCGCGCCAGCCGGCGACCTGGGCGTCGTCGTGGATGCCCGGGGTCCAGGCATAGCCCTGCCCCTGCGGGCTGATCTGGGTGCCCTCGCTGACGATCAGGCCGGCCGAGGCGCGCTGGGCGTAGTACTCGGCCATCAGCGGGGTGGCGACGTTGCCGGCGGCGGCACGCGAGCGGGTCATCGGCGGCATCACGATACGGTTGGGCAGCGTGAGCGGGCCGAGGCGGTAGGGGGTGAAGAGCATGGGGGATCCTTGCGGGGAGACTGTGGCAAAGATGGGGATGGTGGCGGTCAGGGACCAGCCACATCAGGGCAAAACAGTTGTGCCGTGGGTGCAATGATCGCGGGTAGTTCTGGACACGCGTGGCGTGTCCCTACGCGGGAATGGTCGGCAGGCGGTCGCGACGTAGCGACACGCCATGCGTGTCCCAGGTGCAGCATCCGCAGCCGACGCATGGGCGCCGGATGAACCACGAGGGACACGCATGGCGTGTCGCTACGACTTCTGTCCGGCGAGAAGGTTGTAGGCGCTGCGCACTGTTTCGTAGCCGTACTGGCGTTCGAGGCGGCGCACGATGAAGTGGCCGCGTGCCATGTCCTGGTAGTAGTCGGTGAACATGGTGTTGAGCGTGGCGCCAGCCACCGCGCCGATGATCGGGACCGCCTGGGCGGCGAATTTCTCGGTGACCACCACGCCGAAGCGGGCGGCGACCTTTTCGACGATCTTGGCCAGCCACTTGCCGGCTTCCTTGGGGGTCAGCCCGATCATCACCCCACCGCCGCCGACTGCCGCGCCAGCGAGTTCGGCCGAGAGGTGGCGCATCACTTCGGCGGTGAAGCCGCGGGTGATGTAGTAGCCGGTTTCGCTGGCATCGTCCTGGCCCGAGTTGCCGCCCAGGGCGAACACTTCCAGGCAGGCGTGGCGGGTGCCCATCTCGGAAAGATCGAAGCCCTCGCTGCGGGCGACGTCGGCGACCGAACGCATCATGATCGTGGTCGAGACCGGCAGTTCCAGGAACAGCGCGGTGAAGCCGAAGGCACCGCCCAGCGCACCAGTGGCGGCGGCCGCGGCCTTGTGCCAGCGCGTGGACGCCTCCTTGCCGGGGGTGTTGTCCATGCTCCAGAGCGCGGCCTGCGCCGACTTGAACAGTGCCGCCTCGACCGCGCCGTGGATCCGCTTGGACACCGACTGCGGCAGCTTCTTCACCGCAAACTCGAGCGGTGAGCCGATCAGGTTGGCCATCTTGGCGGTGAGCGTGGGCGATTCGAGCAGCGCCACCGCCCGTTCGAGGTCGGCCCAGTCCTTGGAGGTGGGCACGATCTTCGCCTCGATGGGCGGCGGCAGGATGCGGACGATATGGCTCATCCGTCGACTATAACCCTGCGCGATTGAACGTGATGTCCGGTAGCGCCGGCCGTTGGCCGGCCCTCATGAACGTTGGCAGTATCCGGGGGCCGGCCAACGGCCGGCGCTACCGTTATGCCACCGGAAGGCCTGAGAGCGCGCCCATGAACTGGCGGTAATGGCGCAGTTCGGCGATCGAATCGTGCACGTCGCTCAGCGCGGTGTGGCTGGAGGTCTTGCCTACCCCGGCAGCCACGGTCGGCGCCCAGCGCCGTGCCAGTTCCTTGACCGTGGACACGTCCAGGTTGCGGTAATGGAAGTACTTTTCCAGGCGCGGCATTTCACGGTGCAGGAAACGGCGGTCCTGGCAGATCGAGTTGCCGCACATCGGCGAGGCGCCGGCCTTGATCCACTGGGCCAGGAAGTTCACGGTCTGGGCTTCGGCCTGGGCCAGGGTGACCTGGCTCTCCACCACGCGCTGCCACAGCCCGGAACGGCGGTGCTGGTTGCGGTTCCATTCGTCCATCGCTTCCAGCCGCTCCACCGGATGGTGGATGGCGAACTCCGGACCTTCGGCCAGCACGTTCAACTGCGCGTCGGTGACCACGGTGGCGATCTCGATGATCGCGTCGTTGTCGGTGTCCAGACCGGTCATTTCCAGGTCGATCCAGATCAGTCGTTCGCCTTCTGCGCCGTTGTCTGCCATGTTTTCCAGCCGTTTTTACGAAAGGGTGATGATACCGCGCGCGAGGTCAGGGAAGCAGCAGCGGCGGTTTGCCGCGCTTGGCGCGGAAATAGTTGGTCAGGCGCGTGCTGGCTTCCTTGGCCAACACCCCACCATGCAGTTCAACGCGGTGGTTGTGGCGCGGATCGCCGAGCAGGTCGAACACGCTGCCGCAGGCGCCGGTCTTGGGGTCGGTGGCCGCGTATACCAGCCGCGCCACGCGCGCATGCACTACCGCCATCGCGCACATCGCGCACGGCTCCAGGGTCACGTACAGGGTGCTGCCCAGCAGGCGGTGGTTGGCCAGCGCCCTGCCCGCCTGGCGCATCGCCACGATCTCGGCGTGGGCGCTGGGGTCGTGGTCGGCGATGTTGAGGTTCCAGCCCTCGCCCAGCACGCTGCCGTCGGCCCCGACCAGCACCGCGCCCACCGGAATTTCGTTGAACTCACGCTCGGCACGTTCGGCCAGGGCCAGCGCGTGCTGCATCCAGTGCTCGTCCTGGTCGTGCACCGGCACGCCCAGCGGCGGCGGCGCGGGCAGGCGTTCAACCATGGCCGTCGGCCTTGCGCACGAAGGCCTCGAAGGCGGCCAGGGTGGCCTCACTCACATGGTGCTCGATGCCTTCGGCATCACGGCGCGCCGAATCCGGGTCCACGCCCAGCGCCAGCAGGAAGCGCTCCACGGTCTGGTGGCGGGCACGCATCTCCACGGCCAGCTGCTCGCCGGCCGGGGTCAGGAACACGCCGCGGTACGGGCGCTGGATCGCCCAGCCCTCCTTGACCAGCCGCTTGAGCGCCTTGGCCACGGTCGGCTGTGCCACCCCGAGCCGGGTCGCGATATCGACCTGGCGGGCCTCGCGGCCGTCGGCGATCAGGTCGGCGATCAGCTCCACGTAGTCTTCCACCAGCTCCGAGCGCCGCGCCTCGCGCACCTGCACGAACCCTTCCACATGGACCTGGGCATCGATCAGCGGCGAGGACGATTTGCGGGCAGCGGGCGACATACGGACAGTTTACCGTAGTGACGGGCCATGCCCGTCAGTCAGGCGCCTTGCCGCATCAACCCCGTCTCGAACACCACTTCCCCATCCAGGTTGCGTGCCGCCAGGTCCCCGCCATGCGCGCGGGCGAACTCATGGGCAATGAACAGCCCCAGTCCCAGCCCGCGGCTGTCGTGGAAACTGGCCTTGAACGGCTCGAACAGGCGCGGCAGCAGCGCCTCGGGAATCTGCCCGGCGTTGCGCACCTGCAGTCGCAGCGAGTCGCCCGCCAGCCCGCGCACCACCACCTGCACCGGTGCGTTGCCCCCGTGCAGGACGGCGTTGCCGACCAGGTTGGAGAGCAGCTGCGCCAGCCGGTCCGGGTCGCCATGCAGGCAGGTATCGCCTTCCACCTGCAGCTCGATGTGCGCCTGCGGGTGGGCACGGCTCATCTCGCTGACCACCGCCGCCGCCACCTCGGCCAGGTCGCAGGCCACCTGCTGCAGGCGCAGGCCACCGCTGCGGATGCGCGAGAAGTCGAGCAGCTGCTCCACCATCCGCGCCATGCGCACCGCGCTGTTCTCCAGGTGCACCAGGGTCTGCTGCGCCGACGGGTCATCGGGCAGGTCCAGCGCCAGCTTGTCCGCGCACAGCAGGATCGCCGAGAGCGGCGTGCGCAGGTCGTGGGTGAGCACGGCCATCATCGTTTCATTGAGCGTCAGCGCGTGCTCCAGCGCCTGGTTGCGCGCCTTCAGCAACTGCTTCTGCTGGTAGAGCTCGATGAACACGTTGACCTTGCTCATGATCACCTGCGGCTCGATCGGCTTGTGCAGGAAATCCACCGCGCCGCTCTCATAGCCCTTGAACGCGCGCACCGGGTCGTTCGGCGAGGCGGTCAGGAAGATGATCGGCACATCGCGGCTGCGCTGCGAACCGCGCATCAGTTCAGCCAGCGAAAAGCCGTCGATCTCGGGCATGTGCACGTCCAGCAGCGCCAGCGCCACTTCGTGCTCCAGCAGCAGTTCCAGCGCTTCCGCACCGGAGGCCGCGCACAGGATGTCGAGTCCGTCGCGGCGCAGCAGCGCTTCCATGGCCACCAGGTTCTGCGGCACGTCGTCGACGATCAGCAGGTTGACCCGGTCGGTGGTGGCCGCAGGGGTGGGCGCAATCAGGTTCATCGTGCAAGGCCTTTCATACGCGAACAAAGGGAGTCTAGGGTCAACACCGCATCGGCGCCGGCATGGGCCAGCGCCGCTGCCGGCATGATCGGGGAAAAGGCGTCGTCCGGGCTCTGGATCCAGGCCTGGCCGCCCGCCTCGCGGACGGCTGCAACACCGGCACTGCCGTCGTTGCTGGCCCCGGTCAGCAGGATCGCCAGCACGCCACTGCCGAACACATCGGCCGCACTCTCGAACAGCGGGTCGATGGCGGGGCGCGAGAACAGCACCGGCGGGTCCACCGACAGCGCCAGGCTGTCGCGGTCCTCCACCAGCAGGTGGTAATCCGGCGGCGCGAAGGTCACCGTGCCCGGCACCAGCGCCTGCTTGTCCTCGGCTTCCCGTACCGGCAAGGCGCAGCCGTGGTCGAGCAGGTCAGCAATCCGGCTGGGGCGGTCGCGCGGCAGGTGCAGCACCACCAGCACGGCCATCGGCAGCCCGGCCGGCAGCGCGGCCAGCAGCGCCTGCAGTGCACGCACGCCGCCGGCGGAGGCGCCGACCACGATCAGTTCGATGTTGGGCTGCACGGCGTCGGCGTCCATCAGGCCAGCTTCCGGTACAGGCGCTGCTCGCGCGCGCAGGCTTCGAATTCGTTGGCGTGCTCGCCGAACTGCAGCGACTCCTTGCTGCCCAGGCCGAGGAAGCCACGGTGCACCAGCGCCTCGTGGAACAGGCCGATGGCGCGGTCCTGCAGGGCGCGCTGGAAGTAGATCAGCACGTTGCGGCACGAGACCAGGTGGACCTCGGAGAACACCGTATCGGTGGCCAGGCTGTGGTCGGCGAACACGATGTTGCGCTTGAGCCGGCGGTCGAACACCACCCCACCGTAGCCGGTGCTGTAGTAGTCCGACAGCGAGCCGCTGCCACCGGCCTCCAGGTAGTTGCGGCTGAACTGGGCCAGGCGGTCCAGCGGGAACGCACCGGCTTCGGCCGCCTGCAGCGCCTCGGGGTTGATGTCGGTGGCGTAGATGATGGCGCGGTCGAGCAGCCCCTCTTCCTGCAGCAGGATCGCCAGCGACCACACTTCTTCGCCGGTGCTGCAACCGGCGATCCACAGCTTGATCGAGGGATACGTGCGCAGCACCGGGATGGCGTGCTCGCGCAGCATGCGGAAGTACGCGGGGTCGCGGAACATCTCCGAGACCTGCACGGTGAAGTACTGCATCGCCAGCGCGAAGGTGTCTGGTTCGTGCAGCAGCCGGTGTTGCAACGCGCCCATGCTGTCGCAGTCGAAGCGTGCCATGGCGTGCCGCATGCGCCGCCGCAGCGACGCCAGCGCGTAGTCGCGGAAGTCGTAGTGGTAGCGCTGGTACACCGCCTCCAGCAGCAGCTTCAGCTCCAGGTCGTACAACTCGGCCTCGTTCATCGACGCGAGCACCACACGCGGCACAGCGAGACCAGCTTGTCCACATCGATGGGCTTGGCGATGTAATCGTTGGCACCGGCCTGCAGGCAGTGCTCGCGGTCATCCGGCATGGCCTTGGCGGTCAGCGCGATGATCGGCAGGTCGCGCCAGCGGTTGTCGCGGCGGATCTCGCGCATCGCGGTCAGGCCGTCCATCTCCGGCATCATGATGTCCATCAGCACCAGGTCGATGTCCGGGCCGAGCCGCTCCAGCGCTTCGCGGCCGTTGCGGGCGATCTCCAGCTTCACCCCCAGCGGCTCGAGCACGCTGGACAACGCAAAGATGTTGCGCACGTCGTCCTCGGCCAGCAGCACGGTGCGGCCGTCCAGCACCGCGTCGCGGCGGCGCGCTTCGCGCAGCAGGCGCTGCTGGTCGCTGGGCAGCGAGGCTTCCACGCTATGCAGGAACAGGGTCACCTCGTCGAGCAGGCGCTCGGGCGAGCGCGCACCCTTGATGATGATGCTCTTGGAATAGCGGCGCAGGCGCTGCTCTTCGTCGCGGGTCAGCGCACGCCCGGTGTAGACGATCACCGGCGGGAAGCCCAGCGCCTCGTTGCCGGCCATGTGTTCAAGCAGGTCGTAACCAGTGCCGTCGGGCAGCGCCAGGTCGGTCACCATGCAGTCGAAGGTGGAACCGGACAGCTCGGCAATCGCCTCGGCGAGCGTGCCCACCGCGGTGATCTCCAACTGGTCGCGGCCCAGCAGCAGCTGCAGGTTGGAGCGCAGCGCGCTGTCGTCCTCGACGATCAGCAGGCGGCGCACGTCGCGCTCGTTGGTGGCTTCCAGCTGCTGGATCGCCTCGACCAGGCGCTCGCGCGTGGCCGGCTTGATGACGTAGCCGATGGCGCCGAGCTCCAGCGCGACCTGCGAACGCTCCAGCCCGGACACCACGTGCACCGGGATGTGGCGCGTGGCCGGGTCGCGCTTGAGGCGCTCCAGCACGCTCAGGCCGGACACGTCCGGCAGGCCGATATCCAGCAGGATGCCGTTCGGGCGCAGCTCGGCGGCCAGCGAAAGGGCCTCTTCGGCGGTCTGCGCGACCACGCAATCGAAGTCCAGCTCATGCGCCATGCCGACCAGCGCCTCGGCGAAGGCCACATCGTCCTCCACCACCAGGATCATGCGCCCGGCGCGGCTGCGACGGCCACGGTCGTCGACCACGCGCGGGCCCGGCGGCGCCACCGGTGCGTCGTGACCCGTGCCAAACAGCGGCGCGGCAGCGGCGGGCTTGGGCGTCGGCGCCATGCGCACGTCCGGCGCGGCGGCCAGCGGTGCGGGGCTGGCGCCAGCGGCCAGCGGCAGTTCCAGGGTGAAGCAGCTGCCGCGCCCCGGCTCGCTCGACACGGAAATATCGCCGCCCATCCGCGTGGCCAGGTCGCGCGAGATCGACAGGCCCAGGCCGGTGCCGCCGTAGCGACGGCGGGTACTGCCATCGGCCTGGCGGAACGCTTCGAAGATCACCTCGGTCTGGGCCTGGGCGATGCCGATGCCGGTATCGCTCACTGCGAACTGGATCCGCCCTGCCCCGTTGCCACGCACCACCAGCGAGACGCTGCCGTGCTCGGTGAACTTGATCGCATTGGCCAGCAGGTTCTTCAGGATCTGCTGCAGGCGCTGGCCGTCGGCCACCAGCTGGGTCGGCGCGTCAGCGTCGGCGCGGATATCCAGCGTCAAGCCCTTCTGCGCGGCCAGCGGCTCGAAGGTGTCCTTCAGGCGCTGCAGCACGCTGGGCACGGCCAGGTTCTCTTCGGCCAGTTCCACATGGCCGGCTTCGATCCGCGACAGGTCGAGGATGTCGTTGATCAGCGCCAGCAGGTCGTTGTTGGACGAATGGATGGCCTGGGCGTACTTCACCTGCTCGGCGGTCAGCGTGCCGTCCTTGTTGTCGGCCAGCAGCTTGGCCAGGATCAGCGCGCTGTTGAGCGGCGTGCGCAGCTCGTGCGACATGTTGGCCAGGAACTCGGACTTGTAGCGCGAGCTGGCTTCCAGTTCGCGGCTGTTCTGCACCAGCTGGCCCTGCGCGATCAGCAGCGCCTGCTGGCGCGCTTCCAGTTCGTGGGTGCGCTCTTCCAGCTGCACGTTGGTCTGTTCCAGCTCGGCCTGCTGCTGTTCCAGGCTGGCCTGCGAATGCAGCAGGCTGCGGCTCTGTTCCTCCAGCTCTTCGTTGGCCACCCGCAGTTCTTCCTGCTGGGTCTGCAGTTCTTCGCTCTGGCGCTGGGTTTCTTCCAGCAGTTCCACCAGCTGCGCACGCAGCAGGGCGGTGCGCATGGCCATGCCCACCGGTTCGGCGCACTGCAGCAGCAGGTCCAGTTCCAGCGAACGTGCCGGGGATGCCCCGGCACGGCCCAGCTCGATCAGGCCGATCACCACGCCGTCGGCGGTGATAGGACCGAGCAGGCGCTGGTGCACGACGGTGCGGCCCAGCGCGGTTTCGATTTCCAGCGGGCTTTCGCCCTCTTCCAACCGGCGTGGCGTGCCGGCGCGCAGCACCTCGCCCCACTGCCCGGCCGAGGTCGGCAGCGACTCGGGAAGGTGCGCAGGCAGTGCGGCCCCGCCCACCAGCACCAGGCGCTCACCCTGCAGCCGGTACAGCGCGCCCACGTCGGCGTTGAGGCGAGCGCACAGCGAACGCATCGCCGCGTCAGCCAGCGTGCGCGGTTCGGGATCGCCGCGCAGGCTCACGGTCACATCGTTCTCGCCTTCCTGCAGCCACAGCGCATCGGCGGCGGTGCGGCGCGCCTGGATCGCCTTGACCACGGTCAGTGCCATCAACAGGAACGAAATGCCCCCAATGGTGCGATTGACGAAGGAGAACGCCGAATTGGTGCTGGCCGGCGCCAGGTTGTAGCCCACCACGAGCAGCACGCAGGATCCCACCGCCACCAGCACGGGTACCTCCAGGCGGCGCTGGAACAGCGTGATCCCCACCGCCATGAAGTAGGTCAGCCACACCGCGTAGCCCAGCGGCACCACCAGTTCCAGGCCGATGGTCAGGCCCATCAGGCCGGCGGATGCCAGCCAGATCCAGCGGTCGCGAGCAGTCGGCGCAGCATTCATCCAGACACTTCCAGCGTGAAAAGGGGTTCGATGTTAACCGAACAGTGAATGCGTGCGTTATGCGACAGATGGCGTCGTGTTCAGATCCATTCTTGACACTATCTTCACATGATCGCTTCTACGGTTCGGACCCTTACCGGGGGAGTAGAACCGTCGCCGTGGTCCAGGCCGTCACCGACATCGCGCCATCTGCTGATGATCGCCTGCAGCTGCAGTTGTTGATCGACCATGTGTCCGACCATGCGATCTACATGCTGGACGCGCAGGGCCGCATCCGCAGCTGGAACCGTGGCTGCGAACGGGTCAAGGGCTACACCGGCGAAGAAGCGCTCGGCCAGCATGTCGGATTGTTCTACGGCGCCGATGACCGCGCCCAGGGGGTTCCGCAGCAGACCCTGGCCCAGGCCGAAGCACAGGGCCGCTTCGTCGGCGAAGGCTGGCGCGTGCGCCGCAGCGGCGAACGCTTCCGCGCCAGCGAGGTGATCGAAGCCGTGCGCCAGGACGGCGTGCTGCTGGGCTTCGTCAAGGTCACCCAGGACATTACCGAGCGCTACCAGGCCCAGCGCCTGCTGCAGGATGCCCAGCGCGCACGTGAACAGCTCCAGCAGTTCGAGGGCGTGGGCCGGCTCACCCGCGGCCTGGCGCACGAATTCAACAACCTGCTGACCACCATCGGGACCGCGCTCGACCTGATCGCGGCGCAGCCGGCCGCCAACACGCGGACCCGCGAACTGGCCGACCTGGCCCAGGCCGCCGCCGACCGCGGTTCACTGCTGACCCGCCAGCTGCTTGCGTTTTCTGCCGATCAGACGCTCATCCGCGAGCCGCTGCAGGTGGCGCAGCTGCTGCAGGACCAGCTTTCGTCGCTGCAGCGCGCCTGCCCACCCGACATTCAACTGCGTACGGAAGTGCCTTTCGACCTACCTCGAATCGTCACCGATGGCGTACAGTTGCACACTGCCCTGCTGAACCTGCTGCTGAACAGCTGCGAGGCCATGCCACAAGGCGGAACCATCACCCTCAGCGCCCGGGTCGAGCAACGCCTCGCGCCGGACCTTGCTACTCCCACCCAGCGTCGCTACGTGGCCATCTCGGTCACCGACCTGGGCAGCGGCATGCCGCCGGACGTGGCAGAGCGCGCCAGCGAGCCGTTCTTCACCACCAAGGAAGTTGGCAAGGGCAGCGGGCTTGGGCTCAGCCAGGTGTTTGGCTTCGTGTCCCAGTGCGATGGATTCGTCGATGTGCAGACCGCCCCCGGACGCGGTACCACTGTCCGTTTGTTGTTACCCGCCCTGGAGGAAACCGCCCATGTCTGAGCCGCTTCGTGTACTGATGGTTGAAGACCAGGCGGACCTGCGCGAGTTGATCGGTACGGCGCTGCGCGATTTCGGCATCGACGTGCAGACGGCCGAGGACGGCCACGACGCAGTAAAGAAGATTGCGGAATTCGCGGACTTCGACATCGTGTTCAGCGACGTCAACATGCCCAACAACATGACCGGTCTTGAGCTCAGTGAGCACGTAGCTGCGGTCCTGCCCAACGCGCGGATGATTCTTTCGTCGGGATATGCCCGGTCCCAGCTGCCTGCCCTCCCGGATAATGTCGAGTTCCTGGCCAAGCCGTATCGGTTGCCGCATCTGATCAAATTGATCCGCTCACCCGAGTGAACGCTTCATACCTGAACGGTTTCGTTCACACAGGCTCTGCAAGCGCAGCGTGATAGTACCGGTGTACTCCGTATGACAGGACGCACCGGATGCTCGACCGCAGCCAGGATCTCGAACGCATTGCGTTGATCGAAGCGCTCAATGTGATGGATCCAGCCTTGGGCCGTTCGTTGGACCCGATCACCGAACTGGCGGCGTTTACGTTTGGTACGCCGATCGCGCTGATCTCGATCGTGGACGCCGACTCGCAGCAGTTCATCTCACGGGTCGGGCTCGCACTGGAGCGCACCGACCGCCACCACTCGATCTGTTCGTGTGCCATCGAATCCAGCTGCATCCTGCAGATCAGCGACCTGCGCGAAGATCCGCGGTTCCGCGACAACCCCATCGTGACCGGTCCCGAGCGCATGCGCTTCTATGCCGGCGCCCCGCTGGTGACCCGCAATGGCATCGCACTGGGCACGTTGTGCCTGATGGACCGCGAGCCGCGCGAACTGTCGGTCAACGAGCAACGGCAACTGCAGACCCTGGCGCGGATCGTGGTCAACCAGATGGAGCTGACCATGTCGGTCGGGCGACGCGAGCCGATCAGCGGCCTGCCCAACCGCCAGCAGTTCCAGGCCGATCTGAGCGTGCTGAGCCGACGCGACGGCGCCAGCCGCTTCACCGGCGTGCTGCTGGACGCGTTCGACCTGCAGAGCGCCAACGACGCCGGCCAGGCGCTGGGCCTGAAACCGGTGGAATCGTTGTTGCGCCAGGCGGCGCTGCGCGTGCAGGAAGTCGTCGCCGGCGACGTGCAGGTCTACCACGTGGCCTCGACCCGATTTGCCCTCGTGCTGCGCGACCATACCCACGACCAGACCGAGTCGCTGATGGGTCGGCTGCGCGAACGCATGCGCCGCCCCTTGATGGTGGGCAGCATCCCGATGTCGCCGCAGTTCCATGCCGGCCTGTGCGATTTCCATGCCGATCCGGACGAGGCCAACGACCTGCTGCGCAAATGCATGGTGGCGTTGAACCATGCGCTGCACACCGACGCATGCCTGTGCTGGTATTCGGCCGACCGCGACGCGCACCTGCGACGCCGCTACCGGCTGGCGTCGGACGCGGCGCGCGGCCTGGCCCAGGAGCAGTTCAGCCTGGTGTACCAACCCCGCTACGACCTTTACGACGACCAGCCGGTTTCGGCAGAGGCGCTGCTGCGCTGGACCCATCCGATGCTGGGGCCGATCAGCCCGGGCGAGTTCATCCCGGTACTTGAATGCACCGCATTGATGCCGCAGCTGAGCCAGTGGGTGATCGAACACGCCTTCGCGCAGGCAGCGCGCTGGCAGCAGCAGCTGCCGGGTTTCGCCATGTCGATCAACCTGTCGCCGCGCGATTTCGACAACGAGCAGCTGTGGACCGGGATGGCCGAGCGGCTGCGCATGCATGGACTGGCGCCGACGCAGATTGAAGTGGAGATTACCGAAGGCCAGTGGCTGCACAGCCACCCGGCCGCCCTGCCCCAGCTGCGCGCGATGGCGGCGGCCGGCGTGCGCATCGCAATCGATGACTTCGGAAGTGGCTACAGCAATTTCGGCTACCTGAGCGAAGTGCCGATCAGTCATATCAAGGTAGACCAGAGCCTGGTCACCGGCCTGGCGCGCTCGCGCACCGCGCGGTTGAAAGTGGAGGCGATCATCAAGCTGGCCCATCAGCTCGGCTACCGAACGGTGGCGGAAGGCGTGGAGCATGAGGGCGAGCTGTCGTTGCTGCGGCTGTGGGGCTGCAACGAGGCGCAGGGGTACTATCTGGCGCGGCCGATGAGCGCCGAGGCAGTCACGCAGCTGGTGTTGGCGCATCGTGCAGGGCCGCCGCTTGAGCCGGATGCCGACTAGCGGACCGGTCGTGAGCGGCATCCTGCGATAATCCGGTTTTCCCCAGCGTGGTGCACCCGATGTCCGACCTCTCCCCCCTGCCCCAGATCGCCCCCGGCCACTACCGCCATTTCAAGGGCGGCGAGTACGAGGTGATCGGCGTGGTCCGCAGCAGCGAGACGCTGGAACCGATGGTCCTGTACCGCGCGTTGTACGGCGAGCACGGCTTGTGGGTGAGGCCGTACGAGATGTTCTGCGCGACGGTGGAAGTGGATGGCGTGACCCAGCCGAGGTTCGCCCCTATCGTCTGATGACCGCTGTAGGTAATCCCCTATACGCATTTCACAGCGCCAGCAGTTATCGTTCTCGCAATCACAAATGGATTACTGTTGACGATGACTTCGATCCACCGAAGCAGACTCTGCCTGGTACTCGCAGCAGCTCTCCTTTCTACCGGAACGGCAGGGGCGCAGGAAGCACAGGGCGGCCTTCCTCCGCCGGGCACGATGAGCGCCCAGCTGCCGAAAGGCGTTGAAATGTACTTCAGCATGGCGATCAGCGATGCCGCCCAGGACGTGAGCCAGAACCTGGGCGTGAGTGCAGCCGAGGCACGCATTCGCTCGTTGCAGGAATGCAGCCAGAAGCAGAAAGATTGTGTGGAACTGGTCACGTTTCCGATCCGCAATCATTGCATGGGCATCGCAGTGAACAAGAAGCCGAAGCCCAATGTCCGAGCCCTGTTCGTCAACGTTGCCGAAGCCGGAACGTCCAAGCCTGGCGCACTGGCAAGTGCGTCTCTGGCCGAGTGCAAAGCCGGCGGTGGAACCCAGTGCGAGGCTCAAGTTGATTACTGTTTCTAAGCGCACTTTGCTTGCTTCCGCCCTGTTGCTGCTGTCTGTTTCGCCAGCCATGGCGCAGGACAGCGCGCAGGCCGAGCAGCGGCGACATGCCCAGGCCGTGAACAACTACGAAGGCTGGATGCGCAATCAGGCGGCAGGGACGTACGTGGACCAGGCCGAGGCTGCGGCGGCCGCCCAGATCAGGGCCAATTTCCGCGCTGCGGAGAAGGACAAGATCCGCAAGGACGCCATCCGCGACTGGTGGGGGGTGATTGTCGTCAGCACTGACGACGGCTCGTGGAATGTGCAGCTCAATGGCCAGGACCAGTCCGACACCATGCTCACCGCCATGAAGGCATGCAAGGGCACCTGCTCACCGGTTCTGTCGTTCGCCAACTCGTGCATGGCACCCGCCTACAGCCAGCAGGGGGGCCTGTACTGGGGCCCCGGCGAGACCCGGGAGCTCGCGGCGACCACCGCCGTCAACGCATGCACTGCGGCGGGCGGTTCGAGTTGCCAGAGCCCGCCAAAAGAGTCTTTCTGTTCCGGGTGGAAGTATGCATACCGGGCGGTAGACCGCTTCCTGCACCGGGCCGACATGACCGCACGCGGCGACGTCGCGGCGGCCAAGCTGATCGACTTCCCCGGCGCCCGCGAATACATCGCGAAGCCGCCGGAGCGGCGTGGGAAATCCACCGCCATGAAGGCAGTCGCACCTGCCGCGTCCCAGGATTCCACCCGCGCCTGGATAAAGGATGAAGCCGCCGAAGGCATGACTCGAATGGCGAAGCCGTGGACTGCCATCGCCGCGGGTACGGGCAGCAATGCCTATGCGGTCCACTGGGGACTCAACGAGCAGGACGCCAGCGACACGGCGGTGAGCAAATGCGGCGGCGGCGACTGCAAGGTGCTTGTAGCTGTTCCATACGGCGAATGTGCTGCTGCCGTCCGAGTCGGCAAGACCGGCGGACCGGTCGCCAGCTTTGGCGGGCGCGGCAAGACCAAGGAAGAGGCGGAAGAGCTGGCCGTGACCGCATGCATCACGTCAGGCGCGAAGGTGTGCCCTGTCGTCATGAATGAATGCATGAAGTAGTGCGATACGCGCCGGGCAGAGCCCGGCGCTACCCATCGCCTGTCCGGCATCGCACTGACACGCATGGTGTGTCACTACGCTAGAACTTCTCGAACGCCGGCATGCTGCAATCAGAGTAGACCTGCGTGCAACTCGAGCTTCCAGCCTTCTTGCACGACTCGGTGGCGCGTTGGAGAGCGATTTCCTTCGTCGCGCCAGTATCCAGCTTCGTACCAAGCGATTTGTCCGCCTGGATCACCGCCGCGCACTGATTCTTGAAAGTGAGACCTGCCTTGCAATCGGTAGCGCCCCACTGCGCGCACTTTTCAATGGCACCGGCCACTGCTTCGTCCTTCGACATCTTCCCTACGACAGCACCTGCATCGCCGGACCTGGAGAAAGCAACAGCTCCCCACGTCTTATGCCAGCGCCCGGTAGGCACCGGGTCACTGCTTCCACCACTGCCACCACTGCCACCACTGCCACCACCAATTGGCGCGCACCCTCCCACACCCTGTCCACCAATCGGATACTGGCCAGGCGGGCATCGTCCTTCTGCCGCTCCTTGAAATGACATGGACAACAGTAGTACCGACGCGATCAGCGCCAGTATCCACTCACCACGGATTTGATTGGACCAGCGCAGTTTGGTGCTTTTCATGAAGCCCTCGACAATCAGTTGATCAACCAGCAAGTCCGCGCTGGCCAGTCTGCGCAGGAGGAGGAGTTGCATCAGAGCCGAACCGGTTGACGCTGGTATTGACAGCTTCATTGCTGGTGTTGACCTGCTGCGGCGCGGGCGGCGTATACGACCCCGGCGGTTGGCCCTGCGGACCAGGTTGCGCCAGCGGCGAGCCGCCTATCTGGGAATATGCCATGAAGCTTCCCAGAGTTCCCTGGAAGAACATGGCGGCCATTGGGGGAGCGGTCAGGATCAGCGTGGTGAGGATCAAGCCCATGCCGCCTTGCTGCATGGCCTGGCTGGTCAGGCCGTCGGACATGGCGTCGGTCAGCAGGAACTTGTTGATCAGCGACGACGTCCAGAACGCGGCCGATACACGTATGACCATGTCGAGCGCAATGGACACCATCGCCGACAGCACCGCCATCGAGAACATGGTGCCTATGCCGTAGAACAGCCACTTCTGGAAGAACTGCTTGGTCTGGTCGAACAACAGACACAGGATGAACAACGGCCCGAAGCCGATGAACAACGAAATGGCGACCTGATAAAGCAGCAGCATCGAACCGGCCGTTACAGCAGGGCCGCCGGTGCCGAGGCCGATGAACCACATGGCGCGGGTCTTCTCCTCGCGCAGGCCGCCGTCGTCCAGGACCTTGATCGCATCGACGCTGGACAGCGCCACCTGCATCCAGGCCAGGCTTTTGTCGATCTGGTCCTCCGCCGTACCACTCTCGCCGGTGACCACGCGGGTAATCAGCCCGCCTACGTCCTTGGTCAGGAAATTGCTGACGCTGCTTCCGAACATGGCCATCGAGGTGGCCACGCTGATGATGAGCGCGGCGCGGGCCATGTTGGTCACCAGTACCATCATCGAATCGCGACTCTGTCCGGTCACGATCCGGTAGCCCTGGACCAGCACCCACAGCGTCATCAGGACCAGCGCGATCCCGCCCACCCAGGCCATCATCCGGCCCATCATGTCGATACCGAAGTCGTTGATGCGTACGCGCAGGTAATCCAGGATCAGCTTGAAGAAGACGAAGTCGCCGATCGACTGGACACGCACCGCGTAACCCAGCAGATCCTGCAAGCTTCCTGAGAAATCAAAATTGAAAATCGACCTGATCGACATTTCCACAATCCCTTGATGATGCTGCTACTGCATTCGGCCGTGATTACTTGACGCTGAGCGCGCCCTTCAGGGCCGCTGTCTTGACCAGATCGCCGATGATGTTCTTGGTCGTGTCGCCCTTGAGCGCGTTCTGCGCCACGACCTTCTGGTTCGCCTCCATCACCTCGATGTAGGCATCGTAGGAGCGCATCCGCGACTGCCAGATCTGCGATTGCACGGCCAGGTCATTGGCCATGCGCAGCGACTCGCTGTCCGTGCCCTGCACGTTGCCCTGCTTGTTGTTCAGGATGCGCAGCTTGAAGATCCGGTTCAGTGACGACTCCATCTTCGGTACGGAGTAGGTCATGAACATCACCGCTTCGTTGTACTTGCGGTTCTGCATCATGCGGATGTTCACGCAGATCTGGGTCTGCTGTTCCTTGAAATCCGCCTGGGGGTTGAACACAAAGGTCTTGAACAGGCCCATGGGGCTGAAGTCCGACTGGCCGCCACAGGTCTGCCGAACCAGGTAGTCCTCGCCGACCGGGGTCAGGTTCAGGCCCTTCGGCATGCCGAAATCGTTCAGCACGGCCTGCACCTCCACCAGCGCCTGCGCATACTGCTCGAGCGTTCGGATCCACCGCATGCGCTGCTCGATATACTCGGCGGCGTCCTGCATCTTGGATTCGGCTGCGGTGATCTCGGCCTTGTAGGTGTTGATCTGGTTCAGCAGCTGCTGGAGCGCGCTCGGACCAACTTCCACCACCGTAATGCCGTAGGCAGGCGCAGATACGTTGCACATCAGCGCGGCCACCAGCGGAAGGGCTGCCAGCCGGAAGCTGAAACTGCGGCGACGGGTCTTGTTCTCGTTCACGGCGTTGTCCATAAGGGTCTCCATCGAATCAGGCAACAGCGTCCTGGCGGGTTCCGGCGGGCTTTCCGGAGCCCTTGCGCTTGCTGTAGAACTCAGTGAGCCACTGGTCCGGGGTGAGGTCGGCCTGCGCGACCTTCTCGCGCCGGGCGGCGTCGAGCAGGACGCGATGCATCACGTCGATATTGTCGGTGGAGGCCGAAATCACCGACAGGATGTCGTCCATGCCGCGCAGGTTGAGCTGGCATACGCTGGCCGCGTGGCCCTGCTTGACCAGGAAGCAGCGCGACCGCTCGTCCAGGGCGGTGACCACCTTGAACTCGCTCTCGGTCAGCTTCAGGCCGTCGATATAGTCCGAGCGGCTGGCATTGGGGTTGGGCAGCAGGATCAGGGTGGCGGTCTGCTCGATCAAGGCGGCGGCAATGTCGCTCTTCAGCGCATCTTCCGGGCTCTGGGTCGCGAAGATGCCCATGCCGTTCTGCTTACGGATGGTCTTCTGCTTGTTCTTGGCGAATTCCTTCAGCCCGCCCTCGCCGTCCAGGATCTTCCAGAACTCGTCCATCACGTAGATCAGCGGGCGGCCGTCGATCAGCGATTCCAAGCGGTGCAGCAGGTAATTGATGACCGGCACGCGCACTTCGGGGTTGTCGATGATGTCGGTGTAGTCGAAGCCGATGATGTTGGCCCGGCTCAGGTCCACCGTGTCCACCGGATTGTCGAACACCCAGCCCAGCGAGTTGCCCGAGGTCCACTTGCGCAGGCGCGCATACAGGCCGTCGTCGCCCATGTTGGGCAGGCTCTTCTGGAAGTTGGTCATGCTGCGCAGGTGCATGGGGGTATCGAGCATGTTCTCGACGGCGCGGAAGATGTCCTCTTCCTCGCGGGCGCTGTATTCGTGCTTGTTGGCCAGTACCTTGACCAGGTCGGCCAGGAACTGCACGTTGGCTTCGTTGTTCTCGCACTGGAACGGGTTGAAGCCGGTGGCCTGGCCGTTCTCCAGCGCCAGGTAGTTGCCGCCGCAGGCGCGCACGAAAATCTCCGCGCCGCGGTCCTTGTCGAAGAAGAAGATGGTCGGCGACGGGTCGTACTTCTGCACCTGGCTGAGCAGGAAGTTGATCAGCGCCGTCTTGCCGGTACCGGACTTGCCGATCACCATGGTGTTGGCGATGGCCTTCTCACCCAGCGAGTTCTCCGATGGGTGGGTGGCGTGGAAATTGAAGTAGTACGGCTGCCCGTTGGTGGTCTGCAGCGTGGTCACGCAGTCGCCCCACGGATTGTTGTGCTGCTTGCCGGTGGCGAAGTTGTGCAGCGGCGACAGGCCGAGGAAGTTCAGCGAACTGATATTGGCCAGGCGGGTGCGGTAGCGCCAGTTGGCCGGGAACTGCGAGTAGAACGAGGCGGTGACCGCCAGGTCCTCCTTGGTCGACACGAACCCGGCGTTGGAGAGCTCGGCGCGGGTGGTGGCGATGTTCTGCGACAGCTTTTCCTGGCTGTCGGCGTAGACGGCCATGATGAAGTGATACTCGCCCAGCACGAAATTGCCCGAGGAGAGCTGGTCCATGGCCTGGTCGAGTTCGACGATCTGGCTGACGGCCTTGTCGCCGGAAGAGATCATCATGCCCTTGGTGCGGTCCAGGACCTTCAGCGCGTCCTGGCGGCCCATGGGGCTGAAGGAATGGGTGATGACGTACTCGAAGTCCAGGTATTTCAGCCCGTTCAACACGCCGGGATAGGTGCCTTCGGCGTACTCCTTGATGTTGAGGATGGCGCCGAAGTGGTTCACGCCGTTGGGCGTGTTGATCACGAAGTCGCCTGTCTTGGCCGAGAACATGTGCCGGCTGATCGGCAGGTAATCCTTGACCGGGGCCGACAACACCGGCACCGGCTCGTCCACCCGGTTGAGCAGATAGCCGAAGAACTCGAGGGTCTCGGAGAACACCCTGCCGTTCCTGGCTTCGTACATGCCCATGCGATATGGCGAATAGTCGCGGATCACCGCTTCCACGTTGCCTGCCATCTCCAGAAGCTTGGCCACCGCCTGGTCCTGCTCGGCCTGCAGCTGGGTGATGCTGGAGGACTTGTCCATGAAGCGCTTACCGGCCACCACCGGCCGGTAGATCATGGTCAGGTACAGCTCGTTCTGCATGATCCGCTGCGAGCCGAGCATGCCCATGTACTGGTCGGAGACGTCCTGGTTGAAGCGCTGGCCGAACGTGCTGCTGCCCTTGAGCTGGCGGCGACGGCGGATGTCATGCACCCAGAACGCCACGTTGACGAAGTCCGGCGCCCGCAGGGTCTGCAGCAGGCGGTTGAAGGTGTTGTGCCGGTGTTCCAGCTCCCAGTCCTCGCGCCCGACGAACGGCAGGCCCTCCAGGTGCCAGGTCAGCAGGAAGTCTCCGCCCGTGGTCTTCACGACCGTCGGCGCCACATGGGACGACAGGGGGATGAATTCGCTGATCGAGGTGTCGGGACTGAACATGACCGGTTCCAATGGATGCTGCGGGGATGACGCGTGTCCTGCACCGGGCAGGCGACGGGGGCCGCCTGCCCGGGGTACTGCTTACCGCCGTCAGGCCGACGGCGGTGGCTTGTCGCGGTAATGGTTGGGCGTGAACACCCACATGCCGTCGTGCTGTTCCAGGTTGCGTGCGCGGAACTTGAACTGCAGGCGCAGACCGATCAGGCGGAAAATCATTTCATCGCGCTTGGCCATCTGCCGGAGGATGAAGATGGCGATCGGAATGGTGACCAGCAGCCGCATGTCGATGTACATGCTCAGCAGCAACAAGCCGCCCGCGACCAGGAAGAACGGGACGTACGGGACGCCCAGGAACATCGCCGGTCGGGTGCAGCCGCGGAACAAGACGTTCTTATGCACGGTAGTACTGGACGACGTTCATGATCGAGGTGACGGTGGTCTGGCAGGAGCTGGCATTGCCGTCGCCCAGCAGCATCTTGGCGATCTGGCCAGCCGCACCGATCAGCAGGCCGCCGATCAGGATCGGGGCCACGTCGCCGATGCGCTTGTGGGCGAAGGCGATCTGGTAACCGGCGAAGATCACCGCGATGGTGACCACCGCGATCGAGGCGATGTTGAGCAGGCCATTGATGTTGGAGAAGAAGCCGCAGACCTTGGTGTCGGTGCCGCCGAAGTTGGTGGCCTGGGCGAACACGTCCGGCACGAAGACGGCGGTGGCGAAGGCGACGGCCATCAGGGCGGTCTTGAGCGAGCGCTGGGCTTGGACGATGTCGAGGTGGGTACGCTTCATTGTGGATTTTCCTTGTTGAGGGTCAGACACGACTGGATCGTTCCTTCAGAACACGAAGGCGGCATCCCCGGCGGGGACGTTCTGTACCGGCATCGCCTGTGCAGGCAGGGCCTGCGTCGGCAATGCCACCGGTGCGTTTCGCTCGCTCCACGGGCGCACCACCACCGGGCCGGCGGTGTTCTGCGGCAGCGGCTGGGCATGCCCGGGAGGGAGCGCGATGGGTTCCGGCGCGGCAGGGGGCGCTGACTGTTGCGGCATCGCCCGTTCCACCGCGCCCATCACCACCCGTGACAAGGCCGCGTCGGCGGTGCGGAGCACGTCCCGGCGCACCATGGCGCCGGTGGAGGGATACGCCTCATAGGCACGCGCCGGGTCGACCGGCACGGCGGCCTGCGCGTATGCAGGCGCGGCGGCCTGCATGCCCTGCACGCGCGCGCCGACCACGCCCTGCGCCGGCCCGCTGAACTGCGGGTGGCGGGCCACGTCGACCACGCGACGCTCGGTGCGGCTGACCACGTCGATGGGCACCGCGCCGTTGGCGGCCACCATGCTGCCGCGCTGCCGGGCGATGGAGGCGAACACCTTCTGCACGTAGCCGTGGCGGAAGCCGGTGGTGAAGTTGCCCGAGTAGTAGCAACTGAACGACTTGCCCCAGTCCTTGCCCGAGCGCCCGTAGCACTCGGCCAGGATGCGCGAGGCAGCCTGCAGGTTCGGGCACTGCTGGAAGGCCTTTTCATACGAGTCGAGCCCGTACTTGACCAGGTTGTAGCGGTTGACCTGGGCCAGCCCGACCGAGAAGTTGTAGCCCTTCTCTTCCAGCATGCGCACGGTGGCCAGCGCCTCGTCCAGCTGCCTGGGCTGGCGCACCAGCGCGCCACCGACCACGCCAATGGCGTACGGATTGCGCGAGGATTCGACGTTGATCACGTGCTGCATCACGTCCATCGACACCGCCATTTCCGGGCAGGCCATCATTTCCAGTCCAGGCAGCATCAGGCGTCCCTCCCCGTGGCGGCCAGCGCCCGTTCGGGGCTGAAATCAATACCGGTGATGTAGCGGCTGCCGGCGTGCGCCTTGATATGCACCACTACATCTATCGTCATCATCAGCAGGCGCTTGATCACCGAGAACTCCAGACCCGACCCTTCCGCCGAGGCCTTCACCATCAGGCCCAGCTGGTCCCAGGTCTGCTCCGGGCTGCCGGCATGGCAGCTGGTGATCGACCCGGGGTGGCCGGAGGCGCAGTTGCGGATGAAGTAGAACGCCTCATCGCCACGCAGCTCGGCCAGGATGATGCGGTCCGGCTTCATGCGCAGGCAGGCTTCCATGCAGCTCTTGGCAGTGACATTGCTCGCGCTCTGGCCGCCCTTGGAATACAGCAGGTGCACCACGTTCGGCTGGCTGATGAACAGCTCCCGCGCGTCCTCGATGGTGACCAGGCGCTCGTTGGCCGGAATATGGTTGACCAGCGACTTCATGAAAGTGGTCTTGCCGCTGCCGGTGGCGCCGGAGACCACGATGTTCTTGCGGTACTGCACCGCCTTGCGGAAGAACTCGGCGTAGTCGCGGTTCTGGCGCAGGGCCAGTAGTTCCTGGTCCTGCTCGCTCAGCGAAGCGCCCTGCTCCAGGATCTGGTTGAAGAACCCGTCGCTCTGGTACTGCTCCAGGGTCTTGGTGTGCTTGGACGGCAGGCGGATGGTGATCGACACCTTGCCCGCGTCGCACGCCGGCGGAATCACGAACTGGGCGCGCTGGCCGGTCGGGAAGGTCAGCGACACCACCGGGTCCACGTCGGTGATGCGCTGGCCGGTGTTGCTTTCATTGACCACGGCGGTACAGAACTGGCGCGCACGCTCGTAGGTCAGCGTGGGCACTTCCACACGCTGCCATCCGTCGCGCGTTTCCAGGTACACCTCGCCCGGACGGTTGATGCAGATTTCCGTCACGTCGGGCGAGGTCATGTACGAGTGGATGCCCAGGACCTCGTACTGGTACCTGAGGAACTCACTGGAAACGTCGGCTACAGGGGCCACTTCGGCGTCCATGGTCTGTCCAGTCGGTCAGCGGCGGCGCGGCAGCACGTCACTGAAGTCGACGTCCTTGGCCACGTAGACACTGACCACGGTGCCCTGGTTGATGGTCACGGTGGGCGGGCGACGCTCGCTCAGCGCTTCGTTGGCCAGGCGCTCCATGCTGCGTGCGGTCGCGCTCTCATAGGGCGACTGCACGGCAAAGCCGTTGCTGGCGATTTCAGTGGTCTCCGGACCGTGTTCGGCGGCCGCGTATTTGAAGGCGTCGGCGATCAGGCTGATCATCAGCGCCGAGGCAATGCGGCTGCCCCAGTGCGCGCTGTAGTCGCCCGGATGGCCGGCGCCACCGAGCTGGTCGATGCCCGGACTGGACATGGCCACGTCGATGCCATTGGGCGTGGTGATGCGGTCCCACACCACTTCCACGCGCTTGCCCTGCGGGCCGCCACCGTAGGCACCGTAGATCTTCGAGCCCTTCGGCAGCAGCAGGCTGCGGCCGTTGATCGAGTACACCGGCTCGGTGAGCAGGCACGAGGTGAAGCCAGCCACATCGGTGATGATGCGGGTCTCCAGCACGCAGCGCAGGTAGGTGCCGCGCACCAGCAGTGCATCCGGGCTGCGGATGAAGCTGGCGTTGGACACGTCTTCCACGTCCGGACCGCGACGGACCTTGGCCGGTGCCGGCTGCTGCGCGCCGGGCAGCTGCGCCAGCATGGCGCGGGTGTACTCGTCGTCCGGACGACCGCCGAGACCGCCGGCCTGCCCTTCGGCGCCGCCGCCGCCCATACCGCCGCCTACGCCACTGCCGGACGCCATGCGGCGGTCGAGCAGCGACGGCTGGCGCGGTTCATTGGACATGCCCATCTCCGACGGAATCGCCGGCGGCGTGCGGTACGGGTTGTCCTGTGCCGGCGGCGGCAACGGCGGCAGCATTTCAATGGGCTGCGCGTCGGCCACCGGCGGTGGTGCCACTACCGGCGGCGCGGTTGGCAGCTCCGGCGTGGACACGCGGGCCTGTTCGTTGACCCTGGCCGGGCGGTCCTGGTCGTCGCTGCTCTTGCGCAGCAGCAGGAAGCCCATGGCGATCACCAGCACCAGGATGCCACCGAGGAAGGCCAGGGCCTTGCGGTTCAGGCGCTGCTCTTCGGCCGAGCGCAGCTGCGGCGCGGCAGCGTCCAGGTTGGGATTGTTGTCGGCCACGTTCTGCCCGTAGTACGGGTTTCCGGTGGGCTCATGCGGCTCGTTGCCGGGAGTGTGCTGGCTCATTTCTTTACGTTCCTTCGCAGGCCGACGACGCTGTCACCGTGGCGGATCACCAGGTAGGGATAGGTGCCATGCACGATGAGCGCGTTGCCTTCCACCGTGGTGTTGACCACGAAGTCCTCACCGTCTTCGCTTTCGCGACCGAACACCGCCGGGAAGATCCCGGTCTTGTACTCCGGCGACGCCGGCAGCTTGAGGTAGGTGAAGCGGCCATCGTCATAGGCGTTGACCGGGATCAGCCAACCCATCTTCTTCGCGCGGCGCGTCGAGTACGAGTAGTCGAAGTTGTACTGGCGGTCCTTGGCCAGCTCCGAGCTGAGCAGCGGCTTGACCTCTTCGTCCACCGCCTGCTGTGCGGTACCGAACTCGGTATCGCTCGGGTAACGGAAGGCGATCTTGTACTGCACGCCGGCACGCCGCGCCTGTTCCAGCTGGCGCCAGTCGGTGGCGACCACCTTCAGTTCGAAGATGTACGAATGGGTCTCGGTGCGCACCATCATGTTGGTGTCCACGTCGACGTTCTTCGGCTTGAGATAGAACACGTTCTCGCGACGGGTCAGCTCCCAGCCGCTGCTGAAGCCGGTGCTGTAGTCCAGGATCTTCTCGTTCGGGCTCAGTTCGATCTGGGTGGTCAGGCCCAGGCCGGTGCGCACCGGGTAGATGCGGTCCTGCTCGTACTCGTACTGGTCCACCACCTGGGCCTGCGCCGGGGCGCTGGCCATGGCCATGATCGGCACCAGGGCCAATGCGGCCCATCCCATGTTGCGACTACTCATCGGTTGCTTGCTCCCTCAGCAGTTCCGGTGGAAACGTTTCGTGCCGGCGCAGTGGCCGGTTGCCGCGGCGCGACCTGTCCTGGTATTGCCTGGCCGGGCATCACCTGCCCGGGGTTCTGTTGCTGCATCGGCTGGGCTGGCATCGGCTGTGCGGGCATTGGCTGGCCCGGCACGGTCATCTGGCCCGGTACCGGCTGGGCTGGAATCTGTTGGCCCGGCGCCATGGCCTGCCCCGCCACCGGCGCGGCTACCGTCTGTCCGGTGTTCGGATCGATCATGGTCGCGGCCGCCGGGTTGTTCGGGTCGTAGACCGGCACCGCAGCCGCGGCTGCCGCCTGCGCAGCAGCCTGTGCTGCCGCAGCCTGGTTCGCCTGGTTGGTCATCGACGCATCGTCCGGCACCGGCACGCCGCGCGCGTAGTCGCTGTCGACGCGGTACTCGGTGACCTGGAACGCCAGCGGGTTGAGCACGCGGTCCTGTTCGGAGAGGGCCAGGTCGGTGCGGTACTCGAACCGCATCGTCACCAGCTTGTTGTCCAGGAACTGCATCACCCCGGTGGTCTTGTCGAGCAGGCTGCGCTGGATGCGCACCGACGCGCCCCGGAAGCTGCCATTGCCCTCCGCCGCCAGCGGCGTGATGCTGAGGATCTTGACCCGGATCGCCTTGTTCGTGCCGTACACGTACACCGGGTTCTGCGGGTTGTTATTCGCATAGCGCTGACGCTGGGTCGCGGCCACCGGCTCGGACGACATCGTGAACACAAGGTCCCAGTCGCGCAGGCCCATCACCGCCGAATCGAACGACTCGCGCGCCATCACGTACTGCGCGACGTTGCTGCGGTTGATCGCCTCGTTGGCGGTGATCGACCCGGCACCGAAGGTACCGCTGAGGCGCGCGACCGTGGCGTTGCCGGTGTACGCATCGGCCATCACCAGGAACGGCACCTTCTCCTTGAGCGGCAGCATGTAGTAGTAGCCGCCGGCCAATGCCAGCGACATCACCATCGAGCCGGTCGCCACCCACCACGCGCGACGCTCGCTGCGACGCGCCATGTCGGCGACGGTCAACTCGTAACTCACGGCCTTGGCGACCGCCTGGTCGACCTTGGGAGTGTTGCCTGCGTCCTTCTTTCGGAACATGGGGTCATCCGTACTGCTGGAACATCAAGGGGATCAGCTGCCGCTGGTGCTGCTGGCACTGCCGGTGGCCGCAGTCGGCGCAGCCGCCGACGCGGTCTGCACGACGATCTGGTTGCCGACGATCGACACCAGCACGCCCTGCCCCGCATACGCGGCGCTCAGGTCGATCATGGCCTGCTGCGGATTGGTGGTACCGATCGTGGAGACCGCGCCGTACAGCGTGTAATCGGAGCTGATGCGGTAATCGAGCGTCATGCCCGAGTCCTTGGCCCAGCGTTCAAGCATGGTCTTCAAGGTGCCGTCCATCGGCGAAGCCTGGTACACGTAACTGGTGTACAGCGGGATTTCCATCGTGGTGCTGGCGAAGCGGTTCACCGGCTTCCAGCGGCCGCCGAAGTCCGGCGCCGGTGCGGTAGCGCACCCTGCAAGCAGCAGTACGGTAGAGGCAATGGCGACGCCGATGGATCCCTTGAACAATGACGCTTGCTTCATACGAACTTCCCTATGGCGTACGGAATAGCGGTTTTCAGCCTGAAAATCGGCAAAACTAAAGCGTGTCGACGCCCACGGCGGGCTCAACCAGTCAACGTGCGGATGTGAGTTGAAACACTTTTCAACGGTGACACCGGGCCCCAGCCCGCCTGGTGTGCATTCGCCCCGAACGCCTGTCCGGCCCCTGCGCCTGCATACCCAATCCGTGAAAAGCCATCCATGTACCTCTTACTGCATGCGTAACGACGATTTCATGACGCATGGAACGTCCATCAAAATTACGATGCCACACCTCCGCGTCAAATCAACGTCAATTGCGACAATTTTTTAACCTTCACACGCACATTCTTTGACGTGCATCACATGCGTTCACGTACAGCGCTCACAGCGCCAGCATCGGGACATCGGTCTTCGGCAGCAGACGCGACGTGAAGTAGCGATCCTTGTAGTACTTGATCTTGTCGCACTTCACGGGATGCGGAATGCCTTCGTACAGGAACACCTCGTGGTCGTTGCCCATGGCCTTGAGCTCCTGCGGCAACATCAGTGCGCGGCGCTCTTCTGTGAAGTTGTGGGTCTTTTCACGGGCGTGGGTGACGTTCTTCTTCCGCACGGTGGTGTAGCCGAGCATCTCCGAATAGTCGTTGGCGTCCTGCTGCTCGCGCGGCGCGTACAGGATCTGCAGCGCGTGGTTGGTGATGATGGTCCGCGAGACGTCCCTGCCATAGGTGGCATCCAGCTGCGCCATGCTCTGGATGATCGGCAGCAGGCGCACGTTGTAACCGGCCATGTAGGACACTGCCGAAGCAATGATGTCGACCTTGCCGATCGCGGTGAACTCGTCCATCAACAACAGCACCTGGTACTTCAGGTCCGGGTTGGACTTGGGCAGTTCCTTGGTGTTGAGGTTGATGATCTGGCTGAAGAACAGGTTGATGATCAGGCGGCTCTCGGCCAGCTTGTTGGGCTGGATGCCGATGTAGATGGTCATCTTCTTCCGGCGCAGGTCGGTAAGCAGGAAGTCGTTGTCGCTGGTGGCCTTGTCCAGCACCGGGTTGATCCAGGCGTTCAAGGGTTCCTTGAAGGTGCCCATGATCGACGCGAAGGTTTCATCGGCCTGCGAGAGCAGGTTGGCGAAGGCCGCACGGGCATTACCGCTGAGGAACTTCTGCTCGGACAACGCCTTGAGGTACTTGCGCAGGTCGCTGCCATCGCCGGTGGCGAGGCGGAACACCGCGCCCAGGGTCGGCGCGCCCTGCCCACCCGGGAACCCCTGCTGGCGTTCGTCGTCGCGGTTTTCGAACAGGTACAGCGTGAAGGCCATGAACGCATTGCGTGCCTGGCTGATCCAGAACTTCTGGTCGTCCGAGCCGTCCGGGTACAGCATCGCGGCAATGCTCATCAGCTCCGAGACGCGGAACGCGGGGTCATCGGAGACGTAGCTGAGCGGGTTCCAGCGATGGGTGCGGCGGTCTTCGGCGAACGGATTGAACAGGAACACCTCGTGGCCCTGGCTGGCGCGCCAGCCACTGGTGAGGTCGAAGTTCTCCTGCTTGATGTCCAGCACGACTACGGACTCGCCGTACTCGAGCAGGTTCGGAATCACCACGCCCACGCCTTTGCCCGAACGAGTGGGTGCGGCGAGGATCACGAACTGCTGGCCGCTGAGGCGCACCAGCTTGCCGCCGAAGCTGCCCACCACGATGCCGTTGTCGGTCTTCTTGAACAGGCCATGCTTCGCCAGGTCGCCCGCCTCTGCGAAGCGCGCATCACCATGCAGCGACTTCTTCTTCGGCTTGACCAGGAAGAACAGCGCGCCCAGCAGCGCCAGCACCGGCAGACCGAAACCGATCACGCCGGCAGCTTTGATTTTCGTCAGGTACGGCGCAACGGCAGGCTGATCCATCGCCTGCACGTACTGAAGATAGGTGTTCCACTTGAACAGCCCGGTGTCCAGACCCAGCAGCAGCAGCGTGAGGTATCCGGAAAGACAGTAGCCAACAAGTGCGGTCAACAGGACTGCAACAGCGATGACGACAGGTTTCTGCGTGGACAAACGTGATCCTCCATGACGCGCCATTCCAGGCGCTACGACGTGCGTTGGCATCAATGTGATGCGCGGTGCACGCGGCTCGTAATCCAACTTCCGACATTCGGACCAATGTCATTGACGCGCATCCTAATGCACGTTTGCAGCGCTGCCAATCAGAAATTCCTGAGGATACGTCTGTAAATACAGGTGTATTCGCATCAATGATGCGTGCAGCGGGACAATGGAACACGATCGTAAACAACGCATCACGCAATGCACGCAACGCGCGTGTGCATTCTTCACGCAGCACTGAATTGCGGTGCTGTAAGCGCGCGCGAAGCAAGGCGATGCAATCATCAAAACTGTGCGACTCGTCACGGTGGTTAATGATTGTGTAGAGCCTTTGATGTGCTCGCATGAAAATTTGGATGCTTCACTCGCTGATGCCTCAATGTGAAATCGTGCGAGCGACGTTCTTTTCGTCGTCGAGATAATGTGAAGAAAATATGACGAACAACCTTCACACCCTGTCTCAGAAGATCCTCTGATCCACAGCATTCCAGCCGCAGCCCTGCGTCAGACGGGCGCATGTTGCGCCGCAGCAGTACAATGGACAGCCACGTTCTTCGTTCTCCTGCCCCATGAGCCCCACCTCCCTACCCCTGGCCGCGCGGCTGTCTGCCCGTGAGCGCACGCTGATCATCCTGGCCCTGTCGCTCGGCGGCTTTGCCATCGGCACCAGCGAATTCGCCAGCATGGGCCTGATGCTGGAAATCAGCCGCGGGCTCTCCATCAGCGAGACCCAGGTCGGCCATCTCATCAGTGCCTACGCCATCGGCGTGGTCGTGGGCGCCCCGGTGCTGGCCTTCGCAGGTGCGGGTTACGCGCGGCGGACCCTGCTGCTGGGCCTGATGGGCTTCTACGCGGTGGGCAACCTGGCCAGCGCGCTGGCACCGGACTACGCCACCATGCTGATCGCCCGCTTCGTGGCCGGCCTGCCGCACGGCGCCTACTTCGGCGTGGCGATGCTGGTGGCGGCAGCGATCAGCCCGCCGGCACAGCGCGGCGCGGCGGTGTCCAAGGTGCTGCTGGGTCTTTCAGTGGCAATCCTGGTCGGCAACCCGCTCACCACCTGGCTCGGCCAGCAGCTCAGCTGGCGCACCGCGTTTGCACTGGTCAGCGTGCTCGCCATCGCCACCGTGGTGATGATCGCGCGCTTCCTGCTGCCGGACCCGGACGAAGTGCGCACCTCGCCGATGCGCGAACTGCGCGCCTTCAACAAGCCGCAGGTGTGGCTGGCGCTGGCGATCGGCTCGGTCGGTTTCGCCGGCATGTTCTGTGTGTTCACCTACCTCGCGCCGACCCTGGTGCAGGTGACCGGCCTGGCCGAGTCGTGGATGCCGGTGGCCGTGGGCATCTTCGGCATCGGCGCGATCATCGGCAACGTCGCCGGCGGCTGGCTCGTGGACCGCTTCCAGTTCCGCGCCGCCGCCATCGTGCTGGTGTGGTCGATCGTGGTGCTGCTGGCCTACCCGCTGGCCGCCAACTCGGTATGGACCATCTTCCCGATGATCATCGCCGTCGGCACCATGGGTGCCTTGGCGGCTGTGCTGCAGACCCGCCTGATGGACGTCGCCGGCGAAGCGCAGACGCTGGCCGCCGCCTCCAACCACGCCGCCTTCAACACCGCCAACGCACTGGGCCCGTGGTTCGGCGGCATGGCCATCGGCGCCGGCTTCAGCCCGGCGGTCACCGGGTATGTGGGCGCGGCCACCGCCGTGGGCGGCCTGCTGCTGTGGGGCGCGGCGGTACTGGTGCAGCGCCAGTCGCGCGGCCACGAAGCGGTTGCCTGCGAACGCTGACGTAACGGCCGGTCGCTCCATTGAACAAGCCCCGCCTCCGCGGGGCTTGTTCGTTGCGGACACCTTAAATCGCCTTTTTGACGATATTTCGTCAAACTGCTAAGGTGGGCCATCTGGAGGCCCGCCATGCTCTATCGATTCGAAGTCGAAAACTTCTCCTCGATCCGCGACCATCAGGTCATCGACCTGGTGGTAGCGCCCAATGTGTCCGACCCGGAAGACCGGTATGCGCCGATCTTCCCGGGCTCAGAGCTACGCGCCCCCAAGGTAGTGTCGATCTACGGCGCCAACGCGTCCGGCAAGACGACACTGCTGCGCGCCCTCGGATTCCTGATCACCTTCGCCCGCGACAGCCACCACCGCACCACGCCGGGATTTATGTGCGAGGGATTCAGCGACCTCGAGTCCAGGTCGCGTCCGATCAAGCTGGCCGTCGAGTTCGGTGATGCGATGAACCTCAGCAAGGAGGTCGTAGAATCAATCGAAGCCGGGAGCAACGTCGAGTACGGCGTCTGTCGATATGAACTCGAAATCGAAGTTGTCGATGGAAGGCCTGAGCGGGTCCTCACGGAAGCCCTGCGGCAGAAGCCCAATGGCCAAGGCAAATGGCAGCGCGTTTTTGAGCGGGACGCGGAAGGGAAGGTAAAGGACTCCCGCTCGTTCTCGATGTCCGGATTCCAGCACCTTCTGAACACCCTGCGGCCCAACGTGTCGGTGCTTTCGTCGTTCGCACTGTTCCAGCATCCGACCTCGATGCTCTTCGTCGAGAAAGCACAGCGCTTCATGTTCCAGCTCGGACCGAGCCCGGCGAGCCAGGACGTACCCGTCATCAGCTACCTGGGGCAGACGCCGACGATGGTTGAGCAGCTCAACCGGGAGCTCAGCCGTATAGATGTCGGTGTTGAAGGCATGCGGTTCCAGGAGACTTCAAACGGACTGGTGCCCATGTTCAAGCATTCCGGCTTGAATCAGGAGCTACCCTGGCACCAGGAAAGCCACGGCACCCAGTCCTTCATCAAGATGTTCCCACTGATCTCGCTCGCGCTCGCGCAGGGTGGGATTTGCCTGATTGACGAGTTGGACGCGGCCATCCACCCTCTGATCCTTCCGCAGCTGGTGGGGTGGTTCCATGACACCAACGAACGAAATCCCCACGACGCCCAATTGTGGTTTACCTGCCACTCCGCATCGCTGCTGGACGATCTCACCAAGGAGGAAGTGGTGATCTGCGAAAAGGACCGAAGCGGACGTACGACGGCGCACAGCCTGATGGACGTCAAAGTCCGTCGCGATGAAAACCTATACCGCAAATACCTGAGCGGCGCCTACGGCGGCGTGCCTCAACTGGGATGAGGACGCGACGCCCGCTCATTCCCCAGCGCAAACCCATATTCATCGGGTGCGAGGGGGAATCCGAGCAGGCGTACGCGGGCCGATTGCAGGACCTGGTCGCCCAGCAGGAACTACACGTTCATCTGCATATTGAGCTGCTGCGAGCCGGCGACCCTCTCGCGCGACTCGAACTTGCCGTCAGGAAGCTGGCTCACCTGAGGAGAACCCGAGGTACGTTCCCAGACAGATTCGTGCTGCTGGATACGGATCAACTGGCACTCTCTCCGGCGCGTGCCCAGCAAGCAGTGGCGTTTGCGGTCGATAACGGTATCAAGATCGTCTGGCAGGAACCCTGCTTCGAAGCACTGCTGCTTCGTCATCTGCCTGGGCAGACGGCACGACGGCCTCCCGACAATCGGGCGACCCAGATCGCGCTGTTGCAGGACTGGCCTGACTATCGCAAACCCATGAGCAGAGTCGAATTGGCAAGCCGACTGGACCTCGACTCGGTCCTACGCGCGGCAGCGGTGGAAAATGATTTGAGCCTCCTGCTCAGGTGCATAGGGCTGGTTCGCGAGAGTTCCTGAGCACCCCGACACCGCGATGACACGCGTGGCGTGTCACTACGCCCGATGAACCGCGTAGCGACACGCCATGCGTGTCCCACGCACCGCCCGATTTCTGCGCAAACCCACCGCCATCGCACCCCCTGACACCCCGCCGGACACGCATGGCGTGCCCCAACGCGCCGAAACGCATGACGTGTGCAACCCGTTCTTCCTGCAACTTCGTCGCACTTTCGCGAAAACCTGTGCACGTTGCGACACGTATTAGGCAACGTCTATCGAAGACGCAATTTCAACAGAAACAATCAACTAGCCATGCAATGCACTGGCGAGCAAGGTGGGCGACGGAGAGTCGAATCTCCAAGGTCAATCAAAATTATGGACGTCCTATGTCGGGAGGGAGGCTAATACAAGACCCCTCATCCGGGGAAATACGCCCGCCGTTCGATTGACCACGGATTCGACCCTCCCGGCTCCCTTGCCCTACCGGCAAGGGAGATTTTCCCTTGGAGGATCGCCATGCGCTCATCACGCCACACCCCCCTGTTCCCCGAACTCGGCCTGCCCACCGCAGAGCAACCGCGCCACTACACCGTACGCGCGCATACCTACGCCTGGATGGGCACCTTCGACGGGGGCATCGTGCCCTGCATCTCTGCACATGGCAGCTGGTTGTACAACGCAGGCTTCAAGCCAGGCGCACGGGTAACCGTAAACGCCACCAAGGGCAGGCTGATCTTCGATGTAATGGATCCACCCAAGGAACCGCGTATCCGCAAGTGCAACGCGTTCGAAAAGTACATCGCCGACCGCTACGAACCCAAGCCGGGATATGTCATTCCCTACGAACACCCGGGCCTGCTGGTCCGCGAGCACATCCTCGGCCCCATGGGCGCCTCAACCCTGGACTTCGCCCACGCCATCGGCGTCTCCCAGGACCTGGCCGAATGCTTCCTGGCCGGCGACCACGACGTAGACATGGACCTGGCCGAGCGCCTGGCCCCCTTCGCCAGCACCTCGCAATGGTTCTGGTGGGAACTGCAACAAAAGCACCTTTCAACCAGGTAGAGCCGGGCTCTGCCCGGCTACTCGCACACCACGCGGCAATTCCGATTGGATTTTCCTATCATGGCAATCCCTTCCAACGCTCGCCCGGCCCCGCGCCAGCGACCGCCCCGCTTTCCTGGATGTACAGATGACGCACGACTGGTCCCCTTCCCCCTGGGGCCGCCGCCTCTCGCGCTCGCCGGACTGGCGACTGCGCCGGGTCGATGACCGGTTCGAGCTGACCGTGGATGGGCAGGTCTACTCGCTGGCGGTGAGCGCCTCCAACGCGTGGCGCGTCCAGCGCGGTCCGGTGTGGTCCTCGCTCAGCATCGCCACCGAGGACGGCGACCTGCGGCTGGGCGGCCTTGCCGCTGCCCCGGCGCGCGAACTGGAGGCACTGTGGGCGGCAAGCGCGCATGCCCACCAGCAGGACCAGCAACTGGGCGACGCCAACGATGCGCTCGCGCGGATCCGCGATTGGCTGGACCACGTCGACCACGCGCAGGAACTCGCGGATGCCCAGCAGCGCTGGTTCACCCTCGAACAGCAGCAGGCCCTGCTGGATGCTCGTCCGCATCTGACAGTGGACGGCGATGCGCTATGGGCCATATTCGACGACCCGACCCTGCGCCCGCAGTTGCACGGCGTACCCGCAGCGATAGAAGACGATCTGCAGCGCTGGACGGAGGACTGGGAGGCACAGTGGGCGTCACGCAATGAAGCGTACCTTCAACAGGAACGCAGCGCCGTAGCCCCGCTGCTTGCCCAGGTCGAACGTCGGCCGCTGAGTGAAGAACAGACCCGCGCCGTACTCAGCTTCGAAAGCCGCATGCTGCTGGTGGCCGCCGCCGGCTCCGGCAAGACCTCGACCATGGTGGCCAAGGCCGCCTACGCCGTACAACGCGGCCTGATGGCTCCGGACCAGATCGTGATGCTGGCCTTCAACAAAGAGGCCGCCACCGAGCTGCAGCAGCGCACCGCCGCCGCATTCCAGCGGCTGGGGCTTCCAACAGGCGAGGTCAACGCCTGCACCTTCCACGCGCTGGGCCGGCAGATCATCGGCAAGGTGACCGGCCGCATGCCCGAGGTGCCCTCGTGGGCGGTGGATGCGGCGCAGGGCTTCGACCAGCTGGCCGACATCATCGACCGCCTCAAGGACCGCTCCCTGCATTTCCGCACCCAGTGGGACATGTTCCGGCTGGTGTTCGCACGCGACCTGCCGCCGCAGGGCGAAATCGCGCCGGCCGACGGCTGGGACAGCGACGGCAACCGCTACGTGCGCACCCTGCGCGGCGAGCGCGTGGGCAACATCGAAGAGTGCGTGATCGCCGACTGGCTGTTCTACAACGGCGTGGACTACACCTACGAACCGCACCCGGTGCTGGATACCGGCACCGATACCTGGCAGCCCGGCTGCGCGGACTTCTTCTACCCGGGCACCACGCTGTATCACGTGCACCATGCCGATGGCAGTGGCGACAGCACACCCCTGCACGCGCGCTCACGCGATGCGGTTCAGCTGCGCACGACCTCCGCGCAGCTTCGCAATGGGGACCTGTTCGACGCACTGGCCGAAGCGCTCACCGCGCACGGTCTGGAGCTGGACCCGAACCCGGACCGCGAGCTGCCCGCCGAAGGCGCCAAGCCCATGCCGGACAGCGACCTGATCGGCCTGCTGCGCACCTTCATCAGCCATGCCAAGAGCAACGGACTGACCCCTGCCGACCTGGCCGAGCGCCTGCGCGAGCTGCCGGACAACCGGTTCAAGCACCGCTATCGGCTGTTCCTGGAACTGGCCACGCCGATCCTGCATGCCTGGGACGAGGCGCTCGCCGCCGAGAACGCCATCGATTTCGAAGACATGCTCAACCAGGCCGCCGAGTACCTGGAACAGGGCCGCTATCAGGCGCCCTACCTGCTGGTGATGGCCGATGAATTCCAGGACGCCTCACGCGCACGCGCACGACTGTGCAAGGCGCTCGTGCAGGCACCCGGGCGGCATCTATTCGCAGTGGGCGACGACTGGCAGTCGATCAACCGGTTCGCCGGTGCGGACGTGAGCGTGATGACCGGGTTTACCGAGACCTTCGGTCCCTCGCAGGTGCTGCAGCTCTCGCAGACCTTCCGCTGCCCGCAGGCACTGTGCGATGCCTCCAGCCGCTTCATCTCGAAGAACCCGGCTCAGATCGCGAAGCAGGTCCGTTCGGCCACCCCGGCGCAGGGACCGGTGCTGCAGGCGTTCCAGGTAGCCTCGCGCGACCGCCTGCAGGACGCGATCTACCAGTACCTGCAGCGCCTGCAACAGCAGCTGCAAAGTGGTGCCATTGCGCCCGGCCACGACGGTCGCCTCTCGGTGTTCATTCTCGGCCGCTACAACGCCGACCGCGCTTACCTGCCCGCGCATTGGACGCAACGCTTCGGCGCGCAGCTGGCCCTCAGCTTCCTCACCGCTCACCGCGCCAAGGGTGCAGAGGCCGACATCGTGATCCTGCCTTCCATGCTGGAGCGCAGCTTCCCCAGCGCCCGCGCCGATGACCCGGTGCTGGGCCTGGCGATGCCGCATGCCGACACTTTCCCGCTTAGCGAAGAACGGCGCCTGTTCTACGTGGCGCTTACCCGCGCGCGGCGCTCGGTGGCGATGTTCACCGTCCAGGGCAAGCGTTCGCCGTTCCTCAACGAATTGGTGCACGACGGCGCGGTGGAGATCACCGCCACCACCGGCGAGCCGATCCGCGAGCAGGCCTGCCCGGTCTGCGACGGCGGGGTGATCGTGCAGCGTAGTGGGCCGTACGGTGAGTTCGCGTCGTGCTCCGGCTTCCCGCGCTGCCAGTACAAGCCAAGGCAGGCTGCGCCCCCCACTGCGTTGCGCTAGTCGAGCAGGCCCAGCAGCGAGCGGTGCACGGCCACGCCGACCAGCGCGCCCTCGCCCACCGCCAACGCGATGCTGCCTGCCATGCGCCCGGCATCGCCGCAGGTGAACACGCCTGGCACGGTGGTCTGCTTGGCGGAATCAGCGACGATGCAGCCTGGATCCAGCAGCTCGCAGCCGAGCTGTTCGGCAAGGTCGCAGGAAAGGCGTGACTGGGGGAGCAGGAACAGGGCGTCCAGGACGACCTTGCGGCCATCGCTGAGCACCACGGTGGCTTCGTCTTCCACGTGCTGGAGGGTTGTTGATTCGATGGTGGCGCCACATTCGTCCAGCCGCCCGCGCTTATCCGGGTCGATGCCATCGGGATTGCAGCAGAACAACGTGATAGTTCCCCAGTCGCACAGAAGCAGCGCCTGGCCGACGCCACCGTCTTCGGAACACCCGATGATGCCAATGTTCCCTTCGTAGATCTCATAGCCGTGGCAGTACGGGCAGTGGAACACGCTGCGACCCCAGCGCTCGGCCAGGCCGTCGATGTCGGGAAGCGTGTCGGTGACGCCATGGGCGAGGACCAGCCGGTCGCCGATGAAGGTACTGCCGTCGTCGCAACCTACTTCGAAGGACACGCCCTCTTCCAGCACCTTGGCCCGGGTTGCCCTGCCCTCGCGCCAAGTCAGGGTTGGGTAGGCCATCAGTTCCGCGCGCGCCTTGGCGGCGATCTCGGCCGGAGGCAGGCCCTCACGGGCGATGAAGCCGTGCGCCGCGAGCGAGTTGCGGTTTCGCGGCAACCCCGAATCAATCACCAGCACCTTGCGCCGGGCGCGCACGAGCTGCAGCGCGGCGGACATGCCGGCGTAGCTGCCGCCGACGATGACGACGTCGAAATGCTGGGGAGAGTCGGAGCTCATGGGGGCCAGACTGGGCAGATAGGGGAAGCTACAGAGCATACGAAGCGCCCGTGAAGCGCCGATCACACCTCCCCGCCGACCCTGACGCGCACAGGCTGCGGGCACCCACGGCAAATTATCCTCACAGCCCCGCTGCGAAAATAGCGGCATGAGCCCCGACCCCTCCCATTCACACGGCGACGCCCCGTTGCTGTCGCGGACCGCGTGGCGCCGCCGCGCTGCACTCTGGGGCGGCGCGGTTGCCGTCGCCTTGGTGGCGATCCTGTTTGCCAAGGCCAGCGATGCGGCCTTCCGGGTGTTCCAGTCGGTCATCGCCCACTCGGTGTGGTGGGCCCTGCTGCTTACGCCTACCGTGTTCGGCCTGCTCGCATGGCTGACCAGTGGCGCGCTGAAGCCCACCCGTGGCAGCGGAATTCCGCAGGTGATCGCCGCACTGGATACGCCCACTGAGGAGTTCCGCAACGACAACCTGTCGCTGAAAGTCTCTGCTGGCAAGCTTGCGCTGACCACGCTGTCGCTGCTCGGCGGTGCTTCGGTCGGGCGCGAAGGTCCCACAGTGCATGTGGGTGCCAGCCTGATGTATGTGTTTGGGCGCCTGGCGGGATTCCGCGACCCGAAGGAGCTTTCCCACTTCCTGCTCGCGGGTGGTGCTGCCGGCATCGCAGCCGCATTCAATACGCCTCTGGCGGGCATCGTGTTCGCAATCGAAGAGCTGAGCGGCCGCTTCGAGCATCGCTTTTCCGGAACGTTGCTCACGGCTGTCATTGTTGGCGGTGTTGTTTCGCTCGGCCTGCTGGGCAGCTACACCTATTTCGGCAAAGTCACCGCGTTCCTGCCGCTAGGCCAGGCATGGCTTGCCATCCTCCTGTGTGGCTCGGTTGCCGGACTGCTGGGCGGGTTGTTCGCCAAGTCCGTGCTGCTGACCATGGAAGGCAAGCCAGCGTGGCTGGGCGCCCTGCGGCGGCGCCATCCGGTGCTGCTGGCCGCCGGCTGCGGCGTGGCACTGGTGCTGCTGGCCGCCGCCTTCGGTAACGGCGCCTTCGGCACCGGCTACGAGCAGGCGCGCGGTCTGGTTCAAGGCAACCCGACGGTGGGCCATGAGTTCGGGGTGATGAAGATCCTTGCCAACCTGGTCTCGTACATCGCCGGCATTCCCGGCGGCCTGTTCTCGCCTGCATTGGCGGTGGGGGCTGGTATCGGCCATAACCTCGCTGCGTTGATGCCGGGCGTGGATGCACGGGTGTTCGTGCTTCTGGGCATGTGCGCCTACCTCACTGGGGTGACGCAGGCGCCACTCACCTCGGCAGTGATTTCGCTGGAGCTGACCGACAGCAGCGACATGCTGCTGCCGATCCTGGCGACGGTGCTGCTGGCGCGCGGGGTGTCGGGGCTGGTGTGCAGGGTGCCGATCTATCGGGGGATGGCAAATCAATTGCTGAAGCAGATTGAACCCGCCAGGACTCAGACAAAAGACCCTGCCTGACAGCCTCCAGAAACGAGACTGCCCATCCTTGGATGAGGAGTCGGGTAGCACTTGGTCGGTTAGATACCGTAAAAGCCTTCGCGCATGTCGTCCTCCTGATGTAAGGGGCTAACGGCTTAGCCAGCCCGATAGACTGCCCTGATAGCACCGGGCAAACTGACCCCGACGTCTCAATTCGTGATCGCTCCGCAGGAACGTTCTGATTAAAAATCAATTTTCGATCGACACGATCAATCGCGTCACGCCAAAGACCGCTGCTGCGTGAGCTGATTCCGCCGCTGGTCATACACCAACGATGCAACAGTGACATGCTCCATGTCCGTCCGGGAGACCAGCCATGCGGATAACGGGTAGCTTTCTTGCGGCAACTGCCGTCACGATGAAGGTAGGCGTGGTGTTCTGGGTGCTGGTGGCTTGGCGGACGCCGGGAGGCGAGCCTTGGGACACGCCTGCGTTCTGGAGCGTGGTCTATCCCATTGCACTTGGCATCGCCGCAGTTCTTGGCGCCTGCTTTCCCAGGAAAGCATGGCTGTGGGGTCTGCTGCTTTTGGCGCTGCAGGTTCCGGTAGTTGCAGTGATGTCGGGGATTGGCCCGCTGTTGCTGGCCGGAATTGTTTACGCACTGGTGCTGGCCATCCCAGCGATGGTTATCGCCGCAGCGGCAGGGGCACTCCGTCGTCGCTTACAGCGGATGGCTTGAGCTTTGGCCAGGTGCTGGAGATAGCCACGCAGGTCGTGGCTCTACCAGGGCGCGACGCACATTGCCCTTTCTCAAACGCAAAACGCCCCTTTCGGGGCGCTTTGCGTATCTGGCGGAGAGAGTGGGATTCGAACCCACGGAAGGAATGACCCTTCGCCGGTTTTCAAGACCGGTGCCTTAAACCGCTCGGCCATCTCTCCGGGTGTCGTGCGCCGGCCGAAGCCGGGCGCGTATTCTCGCATGGCCAACGGGGTTTCCCCAAGGCCGGGTACGACTGGGCCTCAGCCCGCATCCACCGCCAACGCCCCCAGCGCACTCGCCCGGATCTTCTCCTTGGCCCGTTCGCACGCCCCACCGCAGTCCAGGCGCGAGGCCTCAAGCTGCGGCGGCAGGTGTTCGGCCAGGAAGTCGATGAACACCCGCACCGCCGGCAGCAGGCCGCGGCGGGAGGCGAACACGGCGTGGCAGATGCCCTGCGGCAGCGACCATTCCGGCAGCACTACTTCCAGCTCGCCGCTGCGCACGGCGTCGGCGCAGACGGTCTCGGGCAGCATGGTGATGCCGAAGCCATCCTTGACCATGCTCTGCAGCAGCGGGAAGTCGAATCCGGCCACGCGCGGCTGCAGGTCGACACGGCGCACCGCGCCTTCCGGGCCGTGCAGTTCCCAGCGCTGGCGGGCTTCGTCTTCGCTGATGCTCAGGGTGACGTGGTTGGCCAGTTCGTCCGGGTCTTTCGGGCGGCCGGCGCGGTCCAGGTATTTCGGGCTGGCGACCAGCAGTTCCTGCACCTGGCCGAAGCTGCGCATGACCAGGCTGCCGTCGTCGTCCAGCCGCGAGCGCACGCGCAGGGCGACGTCATAGCCTTCATTGATGATGTCGACGCGGCGGTTGCTGATGTTCAGCTGCAGGCGCACCTTGGGGTACTGGGCCAGGAACTTGGGCAGCAGCTTGGGCAGCTGCATCTGGGCCAGGGAGACCGGCACGCTGGCGCGGACCAGGCCACGCGGTTCGGCGCTGAGCCGGTCCACCACTTCGCGGGCGGCCTGCGCTTCGGCGAGCATGGTCTGCGCGTGGCGGTGCACGCTGGTGCCGACGTCGGTGACCGCGAAGCGGCGCGTGGAGCGCTGCAGCAGGCGCACGCCGAGGTCGGTTTCAAGCTGGCTGATGCGCCGGCTCAGGCGGGATTTGGGGATGCCCAGGGCGCGTTCGGCCGCAGCGAAGCCGCCGTGATCCACCACCATGGCAAAGTAGTAAAGGTCGTTGAGGTCGTGCATACCGAAGTTCCAGATATAGAACAATACGTGGTATTCAACCACCTTTATCCCAGCGACGCAACAACCTAACCTGCTCTCCGTCGGCGGCGCCTTGACCGCCCTTCCCCGGATACAGGTGATTGCCATGAAGCTTCTTCACATTGATGCCAGCGTGCTGGGCGACAACTCGGTTTCCCGCCAGCTGTCCGCGGCCGTCGTCGCACGGTTCAATGAGACCGTTGAGCACCTCGACGTAACCTACCGCGATCTTGATCGTAATCCCATTCCCCATTTGAGTAGTGGTTCGCTGGCCCAGGCCGATGCGGCCGAGGCGACCGAAGCCGAAGACGTGATGCAGCAGTTCCTGGCGGCGGACGTGATCGTGATCGGCGCGCCGATGTACAACTTCAGCATCCCCTCAACGCTGAAGGCGTGGATCGACCGCGTGGCGGTGGCCGGGCGCACCTTCAAGTACACCGAGAATGGCCCGGTGGGCCTGGCCGGTGGCAAGCGCGTGATCATCGCCAGCTCGCGTGGCGGCATCTACACCGATTCGCCGGCCGACTTCCAGGAGCCGTTCCTGCGCCAGGTGTTCGCCTTCATGGGCATCGACAACGTGGAGTTCGTGCGCGCTGAAGGTATTGCCTACTCGCCGACCTATCGCGAAGAGGCCATTGCGGCCGCGCTGGCCAGCCTGCCGGCGGCCGAGTTCGAAGAGCTGGCCGAAGCCTGAGTGTTCCAGGGCAGGCGTTGAGTCCTCGTCGGACGCCCTGCCCGGGCCGGAGATCCCCTCCCCCATCCGGCCCATCCAGCGGCCCCGCTTTTGCGGGGCCGCTTTCTTTTCTACGGTGTCAGTCCTGCAGTTTGCAGTCGCGGGTGGCCGGGAACGAGAGCACTTCGCCGTTGCCCGTACAGGCGGCCTTGATGCGGGAGCCCTTGCTGAGCTCGCTCGCCTCTTCCAGCGACAGACCGGAAATGCTCACGGTGACGAAGTCGCCTGCCGCCAACTGGATGAGGGGTTTGTCCCTGAAGTCCGACTGGATGGCGCTGACGGTGCCAGTGATCAGCAGCGGCTTGCCCCTGTAACGGGCATTGGCGGTGATTTCATTGGCCTTGTAGTCGTTGTACAGCTCGGTGGCGGTGATTTCGATGCGCTCGACTGGCGCGGCTTCCGCCTTGGCCTGCTGCATCGCGGCTTCCGTGGCCGCAGCATTCGCGCCCGCTGCAGCCCTTTCCGAGTTTGCTGCGGTCTGTTCGGCGCTTGCTGCGACCGCACCCACGAACAACATGGTGCCAATGAAGTAGACCACCGGCGAAGCAACGAGCGAGAGCAGGAGCTGGATCACGCCCTTGCGGGTGCCGCCCTTGGACATGGCGACGATGGCGAGGATGAAGGCGACCAGATTGACCGGCCAGCCAATGAAGACGCCGCTACCGGGAATCGGCAGCAGGAAGCAGAGCCATGCGATGGCCAGGAGAATCCAGGCCGCTTTCCCTGCAGTGTTGGGCTGGGCGCCCGACGAGTGTGTTGCGTTCAATGCATCTTTCCTTAGGTCAGTGGGTGAAGCGGGTGCGATTGTCCATATGCGAACCACCGGTATCGGACCGAGGTCACATACTGAATGCAGCAAGGCTCCGCAACGTGGCGCAACCCCAGCGCTGCCAAGGATTCTGGCTCAAGTAGAACTGCGCCCCTGCGTTGACGCGCTTGCCCTCATGCAACGCGAGCGGGCCGCATGACTTCACTCCCAAGCCGGTTCGTATCCGTCAGATGGCCACATGCGCCAATGCGGCAGAAAGCAACACTGTGAGTCGCCTAGACCACACTTGAGGGCAACCCATCCATCATTCCTGGTGATCTGCATCCCAGTTTGCAGCCAAGAGCTCGAAATCAATCGATTCTTAAAGTGCCTCCAGCCAATTGCATGCGTCCCGCGCGACGCCTACTTTCCCGGCGAAGCGGTTGGTCAGCCATCGGTATGGCGCGCACTGAATGTGAGGTGGAACTTGCTACTCAAGTGGTGGAAGCATGGAATGCAGCTGAAGCTGCACATGCGCCTGCATCCGGATGGACTATTGGTTGCTGCGCTGTATGCCCTTGCTTGCTGGGGCACTCGTCAGATCTCGGTCGATCAGCTCTATCTCGGCGCTGGCGTTCGCGTCTCTGCATTGCTGCTCTGCCCACGCCGTCTTTGGCCTTATCTGCTACTGGGCGAGTACGCCTACTTTGCAGTTCTGCGCTACCCACTGATAGAGAGCCATGGGTTGCCATGGGTTGTCCTTGGCTCCGCGCTACTGATGCCAGCCGTGATGGCAATTGCAGCTGCACATCGAGGGGTGCTCACTCGCGCGCCGGAAATCTGGCTACTGTCAGTGGCAAGCTGCGCGGCCGTGGTCGTTACGTTTCTGAACCTGACCACGGCGCAGCTGCTTTGGCCCGCGCCACCCAGCATTCCTTTTGCCACGAGGGCCGTTCGCTACGTTCTCGGGGACTTCATGGGCATCCTGACCCTGACCCCTCTGGCATTGCTATGGACGCGACGAAACACTGACCAGGGGTGGCACAACCGCTCCAGTACTACCTATTCGGCCTTGACGGCACTTCTCGTACTCGGATTCTGTTCCATACGGATCCCCTCTCATTACGCCGCGACCACATCTGCCATGCATCTCGCGATGGCGCTTCCCGCGATCACGTTGACGCGTCGCCACGGCTGGTGGGGGGCTGCCGTCAGCTTGCCGCTCATGAGCTTGTCCATCGGTCTGTCGATCACCAGCACGGGGCTCCCCGCATCTTTCGACCTCGCCATGTTCACTACTCAACAGTCGTTCGCTGTGATTGCAGTCTCGCTGGTTGCCCTTGGCGCCTCCATCAGCCATTACCACGACCGTTCGGTAACGCGGCTCATCGAGCGAAGGCAAGCAATCTCGCTGGCCAGAACCTCGGAAGCGACTGGTGAGTCGCAACTTCGGATGAGGGCCTTGGACATCAATCGGATTGGAGATGGCATCGATCGGTACCTTAGCGAAACTGCGGACTGGCTGAAGCAGCAGGGGCATCCGGATGCTGCGCGCTGCCTCGTCAACACAGCGGGTCTTTACTCCCGAAAGTTCCGCGAGCAGTCGAGCATGGTCTATCCCGCGGTTCTGGAACATGTGGGCTTGTATCTTGCTTTGCAGGCGGGCGGGATCAGCGAGCCTTGGGCGAGCACGGGTCGGCTGGCTGCGCCTCATTTGACCGGGGATCCTTGTCGATTGCCGGTGGCGATGCAGTTGGCCGCGTATCGCACGGTGACCGAGACCGTTTATCTGTTGCTGCAGAATGAGACAAGCGTGCTTCGCATCAAGGCGCGTTGCGGGCGTCGGAGTGGAATCGACGGCATTTTGGTAGTGGTCGAGCTGGTGGAGAATGGTCAGCGGCTGTCGGAGGAAACCTGTGCATTGGCAGTCGAGCGGCTCAGCGGGCGTACGCTGTCATACGGCGGCACCTTGGAGTGCCGTCAGGACCGCATCCGGATGTTGTTTGTCGACATCCGATGACCCGCGCAGCCACGCAGGGCGTGGCTCTACCGGGTGGCGGATGGATTGGTCGGTGGCCCTTGCCGGGCAGAGCCCGGCGCTACGAAAAACCCGCCTTTCGGCGGGTTCTTCGTGACTGCGCTTACGCGATCTTTTCAAGGCCGCCCATGTAGGGCTTGAGCGCGTCCGGCACAGTGATGCTGCCATCCGCGTTCTGGTAGTTCTCCATGACCGCGATCATGGCGCGGCCTACGGCTACGCCGGAGCCGTTGAGGGTGTGCACCAGTTCCGGCTTGCCGGTTTCCGGGTTGCGCCAGCGCGACTGCATGCGGCGGGCCTGGAAGTCGCCGCAGTTGGAGCAGGAGGAAATCTCGCGGTAGGTGTCCTGCGAGGGCAGCCACACTTCCAGGTCGTAGGTCTTGATGGCGGAGAAGCCCATGTCGCCGGTGCACAGCAGCACCTTGCGGTACGGCAGGCCGAGCTTTTCGAGCACGACTTCGGCGGCGCGGGTCATGCGCTGGTGTTCGGCTTCGCTGTCGGCCGGGGCGCACACGGTGACCAGTTCGACCTTTTCGAACTGGTGCTGGCGGATCATGCCGCGCACGTCGCGGCCGCCGCTGCCGGCTTCGGCGCGGAAGCACAGGGAGTGGGCGGTCATGCTCAGCGGCAGGCGCTCGGCGTCGATGATCTCGTCGCGGACGATATTGGTCAGCGAGACTTCCGAAGTCGGGATCAGGTAGCGGGTGGACTCGCCCACTGCGGTCTTGAACAGGTCGTCCTCGAACTTGGGCAGCTGGCCGGTGCCGCGCAGCGATTCGGGATTGACCAGGACCGGGACGTTGGTTTCGTCGTAGCCGTGCTCGTTGGTGTGCAGGTCCAGCATGAACTGGGCCAGGGCGCGGTGCAGGCGGGCGACCGGGCCGCGCAGCACGGTGAAGCGCGAACCGGACAGCTTGGCGCCGGCTTCGCCGTCCAGGCCGTGGTTGCGGGCGCCCAGTTCGACATGGTCGAGCACCGGGAAGTCGAAGCTTCGCGGGGTGCCCCAGCGCTTCTGCTCGACGTTCTCCGATTCGTCCTTGCCGAACGGAACATCGTCGGCCGGGACGTTGGGGATACCCATCGAAATGGCTTCGATCTTGTCGCGCAGTTCGTCCAAGGCCACTTCCGAGGCCTTCAGTTCGTCGGCGAAGCCGGCCACCTCGGCCATGATCGCGGCGACGTCCTCGCCCTTGGCCTTGGCCTGGCCGATCGCCTTGGAGCGGCTGTTGCGCAGGCTCTGCAGTTCCTGGGTGCGGATCTGGATGCGCTTGCGGTCGGCTTCCAGCGACTCCAGCCCGGAGACGTCCAGCTCGAAACCGCGCGTGGAGCGCAGGCGTTCGGCGAGTTCGGCGGGCTGTTGGCGAAGCAGGGCTGGATCAAGCATGGCGTTTGGGGGCTGTTGGTGGGTCTGGAGGGGGATTATCGCCTGTAATCGGCTTTTCTGCCGCGCGGTTCATTCCCGCCGTGGCAGAATCGGGGGGTTCACCTTGGTATGGCTCATGTCCGCTTCCCGTTCCTCGTCTGGCAAGAACATCACCTTCCAGCTGCCCCGCCGCAGCCTTTTCATCTCCGCCATCGCCTTTGGCGTGGGCGTGCTGCTGTTCCTGGTGGTATGGCTGAGCAGCCGCAACAACGACTTCTACAAGGCCGGGCCCGCCCAGACCCCGCAGGAGGTGGCGGAGGTGGAGCCCCTGCCCGAGCCGCTGGCGGCCGCGGCCGGGTCCAGCGACATGCCCGATGCCAAGCCGGTGCCGGTGGACGAGGAACGGCCGCAGCTGGTCGAAACCGCCCCGCCCCCGCCGCCCGCCGCTGCGCCGGCTCCCGCGCCGGAGGCCGCGCCGGTGGCGATGGCCGCCGGCGACCGCCCGCAGCCGATTGCCGAGCAGTCGCCGCCGCCGACCTACCCGCCGTCCGCACTGCGCAATGGCGTGGAAGGCAGCGTGGTGGTACGCGTGGACGTGGACCCCAGCGGGGTGCCGATGGACGTGACCGTCATCCAGCGCAGCGGCTCGCGCGATCTGGATCGCGCCGCCACCGATGCGGTGCGCCGCTGGCGCTTCCTGCCGGCGCAGGCCAATGGCCAGCCGGTACAGGGCAGCATCGAAGTGCCGTTCGATTTCAAAACGCAGTAATCACGGCCGCGTCACGCCTGCGTATAGGCGTGACTCATGATGATGAACCCCGACGGGAATGCAGTCGCGGCGTTGACGCGTCGGTGACACATCTTCAACTGGACCCGGGCAACACTGGCGTCGTCACATCGACACCAGGAGTTCACCATGAGTGTTACCCATACCCATGAGATGCCCGCTTCGCCGCAGCACCAGCGCGACGTCATTGATGCGTCCGAGCGTCGGCGTACTTCGCCGGTGTTGTGGATTGCGCTGATTGTTGCGATGTTCGCTGCGGCGTTGGTCTGGCTGCGTTACGCCAGCCCGGATGACACGGCAACGGCGCCGGTTGGCGAGCGCATGCTGCCGGCTACCGAGACGCCGGTTGCTGCTACCCCGGCACCCGCTACGCGCCAGGCGGCTCCGGCCACCACCCAGCGACGTGCTGCGCCGGCTGTGCGCGATCGCGATGCGCGTCCGCTGAGCAGCAATGCGAAGCCGGAGTACCCGCGTTCGGCGCTGCGTAGTGGTGTGGAAGGCAGCGTGATTGCCAGCCTCAACGTGGATACGCGTGGCCAGGTGACCGATGCCAATATCGTGCAGCGTAGTGGCGGTCGTGACCGCGATCTGGACCGTGCGGTGCTGACCACCGTGCGTGACTGGAAGTTCGAGCCGGCGATGCAGGACGGTCGCGCAGTGGCGAGCGTGGTCCGCGTGCCGGTGGATTTCAAGACCGCTGAGCGGTAAGCGATTCGAAAACGGCGGGGGAGCCGGGGAGCCGACCGAAGGGTCGGCTCCCATTTTTTTCAAGCCAGATTGAAACCTGCCCCGCGCGCGATCCCATCGAAATTCGGGAACGAGGTCGCCACGTTGGCAATGTCATTGATCCGCACTTCGCCACTGCTCAACTGCCCGGCAATCGAAAACGCCATCGCAATCCGGTGGTCGCCGTGGCTTTCGATGGTGCCGCTGCCCAAGGTCTGGCCGCCGTGGATGGTGGCGCCGTCGTCGGTCTCGTCCACCTGCACGCCCAGGCTGCGCAGGCCGGTGGCCATGGCGGCGAGGCGGTCGGATTCCTTGACCCGCAGTTCGGCGGCGCCACGCACCACGGTGTTGCCTTGCGCCGCTGCGGCAGCGACGAACAATGCGGGGAACTCGTCGATCATGTCCGGCACCAGCGCTTCGGGAATCTCCGCGCCGTGCAGCGGGGCATGGCGCACCACCAGGTCGGCGACCGCCTCCCCGCCCTGCTCGGCGTGGTTCTCTTCGCGGATGTCGGCACCCATCAGGCGCAGCGCGGCCAGCAGGCCGGTGCGGCGCGGGTTGAGGCCCACCTGACGCAGGCGCAGTTCCGAGCCCGGAATGATGCTGGCGGCGACCAGGAAGAAGGCGGCCGAGGAGAAGTCGGCGGGCACGGCGATGTCGGTGGCGCGCAGGCGCTGGCCGCCGCGCAGGCGGGCCTTGCCGGGCGAGAATTCGATCTCCACGCCGAACGCGCGCAGCATGCGTTCGCTGTAGTCGCGGGTCGGGTGCGGTTCGGTCACGGCGGTTTCGCCCTCGGCGTACAGCCCGGCGAGCAGTACGGCCGATTTGACCTGGGCGCTGGCGACCGGCGACACGAAGTCGATGCCGTGCAGCGGCTGGCCGCCATGCACGCGCAGCGGCGGGGTGCCATCGGCTTCGGTGTCGATCTTCGCGCCCATCTGCGCGAGCGGGCCGGTGACGCGGCGCATCGGGCGGCCGGAGAGCGACTCGTCGCCGACCAACACCGAGTCGAACGGCTGCGCGGCCAGCAGGCCGGCGAGCAGGCGCATGCCGGTGCCGGCATTGCCGCAGTCGAGCGGCGCGCTGGGCGCCTGCAGGCCGTCCACGCCGACGCCGTGCACGATGCGCTGCGAGGGCGACGGGGTTTCAATGCGCACGCCCAGCTGCGAGAAGATCGCGGCGGTGGCACGGGTGTCTTCGCCTTCGAGAAAGCCGTCGATGTGCGAAACGCCGTCGGCCAGGGCGGCAAACATCACCGCGCGGTGCGAAACGGACTTGTCGCCGGGAATGGTCAGGGTGCCCTGCAGGGGCTGCCCCTTGCGGGCGATCCAGGAAGCGGAAGCGGTCATCGGTGAATCCTGTAAAAGCGGAAGAACAGTGGGATCAGGGCACGGCGACCGGGTAGGAACCCAGCACCTTGATCTGTGCCGAGTGCGCCTTGAGCTCGGCCAGCGCGGCCTGCATCGCTTCGTCGTCGATGTGGCCGGCCAGGTCGATGAAGAAGCCGTATTCCCACTTGGCGTTATGCGAGGGCCGCGATTCGATGCGGTTCATGCTGATGCCGTGGCGCGCGAACGGGCTGAGCACGTCGAACAGGGCGCCGGGCTTGTCGTGGATGAAGACGAGCACCGAGGTACGGTCGTGTCCGGAGGTCGGGAAGAACTGGCGGCCGATCACCAGGAAGCGGGTGGTGTTGTCGGCGTCGTTCTGGATCGGCTTGGTGACCACCTTCTTCAGGCCGTACACGTGCCCTGCACTCTCGCCGCCAATGGCGGCCGCGTCGTCGGCATTGCGCGCACGGCGCGCGCCTTCGGCGTTGCTGGAGACCGGGACCTTCTCCGCCTTGGGCAGGTTGGCGCGCAGCCACGAGGAGGTCTGCATGAACGACTGCGGGTGGCCGTACACGCGCTCGACATCTTCAAGCCGGCCGCTGCGCGACATCAGGTACTGCTGCACGCGCAGTTCGACTTCGCCGCAGATCTTCAGGTTGGAGGTGAGGAACATGTCCAGGGTGATCTGGATGGTGCCCTGCCCCGAGTTTTCCACCGGCACCACGCCGAAATCGGCGTTGCCGGCTTCCACTTCCTGGAACACCTCTTCGATGCTGGCCAGCGGCAGGCCCAGCGCCGAGCGGCCGAAGTGCTTGAGCACGGCCTGCTGGCTGAAGGTGCCTTCCGGGCCGAGGTAGCCGATCTTCAGCGGCTCCTGCTGGGCCAGGCAGGCCGACATGATTTCGCGGAACACATGCACCAGCACTTCGTCGCTGAGCGGGCCTTCGTTGCGGTCGACCACCATGCGCAGCACCTGCGCCTCGCGCTCGGGGCGGTAGTAGTCGACGGCGGCAGCCAGCTTGCCCTTGGCCTTGCCGACCTGGTGGGCGAACTGCGCGCGCTCGGCGATCAGCGCCTGGATGCTGCGGTCGATGTGGTCGATCTTGGCGCGCACGTCGGAGAGCACCGGGGCGGCGACGGCGGGAACGGCGTCGGCCTGTTTGCTCTTCGGCTTGGCGGCGGGTGCCTTGGGCTTGGCGGGTTTGGTGGCCATCAGGGGTTCCAGTTGCAGTGGGGCGGCAGGCGCCCCGGTAAGTCGAAAGCGTCAGCCGTTGCGCTGTTGGAAATCGCGCATGAAGGCGGCCAGCGCCTGCGCGCCTTCCACCGGCAGCGCGTTGTACAGCGAGGCACGGATGCCGCCGACCGCCTTGTGACCCTTCAGCGCCAGCAGGCCGGCTGCCTTGGATTCACTGACGAAACGCGCGGTGAGGGTTTCGTCGGGCAGGAAGAACGGGATGTTCATGCGCGACCGCGTGGCCGGCACCACTTCGTTGCGATAGAAACCGCCGGAGGCATCGATGGCGCCGTACACCAGTGCGGATTTGGCGGCGTTGCGGCGGGCGAACTCTTCCACGCCGCCTTCGGCCAGCATCCACTTGAAGACCAGGCCGGCCAGGTACCAGTTCCAGGTCGGCGGGGTGTTGAGCATGGAGTCGCGGTCGACGTGCGAGCGGTAGTCGAAGATGTCCGCGCGCGGCTGGCCGCTGCGTTCGAGCAGGTCGCGGCGCACGATCACCACCGAGACGCCGACCGGGCCGAGGTTCTTCTGCGCGCCGGCGTAGATCAGGCCATAGCGCGAGACGTCCAGCGGCTCGCTGGCGATGGAGGAACTGAAATCGGCGAACAGGGGCACGTTGCCCACGTCCGGGGTGTCACGGAACTCGACGCCGTGGATGGTTTCATTGGCGGTGATGTGCACGTAGGCGGCATCGTGGGACAACTGCCATTGGTCGCGCGGCGGGATGTCGTGGAAGCCGTTGGCCTCGCTGCTGGCGGCCACGTTGACCCGCACGTAGGGGCTGACCTGCTTGATCGCGGTCTTGCCCCAGTGCCCGGTGAGCACGTAGTCCACGGTCTGGCCGGGGTTGGCGAAGTTCAGGGCCAGCAGCGCCTGCTGGGTGGTGGCGCCACCGGCCAGGAACAGCACGGCGTAGTCGTCGGGAATGCCGATCAGGCGGCGCAGGTCGGCGTCGGCCTCGGCGGCCACGGCCATGAACTCCGGGCCGCGGTGGCTCATTTCCACAATGGAGGCGCCAGCGCCGTTCCATTCCAACATTTCCGCCTGCGCCTGGCGCAGGACCGATTCCGGCAGGGTTGCAGGGCCGGCACTGAAATTGAACGCGCGCGTCATGTCACACCTATGGGGCAAGACCCCTAGTATGCCGCAGCGCACCAGCCTTTAGGCCTTGCTGCACAAGGCGAAATTGGTTGCTTTTGAATCTATCGGCTCAGCGCGCGCCGAACCACAGCAGCAGGCTGAGCAGGCCGGCCAGCAGCAATGCGCTGCCGAGCAGCCAGGGCCAGCGGCTGACCCGCGCCGGCTTGGCCGGGGCTTCAACCGCGCTGGGCAGGTCGAGCAGTTCGTCTTCCTCCACGCTGGCCACGCGCTTGCGTCCGTCGTGTGGCACTTCCAGCACGAACCGATGCTGCGCGTCGAAGACCAGCTGGTCGCCGGGCTGCAGCCAGCAGTGGCGCACGCTGACGCCATTGACCCGGGTGGATTCGCCGGCGCCCAGGTCGCGCAGCAGCAGGCGGTCCCCGTGCCGTTCGATCCGTGCGTGCTGTTCAGCGAAGGCCGGATCGTCGATGACGATGTCCGATTCGAGCCCACGCCCGATCACGCGCGGACGGTCCAGGGTGAAGCTGCGGCCGTGGTGCTGGCCGCCGACCCCACGCAGCAGGCGCTGGTCGTCGCCGCCGTCATCGCTGCGCGACGGGGCGTGGTTGAGCACTTCGCATTCGCCCTGCACCACCATTTCCACGCCGTCGGCGTAGACCGCGTCGCCGGGGCGCAGCAGCGCCATCCGCCGCACCGGCCGGCCGTTGACGTGGATGCCGCGCATGCCCGACGCCACCTGCAGCCACAGGCCGCGGTCGTCCAGGCAGAACTGGGCGAGCAGCAGGGTGCCGGCGGCGTCACCGCCGAGGCGTACCCCACCCGAGGCGTGGCGCACGATGCGCTGCACCCCCGGCTTCAAGGGCTGGTCGGGGTGTTGGCGATGGGTGAAGTGAACAAGCAGGTTCTGCACGCGGCGCAGCCTAGCAGGTTGGATGTCAGGGAGGATAGAAGTGTGCACAATGCACGCCCGTTTGCCGCAACCGCCTGCCAGGAGCCCGCCATGTCCAAGATCGATATCACCCACGCCCACGCCCTGCCCGCCGAGGCAGTCCGCACGGCCGTGGAGGGCATGGTGGCCAAGCTCACCGAGAAGTACGGCGTGACCGCCAGCTGGGCCGGCGATGCGCTGAAGTTCAACGGCTCCGGCGTCGAGGGCCTGATCGAACTGCTGCCGGGCAACGTGCACGTCGTGGCCGAGCTGGGGTTCCCGGTGTCGATGATGAAAGGCATGGTGGAAGACCAGATCCGGAATGCACTGCGCGAAAAGCTGGGCTGAACCGCAGGCGCGGCCCGGCCGCGCCATCACGCCGCGCAATCGAAGCGCTGGGTAGGATCCGGGGGTGGCCACTCACAGGATCGCCCCATGAACGCACACGACGACTACGATGACCGCACCGGCGAGAAGCCCTCGCTGCAGGACCAGGCCGAGCGCTTTTCGCGCAAGCTGACCGATTCGGCACAGCAGATCTGGCTGGCCGGGCTGGGCGCGTTTGGACGCGCACAGGCCGAGGGCAGCCGGGTGTTCGACAACCTGGTCCGCGAAGGCGAGACCATCGACGCACGCAACCGCGAGCAGGCCGGGGACGCCCCGCGCTGGCGCGACAACGTCGAGGAACACCTGGGCGAAGCCCGCGAGAAGGCGGCCGGCACCTGGGACAAGGTCGAGAAGGCCTTCGACGACCGGGTCCAGGGCGTGCTCAAGCGCCTGAACATCCCCACCGCCGAGGACGTGGCTGCGCTCAATGCCCGGATCGACGCCCTGACCACCCGCCTCAACCGGGCCGAAGCGAGAAATGCGTCGCCCAATGCGGACCCGCTGCCGGGCACGCATCAGTCCCCGGGATCGGACGCCTGACACCCGATTGTTGCAAAGCAGCACGCCTTTGTTGACAATCGAACCCGACCCGCCAGTGCTTCCGCGCCGTTTGTTCCCTCCCCTCACGGCATAAGGACTGGCGGGTTTTTCGTGCCTGCCTGGGTCCGGCCGGAAATGAGACTTCCGTCATCGGGGTCTGAGACCGCTGCCTCTTTTTGGCGAAAACGACATCCCACAGACAGGTACGGGCGCATATAGACTGTCCGCCTGTACTCCCGTGTTCATCTCTAGGCCCCATGTTCTCCTGGATTCTGGCTCTCCTGCTGGCTGTCGTCGTCTGGTCCCTTGCTGCGGCTTATTTCTGGCTGGTGAAACGCCGCCGGAAGGAGACCAAGCTGGGGCTCAACGCGTTGGCCGGCATGCACTGGCGCGATTTCTCGGAGATCGTCCGGCGCGCCCTGCACGAGCAGCGCGGGCTGCAGGACATCACCGGCGAGCCCGACCACAGTCTGGAACCGAGCAGCGATTTCCTGATGCAGGATGAAAAGCACCAGCGTTACCTGGTGTCCTGCAAGCACGGCCGGGCCTACCGGATCGGCACGGCGGCGGTGAACGAGCTGGGGGCGGCGGCGCGCCTGGCCGGTGCCCGCGGCGGGATCCTGATCACCGAGGGCCGCATCGAGCGCGACGGCCGCGCCACCGCCGACAAGCAGAGCGTGGAGGTGCTGGACGGCACCCTGCTGTGGCCGATGCTGCAGCCTTATCTGCCCGGCGACGTGGAAAGCCGGGTCAAGAACGAGGCGCGGCGCGAAGCGGTGCGGCGGATTTCGATCGCCGCGCTGGGCTCGCTGACGCTGGGGCTGATCGTGGGCATGGGGTATCTGACCTCGCGGTTGGACCAGGGGGAGACGCAGGTGCAGACCGCTATGGCGCCTGCCGCTACCACTACGCCGGCACCTGCACCTGCGCCGATCAAGCCGGACGCGGCGACGCCGGTGGCCGCAGAAGGCGCGCCGTCCCAGCCGCCGGCTGAAAAGCCTGCGCCGGCGCCGGTCGCCCCGGGCAACGACCCGAACAGCATCCTCGGCACCGTGGCCGATCCGGACTCGGAGACGCTGGCGCGTTATCAACGCGAGCTGTCCGCGCTGGTGGGCCAGCAGACCGGCGTGCTCAACGCCTTCTGGCAGACCCGCCAGACGCTGGCGGTGAACCGCTCGGCCGAAATCGACGCGATCTGGCCGCAGATCTGCCACCAGGTGAAGCGTTATCCCGCGCTTCGCACGGTGCGCATCCAATTGAACCCGCGCCTGGGCACCGACGAACCGGTGCGCTGGCGCCAGTGCGCTACGTCGTAACCGTCACCGCGCGCCGGGCGCGAACTTCGCTACCAGGTCCCAGGCGTCGCCCAGGAACATCTGGCGCACGCAGGTGATCGGCTGTTCGCCGCGCCAGGTGAGGCGGTCGATGACCAGGCAGGCGGTGCCGGGCTTGACCTCCAGCAACGCAGCGGCGGCTGCATCGGCACCCCAGGCGCTGATCCGATGCTGGGCACGGGTCCAGGACACGTTCTGCAGCAGCCAGCTGCCCGGCGCGGTGGTGGTGAAATCCACCTCCAGCACTTCGGGCACGCCCACGGGGCTGATCAGCCGGTGCTCCAGCGCCAGCGGCCGGCCGTCGGCACGGTGCAGGCAGCGGATCGCGAGCAGCTTCTGCTCGCCCGACAGCGCCACCTCCTCACTGGCCGCCGGGTTCGGCGCGCGGTAGGCGCGCTCCAGCAACTGGTAGCCGTACGCATGGCCACGCGCGCCGACCGCCATCGCGATGTCGGGGATTTCGAGCGCCACCTGTTCCAGGTGCGGCGGCTGCCGGGCCACGAAGGAACCGGCGCGACGGCGACGCTCGATCATGCCGCTCTCGGCCAGTGCGGTGAGCACCTTGTTGACCGTCATCCGCGAGCAGCCGTACCGCTCCATCAGCTCGTGCTCGTACGGAATGCGGAAGCCCGGCGCCCATTCCCCGCTGAGGATGCGGCTTTCCAGATCGGCACGGATACGCTGGTTGAGGGTCTCGGCTTTTTTGCCCGTCACTCGGAAGTCCTGGAATGCATGTCAGTTCGTGGCGTTCAATACACCACGCAGGGCCTGGGCAAATCGCGCGGCCACGGCGTCGCGCTGCAGGTGGCGGCCGTGGCGGACCAGCTCGCGCCCCCCGCGCCAGACCGATCGAACGGCGCCATTACGGGCGGCGAACACCCAGCTGTCAAGCAAGGCGTCGCCGTCGCGCGCGATCATGGCCGGGTGCTGCGGGTCCAGTTCGACCACGTCGGCCGGCGCGCCCGCCTGCAGGCCGCAGCCCACGCCCAGCGCCTGCGCGGCGCCGTGCAGCGACTGTTCGAACAGCCAGCGCCCGCTGGACACGCCTTCCTGCGGGGCCAGCACATTGCGCCCGCGCAGCTGCAGGCGCTGCCCGTATTCGAGCAGGCGCAGCTCTTCGGCCGCGTCGATCAGCACATTGGAATCCGAGCCCACGCCGAAGCGGCCACCGCCGCGCGCGAACGCCTGCATCGGGAACAGGCCGTCGCCCAGGTTGGCTTCGGTGATCGGGCACAGGCCCACCACCGCGCGGCTGGCCAGCATGTGCTGCACTTCGTCGTCGTCCACATGGGTGGCGTGCACCAGGCACCAGCGTTCGTCGACGGCGACGTGCTCGTACAGCCAGCGCACCGGGCGCAGCCCGCTCCAGGCCACGCAGGCGTCGACCTCGCGGGTCTGCTCGGCGATGTGGATGTGTACCGGGCCGCTGTTGAGCGGCAGCAGCGCGGCCAGCTCCTCGCCGGTGACCGCGCGCAGACTGTGCGGGGCGATGCCCAGCACCGCGTCGTCCTGGCCACGCAGGGCCTGGCGACAACCGTCCAACAGCTGGGCGAAGCCGTCCACGTCGTGCAGCAGGCGACGCTGTGCCGGATTCGGCGGTGCACCGCCGAAATCGGCATGCGCGTAGAACACCGGCAGCAGGGTCAGGCCGATGCCACTGCCCTGCGCGGCGGCGGCAATGCGCGCGGCCATTTCGGCGCGGTCCGCATACGGGGTGCCGTCCGGCGCGTGGTGCAGGTAATGGAATTCGCCCACGCGGGTGAAGCCCGATTCGAGCATCTCCACGTAGGCCTGTTCGGCAATGGCCTGCACCGCCTCGGGCTGCAGATGGGCCAGGAAGCGGTACATCAGCTCGCGCCAGCTCCAGAAGCTGTCGCCGCTGCGCCCGCCGATCTCGGTCAGCCCGGCCATGCCGCGCTGGAAGGCGTGGCTGTGCAGGTTGCCCAGCCCTGGCAGCGCGATCGCCAGGGCGGTGTCGCCGGGCTGCGCGGCCACCTCGGACTCGACCGACTGCACGGTGCCGCCGGCGCAGACGATGCGCACATTGCGCGCCCAGCCCTGCGGCAACAGGGCGTGGTCGGCGTGGAACGCGAGGACTGGAGCGGGGTTGGCTGGCATCACTGGACATCCCGGAAGTGGCGCCTATATTGTATAGACATATAAGCCGCTGTGGTTGCTGCCATGCACTGTGACACCCTCTGGACCCACGCCCACCTCATCACCGTTGATGGCCCCGGCCTGGGCGTGATCCGCGACGGGGTGATCGCGGCCACCGACGGCCGCATCGTGCATGTGGGCCCGGCCGGTTCGGACGCGCACCTGCAGCCGGCACAGCGGGTGGACTGCGGCGGCCGCTGGATCAGCCCCGGGCTGGTCGACTGCCACACCCACCTGGTCTACGCCGGTAACCGCGCCAACGAATTCGAACAGCGCCTGCAGGGCGTGAGCTATGCCGACATCGCCCGCGCCGGCGGCGGCATCGTCAGCACCGTGCGCGCCACCCGTGACGCCAGTGAGGCCGAACTGCTTGCGGCAAGCCTGCCCCGGCTGGACGCGATGCTGGCCGAAGGCATCACCACCGTTGAAATCAAATCCGGTTACGGGCTGACGCTTGAGGATGAAACCAAGCAGCTGCGCGTGGCCGCCGAGTTGGCCCGCCAGCGCGCGGTGGAGATCGTGCCCACCTTCCTCGGCGCGCATGCGGTACCGCCCGGGCGCGAGGCGCAGAACTACATCGACGACGTCTGCAACGTGATGATTCCGGCGGTGGCGGCGCAGGGCCTGGCCGAAGCGGTGGACGTGTTCTGCGAGAACATCGCCTTCAGTGCCGCGCAGGCCGAACAGGTGTTCACGGCCGCGCGGGCGAACGGACTGGCGGTAAAGATCCATGCCGAACAGCTCAGCAACCAGCATGGCGCAGCGTTGGCGGCGCGGCATGGTGCGCTCTCGGCCGACCATATCGAACACCTCGACGACGACGGCATTGCTGCGATGCGTGCAGCCGGCACCGTGGCGGTGCTGCTGCCGGGCGCGTTCTATTTCACCCGCGACACCACCCTGCCCCCGATCACTGCCCTGCGCGCGGCCGGCGTGCCGCTGGCGTTGGCCACCGACAGCAACCCCGGCACTTCGCCGCTGACCAGCCCGCTGCTGGCGATGAACATGGCCGCCACCCTGTTCCGCATGACCGTGGACGAGTGCATCGCCGGCTTCACCCGTGAAGCGGCGCGTGCGCTCGGCCGACAGGCGCGCATCGGCCGGCTGGCCGTGGGCCTGGACTGCAACCTGGCCGTGTGGGACATCGAGGCGCCTGCCGACCTTGTCTACCGCATGGGCTTCAACCCCCTGCACGCGCGCGTGATGCGCGGCGTATCCGTCTGACCTTAGAGATGCCCGGAGATTCCATGAGCAAGACCCTGACCCTGCAGCCCGGCGCGGTGACGCTGGCGCACTGGCGCGCGATCTACGACGGCGCCCACGTGCGCCTGGACCCGGCTTCGGCCGAGGCGGTGCAGCGCAGTGCGCAGACCGTGGCCGACATCGTCGCCAAGGGCGAGCCGGTGTACGGCATCAACACCGGCTTCGGCAAGCTGGCCAGCGTGCGCATCGAGCGCGACGACCTGGAAACCCTGCAGCGCAATATCGTGCTTTCGCATGCGGCCGGCGTGGGTGAACCGATGCCGGCGCCGGTGGTGCGGCTGATGATGGCGTTGAAGCTGACCAGCCTGGCGCAGGGCGCGTCGGGCATTCGCCCGGCCACGCTGGCGCTGCTGGAAGCGTTCCTGCAGCACGACCTGGTGCCGGTGATCCCGTGCCAGGGCTCGGTCGGCGCTTCGGGCGACCTGGCGCCGCTGTCGCACCTTGCCAGCGTGATGATCGGCGTGGGCGAAGCTTTCGTCGGCGGCGAACGCATCCCGGCGGCCGACGCGTTGGCCCGCTGCGGGCTGGCGCCGCTGGTGCTGGGTGCGAAGGAAGGCCTGGCCCTGCTCAACGGCACCCAGTACTCCACGGCCTACGCGCTGGCAGGTCTGTTTGAAATCAGCACCGTGTTCCAGGCCGCGCTGGTCACCGGCGCGCTGTCGGTGGAAGCGGCCAAAGGCTCGGACACGCCGTTCGATCCGCGCATCCACAGCATCCGCGGCCAGCGTGGCCAGATCGCCACGGCCGCCGCGCTGCGCACGCTGATGCAGGGCTCGGCGATCCGCGAGTCGCACCGTGACAACGACGTGCGCGTGCAGGACCCGTACTGCCTGCGCTGCCAGCCGCAGGTCATGGGCGCGGCATTCGACGTGATGCGCCAGGCCGCGACCACGCTGGTGATCGAAGCCAACGGCGTGTCCGACAACCCGCTGGTATTCACCGACACCAACGAAGCGCTCAGCGGCGGCAACTTCCACGCCGAACCGGTGGCCTTCGCTGCTGACATGCTGGCGATGGCGGTGTGCGAGATCGGCTCGATCAGCGAACGCCGCACCGCGATGCTGGTGGACCCGGCGCTGTCCGGCCTTCCCGCGTTCCTGACCCCGAAGCCGGGCCTGAATTCCGGCTTCATGATTCCGCAGGTCACCGCCGCCGCGCTGGTCTCGGAAAACAAGCAGCGCGCCTACCCGGCCAGCGTGGATTCCATTCCCACCTCGGCCAACCAGGAAGACCACGTGTCGATGGCCGCGCACGGCGCGCGCCGCCTGCTGCAGATGGCCGAGAACGCGGCCAACGTGGTCGGCATTGAACTGCTCGCCGCCGCGCAGGGCTGCGACTTCCATACCGGGCTGCGCTCCAGCGACGCGCTGGAAGCAGTGCGCCAGCGCCTGCGCGCGCAGGTGCCGACCCTGCAGGACGACCGCTATTTCCATCCGGACATAGTCGCCGCGACGGAGCTGGTGCGCAGTGGCGCGCTGGCCGAAGGGCTGGCCGAGGTGCTGCCGCAGGTGGAGCCGCTGGCATGAACGCCCGCCCGGACTGGCTGCAGGTGCACGAAGGCGATGCACCGCTGATCGTCAGCTTCCCGCACACCGGCACCGAGCTGCCCGACGCGCTGGTCGGCGACTTCGTGTCGCCGTGGCTGGCCCGCCGCGACGCGGACTGGTGGGTGCATGAGCTGTACGACTTCGCCCAGCGCATCGGTGCGACCACGGTGCGCTCGGCGATCTCGCGCTCGGTGATCGACCTCAACCGCGACCCCAGCGGCGTCTCGCTGTATCCCGGCCAGAACACCACGGGTCTGTGCCCGCTGACCACGTTCGACAACCAGCCGCTGTACCACCCCGGTCGCGAGCCGGATGCGGCGGCCATCGCGCAGCGCCGCGATACCTGGTTCATGCCCTATCACGACGCACTGGCGGCGCAGATCGCTCGGCTGCGCGAGCGCCACGGTACCGTGGTGGTGTACGACGCGCATTCGATCCGCTCGCATATTCCCCACCTGTTCGACGGTGAGCTGCCGCAGTTCAACCTGGGCACGGCCGGACCGTCGGGCACGCCGGACACCTCGTGCGACAACGCGCTCAGCGACGTGGTCGAGAACATCTGCGGCTTCAGCGGTCTGTCGCACGTGCGCAATGGCCGCTTCAAGGGCGGCTGGATCACCCGCCACTACAGCGACATTCCCGGCGGCGTGCACAGCCTGCAGATGGAGCTGGCCTGCCGTGGCTACATGCACGAGCCGGAACTCGTGGACGTGCACAGCTGGCCCACCCCGCTCGACCCTGATCACGCTGCACCGCTGCGCCAGACCCTGCAGCAGGTGCTCAACGCCTGCCTTGAATTCGCGAACTCCCGGAGTGCTGCATGAGCCGTCACGATTCCACCCGCACCATCATCGCCCCCACCGGCACCACGCTCACCGCCAAGAGCTGGCTGACCGAAGCGCCGCTGCGCATGCTGATGAACAACCTGCACCCGGACGTGGCCGAGCGCCCGCAGGAACTGGTGGTGTACGGCGGCATCGGCCGCGCCGCGCGCGACTGGGAAAGCTACGACGCGATCGTGGAGACGCTGACCCGGCTGGAAGACGACCAGACCCTGCTGGTGCAGTCGGGCAAGCCGGTCGGGGTGTTCCGCACCCATGCCGACGCACCGCGCGTGCTGATCGCCAATTCCAACCTGGTGCCGCGCTGGGCCAACTGGGACCACTTCAACGAACTGGATAAGAAGGGTCTGGCGATGTACGGCCAGATGACCGCTGGCAGCTGGATCTACATCGGCGCGCAGGGCATCGTGCAGGGCACGTACGAAACCTTCGTGGAGATGGGCCGCCAGCACTACAACGGCAGCCTGGCCGGCAAGTGGCTGTTCACCGGTGGGCTGGGCGGCATGGGCGGCGCGCAACCGCTGGCCGCGGTGATGGCCGGCGCCTCGTGCCTGGCTGTGGAATGCCGCAAGAGCAGCATCGAGATGCGCCTGCGCACCGGGTACCTGGACACCTGGACCGACAACCTGGACGAGGCCCTGCGCCTGATCGAGGAATCGTGCACGGCCAAGAAGCCGCTGTCGGTCGGCCTGCTCGGCAACGTTGCCGACGTGCTGGACGAACTGCTGCTGCGCGGGGTCAAGCCGGACCTGCTGACCGACCAGACCTCCGCGCACGACCCGGTCAACGGCTACCTGCCGCAGGACTGGACCGTGGAAGAGTGGGACGAAAAGCGCGTGTCCGCGCCGAAGGAAGTGGAAAAGGCGGCGCGCGCCTCGATGGCCAACCACGTGCTGGCCATGCTCGGCTTCCATGCGCTCGGCGTGCCGACCGTGGACTACGGCAACAACCTGCGCCAGATGGCGCTGGAGGAAGGCGTGGCCAACGCGTTCGACTTTCCGGGCTTCGTGCCGGCCTACATCCGCCCGCTGTTCTGCCGCGGCATCGGCCCGTTCCGCTGGGCCGCGTTGAGCGGCGATCCGGAAGACATCGCCAAGACCGATGCCAAGGTCAAGGAACTGATTCCGGACAACCCGCACCTGCACCGCTGGCTGGACATGGCCGCCGAGAAGATCAAGTTCCAGGGCCTGCCGGCGCGCATCTGCTGGGTCGGCCTGGGCGACCGCGACCGGTTGGGCCTGGCGTTCAACGAGATGGTCGCCAACGGTGAGCTGAAGGCGCCGGTGGTGATCGGCCGCGATCATCTGGACAGCGGCAGCGTGGCTTCGCCCAACCGCGAAACCGAAGCGATGGCCGACGGTTCGGATGCGGTGTCGGACTGGCCGCTGCTCAACGCCCTGCTCAACACCGCCAGCGGCGCGACCTGGGTGTCGCTGCACCACGGCGGCGGCGTCGGCATGGGCTTCTCGCAGCACGCCGGCATGGTGATCGTGTGCGACGGCACCGAAGCGGCGGCCAAGCGCATCGCGCGCGTGCTGTGGAACGACCCGGCCACCGGCGTGATGCGGCATGCGGATGCGGGGTATGAGATCGCGATCGAGTGTGCGAAGGAAAAAGGGTTGGATTTGCCGGGCATTCTCTGACCCCGTACGGCTCCGCCGGGTGACGGCGGGCGCGCAACCTGTTAACTTTCGCGCCCTCAACGCGGTTTACAGGTCGTCGCGCCTGCCGCTGCCCGCTCCGTATTGGTTCCAGACGCATGCCTGTTCTTCGTTCGTTGTACCGCCCCACTCTGTCTCCCCTGCCCCTGGCCCTGTGCCTCGCCCTGACGGCGACCGCGCAGGCCGCCCCGGCCGATGCACCCACCACGCTCGACGCGGTCAGGGTCACTGCCGCCAGCGACGCGGACCAGGCCCGTGCCGCGCTCAAGCGCGTGCCTGGCGCCGGCAATGTGATCGACCTGGCCCAGGCCGACGGCCGCCTGGCCGGTACCGCCGATGTGCTGGCCTACCAGCCCGGCATCAGTGCGCAGTCGCCCGGGAATGAAGGCACCAAGGTGTCGATCCGTGGCTCCGGCATCAACCGGGGGCCGGGCGCGCACGCCTCCGGCATTTCGGTGCAGCTGGATGGCCTGCCATTGACCGGGCCGGGCGGTACGCCGTACGAGCTGCTGGAGCCGCTGTGGCTGAGCCGCGTGGACGTGCTGCGCGGCGCCAATGGCTTCGAACGCGGCGCGCTGGCGCTGGGCGGTGCGATCAACTACGTCAGCCGCAGCGGTCGCGATGCGGCCGGGCTGGAGCTGCAATACGAGGCCGGCAGCCGCGGCTTCCAGAAGCGCAGCGTGGGCTACGGCGGGATCGCCGGCAGCGTCGACTACTACCTGGCCTATACCGATACCGAGTACGACGGCTACCAGCAGCACGCCGCCGGCGACGGCAAGGGGACGATGGCGAACGTGGGCTGGCAGATCAACCCGCAGCTGGAAACGCGCTTCTTCCTGCGCTACCGCGAGACCAATCACGAGACGCCCGGGCGCCTGACCCGCGAGCAGATCCGCAATGATCCGCGCGCCGCCAACCCGGCCAACCTGGCCATCGATGCGCGCCGCCCGCAGCCGGGCAGCACCTGGCTGGGCAACATGACCACGCTGCAGATCGATGACGATTCCTCGCTGCAGGCCGGGCTGGTGTACCACCACTACCCGATGGACCTCAACGAGAGCCTGTACCGGCAGCAGCTGGACTACACCAACCTCAACGCCACGCTCGACTACCGGCGCGCGCATGCGCTGCTGGGCCGCGACAGCGTGACCACGGTGGGGCTGCGGGTGACCCACGACCTGGATGCGGACGTTCGCGAAACCCTGCGCTTCCCCAGCAACGGCTATCCGGCCGGCACCCACACGCGCGACTTCTCGCATCACGGCACCAACAGTTCGCTGCATGTGAGCAACGAACTGGCAGTGAACGAACGCCTGCGCGTGCAGACCGGGCTGGCGCTGATCAACACGCGCAAGGACGTGCAGGTCACCTGGCCGGCCACGCCGGAGCGGCTGAAAGGCAGCGACTGGGATTACGCACCGCGGCTGGGCTTCACCTGGCAGCAGACCGCTGCCACGCAGTGGTTCGGCAACCTGAGCCGCTCGGTGGAACCGGCGCACCCGTGGTCGATGATCTGGGGCAGCAATCGCTACTTCGCGCCGGGCAATGGGGCCTCCAGCGGTCGCCAGCGCGCGCCGGTGGACCTGCAGAACCAGACCGCGACCACGCTGGAACTGGGTGCGCGTGGCGAGAGCATGCTCGGCCGCTGGGAACTGACCGGCTATTACGCGCAGGTGCGGCATGAGCTGCTCAGCGTGGAGGTGGCGCCGGTACCGAACCTGTTCGTGGCCGAGAACAATGCCAGCCCGACCGTGCACCGCGGCATTGAAGCGGGACTGGACAGCACGTTGTGGGAAGGCGGCGATGGACGCCTGTCGTTGCGCCAGGCGTACACCTTCAGCGACTTCCGTTACCGCCACGATGCGCGCTTTGGCGACAACCGGCTGCCGGGCCTGCCGCGGCACTATTACCAGGGCGAGCTGCGCTTCGATCATCCGGCCGGGTTTTATGCGGCGCTCAATACCGAGTATGCGTCGTCGATGTTTGTCGACTATGCCAACAGCTTCCGTGCGGACAGCCATCTGATCTTTGGTACGCGGGTGGGGTTCGATGCGCCGGGCGGGCGTTGGCAGGCGTGGGTGGAGATGCGCAACATCGGCGACAAGCATCACGCGGCTACGGTGACGCCGGGGTACAACGATGCTGGGAAGGATGTGGCGCGGTCTACGCCGGGGGATGGGCGTGGGGTTTATGGGGGGGTTCGCTGGCGGTTCTGACACGCATGGCGTGTCACTACGCGGTGAGCCCGGCGCACGTTTGCGAGAGCCCGGCGGACGTGTGCCAGTAGAAATACGGGTGTGGGGCGCGGTGGGCTGGTGGAGACTGGGGCTTCCCTGGCCGCCTTGCGGAGTTGCCCGTGAACCAGCTCGTTTCTACCCTCGCCTGCTCTCTTGTGCTCTGCCTGGGCGTTGCTGCCAGCGCCCAGGCACAGAAGGTCGGCGATGCCGCCGCGCAGCGTTTTGCCTCGCTCGACAAGAACGGCGATGGCCGGGTCAGCGATGACGAGTACGACGGGGCGGCGCTGTTCCGGCTGCTGGATGGCGACCGCAACTACAAGGTCACCGTGGAGGATATCCAGGAGGTGGTGGGCCCGGACCGCGATGGCCAGCTCACTGCGGCCGACCGGATCCGGGTGGCCGATCTGAACGGCGATGGCGAGCTGACCGAAGAAGAGGTGTCGCGCGTAGCCGACATGCGGTTTCAGTCGCTGGATGTGGACCACGACAACAACCTGACCTTCGCTGAATTCCAGTCCGGGTTCTGGCGGCCCTGAGCCGCTGTCCCGGCCGCAAGGTGGAGTGGGCTTGACCTGGATCAACCCCGACGCCGGCGTACTGTCTAGGCTGGAATTCCCCTCCCCGGAATTCCTCCATGAACATCCTGCTGGGCCTGATGCCCTTCCTGGTTTTTGCCATTGCCGCGCGCCTGTTCGGCACCTCGGGCGCGCTGTGCGCGGCCGCCCTGACCGCGCTGATCCTGTGCGCGCGCGATTGGACCGGCCCGCGCCGACATTGCGGGCTGCTTGAGCTGGTGTCACTGATCGTGTTCGGTGGGCTGGCGGTGTATGCCGGCCTGACCCGACCGGCGTGGCCGGTGATGGGCGTGCGCCTGGCGGTAGACGCGGTCCTGCTGCTGGTGATGCTGGCATCGCTGCTGATCGGGCGCCCCTTCACATTGGGCTATGCCCGGCCGGAAGGCGATCCGGCTGCGTGGCTGACACCGCGCTTCATCCGCGGGCACTACGTGGTATCCGGTGTGTGGACCGCAGCGGTGGCGGCGATCGTAGCGGCCGACGCGCTGGTGCTGGTGTGGCCCAACGCGCTGATGGTCGGCGTGGCGGTAATCGTCACCGCCCTGCTCGCCGCCAGCCGTTTCACCCGCCGTTACGCGGCTTCCCTGCGGACCTGATCCAGGTCCGCCTCGGCGGCTGCCATCGCCTGCAGGCGCTCGCGGCCGCGCACTTCCACTTCACGCCCGTCCAGCGCCACCAGGCCCTCGGCCTGGAAGCGGCGCAACAGCCGGCTGAGCGTTTCCGGTGCCAGCCGCAGGTAACTGGCGATATCCATCCGCGACATGGTCAGCTGCCAACGGCTGGCCGAATAGCCGCGCGCGGCCATGCGGTCGGCCATGCCGATCAGGAACGCCGCCAGGCGCTCGTCGGCGCTGTTGTTGCACGACAGCTGCGTGGCACGGGCGATGTCGCGGCTGAGCAGCCGGAACAGCTTGGCCTGCAGTTGCGGCATGCGTGCCGACAGGGAGGCCGCCACGCGGAACGGCAGGCGGCAGGTGGTCACCGTGTCCAGCGCGATGGCATTGCAGGGATGGCGCTCTTCATCGATCGCGCTGAGCCCGAGGATGTCGCCCGGCATGTGGAAGCCCAGGGTCTGCTCGCGGCCTTCGCGGTCGATTGAATAGGTCTTCACCGTACCCAGGCGGATCACCGAAATGTACTGGAACGGGTCGCCCTGGCGGAACAGGAAACTGCCGGTGTGGACCGGTGCGGTGTGCTCGATGAGGCCGTCGAGTTCGTGCAGGTTGCCTGCCTCCAGGGAACCGGGAAAACAGTCCGATACCAACGGGCAGGACTGACATTCGCGGCAGCGCGCCGACGGCGCACCAAAGCTAGTACCCATGACTTGTAACTCCAGCACTACAGCGTCGCCCGGTAACCGGGCACTGGCAGGACTGGATATGCCTGCCGCCTTCCCCCTGTCTGATGCGCAGAACAAAAAGCGATAAGGCGGGCCGTTCGTAAAGGCGTGGTGCCGGTCGGCCGGACCGGCAGCGGGTGCCGGTGGGTGCGGCACCGAAGGGGACGGTGGCGCGCGTAATCCAACATGTGGACTACGGTTCCATAATATTTATTGGAACAGCGTTCCGCAATATGAGAACCCTCAGTATTTCTACTGGTTGTTCGTATTCAGGAGGCGATTTCGTTCCGCTTGAAACAGGTCAAGAAGCGGTGTCGGGCAGTCCCTAATGTGTGCTCACCGGCCGCACTGACGCGGATCACGGACCCTCAAAACCTTTCGGAGTAATCGCATGAACCGCATGACCCGCCTCGCCCCCTTCGCCCTGTTCGGCGCCCTTGTACTGGCCGGTGCTGCCCAGGCTGAGCCGGTGGTCAACATCGGCGAACGCCACGGCGACCTGCGCACCGCGCAGGAACACATCGTGCAGGCCTACCAGTTGGTGGGCGCCGCCCAGCAGAACAATGTGGAAGGCCTCGGCGGCCACGCCGAACGCGCGCGCCAGTTGCTGATCCAGGCCGACGCGGAGCTGCGCCAGGCGGCGACCTCGGCGAACAACAACGGCCGCCCCTGATAGGCGGCCGGTGCGAAATGGCAATACATCAACGCGGCCCAAGGGCCGCGTTTTTGTTTGCCCAATGCAATGCGTTACCGGGCGTGGAATTGTTCCGTGCGGTCGTTTGGGAACCGACCCTACCAGCGCACATCACGCGTAGTGACACGCCATGCGTGTCAAAGCCATGCCAGCAAACCCTGCGCCCCTCAGCGACGCGGCACCGCCGCCACCCGCGCACGCGGCGACGTACGCGCCAGCTCGCCCACAATCTGCGTAGCCACCTGCGCTTCATCCGCCGTGCGCCCGAAATGATCCACATACCGACCGTTGCGGTCGAGCAGGAACACGAACGTGGAGTGATCCATCATGTACTGGCCAGGTTTCCCGTAAGGGACCTTCTTGTAATACACGTGGTAACGGTCGGTGATCGCGTTGATCTGCGCTGGCGTGCCGGTCAGTCCCACCATGTCGGGCCCGAACAGCGACACATAGCTCTTCATCTTGGCCGGCGTATCGCGTTCCGGATCGATGCTGACGAACACCGGCGTCAACGACGGCCCGCCCGCCTTCTGCACGCGCCGTGCTATGCGCTGCACGCGGGCCAGGTCGGTCGGGCAGACGTCCGGGCAGCTGGTGAAGCCGAAGTACAGCAGCACCGGCTTGCCGTGGAAGCTGCGGTCGGTCACCGCCTGGCCGTTCTGGTCGGTGAGCTTGAACGGCCCGCCGATCAGGGTCTGGTTCTGCGCTGCCAGCGGCTGCATCGACAGCAGCAGCAACGACAACGACACCGCCGGTACGAACGCCGGCCACAGGCTCCGCAGCATGTCAGTGCGCTCCTTCATAGGTCAGCGCGAAACCGAGCAGGTTGGAATCCTGCCCGGCCTGCGCCTGGCTGCCCACCGAGAACGCCATGGTCAGCTGCCCGGTGACCCGGTAGCCCATGCTCAACTCGTTGAGGTAATCGTGCCGCCCTGCCCCGGGCGCCCACGGACGCCGTTTGTCGGTGCGGGTGGCGCCGAACACCCAGCGCCCGTAGTCCACTGTCACCGAGGTGGTGAGGTAGCGGGTATCGTTGCCGGCCACTGCATCTTCATTCTGCACGTCGGCGTATTCCACCAGCGGCACCACGTCGAAGTAGCGGCCGCGCAGGGTGCTGTCCAGGTCCGCGCTCGATGCCGGCGCCCAGATGTAGCGCGCCGAAATCACGCTGATGATCTCGTCATCGGCCGGGCCGGTATCGGGCTGGGCCACGCCGGCGCGGTTGCGCATGTAGCCCGCTTCCAGTTCCAGGAACGGCAGTGCCGGAATCGAATTCCAGTTCACGGTGAGCGCGTACGAGTCCAGCTTGCCGGTGTTGGCCGGCCCGCCGTCCGAGCGCTGCGCGCGCCCGCCACTACGCAGGAACGGCCGACTCAGTTCCGTGGTGTCGGCGGTGTAGAGGTTCACGCCGCCCTGCACCATGCCGGCCTTCTGCCCGAACCAGCGATACGCATAGGTGGCGCCGAGCATGCCGCCCAGGTCGTAGGTCGACACGAAGTCGTTGGTGTACAGCCCCGGTGCGGCATCCATGGCGCGCCCGAACGGCACCTGCAGCTTTCCCACCTGCAGCTGCGTGTGCTGGGTGAGCTTGTAGTAGTTCAGTTCGTTGATCACCAGCCCGATGTCGCCGAAGGTCCGCTTCTCGCCGGTGGCCGGCGGGTTGATCGGATTGAGTTCGGTCGACAGCCGGACCTGGTCGTTCGGACTGAAGCGTACGTAGAAGCTGCTCTGGATGTCCGGGTAGAAGTCGGTGGTGTTGCGCGGCGCAGGCGAGTCTTCAGCGTGGCTGTAGTCGTACTGCAGCACCGCGCTGTAGTCCATGCCTACGTTAGGGTAGTAGCCCTTGTCGGCTCGCGCTTCCGTGGAGGCCAGGCCCAGCCCGGCGGTCACGCCCAGCACCAGGGCGGTTCGGCGCACGGTGTTCATCAGCGCACCTCCGCGGGCAGCTGCACATTGGTGGGCAGCACGAACTCACGGCCGGTGTTCTGCAGGTAGCTGCAGGTCTGGTTATCGCCATAGATGCCGCCGAGTGGCGCCAGCTTCACCGCCTGCTCGTAGTCTTCCGGCCGGACCACCTGCACCACCTGCATCATGCCGCCGTCTTCGTGTTCGAGGATGTGGCAGTGGTAGACGAACTTGCCCAGCATCACCGGGTCCTTGAAGGGAATGCGCAGGGTGATCGAGCCGCGTGTGGGAATGAACACGGTGTCGCGGTAGCCGCTGAACGGCACCGGCTTGTCGTTGATCGCCACCACTTGGAAGTCGGTCTGGTGGATATGGAACTGGTGCAGCTCCTGCGACGGGTTGTACAGGCGCCACTCTTCCACGTCGCCCAGTTTGACGGTGGTGTTGACCCGGCGCGGGTCGAAGCGCTCGCCGTTGATCATGAAGGCGTCGCCGTCGGTGGGCGAATCCTGGAAGGCGAACTGGCGGACGTTGGCGACCGCGACGTTGCGCAGGTCCTGCGCCGCCGGGTACGCGCTGGTGATCGAGCGGGTCGGCACCGGTGCACCGGCCGAACGCAGCGTGGCGATGCGCGCACCCTTGTACTGGTCGCCGGCGGCGCCGGTGTTGCCGGCGGCCAGCTCGACCGGGTGGTCACCGGCGGGCGGACCCACCACCAGCACGCTGAAGCGCGCCGACGGCCCGATCAGCAGTTCGTCGGTCATCACCTTCCTGGTCACGGTGTTGCCGTCGCGCGAGAGGATCTGCACGTCCTGGCCGTTGATGCGCACGCGGAAATACTGGTTGGCGGAAATGTTGAGCAGGTGCCAGAGCTGGGTTTCGCCAGGCTGGATGTCGATTACCGGGTCGGCCTGGCCGTTCACGGTGCGGATCGACGGTGCGCTGGTCACGATCGCGCTGGCCAGCTTGCCGGTGCTGGTCTTCTGGAAGTTGCGCAGGACCAGCACGCGCTCCTTGATGCCCTTCAGTTCGGGGAACGGGTCGAGGATGCCGTCGACCAGGATCGGTCCTGCAATGCCGGATTCCACCTGGCGCTGGGCGCCGCCGTGGAAGTGGCTGTGGTACCAGTACGCACCGGGGCTGTGGTCCGGCGGCAGCTTGAACCGGTACAGGCCCTGCTGGTGCGGGCCGACTTCGCGGAAGATGCTGTCGCCCGAATCCAGCGGCGTCACCGTCATGCCGTGGAAATGCAGGTTGGCCTTCTCGTCCATCTGGTTGTCCAGCGTGACCGCGATGGTGCCGCCCGGCTTCGTCCGGATCAGCGGCGAATCGTAGTTGCCGTTGAACACCAGCGCGCGATACGGCTCGCCGCCCACCGACACCTGCGACATCGCTGCGCGCAGCGTGCCCTGGCTGACCCCGTCGGCGCCGTAGCGGATCTCGACCGGCGGCTGCAGCGGTGCCCCCGGGGTGCTGCGCTCGGCCGGCGCCTGCGCGACGGTGGCGCCGGTGAACAGCAGCGCGCCCACCAGGGCCACGGCGTAAAGGTCATGCAGGCGTCGCAGGCGGCGCGCGCGTGAGGGGGTGGGTTCAGTGGCTGGGGCGTCCATGGCGATACCTGTAGGAGAAACGGAAAGGGGTGGCTGCGGCGTCAGGTGCCGGCAACCGCCCAGGTGATGAAGGCGGTGGCGATGGTGCTCACCACCAGCCCGAGCAGGAACAGCCAGTCGGCGGCCCATTCAAGGGTGCGGTTGCGCTTGCGGCGGCGGGTGCGCAGCGCCCAGTAGGCGCTCAGGCACGAGGCCAGGTAGATCAGGGAGTTGATGCACAGCAGGTCGTCGCCGAAGGTGTCGACCTTGCGAAGCACGATGATCACGTGCAGCACGCCGACCACGGTCATGCACACCCCGATCATCGCGGCCGAGGTGGTGAAGATGTGCACGCACATGTCCTCGTCGAGGCTGGGTGTGTGCATCGGGGGCGCAGGTTTGCGTGGGACGGGAGGCATGCCGTTCTCGCTGACGGGACGGGGGGCACGCGCACGGTAGCGGCGGCCGGATGCCGGCCACATGACCCAGATCAAGTCAACGCAACTTTGGCCGGTCAGCGGCCGGTCAACGGCCGGTCAGGCCACGCCACCGTCCACGGTGAAGGTCTGCCCGGTGCACATCGCGCTTTCGTCGGCGCACAGCCACAGCGCCATCTCGGCGATGTCGGCCGGCCGCAGGTGGGTCTTCAGGCACTGCCGCTCGAGGTAGCGCGCGGACTTGCCCGGGTCGGCGGCGGCCTTGGCCAGCTGCCGCTCGGTCAGCACCCAGCCGGGCGCGATCGCATTCACGCGGATGCCGTCGCTTCCCAGTTCACGGGCAAGGCTGCGGGTCAGCCCTTCCACGGCCGACTTCAGCGTGCAGTACACCGGCACGCCGGGCACGCCGATGCGCCATGCCACCGAGCCAAGATTGACGATGGCGCCCTGCCCGGCCGCGCGCATCGGCACGGACAGCGCCTGGGCGAGGAAGAACTGGTGGCGCAGGTTGACCGCGACGCGGTCGTCCCAGTCGGCCGGGCTGACCTCGCCCAGCGGTTGGGCCTGGTCGTTGCCGGCGTTGTTGATCAGCGCATGCGGGGTGCGCCCGGCCAGCAGGCCCTGCACCGCCGACAGCGAGGCCTCGATGTCACGCAGGTCGCAGACCGCATGCGCTGGTGCCGCGATGCCGCGCGCCTCCAGCGCTGCCACGGTGCGCTGGGCCGCGCCGGCGTCGATGTCCACAAAGCACACCTGGCTGCCCTGCAGCGCGAAGGCTTCCACGATGGCCGCGCCGATGCCCGACGCGCCCCCGCTGACCACCACCACCTTGCCCGCAAGCGAGGGGTACCGGGCCATGTCAGCCGCCGTAACCGCGCACCGGCGCGCCGGCGACATCCACGTCCAGCGCCAGCAGGCTGCCCGACAGCGGCGCGGCGGCCAGCTGGGTGGCCGACAGGCGGATCCGCGCGGTGGTGATGTACAGCGTCTTCAGCTGCGGCCCGCCGAAGGCCAGGTTGGTGGGGCGTGGAACCGGCAGGTCGATGCTACGCACGACGGTGCCGTCCGGCGCCAGCCGCTTGATCGCCCAGCCGTCCCACATGGCGCACCACACATGGCCCTGCGCGTCGACCGCCAGGCCGTCAGGCATGCCCTCGGAGTCGGTGAAGGTGGCGAACACGCGCTTGTTCGACACCCGGCCGGTGTCCAGCGCGTAGTCGTACACGTAGACGGTGCGGCGACCGGAGTCGGCCAGGTAGAAACGGGTGTTGTCCGGGCTCCAGCCGAGTCCGTTGGAGATGTGGAAGCCGCTTTCGATTTCGTCGAGTACGCCGTCGGTGTCGAGCCGGTACAGCGCGCCGCGTTCGGGCGTGGCATCGATGGCCAGGGTGCCGGCCCACAGGCGGCCCAACGCATCGCATTTGCCGTCGTTGAATCGCCGCCCGCTCATGTGCAGCGGTGCGGCGATGGGATGCATGTCGCCGCTGGGCAGGTCGAGCGCGCGGAATCCACTCTGGGTGGCGGCGATGAAACCGCCCGAGGTGCGCGGCACCACCACGCCGACCAGTTCGCCCAGCGGCGTGGTCCGCGTATCGCCGGTGACCAGGTTGGAGATGTTGACCGACGGCGCCAGGATGTCCACCCACAGCAGCGAGCGTCCGTCACCCAGCCAGTGCGGGCTTTCGGCCAGGAACGCGCTGTGCGGAATCACGCAGCGCACGTCGTGGTCCACGGCATGGCTCGGCGTGACCGAGGTGCTGATCGACATGAAGGTTTCCCCCACGTTGCCGGCAATGCGTCGCGCCGCTTCGATGACGTCGCGGCCCAATGCATGCAGGCGTTCGAGCGGCAGCCGGAACGACGGGCCGCTGATGCTGACCGCGCCGATGGCTTCGCCGCGGTGGTCCAGGATCGGCGCCGCCACGCCGCTGACACCGAGTGCGGATTCCTCGACCGACACGGCGTAACCGCGGGCCTTGATCAGGTCCATCTCGCGCTGCAGCTCGGCCAGGTCGAGGATCGAATGCGGGGTGAGCGCGGTCAGCGGCCCACTGCTGAGGTACCGCTGCAGTTCTTCGGGCGGACGATGCGACATCATCGCCTTGCCGATGGAGGTGACCACCGCCGGCATGCGGCTGCCCACGCCGTTGGCCAGGCGCATCGCCTGCACGTGGTCGCGCTGGTCGATGATCAGGATGTCGCGCCCTTCCAGGATGCCCAGCCGGGTGGTTTCCTGGGCGAGTTCGCGCAGCCGCAGCAGCTCGGGCTCGGCCGCGCTGCGCAGGTCGAAATCGCTCCACACCCGGTGCGCCATTTCGAACAGGCGCGTGCCCAGGCGGTAGGTCTGGCTGGCCTCGTCCACGCGCACCAGCCGGTATTCGATCAGGGTCTGCAATATCCGGTGCAGCGTGCTCTTGGGCAGCCCGGAGTACCGGCCCAGTTCGCTGAAGGGCAGCGGGTGCGGGGCGTCTGCGATCAGGGTGAGCAGACTCAGCCCCTTGGACAGGGCCTGCGCACCGGGGATGGCAAAACGCGGGTCGCCATCGTCCACGACCTCGGCGAGGTCGTCGCGGGATGCGGAGTGCCTGGTTCGCGCCATGATCGCTGTCCGGGGCTGGGGCCGACGTTGCCGATCCTAATTTTTAGAACGGCGTTCCGCAAGTTGGCGCGCACCGCTGCAAACCGTTGCGGCACCGTAGATGAGGCTGAACAGGCAGTAGTTTTACTGGTCACTTTTCAGCTGAACACGCCTGTGCAGCGACGCAGGTCACGTTACAGAATGAATCCGAACCATCGTTCATGGAGTGGCGCATGCCATGGCGGTCGCTGGAGATGGCCCTCTTCACGGTGCTGGCGCAGCCGGCAGCGGCGGTATTCGCGCGGGAAGACCCCACCACCCGCGCCACGCCCTCGGTGACGGCCCTGGACCGGATCACGGTGACCGCCCAGCACCGCGAGGAGAACGTGCAGCGCATCGCGCTGGCGGTGTCGGTGGTGGACGGGCAGACCCTGCAGCGTCGCCAGGCGATCGATATCAGCCGCCTGCAGGCGCTGGTGCCGAGCGTGACGTTCTCGGCGGGCAACGAGCTGCGCAACAACGCCATCCGCATCCGCGGCGTGGGCACCGACGTGTTCTCCACCGGAGTGGAGCCGAGCATTGCCACCGTGGTGGACGGCGTTGTGCTGCAGCGCCCCGGTGCGGCCTTCAGCGACCTGCTGGATGTCGAACGGGTGGAGGTGCTGCGAGGTCCGCAGGGCACCTTGTTCGGCAAGAACGCGTCGGCGGGTGTGATCCAGGTGATCACCCGCGCGCCGGATTTCGAACGCCGCAGCGGCGCCCTGTCTGCCCTGCTCGCCCAGGACAACGAGCAACGCCTGGAGGCGGCCGTGTCCGGACCGCTCGGCGACCAGCTGGCGTACCGGCTGGCGGCGTTCGAACGCAGCCGCGATGGCGATGTCGAGAACCTGCGCGATGGGCGCACGTTCAACGACCAGCGCGCGTATGGCGTGCGTGGCAAGCTGCAGTGGCGGTCGGCCGACCGGCGCTCGGACGTGACCCTGAGCGCGGACGTGAGCCGGTTGGACGCCGATTGCTGCGCGCTGCCGCTGACCCAGGCCACGACAGATCCGCGCGCATTGCCGACCGGCACTGCCGTCGGGCGCGACAACGAGCAGGTCAACAATGACGTGGTGCCGTTCGTGCGCCAGAAGAATGCCGGCGCGGCACTGACCGCGCGGATCGCGCTGGGCCGGTACACCTTGACCAGCATCACCGGCTGGCGCCGCTTCGACAACGACAGCGACGTGGACCTGGACGACACCCCGGCGCAGCTGGTCACGCGCAACTTCAACATCGAATCCAGCCGCACCTTCACCCAGGAACTGCGGCTGGCCTCGCCCACCGACACCGCGTTCGACTATCTGCTGGGCGCGTACTACTTCGACGGTGCGGTCCACAATTCGCTGGACCGGCGCGGGCTCAACATCGGCGCGACCACCGACATCGCGGCCGATGGCCGCGTGGTGCCGCGCGTGCCCGGCGACCAGGCAGTGCTGGCCGGGCATTCGGACGTGGACAGCCGCAATGCCGCGCTGTTCGGCCAAGCCAACTGGCGACCGCGCGAACGCCTGACCCTGACCGCCGGCCTGCGCCTGCTCACCGAGCGACAGCAGCTGCGCTTCGTGCGGCCGCAGGACGCGCGCTTCAACGGTGCCGACCAACCCGCCACGCTGCCGGCGTTCGGGCCGGTCAGCGGCCGCTACCGCGACAGCGCCAGCATCGGCCGGCTCAGCGCCAGCTATGCGTTCACCCCGGTCGTCACCGGGTACCTGGGCTGGGGCACCGGCTACAAAGGCGAAGGCCTGGCCGCCACGCTGGGGCTGACCGCGGCCCAGTTCGCGCAGCTGCCCGCGCCTGCCGAGACCTCCGAATTGTTCGAGGCCGGACTGAAAAGCACCTTGTTCGACAACGCACTGATGCTGAACCTCACCGGCTTTCGCACCCGCATCAACGACTACCAGGCGCAGACCTACAGCGCCGCGCAAGGACTGTTCCTGCTGACAAGCGCCGGCGGCGTGGCCATCGACGGGGTGGAGCTGGAATTCATCGCGCGCCCGCATGCGTACTTCAGCCTCAGTGGCGGGGTGACCTGGCTGGATGCGCGCTTCGACGGCGTGCCGAATGGCCCCTGCTACACCGGCCAGACCGCCGCGCAGGGCTGCCTGCCGACCGGCAACGGCGGTGCGTTCGTCCAGAACCTGGACGGCAAGCCGTTCATGAACGCGCCGCGCTGGCGCAGTGTGCTGGGCGCGCGCTACGACGCGCCGCTGACCGCGACGATGGATGTGTATGTCCAGGCCGACTACCGCTGGGAGGACGCGGTGGTGTTCGACATCAGCCAGAACCCACGGATGACCCAGCGCGCGTACGGCATCGCCGACCTGTCGGCGGGCCTGATTTTTGCTGATGGCAAGGTCGAACTGGGTGTGTACGTGCACAACCTGGCCGACACCCGCTATGCCGCCAACATCATGCCGGTGAGCACCGCCGGTGGCGCCAACGCATATGCGCAGCAACTGCCGGGAGATTTCCGCCGGCGTGCCGGCCTCAGCCTGCGCATGAACTTCTGACGATGGCACCGATCGATTTCGTGGTGCTGGCTGCCTACCTGATCGGCACGCTGCTGATCGGCCTGCGCTACGCCGGGCGCAACCGGCGCTCGCGCGACATGTTCGCTGCCGACGGCCGTTCGCCGTGGTGGGTGTCCGGGCTGAGCGGGTTCATGACCCTCAAGTCGGCCGGCACCTTCGTGGTCTGGGGCGGGTTGGCCTATCGCGAAGGCGTGGTCGCCATTGCGATCAACACCTGCATCGGCATTGCCGGGCTGCTGGTGGGAAGCCTCGTCGCCGGGCGCTGGCGGCGAACGGGCGTGACCACCCCAGCCGAATTCGTGCAGCTGCGGTTCGGACCGCAGGCGGTGCAGCTGTACACCTGGGCGATGATGGGCATGCGCATCGTATCCACCGGGGTGGCGCTGTATGCGTTGTCGGTGATGCTGGTGGCGCTGGTGCCGCTGGAACCGGGCCACCTGCTGCGCGACGACGCCACCGGGCATCTTTCACTGGCGGTGGCGATCGGCGTGTTCGGCGCGGTAGTGGTGGCCTACACGGTCACCGGCGGGCTGTGGGCGGTGCTGATGACCGACGTGCTGCAGTTCATCGTGCTGCAACTGGCGGTGCTGTTCGTGATTCCGCTGCTGTGGTGGCAGCTGCACAGCGGCGCGCCGCTGGCACCGGTACCGGAGACCTTCTTCCAGCCGTTCTCCAGCCAGTACACGCTGTGGTTCATGGCCGGCTGGGTGGCGGTGCATTTCTTCCTGGTCGGCGCGGAGTGGGCGTTCGCACAGCGCTACATCTGCGTGCCGACCGAGCGCGACGCGCGCTGGAGCGCGTGGTTGTTCGGCGCGCTGTACCTGATCAGCCCCACCCTGTGGCTGACCCCGCCCATCCTGTACCGCCTTCTGCAACCGGCTGCGGATCCCGAACAGGCCTACATCCTGGCCAGCCAGCTGGTGCTGCCGGCGGGCATGCTGGGCCTGATGATGGCGGCGATGTTCTCGGCCACGGCGAGTGCGATCAGCGGACAGATCAATGTGTTCGCCGGCGTGCTCACCGAACAGTTCTACCGGCGCCTGCGCCCGGATGCGAGCGAGCGCCGCCTGGTGGCTGCCGGGCGCCTGTTCGCCCTGCTGATCGGCGCGGCGTTGATCGCGGTGGCCTGGTGCGTGCCGCGCATGGGCGGTGCAGAGACCATCGTACTGACCCTGACCGGCATGCTGCTCGGGCCGTTGATGGCGCCGACGATCTGGGGCCTGCTCAGTGGCCGGATCGGAACGCGCACGGTGTTCGCTACCGCCGGGATCAGCTTCACCATCGGCGTACTGGTGCGGCTGGGCATGGACCTGGGGTGGTTCGCCGACAGCGCGCCCGCGCGCTGGATACACGCCAACCCACGACTCACCGACGTGCTGGTTGGCGCGGTGTTGCCGGTGTTGATCCTCTCGATATCGCACGTCGTCGCGAAAGGTCCTGCACCGCAATGGCAGCGCGTGCGCGCGCGCATCGACGCCTACGCGCCGACGCTGATGACGACCGTCGACGCGAACGATCACGCACCGGCGCGCACCGTTGCGATCTCCCTCACCGTGACCGGCGTGCTGACGCTGGCACTGATCGCGTTCAACGACAGTGGGCGCACCGCGCTGCTGGTGTTCGGGGCGATCCTGCTCCTGATCGCCGCCGTTGCCTGGCGGCGGGTGGTGCGCCAGCTGCGTGCGCAGCACCCTGGCTGAACCTTCACCGCCGTGCTCGCCGCGCTTGACCTGGGTCAAGTGGCGGCCCCGCGTGGGCTCGTAACGTCCTCCCCCAGCGATGGCAGCGGCGGACGCACCCTCTCCCCCGTCCCTGCTGCCCTCGCCCCCAACCCCTTTTTCGGAGACAGCAATGAAGCGTTTTTCCCTCGGAGTGGCGATGCTGCTCCTTCTGCCCTGGTGCGCACTGAGCGCCCAGGCCGCCCCCGCAAGCGCGAAGGCGGCGGCGCCTGCCGGCAACGTGGAGCCGATGCCAGCCGCCAACTGGCTGTTCGTGCAGACCGGCAATGGTTTCCAGTCCGACGGCAAGACCCTGACCCTGAAGGGTGTGGGCGAGCAGACCCTGATGTTCACCGACCGCCCCGAGCGCATGACCGGTGACGTGTCCACCGCGAAGTTCGTGAGCTACTGGGGCAGCGGCAAGGACGATTTCCAGAAGGACCCGCCCAACGCCACGGTCTCCACCGTGGTCAACGGCAAGACCGACTTGGCCGTGGTCGAGCTGACCAATCCGCGCCTGAGCGGCAACAACCTGACCTATGACATCCGCGTGCTGGGCGGCACCCTGCCCGACGCCGGCCAGCATGCCAGTGTGTTCATCGACTGGTGGTACGGCCCGGCGATGTATGGCCCGCGCCCGTGGGGCTGGGGCGGCGGTCCGCATCCGTATCCGGGTGGTCGTTGCTGGCGCGGCCCGTATGGCCACCTGCACTGCCAGCCCTGGTGGGGCTACTGAGAACCTGTTCGCGTCTTGAATCCAAAGCCGCACGCTTCGCGTGCGGCTTTTTTCTGGCAAGGTGGGCAGGCGAACCCGGCCTTCCCTATGGAAAGCATCATGTGGAATGAATTCAGCCATGCGTTCCTGGTGATCTTCACCAGCCTGCTGCCGGTGATCAACCCACCCGGCGCGGCGCTGATGGTGCTGGGCCTGCTGCCCGATGCCACGCAGAATCAACGTGCCCAGGTGGCGCGCGCGGTCGCGTTCAACAGCCTGGTGATGTTGGCGGTGTCGATCAGCATCGGGGCCTGGGTGCTGTCCTTCTTCGGGATCTCGATCCCGGTGCTGCGCCTGGCCGGCGGCCTGGTGATTGCAGCCACGGGATGGCGGCTGCTCAATGCGCCCGCGCAACCGGAGCGGGTCTCGCTGACCGGCGCAGCCCAGGCCGAGGCACGCCAGGACCTGGATCTGGACGCCACGGTCGAATCGCAGACCTTCTATCCGTTCACCCTGCCGCTCACGGTAGGTCCCGGCGCGATTGCGGTGGCAACCGCCGTGGGCACCACCTCGCCCGAACAGGGCCCGGAAGTGGTGCATGTGGTGGCGGCCGCCAGCGCGCTGGTGGCGCTGTGCGCGCTTATCTACCTGTGCATGCGCTACGCCGGCCGGCTGCAGGCCCTGCTCGGCCGCACCGGCATGCAGGTGATGCTGCGCCTGCTGGCCTTCGTGATCCTATGCATCGGCGTGCAGATCGGCTGGCTGGGCGTTTCTGAACTGCTCGGGCTGCCGGCGCCGCATTGATCGCCCCGGCTTGACCCAGGTCAAGAAGCAGCGCGCGCATCGCCCCAGGATAGGCGCACTCCCTTCCTGGATCGTTTGCCATGCCCCCGCTTCCTACCGTTCTCGTTTCCGGCGCCGGTGTCGCCGGCCTTGCCACCGCCTGGTGGCTGCGCCACTACGGCTTCCCTGTCACCGTGGTGGAAAAGGCACCACTGCTGCGCGATGGCGGCCAAGCGGTGGATATCCGCGGCGTGGCGCTGGAGGTGGTCAAGGCCATGGGCCTGCACGACACGTTGCAGGCGCAGCGTACCCGCCTGCGCGGCCTGAGCATGCTGGACCGCCAGGGCGAACCGGTCAGCGTGGATGACAGCCGCACCTTCAGCGGTGGCAAGCTCGACAGCGCCGATATCGAACTCTTCCGCGACATCCTGTGCCGGGTGCTGGCCGACGCCGTCGGTGCCAGCGCAGACATCTGCTTCGACGAGCACATCACCGCGCTGACGCCCGGCGCGAATGGCGTGACCGTGAGTTTCGCGCGCCAGCTCTCGCGCACCTACGACGTGGTGATCGGCGCGGACGGCGTTTACTCGCCGGTGCGCCGTCATGCCGTACAGCCGGGCGACGACTGCCTGCGGCCACTCGGCGGCGCGCTGGCGTTCTACAGCGCGCCCAACCTGCTGGCGCTGGACGGCCGCGAAGGCATGTACCGCGACGCCGAACTGGGCGTGGTGGTCTATCCCGATGCCAGCGGCCGCGAGCTGCGGGTGGGCGCCGGGTTCGGTGCCGAGGTGGACAGCGCGCTGCGCCACGACGTGGCCGCCCAGAAGGCGCTCACCCGCGCACAACTGCGCGGGCTGGGTGGGCACTGGCAACCGCTGGTGGACGCGGTGGACAGCACCGACGCCTTCTACTTCGGCGAACTGGTGCAGGTGAAACTGCCGCGCTGGTCGAACGGGCGGGTCGCGCTGGTCGGTGACGCGGCGCATTGCGCGTCGCCGTTCTCCGGCCAGGGCACCAGCCTGGCGCTGGTCGGCGCGTTCGTGCTGGCCCGCGAACTGGCCAACACACCGACCACGCCGGAAGCCGCGTTCGCCCGCTACGAAGCGCGCATGCGCGGCTTCGTCGACCTCAACCAGGCGCTGGTAGACATGACCCGCCAGGGCCCGGTACCGGACGCGCAGATGGCGGCCGCTGCCAACGGCATCGAGCTGCCCGACCTGCGCGCCGCATGAGCGTCCGCCTGCGCCAACCGCTATCCTCCCGCCCCTGCCTGCCCTGCTGGTGTTTCCCATGCCCCTGATGACGACGTCACGCGGTCCTGCCCATTGGACCGAAACCGCTTCCCCCGCCGATGCACCGCCGGTGGTGCTGATCCATGGACTGGGCGGCGACGCCACGTTCTGGGTGGCCGAGCAACACGCGCTCGCCGACCGCTTCCGGGTGCTCGCGGTGGACCTGCGCGGCTCCGGAAAAACGCCCGGTGGCAACCTGCCCTTCTCGATTGAAGACCTCGCACAGGATGTCCTGGCGATCATGGACGTCGCCGGCATCGATGCCGCCCACGTGGTGGGCTTCTCGATGGGCGGAACGGTGGCGCAGGCGCTGGCACTGGCCGCGCCGCAGCGGGTGCGCAGCCTGGTGCTGGCCGCCACCTTCGCGCACACCGGCACCCAGGCCGAGCTGTTCCTGAAGGCGATCGGCGCGGTCTACGCCAATGGCGCCACGCCGAAGCAGATCTTCGAGCTGGTGCTGCCGTGGTTGTTCTCGGACCGTTTCCTGTCCAGCCCGGCGGCCGCCCCGTACCTGGATTACCCGGAAAGCGCCGACGACGAGCAGGACCGCGACGACTGGCTGCGCCTGCTGCAGGCGATGCTGGCCTTCGACGGTCGCCCTGCGCTGTCGCGGCTGCGCATGCCGACCCTGGTGATTGGCGGCGATGAAGACCGGCTGGCCCCGCAGGAAGGCGTGCATGCGCTGGTCGCGGGCCTGCCGCACGCCACGCTGTGCATGCTGCCCGGTGGGCACCTGATGAACGTGGAGTCACCGCAGCGGTTCGTGGACGCGCTGGCCACGCACTTCGTGGCCCACGCGTCCACGGCGGAGTTCAGACCAGCGATGCCAGCTTGAAGTAAGGCAGGTACATCGCAAACAGCGCGCTGACCGCACCGAGCACGGCCGCGCCGAGGCCGAACACGCCGGCGGCGATGCGCACAACCGGCGTGGTGCGCAGGAACAGCGCGGCGCCGACCAGCACCGGTGCCAGCCAGGCCGCTCCCCAGGCCTGGCTGAAAACACGGGTGATCCACGGCAACGGCTGCCCGGCAGCGCCGAACAGCTCGGTGTAGTACGGCATCGCCAGCAGGCCGAACGCGGTCACGATCACGGCCATGGCCGCGCTCGCGAACAGGCCGAGCCATGGCAGCACGGCGGCACTACGCAGCAGCAGTGGATGTACGGCGCTGATCATTCCGGTCCGTAAGAAGGCGGCAGCGTGGCCGTGCCCCACTGCGTGTTGCGCGTGGTGCCCAGCTCGAAGTCCAGCGTACCGCCTTTCTGCACGAAGCTGGCCGGCAGCCAGCTGGCGTCGCTCGGCTTGCCGTTCACGCGCAGCGCCTGCACGTACGGCGCATCCATGGCTGCGCCGCTTGCGGTCACGGTCAAGGTGGCGCCCGGACGCTGGATCACCGCCTTGCGGAACAGCGGGCTGCCGATCACCAGGTCGGCGCGACCCGGATACAGCGGGTACAGGCCGAGCGCGGACCACACGTACCACGACGACATCTGGCCGAGGTCGTCATTGCCCGGCATGCCTTCCGGTGCGTTGGTCCAGATCTGGCGCATCGCCTGGCGCACGGTTTCCTGGGTCTTCCACGGCTGCCCGACGAAGTTGTACAGCCACGGCGCGGCAACCGACGGTTCGTTGTCCAGCTCGGCATGCAACGGGCCGGACTTGGTCACCGCCCAATCGCCATTTTCCTTGCGGAAGAACGCATCCAGGCGCTGGATCGCCGCGTCGCGGCCGCCCAGCGTGGCGATCAGCCCGGCCGGGTCGAACGGCACCATCCACAGGTACTGCGCGCCGCTGCCTTCCACGAACTCCTCGTCCGAGGCGGGATCGAATGCCGGCCAGCTGCCGTCGGCGTTGCGCGGCTGGATGTATCCGGCCTGCGCGGTCGCCTTCGGGTTGTACAGGTTGCGCCACCAGCCGGAGCGTTCGCGGAACAGCGCGGCGCCCTGCTTGTCGCCGGCGGCGCTGGCCAGCTCGGCCAGGCCGAAATCGGCAGCGGCCATTTCAAGCGTGTCCGACGCGGTGCCCCAGCCCGGCGCACCCACTGGCATGTACTTCAGCGCCATCCACTGGTCCAGGCCCGGGCGCTGGCCCACGCACAGCACCGGGCAGCCGCGGCGACTGAGGTCGCGTTCGGTCGGCACGGTGGCCGCCTGCTTCAGCGAAGCGTAGGCGCGCTTCAGGTCGAAGCTGCGTCCACCAAAGGCATGGATCGCGGCCACCGATGGCGGCGAGGGATCGCCGTTCATGACGCCAGTAGCGCCGGTCAGGTGGGTCCAGCGGTCCCACACGCCGCCGTTCTGGTCGGCCTGGTTGAGCAGCGACTGCGCGATGTCCGAACCCACCTGCGGTTGCAGCAGGGTCACCAGCTGCAGCTGCGAGCGGTACACGTCCCAGCCGGAATAGTTGGCGTACTGGGCGCGCTGGCCCTTGGACAACGCGTGGACCTTGCCGTCCATGCCGCGGTAACGGCCGTCGCCGTCACTGAACAGGTTCGGCGCGAGCAGCGCGTGGTACAGCGCGGTGTAGAACACGGTGCGCTCGTCGGGCGTGCCGCCTTCCACGCGGACCTGCCCCAGCGTCTTGTTCCATTCGGCGCGGGTGGCGGCCTGGGTCGCGGCCACGGTGGTGCCGGCCGGGCTTTCGCGACGCAGGTTGGCGCGCGCGCCGGCTTCGTCGACATACGAGATGCCGATGCGTGCGGTCACGGTCGGGCTGCGCTTGGGGTCGAACTGGATCCAGCCGCCAGCGCCCTTGCCGACCGGCGGGTGGCCCTGCGTGCCGTAGCTGGTACCACCGCCGCCTTCGCGCGCGCCGGGCTGCACGGTGTCGTCGCGCCAGGTGCCACCCACTTCGAACGGCTGATCGAATTCGGCGACGAAATGCAGGGTGTAATAGCTCTCGCGACGGTCTTCGGCGAGGTAACCGCAGAAGTTGCCGGCGGTCACCGAGCCGCGCACGGTGCGGGTGGCCGGGTCGATCACGATGCTGGAATCGGTGCTGCCCACTTCGCTGTCGGAGGTGCGGAACAGCAGGTTGGCGGGCTTGTCGGCGGGGAACTGGAACTGGCCGACGGCGGTGCGCGCGGTGGCGCCCAGGTTCACCACCACGCCGTTGTCGAGGGTGAGCGTATAGGCGCCGGGGCTGGCGCTTTCGCGCTTGTGGTCGAGCACGCTGGCATAGCGCAGGGCGGCGTCGGCCGAGGACGGCGACAGCTCCACCTTGCTGGTGACCGGCATGATCGGGATGTCGCCACTGGCGCCGGTGCAGCCGGTGCCGGACACATGGGTCAGGCTGAAGCCGCGCACGCCATTGCCGCGCCACTCGTAGCCGCCGGGCGCCGCGAACGCGAAGCGCTTGCCGGGCAGCGGGGTCATTTCAGGGCTGAAGGCCACCATGCCGAACGGCACCGACGGACCCGGATACACGTTGCCGGCGTTGGTGGTGCCGATGAAGGGATTGACCTCGGCGGCGAGGTCGGCGGCCTGCAGGGCGCAGGGCGCGGCGGTCAGGACAAGCGAAGCAGCAGCCAGCATCGTACGGTGCACTACGGACTCCCAGGTTGCGCCACGGCCCGCGTGGCTGCTTCGATTGTATCGATCCAAATTCGACCCGGAATAGGACAAAAGACATGTGCAATTGAGGCAATCCGGCCTCCACGGGAACCAAAAATCCGCCGGAAACCCTTGGGCCACTTCGCTTTCGCAACTAAGATCAATCGATTGATCTTAGTTTGACCAAGCCCTAGAACCCGTCCAGCGTCCGCAACAACGACCCGAACGTGAGGTAGAACGCGTCGTGCCCGCCTTCGGCGCGGCCGTAGCCCAGGAACACCGGGCCGAGGAAGGTGTCGGCGCCGACGAAGATGCTGCCGGCGCTTTGCATGCCGTCGGTGTCCACCTGGTCGCGCGCGGCCCAGTAGCCGCCCCACTCCAGGCTGCCGCCCACGTACAGCGGAATGGTCAGCAGGGAATCGGCGTGGGCCACGCGGCGGTAGTACACCATCCGGGCCAGCGCGGTCTGCGGGGCGAAGATCGATTCTTCGGGGTATCCGGACAGGTTGCCGAGTCCGCCCAGGAAGCCGTAGGTGGCGAGCAGGTCATCGCCGCCGTGCGCGGACGACGCGCGCACGCCGCCCAGCCAACGATTCCGGCCGTGCGACCAGGCACCGTCCCACTGCAGGCGGGTGACGGCTGCCGGGTTGTCGGTGCCCAGCGCGCCGAGGTAGTGCTGGCGGGTCAGCGACAGGCGCTGGCCGCGGCTGGGGAAGGCGGAACTGTCGATGGAATCGTGCCGCAGCTGCCAGCCCACGCTGCCCATGTCGGCGCGGTAGTTGCCCAGCTGGGTCGGATTGCCGATATCCAGTCGCGCGCGCTCCTGGCCACGCTCGAGGAAGGTGGCGAATTCCCAGTCCGGATGCGGTGAGTACGCCCAGCGCAGGCCACCGTACCACTGGCTGTAGCGATATTGCGCCAGCGAGCCGCCCTGCTCCAGTACCAGGTCCAGGTCGGTGGCACGGTAACGCGCATACGTGGACAGTGCGTGGCGGCCACTGCCCCCGAACGGGTGGTAGTACTCGGCGAACAGTTCTTCGACTTCGCCCAGGCCCGCGCGCAGCTTCAATTCGGCGCCCTGCTCGCTCAGGCCGGTTTTCGTGTACTCGCTGATCAACTGGTAGTTGCTGGTGCCGTTGAAATCGTCGGACAGGCGCAGCGCGAAGTGCAGGAAATCCGGTCCCCAGCGTTTGTCCTGCGGGGCGATGACCAGCCCGAGCTCGCCTTCGCGGTCGTCCAGTCGCCATTGCACCTGTTCGTAACGGCCTTCGCCATAGGTCAATGCGACCTGGCGCTCGATCGTCTCCGGCTGCAGCGGCTGGCCCAGTTGCGGCTGCAGGCGTTGTTCGATCACGCGCGGGGTGCGGGTTTCGCCGCGCAGCACGTCGACGAATGCGACGATGGGTGCTTCGAACGCGGGCGGCCGATGCTGTTGCTGGAAGGCCGCGTACTGCCGTGGGCTGACCTGGTAGCGTTCAATAGCGGTCACTTCGGCCTGCGCCGCCTGCTCGCCGACGCCCACCGCCTGTGGGGAATGGTTGAAGTCCTGGCTGCCCATCGTGCCCAGCGGCGGGGTGATCAGCAGGTCCTGCGGACCCAGCGTGGCCAGCTGCGCGTCGACCACGCGCTTCATCAGCACGCCGGCCATCTGGTGGCTGATCGCCAGCGGCGAATCCAGCCGTTCTTCATCCATCAGCGGCGTGCCGACACGCACCACGATCAGGCGCTGGGCCCCGAGCTTGCGCGCTTCGTCGATGGGCAGGTTGTCGACCACTCCGCCGTCGACCAGCAGGCGGCCCTGGTAGCGCACCGGCGCGAACACGCCGGGCACCGACATGCTGGCGCGGATCGCCAGCGCCATGTCGCCTTCGGAAAACACCACCTTGTCGCCGGTGACGATGTCGGTGGCTACCGCGCGGAACGGGATTGGCAGCTGGTCGAAATCGCGCACCTGCCACGTCGGCAGCAGCAGGCGACGCAGCAGCATTTCGAGCTTCTGGCCCTGGATCAGCCCACGCGGGAAGGCAATCTTGCCGTTGCTGACGCCCACCTCGACCCCGCCGAGCAGGCGCAGGTCGTCTTCCTTGCGACGCATGCTGCGTTCGTTGCGCGGCGGCTTGTCGCGCAGTACTTCGGCCCAGTCGATGCCATCCAGCACGGTCTCGATCTCATTGGCCGAGTACCCGGAGGCGTACAGGCCTCCGACCACCGCGCCCATCGAGGTGCCGACGATGCAATCCACCGGCACGCGTTCGCGCTCCAGCACCTTGAGCACGCCGATATGCGCCGCGCCGCGCGCGCCGCCACCGCCGAGGACCAGGCAGGTGCGCGGGCGTTCGGAATGGCGCTGTGGGTCGGCGTCTGGCGTGGCCGGCTGGGCCGACGCGGCCAGCGGCAGGAAAATCGCCGCCATGAGTGCCAGAAGGCGGGGCAGCCCCACCTTGGCACGCGACGGACGCGGGTCATCCTGCATGGCGTTTCTCCTTGAAGCCTCCTGCTGCCGGTAGACCGCACTGTGCCTGCCACGCCAGCGTGCGTCCAGACCAGACCCGGTAAGATGGCGCCGCTGCCCCTTTACCTGGATGCCCCTTGCGTACCGTCCACGCGCTCCGTTACATCACCCCGCTCCGCGAGGGTGGCTCCCTGCCCGCCGTGGTCGAGACCGACGACGAGGGCATGGTCGTGCTCAAGTTCCGTGGCGCCGGCCAAGGGCCGAAGGCGCTCATCGCCGAGCTGATCGCCGGTGAAATGGCGCGAACGCTGGGCCTGCCGATCCCGGAAATCATGTTCGTTGAGCTGGACCGCGAGTTCGCCCGTACCGAGCCCGATCCGGAGATCCAGGACCTGATCCGTGCCAGCGAAGGGCTGAACCTGGGCAGCGATTACCTGCCCGGCGCGATCAATTACGACCCGGCCGCGATGCCGGTGGACGCCGACCTGGCCTCGCGCATCGTGTGGCTCGATGCGTTCATCAGCAACGTGGACCGCACCGCGCGCAACCCGAACCTGATGGTGTGGCATCGCAAGCTGTACCTGATCGACCACGGTGCGGCGATGTACTTCCACCACGACTGGGCCAACGCGGGTGACGCCTGCGAAAAGCCGTTCGTGCTGATCCGCGACCAGGTCCTGCTGCCGTTCGCGTCGAAGATCGCCGAGGTGGACGCCGAACTGGCCGCCCTGCTGCCGGATGCAGAAATCGAGCGCATCGTGAACCTGGTACCGGACAGCTGGCTGGTGGACGAGCCGGCGTTCGACAGCCCTGCGTCGTATCGCCAGGGATATATCGATTACCTGAAGTGCCGCCTGCAGGCGCGCGCCGCGTTCGTACAGGAGGCCGTCCGTGCCCACGCTGCATACGTATGACTATGCGGTCATCCGCGTGGTACCGCGGGTGGAGCGCGAAGAGTTCATCAACGTCGGGGTGATCGTGTCCTGCCCGGGGGCGAAGCACCTGCAGGCGGCGATTGAAATCGATCCGGCGCGGATGCGGGCGTTCGCGCCGTCGCTGGATGTGGAAGCGCTGCAGCCGTGGCTGGATGCGATTGTGGCGATCTGTCGCGGCGATGCGACGGCCGGTCCGATCGCGCAGCTGCCCGCACGGTCGCGCTTCCATTTCCTGACTGCAAAGCGCAGTTCCATCGTGCAGATGTCGAGCACGCATGTGGGGCGCACGGCGGACCCGCAGGGCGTGGTGGAGCATCTGATGCGGAAGATGGTGCGGGTGGTGTGATCTACTCGCGCCCCTTCGGCAACGCATAGGCCATCACGTAATCTCCTGCAGGCGTCTCCATGAAGTGATGGCCGCCGGCCATGATCACCACGTACTGGCGGCCGTCGTATTCGTAGACCATCGGGTTGGCCTGGCCGCCGGCCGGCAGCTTGGCGTGCCAGAGTTCCTTGCCGGTCTTGATATCAATCGCGCGCAGCAGGTCATCGGTGGCAGCGGCGATGAAGATCAGGCCGCTGGCGGTGATTGCGGAGCCGCCGTTGTTGGGCGTACCGATTTCAATCGGCAGGCCGGAACGGATGCCGAACGGGCCATTGCCGCGCGCACTGCCGAACGGGCGGTCCCACAGCAGCTTGCCGCTGCGCAGGTCGATGGCGCGGATGCCGCCGTACGGCGGTTGCTTGCACAGCAGTTTGGTGAACGGCAGGCGCCAGCCGGCGTTGACGTCGATGGCGTACGGCGTGCCGGTCTGCGGGTCCCCTGCCCCTTCGGCACCGCCGCGGTCGGCGCGCACCATTTCGCGCGGCACCCAGCCCTTGCGGTCAGCTTCGGCGCGCGGCACCAGGCGGTTGTAGTTGGGCATGTCGTTGTAGTTGGCCACGATCACGCCATGGCGCGGGTCCACGGCGACGCTGCCCCAGTCCGAACCGCCGTTGTAGCCGGGATACTCGATGGAATGCCGGTCGGCGGTGGGCGGCGTATAGAAGCCCTGGTAGCTGGCCTTGCGGAACTGGATGCGGCAGACCAGCTGGTCGATCGGGGTGATGCCCCACATGTCGCGCTCGGTCAGGTCCGGCTTGCGCAGCGTGTGATACAGCGAAAACAGCTGGGTTGGCGCGCGCTGGTCCGGCTCCACGCCACCGCCAGGCACCGCGCGCTCTTCGGCCGGGGTCAGCAGTTCGCCGGTGCGACGATCGAGCACGTACAGGTCGCCCTGTTTGGTCGGCAACAGCAGCGCGGGCACCTTGCCGGCGGCGGTCGGGAAGTCGACCAGGGTGGCCTGCGAGCCAAGGTCGTAATCCCAAACGTCCTTGCGCACGGCCTGGAAATTCCACACCGGTTTGCCGGTGGTGACGTCCAGCGCCACCAGCGAGGTGGCATAACGGTTCTGGTTTTCGGTGCGCGACCCGCTCCAGTAATCGCCGGCGGAATTGCCCATCGGCAGGTACACCAGGCCCAGCTGCTCGTCGCCGGTTGCGGTGGTCCACATGTTCGGGGTGCCACGTGTATAGGTTTGCCCCTGCGGCGGCAGTCCGCTGCGCTCGGGTGCGTCCATGTCCCAGGCCCAGCGCAGCTTGCCTGTTTCCGCGTCGTACGCCTGGATCACGCCGGACGGTGCGTCGCGGCGCTGGCCGTCGAGCACCTGGTGGCCGGTGACAACGACCCCGCGCACGATCGCCGGTGGCGAAGTGATCGACACATAACCGGGCGGCACGTCGCCCATGCCCAGGGTGATGTCGACCTGGCCGTTGTTGCCGAAGCCCGGGCACGGCCGGCCGGTGGCGGCGTCGACCGCGATCAGGCGGCCGTCGAGCGTGCCTTCGATGATGCGTGCCGCGCACAGCGCGCGGTTGCCCGGCGCCAGTGGGCGCGAGCCGAGGCTGGGGGAGGCTTCGGGCAGGGCCAGGTCGGCGGCGACGTCGGCCAGCACTGGGTCGACCTGCGGCACGCCAGGCACTTCGTAGTACGACACGCCGCGGCAGGCGGCGGTGTACGGAATGCTGGCGTCCTTCACCTTCGGGTTGAAACGCCAACGCTCCTTGCCGGTGGCCGCGTCCAGTGCGATCAGCTGGTTGCGCGCGGTGCACAGGTACAGGGTGTCGCCAACCTTCAGCGGCGTGGTTTCGGCGCCCCAGCGCTTCTTCGGCAGGTCGCTGGTGCGAAACTGCCAGGCCAGCTCGAGCGTGCCGACGTTGGCCGGGGTGATCTGCTGCAGCGGCGAATAGCGGGTGGCCGCGTTGCTGCGACCCCAGGCGGTCCAGTCGCCGGGGGCGGGTTCGTCTGCCGGTTGCGGGCTCGCTTCTTTGGTGGGCGCCAGGCCTGTACCGGTGACGTCGACCGGGAACGCCTGGGTGCCGGCCACGGCGCCGTGCGGCACGAAGGCCAGCGCGAACGCCACGACGAACACGACCCCGAGCACGCCGGCAAGCGTGCGCGACACCCGGCGCGGTACCGGCGTGCGGAGGGTCGGCAGCAGCAGCGCGAGCAGGAGACCCAGCGCGGTGACCAGGCCGAGCCGCGGTACCCAGCGCCAGTAGTCGCTGCCCGATTCCCACCCGGTCCACAGCGCGGTGCCGACGAATACCAGCAGGTAAGCCCAGGCACCGCTGCGGCGGTTGCCCCAGAGCAGGACGCCGGCGACCACCATGCCGGCGCCGGCCAATGCGTAGTACCAGGAGCCGCCGAGTTGAACGAGCCAGGCGCCCAGGCCGCCGAGGACCAGGCCGAGGATGATCAGGAGGATCGCGAGCACGGTGATGAGCGGGTGGCGCGCGGGCGCCACCACGGACGGTTCGGACGACGGTGCAGCGGACATCGGTGTTCTCCCCGGTACGGCGGAACCCTGGATGCTGCCGGCCTCCCCTGCGGGCCGGTTTTTTGAAGCTTATGCCTGTTGGGGTGTGAATGTCGTGCGTATTTTTGCGGCTTCGGAAGCTGCGCGAGGGCCGGCCAACGGCCGGCGCTACCGGGTGGGGCGAATTCCGCGGCAGCGGAAACGAACAACGCCGGCGTTTGGCCGGCGTTGTTCGGTGTTGCGTGGCGGTTCGATCAACCCTGCGGATTTTCGTCGCCGGTGGCCGGTGCTGCTGCCGCTTCGACCGGAGTTGCGGCTGCTTCGGCTTCGTCCTCGACGTCGTCGATGGAGGCGTCCATCCGCTCCACCGCCTGCAGCTTTTCGTCCTTGGACAGGCGGATCAGGGTCACGCCCTGGGTGTTGCGGCCCACGCGCGAGATTTCCGAACCACGCGTGCGCACCAGGGTGCCGCCGTCGGAGATCAGCAGGACCTCGTCGCGCGAGCCCATCAGCACCGCGCTGACCAGCTTGCCGTTGCGCTCGGTGGTCTGGATGCCGATCACGCCCTGGGTGCCACGACCCTTGCGCGGGTAATCCGGCAGCGGGGTGCGCTTGCCGTAGCCGTTCTCGGTCGCGGTCAGGATGTACAGCATGCTGTCGTCGTCGCCGCCTTCGATCACGGCATCGCCGTTCTCGACCGCGGTTTCTTCGACCTGCACGTCGTCTTCGTTCTCGTCATCGCTGCCGCCGGCACGCTCGGCCACGATCAGGCTGACCACTTCCTCGCCCTTGGCCATTTTGATGCCGCGCACGCCGGTGGCGGTACGGCCCATCGAACGGACCCGGTCTTCGCCGAAGCGCACGGTCTTGCCGTTGGAGGCAAACAGCAGGATGTCGCGGTCGCCGTCGGTCAGGCCGACACCGACCAGCGCATCGCCCTCGTCGAGGTTGATGGCGATCTTGCCGCGCGCCAGGCGGAACGCGAACTCGCTCAGCGGGGTCTTCTTGACCGTGCCGTTGCGCGTGGCGAAGAACACGTACTGGCCTTCGGCATACTCACGGACCGGCAGCACCGCCTGCACGCGCTCACCGTTCTCGAGCGGGATCCAGTTGATGATCGGACGCCCACGCGCATTCGAACCGGCTTCGGGCAGCTGGTGCACCGGCAGCCAGAACACCTTGCCCGAACTGGTGAAGGTCAGCAGCGTGTCGTGCGTGTTGACCAGCCACAGCTGTTCGATGAAATCTTCTTCCTTGGTCGCTGCCGCACTGCGGCCACGGCCGCCACGGCGCTGCGCGCGGTAGGCGCTGACCGGCTGGCGCTTGACGTAGCCGGCATGCGACACGGTCACCACCACGTCTTCCGGCGCGATCAGGTCGAGGATGTCCAGGTCTTCTTCGCTGTGGCGGATCTCGGTGCGGCGTTCGTCGCCGAACTCGGTGCGCACGTTGACCAGCTCTTCGCGGATGACCTGCAGCAGGCGGTCCGGATCTTCCAGGATGTGGATCAGCCCGGCGATGGTTTCCAGCAGCTGCTTGTACTCTTCGGTCAGGCGGTCCTGCTCCAGCCCGGTCAGGCGGTGCAGGCGCATTTCCAGGATCTGGGTGGCCTGGATCTCGGTCAGCTGGTAGCCGCCTTCGATCAGGCCCACGCCCTTGGGCAGGTCTTCCGGACGCGAGGTTTCCGCGCCGGCCGCACCCAGCATCGAACCGACCAGGCCCGGTTCCCAGAGGCGCGCGAGCATGCGTTCGCGGGCTTCATTGGGATTGGGCGAGGTCTTGATCAGTTCGATCATCTCGTCGATGTTGGCCAGCGCAACGGTCAGGCCTTCCAGCACGTGGGCACGGGCGCGTGCCTTGCGCAGCTCGAACACGGTACGGCGGGTGACCACTTCGCGGCGGTGGCGCACGAAGGCCTCGAGCATCTGCTTGAGGTTCATCAACTGCGGGCGGCCGTCGACCAGCGCCACCATGTTGATGCCGAACACCGACTCCATCTGGGTCTGCTGGTAGAGGTTGTTCAACACAACTTCCGCCGACTCGCCGCGCTTGATTTCGATGTAGATGCGCATGCCGTCCTTGTCGGACTCATCGCGTAGCTCGCTGATGCCTTCGAGCTTCTTTTCCTTGACCAGCTCGGCGATCTTCTCGATCAACCGGGCCTTGTTCACCTGGTACGGGATCTCGGTGACGATGATCGATTCGCGGCCGTTGTCGGCCACTTCGATATCGGCCTTGGCGCGGATGCGCACCCGGCCACGACCGGTGCGGTAACCGGCGACGATGCCGGCGGTACCGTTGATGATGCCGGAGGTCGGGAAGTCCGGGCCCGGGATGTACTCCATCAGGCCGTCAACGTCGATCTCCGGGTTTTCGATCAGCGCGATGCAGGCGTTGATCGACTCGGTCAGGTTGTGCGGCGGGATGTTGGTGGCCATGCCCACCGCGATGCCGGCCGAACCGTTGACCAGCAGGTTTGGGAACCGGGTCGGCATGACCGTCGGCTCCAGTTCCTTTTCGTCGTAGTTGGGCTGGAAATCGACAGTTTCCTTGTCGATGTCGGCCATCAGCTCGTGGGTGAGCCGCGACATGCGGGCTTCGGTGTAACGCATCGCCGCGGCGGAGTCGCCGTCGACCGAACCGAAGTTACCCTGGCCGTCGACCAGCATGTAGCGCAGCGAGAACGGCTGCGCCATGCGCACCAGGGTGTCGTACACCGACTGGTCGCCATGCGGGTGGTACTTACCGATGACGTCACCGACGATACGCGCCGACTTGTAGTACGGCTTGTTGCTGTGCGCGTTCAGTTCGTTCATCGCGTACAGCACGCGGCGATGCACCGGCTTGAGGCCGTCGCGTGCATCCGGGAGGGCGCGGCCCACGATCACGCTCATGGCGTAATCGAGATAGCTCTTGCGCATCTCGTCTTCCAGGTTGACCTGGATGATTTCCTTGGCGTTTTCTGCCATTCGGGTTCCGTTGTCTGGTAGCGGTCCAGTCCGTCGCGCCGGCCCTTGCGGGGCGGCGGCGCCGGAATCTCGATTAACTGATCGAGTCTACCACAACGGAGGGTGTTTAGCCGCTGTTTACGGGGTTTTTACCGGCATAAATCAGGGACTTACAGGTATTCCGAGAGTCTCAGCCGAAGGCGGCCTGCATGTTGGCGACGGTGGGGTTCAGGATCACGCCCTTCTCGGTCACGATGGCGTCGATCAGCTCGCCCGGTGTGACGTCGAAGACCGGGTTCCAGGCGGCAATGCCTTCGGCCACCGTACGGGTGCCGCCGACGCCGTACAGCTCGCCGGGGTCGCGCTGCTCGATCTCGATCTGCGCGCCGTCGGCGGTGTCCATGTCCACCGTGGAGGACGGCGCCACCACCATGAACTTCACCCCGTGGTGGCGGGCGGCGATCGCCAGCTGGTAGGTGCCGATCTTGTTGGCGGTATCGCCGTTGGCGCAGATGCGGTCGGCGCCCACGATCACCCACTGCACCGCACCGGTCTTCATCAGATGCGAGGCGGCCGAGTCGGCGATCAGGGTGGCGTCGATGCCGTCCTGCTGCAGCTCCCACACGGTCAGGCGCGCGCCCTGCAGCCACGGCCGGGTTTCGCCGGCGAACACGCGGCCGATGCGGTGCTGGGCCATGCCTGCGCGGATCACGCCCAGCGCGGTACCAAAGCCGGCGGTGGCCAGCGAGCCGGTGTTGCAGTGGGTCAGCACGCCGCTGCCGGCGTCGATCAGGCCGGCGCCCAGCGCGCCCATGTGGCGGTTGGCGGCCAGGTCTTCCTCGGCGATGGCCTGCGCTTCATCGGCCAGCACCTGCGCCCAGTCGGCGCCGGCCGGGGCCAGCGCGCGACGCATTCTTGCCAGCGCCCAGGCAAGATTCACGGCGGTCGGGCGCGAAGCGTTCAGGCGCTGCAGGGCCGGTTCGAGCTTGGCCAGCGCCTGGGCGCCGTCGTCGGCCTGGACCTGCTGCGCGGCCAGCACCACGCCCCACGCGGCGGCAATTCCGATCGCCGGGGCGCCACGCACGGTCAGCGCGTGGATGGCCTCGGCCACCGCGTCGCTGTCACGGCATTCCACGTGCTCCACCACGAACGGCAGCTTGCGCTGGTCGAGCAGCTGCAGGGAATCGCCGGTCCACAGGATCGGCCGGATATGGTCGTAGCGGGCGTAATCGATGTCGGGGGATGCGTTCATGCCCCCATTGTAACGGGTTCAGTTGACCTGGAATTCGGCCCGGCAACCGTTGTCGACCCACACCCCGCGCGTGTCCCAGCCCCAGCTCCGGCCTTCCTCACAGGGGCTGCCGGAGAGCTGCTTGACCAGTACCGCGCTTCTGCTGATCCCGGCACCGCAGAACCGTCGCTGGCGGGACTTGGATTCGCAGACCACGGTGCGCGGCACGTTGAGGAAACCGCTGCCGTCGGCCGCACCCACTTCAAAATCGCCCTGACAGCCGCGGGTGACCCAGATCTCGTTGCGCTTGACGCCCCAGCTGTGGCCTTCGCGGCACGGCAACGCGCCCAGCTGGCGTAGCAGGCGCACCGGTGCGCCCTGCAGGATCACCGGGCAGCTGCTGGGGCGGCCGTTGGATTCGCAGCGCACCACGCGGCGCACGTTGCGACCGGGATCCTTGTCGGCGCCGGAGGGATTACGGCTGCGGAACTCGGCCCGGCAGCCCAGGGTGACCCACACGCCGGTGCGGTCGGTGCCCCACTCCGAGCCACGCACGCAGCTGTTGTCGGAGAGCTGGCGGACCAGGTCGACGCCGTTGGCCACCGGCATGTCGCAGTGCACCCACTCCATGTCGCGTGACTGGCAGCGCACGACCTGGGCGCTGTAGCCGGTCTCGGCCTGGGCAACGGCGGGCAGCATGCCGGCGCACAGCACCAGGCCCAATGCAGACAGCGTCCAGCGCGGCGCACCCCATGACGGCATGCCCCACGTCGTTGCCGACGTCATTGGTCCAGCCGCTTGCACCTGCGTCATCACCACCCTTCCCGCCGCCACTGAACGATTACGTCGACACCATCCGACATCGGGTGTGATCAGAGCATCATCATGCGCAACGCGCAAGACAGGCGCATGGCGATGCGCACGGATTCAGGCGTGCGCGAAGTCGAACGCAAGCACGTCGGCGATACGCCCGGTGCGGTTCATCGCCATCAACAGCCGGTCCACGCCGACCGCCACGCCGGCGCAGTCCGGCAGTGACGGCAATGCCTCGATGAGGTGTTCATCCATCGGCGGCAGCACCGCGCCGCGTGCGCTTCGCAGCGCGTGGTCGCGCGCGAAGCGGGCGCGCTGTTCGGTCGCATCGTTCAGTTCGTGGTAGCCGTTGGCCAGCTCGACCGCACCGAGGTACAGCTCGAAACGTTCGGCCAGCGGCGGCGTGCCCGGGCGCACCCGCGCCAGTGCGGCCTGGGTGGCCGGCCAGTCGTGCACCACGGTCATGCAGTCGTCGCTGAAATGCGGCTGGATGCAGTGGGTCATCAGCAGGTCCAACCAGTCGTCGCGGGTCAGTCCCTCTGGGTCGATGCGGATGTCGGCCAGCGGCGCCTGCAGTTCCGCGTCGGTGGCGTCGAACGGGTCCAGCCCGACGTGCCGGCGATACAGGCTGCGGTAGTCCAGTACCTCCAATCGGGCGTCGCGCTGCACCAGCGCCAGTGCGGCACGCACCAGCGCAGCGGTTTCCTCGATCAGGCGGTGGTGGTCCCAGCCGACCCGGTACCATTCGAGCATGGTGAACTCCGGGTTGTGCCGGCCACCGGCCTCGCCGTTGCGGAACACCCGGCCGAGCTCGTAACAGTCGCCGACGCCCGCCGCGAGCAGGCGCTTGAGCGGGTACTCCGGGGAGGTGCGCAGCCAGCGCTGCGCCGTGCCGGCATCGGCGTGGCCACTGAAGCGGGTGTGGAAGCTGTCGATGTTGGGTTCGGTGTTGCCCGCCGCCGACAGGATCGGGGTTTCCACTTCCAGCACGTCGCGTTCGGCAAAGAAGCGCCGGATCAGCGCGTTCAACGCGGCGCGCTGGCGCAGTGCGGCGATCACGCGCGCGCGTCCCGCAGGCGCTTGGCCAGCTGCAGGGTGAGCAGGCTGCGGGTGTCGTCGACATAGCCGGTGGCGACGTACAGGCGCCGCGCCAGTTCGTTGTGGTGGTTCACTTCCAGGCGCATGCGCTCCACGCCGCGCGCGTTGGCGCGCTGTTCGAGGATGGCCAGCGCCTGCTTGCCGCGCCCGCGGCCGCGTGCGGCGTGGCTGAGGTACAGCTCGTCGAGCAGCGCGAAATGGCCGCCCTGCTCCAGGCTGAAGCCCATGGCCAGCGCGGCGTGGCCGACCACTTCACCGGTTTCGGACAACCACAGCAGCACCTCGCCATTGCGCGGGTCTTCCAGCAGCGCGGCCAGTGCACGGCGCACGCGTGCTTCCTCGAAGTCCAGGTGGTCTTCGGCGTAGAACTCACGCATCAGGCCGATGACCAGTTCGGTGTCGGCGACGGTGGCAAGGCGGAAGTCGAGGGGTGCGGTGTGCATGGGGTGTCCTTTGAAACGGGGGTTCGGCGGTGGCGGTAGAGCCGGGCCCTGCCCGGCTGCGTCATCGGGCGAGGAACGCTACCAGTCGTTCTTCATCCCAGACTTCCACGCCCAATTCGTTGGCTTTGGTCAGCTTCGATCCCGCATCCGTACCCGCCACCACGAACGAGGTCTTCTTCGACACGCTGCCGGCCACCTTCGCACCCAGCGCCTCCAACCGCTCCTTGGCCTCGTCACGGGTCATCTGCGAGAGGGTTCCGGTCAGTACCACGGTCTGCCCGTCGAGCGGACCGGCGGCCTGCGCCGACGCTTCCGGGGCGCGCTCCAGCAACGTGCGCCGGTAGTCGTCGGCCTTGAGCAGCATCGGTCCATTGCCGTTGCTGTCCAGCCACTCGGCAACGCCCAGCGCCACCTCGTTGGGCAGGCCGGCGGCGACCAGCTGCACCGGCTCGGCATCCAGCACGCTTGCGGCGTCGGGCAGCACCGCGGTCAACTTCTCCGCACGCAGGCGGGTGATGCCGGGAATCTCCGCTTCCACCAGCAGCTGGGCGAAATCCAGTCCATCGCGCAGTTTCGCGCTCGGCGGGTGGGTGTCGCTGATGCGCACCTGGCCGACCTGCAGCAACGCGTCGATCGCCTCCTGGTTGCCCGGCTGTTCGAAGAAGTGCCCGAGCGAACGCGCCACTTCGCCGCCGATGTCCGGCACCCGCTTGAACAACGGCCACGGCAGGTGGCGGATCAGTTCCAGGTCGCCGAACCAGATGGCCAGCGCCTTGGCGGTGCTTTCGCCGACATGCTCGATACCCAGCGCGAACAGCAGGCGCTCCAGCGTGGTGGTGCGGCTGGCGTCGATCGCGGCGATCAGGTTGTCGGCCCACTTGGTGGCGATCTTCTTCGTGTTCCATTCGAACGCGGCCGGCAGCGACAGTGCGCGTGCGCGCCAGCCCTCATCGCCGGCATCCAGGGCCAGCACGTCGCGCAGGTACTGGCCGCTGCCCTCCGGCGGCAGGTGCAGGCCGATCTGGCTGGCCAATGCCTGCGGCGACTCGGCATCCAGCACCAGCTTGAGCTGCAGCAGCTGGTCGCGGGTCAGGCGGTACAGGTCTGCCACGCCGCGCACGATGCCGGCGTCGACCAGGGTTTCGATGTACTTGCCGCCCAGCCCGTCGATATCCATCGCGCGGCGCGAGGCGAAGTGCGCGATGGCTTCCTTGCGCTGGGCCGGGCAGCTCAGCTCGCCCGAGCAGCGCCACGCGGCGGCGCCTTCCTCGCGCACGATCTCCGAACCGCACACCGGACACTCGGTGGGCATGCGCCACGCCGAGGTACCGGCCGGGCGACGCTCGGCGATCACGCTCACCACTTCGGGAATCACATCGCCGGCGCGGCGCACGATCACGGTGTCGCCGACCCGCACGTCCAGCCGTTCGATCTGGTCGGCGTTGTGCAGGGTCGCATTGGAGACGATCACGCCGGCCACCGCCACCGGGTGCAGCCGCGCCACCGGCGTGGCCGCGCCGGTGCGGCCGATCTGGATCTCGATGGCCTCCACCGTGGTGGTCTGCTCCTGCGCCGGGAACTTGTGCGCGATGGCCCAGCGCGGCGCGCGCGAGACGAAGCCCATCTGCTCCTGGCCGGCGCGGTCGTCCAGCTTGTAGACCACGCCGTCGATGTCGAAGGCCAGGCCGTCGCGGCGTTCGCCGATGTCACGGTAATAGGCGAGCAGGCCGTCGCTGCCCTCCACCACCTGGCACAGCTCGCTGACCGGGAAGCCCCAGGCCTTGAGCTGGGCCAGCGTGGCCGAATGGGTCGGCGGCAGTTCGCCGCCCTGCACTTCGCCAATGCCGTAGGCGTAGAAACTCAGCTTGCGGCGCGCACTGAGCCTGGGGTCCAGCTGGCGCAGCGAACCGGCCGCGGCGTTGCGCGGGTTGGCCAGCACCTTGCCTTCATGCAGGCGCGCGTCGGCGTTGTAGGCCTCGAAATCGGCGCGTGCCATGTAGACCTCGCCGCGCACTTCCAGCACCTGCGGCCAGCCGCTGCCCTGCAGGGTGTGCGGAATGACCTTGATCTGGCGCAGGTTGGCGCTGACGTCCTCGCCGGTGCTGCCGTCGCCACGGGTGGCGCCCTGCACGAAGCGGCCGTCTTCGTAGCGCAGGCTGATCGCCAGGCCGTCGAGCTTGGGTTCGGCGGAGAAAAACAGCGCGTCGCGACGCAGGCGCTCGCCGATGCGGCGCACGAAGTCCTGCACTTCCTCGTCGCTGAAGGCATTGCCCAGCGACAGCATCGGCACCGCGTGGCGGACTTCGGCGAAACGCGAGGAGGCCTTGCCGCCGACCCGCTGGGTCGGGGAGTCGGCCTGGACCAACTCCGGGTGCGCCTGTTCGAGCGCTTCCAGCTCGCGCACCAGGCGGTCGTAATCGGCATCCGGAATCAGCTGCTCGTCGCGCTCGTAGTACGCCTTGCCGGCCTCGTCGATCTGGCGGCGCAGGGCCTCGGCACGTTGGGCGGGGCTGGGACTCATGCGGCGGACATCCTGGAGGGGTAGTGAATTTTAACGGATCGGAGCCCGACGAAATGTCGCCGATGTCGCTTGCCTGGCACGCGGCGTGGAGCTAGCGTGCCGCCATTGTCCTGCCTTCGGTGTTCCCGCCATGTCATCGCCCGTTGCGTCCCGCCGTTCCTTCCTGCAGCTGGCCGGTACCGGGCTGGCCCTGTCCGGCATCGGCCTGGCGCCGGCTGCGGCCGCGTCCAGTGTGATCCTGCCGACCAGACCCGCCGCGGCCGGCACGGTGCTGCTCAACTTCAACGAGAGCCCCTATGGCCCTGCCCCGTCGGCGCAGGCGGCGGCCCGCGCGATCGTGGCCGAAAGCGGTCGCTACCTGTTCGCGCTGGCTGGCGAACTGCGCGACACGTTTGCGCAGCAGGAAGGGCTCAGTGCCGACCGCGTGCGCCTGTATCCGGGGTCGAGCGAACCGTTGAACCGGGCGGCGGTGGTCTGGACGTCGCCGACGGCCGGGCTGGTGGTGGCGGATCCGACCTTCGAGAGCCTGGGCGACCTCGCCGCCGCGCGCGGCGCCACGGTGGCGAAGGTGCCGCTGCGCGCCGATGGCGCGCATGACGTGCACGCGATGGTCGAGGCGGCACGGCGGGTCGATGCGGGCCTGATGTACCTGTGCAATCCCAACAACCCGACCGGCTCGATCACCCCGGCGGCGGATGTGGCGTGGCTGCTGGCCAACAAGCCGGCGCAGACCCGGCTGCTGGTGGACGAGGCCTACCTGCAGTTCAGCGCGCAGCCGTCGGTAATCGCGCAGGTGATGCAGCGCGACGATGTGATCGTGCTGCGCACGTTCTCCAAGCTGTATGGCATGGCCGGCCTGCGCCTGGGCGTGGCGGCGGCGCACCCGGACCGGCTGCGCGAGCTGGCCAGCCTGGGCGACAACCCGCTGCCGGTCACCGCGTTGGCGGCCGGCCTGGCCAGCCTGCGCGAGCCGGGCCTGGTGGCGCAGCGGCGCGGGCAGAACACGCGGCTGCGGCAGGCCACGGTGGAATGGCTGGAAACGCGCGGATTCCGGTGCCTGCCGAGCGAGGCGAACTGCTTCATGGTCGACGTGCAGCGCGACGGCGCAGGGTTCACCAAGGCGATGGCCGAACGCGGCGTGGTGATCGGCCGAAGCTGGCCGATCTGGCCGAAGATCGTGCGGGTCAGCGTGGGAACGGAAGCAGAGATGGAGGCGTTCCGCACCGCGTTCGCGGCGGTGATCGCGTAACGCGGGGATGCCGGCGGTGCAGCCACCCAGGGGTGGCTCTACCAGCGTGGGGATTTCGTAAGGGGCGGCGCTTGATGCTGTCGGTCATACGCGCGCAGCTCGTCGCGGATGTGTGCGACGCGCTGGCGGCCCAGGGTGTTGCGGCTGTCGTCCAGGACCTCGCCACCGAGCAGTTCGCCCATGCGTTCGACGGTGGGCAGCATCTTTTCCCAGGCGTCCAGCGCGGTCAGCGGCGCCGGCAGGGTCAGGAAGAAGGCGATCGCCGGGGTTTCCATCTCGCGGATGTTGGCCATGTCGAAGCTGCCCGGCTTCATGATGTTGGCCATCGAGAAGATCGGGCCGCGCTCGGGATGGCCTTCGACCAGGCGGTGGAACACGTTCATGTGGCCGAACACCAGGCCGGTCTTCTCGGCCGCGACCACGATGTCTTCGCCGCGCAGCTTCTCGCCGGCGCGGGCCGCCACGAACAGCGAGACGATCTTGTCGAAGTCCTGGGTGGTGCGCTTGCCGAGGTCGCTGGCCGGGCTGTCCACCTCCGGCAGGCCGAGCTCGGGCTGGGTCACGCCGTCGTCGGCGGCACTGCCCTCGGCGCCGGGCTCGGTTTCGCCCAGCAGTGGCTCGCGGCGCTGGCCGGTCCCTTCGCCGCTTTCCACGCGGCGGCCCTGCGACTTTTTCCGCGGCCGGCCAAACAGGAAGATCGCAGCAATCAGCAGCAGGCCGGCGGCCAGGATGCCGATGCGGAGCAGTGCCATGTCGGACATTCGAAAGGTCTCCAGCTAAATACGTTCAGGTAAGCATGGCACGTCAGGCCGCGCCCGCCAATCGTGCCGCCTCTTCCAGGTCCACGCTGACCAGGCGGCTGACGCCCGGTTCGCGCATGGTCACGCCCGAGAGCTGGTGCGCGGCTTCCATCGTGGCCTTGTTGTGGCTGACGAACAGGAACTGCACCTTCTCGCTCATTTCCTTGACCATGTTGGCGAGGCGGCCGACATTGGCTTCATCCAATGGCGCGTCCACTTCGTCCAGCAGGCAGAACGGGGCCGGGTTGAGCTGGAAGATCGCAAACACCAGCGCCACCGCGGTCATCGCCTTCTCGCCGCCGGACAGCAGCGAGATGCTGGACACCCGCTTGCCAGGCGGGCGCGCCATGATGGTCACACCCGTGTCGAGGAGGTCTTCACCGGTCAGTTCGAGGTAGGCGTGGCCACCGCCGAACAGGCGCGGGTACAGCTGCTGCACGCCGGCGTTGACCCGGTCGAAGGTGTCCTTGAAGCGGCCGCGGGTCTCGCGGTCGATCTTGCGGATGGCGTCTTCGAGGGTTTCCAGCGCGGTGGTCAGGTCGGTGTTCTGCGCGTCCAGGTAGTCCGAGCGCTGCGAGGCCTCGCCATACTCCTGGATGGCCGCCAGGTTGACCGGCTCGAGCCGGCGCATGCGCCCGTCGATCTGGTGCACGGTCTGTTCCCAGTCGCTGATGCGGGCGTCTTCGGGCAGGGTGTTGATCACGTCCTGCAGCACGAAACCGGCCTTCTCCACCGAAGCGGTGAGCTGGTCGGCGCTGAGCACCAGGGCCTGCTGGTCGAGCTTGCGCTGGGAAATGCGCTCGCGCTGGGCCAGGGCCTGTTCGTCGCGCTGGTGGCGGGTCTGTTCGAAGCTGCGCAGTTCGGCGTCGATGCTTTCGAGCAGGGTGCGGGCTTCGCCGAGCACGCGGTCGGCACGGACGCGTTCGCCGAGGGCGTTCTGGTGTTCGGCTTCCAGCGCGTGCACCGGCGAGTCGCCTTCGTCGAGCTGGGAGTGCAGTTCGCCAAGGCGTGAATCGAGCTGGCCGCGCTGGGTGCTCATGCGCTCCAGCGCCTGGCTGAGCGAGGCGACCTGGGTGCGCTGCGACTCCAGGGTGAGGGCCAGCGAGTGCGCGCTGTCGCGCACGTTGCGCGCGGCTTCGCGGGCGCGGTCGCGGGCATCGCCGAGCTGGCGGCGTTCGCTTTCCAGCGCTTCGCGGGTGGATTCAAGGTCGCCCATGCTGTTGACCGCGTCGTCCAGGCGGCCACGCGCTTCGCGGACCTGTTCGCGGCTGGCGTCGAGGTTCTCCAGCAGCTGGGAGAGCTCGCCTTCGATGCGGTCGATGCGGGTGCGCGCGGCGTCCACCTTGCCCTGCTGGCTCTGCAGCTGGCCACCGAGTTCGGAGACGCTGCGGTGGGCCAGGTACAGCTGGCGCTGCGCGTCTTCGCGCTGCTGTTCGCCGGCCAGCAGCTGGTCACGGAATCCGGCCAGGCGGTTTTCGAGTTCGGCTTCGCGTTCCTGCAGGGTATCGATCTGCTCGCGCAGGCTGACGATCTCGCGTTCGCGCAGCAATGCGCCCTGCTTGGCGGCGCCCGAGCGCGAGACGCGGACCCAGCCTTCGCCGAGGCGTTCGCCGCCACGGGTGATCACCGAGTCGCCGTCGGCCAGGGTGGCCTGCAGGGCACGCGCCTGTTCGAGGTCCTCGGCGGCATGCAGGCGGGCCAGCAGGCGACGGATGGCGGTGGGACCCTGGACCTTGGCGGCCAGCGAGGTCGGGGCGACCTGGAGCGGGCTGGTGTCGGCGGAGACCAGGGCGATGCGCCCGTCGCCGAGCTCGGCCAGGGCGCCGACGAGCTGTTCGGGGGCGTCGACCAGGACGCCTTCGATGAGCTGGCCGAGCGCGCTTTCGACAGCGTTTTCCCAGCCATTCTCGACGCTCAGGCGTTCGCCGACACGGGCGCCGGAATCCAGCCCGTGCTGCTTGAGCCAGGCGACGGCGGCGCCCTGCTCCTGGCCGAGGGCGGCCTGCTGCAGGGTTTCGAGCGAGGACAGGCGGCCGCGCGCGGCCTGGGCCTGCTTGCGGATGTCGGCCAGTTCGGTCTGGCCGGTGCGCTGGCGGTCCTGCAGGCCGGCGACGGCTTCCTTGCGGGCTTCGACCTGTTCGGTCAGGCCGTCGAGCGAGGCCTTCTGGGTTTCGTGCTGCAGCTGCAGTTCTTCGAAGGCTTCGGCCAGTGCGTCGAGGTCGAGGCCGACACGTTCGGCGCTGAGCGCTTCGCGGCGGCGGTCGGCTTCGAGCACCTGGCGGTCGAGGTAGTCGACGCGGGTGCGTTCGACTTCGCCGGCGCGCGAAGCTTCGGAGGTGGTGCGGGTATGGGCTTCCCAGCGCGCCTGCCAGTCGGCCAGCTTGGCTTCGGCGTCGCGCAGGGCTTCCTGCTTGATCTCGTTTTCTTCCTGCAGCTGTTCGAGCTGGGGCTCGGCGAGGTCGACGGCGTCGCGCAGGACGGTCAGCTTGGCTTCGTCGCCGCTGATGTGCTGGCCAAGTTCGGCCAGGGCCTGGGAGGTTTCGTCGCGGGCCTTGTGCAGGCGCTGGGACATCTCGCGCTGGTGCTGGATCTGCTGTTCGAGCCGGGCCAGGGTGCTGCCGACCTGATAGACCTCGGCCTGGGCGGTGCTGAGGGCGTCGGCGGCTTCTTCGCGGCGCACGCGGCTGGTTTCGATACGGGCTTCGGCGTCGCGCTGTTCGGCGATGAACTGCTGCAGGCGGGTTTCTTCCTGCGAGAGGGCTTCGCGGAGGCTGCCGAGGCGGGTGTCGAGGTTGCGGTACTCAAGGGCCTTCCACTCGGCGTCCTTGACCCGGCGCTCTTCCTGCAGGCCCTGGTATTGTTCGGCCTGGCGGGCCTGGCGCTTGAGGTGTTCGAGCTGTTTGCCGATTTCCTCGCGCAGGTCGTTGAGGCGGTCGAGGTTCTCGCGGGTGTGGCGGATGCGGGTTTCGGTTTCCTTGCGGCGTTCCTTGTACTTGGAGATGCCGGCGGCTTCTTCGAGGTAGACGCGCAGGTCTTCGGGGCGGGCTTCGATGATCTGGCTGATCATGCCCTGTTCGATGATGGAGTAGCTGCGCGGGCCGAGGCCGGTACCGAGGAACAGGTCGGTGATGTCGCGGCGGCGGCACTTGGTACCGTTGAGGTAGTAGTTGCTGCTGCCGTCGCGGCTGACGGTACGCTTGACCGAGATTTCGTTGAACGAGGCGTACTCGCCGGAAATGGTGTGGTCGGTATTGTCGAAGATCAGTTCGACGGTCGCCTGCGAGACGGGCTTGCGCGCGGAGGAGCCGGAAAAGATGACGTCGGTCAGCGAGTCGCCACGCAGGCGGCTGGCGGAGCTTTCGCCCATGACCCAGCGCACGGCATCGATGATGTTGGACTTGCCACAGCCATTGGGCCCGACCACGCCGGTCATGTTGGTGGGCAGATGCAGGGTGGTGGGATCAACAAACGACTTGAAGCCGGAGAGCTTGATCGTGGACAGACGCATGGCGTAGAGGGCTTCCGGACAGTCGCGATGGCCCGAGTATAACGGGGCGGCTGTTCCACGGGCGTACGGAGCCTGACGCGCCCGTGCTCCCAAATCGGTAGAGCCGGGCTCTGCCCGGCTGCTGTTGGATCCAGGCGAACAGCCGACGGCTGATGCAATCCTGGCTTTGGGGCGGCGGGTGGGGGGTACGGGACACGCCTCAAATCTCCCGTTAGGCTCGGGCGGCACATCCATGTGCCTTCACGGTCCCGTACCCCCCACCCGCCACCCCTTGGAGAGTTGATCGGTGGCCATGGCAAAAGGGGGCCCTTCCCCAAAAACAAAAACGGGCACCCTTGCGGGTACCCGTTTCGGCGATCACGGCCTTTCGGCTGGGATCAGGCTTCGGCGACCACGACCACCTGGACGGTGGTTTCGACGTCGGCGTGCAGGTGGATGACCACCTCGAACTCGCCGACGTTGCGGAAGGCGCCTTCGCCCAGGATGACTTCGCTCTTTTCCAGCGCCACGCCGGCCTTGGTGAAGGCTTCGGCGATGTCGCGCGGGCCGACCGAGCCGTACAGCTTGCCTTCGGTCGACGCGTTGGCGGCGATGGTGACGCTCTTGCCTTCCAGCTTGGCCTTGCGGGCTTCGGCGTCAGCGTGGATCGACTGGGCCTTGGCTTCGTACTCGGCGCGCTTGGCTTCGAACTCGGCAACGTTCGAGGCGGTGGCCGGAACGGCCTTGCCGGTCGGAACGAGGAAGTTGCGGCCGTAGCCCGGCTTCACGTCGACCTGGTCGCCCAGGCCGCCGAGGTTGGTGACCTTCTGGAGAAGAATCAGCTTCATGGTGTTGCTCCAAAAATGTATTCGTTAGCGGGGAAAACCCCGCAGCGGATGGCTGTCCGAATATCGAACCGTGAAAGGGGCGACCCGGGGTCGCCCGCCTTCATCAGACGTCGTGGTTGTCGGTGTACGGGATCAGGGCCAGGAAACGGGCGCGCTTGACGGCCGTTGCCAGCTGGCGCTGGTACTTCGACTTGGTACCGGTCACGCGGCTCGGCACGATCTTGCCGTTCTCGGTGAGGTACTGGCGCAGGGTGTTGAGATCCTTGTAGTCGATCTCCTTGACACCTTCGGCCGTGAACTTGCAGAACTTGCGGCGACGGAAGAACTTGGACATGTGCGTGCTCCTTAGGCGGCGGAAGCGGCGTCGTCGCCGGCTTCGTTGTCAGCGGTGTTGGCGGCTTCGCCTTCTTCGTCGTCACGACGACGACGCTCGCCACGCTCGGGCTTGTCGCCCTTCTCGTCCTTGCTCTTCATGATCAGCGACTGCTCGGTGTCGGCCGCGTCGCGGACCAGCACCAGGTTGCGCAGCACGGCGTCGTTGAACTTGAAGCTTTCGGTCAGTTCGGTCAGAACGGCCTGGTCCACTTCGATGTTCATCAGCACGTAATGTGCCTTGACCAGGTTCTGGATCGGGTACGCCAGCTGGCGACGGCCCCAGTCTTCCAGGCGGTGGATGGTGCCGTTACCGGTTTCGACCAGCGACTTGTAGCGCTCGATCATGGCCGGGACCTGCTCGCTCTGGTCCGGATGGACCATGAACACGACTTCGTAATGACGACTCATGTGTGTATACCTTTCGGATGTGGCCCTTGCGGGCCGGACAGCTCCCCGCAGGTGAACGCGGTGGAGCAAGGGTTCCTGCCGGAAAACGGGCAGGAAGCCGCGCATTATCGCAGCAGACAGGGTTCCGGGCAAGCCGGGCGGCCGCCGGGCCGCCCCGGGGGCCCGCTCAGGCCTTGTCGGCCTCGGTGGTGAAGCTCTCGCCGCAGCCGCATTCGGCGGTGGCGTTCGGGTTCCTGAACGTGAACGTCTCGCTCAGGCCCTGCTTGCCGAAGTCGATCTCGGTTCCATCGACCAGGGCCAGGCTGTCGGCATCCACGTAGATGCGGACCCCGTCCTGCTCGAACACGGTGTCGCCCTCGCGCTGGTCGCGGGCCAGGTCGGTGATGTGGCCCCAGCCGGAACAGCCGGTGCGGGTCACGCCGAAACGCAGGCCCAATGCGTCCGGGGTCTGGGCCACGAACTTCTGGACACGGGCGAAGGCAACAGGGGTAAGGGTGACAGCCATGACAGACGACTCCAGCGGATCGGACACATTATAGGTCTACGGCCCAGTCAGAAATGCCTCGCAAGCAGAACGCTGCAACCGTTAAACTCCTCGTTCAGAGATCGAGTCGATCAACAGAGGATTCAAGTCATGACGGTGGTCAGCGTTGAACATGCGCTTGCCGGGAAGATCCCGGAAGGCGGCGAGGCAACAGTACGGGGCTGGGTGCGCACGGTGCGCGGGTCTGCGGCGCTGGCCTTCGTCAATGTCACCGACGGCTCCTGCTTCGCCCCCATCCAGGTGGTGGCCAATGACACCCTGGGCAACTTCGACGAGATCAAGGCACTGACCCCCGGCTGCTCGGTGATCGCGCGCGGCACCCTGGTCAAGTCGCAGGGCAAGGGCCAGTCGTTCGAGATCCAGGCCAGCGACATCGAGATCGTCGGCCTGGTCGAAGACCCGCTGACCTACCCGATCCAGCCCAAGCCGATGAGCGCCGAGTTCCTGCGCGAAGTGGCCCACCTGCGCCCGCGCACCAACCTGTTCGGTGCGGTCACCCGCATCCGCAACTGCCTGGCCCAGGCCGTGCACCGGTTCTTCCACCAGAACGGCTTCAACTGGATCAGCACCCCGATCATCACCACCTCCGACGCCGAAGGCGCCGGGCAGATGTTCCGCGTCTCGACCCTGGACATGGTCAACCTGCCGCGCGACGCGCAGGGCAAGGTGGACTTCAGCCGCGACTTCTTCGGCAAGGAAACCTTCCTGACCGTGTCCGGACAGCTCAACGTCGAGGCTTACTGCCTGGCGCTGAGCAAGGTGTACACCTTCGGCCCGACCTTCCGTGCCGAAAACTCCAACACCACCCGCCACCTGGCCGAGTTCTGGATGATCGAGCCGGAGATCGCCTTCGCCGACCTGGCCGAAGACGCCCGCCTGGCCGAGCAGTTCCTGAAGTACCTGTTCCGCGCGGTGCTCGACGAACGTGGCGACGACCTGGCCTTCCTGGCCGAGCGCGTGGACAAGAACGCGATCACCAAGCTGGAAGGCTTCATCAACGCCCCGTTCGAACAGATCGACTACACCGAGGCGGTGAAGCTGCTGCAGAACTCCGGCAGGAAGTTCGACTTCCCGGTCGAATGGGGCCTGGACCTGCAGACCGAGCACGAGCGCTGGCTGACCGAAGAACACATCGGCCGCCCGGTGGTGGTGACCAACTACCCCGAGCACATCAAGGCGTTCTACATGCGCCTGAACGACGACGGCAAGACCGTCGCGGCGATGGACGTGCTGGCCCCGGGCATCGGCGAGATCATCGGCGGCAGCCAGCGCGAAGAGCGCCTGGACGTGCTGGACGCGCGCATGGCGCAGTTCGGCCTGGACCCGGCGCACTACGGCTGGTACCGCGATTTCCGCCGCTACGGTTCGGTGCCGCACGCCGGTTTCGGCCTCGGCTTCGAGCGCCTGGTGGTGTACGTGTGCGGGCTGGGCAACATCCGCGACGCCATCCCCTACCCGCGCGCACCGGGCAGCGCCGAATTCTGATTCCCACCACGGAGGCACGCCCATGACCCTGTTCCTCGCGCTGTGTTTCGTCGGCGTGGCGATCGCCGGGTTCAGTGCCTTCGTGATTTTCTGGCCGCTGACCCTGGTCCACATCCGCGACCGCCACCCTGCCCTGGCCAACCGCTTCGGCAGTGGTGCCTTCCTGCGCCCGGACGCGCTGCGCTGGCTGCTGGGCCGGGACTACCGCGGCACCCCCGACCGTTCGCTGTCGGGGCTGGCCACGCCGGCCTGGCTGTCGCTGCTCACCCTGCTGGCCGGACTGGGCATGGCCGCCCTGCTCTGGCTGCTTTCGATGGTACTGACATGAACGATATCTCCGCCGTACGCGACTCCTGGTGGCTGGCAAGCCTGGGCAACACCCTCATCTGGGCACGCCTGCGCGTGCGCGCCGCCGGCACCGCCGAAGTGCTCGACAGCGATGGCAACACGCTGAGCTACGACAGCGAAGACACCGCGCGTTCGCAGCTGTTCGACGCCGAGTTCGTCGAATTCGACGGGCTGGACGAAGAAGACGCGCTGGTGCGCGGCTTCACCCTGCATGAAGTGCAGCCGCCGCACGCCGACGACGATGACGGCCTGAAGGGGCAGATGGTGCGGAACCTGGGCGCGCGCGCCTGATCCCCCGATGTTCATCCCGTCCGACTTCGTTGCGACCGACCTGACCTGGCTGGACCGGCTGCTGGCGCGCGATGCGTTCGTCACCCTGGTGACCACCGGCAGCGATGGCCTGCCGCAGGTCACCCTGCTGCCGGTGGTGTACCGCCGCGACGGCGAGGACATCCTGATCGAAGGCCACTGGGCCCGCCCCAACCCGCAGGCCGGCCATGCCGGGCCGGCGCTGATGCTGGTGCACGGCCCGCACGCCTACCTTTCGCCGGGCTGGTACCCGGACAAGGACAGCGCCGGCCGCGTGCCGACCTGGAACTACGCCGCCGCCGAACTGCGCGGCGCGCTCGAGCCGGTCACCGACCCGTCCGAGCTGATGGACATGCTGGACGCGCTCAGCGCGGTCAATGAGGCCAGCGTCGGCAACGACTGGCGCCTGGACCGCGACGACCTGCGCCAGACCCGCATGCTGAAGGGCATCGTCGGCTTCCGTTTCCGCCCCAGCCAGGTGCAGATCAAGCTCAAGCTGAGCCAGAACCATCCCGAGGCCAACCAGCTGTCGGTGATCGATGCCCTGGAGGGCTCGGGCTCCCCCGTTTCCCAGGACCTGGCGCAGTGGATGCGCCAGGTACGCGAGCAGCCCGCCGCCGGCAGCTGACCCACCCCACCTCACGGGATACCGTAATCGATGAAAGACATCCACAAGCTGCTGCAGAACAACCGCGACTGGGCCGACCGGATCGAGAAGGAAGACCCTGAGTTCTTCCACCAGCTGGCCAAGCAGCAGCACCCGGAGTACCTGTGGATCGGTTGTTCCGATTCGCGCGTGCCGGCCAACCAGATCATCGGCATGGCCCCGGGCGAAGTGTTCGTGCACCGCAATATCGCCAACGTGGTCGTGCACACCGACCTGAACTGCCTGAGCGTGATCCAGTACGCGGTGGACCAGCTGAAGATCAAGCACATCCTGATCGTCGGCCACTACGGCTGCGGCGGCGTGCATGCCAGCCTGAACAACACCCGCGTAGGCCTGGCCGACAACTGGCTGCGCCATGTCAGCGACGTGGCACAGAAGCATTCGGCGATCCTGGATGCGATCGAGGATCCCGACCTGAAGCACGCCCGCCTGTGCGAGCTCAACGTGATCGAACAGGTGGTCAACGCCTGCCGCTCGACCATCGTGCAGGACGCCTGGGCGCGCGGGCAGAAGCTGATGGTGCATGGCTGGGTCTACAGCCTGAAGGACGGCCGGGTGCGCGAGATGGGTATCGACGTCGGTGCGCCCGAAGACCTGGCCCCGGCCTACGAAAAAGCGCTTGCGCACGTGCCGCGCCGCGGCAAGCGCGACTGACCTTCACCACGGAAACCACCATGCTGCCCTCGCCGATCAACCTGCTTGGCTGGATCGAAGAAAACCGCCACCTGCTCAAGCCGCCGGTGGGCAACAAGATGATCGAGAACGGCGACTTCATCATCATGGTGGTCGGCGGCCCGAACAGCCGCACCGACTTCCACTACGACGAAGGCCCGGAGTGGTTCTACCAGCTTGAAGGCGAGATGCTGCTGAAGGTGCAGGAAGACGGCGCGGTGCGCGACATTCCGATCCGCGCCGGCGAGATCTTCCTGCTGCCGGGCAAGGTGCCGCACTCGCCGCGCCGCCCGCCCGGCGGGGTTGGCCTGGTGGTCGAACGCAGGCGCCTGCCGCACGAAAAGGACGGCGTAATGTGGTTCTGCGAGCGCTGCAACCACAAGCTGTACGAAGAGTATTTCACCCTGCAGAACATCGAAACCGACCTGCCCAAGCTGTTCGCCCGCTACCAGGCCGACATCCGCATGCGCACCTGCGACAACTGCGGGCATGTCGACCCGCTGCCGGGTGGCTGACCCCGCGTTATAGGATTCGTGCCATATACAGCTCGCATGGATAGACTGCGGTTTCACTGCCAACCCTGATCGACCCATGTCCGAGCTCCTCAGCCGCACCCATGCCACCGCCCTGGACGCCGCCGACCCGCTGCGTGCCCTGCGCGCCGAGTTCGTGTTCCCCCAGCACAACCACCGCGACCAGACCTATTTCGTGGGCAACTCGCTGGGCCTGCAGCCCCGTGCCGCCAAGGCCGCCGTGCAGGAGGTGATGGACAAGTGGGGGGCGCTGGCAGTGGAAGGCCACTTCACGGGCGACACCCAGTGGCTGGGCTACCACCGGCTGGTCAATGCGCAGCTGGCCCGGATGGTCGGCGCGCTGCCCAGCGAAGTGGTGGCGATGAATACGCTGAGCGTGAACCTGCACCTGATGATGGTCAGCTTCTATCGACCCACCGCCGAGCGTCCGGTGATCCTGATGGAGGCCGGCGCCTTCCCGACCGACCGCCATGCGGTGGAGTCGCAGATCCGCTTCCACGGCTTCGACCCGGCCACCGACCTGGTCGAGGTCCAGCCCGATGAACCCAAAGGCACCCTCTCGCTCGCCGCGATCGAGCGCGCCATCGCCGAGCACGGCCCGCGCCTGGCGCTGGTGCTGTGGCCCGGCGTGCAGTACCGCAGCGGCCAGGTGTTCGACCTTGACGCGATCACCCGCATGGCACGCCTGCAGGGCGCCCGGGTCGGCTTCGACCTGGCCCATTCGGTCGGCAACGTGCCGCTGCAGCTGCACGACATCGCGCCGGACTTCGCGGTCTGGTGCCACTACAAGTACCTCAACAGCGGCCCCGGCGCCGTGGCCGGCTGCTTCGTGCACGAACGCCACCACCGCGACGCCAGCCTGCCCCGGTTCGCCGGCTGGTGGGGCCATGAGGAAGCGACCCGCTTCAAGATGGCGCCGCAGTTCGTCCCGGCGGTGGGGGCCGAAGGCTGGCAGCTGAGCAACCCGCCGGTGCTCGGGCTGGCGCCGCTGCGCGCCGCGCTGGACGTGGTCGACAAGGCCGGCGGCATCGAGGCGATGCGCGCCAAGTCGCTGCAGCTCACCGGCCTGCTCGACGCGCTGGTGCGCGCCCGCCTGGCCGGGGTGCTGGAGGTGCTGACCCCGGCCGAACCCGAGCGCCGCGGCTGCCAGCTGTCGCTGCGCGTGGTGGGTGGCCGCGAGCGCGGCCGCAACCTGTTCGAATACCTGCAGACGGTGGGCGTGCTGGGCGACTGGCGTGAGCCGGACGTGATCCGCATTTCGCCCACCCCGCTGTACAACCGTTACCTCGACCTGCATCACTTCGTCGAAGAAGTGGAATCCTGGGCGGGCCTGTAAGCCTGCCCTCCCCTGCGTGGACCCTGACTTGATCGCATCTGCACACCGCTCCCTGAGCATCATCGGCGCCGGCCTGGCCGGCTCCCTGCTGGCCATCCTGCTGTCCCGCCAGGGCTGGCGGATCACCCTGTACGAACGCCGCGGCGACCCGCGGATAAGCGACTACGAGAGCGGCCGCTCGATCAACCTGGCCCTGGCCGAACGGGGGCGCAACGCGCTGCGCCAGGCCGGTGTGGAAGACGCGGTCATGGCCAAGGCGGTGATGATGCGTGGGCGCATGGTGCATCCGCGCCAGGGCGAGCCGCAGCTGCAGCGTTATGGCCGCGACGACAGCGAAGTGATCTGGTCGATCCACCGCAAGGACCTCAACACCACGCTGCTGCAGCTGGCCGAAGACGCCGGCGCGCAGGTGCACTTCCACCGCCGCCTGCACACGGTGGATTTCGATGCCGGCTACGCGCGTTTCATCGACGACCGCAACGACCACCCGCACGACATCCGCTTCGACACCCTGATCGGCGCCGACGGTGCCGGTTCGGCGCTGCGTGCGGCGATGAACCGCAAGCACCCGCTGGACGAGCGCATCGAGTTCCTCGACCACTCCTACAAGGAGCTGGAGATCCCACCCAGCGACGACGGTGGGTTCCGCATCGAGGCCAACGCGCTGCACATCTGGCCGCGCGGCAACTACATGTGCATCGCGCTGCCGAATGACGAAGGCACGTTCACCGTCACGTTGTTCCTGCCCAACGAGGGCAACCCCAGCTTCGCCACCACCAACAGTGGCGCCGAAGCCGAGGCGTTGTTCGCGCGCGACTTCCCGGATGCGCTGGCCTTGATTCCGAACCTGCGCCGCGACTGGGAAGAACATCCGCCCGGCCTGCTCGGCACCCTGCACCTGCGCCAGTGGCACCTGCACGGCCGCGCGGTGCTGCTGGGCGATGCGGCGCACGCGATGGTGCCGTTCCACGGCCAGGGCATGAACTGCGCGTTCGAGGACTGCGTGGCGCTGGCCCGCCACCTGCAGGAAGAAGACTCGCTGGCCGCTGCGTTCGCTGCGTTCGAGGCCGAGCGCAAGCCGAACGCCGAAGCGATCCAGCAGATGGCGCTGGAAAACTACCTGGAAATGCGCGACCGCGTGGCCGACCCGGCGTTCCTGCTGCAGCGCGAGCTGGAGCAGGCGCTGCAGGCGCGTTGGCCGACCCGCTTCGTGCCGCACTACACCATGGTGACCTTCCTGCACACACCGTACGCGGTGGCGCTGGAGCGCACCGAACTGCAGCGGAAGATCCTGCAGGACGCCACCGCCGGTCACGAAACGCTGGAGCACATCGACTGGGCCGCGCTGGAGCGCGTGGTGCACGCGCAACTACCGGTGCTGGAGGGCGCGCACTGATGGCCGACAGCTTCCTGTTCTACGACCTGGAAACCTTCGGCCAGGACCCGCTTCGCACCCGCATCGCGCAGTTCGCGGCGATCCGCACCGACGCCGACCTGAACCCGATCGACGAACCGGTCAGCTTCTACGTGAAGCCGGCCGACGACCTGCTGCCGTCGCCGGTGGCGACGCTGATCACCGGCATCACCCCGCAGCATGCGATGGCCGAAGGGGTCAGCGAGGCCGAGGCCTTCGCGCGCATCAACGACCTGATGGCGCGGCCGGGCACCTGCACGCTGGGCTACAACACGCTGCGCTTCGACGACGAATTCGTCCGCCACGGGCTGTTCCGCAACTTCTTCGACCCGTACGAGCGCGAGTGGCGCAACGGCAATTCACGCTGGGACCTGCTGGACATGCTGCGCCTGGTGCATGCCCTGCGCCCGGACGGCATTGCCTGGCCGCAGCGCGAAGACGGCGCCACCTCGTTCAAGCTGGAACACCTGGCACTGGCCAACGATGTGCGCGTCGGCGACGCGCACGAGGCGCTGTCGGACGTGCATGCCACCATCGGCATGGCGCGCCTGTTCAAGCAGGCCCAGCCGCGGCTGTGGGACTACGCGTTGAAGCTGCGCGACAAGCGCTTCGTCGGCAGCCTGCTCGAGGTGGACGCCCTGCAGCCGGTGTTGCACATCTCGATGCGCTACCCGGCCCAGCGCATGTGCGCCGCCCCGGTGCTGCCGATCGCGCGGCATCCTTACATCAACAACCGGGTGATCGCGCTGGACCTGGAGGGCGACCTCGACGGGCTGCTGGCGCTGCCCGCCGAAACCCTCGCTGCGCGCCTGTACACCCGCGCGGCCGACCTCGCCGAAGGCGAGCAGCGCGTGCCGCTGAAGGAAGTGCACCTCAACAAAGTGCCGGCGCTGGTCGCCTGGAACCACCTGCGCCCGGCCGACCACGCCCGGTTGGGGATCGACGTGGCGCTCGTGGAAGCCAATGTCGCGCGGGTGCGCGCGGCCGGCCCGGCGCTGGTCGAGAAGGTGCGCCAGGTCTATGCCGGCGAGCGCACCGCCACGGTCAGCGACGTGGATGCCTCGCTGTACGACGGCTTCCTGGCCGACGGCGACAAGGCCCTGATGACCCGCCTGCGTACCAGCCCACCGGCCGAGCTGGCCGGTTTCGCCGAGCGCCTGAAAGACCCGCGCATGCCGGAACTGCTGTTCCGCTACCGCGCGCGCAACCATCCGCAGACCCTGGATGCGGCCGAACGCGATCGCTGGAACGACTACCGCCGGCAGCGCCTGTCTGGCGATGCGGCGCTGGGCGAGCAGAGCCTGGCGGAGTTCCGCGCGCAGCTGGACACCTTGGCCGCCGAGCACGCCGACGCGCCCGACAAACTGGCCCTGTTGCAGCGCCTGCGCGACTGGGGCAACGACCTGGAGCAGAGCCTGTGAGCACCTATTTCACCCCTGCCAGCTTCACCTTCCTGCGCGGCCTGGCACGCAACAACGACAAGACCTGGTTCAACGCGCACAAGGACAAGTACGAAGAACATGTGCGGCAGCCCTTCCTGCGCCTGATCAGCGACCTGCAGCCGGACCTGGCGGCGGTGAGCGACCACTTCCGTTCCGACCCGCGCGGCGTGGGCGGCTCGCTGTTCCGGATCTACCGCGACGCGCGTTTTTCCAACGACAAGTCGCCGTACAAGACCTGGCAGGGTGCTCGGCTGTTCCATGAGCGGCGCAAACAGGTGCCGGCGCCGTCCTTCTACATCCACCTCCAGCCGGGCGAGAGTTTCGTCGGCGCCGGGCTGTGGCACCCCGAGCCGGCCACCCAGCGCAAGGTCCGCCACTTCATCGTGGACAACCCGGGTGCCTGGAAGGCCGCGGCGCATGCGCCGGCGCTGCGCAGGAAGTTCGACTTCGAGGAAAGCGAGAAGCTGGTGCGGGCCCCGCGCGGGTTCGAACCGGACTTCGAGTTCATCGACGACCTCAAGCACCGCAACTGGGTGTTCTGGCGCTCGCTGGACGACGCCACCATGACCGGGCCGAAGCTGCGCCAGACCTTGGCCAAGGACCTGGTCACGCTGGGGCCGTTCGTGGATTATCTTTGTGCAGCGTTGGATCTGGAGTTCTGACCCATGAAGAAGCTGATCTGGATCCTGGTCGTTCTTGCGGTCCTGCTGGCCGGGTTCGTCGCGGCCGGTCCGTACCTGACCATTCGGGGGCTGTCGCAGGCCATCGAGCAGCGCGATACCTCGAAACTGGACCGTTACGTGGACTTCCCGATGCTGCGGGCGAACCTTCGCGCGCAGCTGGACGACTACGTGGTGCGCCAGGCCGGGCCGGACGTGCAGTCAAACCTCGTGGGCGCATTGCTGCTCACCGCTGGCCAGCGCCTGGGTGGCACCGCCGTGGATGCGATGGTGACCCCGACCGGGATCGGCGCGCTGCTGGAAGGCCACACCCTGTGGAAGCGGGCCAGCAACGACCTGGAAACCAACGACGCCTATGCCGCGCCGAAGGCGGCCCGGCCGCTGGAAGGCGCTACCCACCGGTTCGAATCGCTGTCGCGGTTTACCGCCACCACCCAGACCGCGCAGGGCCCGGTGGTGTTCGTGCTGCAGCGGCAGGGGCTGAGCTGGAAGCTGGTGGACATCCGGTTGCCGCTCTGATCGGGCATGGTGCGGAGCCCGTAGTGCCGGCCGCCGGCCGGCTCCTCGCATGATCCGGCATCGTGCAGAGCCCGCCAGCGGCGGGCACTACGCGGTGACGCGCGCATCAACGGGGCTCGTTGGCTACGCCGTGGGGTACGTGGCCCGCCGCCACGCTCAGATGCTGCCGGGCGCTGTCGATGTTGTGCTGCGAATCGTCGAAGAAGATGTCCGCGCCGAAGGCCTCCAGGAACGGCCCCTTGTGGCGGCCGCCCAGGAACAGCGCTTCATCCAGGCGCACGCCCCACTCGCGCAGGGTGCGGATCACCCGCTCATGCGCCGGCGCCGAGCGCGCGGTGACCAGCGCGGTGCGGATCGGCGCAGCCTCGCCAGCCGGGAATTCCGCCTGCAGGGTGTGCAGCGCCGACAGGAAGTTCCGGAACGGCCCGCCGCTGAGCGGCTCGCGCGCGTTCTCGCGCTCATGCCGGCCAAACGCCTCCACGCCCTGTTCGCGCGAAATGCGCTCGCTCTCATCGCCGAAGATCACCGCATCGCCATCGAACGCGATGCGCAGCTGGCCCAGCGGCTGGCTCATGTCCAGCGGCTCGGCGGCGGCCAGCGTTTCATCGTAGGGCTTGGGCAGGATGGTCGCTGCGGCGATGCCATGCCGCAGCGCACGCCGCACCGATTCCGGATTGGCCGACAGGAACAGGTCGGTGCCGAACGGCTTCACGTACGGCCAGGTCGGCTCGCCGGCGGTGAACGTGGCGCGGATGATGCCCAGGTCGTAATGCTGGATCGAGTTGAAGATGCGCAGGCCGGTGTCGGCCGAATTGCGCGACAGCAGGATGACCTCCACCCGCGGCGACTCCGGCGACTCGCCCTGGTTCAGCGCCAGCAGCTTGCGCACCACCGGGAAGGCCACGCCGGGGCGCAGGATGTCGTCTTCATGCGTGCGCTGGTACTCGGCGTAGGCGTCCACGCCTTCGGCCTCGAACAGCGCATGGCCTTCTTCAAGGTCGAACAGCGCACGCGAGGTCACGGCAACGGTCAGCAAGCGGGGGGTGTTGTCGCCCATGGCGGTCAAAGGTCCTTCAAAACATGAACTGTTCGCTGAGGATCCGGTCTTCCAGGTTGTGTTCCGGATCGAACAGCAGGGTCACCCGGCGTTCGCGCGACTCCCGGATGGTCACCTCGACCACGTCGCGGGTTTCATGCGAATCGGCGGTCACGCTGACCGGGCGCTTGTAGGGATCGAGCACGCGGAAGCGCACTTCGGTGTCGGCCTTGAGGATCGCACCACGCCAGCGCCGCGGCCGGTACGGCGCCAACGGGGTCAGCGCGATCGTATGCGAGCCCAGCGGCAGGACCGGGCCGTGCGCGGAGTAATTGTAGGCGGTGCTCCCGGCCGGCGTGGCCACCAGCACCCCGTCGCCGATCAGTTCGGCCACGCGCTCCTGCCCGTTGAGGTCCACCCCGATATGCGCGGCCTGGCGGGTCTGGCGCAGCAGCGACACGTCGTTGTAGGCCAGCGAGCCCGTAGTGGTGCCCGACTCGGTCAATGCCAGCATTTCCAGCGGTCGCAGATTGGCCGGCTCGGCCACGGCCAGCCGGGCGGGCAACTCGCCATCGTCCTCCCGATACTGGTTCATCAGGAACCCCACTGTACCCAGCTTCATGCCGAAAACGGGCCGCCCCAGCGCGCCATGCCGGTGCAGGGTCTGCAGCATGAAGCCATCGCCGCCCAGCGGGCACAGCACGTCGGCCTCTTCCGGCGCATGGTCGCCGTAGCGAGCGACCATCGCCGCGCGGGCGAGCTGGGCCGCTTCGGTGTTGCTGGCCAGGAAGGCGATGCGGGGGGAATCGCTCATTGGTGGGGTCCGGTGGAGGGCTTGCTGGTTGAAGCATAACCGGGGTGGAAGTGCGCTTGTTGTGGGTTGGTCGCTAACAGCAGCGTTTCGATTCATACGTGCAGGGGCGGCCGCCGGGCAGCCCCGCTCCGGGACACGCCGTGAACCCATCCATGGGGGCTGCTAGAAAACATCCATGTTTTCTAGCGTCCCTCCGGGGGCTACCCGGCGGCCGCCCCCATACATGGTCGTGTGCGGAGAGGAAGAGCAGCCGGGCAAGGCCCGGCTCTACCGCTTTTCGGTGACTCACCTGCCAACTATCGGAGGGTCGGCGGGGGTGGGTTTGAGGGGGCACGAGCCGCATGGATGCGGCGATGAGCTTACATGGACGTACTTGCAGCGTCCCCCACAAACCCGCACCCGACGGCCCTGACCAGGGAAACCGCGCAGACGAGGGCTGTTCGCCTGAATCCAACAGCGAGCCAGGCAGGGCCTGGCTCTACCGGGTTGTTTGCAATCGCAGGATCGCGGGCGCCAGACAACAAAAAAGGCCCCGCCGAAGCGGGGCCTTTCTGCATCAAACACTACCCGAAGCGCTTACGCGCCGTGGGCAGCCAGCTGGCCCAGGCGCTGGACCGCGACCGAGACGGTCGGGTAGTCCAGGGTCTTCTGCTCGGCCAGTTCCTGCAGCATCGACAGCGTGAAGCGCAGGCTGCTGTCGTCGCGGGCCAGCCATGCGGCGACCTTGGCTTCGGCAGTACTGCCCTTCATCGACAGTACCTGCGCCGCCAGGTTGCGGTGGTGCGCCGCCAGCTCGTCGCGCAGCACGCCACGGGCCACCGCGTGCCAACGACCGTTGACCTCCAGCGCATCGATCTGCTCGAACAGCCACGGCAGCTGCAACGCATCGCCCAGGCGGAAGTGGACCTTCGACACATCCACCGGCTTCAGCTTGCGCGTGCGCGCCAGCTCGATGATGTCGAACGCCGGTTCCAGGAACTGCAGCTCCGACAGCTGCTGTGCCAGCGCCGGCGGCAGGCCCTTGTCCTTCCACTCCTGCACGCTCGCCTCGTAGGCCGGGCGCTGCGAATCCGGCAGCACGCCCGACGCCTCGCGGATGTCGTTGAACGGCGCCTGGTAGCGGTTCACCGCCTCCGTGATACCCGGCATCGCACCGGGGCGGAACAGCAGCCAGCGCACGAACGCACGCTGCAGCTTCCAGATCACTTCCAGCGCATCGATCTGCACCGACTCCGGCAGCGTCCCGTCCAGCGCATCGATCTGCGCCCACAGTGCACGCGCGTCCAGCGTCTCACGGCTGATCGTGTACGCCTTCGCCACCTCCGCGATCGTGCGGCCCGTGTCCTCCTGCATACGCATCAGGAACGTCGCGCCCATCCGGTTGATCGTCTGGTTCGTCACCGCCGTAGCGATGATCTCGCGCTTCAGGCGGTGACGCTCCATCGCGTCCGCATACTTCTTCTGCAGCGGCGTCGGGAAGTAACGCTGCAGCTCCTTCGACAGGTACGGATCTTCCGGAATGTCCGAATCCAGCAGCTGCGCGAACGCCACAAGCTTCGAATACGACAGCAGAACCGACAGCTCCGGACGGGTCAACCCCTGCCCACGCGCCTTGCGTGCCGACATTTCAGCGTCCGAAGGCAGGTACTCGATCTGGCGATCCAGCAGGCCCTGCTTCTCCAGGGTCCGGATGAAGTGCTGCTTCGAGCCCAGGCGCTTGACCGCCATCCGCTCCATCAGGCTCAGCGCCTGGTTCTGGCGGTAGTTGTCGTTCAGCACCAGCTCCGCCACTTCGTCCGTCATCGACGCCAGCAGCTTGTTGCGCTGCTCCACCGTCAACTTCTTCGCCCGCACCACATCATTGAGCAGGATCTTGATGTTGACTTCATGGTCCGAGGTGTCCACACCGGCCGAGTTGTCGATGAAGTCCGTATTGAGCAGCACGCCGGCCTGCGCCGCCTCGATGCGGCCCAGCTGGGTCATGCCCAGGTTGCCGCCCTCGCCCACCACCTTGCAGCGCAGCTCGCCACCGTTCACGCGCAGCGCATTGTTGGCGCGGTCGCCCACATCGCTGTGCTGCTCGGTCGCCGCCTTCACGTACGTACCGATGCCGCCGTTCCACAGCAGGTCCACCGGCGCCTTCAGGATCGCGCTCATCAGATCGTTCGGCGACATCGCCTTGACGTTCTCGTCCAGGCCCAGCGCCTCACGCACCTGCGGCGTGATCTCGATCGACTTCAGCGTGCGCGGGAAGATCCCGCCGCCCTTGCTGATCAGCTTCGCATCGTAGTCCGCCCAGCTCGAACGCGGCACCGTGAACATCCGCTCGCGCTCCACGAACGACGTTGCCGCATCCGGATTCGGGTCCAAGAAGATGTGACGGTGGTCGAACGCCGCCAGCAGGCGGATGTGGCGCGACAGCAGCATGCCGTTGCCAAACACGTCGCCGGACATGTCGCCGACACCCACCGTGGTGAAGTCCTGGCTCTGGCTGTCACGGCCCAGCGCACGGAAGTGGCGCTTGACCGACTCCCACGCACCGCGTGCGGTGATGCCCATGCCCTTGTGGTCGTAACCGACCGAACCGCCCGACGCGAACGCATCGCCCATCCAGAAGCCGTGCGCGATGGCCAGGCCGTTGGCGATGTCCGAGAACGTCGCAGTGCCCTTGTCGGCCGCCACCACCAGGTACGGGTCGTCCATGTCATGGCGGACCACGTCCACCGGCGGCACGATCTTGTTGTTGACGATGTTGTCGGTGATGTCCAGCAGGCCCTGGATGAACAGCTTGTAGCAGGCCACGCCGTTGGCGAACACCGCATCGCGGTCGCCGCTGGCCGGCGGGGTCTTGGCGAAGAAGCCGCCCTTCGCGCCGACCGGCACGATCACCGTGTTCTTGACCATCTGCGCCTTGACCAGGCCCAGCACCTCGGTACGGAAGTCTTCGCGACGGTCCGACCAGCGCAGGCCGCCACGCGCCACCGCGCCGAAGCGCAGGTGGGTACCTTCCACGCGCGGGCCGTACACGAAGATTTCGCGGTACGGACGCGGCTTGGGCAGGTCCGGCACCAGCGCCGAATCGAACTTGAAGCTGATCACGTGGCCGTGCTGGCCCTGCGCGTCGGTCTGGTAGTAGCTGGTGCGCAGGGTCGCGTCGATCACGCCCATGAAGCTGCGCAGGATGCGGTCTTCGTCCAGGCTGGAGACTCGGTCCATCAGCTTCAGCAGCGCATCGCGCGCGGCGTCCATCTGCGCCGTGCGGTTGCCCTTGCGGGCGTCGACCACGGTCTTCAGCACCTTCTGGGTGGCTTCGTCGCCGCCAGACAGCACTTCAAGGTGCGCGCGCAGGTCGGCCTGGCCTTCCGCGATCGCGTCCTTGTCCTCATGCCCGGTCGCCGGGTCGAAGCGCGCTTCGAACAGCTCCACCAGCAGGCGGGCCAGCAGCGGGTAACGGGTGAACGTGCCTTCCACATAGGCCTGCGAGAACGGCACGCCGGTCTGCAGCAGGTACTTGCAGTAGCCGCGCAGCATGGCGACCTGGCGCCAGTGCAGGCCGGCCGACAGCACCAGGCGGTTGAAGCCGTCGTTCTCGGCGTCGCCGTGCCACACGCGGGCGAAGGTTTCACCGAAGGCGGCATCGGCGCTGGCCGCGTCGATCGGGCCGGCCACCGACTCCACTTCGAAGTCCTGCACGTACACCGGCGCGTTGTCGACGGTGAGGCGGTACGGGCGCTCGGCGATCACGCGCAGGCCCATGTTCTCCATCATCGGCAGCGCATCGGACAGCGGGATGTCGTCCAGCTGGCGGTACAGCTTCAGTCGCAGGCCGTCGCCTTCTTCGCGGTGCACGGCCTGCAGGCTCAGGCGCAGGTCGTCCGGACCGGTCAGCGCGTCGAGCTGGCTGACGTCGTTGGCCGCGATCTCGGTGCTCGAGTCTTCGATGTAACCGGCCGGCAGCGCCTTGCCGATGCGAGCGGCAATGCGCAGGCCTTCGGTTTCGCCGTGGCGGGCCACCAGCGCTTCGCGCAGGTCGTCCTGCCAGTTGCGCAGCACCTGGGCGAGCTTCTGTTCCAGCGCGCTGGTGTCCACTTCCAGGGTCTGGCCGGCCTTCGGGCGCACGATCAGGTGCACCTGGGCCAGCGGCGACTCACCCAGCACTACCGAGCTGTCCACGTACTCGCCCTGCAGCGCGTCCTTGAGCATCGCTTCGATGCGCAGGCGCACGTCGGTGTTGAAACGCTCGCGCGGCAGGTAGACCAGCGCGGAGATGAAACGGCTGTACTTGTCGCGGCGCAGGAACAGGCGGCTGCGCACGCGTTCCTGCAGGCCCAGCACGCCCATGGCGGTGCGGAACAGTTCTTCCTCGGTGGACTGGAACAGTTCTTCGCGCGGCAGGGTTTCCAGGATGTGGCGCAGGGCCTTGCCGCTGTGGCTGGCCGGGGCCAGGCCGGACTGCTTCATCACGTATTCGTGGCGCTGGCGCACCAGCGGGATTTCCCACGGGCGACGGTTGTAGGCGCTGGAGGTGAACAGGCCCAGGAAGCGCTGCTCGCCGATGATCTTGCCCTTGGCGTCGAATTCCAGCACGCCGATGTAGTCCATGTAGCCAGCGCGGTGCACGCGCGAACGCGCGTTGGTCTTGGTCAGGATCAACGCGTCCTTCAACCCGGTGGTGGCGTTGAGGCCCTGCGCAGCCAACGTCTTGACCGGGCGCGCAGCGGACTTGTCCTTGCCGCGCATCAGGCCCAGGCCGGTGTCGTTCAACGGCGCCAGCACCTCTTCCTTGCCCTGCTTCTCGACGCGGTACTCGCGGTAGCCGAAGAAGGTGAAGTGGTTGTCGGCGGCCCAGCGCAGGAACGCCTGCGCCTCGCTGCGCGACGCGTCGTCGACCGGCAGCTGTCGGGTGCCGAGGTCGTCGGCCAGGACCAGCGCCTTGCTGCGCATGGCATCCCAGTCGCCGACGATGGCGCGCACTTCATCCAGGGCCTTGACGATAGCCTGCTCGACGTCGGCCATGGCCTCGGCCGGCTGTCGGTCGATCTCCAGCAGCATCACCGACTCGGCGGTGCCTTCGCCCACCTGGGTGAGTTTGCCGGCCTTGTCGCGGCTGAAACGGATCACCGGGTGGCCCAGCACGTGCACGCCCACGCCATGTTCTGCCAGGGTCATGGTGACGGTGTCGACCAGGAACGGCATGTCGTCGTTGACGATCTGCAGCACGGTGTGCGCCGACTCCCAGCCATTGGCCTTCAGGGTCGGGTTGAACACGCGCACGTTGGCCTTGCCGGCCTTGCGCACGCGGGAGAATTCGAGGGTGTCGCCGGCCAGTGCGGCCCATTCCTCAACCGTGTGGTGCGGGAACTCGTCCGCTTCCATGCGCTTGTAGAACTCTGCGGCGAACGCCACTGCCTCGGCCTGCCCGGCCGCCGGGTAACGCTTGCGCAAAGCCGTGTACACCGGTTCCAGAGAGAAGCCCACTGGCGAGACAGTCTGCGTATCGGCTGGTTTGGTCGTTTTTTTCACGGTCTTGGCTGCTGTTTTTTGCGGTTTCATGGCAGAGCGATGCGTGTTGCCCAGTTGGGAAAATGAAATTGTAGCCCTACCGCACGAAAACACCTTGCTGCAGGACGGAATAAGGGTTTTCGGGTTGGTTGGCGTTTACGTCGCACGTTGATCAGTGCGCCAGAGTATGGAATGTGCTGCATCCGACATGTGCATGACAGCATCGGCACTGGACATGGCAACTTGACGACGCGCACAACGAACCGTGTCGAAAGCCATGCTTCACCAATTCTGAACTGGACGGTATAGTCCACCGCGTGACTTCCCCCACCCCCACCGCCGCCGTGCTGGATGCACGCGATCACCGCGTGTGGAACGGTGCTGTCGGATTTCACATCACTGAACAGACCCTGTTGCGACTCGGCGCCGGCCCGGACCGGCATGACGACCCGCACTTCATGAGCCACCTGCTATTGAGCAGGATCGCCGTACCGTATTTCTCCCTTCGTGCAGACGCCTCGCGGCGGCGCCGGTGGGCCGACATTCCCGTGGACAGCTACCCGCGCGCGTGCGTTGCGCCGGTCGCGGTCCACCCCCAGCATTCAAACCAACACCGGAGTTCCCCCCGATGATCGCCCCACTCCGCACCCTCGCCCTGACGTGCGCAGTCGCCGTCGCGTTGGCCGCCTGCAAGAAGCCGGAACAACAGACGCCCCCGCCGCCGGAAGTGGGCGTGATCGAAGCCAAGGCCGATACCCTGCCGCTGCAGCGTGAGATGGTCGGCCGCCTGTCGCCGTATCGCAGCGCCGACGTGCGCGCCCGCGTGCCGGGCGTGCTGCTCAAGCGCGTCTACCAGGAAGGCCAGGACGTCAAGCAGGGCCAGGTGATGTTCCTGATCGACCCGGCGCCGCTGCAGGCCGCATTGAATGCCTCGCAGGCCGAGCTGGCCTCGGCACAGGCGACCGCGGCCAATGCCCGGGCCGCCGCCGTCCGCGCCCGTTCGCTGGCGCCGCAGCAGTTCGTGTCCAAGTCGGACCTGGACGCGGCCGAAGCCAACGAACGCTCCTCCGCCGCCGCCGTGCAGCAGGCGCAGGCCGCGCTGTCGAACGCGAAGATCAACCTCGGCTATGCCCAGGTGACCTCGCCGATCGACGGCCGCGCCGGCAAGCAGCAGGTGACCGAAGGTGCGCTGGTCGGCCAGGGCGACATCACCCTGCTGACCACCGTGGACCAGCTCGACCCGCTGTACGTGAACTTCTCGATGAGCTCGGACGAACTGACCCAGCTGCGCCAGGCCGAAGCCAAGGGCTCGGTGGCACTGGCCGGCGACGGCAAGTCGACGGTGGCGGTGAAGCTCTCCGACGGCACCGCCTATGAGCATCCGGGCACGCTGGACTACTCCTCGGCCGTGGTCGACCCATCGACCGGCGCAGTGACCCTGCGCGCGGTGCTTCCGAACCCGGACAAGATCCTGCTGCCGGGCTCGTTCGTCAGCTTCCAGGCGGTCCTCGGTGAGCGCAAGAACGCGTTCCTGATACCGCTGCAGGCGCTGCAGCGCGATACCGTCGGCGGCTTCGTGATGGTGGTCGGCAAGGACGGCAAGGTGGTGCGCAAGAACGTCGTCACCGAAGGCCAGCAGGGCAGCAACTGGCTGGTCAGCAGCGGCCTGCAGCCGGGCGACCAGGTGATCGTCGCCGGCGTGCAGAAGGTGAAGGAAGATGCGCCGGCCACGGCCAAGCCGTGGAGCCCGACCGCTCCGGGGGCCAATGGGCAGGCTCCGGCGGGCGCTGCGCCCGCCGCTGCCGGCCAGGCACCGGCCGCGCAGGCCGACGCTGCGGCACCTGCCGACGCGGCCGCCAAGCCCTCCGACGGCGCTCCGGCTGCCGAACCGACCAAGCAGTAACGGGAACCCTCCGTCATGCCTAAATTTTTCATTGAACACCCGGTATTCGCCTGGGTGGTCGCGATCCTGATCTCGCTTGCGGGCGTGATCTCGATCCTGGGTCTGGGCGTGGAGTCCTACCCAAGCATCGCACCGCCGCAGGTGACGGTGAGCGCCACCTACCCCGGCGCCAGCGCCGACACCACCGAAAAGTCGGTCACCCAGGTGATCGAGCAGCAGCTGACCGGTATCGACCACCTGCTGTACTTCAGTTCCTCGTCGGCCTCGAACGGTCGTGCGCAGATCACCCTGACCTTCGAAACCGGCACCGATGCGGACATCGCGCAGGTGCAGGTGCAGAACAAGGTGTCGCTGGCCACGCCGCGCCTGCCCACCGAAGTGACCCAGCAGGGCGTGGTGGTGGCCAAGGCCAACGCCGGCTTCCTGATGGTGGTGGCGCTGCAGTCGGACCGCGAGTCGATCACCCGCGACGCGCTCAACGACATCGTGGGCTCGCGCGTGCTCGACCAGATCTCGCGTATCCCCGGCGTCGGCAGCACCCAGCAGTTCGGTTCCGAGTACGCCATGAACATCTGGCTCAACCCGGAACGCATGCAGGGCTTCGGGCTGTCGGCCACCCAAGTGCTGGCGGCGATCAAGGCGCAGAACGTGCAGTTCGCAGCCGGTTCGCTGGGTTCGGATCCGTCCCCGGCCGGGCATTACTTCACCGCCACGGTCTCGGCCGAAGGGCGCTTCAGCTCGCCTGACCAGTTCGAGAACATCATCCTGCGCGCCAATGCAGACGGCTCGCGGGTGATGCTGAAGGACGTGGCGCGGATTGCCTTCGGCGCCAACAACTACGGCTTCGACACGCAGTACAACGGCAAGCCGACCGGTGCGTTCGCGATCCAGCTGCTGCCGGGCGCGAACGCACTGAACGTGGCGGACGCGGTGCGCGCGAAGATGGAAGAGCTGCAGCCGAGCTTCCCGGCCGGCGTGACCTGGTTCTCGCCGTACGACAGCACCACGTTCGTGAAGATCTCGATCGAGGAAGTGGTCAAGACCCTGGTCGAAGCGATCGTGCTGGTCTTCCTGGTGATGCTGATCTTCCTGCAGAACTTCCGGGCGACGCTGATCCCGACGCTGGTCATTCCGGTGGCGCTGCTCGGCACGTTCCTGGGCATGAGCATCATCGGCTTCACGATCAACCAGCTGACGCTGTTCGCGATGGTGCTGGCGATCGGCATCGTGGTGGATGACGCGATCGTGGTGATCGAGAACGTCGAGCGCATCATGACCGAGGAGAAGCTGCCACCGAAGGCGGCGACCCAGAAGGCCATGACCCAGATCACCGGTGCGGTGGTGGCGATCACGGTGGTGCTGGCGGCGGTGTTCATTCCGTCGGCGCTGCAGGGCGGCGCGGCCGGCGAGATCTACAAGCAGTTCGCGCTGACCATTGCGATCGCGATGGCGTTCTCGGCGTTCCTGGCGCTGGGCTTCACGCCGGCACTGTGTGCGACGTTCCTGAAGCCGACGCACGGCGAGCCGAACGTGGTGTACCGCACGTTCAACAAGTACTACGACAAGGTCAGCGGCACCTACGTGGGCCACATCACGTCGGCGGTGAAGCATGCGCCGCGCTGGATGATCCTGTTCGTGGTGCTGACGGTGCTGTGCGGTTTCCTGTTCACGCGCATGCCGGGCAGCTTCCTGCCGGAAGAAGACCAGGGCTATGCGCTGGCGATCGTGCAGCTGCCGCCGGGTTCGACCAAGGCGCAGACCAACGCAACCTTCGCGCAGATGCGCGGGATCCTGGAAAAGCAGGATGGGTTCGAGGGCATGCTGCAGGTGGCCGGTTTCAGCTTCGTGGGTTCGGGCGAAAACGTGGGCATGGGCTTCATTCGGCTCAAGCCGTGGGCGGACCGTGACATCACGGTGCCGGAGTTCATCGGCAACATGAACGGCGCGTTCTACGGGATCAAGGAAGCACAGATCTTCGTGGTCAACCTGCCGACGGTTCAGGGCCTGGGCCAGTTCGGCGGCTTCGACATGTGGCTGCAGGACCGTGGCGGCGTGGGCTTCGAGCAGTTGACGCAGGCGCGCAACACGCTGCTGGGCAAGGCGGCGGAAGAGAAGGAACTGTTGACGGGCGTGCGCCCGAACGGGCTTGAAAACGCACCGCAGCTGCAGTTGCATGTGGATCGGGTACAGGCGCAGACGATGGGGCTGTCGGTGTCGGACGTGTACAGCACGATCCAGCTGATGCTGGCGCCGGTGTACGTGAACGACTTCTTCTACCAGGGCCGCATCAAGCGGGTGACGATGCAGGCCGACGGTCCGTTCCGGACCGGGGCGGAGTCGTTGAACAGCTTCTACACGCCGAGTTCGCTGCAGACCAACGCGGACGGTACGCCGGCAATGATTCCGCTGAGCACGGTGGTACGTTCGGAATGGGTGTCGGCGCCGCCGTCGCTGAGCCGTTACAACGGGTATTCGGCGATCAACATCGTGGGTTCGCAGGCACCGGGCCGCAGTTCGGGCGAGGCGATGCAGGCGATGGAGCGCATCGTGCAGGACGACCTGCCGGCGGGCTTCGGCTACGACTGGTCGGGCATGTCCTACCAGGAAATCCTGGCGGGCAACGCGGCGACGCTGCTGCTGGTGCTGTCGATCGTGGTGGTTTTCCTGTGCCTTGCGGCGCTGTATGAAAGCTGGTCGATCCCGGTGGCGGTGCTGCTGGTGGTGCCGCTGGGCGTGCTGGGTGCGCTGGCGTTCTCGCTGGCGCGCGGGCTGCCGAACGATCTGTACTTCAAGATCGGCCTGATCACGGTGATCGGCCTGGCGGCGAAGAACGCGATCCTGATCGTGGAGTTCGCGGTGGAGCAGCGGGCGGCGGGCCGGAACCTGCGCGATGCGACGATCGAGGCGGCGCGCCTGCGCTTCCGCCCGATCCTGATGACGTCGTTCGCGTTCATCATGGGCGTGATCCCGATGGCGATCTCGACCGGCGCCGGCGCCAACGCGCGTCACGCAATCGGTACCGGCGTGATTGGTGGCATGGTGTTCGCCACCTTCCTCGGCCTGCTGATGATCCCGGTGTTCTTCGTGGTGGTCCGCCGCATGCTGGGCGACAAGCTGGACGAACCGTCCAAGGAGTTCCTGGAACGCCAGGGCGACGCGAATACGGTGCATCGTCCGGATCGGTGATCTGCAGTAACTTGTAATGCGAAAGGCCCCGGAGCGATCCGGGGCCTTTTTTGTTCGGCAGTTGCCAACGTTGCGTGGCGCCGGGCCCTGCCCGGCTGTTGTTGGTTTTGGGCGAACAGCCCTGGGGTGCAAGGGTTCCCTGGCTTGGGCCGCCCGGTGCCGGTTTGCGGGGTCGCCGCAAGTACGTCCATGTAGGCTACGCGGACGCCATCCATGGCGCCGAGTCCCCCGCAAACCGACCCCGGGCGACCCTTTGACAATTGGCCGGTGGCCATGGGAAACGCCCATGTCGGCCTACGGCCGACATGGGGTTTCGTTCGATTTCCATGCGTTACCGGACGCGGGCGATTTCACGGCGGTTGTTTGGGAACCAACCCTACCAAGCCTGCATCCGTGGGCAGGACGCACCGCGTAGTGACACGCCATGCGTGTCCCCCGTAAACCATCAAAGCACGCATTCGTGTCGACCATCGGTCGGCACACCGGCTTCTCCTGTGGCCTCCGAGGCACTGTCGGAGGGTCGGCGGGGGTGGGTTTGAGGGGGCACGAGCCGCATGGATGCGGCGATGAGCTTACATGGACGTACTTGCAGCGTCCCCCACAAACCCGCACCCGACGGCCCTGACCAGGGAAACCTCGCAACCCACGGCTGTTCGCCCGAATCCAACAGCAGCCGGGCAAGGCCCGGCTCTACCGCACACCATGCAATCAAGCGCCCAATAGCAATCGGGGCCCAAGAAGGGCCCCGATGTATTGCACGGCTTGGCGTTGGATCAGCGCAAACCGGTTTCGTTGCGCGCGATCACCAAGCGCTGGATTTCCGAGGTGCCTTCGTAGATCTCGGTGATCTTGGCGTCGCGGAAGTAACGCTCCAGCGGCATTTCCTTGGAGTAGCCCATGCCGCCGTGGATCTGCACCGCCTGGTGGGTGATCCACATCGCCGCTTCCGAGGCCGTCAGCTTGGCAATCGCCGCTTCGTTGCTGAAACGCTTGCCCTGCCCCTTCACCCACGCCGCGCGCAGGGTCAGCAGCAGCGCTGCGTCCAGCTTGCACTTCATGTCCGCGATCTTCGCCTGCGTCATCTGGAACGTGCCGATCGCCGCGCCGAACGCCTTGCGCTCTTTCACGTACTCGAGGGTCGCCTCGTACGCCGCACGCGCGATGCCGATGGCCTGCGAGGCGATGCCGATGCGGCCTGCGTCCAGCACACCCATCGCGATCTTGAAGCCCTCGCCTTCCTTGCCCACCACATCGTCAACGTCTGCCACGTAATCCTGGAACTCGATCTCGCACGTCGCCGACGCACGGATGCCCAGCTTCGGCTCGGTCTTGCCGCGGTGGAAGCCCGCCTTGTCCGTGTCGATCATGAACGCCGTGATCCCGCGTGCGCCCTGCTCCGGCGCGGTCATCGCAAACAGCACGATGTACTTCGCCACCGGGCCCGAGGTGATCCAGCTCTTCTTGCCGTTGATCACGTACGTGCCGTCGGCCTGCTTCACCGCGCGGCAGCGCATCGCCGTCGCGTCCGAACCCGACTGCGGCTCGGTCAGCGCGAACGCACCAATCGCTTCGCCTTCCGCGATCGCGCGTACGTACTTCTGCTTTTGCGCCTCGCTGCCGAAGTTCAGGATCCCGCTGCAGAAGAGGGAATTGTTCACCGACATGATCGTCGAATGCGCGGCATCGCCTGCCGCCACTTCGACCATCGCCAGAACATAGGAGATCGGGTCCATGCCCGCGCCGCCGTACTCGGTCGGCACCTCGATGCCCATCAGCCCGTTTTCACCCAGCAGGCGGATGTTCTCCAACGGGAACTCGCCGGTGCGGTCATGGTGCTCCGCGCTCGGGGCGATTTTTTCCTGCGCAATGCGACGGGCAACGTCCTGCAGCATCAGCTGCTCTTCGGTAAAGCTGAAATCCACAACACCCTCCCAGGAACATGGCTGGAGGCCACAATACGCAGCCGCATGGAAGGATTGTAGCGGGGAACGGCCCGTTCCACCTCACTTGACCCACGAGGCACCCACGGACGAAAATATCTCTATATCGCGATAGGTAGATATTTATGGATCTCGAGGACTGGTCGGTCCGGCTGAAAGTGTTCGCCGACGCCACCCGCGTACGCCTGCTCACCTTGCTGGAGCAGGAAGAACTCACCGTGGCCGAGCTCTCGGCCATCACCACCCTGGCCCAGCCCCGGGTGTCCACCCACCTGGCCCGGCTCAAAGAGGCCGGCCTGGTCCGCGACCGCCGCGCTGGCGTCTCGGCCTACTACCGCTTCGACGACGCCGCGCTTGACCCCGCGCAGCGTGCATTGTGGCATGCCCTGAGCACCGGCAGCGACGATCCCCTGCTGCGCCAGGATGCGGAACGCGTGGCCGCCGTGCTCGCCAGCCGCGCCGCCGACCAGAACTGGGCCGACAGCGTCGCCGGCGACATGGAGCGCCACTACTCCCCCGGCCGTACCTGGGAAGCCCTCGCCCGCACCGCGCTGCCGCTGCTGGAAACCGGCGACGTGCTCGACATCGCCTCCGGCGACGGCGTGCTCGCCGAACTGGTCGCCCCGCATGCCAAACGCTACGTCTGCATCGACACCAGCGCCCGCGTCGTCGCCGCCGCCAGCGAACGCCTGCGCCGCCTCGCCAACGTCGAGGTCCGCGAAGGCGACATGCATGCCCTGCCGTTCAAGGACCGCAGCTTCGACCTGGTCGTGCTGATGCACGCCCTGACCTACGCCGCCAAGCCCGCCCAGGCCGTCGCCGAAGGCGCGCGCGTGCTGCGCTCCGGCGGACGCCTGCTGCTGTGCAGCCTGGCCCGCCACGAACACAAGGCCGCCGTCGAAGCCTATGGCCACGTCAACCTGGGCTTCTCGGACAAGGAACTGCGCAGGTTCGCCGAGAAGGCCGGGCTGGTCGTCTCCAGCCTGGAAACCGTGACCCGCGAAAAGCGCCCGCCACACTTCGAAGTCATTTCGCTGATCGCCAGCAAGCCCTGAGGTTGCCCCGCATGTCCCTGCCCTGGCTGCACCCCGACCGTGTCCGCGCCCTCGAAGATGCGCTGGCCACCCGCATCCTGATCATCGACGGCGCCATGGGCACCATGATCCAGCGGCATGGGCTGGAGGAAGCCGACTACCGCGGCGAGCGTTTCGCCCAGGGCTTCGACCACCAGCATGGGGCCGGCTGCGACCACGGCACCCCCGAAGGCCATGACCTCAAGGGCAACAACGACCTGCTGCTGCTGACCCGCCCCGAGGTCATCGCCGGCATCCACACCGCCTACCTGCAGGCCGGTGCCGACCTGATCGAGACCAACACCTTCAACGCCACCTCGGTGAGCCAGGCCGACTACCACCTCGAACACCTGGTGTACGAGCTCAACAAGGCCGGCGCCGCCGTCGCCCGCGCCTGCTGCGACGCCGTCGAAGCCACCACCCCGGACAAGCCGCGCTTCGTCATCGGGGTGCTCGGCCCGACCAGCCGCACCGCCTCGATCAGCCCCGACGTCAACGACCCCGGCTTCCGCAACACCAGTTTCGACGCGCTGCGCGACACCTACCGCGAAGCCATCGATGGCCTGATCGACGGCGGCGCCGACACCCTCATGGTCGAAACCATCTTCGACACGCTCAACGCCAAGGCGGCGCTGTTCGCCATCGAAGAAGCCTTCGACGCGCGCGGCGCACGGCTGCCGATCATGATCTCCGGCACGATCACCGACGCCTCCGGACGCACCCTGTCCGGGCAGACCGCCGACGCCTTCCACGCCTCGCTCGCCCATTCGCGCCCCCTCTCGATCGGCCTGAACTGCGCGCTCGGGGCCGACGCGATGCGCCCGCACGTGGAAACCCTGGGCCAGGTCGCCGACTGCTACGTCAGCGCCCACCCCAACGCCGGCCTGCCCAACGCCTTCGGCGAGTACGACGAAACCCCGGATGAGATGGCCGCCACCCTGCGCGGCTTCGCCCAGGACGGCCTGCTGAACCTGGTGGGCGGCTGCTGCGGCTCCACCCCCGACCATATCCGTGCCATTGCCGAGGCCGTGGCCGGGCTGCCACCGCGCGCCCTGCCCGCAGCACGGGAGCAGGCCGCATGAGCGCACCGACCCGCCACACCCGCCTGTCCGGGCTTGAGCCGCTGGTCATTACCCCGGACCTGCTGTTCGTCAACGTCGGCGAACGCACCAATGTCACCGGCAGCGCCCAGTTCCGCAAGCTGGTCAAGGAAGAGCGCTACGAGGAAGCCGTGGAAGTGGCGCGCCAGCAGGTCGCCAGCGGCGCGCAGATCCTCGACGTCAACATGGACGAGGGCCTGATCGATTCCGAAAAGGCGATGACCCGCTACCTCAACCTGATCATGTCCGAGCCGGACATCGCCCGCATTCCGGTGATGGTCGACTCCTCCAAGTGGAGCGTGATCGAGGCCGGGCTGAAGTGCCTGCAGGGCAAGAGCGTGGTCAACTCGATCTCGCTCAAGGAAGGCGAAGCGCTGTTCATCGAACACGCGCGCAAGGTGCTGCGCTATGGCGCCGCCGCCGTGGTGATGGCCTTCGACGAACAGGGCCAGGCCGACACCTGTGCACGCAAGGTGGAGATCTGTACGCGCGCCTACCGGATCCTGGTCGACCAGGTCGGGTTCCCGCCGCAGGACATCATCTTCGACCCGAACATCTTCGCCGTCGCCACCGGCATCGAAGAGCACGACAACTATGCGGTGGACTTCATCGAAGCCACCCGCATCATCAAGCGCACGCTGCCGCATTGCCACGTTTCCGGTGGCGTCTCCAACGTGTCGTTCTCGTTCCGTGGCAACGAAACCGTGCGCCAGGCGATCCATTCGGTGTTCCTGTACCACGCCATCGCCGCCGGCATGGACATGGGCATCGTCAACGCCGGTGCGATGCCGATCTACGACGACCTCGATGCCGAGCTGCGCGAGCGCGTGGAGGACGTGATCCTCAACCGCCGCAGCGATGGCACCGAGCGCCTGCTGGAGATCGCCGAGCGCTACAAAGGCAAGAAAGGCGAGGTCAAGGGCGAAGACCTGGCCTGGCGCGAGAAGCCGGTCGACGCACGCCTGGCGCATGCGCTGGTGCACGGCCTGGATGCCTGGGTGGAAGCCGATACCGAGGAAGCCCGCGTCCGCTCCAGCCGCCCCCTGGACGTGATTGAAGGGCCGCTGATGGACGGCATGAACGTGGTCGGCGACCTGTTCGGCGCTGGCAAGATGTTCCTGCCGCAGGTGGTCAAGTCCGCGCGGGTGATGAAGAAGGCGGTGGCCTACCTGCTGCCCTTCATCGAAGCCGAGAAGGCGCGCAGCGGCGACACCGCAAGGAGCAACGGCAAGATCATCATGGCCACGGTCAAGGGCGACGTGCACGACATCGGCAAGAACATCGTCGGCGTGGTCCTGGCCTGCAACAACTTCGAGGTGGTCGACCTGGGCGTGATGGTGCCGGCGCAGAAGATCCTGGACGCAGCACGCGCCGAGAACGCCGACATCATCGGCCTGTCCGGCCTGATCACGCCGTCGCTGGAGGAAATGAGCCATGTCGCCCGTGAAATGGAACGCCAGGGCTTCACCCTGCCGTTGATGATCGGCGGCGCCACGACCTCGCGCGCGCATACCGCGCTGAAGATCGACCCGCACTACAAGGCACCCACGGTGTGGGTGAAGGACGCCTCGCGCGCGGTGGGCGTGGCCCAGTCGCTGATTTCCAGCGAGCTGCGCGAGGCGTTCGTGGCCGCCAACGAGGCCGACTACGCCGACATCCGCCAGCGCCACCGCAACCGCGGCGACGCCAAGCGACTGGTGACCCTGGCCAAGGCCCGCGCGCAGCGCTTCGACGGTGGCTGGGACACGTACACGCCTCCTGCCCCGCGCAAGCCGGGCCTGCACGTGCTGGACGATTACCCGCTGGCCGACCTGGTCGAGGTGATCGACTGGACCCCGTTTTTCCAGGCCTGGGAGCTGGCCGGCAAGTACCCGGCCATCCTTACCGACGAGATCGTCGGCACCCAGGCCAGCGATCTGTACCGCGACGCGCGGGCGATGTTGACCCGCATCGTCGAGGAACGCTGGCTCACCGCCCGGGCGGTATTCGGGCTGTGGCCGGCCAACAGTGTGGGCGACGATGTGCACCTGCAGACCGACGAGGGCCCGGCCGTGCTGCACTTCCTGCGCCAGCAGGTGGACAAGCCGGTGGAACGCCCGGACTTCTGCCTGGCCGATTTCATCGCCCCGGCCGACAGCGGCCGCCAGGACTGGATCGGCGCGTTCGCGGTGACGGCGGGGATTGGCATCGAGCCGCATGTGGCGCGCTTCGAGGCCGACCATGATGATTACAACGCGATCCTGTTGAAGGCGTTGGCGGACCGGTTGGCCGAAGCGTTGGCCGAACGGCTGCATCAGCAGGTGCGGATGGATTACTGGGGCTACCAGCCGGACGAGGCGCTGGACAATGAGGCGCTGATTTCCGAGCAGTACAGCGGGATCCGGCCGGCACCGGGGTATCCGGCGTGCCCGGAGCACAGTGAGAAGGGCACGTTGTTCCGGCTGCTGGATGCGGAACGGAATGCGGGCATGGAGCTCACCGAGAGCTTTGCGATGCTGCCCACGGCTGCGGTCTCCGGCTATTACTTCAGCCATCCGCAGAGCCAGTACTTCGTGGTCGGTCGGGTGACGCGCGAGCAGGTCACGGATTACGCCAAGCGCAAGGGCGTGGATCGTGCGCAGGCAGAGCGGTGGCTGGCGTCGAACCTGGATTACGATCCCGAATGAACGACGCCGTTCCGGTCGCACGCCTCTCCAGCTATTACCTGTTCTATTACGCAGCGCTCGGCGCGTTTACGCCTTACTGGTCGCTGTTCCTGACCGCGCGCGGCATGAGCGTGACCGCGATCAGCGTGATGATGGGGATCTGGTACGCCACCCGCATCGTGGCGCCGACCACCTGGACCTCGATCGCGGCCGCCTCGCGCGACCCGATCCGCTGGCTGCGGATCGGCAGCGTGCTCACGCTGGTCACCTTCTGCGCGTTCCTGCTGCCGCTGCCACAGCCGTGGATGTACCCGGCGATGGTGGTGTTCTGCTTCTTCTACAACGCGGTGATGCCGCAGTTCGAGTCGATCACGCTCACCCACCTGGGCAACGACAGCCACCGATACGGCATGATCCGGGTCTGGGGCTCGCTGGGCTTCATCGCGGTGGTGATGGGCTTCGGCTGGTTCCTGGAAGGCCGCAGCGCCGGCGTGCTGCCGTGGCTGATGCTGCCGCTGTTCGCGCTGCTGGTGGCCTCCTCCTTCGCCAACCGCTACGCGCGCGACTTACACCGCGCCGATGGCGATGCCAGCGGCTTCTGGCAGATCGTGCGCAAGCCGCAGGTGCTGGCGTTCTTCCTAGCCGCCTTCATGGAACAGCTCTCGTTCGGGCCGTATTACACGTTCTTCTCGGTGTACATGGACCACCACGGGTATGCGACCTCCACCCTCGGCCTGCTGTGGACCATCGGCGTGGTGTTCGAGGTGGCCGTGTTCTTCACCATCGGCCGTTTCTTCCGTCGTTACGACGCCAGCTGGATGCTGCTGATCGCGCTGCTGAGTTCAACCGTGCGCTGGACGGTCACCGCCCTGTTCCCGCAGCACCTCGGGGTGATGCTGGTCGCGCAGACCGCGCACGCGCTGGGGTTCGCCGCGTTCTTCGCCGCAGCCATGCAGATGCTGGCCACGTATTTCCCGGGCCGGCTCAATGGGCACGGACAGGGATTGCTCTATGGATTCTCGTCCGGCGTGGGCGGCGTGCTCGGCGCGTTGATCGCCGGCCAGCTATGGGGCATCGACAACGGCCGCACCGCCTTCCTCGTCGGTGCAGGTTTCGCCGCGGCGGGCGCCCTGCTGTGCTTCTTCGCGATCAGCCTGCCGCTGTTGCGCGGCAAGCGCCGCTAGCTGCTACCGCACCTGCTCGCGGAACGACGGCAACAGGACGCGGTTGCCGTAACCGCTCAGGTGGTCACCGTCGAAGTACAGCGGCCGGCCGTCCAGGTCGGGCTTGCACACCTCGCCCGGGCACAGCAGCGGCAGCGGATCCCACACGGTTGCGCCGGGCAGTGCTGCGGCCACCTGCTTGAGGCTGTCCAGCACCGGGGCGCGCATCGCTTCGGTCTGCGCGCGCGGAATCTCCATGCCGTTGATGCAGATCGGGTTGTGGCGGTTGAATACATCCGAGCAGCGGTACGGTGGCGCCGGCAGCACCGGCTTGGGCGCCTCGAACACGATGCGCACGCCGCGTTCGGCCAGCGGTCGCAGCTGTTCGATCGCCATCGCGACCTCGCCCGCACGCCCGCTTACCGCCGCCGGGCTGGCCAGGTCAGCCTGCACCTGCACGATGTCGAACAGCTGGTACTGCTCCGCCAGACGCGGCACGCGCAGGCCAGGCAGGAACAGCACATCGCCTGCGCGCGCGTTGGCCTGGATGTCGTCCAGCACGTTCCGGGTGTACGCATCGCAGGCCGGGTTCGGCCCACGCCAGCCCTGCATGCCGACCAGCGCACAGCCGCCGCTGCCGTACAGGCGCACCTGGCCACCGTCCTGCACCACCTTGCGGCGCAGCAGTTCGTTGTAGACCAACGCGTGCGAGTCGCCGGCGACGAACAACACGGTGCCGGTCCCGCTGCCGCCGGGACAGTCGCCCCGCTGCAGCAGGCGCGCCTGCCCGCCCGCGACCGGAATCTGCGATTCGACCACCTGGCAGTCCGGCACTTCCTTCTTCAGGCCCTTCGCATAGGGATACCAGTCCAGCGGATGCCGACTGACCGTGCTCAGCGAGTAGTGCCGCTGATGCTTGACCAGCACCGACTGCAGGCCCGCGCCCAGCACGAGCACCGCCAGCCCCAGCAACACCCAGCGCCCGTTCGTGCGCGGACCGCGCGCGCCATGCCGCAGCGGCTGCTCCACCCAGCGCCAGGACAGCCAGGCCAGCGCGAACACCAGCAGCACGGCGATGGCGCCGTTGGCCACGGTCTCCAGCCCCACCGTCCAGCGGAACAGCACGAACACCGGCCAATGCCACAGGTACAGCGAGTACGAAAGCTTGCCGACCCAGACCATCGGCGCGCTGGACAGCGCGCGCCCGGTCCAGCCCTGCGGGTGGCCATGCAGCACCGCGAGCAACACGCCGGTGGACAGCACCGGCCACAGTCCGTCCGGCCAGGGCGAGTGCCCCGGCCGGGCAGACCACAGCCCATACCCGAGTGCCGCCACCGCAAGCAGCAGCACCGGCGAACGCCAGGAGAACCCACTTGCCACCGGTAGAGCCACGCCCTGCGTGGCTGCTCCGGATGTCGCAGTGAAGCGCCCGGCCAGCGACATCGCATGGTACAGCAGCACACCGGCGCCCAGCTGCCAGAAACGGGTGGTGGTGACGTAGAACGCCTGGATCTCCTGCCCGCCCTGCCCGACCAGGCGCAGCGCGTAGGCCAGCGACGCCAGCGTGGCCAGTGCGAACAGGCCCAGCGACAGCGCGCGGCCGCGTCCACCGCGTGCCCACGCGAGGAACAGCAGCGGGAACAGCAAGTAGAACTGCTCTTCCACGCCCAGCGACCACGTGTGGGTGTACGGATTGAATTCGGTGCGCGGCGAGAAGTAGTCGTTGCCGGTGCTGGCCAGCACCCAGTTGCTCAGGCCGAAGAACGCGCGACGGCCGGTCTTGTCGCTGGTCTCGCTGAGCCAGGATTCGGGAATGAACAGCGCGCTGAGCACGGCGGTGACCAGCAGGCAGACCACCAGTGCCGGCACGATCCGACGGATGCGCCGCGCGTAGAAACGCAGCAGGCCCTGCCAGCCCCCTACTGCGGGCAGTCGGTCGACCGACGCGCTGACCACGAAGCCGGAGATCACGAAAAACACGTCGACGCCGGTGAAGCCACCCGGCAGCCAGCTGGCCTTGAGGTGGTACAGGATCACCGACAGCACCGCGACGGCACGCAGGCCGTCGATGTGTGGGACGTAGGTCTGTCGCAATTGGCTTTCCTGCATGCACACTCCTGTGACCTGGCGACCTGCCTCGCAGGCCGTCAGGTGGCATTACATGGGGCGATTACGCGCTTACCAGACCAGGTCGTCCGGCACCTGGTAGGCCGGGTCGGCGTACGGGTCGTCTTCGGCCGGTGCGTTCGGATCCACGCGCAGCGCGACCGACGGGGCGAACACCGCTTCGGCTTTGTCGAGCACCGCCGCGGTCACCAGCAGGTAACGGCCATTGCTCTGCAGCACGCCCAGTTCGCCCGCATTGAGCTGGCGCAGCTGGTCGGCGGTGACATAGATGCGCTTGATCTTGCCGCCGTACGGGAAGTGCCGCGCGATGTCGGCGGCTTCATCGTTGAGCGCCTTGCCCTTGAGCAGTTCTTCGAGCTTGACCTTGGCTTCGCGGCGCACGCGCGCCTCTTCCTGCTTCAGGCGCTCGGCTTCGATGCGGTCATCCTTTTCCTTCTGCGCGCGGATCGCATAGGCCTTGGCCAGATCGATGTCCTCGCGCGAGCGCGGCGTGCCCTGGCCGGGCTTCTGGCCCTGGCCCTGGCCCGGACGGACTCCGCCGCCACCGGGGCGGCCCTTGCCCTGCGGACCGCGACGGGCGTCGCCGTCGCGCGCGGGGCGCTGGCCATCGCGCGGCGGGCGCGCGCCCTCGGCGGCCTTGCCCTGCGGGCGGCCACCGTGCGGCTTGTTCGGGGGCCGGCCATCACGGCGGGCGTCGGGCTTGCGTTCGGGCGTGGGCGCGGACTTGAAGCCCAGGCCCAGCAGCTGGTCGCGGAGGGTATCGCTCATGACGTTGGGTCGATCAGTAGTGCGGGGGCGGTGGTTCTTCGCCCGAATCGGAATACAGCGCGTTGCGGACCTTGCCCAGGTCCTCCAGCAGCAGGCGGGTCAGGTCGGCGTTGCGGCTGCCCTCGATGCGCGCATCGGCCAACGCTTCGCTGAGCTCGGCCAGCGCCTGTTCCTGGAAGGACACGCGCATTTCAAGCTCGACCAGGCGCGCTTCCAGCGCCTGCTCACGCGCGGAGGGAGTGGACTCATGCATGCAGCGAACGTCCCCGGCCAATGCCGTAGTAAGCCAGGCCCGCGGCTTCGATTTCCTGCGGGTCGTACAGGTTGCGGCCGTCGAAGACCACGGCGTCCTTCAGCGTTTCGCGCAGGCGGTTGAAGTCCGGGCTGCGGAACTGCTTCCACTCGGTGACCACCACCAGCGCATCGGCGCCGTCGATGGCGTCGTAGGCGCTCTCGCAGAACACCAGGTCGTCGCGCTCGCCGAAAATGCGTCGCGCTTCTTCGGTGGCTTCCGGGTCGTAGGCGCGCACGGTGGCGCCGCCTTCCCACAGCTGCGCCAGCAGGCGGCGGCTGGAGGCTTCGCGCATGTCGTCGGTGTTCGGCTTGAACGACAGGCCCCACACCGCGAAGGTGCGGCCGCGCACGCCCTCATCCTCACCGCGGTCGTAATGACGCTGGATCAGCTGGAACAGATGCCCCTTCTGCGCGTCGTTGACCGCCTCCACCGCATTGAGCAGCTTGGGCTCATGGCCATACTGCTGCGCGGTGCGGGCCAGCGCCTGCACGTCCTTGGGGAAACACGAGCCGCCGTAACCGGCGCCCGGGTAGATGAAGTGCCAGCCGATGCGCGGGTCCGAACCGATGCCCTGGCGGACCTGTTCGACGTCGGCACCGACCTTCTCGGCAATATTGGCGATCTCGTTCATGAACGAAATCTTGGTCGCCAGCATGGCGTTGGCGGCGTACTTGGTCAGCTCGGCCGAGCGCACGTCCATCTCCACCACACGATCGTGGTTGCGGTTGAACGGCGCGTACAGGCGGCGCATCAGCGCCACCGATTCGGCGTTGGCCGCACCGATCACGATGCGGTCCGGCCGCATGCAGTCGGCCACCGCGTCGCCTTCCTTGAGGAATTCGGGGTTGGAGACCACGTCGAACGTGATCTCCTCGCCGCGCTCTGCCAGGACCTCGGCAATCGCGGCGCGGACCTTGTCGGCCGTGCCCACCGGCACGGTCGACTTGTTCACCACCACGGTCGGCACACGCATGTGCCGACCGATGGTGCGGGCCACGGCCAGCACGTACTGCAGGTCGGCGCTGCCGTCCTCGTCCGGTGGCGTGCCCACGGCAATGAAGATCACCTGGCCATGTGCGATCGCCTCGGCGGCATCGGTGGTGAAGGCCAGCCGCGAGGCGGCATGGTTGGCCTTGACCATCGGCTCCAGGCCCGGCTCGTAGATCGGGATGACGCCACGGTTGAGGCCGTCGACCTTGGCCTGGTCGATATCGACGCAGACCACCTGGTGGCCGACATCGGCCAGGCAGGTACCCGTGACCAGTCCGACATAGCCGGTACCGAAAATTGCGACGCGCATGTCCGTAGTAACTCCAGTTCCGATTACGGAAGAACGTCCAGCAGTTCGACGTCGAAGGTCAGCGTCGCGTTCGGGCCGATCGGACCGCCCGGCGTGCCCTGCTCACCGTAGGCCAGTTCGCCCGGGATCCAGAAGCGGTACTTGGCGCCGACCGGCATCAGTGCAACGCCTTCCGACCAGCCCTTGACCACCTGGTCCAGGCCGAACACGATCGGCTCGCCACGGGTGTAGCTGCTGTCGAAGACGGTGCCGTCGAGCAGCTTGCCTTCGTAGTTCACGCGGACCTTGCTGGTCGGCATCGGGCGCTCGCCCGAACCCGGACGCAGCACCTGGTACTGCAGGCCCGACGCGGTGGTGACCACGCCCGGCTGGGTCTTGTTCTTCGCCAGGAAGTTGTTGCCTTCGGTGCGATTGGTACCGGCCTTGGCGGCTTCCTTGGCCTGCATCTCACCCTGCTTGGCGGCCATGAAGGCTTCCAGGGTCGACTTGGCCTGGTCGGCGGTCAGCTTCGGGGTGCCCTTGGCGAAGGCGGTCTTGACCGCGTCGAACAGCACGTCCAGGTCCAGCTCGGTCTTCAGCGGCGCCAGCGACGGGCCGACGGCGTAGCTGCCCAGCATCAGGCCGACCTTCTCACGGTCCACCTTCGGCGCCGGGGTGCCCGGGGCCATGCCCGGCACCGGCTGGCCGCTCTTGACCGCCATGGCCATGCGCAGCGACTGGTCGGTCTTCTGGGCTTCTTCCTGGGTGATCAGCGGCTGCTTGCCTTCGAAGGCGTTGTTCACTGCGCGGCGCAGGGCGGCCAGATCGATCTCGTCGGCGATCGGGGCGAACGAATTTGCGACATCCATGCCGATGGCATAGCTGACGTTTTCACGTTGGGAGGTCAAGGTCGAAGTCTCCTTTGCGGCTGCACCTGCAGCCGGTTGTTGCGACATCACGGTACCGGTGGCACCCATCGCCAGAATCAGAACCGACGCCGCGGCGCCGCGCATTCCCATCTTCATTCGCTGCATTCCTGGAAGTTACTGGACGCCGACGTCGGCGCGAATCCGGCATTGTCGCACGCACGTGCGAGATGTCGAGGCTGTCAGTGCGTCGCCGGTGTGACAGACAGCTCACGTTCGATCGCGGCAACCAGCGCCTTGTCGTCCGGGGTCACCTTGCTGGGGAACTGGGCGACCACCTTGCCGCCCCGCCCGATCAGGTACTTATGGAAGTTCCAGCCCGGTGCGACCTTGGTGGCGGCGGTCAGGCGCTGGTACAGCGGCGTGGCCTCCGGGCCGGTGACCTGTACCTTCTGGAACATGGGGAACTTCACGCCGTAGGTGAGCGTGCAGAACTCCTGGATCTCCTTCTCGCTGCCCGGTTCCTGCCCCTTGAAGTCGTTGGACGGGAAGCCCAGCACCGAGAACCCGCGCGCGGCGTACTTCTTCTGCAGGGCCTCCAGGGCCTCGTACTGCGGGGTGTAGCCGCACTTGCTGGCGGTGTTGACCACCAGCAGCACCTTGCCGCCATAGGTCTTCTCCAGGTTCACTTCCGACTTGCCCGCCAGCGGCCGGTAGTCGACGTCGAGCAGGTCGGCCGCCTGGGCCGAGGCGCTGCCCAGCAGGCCCACCAGCAGCAGGCCCACGCCCCAGCGGCGGGCACGCGCGCGGACAGCGGGGTACGGGGGCAGCACGGGAGACGTCTGGGACATCGCAAAAACTCCGGATGGAAGCGGGAAAACCTGCTGTGCAGGGCGCACGCGGACTATATCACCGGGGGTTTTGCTCCCGCAGCTGAATGCACGGCCATGGAAATGAAGGTCGTGACGGGGAGATTTAACGAATTGAATCAACCACTTGCGCTCCGCATTCAGACTGTGTAATACCCCTGCCATCAGTTGGGGCGTGTCGGGTATTGCACATCGGCGTGTCGGTGTTATAGTTGCATACAACACCAGTCACCTGATGCAGGGGAAGCCCATGAACCGCATGCGCCACCACTCCGCCAAAGCCCTTACAGCCGCGTCCGCGCTGCTGCTGCTGGGCTGGTTCAGCATCCCCGCCGGTGACCGTGGCGGCGACATCGCCACCGGTGCGTTTGAAGGCCCGCAGGACGCAGGCGTCATCAAGGCAGGGACCGCCGACGGCGCCCCCACGCCTCCCCGCCGGCTGCACAGCTCCCTGTCCATGCCTTACTTCTCATTCGCACAGTCGCTGAACCCACGGAGCTGACCATGAGCGATATCCAATGGAGCGATGGTGCTCCGATCTACCGTCAGCTGAAGGAACGCGTGATCGCCATGATGCTGGACAGCATCATCAAGCCCGGCGATGCGTTGCCCTCGGTTCGACAGGTGGCCGCCGAGTACCAGCTCAACCCCATCACCGTGTCGCGCGCTTACCAGGAACTGGCCGACGAAGGCCTGGTCGAGAAGCGCCGTGGCCTGGGCATGTTCATGACCGAGGAAGCCGCCACCCAGCTGCGCAGCAGCGAGCGCGACCGCTTCCTCAATGAAGAATGGCCGCTGGTCCTGGAGCGCATCCAGCGCCTGGGCCTGCATCTCGACGAATTGCTGCCCCAGGGGAAATCCTCATGAATGCCGTTGCTAGTGATGTCGTCATCTCCGCCCGTGGCCTGCGCAAGGCCTACAAGCAGACCCTCGCGCTGGACAACACCAGCTTCACCATCGCCCCGGGCCGGATCACCGGCCTGATCGGCCCCAACGGCGCCGGCAAGACCACCCTGCTCAAGGCACTGTTGGGCCTGACCACGGTGGACGGCGAGCTGAGCGTGCTCGGGCTGGACCCGACCGTGCAGCGCAACGCGCTGATGAATGATGTGTGCTTCATCGCCGACGTGGCGGTGCTGCCGCGCTGGATGAAGGTGCGCGATGCGATCGACTTCGTGGCCGGGGTCCACCCGCGCTTCGACCGCGCCCGCTGCGAGCGTTTCCTGGCGGCAACCAAGCTGCAGCCGCGCCAGCGCGTGCGCGAACTGTCCAAGGGCATGATCGTGCAGCTGCACCTGGCGCTGGTGATGGCCATCGACGCCAAGGTGCTGGTGCTGGACGAACCGACCCTGGGCCTGGACATCCTGTACCGCAAGGAGTTCTACCAGCGCCTGCTGGAAGACTATTTCGACGAGCAGAAGACGATCATCGTCACCACCCACCAGGTGGAAGAGATCGAGCACATCCTCACCGACGTGATGTTCATCCGCGACGGCCGCATCGTGCTGACCGCCGACATGGAAGAGGTCGGCGAGCGCTACACCGAAGTGCTGGTGTCGGCCGAGACGCTGGAGGCAGCCCGTGCGCTGGGCCCGATCGACGAGCGCAGCCTGCCCTTCGGCAAGACCGTACTGCTGTTCGACGGGGTACCGCGCGCCCAGCTCACGCCGCTTGGCGAAATCCGCAGCCCCGGGCTGGCGGATCTGTTCGTGGCCATCATGAAGGGAACCTACGCATGAACACCGTCCACTACCACCCGATCAGCAAGGCCAGCACCTTCAAGTGGCTGCTCAAGCGCGAGTACTGGGAAAACCGCGGCGGTTTCCTGTGGGCGCCGCTGATCGCCGGCGGCATTTCGCTGGTGATGAGCCTGATCGGGATCCTGATCGGCCTGTGGGGCCTGCGCCGTGCGGCCGCCAACGGCGACCTGCATCTGGACAACACCAAGATCAACATCAACGGCCTGGACCTGAAGCTGCTGACCGAGCACATGGACGCCAAGAACATGGCCGACCTCGGCAATGCGCTGGACGCGACCCTGGTACTGAGCTCGCTGTGGCCGTTCGTGGTGCTGGCCTTCGTGGTGTTCTTCTACTGCCTGGGCGCGCTGTATGACGACCGCCGCGACCGCAGCATCCTGTTCTGGAAGTCGCTGCCGCTGTCGGACACCCAGACCGTGCTGTCCAAGGCGCTGAGCGCGCTGCTGGTGGCCCCGGTGATCGCGGTGATCGCGTCGGTGCTGACCATGTTCGGCTTCCTGGCGATCCTGTCGGTGATCGTGATGACCCACGGCGGCAACCCGATGACCCTGATCTGGGGCCCGGCCAGCCCGCTGGCGTTCCTGGCCGGCCACCTGGCCTGGCTGCCGGTGTACCTGCTGTGGGCACTGCCGACGGTGGGCTGGCTGCTGATGTGGTCGGCGCTGGCCAAGTCCAAGCCGTTCCTGTGGGCGGTGATGCTGCCGCTGTTTGCCGGGATCATCGTCAGCACCACCCGGGTGATGCAGCTGTTCGACATGAGCAGCGGCTGGTTCTGGCAGCACATCGTGGGCCGCCTGCTGCTGGGCACCCTGCCGGGCAGCGACCTGTTCTACCGCCAGGACCAGCTGCAGGCGGTGATGCACGACAGCGACAACATCGCTGCGGCGCTGTCGCCGTCGAGCCAGCTGGCCGCGCTGGCCCTGCCGGAATTGTGGATCGGCGCGGCTGCCGGCGCTGTATTCATCGTGATTGCCATCCGCCTGCGCCGCCGCGCCGGCGAAATCTGATCCCTCACCGCTTCGAGGAACCGTCCATGATCCGCACGCTTGCCATTGCTTCGCTGATGTTGCTGCCGCTGACCGCACTGGCCGATGAGCCGCAGTGCAAGTTCAACGCGCCGCGCGATCTCAAGCTCGACGTCGCCGGCGCCAAGGCGGTGGTGTTCGAGGTCAACCAGCACGACCTGGTGCTGCAGGCGGGCCCGGGCGCTGCCCAGCTGGGCGGTCGGGCCTGTGCTTCCAATGCCGACTGGCTGCCGGAGCTGACCGTGACCCAGGAGAAGGTGGGCGACAAGCTGGTGGTGCGCCTGCGCCGGGAGAACCAGGGTCTGAAGTTCAACATGAGCGGCAACAGCTACGCTTACCTTGACCTGCGCGGCACGATTCCGGACAACGTGCTGATCCAGATGAAGGTAGGCTCGGGCGATGCGTCGGTGACCGGGGCGCATTCGTTGAGTGCGGACGTGGGCTCGGGCGACATCAAGCTGCGCGATATCAAGGGCCTGGTCACGGCGGCGATCGGTTCGGGCGATGTGGAACTCGACGGGGCGGGTGCGCTGAACCTGCTGTCGATCGGCTCGGGCGATTTCGATGCCCGCAACCTGCGCGGCAACGTCACGGTCGGCACGATCGGTTCGGGCGACCTGACCCTGGACGGGGTGACCGGCAACGTCGCCATCAAGACGGTGGGGTCGGGCGATGTGGACCTGCGCCAGGTGAAGGGCAACGTGAGCCTGGGCAACATCGGGTCGGGCGACTTCGAGGCCCGCGATGTCGGCGGCAGCGTCACGGTGGACCGTCACGGTTCGGGCGATGTGACGGTGCGCGACGTGGGGGGCGACCTGACCGTGGCCAACAGTGGCAGCGGCGATATCAATGACAGCAACGTGCGCGGCCGCGTCCAGCTGCCGCGTGGCAAGTAAGGAGACACGCACATGAAGATTCGACTGCTGCTGCCGACGCTGCTGCTGTGCCTGCCCCTGGCGGCGTGCGGCAATGCCGATTCGAACCGGACGGACCCGGCCACGGGCAAGCCGATGGTGGACGCCGATTCGATCGGGAAGAAGGTCAAGGACGCTACGGACAAGGCCCGGGTGGAAATGGCCCAGGGCAACATCAAGGTGTCCAACAACCAGTCGGACGAGGCCGAGATCACGCCGCAGGGGGACCTGCTGATCAATGGCAAGGCGGTGGCAGTGGATGCGCACCAGCGCGCGCTGCTGCTGGACTACCGCAAGCAGATCGAGGCGCTGGCCGGTGCGGGCATGGACATCGGGGTGGCCGGTGCGAGCCTGGGGGTGAAGGCGGCCGGCGAGGCGTTGCGGGGGGTGTTCTCGGGCGATACGCAGGGCATCGAGGAGCGGGTGAACGCGGAGGCAGCCAAGATGGAGGCGAGCGCGAAGCAGCTGTGCGGGCTGCTGCCGGTGATGCTGGCCAAGCAGCAGGCGCTGGCGGCGGCGCTGCCGGCCTTCAAGCCGTACGCGACGATGGACCAGGGCGACATCGACGACTGCCACAGCTGACGGCGGGCGCCTGCGACGTTCGGTCGCAGCCAGGCCACCGGGACGGGGGGGAGGACTACACTAGTCCTCCCCTTTTTCGTTGTTCGCCCGCCATGAAGAAGCTGTGCCTGCTGCTGTTCGCCCTGTTCTGCGTTGTCGCCACCGGCTGCGACCAGGAGTACCGCAACCACCGCGCGGAGCGCAGCAAGCCGAAGATCACGGTCAGCGATGGCATGGTGACGGTGCGCCGGGCGCCGGCGCCGAACCTGATCATCCTGCCGAACGGCCACATGAAGGTGGACGAGATCGAGATTCCGCTGGACGCCAGCCAGCAGGCGCTGCTGCAGAACATGTTCGGCCAGCTGCAGGTACTGCGCCAGAACACGCTGGTGGACGCGCCGCACGACCCGGACAAGCGCGCGGTGAAGATCGTGGTGCCGCCGGGCATGCAGCCGATTCCGACCGACATCGTGACCCGCATTCCCGAGTTCAAGGGCTACACCGAGACGTTCGACAACCTGATGGCAGACCGGCGCTGACGCCTCGCGCTTTGCTTTCATGCACATAGTGCCGGCCGCCGGCCGGCTCCACGGATTGCTGGCGATCCGGTAGAGCCGGGCCCTGCCCGGCTGCTGTTGGATTCAGGCGAACAGCCGCAGGTGCAAGGCGTCCCCTGGCTTGGGCCGCCCGGTGCCGGTTTGCGGGGTCGCCGCAAGTACGTCCGTGTAGGCTACGCGGACGCCATCCATGGCGCCGAGTCCCCCGCAAACCGACACCGGGCGACCCTTTGACAGTTGGCCGGTGGCCACGGGAAAAAAGCAGGGCCGATCATTTCCATGCGTTACCGGGCGCGGAGGATTTCACGGCAGTCGTTTGGGAACCGACCCTACCAGCAGGCCAGCGCACGGTCTCGAACCCGCGTAGGGACACGCCATGCGTGTCCGCTGTTCCCAACCGCACACGACCCTGTATGGGGGCGGCCGACGGGTAGCCCCCGGAGGGACGCTAGAAAACATGGATGTTTTCTAGCAGCCCCCATGGACGGGTTCACGGCGTGTCCCGGAGCGGGGCTGCCCGGCGGCCGCCCCTGCACGTATCAATTGAGACGCTGCCGTTCGAGCAGTAGATCAGCCCCCGCCACCACCGCCGCCTGCCTGAATCCCGCCGGCTGTAAGCGCGGAAGGATCCAGCAACCGACGCAGCTCGGCCTCAGAAAGACCACTGTCTTCCTTCGCAACCTCCAGCACTGGCCGCTGCTCCTTGTAAGCGCGCTTGGCGATCGCGGCGGCCTTCTCGTACCCGATGATCGGGTTGAGCGCGGTTACCAGGATCGGGTTGCGGCCCAGCGCTTCGCGTACGCGGTCTTCGCGCACCTTGAGCCCGGCGATCGCGGTGTCGGCGAGCAGGCGCGAAATGTTGGACAGCAGGCCGATCCCGTCCAGCAGGTTGGCTGCGATCAATGGCAGCGTCACGTTCAACTGGAAATTGCCGGTCTGGCCCGCCACCGTGATCGCCGTGTGGTGGCCGATCACCTGCGCGCACACCATGACCGTTGCCTCCGGAATCACCGGATTGACCTTGCCCGGCATGATCGAACTGCCCGGCTGCAGCGCCGGGAGCTCGATCTCACCCAGGCCCGCCAGCGGACCGGCGTTCATCCAGCGCAGGTCGTTGGCGATCTTGATCAACGCCACCGCCAGCGCATTGAGCTGGCCCGACAGCTCCACCGCATCGTCCTGCGCCGCCAGTCCCTCGAACTTGTTCTCTGCGCTGTCGAAGCGCACGCCCGTCTGCTGCTTCAAGCGCTTGGCGACCCGCTCACCGAAGCGCGGGTCCGCGTTGATGCCCGTGCCGATGGCGGTGCCGCCCAGCGGCAGCCGGCGCAACCGCTTCAGGCTGTCTTCCAGCCGCTCCTGCGCCGACGACAACTGCGCCGACCACGCACCGAATTCCTGCTCGAACGTCAGCGGCATCGCATCCATCAGGTGCGTGCGCCCGGTCTTGACCACCTTGCGCAACGCCCGGCCGCGCTTGTCGATGGTCTTGCGCAGGTGCACCAGTGCGGGCAGCAGCTGCTGCTGCACGCCCAGCAACGCCGAGACCCGCAACGCCGTGGGAATCACGTCGTTCGAACTCTGGCCCTGGTTCACGTGGTCGTTCGGATGCACCGACGTCTTGCCCGCCTTGCCCGCACGGTTGGCCAGCGTCGCGATCACCTCGTTGGCATTCATGTTCGACGACGTGCCCGAACCGGTCTGGTAGATGTCGATCGGGAAATGCGCGTCATGCGCGCCATCGGCCACTTCGTCGGCCGCACTCTCAATCGCCTTGGCGATGTTCTTCGGCAGGTGGCCCAGCTCGGCGTTGACCGCCGCCGCCGCCCCCTTCACCAGCCCCAGCGCGCGGATGAAACCGCGCGGCATGCGCTGGCCCGAGACCGGGAAATTGTCTACCGCACGCTGCGTCTGCGCGCCCCAGAGCGCGTCTGCAGGCACCTGCAGTTCGCCCATGCTGTCATGCTCGGTCCGGAAACCCTTGCTCATTGCATCACTCCGCGGTTCTTTCAGTGGGGAAAGGGAACGGCGGCTGGCAACGGGCCTTCATTCCCTGGCTGGCGGCTCCGCCCACGATACTCCCAAGCCGGATTGAAACCCAAGCGCGCGCCGGTTCGGCTAGACTCGGGATTCGTGTTCATTCAGGCATCACCTCTCTCCCATGGGCGACGACCCGCATTGTTGTAACGACATTCCCACCGCCACGCGGGGCCGCCGCGCATGATCGTCGGCAACCTCCTGCTCCTGCTGCTGGCCCTGTTCCTGGTCGTACTCAACGGCTTCTTCGTGGCCGCCGAGTTCGCCCTGGTCAAACTGCGACATACCCAGGCCGTCGGCCTGGCCGCCCGCCACGGCTGGCGCGGCCGCCTGCTGCTCAACGTGCATTCGCACCTGGACGCCTATCTCTCGGCCTGCCAGCTCGGCATCACCCTGTCCTCGCTCGGCCTCGGCTGGGTCGGTGAGCCCGCCTTCGCCCACCTGCTGCAGCCGCTTTTCGACACGCTGGGCATGGGCCCCGACGCGGCCCGCCTCACCGCCTTCATCATCGCCTTCAGCCTGATCTCGTTCCTGCACATCGTGCTCGGCGAACTTGCGCCGAAGTCGATGGCGATCCGTCGTCCCGAAGCCATGTCGCTGTGGACCGCCGCGCCCCTGTACCTGTTCTACTGGGCCATGTTCCCGGCGATCTGGCTGCTCAACCACAGCGCCAACGCGCTGCTGCGCCTGGCCGGCTGGGGCGACGTGGAGCACACCTCGCACCGCTACTCGCGCGAAGAACTCAAGCTGATCGTCGCCCGCCAGCAGCCCGGCGCCGACGCGCCGGACCAGGACCTCACCCTGATGAGCCATGCGCTGGAACTGCCCGAGCTGGTCGCCGGCGACCTGATGCGGCCGCGCGAGCACATGCGCGTGTTCCGCCAGGGCATGGGCCTGGCCGAGGTCATGGCCGAATTCGCCGAAAGCCGCTACAGCCGCTACCCGTGGTTCGACGCGGACCGCGAAGAAGTGCTGGGCGTGCTGCACATGAAGGACCTGCTGGTCGAAATCGCGCGCGGCAACCCCACCGACGACCTGCGCACCCTGCTCCGCCCGGCCAACCTGATCGCGCTGGAAACCCCGGTCACCGCCGTGCTCGAGCGCTTCCGCACCGGCACCACGCACATGGCCCTGTGCGTCGAGGAACATGGCCGCATCCTGGGCTACTTCACCCTGGAAGACCTGCTGGAGGTTGTCGTCGGCGATATCGAAGACGAACACCCGCACGTGGTCACCGACGCCCCCACCCGGGGCGCCGACGGCAGCCTGCTGGTGGCCGGTTCCACCTCCATCTTCCGCCTCGAGCGCCTGCTCGGCCGCGACCTGGCCGCCCCCGAGCACCTGAACTCGGTCGGCGGGCTGATCGTGCACCAGTTGCAGCGCCTGCCCGAAGAGGGCGAACAGGTGCGGATCGATGGCCAGCTGTTCACGGTCAAGCGCATGGCCGGCCACCGGATCCAGGCCGTCACCGTGCGCCGCGCGCCCGAACAGGCCGACGAGGACCCCGGGGCAGCGTAGAATGACGGCCCCCGCCGTCATTGCCTGCGCCCGCCATGTCCGAATTCGCCCTGCTCGCCCTGTCCCCGCTCGATGGCCGCTATGCCGGCAAGGTCGACGCGCTGCGCCCGATCTTCTCCGAGTACGGCCTGATCAAGGCCCGCGTGAAGGTCGAAGTGGAATGGCTGCTGGCCCTGGCCAACGAGGCCGGCATCGCCGAACTGGCGCCGTTCCCGGCCGGCGCCGCCGCCCGCCTGCGCGCCCTGGCTGACGACTTTGCCCCGGCCCACGCCGCGCGGGTGAAGGAGATCGAACGCACCACCAACCACGACGTCAAGGCCGTGGAGTACTTCATCAAGGAACAGCTCAAGGACGACGCCGAACTGGCCCCCGCCCTGGAGTTCGTCCACTTCGCCTGCACCAGCGAAGACATCAACAACCTCAGCTACGGCCTGATGCTCGAACAGGCCCGCCGCGAAGTGCTGCTGCCCTCGCTCGACGGCATCGCCGCCAGCCTGCGCGCCCTGGCCCACGCCCAGGCCGAACAGCCCATGCTCTCGCGCACCCACGGCCAGACCGCCTCGCCCACCACTCTTGGCAAGGAAGTGGCCAACGTCGTCGCCCGCCTCGAGCGCCAGCGCCGCCAGATCGCCGCGGTCGAACTGACCGGCAAGATCAACGGCGCCGTCGGCAACTACAACGCCCACGCCATCGCCTACCCCAACGTGAACTGGCCGGCCTTCGCCAAGCGCTTCGTCGAAAGCCTGGGCCTGGTGTTCAACCCGTACACCACCCAGATCGAACCGCACGACAACATCGCCGAAATCGGCGACGCCGCCCGTCGCGCCAACATCATCCTGATCGACCTGGCCCGCGACATCTGGGGCTACATCTCGCTGGGCTACTTCAAGCAGAAGCTCAAGGAAGGCGAAGTCGGCTCCTCGACCATGCCGCACAAGGTCAACCCGATCGACTTCGAAAATGCCGAAGGCAACTTCGGCATCGCCAACGCCCTGTTCGAACATTTCAGTGCCAAGCTGCCGATCAGCCGCTGGCAGCGCGACCTCACCGACTCCACCGTGCTGCGCGCGGTCGGCACCGCGTTCGGCCACAGCCAGGTCGCCCTCGACTCGCTGGCCAAGGGCCTGGGCAAGCTGACCGTCAATCCCGAGCGCCTCGACGGCGACCTCGACGCCGCCTGGGAAGTACTGGCCGAAGCCGTACAGACCGTCATGCGCCGTTACGGCCTGCCCAACCCCTACGAACAGCTCAAGGCCCTCACCCGCGGCCAGGGCATCACCGCCGAATCGATGAAGGCGTTCGTCGAGTCTCTGGACCTGCCGGAAGACGCCAAGCAGGGCCTGCGTGAGCTGACCCCGGGTGGGTACATCGGGTTGGCGGCGGATCTGGCCAAGGCGATCTGATCGGCCCCACGCAAGCGCGAACCCCAGACGGGGCGCCGGTAGATCCGGCGCCCCGTTTTTTGTTGAGGCGCGAGTAGGCCGGGCAGAGCCCGGCACCGCCGTCCGGTCGGCCCCGACAGAGCGGTTTCGGTTGATTGCAATGCGTTACCGGGCGCGGAGCGTGTGCGTGCGGTTGGTTGGGACCCAACCCTACCGGGCATCCACGCCCCCCTCCCGCGGTAGAGCGACGCCCTGCGTCGTTGCCGTTGCCGTTGCCCACCGCCCAAACCGACGCACTATCGGGGGCGGCCGCCGGGTAGCCCCGGAGGGACGCTAGAAAACATGGATGTTTTCTAGCAGCCCCCATGGACGGGTTCACGGCGTGTCCCGGAGCGGGGCTGCCCGGCGGCCGCCCCAACACGTAACACCCGAGGCGCCAGCGCTCTGGCTCTGGCTCCAGCTTCAGGCGCGACACCCCACCGCAGGTGCACATGACACAGAACCAGCGGACAATACCCGCGTATCCCGCCTGAACGCTGCAAGGATTCCCCCATGGCTGTGCGCAAGACCAAAACCCCCGTCATCGAAGTCCAGGCCCGCCCCGGCCTGCCGCTGGGCATGCCCGCCGCCACCTTCCTGCGCGACTACTGGCAGAAGCGCCCCCTGCTCATTCGCGGCGCCTTCCCCGACTTCGAAACCCCGCTCCAGCCCGAAGACCTCGCCGGCCTCGCCTGCGAAGAAACCGCCCTCGCCCGCCTGATCAGCCACGACCGCGCCACCGACGGCTGGACCGTCCGCACCGGCCCGTTCCAGGAAGAAGACTTCCCCGGCATGCCCGACCACGACTGGACCCTGCTGGTCCAGGACGTCGACAAATGGGACCCCGACGTGCGCGCCCTGCTCAGCCACTTCAGCTTCCTGCCGCGCTGGCGCATGGACGACGTCATGATCAGCTTCGCCGCCACGGGCGGCTCGGTCGGCGCCCACGTCGACCAGTACGACGTCTTCCTGCTCCAGGCCCATGGCCACCGCCGCTGGCAGATCGACGCCAGCGAATCCATCAAGGGCAAGCGCCCCCCGCTCGACTTCCGCCCCGACGTCGAACTCAAGCTCCTGCAGCGCTTCAAGCCCACCCACGACTGGGTGCTCGAACCCGGCGACATGCTCTACCTGCCGCCCAACGTCCCCCACAACGGCGTCGCCGAAGACCCCTGCCTGACCTTCTCCTTCGGCATGCGCGCCCCCGCCTCCGCCGAACTGATCAGCGACTACCTCGACACCCTGATCATGGACGCCGACGAAGCCATCCGTTACCAGGACCCCGACCTCAAGGTCCCAGAAGACCCCAATGAGATCGACGCCGTCGCCATGAACCGCGTCGTCCAGGCCCTCAACGCCATCCGCATGAACGACCCCGACCGTCTCGGCGACTGGTTCGGCCGCTTCATCACCACCTACCGCGCCGCCGGCGACGTCGTCGCCTCCGGCCAGCCCCTGCCGCGCCACGATGTTGAGGCCGCCCTCGCCGAGGGCATCGAACTCGGCCGCCACCCTTGGGCCCGCCTCGCCTGGCGTCGCGCCAAAAAGGGCGCCAGCCTGTACTGCAGCGGCCTCGAGTTCGCCCTGCCGGTCAAGGACGCCCAGGCCCTGGCCGGCGCCGAACAGATCGGCGCCCCGCTCTACCAGAAGCTCTCCGCCAAGGGCCGCGACGCCCTGCACGAGCTGATCGCCGGCGGCTACTACCAGCTGCTCGACGGCGACGCCTTCGATGATGAAGACGACTTCGACGACGAAGACGGCGACGAAGGCATCGCCGAATACGAAATCATCGACGCCACCGACACCGTCGAGGTCGTCGAAGACGAAGACGTCCAGGCCAACGTCCACGAAGTCACCGTCCACGAAGACGGCGTCGAAGTGATCGTCGACTTCGACGACAGCGACGACGACGCCGAAGGCACCGACGGCCACGGCGGCAAGGCCTGACATGACCGCGCCCGACCTCCCGAACGGCGCGGTCAACATCGACAGCGCCGACCAGGCGGTGGCCTTCACCACCGCCCTGATCGACCGCGCCCGGCGCCATCTCTGGATCCACAGCCGCCAGCTCGACCCCGGCCTGCTCGACGCCCCGCCGGTGCTCGACGCCCTGCGTCGCTTCGCCACCGCCCGCCACGACAAGCAGGCCACCCTGCTCGTGCACGACGCCACCGCCATCGCCCAGGCCGGCTCGCCCCTGCTCGGCCTGATCCAGCGCCTGCCCACCGTGTTCCGCGTGCGCCAGGTCAGCGATCCCATCGACCGCGCCCTCGCCTCGGCCTGCCTGGTCAACGACGCCGGCGACTACTACTTTCGTCTGAGCGGCCTGCGCTTCGACGGCGAGGCCGGGTTGTCGCTGCCGGCTCGTTCGCGGCCGTTGCAGGAAGGTTTGCAGCGCATATGGGAACGTTCGCGGGAATGTACCGAGCTGCGCGCACTGGGCTTCTAGTCCGGTTCCGGCAGCTGAACCTGTCTGGGAATGACACCGCAGGCCCGCCACGGGCCGTCGTGGTGCCCCTTCGTGTCCCGATGGGGGTACAATTTGGCCCGTTAGATACCGCCCGTGCAGGGCTATTCATCTTCCCTGCCGGATCATCGAAGCCCTACCCCACAAGCGAATCCGACCCTCCATCGTGGACAATCTACTGAAGCAGTTTGCGCAGTCTTCGCAGCTCGCCGGCGGCAACGCCTCCTATATCGAGGATCTGTACGAGCAGTACCTCGTTTCTCCGGACAGTGTCGATCCCAAATGGAAGACCTACTTCGACGGCTTCAAGGGCCGCGAAGCCGGTGACATTCCGCACTCGGCCGTCATCGCCCACATCGCCGACGCCGCCAAAAACGCGGTCAAGGGCGGCGGCAACTCCGGTGCCAGCGACGAACGCGAGCGCAATGTCGGTCGTCTGATCACCGCGTACCGTTCGCGCGGCCACCTCGACGCCCGCCTGGACCCGCTGGGCCTGGCCCAGGCCGTGAATTCGCCGGACCTGGACCTGCCGTTCCACAGCCTGTCCGAAGGCGACCTCAACGCCGAGTTCAGCACCGGCGGTGTCGGTGGCCAACCGCGCATGAAGCTGCGCGACCTGCTCGCCCGCCTCAAGAAGACCTACACCGGCTCGATCGGTGCGGAATTCATGCACATCTCCGAGGTCGAGCAGCGCCAGTGGCTGTACCAGCGCCTGGAACTGGCCGGTGGCAACTACAGCCTGGACGCTGACACCCAGCGCCGCACGCTGGAGCGCCTGACCGCCGCCGAAGGCCTGGAACGCTACCTGCACACCAAGTACGTCGGCCAGAAGCGCTTCTCGCTGGAAGGCGGCGACTCGCTGATCCCGATGATGGACACCATCATCCGTGACGCCGGCAAGGACGGGGTCAAGGACGTGGTGATCGGCATGGCCCACCGCGGCCGCCTCAACGTGCTGGTCAACACCCTCGGCAAGAACCCGCGCAAGCTGTTCGACGAGTTCGAAGGCAAGTTCGAACACGACGAGCACGCCTCGGCCGGCGACGTGAAGTACCACATGGGCTTCTCGGCCGACGTGGCCACCGACGGTGGCCCGGTCCACCTGGCGCTGGCGTTCAACCCGTCGCACCTGGAAATCGCCGACCCGGTCGTGGCCGGTTCCGTGCGTTCGCGCCAGGAGCGCCGCAAGGACACCGCCCGCAAGCAGGTCATGCCGATCCTCATCCACGGCGACGCGGCCTTCTCCGGCCAGGGCGTGGTCATGGAGCTGTTCCAGATGTCGCAGGCCCGCGGCTTTGCCGTCGGCGGCACCGTGCACATCGTGGTCAACAACCAGGTCGGTTTCACCACCTCCAACCCGGAAGACACCCGTTCGACCCGTTACGCCACCGACGTCGCCAAGATGATCGCCGCGCCGGTGCTGCACGTGAACGGCGACGATCCGGAAGCCGTGGTGTTTGCTTCGAAGCTGGCCTTCGAGTTCCGCCAGCGCTTCGCCAAGGACGTGGTCATCGACCTGATGTGCTACCGCCGTTGGGGCCATAACGAAGCCGACGAACCGGCGATCACCCAGCCGCTGATGTACCAGGTGATCCGCAAGCACCAGACCACCCGCGAGCTGTACGCCGCGCAGCTGGAACAGGCCGGCGTGATCGCCGCCGGTGCCGGCAAGGCGATGGTCGATGCCTACCGCGAGAAGCTGGACGCCGGCGAAGTCACCACCGAACTGGCCAAGGTCGAAAAGACTCCGCCGAGCAGCGCGCTGTTCGTCGACTGGCCCAAGCTGCTGGAAGGCAAGCTGTCCGACCCGGTCTCGACCAAGGTCGACCCGGCCAAGCTGAAGGCGCTGGCCGAGCTGATCAACACCGTGCCGGCCGAAGTGGAACTGCACTCGCGCGTGGCCAAGGTCTATGACGACCGCCGCAAGATGGCCGCTGGCGAAATCCCGGGCGACTGGGGCTTTGCCGAGAACCTGGCCTACGCCACCCTGCTCGACGAAGGCCACGCGCTGCGCCTGGTCGGCCAGGACGTGGGCCGCGGTACGTTCACCCACCGCCACGCGATCCTGCACGACCAGAAGACCGACAACTACTACCTGCCGCTGCGGCAGCTGGTGGACTCCCCGGAGAAGGCCAGCATCATCGACTCGCTGCTCAGCGAAGAAGCGGTGATGGCCTATGAGTACGGCTTCTCGACCACCGATCCCAACACCCTGTGCATCTGGGAAGGCCAGTTCGGCGACTTCGCCAACGGCGCCCAGGTGGTGATCGACCAGTTCATCGCCGCCGGCGAAGCCAAGTGGGGCCGCATCACCGGCCTGACCCTGCTGCTGCCGCATGGCTATGAAGGCCAAGGCCCGGAACACAGCTCGGCGCGCCTGGAGCGCTTCCTGCAGCTGTGCGCGCTGGAGAACATGCTGGTGGTGGTGCCGTCGACCCCGGCGCAGGCCTTCCACATGCTGCGTCGCCAGCTGCACCTGACCACCCGCAAGCCGCTGGTGGTGATGTCGCCCAAGTCGCTGCTGCGCCACAAGCTGGCCGTGTCGAGCCTGGACGAGCTGGCCAACGGCGAGTTCCAGCACCTGATCGGCGACGCCAACGCAGACGCCAAGAAGGTCAAGCGCGTGGTGCTGTGCTCGGGCAAGGTCTACTACGACCTGCTCGAAGACCAGACCAAGCGCGGCCAGGACGACGTGGCGATCATCCGCGTGGAACAGCTGTACCCGTTCCCGCGTGCGCTGCTGGCCGCCGAACTGAAGAAGTACGGCAAGGCCACCGACGTGGTGTGGACGCAGGAAGAACCGCAGAACCAGGGTGCGTGGTACCAGATCCGCCACCACCTGCAGTTCTGCCTGGCCGATGGCCAGAACCTGCACTACGCCGGTCGCGCGCGTTCGGCCTCCCCGGCCGCCGGTCACATGGCCGACCACATCATCGAACAGCAGAAGCTGGTCGCCGATGCACTGGTCAACCCGTTCAACGACGCGGTCGCTGAATAACTTTCCCTCATTCCAGAAAAGACAAACCAGGAAGCCCCCGCATGGCCACCGAAGTCAAAGCCCCGGTACTGCCCGAATCCGTCGCCGACGGCACCATCGCCACCTGGCACAAGAAGGTTGGCGACGCCGTCAAGCGCGACGAAAACCTGCTCGACCTGGAAACCGACAAGGTCGTCCTGGAAGTGCCGTCGCCGGTTGATGGCGTGCTGAAGGAAATCAAGTTCGAAGTGGGCGCCACCGTGACCTCCAGCCAGGTCGTGGCGGTGATCGAGGAAGGCGCCGTGGCTGCCGCCCCGGCCCCGGCCGCTGAAGCCCCGAAGGCCGAAGCCGCTGCCCCGGCCGCTGCTGCGCCGGCGGCTGCCGCTGCCCCGGCACCGGCCTCGAAGTCGGCTGCCGACGCGCTGCCCCCGGGCGCGCGTTTCAGCGCCATCACCGAAAACGTGAACCCGGCCGACGTCGACGGCACCGGCCGTCGCGGCGCGGTGACCAAGGAAGACATCGTCAACTTCGCCCGCAACGGCGGCGCCGGCAAGTCCGGTGGTGCCCGTCCGGAAGAACGCGTGCCGATGACCCGCATCCGTAAGCGCATCGCCGAACGCCTGATGGAGTCCAAGAACTCCACCGCCATGCTGACCACCTTCAACGAAGTCGACCTGTCCAAGGTGTCGGCCGCGCGCAAGGACCTGCAGGACGAGTTCGTCAAGGCGCACGGCATCAAGCTGGGCTTCATGAGCTTCTTCGTGAAGGCTGCCGCCAACGCGCTGCAGCGCTTCCCGCTGGTCAACGCCTCGATCGACGGCGACGACATCATCTACCACGGCTACTCGGACATCTCGATCGCCGTGTCGACCGAGAAGGGCCTGGTCACGCCGGTACTGCGCAACGTCGAGCGCATGTCGTTCGCCGACATCGAAAAGACCATCGCCGACTACGCCAAGAAGGCCCGTGACGGCAAGCTGAGCCTGGAAGAACTGCAGGGCGGCACCTTCACCGTGACCAACGGCGGCACCTTCGGTTCGCTGCTGTCCACCCCGATCATCAACCCGCCGCAGAGCGCCATCCTGGGCATGCACGCGATCAAGGAACGTCCGATCGCGCAGAACGGCCAGGTCGTGATCGCGCCGATGATGTACCTCGCGATGTCCTACGACCACCGCATCATCGACGGCAAGGATTCGGTGCAGTTCCTGGTGGACATCAAGAACCAGCTGGAAAACCCGGGCCGCATGCTGTTCGGCCTGTAAGACCTCCCGCCCCTCCGCGACCGCGCGGAGGGGTTCTGGTAAAGCATCAAGGAATTTTCAATGGCTGAACAATTCGACGTTGTCGTCATCGGTGCCGGCCCGGCCGGTTACCACGCCGCCATCCGCGCCGCGCAGCTGGGCCTGAAGACGGCCTGCATCGACGCTGCCCTGGGCAAGGATGGCAAGCCGGCACTGGGCGGTACCTGCCTGCGCGTGGGTTGCATTCCGTCCAAGGCGCTGCTGGACTCCTCGCGCCAGTTCTGGAACATGGGCCACATCTTTGGCGACCATGGCATCAGCTTCAAGGATGCCAAGATGGACGTCGAGGCGATGGTTGGCCGCAAGGACAAGATCGTCAAGCAGTTCACTGGTGGCATCGCCATGCTGTTCAAGGCGAACAAGGTCGCTGCGTACTACGGCTTCGGTGAACTGCAGCCGGGCAACGTGGTCAAGGTCACCCAGCACGACGGCGAAGTAGTTGAGCTCAAGGGCACCAACGTGATCATCGCCGCCGGTTCGGACTCGATCGAACTGCCGTTCGCCAAGTTCGACGGCGAGACCATCGTCGACAACGTCGGCGGCCTGGACTTCACCGAAGTGCCGGCCCGCCTGGCGGTGATCGGTGCCGGCGTGATCGGCCTGGAACTGGGCAGCGTGTGGAAGCGCCTGGGTGCGGAAGTGACCATCCTGGAGGCGCTGCCGACCTTCCTGGCCGCTGCCGATGCCGAAGTGGGCAAGGTTGCCGCCAAGGAATTCAAGAAGCAGGGCCTGGACATCCGCCTGGGTGCCAAGGTCTCCAAGGCCGAAGTGACCGGCAAGGGCAAGAAGAAGGAAGTCGCCCTGACCTACACCGACGCCGAAGGCGAAAAGAGCCTGGTGGTGGACAAGCTGCTGGTGGCCGTGGGCCGTCGCGCCGCGACCAAGGGCCTGCTGGCCGAAGGGACCGGCGTCAAGGTCAACGAGCGTGGCCAGATCGAAGTGGACGAGCACTGCCACACCGGCGTCAACGGCGTGTGGGCGGTCGGCGACTGCGTGCGCGGCCCGATGCTGGCGCACAAGGGCTTCGAGGAAGGCATCGCGGTGGCCGAGCTGATCGCGGGCCTGCCGGGCCACGTCAACATGGACACCATTCCGTGGGTCATCTACACCGAGCCGGAGCTGGCCTGGGTCGGCAAGACCGAAGAGCAGCTCAAGGCCGAAGGCATTCCATACAAGGCCGGCAGCTTCCCGTTCGCCGCCAACGGCCGTGCCGTGGCGATGATCGAACCGGCCGGTTTCGTGAAGGTGCTGGCGCACGCTGAAACCGACCGCATCCTCGGCATGCACCTGGTCGGCGCAAACGTGTCCGAACTGGTCCACGAAGGCGTGCTGACCATGGAGTTCAGCGGCTCGGCCGACGACCTGGCCCGCATCTGCCACGCGCACCCGTCGCTGTCGGAAGTGGTCCACGACGCCGCCATGGCCGTGAGCAAGCGCGCCATCCACAAGGCCAACTGACCGGCCCTGGCGTGACGCAACGAAAAACCCCGCCTTGGCGGGGTTTTTTTGTGGGTTACGCAGCGACGGGGCGACCGCTGCCGAGCAGGCGTGCGGGCAACATCAGTACCGCACCGAGGAAGGCGAACAGCGCCGAGAACGTGATCCCCACCAGTCGGAACGGCAGGCTCAGCAGCCACACGAACGGCCAGGCCAGCAGGGCCAGGATCGCCAGCGGCCAGCACAGCACGAACAGCAGGCACCACACGCCGAGCGCGAACAGGGTCTTCATGACGGTCTCCAGGCGGCACCTTGCCGCGTGGGACCAGCGTGCCGCCCTGCCCCACCCGGTTCAACCGGTTTGCGACGAAACGCCGGATTCGCCGACGAACCCTTATTCGAACGACCCCACCGAATCGTGCGACAGGTTGTCGAAGCGGGTGTACTCGCCGAAGAACTTGAGCTTGCACGAGCCGGTCGGGCCGCCTCGGTGCTTGCCGATGATGATCTCGGCCAGGCCCTTGTCCGGGGAATTTTCCTTGTTGTAGTAGTCGTCGCGGTAGATGAACACGATCATGTCCGCGTCCTGCTCGATTGCGCCGGATTCGCGAAGGTCGGCCATCACCGGGCGCTTGTCGGTTCGCGTTTCCAGCGAGCGGTTAAGCTGGGAGAGCGCGATCACCGGTACGTTGAGTTCCTTGGCCAGGCCCTTGAGCGAGCGCGAGATTTCCGAGATTTCGGTCGCGCGGTTCTCGCTGTTGCCCGGCACGCTCATCAGCTGCAGGTAGTCGATCACGATCAGCCCGAGGTCGTGCTCGCGCTTGAGGCGGCGGCACTTGGAACGCAGGATCTCCGGCGACACACCCGGGGTGTCGTCGATGAAGATCTTGGTTTCCTTCAGCATGCGGATCGCGCCGGTGACGCGGCTCCAGTCCTCGTCCTCCAGCTGGCCGGTACGCAGGCGCTGCGCGTTGATGCGGCCGTTGGAGGAAATCAGGCGCATCGCCAGCTGCGAGGCCGACATTTCCATCGAGAACACCGCCACGCCCTTCTTGGACTTGATCGCGGCGTATTCGGCGATGTTCAGTGCGAAGGTGGTCTTGCCCATGGCCGGACGCGCGGCCAGGATGATCAGGTCGGTCGGCTGCAGGCCCGAGGTCATCGCGTCGAAGTCGGCGTAGCCGGTCGGCAGGCCGGTGATGTTGCCGCCGTTCTCGAAGCGGTTGCGCAGCTCTTCGAAGGCGTCCTTCAGCGCGCCGGGCATCGCCACGAAATCGGTGCGGCCGCGGGCACCCTGCTCGGCAATGGCGAACACCGACTTTTCCGCCGCCGACAGCAGCTCGCTGCTCTCACGGCCCTCGGGCTGGAAACCGTCGTTGACGATGTCGGTACCGACCTGGATCAGCTGGCGCAGCACCGCCTTGTCGCGCACGATCTCCGCGTAGGCGGCGATGTTGGCGGCGGACGGCGTGGTGCTGGCCAGTTCGATCAGGTAGGCGCCGTCGCCGACCAGGTCCATCTTGCCCTGCGACTCGAACCACTCGCCCAGGGTCACCGCGTCGAACGGGCGGTCGCGTTCGGACAGCTCGCGGATCGCGCGGTAGATGGTCTGGTGGTCGCGCCGGTAGAAGTCGGTTTCGGTCAGCTGGTCGTTGACCCGGTCGTAGCTTTCCGGGGCCAGCATCAGGCCGCCCAGCACCGCCTGTTCGGCCTCGATCGAATGCGGCGGCACGCGCAGCGCGTCGATGCGCATCTCGTCGCGATCGAAGCGGTCACCGCGGTCTTTGCGGTCGGAACGGAAGCCGGAGCGGGCGGACATGGGTCGGGGTACTTCCTGCGACGGGAACGTGGGACATGGTAGGCACGGCAGGGCCGCCACAGCCAGAGCAAACCCTGTGGATAAGCAGTGGACGGGCTGGGTACAACCGGGTCAGGACGTTCTGGACCCGCAGGCTGCCGGCCGTAAGGCCAGGCGCAACAGTGCGGTCGCGCCGGCCGCCATTATCGCAGAACCACCCTGCTCAATGCTGACCGCCGTGGGTGGCGATCCAGGCCAGGAACTTGTCCATGTATGCCTGCAGGAAGTCGCGGGTGCCTTCGTTGCTGATCGCGCCGTGCTCGTCGATCAGGCCTTCCTTGAAGTGGATGAACGCCTCCGGCTGCCCCAGCACCGGCATGTCCAGGTAGGCCAGCACGTTGCGCAGGTGCTGCTGGGCCAGTGCGGTGCCGATCGCGCCGATGGAGGCACCGATCACCGCTGCGGGCTTGCCGGCGAAGGCACTGTGGCCGTAGGGACGCGAGCCCAGGTCGATGGCGTTCTTGAGCACGCCGGGGATCGAGCGGTTGTACTCGGGGGTGACGAACAGGACCGCGTCGGCCTTGCGGATCTGGTCCTTCAGGCGCAGGCCTTCGGCCGGATAATCCTTGTCGAAGTCCTGGTTGTAGAGCGGCAGATTGCCGATCTGCACGTACGTGAAGGTCGCCTTGCCGGCGACCAGTTTTTCCAGCGCGTGGGCCAGCGCCTGGTTGTGCGAGCCCTTGCGCAGGCTGCCGACGAGGACGGCGATGGTGGGGTTGGCCATGGGTGTCTCCGTTCGAAGGGGAACGGTCAGCGTATGGCGGGGTGGCGTTGGATGTGGTGAAGGTAGGGGGCCTGCGTGGCCAGCGTTCCCAAGGACACGCATGGCGTGTCGCTACGCGTAGAGACACGCCATGCGTGTCCCACGCCATGCCCGTCACGCGCGCGAAACCCCCGCCCTCACCTGCTTCCAATGCGCCTGCCAGGCCTGGAACATCAACACGTTCCACAGGTGCGTGTGCCACTTGCGCTCGCCGTTCTTGAACTGCGCCCACAGCGGCGCCACCGCGTCCACGTTGAACACGCCTTCGGCAGCCAGCCGCGCCGGGTCCAGCAGTTCATCGGCCCAGCCGCGCAGGTCGCCCTTCAACCAGGCGCTCACCGGCGCGCCGAACCCGCGCTTGGGCCGGTGCACCATGTCCTGCGGCACGTACCGGCCCAGTACCCGCTTGAGCAGGTACTTGCTGACCCCGTCGCGCTGCTTCATGCCCAGCGGCAGCGACCAGGCGAACTCGGCCACGCGCCAGTCCAGCAGCGGCGCGCGTGCTTCCAGGCTGACCGCCATGCTGGTGCGGTCGACCTTGCACAGCAGGTCGTCCGGCAGGTAGGTGCTGAAATCGGCCAGCATCATCGCGTCGGCCGGCGAACCGGCGCCGTGCAGCGGGTCGGCCAGGTCGTAGAAGCTGCCCGCGCCGCGCGCACCGATCACCGCCGCGACCGGGTCGCGCCAGCGCGAAATGCGGTTGCGGTACACATCGCCAATGCCGCGCGCGCCGGTTTCGGCCAGCAGCGCAGCCAGCCCGCCGGTGCGCGAAGACTCGCCCTGGGTGTGCGCATGCGCGGCCATCCAGCGCCGCAGCGGCGCCGGCACCCGACCCAGCATCGTCCAGTTGCGCAGGGCGCGCTGGTAGCGGCTGTAGCCGAAGAACAGCTCATCCCCACCGTCGCCCGACAGCGCCACCGTCACCGCGCTGCGCGCCAGCTTTGCCACCAGTGCGGTGGGTACCTGCGAGGCATCGGCGAAGGGCTCGTCGAACATCGCCGGCAGGTCCGGCACCACCGCCAGCGCGTCGGCGCCGCTGACGTACAGTTCGGTGTGATCCGTGCCCAGGTGCCCGGCCAGCGCCTTGGCCAGCGGCGCTTCGTCGTGGTCGGAGCCTTCGAAGCCGATGCTGAAACTGTGGATCGGACTGGACGACTGCGACTGCATCAGCGCCGCCACCACCGACGAATCGGTGCCGCCGGACAGGAACACCCCGACCGGCACGTCGGCCACCATGCGCAGCCCGACCGCGTCGCGCAGCACCGCGTCGAGCTGGCTTTCGGCCTCGTCGTCGCTGCCCAGGAACGGAAGCGCCAATGCCTGCTGCATGCGCTCGCGCGCATTCCAGAACGGCAGCTGCTGCTGGTCCGGGCGGTGCGCGGCCGCGCCGGCGGCCACCGCCGCCGCATCCAGCCGCAGCACGCGACCCGGCATCAGCTTGAAGCAGCGCTCGTGGATGCAGTGCGGCGCGGGAATGTAGTCCAGCCGCAGCAGCAGGGTCAGCGCGTCGCGGTCGATGTCGTTGTCGAAGTCCGGGTGCTGCCACAGCGCCTTCAGCTCGGAGCCGAACACCAGCGTGTCGCCGGCCCAGCCGTAGTACAGCGGCTTCTTGCCTACGCGGTCGCGGGCCAGCCACAGGCACTGTTCGGCGCGGTCCCACAGAGCGATGGCGAACATGCCGTTGGCCCGCTGGAGGGTGTCGTCGAAGCCCCAGGCGGCGAACGCGGCCAGCAGCACCTCGGTGTCGGAATGACCCCGGAACACGTGGCCCAGGCCCTCCAGCTCCAGCCGCAGCGCGGCGAAGTTGTAGACCTCGCCGTTGTAGGCCAGCACGTAACGGCCGTCGTCGGACGCCATCGGCTGGTGGCCCAGCGGCGAGAGGTCGAGGATGCTCAGGCGGCGGTGCGCGAGCGCGATACCGCTGGCGGCGTCGGCCCACACCCCGCTGTCATCCGGTCCACGGTGCAGCAGGGCATCGCCCATGCGGCGTGCCTGCTGTTCCAACGCGGCCTGCTCCCGTCCCGGGGCGGCCAGCAACATTCCTGCCAGTCCACACATGCGTCAAAGGTCCTGCGCCAACACCCGCGCGGCGCTTACCAGCGCATTGTCGCTTGGAAGCACGCACAATGCTGCCCCCGCCAGCGGCGTGTAGGTGTCGGCGCCGCAGACGCGCTGCAGCGGCAGGTGGCCCAGACCGGCTTCGACCAGTGCGGTGATGACGCCCTCGCCCACCCCGGCGCTGTGCCGGCCTTCGTCGACCACCAGCACCCGGCGCGCGTCGGCCGCCTGTTCGGCGATGAAGCCGGCATTGAGCGGCACCAGCCAGCGCAGGTCGACCACGCGCACCTGCCAGCCCAGTTCGGCCTCGATGCTGCGCACGGCGCGCAGGCTCATCGGCACGCCGTTGCCGTAGGTGAAGATCACCAGGTCGCTGGCCTCGGCCGCGTACACCCGGCCCTCGCCCAGCACCAGCGCCTGGTCGGGTTCGGGGTACGGGAACAGCCACTGGCCATCGCCCGCGGCATGCAGGTCCTTGCTCATGTACAGCGCGATCGGTTCCAGGAACACCGCCACGCGCCCATCGACCCGGGCCAGTGCCGCCAGCGTGCGCAGCATCATTGCGGCATCGTCGCCGCGCGAGGGACAGCCCACCACCAATCCGGGAATGTCGCGCAGCGCGGAGATCGAGTTGTCATTGTGGAAATGCCCGCCGAAGCCCTTCTGATAGCCCAGCCCGGCAATGCGGACCAGCATCGGGTTGCGGTACTGGTCATTGGAGAAGAACTGCAGCGAACAGGCTTCGCCACGCAGCTGGTCGGCGGCGTTGTGCAGGTAGGCCAGGTACTGGATCTCCGGGATCGGCAGCATGCCCAGGTTGGCCAGGCCCTGGGCCATGCCCAGGATCATGGTTTCGTCCAGCAGCGTGTTGAACACCCGGCGCGGACCGAACACTTTCAGCAGGCCCTTGCTGACCGTGTACACGCCGCCCTTCTGCGCCACGTCTTCGCCGAACAGCAGCGCGCTGGGGTATTTGCACAGCAGGTCGTGCAGGGCCTGGTTGATCTGCACCGCCAGGTGGCGCGGCGGTTGCCGTTCGGGCAGCTGCGCGGCGCTGCCGAACGCAGCTTCTCGCGCGGCGGCGTCTGGCACCCGACGGGCCTCGGCATCCACCGCCGCCGGCGTGTACGGCGCGAGCGGCGCCATGATCTCGGCCAGCGTGGCCAGCTTCGGCCGCTGGTCGGCCGCCTCGGCCGCAGCGAAACAGCGCGCGCGCATCGCCTCGTAGCGCTCCAGCAGCTGCGCCGGGGTCATCCAGCCCGACTCCAGCGCGATCCGCGCCGAGCGCACCAGCGGGTCGGCCGCTTCGGCGGCGCACAGCTCCGGCAGCGGGCGCCATTCGATCTCGAAGTCGGTCCCGGCATGGCCCATCAGGCGGGTCGTGCGCAGGTGCAGGAAGGTCGGTCGACGGGTGCGCCGGCAGTGCTCCAGCGCGCGTTGCACCTGCTCGTGGCCGCTGGCCAGGTCCAAGCCATCGGCAAAGAAGTAGTCCAGCCCCGGGCGATGGCGGAAGCTTTCGGCAATCCAGCCCTCGGGGGTCTTCACCGAAATGCCGATGCCGTTGTCTTCGCAGACGAACAGCACCGGCGCCGGCAGCTTCTGGTAAGCGGCCCAGGCGGCCGTGTTGAAGGCGGTCTGCGCGGTGGCATGGTTGGCCGAGGCGTCCCCGAACGAGCAGATCACCACGCTGTCGTCGGGGATCGGCAATGCGTGCCCGATCCGGCGCGCAGTCTCGATGGCCATCGCCGTGCCCAGCGCCTTGGGCAGGTGCGAGGCAATGGTGGAGGTCTGCGGCAGCACCCACAGCGGCTTGCTGCCCCACACCTTGTGGCGGCCGCCGCTGGCGGGGTCGTCGCGGCTGGCCGCGAACGACAGCGCCGCGTCCATCACCGGGTCCATGTCCGGTAGCTGGCGGAAGCGCTCGGCCATGAACGCGCCGGAACGGTAGTGCAGGAACGCCGGATCGGTATGCCGGGCCAGCCGCGCCACCAGCGCGTTGCCTTCGTGGCCGGAGGAGCCGATGGTGTAGAAGACCTTGTTCTGGACGCGCAGCACGCGCGCCATCAGGTCCAGGTGGCGGCTGGCCAGCTGCGATTCGAACAGCGCGTCGAAGCCCTGCGCGTCCAGCGTGCTGCCCGGCAGGATCGGCGCGCCGGGGTCGGGACGCGGCGCGGCGGGGCCGTCCCAGTGCTGCACGAACTCGACGAAGTTGGCGTCGCAGATCTCGGCCCGGTTGAGGCCTCTCATGCGCGCGGGAATCGGATCGGGGACCACGGCCACCATGCACTACCCTCCAGCTGAGCCGAACGGACGGACCGGGCGAGCATGGCGGCAAGCGGTGCGGGTTGCCAAGCGCGGGTGCAGCATGCGGAAACGCAACAGGCCGGCGATGTGCCGGCCTGTTGCGGGGTGTTTCGTTTGCCCGGCCGCCGTTACCGGGTGGTCGTATCCAGGGCGGCGGTCTGGGTGACCAGCTGGCCATCCACCACCGGCAGGCGGTCGCTGGCCGGCTTGTTGGCCATCTTGACCGTCTTTTCGACGCCGTCGTAGCGGTAGGTGACGTTGTAGCCGGTCACCGCGTTGGTGGTGCCCATGGCGATGCGGTTGCCCGGCTTGCTGGCCATGCGCATGGTGCCGGTGGTGCCGTCTTCATTGCGGTAGGTCACGTTGTAGCCGGTGACCTTGCTCGACTCGGAGGTCGCCGTTTCGGTGTGGCACTGGCGCTCGGTGCGGTTGACCACACGGCCACCGACGTGGCGCTTGTCGACCTGGTTGCCGATCATGCCGCCAGCGACGGCGCCGGCCGCGGTGGCCGCCTTGCGGCCGTTGCCGCCGCCGACCTGGTTGCCGAGCAGGCCGCCGATGACCGCACCGGCCACGGTGCCGCCGACGTTGCCGTCGCGCTCGGGCAGGCGCTCCTGCACCACCACATCCTCGCAGACTTCATGCGGGGTCTGGGTGGTGGAGGTCTCGCGCACCGGCTCGGTGCCGATCACGGTGGCGTAGGCCTTTTCCTTCTGGGTCAGCGGATCGACCCTGACCACGTCGGCGTATTCCAGGCGACCGGCCTTGTCCACGGCGAGCTCGTCGGTGCGGGCAGCGTCATCGGCCAGCGGCGTGGTGTCGATGGTCGGGTGGGTCGGATTCGCGGTGACCGGGTCGGCGGAAGTACCGCTCTTCATGAAGGCGGCGGTGGCGATGCCGCCGACCAGCAGGGCGCCTGCGGCGACCAGGGCAGTAGTAGTTGTGCTCTTCATTTCCGTCTCCCTGCGGACGATCCGCAACGTTCTTGATGCGGATTCCAGCATGCCATTGCTGAACGGTATCTCCACATGACGCATACACCGCTGTAACCCATTCAGGTTCTGTGCGAGAGAGGCTCGTGATAGCGTTTACAGCATCTGTCGAGGAGGTCACACAATGCCGGGTCCCCTGCTGCTGCCGGTGATGTCGTGGGCGCAGAAGCTGCGTTATCCCACGCTGTTCAAGGTCACGGCCGCGTTGTTTGCGATTACGTTGTTCATTCCCGACCCGGTGCCGTTCGTGGACGAGATCCTGTTCGGCCTGGGCACGTTGCTGCTGGCCAACTGGAAGCGCCGCAGCGATACCCTGCCCCCGCGCCTGGACCGCCACGACGCGTGAACCTGTTTGACAGCCACTGCCATCTGGACGCCGACGAATTCGACGCGGACCGCGCGCAGGTCATTTCGCGCGCGCAGGCCGCGGGCGTCCACGCGCAGGTACTGCCGGCGGTGACCGCCGCCAGCTGGCCCAAGCTGCGCGAAACCGCCCGGATGGCCGAGGGCCTGTACCCGGCCTATGGCCTGCACCCGGCCTATGGCCTGCACCCGATGTTCCTGGACCAGCACCGGCCAGAGCACCTGGACCAGCTGCGCGAGTGGATCGTCCGCGAGAAACCCTGTGCGGTGGGTGAGTGCGGGCTGGACTTCTACGTGGACGGCCTGGATGCCGAGCAGCAGCAGTTCTACTTCGACGGGCAGCTGCGCATCGCGCGCGAGTTCGACCTGCCGGTGATCGTGCATGCGCGCCGCGCCGTGGATGCGGTAATTGCCGCAATCAAACAGGTAGGCGGGTTGCGCGGGGTGATCCACAGCTTCCCGGGCAGCCCGGAGCAGGCTGCGCAGCTGCACAAGCTGGGCTTCCTGGTCGGCCTGGGCGGCCCGTTGACCTACGACCGCGCCCAGAAGCTGCATCGTGTGGTGGCGCAGCTGCCGCTGGAGCAGCTGCTACTGGAAACGGACGCGCCGGACCAGCCGGATGCGGGCATCCGTGGGCAGCGCAATGAGCCGGCGCGGTTGACGGTGATTGCTGAGACAGTGGCAGGGTTGCGCGGTGAGGCGGTGGAGGCGATCGCGGAACAGACGACCGAGAATGCAAGGCGGTTGTTCGGTCTCGCGTAGCGACACGCCATGCGTGTCCCACGTCGTGCCGGGCATCCCGCGGGACACGCGCGGCGTGTCGCTACGCGGGTACGACGTAGCGCGCGGTTACGCCGTAACCGTTTTTTTCTTCAGCAACATCTCCAGCGCCTTCCCCACCGCCGCGAACGCGAACGCGCCGGTGATGTGCGTCGCCGCCCCCAAGCCCGCCCCACAATCCAGCTTCAACGCCGCGTCCGCCCCCAACTGCGGACGCACCCCACACACAGTCCCATCGGCCTGCGGGTACTTCACGTTCTCCAGCGAGTACACCGCCGGCACGCCGAAGTAGCGCGAGGCGTTCTTCGGAAAGTTGAAGTCGCTGCGCAGCTTCTTGCGGATCAGCGCCAGCATGGCGTCGTGCTCGGTGCGCGAGACGTCACGAATGCGCACCAGGGTCGGGTCGGTGCGCCCACCGGCAGCGCCCACGGTCAGGATCGGCAGCTTGCGGCGGCGGCACCAGGCGATGGTTTCCACCTTGACCCGGAAGCTGTCGCAGGCATCGATCACCAGGTCGAAGTCGCGGTCGAGCAGTTCGACCATGTTGGACACGGTCAGGAACGCGGCAATCGCATCGACCTCGATATCCGGGTTGATCGCGCGGCAGCGCTCGGCCATCGCCTCGGCCTTGTTGCGGCCGTACTGCCCGGCCAGTGCCGGCAGCTGGCGGTTGGTGTTGGAGACGCAGATGTCGTCGGCATCGATCAGGGTCAGGTGGCCCACCGCCGTGCGCGCCAGCGCTTCCACCACCCACGAGCCGACCCCGCCCATGCCGACCACCGCCACCCGGCGGCGCGACAGCTGGTCCACGGTGCCTGCCCCATACAACCGGTCGATTCCGGCAAAGCGTTCGCGCAATACGTCGTTCATGGCGTCCATTTTAGACGGCCCGGGGTCGGCGATGTACGGCCGCCCTGCGCGGCGGGTAGGATGCAGCGAGCCACCCACAAGGACGCCACGCCATGAACACCCCCACCCGCCGCCCGTCTGCCGCCTACCGCTACCTGTTCGTCGCCGGGCTGGGCCTGATCGTGGGCATCGTCGCCACGGTGATGGTCTCGCGTGCGATCCAGGCGCGGCAGGACCCGTTCCCGGACAGCCTGATGCACGTGATGCAGCGCCAGGTCGACCTGCTCGGCGACGCGCAGGCGCAGAACCGCTGCAGCCTGGCCGACAGCGTGCCGCGCCTGCAGACGCTGCGTTCGCTCTCCAACGACATGGACATCGCCTTCCCGGACATGCGCGACAACGCGCAGTTCCAGCAGCACGCCAGTGGCCTGCGCGCGACCCTCAACACTGCCTTGGCGAGCCCGCCCACCGACTGCGCGGCGATGGGCACGCTGGTGGAGAAGATCAAGACCAACTGCCAGGCCTGCCACCAGGATTTCCGCTGATTCATCTGCCAGCCACGATGTGAGGGTCGGATTGGCGCCCTGTTCACGCAGGACCCGACAGGATCGGCGCCATGCGACCCACACGGAGTACCACCATGAAGATCCAACTCATTGCTGCAGCTGCCATCGCGACCCTCGGCCTGGCCGGCTGCGCCACCTCGCCCGGCTATGGCGGGGGCGGCTACAACAGCGGTTACAACAACAGCGGCTACAACAACGGTGGCAACTACAACACCAACCGCTGCGCCGACTGCGGCATCGTGACCCGGATCAACCAGGTAGCCTCGGGCCGCAGCGCGCCGAGCGCGACCGGTGCGATCCTGGGCGGCATCGTGGGCGCGGTGGCCGGCCATGAGATCTCCGACCACACCGGCGGCAGCAAGGGCAACCAGAACGTCGCCGCCGCTGCAGGCGCCGTGGGTGGCGCGTTGGCCGGCAACCAGATCCAGAAGAACGTCACCAGCGACACCTTCGACATCACCGTGCGCATGGACGACGGCCGCACCGTGGTGGTCAACCAGCGCGACCTGGGCGGGATCCGCGAGAACACCTACGTGCGCGTGGTCAACGGCCGGGTGGTCATCCGCTGAGGCCTGGCGTCCGGCCCCTGCTGGAAAGAAGAAGGCCCGCTTGCGCGGGCCTTCTTCGTTACCACGCGTGCGCGGTGGCCGGCCGGATCAGACCGGCTGGACCTTGTCGGCCTGCAGGCCCTTCTGGCCCTGCACGACTTCGAAGCTCACCGACTGGCCTTCCTTGAGGCTCTTGAAACCCTGGGTTTCAATCGCGCGGAAGTGCACGAATACATCTTCACCGTTCTGGCGGCTGATGAAGCCAAAGCCCTTGGCGTCATTGAACCACTTCACAGTACCCTGCTCACGATCAGCCATCTCACTTACTCCCTGGTATCTCTGCTTTGTCGTTGGATACGCCTTTGCGGGCGGCTGACAGCAAGGGGGAAGCGAGGTGCATCGATGGAGCGGATCTGGAAGACCTACCATCATCAGGCCACGATCCACGGTGACCTTGCCAAGCTCAGCGCCTGCAACTTAACCCGGGCAAAATCAAAAAGCAACTGGCATATTCCACAAATGTCAACCCAAATTCGGCAAACATACGGCACAGCATGGACCCTTCATTCATCTTTTACCTGATCGCGGTGCTGCTGGTCCTGGTGGGCATCGCCGGCATCGTGCTGCCTGCCCTGCCCGGCATCCCGCTGGTGTTCACCGGGCTGCTGGTCGCGGCCTGGGGCGACGGCTTCGTGCATGTGGGCTGGGTGCCGCTGACGGTGCTGGGCCTGCTGACCCTGGCCTCGTTCGCGGTGGACGTGATCGCCACCATGGTGGGCGCCAAGCGGGTCGGCGCCAGCAGCAAGGCGCTATGGGGGACCTTCATCGGCAGCATCGTCGGACTGTTCTTCATGCCGATCGGGCTGTTCGTCGGCCCGCTGGCCGGCGCCCTGCTCGGCGAGTACTGGCATACCCGCGAACTCGGCCGCTCGACCAGGGTCGGGCTGGCCACCTGGCTGGGAATCCTGCTCGGGCTTGCGCTGAAGCTGGCGCTGGTGATCACGATGCTGGGCATCTTCGCGTTTGCCTGGTGGTTCTGATGTGCGGCGACTTCACGCCGCGCGCACGGGGGGCACCGGCATAAACGCGCTGAAACCGTCACGCGCGTCGTTTCGTGCGCTGGCGGGAATCCGGGGCAGCCGCCACACTGTTCCGGCTCTCCCCTCATTCATCGGCCAGTCCCCATGACCCACCGCCCCCGTTCGGCCCTGTTCTCCGCCCTGGCCCTGGCAACCGCGAGCCTGCCCGTGGCCGCACAGGAGGCCTCGCCGACTCCGGCCTCGCCCGAGGCCTGTTCGCAGGTGAGCACCGACGCGGCGCGCCTGGCCTGCTACGACAAACTGTTCCGGCCGACCGCGGAAACCACCCAGGCCGCCGACGCAGCCGCGATCGCAGCCAAGCAGGAACGGCGCGAGGAACGCGCGGCGGCGCGCACGCCCGACGCTCCGGCCACCGAGCGGGTCAAGCAGCGGGTGGGCGAAGTCTTCAAGAACGACGGCCATAACGCTGCGCTGGCCAACGCCGGCAAGGGCTCGCTGCTGGACAGCCGCTGGGAGCTGGCGCAGGACTCCAAGCTGGGCGCCTTCCAGCTGCGGGCCTACAAGCCGGTGTACCTGCTGCCGGCGTTCTGGACCAGCGACAAGAACCAGATGCCGCAGTCGCCGAATCCGGACAACACGGTGACCACGCCGCAGCAGCTGGACAGCAACGAGCTGAAGTTCCAGCTGAGCTTCAAGACCAAGGTGTGGGAGAACGTGTTCGGGGACAACGGGGACATCTGGGCCGGGTATACCCAGAGTTCGCGCTGGCAGGCCTACAACGCCGACAACTCGCGCCCGTTCCGCGAAACCAACTACGAGCCGGAAATCATGATGATGTTCCGCAACGGCTACTCCATCGGTGGCTGGCGCGGGCGCATGAGCGGGCTCAGCCTGACCCACATGTCCAACGGCCGCGCCGATCCGTTGTCGCGCAGCTGGAACCGGGTGATCGCCACCATCGGCCTGGACCGCGAGAACTGGGCGCTGGTGCTGCGCCCGTGGTACCGCCTGCCGGAAGACCGCGAAGACGACAACAACCCGGATATCGAGGATTACATGGGCCGCGGCGACGCGACCCTGACCTGGAACCGCAACGGCCACGAAGTCTCGCTGATGGCGCGGCATTCGCTGCGCGGCGGCGACCGCTCGCATGGCGCGCTGCAGCTGGATTACGGGTTCCCGATCAGCAACCTGCTGCGTGGGCACGTGCAGGTCTTCGACGGGTATGGCGAGAGCATGATCGATTACAACCACAAGGCCACGTACGTGGGCGTGGGTGTGTCGTTGCTGGAGTGGTATTGAGGTTACGGTGCAGCCACGCAACAATCCGCATCCCGTGTCGATGCGGCACAACCCGGGCGCGTGGCGACGCGTTCATCGAAATGGCGCACGGTGGTCAGACGGCGCGGCGTGGCTCTACCGGGTGATTATGTCCAGTCGCTGATCCCCTCGCGCCGATACACCTCGGCGAAGGCCGACCGCGCCTTCATGTGGTCCGCAAATGCCTTCAACACCGGCCACGAATCGCTCGGTCGCGGCATGTTGCGCGACCAGCGCATCAGCATCACCAACATGAAATCGACCACGCTCAGGCGCTCGCCCAGCACGTACGGGCCGTTGTTCTCAAGGTGCTCGGCCATCTGCTGCCAGGCCGCCTCGAGCTGTTGTCGGGCCATGGCACGGGTGGCCTCGGTATTGGCCTCGCCGGCCGGCTCACTGGCGTAGAACCACGCCCGGTATGCCGGCTGCAGCGTATTGGCGCACCAGAACATCCAGCGATAGGCCTGGCCGCGTTCCGGCGTCCCCGGTGCCGGCAGCAGCCCGGCCTGCGGGTGCAGGTCGGCCAGGTGCAGGGCGATTGCCGCCGCTTCGGTGAATACCTGCCCATCGATGACCAGGGTCGGCACCCGCCCGGCCGGATTGAGCGCCAGGTAATCGGCGCCCTTCTGCTCGCGCGTATCGAAATCCAGCAGCACCAGTACGTGCTCGATGCCCAGCTCGATCAACAGCCAATGCACCACCAGCGAGGCGGTGCTGGACGATCCATACAGCGTGGTGGCCATGTGCGGCGCCTGCAGTCGGGAAACCCCGATTATGCCTGCGCCGCAACGCTCCGCAGGGCGGACCTCAGGCCACGACCACCGGAATGGCGCCGATACGGGCCTGCCACTCGCGCGGGCCGGTGATGTGCACCGATTCGCCGGTGGAATCGACCGCCACGGTCACCGGCATGTCCTGCACGGTGAATTCGTAGATCGCTTCCATGCCGAGGTCGGCGAAACCCACCACCTTGGCCGCCTTGATCGCCTTGGAGACCAGATAAGCCGAACCGCCGACCGCCATCAGGTAGGCCGACTTGTTGTCGCGGATCGCCTCGATCGCGGCCGGGCCGCGTTCGGCTTTGCCGACCATGCCGAGCAGGCCGGTCTGTTCCAGCACCTGGCGGGTGAACTTGTCCATGCGGGTGGCGGTGGTCGGACCGGCCGGGCCCACCACTTCGTCGCGCACCGGATCGACCGGGCCCACGTAATAGATGAAGCGCCCCTTCAGGTCGACCGGCAGCGGCTCGCCCTTGTTGAGCATGTCGACCATGCGCTTGTGCGCGGCATCGCGGCCGGTGAGCAGCTTGCCGTTGAGCAGCAGGGTCTGGCCCGGCTTCCAGCTGGCCACGTCTTCCGGGGTGATGGTGTCCAGGTCGACCCGGGTGCCCTTGGAGGCGTCGTAGGTGATCTGCGGCCAGTCTTCCAGCGACGGCGGGTCCAGCATCACCGGGCCGCTGCCGTCCAGGGTGAAGTGGGCGTGGCGGGTGGCCGCGCAGTTGGGGATCATCGCCACCGGCAGGTTGGCGGCGTGGGTCGGGAAGTCCTTGACCTTGATGTCCAGCACCGTGGTCAGGCCGCCCAGGCCCTGCGCACCGATGCCCAGCGCGTTGACCTTGTCGTACAGCTCCAGGCGCAGTTCCTCGGCGCGGTTGGAGGCGCCGCGCGCCTTGAGTTCGTTGATGTCGATCGGCTCCATCAGCGATTCCTTGGCCAGCAGCATCGCCTTTTCGGCGGTGCCGCCGATGCCGATGCCAAGCATGCCCGGCGGGCACCAGCCGGCGCCCATGGTCGGCACGGTCTTTAGCACCCAGTCGACGATGGAGTCGGACGGGTTGAGCATGGCGAATTTGCTCTTGGCTTCGGAACCGCCACCCTTGGCGGCGACGACCACCTCGACGTGGTTGCCGGGCACCACCTTGACGTTGACCACGCCCGGGGTGTTGTCCTTGGTGTTGACGCGCTTGCCGGCCGGGTCGGCCAGCACCGAGGCGCGCAGCTTGTTGTCCGGGTGGTTGTAGGCGCGGCGCACGCCTTCATTGGCCATGTCTTCCACGCCCATGGTGGCGTCGTCCCAGCGGACGTTCATGCCGATTTCCAGGAACACGGTGACGATGCCGGTGTCCTGGCAGATCGGACGGTGGCCCTCGGCGCACATCCGCGAATTGATCAGGATCTGGGCCATCGCTTCCTTCGCGGCCGGCGACTCTTCGCGCTCGTAGGCGGCGGTGAGGCTCTTGATGTAGTCGACCGGGTGGTAGTACGAGATGTACTGCAGCGCGTCGGCGATGGACTGGATGAGGTCTTCCTGCTTGATCGATGTCACGTAATGCTCGCTTGCTCGGGGCTGGCGGGGGGTAAGCCGGCCATTTTACCCCTCATGGGAAACCGTGATGAGAATCGATCACGGTCGTGCCGGCCGCTGGCCGGCACGACCTGTCACAGGCGTCTACCCTGCCCCGTCTGAGTAGGTGAAGATCCCCCATTCCCCTTTGGAGAAACCCATGTCCGCTTCCCCCCGCGTCCCCTATGCCCGCCTGGCCGCCGACGCCTTCAAGGGCCTGCTGGCCACCAGCAAGGCCGTGCATGACAGCTCGATCGACCCCACCCTGATGGAGCTGGTGTTCCTGCGCGTGTCGCAGATCAATGGCTGCGGCTACTGCATGGACATGCATGGCACCGCGCTGCGCAAGGGCGGCGTCGAGCCGCGCAAGCTGGACACCCTGCCGGCCTGGCATGAGAGCCGGTTCTTCGACGCGCGCGAGAAGGCCGCCCTGGGCTGGGCCGAGGCCCTGACCCGGCTGAGCACGGCGGCGCCGTCGGACGCGGCGTTCGACGCACTGGCACCGCATTTCGATGAAAAGGGCATCAGCGACCTGAGCATGGGCATCGCAGTGATCAATGCCTGGAACCGGCTCGGCGCGGGGTTGTTGCCGCCGCTGCCGTAAAGCGGGGTGACCAAAACCCTCTTGAACCAATCGACGCGTCGTAGTGCCGGCCGCCGGCCGGCTCCAGGCGATGGCCGGCAGCATGGGGAGCCGGCCGGCGGCCGGCACTACGCGTCGACGGGGGCCAGTGCACAATGGCCCGCATGCCTCCTGCGCCTCCCCAGAAAAACCCCAGCCTGCGCGAGCGCTTCAAGGCGATGCGCAACCTGCCACCGTTCCTGCGCCAGGTCTGGCAGACCAGCCCGGCGCTGACCATGGCCAGCCTCGGCCTGCGTGTGATCCGCGCGCTGCTGCCGGTGGCGATGCTGTACGTCGGCAAGCTGATCATCGATGCCGCACTGCTGCTGAGCCGGCACGAAGCAGGCTTCCCGCCGTTCGGGGAGGCGCTGTCCAGCGGGCTGCTCAATCCGCTGCTGGGCCTGCTGGCGCTTGAATTCGGCCTGGCAATCGCTTCGGACCTGCTCGGGCGGATCGTCAATTACGCCGACAGCCTGCTTTCGGAGCTGTTCACCAACGTCACCAGCGTGCGCCTGATGGAGCACGCTGCCGAGCTGGACCTGGAGGACTTCGAGGACCCGGACCTGCAGGACAAGCTGGACCGCGCCCGGCGCCAGACCATGGGCCGGATGAGCCTGATGAGCCAGCTGTTCGGCCAGGTGCAGGACGCGATCACCGTGGCCAGCCTGGCGGTCGGCCTGCTGGTGTATGCGCCCTGGCTGATCCTGCTGCTGGCGATGGCGCTGGTGCCGGCGTTCATCGGCGAGTCCCACTTCAACGCGGCCGGTTACAGCCTGAACTTCCAGTGGACCCCCGAGCGCCGCCAGCTCGACTACCTGCGCCAGATCGGCGCCAGCGTGGAAACGGCCAAGGAAGTGAAGATCTTCAACCTGCACCGGTTCCTGATCGACCGCTACCGGTTCCTGGCCGAGAAGTTCTTCCGCGCCAATCGCGCCCTCGCCCGCCGCCGCGCGTTCTGGGGTACGTTGCTGGCTGCACTGGGCACGCTGGGCTACTACACCGCCTATGCCTACATCGCGTGGCGCACCGTCCGCGGCGACTTTTCGATCGGCGACCTGACCTTCCTGGCCGGCAGCTTCCTGCGCCTGCGCCAGCTGCTGGAAGGCCTGCTGATCGGGTTCTCGCAGGTGGCCAGCCAGGCGCTGTACCTGGACGACCTGTACTCGTTCTTCGAGATCGAACCGGAGATCCATTCGCGCGCAGATGCGGTGCCGGTGCCGCAACCGATCACCCGCGGCTTCGTATTCGAGGACGTGGGATTCCGCTACCCGGACGCCGACGCGTGGGCGGTTCGCCACCTGGATTTCGAGCTGCGCGCTGGCGAAGTACTGGCCCTGGTCGGCGAGAACGGTGCCGGCAAGACCACCCTGGTGAAGCTGCTGGCGCGCCTGTACGACCCCGACGAGGGCCGCATCCTGCTCGATGGGCGCGACCTGCGCGAGTACGACCTGGACGACCTGCGCGCCAACATGGGGGTGATCTTCCAGGACTTCGTGCGCTACAACCTGACCGCCGGCGAGAACATCGGGGTGGGCCTGGTCGAGGCGATGACCGACGATGCGCGCATCCGTGACGCGGCCCGGCGCGGCATGGCCGATGAGGTGATCGAAGGACTGCCACAGGGCTACGAGCAGCTGATCGGGCGCCGGTTCAAGCAGGGCGTGGACCTGTCCGGCGGGCAGTGGCAGAAGATCGCCATCGCCCGCGCCTACATGCGCGACGCGCAGGTGATGATCCTGGACGAACCGACCGCCGCGCTGGATGCGCGCGCCGAGTTCGAGGTGTTCCAGCGCTTCAAGGAGCTGTCCGACAACCGTACGGCGGTACTGATCTCGCACCGGTTCTCGTCGGTGAGGATGGCCGACCGGATCCTGGTGCTGGCCGAGGGCCGGCTGGAGGCCAGCGGGACCCATACCGAGCTGATGGCGCAGGGTGGACGGTATGCGGAGCTGTTTGAACTACAGGCTGCCGGATACCGGTAAAAATGGGGTTTCGGGCCAGTCAATGAGAATTTATCTCATTTGAGCTAGAATACCCTCGACAACACAGATCAGACCCCACCCCCATGTCTTCCGCTTTTGGTGCCGAAACGGTGCTTGAAGTCCGTCACTGGACGGACGCCTACTTCAGCTTCACCACCACCCGCGACAGCGGTTTCCGCTTCGAGAATGGCCAGTTCGTCATGATCGGGCTGGAAACCGAGGCGCGGCCGCTGCTGCGTGCGTATTCCATCGCCAGCGCCAACTGGGAAGAGAACCTGGAGTTCTTCAGCATCAAGGTGCAGGACGGTCCGCTGACCTCGCGCCTGCAGCACATCAAGCCGGGCGACAAGGTACTGGTCGGCAAGAAGCCCACCGGCACGCTGCTGATCAGCGACCTGCATCCGGGCAAGCACCTGTACCTGCTGGGTACCGGTACCGGCCTGGCGCCGTGGTTGTCGGTGATCAAGGACCCGGAAACCTACGAGCGCTTCGACAAGGTGATCCTCACCCACGGCGTGCGCTTCGAGAAGGACCTGGCCTATCGCGAGCTGTTCGAGAAGGAACTGCGCGAGCACGAGTTCCTGGGCGAGATGATCGGCGACAAGCTGCTGTACTACCCTGCCGTCACCCGTGAGCCGTTCCCGAACCAGGGCCGCCTGACTTCGCTGATGGAAAGCGGCGAGATGCAGCGCACGCTGGGCCTGCCGGAGCTGAACCCGGAAAACGACCGCGCGATGATCTGCGGCAGTCCGCAGATGCTGGCCGACCTGCGCCACGTGTTGGACGCGCGGGGTTTCCAGACCTCGCCGCGCATCGGCACGCCGGGGCATTACGTGTTCGAGCGCGCGTTCGTCGAGAAATAACCGGCGCCGGATGGTCCGCGTGGGACACGCATGGCGTGTCGCTACGCGGATACCGTCACCCCGAGCGGATCCCGCCACCCCAGCGTAGCGACACGCCGTGCGTGTCCCACGCGGTGCCGGCTCCGCCCGCTCACCCCAACGCCGCCTCAACATCCCCGCGCAGGTTCTCAGGTTTGTCTGTAGGCGCGTAGCGTTCCAGCACGCGCCCGTCGCGGCCGATCAGGAACTTGCTGAAGTTCCATTTGATCGCGCTCAGGCCAAGCAGGCCGGTTTTTTCCTTCTTGAGCCACGCCCACAGCGGGTGTGCGCCGTCGCCGTTCACCTCGATCTTCTCCGACAACGGGAAGTCCACTTCATAGGTCAGCGAGCAGAAGTTCCGAATCTCCTCGGCATTGCCCGGTTCCTGGTGGCCGAACTGGTCGCACGGGAAGCCGATCACCACCAGGCCGCGCTCGCGGTACTCCTTCCACAGGGTCTCCAGGCCTTCGTACTGTGGCGTGAAGCCGCACTTGCTGGCCACGTTCACCAACAGCAGGGCCTTGCCCCGGTACTGCTCCAGCGGTTGCGGCTGGCCGTCCAGGTCCACGAACGAGAAATCGAATGCGGTGGTCATGGTCGTGCTTCCAAGGGGGATGGGGTGATTGTAGGTTCGAAACCCCCGCCCACACATGCCTTTCGACACAAGCCCGGGGCCATCACCCCGGGTTAACCTCGGGCACTTGTCTGACCGGAGATTTCCCCTTGACCACCCGTCTTGCCCTCGCTGTCGCCGTGACCCTCGGCCTTGCCCTGCCCGCCTATTCCGCCGTTGCCGCCACCCCGGCCGCCAACGCCGCCCAGCAGGCCAACCCGTTCTTCGCCGACAGCCCGCTGCCGCTGCACTACCCGCAGTTCGACAAGATCAAGGACAGCGACTTCGCTCCCGCCTTCGACGCCGGCATGGCCCAGCAGCTGAAGGAAGTGGAGGCCATCGCCAACAACAAGGCCAAGCCGACCTTCGAAAACACCCTCATCGCCCTGGAAAAGAGCGGTGACACCCTGGACCGCGCCACGACCGTGTTCTTCAGCCTGGTCGGCGCCGACACCAACGACACCCGCAAGAAGCTGCAGGCCGACTACTCGGCGAAGTTCGCCGCGCACAGCGATGCGATCGCGCTGAACGGCAAGCTGTTCGACCGCATCCAGGCCCTGTATGACACCCGCACCCAGCTCGGCCTGGACGCCGAAGGCGTGCGCCTGGTCGAGAAGTACTACGAAAGCTACGTGCGCGCCGGTGCCAAGCTCAATGAAGCCGACAAGACCAAGCTCAAGGCGATGAACGCCGAGCTGGCCAGCCTGGGCACGAAGTTCAGCCAGAACGTGCAGAACGAAGTGAATGCCTCGGCCGTGACCGTGGACGACGTCAAGCTGCTGGACGGCCTGTCGGACGAGCAGATCGCCGCCGCGTCGGAAGCCGCCAAGGCGCGCAAGCTCGACGGCAAGTACGTCATCGCCCTGCTCAACACCACCGGCCAGCCGCCGCTGACCAACCTGACCAACCGCGACCTGCGCAAGAAGATCTACGACGCGTCGGTCACCCGCGGCAGCCGCGGTGGCGAGTTCGACAACACCGCGCTGGTCGCGCGCATCATGCAGCTGCGCGCCGACAAGGCCAAGCTGATGGGCTTCGAGAACTTCGCCGCTTACAACCTGACCAACCAGACTGCCAAGACGCCCGAAGCGGTCAACGCGATGCTGGGCCAGCTGGCCCCGGCCGCGGTGGCCAACGCCAAGCGCGAAGCCGCCGACCTGCAGGCGATGATCGACAAGGAACAGAAGGCCGCCGGCAAGCCGACCTTCCAGCTCGAGGCGTGGGACTGGGCCTACTACAGCGAGAAGGTGCGCCAGGCCAAGTACAACTTCGACGAGTCCCAGCTCAAGCCGTACTTCGAGCTGAAGAACGTGCTGGAAAACGGCGTGTTCTTCGCCGCCAACCAGGAATACGGCCTGAGCTTCAAGCAGCGCACCGACCTGCCGGTCTACCACGACGACGTGACCGTGTACGACGTGTTCGACGCCGACGGCAGCCAGCTGGCGATCTTCATCTTCGACCCTTACGCGCGTGCGTCCAAGCGTGGCGGTGCGTGGATGAACTCCTACGTTTCGCAGTCCGCGCTGACCGGCTTCAAGCCGGTGGTGGCCAACCACCTCAACATTCCCAAGCCGCCGGCCGGCCAGCCGACCCTGCTGACCTGGGATGAAGTGACCACCACCTTCCACGAATTCGGCCACGCCCTGCACGGCATGTTCTCGAACGTGAAGTACCCGTACTTCTCGGGCACCTCGGTGCCGCGCGACTTCGTCGAGTTCCCCTCGCAGGTCAACGAGATGTGGGCCGACAACCCGCTGATCCTGAAGAACTACGCCAAGGACCACCGCAACGGCACCGCGATGCCGCAGGCGCTGCTGGACAAGGTGCTGGCCGCGTCGAAGTTCAACCAGGGCTTTGCCACCACCGAATACCTGGGCGCGGCCATGCTCGACCAGCGCTGGCACCAGATCGGTCCGGACCAGGTGCCGGCGGCCAAGGACGTGATGGCCTTCGAGCGCGCCGCGCTGAAGAAGGACGGGATCTACTACGCGCCGGTTCCGCCGCGCTACAAGACCCCGTACTTCAGCCACATCATGGGCGGCTACTCGGCCGGGTACTACGCCTACATCTGGTCGGAAGTGCTGGATGCCAACACCCAGAAGTGGTTCCGTGAAAACGGTGGCCTGAGCCGCAAGAACGGCGACCATTTCCGCCAGACCCTGCTGTCCAGGGGCGGCAGCGTGGATGCCATGCAGCTGTTCCAGGACTTCGCCGGTCATGCGCCGGAGATCGGTCCGCTGCTGGAAAAGCGTGGTTTGACCCAGCCGTAATCGGCTGAGCAGGCGCGATACCGAAACCGCCCGGCGCTGCCGGGCGGTTTTTTTTGGTCATCGCGGTGCCAGATACCCGCCCGGAACCCCGTTCGGCGACAACACCAGCTGCCACAGCTGCGCATGCCGGCAGCGGAAACTCGCCATCGACCCGGCCAGATAAAACCGCCACATCCGCTTGAACCGTTCGTCATACCGCGCCGGATCCAACTGCCCCCACGCCGCCTCCACGTTCGCCCGCCACGCCTGCAGCGTGCGGTCGTAATCCGGCCCGAAGCTGTGCCAGTCCTCCAGGACGAACAGCCCCTCGAACGCGGCGGTGATCTGCGCGGCCGACGGCAGCATCGAATTCGGGAAGATGTAGCGTGCGATCCACGGGTCGGTACGGTGCCGCGAAATGTTGCTGCCGATGCTGTGCAGCAGGAACAACCCGTCCGGCTTCAGGCAGCGCCGCGCCATCTCGAAATAACCGCGGTAGTTCTTGTCGCCTACGTGTTCGAACATGCCCACCGACAGGATCGCATCGAACGGCTCCTCCACGTCGTGGTAATCCTGCAGGCGGATCTCGATCGGCAGCCCGGCGCACAGCTCGCGCGCGAACGCGGCCTGTTCCTGCGAAATCGTGATGCCCACGCCGGACACCCCGTAGCGCTCGGCTGCGAATTTCAGCGCTTCGCCCCATCCGCAGCCGATGTCGAGCACGCGCTGGCCGGGGCGCAGTCCAAGCTTGCGACAGATCAGGTCAAGCTTGGCTTCCTGCGCCGCATCGAGGTCGCGTGCCTGGGCCCAGTACCCGCAGCTGTAGACCAGGCGCCTGCCAAGCATGGCGTGGTACAGGTCGTTGCCCAGGTCGTAATGGCGACGGCCCACTTCCAGGCTGCCGCCGCCGGCCTGCAGGTTGAACAGGCGGGCCTTCAGGCCATCGGCCAGTTCGCGCCAGCCATGCACGCGTTCGTCCACGTGCGCCTGCATCAGGTGCAGCAGGAACCCGTCCAGCGAGGCGGAATCCCACTGCCCGTCCATGTAGCTTTCGCCCAGGCCCAGCGAGCCCTGGGCAATGACGCGGGTGTAGAAGTGTGGGTCGTGGACCTGGATGTCGTGCGGACGCCCCCCTTCAACGGTGACGTCCGCCTCGTGCAGCAACTCGATGACCCGCCGTTGCAGCCCCCCGTCCATGTCGCCGCCCCCGTCAGCCCTTGGCGAACAGGCCGGCGTAGGCCGGCGCCACGTGCGGCACCAGCACGGCGGCCGGCACGTCCACGGTCTGGGTGCCGTCCGAGTACGGCCCGACCTGGTACGGCGGGAACACGAAACGCACCGCAGTGATCAGGCCGTTGGGGTCGGTGATCGGCTGGAACTGGCTGAAGTTGTCGGCGCTGGCGCCGGTGCCGTCGGCAATCATCCGGCTGGCGCTGCGCAGCGCTTCCTGCTGCTGGCCGGGCTCCATGTCGTCGCTGCTCAGCCGGGTCGCCACGCGCTCGCGCAGCTGGTCGGCTACGTAATCGCTGACCGCGCCCCAGCCTTTGGTATCCGGAATCAGCGTCTCGGCGGTCAGCATCTGCTGCTGTTCGGGCAGCCACACGAAGCGGGCCACCAGCGGCTCGCCGTGGGCACCGCCGGTGTAGCGGCTGCCGTCGGCACTGATCACCACCATCTGCGGCGTTTCCAGCAATTTCTCGAAACTCAGCGACAGCTCGTACGGCATGGTCGGCTTGTCGTTGCCCAGTCCGTCCACCGCCTGCTGCAGCTCGCCGCGCGCAGCGGTGGCGTAGTCCGACAGCGCCTTGGCCAGGCCCGGATAGCGGTTCACGTCCGGCGGGTAGCTGATGCCGACCACGGCCTGCGGGGTATTTTCGATGACATCGCGCAGTTCCAGCGGTGCGTCGACGGTCGCCTGCGGAGCGGTGGTGTCCGGCTGCGTGGTGGCCGGGCCTTCGGTGGGCGCGGCGGTAGTGTCCGGCTCGCGCCTGCAGCCGGCCAGCAGCACCAGCCCCACGGCCAACGCCAGCGCACCGGTACGCAGCGCGCGGCGGTTTCCTGCGATGTTCATTGCAATCCCCTTGTTGAATCCCGTCATGATGTTCCTTCTTCCGTGAAAGGCACCTGTTTTTTTCAGGGCGCGAGCAGATCGTCGTACTCGGTGTGGTTCTCGAAGAAGTGTTGGGCGTACTCGCAGTCCGGCACAACCGTGTAGTGATTGTCGCGGGCATGGCGAAGCGCCACTTTGGTCAGCTCCCCCGCGATGCCGCGGCCGGCGATGGCCTCGGGCACGCCGGTATGGGTAATGACCATCTGCCCGTCCTTGAGGGTGTAGTCCAGCACGGCGAGCTCCCCGCGAACGCGGGCCTGGAAACGGTGCTGATCCGGGAGGTGCTCCACCTCGTACGCCAATCCGGGCGGGGTAACCGAAGCCATGGCGGTGTCTCCTGCGGCGACTGTCGCGATAGTGCGCAGCGTGGCGCCATGATCGCGTGAAGCCTGAACAGGGGCAACAGGCGACGTAACGGGTCACATCTGGCCCTAAAGCTCCGCCGGCTCAAGCCGATATAGGGATCGGACAGGGCGTAAAAGCTGGCACGGCTTTTGCGACTCCTGCCTGCCCCATCCGTGTCCCAAGGAGCGTTACATGGACAATGCACCCGAAGTTGCCCTGCCCGGCGATGCCGACAGCTCGCTGCTCGAAGGCCTGTTCCAGCTGGCCCTGAACGGCCAGACCAACGGGTCGGACTTCGACCTTATCGACCACGAGGTCTACACCCGCCTGCTCAGCGCCTACGGCGTCGACCAGCGCTTCGCCGCGTAATCCATCAGCCGCCCAGGCTGAAGCGCGGGTTGCTCAACTCGGCCAGGAAGTGCCCGAAGATCTCCGGGCGCATGGCAAGCATGAAGATCACGCCGAACGCGGCACCGGCCAGGTGCGCGCTGTGGTTGATGCGGTCCCCGCCCCGGCGGTCCATCCAGATGCTGTAGCCGACGTAGAACGCGGCATAGATGATCGCCGGGGCCGGAATGAAGAACACGAAGATGATCGTCCACGGGCTGAGCAGGATGAAGGCGAACAGCACCGCCGACACCGCGCCCGAGGCGCCCAGGCTCATGTAGTTGGGGTTCTTCTGGTTTTTCAGGTAGCTGGGCAGGATCGACACCACCAGCGCCCCCAGGTAGAACGCCGGGTAGGTCAGGTAGCTGCCGGTCAGGCTGGCCATCACCCGTTCGATCTGCCCGCCGAAGAAGAACAGCGTGATCATGTTGAAGATCAGGTGCGACCAGTCCGCGTGGATGAACCCATAGGTCACCAGGCGGTCGTACTGGCGCTTGCGGTCCACCGCCGGCGGCCACAGGATCAGGCGGTCGGCCAGCGCGCGGTTGTTGAACGCCATCCACGAAACAAGGGCGGTGATGGCGATCAGCAGCAGGTTTACGGGGGTCATGGCGGTACTCAGGCAGCGCGGTAGTTGTCGACCATACGATAGCGCTTGGCATACCAACCGAAGGCCAACGCCGCGACGAACGCGAAGCCGGCGAAGAAGAACATCAGGAACGCGGCCTCGCTGAGCCCGGTACTGGCGATCTGGTGGGTCACCGTTTCATTGCGCACGGCGGCATTGGACAGCAGCACCCACAAGTTGCCGATGGTGGTGGTCAGGTTCCAGAAGCTCATCACCACGCCCTTCATCGCCTGCGGCGCCTGGCTGTAGGCGAACTCCAGGCCGGTAGCCGAAACCAGCACCTCACCGAAGGTCAGCAGCGCGTACGGCAGCATCTGCCAGAAGATCGACATGACGTTGCCGCCGTCCATCATCACCTGGATGCCGCCGACCACGATCCAGGCCAGGCCGCTGAAGGCGATGCCGGCGGTCATGCGGCGCAGCGCGGTCGGCTCGAAGCCGAAGCGGCGCAGTGCCGGATACAGGACCAGGTTGTTGAACGGGATCAGGATCATCACCAGCAGCGGGTTCAGCGCCTGCATCTGCGAGGCGGTGAACCAGGACGGCATGGCCATCTGCTGGCCCTGCAGCACCCAGGTGGACGCCTTCTGGTCGAACAGCGAGAAGAACGGGGTGGTCAGCGCGAAGATCACCAGCACGCGCAGCACCGAACGCACGCCTTCCACGGCTTCGGCCGGGTGCACGGCACGGGCGCGGTCGAGCTGGATCCAGGTGCCGCCGCCCACGCCGGCCAGCACCAGCACCAGCGCGATGCACAGGCAGATCACGATGCCGAGGCTGCCGACCAGGCCCATCGAGGCCACCGCCAGCACCGCGCCGAGAATGGCCAGGGTGCGGCCCGGACGGCCCTTGCCCGGCACCTGCGCCGACAGCGCGGTGCGCACCACGTTGCCGAACGAATGCGGGTCCTTCGGCGGCAGCGGCACCAGCACGTAGCGCTTGCGGCCCAGCCAGAACACGAAGGTGGCCACGAACATCAGGATGCCCGGGATGCCGAACGCCCACTGCGGGCCGAGGTTCTTCAGCGCCAGCGGGATCAGCAGCGAGGCGAACAGCGAGCCGAAGTTGATGATCCAGTAGAAGGCGTCGAACACGATCTTGGCCAGGTGCTTGTTGCTCTGATCGAACTGGTCGCCCATGAACGAGGCCACCAGCGGCTTGATGCCGCCGGCGCCCAGCGCGATCAGGCCCAGGCCGAAGAAGAAGCCTTCGCGACTGTTCTCGAAAAGCGCCAGGCAGGCGTGGCCGGCGCAGTAGATCAGGCTGAACCAGAGGATGGTGTGGTACTTGCCGAAGAACTTGTCGGCCAGCCAGCCGCCGAGCAGCGGGAAGAAGTACACGCCGATCATGAAGCTGTGCATGATGTCCTTGGCCTCGCCGGCCCGGCCATCGGCCGTGATCTCCTGCAGCAGCAGCGAGGTGATCAGGAACTGCACCAGGATGTTGCGCATCCCGTAGAAACTGAACCGTTCGCAGGCCTCGTTGCCGATGATGTACGGAATCTGGCGCGGCATCCTGCCCGTGCCAACGCTGGCGGCTGCGGTCGTGCTCATGCTATCGGGCTGTCCTGCGGCTTCAAAGGGCGCAAGGTTACCGGAAGGTCCCCGGCCGCGCACGCTGCGGCCGAACGTGACATTTGACGGAAGTCACGGCACGTCCACGGCTCAAGCGTAAACTTATCGTTATGCGCCTCCTCCCCACGGTTGTCGCAGGACACTGGCACGGCTGGCTCCTGCTCCTGATGTTGACCACCCCCGTCCTGTCGGCCGATGCCCGCCAGGGCGAGCCTGCGCCGCGCCTGCTGAAGATCGCCACGCTGGAGCTGCCGGTGGGCGACGACAGCGAGTGGGAACAGCGCCGCGACCAGCTGCTGCAGGTGCTGGAGGGGCTGCAGCCGGACGTGATCGCGGTGCAGCGGGTGCAGCAGTCGCAGGGCCGCAACCCGGCCTGCTGGCTGGCGACCCGCCTGCGCTACAGCTGCGACTTCGTCACCGCCGACCCGCCCAGCCAGCGCCTGCGCCATGGCAGTGCCCTGCTCAGCCGGCTGCCGGTGTCCGAGGATGGCGTCACCCTGCTGCATCCGCCGGGCCAGTTCAGCGCCGCCGGCATGCTGCGGGTGAAGCTGCAGGAAGCGCTGGTCAACATCTATGTGGCGCGGCTGCGTCCGGACCCGGACGAGCCGACGGTGCGCCAGCACCAGACCAGCGACCTGATGACCTGGATCGGGGCCACGTCCGATGGGTTGCCGTCGCTGATCGCAGGCGACTTCTCCGCCGACACCGAAGAGCTGGTCAGCAGTTCGCCGGGCTTCCAGCCAGCGCGCAAGAATCCCGGGGAGCGGGTCGACCCACCCTCGCTGGTCGGGGTGGCCGGCGGGCATGGCCTGGATGTGTTGTTCCAGGTGTCCCACTTCGCCAGCCAGGGCCTGCAGCCGGTGAAGCTGCCCGCGCCGGAGGGGTCCGAAGGCGGCGGCGTGCGGCTGGGGATCATCGCGACCCTTCGATTGCAGGACGAAGCCGCAACACGGTAACGAAAACGCCGGGCGTAGGGCCCGGCGTTCTTTGATCAGGCGATCGCTTCCTGGTAACGACGCTCGACTTCGTTCCAGTCGATGACGTTGAAGAACGCGCCGATGTATTCCGGGCGACGGTTCTGGTACTTCAGGTAGTACGCGTGTTCCCACACGTCCAGGCCCAGGATGGGGGTGTTGCCTTCCATCAGCGGGCTGTCCTGGTTGCCGGTGCTCTCAACCACGACCTTCTTGTCCGGGGTGACGCTCAGCCAGGCCCAGCCGCTGCCGAAACGGGTCAGCGCAGCCTTGGTGAAGGCTTCCTTGAACTTCTCGAAACCGCCCAGGTCCGCGTCGATCGCCTTGGCGACGTCGCCCTTCGGGTTGCCACCGGCGTTGGGCGCCATCACGGTCCAGAACAGGCTGTGGTTGGCGTGGCCGCCACCGTTGTTGCGCACCGGGCCCTGCAGGTTTTCCGGCAGCGACTTCAGCTTCTTGACCAGCTCTTCCACCGGCAGGTCGGCGTATTCGGTGCCTTCCAGTGCCGCATTGACGTTGTTGATGTAGGTCTGGTGATGCTTGGTGTGATGGATTTCCATCGTGGCCGCATCGATATGCGGCTCAAGCGCGTCGTAGGCGTAGGACAGCTTGGGGAGGGTGTAGGCCATGTGGTTCTCCTGGTAGCTCACTCGCCCGGCGAAGACCGGGCGTTGCGAAGTCGATGATGGGGATGGATGTGAAGGTTACCAACCCCCCATGTAAGGGAATGTGCATCGCACCAGGAAATCACCGGCCCGCGGTAGTGCCAGGCCCTGCCTGGCAGTAGAGTACCCCCATGCGCAAACCCCTACTCCTCCTGCTCGCCATCCTCCTGCTGGTCGGCGGCCTGGTCGGCATCAAGCAGCTGCAGCACGCGCCTGCGCCGCAGTTCGCCCCTTCGCTCACCCAACCCGACACCGGCACGGCACCCGCCGCCAGCGCCCCGGCCAACCCCGGTGCCACGGCGCAACGTTCCGCTGATGCCCTGCCCGCCTTCCTGCCACCGGAGGCGCGCCAGACCATCGTGCTCATCCAGCGCGGCGGGCCGTATCCGCACCGCCAGGACGGCAGTGTTTTCAGCAACCGCGAACAGCGCCTGCCCGACCGGCCGCGCGGTTACTACCGCGAGTACACCGTGGACACGCCGGGCGCCGGCAACCGTGGCGCACGCCGTATCGTGACCGGCGGCACCCCGCCGACCGGTTGGTTCTACACCGACGACCATTACGAGACCTTCCGCAGTTTTGAGGTCCCACCTGCCGGGAGCTGGCAATGAATCACGATGCATTCGAACTGGGCCTGGACGACATCAACAATGCCGGCGTGTACGCGATCGGCAACGATGACATCGGGCCGTTGTCCGCGGCCATGCGCGATGCGGGGCTGCGCGTGGCCACCATCGACCTGGCCGGCTGCCACGACAAGCGCACGCTGCTGACGCGCATGGCGACGCAGCTGGATTTTCCGAGGACGTTTGGCGGAAATTGGGATGCGCTGGTGGATTGCCTGCGCGACCTGTCGTGGATCAAGGCGAACGGCTATGCGCTGTTCTTCAGCGATGCCGATGGCCTGCGCAACGATGCGGAGAAGGATTTCGATACGTTGCTGGACGTGCTGGATGAAGCCTGCCAGGCGTGGGCCGAACAGAACGTGCCGTTCTGGGCGTTCCTGGCGGTGACCGAGGCGTAGAGACACGCCATGCGTGTCCTCGCGGTGCCGGACCGCGCGCGATGACGCAACCCGTGGGACACGCATGGCGTGTCGCTACGCGGGTCGCCATTACCGGGAGCCGTTGTCTTCCTGTAGTTCTTTCTTGAACGGGACGTCCGGTGGCGGCCGCGCCACCGCCGGCTGGTCCTGCATGTTCGGGTCGGTCAGGCCGCAGCCGCCGCCGAACTGCAGGATCGAAATCACGCAGGAGATCTTCGAGCTGGTGCCGGGAATCGGAATCTCCACGGCCTTGATGCCCTTGCGCACCCATTCGGCCAGCAGCGATTCGTTCGGTGCCCAGTATTTGTCGAACGAGGTGGGCGTGTAGTCGTATGGCGGGCGCTTGAGCCAGGTGCCGGACTGCGCGATGCGCTCCTTGCTCCAGCCGTCGTTCTCGCCGCCGGGGGCGCCGCGCTCACTGTCGCCGCTGCCGTCCTGGCCGGGCACGCGCACGCTGCCGTCGGCATTGAACAATCCATCGCCGGTGCGGCCGGCGCCCTGGTTCGCCTGGTGGGCACCGCTGCGCTCGCCGTCGCGGTTGGCCGCGCCCCAGTCGTCGCCCTTGGCCGGGGTGGACCAGTCGCCGGGATTCGGCGCCGGGCGCGCGGCCGGTGCCGGCGAGGTCGAGGGCGTGGACGCCGTGCTGCGACTCGGCGCGGCCTGGCGGGCCGGGTTCGGGCTGGTGCTCGGCGTGGCCGAGGGCGTGCTCGCCGTTGCGCTTGGCGTGGCAGGCGCCGGACGCGGCGCGGCGTTGGGCACGGTACGCTCGCGCACGCTGACCTCCGGGCTGCGCCCGGGCACGGTGATCTCACGCTGCGGCACTGGCGCTACGGTGACCGACACGGAGGGCGCCGGTGCAATTTCCCGCTCGCGCACCTGCAGGTCGCGTTGCGGCACCCGGATATCCACCTGGGGCCCGGCGGTGGGCACCGGCGGGGTGGGCGCGGTGATGGTGGTGACTTCGCGCTCGCGCACGGCCAGCTCGGGGGTGCGCAGCTGCGGCTCAACCGGACGCAGGGTCGGGGTGACCGGGGTCGGGGTCGGCGCCTGCACCACTTCGACAGTGCGCTCGCGCACCTGCACCTCGGGGGCCTCGCGCGGAATCACGCGGACTTCGGTACGCGGCACGCTGGTCGGCGGCACCACGAAATCGGTGGTGGCCTCGGCCACGTCGGTGGCCTGGACCGGTTGTTCGACCGGCGTGGGCGCGGGGGTCGGCGGGGCCGGTTCTGCGGTCGCGGTGGGCTGCGGGGGCGGCGGCGTGGGTTCGGCGTCGCTGGTGGACGGGGGTGTGGGCGGCTGCGGGGCGGTGGCCGCTGGCGTACGGGCGGACGCGCGCGAACGTGCCTGCGCGGCGGCGGCTTGCGCCGCGGCGGCGGCGGCGGCGGCTGCAGCACTGCTGGCCTCGGCGGGATCGCCGCCGCCGCTGTCCTGCGGGGTGCCGCTGCCGAGGAACTCGACCTGGATGCGGCCGCCATCGCCGCCCTGCTCCGGCGTTACCGGCGGGCGGATCAGCGCGACCCACAGCAGCAGTGCGGCAAACAGCAGGTGCAGCAGCAGGCTGACCACGCCGGAGGTCCAGCGCATCCAGCGCTGGTCGCGCGGGGCCGGGTCCCAGGTCTGCCAGAGCAGCCGGCGCATGGCCTGCACGGTGCCCAGCGCCGGCAGGCGGCCGGGCGAACCGGGCAGCGGGCGCTGGATCAGTTCGGCGATGACTTCGGAGGAGCGGAACGGGCGCGGCAGCGGCGTCATCGAGCGCAGCCACAGGCCCCACCCGTAAGGGAGGCCGGTGGTTTTTTCAACGATGCGTTTTTCCGGCTGGCGAGCCAGCAGCGCGTGGAGGATCTCGTCAGCCCGGCGCAGTGTCACGCAGGACGATCAGGCAGCCGTGCCGCGGGGAATGTACGGCGCGTGCCCGCTGTCATGGTCGGTCGCGTCACGCACGGCGGTGATGCCGGGCACGCGGCCCATGAGCGTTTTTTCGATGCCCTGCTTGAGGGTGACGTCGGCCATGCCGCAGCCCTGGCAGCCGCCGCCGAAACGCAGCAGTACCACGCCGTCGGAGGAGACTTCCTGCACGGCGACCTTGCCACCGTGCGAGGCCAGCTGCGGGTTGACTTCGTTTTCCACGACCCAGCGCACGCGCTCGACCAGCGAGGCGGACTCGGCCGGCACTTCGCCCTTGATCTTGGGCGCCTTGATGGTGAGCTGCTGGCCGCCGGTGCCGTTGGTGACGATGTCGATGTCGGCACCGTCCATCCAGGCGACGCTGGTGGCGGCGACGTACAGGGTGAAGCCGTCGCAGTCCACGGCCCACTCGTCGCCGAGCAGGTCGGAGGGTTCTGCGAACTCCAGCCGGGCGTCGGCGCGCGGGGTGCCGGCGTCGACGGCGCTGAGGCGCACGCCCATGCCGGGCACGGCTTCGCGCTCGATGAGCTTGCGGAAATAGGTCTGGGCAGTGTCGGAGATCTGGATCATGCGGCTATTCTAGCGGCTTACATGTTATGCGCTCATTCGGTTTATACACTGTCCGGCGCATTGTTCAGGCATACACGAGGTGGAGGATTCCATGGCCGACCTGATTCCGCTGGCCCAGGCGCACTGCGTGCCCCGCAAGGGCAGCGACCACAAGCTGGGCGAGGCCCGGGTAGCGGAGCTGCTGCCGCAGATCCCGGGCTGGGAACTGGCCGAACAGGGCCAGGCGCTGACCCGGACGTTCCGCTTCAAGGACTACTACCGGACCATGGCGTTCGTGAACGCCCTGGCCTTCATCGCCCATGCGGAAGACCACCACCCGGACCTGGGGGTGCATTACGACCGGGCGGTGGTGCGCTTTTCGACCCACGACGTGGGTGGGCTGAGCGAGAACGACTTCATCTGTGCAGCCAAGGCTTCGGGCCTGACGGAGTGAGTGATATGACGATGCGTATCGGAATGCGCGCCGGACTTGCGGGCGCGGTGTTGGTGGGACTGGTTGCCTGTGGCGGGCCGTCGACGCCGGCCACGCCGGTGGCGCCGCCGACCGAGGTGGCGGCGGTGAAGACGCCGCCGCCGGTGTACCCGATCGAGCTGGCCTGCCAGTCGGTGGGGGGTACGACGACGCTCAAGGTAGTGGTCGGCACCGACGGCAAGCCGGGGCAGATCCAGGTGGTGTCGGGCAGCGGCAACGCGCAGCTGGACGAGCAGGCCCAGAAGGCCGTGGAAAGCTGGCAGTTCAAGGCGGCCACGCGCGCGGGCCAGGCGGTGCCGACGACGATCCAGGTGCCGGTGAGCTTCAATCCGCCGCAGCCGAAGCCCGACGAGTGCTTCGCGGTGGAAGAACGACTGCGTCGCGGCGGCTGACCAGGGACGGACCCGGAACGGATGCTGGATATTTCTTCTGAGAACGTATGGGTCGCGCTGCTGGTGACCCTGGCTGCGGGGCTGGCGACCGGCCTGGGCAGTCTGATGGTGTTGTTCTCGCGCCGCCCGAACCCGCGCCTGCTGGCGTTCGGGCTGGCGTTTGCGGGCGGTGCGATGGTGTTCGTGTCGCTGACCGAGATCCTGACCAAGGCGATCGATTCGTTCACGCTGGCCTACGATGCGCGGATCGGGTACGCGTATGCGACCGGTGCGTTCCTGTGCGGGGTGGTGTTGATCGTGCTGATCGACCATCTGATCCCGAACCCGCACGAGAGCCTGGACAAGCAGGACCCGATGTTCCGGGAGAACAACAAGGCGTACATCAAGCGGGTGGGCCTGCTGACGGCGGTGGCGATCACGGCGCACAACTTCCCGGAGGGGCTGGCGACGTTCTTTGCGACGCTGGAAAGTCCGTCGGTGGGGATGCCGCTGGCGTTCGCGATTGCGATCCACAACATCCCGGAGGGCATCGCGATCGCGGTGCCGGTGTATTTCGCTACGCAGAACAAGTTCTATGCGTTCGGGGCGAGCCTGTTGTCGGGGCTGGCGGAGCCTATCGGGGCGGCCATAGGGTACGTGCTGCTGTCAGGGGTCTTGAATCACGCCACCTTCGGCTGGGTATTCGGGCTGATTTCCGGGGTGATGGTGTTCCTGGCACTGGACGAGCTGCTGCCGGCGGCCAAGCGGTACGCGAAGGGCCACGAGACCGTGTATGGCCTGGTGGCGGGCATGGCGAGCCTGGCGATCAGTCTGGTGTTGTTCAAGTGGTGATGCGAAGTGTCGGCAGGTAGAGCCGGGCCCTGCCCGGCTGCTGTTGGTGTCAGGCCGGTAGAGCCGGGCCCTGCCCGGCTGCTGTTGGATTCAGGCGAACAGCCGTGGAGTGCGCGGGTCCCCTGGCTTGGGCCGTCCGGTGCCGGTTTGCGGGGTCGCCGTAAACCCATCCATGGGGGCTACGCGGACGCCATCCATGGCGCCGAGTCCCCCGCAAACCGACCCCGGGCGACCCTTTGACAGTGGGCCGGTGGCCACGGGAAACGCGTATCCGCTGCGCGGAGTGGGTCGCCGCGTAGTGACACGCCACGCGTGTCGGCTCTTTCCAACCGCACACAACCATGTATGGGGGCGGCCGCCGGGTAGCCCCCGGAGGGACGCTAGAAAACATGGATGTTTTCTAGCAGCCCCCATGGATGGGTTCACGGCGTGTCCCGGAGCGGGGCTGCCCGGCGGCCGCCCCAGCACGTAGCAACAGAAGCGCTGCCTTCGGAGAGGAAGCGAATCGAAGCGGATTCACCCCAACCGGTTCAACACGTCCACCAGTTCATCCGCCAGCGGCGCATTGAGCGTGTACGGGGTCTTGCCGTTGTCCAGGGCGAACTCCAGCGAGGCGGCGTGCAGGAACAGGCGTTTCAGGCCGATCTGCTCACGAAGGCGCTTGTTGACGTCCGGATCGCCGTATTTGTCGTCACCGGCGACCGGGTGGCCGAGGTGCTGGGCGTGTACGCGGATCTGGTGGGTGCGGCCGGTTTCGATGCGGACTTCGCAATACGAATGCCCGCCTCGGCGCTCCAGCACCTTGAAGTGGCTCACCGATTCCTTGCCGATGGCGTTGACCTGCACATGGCGCTCGCCGCCCTGGCGCAGACCCACGTGCAGCGGGGCGTCCACGGTCATGGTGCCGTCGGGCATGCGGCCGACCAGCAGGGTCAGGTAACGCTTGCGGATGCCGGCGCCGTGGTCTTCACGCAGCAGGGCCTGCAGCTCGCTCAGGGCCGAGCGCTTCTTGGCCACGATCAGCAGGCCGGAGGTGTCGCGGTCCAGGCGGTGCACCAGCTCGAGGGTCTTGCCCGGGCGCAGGGCGCGCAGGGTCTCGATGGCGCCGAAACTGATGCCGCTGCCGCCGTGGCTGGCCACGCCGGAGGGCTTGTTCAGGGCGAGCAGGCGCTCGTCTTCATAGACGATGGCGTCTTCCAGGCGCTTCATGAACGCGGCAGGCGGACCGGCCTTGTCTCCCTCTTCCGTGAGACGGACGGGCGGGACGCGGACTTCGTCGCCGGCTTCGAGCTTGCGCTCGGCCTTGGCGCGGCCGCCGTTGACGCGGACTTGGCCGCTGCGCACGAGCTTGTAGACCAGGCTACGCGGCGCGCCCTTGAGCTGCCCCAGCAGGAAGTTGTCCAAGCGCTGGCCGGCACGGTCCTCCGGCACGGTCAGGAGACGGACGCTGGTCTTGCCTTCAGCGGGTTTGGCGGGCGGTGCGGTGTCGGTCATTGGCCTTTTATTCTGTTACACTCGGCGGGCGAGATAAGGGATTGATTTCGTTGGAAGTTGCTCTGGGCCAGAAGCCCGACTTCCCTCGATTCCGGCACAGTGCGCAGCCACCGCCCCCGGGGCGGCCATGTTAGCGGCTCACCGGCAGTCCCGGCCATCGCCGGATGCCTGACACGCGTCTGCGCTGAAAAAATGTCCCTGTGGCGCTCCAGCCTGGCTGAAAGCTGCCTCCGGCCCGTAATACCCAAACCAAGAAAATGTAGCGCTCCCGCGGCCTGCCGTGGTGTCGTAGCGCTGGAAGCCCAAGCCGCCCTCCCCGCGCATGCGCGATGGGCGTCGAAGCGTGACCAGAAGCGAAACCCCATGGCGTTCCGCGCGGTAGCAGCGCGCGAGGAACGCACTATGAAGCGAATGCTGATCAACGCCACGCAGGCTGAAGAGCTGCGGGTTGCCATCGTGGATGGCCAGACGCTGTACGACATCGACATCGAACAGCCGTCCAAGGAACAGAAGAAGTCGAACATCTACAAGGGCCGCATCACGCGCCTTGAACCGTCGCTGGAAGCGGCCTTCGTCGAATACGGTGGCGAACGCCACGGCTTCCTGCCGCTGAAGGAAATCTCCCGCGATTACTTCCAGGCCGGGGTCGACCACAACAAGGCGACCATCCGCGAACTGCTGCGTGAAGGGCAGGAAGTGGTGGTCCAGGTCGACAAGGAAGAGCGTGGCAACAAGGGCGCCGCCCTGACCACGTTCATCTCGCTGGCCGGCCGCTACATGGTGCTGATGCCGAACTCGCCCACCGCCGGTGGCGTCTCGCGTCGCATCGAGGGCGAAGACCGCGCCGCGCTGAAGGAAGCGCTGGACAAGCTGAACATCCCCGACGACATGGGCGTGATCATCCGCACCGCCGGCGTCGGCCGCGATGCCGAAGAGCTGCAGTGGGACCTGGACTACCTGCTGCAGGTCTGGAAGTCGATCGCCGAAGCGGCGCTGACCAAGCCGGCCCCGTTCCTGATCTACCAGGAATCGCGCCTGATCGTGCGAGCCCTGCGCGACTACCTGCGCGCCGATGTCGGCGAGATCCTGGTGGACACCGAGGAACTCTACGAGACCGCCCGCGAGTTCATGCAGCAGGTGATGCCGCAGACCCTGCGCAAGCTGAAGCATTACAAGGACGACATCCCGCTGTTCAACCGCTTCCAGATCGAATCGCAGATCGAAGGCGCGTATGAACGCAACGTGCGCCTGCCGTCCGGCGGCTCGATCGTGGTCGACCAGACCGAAGCGCTGACCGCCATCGACGTGAACTCCTCGCGCGCCACCAAGGGCAGCGACATCGAGGACACCGCCTTCCAGACCAACCTGGAAGCGGCCGAGGAAGTGGCCCGCCAGCTGCGCCTGCGCGACCTGGGCGGCCTGGTGGTGATCGACTTCATCGACATGTCGTCGAACAAGCACCAGCGCGAAGTGGAAAACCGCCTGCAGAACGCGCTCAAGTACGACCGCGCGCGCGTCCAGCTGGGCCGCATCTCGCGCTTCGGCCTGATGGAAATGAGCCGCCAGCGCCTGCGTCCGAGCCTGGGCGAGTCCAGCCAGATCGTCTGCCCGCGCTGCGACGGCCATGGCCGCATGCGCAGCGTGGAGTCGCTGTCGCTGTCGATCATCCGCGTCGCCGAAGAGCATGCGATGAAGGAAAACACCGGGCAGGTGCTGGTCCAGGCCCCGGTCGAGATCGCCAACTACCTGCTCAACGAAAAGCGCAACGCGCTGCGTGAGATCGAACAGCGCCACGACGCGCCGATCGTGATCGTCGCCGACGAGCAGCTGCACACCCCGCATTACGAAGTGACCCGCCTGCGTGAAAACGAGCTGGGCGAAGACAGCGGCCGTCCGAGCTACCAGCGCGGCACCCCGCGCAAGCTGCCGGTGCACGCCCTGACCAAGGCGCAGCTGAACATTCCGGCCGCCCCGGCGGTGACCAACGTCAAGCACAGCTCGCCGGCGCCGGTGCGCGAAGTGGCCGAACCGGTCGCTGCACCGGCACCGGTCGCCCCCGCTCCGGTCGCTGCACCCGCCGCTACCGGCGTGGTCGGCTGGCTCAAGCGCATCTTCGGTGGCGAACCGGCTCCGGCCGCCGCCCCGGCGCCGGCGGCACGCCCGGCCCAGGACGGCAACCGCAACGGTCGCAACAAGGACCGCAACGGCAAGGACCGCAATGGCCGTCGCGATGAGCGTGGCGAGCGCGGTGAGCGCGGTGAGCGTTCCGCCGGCCAGGGCCAGAACCAGGGCCGTGGCAAGGACCGCCGCGACGACCGTGGCGAGCGCGGTGGCAAGGGCGAGCGCCGTGAAGGCGAGCGCCGCGACGAGCGCCGCCAGGACGCGACCGCCCAGGCGGCCGCCCCGAACGCCGGCCAGCCGCAGCAGGGCAAGCAGCGCAATGAGCAGCAGCCCAAGGCCCCGCGCAACGAACAGCAGCCCAAGCTGAACCAGAACCAGGGCCAGAAGCAGAAGCAGCCGCGCCAGCAGAACGACGGCGACAAGCCGCAGCGTCAGCCGCAGGCCGAAAACGCCAAGCCGCAGCAGAGCGACGCCACCGTCGCCGATGCCGCACTGGTCGCCGCCGCTGCGGTGACCGTGGCCGATGTGGGCACCCCGGCCCCGGTCGCTCCGGTCGCCGCCACCCCGGTGGCAACGCCGGTCGCTGCCGACGAGACCCAGGCCGCCGTGGTCGAAGGCGACGCCGGCGAGCACGGTGAAGCGCCGGGCAACGCCGATGACGCCGCGGGCGAAGGCGCCTCGCGCCGTCGTCGTGGCCGTCGCGGTGGCCGTCGCCGCCGTCGTGGCAATGGCGAGCAGGCTGCCGGCAGCGAAGGTTCGATCGACGATGCCGGTCTGGATGACGACGCCGAGAGCGACGAGCAGGACAACGACCAGGACGGCGACACCGCCGCCCCGGCCGCACGTCCGGCCGCGACCCAGGGCCAGCCGCAGCCGGAGTTCGACTTCGACGATGAAGGCGCTGCAGCCTCCGCTCCTGCTGCTGCTCCGGCTGCACCTGCGCCGGCACCGGTCCAGGCCCCGCGCCCGGCCCCGGTCGCCGCCGTGGCCGCCGCCGCACCGCTGGCCGTGGTCAGCAGCCCGGTGGTGACCGCCGGTCACGCCGAGCCGACCCCGGCCCCGGCCCCGAAGGCCGAGCCGGTGGCCGAACGTGCGCCGTCCTACACCGACCGCGTGCCGTTCGTGGAGTCGCCGATGCCGGTGGCTGCCCCCGTGGCTGCGCCGGTGGACGCTGCACCGCAGGCGGAGAAGGCGGTGACTGCGGAAGCGCCGAAGGCCGTTGAAGCCCCGGTCGTGACCGAGGCGCCGAAGGCTGTCGAAGCGCCAGTCGTTGCCGAAGCACCGAAGGCAGTCGAGGCTCCGGTCGTGACCGAGGCACCGAAGGCGGTTGAAGCGCCGGTCGTGACCGAGGCTCCGAAGGCTGCCGAAGCTCCGGTTGTGGCCGAAGCACCGAAGGCCGCAGACGCCATCGACGCCCAGCCCGAGCGCAAGGGTCCGACCGAAGTCGGTCGTCCGGTCCAGACCCGCATGCTGGAGCCCACCCCGGTGGCGCAGACCGGCCAGCTGTTCGGCAGCGTCCAGGGCGACGCCGCCCCGACCGACGCCGCTGCCCAGGCCGCGCACGCCGAAGCCCGCGAAGACATCCCCACCGATGAACTCGCCCCGGCCGAAGCCGCCGCCAAGGAAGAACAGGACAAGGCCGACAAGCCCTGACCCCTTCCCGGAGGTAGAGCCACGCCCTGCGTGGCTCCTACGCAGAACCCAGACAGCGGTCGAAAGGCCGCTGTCTGCATTTGCGGAACCGAAAAATTCGACGAGCCGTTAACGCCGCGAAGCGCATCGTCGTGCACGCGGGGGCGCACGCTGAGGGGACTGCCATGGCATCTATGGCCGGCGCATCGAACGCGCCCACCACCCACTATCGTTATGACGCCGAACACCTTCTGGTCTGTACCAGCACGCCCGCCACGTCGGTGTGGCAGTACTGGCTGGGCGGTGTGGTGGTCAATGCCACCGGGGAAGGCCACGAACTGAGTTGGCCGTACTGCGGCGGCCAGCGCGTTGCCACCAAGCGCAGTGGCATTGGCGGCGGCCCGATCGCAACGCTCCTGGCCACGGACGCCGCCGGCTCGGTGCTGATGGAAGCCGATTTCGGCGTCCGCAGCCAAGGCTACACACCCCACGGTTACCTGGCGTCGGACAGGACCGAGCTACAGCCCGCCTACAACGGTGAACTGCTCGACAATTCCAGCGGCTGCTATCTGCTCGGTGCCGGCAACCATCGTCCTTACAGCCCAACGCTGCAATATTTCCTGGCGCCAGATCCGTTCAGTCCGTTCGATGAGGGCGGCTTGAACGCGTATGCCTACTGCGCCGGCGACCCGATCAACCGCACGGATCCGTCCGGCCACTTCTGGAAGTGGATCGTGGCCGGGCTTAGTGTGGTGGCTGCGGTTGCAAGCCTGGGCGCGCTGGCGGTGCCCTTGGTCGCGGGCAGCGCGGCGCTGACCGCATCTGCCGTAGCAGGTCTGGGGTTGAGCGCGCTCGGCGCTGTAGCCGAGGTGGGCGCTCTTGTCGCCGATGCTACCGGAGACGAAGAGGCGGGACGCATCCTCGGCTGGGTTGGCCTGGGTATCAGCGCGGTGGGCATGGTCGCCGCCGCTCCGGCCATTGCGAAAGCAGGCACGAAGCTCTTCAAGGGACTGGGCCGGTCATTACGGTCAGCGTCCAGATCGGCTGAGTCGATGCCACTCGTTCCGTTCTCGCGGTCGACCCAGGAGGTGACGTATACGAGAAGCTACATCGCCACCAACACCCTTGAAGCCCCTCCGCGACGCTACGCAGCTCCAGCCCGAGCCCCGGCCGCCCCACGCGCACGGGCCGCTCCTCGGCCCGTCCGTGCCGCCCAGGTCGCGCCGCCCGACGCGAAGCCGATGCGCAGCATGGCGTTCGAGGATCTGGAGAACGAAGAGCGGCGGATGCTGCTCTATGCCGTGCATCGCAATTCCAACAAGTTCAAACACGGTCGAAAGGACGGCTCCACCTTCTACAATGGAGAAGGAAAACTCCCCATAAAGCGCGAGAAGCACTATAGGGAGTACACCGTGGATGACTACAAGTTCGAAACCCGCGGAACGCGTCGAATCATTCTGGGGGGGCTGAAAAGGCACGGTCCCCAGCAGGTGTATGCAACTGACGACCACTACGAAACGTTCATCGAAATCAGGAAGCCTAAATTCTGGCCGCGACGGTAACGATGAGGTAAGCCCCCTACGGCGCGAACTGCAACCTTGCCCACACGCCGTAGTGGTCCGACGCCCAGCGGCCTTCCGCATATGGCTGGTCGAACAGCAGGCGCGCCTCGCGCGCGACCAGCTGGTCCTGCTGGAAGAAGATGTGGTCGATGCGCGAGGGTGCTTGGTAGTAGTGCCGGTTGAGCGTGCTCACCTGCGCCACTTCGTTGTTGACGTGCACGCTGCCGTAGCTGTCGCCATACCGCTGGCGCAACGCGCTCAGGTCGCCAGCATCCACCAGTGCGTTGAAGTCGCCGGCGATCACCACCGGCGCGTCGCCGGAGGTGGCAGCAATGAACTTCAACAAGTCCGCCACCTGCTCGCCGCGGATGCGGCCGCCGCTCGCGTCGGAACGTTCGTTGAGGTGCGTGGCGTACACGTTCACCGGCTGGCCGTCGACATCGATGCGCAGGTGCGCCACGGTGCGGTAATCGGTGCGCGGCGCCAGCAGGTGCTCGCCGCGTGCCAGCACCGGGCGTCGGGTCAACAGCGCATTGCCGTAGCGCTTGAAGCGCCCCGGCGGATCGGTCGACACGAACTGGTAGTCGTAGCCCAGCTTGCCTGCCAGCCATGCCGCCTGGTTGCGCACGTACGGCTTCTGGATCACTTCCTGCAGCGCGATCGCGTCGGGCTGCAGCGCCTCCAGTTCGCGCAGGATCACCTGGCGACGCTGCGGCCAGTCTTCGCGGTCATGGTGCAGGTTGAAGGTGACCATGCTCATGCCCGGCGCCTGCGGTTCGGCCGCGCGCGCCGGCAGGATCGCCAGCGCGCACGCGGCCAGCATGCACCGCATGCCGGCCGCTACCCACCGCGCGCTCATGGCGCCTTGCGTTCGGCGCGACGCACCGAGGCGGGAATCTGCACGTCGACATTGGCCGGCACCTGGGTGATGCGCAGCTCGCCGTTGATCCACTGCGCCGGCTCCCCGTTGATGGTGGCCTCGCCCGGTTCGCCGCTGTACGGCCACGGCAGCACCAGACCGCCCTGCGGTACCACCAGGCCCGGCTGCACCTGCAGGGTCAGCAGTTTGTCGGTGCGGCTGAGCGAGTAGCCCAGCTGGCCGTACGGCGTACGCAGCCCCTTGATCGCCACGCCCTGCCCTTCCAACCATCGCACTGGAACGCCGGCGGCCAGCACCAGGCTGTCGTCGACGTCGCGGGTGTAGGCGAACATGTCCAGCGCCGAGCGCACGAAGTCCGAGGCCACCCATGCATGCGGCAGGTCGCCGACGAAGAACGGCTTGCGCGGCGTATGCGAGACCACCTCGGCCCACTGGTTCCATGCCTGCGGCGCGCGGTCCTTGAAGAAGAACTCGGTCGCCTGCCAGGCGCGGTCGCGCCAGCCCAGGCGCACGAACGCCGCCACGTTGCGCCACTCGTACGGGGTGTAGTCCTTCCATTCGCGTTTGCCGTCGCGGCGCGCTTCGAATTCCTTCCAGTACCGCTCGAAGGTGTTGTTCAAATACGGCTGCGGCAACCTGCCCTGCTCGCCGGCCGGGGCCAGCGCGATGGTGGTCGAGGTTGCATCGAAATCGCCGAGCTCGGCCGAACCTGGGAGGAAATCGATCCTGTGCAGCGCGGTGGCCGCCAGCAGCGAAGCCTGCAGGTCGTCACGGAACTGGTCGCGCGACTCGGCGATCTGCATCGCCTCGACCTTGCCCAGCGTGCTGGCGATCACCGCCGCGTCCTTGTAGCCGCGCAGCGCCCAGAAGTTGTCCCAGTACGAATGCATCGGCTTGGCCGAATAACCTTCGTGGCTGATCGACACCGGCATCATTCCGTAGAAGGCCGCATTCCGCGCGCGGTTCTCCTCGGTGCGCTCGCTCAGGCGCAGCTGCTCCATGTACTGGTATGCGCCCTGCACATGCGGCCACATCAGCTCCAGGAAGGTGCTGTCGCCGGTGTAGCGCCAATACTCGGCGATGTTGAAGATCAGCTCGCCGTGGCTGTCGTTCTCCGGCACCGGGTCGGCGCCGCGCGGGTCCACGCAGCACGGCACCTTGCCGTTGTCGAACTGGTACGGCGCGTACCAGTTCACGTACTCGCGCACTGCGTCGCTGCGGCCCATGCGCAGCAGGCCTTCGGAAATCATCGCGCCGTCGCGGATCCAGCTGCGCGAGTACGAGCGCGTGCCCGGCTGCAGGCTGGGCCCGATCCGCGAGATCAGCATGTGCGCCAGCGCGGTGCGCAGGGTGTCGGCCAGCGGCTTGCCCGCCGCCGGTACCTGCAGCGAGACCTGGTCCAGCTTGGTGCGCCACATCGAGGCGACCTGCTGCTGCGCCTTGCTGGCGTCGAAGTCCTTGGGCGTGGTCCAGCTGCCGGTCTGCGGCAACACGATGGCGACTTCGCGCGTCTGGCCCGGTTCCAGCCGCCACTTGTACAGCAGCGCGCCCGAGGCCAGCCCGGTGGGATCTCTCACTTCGGTGGCGGTCGGCAGGTTGCCTGCGGCCAGGTGGGTCACTTCCAGCTTGCCGTCGAACGGGCCGGCAAAGGCCGCATCCGGGGCCTGCACCGGGAACACGCGCGGCGCGCCGTTGACCTCGACCCGGCCCGGTTCGATATCGAGCCGGTCGATCCGGCTTACCCCGCCCACGGTGTTGAGGAACTGACGCGGCGGATTCACCTGCCACGGCCGCACCGCCAGCGCCAGGGTGTAGTCGTGCGCGACCTTGTCCGGGTTGTGCAGCGTGTAACGACCGACCAGCTGCGCCTTGTCCGGGGTGCCCTGCACGAAGCCGGTCACCTTCAGCGCAGCCTGCGGGTGGCTCCAGTCGACGCTGGCGATCGGCAGGTAGTCGTCCTGCAGCGATTGCCTGCTGTCCACGTCGGCCCAGCTCAGCAGCTTCTTGTCGACCAGCACGAACGGCTCAACGCTGAAGCTGGCCTTGGCCGGTTCCAGCGCGCCGTCCTCGCCGATCAGCGCCTGCTCCTTGCCGCCGTCCAGGCCCAGCAGGGTCCAGTACGGCTGCTCACCACTGAAGCCGCGCGGCACGAAGCCGCGGGTCAGGTCGGCGCCGACCGATTCGACGAAGTCATTCGGGGTCGCGGCAAAGTCCAGCGGCTTGATCGAAATGTCGCGGATGCCGTAGCGCCAGCTGCGGCCGCTTTCCAGGTCGAAGCGCAGGTAGCGCGCTTCGGTGTCGGGCAGCGCCAGCCAGTCGCGGTCGCCACCGCCCCCGGCGGTGATTTCGCGCAGCGTCTTCCAGTCGCGGCCGTCCACCGAGGAACGCACCACGTAACGGGTGGCTTCCAGGCCCGGCAGCCACTGGATCACCGCGCCGCCGAACTCGCGCACCTTGTGCAGGTCCAGGCTGATGGTCTGGTCGGGCACGCCGCCGCTGATCCACACCGTGTCCGGCTTGCCATCGGCGATGCGGCTCTGCAGCGCGGTGGCGGTGTCGGCGATCACCGACGGTGCCAGCGCCGAGGTATCGGCCGGCGGCAGCGGCTGCAGGGTGAGCCGGTCGAAGCAGACCGTACCGCGCCCGCCGACCTTGCTGTAAATGGTGAACTCCACTGCAGCGCTCTTGCGCAGGGTCTTGTCCGGGTCCGGGCCCCAGGCCTTGTCGATCTGGCGCTGGCGGTACTGCACCGGGGTCCAGGTCTTGGGGAAGGCGTAGCCGGGCCGGTTGACCCACCACACGTTGTCGCCGCTGGCGTCGATCAGCTTGAACTGCAGGTCGTTGCCGGGCGAATCGCCACGGATCTGGAAGCCCACCTGGTAGTTGTCCGGCCAGGTGACCGGCAGCTCGCGGCGGATCGCCACGTAGCCGGAGACCTCGTGGAAGTCGTAGTCCACGCACAGCGCACGGCCGCCGTTGGCGCCGGCCACGCTGCGCAGCGAGCCGCTGACCTGGTCGGACACCACCAGCTTCCACGGCGCCATGTCGTCGAAGCTGTCCAGGACCTTGGGCGCCGCCGGCACTGCCGGGGGCGCGGCAGGCGCCGCCAACGACCACACCACACCCAACCCCAGAACCCCCGCGACGACGGCACGCTTCACCCTTTCACACTCCCCAGCAACAGACCTTGGATGTAGTAGCGCTGCAGCACCAGGAACAGTGCCAGCACCGGAACCACCGTGACCACCGCGCCGGCCATCATCATTTCAACGTCCATGATGTGTTCGCGCGACAACGTGGCCAGGGCAACCGGCAGAGTGTAGTGCTCCTGGTCGGTCAGCACGATCAACGGCCACATGAAATCGTTCCACGCGCCCATGAAGGTAAAGATCGACAGGGTCACCAGCACCGGCTTGAGCATCGGCAGCACGATCTGGAAGAAGATCCGCAGCTCCCCTGCCCCGTCGATCCGCGCCGCTTCCAGCAGCTCGTCGGGAATCGAGCGCGCGTACTGGCGCACCAGGAAGATGCCGAACACGCTGGCCAGCGCCGGCACGATCACGCCGCCGAAGCTGTTGACCAGGCCCAGCTGCTTCATCAGCAGGAACAGCGGCAGCATCGCCACCTGGGCCGGGATCACCAGCGCCGCCAGCAGCACCTGGAAGATCCGCTCGCGGCCGACGAAGCGCAGCTTGGCGAACGCATAGCCGGCCATGGTGTTGAGCAGCAGCGAGCCCAGCGTGATCGCCAGCGAGACGAACAGGCTGTTGACGAAGTTGTTGCCCATGCCGGTGCGGGCGAACAGCTCGTGGTAGTTGGCGGTGGTGACCGACGAAGGCAGCAGCGGTGGCGGGAAATGCGCCGCTTCGCCGGTCGGCATGAACGACACCGACAGCATCCACAGCAGCGGCGCCAGGCTGACCGCAGCCAGCACCAGCAACCCACCGTTCACCCACCACGCATGCCAGCGCGACTGGCCGATCTCACGACTCATACCAACTGCCTCTTGCGGCCGAAACGCAGCATCAGGCTGGTGACAGCCAGGATGATCAGGAACAGCAGGAACGCCACCGCCGACGCACGGCCCAGGTTCCACCACTTGAAGCCTTCCTCGAACATGAAGTAGAGGACGCTCACGGTGCTCTGCAATGGGTCGCCACGGGTCATCACGTAGGGTTCGGCGAACAGCTGGAAGTAGCCGGACACGGTGATTACCCCGACCACCAGCAGCACCGGGCCGAGCATCGGCAGGGTGATGTGCAGGAACTGCTTCCAGCGCGAGGCGCCGTCGATGCGCGCGGCCTCGTACAGGTCATGCGGGATCGCCTGCAGGCCGGCCAGGAAGATCACCATGTTGTAGCCGAAGTTCTTCCACACCGCGAACAGCATGATGGTCGGCATGGCCCAGTTCGGGTCGCCCAGCCAGTCGATCGGGCTGATGCCGAGGTGGCCCAGCCCGTAGTTCACCAGGCCGTAGCTGGTGTGGAACAGGTAGCGCCAGATCACCGCCACCGCCACCAGCGTGGTCACCACCGGGGCGAACAGCGCGGTGCGGAACAGCGCCTTGAAGCGCGCGGCCGGCGCGTTGAGCAGCATGGCCGCGCCCAGCGACACGCCAATCGACATCGGCACGCCGACGATCACGAAGTACGTGGTGTTCCACAGCGACTTCCAGAACATCGGAGTCTGCAGCAGGTCGATGTAGTTGCCCAGCCCGACGAAGCGCAGGTTGCCGCCATCGGCCAGCGCATACAGGTCGAAGTCGGTGATGCTCAGCGCCAGCGCCGAGAACACCGGCAGGCCGAAGAACACGCCAATCACCAACAGCGAAGGGCCGGCGAAGATCCAGCCGGCAAGCGAACGCTGCTTCACGGGGTCACCTCCGCGCCTTCTGCCTGGGTCCGCTGCTCATGCATCCAGCGGCGCTTGGCCAGTACCTTGTCCACGCGTTCGTCCAATCGGTTCACTGCCACATCCTGGTCCAATCCACCGCGCACCACCTGTTCGGTGACGATGCGCATTTCCTGCACGATCCGCTCCCACTCCAGCACCTTCGGGGTCGGCCGCACGCGCTCGAGCTGGTCGCGGAACGGCTGCGCCAGCGGGTCATTCGCCAGCGAAGCGAACTCCCAGGTGCTGCGCCGGGGCGGCAGGTCGCCGATGATGGAATGGAAGCGTTCCTGGATCGCCGGGCGCGACAGGAACTCGATCAGCTTCCACGACGCTTCCTTCTGCTGCGAACTGCGCGAGATCACCAGGCTGGTGCCGCCGGCGATGCCCGCGCCCAGGCCTTCCGGGCCCGGCAATGCAGCGGTGCCCCACTGCCCTTCCAGTTCTTTCGGCTGCAGCTTCTTGAACTCGCGGATGTTCCAGGGGCCCGAGAGATAGAACACGTTGAAGCCACGGAAGAACTCATCCCACACGTTCGAGATCTGGGTCTCGGACATGCGCGGCGCCCAGCCCTGGGCGAACATGTTTTCGTAGAACGCCAGCGTGCGGCGGAAGCCGGGGCTGCGGAAGTTGCCGCGGGTGTCGTGGTCGCGCAGCAGCGGGTCAGGCTGCTGCAGCGCGAACGACAGCTGCTGCTCGAACTCGTTGATCGGCATCAGGATCGCGTAGCGGTCCGGACCCTGCATCGTCTTGATCGCCGCCATCATGGTGTTCCACTCGTCCCAGGTGCGGGGCGGCTGGTCGAAGCCGGCCCTGGCCAGCAGGTCCTTGCGGTAGTACAGCAGGCGGGTGTCCACGTACCACGGAATGCCGACCAGCTGGTCGTGGATGACGTTGGTGTCCCAGATGCCCTGGAAATAGTCGGCCGGGTCCACCACCTTCGACTGCGCCACGAACGGCGCCAGCGGCGTCAGCGTGTCGAGCTCGGCGAACTCGGGGATCCAGGTATTGCCGAGCTGGAACACGTCCGGCAGGCCATCGGCGGCGAACGCGGTCAGCAGCTTCTCATGCGCTGCGGTCCAGGGGATGTTCTGCACGTCCACGTGGATGCCGGGATTCTCCGCTTCGAACTCACGGATCAGCTCGGTCACCACCTCGGCTTCGCGGCCCATCGCCCAGAAGCGCACGGTCACCCCTTCCGGTTCCTTGCGGCAGGCACTCAACAACAGGCTGCCGGCAACCAGCAGCACCACACTCACCCACAGCTTGGGGCGCGACGACAAAAACACTGCTTACTTCCCCTGGGGCTGGTTGCGGTTCGAATTGGCGTTGTTCTTCTGTTCCTGCGCGGCGGCCGCACGGGACTCGGCGATGCCCATGGAACGCGCGGCAGCGGACTTTTCATCCTTCTGCAGTTCCATCGGCTGGTCCTCGCCTTCCGGGGTCAGCCAGCCGCCGCTGAAACCGGCGCGCTCCAGGCCGCGACGGATGTGCGGGTTGTTCTTCATCGTGTCCCACACGAAATCGTTGCGGTAGTTGGCGATCATGGTCAGGATCGGGCCCTGGTCGATGCCGATGTAATCGCTGGCCACCCAGCCGCGATCCGGCACGATGCGCCCGGTCTTGAGCGGAATGTCGAAGTTGAAGCTGGGGTTGAACGAATCCAGGAAGCCGTAGCTGGAGTACAGGTAATCGCCGTAGCGCTTGTGCATTTCCAGCGTGGCCGGAATCACTTCTTCCGGCGCGAACACCACCGAGGCGATCGCGGCGGTCGGCGCGATGGTGCCGTCGTCGAAGTTCTCGCGCAGGCCGGCGCCGCGCGAGGAGTAATGGCGGAACTGGCGCTGCTCGCCGCGGAACTCCTGGGTGGTGTTCTGCGGACCGTCGCTGGCGGTCAGGCCCCACACGTTCTCGCCGTAGTCCTTCCACTGCGCCGGGTTGGCGATGGCGTACTCGCGCTGGGCCAGCGCGGCCGAGCGGCTGTTGAGGAAGTAGGTGCTGCCGCGCTCGCGCATGTACGCGTCCTGGATGTCGCGGAAGTCGATCCAGACGTGGCTGTACTGGTGGCCGAACAGCGGGCCGAAGGACAGGTATTCCTGGCCCTGGAACACGCCCCAGTCGTTGTCGTAGGTGCGCGTCCACACGGTCCACGCGTCCGGGCTGACCGGATGGGTCGGCGAGCCGAGCGCGAGGATGTAGACCATCATCGCCTCGTTGTAGCCCATCCAGTCATGGTCGATGAAGCCGCTTTCCGGGAACCAGCCCATCGAGATCAGCGGGGCGCGCTGCTGCAGCCACGGCCAGTCGACGCGCTTGTAGAGCGTATCGGCGATGGCGCGGATCTCTTTCTCGCGCGGGTCGTCGCCGGTGTAATAGGACTGCGCGAACAGCACGCCCATCATCAGCAGCGCGGTATCCACGCTGGACAGTTCCACCCAGCTGTCATAGCGGTGGCCCTGCTGCATGTCCAGGAAGTGGTAGTAGAAGCCCTTGTAGCCACCCTTGCCGGTGCGCTGCGGGCCCATCGGCATGTCGCGGAAGAACTTCAGGGTGGTCAGGGTGCGGTCCACCGCCTGGGTGCGGCTGACCCAGCCGTTCTCCACGCCGATCGGGTATGCGGTCAACGCGTAGCCCACCGAGGCGATGCTGGCGAACGGACGCGAGGGATAGCGGTCCGGGCTGAGCCCGTTGACCTCGTTGGTGGTGTCCCAGAAGAACTGGAAGGTGCGGCGTTCGATATCGTCGAACAGCGGCGGCAGCTCGGGTTTCATCGGGCGCGGCGGCGCGTCGGCCTCGATCAGGATGACCGGCGGTTTTGGCTTGGCGGGCTGTTGCTCGGCCTGCGGCTTGCAGCCCACGATCGCTGCAGCCAACACGGCCAGAGCCAGAACACGACGTGCCTTCATCGACCACCACCTCATTTACGTGTGCGTTTCAGGGAGGATAACGTCCCTGCAACTGAAATCGTTTACAAACCATCTGCGAAAAAAACCGGCGCCACCCTCAGGCGGCGCCGGCTGTTGCGATCAGAAGCGGAAGCCGACTTCTGCCTTCACCTGGCGCGGCGTACCGACGATATCGCCGGTCTCGTTGTAGCTGGCCAGCAGCTTGCCGTTGGACTTGGTGTAGTTGTAATTGGAGAAGTTGTCGAAGTTGAACACGTTGATGATGTCGATGCGCGCGTACAGCTCGGTATCGCCCGGCATCTTGAACGTCTTCGTTGCCTGCAGGTCGACCGAACGGTAGCCCCAGATCTTGCCACCGAGCAGGAAGCGACCGTTGCCGTCCGGCACGGCGGCGCCCGGGGTCGGCAGGTCGAAACCGCTGGCCTGGGTGACCGGGTACCAGTCATTGACCGCCGTCGGCGTGGCCAGGGTGATCTTGCCGCCGAAGGTGATGTCCCAGAAGCCGGCATACGAACCGGTCAGCACGATGCGGTGACGCGGCGCGCCGTTGGAACGGATGGTCGGGTAGTCGGTGATCAGGCCGCGGTCGAACGCGTAATGCTCATTGATGTCGCGGTTGTGGCGGGCCGTGGTCCAGGTGTAGGCGATCGAGGTGCCCCAGCCGCTTTCCTTGGTGAACGGCTTCTGCGCCGACAGCAGCACCTGCGTGGCACGGGTCTTGATGCCCTGCTGCCCGATGATCAGGCTGCCGAAGCCCGGGATGTTGCAGCTCCAGGCCTGGCTCAGGCCCGGCGAGGTGCCACCGCACAGGCGCGGGTCGTCGAAGAACTGGCCGGTCGGGTAACGGTTGCCCAGGGTGAACGCGAAGCCGTCATAGGTCAGCGTACGCGCCACGGTGGCGTCGGTCAGCCACTCGCCGATCTGGTTGGACATGCCCAGGCTGAACTGGTCGGCGTACGGCGCCTTCAGGTTGTTGTTGAGCAGGTCCACTTCCAGCCCGGCATTGCTGGTCGAACCGACCAGGGCCTGCAGGTTCTGGATGCCGTTGAGCAGGTTCGGATCCCAGTCGTAGCACGCGGCCTGGCCATTGAGGCAGGCGCCGGTGGCCGGGTTGCGGAAGTAGATCGTCGGCTGCGGCAGGGCCAGCTTGGTGGTTTCCAGCTGCAGGTAGTCGAACAGGTCGCGGTCGTAGGAACGGCCGGCGCCACCGTGCACGACGTGCATCTCGTCGGCGTTGATGTCATACGAGAAGCCCAGGCGCGGCTGCCAGGCGTTCTTGAACGCCTTGCGGTTGTGGCCGGTGCTGATGTAGTCGTTGATGTTCAACCCGCTCAATGCCAGCGACTGCGCATAGGTCTGCCCAGCGGCCGCGCGCGGATCCTGGCTGTACAGCGCCGCCACCACTTCCGGCGGGGTCACGAAGTCCAGGTAGCTCGGGTTCTTTTCGTAGTCCCAACGCAGGCCCAGGTTCAACTGCAGGTGGTCGTTGACCTGCCAGTCGTCCTGGATGAACAGGCCGATCTGCTTGACCTTCGAACGCACTTCACCGGTCACGCCGGTCACGCCGGTCACCGGCTTGACGAACTGCGCCTTGTACGGAATCGAATCCGGGAAGTCCGGGTCGCCCAGGGTATAGGTGAACTGCGGGTTGATCTCCTGCGCGTCGGACGCGTACAGGTCGATTTCCTTGTACTTGGCGCCCATCTTGATGGTGTGGTCGCCCTGCCACTCGATGCCGTCCAGGGTCAGGTTGTCTTCGATCGACCAGCCCTTCTGGCCCTTCACCTGCGAATCCAGCGCCGAAGCGCCGCCGATCTGCACCAGGGTGCGGTCGTCGGTGCCGTCCGGGGCGGTGTACACATAGCCGTTGCCGATGGTCAGCGGCACCGGGTTGTTGAACGAATCTTCGTGGGTGAGCATCAGCTCGTTGTAGAAGCGCTCACCGCTGTGGTTCCAGCGCAGCGCGTAACGACGGTCGGTGTTCTCGGTTTCCTTGCCGTGCGACGGCGCGGTCTGCCCGCTGAACTGCTGCTGGGTTTCGTCGCGGTCCTGGAAGGTCAGCTCGATGCGGTCGTTGTCGGTCGGCTCGACGTCGATCTTGGCGAAGATCAGGTCCTGCTCGAACGGCTGGCTGGCCGGGCCGAGCTGGGCGGCGGCATCGGCCGGCAGCAGGCCGACGCGGTTGGTCACCGAACCTTCCGGGGCGATGGTCACCGGCAGGTCGAAGCGCTTGGCTTCATAGGTCACGAAGAAATGCGCCTTGTCCTGCACGATCGGGCCGCCCAGGGCGAAGCCGTATTCCTTCTCGGCCGAGACTTCCTTGCTCTTGCCTTCCTGGCGCTCGGCCGGGGTCTTGGCGCGCATGTCTTCGTCGGTGTAGCGGTAGAACGCTTCACCCTTGAATTCGTTGGTACCGGACTTGGTCGCCGCGGTCACGGCCGCGCTGGAGACCTGGCCGTACTCGGCCTTGTAGTTGCCGCTGATGACCTTGTACTCGCCAATGGCCAGCTGCGGGAACGGGTTGCCGGCGCTGCCGGACTGGCCGGCGACGCCGCCGCCCTTGACGTAGCTCTTCTGGCCCACGCCGTCGATGTAGACGTTGGTGCCGTCGGCATTGGTGGCACCGCCGCGCAGCGAGGTGTTGCCCTTCGCATCACGGGTGAAGATCATGCCCGGCACCGCGTCGGCGAACTCCAGGAAGTTGCGCGAGACCTGCGGGGTGGTCTGGATCTGCTGCAGGCTGACCGTCTTGCCCACTTCGGAGGTACGCACTTCCTGCAGCAGGGTCGGCGCAACCACGTTGACGGTGTCGAGGTTGGTGGCGTTGGCGGTGGAACCGTTGGCGGGAGCGCCGCTGAAGTTCAGCGTCGCGGTCGAGGCCACGGTCACGGTGACCTTCTGGGTCTGGCCGTTGGCGACCACGTCATAGGTGCCCGGGTCCAGGCCCATCAGCGAGTAGCTGCCGTCGGCGCGGGTGGTGGCGCGGCGCACGCTGCCGCTGGCCACGTTGGTGGCGGTGACTTCGGTACCGGCTTCGGCCTGGGCGACCTGGCCGCGCAGCGACGAGGTGGCGGACTGGGCCATCACGGCCGGCGCAGCACCCAGCAACAGGCAGCTGACCAGGGCACTGCTGAGCAGGCGGCGGGCCGGCATGCGGGTGCGGTTATTGAAATACGTCATGTAAATCTCCGGGTGGTGGAAGCCGTCATTGCGGCTGCCTGTCTTTTTTTGAAGTTACGGCGTTACGCTTTTCTTGCTTGAATCACGCACGATCAGGGTGGGTACAAGCGTCTGCTTGTCGCCTTCCGTTTCCGTGTTGTTGCCATCCATCAACTGCAGCAGGCGCGTCGCCGCCTTGTCGCCCAACTCGGCGATACTCACCTGCATCGTCGTCAACGAGGGGTGAACGAAACGCGCCAGCGGAATGTCATCGAAGCCGGCCAGGGCCACATCGGCGGGCACGCGCACGCCGGCCTGCGCGAATGCATACAGGCAGCCGAGCGCCATCATGTCGTTGGCGGCGAACACCGCATCGGGCAATGCGCCGGCGGCCAGCAGCTCCTGCCCGGCACGGTGGCCGGAGGCTTCGTCGAAGTCGCCGGGCAGCTCGATACCGTGCGCTTCGCCACCGAACGCGGCCAGCGCGTCGCGGAATCCGCGCAGGCGTTCGCGCGCATCGAAGTTCAGATCGGGGCCGGCGATGAAGGCAATGCGGCGATGCCCGGCATCGAGCAGGTGGCGGGTCATCGCCATGGCGCCGGCATGGTCGTCGATGCTCAGGACCGGGTGGTCCTGCTCGGGCAGGTACGTGTTGATGAGTACCGTGGGCAAGGACTGCGGCAGGTTGTCGGTCAGGAAACCCGGGCTTTCCGCATACGGCGAGAGCACCAGCAGCCCGTCGACCCGGCCGCGCATGGCGCGCAGGGCCGCGCCCTGCTGCTCCTGGTCGCCGTGGTAGCTGGACACCAGCAGGTGCTGGCGGCGCGCGCGTGCCACCCCGTCGATGCCGCGCATCAGTTCGGAGAAGAATTCGCCATACAGGTCGGGCAGCACCACACCGATGGTGTTGGTGCGCCGGCTGCTCAGGCTGCGGGCGGCCGCGTGCGGGGTGTAGCGCAGGCGCGCTGCCACCTCGAGCACCAGCTTGCGCACGGGCTCGGCGACGTTTTCATGGCCGTTGAGCGCACGCGAGACCGTTGCCACGCTGACGCGGGCTTCGCGGGCTACATCTTTGATGGTGATGGCTGCCTTGTTCACTTCGCCGCCCTCCACGGCTTAGAGATCTGGGCTTGGCGCGGAATGTAAGCGTTTTCATTCCCGGATGTAAACAGTCCGTTAGGCGAATGTCTCACGGCGGTAACCTCGAGATGTCTTGGAGAGGTCGCCCCGGGACTTGCCGGGACAAGGCAGGACAAGGGTTTCAGCCCTGTTCTGGCGGGGTCTGGGCGTCGATGGACAGCGCGTGGATATCGGTCTCCATCATCGTGCCCACGGCCGCATAGACCATGCGGTGGCGCGCAAGCGGCAGCTTGCCCTCGAACGCGGCGCTGACCACGCGCACGTTGAAGTGCCCGCGCCCGTCGCGCGCGCCTTCATGGCCGGCATGGCGGTGGCTGTCGTCTTCCACCTCCAGCAGCACCGGGTCCAGCGCGGCCTGCAGGGCCGCGCGGATACGCTCGACCCGGTTCACGGCAGCACCTTGCGGAACGGGCGCACCTGCACCCGGGTGTACACGCCGGCCTCCACGTAGGGGTCTTCGGCGCCCCAGGCCTGTGCCTGTTCCAGCGAATCGAACGCGGCAATCACCACGCTGCCGCTGAAGCCGGCCGGACCCGGGTCTTCGCTGTCGATGGCCGGGCACGGGCCGGCCAGCAGCAGCCGGCCCTCGTCGCGCAGGGCTTCCAGGCGGGCCAGGTGGGCCGGGCGGGCCGCCAGCCGGGCGGGCAGCACATCGGTGCCGTCATAGCCTTCAATCACATACCACACGGGCAACTCCAGGGTTCAGCTAAACAAACCCCGCGATTCTAGCCCGCCTCGCTGGACACTGCCGTTGTGAAGCCGTACTCTTGTCCACATTGCACGTGGCTGGACGCAGCAACCCGGTCGGTACCGGGCCCCCTGCCCCACACCAGCACACGTAGACGACCTCCTGTAGTTCTGCCGCTGCACGTTCGCAGCGCGTCCTGCTGCTGTTTGAAATGTGGAACCACGCCGGCACAGGCGTGTCATGGCTTGCGGCCGGGTCCGGCGCAGCAAACTGGTCCGTTGCAATACCGACGTCAATCTTGATGACTTCCGAACTCGCGCTCGACGCGAACCCGCAAACCCGGCCGACCGCCCCGCAGCAGCAGGAAATGCCGCTGGCCGTGGTGCATGGTCAACCGGTCCTGCAGATCCCGCAGGACCTGTACATCCCGCCGGATGCGCTGGAAGTCATCCTGGACGCGTTTGAAGGTCCGCTGGACCTGCTGCTGTACCTGATCCGCCGGCAGAACCTGGACATCCTGGACATCCCCGTTGCCGAAATCACCCGGCAGTACGTGGACTACATCAATGTCATGCAGGAGCTGCGCTTCGAACTGGCCGCCGAATACCTGGTGATGGCCGCGATCCTGGCCGAGGTGAAGTCGCGGATGCTGCTGCCGCGCCCGCCGAGCATCGAGGGCGAGGAAGGCGACCCGCGTGCGGAACTGGTGCGCCGGCTGCAGGAGTACGAACGTTTCAAGCAGGCTGCCGAAGACATCGACGCCCTGCCCCGGCAGGACCGCGACACCAGCCTGGCGCATGCCTTCGTGCCCGACCGCGCGGCGATCAAGCTGCCGCCGCCGGTGGACCTGAAGGAAATGCTGCTGGCACTGCACGACGTGCTCAAGCGCGCCGAGCTGTTCACCGGCCACGCGATCAAGCGCGAGGCCCTGAGCGTGCGCCAGCGCATGGGCGACGTGCTGGGCCGTCTGGAAGACGGCAAGTTCTACCGTTTTGAAACGCTGTTCACCGCCGAAGAAGGCAAGCTGGGGGTGCTGGTCACCTTCCTGGCCCTGCTCGAACTGGCCAAGGAACAGCTGCTGGACATCGTGCAGGAAGCGCCGCTGGCGCCGATCTACGTCAAATCCCTGGCCGCCGGCAACACCAACGAACCGCTGCAGTTCAACAGCGAATTCGACGATGCCGACGCCGCCAACGAATCCGACTGAGCACCCGACCCACGCATGGATCAACCGCTGATCAACCGTATTGTCGAAGGGGCGCTGCTGGCCTCGAGCCAGCCGCTGACCCTGGCCCAGCTGCAGGGCCTGTTCCCGGAAGAGGAACCGGCGCCGCCGGGCAGCATCGAACGCGCACTGGAACTGCTGCGCGAAGGCTGCGCCGACCGTGGCGTGGAGCTGGTCGAGGTCGCCTCCGGCTTCCGCTTCCAGGTCACCAACGAGGTCCACGGCTTCATCACCCGGCTGTGGACCGAGCGCAAGACCCGTTACACCCGCGCCACCCTGGAAACCCTGGCGCTGATCGCCTACCGCCAGCCGATCACCCGCGGCGAGATCGAACAGGTCCGTGGCGTGGCGGTCAGCAGCAACATCATCCAGGCGCTGGAAGAACGCGAATGGATCCGCGTGATCGGCCACCGCGACGTGCCCGGCAAGCCGGCCCTGTTCGGCACCACCAAGGGCTTCCTGGATTACTTCGGGCTCAAGCGCCTGGACGAACTGCCGCCGTTGTCGGAACTGCGCGACCTGGGCGAACTGGAACCGCAGCTGCCGCTGGACACCGACGGCCAGCCGGCCGGCCGGATCGCTGCAGGTGCAGCGACTCCAGACGCCGAAGGTGACACCGACGTAGAGCCGGGCTCTGCCCGGCTGCCGGACGCCGACCAACCTTCCGACGCCGATTCCGATTCCGAACCGGAACCGCCACTGGACCCCAACGCGGCCCGTGCCGCCGCCCGTGCCGCGCTGATGTCGGCCCGACTGGCGGAACAGGACGACACGCAGGACAATAGCGACGCGCCCGCACCTGCGGAAGTCGCCGACCATGCTTCACCCGCCAGCGATGGCGAGCCCGATTCCGTGCCGGTAGACCGCACGGCGCACCATCCAGAAACCGAAGACAACGCCGTCGCGACGACGACCGTGGCTGTTGACGAAGCCGATCCCGAACCAGAGGCCGACGAAACGTCGCCGGCCGGAGCCAAGTAAATGAGTGACACCCCCCGCAAGCTGTCGTTGAACAAGCTTTCGCTCAAGCGCGAAACCGCCACCGAACAGCCCAAGCTCGAAGAGCGCCTGCACAAGGTGCTGGCCCAGGCCGGCCTCGGTTCGCGCCGCGCGCTGGAACAGCGCATCGCCGACGGCCTGGTCAAGGTCAATGGCGAAGTGGCCAAGACCGGCCAGTCGATCAAGAGCGGCGACAAGGTCGACCTGGACGGCCGTGGCTTCGTTGCCACCGCGCTGACCGAGACCTCGCGCGTGCTGGCCTACAACAAGCCCGAAGGCGAAGTGACCACGCGCGAAGATCCCGAAGGTCGCCCGACCGTGTTCGAAGCGCTGCCGGCCCTGAAGGGCGCACGCTGGATCGCGATCGGCCGCCTGGACATCAACACCACCGGCCTGCTGCTGGCGACCACCGACGGTGAGCTGGCCAACGCGATGATGCACCCCTCCTACGAGGTCGAACGCGAATACGTGGTGCGCGTGCGCGCCCCGGAAGGCGAAGAGAAGGTGCCCGACAACATCGTCGACCGCCTCGCCCGTGGCGTGGCGCTGGAAGACGGTCCGGCCAAGTTCGACGAGATCGAACGCATCGGCGGCACCGATTCGCACGACTGGTTCCGCGTGGTGGTCAAGGAAGGCCGCAACCGCGAAGTGCGCCGCCTGTGGGAATCGCAGGGCTGCCAGGTCAGCCGCCTGAAGCGTACCCGCTACGGCAAGATCACCCTGCCGCGCGAACTGCTGCGTGGCCAGTCGCAGGAACTCACCGCCAAGCAGGTCGAGCAGCTGCGCGCCGAACTCAAGCTGGAAGAAGGCGCGCCGTCGGCGCTGACCCTGCAGCCGGTGATCGGCCAGCGCCGCGCCGCCAAGACCACCGTGCGCGTTTCGCGCGAAGGTGGCCGTGGCAATGCCTACGTCAACGGCCACAACCAGGCCGATGAAGGCCGCGAGCTGCGTCGTTTCGACAACGTGCGCGAAGAGCGCGGCCGTGGTCGCGGCGGCAAGGGCGGCGGTTTCAAGGGTGGCCTGACGGTCACCGGCGAAGCGGCGGCCAAGCAGTCGCAGCGCCCGTTCAAGCAGCGTCCCGACAAGGGCAACCGTGCGCTTCCCGAAGGCAACCCGGCCGCGTTCCGCAGCTGGTACGTGCCCGATGGCGTGAGCACCGGCCCGAGCAACCACCGCAATGCGGGTCCGGGCGCTGCCCGTGGCCCGGGCGCGCGCGGTCCGGGTGCCGGCGCCGGCGCCGGCGGCCAGGGTCGTCCGTACGGCAAGCCGAAGGGTCCGGGCGGCGCAGGCGGCCAGGGCCGTGGTGCGTACGGTGAGCGCAGCGGCGGCGGTTTCGGTGGCGAAGGCCGTGGCGGTGAAGGTCGTGGCGGCTTCGGCGGCCAGGGTCGTCCGGCCGGTGCTGGCGCGGGCAACCGCGGTGGCCAGGGCGCACAGCGCCATCCCTACGGTCACCCGGGCAATGCCCCGAGCTTCCCGTCCGACCATGCCAACCCGGGCGCCAGCCCGTACGGCAATGCGCGCCCGAGCGGCCGTCCTGCGGGCAACCGCGGTCCGGGCGGCCCGGGTGGCAACCGTGGCCCGGGTGGCCCCGGCGGCAATCGCGGCCCCGGTGGTCCGGGTGGGCGTGGTCCGGGCGGTCGTCCCGGCGGCGCCCGTCCGGGCGGCAACCGCGGCCCCGGCGGCGGTGGTCACCGTGGCGGCGGCCCGCGTGGCGGCTGAGTGAAGTGAAAAAACCCGGTCATTGACCGGGTTTTTTCGTTTGGAGCCTGCGGTTTCGGTCAGCGGCGTTCGATGGTGAATCGGCTGCCTGCCACGCCCAGGTCCCACCCCTTGCCGGTGCCGGCCAGGGCCAGTGAGACGTCGCCCTTGGTGACCACCTGCGCGCTGCTGGATTTGTCGGCGCCGGCGTGCGCCTCCACCGACGCGTACGAGCCGATCAGGTCGTTGAGCGAATAGGCACCACTGAATCTGCCCTTGCCGTCGGTGATCTTCGACTTGCCCACGGTGAGGCCGCCGCCCTTGACGGTGATCTTGACCGGAATACGCGCGCCGTTGTCGCAGGTGATGGTGCCGGTACCGGAGGCGGTCTTGTAGAACACCGACCACCCAGCCAGGTTGTACTGCAGTTCGCAGTCGATGTTGCCGGCCGCCTGGGCGGCCGGAACCGCGCCCAGGCTGGCCAGCCCGATCAGAACCAGGAAACGCTTCTTCATTGCGGTGACCCCATGCCGGTGGATGATGAGGCCGAATCTAGCTCATTTGGCGGGCTCCTCGTCCAGGCGGCGGTTCATCGTTTCAGCGGTCAGCAAGGTAGACGCCAGCTTGCGCACGTCGCCATCCGTCAGCAGCGTGTCGCGCGCCTTGGACACCGTCTTCAGGCTGGACTTGTCCGGCCGCGCGCCCATCGCATAGCGATAGAAGCCGCTGGCCAGGCACATCATCGCCTCACGGTTGTCCGCTACGTGCTCGGCGATGCCGCGCACATCGTCAATGTGGTCCACCCAGTTGCCACCGGAGGTGTCGATGAACGGCCCGGAGGCATCGATGGGCACCTCCTGGTCGGTGTAGCCCTCGTTGATGCCCAGCTCGGTATCGCGCAGTTTCGCGAGCTGGTCGAAGTGCTCCATCGACGCGCCGGTGTCGTTGAAGAACTTGTGGCAGGTCCAGCAGGTGCCTTCCGATGCGGTCGGGCCGGTGTTGATATGCCATTTCTCGCGCTCGCCAATCGGCCGATCCGGATACGGATCCGGGTCGGGACGGATCGCGTTGGATGCGAATGTCTGGCAGAAGAGGCTGTTGCGGATCACGAATCCGCGCATTACCAGCGAGGTCGAGTGGTTGTTCGCATACTTGACCGGGAACAGACCGGCGTTCAGCACGCCACCGCGCCAGTGCGCCTGCTCGGCCGAAAGCGTGATCTTCTTCAGTGCGCTGTCGGTGACCCCGCCGATTTCATAATGGCTGGCCAGCGCCTCGTTGAGGTAGGTATAGCCCGGATTGAACGCTTCGCGGACGGTACCGGAGCCGTCGTGGAAGTTGTCCTCCAGGGTCATCCTGAACTCATCGCGCATCGCCGAAATCATCGAGGCGTCCAGCCCGGGACGCGGCGATACCGGAATGCCCGGGGCCAGCCCCGCGTAGAACGAGAAGAACCGGGTCAGCTGCTGCGCCGCGCGCGGGTCGGCAAGCATGCCGTCGATCACCGCCTGCACCTGCGGTTCCGTCTCCAGTTCGCCATTGCCCGCCTTGTCCAGCAGCGCGGCATCCGGCGTGGTGCCCAGCAACGTGAACGACAAGGCCGTGGCCCGCTCATACGGGGTCAGGGTGAACAGCGCATCGTCCGCGTCCTTGGTGCCCATCTCCGAACGGTACAGGAAATACGGCGAGGCCAGCATCGCCAGCGCCACGCCCCGTGCGCCACCCTCCGGCTCGCCGTACACGGTTTCGTAGCGGGTTTTCTCCGTGGCGGACAACGGGCGCCGGAACAGCTCGCGCCCGAGGTTCGCCACGAAATCGGCCGCCGTGCTGCCAAAGCGCGTGGCCAGCGCGGCCTCGTCGATCGCGCCGCCCACCTTCAACGAGGTGTCGTAGTACTTGCGCACGTCCTCGGCGGTGAAGGTGCTGGCAATGGCCTCGACCGGGTAGATGAAGTCCGGGCCGTCGGCCTTGTTGTCGGGCAGGTCTTCCGGATCCACCGTCACCCCCAGCACGTCGTGCACCGCGTTCGCATACTCGGTGCGGGCCAGCATGCGCAGCTGGCGCGGACCGGCCTGCGGACCGGGGTTGCTGTATTCGCGCCAGACCGTGTTCACCAGGTAATCCGAAATTTCAGACGCGCAGACGCCATCGCAGTGGGTGCCGTTGGCGGTCATGTTGGTGGTCATGCCGATGATCTTCTCTTTCAGCGCATCGACGTTCTCCACCCAGCGCATCGCCTTGACCGGGTCGTTCCAGCTGGTGGCGGAGTGGCAGCCCACGCAGCCGTTGGGGTCGTCCAGCAGCACCTGCTTGCCCAGGTCCTCCACCACCGTGTAGGCGGTGGTGCGGGTCATCGGCGCGGTGTCGTAGTCCACCTGGATGCGTTCGCGCATCGGCTCGGGGTAGGCCGTTTCGGTGTATGGGTAATGCACCACGTAGTCCCCATACTCCAGCGCCACCTTGGCCTCGCCACCCCAGGCCACGTCCACCGGCACCCAGCCCTGGTTGCCCTTGCGCAGCTGCACCTGCCAGGTCTCGGCCAGGGCGCCGGCCGGCTTGGCCGGGGCCTGCAGGGTGAGCTCGACATTGACCTCGGGCCGTTCGATGTAGGCGGCAGCGACCTCGGCGTCCGGCGCCCCTGCGCCGAGCGTGGCCTGCATCTCACGCTGTTCGGGCACCCACTCGTCGAACGGCTTCCATTCCACCTTGTAGTCGCCGTGTGGCAGGCCGTTGAGCACCAGCCTCTTGCCCCAGGCCAGGCCGAAATCGCGACGATCCCCGTCCGGGCCGGTCAGGAAGCCGACCACCTGCTGGCCGGCAACGTCCGCAGAGGGCGCGGCCGGCGCCCTCAGTGTCAGCGTGGTGGCCGGCAGTCCGTCGGTGACATACGTGAGCCGATAGATGTTGCCCGAGATGTCGTCGCTGACCAGCAGCGAGCCGTCCGGCATCGGCAGGAACTCCACGGGGCTGCCAATACAGCCGTTCTCCTGCATGCAGCCCGAGGGCGTGGTCGGGCCGGTGCCGCGCCAGCCCTGCACCAGCGGAATGGACGCTTCCACCGTGTCTCCCTCCAGCGTGAACACCGTGATGTTCATGCCCGGGCGTTCGTCGCTGCCCTTGCTGTGCACAGCGGCCAGCAGGTACTGGCGTCCGCGCTGCGGCGCGTAGGTCTTCCAGAAGCGGATGCCCAGCGGCGCGAAGTTGCTGCCGAAGTCGAACGCGGGCGGCGAGAAGTGCAGCGTGTTGATGTCGGAAGGTGCCTTGTCGCTGAGGATCGCCCCCTGCGGAATCCGCAGCGCGTCGAGCTCTTCGCGGCGCTCCCACTCCGAGTCGGTGATGCCGACGGTGTCGCGGCCGAAGACGTACGGTGCCCCGTAGTGGCGCGGCGCGCGCATCATGTTGAACACGTTCAATTCATCGGGATTGTCGAAGCCGTCGCGGTTGTTGTCGCCCGACCAGACCGTCCCGGTGGCCGGCTGCCAGTCCATGCCGACCGCGTTGCGTATGCCGCGCGCCAGCACTTCGGACGCGCCGGTGGCCGGGTTGACGCGCAGGATGGTGCCGTAGCGCGTGTCCTTGGTGGTGATGCAGACGTTGCACGGAATGCCCACGTCCGTGTAGATCCATTCGTCGGTGGGATCGAAGGTGTTGAAGTGCAGCGAGTGCTTCTGGTGGTACCACCGCCACGGCGGCACGTCCGGCATCGGGAAGGCAGTGTCGTCGGCCGGGAATTTCCAGACCTCGGTGCCGATCAGCGCACCGGTGCGGTACTTGCTGTCGATGTCGTCGATGCGCCGCAGGCTGCCGCTGGTGGCGAAGTACAAAGTGCCGTTGCGGTACGCCACGCCGTGCGGCTCTTCCAGTCCGGTACCGATCACGTACGTGGCCGCAGTGCCGGTCTTCTGCGCGTTCAATTCCAGCGCGTACAGCACCTGGGCACGGCGATTGGCGGTGCTGCCCTCGCCCACCGGCACGTCCGCCCAGTGCGGAATGGCACTGCTGCCGACGTACAGCACGGTGCCCGCGTCGTTGAGCGCCATCTGCCGCGGTTGGTCCAGGCCCGAGGCGAACAGTTCGACCTTGATCCCCGGCAAGCCTTTCAGGCGCGCCACGTCCGGCAACCGGCGAAAGCGCGGTTTGAAGATGACGTTCTGGCCGGACGGCTCGGTGATCCGGAGGATGCGGCCGGTATCCATCGGTGCGCCGACGCCGTTGCTGTCCAGGATCAGCACATAGTTGCACTGCTTCAGGTCGTCGATGACAACGGTCTGGCCCCAGCTGCCCTGGATCGGGTGGACGTCCTCGCCGCACTGAAGCTTGCCGGTGATCTCGCCGGTGGCCCCACCGGTGCCATATTCGATCCCGGCCGGCAGTTCCAGGGTTATCCGGTTCCCCTGTGGGTCGGGATCCGGATCGGGAGCCATGCAGGCGCCCAGGTGCGTCCAGGTCTCCTTCCAGTGGCCGTCACTCGAGCCATCCGGCTCGTAGGCCTCCTGGTTACACCAGCCCGCAGCAATGGTGCACTGGTAACGCTGCCCCAGGTTCTGCACGGTGTCGCCGACAACGTAACCGCTGTCCGGTGCCCACTGGGGGTCATCGCAGGCCATCCTGACCGAACCGGACCCGCCCTCCTCCCGGCGGCATCCACCCAACGCAAGCGCCATCATCAGCGCAACCACCGCGATCCCGGCTTTCATCGGAGGTCCCCACTGTGTGAATTCGACCCCCGTTGAATTCATACCGCACGCCGCACCCGTAACCCGTCAAGGCACTTAGCCGATGCCTCTGAAAATCCCACTTATCGGCGTGTTGAGCCCGTAATCGCACTGCACGCCCATCGACTGCGCCACCGTCGCCCATATCCGCTCGATACTGACCTTCTTGCCCATGTAGTCCTCTCTGTCGCCCTGATCCCCGGCATGCAGGAAGCGACCGGTGTTGCTGTTGCCTACGTTCAAGCCATGCGACTTGATGCCACCGATCATCACCATCGGCAGGTCATGACTGGTCTCGGGCCGGCCGTCGGCCAACTCACTGGTGACCACCACCAGGGTGTGGTCCAGCAGCGAATCCTCGGGGACGTCCGGATCCTGGTGGCGCGCCAGATCGTCCAGCAGTGCCTTCAGACGGTTCACGTACCAGATCCGCGACTGCTGCCACAGGATGCGCTTTTCCACCGGACCGCTGCCGCGATTCAGATGCGCAGCCTCATGCGCGTTGTCGGTGAACTTCGGTCCGGTGCCGTCGCCGTAAGGGTCGAAGTAGATTGCCTGGTTTTCCGAACTGGCACCGATCTGGAAGGTCGCCACCCGCGTCGCACCGCAGGCCATTGCCGTCGCCAGTACGCTTGACGTGGCAGCCAGCACCTCGGCCCTTCGGCTGTAATCCGGGAGCCACGCCTCATCGAACTCGGGCAGTGCGGGATCGCAGCCGGGACCCGGCTCCACCGGGCCGCTGTCCAGATCGTTCTGCACCTGCTCAATGGCATCCAGGTGCGACTCCAGCTTCTGCCGCTCGCGTGGGGACATGCCTTCCCTCAGCTCGCGCAGATCTGCCAGAGCCGGGTCGAACACATGCTTTCCACCGCTGCGGCTGCGGCCGGCCTGGTCCGGGAACAGGCTCGCGAACAGTCGGTGCGGATTGCTTTGCATGTCCCTGATCGACGTGCCTCCACCGGAGTAGGAGACCCGAAAATTGGGGTTATGCGTGATATGTCCACAGAACACCGCCTTCTGCGTGGCCGTATAGTTCGGAAGGCCCTGCCCGATGATGTGGTCGATGCTGGCGTGCTTCATTTCGCCATCGCGCAGAATGCTGGTCCACCCGTTATGTGCGATGAAGTTCTCACGTAGCGCGGCACCGCGGATGTACAACGAGCGTGATCGATAGGCCTCCAGCTCGCTGCTCACCATAGCCAGCAAGGGATTCTCAACATCGAGCCCGGGAAAACGATAACTTTCCTTACCCTCTTCCCCATTCCAGGGGTGCCAGAGTTGGCGGTCAGCCGGATCGGCCGGCTCGTGACCTGGCTCCGTGCCATCCGTCTGCATGGTCCCCAGCCCATCGGCCAGGATCGCAAACACCACCTTGGGCTTGCCGCCCTGCAGCGCACCCTTCAACTCACGACCGTCGACCGCCCAGCGCGCCAGCGATGCACGATTGAGGTAATACGCGCCTGCGCCCAAGGCGCCCAGGCCGCCTGCGGCAGCAAGCCCCAGCAATAATCTACGGCGGGAAATTGAGATGCTCATCGGGCGTTCTCCTGCTCCACCCTGCAGGAAATAACCACTGCGGTGTACAGGTTCTCAAACGCCGACGGAATGGCCGCTGCGCAGGTCTTCATGGGAGGTCCCCAACGTGAATTCGACCCCCGTTGAATTCAAATTCCACTGGCCGTGCACCGGCGCAATGGAATTGGCCGCAGGTTGCGCCCGGTCCTATTAAGACCGGGTGAAGTCAGCCCTGCAGGTTGGGACCACCCAGGGTGAACGCATCGGCATCGAGCATCGCCGGGAAGCGTGCGCGGTGCGCGGCCAGTGCCGCAGCCGATACCGTGGTGGTCACCACCTGTTCGCTGTTGCGAACTTCCAGTTGTGGCTGGCCCAGGAAATCGATCACCGCGCTGTCGCCGTCGTACTGCAGCTCGTTGCCGTCCACGCCGACGCGGTTCACCGCGGCCACGTAGCACAGGTTTTCAATCGCGCGCGCACGCAGCAGCGTGCGCCACGGATACGCACGCGCCGAGGGCCAGTTGGCCACGAAGATCTGCAGGTCGAAGTCCAGGTCATCGGCGCGTTCGACGTTGTAGCGGTTGCGGCAGAACACCGGGAAACGCAGGTCGTAGCAGACCAGCGGATTGATCCGCCAGCCCTTCCATTCCACGGTAAGGCGTTCGCTGCCCGCGGCATAGCGCAGGTGCTCGTCGCCGTAACGGAACAGGTGGCGCTTGTCGTAGTACTGCAGTCCGCCGTCCGGGGTGGCCCACAGCAGGCGGTTGTACACGCCCTCGCCTACCCGCAGCTGCACGCTGCCGGTCACTGCCGCACCCAGCCTGGCGGCCTGTTCGCGGATCCAGGCCACGGTCGGGCCGTCCATGCCTTCGGCACGGAAGATCGCGTCGTTGGAGAACCCACTGGTGAAGGTCTCCGGCAGGATCACCACATCGGTCTGGCCTGCCAGCGGCGCCAGCAGCGCGGCGTAGTGTTCGCGGTTGCCTTCCGGGTCGTGCCAGCGCGTGTTGCCCTGGACCAGGGTGATGCGCAGGTCGGGGCGGAGCTCGGCGGTCATCAGAGCACCTTCAGGCGTTCGATCGCCGCGTCCATGGTGGCATCGTTCTTGGCAAAGCACAGTCGCACGATGCGCTGGCCCTGCGGCGGCGTTTCATAGAACGGCGACAGCGGAATCGCGGCCACGCCCTTTTCGATGGTCAGCCACTTCACGAACTCATGGTCCGGCAGGTCGCTGACGTCCGAATAGTCGACCAGCTGGAAGTATCCGCCCGGCACCGGCAACGGCTTCAGGCGGGTGCCCAGCAGCTGCTCGCGGAAGCGGTCGCGCTTGGCCTGGTAGAACGCGCCCAGTTCCAGGTGGTGTTCCGGTTCGTCGCGGATCATCGCGGCGAACCCGTACTGGGCCGGGCCAAAGCTGGTGAAGGTGTTGTACTGGTGCACCTTGCGGAACTCGGCGCTCAGCGCCGGCGGCGCCACCGCGTAGCCGATCTTCCAGCCGGTGCAGTGGTAGGTCTTGCCGAAGCTGGAGATGACGAAGGTGCGCTCGCGCAGTTCCGGGTAGCGCAGCGCCGACTCGTGGCGGCGGCCGTCGTAGATGATGTGTTCGTACACTTCATCGGAGATCAGGTAGATGCCGGTGCCGCGCAGCAGGTCGATGATGGCCTGCATGTCGTCGGCGTCGAGCATCGCGCCGGACGGGTTGTGCGGGGTGTTGACCATCAGCAGGCGGGTCTTCGGGGTGATCGCCGCGCGCACGCGGTCCCAGTCGACGCGGAAGCTCTGCGGGTCCAGCGGCACGTGCACGGCACGCGCGCCGGCCAGGTCGATGGCCGGCTCGTAGCAGTCGTAGGCCGGGTCCAGCACGATCACTTCCTCGCCCGGGCGCACCACCGCGTGGATGGCGTTGAAGATCGCCTCGGTGGCGCCGCTGGTGACGGTGATTTCGGTGTCCGGATCGACCTGCGCGCCGTACAGGTCCAGCGACTTCTGCGCGATGGCCTGGCGCAGCGGCGCCACCCCGGTCATCGGCGGGTACTGGTTCAGCCCGCCCTGCATGGCCTTGATGGTTTCATCGATGAGCCGCTGCGGCGCGGAGAAGTCCGGGAAGCCCTGGCCCAGGTTCACGGCGCCGTGCTCGGCGGCCAGCTGGGACATCACGGTGAAAATGGTGGTGCCCACCTTGGGCAGCTTGGTCTGGATGGTCATTCGGACAGTCTAAACCGTACACTGGCGGGCATGCTCAATTCCCCGAATACCCCGCCGTTGCTGGTTGCCTCCGGCCTCGCCTTCAGCCGCAACGATGAACCGGTGTTCGGACCGCTCGACCTGCAGGTCGATGCAGGCGAGGCGCTGCTGGTGCAGGGCGACAACGGCGCCGGCAAGACCACCCTGCTGCGGGTGCTGGCCGGGCTGCTGCGGCCCGGCAGCGGGCAGATCCAGATCGACGGGCGCCCGGCCGGGCGTGCCGAGCGGGCCCGGTTCGTGGCCTACCTGAGCCACCTGCCCGGCCTGAAGCCGGACCTGGACACGCTGGAGAACCTGAACTTCCTGTGCGGCCTGCACGGTCGCCGCGCGCGGCAGATGCCCGGCAACGCGCTGGCCATCGTGGGCTTGGCCGGGTACGAGAACACTCTGGTGCGGCAGCTCTCGGCAGGCCAGAAGCGACGGCTGGCGCTGGCCCGGATCTGGCTGTCCCCGGCCCCGCTGTGGCTGCTGGACGAGCCGTACGCCAATCTCGACCTGGATGGGATCAACCTGGTGAACCGGATGATTTCCGCGCACCTGCGCGGTGGTGGCGCGGCATTGGTGACCACCCATGGGGCGTATGCGGCGCCGCCGGTGCGGACGCGCTTGATCCAGCTGGGAGCGGCCGGGCAGCTTGCGGGCGATGACACGGCCGGGCAGAGCCCGGCGCAGCGGGAGGAAGCATGATCGCGCCGGGTACCCAGCCGGGCCTGTGGCAGACCGCGCGCGCCTTGGCCGTGCGCGACCTGCGCCTGCTGTGGCGTCGCCGTGGCGATGCGCTGCAGCCATTGCTGTTCGCGCTGCTGGTGGTGGTGCTGTTCGCACTCGCGCTGGGCCGCGACCCGCCGCTGATGGCCAGGGTGGCCGCCGCCGTGCTGTGGCTGGCCGTGCTGCTGGCCGGGCAGCTGGCGCTGGACAGCCTGTTCCGCAGCGATGCCGAAGACGGCTCGCTCGAACAATGGCTGCTGGCGCCGGTGCCGCTGGCCTGGCTGGTGCTGGTACGGGTGCTGGTGCACTGGGCCACCACCGCCCTGCCGATGATCGTGGTGAGCCCGCTTCTTGCCGAAATGCTGCATCTGCCACATGACCAATTGCCGATACTGCTGGCATCGTTGCTGCTCGGCACGCCGCTGCTCAGCCTGATCGGCGGCGTGGTTGCGGGGCTGACGGTGAGCATTCGGCGCTCTGGTATTCTCGTTGCGCTGCTTGCATTGCCGCTGTTCGTACCGGTGCTGGTGTTTGGTGCAGGCAGCGTGGCCGCCGCCGCGCGCGGACAGGATCCGGTCGGCGCGCTGCTGCTGCTCGGTGCCGGGCTGGTGGTCGCGCTGGTTCTGGCACCCTTGGCCACCGCCGCTGCGATACGGATTTCGTTGAGTTGAGTTGTGTTTGCCGGTTCATAGCCCTCCGCTGGATAGCCATCGCCGCATGAATGCCCTCGTTCGCTGGTTCCATCAACTCGGTTCACCGCCTACTTTCGACCGCTTCGCCTCGCGCTGGTCGCGGGTGTTCTACCTCGCTGCGATCCCGGTGCTGCTGATCGGCATGTGGCAGGGGCTGTGGGTGGTACCGGCCGAGCAGAACCAGAACGACGCCTTCCGCATCATCTACATCCATGTGCCCAGCGCGTGGATGAGCCTGTTCGTGTTCGCGCTGATGGCGCTGTATTCGGCCATCGCACTGGTCTGGCGGATCAAGATCTGCGAGATCCTGGCGATGGCCTGCGCGCCGATGGGCGCCGGCTTCACCCTGATCACCCTGCTCACCGGCAGCATCTGGGGCAAGGGCACCTGGGGCACCTGGTGGGACTGGGACCCGCGCATGACCAGCGAGCTGATCCTGCTGTTCCTGTACCTGGGCGTGATCGGCCTGTACCACGCCATTGAAGACCGCCGCAGCGCCGCGCGCGCGGCGGGCCTGCTGGCCATCGTCGGCGTGGGCCTGCTGCCGATCATCCGCTATTCGGTGGACTGGTGGGGCGGCCTGCACCAGCGCCAGTCGATCAATGTGTTCGGCAACAACGCAGTGCGTTCGGAACTGATCGCGCCCCTGTGGTGGATGGTGGTGGCTACCAAACTGTGGTTCGTCGGCTCGCTGCTGGGCAAGGCCCGCGGCGACAATCTCGCACGCGAGGCCGGCAAGGCCTGGGTAGCCGAACGCCTCGGCACTGCCGAAGGCACCGCACTGCAGGAGCCGTCCCGATGACCCATGTGCCCTTCCTGATCGCCGCTTACGCGGTGTTCGTGCTGGTCCTGGCCGCCGACCTTCTGGGTTCGCGGCTGCGCCTGCGCGCGGCGCGCAAGCAGGCCCTGCAACGCCAGCAGCGGCAGCAGGCGCGCGACAGTCGCGGTACGACCGCCCCGTTGGGCACGGAGCTGAGCCGATGACCCCGGTGCAACGGCGCCGGCTGGTGTGGGTGCTGCTGGTGCTGCTCGCCTCCGGGCTGGCCACCACGCTGGTGGCCTTCGCGCTCCAGCGCAACATCGCCTACCTGTACACGCCCTCGGAGGTGCTGCGCGGCGAACACGGCACGCAGTCGAATTTCCGCCTCGGCGGGATGGTGGTCAAAGGCTCGTTCCAGCGCGCGGAAGGCTCGCTGGACGCGCACTTCGTGGTCACCGACGGCGACGCCACCCTGCCGGTGAGCACCTCGCGGATCCTGCCGGACATGTTCCGCGAAGATTCTGCCGTGGTGGCCATGGGTCGCCTGCAGGATGGCGTGTTCGTCGCTGACGAAGTGCTGGCCAAGCACGACGAGAACTACATTCCCAAGGAAGTGGCCGACAAGATGGGCAAGGCGCACACCAAGCACGACGTGCCGATGCCCGCCGTGGAGACCCGCTGAGTGCTGCCGGAACTGGGGCAGGTATTGCTGCTGTGCGCACTGCTGGCCGCCCTGCTGCAGGCGGTACTGCCGCTGTGGGGCGCGCAGCGCGGGCAGGCCGCGTGGATGGCGGTGGCCCGCCCGGCCGCCTTCGCTCAGCTGGTGCTGATCGCCGGCGCGTTCGCCCTCCTCACCGTCGCCTTCGTGCAGCAGGATTTCTCGGTGGCCTATGTGGCCGAGAATTCCAACAGCCTGCTGCCGCTGGCGTACCGCTATTCGGCGGTGTGGGGCGCGCACGAGGGCTCGCTGCTGCTATGGGTGCTGGTGCTGGCGCTGTGGGGTGGCGCGGTCGCGCTATGGTCCAAGCGCCTGCCCGACACCGTGCGTGCGCGCGTGCTCGGGGTGATGGGCGTCATCAGCCTGGGCTTCATCGCCTTCCTGTTCTTCACCTCCAACCCGTTCGCGCGCCTGCTGCCGGCACCGCTGGAAGGGCGTGACCTCAACCCGCTGCTGCAGGACCCCGGGCTGATCATCCACCCGCCGATGCTGTACGTGGGTTACGTAGGCTTTGCGGTGCCGTTCGCGTTCGCTATCGCCGCCCTGCTCGACGGCCGCGTGGATGCACGCTGGCTGCGCTGGACCCGGCCGTGGACCAACGTGGCCTGGGGCTTTCTCACCCTCGGCATCGCACTGGGCAGCTGGTGGGCGTATTACGAACTGGGCTGGGGCGGCTGGTGGTTCTGGGACCCGGTTGAAAATGCGAGCTTCATGCCGTGGCTGGCCGGTGCGGCATTGATCCATTCGCAGGCCGTGACCGAAAAGCGCGGCAGCTTCGCCAGCTGGACCCTGCTGCTGGCCATCGCCGCGTTCGCGCTGTCGCTGCTCGGCGCGTTCCTGGTGCGCTCGGGCGTGCTGACCAGCGTGCATTCGTTTGCGGCCGATCCCTCGCGCGGCGCCTTCATCCTGGTGTTCCTTGCCCTGGTGGTCGGCGCGGCGCTGCTGCTGTACGCGTTGCGCGCCGGTGCACTGGGCAGCGACGATCCGCGCAGGGGCTTCATGCCCACCTCGCGCGAAACCCTGCTGCTGGCCAACAACCTGCTGCTGGCCGGGGCCTGCGCGATGGTGCTGCTGGGCACCCTGTACCCGCTGCTGGCCGACGCGCTGGGACTGGGCAAAGTCTCAGTGGGACCGCCCTACTTCGGCACGCTGTTCATCGTATTGATGGCGCCGCTGGTGGCGCTGCTGCCGTTCGGGCCGCTGGTCAACTGGCAGCGCGACCAGGCCTCGAAACGACTGGCGCTGCTCGCGCCGTGGGCCGTGTTTGCCCTGCTGCTCGGCGTGCTGGCCTGGTTCATGGCCCCGCAGGGCAAGCTGAAAGCCGCTGCAGGTGTTGCGGCGGCGGCCTGGGTTGCATTCGGCACTGCACGCTTTGTGTGGACGCGTCTGCGCGGCAACGGCCGCTTCAACGCGGAAATGGTCGGCATGCTGCTCGCGCACAGCGGCGTGGCGGTGTTCCTGGTCGGCGCGTTGCTGGTGGAAGCATTGAACGTGCAGCGCGAAGTCGCGCTGGCGCCCGGCCAGACCCTGGAAGTGAGTGGCTACACCCTGCGCTTCGAGGGCGTGGACCACCAGCAGGGCCCCAACTACGTGGCCGACCGTGGCCATGTGCGCGTGCTGCACGGGGGCCGCGAGCTGGCCCTGCTGCACCCGGAAAAACGCGCCTATGCCAGCGGCGGCCAGGTAATGACCGAAGCCGGCATCCATGCGCGCGTGCGCGGCGACGTCTACGTGGCGCTGGGCGAGCCACTGGGCAACAATGCCTGGGCTGTCCGCGTCCATGTCAAACCGTTCGTGCGCTGGGTCTGGTTCGGTGCCCTGCTGATGGCACTGGGTGGCTTCGTCACCGCCGCCGACCGCCGTTTCCGTCGTTTCCAGGAGTAGTTCCGTGTCCGATCCCCGCCCCGCCTCCCGCCCGCTGCCGCCCGTGGCCATCGTCATCGGCGTGCTGTTTTTCTTCGGGCTGCTCGGGTTGATGGTGTACGGGGTGATGAAGTCCGGCGCACCGGACCGCGACATCCTGCCTTCGGCGTTGATCGGCAAGCCTGCCCCTGCCTTCGAACTGCCGGTGTTGCACGATCCCGACATCAAGGTCAGCAGCAACGAACTGCGCGGTGCCCCGTACGTGCTCAACGTGTGGGGCAGCTGGTGCGCGGCCTGCCGCGAAGAACATCCGATCCTGACCCGCTTCGCCGAAACCAAGCGCGTGCGCGTGATCGGCTACAACTGGAAGGACGAACCGGCCGACGCGCTGCGCTGGCTGGAACAGCTGGGCAACCCGTTCGTGCTGGTGCTGGCCGACATCGAAGGCCGCACCGCGATCGACTGGGGCGTGACCGCTGCGCCGGAAACCTTCCTGGTCGACGCCAGCGGCGTGGTGCGGTGGAAGTACAGCGGCGCGCTCAGCCAGCGCGTGATCGATACGCAGTTGTTGCCGGAACTGGACAAACTGGAGCGAGCGCATGCTCAGCCGCGTACTACGCCGCCGCCTGCGGAGTGATTCCGACGCTGCGTGCCGCACGACTCATACTCGTGCGCTACCGGTGTGGGCTCTCGCATTTTTCCTGATGGTGCCTCTGTTGGCGCTGGCGCAGGCCGTGTCCGACCCGACCCCGCTGCAGTACCGCGACGCCGCCGAGGAAGCGCGCTTCCATGCGCTGGCCGCCGAGCTGCGCTGCGTGCAATGCCAGAACCAGTCGCTGGCCGACTCCAATGCGCAGATCGCGCACGACCTGCGCCGTGAAGTGCTGACGCTCATGCAGCAGGGAAAGAGCGACGCGGAGATCAAGCAGTTCCTGGTGGATCGATACGGCGAATTCGTGCTGTACCGCCCGTTGATGGACACCCGCAACGGCGTGCTGTGGTTCGGGCCCCTTGTGCTGGTGCTGGCCGGTGCCGGCGTGCTGTTCTGGGTGGTGCGGCGGCGCAGCCGCCAGGTGCAACCGATGGGCGACAGCGAGGAACGCTGGTGAGCGCGTGGATGCAGATGATTGCCGGGCTGTGCGCCGCCGTGGTGGCCATGGTGGTGCTGTGGCCGTTGCGCCGCAGTGGCCGGCGCGGGCCGTTCCTGGCCGCCGTGATCGCCCTCGGCGTGGCCGGCGTGGCGCTGTACATGCTGGTGGGCACGCCGAAGGCGATGGATGCCGTGGCCGAACCGGGCCCCGCCTCGCTGGAACAGGGCGTGCGCGAGCTGGAAGCCGCGCTGGCGCGCGAGCCGCAGCGTGCCGACGGCTGGGCCCTGCTGGGTCGCTCGGAACTGGCGCTGGGCAACACGGAAAAGGCCAACCAGGCGTTCGCGCGTGCGGTGGGCCTGGCGCCGGATGAAGTGCCATTGCTGGTCGAAGCCGCGCAGGCGCGTGCCCAGGCCGACCCCTCCAAGCGGTTCGATGACGTCGCCCTGCAGTGGCTGCGCCACGCCCAGCAGGTGGACCCCAACAGCGAGCGCGCCGGCTGGTTGATCGGCATCGCGCAGCGCCAGCGCGGGCAGGATGCGGAAGCGGCAGCGACGTGGGAAGCGCTGCTGCCGCGCTTGGCGCCGGCTGCGGCGGCTGCGTTGCGTGAGCAGATTGCGGTTGCGCGTGGCAAGGCGGGTGGAGCGCCGGCCCCGGCTCCGGCCGAACCCGATGCCAAGGCGTTGAACATCTCAGTGACGCTGGGCAAAGGCATCGACAAAGCCGCGTTGCCGGCCGACGCCACGGTGTTCGTCATTGCCCGCCTGCCCAACGGCCCGCCGATGCCGGTGGCGGTGCAGAAGCACCGGCTGGCCGACCTGCCGCTGCAGATCAGCCTGGGCGATGGCGACAGCCCGATGCCTACGGCGAAGCTGTCGTCGCTGGAGGAGGTCGACGTGTTCGCCCGGATCTCCGCCAGCGGCCAGGCGAACCGGCAGGAGGGCGATATCGATTCGCCAGTGGTGCGGGTGAAGCTGCCGCATGACGGCAGGGTCGAGATAACCCTGTAGAGACACGCCATGCGTGTCCCACGTGGTGCCGGATACCCCTTGGGACACGCATGGCGTGTCGCTACGCGCCTGCACACACCATTCCAACCGCCCGCACGGCACCCCCACCCACCCCGGGTAGAATGCCCCCATGACCGAATTCATCCCGCCCGGCACCCGTTACCACGCCCTGCCCTCGCCCTTCGCGTTCAAGCGCGGCGGCGAACTGCACGGGGGCCACGTGGCCTTCGAAACCTGGGGCACGCTCAACGCCGACGCCAGCAACGCGCTCCTGATCGTCACCGGCCTCTCGCCGGACGCGCATGCGGCGGCCAATGATGCCAACCCGGCCCCGGGCTGGTGGGAAGGCATGCTCGGCCCGGGCAAGGCGATCGACACCGACCGCTGGTTCGTGGTGTGCGTGAACTCGCTGGGCAGCTGCAAAGGCTCCACCGGGCCGGCCACGGTCAACCCGGCCACCGGCGAGCTGTATCGTCTGCAGTTCCCCGAGCTGTCCATTGAAGACGGCGCACGCGCCGCCGTGGACGTGGTCCGTGCATTGGGCATCACCCAGCTGGCCTGCGTGATCGGCAACTCCATGGGCGGCATGACCGCGCTGGCGGTGCTGCTGCTGCACCCGGGCATCGCCCGCAGTCACGTCAACATCTCCGGCAGCGCGCAGGCGTTGCCCTTCTCCATCGCGATCCGCTCGCTGCAGCGCGAAGCGATCCGGCTGGACCCGCACTGGAACGGCGGCCGCTACAGCGACGAGCATTACCCGGAATCCGGCATGCGCATGGCGCGCAAACTGGGCGTCATCACATACCGCTCCGCGCTGGAATGGGACGGCCGCTTTGGCCGCGTGCGGCTGGATTCGGACCAGACCGACGACGATCCGTTCGGGCTGGAGTTCCAGGTGGAAAGCTATCTGGAAGGCCATGCGCGCCGCTTCGTGCGCTTCTTCGACCCGAACTGCTATCTGTACCTCAGCCGTTCGATGGACTGGTTCGACCTGGCCGAATACGCTGACGGCGACGTGATGGCCGGGCTCGCCACCATCAAGGTGGAGAAAGCACTCGCCATCGGGGCCAACACCGACATCCTGTTCCCGGTGCAGCAGCAACAGCAGATCGCCGACGGCCTGCGTGCCGGCGGTGCCGACGCACAGTTCATCGGGTTGGATTCGCCGCAGGGGCACGACGCCTTCCTGGTCGATTTCGAGCGCTTCGGCCCCGCCGTGCGCACGTTCCTGGACGCGCTCTGAGCCATGCGCCAGCAGGGGAAGCTATGCGAGTGGAATGATGCGCGCGGCTTCGGCTTCGTCCAGCCGAACGGCGGTGGTGAACGCTGTTTCGTGCACGTCCATGCATTCACGGCACGCGACCGGCGGCCCGCACTGGGTGACGTGATCACCTATGAGGTGCAGCGCGATGCGAAGGGCCGCAACAATGCGGTGGGCGTGCGCTTCGCACTGCAGCGCGATGGGGCGCGTGCGGGCACCCGCGCCACCCAACGCAATGCCGCCGGACCGGATCGCCTGCCGCGCACGGCCATTGCGCTGCTGTTCCTGGCTGGCGTGGGCATGGCTTCGCTGTTCGGGTATTGCCCACCCTGGCTCGCCGCAGTGTATGCCGGGCTAAGTGCCCTGACCTACTGGGTGTACTCGCTCGACAAAGTCTCGGCGCAGCGCGGCCTGGACCGTACGCCGGAGAACATCCTGCAGATGCTGGCGCTCTTCGGCGGCTGGCCGGGCGCGTTGGTTGCACAGGCGAGGCTTCGGCACAAGAATCGAAAGGTGTCGTTCCAGGTGATGTTCTGGATCGTCACAGCGATGAATCTCGCCGCACTGTGGTGGGTGTGCATCCTGCGGTAGGGTCGCATCCCAATCGACCACCGACACCTGATCCGCGTTCTGTTGTGGCATGAACATCGGCGGGGAATGCGCTCTCTTTGACGAAGGTCATGCGTTACAGAACGTTGCACCGCTATCGGCGGTCGTTTGGGAACCGACCCTACCGATGATTGCCTGCTTCACTGCGTGCCGGTGTCGATGCGCCGTGATCCGTGGCCCGCGCCCAACCTCCTGCCTACTCCCGCCCCCCTCTGCACATGACGAGCACACGGCGGGGCCGCGACCTTTACCAATGCTTCGGCACAGTGGAACCTCCCTGATGCAACGGAGTTCCCGCCGATGGCCGTGCCCAATTACCCCAAGCCGCCGTTCAAGACCCAACAGCAGACCTTCCCCGGCAAGACCGACAAGATGGATCCGCGCCCGGATCACGGCGAAGACAGCTACGAAGGCCGCGGCCTGCTCAAGGGCAAGAAGGCACTGATCACCGGCGGCGACAGTGGCATCGGCGCAGCAGTGGCCATCGCCTACGCCCGCGAAGGTGCGGACGTCGCCATCGCTTTCCTGAAGGGCGAAGAGAAGGACGCGGCCTCCATCGGTGCACTGATCGAGAAGGCGGGCCAGAAGGCCGTGCTCGTCCCCTGCGACATCAGCGACGACGCGCAGGCGAAGGCGCTGATCGAAAAGGTGGTCGCCGAACTCGGCGGCCTGGACATCCTGGTCAACAACGCCGCCTACCAGCGCTACTACGAGTCGTTCGATGACATCACCCTGGATGACTGGCGCAAGACGTTCGAAACCAATGTCCACGCGGTGTTCAACCTCACCCGGCTGAGCGTGCCGCACCTGGAAGACGGCGGTTCGGTGATCAACACCGCATCGGTGAATTCGAAGAAGCCAACGCCGAACATCCTGCCCTACTCCGCCACCAAGGGCGCGCTGGCCAATCTCACCATCGGCCTGGCCGGCCTGCTGGCCGAGAAGGGCATCCGCGTGAACGCCGTCCTGCCGGGTCCGATCTGGACCCCGTTCATCCCCGCCGGCATGGCCGCCGAGGAAGTCGCGAAATTCGGCAGCCAGACCCCGTTTGGCCGCCCGGGCCAGCCCGCCGAGCTGGCCTCGGCTTATGTGATGCTTGCCGCCGACGGCGCCAGTTACACCTCGGGTGCGCTGCTGACGATTTCCGGCGGCGCGGTCACCCTGTAGGGCGTGTTGATGCCTGTGCCCGCTGAACAGATCTCTTCCGGGCGCGATGCCGAGGGGTACGCGCCCATCCATTCCTATGCGGCCATCGGCGATGGTCGCTCCAGCGCGTTGATCGCGCCGGACGGCAGCATCGACTGGTGGTGCGCGCCCTGCATGGACGCGCCCCCGCTGTTCGACCGGCTGCTGGATGCCCCGCATGGCGGGCGTTTCGTGCTGCAGGCGAGGGACGTGACGTCGATCAGGCGTCGCTACCTGCACGACAGCAACGTGCTGGAGTCGGAAGTGACAACGGCAGCTGGACGCGCCCGCATCACCGAGTCGTTGAACAGCGGTCCGGCCGGTCGCCTTCCATGGTCCGAGCTCGCGCGACGCGTGGAGGGACTGGAGGGTGAGGTCGAGTTCAACGTGCTCTACCAGCCGGGCACCCGCGCGGGCACCTGCTCACCGTGGATGAGCGACACCCCCAATGGCTGCGTGCACCATGTCGGGCCGATGATGACGATGCTGCGCTACCCGGACCGCACCCGCATCGCCGTATGCGACGACCGCGAGGTGCGCGGCACGCTGCGCGTACAGGCGGGCGACCGTGAGCTGGTCGCGCTGCTTGCCTCCCAGGATGAAGTGCTGCCTGTTCCGCCTTTGATCGACATCGACACCCGCATCGACCGTTCACACCGTGAGTGGCAGCAGTGGGTGGACGACCTGGACTGCGGCGCCACCCGCCGCAGCGAGGTGATCTGCTCGGCGCTGGCCCTCAAGTTCCTCTGGTTCGCCCCCACCGGCGCGATTGCCGCGGCAGTCAGTGCGTCGCTGCCGGAGCGCATCGGCGGGGACAAAAACTGGGACTACCGCTACGCCTGGGTACGCGATGCCGCGTACGTCATCAAGACCTTCCTGCGCGTGGGCGCCCTGCCCGACGCCAAAGCCGGCTTCAGCTGGCTGATGACCACCATCGGCAAACACCGGCCCGGCCTTGCGCCCTGCTACACCCTGCACGGCGAAAGGGTGGAAGAAGAGCGCCGCATCGACGTGCCCGGCTACCGCAACAGCCAGCCGGTGCGGGTCGGGAACACCGCGACCGACCAGCTGCAGACCTGCGCCTACGGCGACATACTTGAAATGGCCAGCCGCATGATCGAAGCCGGGCACATCCTCGATCCCAACACCGCCCGCCTGTTGTTCGAACTTGCCGACGAGTGCGCGGACAGCTGGATGCGCAAGGACAACGGCTTCTGGGAACTGGAGGAGCTGCAGCACTACACCATGTCCAAGGTGGAATGCTGGATGGCGCTGCGCCGTGCCTGCGAGCTTGCCGAGCATGGCCACCTGACCACCGCGCGCCTGCCGCGTTGGCAACGCGAGCGCGACCGGATCCTGGCGTGGATCGATGCGCATTGTTGGGACGAGGGTCGCCAGACCTACCTGATGCACCCCGGCAGCGACCGGTTGGACGCCAGCCTGATGCTGGCCTCCCGTTTCGGACTCGCCGAAGCGCGGCGCGAACGGTTCATTGCCACCCGCGAGGCCATCCGACGTGAGCTGGCCGATGCCAGCGGCGATCTGCTGTGGCGTTACAGCGGCATGCAGCAGTGCGAAGGCACGTTCATCAGCTGCGCGTTCTGGATGGTGGAGGCTTACGGTCTGCTGGGCGAGCGGGAAGAAGCCTCGCGCCTGTTCGACAGGCTACTGGTGCGGGTGCGCAACGACGTCGGGTTGATGCCTGAAATGTGGGATCCCCGTTCCGACTCAGGCCTGGGCAACACCCCACAGGGCTTGAGCCACCTTGCGCTGGTGCATGCAGCGCTGTCCCTGGATGGCGACTGACCCTGCAACCCGGTCTACATTATGTACCGGCATCGCGCAATGGAAACTCCCGACAAAATAGAAGCGGCGTCGGCAAAACATTTTTACATGGTATTTACAACAGTAGAATTACGGTAGCGCGAATCCAGGGAGGATTCGCGTGAGCCAGCCGTCGTGCCCCAAAGCCGCCCTGAATGACGAGTCCCGGCAGTTCGCACTCCTGGTCAACTCCGTCACCGACTACGCCATCTACATGCTGGACACGCGTGGGATGATCCGCACCTGGAACCCCGGTGGTCAGCGCATCAAGGGCTACCGGGCCGACGAGGTGATCGGCACCAACTTTTCCCGCTTCTACCTGCCTGAAGAAGCCGCAGCCGGCGTTCCGCAGCGCAACCTGCACACCGCCGCGGTCGAGGGGCGATGCATCGAGGAAGGCTGGCGGCTGCGCCAGGACGGCTCGCGCTTCCTGGCCAGCGTGGTGATCGACCCGATCTGGGACGACGGCGAGCTGATTGGCTTCGCGAAAGTGACCCGGGACATCACCGAGCGACACAAGGCGCAGGAACGCTTCCAGAAACTGCAGGCCAACCTGCTGCAGGCACAGAAGATGGAGGCGATTGGCAAGCTCACGCTCGGGCTGGCGCACGACTTCAACAACCTGTTGACGATCATCGTCAACTGCCTGGACCTGATTGGCTCCCGGGTCAAGGACGGCGCAGTGGCCAAACTTATTGAAACCGCGATGCGGGCCGCCGAGCGCGGCGCGCTGCTCTCGCGGCAACTGCTGACCTTCGGACGCGGGCAGACACTGTCGCCGGAGCCAGTGAACCTTGCCGATGCGGTGCGCGAGTGCCAGGAACTGCTGCAGCGCTCAGCGGGCGACCGGATCAAGGTCGTCTTCGCGCTGCAGGACACCCTGCCGCAGGTGTCGGTCGACAAGGCGCAGCTGGAGGCAGCGGTGCTCAACCTGGTCTGCAACAGCCGCGACGCGATGCCCAATGGCGGCACCATCACCATTACCGCGAGTGCCAGAAAGACGCATGACCCGGCGTCCGACTCCCAGGCAGCGGTCCCGCATGTCTGCCTGAGCGTGGAGGACGATGGCGAAGGCATTGCGCTGGCCGACCAGGCGCGGGTGTTCGAGCCGTTCTTCACCACCAAGGCGGTGGGGCGCGGCAGCGGGCTGGGCCTGAGCCATGTGTTCGGGTTCACCACGCAGTCCGGTGGGTTTCCGCAGTTGAGCAGCGTGCCCGGGCAAGGCACCCGGGTCGCACTCTGCTTCCCGGTGCACGGGGGATGACATGGCGATCAATCTGCTGTTCGTGGATGACGAAGAAGACCTGCGCACGATCATGGCCGAAGCGTTGTCGCTGCACGGTTTCGCAGTCACCACTGCCAGTGACGGGCACGAAGCGCTCGCCGAGCTGCGCGGGCCGACCCGATACGCGGTGGTGTTGACCGATGTCAGCATGCCCGGGGATATCTCGGGCTTGCAGGTCGCTGCTGAAGCGACTGCCCTGCAGCCCCATGCCCGCGTGCTGGTGCTGTCAGGCCTGCAGCGCTCGCAGTTGCCGCCCATTCCGCCGTCGGTGGAGTACGTCTCCAAACCCTACCGGCTGGGCAACCTCGTGGAGTTCATCCACAGGAAGTTGGCCTGAGCGGAGAGCGGCCGGGCAGAGCCCGGCGCTACGCTGCGTGCTGGCCGGGCCAAGCGCGGCGCAATCTCGCCCTCAGGAGGCCTGCAGGCGCTCGCGTTCGAGACGTGCGAGCTGCAGGCGGCCCATTTTGCGGACCTTGGGAACGTCCGGCTTCGGCGGCTCCAGCAGGGTGAGCATGACGCAGCCGCGTTTGACGTGGACCTTCAGGCGCGCGCCTATGTCCAGGCCTGCGGCGGAGAGCCACATGCCGCGTACCTTGACGCAGGGAATGGGGTCTTCGCCGAGGTCTTCCCGGCTGCCCGGGTAGCCGAAGGGCTCCACGCGGAGGGTGTCAGGTTGGCGGATGTAGTACTTGCGACGCGGCGGTTCAGTGGATTCGACTTCAGGCAATGTGGTTTGCATGTTGGACCTCCGATGGAAGTCTCCCTCACCGGATGGTGAGGGAGTCGGGAGACTGAGAAACCGTTCGGTGTACGGCGCGACGTATTTCCGCAAGGGTGTTGTATTTCGCCACCCTCCCGACATGGAACGTCCAACGTGCTTATCACCAAGGAGTTTCTCAGGCTCCAGGACACAACATGCAGAATTGTGGCAGGGAGTGGAAGTTGATTGTTTCTTTCGATTCGGAAGCTTTGATGGGCGTGGTCTATGGTGCGTCGCAATCGGCACATCACGCGCCGCGCAACACACCCTCATGCAACCGATAACTCCGATGCACGATCCCTTCCGGCAGCTCGTCATGCGTGATCATCACCAGGCTGCGGCCCCCCAACGCCGCCACCATGTCCCGCAGCAACGCATGCGCTGTATCCACGTCCAACCCTTCGGTGGGTTCGTCCAGCAACAGGATCGGTGACCCGCGCAACAACGCGCGCGCCAGTGCCAGCCGCCGTGCCTGACCGGCCGACATGGTGGCGCCGTTCTCGCCCAGCCAGGCCTGCAGGCCGCCCAGCCGTTCGGCCCAGGCCTGCAGACGCACGTCCGCCAGCACCTGCCACAGCTGTTCGTCGCTGGCCTGCGCGTCACCCAGCCGCAGGTTGTCGGCAATGCTGCCTGCGAACACCGGCGCGTTCTGCGGCAACCATGCAATCTGCCGGTGCCAGTCGGCCTGCGCCAGGCTGCGGATGTCCTGCCCGCCGTACAGCACGCGCCCGGCGTCCGGGTCCCACAGGCGCAGCAGCAGCGACGACAACGTGGTCTTACCGCTGCCGCTGTCACCGCGAATGGCCATGCGTTCGCCCGGTTCGAGCCGCAGCTCCACGCCATCCAGCAGCGCGCGCGCCTGCCCCGGCCAGCGGAAGCTGACGCGTTCGAACGTCAACGTTGCCGGCTGCGCTGGAACCGCCACCGGCACCTCGGCGTCGGCCACGCCCGCAGGCTGGTCGACAATGGCCTCCAGCCGTGCGGCGGCGACGCGCCCGGACAACCAGGACTGCCACGCCAACCCGATGCCGGCCCACAGTTCGATCAGGGCGACAGTGAGGAACACCAGCGCCGCCGCCAGCGCCGCATCGATCGCGCCACGTTCGAATCCATGCAGCGCCACCCACAGCATGCCGACCAGGCCGACTCCGGCGCATACGCCATGCAGCGCATTGCCAGCCACCAGCCGCCACCGGCGGCGACGGTCGCGCGAGCGCAGCTGCTTGGCGGCCACCAGCACGCGCAGGTTCCAGTCTTCACGGGCGTGCAGCGCGGTCAGGTCCGCCGCGCCTTCCAGCCCTTCGAACGACTGCGCCCGCAGCTGCGCGCGGTGCAGCGCGCGGTCGCGCTCATGGGCACCGGCGCCCCGCACCGTGAGCCACGGCACACCCAGGCCGATCACCAATGCGAGCACAGCCAGCAGCAGCGCGGCGGGCGGGTAGATCACCCACGACGAGAGCACCGCCACCAGCGACACCCCGCCTAGCGCCAGCAGCGGCCCGATGGCGCGCACCAGCAGGCCATCCACCTCGCCGATGTCCGACATCAACCGGGCCAGCAGCTCACCCGTGCGCACCCCCGCCAACCGCGCCGGCGCCAGCGGCAGCGCGCGACGGAAGAACCACACGCGCAGGTCGCGCGCGATGCGCAGGGTGACGTCGTGGCCGACCAGCTTTTCAAAGTAGCGCGAGACGATGCGCGCCATGGTCAGGCCGCGGATGCCGGCCGAGGGCGAGAAGAAATTGAAACCGCTGCCCAGCCCGGCCGCACCGGCCAGTGCGGCGGCAGTGAGGAAGCCGCCGGACAGGCCCAGCAGCGCGGTGCCCGCCAGCATGGTGGTCCACAGCAGCAGCACGGTCAGCAGCAGGCGACCACGATGGCGGGTGAACACCTGTTTCAGGGAATCGTGGCGCACGTCGTTCATGCCGGCTCCTCGGTGACCTGTGCGCGGCCGGCGGCGGTCAGCACTAGCCGCGTGTCGGCCCAGCGCATCGCGGTCTCGCTGTGGGTGGCGATCACCACTGCGCGGTCGCGCGCGAACGCGGCCAAGGTCTGCAGCAGCGCCGCCTCGGTGTCCGGATCAAGGAAGGCGGTCGGCTCGTCCAGCAGCAACAGCTGCGGGTCGCGCAGCAGCAGGCGGGCCAGGCCGATACGGCGTGCTTCGCCCCCGGACAGTCCGAACCCGCGCTCGCCGATCACCGTGTCCAGGCCCTGTGGCAGGTGCGCGGCAAAGCGCATCACCTGCGCCGCTTCGGCCACCGCACGCAGGCGCGCATCGCTTACGCCGGGATCGGCCAGGCGCAGGTTGTCGGCGATGCTGCCGTGGAACAGATACGGGCGCTGTCCGGCGTAGCCGACCTCCAGCCCGGGCCGCAGCACGATGCTGCCCGAACGCGGCGGCAACCAGCCGGCCAATGCTTCCAGCAGCGTGCTCTTGCCGCTGCCACTGGGGCCAACGAGGGCCAGGCGCTGGCCCGCTTCAATCTGGAATGAGAGCTGCTGCACCACGTCGTGATCGGCGCCCAGCGGGCGCAGGACCAGATCCCGCACCACCACTGGCGGCGCATGCTGTTCCAGCAGCTCGGGCGCGCGTACCGGTTGGGAAAACACATCGGCCGCGTCCCCCTGCTCCGGCAGCTCGCCCAGCAGGCGCTCCACCTCGGCCGCCGCCGCAAGCGCATTGGCGCGGTCGTGGTAATGCGCCGCCAGGCGGCGCAGCGGCGCATAGAACTCCGGCGCCAGCAGCAGGCAGAACATGCCGGCGCCCAGCGTGGGCACCGCCGCATGCAGCGACATCAGCCCCAGATAGCTCAGGCCCAGGTACAGGGCGACCATGGCCACGCTGACCGAAGCGAAGAACTCCAGCACTGTGGACGACAGGAAGGCGATGCGCAGCACCTTCATCGTCCGCTCGCGCACGCCTTCGGCCGCAGCCGCGACGCCTTCCAGCTCGGCCTCGCCCCGCCCGTACAGGCGCAGCAGGCCCAGGCCCTTGATGCGGTCGGCGAAATGCCCGCTCATGCGCGCCAGTTCGCCGAGCTGGGCGCGGCCGGCCGCTTCCGCGCCCCAGCCAACCAGCATCATGAAGAACGGCACCAGCGGCGCGGTGAACAGGAGGATCAGCGCCACTACCCAGTCCACCCAGGCCACCGCCACCAGGATCAGTAGCGGCACCACCACTACTTCGATGCGCACCGGCTGGTAGCCGGCGTAATAACTCTCCACCGCATCGGCATGGGCCAGCATCAGTTCGCCGAGTTCGCCGCTGCGCTGCTGGCGCAGCCACAACGGGCCCCGCCCGAGCAGGCGGCGGTAGACCCGTTCGCGCAGGGCCAGCCGCGCGGTGTCGGCCACATCGCCTGCGGCGGCTTGGGTAAAACTACTGAGCAACGCGCGCACGATCAGTATTAGCATGAGTGCCAGCAGCACCCCGGTGGCCTCGGCCAGCGGGCGGCGGGCCACCAGCACGGTCTGGATGAGCCAGGCAATGGCGGCCGCCTGCCCGATCAGCAGGGCGCCCGACGTGCAGATGGACAGCGCGGCCAGGCGCTGGCGACCACGTGCGCCAACGGCGAGGCGGTCCAGCCAGCGCAGGCGCTGGCGACGCAGGTCGGGGGTTTCAACGGCAGGCACGTCCGGGGGCTGGCTCAAGAGGATTCACTGGCGCCACAGAAGAGATGCCTGACATTGTAATGGCTGCCGACGTACCCTTCCGGTGCGGCGCACGGTCGCAGGGGGAGGTCGTACGATGCCTCCCATCACCGCCACCTACATTGATCTGAATCAAGGCTGTTTGAAGTTGCAGGTCACAGAATTCATCCCGTAGACCCCCCTTCCCGCCACCTGAAACGGCAGAACCCCACGAGGTAGCCAGGCCATGATCGATTCGACAGTCGTAGAACTGTCGCGGCTGCAGTTCGCTTTGACCGCGATGTACCACTTCCTTTTCGTCCCCCTCACGCTTGGCCTCTCGTTCCTGGTGGCCATCATGGAAAGCGTGTACGTGATGACCCGCAAACAGGTCTGGCGGCAGATGACCTTGTTCTGGGGCACGCTGTTCGGGATCAATTTCGCCATCGGCGTGGCCACCGGCCTGGTGATGGAATTCCAGTTCGGCATGAACTGGTCGTACTACAGCCACTACGTGGGCGACATCTTCGGTGCACCGCTGGCCATTGAAGGGCTGATGGCGTTCTTCCTGGAAGCCACCCTGATCGGCCTGTTCTTCTTCGGCTGGAAGCGGCTGAGCCCGGTCAAGCACCTGGCGGTGACCTGGTTCATGGCGCTGGGCACCAATCTGTCGGCGGTGTGGATCCTGATCGCCAACGGCTGGATGCAGAACCCCACCGGTGCGGTGTTCAACCCGGACACCATGCGCATGGAGGTGGTGGACTTCGCCGCGGTGCTGTTCAACCCGGTGGCGCAGGCCAAGTTCGTGCACACGGTTAGCGCGGGCTACGTGACCGGCGCGATCTTCGTGATGGGCATCAGCGCGTTCTACCTGCTGCGCAACAAGCACCAGGACATGGCGCGGCGTTCGTTCGCGGTGGCGGCTGCGTTCGGCCTGCTGTCGTCGCTGTCGGTGGTGGTGCTGGGCGATGAGAGCGGCTATGCCGCCAGCGAGCACCAGAAGATGAAGCTCGCCGCCATTGAAGCGATGTGGGAAACCGAGCGCGCGCCGGCCGACTTCACCGCGTTCGGCATTCCGAACCAGCAGACCCAGCAGAACGACTTCGCGATCCGGATTCCGTACCTGATGGGCCTGATCGCCACGCGTTCGTTCAACCAGCCGATCCCGGGCATCCTGGAACTGGTGGATCGCGCCGAGCACCGCATCAAAGGTGGGCAGCTGGCCTACGGTGCGCTGGAACGCGTGCGCAAGGACAAGAACGACGTGGAAGCACGCGAGATGTTCGACCGCCACTGGCAGGACCTGGGCCACGGCCTGCTGCTGAAGCGCTACCGCGACGACATCCTCAATGCCACGCCCGAGGAAATTTCCCAGGCGGCGATGGATACCGTGCCGCGCGTGGCGCCGCTGTTCTGGACCTTCCGGATCATGGCCGGGCTGGGCTTCTACCTGATCGCGTTCTTCGCGGTGGCCTTCTACTTCTCCTGCCGCAACAACTTCCAGGACAAGCGCTGGTTCCTGCGCCTGGCGGTGTGGTCGATGCCGGCGCCGTGGATCGCGATCGAATGCGGCTGGTTCGTCGCGGAGTACGGCCGCCAGCCGTGGGCGGTGGACGGCGTGCTGCCCACCTTCTACGCAGCCTCGGGCCTGGCCCTGCATGAAATCCTGACCACGCTGGCGGTGTTCACCGCGCTGTACACGGTGCTGCTGATCATCGAGGTCAAGCTGATGCTCAAGGCGATCCGCACCGGGCCGGCCGACATCCTTCCGTCGCTGCAGCCCTCGCGAAAGCCGCTTCCCCACACTGCCGCCCCGGCTCCCGGTCAGGCATAAGGCAGGAGAAACCACATGGACATTCTTGGACTCGATTACACCACCCTGCGCGTGATCTGGTGGCTGCTGCTGGGCATCCTGCTGGTCGGCTGGGCGGTGATGGACGGTTTCGACCTGGGCGTGGGCACCCTGCTCCCGTTCGTGGCGAAGACCGATGACGAACGCCGGTTGGTGATCAACACCGTGGGCCCGGTGTGGGAAGGCAACCAGGTGTGGCTGGTGCTGGGTGGCGGTGCGATCTTCGCCGCGTGGCCGCCGCTGTATGCGGTGAGCTTCTCCGGCTTCTACCTGGCGATCTTCGCAATGCTGTTCGGGCTGATCCTGCGCCCGGTCGGTTTCAAGTACCGCAGCAAGATGCCGAGTGCGCGCTGGCGGAATACGTGGGACTGGGTGCTGTTCGTGGGTGGGCTGCTGCCGGCGTTGATTGCCAGCGTGGCGGTGGGCAACGTGCTGCTGGGCGTGCCGTACCACTTCGACGACAGCATGCGCATCTTCTACACCGGCTCGTTCTTCGGCCTGCTCACCCCGTTCGCACTGCTGGCCGGCCTGGTCGGCGTGGCGATGATGGTGTCGCACGGTGCTGCGATGCTGGTGTTGAAGACCGACGGCCCGGTGGCCGAGCGCTCGGCGCGTTACGGCAGCATTGCCGCGCTGGTGAGCTTCGTGCTGTTTGCTGCCGGTGGTGCGTGGGTGGCGTTCGGCCTGCCGGGCTATGAGATCACCTCGCAGGTGGTCACCGACGGCCCGACCAATCCGCTGCTGAAGACCGCTGCGGTGGGTGCTGCTGCCGGTGGCTGGCTGCGCAACTACAGCAGCATGCCGCTGACGCTGGTGTTCCCGCTGGTCGGCCTGGCCGGTGCACTGGCCAGCTTCGTACTGCTGCGGGCACGACGTGGCATGGCGGCATTCCTCGCCTCGGGCGCGTCGATCGCCGGCATCATCCTCACCGTGGGCTTTGCGATCTTCCCGTTCCTGCTGCCCTCTTCCAGCCAGCCCAGCGGCAGCCTGACCGTGTGGGACGCCTCGTCCAGCCAGCTCACGCTGTTCATCATGCTGGTGGCGACGGTGATCTTCCTGCCGATCATCCTGGCCTACACCAGCTGGGTGTACCGGGTGATGCGCGGCAAGACCACGTCGGAAGACATGGCCGACAACCCCAACGCATATTGATAGGAGACAACCATGTGGTATTTCGCCTGGATTCTCGGCACCGGCCTGGCTTCTGCCGCGGCCATCCTCAACGGCATGTGGTTCGAGGCGCGCGAACAGACGCTCGCAGACCGTAACGCCGGACACTAAAAAAAGGTTGCCGATACTCTCTTCACACCGTATCCTTGTCGGCTCCTTCGGGGTGTAGCTCAGTCTGGTAGAGCGCTACGTTCGGGACGTAGAGGTCGCAGGTTCGAATCCTGTCTCCCCGACCACTCCGGTGGTCGCATTGAAGCCTGGAATCTTCATTTCCAGGCTTTTTTGTCCCCGAAGGTGAACAACGGTCCCCCTTGCCGCCGAAGGGTGGGATCGATACAATAGGCGGCTCCTTACGGGGTGTAGCTCAGTCTGGTAGAGCGCTACGTTCGGGACGTAGAGGTCGCAGGTTCGAATCCTGTCTCCCCGACCATACAAGTGGTCACATTGAAGCCTGGAAGACACATGTCCTCCGGGCTTTTTTGTATTTTCATTCCAGAGGCCCCCATGTCTCCCAGCTCTGCCGATTCCACCTCCCTGCTTCGCGGCCGCGTACTGGCGTTCTCCGCCATCCTGCTGGCCGCGCTCAACCTGCGGACGGCGGTGACCTCGGTCACGCCGCTGCTGGACCAGCTGGGCCAGACCTTCGGCTTCGGTACCACCATGACCGGCGTGCTGGGCATGCTGCCGACTGCGTCGTTCGCGCTGTTCGGGGTGACCACGCCGATGGTGGCGCGCCGCCTCGGGCTGGAGCGCACCGCGCTGCTGGCCATGGTGCTGGCGGCGGTGGGCCTGCTGCTGCGTTCGATGGCCGGCGGCGTGGGCAGCCTGCTGTTCGGTTCGGTGGTGGCGCTGGCCGGCATGGGCATCGGCAACGTGGTGGTGCCGCCGCTGGTGAAGCGCTACTTCGCCAACCGCGTGGGCACGGTAAGCACGCTTTATATAACAGTGCTGCAGCTGGGCACGATGGTGCCGGCGCTGCTGGCGGTGCCGCTGGCCGAACAGGCCGGCTGGCGCGTGTCGCTGGGGATCTGGGCGATCCTGGCGGTGGCCGCCGCCCTGCCCTGGATCGCGCTGGCGCGACGCCGCCCGCACCCGGACCCGCTGGACACCGCCGCCGACCCGGCCGCGCAGCCGCACGGCAAGGTGTGGCGCACGCCGCTGGCCTGGGGCATGGCGCTGATGTTCGGCATGACCTCGCTGATGACCTATTCGATGTTCACCTGGCTGCCGCGCATCGTGGTGGAAGCCGGGGCCACGCCGGCATTCGGCGGGGTGATGGTGGCGATCTTCGCCGCGCTGGGGCTGGTGCCGTCGTTGACGATGCCGGCGCTGGCAGTGCGCCTGCGTAATCCGTTCCCGCTGGTGGTTGTCGGTTTCAGCGCGTTTTTGATTGCGTTCGCCGGGCTGTTGTTCGCGCCGATGAAGGCGCCGTGGTTGTGGGCGGTGCTCCTGGGGATTGGGCCTTCCACGTTCCCGCTGGCGCTGACGCTGATCAACCTGCGCACCCGTACGCCGGCCGGGTCGGCGGCGCTTTCGGGGTTCATGCAGGGGGTCGGGTATGCCTTCAGCTGCCTGGGGCCGTTCCTGTTTGGTTGGCTGCATGCGATCAGCGGTGCGTGGTACCTGCCGTTCGGATTCCTGCTGGTGTGCGCGCTGGTGTTGATCAGCGCATCCTGGGTGGCCTGCAAGCCGCAGAAGCTTGAGGATGTGTGGTAACAGGCACCGCGTAGCCACGCAGGGCGTGGCTCTACCGCCGAACCGCTGGCCGAATGCGACATATCGGGCGACCAACCTTCCCCGGTAGAGCCACGCCCTGCGTGGCTGCTTTTCGCCGGCCCCCACGCACCAAATTTCGCACCTGCGTCACACACCGTGCGCATCTTGTGACGTAGCGTGTCGGAAAATGACCTGTAACCAGATCGGGTCGTTGGAAGTGGTTCCCGCTCGCATCCCGCGCCTGGGTTCCATGAACCGTTTCAGGGTGTACAGACCCCCGGAACATCGCCGTGGCGGCGGCCGGATGGTCTTTGAAATCAATAAGTTGAAGTATTGATCGCGCCTGTTTCCACAGCTGCGGAGGCCATCGTGCGTCTTAACAATTTGTCAACAAACCGCCCTTCGGGCACCATTGGCATGTGATGTGCGTCACGTTTTGCGCACAAACAGACATTTTTGAAGGGATGCTCCCGGGGGTTCCATGTACAACCACAGGCCGCTGGCGCTCTGCGTCAGCCTGGCATGCGCCACGCTTTGCTTGACGGTTCCGGCCGCTTTTGCCGCCACCTCGCGAGCGGACCATCTGGCTGAAATCAGCACCTACCGCGACCAGGCCCGCTGGCTGGACGCGCTGGCCGCGATCGAACGCGCCCAGGTGGACGTGCCCAATGACGACCTGCTGTACCGCCTGCAGGTGCTGACCCTGTCGGACATCGGCAACGCGCACCGTGCGTGGCAGCTGTACCAGGCGCGCCCGGAGCTGTTCGACGACGCCCAGAAGCAGCGCTTCGAAGCCAACAACCTGGCCAAGCGGGTCGGCTGGAGCCTGGCCTATGGCGCCAGCGAAGACACCCGCCTGGACGAAGCCGAGAACGCCTTGGCGGAGATGGAACGCATCCTGCAGCGCGACGGCCAGACCGTGCAGACCGCGCCGCTGCGCATCCGCTACGACCGCCTGATCCTGCTCAACCGCCTGGGCCGGCACGAGCAGGTGCGCTCCGAGTACCGGCAACTGCTGGCCGAAGGCCACGAGGTGCCGGCCTACCTGATGGCCCCGGTCGGCGATTCGCTGATGGCCAGCCAGCATCCGGATGAAGCGATCCCGGTCCTGGAAGCCGCGCTCAAGGCCGACCCCGGCCGTTCCGAAGTGCATTCGGAGCTGGCCTACGCGCACCTGGAAAGCGAGGAGGCCGATACGGCCATTGGCGTGCTGACCCAGTGGCAGAAGCAGGAACCGGCATGGCGCTGGGCCAACGGAGCCCGCGCACCGTATGCGAACTGGCCGCGTTACGAGGCCGACCTCAACCTGGCGATGATCCGCGCCTACAGCGGCGACCTGCCCACCGCGCAGCGCGAGCTGGAACACATGGTGGCGATCGCCCCGGCCAACGGCGGCACCCAGTCCTCGCTGGGCAACATCTACATGATGCGTGGCTGGCCGCGGAAGGCGCTGGAGCGCTACAGCATGGCCAACACGCTGGACCCGCGCGACGTCTCGGCGCGCCTGGGCCAGTACGACGCCTATGTGCAACTGCAGCGCGACGACTTGGCCCGGCCGATCCACGACACCCTGCTGGAACGCTACCCGAACCAGCCGTCGGTGCAGCGCATGGACCGCAGCTGGAACGCGCACCGTGGCTGGCAGCTGCATGCCTATGCCGAGGGCGGCCGCAGCGAAGGCGGCGGCGGTACCTCGCCGCTGGGCAACGACGACGGCCGCTATGGCGTGGAAGTGCAGTCGCCGGTGATCGACGACCGCTGGCGCGTGGTCGGCTTTGCCGACCGCCGCAGCGTGGACTTCCAGGAGCAGACCATCCGCCCGCTGTGGGTGGGCCTGGGTACCCGCTACCGCTTCGGCCGTGCCGATGCCGAAGCGTTCGTTTACCGCGCCAATGACGATGTCGGCGAGACCGGGCTGAGCGCGGGCTTCGGCTGGCAGTTCAGCGACACCTGGCATGCCGGGGTCACCGCCGCGCGCAATGCAGCCGATGCCTCGCTGCAGGCGCGCGTGTCGGGGATCACCGCCGACAGCGTGGCGCTGGCGGTGGACTACCGGCGCAACGAGCTGACCCACTGGAGCGCCGGGCTCAGCCAGTTCCGCTACGACGACGGCAACCGCCGCGACACCTTCACCACCGGTATCGAGCAGCGCCTGCTGACCCGCCCCACCCTGCTGCTGGACGGCCTGGGCACCCTGTACGCCAGCCGTGGCAGCCGCGACGACGTGCCCTACTTCAACCCGAGCGAAGACCGTTCGGCGGAGATCGGCCTGCGCGTGGACCAGCAACTGTGGCGCCACTACGAACGCCACTTCCGCCACCGCCTGACGGTGTCGCTCGGCAACTACTGGCAGCAGGGCTTCGGCAGTGCGCTGGTGCCTTCGGCCGAATACCGCCACGAGTGGCAGCTGGCCGATGGCCGGATCTTCGAATACGGAATCAGCTGGTCGCGACCGGTCTACGACGGCAACCGCGAACGCCATATCGGCCTTGATGCCGGCCTGCGCTGGGGACAATGAGATGCGACACATGGATTTGAAGCGCTTCACCACCTGGCTGCTGCTGGCCCTGCTCGCCGTGTGCGGCAATGCCGTGGCGGTCGCACCGCCGGAACCGGACGCGGCCGACAACGGCCTGCTGGTGCTGAGCTACCACGACATCCGCGACGACGTGGCCACCAAGGGCGACCCGGATGCATATGCGGTGAGCACGCAGAACTTTGCCGCGCACCTGGACTGGCTCTCGGCGCACGGCTACCACCCGGTGTCGCTGTCGCAGCTGATCGCCGCCTCGCAGGGCGGCGCGCCGCTGCCGCCCAAGCCGGTGCTGCTGACCTTCGATGACGGCCTGCGCAGCGTGTACAGCAAGGTGTTCCCGCTGCTGCGCGCCTACAACTACCCGGCGCTGGTGGCGGTGATCACCGACTACGTGGACCTGCCGGCCGAGCGCAAGGTGGACTACGGCTACCGTCCGTTCACCCACGACGACTTCCTGACCTGGGACCAGATCCGCGAAATGCAGCGCAGCGGGCTGGTCGAACTGGCCAGCCACACCGACAACCTGCACCACGGCGTGCAGTCCAACCCGCAGGGCAATTCGACCCCGGCGGTGATCACCCGTGCCTACGATCCGGCCACGCAGCAGTACGAAACCGAGGCGCAGTACCAGGCGCGCCTGCGTGCGGACCTGGCGCTGAGCGTGAAGCGCATCCAGGACAACGTCGGCGTTAGCCCGAAGGCGATCGTATGGCCGTACGCGGCCTACAACGCGATGAGCAACCGCATTGCCGAAGACCTGGGCATGCCGGTGTCGTTCGACCTGGAAGGCCGCAGCACCCCGGTGACGCGCGACCTGCACGGGCTCGCCCGCCTGCTGGTGACCGGCAACCCGGCGGTGACCCAGCTGGCCTATGAGCTGCGCCGCGACGTGGAACGCGACGGCATGCGCGCGTTGCAGATCGACCTGGACGCGGTGTATGACACCGATCCAGTACAGCAGGCCAAAAACCTGGACGCGCTGATCGACCGGGTCAAGAAGATCGGCCCCACCCATGTGTTCCTGCAGGCCTTCGCCGACCCGGACGGCAATGGCTCGGCCGACGCGCTGTACTTCCCGAACCGGCACCTGCCGATGCGCGCGGACCTGTTCAACCGCGTGGCCTGGCAGCTCAAGACCCGCGCCGGGGTAAAGGTGTTTGCCTGGCTGCCGGTGCTCGGCTTCGAGCTCAAGGACCCGAAGATCCGCAGCGCGCTGGCGATCGAGAGCCCCGAAAGCGACGGCATCTTCCGCCTGGACTTCACCAACCCCAAGGTGCGTCACATCATCGACGACATCTACGAAGACCTGGCGATCAACTCGTACTTCGAGGGCCTGCTGTTCCACGACGACGCCTACCTGCGCGACACCGAGCTGGCCAACCTGCCGCAGGAAGGCAGCGACGGCGCGCGCACCCAGGCGCTGATCGACTTCACCCTGGAGCTGCGCAACGCCGCGCAGCGCTGGCGCCCGAAGCTGGCCACGGTGCGCAACCTCTACGCGCAGCCGGTGCTGCAGCCGCAGAGCGCGAGCTGGTTCGCGCAGCGCCTGGACCTGTTCAACAAGGCCTATGACCACACCGCGCTGATGGCGATGCCGTGGATGGAAGGCAGCCGCAACCCGGAGAAGTGGCTGGACCGGCTGGTGGTGGCCGTGCGCGCGCACGACCCGCAGCTGTCGCAGACGATGTTCGAGCTGCAGACGGTGGACTGGCGCACGCAGAAGCCGATTCCCGGCGACCGCCTGCGTGCGCAGATCCGTCGCCTGCAGGCGCAGGGCGTGCGCCATTTCGCCTGGTACCCGGACGACTTCATTGCCGGCCGGCCTTCCACCCAGGACGCGCGCGCCGCGATGTCGGCGCGCACATTCCCGTACGAGGAAAAGTGAGGCCGCCATGCATCCGTTCCTTTACGCACTGTTCCAGTTCGCCTTCTTCTACCCGATGGTGATGGCGTTCTTCTGGATGTCCGGCGGGCTGTATTACTTCTTCCGGCGCGAGCGCAAGGCGCGCCTGCGCGACGACCCGCCGCCGATGCAGGAGTACCCGTTCGCCTCGATCCTGATTCCGTGCCACAACGAAGCGGACAACCTGGCCGACACGCTGGGCGCGGCGCTGGCGCAGAACTACCCGGACTTCGAAGTGATCGCCATCAACGATGGCAGCCGCGACGACACCGGCGCCCGGCTGGACGCGATGGCCGCGCAGCACCCGCGCCTGCGCGTGGTGCACCTGGACCGCAACCTCGGCAAGGCCAATGCACTGCGCATGGGCGCCCTCGCCGCCCGTTCGGAGTACCTGATCTGCATCGACGGCGACGCGATGCTGGAAGAGCACGCCACGCACTGGATGGTCTGGCACCTGACCTCGGGCCCGCGCGTGGGCGCGGTGACCGGCAACCCGCGCATCCGCAACCGCTCCACCCTGCTGGGTCGGCTGCAGGTGGCCGAGTTCTCCTCGATCATCGGCATGATCAAGCGCGCGCAGCGCGTGTACGGCCGCATCTTCACCATTTCCGGGGTGATCGCCGGCTTCCGCCGCACCGCGCTGCACCGCATCGGCTACTGGTCCGATGACATGATCACCGAAGACATCGACATCAGCTGGCGGCTGCAGCTGGACCATTGGGACATCCGCTACGAACCCAATGCACTGTGCTTCATCCTGATGCCGGAAACGCTCAAGGGGCTGTGGCGGCAGCGCCTGCGCTGGGCCCAGGGCGGCGTGGAAGTGCTGCTGCGGCATGGTCGCTCGCTGTTCGACTGGCGCAAGCGGCGGATGTGGGGGGTGTTGCTGGAGTATGTGTTCAGCGTGCTGTGGGCCTACACCATGCTGACCATCATCGTGCTGTGGGCGCTCGGCAAGTTCATGCCGTTGCCGCAGGAGCTGTACATCGACACGCTGCTGCCGCAGTGGCATGGCGTGATCCTGGCGCTGGTCTGCCTGCTGCAGTTCGCCAGCAGCCTGATCATCGACCGTCGTTATGAAACGCATATTGGCCGTAACTACTTCTGGGTGATCTGGTACCCGATGGCGTACTGGCTCATCAGCCTGTTCACGACCCTGGTGGCCCTGCCCAAGACGCTGTTGAAGCGTCGCGGCAAGCGGGCGATCTGGGTCAGTCCTGACCGGGGTATCCGATGAACGCCGCCAAGCCGAACCGCCGCTACGACTCCCGCCTGATCCGCAAGACGCGCCAGCAGCCCAGGTTGCAGCGCACGGCGTGGGGGTTCGTCACCATTGCCTTCTGGGGTTTCTACTTCTACCTGTGGGCGCCACTGATCACCGCACTGTCGTGGTTGCTGGGCGGTCGGTTGGCGTTCCTGCAGCTGTATGAGTACAAGCAGAAGGTCGATCCCTTCATCGTCATCGCGCTGCCGGTGATGCTGGTGTGCTGCTCGCTGCTGCTGATCACCTGGGCCGAGTACAACCGCATGCGCTTTGCCGGCAAGGACCGGCGCAACCCGCGCCAGGACGTGTCGCTGGAAAAGATCGCGCACAACCTGGGTGCGACCCCGGCGCTGGCGCAGCAGTTGTCTGCCGGCAAGTCGGTAACCCTGCACATGGACGATCACGCACGCCCGATCGGGTTGACGGAACAGCGGCTGGGGTGATGTGAAATACCCTTCACATCGCTGACCCCGCCGAGGCGTACGCTCCGCTTCGGAGACATCCCGCACATTCATTTGTGAGGGGATACGACATGTCGACGTTCGATACGGTGGTCCAGCAGATCGCCAAAGCCACTGGCCTTGGTGAGGGGGCGCAGCAGTTCATCAAGGTACTGGCCGGTTACATCTTCAAACAGTCCGGCGGCGTTTCAGGGTTGCTGCAGAAGTTCGACAACGCGGGGTTGGGGGACATCGCCAAATCCTGGACGGCGGGCAACGGCACCCTGCGATCGATTGATGCCAGCCAGATCCGCAGTGTCATCGGCAACGAGGCACTGGAGGAGATGGGACAGAAGTCCGGGGTCAAACAGGGACTGGTGGCCACTTATGCAGCATCCGCGCTGCCGCTGCTGGTACGCTCCCTCACCTCCGGCGGCGCCATGCCCGCGACCATGCCGGCCAGCTTCGCCGGCTTGATCAACGCGGCCCCACGCCGGAAGAAGTCGTTCCACCTATGGCGCTGGCTGCTGCCGCTGCTCGCCCTTCTCGCCCTCGCGTATTGCGGCTGGCAGAAGCGCAACATGCTCACGCCACCGCCGGTGGCGACGCCCACTGCGAGCCTGGCACCCGCCGTGACCGTGCCCTCGCTGTCGTTCAAGAACACCGGCGGCAAGGTCGATCTGAGTGGTGCGGTGAGCACCACTGCGGAAAAGGCCGGTGCCATCGGCGCCCTCGCCGGGGTGTTCGGGCAGAAGAACGTCACCGCCAATGTCGCCGTCAATCCCGATCTCGCGCCAGCGACGTGGATGGACTCACTCAAGGCGGTCGTCTCCGCGCCGGCAGTGAAAGCCGATGGCCTCGCGTTCAAGTTCAACGGCGACAAGCTCGATCTGGATACCTCCAAACTGCCAACCGACGTGCGCACCCAGGTCAGTGAGCTGTTCCAGAATCGCTTCAGCAACGTGGAAATCGCGGGTCTGTATCAACCCGGCCTGGAGGCGTTGGGTGAACTCCAGCCTGGCTTTGGGGCAAATGACCTGACCAAGGCGCTGAACCAGACGTCGATCACCTTCACCAACAATTCGGACGCCATCTCCACCAGCAGCCTGGCGGTTGTTGCGGGGGCCGCCAAGGCGATCAAGGCTGCGCCGTCGGGCATGAAGATCGATGTTGGCGGGTACACCGACAGCAACGGCCCGGACGCCGCAAACCTGGCACTCAGCGAACGCCGCGCCAAGGCGGTGGTGGCGGCGCTGGTGGCCAACGGAGTGTCGGCGGGGCAGCTCAAGGCCACCGGACACGGCGAAAGCAATCCAGTCGCCGACAACAGCACCGAAGCAGGCCGCGCCGCCAACCGTCGGACCGTCTACACGGTGTACTGAACGGGCAGGCAGGTGTGGCGGCTCAGCGCCGCACCTGCCCCTGCCCCCGCACCACGAATCGTTCCACCGTCAGCGCTTCCAGCCCCATCGGGCCGTAGGCGTGCAGGCGCGTGGTGGAAATGCCGATTTCCGCACCCAGGCCAAGCTCCCCACCATCCGAGAACCGCGAGGAGGCGTTGACCATCACTACTGCGGAGCGCAGCGCCTGCACGAAGCGTTCGGCGGCGCCGGCATCTTCGGTGACGATCACTTCGGTGTGGTCGGAACTGTACTGCTGGATGTGGGCCAGCGCCTGCTCCAGGTCGTCAACCACGCGCACGGCGAGGATCAGGTCCAGGTACTCGGCGGCGTAGTCGTCGTCTGTTGCCGCAGTGGCGTCAGGCAGCCACTGGCGTGCGCGGTCGTCGGCGCGTAGTTCGACCACGCGTTCGCGCAGCGCCGCTGCCGCCTGCGGCAGGAACGTGGCCGCGATGTCGGCGTGGACCAGCAGCGTTTCCAGCGAATTGCAGGCGGCGGGCCGGCTGGTCTTGCCGTCCACCAGCAGGGCGACAGCCTTCTTGAGATCGGCGGCGCGATCCACGTACAGGTGGCACACGCCTTTGTAGTGCTTGATGACCGGTACTCGCGCGTGTTCGGCGACGAAGCGGATCAGCCCTTCCCCACCGCGTGGAATGGCGAGGTCGACCAGGTCGCTGAGCTGCAGCAGCGCCAGCATGGTCTCGCGGCGCAGGTCTTCGACCAGTGTCAACGCGGCATCGGGCACGCCGGCATCGCGCAGCGCGCGCTTGAGCGCATGGGCGATGGCGGTATTGGAGTGGAAGGCTTCGGACCCGCCGCGCAGGATCACCGCGTTGCCGGCCTTGATGCAGAGTGCGGCGGCGTCGGCAGTCACGTTCGGGCGCGCTTCGTAGATCATCGCGATCACGCCGAGCGGCACGCGGACCTTCTGCACGCGGATGCCGTTGGGGCGGATGTCGTCGCGGGTGACGGTGCCGACCGGGTCGGGAAGCGTGGCGACCTCGCGAAGCGCGGCGCTGACCGCGGCCAGGCGGGCCGGGTTGAGCGCGAGGCGGTCGAGCATGGCGGTGCCGGTGCCTTTTTCCTGCGCGGCGGCAAGATCGCGGGCGTTGGCGGCGAGGATGGGTTCCGCGTCTGCGTCCAAGCCATCAGCCATGCCGAGCAGGAGCGCGGTTTTGGCCTTGGGGGAAAGTTGGGCGAGGACCTGCGCGGCGGCGCGGCAGTGTTGGGCGTGTTCGCGGATGTCCATGTTTGGGTTCCTTGCCTGAGGGGTGTTACGTGGCGATCAGCGATCCGTGGGACACGCGTGGCGTGTCGCTACGCGGGTATGCAGGGTCCGGTGGATCATGGGGTAGCGACACGCCATGCGTGTCCCACGCACCGCCCGAACGAAACCGAACACATCACACCAGCACCAGATCATCCCGGTGGATCACGTTGCCACCGTAGTTGTACCCCAGCACGCTTTCGATGTCGCGCGAATGACGACCGGCGACGCGGCGGATGTCGCTGGCGGAATACTGGCTGACGCCGCGCGCCAACGTGACCTCGCCGTTGGCACCGCGCACGCGCACCTGCACCATGTCGCCGCGACGGAACTCGCCTTCGGCACCGGTGACGCCACCGGGCAGCAACGAGGCGCCCTTGTCGCGCAATGCAGCGGCCGCCCCGTCGTCCACCAGGATCGCACCCGCCTCCAGCGGTGCATGCCGCAGCCAATACTTGCGCGCCGCATCGCGGGTCTGCCCGGCGTGGATGCGGGTGCCGAACAGACGGCCCTGTGCGAGCGCGCGCACCACATCGCCATCGCGGCCGTTGAACAGGCAGGTGTCGATGCCCACGCGCCCGGCCTTGGCCGCTGCTTCGAGCTTGGTGTGCATGCCGCCGGTGCCGGCGCCACTGCCGGCCCCCCCGGCCATGGCCAGCACCTCGAGGCTGAGCTCGGGCACGTTGTGGATCGGACGGGCCTGCGGGTCGCGGCGCGGATCGGCGCTGTACAGGCCGTCGATATCGGTGGCGATGAACAGGATGTCCGCGTCGATCAGCGCGGCCACGGTGGCGGCCAGGTTGTCGTTGTCGCCAAGCTTGAGCTCATCCACGGACACGGTGTCGTTCTCGTTCACCACCGGCAACGCGCCCAGCCGCAGCAGCTCGTTGAGCGTGGCCCGTGCGTTGAGGTAACGGCGCCGGTTGCGCAGGTCGTCGTGGGTCAGCAGTACCTGCGCCACCGGGCGCTCGAAGAACCGCTGCCACAGGCCGATCAGCTGCGCCTGCCCGAGCGCGGCCAGCGCCTGGCGTGCGGCCATTGCCGCGCCGGCTTCAATCGCGCGCGGCACGATGGCGCGGCCGGCGGCGACGGCACCGGAGGACACGATCACCACCTCGCGCCCGGCCAGCACATTCGCTGAGACGAACTGGGCGAGGCCGAGCGCGTGGCGCGGCGACAGCCCGCCGCCGTCGGCCGCCAGCAGGCTGCTGCCGACCTTGAGCACGGCGCGTTTCCACGCCGGTACAGGTTGTTCGGGGAACGCGGACTGCACGCGGGCGGGGGTCATCGGGGGGTTCGCCTCAGCGGGTGGACCATTCGTGGACGGTGGCGGTCGCGCTGCCCAGCACCAGCAGCGGATCAGCATCGACGATGGCCTGCGCCGCGGTGCGGTCGGCCACGTTGTGCAGCACGTAGGCGCCGCCGGTCTTGTCGGTGAAGCTACCGGTGATCAGCAGCTGGTCACGCACGCGCACCTCATCAAGGAAGCGCACGTGTTCCGTGGCCGCGTGGTCGGTGAATCCGGGAGTGCGGGTGACCAGTACGAGATAGCAGATCTTCATGGGGAGTCCGTGTGCAGGGAGATCGACACATGCGAAAACGGCGGCCATTGGCCGCCGTTCCCGTTTACACCAATGCCGCCCAGCGGGCGCGCAGTTCGTCCAGCCGCAGGTCGGCGGCCGCGCCGGGCGAGACGCGCGCGGACAGGCTGCCTTCGGGGGTGCGCCCCTGCCCGGCAGTGTCCGATGCCGCCGCTGCGGCCTTGTAGGCCTCGCGGAACGGCACGCCGGCCACGGCCGCTTCCACCGCGACGTCGGTGGCGTACATACCCGAGTCGATGGCGGCGCGCAGCTTGTCTTCGCGCCACTCCAGGTTGGCCAGCAGCGCCGGCAGCAGTTCCAGCGCGGCCAGGCCGCGACCGAAGCCGTGGAAGATGGCGCCCTTGCTGCCCTGCAGGTCGCGGTGGTAGCCCGACGGCAGCGACAGCAGCTGCTCGATCTCGGTACGCGCGGCGGCCACGCTGGCGTGGGTGGCGCGCATCAGCTCGATCACGTCCGGGTTGCGCTTGTTCGGCATGATCGAGCTGCCGGTGGTGTACTGCGCCGGCAACGCGACGAAGCTGTACTCGCCGCTGGTGAACAGCGACAGGTCCCAGGCCAGCCGGCGCAGGTCGAGGGTGGCCCCGCCCAGTGCTTCCAGTGCGGCCAGTTCGAACTTGCCGCGCGAGAGCTGCGCGTAGATCGGCGAGATCTGCATGCGCGCAAAGCCCAGCGCCTGGGTGGTGTGGGCGCGGTCCAGCGGCAGGTTCACGCCATAACCGGCGGCGGTGCCGAGCGGGTTGGCGTCGACCAGCGCGAAGGTGTCGTGCGCACGCACCGCGTTGTCGATGAAGGCCTCGGCCCAGCCGGCCCACCACATGCCCGCGGAGGACACCACGGCGCGCTGGATATGGGTGTAGCCCGGCACCGGCAGGTGCTGTTCGGCCTCGGCACGGTCCAGCGCGACCTTGGCCACTTCGCGGCTCAGCGCGGACACCTGCAGCAGATTGTCCTTCAGCCACAGGCGGGTGGCGACCAGGATCTGGTCGTTGCGGCTGCGGCCGGTGTGGATCTTGCGGCCGGCGTCGCCGAGGCGCTCGGTGAGCCGCGCTTCGATCGCCGAATGGCAGTCTTCGAAGCGCTCATCCAGCACGAACGCGCCGCTGCGGAAATCCTCGGCGAGCACGTCCAGTTCGCGCTGCAGCGCTTCGCGCTCGGCGCCGTCGAGGATGCCGATGTTCTCCAGGCCCTGCGCATGCGCCTTGCTGGCCTGCACGTCGTACAGGAAGAACTCGCGGTCGAGGATGACGTCATCGCCGGCCAGGAAGGTCTGGATCTTTGCGTCTACCGCGACGCCGGGCTTCTGCCACAGAAGGTCAGCCATGGGGTGCTCCAATCAATGCGGAATCGAGGTCAGTTCGTCCAGGCCCAGGGCCAGGTTGAGGTTCTGCATGGCCTGGGTGGCCGCGCCCTTGAGCAGGTTGTCCAGGGTCGCCACCACCACTACGCGCTTGCCGCCCGGGGCCACGGTGAAGCCACCGATCTGCACGCCATGGCGGCCGGCAATGCGGCTGACCCATGGCGCTTCGTCGATCACTTCGACCAGCGCTTCGTCGGCGTAGAAGCGGCGGTAGGCGTCCACGATCTGCTCGCGGGTCATCTGCTGCTGCAGCCACAGGTTGACGGTCATGGTGATGCCACGGAAATGCGGCGCCACGTGCGGCATGAACTCCACCGGCACGCGCAGGTGTGCGCTCACTTCGCGCTCGTGCACGTGGTTGGTGAGCGCATACGGCATCAGGTTGTCGCGCAGCAGCTCGGGGTTGTTCTTGTCCGACGGGGTGGTGCCGGCGCCGGAGTAGCCGGACACGCCGAAGCACTGCGGCGGGCCGGCCAGCTGGTCGAGCAGCGGGCTGATCGCCAGCTGCATGGCGGTGGCGTAGCAGCCCGGGTTGCTGATGTGCTTCTGGCCGGTGTAGTCGCCCCGGGTCAGTTCGGGCAGGCCGTAGTACCAGCTGCCTTCGAAACGATGGTCAGCCGAGAGGTCGACGATCACCGTGTCCGGGCGCGCGGCGTCCAGCGCAGTGACGAACGGCGCGGACAGGTCGTTGGGCAGCGCGAGGATCACCGCGTCCATGCCCTTGGCGGCAACGGCGTCCGCATCGAGGTTTTCGAACAGCAGGTCGCCAGTGATCTCAGGGTAATGCGCGGCAACCGGCTGCCCGGCCAGCTCACGCGAGGACACGAAGCCCAGCTGCAGCCGTGGGTGCGCGGCGATCAGCTTGACCAGCTCGGCGCCGGTATGGCCACGGGCGCCGACGATGCCGACAGTGAAGGTCTTGGTGCTCATGCGCTCAGCCCTCCAGGCTCGGTTTACGCGCGGCGCAGTGGTCCACGTAGCTGCGGATGCGCTCGAAGCCGTCGGCGCCGAACCAGAACACCTTCCAGTGGTCCTGCTTGTAGCAGCCGTCGGACTCGGCGTAGTAGAAATGGTTGATCGGGTTGCCGTGGCGCGAGCGCCAGAACAGCTGCGGGGTTTCCTCCAGCATCACGTTCCACACGGCACGGCCAAGGCCTTCGCCCTGTGCATCGTCGAGCACGGCGAACTTGTCCAGGTACACGCCTTCGGCCTCATCGGTGAGGAGCACCGCGGCGCGGTAGTTCTCGCTGACGTAGGCGCGCAGCAGCTTGGTCTTGTCGAAGTAGTCCGGCACCAGGACACGGCCGAAGCTGGATTCGATCAGGCCCTTCAGGCGCGGCAGGTCCAGTTCGCTCCACGCAGTGGCGCGCAGCACCTTCTCGCCCTTGCGCACCAGTGTGCCCGAGCCCTTGTGGGTGAACAGTTCCTTGGCCAGGTCGGCCGGGCGCGTGATCGACACCGACGACTCCAGCGGCAGCCGGTCCAGCAGGTCCTTGATCTGTTCGATCTTGACCCGCATGCCGCCGTGGATCCACGGCTGCTGCATCAGCTGGTCGTACTCGGTGGACAGGTTGATCGAGTCGATCACCGTGCCCTCTTCGTCGAGCAGGCCGCCGGTGCCGGTGAGGAAGATGATCTTGTACGGCTGCAGTTCCTGCACCAGTTCGTTGGCGGCGAAGTCTGCGTTGACGTTGAGGATCTGCCCGCAACGGGTTTCGCCCAGGCTGGTGATGACCGGAATGGAACCGGCGCGCAGGCTGGCTTCGATCGGGGCCAGGTTGACCTTCTTCACTTCGCCGACCAGCCCGTAGGTGGCCTGGTCCAGGTATTCGGCTTCGAACACGCCACCGGTGATCGAGGTCGCGCGCGCACCGTTCTGTTGCAGCGCTTCGACCAGCTGCAGGTTGGAGGCCTGGAACACCCGGCGCACGATCGCCAGGCCTTCCGGCGAGGTCACGCGCAGGCCGTTGACGGTCTGCTTGACGATGCCTGCCGCCGACAGCTCGGCGTCCAGCTGCGGGCCCGCACCGTGCAGCACGATCGGGGTGAGCCCGACTTCCTGCAGGAACGACAGCGACGAGGTCAGTGCCTCGAGATCGTCGCGCAGCACGGCGCCGCCGACCTTGACCACGGCGAAGCGCTTGGCGTCCACCTGCGAAAAGCGCTTGAGGTACTGGCTGATCTCCTTCGCGCTGGCCATGCTGGAAAGCAGGCGCACGATGGTCTGGCGGGTCTGGCGGTGGGGCTGGAGGGAAGAAGGCATTTCGGTTTCGTCACAGGCGGCCGCAGCCGCGATGGAAGGTCCGTCAGTGGGGGCCACGACGGCGTCATTCGGTCAGGCGCCGGCGCTGATGATGCGGTGCACGGCGTCGGTGTAGCGCTGCAGCTGCTCCAGCGTCACGAACTCGTCGGCGGTGTGGGCCTGGGCGATGTCGCCCGGGCCGTACACCAGGGTGGTGTAGCCGCCGGCCGAGAACAGCGAGGCTTCGGTCCAGAAGTCCACCGCATTGCCGATCGGCAGGTCCAGCGCGTCGGCCACGTCGCGCGCGGCGAGGCGGCGGTTCTCGGCTTCGGCGATGTCCCCGGCCGGCAGGCTGGGGCCACGGAAGGTTTCGGTGAAGCTGGCTGCGGCCGGCTCGGCAAACCCGGCAAAGGTTGCCAGCAGCGCGTCGATGTCCATCGACGGCAGCGGGCGGAACCCGAAGCGCAGCTCGGCGGCCGGGGCGATCATGTTGGCCTTGATGCCGCCTTCGACCCGGCCGATGTTGAAGCGCAGCCCGGTCAGCCCGCCGAAGCGCGCATGGGCCAGCGATTCCACATGGTCCAGCGCGCGGTTGCCCCAGCGCATGGCCTGGTGCAACGCGCTGGCGGCCGCGTCCTGCCTGCCCGACGCGTGCCCTGCCCTCCCGGCGAAGTGCATCAGCACCGAGCTGATGCCCCGGTGCGCGAGTACCGCTTCGCTCATGGTCGGTTCGGCCACCAGCACTGCCTCGTACGGGATGCCCCGGGCGAGGAAGGCGGCGATGCAGCGCGGGTCGTTGGCTTCTTCGTCGCTGGAGAACAGGAACGCGGCATCGCCATCGCTGGCATTGGCCGCGGCCACCAGTGCAGCGGCCGCGCCCTTGATGTCGCACACGCCCAACCCGATCACCCGGTCATCGGTGCGCCGCATGACATGCGGGTCGGCGCTCCAGTGCGGGGAATCGGGCACGGTGTCCAGGTGCACGTTGAACAGGTACCTGGGCATACCGCGCACCGCATACAGGCTGACCGCGCCATCGCCATGGTCGATCACCTCCACGTTGAACCCGGGCAGGTTCGCGCGCAGGTAATCGAAGATGCCACCGGTGGTGATCGCACGCGGCGGGTTGCGGGTGTCGAAGGACACCAGCGCCTGCAGGTGGGTGAGCGTTTGTTCAAGCATGTGTCAGAAGTTCCAAACGAATCAGGTGGTAGTGCCGGCCGCCGGCCGGCTCCAGGCGAAACCCGGCAGCACGAGGAGCCGGCCAGCGGCCGGCACTACGTCAACGATTTACCTGGGCGTAAAGGGTGGAGCTCATGCCAAAGAGCTTGATGAAGCCTTCGGCTTCTTCCACGCCCCAGTCGGCCGACTGCGCGTAGGTGGCACCCTTGGTATTCAGCAGGTGCGGCGACTTCACCGCCACCGCGTCGACGCGACCGCCACGGGTTTCCAGCACCACTTCGCCGTTGACTTTGGCCTGCGAGGACTTCAGGAACGCTTCGATGTCGGTCTTCAGCGGGTCGTGGTAGAAGCCTTCGTACACCAGCTCCACCCACTTGCGCGCCACGTCCGGCTTGAAGCGGTTCTGCTGCTTGGTCAGCACCGCGTCTTCCAGCGCGCGATGCGCGGTCAGCAGCGAGACCAGGCCCGGCGCTTCGAACACGATGCGGCCCTTCAGGCCGATCACGGTGTCGCCGGTGTACACGCCACGGCCCACGCCGTACGGCGCGAACAGCTTGTTGAGCTGGGCCAGGATCTGCTCGCCCGGCAGCGCCTGGCCGTTCAGTTCAACCGCTTCGCCTTCAACGAACTTCAGGGTGACGTTCAGCGCCGCTTCCGGCCACTCGCTGCGCGGTGCGCACCAGCCACGCGCGCCTTCGCCCGGGGCTTCCCAACGGTCGATCTCGCCGCCGGACATGGTCAGGCCGAGCAGGTTTTCGTTGATGGTGTAGGCCTGCTGCTTGGCGCGCACGCCGAAGCCGCGCTCTTCCAGGTACTTCTGCTCGTAGGCGCGGGTCTGGGTATGTTCCTTCTGGATTTCACGGATCGGCGCGACGATCTGGTAGTCGCCCAGCGCCTTCACGGCGAGGTCGAAGCGGACCTGGTCGTTGCCCATGCCGGTGCAGCCGTGGGCAATGATGTTGGTGCCCAGTTCGGCGGCGCGCTTCAGCGCGGCGTCGACGATCAGGTAACGGTCGGACACCAGCAGCGGGTACTGGCCCTGGTAGCCTTCGCCGGCCCACACGAACGGCTTGACGAAGCCGGCCCAGATGGCCGGGCCACCGTTGACGGTGACGTGGCTGGACACGCCCAGTTCGGCGGCGCGCTTTTCGATGAAGTCGCGTTCTTCGTCATCCACGCCGCCGGTGTCGGCGAACACGGTGTGCACGTTGTAGCCGCGTTCCTGCAGGTAGGGCACGCAGAAGCTGGTGTCGAGGCCACCGGAGAAGGCGAGGACGATGTCTTTGTTGGTCATGGGGGTGTGGCTCTAATGGATGGAATGTGGGATTGCGTGGGCCGGGCAGAGCCCGGCGCTACCGGTAGTGCCGGGCTCTGCCCGGCAACCGTAAAAAATCAGCGGCCTGCTACGGCGGCCATGATGGCCTTTTGGACGTGCAGGCGGTTTTCGGCTTCGTTGATCGCGATGCACTGCGGCGAGTCCATCACCGCGTCGGTGGCCTTGACGTTGCGGCGCAGCGGCAGGCAGTGGCTGAACACGCCGTTGTTGGTCAGCGCCATCTTTTCTTCGTCGACGATGAAGTGCTTGTACTGGTCGCGGATGGGCTTTTCCGGTTCCCAGTTGCCGAAGAACGGCAGCGCGCCCCAGCTCTTGGCGTAGACCACGTCGGCACCGCTGTAGGCGCTGGCGATGTCATGGCTGATCTTCAGCGAACCGCCGTTCTCGGCGACGTTCTGCTCGGCCCAGCCCATGTAGCGGTCGTCGAGGATGTAGTCGGCGGTCGGGCACAGCAGGGTCACGTCCATGCCCATGCGGGTGGCGATGGTGAGCGCCGAGTTGGCCACGGCGGTGTTCAGCGGCTTGGGGTGGTAGGTCCAGGTCAGCACGTACTTCTTGCCGCGCAGGTCCTGGGTACCGAAGTGTTCCTGCAGCGCCATCACGTGGGCCAGTTCCTGGCACGGGTGGGTGATGGTTTCCATGTTGATCACCGGCACCGGCGAGTACTTCGCGAAGCTGTTGAGCACGATGTCCTGGCGGTCGTAGGCCCAGTCCACGAACTTGGGGAACGCGCGCACGGCGATGATGTCGCAGTAGCGGCCCAGCACCTTGGCCACTTCGGCGATGTGCTCTTCGGTGTCGCCGTCCATCACGGTGCCCAGGTTGAACTCGATCGGCCACGCGTCCTTGCCCGGCTGCAGCACCACCGCATGTGCGCCCAGCTGGAACGCGCCCAGCTCGAAGCTGGTGCGGGTGCGCATGGACGGGTTGAAGAACACCAGGGCAATGGACTTGCCCTTGAGCTGATCGCCCAGCTTGTTGCGCTTGAACAATGCGGCCTGGGTCAGCAGGGCATCGAGTTCGGGGCGGCTCCAGTCCTGGGTGTTCAGGAAGTGCTTCAGGGACATCGGGTGATCCTTTGAGGCGGGCGTTTAGAGGAAAGGGATGGAAGAAACGTACAGATGAAACTTTTCAGAACGTAGAAACGAAAAAACCCAGCCGGGAGGCTGGGTTTTCCGAACAGACAGCACGAAGCTCCGGTTACCCAGCGAAAATGTGGGGTTCCGGTCGGCGGGCACGCGACGTCATGCCCGTAGCCATACGGGCGGCGCTGGTGTCGTGCTGGAAGTCGGTGAGTTTCATGGCCGCCCATCTTTGCATGCGTGGGGGGTGGGTGCAAGACCCGGGGTCACGGATTGGCGGCGCTGGCCTGCTCGGGACCGACCCAGGGGGTGATGGAGACCCGGATCTTGAGCCGGTTACCCGGGTCTTCGGGCAGCCGCGAGCGGTACTTGGTGCCCTTGTAGACGTAATCGACGTCATAGGCGATCGGCCGGCGGAACTCGCGCCCGACCGGGATGATCCGGCAGTCGCGGGTCAGCAGCGGGCCGTTGTTGCTGGCCGGGGCCTCGGCCACGGGGGCCATCTCTTCCTCGACGCTGCCGTCTTCACGCTTGAAGATCGAGCGGACCGAGTCCATGAAGCGGCCGAAGCGGCCCTTCTCTTCCTGCGGCTCTTCGCCGGTGACGTTGACCGGGGCCAGGGTCCGGGTCGAGACCGGCTCGCAGTGTTCTTCAGTGCGGGTGGCCCGCAGGGTCTGGAACACCGGTTCCACGTTGAGCACCTGTGCGTAGTCGAACTTGACGTTCTCCACGATCACCACCCGGTTACGGACCTCGGCTTCCTGGGCGCACGCCACGGAGGCGGCGCTACCCAACAGGCAGGTCAGGGTCAGCAACGAAGCGGATTTCATTGGCAACAGGATTGGGGACAAGGGGGATAGTGTAGGCAGTGACAGGCACAAGGGGCTGAACATTACCCGTCCGCGACGCATCTGCCCATCCCGGAGGGACCGATTCCGACCCGGGCCGGGTGCTGGAGCGCCGCAGGCGGTCGATGTGATCTAAAATCGAAGGCTTGCCCCCCTACTCCCCCCGGCCCTACGCCCCCATGACCCTGCGCCTGCACAACACCCTGACACGCCAGCTCGAACCGTTCACCCCGCTCGATCCGACCTGTCCGACCCTGTATGTGTGCGGCCCCACGGTCTACAACTACGTGCACATCGGCAACGCGCGCGGGCCGGTGGTGTTCGGGGTGCTGGCCGACCTGCTGCGGCGCCGCTTCGGCGGGCTGCGCTACGCCCGCAACATCACCGACGTGGACGACAAGATCAACACGGCCGCGCGCGAGCAGGCGGTGCCGATCTCGACGATCACCGACCGCTTTGCCGCCGCCTACCGGGAAGACATGGCCGCGCTGGGCGTGGTGCCGCCGGACATCGAGCCGGAAGCCACCGCGCACATTCCGCAGATCATCGCGATGATCGAGCAGCTGATCGCGGCCGACCACGCCTACGCGGCCGAGGGCCACGTGCTGTTCGCGGTGGCCTCGTTCGAAGGCTACGGCAAGCTCTCCAACCGCGACCCGGAGGAAATGCTGGCCGGGGCCCGGGTGGACGTGGCGCCGTACAAGCGCGACCCGGGCGATTTCGTGCTGTGGAAGCCCTCCAGCGACGACCTGCCGGGCTGGGAGTCGCCCTGGGGCCGGGGCCGCCCGGGCTGGCACATCGAGTGCTCGGCGATGGCCGCGGCCCACCTGGGCCCGACCATCGACATCCATGCCGGCGGGGTGGACCTGCAGTTCCCGCACCATGAGAACGAGATCGCGCAGAGCGAGTGCGCGCACGGCGGGCAGACCTTCGCCCGGTTCTGGCTGCACAACGGCATGCTCAACTTCGGCGGCGCCAAGATGAGCAAGTCGATCGGCAATATCGAACGGGTCCACGATCTGGTCCGCCAGCATGCGCCGGAAGCGCTGCGCTATGCGCTGCTGTCGGCGCATTATCGGCAGCCGCTGGACTGGTCGGACGCGCTGATCGAGCAGTCGGTGCGCACCCTCGACCGGCTGTACGGCACGCTGCGCGACCTGGCCGACGTGGCCGCGACCCCGGCCATTCCGGCCGAGGTCGAGGCGGCGCTGGACGACGATCTGAACACGCCGCAGGCGCTGGCCGAACTGGCCCGGCTGGCGGGTGAGGCGCGCCGCGCCGAGGGCGCCGACAAGGCCGCGTTGAAGTCGGCCCTGCTGGGCGCCGGGCAGGCGCTGGGGCTGCTGCAGCAGGACCCGGCCGCGTGGTTCGGCACCAGTGGCGGCAACGCCGACGATGACGCCCGCATCCAGGCGCTGATCGACGAGCGCACTGCGGCCAAGGCGGCGCGCGATTTCGCCCGGGCCGACGCGCTGCGCCGGCAGCTGGACGAGGAAGGCATCGTGCTGGAAGACACCGCGCAGGGCGTGCGCTGGTCGCGTAAACGTTGAAAGCCACCCCATCTTGTTGAGATTGCTGTGATCGACTCCCCGTTCCCGATTGAACCCACTGCTGCCGAGGCGCAGGCCGCCATTGCCGAGGAATTCGCGTTCTTCGGCGACTGGTCGGAGCGTTACCAGTACCTGATCGACCTGGGCCGCAAGCTGCCCGCCTTCCCGGACGAATGGAAGACGGAGGAGCACCGGCTGCTCGGCTGCCAGTCGATGGTGTGGATCGTGCCGGAGGGCAACGCCGATGCGCTGCGGTTCCACGCGATCAGCGATTCGGCCATCGTGTCGGGCCTGATCTACCTGGCGCTTCGGGTGTACTCGGGGCGTTCGGCGGCGGAGATCCTGGCCACGGAGCCGACCTACATCCAGGACATCGGGCTGTCGCGACACCTGTCGCCGACCCGCAGCAACGGGGTGGCGGCGATGCTGGCCTTCATCCGTGAGACCGCAGTGGCGCAGTCGGCGTCGTGAGTGCCCCTGCCCCGTCCGAGCCCGCCGAGAGCGCGCTGGGCCTGTTGCGCCGCCCAGGTTTCTCGCTGCTGCTGGCGTACCGGATCCTGGCGATGCTGTCGTACCAGATCGTGGCGGTGACGGTCGGCTGGCATATCTACGAAGTCACCCGCAATCCATTCTCGCTGGGCCTGGTCGGGCTGGCCGAGGTGCTGCCGTTCTTCTGCGTGGCGCCGTTCGCGGGCTACCTGGTGGACCACCTGCCGCGACGGAAGCTGGGCATGGTGGCGTGCAGCGGGCTGGTGCTGACGGCGGTGGTGCTGACGGCGGTGGCGGAGGGCTGGCTGCCGTTCAACGGGGTGTGGCCGATCTATGCGGCGGTGGCGATGACGGGCATGGTCCGGGCGTTCCTGTCGCCAATCTACAACGCGTTGTTTGCGCGGGTGCTGGAACGGCACCAGTTCGCGCGCGGTGCAGGGCTGGGGTCGGTGGTGTTCCAGGCGGGCATGGTGGTGGGCCCGGCATTGGGCGGGCTGCTGGTGGCCTGGGGCGGCAAGAGCCTGTCGTACGGGGTGGCGGTGGTGGCGGCGCTGGCGGCGCTGGGCTGCCTGGCGACGCTGCGGGTGTCCGAGCCGGTGCACACGGGGCCGGCGGCGCCGATCTTCAAGAGCATTGCGGAGGGCGGCCGCTTCGTGCTGGGCAACCGGATCATGGTCGGGGCGATGGCGCTGGACATGTTTTCGGTGCTGCTGGGCGGGGTGGTGGCGATGCTGCCGGCGTTCCTGCACGAGATCCTGCACCACGGTCCGGAAGGGCTGGGCATCCTGCGCGCGGCGCCGGCGCTGGGTTCGGTGTGCGTGGGCCTGTGGCTGGCGCGCCGGCCGCTGCAGCGCCATGCGGGGCGTGTGCTGTTGTTCGCGGTGGCGGGGTTCGGCCTGTGCGTGATCGGGTTCGGGCTGTCGCACAGCTTCTGGCTGTCGGCGGTGATCCTGCTGTTCTACGGGGCGTTCGACGGGGTGTCGGTGGTGATCCGCTCGACGATCCTGCAGCTGGCCACGCCGGAAGAAATGCGCGGGCGGGTGTCGTCGATCAACGGCATCTTCATCAGTTCGTCGAACGAACTGGGCGCGTTCTACGCGGGCACGATGGCCAAGCTTCTCGGCCTGGTCCCGGCGGTGGTGCTGGGCGGTTTCGCGGTGTTGAGCGTGGCCGGCATTACCGCCTGGAAGAACCCGACCCTGCGGCGGTTGAACCTGCGCGACCTGCAGTAACGCCAGCTGGAGCCCCATTTGCACCGGGTTGCAAACGATCCGCGGTAGAGCCGGGCCCTGCCCGGCTGCTGTTGGATTCAGGCGAACAGCCCTCGGCTGAGACGTTCCCTGGTGTGGGGCCGGCGGGCGGGGGGTACGGGACACGCCTTAAATCTCCCGTTAGGCTCGGGCGGCACATCCATGTGCCTTCACGGTCCCGTACCCCCCACCCGCCGGCCCCGCGATAGTGCGTAGGAGGCCAAGGGAGACGCGTAGCGCCGGGCTCTGCCCGGCTGCTCTTTCTCACCGCCTCGCGACCATGTACGGGGGCGGCCGCCGGGTAGCCCCCGGAGGGACGCTAGAAAACATGGATGTTTTCTAGCAGCCTACATGGACGTATTCACGGCGTGTCCCGGAGCGGGGCTGCCCGGCGGCCGCCCCTGCACGTAGCACTGAGACGCTGCTCTTGGCGAACAACAAAAAACCCGGCCAAGGCCGGGTTTCCTGTATGCATCAGCTCAGCGCAACTATCAGTCGCCCTGCTGCTTCTGCAGGTGTTCCCAACGTTCCTGGGCGTCGATGGTGCGTTCGGCGGTCAAACGCGCTTCGAGGCGGTCCAGGCCGATTTCTTCGCCGGTGTCGACACAGAAACCGTAGTCGCCGTCTTCCAGGCGCTTGAGCGTGCTGTTGATCTTGCCGATCAGTTTGCGGTAACGGTCGCGGGTGCGCAGTTCCAGCGAGTTTTCGGTCTCGCGGGTGGCGCGCTCGGCTTCGTCGCCGATGTCACGCACTTCTTCCTGCAGGTTGGCGATGGTCTGCTTGGATTCCTCGACCAGTTCATTGCGCCAGTTCTGCAGGCGCTGGCGGAAATACTCCAGCTGCAGCGCGCTCATGTACTCCTCTTCCGCGCTCGGCTTGTAGCCGGCCGGCAGGATCGGACGGCCAGTGGCCTCGTCGGTCTTGTATTCCACCACTTTCACCTTGGTGCGCGGGGCCGGTGCGGCCGAACGGGCGGCGACGGCCACGGCGACCTTGCCAACCGGACGCGACACGGGCTTGGGAGCGGATTCGGTTTTCACGGGAGTTTTTGCAGGCGATTTCGAAACGGGCACGGGATTCTTGTTTTGCGGGGCCTTCGGGGCGGGGGCGGCCGCTACTGGCTTCGGCGCGGCGGCCGGGGCAGGAGCAGGCTTGGCCGCGGCCTTGGCCGGGACAGACTTGGCCGGGGCCGGCGATGCCGGCTTCGGTGCGGACTTCACTACGGGTGCTGCAACCGGCTTGGCAGCCGGCTTGGTGGCGGCAGGCTTGCTGGCCGGCTTGGCCGGTGCAGGCTTGGCAGCCGCCTTTTTCACCGGCGCGGACTTGGCCGCCGGTGGGGTCGTTTTCTTGGCCGTGGTCTTGCTGGCGGGTGCGGCGGCCTTTTTCACCGGGGTCTTTGCGACCGGCTTTTTGGCTGCCGTGGTCTTGGCGACGGCCTTTTTTGCTGCCGGCTTGGCAACAGGCTTCGGCGCTGCCTTCTTGACCGGCGCCTTGGCGACCGGCTTCTTGGCAACGGCCTTCTTCACCGCCTTGGCCGGCGCCTTGGCGGCCGACTTTTTCGCAGATGCCGGCTTGGCCGCCGGTTTTTTGGCAACAGGCTTGGCCGCCAACTTCTTTACAACGGGCTTGGCGGTTTTCTTGGCGGCCTTGACGGCCTTCTTTGCAATTTTTTTAGCAGCCACGAAACGCTCTTCCTTGGTTTCCCCGGGGCCCGGGAAAGCGGGCCTTTATAGCCTACCCGACCAGCAGCAGCAACCTCTTCACCCGCTCCGTTCAGGCCTGGAGCATGGCGCGGGTTCCCGAGCTGCGCAGTTCGGAACCTGACCCGGCGATGGCGCCGGGGCGGCCCGCCGCGCCTGCGCGCGGACGGGTCCAACACCCCATCCTGCGACAAATGCGGCCTTCATGCCAACTGCTCTAAGATTGGGGGGTGATCTCCCACCTGCTCATCGCCCTGTTGCGCTTCTACAAGCGCTTCATCAGCCCCCTGCTCGGGCCGCGCTGCCGGTTCGTGCCCAGTTGTTCTGAATACGCCATGCAGGCCATCGCCACGCATGGTCCCGCGCGCGGCAGCTGGCTGGCCGCGCGCCGGCTGGGGCGCTGCCATCCCTTCCATCCCGGTGGCGTGGACGAGGTGCCGCCGCGCACCGCGCACGCCGATTGCCGCTGCACAGGAAAACACTGAAATGCCCTCCACGCTCATCGTCAACGCCCGCATGGTCAACGAAGGCCGCGTCTTCAACGGCGACCTGCGCATCGAAAACGGCCGCATCGCGCAGATCGGCACCGGCCTGCAGCCGCAGGGCGGCGACCAGGTGGTCGACGCGGCCGGGCGCTGGCTGCTGCCCGGGATGATCGACGACCAGGTCCACTTCCGCGAACCGGGCCTGACCCACAAGGGCGACATCGCCACCGAGTCGGCCGCGGCCGTGGCCGGGGGCCTGACCAGCTTCATGGACATGCCCAACACCAACCCGCCGACCCTCAACGCGGCGGCCCTGCAGGCCAAGTACGACTCCGCGGCTGGCCGTGCGCGCGCCAACTACGGCTTCTACATGGGCGCCAGCAACGACAACCTGGAAGACGTCAAACTGATCGACCCGCTGACCACGCCGGGCGTCAAGGTGTTCATGGGCGCCTCCACCGGCAACATGCTGGTCGACAACCCGGAGACGCTGGACGCGATCTTCAAGTTCGCGCCGACCCCGATCATCACGCACTGCGAAGACACGCCGATGATCGACGCCAACGCCAAGGTGTACGCCGAGAAGTACGGCGATGCGCTGAGCGCGGAGCAGCACCCGGACATCCGTTCGCGCGAGGCCTGCCTGAAGTCGTCGGTGCTGGCCGTTTCGCTGGCGAAGAAGCACGGCACCCGCCTGCACGTGCTGCACATTTCCACCGCCGACGAGCTGTCGCTGTTCGAGAAGGGCCCGCTGGTGCGCGCCGACGGCAGCCGCAAGCAGATCACCGCCGAAACCTGCATCCACTTCCTGCGCTTCGACCGCAGCGACTACGCGCGGCTGGGCAACCTGATCAAGTGCAACCCGGCGATCAAGGAAGCCAGCGACCGCGAGGCGCTGACCCGCGCGGTGGCCGAGGACGTGATCGACGTGCTCGCCACCGACCACGCCCCGCACACCTGGGAAGAGAAGCAGAAGCCGTACCCGCAGGCGCCGTCGGGCCTGCCGCTGGTGCAGTACGCGCTGGTGGCGGCACTGGAACTGGTGCATGAGGGCAAGCTGGAGATCACCCAGGTGGTGCAGAAGTTCGCGCACGCCCCGGCCCAGCTGTTCGACGTGAGCCAGCGCGGCTACCTGCGCGAAGGCTACTGGGCCGACCTGGTGCTGGTGGAAGACGTGCCGTTCACCGTGAAGCGCGAAGACGTGCTCTCCAAGTGCGGCTGGTCCCCGTTCGAGGGCATGACCTTCCGCTCGCGGATCGCCTCGACCTGGGTCAACGGCCAGCTGGCCTGGGACGGCACCCAGCTGGTGGGCGCGCCGAACGGCCAGCGCATGAGCTACGACCGCTGATGCGGGCACGCGTACTGGGCCTGGGCCTGCTGGCCCTGGCCCCGATCGCAACGCTCGGCCTGCTGCCCTCGCCCGCCGAGGCCCAGGCCGATGCGCGCGTGGTGTTCCCGGCCAGCGCTTCGCAGGGTGCGATGGTGATCGGCAAGGTGCCGGCCGGCAGCGTGGTCCGCTATGACGGGCGCACGCTGCGGGTGAGCGGCTATGGCAGCGTGGTGTTCGGGATCGGCCGCGACGCGCAGGGACCGCTGCAGGTGCAGGTGCAGCGCCCCGATGGCGGCAGCGAAACGGTGAGCATCGCGGTGACCCCGCGCGACTGGCCAGTGGAGCGCGTCAACGGCGTGCCGCCCAAGACCGTGAACCCGCCGCCGGCCATTGCCGAACGGATCAAGCGCGAACAGGCACAGGTCACCGCCGCGCGTGCGCGCGACGACAACCGCACCGATTTCGCGCAGGCCTTCATCTGGCCGGTGCAGGGACGGATCAGCGGTCGCTTCGGCAATGCGCGGGTGTACAACGGCCAGCCCGGTTCGGGGCATTCGGGCATGGATATCGCGGTGCCGACCGGTACGCCGGTGAAGGCGCCGGCTGCCGGTGTGGTGACGTTTGCCGGCCCGGATCTTTACCTGACCGGCGGCACCTTGCTGCTCGACCACGGGTTCGGGATCAGCTCGAACTTCCTGCACCTGTCGCGGATCGACGTGAAGGTGGGCGACCGGGTCGAACAGGGCCAGGTGATCGCCGCCGTCGGCGCCACCGGCCGTGCCACCGGCCCGCACCTGCATTGGGGCATGAACTGGTTCGACACGCGGATTGATCCGCTGTTGGTGCTGGAGCGCAACCGGTGACGCCGCGCCCCATCCGATACGTCGTCGACGGGTCGCCGGTAGGGCCGGTTCCCAAACGGCCGCCGATAACGGTGATCGGTGCGACGAACGCATGACCCAAACCGAAGGGCGCGTTCCGATCAGAGGTCATGCCCCAACAGAACGATGCACAGGCATCGGCGGTCGATCGGGATGCGACCCTACCGGCGATGCGTGCGATTGCACGCATGAACGGATGTCGCGTTACCCCCGTGCTGCCCACCAAGTGCGCAGCAGCGTCCTCACGGGCGTCGCTTTGAGCTCCTGCCCCTGCGACCACGCCTGCTGGCGGGTGCGCGCGAGCGAGGCGTACAGGCGGCGCGGACGCGGGCCGGCGACGCGGGCCGGCCAGTTCCGCAGCAGCTGCTGGCCCCAGCGATGGGTGGCATTGCCGTCGTCGTCGGCCAGCAGCGAACGCGGCACGGCGGCCACGCCGGCTTCGTGCAGGCGCTGGGCCAGGGTCTGCAGCACCACCGGGGTGGCGACATCGCCACGCGCGGGGGTGTCGAACATCACTGCTTCCACCGCCGCCACCGCCGCGCCATAGGCCTGCAGCGCGCGTTGCGCCTGGGCCGGGTCGACCGGCACCGCACGGGCTTCGATCAGGTCCGGCAATGCCTGCGCCAGTTCCGCCCACGGTGCGCGTACCGGCTCGAGCATCCGCCCCAGCGGATGCCGCGAGCGCTGCGCGGACCAGCTGCGCAGTTCCTCGCCCCACCACGCCAGCTTGGCGTCGGCCGGCATCGGGTCGCCGCTGGTGTTGAGGATGTCGTCGAATTCCTGCAGCAGCGAGAACCAGGCCACCACCAGCGTGCGCTGGGCTTCGGGCACGAACGGTTCGGCGACCTGCCATTCCGGCCAGCGGGTGCGCCATTTGTCGAGGAAGCTGTCGAGGGCGGTGGAGGTGGTCATTGCGGGTTCCTTGCCGCCGGCCAGGCGCGCGCGTGCTGCAGCTCGGCAGGCTGTTCGACCATGACCTCGGCGCCCCAGGCCAGCGGATTGTCTTCGTCGAGGCGGTAGCCCCACAGCGCGGCTACCGAGGCCATGCCGGCGGCGTTGGCGGCGACGATGTCGCGCTCGTCGTCGCCGACGTAGATGCAGGTGGCCGGGTCGATCTGCATGCGCTCGGCGGCGGCCAGCAGCGGCAGCGGGTGCGGCTTGCGCTGGGCCAGGGTGTCGCCGCCGATCAGCACCGCGCAGCGCGTTTCCCAGCCCAGCTGCGGCAGGATCAGCCGTGCCAGGTATTCGGGCTTGTTGGTGACGATGCCCCACACGCAGCCAGCGGCTTCCAGCGCGTCCAGCATGCCGGCCACGCCTTCGAACAGCACCGCGTGCTGGCCGATCAATGCTTCATAGCGCTGCAGGAATTCGGGAATCAGCGCATCGCGTGGTGCCTGCTCCAGCTCGGGGAATGCGACCGAGACCATGGCCCGGGCGCCTTTGGACACCACCGGGCGCAGTGCGTCCAGCGTGATCGGCGCGCGACCGCGCGCGTCCAGCATGGCGTTGGCGGTGGCCAGCATGTCCGGCGCACTGTCGAGCAGCGTGCCGTCGAGGTCGAACAGGACGGCGGCAGGAAATGCCGCAGCGGTCGGGTCAATCTCAGACACCGGCGCGGTCTTCCGGCTTGACCGCATGGGCCAGGTAGTTGATGTCGGTCCGCGAGCTCAAGCGCGCGCGGTTGCGCCACGGCTCGTAGGCCATGCCGCTGACATCGCGCAGATTGAAGTCGGCCTCGCGCAGCCACCTGCCCAGCTCGGCCGGCTTGATGAAGTCCTGGTAATGGTGCGTGCCCTTGGGCAGCAGGCGCGCCACGTACTCCGCGCCGACGATGGCCACCGCGAACGCGGCCGGGGTGCGGTTGATGGTGGACAGGAACAGCTGGCCGCCGGGCTTGAGCAGGCGGTGGCAGGCGGCGATGATCGCGCCCGGGTCCGGCACGTGCTCCAGCATTTCCATGCAGGTGACCACGTCGAAACTGCCGGGCTGTTCGGCGGCCAGGTCTTCCGCAGCCTGCACGCGGTAGTCCACGCTCACGCCCGACTCCAGCCCGTGCAGGCGCGCCACCTTGACCAGCTCGGGAGCCAGGTCGATGGCGGTCACGTCGGCACCAGCCTGGGCCAGCGCCTCGCTGAGCAGGCCGCCACCGCAGCCGATGTCGAGCACGCGCGCGCCGCGCAGCGGTGCGCGGTCGGCCACGTACTTCAGGCGCACCGGGTTGAGCGCATGCAGCGGCTTCTGCGGGCCGTCGGCGTCCCACCAGCGGTTGGCGAGCGCGGCGAACTTGTCCAGTTCGGCCTGGTCGAAATTGGTGGAAGCGTGGGGAGCGTTCATGGGGGTCCTCAAACGTTTAGCGGACGTGGCGGATGCGCTCGCGCCACTGGCGGGCGTTGGCCACGAGGGCGGCAGTGTCCATGCCGACCAGCTCGCGCTGGACCAGCTTGGGCTGCCCGGCGATCCACACGTCGCTGACCTGGTGGCGGCCGGCGGCGTACACCAGCTGCGAAAGCACGTGGTGCAGCGGCTGGGTTTCCAGCGCCGAGAGGTCCACGCAGACCAGGTCGGCCTGCTTGCCCACTTCGATCGAGCCGATGCGGTCGCCGAAGCCCAGCGCGCGGGCGCCACCCAGGGTGGCCGCGCGCAGCGTGGTCGCCGCGTCCAGCGCGGTGGCGTCGTTGGCCACGGCCTTGGCCAGGATCGCCGCGGTGCGGTTCTCGCTGAACATGTCCAGGTCGTTGTTGCTGGCGCAGCCGTCGGTGCCGATCGCCAGGTTGACCCCGGCGCGCTGCAACGCGCAGGCCGGGCAGAAGCCCGACGCCAGCTTCAGGTTGGATTCGGGGCAATGCACCACGCTGACGCCGCGCTCGGCGCACAGGTGGATTTCCGCTTCGGTCAACTGGGTCATGTGCACCGCGATCAGGCGGTCGTTGACCAGGCCCAGGCGGTCCAGGCGCGCCAGCGGGCGCTGGCCGTGCAGCTTGATCGAGTCGCTGATCTCCTGCGCGGTTTCATGCGTGTGCAGGTGCACCTGCATGTCCAGCTGGTCGGACAGCATGCGCACGCGTTCGAAGTTGGCGTCGTTGACGGTGTACGGCGCGTGCGGGGCGAACGAGGTGCCGATCAGCGGGTCGTTGCGCCACTGGTCGTGCAGTTCGCCGGCCTTGGCGAAGTACTCGTCGTCGCTCTTGGCCCAGGCGGTCGGGAAATCGATGATCACCGCGCCGACCAGCGCACGGAACCCGTGCTGCTTGTACACGGCGGCCTGGACGTCGGCGAAGAAGTAGTTTTCGTTGGCGCAGGTGGTGCCACCGCGCAGCATTTCGGCAATAGCCAGGGTGGTGCCGTCGGCGACGAATTCGGGGCCGATCACCGCCGCTTCCACCGGCCAGATATGCTGCTGCAGCCACACCATCAGCGGCAGGTCGTCGGCAACGCCGCGCAGCAGGGTCATCGGGTTGTGGGTGTGCGCGTTGACCAGGCCGGGCATCAGCGCCGCGTCCGGGCGCGAGACGGTCTGCTTCGGGGCGAAGCGCGAACGGGCCTCGGCACGGGGCAGGATCGCGACGATTTCGCTGCCGCGCACGGCCACGGCATGGTCTTCCAGCACCACCGCATGCGGTTCGATCGGGACCACGTAGCCGGCTTCGATCAGCAGGTCACAGGGTTCGGGAATGCGGGGGGTGTCGGTCATGCGGGCTCGCTTGGGATCTCGGCGATCCGGCAATGCGAATCACCGCGGTTGTTCGGGGTGGGTAGCGCCGGCCGTTGGCCGGCCCAGGCGATCCGTGGGCCGGCCAGCGGCCGGCGCTACCCGTAATTCGACCGTCGGTCGAATTACTTCGCAGCGCGTGCGGAGTATTCGCCCGAGCGGGTGTCGACCTTGATGATTTCATCCTGGTTGACGAACAGCGGCACGCGGACCACGGCGCCGGTTTCCAGGGTGGCCGGCTTGCCGCCGCCGCCGGAGGTGTCGCCACGGACGCCCGGGTCGGTTTCGGTGATCTTCAGTTCCACGAAGTTCGGCGGCTGCACGAAGATCGGCTCGCCGTTCCACAGGGTGACGATGCAGGACTCTTCGCCCTTCAGCCACTTGTCGGCGCCGCCCATGCCGGCCTTGGTGGCCTGGACCTGCTCGAAGGACTCCGGGTCCATGAAGTGCCAGTACTCGCCGTCGGTGTACATGTAGTTCATGTTGGTGTCGACAACGTCGGCCTTCTCCACGTCATCGGTCGCCTTCATGGTCATTTCGACCACGCGGCCCGACTTGATGAAGCGGTACTTCATGCGGGTGAAGGCTTGGCCCTTGCCCGGCTTGACGTACTCGGTCTCGGTGATGACCGCCGGTTCATTGTTGACCAGGATCTTCATCCCGTTCTTGACGTCGTTCATGCCAACAGTGGCCATGCTGAAACTCCTGAATGGGCAAACGCCGCGCGGGCGCGGCGAGCCGGATAGAATGGAAAGGCTTTCCCTATGATAACCGCAGGCCCCCATTCCATGCAGCTTTCCGCCACGCCCCTGCCCACCCCCGTCCGCTGGCAGCAGCTGTGGCGCGAGGCGGTCCGCGACCCGCGGGCCCTGCTGGAACAGTTGGGGCTGGACCCGGACGCGCTGCCGATCTCCGGCGAGGCTGCCGCACAGTTCGCGGTGCGGGTGCCGCAGGGCTTCATTTCCCGGATGCGCAAGGGCGACCGCCATGACCCGCTGCTGCGCCAGGTGCTGCCGGTGACCGACGAGCTGCAGCATGCGCCCGGCTTCACCCTGGACGCGGTGGGCGACGGGCTGGCGCGCAAGGCCACCGGGGTGATCCAGAAGTACCACGGCCGGGCCCTGCTGGTGACCACCGGCAGCTGCGCGATCAACTGCCGCTACTGCTTCCGCCGCCATTTCGACTATGGCACCGAGAACGCGGCCCGCGAGGGCTGGCGCGAGGCGGTGGACGCCATCGCACATGACCCAGGTATCGACGAGGTGATCCTGTCCGGCGGCGACCCGCTGTCGCTGGCCACCCACAAGCTGGTCGAGCTGACCCAGGCGCTGAAGCAGATTCCGCACCTGCGCCGGCTGCGCATCCACAGCCGCCTGCCGGTGGTGCTGCCTGAGCGCGTCGATGACGAGCTGGCGCAGTGGATCGCCGGGCTGCCGTGGCCGGTGGCGTTCGTGATCCACGCCAACCACGCCAATGAATTTGATGGTTCGGTGGACGCGGCGATGGCGCGCCTGCGCGGTGCCGGCGCCACCCTGCTCAACCAAGCGGTGCTGCTGCGCGGGGTGAATGATTCGCTGCAGGCGCTGCAGGACCTGAGCGAACGCAGTTTTGCGGCGGGCGTGCTGCCGTATTACCTGTACCAGGTGGACCGGGTACAGGGCGTGGCGCATTTCGAAGTGGACGATGACACCGCCAAGGCGCTGCATGCGCAATTGACTGTGCGGTTGTCGGGATACCTGGTGCCGAAATTGGTGCGGGAGATTTCCGGGGATGCCAGCAAACGCCCCGTATGACGGGGCGTTTGCGTAGGTAACCGCCGTTGGCGGTTACACCGATTACGGGCGTTTACCGCCCGGATTCAATCATCTCCACGACCTCGGTGGCGGTGATCGGCACGCTCAGCCAATACCCCTGCGCCAAATCACATCCGCGCTGGCTCAGCAGGTCGAACTGCACTTCCTGTTCGATGCCTTCGGCCACGACCGTGATGCCCAATGCATGCGCCATGGCGATGATCGCCGTGGTCAGGGCCAGGTCGTCGGGGTCGCGCTGCATGTCGGCGACGAAGCTCTTGTCGATCTTGACCCCGTCCACCGGCACCTGGCGCAGGTGGCTCAGGCCGGAGAAGCCGGTGCCGAAGTCGTCCAGCCAGACCTTCACGCCGGTGCGGTGCAGCTTGTCCAGCAGCGCTGCGGCCAGCATTTCATCGCCGATCACCGCCGTTTCGGTCAGCTCCAGGTGCAGCCGCGAGGCCGGTAGGCCGGTGTCGCGCAGGCAGTCGGCCACCAGCGCGGGCAATTCGCCACCGCGCAGCTGGCGCGGCGACACGTTGACCGAGACGAACATCCCTTCGCCGTCGACCGAATGCGGCCACTGCACCGCCTCCATGCAGGCTGCGCGCAGCACCTTGGGCCCGATCACTTCGATCAGCCCGCTCTGCTCGGCCACTTCGATGAACACCGACGGCGGAATGGTGCCCAGGGTCGGGTGCTGCCAGCGCAGCAGTACTTCCACCCCGACCATGCGGCGGTCGCGGGTGCGGAAGATCGGCTGGTAGACCAGGCGCAGCTCGCCGCGCTCCCACGCGCCGCGCAGCTCCTGCTCCATGTGCACGCGGCGCTCCACCGCGTGGTCCATGGCCCGGCTGTAGTAGCGGTAACAGTTCTTGCCGGCGACCTTGGCCTGGTACATGGCGATGTCGCCATTCTTCAGCAGGGTGGTGGCGTCAGCGGCATCGTCGGGGAACAGGGTCACGCCGATCGAGGTCCCCAGGAACAGCTCCCTGCCCTGCACCACCAGCGGCTTGCTCAGTTCGCGCACCAGCAGTTCGGCCAGCTGGCGTGCCCCGGCGGCGACGTCGCCGTCGCCGATCAGGATCACGAACTCGTCGCCACCGAACCGCGCCAGCAGCGCTTCATCGCCCCCGGCCTGCGCCACCGCAGCACTGATCCGCTGCGCGAACTGCAGCAGCGCTTCGTCGCCGGCCTCGTGGCCCAACGTGTCGTTGACCCGCTTGAAGTCGTCCATGTCCGCGAACAGCAGGCCGAGGCGGTGCCCGGAGGCACGCGCGGCCATCAGCCGGTGGTCCAGCGCCTCGCGGAACGCCAGCCGGTTGGTCAGCCCGGTCAGGGCGTCGGTGTAGGCCATGTGCCGCACTTCGCGGTCATGCCGGGCAATCGCTTCGCTCATCCGGCCGAAAGCGCGGACCAGCTCGCCCACTTCGTCCTGGCGGCTGTTGTGGCTGAGCTGCGGGCGGTAGTCGCCAGCCTCGATCTGGCGCGCCGCTGCGGCCAGGCCGCGGATCGGGGCGACCAGGGTGCGCTGCACGTAGACGATGACCATCGCACCGATCACCAGCAGCAGCCCGAGCATCAGCAGCAGCCAGCCCAGGTGGCGCTTGCCGACCTGCTGCAGGCGCTCGCCCAGGGTGGTGTTGGCACGCTGCTCCATCGCCTGCACGTCGTCCAGCGCCATGCCGACGCGGACCCCGCCGATGCGCTGGTTGCCGACCATGATCGGCATGGCGTTGTCGAGCACCTTGGGCGATTCCTGAACCACCAGCTTGCGCGCGGCCACCGCACCGGGTGCCAGCGGGTCCTGCATGGTCTTGCCGAAGTCGATCACTTCGGTGCTGCCGTCGTGGATCAGCTTGCCGTCTTCGTCGAAGACCAGCACATAGCGCACCACCTGCTGCCGCGAGGTGTTGCGCACCAGCGCACCGACCTGGGCCAGGTCGTTGTAATAGAGCGGATTGGCCAGCGCGTCGGACAGCTCGCGCGCCAGGGCCTCGCCCCGGCTGCGCACGCTGCGGTCGAACAGCTCATGGATGACGCTGCCGCTGAGGCTCTTGACCTCATCCTGCATCGCCGCCTGGCGCCCCAGCACCACGGCCACGATCGCCACCACCACCACCATCGCCCCGCCCATCGCCAACACGAAACGGGACTGCATTCCGGAACCCAACGGCCTCATTCCACTTCCATCCGCACGCGTGTAAGACCCTGTTTCAATTCATCCAAACGGTGCTGCATCTGCGCATCGACCCGATGGAACCCGGACGTACCAAAAAACTTTTCCAGCGCGTCCTGCGCCTGCGGATCCGAGGCGGCATCCAGCAACACCTGCTGCAACCGGTCGCGCACCTTGGGGTCCAGCCCCGAACGCACCACTTCCACCGCACGCGGGTACGGCTCGGTGCGGAGGATGACGCGGAAATCCCGCCGGAACGTGGCCGGGATGCGGTGTTCGTCCGTCCAGTCGACGCTGCTCACGGCACCGGCGTCGACCACTCCCTTGTGCACGTAGGTGGCGATGTTCGCCTCCGAGCGCGCGAACACGTAGCCCACGGTGTCCGGTGCGGCCGCGTCGCGCGCGGACAACAGGATCTCCGGGGTCAGTCCGTTCTGCAACAGGGTCATCACCGGCACCAGGTAGGCGCTGGTGGAGGCCACGTTCTGCAGGGCCAGGGTGTGGCCCTTGAGGTCGGCCAGCGAGGTGATCGGACTCTCGCGGCGCACGAAGAACACGGTCTGGTAGTCGCGTACGCCGCTGCGTTCGGTGAGCAGCAGGGGCTGGGCGCCGCTGCGCAGGCCCAGCGCTACGGCGGTGCCGGCGGTCTCCGTGACCCAGTCGACCCGGCCACGGCACAGGTAACTGGCCATCTGCTGCGCATCCGGTGCCATCAGGATGCGGCCTTCGGTGATGCCGACGTCGCGCATGCGCGGGACGACGTAGTCGAGCAGGGGTTGCAGTTGCGCATAGTGTGACTTGGGATTGTCGCTGATCCGACCCAGTACGAGGACGTTGTCAGGGCCGGCGGCCGCAGTTCCGGTCATCGCAACGATGCCCAGACACAGCAGACCTCCCTGCAACAGCCATCGCAGTACCGGCAATCCCATTCGCTCCCCCCAAGGAATGGCCACAGCCTACCCGAAAAAGTGAGACGTGCGTCAGGTCATTCGGGCTTGGCGTTGGCCAGGCGGGCCATCCGCTGGGCGTCGGCAAGGATGCCGCGCAGCAGCCGCACTTCCTGTTCACTGAGTTCCGAGCGCAGGAACAGGCGGCGCAGCTTGCGCATCGCCGAGTCCGGGGCGCGGCCCTTGTGGAAGTCGATCTCGTCCAGGGTCTGGCCGAGCTGGCCGAACAGGCCCTCGACCTGGGCATGGCTGGCCGGCTGCTCACGGTGTTCAGGATCGGCCGGGGCGGCGGCTTCGACCCCGCCGAGGCTGGCCATGCGCAGTTCGTAGGCGAGCACCTGCACGGCAGCGGCCAGGTTCAGCGAGCTGAACTCCGGGTTGGAGGGAATGTGCACGGCCAGGTGGCACAGCTGCAGTTCCTCGTTGGTCAGGCCGGTGCGCTCGCGGCCGAACACGAAGGCCACCTCGCCTTCTTCCTCGGCGGCCTTGGCCAGGCCGCGCTGGGCGGCCACGGCCGGCAGCAGTTCCTCCAGCTGGACCCGACGGGCACGCGCGGTGCAGCCCAGCACCAGCCGGCAGTCGGCGACGGCTTCGGCGAGGGTGGCGACCACGGGGGCGTCGCCGAGCACGTCCTCGGCGCCGGCCGAGCGGCGGAAGGCCTCTTCGTCCAGCGGTTTTTCAGGCGCGACCAGCACCAGCCGGCCCAGTCCCATGGTCTTCATGGCACGGGCGGCGGCGCCCATGTTGCCGGGGTGCTGGGTGCCCACGAGGACGAATCGGATGCGGGATTGAACGGAATGTGCGGACATGAACAGGCCAAACGCGAGCAGGACAGTCACAAATGGTAAACTGTGCGACCGGCCTTTGCGCCGGAACCGCTCTTTTCCCCCGCCAGTACCCCATCTCTGCCTTTCCGGGAGCTTTTCGCCATGCAGAAACCCGCCGTCACCGTCATGGTCAAGGCCGCCCGCCTCGCCGGCAACGTCCTGTTGCGCAACATCAACAAGCTGGAGGCGTTGAACGTCGTGCAGAAGGGGCGCATGGACTACGCCAGTGAAGTCGATGCAGATGCGGAAAAGGTGATCGTCAAGGAACTCAAGCGCGCCTACCCGGACTACGGGATCATGGGCGAAGAAGGCGGCGTGCAGGCCGTGAACCGGTACATGTGGGTGATCGACCCGCTGGACGGCACCAGCAACTACCTGCGCGGTTTCCCGCATTACTGTGTGTCGATCGCGCTGGTGGAAAACGGCGAGCCGATCGATGCGGTGATTTTCGACCCGCTCCGCAATGAACTGTTCACCGCAAGCCGTGGCGCCGGTGCCGTGCTCAACGACCGCCGCATCCGCGTGGCCGACCGCAAGGACCTGTCCGGCGCGATGATCCACACCGGCTTCGCCCCGCGCGAGCGCAACCGCACCAGCGCCCAGCTGAAGGCGGTCGACGCGCTGCTGGTGCAGGCCGAAGACGTGCGCCGCACCGGTTCGGCGGCGCTGGACCTGGCCTACGTGGCCTGCGGCCGTGCCGACGCCTACTTCGAAGCCGGCGTAAAGGCATGGGACATCGCCGCCGGCGTACTGCTGGTCCGCGAAGCCGGCGGCCGCGTCTGCGACTTCAAGGGCGCCACCCCGGCCCGCATGGACAGCCGCGGCCCGGAAACCCAGCAGATCGTCGCCGGCAACGTGAAGAACAGCGAGATCCTGCAGAAGGTCCTGGTCAACACCGGGTACGCAGCAGAGTTCGACGCGAAGTTCTGATTGAGTCGACGCAGCGACACAACAACGGCGCCCAAGGGCGCCGTTGTTGTTTGGGATCCCAACGGTAGAGCCGGGCTCTGCCCGGCTGCTTCACGGCTCGCTGGGCTCACCGCGAAAAGCCGGCGTCTCAATGCCGCGTGCAGGGGCGGCCGCCGGGCAGCCCCGCTCCGGGACACGCCGTGAACCCATCCATGGGGGCTGCTAGAAAACATCCATGTTTTCTAGCGTCCCTCCGGGGGCTACCCGGCGGCCGCCCCCATACATGGTCGTGTGCGGACGGGAACGGCAGGCACGCGTGGCGTGTCCCTACGCGGGTGGGTCATCGTCCGCTGGACCCGTTTTGGTAGGGTCGGTTCCCAAACGACCGCCGTGAAATCATCCGCGTTCGGTAAGGCATGACCGCAAACGAAGAGACGCCGTTGCCGTTGCTATTCCCAAGGCCACCGACCGCCTGTGGGAGGGACGGCGGCTGTAGGGGTACGGGGGGCTTTACGAAACATGGATGTTTCGTAAGAGCCTCCATGGAAGGATTCACGGCGCCCCCCCGTACCCCTGCAGCCGCCGGCCCTCGGCGCGCGATTTCGCAGACGTTGGCTTTGGCTTTGGCTTTGGCTTTGGCCTTGGCTTTGGCTTTGGCTTTCAACCCAAACAAAAACGCCCGACCAACCGGCCGGGCGTTTGTAGAACACCAAACCTCTGCCATTACGCCACAGTGCTGCTCGCGGCCTTCAGCGCAGCAATGCGCTCTTCCAGCGGCGGGTGGCTCAGGAAGAGCTTCTTGGCGGTGGAACCGGCAATACCGAACGCCGCGATCTGGGTCGGCAGCGTGCTTTGGCCGTGGTTGAGCTTCAGGCGCTCCAGCGCAGCGATCATCTTCTGGCGGCCAGCAAGATGCGCACCGCCGGCGTCTGCGCGGAATTCGCGGTGGCGCGAGAACCACATGGCGATCATGGTGGCGAACAGGCCGAACACCATTTCCAGCAGGAACACGATGATGAAGTACGCGAAGCCACGACCACCGCCCTCGCGGTTGCCCGACAACGCGCTGTCGACGATGCCGCCCACAATGCGCGCCGCCACGATCACGAACGTGTTCAACACGCCCTGCAGCAGCGCCATCGTAATCATGTCGCCATTGGCAACGTGCGCGATCTCGTGGCCCAACACCGCCTCGGCCTCGTCCTCGCTCATGTTGTGCAGCAGGCCCGTAGACACCGCCACCAGCGCATTGTTGCGGTTCGCACCTGTCGCGAATGCATTGATTTCCGGACCGTCATAGACCGCCACTTCCGGCATCCCGATGCCCGCCTCGCGCGCCTGGCGCTCCACCGTCGCCAGCAGCCAACGCTCGGTCTGGTTGCGCGGCTCCTTGATCACCACCGCGCCCGTCGAGCGCTTGGCCATCCATTTCGACATCAGCAGCGAGATCAGCGAACCGCCGAAACCCAGGATCGCGCCGAACACCAGCAGACCGCTCATCTGGGTGGGATTGACGCCCAACAGTCGCATCACCAGGCTGGCCAGGAGCAGCACAGCAAAGTTGGTGGCGAGGAAGAGTGCAATACGGCTGAACATGGCAGAGGCTGCTTGTATGTAGGGGTTATCCGCAAATCTGCGGGGACTTCAGGTTGAATTCAAGCCACAACCTGACCGACGATTCATAGTTCATGTCCATGACTGCCTACCGAGGGCGTTTCGCCCCCTCCCCCACCGGCCCCCTCCACGCCGGCTCTTTGCTGGCCGCGTTCGGCAGCTGGCTGCTCGCCCGCCATGCCGGCGGCCGCTGGGCCGTCCGCATTGAAGACATCGATCCACCCCGCACCGTCCCCGGTGCCATCGACCAGCAACTGACTGCACTTGCCGCGTTCGGGCTGGCCAGCGACGACCCCATCGTCCACCAGAGCCAGCGTGATGCCCTGTACCGGGCCGCCCTCGACCGGCTGCTGGCCGAGGACAAGGCTTTCCCCTGTCACTGCAGCCGCACCGACCTGGCCGACCAGCACGGCATCCACCATTACTGCGTTGGACGTACGGAGCGGGCCCGACCGGCCATCCGCCTTCGGGTCCCGCCCGGCAGCACCGTCGCCTTCCAGGACGGCCTGCGCGGCCGGATCCAGCAGGACGTGCATGCCGACGTCGGCGACTTCGTCCTGCGCCGCGCCGACGGTTACTGGGCCTACCAGCTCGCCGTCGTCGTCGACGACGCCGACCAGCGCATCACCGACGTCGTGCGCGGCGCCGACCTGCTCGACTCCACCGCCCGCCAGATCCTGCTCCAGCAGGCCCTCGGCCTGCCCACCCCGCACTACCTGCACCTGCCCCTGCTGCTCGAGCCCGACGGCCACAAGCTGTCCAAATCCGACGCCGCCCGCCCGGTCGACCCGCACGCCCCGGTGCCCGCCCTCCAGCAGGCCTGGGCACAGCTCGGCCAGGACGCCGCCGTCCTCGCCCGCGTTTCCGACGTACCCGCCCTGCTCGACCGGGCCCGCGCCGGCTTCGATCCCGCGCGTTTGCCACCGGGCGACATCCGACTCGCCGCAGACCCGGCCTGAGCCGCCCCTTTTTCGCCGTGATGTTGCAGAATCGCTTTCCCCCCTGCTGGTCCCGGAGTAGCTGCTCATGACATCTCGCGTCGCACTGGTCACCGGTGGTACCGGCGGTATCGGTTCCGCCATCTGCCAACGTCTGGCCGACCAGGGCCATCGGGTTGCCACCAACTACCGCGACGAAGCCAAGGCCCTGGCCTGGCGCGACCGCATGCTGGCGCAGGGTTATGACGTCGCCATCTTCCCGGGCGACGTCTCCGAACCCGAATCCGCCGAACGGCTTGTACGCGCCGTCGAAGCCGCGCTCGGCCCGGTCGAGATCCTGGTCAACAACGCCGGCATCACCCGCGACACCACCTTCCACCGCATGCGCGCCGACCAGTGGCACGACGTGATCAACACCAACCTCAACTCGGTGTTCAACGTCACGCGCCCGGTCATCGAAGGCATGCGCCGCCGCGGCTGGGGCCGCGTGATCCAGATCAGCTCCATCAACGGCCTCAAGGGCCAGTACGGCCAGGCCAACTACGCCGCCGCCAAGGCCGGCATGCACGGCTTCACCATCTCGCTGGCACGCGAGAACGCCGGCTTCGGCATCACCGTCAACACCATCTCCCCCGGCTACGTCGCCACCGACATGGTCATGGCCGTGCCCGACGAAGTCCGCGCCAAGATCATCGCAGACATCCCCACCGGCCGCCTCGGCAAGCCCGAGGAAATCGCGTACGCAGTCGCTTTCCTGGTCGCCGAAGAAGCCGCCTGGATCACCGGTTCGAATCTCGACATCAACGGCGGCCACCACATGGGTTGGTAACGGTTACATAACCGTTTTCACCCATTAACCCGAGGAGCCGGCCAGAGGCCGGCGCAGCGGATTCCCCGGAATTTTCAATGAAATAACCCCTTCCCCATCTGGAGGAGAGCCCCCTTTTTGTTAAAGGGGGCGCGGCGAAGCCGCGGGGATAAGGAAACATGCCGAGGGGGCCCACGTTTTGCTGCGCAAAACGTGGGCAGCAAGCATTTAAGCGCCAAGCCTGGCGCAGCGCACCACCGGTTGCGCGACCGCATTTTGCTGCACAAATTGCTGCGCAGCATGAAGAATTCAAAAGCATGACCAAAGAAGGTTGCAACCGGTGCTGCGCTGCGCCATGCTTCGCGCTTAAATGCTTGCGAGTGATTGCTTCATGGCTGCGAACCGCATCATCAAGAAGTATCCCAACCGCCGTCTCTACGACACCGAAATTTCCAGCTACATCACCATCGAGGACGTGCGCCAGCTGATCCTGGACGGTGAAGACTTCGAGGTCCGTGACGCCAAGAGCGGCGACGACCTGACCCGTTCCGTCCTGCTGCAGATCATTGCCGACCAGGAACAGGACGGCGAGCCGATGCTCTCCACCCAGCTGCTCAGCCAGCTGATCCGCTTCTATGGCGACTCCCTGCAGGGCTTCATGGGCAACTACCTGGAGCGCAGCATGCAGGTGTTCCTGGACCAGCAGCAGCAGTTCCGCCAGCAGATGGGCAACCTGCTCGGCCAGACCCCGTGGGCGATGATGAACCAGCTCACCGAACGCAACCTCGAACTCTGGCAGGACTTCCAGCGCAACATGGGCGGCGGCTTCGGCCCGCGCCCGCCGGGCACCTCCACAGGGACCGGCACCGGCACCGGCAAGCCCGAGGCCCCGGCCACCGGCAAGACCCGCCGCTGATCCACCCGCGGCACCAAAAAAAAAGGCGCAGCCCCCGGGCCGCGCCTTTTTCGTTTCCGGCTGAAGGGTTCAGCGCTTGGTCTTGGGCTTGGCACAGCCGCTGCAGACCCGCTCCACCTGGTAGCCCCGGGCGCGCAGCTTTTCGACCACGCCGTCCTCGCCCAGCAGGTGCAGCGTGCCCACCACCACCAGCGTGCCGCCCTGCCCGGCCTTGAGCTGCTGCTCCAGCTTAGGCACCCAGGCGTCGTTGCGGTCGGTGTTGATGCGCTTGTACAGCTGCGGATACTCGCCGCGCATCTCCGCGGCCATCGAGGTCCACAGCAGCTTGTCGTCGCCACGACGCCACGCATCATGCAGCTTGCGGCCTTCCGCGTCGGCCTGGTCGGCCTGGTCCAGCGCCTCGGCCACCATCTGCTGCTGTTCCTGCAGCGACATGCCCGACAGCACCGCCACCTGGGTGTCGATGTCTTCCAGCCCGCTGGTCGGCTTGCCGGCGTCCGCGGCGCGGGCCATGAAATGGCGGTCCAGGCCCAGTTCCGGGTCCAGCCCCATCTTGGTGAACTGCGACAGCGTGATGGTCAAGCCCACGAACCACGGCTTCATGCCCTGCAGCTGGGCCAGCGGCAGTTTGTTGTCGGCCGCGTACTTCTGCAGCTTGGTCCAGGTTGCCGCGTCCAGGTCGCGCTTCAGCTCGCTGCCATCGGTACGCATCGCCGCCTGCAGCATCTTGCGGGTCAGGTCCGGCGACTGCATGTCCTGCGGCGACAGCTCGAACACCACCCGCTTCGACGCCGCGAAGGCCTGGTCCACGTCGGCCGCCAGCGGATAGTCCTCGGCGCGCAGCAGGTGGAACGAACCCAGCAGGTACAGGCGGCTGTCGCCTGGCCCGGTCACCTTCCACAGCAGCGGCACCGGCGCGGTCGACGCGGCCGGGGGCGTGGCCGGGGTCGCGGCCGGCGCGGCGCTGGCCGCGGTGCCCAGCAGCAGGCCGGTAGCAAGCAGCAGCGGCGCCGCCAGTCGCTTCAACATCATCATGGTCAAGCCCCTCCCTGGGGCGGGTGATAGGCCTTTTCGCCCGCCTCGACCGGCAGGTCCAGGCGGTTTTCCGGCGGCGTCAGCGGGCACGTGGCGAACGGCGTGAACGCACATGGCGGGTTGTAGGCATGGTTGAAATCGATCACCAGGTTGCCGCTGGCGTCCGGCGGCGGCAGGTCCAGGTAGCGCCCAGCCGGATAGCTGCCGTGGCCGCTGGTGCGGTCGCCAAAGATCACGAACAGCTCGCGGCCCGGCTCGCCCAGCGCTTCCAGCCGCCAGGTCTTTCCGTCGCGCTCGAACTCCAGCGCACCCGCGTTGGGCATGTCGGTGGTGAGCCCGGTGATATCCACGATCGGCAGGGTCTTGCCCACCGGGTGCGGCACGAAGCGCGCCTTGACCCGCCAGTCCGGACCGCCCGTCCAGTAGTCCAGGCCGGTGAAGCCGCTGCGCGAGTACGCATCGGCGTGCTTCACGCGCAGCGCGAAGCGTTCGCCGCGATGGATCAGGCTGAGCTGGCCCCTGCCGTCGTCGAAGGCAATCTTCGTAGGCGTGGCATCGCGGTCGCTGTAGAAGCGGATGCGACCGGTCAATGGCTTGCCGTCCACGCTCAGCGCCACGCCACGCTCAGGCGTAAAGGTGACCGTGTCGCCATTGCGCGCCACCATGCCCAGCTTGGCCGGACCCACCGCCAGGCGGATGCCGCTGCCGGGGCCGCTGCCGATGTAATGCGCCTTGTGTTCCAGCCAGTGCAGTCCGACCAGGCTGGTCCAGCCATCGGGCGCGTGCAGCTCGTTGTAGCGCTGCAGGCGCCATTGCTGCTGTTCGGCCGCGAACGCCGGATCCACCGCCGCCTTGACCGGCGCAGCCTCCTTGTCGCCGCAGCCTGCCAGGCCCAGCGCCAGCAGTGCCGCGCCAAGTCCCCATCCCCAGATACGCATCGTGCTCCCCTTCAACGTCCGCGCAGGAACCAGCGGTCGATTTCCGCCAGTGAAAAACGGGCCCAGGTTGGCCGGCCGTGGTTGCATTGGCCGGACCGTTCGGTAATTTCCATGTCGCGCAGCAGCGCGTTCATTTCCGGCAGGGTCAGCCGCCGGTTGGCGCGCACCGCACCGTGGCAGGCCATGGTCGACAACAACTCGTCGCGTGCACTGGCAATGCGCCGGCTCTGGCCGTGCTCGCGCAGGTCGGTCAGCACATCGCGCAGCAGGCCTTCCGGTTCGGCATTGGCCAGCAGCGCGGGAATGCTGCGCACATGCAGCGAGCCAGGACCGGAGCGGGTGATTTCAAACCCCAGCGCGGTCAGCGTTTCAGCTTCGCGCTCGGCGGTGTCGGCATCGCGCTCGCCCACCGCCAGGGTGATCGGCACCAACAGCGGTTGCGCGTGCAGGCCGGTGGCGTCGTGCGCGGTCTTCAGGCGCTCGTAGCCGATGCGTTCGTGCGCGGCATGCATGTCCACCACGATCAGGCCTTCGGCGTTCTCGGCCAGGATGTAGATGCCGTGCAGCTGCGCCACCGCGTAGCCCAGCGGCGGTACGCCGCTGTCGGCCGCGGTCACCGGCAACCCCTGCTCGCTCGGCATCGGCGGCAGGCTGCTGTCGTCGCTGCCGGGCGGCCGCGCGTACAGCGCCGCATATGCAGACGGCGCATCGGCCACGCGCAGGCCCAGCGGCGACTGCTGCGGACGCCAAGCCTGGCTGCCCATGCCGCCACCGCCGCCGCCAGCGAGCGCGTAGCCGTTGCCGGCGGGCGCGGTGGCGTACATCGCAGCGGCGGCTTCAGCCACGCCTTCGGCGCTCGCGCCCACGGCGGTCATGCCGGCGCGGGTTTCGGCCAGCGCTTCCTTGAGCGTGCGGTAGACGAAGTCGTGGATCAGGCGCGAATCGCGGAAGCGCACTTCGTGCTTGGCCGGGTGCACGTTGACGTCGACCCGGGTGGGATCGAGTTCCAGGAACAGCACGTAGGCCGGCTGGCGGCCATGGAACAGCACGTCGCCATAGGCCATCTTCACTGCATGGGCGACGCTGCGGTCGCGCACCGAACGGCCGTTGACGTACAGGTACTGCTGGTCGGTACTGGCGCGCGAATAATGCGGCTGCGCGATCCAGCCATGCAGGCGCAGGCCGGCGCCGCTGTGGTCCACGCGCATGGCCTGGGTGGCGAAATCCTCGCCGAGGGTTTCGCCCAGGCGCGCATCCGAATACAGATCGCCGGGCTTGTAGCGGCGCGAGGGCTTGCCGTTGTGCGACACGCGCAGTTCCACATCCGGGCGCGCCAGTGCCAGCGAGCGGAGCCATTCTTCGATGTGGCCCAGCTCGGTACGTTCGGCGCGCAGGAACTTGCGGCGCGCGGGCACGTTGTAGAACAGCTCGCGAACTTCGACGGTCGTGCCCGGCGCATGCGCACGCGGGGTCACCTCGCCCAGCTTGCCGCCCTCGATCTGCAGCGCCGAGCCATGCTCGTCGCTGCGCCGGCGCGAGGCCAGGGTGAACCGGCTCACCGAGGCGATCGACGGCAGCGCTTCGCCGCGGAACCCGAGCGTGGCCACGGCTTCAAGGTCATCCAGGCTGGCGATCTTGCTGGTGGCATGCCGGGACACGGCCAACGGCAGTTCCTCCGGCGCAATGCCGCCGCCATCGTCGCGGATCCGGATCAACCGCACCCCGCCCTCTTCCAGGTCGATATCGACCCGGCTGGCGCCGGCATCCAGCGCGTTTTCCACCAGTTCCTTGACCACCGAAGCAGGTCGTTCGACGACTTCGCCGGCAGCGATCTGGTTGATGAGGATTTCGGGGAGTTGGCGGATGCTCATGTGTAGATGATAGCGAAATGCGGCGGCCCGCTATCCGCTGAGAGCAGCGTTTCAGTTCATCCGTGCTGGGGCGGCCGCCGGGCAGCCCCGCTCCGGGACACGCCGCAAGTACGTCCATGTAGGCTGCTAGAAAACATCCATGTTTTCTAGCGTCCCTCCGGGGGCTACCCGGCGGCCGCCCCCATACATGGTCGTGTGCGGTGAGGAAGAGCAGCCGGGCAAGGCCCGGCTCTACCGCTTTTCGGTGACTCACCTGCCACTGTCGGAGGGTCGGCGGGGGTGGGTTTGAGGGGGCACGAGCCGCATGGGTCGGGCGCATGCGCCCGACGGGTTGGGCAGGAGCCCAACCCAGGTCTTGCCGTGTGCGCAGGACAGCGCACACGTGCAAGCGGCGATGAGCTTACATGGACGTACTTGCAGCGTCCCCCACAAACCCGCACCCGACGGCCCTGACCAGGGAGACCCCGCAGCCCAAGGCTGTTCGCCCAAATCCAACAGCAGCCGGGCAAAGCCCGGCACCACGCACCCTGTCGAATACCGCACCCAAAAAAACAAAAACCCGCGAATGCGGGCTTTTATTTGCTACCCCCGGCAACCGTCCCGGCGGCGTCTATTTCGGCTTGGGCGCGGGCCGCGTAGAGCGTTCCTGGTGGAGGCTGGCGGCTGAAGAACGTGTGTACGCCATCAAGCACCGCACCCGCGATCTGGCGCTGGTAGGCCGGGTCCATCAGGCGGCGCTCTTCATCCGGATTCGAAATGAAGGCCGTTTCCACCAGCATCGCCGGCATGTCCGACGTGCGCAGCACCGCGAAGTTCGCGCGCTCGATGTTCGGCTTGTGGTTCTTGCCAATGCGCTTCAACCCACCCAGCACATGCCCCGCCGCATCTTCCGACGCCTTCATGTAGCCGCTCTGCGCCAGGTCCAGCAGCACGTTGGCCAGCGTCCCCTCCGTCTGCTGCAGGCGCACGCCACCGACCAGATCCGCCGCGTTTTCCTTGTCCGCCAGCCAGCGCGCACGCTGCGAAGACGCACCCTTCGTCGACAGCACATACACCGACGACCCCGTCGCCGCGCGGTTTTCCGCCGCGTCCGCATGGATCGAAATGAAGATGTCCGCCTTCGCCGAACGCGCCTTCTGCGCACGCATCGGCAGCGGAATGAACACGTCCGTATCGCGGGTCAGGTACGCCTTCAGGCCCGGCGTCGCATTGACCTGGCGCGCCAGCTCACGTGCCACCGCCAGCGTGATGTCCTTCTCCCGCTTCCCGGTCGGCCCCACCGCACCCGGATCCTGGCCGCCATGGCCCGGATCGATCGCCACCACCAGCGGGCGCATGCCCGACTGCATCTTTACCCGCGACGCATCGCTCGGCATCACCGGACGCGGCGGTACCACCGTCGTCTGCACCGGCGTCGGCGCAGGCTGCGCCGGTGCCACCGCCGCCGTCGGCTGCCCAGCCAGGATCGCCGCCGGCGACGCCGCATTGCTGGCCGCGTTCGCGGTTCCGGCTGCGGCCACATTGGTCGTAGTTACTGCGGTCGGCGCTGCCGGCGTCGGCACCGCCGTCGCCGCACTCGCACTCGCCTGCTGGCGAACCGTCGCAGTCAACAGCGCCGCCGCGCGGGCCGCATCGGCACGCGCCTGCGCCTGCGCGGCTTCCGCCGGCGTCGGCGGCAAGGTACGGGTCGTTTGAACAACCGGCGCCGGCGTCGGCTGCGCGGCCACCGGCGTAGACGCGGTCTGGGAAGTTGCCGGCGGGGTCGTTACAGGCGCGGACGCAACAGGCGCACTCGCTACGGGCGCCTTGGCCACGCTGGCCGGCGCATCGCCCGGCCACTCGATCACCAGCCGCGAATCCTGGCCCTGCTTCAGCATCTGCGGCTTGAACGGCGCCACCGACTCGGCCAGGTCGAATACGACCCGGAACGTGCCCGGCACCGGCTGCCCGGTACGCACCGCCGTGACCACGCCCGTGGGCGCAGGCAGCTTCAGGTTGCGCACCGCGCTCGAATCCGGGAAATCCACCACCAGCCGGTTCGGACCGGACAGGCTCAGCGTCTTGTAACCGCCGCTGCCGGCCAGCGCGATCTCCGCGCGGGTGCCGGTCGAACCGGTCTCCAGCGCAACCTGACGGACCTCGCCAGCCCACGACATCGCGCTCGCCAGACAGAGTCCGACGGCGGCAAAGAGGGCGGTGAGTGGTTTCCCCATTGGCATGGCTGAGGATTCAATCACCGCGCTGAATGAAATGCAACCGCTTTTTCCTTAATAATCCGTAACCTGGGGGTCTTTCCTACTGTCAGCCCACAGATAGGGCCTGCAAGTCGCCCCCTTGCGGCAGCCGTTCCAGCCATTCATGTCCGGCCGCACTGACCCCGGAGAGCCGCGCGCGACGGCCCTGCCCCTCGATTTCCAGCGCCACGATCAGGTCGGTCGGCGGCAGCGCACCGGCGCCGCGCTCGGGCCACTCCACCAGCCACAGCGACGCGCTGCCCTCGTCCAGCCCCAGGAAATCCAGCTCCTCGGCCTGGCCGATCCGGTACAGGTCCAGGTGCCAGGCCTCGTGCCCGTCGGCCAGCGGGTAGCGCTCCACCAGCGTATAGGTCGGGCTGCGGATGCCGCCCTCTACCCCCAGTGCGCGCAACAGCGCCCGCGCGAGTGTCGACTTGCCGGCGCCCAGGTCGCCCTGCAGCTGGACCACCGCATGCGGCGGGCGGGTCGCGGCCAGCCATTGACCCAGCAGGTCGGTGTCCTGCGGTTCGGCCAGGAAGAAATCGATCATGGGCATCACGGTTCCGGATTCGCCCGCCGGCGCAGCGGCACCAGCAGGTCGGTGGGGAGCAGGCCACGCTGGCCGTCGCGGGCCGCGTCGTCGCCGGCCAGGGCATGCAGCAGCGCGCCGCCGCTGGCGGCGTCGAACGCGTCCAGGCCCTGCGCACGCAGCGCCGCGATGATGCCGGTAAGCAGGTCGCCCATGCCGCCCACGGCCATGCCGGGGTTGCCTGCAGCGATGCGCCTGGGCCGCCCGTGCGGCGCGGCCACGAGTGTTCCGGCGCCCTTGAGCACCACCACCGCGCTGAAGCGTGCCGCCAGCGCGGTAACGGCGGCAACGCGGTCAGCCTGCACGGTAGCGGTGTCGGTTTCGAGCAGGCGCGCGGCTTCGCCCGGGTGCGGGGTCAGGATCGCGTCGCGCAGCGGCTGCGGATGGGCCGCCAGCAGGTTGAGCGCGTCGGCGTCGATCACCAATGGCTTGCCGCAGCCCAGCACCTGGCGCAACAGCTCACGCGCCCAGTCGTCCTGGCCCAGTCCGGGGCCGATCGCCACCACCGAGGCGCGCTTCAGCAACGACGGCAGGTCACTGCTGTCTTCCACCGCGTGCACCATCGCTTCCGGCAAGCGGCTGAGCAGGGGCGCGATGTGCTGTGGCTGGGTGGCCACACTCACCAGCCCGGCACCGGCACGCAGCGCCGATTCGGCCGCCAGCATCACCGCACCGCCGCTGCCCGCATTGCCGCCCACGCACAGCACATGGCCGTTGCGGCCCTTGTGGCTGTCCACGGGCCGTGGCGGCAGCAGCGGCACCAGGCGCTGCGCTTCCCACAGGTCATACGGTTCAGCAAGCTCGGACATGCCGGGATTCTATACTTGTCGCCATGTCCGCGGCTCCCCTGCCCACGCCCGTCCACCTGCCACGCGCTGCCGAGCGCGTGCGCGCACTCGCGCGCGAACACGGGTTCCAGCGCTGCGGCATCGCCGGCATCGAACTGGGCGAGGACGAAGCACACCTGGCCGACTGGCTCGGCAAAGGCCTGTACGGCACCATGGAGTGGATGGCACGCCATGGCACCCTGCGTGCACGCCCGGCCGAACTGCTGCCCGGCACCGTGCGCGTGATCTCGGTGGGCATGGATTACGGCCACAAGGACGACACCCAGGCCTGGGACACCCTGCACGACGGCGACCGCGCCTACGTGGCGCGCTACGCGCTGGGCCGCGATTACCACAAGCTGATGCGCAACCGCCTGCAGAAGTTCGCCGACGCGCTCGCAGCGGAGATCGGCGCGTTCGGCTACCGGGTATTCGTCGATTCCGCGCCGGTGCTTGAGCGCGCCCTGGCGCGCAACGCCGGACTGGGCTGGATCGGCAAGCACACCTGCCTGATCGACCGCCACGGCGGCTCGTGGTTCTTCCTAGGCGAGATCTACATCGACCTGCCGCTGCCGGTGGACACATCGGCCACCGCGCACTGCGGCACCTGCACACGCTGCATCGACGTGTGCCCGACCCAGGCCATCATCGCGCCGCAGCGACTCGACGCGCGGCGCTGCATTTCCTACCTGACCATCGAACACGACGGCGCCATTCCCGAAGACATGCGCGTGCCGATGGGCAACCGCATCTACGGCTGCGACGACTGCCAGCTGGTCTGTCCCTGGAACAAGTTCGCGCGGCGCACCGACGAGCCGGATTTCCGTGCGCGCAATGATCTGGATACGGCCACCCTGGCCCAGCTGTTCGCGTGGGAGGAAGACGAATTCCTGCGCCGCACCGAAGGCAGCCCGATCCGGCGCAGCGGCCATGAGCGCTGGCTGCGCAATATCGCGGTGGCGCTGGGCAACGCGCCCGGCCATGCCGATACCCTGGCCGCGCTGCAGTCGCGCGTGGAACACCCCTCCGCGCTGGTGCGCGAGCATGTGCAATGGGCGCTGCAGCAGCACGCCACGCGCGGCAACGCCGGCTGACCGCCGCCTGCACGTCGCACGGCCTGGCGTGCGACCATGGACACCCGTTCGTACCGTTTGACCCGTCATGGACCGTAGCGCGCAGATCCTCACGCCCAGCCAGCTCAACATCCTGGCCCGCGACCTGCTGGAAGGCTCGTTCCCGTCGGTGTGGGTGGAAGCCGAGCTGGGCAGCGTGACCCGCCCCGCCTCCGGCCACATGTATTTCACCCTGAAGGACGCGCGCGCGCAGATCCGCGCGGCCCTGTTCAAGCCCAAAAGCCAGTGGCTGAAATTCGTGCCGCGCGAAGGCATGCGCGTGCTCGCACGCGGCCGCCTGACCCTGTACGAAGCACGCGGCGAGTACCAGATGGTGCTCGACCACATGGAAGAAGCCGGCGAAGGCGCACTGCGCCGTGCCTATGAGCAGCTCAAGGCGCGGCTGGACGCCGAAGGCCTGTTCGCGCCCGAACGCAAGCGCGCCCTACCCGCCCACGTGCGCCGGCTCGCGGTGATCACCTCGCCCACCGGCGCGGCCGTGCGCGACGTACTCAGCGTGCTGGAACGACGCTTCCCGCTGCTGGAAGTCGACCTGCTGCCCAGCCTGGTGCAGGGCGACAGCGCCGCCGCGCAGATCACCGCGCTGCTGCGCAGTGCCGACGCCAGCGGCCGCTACGACGTGATTCTGTTGACCCGCGGCGGCGGCTCGATGGAAGACCTGTGGGCCTTCAACGACGAGCAGCTGGCCCGCGCGATCGCCGCCAGCACCACGCCGGTGGTGTCGGCGGTGGGCCACGAAACCGACTTCAGCCTGGCCGATTTCGCCGCCGACCTGCGCGCACCGACGCCGTCGGTGGCGGCCGAGCTGCTGGTGCCCGACCAGCGCGACCTGCAGCTGCGCCTGCGCCGCCAGGCGGCACGCCTGGTGCAGCTGCAACGGCACGGACTGGGCCAGGCCATGCAGCGCGCCGACCGCGCCCTGCTGCGACTCAATGCGCAGAGTCCGCAGAACCGGCTGCAGCTGTTGCAGCGACGCCAGCAGGACCTTGCGCGGCGACTGGCCGGCATCTGGCAGCAGCAGCACGAACGCCGCCTGGCGCGCCTGCGGCATGCCGCCGTGGTGTTGCGCAACGGCCACCCGCAACGCCAGCTGGATGCGCTGGGGCAGCGCCTGCAGCGCGCCCTGCCGCGCGTGGAAGCGGCGATGGCGCGGCAATTGCAGCGCGACACCCTGCGCCTGCGCGCGTTGGCGCGCTCGATGGAAGCGGTGAGCCCGCTGGCGACAGTGGCGCGCGGCTACGCGATTCTTACGCGGGAAGACGACGGCCGGTTGGTGCGGTCGCCGTTGGATGTGGCGCCCGGAGATGCGTTGAAGGCGCGCGTGCAGGACGGGGTGATCGAGGTGGTGGTGGCGGACCGGGACATGTGAATCGCCCGGATGCGTAGGGACACGCCATGCGTGTCCGCTCTTCGTTCAGGCATCATGAACACCTGACGCGCGCTTCGTTCGGGGTTAAACGCCGGCCAGAATGTTGCCGACGATTGGGAATCGTCTACGGATGCTCGAGCCGCGCTGCGCGCGGTTGACACGCATGGCGTGTCACTACGAATTGTTACGGGCTGGCGGGAAGATGGCGTTCAACGCATCGCCGTTGATCCGCCTGCCGTTTCACAGAACCGTTGGCGGTACTCCATTGCCTTTGGCATCAATGCCTGCAGGTTCTGGATGCGCGTGCCGGGGTTGGGATGCGTCGAGGAGAATTCCGGCGGCGCCTGGCCGCCGCTGGCCTGGCCCATCCGCTCCCACAGCGGTATCGCTTCGCGCGGGTCGAAACAGGCGGCCGCCGCCAGCATCAGGCCGACCTCGTCGGCCTGGGTTTCATGGCTGCGCGCGTACGGCAACAGATACCCATAGCCCATCGCCGACATCACCATCTGCTGCTGCCCCGGGTCCATGCCACTGGCCGCACCGGCCATCTGCCCGATCTGAGTGAGCTTCTGCTGGGCCATGCGCTGGGCGCCATGGCGCAGCAGCGCGTGCGCGATTTCATGGCCCATCACCACCGCCATGGCGTCCTGGGTCTGCGCCACCGGGACCAGCCCCGTGTACACCGCCATCTTGCCGCCGGGCAGGCAGAACGCGTTGGCCTGGTCGGACTGGATGACGTTGACCTCCCACTGGAAGTCACGCGAGAAGTGCGCCGGCTTCAACCCGTGTTCCTGGGCCAGCGAAGTTTCCACCACGTCGACCTTGCGGATCAGGCGTTCGGCAATGGCGCGGACGTCGCGCGAGACCTGCGCGTTGGGATCCAGCGGGCGCTCCTGCTGCAGGATCTCCTGGTAGGCCTGCAGGCCCATCGCCATTTCCTGGTCGGCATCGAGCGAGCTGTCGATCAGCACGCTTTCGCCGGTATACGGGTCCACGCTGCGGTTGGAGAACCAGTAGAACGCGGCATAGCCGGCGAACGCCAGCAGGACCCACCAGCGGATGTTGCCGAACAAACCCGGGCGCCGCGCCCGTTGCTGCTGCTGACCGCCGAAGGGATCGCTGCGCATGCTGGTGGTTCCTGAGGGTTGAGGGAAATGCTACCGCCAAATCCGCCCGGTCAGATACCCCGGACCAGGCGGAACCCGATCCTGGCGCTGGTCGTGTCCGAATCCTGTGATTGTCGCCACGCGGCCCGGGTCTGCTCCGGCGCATTGGCCCAGTTGCCGCCCCGGATCACCCGCTGCCGGCAGCCCGGGTTGAACCAGGCCAGGCCATCGGCCGGCGCCCGCCGGTAGCTGGCATGCCAGCAATCGGCCACCCACTCGCTGAGGTTGCCGGCCATGTCGTGCAGGCCCCAGGCGTTGGGCTCGAAGGTGGCCACCGGGGCCGGGCCCCACCAGCCGTCGCCATAGCCGACGAAGGCATTGAACCAGCGCCGGCCGGACGGCGAGACGTCTTCGCCGCCGGTGAAGTTGCCCGACAGCGGCGGCGGCGTGCCCTCGTTGCCCCACGGATACCGGCCGCTGGTGCCGGCGCGCATGGCGTATTCGAATTCGGCTTCGCTGGGCAGGCGGTAGGAGCGCCCGGTCTGCTCGGACAGCCACATCGCATAGTGTTCGGCATCACGCACGCTGACGTGCATCACCGGCGAATTGGCGATGGCCGGGGTGCCGTCGTAGCCCGAGCGCCAGTCCACCCCGCTGCTGCGGGTGAAGTTGCCGCTGCGCTCGTCGTAGATGATCGAATGGCCGCGCCGGGTAGCACGCGGGCGGGCGCTGCTGGCCTGCACGTAACGGCGGTAGTCGGCCACGGTGACTTCGGTGATCGCCATCGCGAAGCCGCGCTCGAAGCGCACGTAATGCGCCGGCTTTTCCGCATCGCTGGCGCCCAGCTCGCTGTCGCCGGCGCCCATCTGGAAGCCGCCGTGCGGCACCACGATCATCTGCGGGCCGCGGCCGCCATCGCGCAGCGCGTCGCTGAACACCTGGCGCGGGCGGAAACTGCCGTAATGGGTGGCCAGCTCGATGCGCTCGCGCAGCTGCGCCACCACCGGGTCGCCCGGCATCGCGATGCGCAGCGCGTCCTCCAGCTTCTCGCGCGCCGGCTTGAGCCCCTGCGGGGTAGCCAGGTCACGCAGCCCCTGGTCGCGCAGGCGGACCAGGGTCTGGGCACGGATCGATTCGATCCGCTCGAAGGCGTCGTCGATGGTCGGCGCCGAGTCGCGCACTTTGGCCGCTTCGGCCAGCCAGGTGCCAGCGGCGGTGAAGTCGGCGCTGCGCGCGGCCGCTTCGGCGCGCCGGATCAACGCGCTTTCGGCCGCCGCCAGGCCCTGCCGCGCCCGCGGGCTGTCGGCCTGCAGCGCCAGCGCCTCGCGGAAGTTGGGAATGGCACCGTCGCCATCTTCACCGACCCGGCCGGCACGCAGGTCGTCTTCACCCGCACGGTTGTAGGCGATCACCCGCTGCGCGAGTTCCACCCGGGACTGCAGCTGCCGCACCTTGGGATCGTCCGGCGCCACGGTCAGCAGGACCAGCGCCATCTCGCCCGCTTCCGCCACCGCCTCGCGCTGCTTCAGCGGGCGCTCCAGCAGGGCCGAAGCGTCACCGAGCAGGCGCTGGCGGGCCTTGGCCAGCCCAGCCTGGGCCTGGCGGTCCTTCGGGTCGCGCTCGAGCAGCGCCAGCCAGATCGGTATGGCGTCGGCAGCCGTCGCATACAGCCGGTCTTCGGCCAGGGCCTTGTTCGCATCCCGCCGCGCCTGGGCCACGCCGTCGTCGGCAATGACCACCGCTGGCGGCTGCCAGCGCTGCGCAGTCTCGGCGGCGTCTTCCCCGCCGATGGTCACCTGGGCCGGCGCCGGGGCGGCGCGTTTGGCCGGTTTGGCCGGCGCTTTCTGCTTCGCCGGCTCGGCCTGGCGCGCCGTTGGCGGCGTCGGGGCAGGCGTGTCGGGCGAGCACGCGGTCGTGGCCAGCAGCAGCGCGGCCAGCAACAACGGGGCGGGGCCTGGAATACGCAATTCGGGATCCTTCGGCGGGGCAGGTTCGACGTTAGGCTATTCTCCCTCACCTGAGCAAACCTGCAGTAGACGGAACCCCTACGTGGCCTATTGGATCAAAACCCCGGCGGAACTGGACGAGCGCTACCGCCAGCGCCCCACCCGGATCGGGCTGGACACCGAGTTCATCCGCGAACGCACCTACTGGCCGCAGCTGGCCCTGGTGCAGATGGCGGTCGGCGATGAAATCCTGCTGATCGACCCGCTCATCCCGGGCATGAACGAAGCGCTGGCCAAGTGGCTGGCCGACACCTCGATCACCAAGGTGATGCACAGCGCCAGCGAAGACCTGGTCACCTTCAAGGTGGCCTGCGGCGTGCTGCCCCGTCCGCTGTTCGATACGCAGATCGCCGCCTCGCTGGCCGGGATCGGCGGGGGCATGGGCTACCAGAAGCTGGTCACCGCGATCACCGGCGTGACCCTGGCCAAGGGCGAGACCCGCTCGGACTGGATGCGCCGCCCGCTGTCGGACGCGCAGCTGGAATATGCCGCCGACGATGTGGAGTACCTGTTCGCGATCCACGACGTGGAAGAAGCCAAGCTGGTCGAACTCGGCCGCCGCCAGTGGCTGCAGGACGACGCCGAGCGCCTGCTGGCCAGCGTGGAGCATGACGAGGAGCGCTGGCCGCACGTGGCGATGCGTTCGGCGCAGTTCATGGACGCGGCCGCCCAGCGCCGCCTGCTGCGCCTGCTGCGCTGGCGCGACGTGCAGGCGCGTGCCAGCGACAAGCCGCGCAGCTGGATCCTGGACAACGAGCTGGCCGCCCTGCTCGCCCGCACCCCGCCGGCCGACGCGGCCGCACTGGCGAAGGTGATGGAAGGATTCCCGAAGGCGCCGCGCAAGCTCGCCACGCAGGTGTGGGAGGCACTGGACACTCCGCTGCACGACGAAGCCGAGGCGCCGCTGGCGCTGCCTGCCAACGACGCCAACAAGCAGGCCCTGAAGCGGTTGCAGGACGCAGTGAGCGCGCGCACCGCCGAACTCGGCCTGCCCGACGGCGTGCTGGCCTCGCGCAAGCACCTGGAAAGCTACCTGGAAAGCCGAAAGTGGCCGCAGGCCCTGGCCGGCTGGCGCCAGGCGGTGCTGGAACCGGTGCTGGCGCCGTTGTTGCCATCGGCCACCTGAAACGAAAAAGGCCCCGCTCGCGCGGGGCCTTTTGCATTCAACGCATTACCAATTGAGGTTCAACGAAACCCCCACGGTCCGCGGTTCGTTGTATACCGCCGCCATGTAGTTCTCGATCACGCCCTTCAGGTTCTTCTCGTTGGTGATGTTGCGTGCAAACAGCGCCGCCTCCCACGCACCGTAGTTGCCGGAGTAGCCCAACTTCAAACCGCCCTCGAAGCTCCCCTTCGAATTGAACTCGGCGGTGTCGTACAGCACGAAGCTCGTATACCCCTGCTTGTTCCAGTCGGTGGAAATGAACACCGCATCGCTGTCGTTCACCGGCATGTCGTAACGCGCCGCGAAATTCAGGTTGTACTTCGGCGCGTTCGGCAGCGGGCTGCCATCGATCTGCGCAAAGGTATTGGCGCCCACCTTGATGGTCGGGTCGTTCACCGTACACACCACCACGCCGTTCAACGCGCACACCTGCGCATACACGCGGTCGTCCTGGATCTCGCTGTGCAGCAGGCTCACGCCGGCGGTCAGGCTCAGGTTCGGGATCGGGCGCAGCTCCATGTCCGCTTCCAGGCCGTAGGCCTTGGCCTTGTCGGCGTTGAACAGCACGCCGTTGCCGTTGGAGTCGTTGCCGTTGAGCTGGATGTCGTTGACCGTGTAGGTGAACGCCGTGGCATTCAGTCGCAGGCGGTTGTCCCACAGGCTGCTCTTGACGCCCGCTTCCCACGACAGGATGGTTTCCGAATCGGCCGTGGTGAAGTCGGCGTTGAACACCGCCGAACGGCCCTGGATGGTCGGGCCACGGAAGCCGCGCGCGACCTTGGCGTACACGCTCACCTGCGGGTTGAACGCATACATCGCGCTCAGGTCCCAGCTCGGGGTGGTGTCGGACATTTCCACGTCGGTGCGGCCACGGTAGGTGACCACGCCGGCGGCGGTGTCGGCGGTCTTGAGCAGGCGCGTGCGCTTCTCGTCGCGGGTCTGGCGCAGGCCGGCGGTCAAGGTGAACCTGTCGGTCACGTCGTAGCTGAGCTGGCCGAAGCCAGCGAACGAGGTGTTGGTGTTGCGCAGGCGCACCCAGTTGTTCGGGTTGCGCGCGGCACCCTGCAGGAACCAGGCGCGCTGATAGAAGTCGGTGGTGTCGCGGCCGTCGAAGTAGTACGCGCCGACCTGCCACTTCAGGCGGTTGTCGTCGGCGTTGGCCAGGCGCACTTCCTGGGTCCACTGGTCCAGGTCGCGGACCTGGCCCATCGACTGGCCGTAGCCGTTCGGCACGCCGTTGACCGGGAAGTTGACCGCCGCGCCGCCGTCGGTGTCGCCACGGCTGTAGCCGGAGGTGGTTTCGTAGGCGGTGATCGAGGTCAGCGAGACATTGCCGAAGTCGTAGATCGCCTTCAGCGAGCCGCCGTAGGTCTTGTACGCCTGCGGGTTGTTGTCGGCTTCGTCGTAGGCCACCTGGTCGCGCGGCACGTCCACCCGGTTGGAGCCCTTGCTGATCGCGCTGCGCAGGAACAGGGTCGAGGTGCCTTCGTAGTCGCGCGCATGCGCCGAGGCCAGCAGCGAGAAGTTCTCATTGGGCTGCAGCAGCAGCTGCGCGCGCACGTTGCGGTCGTCGAAGCCGCCCATCGCGTTCTTCTTCGGCGCCACCGTGCCGTCCGCGCTGGGGCCGCTGTAGGTGTTGTCCACGTAGTCATCGCGATGCTGGTACAGCGCCGAGACGCGGAACGAGGCGATGTCGTTGATCGGACCACCGAAGCCGCCGTCCACCGCCACGCTGCCATGGCTGCCATAGCTGGCCTGCACGCGACCGGCGTAGTCCTGGCTGGGCTTGATGCTGTCGAACTTGACGATGCCGGCGGTGGTGTTGCGACCAAACAGCGTGCCCTGCGGGCCACGCAGCACTTCCACCTGGTCCACGTCGAAGACCGGGTTGGACTTGAGCACCACGTGTTCCAGCACCACGTCGTCCTGGATGATCGAGACTGGCTGCGAGGCACCCAGGTAGAAGTCGATGTTGCCCAGGCCACGGATGTAGAAGCGCGGGAAGATGCGTCCGGTGGTGGTTTCGGCGTAGAAGCTCGGCACCCGGCCACTCAGGGCCAGCAGGGTGTCGTCGCCACCGGCGGTGAACTCGCGCAGGCGTTCGCCCTGCACCACGCCAACGGAAACCGGCACGTCCTGCAGATTACGCTCGCGATGGTCGGCAGTAACGGTGATGGCATCCAGGGAGGTCGGTGATGCGTCCTGGGCAAACGCGGTGCCGCTGAGACCCAGCAGCGCGGTGCAGGCCAGCGCCAGCGCATGCGGGCGTGGCAGCCGCGTGATCGAAGCAGAAGCAGTACGGTGGAACGACATGGGAGTCTCGGGCAATCCGTTGGAGATGCGGAAAGGTATTGCGCCGATGTTTCAAGCGGATTTCAAGTGTCACTTAGACCCGGCGGTGGCGTCTGCGATTCCCCATCGCAGACGCCACCGCACCCGGTCAGGCCGCGACGCGCTCCCCGCGCGCGGGCTGCGCGTCGGCCAGGCGGAACTGCCCGACCGATTGCTGCAGCTCGGACGACTGCGCGTTCAACGCACGCGCAGCGGCCGAAGCCTCCTCGACGAGGGCAGCGTTCTGCTGGGTCACACCGTCCATCTGCACGATGCCCTGGTTGACCTGCTCGATCCCTGCCGCCTGTTCCTGGCTGGCGCTGGCGATCTCTTCGATCAGCCCACCCAGCTCGCCCACCGACGCCACCACGCGCTGCAGGGTCTGCCCGGCCTGGTTGGCCAGCTCGCTGCCGTCAGCCACCTGGGCCGACGACGCCTCGATCAAGGTCTTGATTTCCTTGGCCGCGCTGGCCGAACGCTGCGCCAGCGCACGCACTTCCGAGGCCACCACCGCAAATCCACGGCCTTCCTCACCCGCACGTGCAGCTTCAACCGCCGCGTTCAACGCCAGGATGTTGGTCTGGAACGCAATGCCGTCGATCACCGTGGTGATGTCGGCAATGCGCCGCGAGGATGCCTCGATGCCGCTCATGGTTTCCACCACCTGGGCCACGGCGGTACCGCCCTGCTCGGCCACCTGCGCCGCTTCGGCCGCCAGGCGGTCGGCACGGCGCGCGTGGTCCGCGTTCTGCTTCACTGCTGCGGTCAATTCTTCCAGCGACGCCGCCGATTCTTCCAGGCTGGCCGCCTGCTGTTCGGTACGGCGCGAGAGATCGTCGTTGCCGGCGGCAATTTCCGCCGATGCCGTCGCTACAGAGACCGCCGCCTGCTGGATCCCGCCGACAATGGCGGTCAGCTGCGCCACGGTGGCATTGGCGTCGTCGCGCATGGTGGCGAACACGCCCTGGAACTGCCCGTCGATGCGGCCGCGCAGGTCGCCCTGGGCGAGCGCACGCAGCAGCCCGGACAGCGCGCTGAGATTGCGGTCAGCGGTGACCATCAGGGTGTTGAGGCCATCGACCATCACCCGGAAGTCGTACTGGTAGGCCTCGGCATTGCCGCGCACGCTGAAGTCGCCGGCGGCCGCCGCTGCCACCAGGTGTTTGATCTCACCGTTGATCGCCTGCAGGCGGTCACGCACGCCATTGACCGCTTCGGTGATCCGGGCCTTTTCACCCGGCAGATCATCCATCGGCTGCGACAGATCGCCATCGGCGTAGCGGCGAACCAGGTCGACCATGCGCATCTTGACGTCGATATGCGCAGCGACCAGTTCGTTGGTGCCGGTGACCATGGTGCCGAACTCACCTTCAAAGCGGCTGGCGTCGATGCGGTGGCTGATCGCACCCTCGGCGTGGCGCTGGCTCATCTCATTCTGCGCGTGGATGATCTCGCGCAGCTTGTCCTGCATCTGCTGCAGCGCGCCCATCAGGCGGCCCACTTCATCCTGGCTGCGCACCACGATGCGCTGGTCCAGGCGGCCGGCGGCCACGTCACGCGCCACTTGGCCGGCCTGCGACAGCGGCGCACTGATGACACGGCGGACCACCACGATCAGCGCCACGATCACCGCCAGCAGGCCGAGGCCGGACACCACCACGATCTGCAGCATGAGCTTGTGCAGTACGGCCTGCAGTACCGAGGTCGGCTCCAGGCCCAGCACGGTCCACTGCCACGGGCCGTAGCTCTGTGCGCTGACGAAATACGAGGTGGCCGGTGCGTCCTTGGCGGTGCGCAGGTGCAGCGTGGCCTGGCTCGCCTTGCCGGTCAGCAGCGCCTCCAGCACGGGCTGGTCGGCCGGCTCCACCATCGCGGAAAGGAGTTCGCCTTCGCCGGCCGTGGCGGCCACCACGGTGCCGAACTGGTCGCCAGCGCGCGTGTTGACCGCCAGGAACTGCCCTTCCTTGCCGAGCTTTGACTCTCGCAGGCGCGTTTTCAGCGCTGCCAGGCCTTCGGTATGGTTCTGCCCGACGAAGGCGATGCCGGCCACTTCACCGGCCGCGTCCTTGATCGGCATGTAATGGGTCATGTAGTCCACGCCGAACAGCCGCACCGGACAGGTGAAGCCTTCGCCGGCCAACATCTTCGGGTAGGCCGGGCTGGCGTGGTCGAGCACGGTGCCCATGGCGCGCGCGCCTTCGGCATTGCGGACCGAAGTCGATACGCGCACGAAATCATCGCCGTCGCGAACGAAAACGGTCGCCACGCCACCGCCGGTGGCCTCGGCGAAACGATCCACGGCCGCTTCCTGCAGGTTCAGCACCTCCTTGCCGAACTGCAGGGTCGGCGTTTCCCGCTCGCCCACGATGACCTTCTTGCCCGGGTCCACGCTGACCTCACCGTCCGGCAGCATGGCGCGGAACATGCCCGCCATGCGCTCGGTGCTGTCGCTCAGGCTGCGGTCGTACAGCTCCACCGAGTCGCGCATCAGCTCGGTGGAATTCTGCATGCCCGCTTCAACGCGCTGCTGGTAGCTGCTGGCAGCCTGGCGGTAGATCAGCACCGCCAGCGCTACAAACGCCAAGGTGGTGATAAGGCCCATCAGCAGCGCGAGGCGCGCGCCAATGGAAGTGGAGAAAACGGTGGCGGCACGGGTCGTCATCGTTGGGGCTCGGAGGGGAGGATTGGATTGAGAGATACGTCACACTTCTTATCGGCACCGAAGTGGTCCTCTTTACGTATAAAAAGACAGAATCGATACACCTTTCGTTTCACCCAAGTGATTGATCCACAAGGGATGTCCTCCGGTCGCATCTTCACGAAGCCGGTGATCCGTTCAGAAATGGTCGAAATCTCTCAAGTTGCGAGTGGGTCTGCCGCAGACGGCGACGGCCTCGATGTCCGTAGTCAGACTCTTGGCAGCGCGGGGTACGCAGCGCTACACTTGGTCCCTCGCGGCACCCACGCCGCGTAGCAGCACACATGGGGCCATAGCTCAGCTGGGAGAGCGCGTCGTTCGCAATGACGAGGTCAGGAGTTCGATCCTCCTTGGCTCCACCATATTCTGGTTGTCATCCAATGGATGGCAGCGAAACGAAAAAGCCACCCGTCGGGTGGCTTTTTTGTTCGTGGTCCAATGGAAGGAACATAGCCCCGGTAGGGTCTCATCCCAATCGACCGCACGCAGGGATGCAGCGTTCGATCAGGGCATGAACCCTGACGGAAAGGCCGTTGCCGTTCGCAGGTCATGCGTCACCGGACCTGGAACCGTTCCGTGCGGTCGTTTGGGAACCGACCCTACCGCTTCGCTTACCGCTGTCCGTCCCCTGCCCGCTCGGCTATGGGGCGCACCTGCTGCACCAGCGTCAGAAGCGTCTTTCCTGGCTCCTCGATCATCACTTCGTGCGCGGACTGCTCGAACCACACCAGCTGCTTGCTGGGGGCGCGCACGGTCTTGAACCACTCGGCGGCCAGTTCGGACGAGACGTTGTAGTCATGCCTGCCCAGGAACAGGAACAACGGGGTCTTCAGCTCGCGCACCTGACTCATGTCCAGGGTGAGTACCCCCGAAAGCAGATGCTGCATGGAAAAGTCGTTGCCCTTCCACATCGCGGTTACGTCCTGGTCGGAGTACTCGGGCGAAAGCCGGATCGCCGCCGCTTCGGCACTGCCGCCGGTGCGGTTGTGGACCATGCCGCCGTAGTAGTTCAGCCACTTGCGCTGTTTGAACAGTGTTTCCAATGGCAGCGGCGCGTTGCCTTCGGCATAGGGCGCCAACGATTCAAGCTCGGCCACGGCTTCCGTATTGCCGGCGGCCTTGGCCTGCTGCAGGGTCCACGCCCAGCCGCGACGTTCGCTCTCCGGCGCGTTGGTGATCTGGCCCATGCCAATGTAGGCATGCAACCACTCGGGGCGACGCTGGGCCAGCTCCAACCCCAGGTAGCTCCCCCAGGATTGGCCAAGAACGAAAATCTTGTCCTTGCCGAATTCCTTACGCAGCCAAGCCACCATCTCTTCGCTGTCCGCGACCATCCGCTCGCGGGTCATGGTCGGGGCGATGTGCGCAGGATCATTAGACGCATAGGTCTTGCCTGCGCCGCGCTGGTCCCACTGCACCACGGTGAAATACTCCTCCCAGCCGCGCTGGAAGTACCAGCTGGTAGGCATCGCCACCCATCCTGGGCCGCCGTGCAGCATCAGCAGCACAGGATTGCGGCGATCGTTGCCGCGGATGGACACCCATTGGTCGATACCGCCGATGCGCACCTTTTCCATCCGTTCGATGCCGTTGTCAGCCACGACCTTGCGGATGTCGGCGACGATGCGGGTGGCTTCAGCGCGGCCGGTGGGTGACGGCGCCTGGCTTTCGGCAGCCGCCGCGAGAGGAAGGAGCAGCATCAGCATGGCGCTGCAGAGCAGGCCAGGAATCCCGTGTTTCATCGACGTACAACCCGTGACGGCAGCGGCGGTACGCCGATTGTGTCATGCGTCCGGGTTGTCCCTGGTTGGCCGCCATACGCGCTCGGACTCGCGGATCTGCGCGTCGGTCAGGAAGCCATTGCCTCGTGAACCGCGTCTGGACGGATAGCGGCAATCTTCAACAAGGTCCTGGCAGCGCCTGATGGCTCGCGACGACCCTGCTCCCAGTCCTGGAACGTTCGTACCGACACGCCCAACATGCCCGCGAACTGTGCCTGGGAAAGGCCCAAGCGCTGACGTGCTTCAGCAGCGATGGATACCGGGACCATGTTGACCTTGCCCAGCTTGCCTGCCTTGACGGCTCGCACCGACGCCAGCAACTCGGCACCGATATCGCGCTTGGCGTCGCGCGCTTCCAGTTCTTTCTCACTCTTCGGCATGACCAAGCTCCTCTGCCAGTGCGCGCAAGACATGCGCAGGAATGTTCTCTTCGGTGCCTTTGCCATAGATCGTCAACGCAACTACGGCACCACTCGCCAATCGCAAGGTGTAGATAACCCGTACACCTCCCCGCTTCCCTCTGCCATCCCCCGCCCAGCGCACCTTCCTGCAACCGCCAGAACCCTTGATGACGCCTCCGGCTTCTGGATGGCCAGCGATGAACGCTACGAACTCAGCGTGCTGGTCTGCTGTCCAGTAGTCCGGCCAATACTTCGTAAAGAGCGGGGACTCTATGACGGTAAGAAAAGACATGCGTGGACTATACGGCAATGCCGTAGTCTGCGCAACCTCAGAGAGGAAAAGTCCGCTGCCGTTCGCTGATCACGGGTGCCCGAACCTGGAACCGTTTCGTGGGTTGGGTTGAAAGCGGCCCTACCCACGAACTCAAGCCTCCGGGTTGTCCTTGGTTGGCGGACGGCGGCTTTCGGACTCGCGGATCTGCTCGTCGGTCTGACCTTGGCGGGTCTTGGCGACCTCGTCCTGCTTGCGGTCCTGCTGGGCTTCCTTGACGCCCTGCTGCTTGCCAGGCTGTTTTTCGGTATTCATGGTGCGCGCTCGTTGTGGCCAGCCCTGTCTGGGCATGGCCACAACCTAGCTAGTGGCGCGTGACGCAGGGGTCAACCTTCGACGAACGCCAGCAGTTCCGCATTGATCGCGTCGGCGTGGGTGGTGCACATGCCGTGCGGATAGCCCGGGAAGACCTTCAGGGTGCCCTGCTTCAGCAGCTTGATGGTCAGCAGGCTGGCATCGGCGATGGGTACGATCTGGTCGTCATCGCCATGCAGCACCAGCGTCGGCACCGTGATCGCCTTCAGGTCCTCGGTGAAGTCGGTTTCCGAGAACGCCTTGATGCCTTCGTAGTGCGCCTGCGCGCTGCCCATCATGCCCTGGCGCCACCAGTTGCGGATGGTGCCTTCGAACACAGCGGCACCGGTGCGGTTGAAACCGTAGAACGGGCCGCTGGCCAGGTCCAGGTAGAACTGCGCGCGGTTCTGCGCCAGCTGGGCGCGGAAGCCGTCGAACACCGACAACGGCAGCCCGCCCGGGTTGGCCGGGGTCTGCAGCATGATCGGCGGCACGGCGCTGATGAGCACCGCCTTGGCGACTCGGCCTGGCGCCGCCTTGGCCACGTAGCGCGCCACTTCGCCACCACCGGTGGAGTGGCCGACATGCACCGCATTCTTCAGGTCCAGATGGTCGGCAACGGCGGCCGCATCGGCCACATAGTGGTCCATGTCGTTGCCTTCGCTGACCTGCGCCGAACGACCGTGGCCGCGGCGGTCGTGGGCAACCACGCGGTAGCCCTTGGCGAGGAAGAACAGCAGCTGGGCGTCCCAGTCGTCGCTGGACAGCGGCCAGCCGTGGTGGAACACGATGGGCTGGGCGCCCTTCGGGCCCCAGTCCTTGTAAAAAATCTCGACGCCGTCGGCGGTGGTGAGGATGCTCATCGGTGCTGCTCCTGGAGTGGGTGGGACTGCAGGAACAGACTAGGTGGAGGCGATCCAGCGCGACATCGTACGCTTGGGTCGCTGGGTCATACCGAGGTATGGATGCCCAGCGCCTCGCCCAGGCACCGCGCCATGGCGTCGCCATCCACCGGTTTGACCAGGAACGCCCGTGCGCCGCGTGCCATGACGCGGGCGCGCAGTGCTTCGTTCGGGAAGCCGGTCATGAAGATCATCGGGTAGGTGACACCCCGGTCCAGCAGCGCGGCCTGCAGCTGGTCGCCGTCCATCTGCGGCATCTGGATGTCGGTGAGCAGGCAGTCCGGCGCGTCGCCGTCGTCGGCGAGGAAGGCGGTGGCGGAGGGATAGGTGCGCACTTCGTGGCCCAGCGCGCGTACCAGGCTCGAGAGGGACTGGCGCACGCCGTCATCGTCGTCAACGATGGCAATGCGATGGATCGGCTTCATGCCCCCATTTATGCCTGATCCGCCGGCGCTCGGGAACCATACACAGGTTTGGTCCTGCGCCTTCAGGCCGACGAATGCCCCACGCCCAGCGCTTCGGCCTGCCGCACCAGGTCGGCCAGCGCGCGCACGCCCATCTTGCGCATGACGTTGCCGCGATGGATCTTCACCGTGATCTCGCTCAGGTTGAGCTCGCCGGCCACCTGCTTGTTCATCAATCCCGCCACGACATGCGCCATCACCTCGCGTTCGCGCGGGGTCAGCGTTGCGTAGCGCGCTTCCAGCGAATCGCGCGCGGCGCCGGCCTGGCGGCGACGGGTGTCGCGCTCGATCGCCGCGCTGACCGCGTCCAGCATGTCCTGGTCGCGGAACGGCTTGGACAGGAAGTCGACCGCACCGGCCTTCATCGCGCGCACGGTCATCGGTATGTCGCCGTGCCCGGTCATGAACACGATCGGCAGGTGGATGCCCTGCGCGGCCAGTTGGCCCTGCAGGTCCAGCCCGCTGATGCCGGGCAGGCGCACGTCCAGCACGATGCAGCCAGGCACGTCCGGCAACTCGGCCTGCAGCAGCTCGGCCGGCGATCCCAGCACCCGGGTCTGCAGGCCTACCGAGCGCAGCAGGCTGTCGAGTGCGTCGCGCACGGCAGCGTCATCGTCGACCACCACGACCAGGGGCACGGCCGGGATCGTGGAACCGCGATGGGGAGTGGTTGGATTCATGACGGCACGCCTTCAGGGATCGGGGTGGCCAGCACCAGCCGGAAACGGGCGCCGCGGCCGGGGACATTGTCCACCGACAGCTGCCCGCCATGCGCCTCGGCGGTGGACCGGCAGATCGCCAGCCCCATGCCCATGCCCTGCGGCTTGGTGGTGAAGAAAGGTTTGAAGAGGGTGTCCAGGTGGTCCTCGGGAATACCGGGACCACTGTCGGTGATGTGGATGACCACCTCGCCCGGCGCACCCGCGCGCGCATCCACCTGCAACTGGCGCGCATCATCCTGCCCGGCCATGGCCTGGCTGGCGTTGATCAGCAGGTTCACCAGCACCTGCTGCAGCTGCACCGCATCGCCGTGCAACGGCGGCAGGTTGCCGGCCACGGCCACGCGCAGCTGCACCGCTTCGCGGTTGAGTTCGTGCTGGACCAGACGCACCGCGTCGTCGATCAGGGTCGCAGTGTCCAGCGTTTCGCGGGGCGTACTGCGCTTGGCCAGGAACGCGCGCACCCGTTTGACGATTTCGCTGGCGCGGCGCGCCTCGCCCACGGTGCGGTTGATCGCCGCATCCACTTCGTGCAGGTCAGGCGTATCACGATGCAACCAGCGCAGGCCGGCCTCGCCGTTGGTCACCACCGCCATCAACGGTTGATTGACCTCGTGCGCCAGCGTGGCCGCCAGTTCGCCCAAGGTGGCCACGCGCGTGGCATGGGCCAGCTCGGCCTGCGCGCGCAGCGCTGCATCCTCGGCCTTGCGGCGTTCGGTGACATCGGTATGGGTTTCCATCACGCCCGCTGCCCGCCCCTGGCCATCGCGCTGGATCACCCAGCGGCTGTCCAGCACGCGCCACTGCCCCTCGCGGGTGCGCTGCTCCAGCGTGCCTTCCCAGCTGCCATGTTCAAGCAGCGCGGCCTCCACCGCTTCGCGCGCTTCCGGGTACCGGGTGGAGAGCAACACGTCCGCGACCTGGCCGATGGCCTCGTCTGCGCTCCAGCCATAGAGCTGCGCGGCGGTGCGGTTCCAGAACGTGATCACGCCGCCCCGGTCGCGCACGAAGATCATGTCGTGCGACAGGTCCAGCAGCATTGCCTGGCCACGCAGTCGCTGCATGGCGTGCTGGTGCTGCAGCGCCAGCACCGCCGTGATGCCGATGGCGGCCAGGCTGACCAGTGCGCGGAAGGTCTGCGCGCCGACATGGTTCACCCCGTGCGAATCCACGTAGGCCACTACGGTAAGGACAATGCCCGCCATGGCCGCAATGACAATGTCCGCACGCCGCCCGGTGCGCGCCACCAGCAGCACGGCCACCACGTACAGCACCGCCACCGCGCCCTCCAGCGTGCTCAGTACATCGATCAGGAAGATGCCGAGGGTCAACAGGGCTGCCGCTACGCGGAACAGCGTGCGCCGACGCGGCGAAGCCCCGACCACGCGTTCGCGGTCGGGGCGGGTGCTGGGCACGGTCTGGCCGGCGGGCATCGCGCAGTCACCTTCGGTGGGATGGGCGCAGTATCCCCCGCCCTTGCGCCCGGTTGATCCCTCAAAAGAGGGATGCGCCGCCGCCCGGCCCAAACCAACGTATGAACCGGGAAAACGATGGCGCAATACCGGCGCCGCGCGCCCCTGCCTAGTCTGGATCCGTCGGCCCCACCCGCGCTGCCAGCGGACCGGGCCCACCACCCCAGCTACCGAGACCCGCCATGAACGAGCTTTCCCCGCAGGCACGCCAGACCGCCCCGCTGCGCACCCCGTCCGACCTCAGCCAGCAGGCCGGCAAGGACATCGCCGGCGCGCTCACCGTGCTGCTGGCCGACGTGTTCGCGCTGTACCTGAAGACCAAGAACTTCCACTGGCACATGTCCGGCCCGCACTTCCGCGACTACCACCTGATGCTGGATGAACAGGGCGACCAGATCTACGCCACCACCGACGCCATCGCCGAGCGCGCCCGCAAGGTAGGCGGCACCACCCTGCGCTCGATCGGCCATATCCACCGCATCCAGCGCCTGCTCGACAACGATGCCGACTATGTAACCCCGCAGGACATGCTGGCCGAGCTGGCCGACGACAACCGCCGCCTGGTCCAGTTCCTGCGCGCCACGCACGAGGTCTGCGACACGCACAACGACGTGGCCACCGCCAGCCTAATCGAAAACTGGATCGACGAGGCCGAAGGCCGCAGCTGGTTCCTGTTCGAAAGCACCCGCCCCACCCGCTGAGCCGCGCTTCCTTCCCCCGCAGGAGTTCGCCATGAACAACGCATCACGCAGCGCCGCGCCGGTGGGCGCCCCCGCGCCGCCGTTCCAGCTGCCCGCCACGCCCGACCAGCGCCTGAGCCTGGACGAACTGCGCGGCCGCCCGGTGATCCTGGCGTTCTATCCCGCCGACTGGAGCCCGGTCTGCGGCGACCAACTGGCGCTTTACAACCAGCTGCTGCCCGAGTTCCAGCGCAGCGGCGCGCAGCTGGTCGGCATCTCGGTGGACGGGGTCTGGTGCCATGCCGCCTTTGCCGGGGAGCGCCACCTGCACTTCCCGCTGCTGGCCGACTTCGAACCCAAGGGCGAGATCGCCCGACGCTACGGCGCCTACCGCGAACAGGACGGCGTGTGCGAACGGGCACTGTTCGTGATCGACGCCGAAGGCATCGTGCGCTGGCGCTACATCTCGCCCCTGGGCATCAATCCGGGCGCCGACGGCATCCTTGAAGCGTTGGCGCAGCTTCCCTCCACCGCCGTACTTCCTGCAGGAGCAGCATCATGAAAGGACTGTCCATAGCGGTCAGCGCGAACGACCACAGCCAGGGCCCGCGCGACGCGCCGATCACCCTGGTCGAATACGGCGACTACCAGTGCCCGTACTGCGGCGCGGCGTACCCCGTGCTCAAGGCGGTGCAGCGGGCCATGGGCACGCGGATGCGCTTCGTGTTCCGCAACTTCCCCATTACCGAAAGCCACCCGCATGCGCTGGCCGCCGCACGCTTTGCCGAAGCCGCTGCCGAGGGCGGGAAGTTCTGGGAAGCGCACGACCTGCTCTACGCGCGCCAGGACGCGCTGGCCCCTGACGATCTGAAGGCCTATGCCAGCGAGTTGGGCTTGAACAAGGCGCTGCTGGACGCCGCCGACAACGGTGCGTTCGATCATCGGATCGAGAGCGACTTCATGGGCGGCGTGCGCAGCGGCGTGAACGGGACACCGTGCCTGTTCATCAACGGCGAGCGCTACGACGGCTCCGTCGACGTGGACAGCCTGATCGAATTCATGACCGCACTGGCCTGACCTGTTACGCCGGCGCGCCGGGGCACGCCCCCTCCCCCACCCCCGGCGCGCCGGCACCTACATAGGATCCTGCAATGTCCGCCTCCCGCCACGTCCGGTCGTTATGGATGGCCCCCACCGTTCATGACGACGCCCTGGGTTCGATCCGCCGGCTCAACGCCGACGACGTTCCGCTGCTGGAAAGGATGTCGATCAAGCGCATGCTGCTGGCGCCCGGCAGCATCCGCGAACCGCACTGGCATGCCAATGCCAACGAGCTCGGCTACGTGCTGGCCGGAAGCGTGCTGGTCACCATCGTGGGCAACGCCGATGCGGTCAGCACCCTGCGCGTGCGCGCGGGTGAAATGTTCCATATCGACAGCGGCGCGCTGCACGCCATCGAAAACGTTGGGGACGACAGCGCCGAGTTGGTGATCGTGTTCAGCCATGAGCGGCCGCAGGACTTTTCGCTGCACGCGGCGTTCGGTGCGATGTCCGACGCGGTGCTGGGCAACACGTATGACGTGGATGCGGTTGCGTTCAGCACCCTGCCCCGCGACACCGGCTCGCCGTACCTGGTGAAGCGCAGCGGGCCGCCCTTGGTGCCGGACGGGGCCGACCGCGCCGACCCGCATCGCTTCGCCATCGAAGCGCAGTCGCCGCCGGTCGACTTTCCGTACGGCCAGGCGCGGGTGTCGCGCACGCAGTTCTGGCCCGCGCTGCGTAACCTCTCGATGTACTCGCTGCACATCGCCGATGACGGCATGCGCGAGCCGCACTGGCACCCGGAGACGGCCGAGCTTGGCTACGTGCATCGCGGCCAGGCGCGGATGAGCATCCTCGACCCGGACGGTTCGGTGGACACCTACCTGCTGCAGCCCGGCGACGTGTACTTCATTCCGCGCGCCTACCCGCACCAGATCGAAGTACTCGGCGACGACGTGCATTTCCTGGTGTTCTTCGACCAGCCCACCCCGGGCGACGTCGGCTACCGACTGGCCGCCACCGCGTTCGCACCCGGCGTGCTGGCCGCCACCTTCGGCGTGGACGCGGCCGCGCTGCCAACCTTCCCACGCACCACGCACGACCCGTTGATCGTGGCGCGTCGGAATGCGTTGGATCCGGTGTGAGCCTTCATGCAGGCTGACGCGAGCGCCGCCACTGCAATGGGCTCATCCCCATCTCCACGCGGAACATGTAATTGAACGCCGAGGCTGAGGCGTAGCCCAACTCATGGGCAATCGTCGTCGGCGAACGCCCCTGCGCCAGCCACTCGATCGCGCGCAACAGGCGCAGCCGCGTGCGCCAGGTCCGCAGGCTCATGCCGGTTTCGCGCTCGAAGTGCCGCGCCAGCGTGCGCGGCGATGCGCCCAACACGCTGGCCCATTCCTCCACGCCGCGCGCATCGGCCGGCTGGTCGTGCAGTGCCTGGCACCAGCGCTGCAGCCGCGCTTCCTGTGGCCATGGCAGGTGCCGCACGTGCTGGCGCTGGCGGCGCAGCTGGGTGGTGACCAGTGCGCACAGATGCGCGTAGTAGCCCGCATCGTCTTCCGCGCGCACCTGCCCCAGCTCCACGATCAACTCACGCAGCAACGGCGTTACATCCAGCACCGCACAGTGGTCGGGCATGCCGAGTGCCGGATCGTCGGCCACATACAGGTTGCGGAACGCCGCCGCACTCACCGCGCCGGTGTGGTGCACCATCCCGGTCGGCACCCACAACGCCTGCTGCGGGGTGATCACGTGACGCGCGTTGCGCGCTGTGACCTGCAGCACGCCCTCGGTGGCGAACACCACCTGGTTCCAGTCGTGCGCATGCGGCGGGAAGCGCTCGCCCGCCGCCAGGTGCTGGCTGCGCGCCACCACCGGCCACGGCAGCGTGCGCAGCGGCGGCACCGGCACCTCTTTCCAGAGGCCGTCGGACGCGGAAGTCGGGGCGTGGCGGCTGATCGACATGATGCGACATTCTATCGAAAGACAGCCGCACCGACCTGGCTGAGGATGACCCCACCTTCCGCCGGTCGCGCAAATGCCCGCCCCCACCCCACACCCCGCTTCCCTCAAACCCTGGCAGGTCATCGCCGCCGGCATCTGCGCGCTGGTGCTTACCGTCGGCCTGGCCCGCTTCGCCTACACCCCGCTGCTCCCGCTGATGCGCGTGGACGCCGGACTAAGCGCCGCGCAAGGGGGATGGCTGGCGACCTTCAATTACCTGGGCTACCTGTGCGGCACCCTGCTGGCGGCCCGGGTCGGCGACATGCAGCAGAAATTCCGCTTCTACCGGATCGGCCTGCTGCTGGCAGTCGGCGCCACCGCACTGATGGGCGTCACCACCCAGCCTTGGCTGTGGAGCCTGCTGCGCTTCGTGGCGGGCCTTTCCAGCACCGCCGGGCTGCTGCTGGCGTCCGGGCTGGTACTCAACTGGCTGCTGGCCCACCAGCACCGTCCGCGCCTGGGCCTGCACTTTGCCGGGCTGGGGCTGGGCATCGTGGTCTCCGGCGTGGCCACCGGGCTGCTGGCCGGGCACGCCAGCTCGAGCGCGCAGTGGATCTGGCTGGGCCTGCTCGGGCTGCTGTTCCTGCTGCCCGCCTGGGCCTGGATGCCCCGCCCCACCCCCACCTCCGCCCACGGCGCCGCCCAGGCCCCGCCCCCGCCCAGCCAGCGCTGGCGCCGCCTGCTGATCGCCGCCTACTTCTGCGCCGGAGTCGGTTTTGTGGTCAGCGCCACCTTCATCGTCGCCATCCTCGAACAGACCCAGGCCTTCCGCGGCCACGGCAGCGCCGTATGGGTACTGGTCGGGCTGGCCGCCGTGCCCTCCACCTTCGCCTGGGACCGCATCGCCGCCCGGCTCGGCCTGATCCGCGCCCTGATGCTGGCCTTCGCCCTGCAGGCCGCCTCGTTCGTGCTGCCGCTACTGGACGATGGCCTCGCTGCTGGCATCGGCAGCGCCCTGCTGTTCGGCCTGACCTTCGCCGGCATCGTCAGCCTCACCCTCACCGTGGTCGGCAGGCACTACCCGCACAACCCAGCCAAGGCGATGGCCAACCTCACCCTCAGCTACGGCGTCGCCCAGATCCTGGCACCGGCACTGGCCGGCACCCTGGCCCGCAGCAGCGGCAGCTACCAGGCGTCGCTGGTGCTGGCGGCGATCTTCATGGCCATCGGCATCGCGTTGCTGGCAGCGATGCACGACCAACGCGCATGAACGTCGATTCATGCGCGCTGCGTACCAGCGATCAAGCACTTAAGCGCGCATTGCAGGCCCGCAGCAACGAATGTGAAATTTTTTCCATGAAAAGCTTGCCGAACCCTGCAGACCTCCGTATTATTCGCGTCCTCGCCAGCGGCAACGCAGCGATGAAGTGGCCGAGTAGCTCAGTTGGTAGAGCAGGGGATTGAAAATCCCCGTGTCGGCGGTTCGATTCCGTCCTCGGCCACCATGATTTCGAAAAGACCTGCAGAAATGCGGGTCTTTTTTTTTTGCCCGCTGAACTTTGGACGGCGTAGCGCCAGGCTCTGCCAGGCCGCTCTTCGTTCGATCGTCATGAAATCTGACAGATGTCTTCGGTCGCGGTTACACCCGGCTCCTGTATCTGGCCCGTGCCTCACCCCTTCAACATCAAGGCAAGGTTCCATGCAGGAAGAACCACACCTAGTACCGCGAAGGCGACTGCTCCCACGCCCAACATCCATGAGCGCTGCCGGCGGGACGCGCGCGCCCAGAGGCGATTTGCCATGTATCCCGCGATGCAAGCTGACAGAAGGCCGAAGGCGCCCCAAGCCTACCAGACGAATTCAGGGCCCACCAACATGTAGAGAAGGTATCCGCCGATTGCCAAGGAGAACCATAGCCAGAAAAGAGCACCCAGCAGCACATAGACCGCGACGCAGAGTTTTCTCATGGTTTGGCTCAAGACGGCGTGGGCCGACTACCTCGAGGCATTGGATAGCCCAGAGTAATCGAAGGCTGCTGCGTTGAACGTAGGAATACCCTTAGCTGGCTCTGAGTAGGCGCGAGCGGTGCGCCCCTACAACGTGTCTTTGGACGCCGTGTAGCGCGAAGCATTGCAGAAGCAGTTGGGCCTGCAGAAATGTTCCTTTTTCACTCCATTTGCAATCATATGGAGAAATACTCGAACACGGCGATTCGATTGACTCAGTCAATGAGGGACGCTGCGAGCGTCACGGTATTGGCAGTGCAACCCGTGGCAGGCACACTACGGCCCCCGTCATTGAACAAGGATGTCTCATGCGAGCTGTTGCACTTCTGCCGTTGCTTCTCCTCACCGCCGGTTGCGCGCACCAGACGGCGATGACCGCACCGAAGCCGCCGGTTGCGACGATGGTGCCGGGTTGGATCACCCCAGCCGAGGCCGTGTTCGCAGCCAACGAAGATCCGCAGCGCGGCATCAGCGGCACCTTCGTGTTTACCGTCAAGAACACCGACGTCACCGAGCACCGCCTGTACCTCAACAGCGAACGCGACTACCGCCACCAGCTCGCGTTGAACGTGTCGCTGGACGCTGCACAGCGCGAAGCACTGCAGAAGCAGCTGGGCATGCCCTTGGAGCGCTTGGTCAACCGGCGGCTGCTGGTGACGGGTACGGCACACCGCGCGCGGATCGACTTCACCACCGACGGGAGGCCCACCGGGAAGTACTACTTCCAGACCCAGGTCAAGATCAACGACCCGCGGCAGGTGCGTTTCGCGCCCTGACAGCTTCGTTCTGGCTGCACACCCGGACGCCGACCGCAAGGGATACGTACGAGGCTTCGGACATTCGGGCCGCGCTGCGCGCGGTGTCCGGCCAGCGGCCGGACCTACGAATTGTTACGTAATGTCCGTATATCTGGACACGTCACTCCGGCAGTTCCGAGATCGCGCAATGCCATGGGCCCACGCCTGACGAAACCTTTACATCCGCTTTCACGCCGCCCCCTAAGCTCGGGCCTCCTGTCGGGAGACCCGTTCATGCGCCTTCGCCCTGCCCTGCTTGCCGCCGGCCTGCTGCTGGCCTGCCTCACCGCCCATGCAGCGGAACCGGTGCGTTCGGTGCCGGCGCTGGACATGGGCCGGTATGCCGGGCAATGGCATGAGATCGCGCACCTGCCGGTGTCGTTCCAGAAGAAGTGCGTAGGCGACATCACCGCGACCTACGCGCTGCGTGGCGATGGCCGGATCAGCGTGCACAACGCCTGCCGCACCGGCGACGGTGAACGCATCGCCGCTGAAGGCGTGGCGCGCCCGGTGGAGGGCGAACCCGGCCAGCTGCAGGTGCGCTTCGTCCCCGACTGGCTGGCCTGGGTGCCGTTAGTCTGGGCGGACTACTGGGTGATTGCGCTGGATCCGGACTACCAGTGGGCGGTCGTAGGCGATCCGGACCGCAAGTACCTCTGGATCCTTTCGCGCTCGCCGACGATGGACGCCACCCTGTTTGCCAGTTTGAAGGCCAAGGCCGAAGGCATGGGGTATGACCTGGGGCCGCTGAAGGTGATGGCGCCCGTGGAGTAACCCCCCCCGGTATGTCATGCCCGTCCATTCATGTCATGCCCGCCCTCGGGCACACCTGCACAACTACCATACGCCGTAGTATGCTCACACCTGCAAGAGGACTCCCACCCATGTTCCATCGCCTCCGCCCCGCCCTTACCGTGGCCCTGCTGGCCGGCATCGCCGTTGGCCTGGCCGCCTGCAGCACCAACGTCAAGCGCGTCTCCCCGCCGGCGGCCAGCGTGCAGCAGCTGACCGTGGGCGCCAATGGCAACTGGACCTTGGCCCTGCGCCTGCAGAACTTCAGCTCCATGCCGATGACCTTCGACAGCGTGGACCTGCAGATGCAGGTCGGCGACCAGGACGCCGGCAAGGTGAGCGCGCGCCCGGCGATCTCCATCGGCGGCGTTTCGGCCGACGTCATCAACGTTGAACTGCAGCCGAACTCGGCCGCGCGCATCGTGGTCGCCGACGCGCTGGCCGGCAACCGTACCCTGGCCTATTCGCTCAAGGGCACCGTTGCCGCCACCCCGCAGGAAAAGAAGCAGCGCAGCTTCGATATCGACAACCGCAGCACCCTCAACCAGGCCCCCGGCCTGCCCGGCGTGCTGCGCTGATTTCCCCATCTATTTGCATCTGATCGAGACCTGACGATGAGCAGCTACACCGCCCCGCTTTCCGATATCCGCTTCGCCCTGCACGACGTGCTGAAGGTGGAGTCGCTGTTCGCCCGCCTGGGCTTTGCCGACGCCACCCCCGACGTGGTCGACGCGGTGCTGGAAGAGGCCGGCCGTTTCAGCGGCAGCGTGCTGGCGCCGCTCAACAGCGTGGGTGACGAGATCGGCTGCGTGCTCGACCAGGCCAGCGGCGAAGTGACCACCCCGCCCGGCTTCAAGCAGGCTTACACGCAGTTCGTCGACGGTGGCTGGACCGGCCTGACCGCCGCGCCGGAACTGGGCGGCCAGGGCCTGCCGCACACGCTGGGCGTTCCGCTCAACGAAATGATCAACGCCGCCAACCTGGCCTGGGGCAACTTCCCGCTGCTCTCGCACGGCGCCATTGAAGCGCTCAAGCAGCATGGCGAAGCCTGGCAGCAGGACGCCTTCCTCAAGCCGCTGATCGAAGGCCGCTGGACCGGCACCATGTGCCTGACCGAACCGCATTGCGGCACCGACCTGGGCCTGCTCAAGACCAAGGCCGAACCCAACGCCGACGGCAGCTACGCCATCACCGGCACCAAGATCTTCATCACCGCCGGCGAGCACGACCTCACCGACAACATCGTGCACCTGGTGCTGGCCAAGCTGCCCGACGCCCCGGCCGGTGCCAAGGGCATTTCGCTGTTCGTCACCCCGAAGTTCAAGGTCGACCGCGAAGGCAACGTCGGCGAGCGCAATGCGCTGCGCTGCGGTTCCATCGAACACAAGATGGGCATCAAGGGGTCGGTCACCTGCGTGATGAACTTCGACGGCGCCGAAGGCTATCTGGTCGGGCAACCGCACAAGGGCCTGCAGGCGATGTTTACGATGATGAACACCGCGCGCCTGGGCGTGGGCCTGCAGGGCATCGGCCTGAGCGAGCGCGCCTACCAGAACGCGTTGAAGTACTCGCGTGAGCGCCTGCAGTCGCGTTCTCTGAGCGGCCCGAAGAACCCGGACAAGCCGGCCGACCCGATCCTGGTCCACCCGGACGTGCGCCGCATGCTGCTGTCGATCAAGTCGCTGGTCGAAGGCAGCCGCCTGCTGGCCCTGCACGCGGCTACCCTGATCGACGTGGCCCACCACGCCGAAGACCCCGCCGAGCGCGAGCGCGCCGAGACCCTGGTGAGCTTCCTCACCCCGATCTCCAAGGCCTGCCAGACCGAATGGGGCATCGAAAACACCTACAACGCCCTGCAGTGCTTCGGTGGCCACGGCTACATCCGTGAGCACGGCATGGAGCAGCTGGCCCGCGATGCGCGCATCACCACCCTGTACGAAGGCACCACCGGCATCCAGGCGCTGGACCTGATGGGCCGCAAGACCGCCGCCAGCCAGGGCGCCGGCCTGAAGCTGATGCTGGCCGAGATCGAAGCCTTCGCCAAGGCCAACGAAGGCAACGCCGCGCTGGCCGAGTTCATCGCCCCGCTGCGCGCCAAGGCCGACGAGTGGGGCAAGCTGACCCTGGCCACCCTGCAGCGCGCGGCCGCTAATCCGGACGAACTGGGCGCAGCCAGCTTCGATTACCTGTTCTATTCCGGCTACGTGGTCCTGGCCTACTGGTGGGCCCGCAGCGTCGCCGCCGCCGACGCTTCGGCGCAGAGTGAAGCGTTCAAGCAGGCCAAGCGCGAAACCGCACGGTTCTATTTCGCCCGCATGCTTCCACGCACGTTGAGCCATGCGGCGGCCATCCAGGCCGGTGCGGAGTCGCTGATGGCGATGGAGGACGTGCGTTTCGGGGAGTAATCCGTTGCGCACACAGGTCCGTTGCCGCGAGTGGTGACGGGCCTGCCTGGGCCGCCCAACGGGCGGCGCTACCGGGGCGAGGGGCGCCGACAGGCGCGGGGTATGGAAGGTATGCCCCAGACTGGATTGGATACGGTTTGGGTACAGGCGCGACGCGCCTATACCCAAACCGTAACCAATCCGGTATAAGCTGTTTTCCCGATGGAGACAGACACTACACGCTTAGGTCTGATCGATACCGGAGCCTCGCCAGCCCCGGTCGCCGAGGTATCGCCGATCGCCACGCTGCATCGGCCCGGCAGCGTCCGATTGCTGTCCCTGGACGCCCATGGCCGCGTCCTCGACTGGATCACCTGGCAGGACGCCGCCTGCCTCTACTCGCGCGACGCGGTCTCCTGGACCCTGGGCGACCCCTGCCTGCATATCCACGGTGGCATCAACCGCCTGACCGGCCTGCAGAGCGGGATCGACCTGCACCCGATCATCGCCGCGCGCGGCCATGCCCGCTCGCGCGCCATCGACCCTACCCCGAACCTGTCCAACCAGGCCCTGTTCGCGCGCGACGCGCACCTGTGCATGTACTGCGGCCAGCAGTTCCACCGCCCGCAGCTGACCCGCGACCACGTCATGCCGCTGTCCAAGGGCGGCCTGGACGTCTGGGAAAACGTGGTCAGCGCCTGCTTCCACTGCAACTCGCGCAAGAGCGACCGCACCCCGCAGCAGGCCGGCATGCCCCTGCTGGCGGTGCCGTACCGGCCCAGCTGGATCGAACACATGATCCTGTCCAACCGCAACATCCTGGCCGACCAGATGGCATTCCTGAAGGCGCAGCTGCCCAAGCGCTCCAAGCTCGCCGCCTGACCCTGCGACCACTTGTCGCAGGGCACCCTCACTGTCTGCTCACCGACACAGCGGTTTGCTTGCCCCACCCCGCTTTGGGGGCGAAAATAGGCGCTTGAGAAGAAGCGCGAAAAACATGATCGATTCCGCACGCTATCCCCGCCTGTCGCGCATCCAGAACCCGGATGACCTGCGCAGGTTCGATGAATCCGAACTGCCCGCCATCGCAGATGAACTGCGTGCCTACCTGATCGAGTCGGTCGGCAAGAGTGGCGGCCATTTCGGCGCCGGGCTGGGCGTGATCGAGCTCACCGTGGCCCTGCACTACCTGTACCAGACCCCGGTCGACCAGCTGATCTGGGACGTGGGCCACCAGACCTACCCGCACAAGATCCTGACTGGCCGCCGCGACCAGATCCACACCGTCAAGCAGAAGGACGGCGTGGCGCCGTTCCCCAAGCGTGAGGAAAGCGAGTACGACACCTTCGGGGTCGGCCATTCCTCCACCTCGATCTCGGCCGCGCTCGGCATGGCCATCGCCCGCCAGCGCGAGGGCGACGACCGCCGCGTGGTGGCGGTGATCGGCGACGGCGCGATGACCGCCGGCATGGCCTATGAAGCACTCAACCACGCCGGCGGCATGGACAACGAGCCGAACCTGCTGGTGATCCTCAACGACAACAACATGTCGATCTCCGAGGCCGTCGGCGGGCTCACCAAGATCCTGGGCCGCGCCACCGGCAGCCGCACCCTCAACGCGCTGCGCGAGGGCGGCAAGAAGATCCTGGGCGACAAGAAGAAGTCGCCGTCGGCGCGCTTCGTCAAGCGCTGGGAAGAACACTGGAAAGGCATGTTCGTGCCCTCCACCTTCTTCGAGGAAATGGGCTTCCACTACACCGGCCCGATCGACGGCCACGACGTGCCCGCGCTGGTGGCCACGCTGAAGACGCTCAAGGGCCTGAAGGGCCTGAAGCTGCTGCACGTGATGACCACCAAGGGCAAGGGCTACGAGCGCGCCGAAGGCGACCAGATCGGCTACCACGCGGTGGGCCCGTTCGACCCTGACAAGGGCCTTGTTTCCAAGGGCGGCGCCAAGAAGCCCACCTACACCGACGTGTTCAGCGACTGGTTGTGCGATGCCGCCGCCGCCGAACCGCGCCTGCTGGGCATCACCCCGGCCATGCGCGAAGGCTCGGGCCTGGTGCGTTTCAGCAAGGAATACCCGGAGCGCTACTTCGACGTGGCCATCGCCGAGCAGCACGCGGTGACCCTGGCCGCCGGCATGGCCACCCAGGGCGCCAAGCCGGTGGTGGCGATCTACTCCACCTTCCTGCAGCGCGCCTACGACCAGCTGGTGCATGACGTGGCGGTGCAGAAGCTCGACGTGCTGTTCGCGATCGACCGCGCCGGCGTGGTCGGCCCGGACGGCGCCACCCACGCCGGCAACCTGGACCTGAGCTTCCTGCGCTGCGTGCCGCACATGGTGGTGATGGCCCCGTCCGACGAGGCCGAGTGCCGCCAGATGCTCAGCACCGGCCTGCAGTACGCGGGTCCGGCAGCGGTGCGTTACCCGCGCGGCAGCGGGACCGGCGTGGACGCCGGCACCGACCTGTCCACGCTGGAGATCGGCAAGGCCGACCTGCGCGTGCAGGGCAGCCGCATTGCGTTGCTGGCCTTCGGCAGCACCGTACCCGCGGCCGAGGCCGTGGGCCGCGAGCTGGGCCTGACCGTGGTCAACATGCGCTTCATCAAGCCGCTGGACCGCACGCTGCTGCTTGAGCTGGCCAAGACTCACCAGGGCTTCGTGACCATCGAAGACAACGTGGTGGCCGGCGGCGCTGGTTCCGGCGTGGCTGAACTGCTCAACGCCGAAGACGTGCTGCGCCCGTTCCTGCACCTGGGCCTGCCCGACAGCTTCCAGCACCACGCCAGCCGCGAAGACCTGCTGGCCGAAGCCGGGATCGACGCGGCCGGCATCCGGGCGGCGGTGTTGAAGCGGTGGCCGAAGGTGGCTACCCAAGCGGCGTAACGGTTACCGGATTTCGAACTCCGCCCGGCACCCACCGTTCACCCACACCCCATCGCGATCATGACCCCACGTACGGCCTTCAACGCAGGCCGTGCGTGAGGTCTGGCGCACCAGCCGCACGTCGCGGCGCACGCTCACGTTGCAGCGGCGCATGCGCTGGTCGTTGGAATCGCAGCTGATGATCTGGCCGCGCCCGCCGCCCCAGCCGCCGCCGTTGTTGCCATTGTTACCCCAGCCGCCCCCATGCGAGGGACGGCCGCGCTCGGCAATGAACTCGGCGCGGCAGCCGCGGGTCACCCACACGCCGTTACGGGCCTGGCCCCAGGTGTCGCCCTCGATACAGGGCGACCCGGACAGCTGGCGCACAAGACGCGCACGGCCATCGATCGGGCACTGCTGGGTACGGTTCTTGATCGACTCGCAACGCACCGGGCCGTCGTTGTAACGGTCGTCGTAGCGGTCATCGTAGCGCTGCGCCTGCGCGCTGCCGGCCATGGCCATCAGGGCTGCCGGCAGCAGGGCCCACATTCCGATCTGCGTTGTCTGCTTCATTGCGGTGTTCCTCGTGCCGGTGGATGAATAGGCACAGGATCAGCGAAATTCCGCACTTCGCCTATAGGCCGGAAGGGGGTTATTTCAGGCGCGATTCAACAAGCCGACGCGGAGCTGAAACTCAGTCGTACTGAACCGCGTCCACGAACGCCTCGCCCACTTCCACCCGTACCGCGCTGCTGTCGCCGGTTTCGGCGTGGTGGGCGCGGGCCAGGTCGTTGGCGAAATCGAAGGCGACTGCGCCACTTTCAAAGGGAACCGGCGCAGCATCAGGCTGGACGACCTGCCATTGGTGGTCCTGGTGTTGCACTTTGATCATCATGGGAGCGGCCTCGGTTGGCTTCCTGCGGGGGCAAGGCGCGGCATGCTGCTGGGCAGGGTCCGCGCGGGGGATCTTGCGTGGCGTGGGTTCCTTCCCGACGCTGGAGAAAAGATACGTGCGGACTGCCTGCCGGACTATCGGATTAATCTGAATTTATTGCCCGCCAGTCCCCAGAAAGTTGAATGGCCTGGAGGATTTGAACTGGGCCAGGGCATCGCCGGCGAACACATTGCGCTGGTCAGGGCCCAGATCCAGTTTCAGGACCTGACCGGTGGCCGCGCTGAAATCGACCTTGTTGAGGTCCACCCAGAAGGTATTCGGGGTCAGCGCGGATTCGAAGAAATACAGTTTCCGCTTATGGTCGGCCACGGTTCGCCAGCGCGTGGAGGAAATATTGGGCTCTTCCGGCGTGGTGATCCCGAACGGCACCGACGCATTGCGGATCACGCTGAACACGCTGGCCAGCGCCACGCGCGGATCCTCGCTCTTGGGAATCGCGTTGATATAGAACTTGGCGCGGGTAAACCGGTCCGACGCGCGGTTGGTACCCGGCAGCATCACCGTGCCGCCGATCTGCTGCCAATACGCATTCAACGCCAGCTGCTGGTCGAACACCGGCGAGTTGGTCATGACCTGGTATTTGCGGTCATGGTGGATCACCTGCTTGCCGCCGATGTATTCGATGATGGCGCTGTCACCACTGGCATCGGACAGCGAAAGGTGCAACGTGGCAGTGCGGTCTTCGCCCGGCAGTTTGTCCGTCACCAGCGTGTACGGCTCGCCCTCCAACGCCTTGACCGCTTCGGCCACGCTGGCGAAGTTGTCCAGCACGTACTGCGCCCACAGCGAAATGGCCAGTCCGGGCTTGCCGTTGCCGTGCTGCGGATACTGCGACTCCACCAGCCACAGCACGTTGGCGGCCAGCCCCTTCTCATTGAGCCCATCGGTAGTGGAAATGTCGTAACCGCTGGCGATCACGCTCCCGTACTTCGACGTCCATTCGATCGATTTCGGCCCGGCCTGCCCGGTCCGCTTCATGCCCTGCGGGAACACCCACAGGTTCGTTGCAACGTCCTCCTTCCAGTCCATGGAACGTGCGGTAATCACATCGTCGTTGGCCCCCAGGTACACAACGCGGGTACAGGCATCGGCCTGGGCGGCAACCAGGGTCAGTGCAACGGCCAACAGCGTGGGGCGCAACGACAGCGGAAAACGCATGGCAACACCTCGTGTGCAGGAAAACCTAGAAGCGCCACTCCAGGCCGAGCCCGGGGCCGGCCATGGCAGCGTCGAAATCGAGATAGCGGGTTACCTGGCGCATCGCGAGATAGCGGTAACCCAGCCGCAGCCAGGCGTGGTCGGTGACGCGCACGCCGTAGCTGGCCATCAGGTCCCAGCGCACCGCATCGCTGGCGCTACCGAGCGCCCACACCGTAATGCCCTGCCGGTCGCTCAACGTCCAACCCAGCCGCACGCCGAGCACCGGGTCCACCCAGTTGCGGGAAATATCGACCCCGCGGCCCAACGCCGGCACATCCACCTTGCCGCGCAGGTGCCAGTAGCGCGCACCGCCGATGACATCCATGCCCCAGCGGGTTTCGTCGATGAAGCGGTAGTGCCCCATCAGGGCGGCTGTGGCAACACGCGTTTCGAGCGTCGCAGGCAGCCCAACACGCGGCACCACGGCGTCTTCGCTGGTATCGACCCAGGTGAAATCCGAAAGTATTCCCCAGCGTCCATGGCGCGCATCGATGATCGCCATCGCCGCCATGTCCAGATGCTCAAAGGTGTCGCTGAAGGACTTGTGCACCGTCACCGGCGCCAGCGGCGGCGCATTCACGTCCGCCTTCACGCTGGCACCCCAAACGTAGGGCACCACGCTGAGCTGCCAGTCGTCCTGTGCGAACGCAGTGCACGGCAACAACAGGCACGACAACCACCAACCGCGCATATCCGATCCTGGAGTGGAGGGGTGTTCAACCCCATCACACCGCAATCACGGTGATGGCATGGTGAACCGGTGCGCTTAGCGCTCTACCGGCAGCGACATCACAAAGCGCGCGCCACCGCCCGCGGCCTCTTCGGCCACGATGCTGCCGCCATGACGCAACAGGATCTCGCGCGCCAGGTACAGGCCCAGGCCACTGCCGCTGCCACTGGGCCGCAGCCGGTGGAATGGCTCGAAGATCGATTGCCGTGCCTGTTCGGGCACGCCGTCGCCTTCGTCGCTGACCGAAAGCACGCCAGTCGGCTGCAGTTCCACCAGCACGGTTCCGCTGCCACCGCCATGCGCGATGGCGTTCTGCAGCAGCCCGCTGATTACCCGATGCAAGGCGTCCGGATCGCCTCGAACCCAGACCTCCGTGTCGGGTGCATCCACCTCGAATGCGTAACCGGCGTCGATCAGCAGTGGCGCCACGTCGCCGGCCACCTCACGCGTGAGTGCGGCCAGGTCGACCCGCTGGTGCTGGCTGCGGTGATGGTCCAGCCGCTGCAGGTCAAGCAGCTGCTCGGCGATGTTGCTCAACCGGCCCAGGTCGCGCTGCAGGCGTGCGCGCACCTGCCCGGGTGGCAGGTCGGCAATGCGCGTTGCGAGGATCGCGATCGGCATGCGCAGCTCGTGCGCCGCGCCGACCAGGAAGCGGTCCTGCGCGTCGTAGCTTTCACCAATGCGGCGCACCGCGGCATTGAAAGCGTCCACCAGCGGCACGATCTCGCGCGGCACCGCGTGCGTGTCGAGGCCACGCACGCGTTCGGTGATCTGGATCGCCGCAGCCTGCGCAGCGACCCGGTTCACCCCGCGCAGCGAGCGGTGGATCGCCCAGGGCGCCACTACCAGGGTAATCACGATCAGCGGCAGCGTGATCCAGCCACCGAGATAGCCGATCACTACCAGCAACTGCCGCCAGAAGCCGCGCTGCGGCAGCCCGCCCACCATCACGTGCAGGCGCCCTTCTTCGCGGTCGGACACCCACACGCGCATTGCCAGCTCCAGCCCGCGGCTGCGCGTGCGCACGTCGGTGGGTTCCACATGCGCCAGCTGGTCGGCCAGTGGGCGATACACCGCCGGGACCGTGCCGTGTTCGAGGCGATGGCCCTGCTCGTCGGCGGCGGCAAACCAGAAGGTTGCCGGGCGGTCTGGCGCGGCCGCGTCCACTGCTGCCCAATCCACCTGCAGTTCACTGCCCTGCAGGCGGATCGCATCGGCGACGGCTTCACTGGTCTTCCAGTCCACATACGCGGTGCTGCGGTCGCCATAGACCAACGCGATGCCGGTCAGTGCGATCAGCACCATCGCCACCTGGATCAGGCAGATCTTCCAGGCCAGGCTGAAGGACAGCGAGCCGGGTTTGAGGAACTTCATGCGGTTTCCTTCAGCAGGTAGCCGATGCCACGCATCACATGGATTTCCACCTGCGCGTCCGCATCGGCCAGCGCGCGGCGCAGCTTGGAGACGTGCGCGTCCAACGCGTTGGACTGGATGTCGTCGTCGAAGCCGTACACCGCTTCCTGCAGCGCCGCGCGCGCCACCGTGCGCCCCTGGCGAAGGGCGAGCGCTTCAAGCACCAGCAACTGCCTGCGCGGCAATGCCAGCAACGCACCGCCCACGCGCGCTTCGCGCGCCACGAAATCGAACTGCAACCGCCCCAGCTCCAGCATCGGCAAGGTGATCTGCGCTGGCCGCCGCGAGATCGCGCGGATCCGCGCCAGCAGTTCTTCCACCGCGAACGGCTTGGTCAGGTAATCGTCGGCGCCTACATCCAGACCGACCACGCGGTCGGCCACCGAATCGCGCGCGGTCAGCATGATCACCGGCAGGTTGGGCACGTGGCTGCGCGCCACCCGCACGAAATTTGCCCCGTCACCGTCGGGCAGCTGGCGGTCCAGCAGCAGCACCTGGTGCACCCCGGCCTTGAGCGCCTCGGACGCCTGCGCCATCGACACCACCAGGTCCACCACCATGCCGTGGCGGCCCAGGCTGGCCTGGATGGCACCGGCCAGTTCGGGGTCGTCTTCGAGCAGCAGGATGCGCATGGGCGGTGCAGGCGGGGGCAGAGGCCGCCGATGGTACCGCGCCCGGCGGCGCAACGTTCCCACAATGTCCGGGGGACATCATGGCGGTTTGATCGTCCCCCAGGAGCGTTACCCATGCACAGCGGATCACGGAAGACAGCAGCGGCAGGCCTTGTCCTGGTCGGGTTGCTGGCCAGCGGCAGCGTACTCGCCCAGGCCGCTCCCGGGGCCAAGCCACGCAGCAGCGTGGGCCTTGCGGTGGTCGCGCAGAAGTCGCCCTACGCCGGCTACGACACCGACGTGCTGCCGGTGCCGGTGATCAACTGGGAAGGCGAGCGGTTCCACTTCCGTGGCGGCAGCTTGGGCTACAAACTGATCAGCACCGAACAGACCGAAGTCTCGCTGCTGGCGTCACCGTACTTCATGCGCTTCAAGCGCAACGACACCGATGACGCCCAGATGCGCCAGCTCTCCAACCGCAGCATGTCGGCCATGGCCGGCGTGGCCGTGCGCCACACCGCGCCGTGGGGCGTGCTGCAGGGCAATGTGCAGGCCGAGGTCAGCGGCCACGGCGGCGGTTTTGCCGCCGACGCCAAGTACACCTACCCCATCCCCACCGGCCGCCTCGTGCTGGTGCCCGGCGTGGGCGCGCAGTACGCCAGCAGCGACCTCAATGACTACTACTTCGGCGTGAGCGCGGTGGAAGCACAGCGCAGTGGGCTGGCGGCCTACAGCGCCGGCAGCGGCGTTTCGCCGTACATGGACCTGAGCGCGGTAATGCCGCTGGGCCCGCATTGGACCGCAACGGCATCGCTGCGCCGCACCCTGCTGTCCGATGCGGTGAAGGACAGCCCGATGACCGTGGGCGACCACATGGACAGTGCGCTGCTGGCGCTGAGCTACGGGTTCTGAGCATGCGTACGGGCATCGTACGTCGCGTCGCCACGCTCGCGCTGCAGATCGAACCCGACCGCAGCCGCGTGCTGCACTGGATCGTGCACACCCCGCTGGCAGCACTCGGCGGGCACACCACCTTCGAGCTCGCCTGCAATGGCCAGGGCGAGCGCGTGGTGGACCTGCTGCGCAGCCTGCTGGAACAGTCCGGGCCGCTGCCATCGCACCTTCCGCACGCAACGGTGGCGCGCTGATCGCCGCTAACCTGCCCCTCCCCCGGAGCCCGCATGAGCCGTCCCTTCCCCCTGATCAGCACCACCGAACCGGCCGATGTACCGGCGCTGGCCAGCGCACTGATCGAGTTCGACCGCGCGGTGCAGGCCCTGATTGCGCAGGATCCCGATGCCTACGGGCGTTTTTCCCGCGCGTACGTCACCGCGATATTCCGCGCCTGCCTGTTGCCGCCGGACCCGGGCGCGGGCACGCCGCGCGGACGACCCGACCCTGAAGTGGCGCAGGCGCTGAAGCAGTGGATCCAGGCGCAGCTGCAGCTGCACCCGGGCGAAGGCGACGACCATCGCCTCACCGCTGCACGCCGCGCCGCGCACGGGTTCTGGCTGCAGTCGATGGCCTGCCCGATCGACGACGACGGGCAGCCGCGCGCGGCGCGCCTGCTGGAAGGCCTGCTGGCCCTGACCCGGCCGCTCTGACGCCTGCGATGCACCCTCACGGCGCGTTGCCACCGCATCGCTAGGCTGCTCCTGTTTCCTCAGCGTGGGTGTGGCAATGCGAGCATGGATGGGTCTGATGCTGGTGGCGTTTGCGGCGCCTGCATGGGCGCAGCAAAAAGACGACCAAACGCCGGCCTTCGACCGGCCGGGGCTGGGCTTTGCGGCGTCGGTGCTGCCCGCCGGTGGCGTCGCGCTGGAGCTTGGCCTGCCCGACTACGAGCGCGATCGCGACGATGCCGGAACGCGCACCACGGAGTACGGCACTGATCTGCGGTTGCGCGTGGGGTTGGGCGCGAACTTCGAACTGCAGGCCTTCGGCAGCCCCTGGAATCGCCTGCGCGAAGCGCCGCGCAACGCACCTTCGACTACCACGCGCGGCGCGGGCGACGCGGGCCTGGCGCTCAAGTTCGCCCTGCCGCTCGATTCCGAGCGCCATGCCGTCGCGCTGCTGGCCAGCAGCAGTTTCGATACTGGTTCGCGTGATTTCAGCGAAGGCGGCACCCAGTACCAGCTCGGCGCCAGCTACGAGTACACCTTCAACGACCGCTGGACCGGCGCCCTGTACGGCAACGCCACCCGTGGCGCCGGCGAAGACGCCTTCGAGTGGTCGCCCAGCCTCAGCCTGGCCGTAAGCGACAACATCAGCGCCTACATCGAAGCCGGATTCACCCACACCGACGGCGAATCCTCCACCTCGGTGGCCGGCGCCGGCCTGACCTGGATGCCCGCCCGCCGCGTCCAACTGGACGCCTCCTTCGACCTCGGCCTGGACCGCAACAGCCCGGATCTACAGGCCGGGCTGGGGGTGTCGTTCTATTTTGAGTGAGTGACGCGGCTCCCCCCATCCGCAGGGCCAAATACGACCCGATAGACAAAACTAATGGATTTGTCGAAATTGTTGTGTAAGATTGTGTAGACACATCGCCGTCCGCGTGCGTTCCTGTGCGGATGGACAGCAACGAACTCATGAAGCGATTGCGGGCGGATGGCTTCGAAGTCGTTTCGGTGCGCGGAAGCCACCACAAGCTGCGAAAGGGGGCGAGAACAGTGATTCTTCCTCATCCAAAGAAGGACCTGCCCCCAGGAACCGTCAACAGCATTCTGCGGCAAGCCGGATGGAGAACCTGATGCTTTACCCCGTCTATGTTCATCAGCAGGAGGACAGTGCCTACGGCGCAATTGTCCCGGACCTGCCCGGCGTCCACTCTGCTGCCGATGAGCTGGAGCAGCTGCCCCGCATGGTTCAAGAGGCGGTGGAACTGATGTACGACGGCGAGACGAAGGCGCCGCCGATGCCCTCGCCTCTCAGCGTTCATCTCAACCAACCGCAGTATCAGGATGGATTCTGGATGCTCGTCGATGTAGACCTGTCCAAGGTCAACACTCGGGCCGTACGCCTCAACATCAGCCTTCCTGAGTATCTGGTTGGAAAGATCGACCAGGCCGCAGCGGCGAGGCGCATGTCGCGCTCTGCCTTCCTTGCACTGGCCGCCGAACACGAATTGAGCCATTAGCGCGCAGGCGTCACCACAACAAAAAGCCTGCGCATCGCTGCGCAGGCTTTTGCGGTTCTACACGCTGCGACCTTGCGGTCAGGTCACCTTCTTGGCGACCGTCATGCCCAGCAGGAACAGCACGACGGCGATGATGATGCCTGCCCAGAACAGGAACTTGGCCACGCCGATGGCGGCGCCGCCGATGCCGGCAAAGCCGAGCGCGCCGGCAATGAGGCCGATGATGGCGAAGATGATGGCCCACTTGATCATGATGTTCCTTTGCCCGGAGTGCGGGATGACTGACAGGCCTCCACGCTATCGATCCGGCTGTGCCGCATGGGTGAATGAGACGCGGGCAGCGTGTGAAGGCGCTACCGAGTCTGAACAGCATCCGCTACGTATTCAGGAGCGCTTGTAGGAATTTTCCGACGAACGGTATCAGCCGGCTCCACGACTTAACACGCAAGTGGTTGATTTAAAAGCTCGCTCACGCAACCTCTCATCACAGCACTGAATGTGTGATCGTTGCCTCAATTTCACCGCATGGTCACAATGATGACGTCCCACAACGGCCAACACCGTCATGCGCGCATTCGTCACCAAGCAGCACCCGGCATTGCTCAAGGTCTACTTCGCGGCCTGTTACGTCGTGCTGATTGAAGAAGTGATCCGCGCGGTCAGCTGATCGCGCAACCGCCGCTGCCTCAGCGCAGCGACGTACCGTCGGCGCCGGGCGCTGCCCCGCCGGATGGATTTGTCACCCTCTCGATTTCCCTGCGCAGCTCGCGCATCTTGAACGGCTTCTGCAGGCCGTAGCGTCCCTTAAGGCGCTCCGGAAGACTGTCTGGTCCATAGCCGGTGAGGAACATGTAGGGAATGCCACGTGCTTCGAGCAGGTCGGCAACCGGGAATGACGGCGTACCTGCCAGGTTCACGTCCAGCAGGGCCACATCGAAGCTGCACTGCTCAGCCGCGCTCAACGCATCGTCCAGCGTGCCAGCCAAGGCCACCACCTCGTAGCCCTCGTCGACCAGATAGTCCTGGACCATCATCGCGACCATCGACTCGTCTTCGACCACCAGCACGCGCCCGTTCAAGGGTGTACCCGCATGTCGTCGTCCAACGGTGGGAACAGCACCCGGTAGCGCAGGCCATCCGGATCGAAGTCCAGTTCCACCTTGCCGCCCAGGTCGTGCTTGAGGCCCTGTTCAAGCAGCCGCGAACCGAAGCCCCGCTGGCTCGGCGATTGCACCGGCGGTCCTCCGCTCTCCTGCCAGACCAGCTCGATCATGTCGCGGCCGGCAACCTTGTGCTTGTCCCATTGCAGCGACACCCGTCCTTCCGCCCCGGACAGCGCTCCGTACTTCACCGCGTTGGTGCCAAGCTCATGCAGCGCCATCGCCAAGGCCAGCGCGCGACGCGGTTCCAACCTGCAGGGTTCGCCCTTGATATCAAAGCGCTGGTCGCGGTCGTCGGCGTGCACCGTCGCGGTGGCCTGTATCAGCTCCACGATGTCGGCGCTGTGCCAGTTTTCGCGGGTCAGCACATCATGCGCCGCGGCCAGCGCCATCAGACGTTGCTCAACCTTCTCGCTGGCCTCGGCCACGTCCTGCGCATTGCGGAAGGTCTGCCGTGCGATGGACTGCACCATCGCCAGCGAATTCTTTACCCGGTGATTGAGCTCGTTGATGAGCAACTGCAGGTGCTGCTCGTGACGCTTGCGCTCGGTCACGTCGCGGGTGCTTCCGGCAATCGCCTCCACCTCCCCGTCCGGCCCGATCACCGGAGTGAAAATGTAGTCGTAGATCCGCACGCCCTCGGTAGCGTGCGGAAACGGCACATCACCGCGGATGGGCTGCTTCGTCGCGATCACCCGGTCGATTTCGGCATCGTGCATGGCCGCATGCCAGGGCTCGTAGCCGATCTCCAGGCAGGTCTTGCCCATCGCCTCATCCCAGGTCATGCCCCACATGCTGAGCAGCGCCTTGTTGGCGTAGATGAAGCGGTGATCCAGGTCGAATACGTAAGAAAGATCGGGCGTCGCCTGCAGCAGGGCCTCATAGATGCGCCACTTGGGGGTGTCTTCTTCCTGCTCCTGCAACACGGCTTGAACCCTGTGAATTTCGGCCGAGCATAGGGCCGCCACCGTGAAGCCCGGATCACGCCCAGATAATGGTTTCTGCATGGGCTGGTAAACCAGACCGGCGTACTCGCCGACCGGTCCGGACACGACAAAACCGTAACGCTGATAGGCGGCCACGGCGGTCAGCGACGCCCGCACCGTAACCACTTCCGCCCGCGCGCAATCCAGCAGCGCGTCCATAAGCGCCCGGCCAATCCCCTGCCCCTGCCAGCCCGGGGCCACGAACAAGGTGGCCACGTGCTGTCCGCCCATCAGCTCGGCCACGCCGACCACCTGGCCGTCGGCCTCGTACACGAACATGTCTTCTCATCGGACAGCCGCCCGGCAAACCCGTCGACCGAGACGATCCCGGCAAAGGTGGCGATGCCCTCCGGGCCCAGCGACGGCGCAACCGCCTCCATGAAGGAGGCCATGCACACCGCACTGGCCTGCTCCAGATCGACAGCCCGCACTCTCCTTGTCGCCATCAGCCTGTGCCTGATCCCTGGGTTCCGGTCTGGAACCGACAGGGAAATGGTAACGGGGTGGCGGGGTGTAGGCGCCGGTTACCAGCGGTGCATGGCCGTCGGTACCTGAAACAGTGCCTTTCAAGACAGGCTTGATTGACAGCTACCGAGCACCACCAGCAGGATCGCCGCGTCGCCAGATAATCGGCGACCGGGATTGGCGTCCCGAATCAAAGGAGCAGCAGCGCCTATCCAAGTACATGGGGAGGCGCCCGAACTTACTTCTATTGAGGACGTCTTTCATGCACATCGATCCCTTCGCCGCGCCGTCGCGCGTCACCGTTGACCTCACCTACTACTTCAATGCCATTGCCGAGACCTTGGACTGGGGAAGTCCCGCCTGGGTCACGCTTGAGTCCAAGCTCCGAACCGATATCCGTACATCAGATCAGCTGACGATGGGCGAAATACTGAAGGCGATCTCATCGACGCGCTGCGATGCCACGGCGAAGCCGGGAACGCAGGTGCACCGCCTGATCGGTGCCAACGACCCTTCAAGGCACGACGTGTTCCGCGCAATCCGCAAACTGCTGCGCATCTACGACCTGCGCATTGTCGAGCTGCTCGCACTCATCGACGTAATCGAACGCTGCCCGGGCAACGTCGAAGACATGAGCATCAAGAACCTGCTGGCACTGATCTCGCTCGTGGATCTGGACGAGGTGCCGATGGCACCGTTGGGGCCGCCGCCGTCAGGGTCGGGCGCACCGACTCCCGTCCAATAGTTACTGCCACATACACGCGCCGTACCTGGAATGGAGGCCCCTACCGGGGCCTTCGCTCGCCCACAAAACCAGACAGCGTGATCCCACGCCCCGCAGCCGACATTCGAACCGGAGGCTCTCGAATCAGTCCAAATACTTCAGGTGGATCAGCGGATACGGCCTGCCCTGCCCGTCCACTTCGGAGCGCCCGGTCCTCCGAAATCCCATCCGCTCGTAGAATCCCACTGCCTGTGCGTTCTGCTCGTTTACGTCAGTCGTCAGTGTCGGATGCAGCGCGATTGCATGGCGCACCAGCGCTGCTCCTACGCCGGTTCCGCGATGGGCTGGATCTACGAACAGCGCCTCCATGTGGCCTCCGTCGAGCAGCATGAAGGCGACTGGATAATCGCTGTGATCCGCTGCGATCCACAGCGGTGCATTGGGCAGGAACCCACACACCATGGCGTCGATGGCCTGACGATCTTCGGGCGTCAGGAAGTCATGGGTCGCATCAACGGCGGCACGCCAGATCTCGATGACACGTGCGCCCTCGTCGAGTCGGGAAGGTCGAATGGTGGTCATGGTTGTCCTCTGCAGAATCCGGTCGTGCTGAAACAAAAAAGGGCCCGCACCGAAGTGCGAACCCTTGATCGTGTCACCAACAATGGTCGGGACGGCCGGATTTGAACCGACGACCCTCTGCCCCCCAGGCAGATGCGCTACCAGGCTGCGCTACGCCCCGATGTTGCTGGTGTTGTTCCCGCCTTGCAGCGGGCGGACGAGTATAACCGGTTTGGCTTGAAAAGGGTTCAGCGGCGCAGCAGCTGAAGCACTTCTTCCAGTTCCATGCGCGTCTGTTTGATGATCTGGTTGCTCAGTGCCGATTCGTCGCGTGCACCTGCACCTTCCAGGCGCAGGCGGGCACCGCCGATGGTGTAGCCCTGCTCGTAGAGCAGGCCGCGGATCTGGCGCACCATGAGCACGTCGTGGCGCTGGTAGTAGCGACGGTTGCCACGGCGCTTGGCCGGCTCCAGGCTGGGAAATTCGGTTTCCCAGTAGCGCAGCACGTGCGGCTTTACGTCGCACAGCTCGCTGACTTCACCAATGGTGAAGTAGCGCTTGGCCGGTATCGGCGGAAGTTCGCGGTTACTGCCCGGATCCAGCATATGCCTCTACCCTTTCCTTGAGCTTCTGGCCCGGACGGAAGGTGACCACCGTACGGGCAGAAATCGGAATCTCTTCACCGGTTTTCGGATTGCGGCCCGGGCGCTGGTTCTTGCGCCGCAGGTCGAAATTGCCGAAGCCGGAAAGCTTCACCTGCCGTCCCTGTTCCAATGCTTCACGCAGCACATCGAAGAACGCGTCGACAAATTCCTTGGCCTCGCGCTTGTTCAGACCGACTTCGTCGAACAGCTTTTCGGCCATCTCCGCCTTGGTCAATGCCATTGCCTGCTACCCCCCATGCTGCCCGCTCAACCGCGGATCCGGGCGTGGTGTTCACGCTCCATCGCGGCCACCGCCTCGGTGACCACCGCATCCACGTCGCGGTCCGTCAGAGTGCGCGACTTGTCCTGCAAAATCAAGCCCATAGCGAGACTCTTGAAGCCCGGCTCTACCCCCTGCCCGACGTAACGGTCGAACAGGGTCACCTGCTGCAGCAGCGGGCCGGCCGCCCGGCGCAGGGTGGCTTCCAGGTCGGCCCAGGCCGCAGCCTCGGGGACCAGGAAGGCCAGGTCGCGGCGGACCGAGGGGAACCGGGACAGGTCGCTGGCGCGCGGCAGGGCGCGGGCGGCCAGGGCGGCCAGGTCCAGCTCGAAGCCGAACACGTCGGCGTCGATGTCCATGGCCTTGGCCAGGCGCGGGTGGATCTGGCCGATCCAGCCCAGGCTGACCCCGTCGCGCAGGACCTCGGCCGAGCGGGCCGGGTGGCCGTACGGGCGGGTCGAGGGCACGAAGCTGAGCACGGCGCCGGAGGCGGCGGCCAGCGATTCCAGGTCGCCCTTGAGGTCGTGGAAGTCGACCTTGCGGGTGGCCAGGCCCCACTGCTCGGGGGTGGCGTCGCCGCACACGGCCACGGCCACGCGCTGGGTTTCCAGCGGGGCGGCGCCCTGCCCGGCCTGCGGGTGGAACACGCGGCCCAGCTCGAACAGGCGCACGGTGGGCTGCTGGCGCGCGGCGTTGCGGCCCAGGGTGGCGACCAGGCCCGGCAGCAGCGCCGGGCGCATCACCGCCAGCTCGGCCGACAGCGGGTTTGCCAGGGCCACCACGTTGTCCTGCAGCTGCCAGCTGGCGAGTAGGCCAGCATCGACGAAGGCGTAGTTGATGGTTTCCTGCAGGTCGCGGGCGACCAGCTGGCGGCGGGTGCTCAGGTCGTCCAGGCGGGTTTCGCTGGGCATGGCGATGCGCGCCGCGCCACCTGGCAGGGTGGTCGGAATGCGCTCGTAGCCGTGGATGCGGGCCAGCTCTTCGATGAGGTCTTCTTCAATGGCGATGTCGAAGCGGCGGCTGGGCGCGGTGACCTGCCAGCCGTCGGCGGCGGCGGCCACGTCCATGCCCAGCGCGCGCAGGATGCGCTCGACGTCGGCGTCGGCGATCTGGATGCCCAGCACCCGGGCGATGCGCGCGCGGCGCAGGCCGATGGTCGCGGTGGCCGGCAGGTCGCCTTCGTTCACGGCCTCGGTAACCGGCGCCGGGGTGCCGCCGGCCAGGTCCAGGACCAGGCGGGTGGCGTATTCGATGGCGGTGCGCGGCAGCGCCGGGTCGACGCCACGCTCGAAGCGGTGGCCGGCGTCGGTGTGCAGGCCCAGCTTGCGGCCACGGCCCATGATGGCGGCCGGGGCGAAGTGCGCGGCTTCAAGGAACACGGCGGTGGTGTCGTCGGTGACGCGGCTATCGAAGCCGCCCATCAGGCCGGCCAGGCCGACCGGGCGGTCGGCGTCGGTGACCACCAGGAAGCTGTCGTCCAGCGCGGCGTCGCGGCCGTCCAGCAGCTTCAGGGTTTCGCCGGCGCGCGAGCGGCGCACGCCGATGCTGCCCTGCAGGGTGCCCAGGTCGTAGGCGTGCATCGGCTGGCCCAGTTCGAGCATCACGTACTGGGTGATGTCGACCAGCAACGACACCGGGCGCACACCGCTGCGGCGCAGGCGCTCGGCCATCCACAGCGGGGTGGCGGCGCGCGGGTTCACGCCTTCGATGACGCGGCCGAGGTAACGCGGCGCTTCGGCACCGGCGTTGAGCGCGATATCCAGTTCACGATTGCCGACGGCGGCGACCGGGGCGGCATTGAACGGCACCACTTCGCTGGCGCAGGCGGCGGCCACGTCGAAGGCGATGCCGCGCACGCTGAAGCAGTCGGCGCGGTTGGGGGTCAGCTTGATCTCGATGCTGGCGTCGGGCAGGCCGAGGTATTCGACCAGGGTCTGGCCAACCGGGGCGTCATCAGGGAGCTCGAACAGGCCGGAGGCGTCGCTGTCCAGGCCCAGTTCCTTGGCCGAGCACAGCATGCCGTTGGACTCGACGCCACGCAGCTTGGCGGCCTTGATGGTCATGTCGCCGAACGTGGCACCGACCATCGCCAGTGGCGCAACCAGCCCGGCGCGCGCGTTGGGCGCGCCGCACACGATCTGCAGGTGCTCGCCCTGCCCGGCGTCGACCTGGCAGATCTGCAGGCGGTCGGCTTCGGGGTGGCGCTCGGCGGAGATGATGCGCGCGACCACTACGTGGTCGAGGTTCGCGCCGAGGTCGGTGACCTCTTCCACTTCCAGCCCGATCGCGGTCAGCACCGCGCTCAGCTCGGCGCGCGAGGCGGTGGTGGGAACGTGGCTGCGCAGCCAGTTTTCAGAGAATTTCATGGTGTCACCCTGGTGGGCCGGCGCAAGCGCCAGGCCGTGATTACGCGAATTGCTTGAGGAACCGCACGTCGTTTTCGAAGAACGCGCGCAGGTCGTTCACGCCGTAACGCAGCATGGCGAAACGCTCCACGCCCAGGCCGAAGGCGAAGCCGGTGTAGCGCTCCGGATCGATGCCGACGTTGCGCAGCACGTTCGGGTGGACCATGCCGCAGCCAAGCACTTCCAGCCAGCGGGTGCTGCCGTCGGGCTGCTGCCAGGCGATGTCCACTTCCGCGCCGGGTTCCACGAACGGGAAGTAGCTGGGGCGGAAGCGCATTTCGAAGTCGCGCTCGAAGAACGCGCGCACGAACTCGGACAAGGTGCCCTTGAGGTCGGCGAAGGTCGAATGCTCGTCCACCAGCAGGCCTTCCACCTGGTGGAACATCGGCGAATGGGTCTGGTCGCTGTCGCTGCGATAGACCTTACCGGCGGCGATCATGCGCAGCGGCGGCGCGTGGTCGCCCATGTAGCGCACCTGCACACCGGAGGTATGCGTGCGCAGCAGGCGGCCGTCGCCGAAATAGAAGGTGTCGTGCATCGCACGCGCCGGGTGGTGCGGCGGGAAGTTCAGCGCTTCGAAGTTGTGCCAGTCGTCTTCGATTTCCGGGCCCTCGGACAGCTCGTAGCCGAGGCGGCCGAAGATCTCGGTGATGCGTTCCAGGGTGCGGGTCACCGGGTGCAGGCCACCGCGCTCTGCGGCACGGCCCGGCAGGGTGATGTCGATCGCTTCGGCGGCCAGGCGCGCGTCGAGCGCAGCGTCTTCCAGCACGGCCTTGCGCTCGCCCAGGGCGGTGGTCAGCGCGTCGCGCGCCTGGTTGATGGCTTCGCCGGCGGCCTTGCGCGCGTCGGCAGGCAGCGCGCCGAGCTGCTTGAGCTGGGCGGTGATGCTGCCGCTCTTGCCGAGCAGGGCCACGCGCAGCGCTTCAAGCGCATCGGGACTCTGTGCGGCGGCCACGTCGGCCAGCGCCTGGGTGGTCAGGGATTGGATGTCACTCATGGATAGCCAGGACCTCGCGTCGGTCTGCCTTCGCGATGCGCGCCGGGCCGACTCCCGGCGGCACAAAAAAGAATGGGGAAGGACTTGCGCCCTTCCCCATGCATTGCCTTACCCGCAGCCGTTGCGTTTGCACGGCAACGGCGGGGAATGGACTTATGCCGCCAGCGCGCCCTTGGCCTTTTCGGCCAGTGCAGCAAAACCGGCTGCGTCGTGCACGGCGATATCGGCCAGGACCTTACGGTCCAGGGTGATACCCGCCTTCAGCAGGCCGTTCATGAAACGGCTGTAGCTCAGACCGTTGATGCGGGCAGCCGCGTTGATGCGGGTGATCCACAGCGAGCGGAAATTACGCTTCTTCTGCTTACGACCGATGTAGGCGTACTGCTGCGCCTTGATGACGGCCTGCTTGGCAACGCGGAAGACCTTGCGGCGTGCGTTGTAGTAACCCTTGGCAAGGGTCAGGATTTTCTTGTGGCGGCGACGCGCCTGTACACCACGCTTTACTCGAGCCATGGTTCAGTCCTCAGAGGTAGGGAAGCATACGAGTCAAACGGCCTGCGTCTTCTGCACGAACATGGTTCGTCTGACGCAGATTGCGCTTCCGCTTGGTCGACTTCTTGGTGAGGATGTGGCTGCGGTTGGCGTGGCCAGCCTTGAACTTGCCGGAGGCGGTCTTGCGGAAACGCTTGGCCGCCGCCCGGTTGGTCTTGATCTTGGGCATTGCAATGTCCTTGATGATGTTTTTTTACTGACCAGGGCGGTGGCGATGCCACACTTTCCGTCCGTGCCCTTGCCTGCTTTTAAGCCCGGATTCCCCTCTGGGAACCGGGCGGGTCCTTCACCCCGCAATACGGGGCCGCCCATTATGCCAGCGACCGAAGCCGGTTGCAAATGGTTGATTGGGCGGGGGTTAACGCGCCGGGGCGCGGTTATTTCTTCTTGGGCGCGATCATCATGACCATCTGCCGGCCTTCCAGGCGCGGACGGGACTCGATCACGATGTCCTCGCCCAGATCGGCTTCGATCCGGTTGGCCATTTCGCGACCCAGTTCCTGATGGCTCATTTCACGGCCACGGAAGCGGATGTTCACCTTGATCTTGTCACCGTCTTCCAGGAACCCGCGCATCTTGCGCAGCTTGATCTGGTAGTCGCCTTCGTCGGTGACCGGGCGGAACTTCACTTCCTTGATTTCGACCTGCTTGGTCTTCTTCTTGGCCTCATTGGCCTTTTTCTGCGCTTCGAACTTGAACTTGCCGAAGTCCATGATCTTGCAGACCGGCGGATCGGCCTGCGGCTGGATCTCGACCAGGTCCAGGCCTTCGTCTTCGGCCATCGACAGCGCTTCGTCGCGCGACAACACGCCAATCATTTCACCGTCGCTGCCGATCACGCGTACGCGCGGCACCCGGATTTCCTGATTCTTGCGGTTCTGTTTGTTGTCAGGGGTACTGATATTGCAATCTCCCAGAGGAATCAAACCGGCCCATGACGGATCATCCGCGGGGCCGGGACTGTCTTACACGGACTGTTCTGCCTGCAACCGCTCGATGAAGGCCTGGACGGACATGCTGCCCAGATCCTCGCCCGAGCGCGTACGCACGGCTACGGCGCCATTTTCCTTCTCACGGTCGCCCACCACCAGCAGATACGGGACCCGCTGCAGCGTATGCTCGCGAATCTTATAACCGATCTTCTCGTTGCGCAAATCGGCCGTTACCCGGAGGCCTTGATCTGCAAGGGTTTTCCTGACCCCTTCAACGTATTCAGCCTGGGCGTCGGTGATATTGGCCACCACCGCCTGGACCGGGGCCAGCCAGGCCGGGAAGTGGCCGGCATGGTGCTCGATCAGGATGCCCAGGAAGCGCTCCATGGAGCCCACGATGGCCCGGTGCAGCATGACCGGGTGCTTCTTCTGGCTGGCTTCGTCCACGTACTCGGCGCCGAGGCGGCCGGGCATCATGAAGTCGACCTGCATTGTGCCCAGCTGCCAGGTGCGGCCGATGGCGTCCTTCAGGTGGTACTCGATCTTCGGGCCGTAGAAGGCGCCCTCGCCCGGCAGCTCCTGCCACTCCACGCCGCAGCTGGACAGCGCCGAGCGCAGCGCGCTTTCGGCCTTGTCCCAGGTGGCGTCGTCGCCCAGGCGCGATTCCGGGCGCAGCGCGATCTTGATCTGGATCTCTTCGAAGCCGAAGTGCTGGTACACCGCCAGCGCCTGCTGGTGGAAGGCGGTCACTTCCGATTCGATCTGCGCCTCGGTGCAGAACACGTGGCCGTCGTCCTGGGTGAAGCCGCGCACGCGCAGGATGCCGTGCAGCGCGCCGGAGGGCTCGTTGCGGTGGCAGGAACCGAACTCACCGTAGCGGATCGGCAGGTCGCGGTAGCTGTGCAGGCCCTGGTTGAACACCTGCACGTGGCCCGGGCAGTTCATCGGCTTGACCGCGTAGGTGCGCTTCTCCGATTCGGTGAAGAACATGTTGTCCTGGTAGTTGTCCCAGTGGCCGGACTTCTTCCACAGGCTCACGTCCAGGATCTGCGGGCAGCGCACTTCGCCGTAGCCGCTCTTCTGGTAGACCTTGCGCATGTACTGCTCGACCACCTGCCACAGCGCCCAGCCCTTGGGGTGCCAGAACACCAGGCCGGGGGCCTCTTCCTGCAGGTGGAACAGGTCCTGCTGCTTGCCGATGCGGCGGTGGTCGCGCATTTCGGCTTCTTCAACGCGCTTGATGTACGCCTCGAGCTGCTTCTTGTCGGCCCAGGCGGTGCCGTAGACGCGCTGCAGCTGCTCGTTCTGCGCGTCGCCGCGCCAGTAGGCGCCGGAGATGCGGGTCAGCTTGAAGGCCTTCAGGAAGCGCGTGTTGGGCACGTGCGGGCCGCGGCACATGTCCACGTATTCCTGGTGGTAGTACATGCCCATGGCCTGGATCTCAGGCGACATGTCTTCGATCAGGCGCAGTTTGTAGTCTTCGCCACGGCTCTTGAAGATTTCCACCACCTCGGCGCGCGGGGTCAGCTTCTTGACCACGTCGTAGTCCTGCGCGATCAGCTCGGCCATGCGCTTTTCGATGGCGGCCATGTCGTCCGGGGTGAACGGGCGCTCGGAGAAGATGTCGTAGTAGAAGCCTTCGGCGATGACCGGGCCGATCACCATCTTCACGTCCGGGTACAGCTGCTTGACCGCATGGCCGAGCAGGTGGGCGCAGGAGTGGCGGATGATTTCCACGCCCTCCTCGTCCTTGGCGGTGATGATGCGCAGGCTGGCGTCGTGGTCGATCACGTCGCTGGCATCGACCAGGGTGCCGTCGACGGCACCGGCGATGGTGGCCTTGGCCAGGCCGGCGCCGATCGACTGGGCGACGTCCATGACACTGACAGGGTTTTCGAACTCACGGCGGCTGCCGTCGGGAAGCGTGATCGCGATCATGGCTGGGTTTCGTGCTTGATTCGGATAAAAGAAAAGCGCCACGAGGGCGCCTGGGCAAGGAGCCGTCGGGAGCGTCAGCAGTGGGCGGTGGTAGTGCTCATGTCGCACGCTGGACCGGCGCTGGGCGCGGGTCACCTTGGTACCAGGAGAAATGGATGGGGTCGATCTTAAACCAAAGCAGGGTCCCCCGGTAGCGCCGGCCGTTGGCCGGCCCATGGAGTGTGTCCGGCGCTCATGCGGGCCAACGGCCGGCGCTACCGGGGAGGACGGGATTGCGGGGAGCCGGCCGGCGGCCGGCACTACCGGTTGCGAACGGCAATGATTACCATGCGCACTTTGCAGCGCAACGGATGCGCGCCCCTCGCACTCGGCTTCCGCATGCCCTTCACGCTTGCCACCCTTTATTGCCTCCTGGCCGGTACCGCCTCGGCGTTCTCTGCGCTGGCCTTCTACGCAGCCTCGCCACACTGCCGCTGGCCGCGCCTGCGCCGAGGCGCGCGGCTGGGCCGCCAGCTCGGGCTGGTGGCGGCGGCCACGGCGTTGTGGCTGTGGATGGGCCAGCTCGGCCTGGCCACCGGCCTGTGCGTCACGCTTGGGATCTGGATGCTGACCGCGCTGGTGCTGCCCTACCTGGCGGCGTGGACGCGCCCCGACGCGGAGGCGCGACGCTGATGTGGGCTCGTGCGCTTGCCGGCCTGCTGGCCGGCTTCTTCGTGGCGGCCGCGGCTGCCGGGCTGATCACCTGGCTGCCGCCGGGTCCGTGGCAGTCGGTGATCGTGCCCAGCATGGTCGCCTTCATTCCGTTGTGGATGCTGGCCGCGCTGTGGGCATTCGCGTTCCGCACCGGGCTGCGCGCGTGGCTGTGGCTCGGTGCCAGCGCCGCGTTCGGCTTCGGCCTGCTGTGGCTGCTGCGCCACTTCGATTGGGTGCAGTGAGGTCTATTCGATGAAATTCAGTTCGCTCACCCTGCGCACCTTCACCACGCTGCACACCTGGGTCGGCCTGGTGGCCGGCTTTGCGCTGTTCGTGGCGTTCTATGCCGGTGCGATCACGGTGTTCCACCACGACCTGCCGCTGTGGCAGTCGCCGCAGGGCATGGACCAGCCGGCGCAGACCCTGGACGACGCCCAGCGCCTGCTCGATGGCGTGCTGGCCAGGCATCCGGACGCGCGCAAGCACATCGGCATGACCTTCCCGGGCGCGGAGACGCCGCAGTCCATCGCGTACTGGCAGGACGCCAAGGGCACCTGGCTGTTCGCCTGGGCCGACCACGTGGACGGCAGCCCTACCCCGCCGCAGGCCGGGTTGGCCGAGCTGGTCAATGAACTCCACTACACGCTGGGCCTGCCGGTGGCGGGCATCTACCTGATGGGCGTGGTCAGCCTGCTGTACGGGCTGGCGCTGCTGTCCGGTCTGGTGATCCACCTGCCCAAGCTGGTCGGCGACCTGTTCGCGCTGCGGCCGGGCCGCAACCTGAAACAGATGTGGCAGGACGCGCACAACGTGATCGGCGTGCTGAGCCTGCCGTTCCACCTGCTGTTCGCGGTGACCGGTGCGCTGCTGTGCCTGATGTTCCTGCAGATGGCCGCGCTCAACCCGCTGATCTACGACGGCAAGCTGCTGGCGGCGATTCCCGGTGCGACCGATACCGCACCGATCCGCGCGCCGGCCAACGAGCCGGTGCGTGCCGGCAGCCTGGCGATGCTGCATGCGCGCTCGATCGCGGTGGCCAACGAGATGGGCCAGCAGCGCTTCGAGCCGGCCTACCTGAAACTGGCCAATGCCGGCGATGCCAATGCGGTGATCGAGATCACCGGCGACGGTGGCGTGTCGCTGGGCCCGCTGGGCGCGGTGGAAATGGACGCCAACACCGGCGAGGTGCTGCACACCCAGCTGCCAGGCCAGCGCGACGCCAACCACGCGACGCTGGCGGCGGCCTATGCGCTGCATTTCGGCGAATTCGGCAACGGGCTGGTGCCGTGGCTGTACTTCGTGCTCGGGCTGGGCGGTGCGTTTCTGTTCTATTCGGGCAACCTGCTGTGGATCGAGTCGCGCCGCAAGCGTCGCCAGGTCGAGCAGGGTCGCGCGCAGGTGAACATGGCGCGGGTCACGGTGGGCGTATGCATCGGGCTGTGCGTAGCCGTCTCGGCGGCGTTCGTGAGCGTGCAGCTGCTGGAGCACCTGGCACCGGCGCACGCCGACGCTGGCATGCGCTGGACGTGTTTCCTGGTCTGGGGCGGTTGCGCCCTGTGGGCGGCGCTGCGTGCACCGTCCAAGGCCGCTGTGGAGCTGCTGTGGGCGGCTGCAGTGGTGACCGCGTTGATCCCGGTGGTGCACGGCGCAATGAGCGGGCTGTGGCTGTGGACCAGTGCCATGCACGGGTATTGGCCCTTGTTCTGGGTGGACGGTGTGGCGTTGGCGATGGCGATCGGGTTTGCCGCGATGGCACGTGCGACCCGTCGCCGTGCGCTGCACGGCGACCCGAACAGCGTCTGGGCGCACGCGAGGTAACAACAGAATGCGTGGCATCGGCGGTCGGAAATCCTGCGGATGATGGCGCAACCATCGGTAGGGTCGGTTCCCAAACGACCGCCGATAACGGTGATTATCCGATTAACGCATGACCATTGAACGGAATCGCGCGTTGTGGCGTTTCTCCGTTCGGAAGTCATGCGTCACCGTGCGTATCGCCTATATCGGCGGTCGTTTGGGAACCGACCCTACCGGCAGAGCGCATCGAAATTACCGCCGCATCCGTATCACCGGAACGGTGCGGCCATCGCTTTCAACAGGCTGGCCTGGTCGTCGTCACCGGTCAGCTCCCAGGTGAACACACCGCGCAGCTTCTGCTCCTTGGCGAAATCGGCGCGGATGCCGATCGACTGCGGGTCTTCGTAACTGATGAACACCTTCTGCGCCGGGTTGTACAACCACGGGGTCTGCGCGACCGGGTGCCAGTGCCGCTGCCAGCCGGGCTTGCCGAGGAATTCGGCCTTGATGCGGCGCCAGTCGCCTGCGTCGAAAGGCGCGCTGTACGGCTGGTACAGGCCATCGGCGCTGTCGCCGGTAACGGTAAACCCACGCCCGTAGAACGGCACGCCCAGCACCAGCTTGTCGGCCGGCACGCCGTGGTCGCGGTAGAACTGCACCGCCCCTTCCACGTTGTTCCAGCGGCGCTGTTCCTGCGCCAGCGGGTCCTGCGGCACTTCGCGCAGCGGCGCGTTGAACGTGGACACCTTCGAGAAACCGGTGCCCATGTCGTAGCTCATCAGGTTGATGAAATCGAGCTGCGCGCCCAGTTCCTTCAACTCATAGCTCAGCGCCGGGTCGTACGGCCCGTCTGTCTGCACGCGGCCGGCCGGCAGCGCGGCGGTGAGCAGGCGGTGCGGGCCCTTGCCGCCGTCCAACGCGTCCAGCTGGCGACGGAACTCCTGCACCAGCAGGGTCATGTTGTGGCGGTCTTCGGGACGGTCGGTGATTTCCAGCGGGCCGCCGGAGACCGGGAACTCCCAGTCGATATCCACGCCGTCGAAACTGCCGCGATGCTGCTCGAAGAACATCGCCACGCACGAGCGCACAAAACGCTCACGGCTTTCCGGGGTCAGCGCCGCATCGGAGAAGCCGCCAGCGTTCCAGCCACCAATCGAGATCATGCTGCGCAGCTGAGGGTGCGCGCGCTTGAGCTCGGCAAGCGCCTTGAAGTGTTCCGGTGCGGCGGCGTCCACCACGCACCGACCGTCTTCGATGCGGGCGAAGGCGTAGAACAGATGGGTGAGCGTGTCGGCCGGGATGCTGGCCACCGGGTAGCGTTCGGCCGAACCGCCCGGGTAGTAGGCGCCGATCACGGCGTTGGATGCGGGCGCGGCGTGGCTCGAAAGCGGCAGTGCGGCAACGATGGCCGCACCGAGCAGGGAGACGATGAAACGGGACATGGCAACTCCGTGGACCTGGATGAGGCCAACGGTAGCAAGCCGCGCGGGCGTGTGGCGGGATGTCCTGCGAATCTGTCCGGCGGACGCGCGTTGGCGCCCTGCGGGGGTCAGCGCGGACAAAAAAACGGGCCGAAGCCCGTTTTTTTCTTTCAGGAGGAGTGACGACCAACGGTCGTCACCCACCGCCTGATCATTCGGCCGAAGCGCCTTCGCCTTCTTCGACGGCCTTCATCGACAGGCGGATACGGCCCTGCTTGTCGACTTCCAGCACCTTGACCTTGACCACGTCGCCTTCCTTCAGCTTGTCGCCGACCTTCTCGACGCGCTCGCTGGAGATCTGCGAGACGTGCACCAGGCCGTCCTTGCCCGGCAGGATGGTCACGAACGCACCGAAGTCCATGATCTTGGCGACCTTGCCTTCGTAGATGCGACCCGGCTCGACGTCCGAGGTGATCTGCTCGATGCGGGCCTTGGCGGCCTGCGCGGCAATGGCATTGACCGAAGCGATGACGATGGTGCCGTCGTCCTGGATGTCGATCTGGGTGCCGGTTTCCTTGGTGATGGCCTGGATGGTGGAACCACCCTTGCCGATCACTTCGCGGATCTTGTCCGGGTGGATCTTGATGGTCAGCAGGCGCGGCGCGTAGTCCGACAGCTCTTCGCGCGGGGCGGTCAGGCCATGGGCCATTTCGCCCAGGATGTGCAGACGGCCAGCCTTGGCCTGCTGCAGGGCCTGCTTCATGATCTCTTCGGTGATGCCTTCGATCTTGATGTCCATCTGCAGGGCGGAGATGCCCTCAGCGGTACCGGCGACCTTGAAGTCCATGTCGCCCAGGTGGTCTTCGTCACCCAGGATGTCGGACAGGACGACGAAGCGCTCGCCTTCCTTGACCAGGCCCATGGCGATACCGGCGACCGGCGACTTGACCGGCACGCCGGCGTCCATCAGGGCCAGCGAGGAGCCGCAGACCGAGGCCATCGACGAGGAACCGTTCGACTCGGTGATTTCCGAGACCACGCGGATGGTGTACGGGAAGGCTTCCAGCGACGGCATCACTGCCAGCACGCCGCGCTTGGCGAGGCGGCCGTGGCCGATTTCGCGACGCTTCGGGCCCATCATGCGGCCGGTCTCACCCACCGAGTACGGGGGGAAGTTGTAATGGAACAGGAAGTTGTCCTTGTACTCGCCCGAGACGGCGTCGATCACCTGGCCGTCGCGTGCGGTGCCCAGGGTGATGGTGACGATGGCCTGGGTCTCACCGCGGGTGAACAGCGAGGAACCGTGGACGCGCGGCAGGATGCCTGTCTTCACGGCGATCGGGCGGACGGTGTCCAGCGCGCGGCCGTCGATGCGGACCTTGGTGTCCAGCACCGAGTTGCGCATGGTGCTGTATTCCAGCTCGCCGAATTCCTTCGACAGTTCGGCCGGGTTCCAGCCGTCGGCGGCAACGCGGCCGGCCAGCGACTCGGTCACGTCCTTCTTGATCGCCGAGATGGCGTCGCGGCGCTGCAGCTTGTCGCGCACCTGGAAGGCTTCGCCCAGGCGCGGGCCGATGGCTTCCTGCAGGGCGCTGATCAGCGCGTCGTTCTTGGCCGGGGCGACCCAGGTCGACGGCTTGGTGCCGGCTTCCACGGTCAGCTCGTTGATGGCGTTGATGACCTTCTGCATTTCGCGGTGACCGAAGGTCACGGCACCCAGCATCACGTCTTCGGACAGCAGCGCGGCTTCGGATTCGACCATCAACACGGCGTTGGCGGTACCGGCCACGACCAGTTCCAGCTCCGAATCCTTCAGTTCGGTCACGGTCGGGTTGAGGATGTACTCACCGTTCTTGTAACCGACCTTGGCGGCGGCGATCGGGCCCTTGAACGGGGTGCCGGCCAGCGACAGGGCGGCCGAAGCACCGATCAGCGCCGGGATGTCGCCGTCGATGTCCGGGTTCAGCGACATCACCGTGGCGATGATCTGAACTTCGTTCTTGTAGTCTTCCGGGAACAGCGGACGGATCGGGCGATCGATCAGGCGCGAAATCAGCGTCTCTTTTTCGGTCGCGCGGCCTTCGCGCTTGAAGAAGCCACCCGGGATGCGGCCACCGGCGTAGAACTTCTCCTGATAGTCACAGGTCAGCGGGAAGAAGTCCTGGCCCTCACGCGCGCTCTTGGCAGCCACGGCGGAGACCAGCAGCACGGTGTCGTCGAACTTGACGATGACGGCGCCACCGGCCTGACGGGCGATTTCGCCGGTTTCAAGCGTGACGGTGTGCTTGCCGTACTGGAAGGTTTTGGTGATTTTTGCCACGGGGGATGTCCTTGGGATGATGCTGTCTTCGAATGGACCGCAGGCGACCCTTGCCGCCGACGGGTGACCGGTAGTCCGGTCCAAGCGATGTATTCGGTACTGCCAAAACAAAACCGCGGCGCATTCCTGCGCCGCGGTCGGGATTCTTGCTTAGCGACGCAGGCCGAGCTTTTCGATCAGGGCCTTGTAACGCGCGCCGTCCTTCTTCTTCAGGTAGTCCAGCAGGCTGCGGCGGCGGTTGACCATCTGCAGCAGGCCACGACGGCTGTGGTGGTCCTTCTTGTGGGCCTTGAAGTGGCCGGTCAGCAGCTCGATGCGGGCGGTCAGCAGGGCGACCTGCACTTCCGGGGAGCCGGTGTCGGCGGCGCTGCGCTTGTTGTCTTCAATGACCTTCTGGGTGTCGATCGACATTGCTTTCTTCTCTTTTAGATGCGTGGCCCGCAGAAACGTCCCATTGACGTACCGCGCGACTCGCCGTTAACGAAATGATGAACCCGCAGATGCGGGCAAGCCTGAAAAGGCCGCGAAATTGTAACGGTCGCGGCCTCCCGGGACAAGCGCCGGGCCGGTCCGGGTCAGAGGTTGAAGCAGCGCTGCGGGGACAGCCGGCCGGTCTCGTCGACCTCGCCAAGCCCCAGGATCGGGCCGTTCGGGCCGTATACGGCGACCGTTCCCGCGCCCCAGGCCGGGTTGCGCAGGCGCTGGCCCACCGAGAACCGGGGCGCCTGTTCAGCATCCAGGTCGATTCGCGGATAGTCCGCCAGGCCGGCCGCCAGCGGCAGCAGCAGGGCTTCCAGGGCGGTTTCGTCGCCCTGCCCGGCCAGCTCGCGCAGCGTGTCCAGGGTCACCATGGGCGCCTCGCGGAACGGGTCCACCCACAGGCGGCGCAGGCCGGCGATGTGGGCACCGCAGCCCAGGGTTTCGCCCAGGTCGCGGGCCAGGCTGCGGATGTAGGTGCCTGAACCGCAGGTCACCCGCAGCGACAAGCGGGTCGGCTGCTGGTCCAGCACCTCGATGGCGTGGACCTCCACGTCGCGCTCCGGCGCTTCGATGGTCTCGCCCCGGCGCGCCTTCATGTACAGCGGTTCGCCACCTTGCTTGAGGGCGGAATAGATCGGTGCGCGCTGTCGTATCCGGCCCTTCAGGGGCGCCAGCGCGGCCTCGAGCTGCTCACGGCTGATGGCAGGCACGGGGCGTTCCAGCAGCACGCTGCCGTCGGAATCGTCGGTATCGGTGGTCTGGCCCAGCACCACTTCGGCGTCGTAGGCCTTGGCCGAGCCCAGCAGCAGGCCGGCAATCTTGGTGGCCTCGCCGAAGCACAGCGGCAGCAGGCCGGTGGCGAGCGGGTCGAGGCTGCCGGTGTGGCCGCCCTTGTCGGCACGGAACAGGCGGCGTGCCACCTGCAGCGCGGCGTTGGAACTCATGCCGGCGGGCTTGTCGAGCAGCAGGATGCCGTCGAGGCGACGGAAGGTGATTCGGGTCATGGTGGTTCGAATGTGACAACAGCCCTTTCGGGCTGTCGTGGTTGGATCACTTGGCTTCGGTGTCGTTGTCGTCGTCGCCGTCTTCGGCTTCGCGGCTCTTTTCCGCCGCCAACGTATCGGGCAGGTCACGCAGCAGGTTGTCGATGCGCTCGCCACGGTCGACCGAGTCGTCGTAGTGGAAGTGCAGCTCCGGCACGTGGCGCAGTTTCATGGCCTTGGCCAGTTCCATGCGCAGGCCCCAGGCGATTTCCTTCAGCCCTTTCATCGCCTCTTCCGAACGTTCCGGCATGAGGGCGGTGACGAAGATCTTGGCGTGCGCCATGTCGCGCGTGATTTCCACGTCGGACACACTCACCGAAGGCAGGCCGTGTTCACGCACCGCGTTGTGCACGAGCGTACCCAGCTCACGGCGGATCTGGGCGGAAACACGGTCGGTTCGATGGAAGGTTTTGGGCACAGGCAGTCTCTTGGATTGTTGGTTTTCGGTAGGGCCCGACCGTGGGTCGGGCCCGTTCCGGTGTTACAGGGTACGCGGCACTTCGATACGCTCGAAGCATTCGATCTGGTCGCCAGCCTTCACGTCGTTGTAAGCCTTCACGCCGATACCGCATTCGGTACCGTTGCGGACTTCTTCCACGTTCTCCTTGAAGCGACGCAGCGATTCCAGCTCGCCTTCGAACACCACCACGCTGTCGCGCAGGACGCGGATCGGCTTGCTGCGCTTGACCGTGCCTTCGATGACCATGCAGCCGGCCACCGCACCGAACTTGGAGCTGCGGAACACGTCGCGGACCTGGGCGATACCGATGATCTCTTCGCGGATTTCCACGCCGAGCAGACCGGAAGCCACCTGCTTCACCTGGTCGATCACGTCATAGATGATCGAGAAGTAACGCAGGTCCACGCCATTGGATTCGATGATGCGACGCGCCGAAGCGTCCGCACGCACGTTGAAGCCGATGACGGTGGCCTTGGAGGCGACGGCCGAGTTGGCGTCCGACTCGGTGATGCCGCCCACGCCGGAGTGAATCACGTTGATGCGGATGTCGTCGTTGGACAGGCCCACCAGGGCCTGGCTCAGCGCCTGCACCGAACCCTGCACGTCGGCCTTGATCACCAGGTTCAGCACCTGCTGGCCATTGCCCTTGCCCAGGGTCGCCATGATGTCTTCCATGCGGCTGCCGGCGGACTGCACCATGCGCGATTCACGGCGCTTGGTTTCGCGCTGCTGCGCGACGTCCTTGGCCAGGCGCTCGTCCTCGACCACGACGAAGTCGTCGCCTGCGTCCGGCACGCCGGACAGGCCCAGCACCTGCACCGGAATCGACGGACCGGCGTGGTCCGGCTGCTTGCCGGTTTCGTCGAACAGCGCGCGCACGCGGCCGTACTGGATGCCGCACACCAGGTAGTCGCCCTTCTTCAGCGAACCCTGCTGCACCAGCACGGTGGCGATCGGGCCACGGCCCTTGTCCAGCGAGGACTCGATGACCACGCCGCTGGCGCGGCCTTCGGCCACGGCCTTCAGTTCCAGCAGTTCGGCCTGGATCGAGATGGCGTCCAGCAGGTTGTCGACGCCCGTGCCCGCCTTGGCCGAGATCTCCACCATCTGGATGTCGCCACCGAAGTCTTCGGCCACGACCTGCTCGGTGAGCAGCTCGTTCTTGACCCGCATCGGGTCGGCGCCGGACTTGTCCATCTTGTTGATCGCCACGATCAGCGGCACACCGGCAGAACGGGCGTGCTGGATGGCTTCCTTGGTCTGCGGCATGACGCCGTCGTCGGCTGCCACCACCAGCACCACGATGTCGGTCAACTTGGCACCGCGGGCACGCATCGAGGTGAACGCGGCGTGGCCCGGGGTATCCAGGAAGCTGATCACGCCCTTCGGCGTTTCAACGTGGTACGCACCGATGTGCTGGGTGATGCCGCCGGCTTCGCCGGTGGCGACCTTGGTGCGGCGGATGTAATCCAGCAGCGAGGTCTTGCCGTGGTCGACGTGGCCCATGATGGTGACCACCGGCGGACGTGCAACGGCTACGCCCTGCTCGCCTTCGTTCAACGCCAGCAGCGCGTCTTCGGCGTCGTTGGTGTTGGCACGGGTCACGTTGTGGCCGAGTTCTTCGGTCACCAGCGCGGCGGTGTCATGGTCGATGGTCTGGGTGATGGTGGCCATCACGCCCATCTTGAACAGCGCCTTGACCACGTCACCGCCCTTCAGGGCCAGCTTCTGGGCCAGGTCGGCCACGGTGATGGTGTCGCCGATGGTGACATCACGCACGATCGGAGCGACCGGACGTTCGAAACCATGGGCACCGCCGCCGCTGCGCGACTGGTTGCTGTCGCGACGACCCGGCTGCGCGCGCCCACCCGGACGACCACGCGTGTTGCTGTTGTTGCCACGGCGCGCACGGTCGGCGGCCGACAGGTGCATCTGGCCGGCGAAGCGGTTGCCACCGTCTTCGTCGCGCTTGGCGCCGGGGCGGTTGTTGTTCGAATTGCGGTCATCGGCACGGCCGGTCGTACGGGCCGGAGCCGGTGCCGACGGACGCGCGGCGGCACGTGCCGGCGCTTCGCTGGCGGCCGGGCGCAGTGCAGCCACCGGTGCCGGCGGTGCGTTCTTCGCAGCTTCCGCAGCGGCTTCGGCAGCCTTGCGCTCGGCTTCGGCGCGGTCCTTGGCGTCCTGCTCTTCCTGGCGCTTGCGTGCGATTTCTTCGTCGCGCACACGGTCCTTTTCGGCCAGCGAGCGCTGCTCGTCCAGATTGCGCTGGCGGGATTCCTCCAGCTTGCGCAGGATGTCGGCGCGCTCCTCATCCGGCGTCATCGCCTTGCCACTGGCGTCCTTGGTGTAGGTGCGCTTCTGGCGCACTTCCACGTTGACGGTGGTCTTGCTGCGGCCGGCGCTGACGGTCACTTCCTGCAACTTGCGACGGTTCAGGGTGATCTTCTTTGCAGCGTCGTCTGCGCTTTCGACGGGCTGCTCGGCCTTGCCATGCGAACGACGAAGGAAGCCCAGGAGCTTCACCTTCTCGGTGCTGGTCACGACCTGGTCGGGACCGCTGAACTTCATGCCGGCTTCGGCAAGCTGTACAAGCAGTTTTTCGACCGGCGTGTTGACCAGTTCGGCAAGCTTGCGGATGGTGGTTTGCTGCGACATTCGGATCCTATGATCTGGTTGGCGCTCCTTCGAAACGGGCGAAGGCAGCGCGGAGTCTAAGCCCTGATCGGGTCAGGGCACTGTTCATCGCTGGCTCATTCGCCGCGCTCCAGGCGGGCGATCTCCTCGGCTCGGGCGGCAAGGATCAGGGCGGCGGCGCGCTCCTGGTCCATGTCTTCGATGCCGAACTCGAGGATCTCGTCGGCGGCCAGGTCCGACAGGTCCTCACTCGTACGCACGCCATGGCCGGCCAGGGCGTAGGCGGTTGCCTCGTCCATGCCTTCCAGGGCGAGCAGGTCTTCAGACGGCGAACCTTCATCCAGACCTTCTTCCACCGCGAGCGCTTCGTTGAGCAGCGCGTCGCGGGCACGGGCACGCAGTTCCTCGACGATGTCTTCGTCGAAGCCTTCCACGGCCAGCAGTTCGCCGACCGGGACGTAGGCGATTTCTTCCACGGTGTTGAAGCCTTCGGTCACCAGGATGGCGGCGATTTCTTCATCCACTTCCAGCTTGTCCATGAACAGCTGGCGGGCCACGCCCTGCTCTGCCTCGGACTTGGCGGTCACCTGGTCCTGGGTCATCACATTCAGCTGCCAACCGGTCAGGCGGCTGGCCAGGCGCACGTTCTGGCCGCCCTTGCCGATCGCCTGGGCCAGGCGTTCTTCCGCCACGGCCAGGTCCATCGAGTGCTTGTCTTCATCGACGATGATCGACTGCACTTCCGCCGGCGCCATCGCATTGATGACGAAGTTGGCGGGGTTGTCGTTCCACAGCACGATGTCCACGCGCTCGCCATTGAGCTCGTTGGACACGGCCTGCACGCGCGAACCGCGCATGCCGATGCAGGCGCCGATCGGATCGGTGCGCGCGTCGTGGGCGAGCACGGCGATCTTGGCGCGGTCGCCCGGGTCGCGTGCACAGGCCTTGATCTCGACCAGGCCCTGGCCCACTTCCGGCACTTCCAGCTTGAACAGCTCGATCATGAACTCCGGGGCGGCGCGGCTGATGAACAGCTGCGGGCCACGCGGTTCCGAGCGCACTTCGGCCAGGTAACCGCGCACGCGGTCGCCGGCGCGCAGCACGTCGCGCGGAATGCCCTTGTCCTTCGGGATGAAGGCCTCGGCGTTGCCGCCCAGGTCCACATAGATGTTGCCGCGCTCGGCGCGCTTGACCACGCCGGTGACCAGTTCGCCCACGCGGTCCTTCCACGCATCGACCACCTGCTGGCGCTCGGCTTCGCGCACGCGCTGGACGATCACCTGCTTGGCGGCCTGCGCCGCGATGCGGCCGAAGTCCGGGTTTTCGATCTGTTCTTCGATGAAGTCGCCCACTTCCACGCCGTCGGCTTCGTCGATGGCGTCCATCAGGCGCACCTGGCGGTCCGGCGATTCCATGACCACGTCGTCGGCCACCACTTCCCAGCGGCGGAAGGTTTCGTAGGTGCCGTCCTTGTGGTCGATCGACACACGGGCCAGCACTTCCTCATCGGGGTAGCGCTTCTTCGCGGCCGAAGCCAGCGCGGCCTCGATCGCCTCGAAGATCACTTCACGCGGAACGCCCTTTTCATTGGCGACCGCATCCACTACCAGCAGAAGTTCCTTGCTCATTGGCTCACTCCGCGCGCGGCTTCTTGGCCGCGGGCTCGTTGGATGGTTTCTTGTTCGCCTTGCCACCCTGCTTGGGCGCCGGGCCAGTCGGTTTGGTCGGAGCCAGGCCGAGGGCGGCCCAGTCCGGCATGATGCGTGCCTTGTCGATATTCTCGACATCGGCGGTAAACGGGGAATTGTCGACCTTGAAGGTGACCGTATTCTGTTCGGCGTCCACGCTCAGGATTTCGCCCTGCAGGCGACGGCGGCCGTCCTGCGGCAGCTTCAGCACGACCTTGGCCGATTCGCCGATGGCGCGCTCGAACTGCTCGCGGGTGAACAGCGGGCGGTCCACGCCCGGCGAGGAGACTTCCAGCGTGTAATTGGCGCTGATCGGGTCTTCCACGTCCAGCTGGGCCGACACTTCGCGGCTGACCCGCTCGCAGTCGTCGATATTGACCATGCGCTCGGGCTGTTCGGCCAGCGGCACGTCGATATACAGGCGCAGCGTGGCGCCACCCGGGGCGGTCAGGTATTCCACACCCAGCAGCTCGAGACCCAGCGACTGAACGGTGGGGCCGAGCAGATTCGCGATTTCAGTTGCCTTGTCGCTCACAGTCTGCCTTGATTCGTTGAAAGAGGTGCTGCCCCGGCTTGCGCCCTGGGGCCCGGAAACAACAAAGGGCCCGCTGGGCCCCTTGTCCGGAACGACTCCGGTCATGCTGGATGGCCAGCCTTCCGGGGGGTCACGACTACCTGGTGGGAAGTCGCACGGCCCGGAAGCCGGTCGCGGGACGGTCCGCATTCCGGAGAATGGGTCCTGTCAGGTAGTCCGCTAAGCCGTGGATGATAGCCGTTGCACCGCGCTGGTGCAACGGCTGGGCGGTGCCCGGACCACGGCAACCCGTTCAGATTCAGCCGCCGAAGCCCAGGGAATCGTAGCCGGGGAGTGTGGCGCGGTCGTAAACCGGCGGGGGGTCGCGCCAAGCGGCCAAGCGCGCTTCGAGCCTGCGCATGCTTCGTATCATCCGGGCAAGGCGGGCGTCCGGAACCATGGTTCCCATCATCTCCATGACGGCTAGATGCGCATCGGCATCGATCCGCCCGGGCGCGCTCAAGGCGCCTGTCTGAAGATGACCGGTCGTGTAGGCCGGGGACGGATGCGCTTTCAGCGTCGGCGTGTAGTGCCACATGCTTCCGGGTGCCGCCCCGGCCAGATCGTCGGAAGCGCCGCTGAAATGGGCGGCCCATGAGGAAGGCGCGACCCATGAACCGGAACTGGAACTCGAACTGGATGAACTGGTCGCTCGACTCCACGAGCTGAACGAAGCGTTCGACGCGCTGGACGCACGGCTCGACACGCTGGGCGTGCGGTTCTGCAGAAGCCCCCGTAGTCGTCGCTCCCCGCGTCGCGACCACACCGTATTGAATTCGCTGTCGAGAGTGAACATGGAGCTGGCCCAGGAGCCCTCGGAAGAGGACACAGATGAAGATCGCGACAACGCTGGGCTGCCCGCGCCGGAAGGCAAGGCCGCCTGCGTGGCACGGCCGCGCCCGGCGGCGCCTCCCATCGGGATCGCGCTGGATCGCCGGCCGCCAACGCGCTGGGCGAACCGCGCAAAGCGCGTGGCTCCCTTCATCGCCGTCTTGGCAATGGCCGGCACCGCACCGGCAATGCCCAGCCCCAGGCCAATCCATCCCAGCACTCCCGCGGACTTCTGGTCGCCCGACGCGCCCGCAGCCATGGCGCCCACCTCCACGCCGACGGACAGCATGCCCAGCGTCGTCGCAGCAAGCGCTGCGGCACCGGACTTGGTCAGTGCCGCCAAACCGCCAGCGGCCATCGCCCCCACTGCCGCGCTGGCTGCGCCGAAGGTGGCCACCGTAGCTGCTACGCCCAGTGCAAGTCCTACGCCGGCGACGATCCACTTCCAGAAGTGGCCACTGGGATCTGCCCGGTTGACCGGGTCGCCCGCGCAGTAGGCCAGTGTATTCAGCCCACCTGCACCAAACGGGCTGGCCGCGTCCGGCGCCAGGAAAAGGCCCAGCCTCGGACTGTACGGGCGATGGTGACCGGATCCAAGGAGGTAGAAGCCTGACGCGACATCGAGCCATTCGCCGTTGAACCCGGGCGTGGTGCGGGCGGTCGATTCGTCGCGATGGCCATGCGGTGCGTACGCCAGCGACCGGACCTCACTGTCGGCTTCCAGCAGCACCGAGCCTCCGCCCACGCTGGCGATCAGCGCAGAGCGCGCGCCCGGCCCCTGCACCTGCTCGGCCACGGTGGTGGCTGCGGCCGCCACCCAGGTCACCTCGACATCGTCGCCGCCGTCGCTGGCCACCCGCACTTCATTGACCACCCGGCTGCCGCGCCAGTAGCGCCAGTGGGTACGGTCCGCGCTGGAGAGCCACACCCACAGACCGTGCGCGTCGTAGCCGTAGCCCTGTGGCAGCGCAGAAGGACCGATTACACCATCGCTGTCATGCGTTGCCATGTCGTGCTCCGTCAAGATGAAATCGAATCAATGGAAACCAAGGGACGCGTAACTGGGCAAGGTGGCCTGGTCATAACCTGGTGGCCGGTCGAGCAGTGACTTCCAGTGCACGCCGATCCTGCGCACCAGGTCCTGCCGCCTGGCAGCCTGCTCGTAGGCGGCTATGGCTTCAATGGCGGAGACATGCCCGGCCACGTCGACCGGCCGGCCGGCCCCGCCGGTGATGGCCAGGTGCCCGGTCGTGTAGGCCGGGGACGGATATTGTTTGAGCGGTGGGGGCGTCCACTCCACCGCGGGTTGATAATTCGCGTTCACCAGACCGTCGAGGATGGCGTTGTTCCCGGCCGCATTGCTGCCATCAGGATCCACGGCCAACTGCCTGCGGAATGCAGGGCGCCCGCCCCCTCGCGGAGCCGGATTTGAAACGGGGTACGTCGCGAACGTGCGCGACGACTTGCCCAGATGCGGCGCCTTGGCCGCATACCAGGACGAGGCCGATGGCGGAGGCGACGACGACGCAGCCGAACGCGCCGCCGGCATGATTGCCGTGCGGGAGGCACGCCCGCTACCGGCAGCGCCACGCATGGCAGTGGCGCTGGAACGGCTGCCAGTGGCACGCTGTGCGAACCGTGCAAAGCGTGTGGCGCCCCTCATCGCTGTCTTGGCAATGGCGGGCGCGGCACCGACGATGCCCAATCCCACCCCTACCCATCCCAGCACCCCTGCGGTTTTTTCATCGCCGGCTTCGCTGGCCGCAATTGCGCCCACCTCCGCACCTACCGACAACACCCCGAGTGTCGTCGCAGCAATGGCGGCCGCCCCGGACTTGGTCAGCGCCGCGATCCCGCCTGCCGCGATGGCCCCTACCGCTGCGCTGGCCGCACCGAAGCTGGCCACGACGGCGACCACACCAAGCGCGATGCCGACACCGGCCAGGATCCACTTCAGGAAATGACCACTGGGATCGGCGAAGTTGATCGGGTCGCCTGCGCAGTACGCGAGTGTGTTCAATCCTCCGGCGCTGAACGGGCTGGCTGTGTCCGGCGCAAGGAACAGCGCCAGGGTCGGGCTGTACGGACGATGGTGGCCGGGGCCCAGCAGGTAACAGCCCGAGGCCGCATCCAGCCATTCGCCGTTGAAGCCTGGCGCGGCGCGCGCCGACGTCGGATCACGGTGGCCCTGCGGTGCGTAGGCCAGCGACCGGACATCGGTGTCGGCTTCCAGCAGCACCGTGCCGCCGGGCGCGCTGGCCAGCAGCGTGGAGCGGGCACCCGGCCCGGCCACCTGCTCGGCCACATCGGTGATCCAGGTTACTTCGACATCGTCGCCTTCCTTGGCCGCACGCAGCGCATTCACCAACCGCCCGCCCCGCCAGTAGCGCCAGTGCGTGCAGTCCGGCCGGGATGAACGCACCCACAGACCCAGCGCGTCGTAGCCGTAAGCCTGCGGCAATGCCACCGTACCGCCGCCATCGTCGTTGTCATGGGTTGCCATGTCGTAGCTCCGTCTGTGTCATTCGGGAACGGGCGGCAGCATGCCGTGCCGCCGCAGCAGGTGGTCCATTTCAGCATCGCCGTTCATCTGGCGAAGCCGCGCAAGGATGTCGTCCCCACCGAGCTGGCGTCCCATGTAGAAGTCGATGAAGTCGTGCATCGGCGGGGCGTTGCCGGGGTCGGTGACCTTGACCGCGCGCAGGCGGGCGTTGGTGGTGATCGCTTCGGCAATGCCCTTGCCGTTCACCGCCGGTCGCTGGGTCACGCGCAGGGCGTCGACGTCGTCGGCATACATGGCCAGTACCACACCGTCTTCGCCGCGGCTGGCGTAGTGCGCCGCCGATCCGTAGCGGTCGGTCACGTACAGGCTGTCGGCACCGCCGCGCAGGATCTTTTCGGCATTTGCGCCCGAGGTACCGTGGTAGCCGACGAAGGTGGAACTGCCGCGCGCCGGCCCGGAATCCGGCAGGATCGGGGCCCGACGCGTCCGTTGCGCCGGTGCGGCCGTACTGGCGCGTCGCGCGGGTGCCGCCATGCTCTGCCGACGCGCCATCTGCCGCCCTGCGCTTATCGCGCCATCGCCGGACAGGCCCACGCGACGAATGCGATCAACGCGCCGGGTGAAGCCACCGAACCGGGCGAGCAGACGGCCTGCGCCCTTTGCCATGGCGGGCGCCGCGCCGACCAGGCCCAGGCCGAGACCGACCCAACCGAGGACCTCTGCTGTTTCGTGGTTCCCGGTCACGCCCGCGATGATCGCGCCGGTTTCGGCGCCGAGCGCGGACACGCCCAGGGTCAGCGCTGCAACCGCACCCGCTCCGGATTTGGTCAGCGCCGCGATCCCGCCCGCCGCCAGTGCGCCAACCGCCGCGCTGGCGGCGCCGAAGCTTGCCACAACCGCGACCGCCCCCAGCACGATCCCGGCGCCGGCAATGATCCATTTCCAGAAATGGCCACTGGGGTCGGATCGATTGATCGGATCGCCTGCACACCAGGCCAGCGTGTTCATGCCGCCGCTCCCGAACGGGCTGGCCCGGTCGGGCGCAAGGAACAGCCCCAGCACCGGGCTGTAGGGACGATGATGTCCCGCGCCCAGCAGGTAGCACCCGGAGAACGCGTCGTGCAGCTCGCCGTTGAACCCGGTCGCGGCCAGGCCGCCCTCGCGATGGCCGTGCGGCGCATAGCGCGACATACGCACCTGCGCGTCCGCCTCGATCAGCACCGAGCCTGCGGCGTTGGTGCCCAACAGCGTGCACCGCGCAACGTCGCCGTCTGCTTCCTCGGCCATCGGCCGCCCGGCTTCGCGCAGCCAGGTGACATGCACGTCGCCATCCGCGTTTGCGCGCACCGCGTTGACCGGGTACGCACCGCGCCAGAACAGGTCGCTCCTGTGTATCGGCGCGCGGGTGCCGACCCACAGCCCGGTCGCGTCATAGCAGTACCGCTGGAGCGACATGCCGTGCATTTTCCACTCCCGACCGATCAGATGAGAAACTCGTCTGCGTTGCAGGGCAGCCCGGCTGGCCGCACCGAGGCACCGGACGCGTCGTAGGGCGCACTTTCATCCTCATCGGCGGCCACGGGCTACCTCGCTGCCGCCGGTGCGGCCACTTCAACCAGCTGGTTCTGGCGATTCCAGCTCAGGGTGCGTCCGCGCTCGTCGCGCACCATCCGCCCTGCCCCGTCCCATTGCAGATCGTGCAGGTCGGTGGGGTAATGCGGGTGGCTGTGCACGATGCGGGTGAGCTGCGCGGGATCGGCCTCTTCGTAGTCGTAACGGGTGACGTTCGAGCCGCCGGGGAAGCGCGTGGTGATGCTGAGGATGCGGTCAAACGCATCGAAGCGGAACTGCTGCCGGTTGATCGGTTTGCCCCAGGGATCGACCGGGGGCTGGCTGCCCGAGCACAGGTAGTTCACCAGCCGACCGCGCTCATCGTAGGTGAACGCTTCCTCGCGCAGGAGCTCACCGGACTGCTCAAGCGTGCGTTTGTCCAGCCGACCGCTGTGGTCGTACTTCATCTTCAGCACCTGGATGACCGCCGCCCCACCGGCCACGGCAGTGAAAGTGCGGCTTACTTCACGACCGAAGTCGTCGAACACGATGTCGGTCACCATCGACTGCAGGCCTTCGCGCGTATCGATCCTGTGCACACGCCCGAAGCTGTCGTAGCTGAGCTCGGCGGTGAGGTCGCCATGTGTCAGCTTCTTCGGGCGATCCAGGGCATCGTGGGTGACCACCTGCTGCACACCGAACACGTTCGTGTAGGACTGCGCGGCACCCAGCAGCGAGTGTCGGTGCGTCGCCGAACGCTCCACCCCGGTCTCGTTGTTCCAGCGCTCGACCTTGAGCATGCCGGAAGCGTAGTACTCCAGGTTCTTGGTGAGACCGTCGCGCTCGGTATAGGTGAGTTGCGCATTCTTCGGGTTGTACTGGAAGATCGAGTCGCTCTCCGACTTCATCAGGGTCAGCTGCATGCCCAGCCTGGGCTCGTAGGTGTAGCTCACCTTCTCATCGAGCGGCGTGGTCATCGACTCCGGCTGCAGGATGCCGTCGTCGTAATTGAAGGTCACCGTGCGCCCGCCGACCACGTAGGTGCGTCGGCGCGAGAGTCCGTCGAAGGTCTGCTCGCCCAGCAGCAGGCGACCGCCCACGCTGGCATGGCTGATGCCGATCTCCACGGGCAGCTCGTCGCCGCTGTGGTCAGCGTACTTCGTGTCGACCACCGCACCATCGGTGAGCGTTGTACTGACCACCCGATCAAACGCATCGAAGGTGTAGTACGTCTTGTATCCGCGTCGGTCGGTGGATTCGACGCAACGACCGATGCCGTCGTAGACGAACGATTCGGTGCCCTTGACGTTGCCGGCGGCATCCAGGTACTCGATCCTGTCGGGCTTGCCGAAGACCGTGCCGTAGGTCCTGGTCTGCGCGGTCTTTTTCCCTTCCGCATCCTCGATCCAGGTGGTTTCGACCAGGGTCAGCGGGTCGGCGCCGATGACGTCCACGGTGCCGTCCGGGTGCACCGTCCGGGTCTGCTGGCCCCAGTCGTCATGCACGAACTGCGTGGTCAGGGTGGCGCGCTTCACCCCGTCCACCCAGTCGGTATGGGTCTGGGCAACCAGTTCGCCGAACGCGTTGTAGGAGCGGGTCCATATCTCGCGGAAGGTGTCGACCTTGACGTCCACGTCCTCGACCTCGCCCCTGACCTCGCGGCCCAGGCCATCCAGGTGCGCGATCGCGCGGCCTCCCGTGACCTCATGGGTGGTGATCGAGACGGGATCGCCGGCCTTGCTGGCCAGCTGGTAGCTCATGGTGCGGGTGGCCTCGAACTCCGTGCCGGGTGCTGCCGTCTGTGCGACCACGCGGCCCAGCACGTCGAAGGTGTAGTCGATGGCGCTGCCGGCCTCGTCTTCGTGGATCGTCAGCCCGTTGATGAGCGACTGGATCTCGGTGGCGTTGCGGGTGAGTCCGTCGTGGCCGGTGAACACGGTGTCTACCCGCAGCGTATCCGTCGCTTCGTCCAGGCTGTAGGTGTACAGCACGTTTGACGAATGGCGGTTCAGCGTGGTCGTTTCCCTGAGTACGCTGCCATGCCAGTCGCTGTCGACGTCATCGATGTACTCGGTACTGCTGGTGCCCAGATCGACCTCGTTGTCGCCCTCCAGCGCCACCTTCTCCTCGTTCACAAGAACGAGGTAGCCCGGATCCTCCTCCATCCGGGAAGGCAGCAGGTCGTACCGGTACCGGGTGACCACCGGCAGCGCACCCACCGCGCGCCCGGGCATGGGGGTGGCGATCAGCTCCTTCAGCGAACGCACCATGCCCAGCGGGTCGGGCGGGCAGCCGTCTTCGCCCTCGGCCTTGTAGTAGGTGCGCGTTTCGGTCAGCCCGGTTTCATCGAGCTGGTAGACCAGGTTGCCGTAATCGTCGTAGTCGGTGGTGACCACTTCCACGCGGGGCGGCGTGTTGTCGCCGAGCCGGGACCAGGAGGTGGTGACGGTGTGCGGGAGTTGGAAATACGGCTTCTGGGCCTCGAAGCTGATACCAGGATCGTCGTGGTACTCCATCAGTTTCTGTAGCACGCACTTGTTCTGGATGGTCTTCTCCTCCACCAGAAGGTGCAGGCGATTGAAGGTTGATTCAACTGTACGGGTCACCGTGGCATCCCCGACCCGCATCGCCATTTCAGCGGTGCAGCGGTACTGATAGTCCTTCCCCTGCAGCGCCGTCAGACGGTAGAGGTTGTCCTCGTTTTCCCGCCACTGCAGGCCCGATTCGTGCCCGAGGTAGTTCCGGGCGCTGTACTCGTAGCTGGTGATGATGATGGGCTGCGGATGACCGGGGTTCCGCCTATGCAGCCGGGCATACGGAATGTACTTCGTGGGTGCGCCAGGCAGGCATTGGTGACCTTCCTCCGTGTATTCCACGGTTTCAACGCCACCGGTCGGAAGTTCCACCTCGGTGATGTAACTGAGGCCGCCCACCTGCTTGTAGGTGAATCTCCAACCCACATCGCCCAGCGCCGACGGAAGCTTGAGGCGGGACAACCGCCCTCCGGCCTGCACCAAGGAAAACACCACGGGCGTCTCGCGATCGGGATGCAGGACCACGTCCACCGACGCGAGCGTGTGCTCGATGGCCAGAAGCTTCTGCGTCTCGTCACGCACGGCAGTGAGTCGCGGCGATGCCGAACGCGAGAAGTCAAGGTACACGTGCCGCCCGTCCGGCGAGCGGATCTCGACCGGCACCGCCACATCGGCCACGCCGTTGAAGGTCGACAGGCGCTCCATGACCCCGTTCTTGTGGAAGACAAGGAAGTCGTACCCATTTGCAGGATCGCGCCGCATGTGGAAGGTCACCAGCTTGCGGTCCTTGAAGGTGAACTCGGTGACAGACTGGTCTGCCACGAATCGCTCACCGGTGGAGAGACTGATGACCCTGGAGGTGGGATCGTAGGTGGTGAGCCCTCCCAACGCCCACCCTTCCCCGTAGCCCAGGTCGTCGATGAGCTGCGCGCTGAAGGCCAGGCTGAGCTGCACCGTGGGCCCCTGCAGGTTGTTGGCCTCCAGCGCGGGCAGGCTCATGGCACAGGTGAAGTCGCCGGTGCGTACGTCCACCCCGGTCTGCAGGTGGCTGAGGAAATTCTGCGCGTTGGAGTAGTTTGGCGACCCGGTCTCGCGGGGCACCTCCGGATTGGAATCCGGTTGTTCGTTCGGGGCTTCTTCGCTGACAGACATGGACGTACTCCCTCACTGGATGCGGCACAGGGCGCAGGCAACGGCGGCGCAGGGCCAGCCCCTGCGGGGCCAGCCATTACGGGCACGCCAGGTGGCGGTTACTTGTAGAGAACCAGGTCGAATCGTCCGGTGGGACTTGTGTCCTTGAACCGGATGAACAGCGCGTGGCCGTTGCCGTACTCGTCGATCGCGTTGACCCGGCAGGGTCCGTCGTGATTGATCGCGCTGTTGTAGTGAAAGGGGATGTTCACATCACCCACGAGTACGATCGTGCCGGTGTCCTCGGCAGGGTCGCGCACCTTCTTCTCGGGCGTGTGGAGGTGTCCCAGCTCGATCTCCGGGTTGTAGACGATGTCATCGCTTCCCGGCACGGCATACCCGGTATATGACGCGTAGCGTTCGCCGGCAACCTTGTCATGCCACTGGATCATGCCCCCGCTCTCCACTTCCAGGCTCTTGAACATGATCGTGTTGTTGCTGTTGTCGACCGCCGTGAAGTGATAGTTGGCAATGAACACCGGCGAGCCACCGTCCTCGCGGACGCGACCCGGCCCGGACGGTCCACCGTCAAGCGCCGCCTCCCGGACAATGTTCTTTTCGAAGGGGTAGTTCTGGATGGAGTAAGTAGGAACCTTGACCATCTGCAGGGTGACCGACTGGTCGATTCCATTGTTTGGCGGCAATTTCTCACCGTTCGTGATCACTACCAGCCCGTCGCTCTCGCGGGTGATCGCAAGTGCAAGCTTGCGACTGAGTCCTTCCGACTCCGTCGTGGAGACGTAGAGCTCGATCACGTATCGCTTTCCTTCGCCGGTACGCGACACCCGGGTGATGGTGGCTGCGTCGCGACCGGGTTCCGGATAGTAACTGTACTCGTTCTTTTCCCTGGCAATCGTCCAGGCATCCGAAAGCTCGTCGCCAGTGTTGTAGTGAACCAGACGCACGCTATCCAGCTCCGCTGGCGTCAACTCCGCAGCCTCGTTATGCAACATCGGCACCAGCAACACTTCAATGGCAACCTGCTGCCGACCGTTGGCGTACAGGCGTGAAGTGGACATGAGAGCCGGTTCGAACTTTGAAAGCAAGTCAAAGCTTGCGTCTGCCCGCCCCGGGGCAGTACTGGTCTTTTCCATGGCGAATTCCCCATCGCACTACCGCAAGAATCCCCCGATTCCTGTCGATGACAGAACCTGCTATGTACGCCCGGCGTCGTAAATTCCACGTGAGGTTTTCGGGCGATTTTCGTAGGGCCCACACTTCATGCCGGACTAACGGCGAAAGCAGTATCCAAGGCGATGCTGGTTCCGCTTTGACCTGGGCCCGGCAAGGCAACGGGGGTCGCTGTCGCGCGGGGTAGCGCGCATCCGGAAAGGCGTGACCATGCCACGAACATCATCTTCAACATCGACTCGCGCGTGGTCCACGCATGCGCACTTCTGCTATGACGCCGAAGGCCTGCTGTCGCGCATCGACAGTGCCGGCTCGGGCCGCTATCGCTACTGGCGCGACGACCGCGTCGTAGCCGAGGCCGGGATGCAGGAAGCCGGCACGCACGAACCGGTGAGCTGGCTGTGGATCGCTGAACAGCCCGTGGCCGAACTTGCGCCTGCGCGCTCCTCCGCGTCCCTGCTGCTGGCCACCGATGCGTCACTCTCACCCGCGCTGGAGCTGTGTGGTGCGCCGCGCAGCGTGGCCTACGCACCGCATGGACACCGTGCCGCAGTGTCCCTCCGCGTGGAAGTACCGATTGCGCAGCTCGGCTTCAATGCTGAGATGCAGGACACGGCCAGCGGCCTGTACCTGCTGGGGCCACGCAACCACCGCCCCTACTCGCCCACGCTGGGCATCTTCATTGCGCCCGACCCGATGAGTCCGTTCGAGGACGGCGGCTGGAACAGCCTGGCTTACTGCCAGGGCGATCCGGTCAACCGCGCCGATCCCACCGGCCATTTCTGGAAATGGATCATGGCCGGCGTGGCGGTGGTGGCTGCCGTAGCCAGCTTCGGCGCGCTGGCCGTAGTGGGGGTGACCGCCTCGGCGGTGGTCGGCGTGGTCATTTCGACCGCAGCGGCTGCGGTCGAGATCGCCGCTGCCGTGGTCGAAGACGAGCTCGCCCAGGAAGTGCTGGGCTACGTCGGCATCGGCCTGACCGCCGCCGGCGTGGTCGCGGCACTACCCGCGATGGCCAAGGCCGGCACGCAGCTGGCCAGCAAGGGTAAACAGTTCGTGCAGCGACTGGCGAGCGTGCGGCCGCAGAAGCTCGTCGACAAGGGCATGCGCTCCACACTGAAGGCATGGCCGATCAGCACGTCGGCACGTGGTTCACAGACCAGCATTGCCAGCGTGGGCGAGGATCTGCTGGGAAGCGCCCAAGTGGGTAGCGACGATTTCATCGACATCTTCCAGGGACACGGCGCGCGCTTCCTGACTGCGACGAGAAGGAACGTCTCTGGTGGAAAGCTGGCGTCCATCATCAGAAAAAGCTTTGGCAAGGATCATGTATTCCAGCGAATGGAACTTCAGTCCTGCCGGACGGCCTTCGGCGGCAAGTACGCGTCGCAGGCACAGCGCGTAGCCGACAAGCTGGGCGTACCAACGACAGGGTTCCAGGGAAAGGCGGAGTTCATGCCGAGCATGGGTCGAAACCGGAGCTTCGGCACGCGCCGGATCATGGAGCCGCAGACTGGTTGGCGCAAACGTCGTACCGCGATCCTCAACGGTATGCTCAGCCGCCTGGTCGGCCTGCGTTACAAGCTTACGTCCATCTGATGCCGGTATCGCGCAACGCAAAACGGCGACCCGAAGGTCGCCGTTCTGGTGCTGGATGTCTGACGTCCAGCAATACTACTTGGTAGCGGGGGCAGGATTTGAACCTGCGACCTTCGGGTTATGAGCCCGACGAGCTGCCAGACTGCTCCACCCCGCAGCAGAAGCGGAATTGTAATGGGATTTACCTATGTGCGCAACCCCAACGAAAAAGGCGACCCCGTTGCCGGGATCGCCTTCGTCGTTCCAGTCACCGGTTTGCACCGGGACAATTTGGTAGCGGGGGCAGGATTTGAACCTGCGACCTTCGGGTTATGAGCCCGACGAGCTGCCAGACTGCTCCACCCCGCAGCAGAAGTGGTTGAGTTGATCTGTTACCGCAACGATGTTCTGGCGAAACCGCTGCATCAACAACTCAGGAAACGAATATTACACTATTGACGCAGTTTTGTATCGCTTTTTATGCGAGATGTGCAAAAGCCTGCTGGCACCAGACCATGATCGGGTTCCAGGCGATGCCCAGGGCCAGCAGCGCCAGGGCGTTCACGCCCAGCACCACGCCCAGCACGCGGTCGTTGTTGGCCGGCAGCGGCTCGCCCACCGGCTCGTCGAAGTACATGACCTTGATCACGCGCAGGTAGTAGAAGCAGCCGATCACCGCGCAGATGACGCCGAGAATGGCCAGCCACAGCATGCCGCCGTTGATCGCCGCGCCCAGCACCGCCAGCTTGGTCCAGAAGCCCAGGAACGGCGGAATGCCGGCCATTGAGGCCATGATGCACAGCACCAGGCCGGCCATCCACGGGTTGCGGGCGTTCAGGCCCTTCAGGTCGTCGATCTTCTCGGCTTCGAAGCCATTGCGCGACAGCGCGATGATCGCGCCGAAACCGGCGGTGGACATGATCGCGTAGCTCAGCGCATAGAACAGCGCGGCGGCGTAACCGCGCTCGCCGCCACCGGCAATGCCGAGCAGCAGGAAGCCGATGTGCGACACAGTCGAATAGGCCAGCATGCGCTTGAGGTTGCTCTGCGCGATCGCCATCAGATTGCCGACTACCAGCGACAGCGCGGCCAGTCCACCGATCAGGTACTTCCACTCGTCCGACAGCGGGCCGATGCCCATTTCCAGCAGGCGGTAGGCCATGCCGAACGCGGCCAGCTTCGGGGCCGAGCTGATGAACAGCGCGATCGGCGCCGGGGCGCCCTGGTACACGTCGGGCAGCCACATGTGGAACGGGGCCGCGCCGAGCTTGAAGGCGACGCCGGCGATCATGAACACCGCGCCGGTCAGCAGCAGCATCTTCTCGTCCGACTGCGGAATGGCCGCGTTGATCGCGTCCAGGTGCAGGGAGCCGGTGGCGCCGTAGATCAGCGACATGCCGTACAGCAGCAGGCCCGAGGCCAGCGAACCCAGCACGATGTACTTCATCGCCGCTTCGGTCGCCAGGCCGTTGTCGCGGTTGCTGGCCACCAGTGCGTAGGAGCACAGCGCCAGCAGTTCCAGGCCCAGGTACACCATGAGCAGGCTGCCGGCCGAAACCAGGATCATCATGCCGGCGGTGGCGAACATCACCAGCACCGGGATTTCGCCCTGGAACAGGTCGCGTTCGCGCAGGTAGCTCCAGCCGTAGATCAGGGTCAGGCCGCTGCACAGCACGACCACGACCTTCATCACATCGGCCGCGGTGTCGCGGACGAACATGCCGTGGAAGACCTCGCCCTGCCCGCCCACGCCCGTGGCGAGCATGAACAGCACGACTGCCAGCGCGGCAACCGAGAACAGGTGGGTCCAGATCTTGTTCTGCTTGCTGATGAACAGGTCGAGGATCATCAGGGCGAACGCACTGCCGATCAGCACCAGCTCCGGAGCGAGCGGCGGCAGGTCAGCGGCGGTCAATGGCAACAGCGGCGAGGTGGTCATCATCAAATCCTGGAATTACAGCAGCTTGCTGGATGCGATCTGCATCGCCAGCTTTGCGATCGAGGGCTCCATCAGGTCGGTCAGCGGCTTGGGGTACAGACCCAGCGCCAGCGTACCGACGGCGAACACGCCCAGCACCAGCCACTCACGGCCGTTGATGTCCTTCAGTTCGGCCACGTGCTTGTTGGCCACTTCACCGAAGAACACGCGCTTGTACAGCCACAGCGTGTAGGCGGCGGTGATCACCAGGGTGGTCGCGGCGCCCAGCGCCAGCCACGGGTTCCGCTGGAAGCTGGCCATGATGATCATGAACTCGCCGACGAAACCGCTGGTGCCCGGCAGGCCTGCATTGGCCATGAAGAACAGCATGGCGAAGGTGGCGAACCACGGCATCACGTTGACCACGCCGCCGTAATCGGCGATCCGGCGGCTGTGCATGCGGTCATACAGCACGCCCACGCAGGAGAACATCGCGCCGGACACGAAACCGTGCGAGACCATCTGCACCATCGCGCCCTGCAGGCCCAGGCGGGCCGCGTCGGCATTGCCGGCGTCACGCACCAGCCACAGGGCGATGAAGGTACCCAGGGTGACGAAGCCCATGTGCGCGATCGACGAATAGGCGATCAGCTTCTTCATGTCGTCCTGCACCAGCGCGACCAGGCCGACATAGATCACCGCGATCAGCGACAGCGCGATCACCAGCCAGGCCCAGTCGTGCGAGGCGTCCGGCACGATCGGCAGGTTGAAGCGCAGGAAGCCGTAACCGCCGATCTTCAGCGCGATCGCGGCCAGGATCACCGAACCGGCGGTCGGTGCTTCCACGTGCGCGTCCGGCAGCCAGGTGTGGACCGGGAACATCGGCACCTTGACCGCGAAGGCGATCAGGAAGGCGAAGAAGATCCAGGTCTGCTCCTGGCTGGACAGCTGCAGCTGGTACAGGTCGGCCAGCTGGAAGCTGCCGCCCTTCAGGTACAGGTAGATCAGCGCCACCAGCATCAGCACCGAGCCGAGGAAGGTGTACAGGAAGAACTTCAGCGCGGCGTAGATGCGACGCGGGCCGCCCCAGACACCGATGATCAGGAACATCGGAATCAGCATCGCTTCGAAGAACACGTAGAACAGCATCGCGTCCGTCGCGGCGAAGATGCCCACCGTGACGCCTTCCAGGATCAGGAAGGCCGCCACGTACTGGTTGACGCGCTTGTCGATGGCGCTCCAGGCGCCGATCAGCGCCAGCACCGAGACCAGCGTGGTCAGCAGGATCAGCGCGATGGCGATGCCGTCCACGCCCAGGTTGTAGCCGATGTCGTAGGCCGGGATCCAGGCGCGGGTCTCGACGAACTGCAACGCGTCGTTGGACACGTCGTAGCCGCTGAGCAGCGACAGGCTGATCACGAAGGTCAGCACCGCCACGCCCAGCGACGCCCAGCGGGCGGTCTGCGCATCACGGATGGCAAGGATCAGGGCACCGCCGAGGATCGGCAGCCAGATGAGAACACTGAGTAGAGGCCAGTTCGACACGTCTTCTTATTCCGTACAGGTCATCAACGCAGGTAATGCATCAGGACGCCCAGAAGGGCAATCAGGCCGATGATCATCGCGAAGGCGTAGTGATAGAGGAAACCGGATTGGGTGCGACGCAGCAGGTTGGCGGCCAGGTCGATCAGGCGCGCCGAACCGTTGACCACCACACCATCGACGATGTTCGTGTCGATCGCGCGCGAAACCTTGCCCAGCTTGACGCCGCCACCGGCGAAACCGCCGATCCACAGCTTGTCGAACCCGTACTTGTTCTCCAGCACCGAGACCAGCGGCGCAAAGGTCCTGCGCGCACGGGTCGCCAGTTCCGGCTTCCACAGGTAGAACAGCACCGCCAGCAGGAACCCGGCCACGGTCAGGAAGAACGCCGGGGCCATCATGCCGTGCAGGGCGAACGCGACCGGACCGTGGAACTCTTCTGCCAGGGCGCCAATGGTGTTGCGCGCCGGGTCGTAGAAGTCGACCACGCCGGTGAAGAACGAATGCACCTGGCCCGGAATGGCGTGCTCGGCGTGGTGGCCGGCCCAGTCGGTGCCGTACAGCATCGGACCGATGCTGAAGAAGCCCACGAGGATCGACGGGATCGCCAGCAGGATCAGCGGCAGGGTCACCACCCACGGGGTTTCGTGCGGCTCATGCGGACCGTGGCCATGGCCGTGGTCGTCATGGTGCGCGTCGCCGTGGTGGGCGTCTGCATGGTGTGCATCGGCAGCATGGTGATCGTCATGGCCGTGGCCATGGTCATCATGCGCATCGCGGAAGCGTTCCTTGCCATGGAAGGTCAGGAACAGCAGGCGGAAGCTGTAGAAGCTGGTGACGATAACGCCACCCAGCACCGCCCAGTACCCGTAGGTCGCCACCCAGCTCGAGGAGACGTGCGCGTGGTGCTGCGCCGCTTCGATGATGGTGTCCTTGGAGTAGAAGCCGGAGAAGAACGGAGTACCGACCAGGGCCAGCGTACCGATCCACATGGTGATGAAGGTGATCGGCATGTACTTGCGCAGGCCGCCCATCTTGCGCATGTCCTGCTCGTGGTGCATGGCGATGATCACCGAGCCCGCACCGAGGAACAGCAGCGCCTTGAAGAAGGCGTGGGTCATCAGGTGGAACACGGCCGCCGAGTAGGCCGACACGCCCAGCGCCACGGTCATGTAGCCCAGCTGCGACAGCGTGGAGTACGCGACGACGCGCTTGATGTCGTTCTGCACGATGCCGATCAGGCCGGTAAAGAACGCGGTGGTGGCACCGATGAACAGCACGAAGTTCAGCGCGGTCTGCGACAGCTCGAACAACGGCGACATGCGGGTGACCATGAAGATGCCCGCGGTGACCATGGTCGCGGCGTGGATCAGTGCCGAGATCGGGGTCGGGCCTTCCATCGAGTCCGGCAGCCACACGTGCAGCGGCACCTGGGCCGACTTGCCCATCGCGCCGATGAACAGGCAGATGCAGATGATGGTGGCGATCGACCAGATCACCGGCTCGCTCATCAGCTGGACGTTCTGGCCGAACAGGGTCAGCGAACCCGACCAGACCTGCAGCTGCGCTTCCGGGTGGGCCAGGATCGAGGCATTGGCGAACACGGTGGCGTAGTCCAGGGTGCCGAACACCCACAGCACGCCGGCGATGCCGAGGATGAAGCCGAAGTCGCCGACGCGGTTGACCAGGAACGCCTTCATGTTGGCGAAGATCGCGGTCGGACGCTTGAACCAGAAACCGATCAGCAGGTACGAAACGAGGCCCACCGCTTCCCAGCCGAAGAACAGCTGCAGGAAGTTGTTGCTCATCACCAGGGTGAGCATCGAGAAGGTGAACAGCGAGATGTAGCTGAAGAAGCGCTGGTAGCCCGGGTCATCCTGCATGTACCCGATGGTGTACACGTGGACCAGGAACGACACGAAGGTCACCACCACCATCATTATGGCGGTGAGCTTGTCGATCATGAAACCGACATGCGCCGAGTAACGGCCGACCTCAAAGAAGGTGTAGACGTTTTCGTTGAACGGCTGCGCGCCGCCCCACAGCAGCTGGTAGAACACATAGCTGGACAGCACGCAGCTGACCGCGACACCGAGGATGGTGACGGTCTGGGCGCCAAGGCGACCCACCTGGCGACCGAACAGGCCGGCGATGATGCTGCCGAGCAGTGGTGCAAGCACCACGGCGATCAACAGACTCTTGGAGAGAGTAATTTCCATCTACGGATCAGCCCTTCAGCGAATCGACTTCGCCGACATTGATGGTGCGGCGGGTACGGAACAGGGTTACCAGGATCGCGAGGCCGATCGCGGCCTCGGCCGCGGCCACGGTCAGGATGAAGAACACGAACAGCTGGCCGGCCGTGTCGCCCATCTCACGCGAGAACCCGACGAAGTTGATGTTCACCGAGAGCAGCATGAGTTCGATGGACATCAACAGCACGATGATGTTCTTGCGGTTGAGGAAGATGCCGGCAAGGCTGATGCAGAACAGCAGCGCGCCAAGGGCCAGGATATGACCAAGGGTGATCACGGGGCGGCCTCCTCGTTGCTGGACGGCTTGGTAAGGGTGTGGACCACCGGCTTTTCGGCATCCATCTTGACCACGCGCAGGCGGTCATGGCCCTTGACCATGGTCTGCTCGGACGGGTTCTGGGTCTTCAGGCCGGTGCGGCGACGCAGGGTCAGCATGACGGCGGCGACCACGGCCACGGTCAGGATGACGGCGGCGAACTCGAACGGCAGCAGGTATTCGGTGAACAGGCTGCGTGCCAGCCAGGTGATGTTGGAGCTGTCGGCGGCGAGCGCGGCGGCGTTGTCGGCCGGCAGCGGGTTGACCGCCCTGCCCTTCACGCCGATCAGGATCAGCATCTGCACCAGCATGGTGACCGCGACCACCAGGCCGAGCGGCAGGTAACGCACCCAGCCTTCGCGCAGGTTGGAGGCGTCGATGTCCAGCATCATCACCACGAACAGGAACAGCACCATCACCGCGCCGACGTAGACCAGCACCAGCGCCACGCCGAGGAACTCAGCCCCGACCAGGATCCAGATGCAGGCCACGGAGAAGAAGGTCAGGATCAGGCACAGCACGGCATACACCGGATTGCGCACGCTGATCACCGCCGCGGCGGAAATGCCCGCCACGATGGAGAAGACCCAGAAGAAGATATTTACCCAATCCATCATGGACCTCAGCGGAAAGCGGCGTCGGCGGCGCGACGCTCGGCGATTTCGGCTTCAAGCCGATCACCGAGGGCCAGCAGCTGCGGCTTGGTAACGATGTTTTCGCCACGCTTCTCGAAGTGGTACTCGAGGATGTGCGTCTCGACGATCGAGTCCACCGGGCAGCTTTCTTCGCAGAAGCCGCAGAAGATGCACTTGAACAGGTCGATGTCGTAGCGGGTGGTACGGCGGGTGCCGTCTTCGCGCTTGGCCGAATCGATGGTGATCGCCAGCGCCGGGCACACCGCTTCGCACAGCTTGCAGGCGATGCAGCGTTCTTCGCCGTTGGGGTACCGGCGCAGCGCGTGCAGGCCACGGAAGCGCGGCGACTGCGGGAACTTCTCCATCGGGTACATCAGCGTGTACTTCGGCTTGAAGGTGTACTTGAGGGTCAGCCACAGGCCCCCGAGCAGCTCAAGCAGCAGCAGGCTTTTGAAGTAATGGGTAATTCGATTCATCACTTAGACGCCCTTCTGGATCACGCCGTAGAACACCATCAACGCCGTCACAGCAATCCACGCGATGGTGAGCGGGATGAAGACCTTCCAGCCCAGACGCATGATCTGGTCATAACGGAAGCGCGGGAAGCTGGCACGGAACCAGATGTAGGCGCTGGCGAAGAAGAACACCTTCAGCAGCAGCCACGGTGCACCGCCCTTCCAGATCCAGTCGATCCACGGCGAGATGTCCGCCGTGATCCAGCCCTGGAACGGGCTCAGCCAGCCGCCGAGGAAGAAGATCGAGATCAGGAAGCTGATCAGGATCATGTTGGCGTATTCGGCCAGGAAGAACAGCGCGAACGCACCACCGGAGTATTCGACCATGTGGCCGGCGACGATTTCCGATTCGCCTTCCACCACGTCGAACGGCGCGCGGTTGGTTTCGGCCACGCCGGACACCCAGTACACGACGAACAGCGGGAACAGCGGGATCAGGAACCAGTCGAAGAAGCCGGAGTTGCCGGCCTGCGCCATCACGATGCTGCTCAGGTTCAGGCTGCCCGCCGCGATCATCACGCCGACCAGGGCAAAGCCCATGGCGATTTCGTAGCTGATCATCTGCGCCGAGGCGCGCATCGCACCCAGGAACGCATACTTGGAGTTGGATGCCCAACCGGCCAGGATGATGCCGTACACGCCCAGCGAGGTCATCGCCAGCAGGTACAGCAGGCCCGCGTTGGCATTGGACAGCACCACCTGCGCGTCGAACGGTACCACCGACCAGGCCGCGAAGGCCGGTGCCAGGGTGATCAGCGGCGCCAGCACGAACATCGCCTTGTGCGAGCTCGCCGGCTGGATGATCTCCTTGAACAGCAGCTTGAAGACGTCGGCGAAGGCCTGGAAGATGCCCATGCCCACGTACATCGGCCCGTGGCGGACGTGCATCCAGCCGATCAGCTTGCGTTCCCAGACCACGAAGAAGGCCACCGCGATGATCACCGGCATGGCGATCACCAGGATCTTCAGCACGATCCACAGCAGCGCGCCGATTTCACCCAGGCCCAGCAGCCACTGGTGAAGCGGGTCGACCGCGTTAATCAGCAACTCGTTCATGCAGCCACCACCGTTACGCGTGCGGCACCCAGCGGTGCGGTTGCACCGTGGCCCGATTCAATCCAGACCGAACCCGCGGCGACGCGGGCGTCGACCACCACCGGCAGGGTGGCCTTGCCGGCATCGGTGCCGACCTTGGCCATCTGCCCTTCGACCAGCTGCAGGCGGGCGGCGTCATCGCTGTTGAGCACGATGCGCGGCGCGGCGTTGAGCGGGTGCGACTGCAGCGCCTGGGCGCGACGGACCACCGCGTCGGTGCGGTAGATCGCAGCGGTGGACGCCACTTCCAGGCCTTCGCCGGCCACCGGCGTTGCCGCCGAGGTGGAGACGTTGACGGTCACCGGGGCCAGGCTGGCACGCAGGCCGGCCAGGTCGGTGAATTCGAAACCGGACAGGGCCAGCTCGCCGCCAAGCGCACGCAGCACGCGCCAGCCTTCACGGGCTTCGCCCGGCAGCTTGCCGCCGGCGCGTGCCGACTGCTCGCGACCGTCGAGGTTGGTCAGGGTGGCGTCGATTTCCGGCAGCGCACCGATCGGCAGGATCACGTCGGCCACGTCGCGGGTCGAGGCACAGGCGAACTGGCTGAAGGCCACCACCTGCGCGCCGGCCAGCGCCTTGCGGGCGGCGGCGGTGTCGGCGAAGTCCAGGCCCGGCTCGATGCCGTACAGGGCATAGGCCTTGCGCGGCTGGGCCAGCATGGCGTTGACGTCCTTGCCGGCCGGCAGCACGCCGGCGCGGGACAGGCCCACGGCATTGGCGCCCTGCGGGATGCGGCACAGCTTCGCACCGGTTGCAGCGGCGAAATCACGCGCGGCGGCGCGGATCGCGGCGGCCTGCGGGTGGTTTTCGGCGATGCCACCGACGATCAGCACGGCGTTGCCGGTGACCGCCTGGCGCAGATCGGCGTTGCCGAGTGCGTCGACGAACTTCGACGGTGCCACGATCTGCTTGCCGGCCAGCTTGAACGCGAAGTCGAAGTCGACCGGGTTGATCGCGTGGATCTTCGCGTTGCGGGTGGTCTGCGCCTTGCGCAGGCGGGCGTGCAGCAGCGGCAGTTCGTGCCGGATGTTGCTGCCCAGCACCACGATGGTGTCGGCGGCTTCGATCTCGGCCAGCGACAGGCCGAACACTTCGGCCGTAGCGGCGTCGGAGAAATCGCGGTTCTGGATGCGATGGTCGATGTTGCCGGTGCCCAGGCCGGACGCGAGACGGGCCAGCAGCGCGCCCTCCTCGTTCGAGGCCGACGGGTGCACCAGCACGCCGAGGTCGTCACCCTTGTTGGCGGCCAGGATGTCCTTGGCCGCGGCCAGGCCTTCGGCCCAGCTCACTTCCTGCCATTCGCCATTGACCTTGCGCAGCGGCTTGACCGCGCGGTCGGCGCTGTACAGGCCCTGGTGCGAATAACGGTCGCGGTCGGACAGCCAGCATTCGTTGACCAGCTCGTTGTCGCGCGGCACCGAGCGCAGCACTTCACCGCGACGCACGTGCAGGAACAGGTTCGAGCCCATCGCGTCGTGGTAGCCCAGCGACTCGCGCGCGGTCAGTTCCCACGGACGGGCACGGAACTGGAACACCTTGTTGGTCAGCGCGCCGACCGGGCACACGTCGACCACGTTGCCCGAGAGCTCGGTGGTCAGCGGCTTGCCGTCGTAGGTGCCGATCTGCAGGTTTTCACCACGGTACATGCCACCCAGTTCATAGGTACCGGCGACGTCGGCGGTGAAGCGGACGCAGCGGGTGCACTGGATGCAGCGGGTCATTTCGGTGGCCACCAGCGGACCGATGTCCTCGTCGGGCACCACGCGCTTGCGCTCGTTGAAGCGGCTCACCGAACGGCCGTAGCCGAGCGAGACGTCCTGCAGTTCGCATTCGCCGCCCTGGTCGCAGATCGGGCAGTCCAGCGGGTGGTTGATGAGCAGGAACTCCATCACCGAACGCTGGAACTTGAGTGCCTTCTCGCTGCGGGTGGCGACCTTCATGCCGTCCATCACCGGGGTGGCGCACGCTGGCGCGGGCTTGGGCGACTTTTCAACGTCGACCAGGCACATGCGGCAGTTGGCAGCGATCGGCAGCTTCTCGTGGTAGCAGAAGCGCGGGATCGGAATGCCGGCCTTGTCGGCGGCCTGGATGATCATCGAGCCCTTGGGCACGACCAGGGACTGGCCGTCGATCTCGACGGTCACATGCCCTTCCGGCACGATCGCCGGGGTGCAACCAGGGTTGTTGGGTTGCGCGCTCATGCGGCGGCTGCCTCCACCTTCTTGCCGTCGACCATCGAATGACCGTTGACGATGTAGTACTCGAATTCGTCCCAGAACTGGCGCAGGAAGCCCTGGATGGGCCATGCCGCCGCTTCACCGAACGCACAGATGGTGTGGCCTTCGATCTGGCCGGCCACCGCCTTCAACTGGTGCAGGTCTTCCATGGTCGCCTTGCCGGCGACGATGCGCTCGAGCACGCGGTGCATCCAGCCGGTGCCTTCACGGCACGGGGTGCACTGGCCACAGGATTCCTTGTGGAAGAACTGCGAGATGCGGCAGGCGAACTTGACGCAGCACACGCTGTCGTCCAGCACCACGATGGCACCCGAGCCCAGGCCGGTGCCCAGGGCACGCAGGGTGTCGTAGTCCATCTGCAGGCCCTTGAGCTCTTCGGCCTTCAGCACCGGCATCGACACGCCGCCCGGCACCGCGCCCTTCAGGGTGCGACCCGGCTTCAGGCCGCCGGCCATTTCCAGCAGCTCGTCGAACGTGGTGCCCAGCGGCACTTCGAAGTTGCCGCCCTGCTGCACGCAGCCGGAGACCGAGAAGATCTTCGGACCGCCGTTCTTGGTCAGGCTCAGGCCCTGGAACCACTCCGGACCGTTGCGGATGATCGCCGGCACCGAGGCATAGGTCTCGGTGTTGTTGATCGTCGACGGCTTGCCGTACAGGCCGAAGTTGGCCGGGAACGGCGGCTTGTAGCGCGGCTGGCCCTTCTTGCCTTCCAGCGACTCCATCAGCGCGGTTTCTTCGCCGCAGATGTAGGCGCCGGCGCCGAGCGCGCCATAGATGTCGATGTCCACGCCGCTGCCAAGGATGTCCTTGCCCAGCCAGCCGTTCGCGTACGCGTCGGCCAGGGCCTGTTCGAAGTTCTCGAACGGCTCGTGGTGGAATTCACCGCGCAGATAGTTGTAGCCCACGGTGCTGCCGGTGGCGTAGCAGGCGATCGCCATGCCTTCCACCACCGAATGCGGGTTGTAGCGCAGGATGTCGCGGTCCTTGCAGGTCCCCGGCTCGGACTCGTCCGAGTTGCACAGGATGTACTTCTGCATGGTGCCCTTGGGCATGAAGGACCACTTCAGGCCGGTCGGGAAGCCCGCGCCGCCACGGCCGCGCAGGTTCGACTGCTTGACCATTTCGATGACCTGCTCCGGCGAGATCTTCTCTTCGAGGATCTTGCGCAGGGCGGCGTAGCCACCGGTCTTGAGGTAGTTTTCGTACGACCACGGGGTGTCGTAATGCAGGGTGGTGTAGACCACCTGGTGCGGCAGCGGTGCGGGACCGACGGGACCGGACGGTGCGTGATGATGTGCCATGTCTTACTCCAACCCGTCCAGCAGCTCGTCGACCTTCTCGACGGTCAGGCGCTCGTGGTAATGGCCGTTGATGACCATCATCGGCGCACCGGCGCAACCGGCCAGGCATTCTTCTTCACGCTTGAGGTAGATGCGGCCGTCGGCGGTGGACTGGCCGGTCTTGCAGCCGAGCTTCTTCTCGGCATGCGCGACCAGGTCCTCGGCGCCGTTCAACCAGCAGCTGATGTTGGTGCAGAAGGCCACGTTGTGGCGGCCGACCTTCTCCAGCTCGAACATCGAGTAGAAGCTCGCAACCTCGTAGGCCCACACCGGCGGCAGGTCCAGGTACTTGGCGACGCCGGCGATCAGCTCGTCGGTCAGCCAGCCGGCATTCTGCTCCTGGGCAGCGTGCAGGCCCTGCAGCACCGCCGAACGCTTGCGGTCCGGCGGGAACTTGGACAGCCAGTGATCGATGTGCGCGCGCGTCTTGTCGCTCAACACCACCATCGGGTCGACGTCGCGCGCCGCCTCGAAATTACCCGTCGCCTTCATCGGCCGACCCCTGCAAATACCAGAATAGTGGGAACCAGAACCTGCAGCGCCGGCATCGGCCGGCGGGTGTCAGGCATCGTGCATGCGCGTGCCATTACCGGTCCACCTCACCGAACACCAGGTCGTAGGTGCCGATCATGGCCACCACGTCGGCGAGCATGTGCCCGCGCACGACCGAGTCGATCGAGGACAGATGGGCAAAGCCCGGCGCGCGCAGGTGCACGCGGAACGGCTTGTTGGCGCCATCGGACATCAGGTAGCAGCCGAACTCGCCCTTGGGCGCTTCGACCGCGGCGTAGGTTTCGCCGGCCGGGACGCAGTAGCCTTCACTGAACAGCTTGAAGTGATGGATCAGCGCTTCCATGTCGTCCTTCATGTCCTCGCGGCTGGGCGGCGCGACCTTGAAGTTCTTGACCATGACCGGACCCGGATTGGCACGCAGCCAGTCCACGCACTGCTTGATGATGCGGTTGGATTCGCGCATCTCGGCCACGCGGACCAGGTAACGGTCGTAGCAGTCGCCTTCCTTGCCCAGCGGGATGTCGAAATCGACGGCGTCGTACTTGGCGTACGGCTGCTTCTTGCGCAGGTCCCAGGCAATGCCCGAGCCGCGCAGCATCACGCCGGTCATGCCCCAGGCATGCGCCAGTTCCGGGCTGACCACGCCAATGCCGACCGTACGCTGCTTCCAGATACGGTTGTCGGTGAGCAGGGTTTCGTATTCGTCGACGCGCGACGGGAACTCCTTGGTGAAGTTCTCCAGGAAGTCCAGCAGCGAACCTTCGCGCGAGGCGTTGAGGTTCTTCAGGGCCTTGCCCTTGTGCCAGCGCGATTCCTTGTACTTCGGCATCTGGTCCGGCAGGTCGCGGTACACGCCGCCCGGACGGTAGTACGCCGCATGCATGCGCGCGCCGCTGACTGCTTCATAGCAGTCCATCAGCTCTTCGCGCTCGCGGAAGGCGTACAGCATCACCGCCATCGCGCCCAGGTCGAGCGCGTTGGAACCCAGCCACATCAGGTGGTTCAGGATGCGGGTGATTTCATCGAACATGGTGCGGATGTACTGGGCACGTTCCGGCGCTTCGATCCCCATCAGGGTTTCGATGGCGCGCACGTAGGCGTGCTCGTTGCACATCATGGACACGTAATCCAGGCGGTCCATGTAACCGATGGACTGGTTGAACGGCTTGGATTCGGCCAGCTTTTCCGTGCCCCGGTGCAGCAACCCGACGTGCGGGTCGGCACGCATGATGGTTTCGCCGTCCATTTCCAGGATCAGGCGCAGCACACCGTGCGCGGCCGGATGCTGGGGACCGAAGTTCATCGTGTAGTTGCGGATTTCCTGGCGCAGTTCGGCCGGGTTGCTCGCAAAGGCCTGGTGGGCTTGCTTGAACTCACTCACTTGCTTGCCTCCGACTGCGCGGTTTCGCCGGCAGCGGTCTGGAAACGGGCGTCGTCACGGATCACGCGCGGCACGCCGACACGCGGCTCCACCGAGGTGACCGGTTCGTACACGACGCGCTTCTTTTCTTCGTCGTAGCGGACTTCGACGTTGCCGATCAGCGGGAAGTCCTTGCGGAACGGATGCCCCACGAAGCCGTAGTCGGTCAGGATGCGGCGCAGGTCCGGGTGGCCTTCGAAGATCACGCCGAACAGGTCGAACGCTTCGCGCTCGAACCAGTTCAGGCCCGGCCACACGCTGGTCAGCGAGGCGACCACCGGCAGTTCCTCGTTCGGCGCGAAGCAGCGGATGCGCATGGTGAGGTTGTGCTGGTAGGAACGCAGCTGCGCGACCACGGCATAACGCTGCAGGGGAACCGGCTGCGGCTGGGCGCCTTCCGGGGTTTCGCGGGTGGGGAACTCGCCCCACGCGAAACGGCCGGCGCCCTTGCCTTCCACGCCACGGCTGAAGCCGTGCGAAGAGACGTCGGCGGTGTCCCACTCGTCGCTGCCATAGCCGAGGTAGTCAACGCCGCACAGGTCGACGGACTGCTCGAAACCGAATTCGTCGCGCAGCGCCAGAGCAGTGGCATGCCAGTCGGCAGCGGGCACTTCCAGCGTCACTTCGCCGCGGGGTTCGACCACGAAGACCTGCGCACCTGCGAAACGTGCGGAGAGTCGGTCGATGAAGGATGCTTGCTCTGCCATGGGGGCTTGGCGCGCTCTTGTCAGGAGGAATGTCAGCGGGCGATGGTCTGCGTACGCCAGATCTTCTTCTGCAGCTGCAGGATCCCGTACACCAACGCTTCGGCGGTAGGCGGACAACCGGGGACGTACACGTCCACCGGCACCACGCGGTCGCAACCACGCACCACTGCATAGGAGTAGTGGTAGTAGCCGCCACCGTTGGCGCAGCTGCCCATGGAGATGACCCACTTCGGGTCCGGCATCTGGTCGTAGACCTTGCGCAGCGCCGGGGCCATCTTGTTGACCAGGGTGCCGGCCACGATCATCACGTCGGACTGGCGCGGCGACGGGCGGAACACCACGCCGTAGCGGTCAAGGTCCAGGCGCGCGGCACCGGCATGCATCATTTCAACCGCGCAGCAGGCCAGACCGAAGGTCATGGGCCACATCGAGCCGGTACGTGCCCAGTTCAACAGCGCGTCGACGCTGGTGGTCACATAGCCCTTTTCGAGCAGCGGGTTGTCGCCTTCGGGGCGCAGGATGTCGTCGACCCGCCCTTCCGGGACCGGGTTGTTCATCAGGCCATCGAGAGTCTGAATTACTCCCATTCCAGCGCTCCCTTCTTCCAGACGTAAATGAAACCGAGGAAAAGCATGCCCACGAACAGGCCCATCGTGACCAGCGAACGTGTGCCCAGCTCCATGAAGACCTGGGTCCACGGCACGATGAAGATGATTTCCAAGTCAAATACGATGAACTGGATGGCGATCAGGTAGTAGCGCACATCGAACTTCATGCGCGCGTCCTCGAAAGCCTCGAAGCCGCATTCGTACGGCGAGAGCTTTTTCAGATCTGGACGCCGGGGACCGAGGAACCGACCGACCAGCATCAGCGCAACGCCGATACCGGTGGCAACAATCAGAAACAGCAGAGACGGCAAATATTCGGCCAGCACAGCGATTCTCTCTTGCCTCTGCCGCCACGCCTGCAGGCGTCTTGGCATGGGGGAGTGGACGGAAAACGTTGCTGGCGCTTTGCGCGCCAGACGAACCCGCTTACAAACAAAATGGTGCCCAAGAGGGGACTCGAACCCCTACGACCTAAGTCGCTACCACCTCAAGGTAGTGCGTCTACCAATTCCGCCACCTGGGCATTGCATTACGTATCGCGCTGGGCGTGATTCCTGGTGGACTCCCCCAACGCGCCGCATATTGTAACCGTCTTCAGGGAGTCTGGGAGCCTTCCGAAGGCTTTTCTTCACCCGATTTCGGCGTTTCGGCCTGAGCCGGCACAGTCGCCTGCGGAACCGGCTGCGGCGCAGCGGCTTCCGGGGCCTTCGGCACGGCCGGCAGCTCACCGGCGGGGACTGCCGGCGCGGCAGGCGCGACCGGGGCCGACATCACGCCGAGGTCCTGCTGGACCGCCGGTCGCGCACCATGGCTGGCGTACCAGGCCATGAAGAGGCTGATGCCGAAGAACACCACGGCCAGCCACTTGGTCGACTTGGACAGGAAGTTGGACGCGCCGCGCGCGCCGAACACCGTGCCCGAGGCACCGGCGCCGAACCCCGACCCTGCGGCCGCACCGGAACCACGCTGCATCAGGATGAGCGCGATCATGGCCACTGCCACCAGCACGTAGACCACATTGAGGATCAACATCAGCATTTCGAATCCGTCCTCGGACAATTCTTGTCTTGTTAGTGCCCGGCCGCCGCATGGGCGATGGCCAGGAAATCCGCGGCCACCAACGAGGCGCCGCCTACCAGCCCACCATCGACATCGGGCTGTGCGAACAGCTCTGCGGCGTTGTCGGGCTTCACGCTGCCGCCGTACAGGATCGGCAACGAATCGGCGATTCTAGCATCCCGCTTGGCCACTTCGCCACGGATGAAGGCATGGACCTGCTGGGCCTGCTCCTTGGTGGCGGTGCGGCCGGTCCCGATCGCCCAGACCGGCTCGTAGGCGACCACGGCGTGCTGGAAGCCCTCCGGCCCGACCAGGTCGAGCACCGGGGTCAGCTGGCTGGCGATGACCTGCTCGGTCTGGCCGCCTTCACGCTGCTCCAGGGTTTCGCCGACGCACAGCACCGGGACCAGCCCGGCATGCACGGCGGCGGCGAACTTGCGCGTGACCAGCTCGCTGGTCTCGTTGTGGTACTGGCGGCGCTCGGAATGGCCGACCAGGCCATAGCGGGCGCCGACGTCGGCCAGCATGGCCGCGCAGACCTCGCCGGTGTAGGCGCCCTTTTCATTGGAGCTGACGTCCTGCGAGCCGAAAGCGACAGCACGACCCTCGAAGGCCTCCACCAGCTCGCCCAGGTATGGCAGTGGCGGCAGGATCACCACGTCCACGCCCTCCTTGGGCAGGTCGGCGACGATGTCGCTGACCAGGTCGGTGGCGAATTGGCGGCTGCCGTGCAGCTTCCAGTTACCGGCGACGATCTTGCGGCGCATGGGCGGGCTCCATTTGGGTATCAGCCGGTGATGATACCGGATGTAACGAATCCGCGTTTCAGGAAAACGCTTACATTTCAAATGGATAATGAAAAAGGCCGCCCGGAGGCGGCCTTTGAGGGGTACCGACTGACAGTCGGTACCTACGTCATTTGAGTTTGATCTCGCGCAGGCGCTCTTCGAGGAAGCCGTGGGCGGTGATCGGCTCCGGGTAGCGGCTGGGGTTGTCCGCGCTGATGCAGGTCGGCAGCACGTCGATCAGGAAGTCCGGGTTCGGGTGCAGGAAGAACGGCACCGAGTAACGCGGCTGGCGGGCCTGCTCGCCCGGGGGGTTGACCACGCGGTGGATGGTGGACGGGTACACGTGGTTGGTCAGGCGCTGCAGCATGTCGCCGATGTTGACCACGATGGTGTCCGCGTCCGAGGTGAACGGCACCCACTTGCCTTCGTGCGACTGCACTTCCAGGCCGGCGGCACTGGCACCGACCAGCAACGTGATGAAGTTGATGTCGCCGTGCGCGCCGGCGCGGACGTTGGGGATGTCGTCGGCGGTGATCGGCGGGTAGTGGATCGGGCGCAGGATCGAGTTGCCGTTGTTGGTCTTGTCGGCGAAGAAGTCGATCGGCAGGCCGATGTGCAGCGCCAGCGCCGACAGCACGCGCGACCCCAGCTGGTCCAGCGCCTGGAACAGGCCGTAGCCCTTCTCGCGGAAGCCCGGTACTTCGGTCGGCCACAGGTTCGGCGCCATCACGTCCCGGTACTTGGAGTCATCCGGGATCTCGCGGCCGATGTGCCAGAACTCCTTCAGGTCGAAGTGCTTGGAGCCCTTCGCGGTTTCCACGCCGAACGGGGTGTAGCCGCGCGCGCCGCCGGTGCCCGGCAGGTGGTACTGCAGCTTGGTCGCTTCGGGCAGCGCGAAGAACGCCTTGAACACCTCGTACGCACCGTCGATGTCCGCCTGCGGGATGCCGTGGTTGCGGATGCCCGCAAAACCCCATTCACGGTAGGCCGCCCCCAGCTCGGCGACGAACGCGTCGCGGTCACTGTCGAAACGGGTGATGTCGAGGGTGGGGATCTGGCTCACTGCGGTTCCTGGCTGGTTCGGGGGTGGAGATGGGCCACGGCTGTGGCCCGGCTGAACATTGTGCCAGATCGGAGGATCTGCACTGACGATACATTGATACAAACCGATACAATGCGCGCGACATCGCCGCCGCCACGTCAATCGCCCCTCCCTGTCTGCCCTGACACCGCAAGGACGCCCGCGCGTCCCCTGCCCCGTTGGCCATGCGCGCGCACCGGGGCAGTGACCCTCCCGCGCCCGCAATGACGTTGAATGACTGGACACCTGGAACGTTCACGATGGACAAGCCACTGAAGATCCTGCACACGGAAGCCGCCAAGGGATTCGGCGGGCAGGAGATCTACATCTATCGCCACATGCTGGCCATGCGCGAACGCGGCCACGACGTGTCGCTGCTGTGCCAGCCCGGCGCGCGACTGGGCGAAATGGCCCGCGAGGCCGGCTTCACCGTGCATGCGCTGAAGATGGGCGGCCTGCTGCGGATGCTGCGCGGCATCTGGTCGGTATCCCGCCTGGTGCGTCGGCACACCTATGACGTGGTCAATACCACCAGCCGCCGCGATGCCCTGATCGCCGCCGCCGGCGCCCGCCTGGGCGGTGCACCGCTGGTGGTCCGATCGCGCCACCTGATGAGCCCGGTCAATTCGCTGCTCACCTACACCGGGCTGCCGCACCGGGTGCTGACCGTCAGCAGCTTCGTCAAGCAGCTGCTGGTCCATCGCGGCATCGCCGACGACCGGATCGGCATCGTGCCGCCGATCGCGGTTCCGCCGCAGTGGTCGCAGGCCACCAGCGACGACGCCTGGCAGTGCCTGCAGGACACCCGCGCCGAGGTCCGCCGCGAACTGGGCTTCAGCGACGATCAGGTCGTGGTCGGTTGCGTGGCCGTACTGCGCGAGGCCAAGGGCCATGCCGACCTGCTGCGCGCGATCGCGCCGCTGTGCCGCCAGCACCCGAACCTGCAGCTGGTGATCGTGGGCGACGGCGCGCCGGTGATGGAACGCCTGACCGCGCTGCGCGCCGAGCTGGGCATTGCCGGCCAGGTGCACCTGCTGGGCTACCGGCTGGGGGCCTGCCGGCTGATGACCGCCTTCGACATCTTCGCCCTGGCCAGCCACAAGGAAGCCGCGGGCACGGTGTTCCTGGAGGCGGCCTATGTGGGCGTGCCGATCGTCACCACCCGCGTGGGCGGCGTGCCGGAAATGCTGGTGGAAGGCAGCAATGCCCTGCTCGCCCCGCTCGGCGACCAGGCCGCGTTGACCGCGGCATTGCAGACCCTGGTGGAGCAGCCCGAACGCCGCCGGCAGATGGGCCAGGCCGGCTGGGACTGGATGCGCAGCGCGCACCGTTTCACCCCGACCGGGCACACCGAGGCCACCGAGTACTATTACCACCAGTGGTTGAAGGAACTGGGCCATGGCAAACGCTAGAACCGTACCGGTGCTGATGCACCACCATGTTTCGCCCTCGCCGGGCATGATCACGGTGTCGCCGGAGAATTTCGAGAGCCAGATCGCGTGGCTGGCCGCCAACGGCTGGACCTCGCTGACCCTGGCCCAGTACGCCGACTTCCTGGCCGGCAGGCCGGTACCGCGCAAGTCCATCGTCATCACCTTCGACGACGGCTACCTGGACAACTGGGTGTATGCGCATCCGATCCTGCAGAAGTACGGCATGCACGCAGTGGTGTTCGTGGTCACCGGCTGGATGGGCGAAGGCCCGCTGCGTCCGCACGCCGGCCAGCCCGGCGCGACGCTGCCGGCGACCCCGGACCACCGTGGCTGCGAAGACGCGATCCTGCGCGAGAACCGCCACGACGACGTGATGATGCGCTGGAGCGAAGCGCGCGCGATGATCGAGGCCGGTACGTTCGAGGTGCATTGCCACACCCATACCCACACGCGCTGGATGAAGCAGGACATCAGCCGTACGCAGAAGCGCGACGGCATCACCCGCGACCTGGAAATGGCGCGCGCGGTGCTGCAGGAACAGCTGGGCGAGGTGTCAGACACGCTGTGCTGGCCGTACGGCGATTTCGACGAGGATTACCTGCCGATCGCGCGTGCGCAGGGCTTCCGTTACCTGCACACCACGCATCCGTTCGGGCGCAACGTGGTAGGTGGCGATCCGGAACACATCTATCGGTTTGCCATCCGCAACCGGCCGGCGAGCTGGCTGCGCAAGCGCATCGCGTGGAGTTACCACCCGTTGATCGCACCGGTGTTCAACCGGTTCAAGGCGAAGCAGAAGAAGATGGCACCGGGGCCGTAACTCACATGAAAAACCCGGCCTTGGCCGGGTTTTTCATGTCAGCGTCGGCTACGCATCATGCCGCAGCCGCTGCCTTCACTGCATCGGACAGACTGTCCAGCGTGCCCTGCATCAACTCGGCCGTATCGGCCTCCACCGTGACCCGCACTACCGGCTCGGTGCCGGAGGGACGCAGGAACGCGCGGCCGCGGCCCTTGACCGCCTGCTGTGCGGCCGACAGCGCCGACTGCACGCCTTCGGACTGCACGATGACCTTGGCCGAGACACCGGCCAGGCGCACGTTGACGGTCTTCTGGGGCACCTTGGTCACGTCGCTCAATGCAGCACGCAGCGAGATACCGCCACGACGCAGCACTTCCAGCACCTGCAGCGCGCTGACGATCGCATCGCCGGTGGTGGCACGGTCCAGGCACAGCAGGTGGCCCGAAGCCTCGCCACCGAGCACGCCGCCGCCTTCCACCAGCGCCTGGTGCACGTAGCGGTCGCCCACGTTGCTGCGCACGAACGGCAGGCCGAGGCGTTCCAGCGCCTGCTCCAGCCCGAAGTTGGTCATCAGCGTGCCCACCACCGGACCGCGCAGGCGGCCGCTCTTCTGCCAGGCCGCCGCGAGCACATACAGCAGGTCATCGCCGTCGACCGGGTTGCCCTGGTCGTCGGCCATCAGCACACGGTCGCCGTCGCCGTCGAAGGCGATGCCCAGGTCCGCACCGACCTCGCGCACCTTGGCGGCCAGGTTGTCGATGTGCATCGACCCGACACCGTCATTGATGTTCACGCCATTGGGCTCGGCACCGATGGCCACCACCTCCGCACCCAGCTCGCGGAACAGCAGCGGCGCGATGTGGTACGTGGCGCCATGCGCGCAGTCCAGCACGATCTTCAGGCCGCGCAGGTCGAACCCACGCGGCACGCTGGCCTTGCAGAACTCGATGTAACGGCCGACCGCGTCGCGCGCACGCGCCGCCTTGCCGAGCCGGTCCGAATAGACCGTGGTGAACTCGGTGTCCAGCGCCGCTTCCAGCGCCAGCTCGGTAGCGTCGTCGAGCTTCTCGCCGTCGGCCGAGAAGAACTTGATGCCGTTGTCGTAATGCGGGTTATGCGAGGCGCTGATCACGATGCCGGCGTCCGCACCCAGGGTGCGGGTCAGGAATGCGACCGCCGGGGTCGGCATCGGGCCCAGCAGCTGCACATCCGCACCGGCGGCAACCAGGCCGGCTTCCAGCGCAGCTTCGAACATGTAACCCGAGATCCGGGTGTCCTTGCCGATCACGACCACCGGGCGCACGCCGGGGGCATGCTTGCTGCGCTCGATCAGTACCCGGCCCAGCGCATTGCCCAGGCGCAGCACGAAATCGGCGGAGATCACGCCCTGCCCGACCCGACCGCGGATGCCGTCGGTCCCGAAGTATTTACGCGCGGCCATCAGGCGGCAGCGTCCGGCGCGGACTGGCGGCCCAGCATGGCGAGCAGTTCGGCCAGGCGGTCGCGCATTTCACGACGGTCGCAGATCTGGTCGATGGCACCGTGCTCGAGCAGGAACTCGGAGCGCTGGAAGCCTTCCGGCAGCTTTTCGCGCACGGTCTGCTCGATCACGCGCGGGCCGGCGAAGCCGATCAACGCCTGCGGTTCGGCGATGTTGATGTCGCCCAGCATCGCGAAGGATGCCGACACGCCACCGGTAGTCGGATGGGTCAGCACCGAGATGTACGGCAGGCCCGCGTCGCGCAGGCGACCCAGCGCGGCCGAGGTCTTGGCCATCTGCATCAGCGAGAACAGGCCTTCCTGCATGCGCGCGCCGCCGCTCGCGGAGAAGCACACGTACGGCGCACCGATTTCCAGCGCCTTTTCGGCCGCCAGCGAGAAGCGCTCACCGACCACAGAGCCCATCGAACCGCCCATGAAGGCGAAGTCGAAGGCCGAGGCCACCAGCGGTCGGCCCTTGAGCAGGCCCTGCATGGCGATCAGCGCGTCGTACTCGCCGGTGTTCTTCTGCGAGGCCTTGATGCGCTCGCTGTACTTCTTCTGGTCCTTGAACTTGAGCAGGTCGGTCGGTCCCAGGCGCGCGGCGATTTCGGTGGTGCTGTCGGCGTCGAACAGCGAGGCCAGGCGTGCGCGTGCGCGGATCGCCATGTGGTGGCCGCACTTTGGGCAGACTTCCAGGTTTTCTTCCAGCTCAGGACCGTAAAGCGCGCTGCCGCAGCTGCTGCACTTTTCCCACAGGCCCTCGGGGACGCTGCGCTTCTTGCTGGGGACGTTGTCGGTGCGGATGCCCGACGGCATCAACTTGCTGAGCCAACTCATGCGGGATGACACTTCCGTTCAGGGCGGCCCGAAAGCCGCAAAGGCGGACAGTCTAGCTCACCGGCTGTGGAGCCGGGATCCCTACGGGGGCGTGTGGATGCGGCGTGAATGGTGCCACGTGAACACGGGATGCCGTTCGAATGCCGGTAGCGCCGGCCGTTGGCCGGCCCTCATGGCGCCGGATACACCCCTTGGGTCGGCCAACGGCCGACGCTACCGATCAATGGCTATCCAGAGCGTCGCGCAGAGGCCGGAGGAACGCCTTGGCGGTGCGCGCCGCAGCCTCGGCGCCGTCCGCCTCGGCCAACGCCGCCACCAGTGCGCTGCCCACCACCACGCCGTCCGCCTCGGTGGCCATCGCCGCCGCGCTGGCGGCGTCCTTGATCCCGAAACCGGCCACTACCGGTGCGGTGGAACGGCTGCGCAGGTCGCGCAGGCGGGCGCCGGCGGCGCTGCTGTCGAGGCGCTCGGAGGCGCCGGTGACGCCGGCGAAACTCACGTAGTACAGGTAGCCCCGGGCCATGCCCGCGAGCAGGTCCAGGCGGCTGTCGGCGGTGGTCGGCGAGGCCAGCAGGATCAGCGCCAGCCCGGCCGCGTTGAAGATCGCCAGGGTCTCCTCGGCCTCTTCCGGCGGCAGGTCGACCAGCAGCACCCCGTCCACGCCCGCGGCAATGGCCGCCTCGGCGAACTTCGCGGTGCCGTGGATCTCCACCGGGTTCAGGTAGCCCATCAGCACCACCGGGGTGGTGCTGTCGTCGCGGCGGAACGCGGTGACGGTTTCCAGTACGTAGCGCAGGCCCGCACCTCGGGCCAGCGCGCGCTCGGAACTGCGCTGGATGGTGGGACCGTCGGCCATCGGGTCGGAGAACGGCACGCCGAGTTCGATCACGTCGGCGCCTGCGGCGGCCAGGGCGTGCATGACCGGAACGGTCGCTTCCAGGCCGGGGTCGCCGGCGGTAATGAATGGAATCAGCGCCTTGCGGCGGCTGGCGCGCAGGCGCGCGAAACAGGCATCGATACGGTCGACAGGCATTTCAGGCACATCCTTCTTTCAGTTCAACGGCGCCACTGGCGCCCCAATACATCGTAGAAATCATCCCTTCGAAGATCTCCAGGCGGATTGCCAGATCCGACCCCGGGTCCTGCCAGGTAAGGTAGTGACCCGTTTCCGGGTCGTAGGCATGCGGCGCGCGGGTGCTGCCCGGCGGCAGGCGCTTGAGCGCCTCCGCTTCGGACATGCCCAGGCGCAGCCCGAACGGACCGGGCTGTGCAATCGCCTCGGTCGAGCCGTCGATGCTGGCCAGGTCGAAACGCTGCACGTGGTCGTCCTCGACCATCATTGCCACGCCTTCGGGCAGGCTGCCGCGTTCGTAGTACTCGCACGCACCGGCGGCCTCGCCGTCGCTCAGCCCTGCCGAGTGCCATTCGCCCTCGGCCTCGACTTCGCTGAAGCGCTGGCCTATCAGCACATCGCCGGCATGGTCGAGTGCAACCGAGACCACCGACGGCCCCGCAGCATCGTCGTCGCTGTCGGAGGCAACGTCGGACGCACTGTCAGACGGTCGCTTGGCTACCTCAGCATTTCCCGGTGGCGCCGGGGCGGTTACCTTCGGCGACGGCGTCGCCAGCACCGGCGGCTCCGGCGCGGTGCAGCCGGCCAGGCCGGCCGCGATCAGCAGCGCACTTCCCTGGCGCAGCATCGGATTCACAGGATCAGACCCTCGCGCGCGGCGATGGTGTGCACGTCCTTGTCGCCACGCCCGGACAGGTTGCACAGCACCAGCTTGTCCTTCGGGAGGTCGCGCGCCAGCTTGATCGCCTGGGCCACCGCATGGCTGGACTCCAGCGCCGCCAGGATGCCTTCGCTGTGCGCCAGCTGGTGGAACGCGGCCAGCGCTTCGTCGTCGGTGATGCCCAGGTATTCGGCACGGCCGCTGTCGGCCAGGAACGCATGTTCGGGGCCCACGCCGGGGTAGTCCAGGCCGGCCGACACCGAATGGGTTTCGATGATCTGGCCGTCGTCGTCGCAGATCACATAGGTCCGGTTGCCGTGCAGCACGCCGGGGCGGCCAGCGGCGATGGAGGCGGCGTGGCGGCCGGTTTCAATGCCGTCACCGGCGGCTTCGGCACCGACGATGCGGACCGCGCGATCGTTGAGGAAGGCATGGAACAGGCCGATGGCATTGCTGCCGCCGCCGACGCAGGCGGTGATCGCATCGGGCAGGCGGCCGTAGTCGGTGAGCATCTGCGCGCGCGCTTCGCGGCCGACGATGGCATTGAAGTCACGCACCATGCGCGGGTACGGATCAGGGCCGGCCACGGTGCCGATGATGTAGAAGGTGTCGCGCACGTTGGTGACCCAGTCGCGCATCGCTTCGTTGAGCGCGTCCTTCAGGGTGGCTGAGCCGGAGGTCACCGGCACCACCGTCGCGCCCAGCAGCTTCATGCGGTAGACGTTGATCTTCTGCCGCTCGATGTCGGTGGCGCCCATGTACACCACGCACTCCAGGCCCAGCCGCGCGGCCACCGTGGCACTGGCCACGCCATGCTGGCCGGCACCGGTCTCGGCGATGATGCGCTTCTTGCCCATCCGCGCGGCCAGCAGCGCCTGGCCGATGGTGTTGTTGATCTTGTGCGCGCCGGTGTGGTTCAGGTCTTCGCGCTTGAGCAGGATCTGCGCGCCGCCGACCTGCTGGCTGAGCCGCTCGGCGTGGTAGATCGGACTGGGCCGGCCCACGTAATGGGTGAGGTCCTTGTCGTAGGCGGCAATGAAGGCCGGATCGCGGCGCGCTTCATCGTAGGCCGCGGCCAGTTCCTGCAGCGGGCCGATCAGGGTTTCGGCGACAAAACTGCCGCCGTAGCGGCCGAAGTGGCCCTGGGCGTCGGGATAGGCGTGGAAATCTGCGATGGGGGATGCGGGGGATGCGGACATGACGCGACAGCCGATGGAGACAGGCTGACAATCTAACGCACCTGTCCCGACCGGAATATCGATATTATCTGCATCGACCCGTCAGGAAAACTCACATGAGCCAGACGCCCCTGCCCCCGCTCAATGCCCTGCGCAGCTTCGAGGCCACCGCCCGGCTGGGCGGCGTGGGTCGGGCCGCCGAAGCCCTGCATGTCACCCACGGGGCGATCAGCCGCCAGTTGCGGCTGCTGGAGGAGCATCTGGGCGTGACGCTGTTCGAGCGTGAGGGACGCGGCGTGCGGCTGACCGCCGCCGGTACCGCGCTGCAGGCCGCGTGCGACGGCGCCTTCACCCAGATCCGGGACGCGGTGGACCGCCTGCAGCGCCGGCAGCGCCCCGACGCGCTCGTGCTGGGCTGCAGTGGCAGCATCCTGGCGCGCTGGATGATTCCGCGCCTGCCAACCCTGCAGGCCGAGCTGCCGCAACTGGCGCTGCACTGGTCGGCGCAGGACGGCAGCTTCACCGAGCAGCAGCAGGCGCTGGACGCGGTACTGCTGCTGGCGCAGCCGCCGTGGCCGCGTGGCTGGCAGGTCCGCGAACTGGCCCCGGAACGGGTGGGCGTGGTCGTCAGCCCGCAGCATACGGCGGCCGCACGGCTACGCCATCAGCCGCCGCATGCCCTGCTGGGCGAACCGCTGCTGCACACCACCTCGCGCCCGCAGGCTTGGCCGGAGTGGGCGCTGTCGCATGGCCTGGACCCGGCGCAGCTGCAGCTGGGCACCGGGTTCGAGCACCTGTACTTCCTGCTGGAAGCGGCGGTGGCCGGGCTGGGCGTCGCGATCGCGCCGGAACCGCTGGTGGCCGATGAGCTGGCGGCCGGGCGGCTGTTGGCGCCATGGGGGTTCGGCGCGACCGGCGGATTCTGGGTGCTGGCAACACCGGCGGGTCGGCAGGACGCGCGGATGGATGCGCTATCGCAGTGGCTGACGGAACAGCTTCGGTAGGGTCGCATCCTGATCGACCGCCGATAATGGTGATCGGCGCTTCAGGGCATGGCCCCCACCAGGCAAGCCTCTCCGCTCAACGGTCATGCCTTGAACCTGCATCGGCGGTCGACCGGGGTGCGACCCTACCGGGATGGCCTGCGTTCCCAGCGGCCGGCACTACGCGGCGGTGGGCTGCGCCAAGCGCTGCTGCACTTCATCGCGCAGCCGGGCCAGCTCCACCTCAGCCTGCTGGCGCTGCTGCATGCCGTCGCGGTGGATGCTGCGCACTTCTTCCACGGTGGCAATGAGCTGATCGTGCACGTGGCGCAGGGTGGCCACGTCGATGACGGCGCGCTGGTTGGCCTTGGCGGTTTCCACCGAGGTCTGGCGCATCAGGTCCGCGTTGCGGCGCAACAGGTCATTGGTCGCGTCGTCGATCGCGTTGGACAGTTCCACCGCATTCTTCTGCTCGCTCAGCGAGAGCTGGATGGCGAACTGGCGCTTCCACGACGGAATGGTGATGTCGCGAACCGTGTTGAACTTCTCGATCAGCTGGATCGCATTGGCCTGGATCAGGCGGATCATGGGCAGCGACTGGTCGGCCGCGTGCTGCATCACCCGCAGGTCGCCCACGCGCTTGTCCAGCAGCCGGATCGCATTGTCCAGTTCGTTCTGTCGGATGCGCAGCTGGGGATCGTCGGTACCCACGTTGGCCTGCTGTTCCAGGTGCAACTCCGCAAGCCGCTGTTTGCCCGCCGCGATGTGCAGCCCCAGCGCATGGCGCTCCTCCCGCACGATCTCGTGCATGCGGTCGAACTCACCCACGCGCTGGCCCATCAGCGCCTGCTGGCCACCTACATCGCCCAGCAGCTGTTCGATCTGGCGGTTGGTGTCGCTGAATATCTGCACCAGTTCGCCCTTGGACGCGCGCAGCTTGTCGATCAAACCGCCAATCACCGGGACCTTGGAACGCTGGGTCAATGCATCCAGGTTGAGCGTGCGCGCAATGCGCACCACTTCGCCCAGTTTGTCGCCACTGACGTCCAGGTCGCGGTTGCGCACCTGGTCGAGCAGCTGGCTGGAAAACGCAGCAGTCTTGGCGGCTGCGTCACGCCCGAACACCTGCAGGTTGCCCGGGCGGATGTCCTCCAGGCTGCGGCCGATTTCGGCGATGCGCGGCAGGTCCTCGCGCACCAGGCCCAAGGCCTGCAGGCTGGCGTCGTCCACGGCGGTGGGTGCCACGGCAAGCACCGGATTGGCCTGGGTGTCCTGGGTCATGGTGCGATCTCCTTGAAGAGGGTCATTGGGGTGCACGGGTCAGTCCAGTCTAGCCTGCACCGAGGCCAGCTCGGCGCTGACCTGCGCGTGCAGCTGCGCGGCCTGCTGGTCGCGCTGCTGCTGGTCGCCGGCGTGCCTGGCCAGTACGGCCTGGCGCCAGGCGGGCAGCAAGGTTTCGAGGATGCGTTGGCTGCGCGCCAGCAGTGCGCCATCCTGCTCGGCCAGCAACTTCCACTGGCCCGCTTCCACCTGCTGCAGGGCACCCAGGCGACGAAGATGGTCCAAACGCTGGACCAGCACCTCCTGCAGTGCTGCAGGCAGGCTCGACAGCTGTTCCTCACCGCGTTCGATCCACGCCTGCACTACGTGCGCGGCGGTGGTGGCACGCGCCTGCGCGAGGTCACGGTCCGCGCGTTGATCGCGTAACGCCTGCAGCGCTGCTTCCGCCTGGGCACGCAGTACCCCCAGGCGCGGCTGCCACGCCTGGGCATCCAGTTCGCGCGCCACGTCACGGCCCCACAGCCGATCCCACCAGCCCGCCTGGCGGCGCACGCTGCCCGGGGTCGCCGACTGCATCACCTGCGCAAGCTGGTCGAGCACCTGGAGCAGCGGCTGCCCTGCCCGGTCTGCGGCAGCAGGTGCACCGGCCCGCTCCAGTGTTGCAAGCAGCGCTTCGCCATAGCGCGCCAGACTGGACGCGTCCCGGGCGGGTGGCTCCGGCACGGGCCAGGGCGAACTCATACGCGCGCGTCGTCGGGGGCCGGGGTGTCGCGCGGCGGCACCGACGCGGCGCCGTAGAAGTGACGCATCAGCGCCTCGTCCAATGCGCGCTCTTCAGGCGTGCTGGCGCGCCGCACGCGCGCACGGGGTGCCGCCGCCGGTTCACGCTCCATCTGCTGGCGCACCCAGCCGGCCAGCAGCGCCAGGGTTTCGCCGGTGCGTGCCTGCTCGGCGTTGGACTGGCCGATCAGCTGCAACAACGGTGCAAGCCCGTCCTGCAAGCCTTGCGAAAGGGGTACCGGGTCGGCTGGCACGACGGCGTCGACCGTTATCTGCGACGCCGCCACGCCGGCTGCTTCCACCTGTGCCTGCGCCAGCCGCTCAAGCGCGGCCAGCAGAGCCGGCCACGGTGCCGGGTCGGCCATCGCCACGGGCGCGGGCTCGGGAGTGCGCTGCAGGGCACCGGCAATATCGGCCAGCTGTGCCACCACGCGCCCGCCGACATCCGCGTCGTCGGCACCCATCGCCTTGTTGCGCAGGAAATCGCGCTTGATCTGCGCCCACCGCTGCTGCTGTTCTTCGGTGAGCACGCCACGCAGCTCGGCCAGCTTGAGCAGGTTTTCCTCGGCACCGGTGGTGAGCAGCTGCGCCTCGCCCAGGTAGTGATCGGAGATCAACTGCTGCAGCTCGGCCGGGTTCATGACCGGGGAGAGCTTCTCGGCCAGCTTGTTCATGTTGCGGTAGCTGCCCTGCAGGCGGAACGGCGGTTCGGTCCGGTAGCGATCATCCTGCGCAGCGCTGGCGATGTACTGCTGGTTGACCCGGTAGACCACGTCGCGCACGGTGAGCATGCGCTGGAGGGTGCCGACGATCTCGTTGATCTCGGCGCCACTGTAAGCATGGCTGAGCGCATTGGTGGACACCTCCCTGCCCATCGCGCGGTCGACCAGCAGGTACAGGTCGGCCATCTCGCGCGTGGCCAGCGGAGCAAGCACCGGGTTGGAGGTGAGGCTGTTTTCGACATAGCTGAGGGTGAACGCGTCCTCCATGCCGCCCAGCACGTCGCCCAGGTTGTAGATGTCGGCGCGGTTGGCGAGCATGTCCGGAATCTTGAACACCTCGCCGGATTCGGTGTACGGGTTGCCAGCCATCACCACGCAGAACTTCTTGCCGCGCATGTCGTAGGTCCGGGTGCGGCCGCGCCACACGCCTTCGATGCGACGGGTGCCGTCGCACAGCGAGATGAACTTCTGCAGGAACTCCGGATGGGTGTGCTGGATGTCGTCGACATACAGCATGGTGTTGTTGCCCATCTCCAGCGCCAGGTTGAGCTTCTCCAGCTCCTGCCGCGAGGTGGCGTCCGGGGCCTGGGCCGGGTCCAGCGAGCGCACCTCGTGACCCAGCGCGGGGCCGTTGATCTTCATGAAGACCAACCCCAGCCGGTGCGCCACGTATTCCATCAGCGTGGTTTTGCCGTAGCCCGGAGGGGAGATCATCATCAGCAGGCCCATCAGGTCGCTGCGCTTGTTCTCGCCCGCCGTGCCCATCTGCTTGGCCAGGTTGTCGCCGATCACGCCCAGGTAGACGTCATTGATGAGCTTGTTGCGCACGAACGAGGACAACGGCCTGGCCTTGAACTCGGCCAGGCGCAGCGCATCGCGCTCGCGCGCGATGATGCGCTGGCGCACACCCTGGTAGGCGTGGAAGGCGGGCACGAACGTATGCAGGTGCGTGCGGAGTCGGGCCAGGAAGTCGTCCAGCGAGAGTGAGAGGTGGCCCTGCTGGATGCGTGCATGCTCGCCGAGCAGTCCGTCTACCTGCACCAGCAGCGCAACATCGCTGGGACGGGTGCGAACCGCGCGCGCCACCAGCAGCAGCGCGGCAGCTTCATCGGCATAGGCGGCGTGGTCGGTGAACGCGGGCAGCTGGCACAGCGCACGCAGCCACTGGCCGGCGAGCGCCCAGCGCGCGGCCAGCCCGTCCTGCTCGCGCTGCAGCGCCCGGTCAAATGCTTCGCGCTGCCCGGCCGCCTGCAGGTGCTGGCCCAGTGCGTCGAGCAGTGCCTGCGCATACCGGCTGGTGCTGAAGACCGGGTCGCCCGCGCTCAGCTCAGCCCCGAGGTAGGTGGCTGCGGCGTGTACATCGGCAGCATCGAACGGCAGCGCACGCTCGGCGACGAAACCGGCCACGGCACGGTCCATCTCGGCCAGCAGGGCCTGCTGCCCTTCGGGCGACCGGAACAGGCGGGCAATGGCATCGGCGCCGGCTTGGCGACTGGCCCACTGGGCCACGTCGTCACGGCGCTGATGCGCGGCCCAGAACAGCAGGGCCAGCGCACGCGCACGCGGCGCATGCTGCAAGGTTCCGGCGGCCTGCTGCAGGGGCAGCAGGGCGTGCAGCACGCGGCTGGCGTCGTGGTCGTGGATGCCGCGCTCATAGCCTTCGCGGTAACGCGGCGCCGCAAAGTCGCGCACGATCCGCTCCAGCGCGTCCGGCTCGGCGGCTGCATGCTGCAGGGCGGCCACGTCCAGGCCCTCGCGACCTTCCATCGCCGCCAGCAGCAGGCTGCCGGCCAGGTACTCGCCCCGGTACAGCTGCGCCGATTCCGAATCCAGTCCCAGCTGCCAGTATTCCTTCAGCCCGGCCAGCTCCGGGTCATCCAGGGTTTCGAGGAAATCGGTGCCGGTCAGGTGGATGGCCAGTTCATCGCCGCGCGGCAACAGGGTCAGGTCCAGCGCCTGGGTGTTGACGTTGAAACGATGGCGGGGACCCAGCCGGACCACGTTGCCGCCGGCTTCGAACAGTTCGCTGCGATCGCGCAGCGCGCGTACGGCCTGGTCGCGCACGCCCTTGAGGCGCGCTTCAACGTCGTCGGCCTTGACGCTGTCGCGCAGCTCGCGCAGGCGCCCAGCCAGTTCCCGTAGCTTGAGCACCAGCGGGTCGCCGGCAAAGAACGCATTGAGTTCGTCGGCACTGGCAAAGCGCTCGGTGCGTTTGGCCAGGCCGTCAAGGATGCGGGTGGCCGCGTCCAGCACCGAACGCGCCTTGCGCTGGCGCTCGTCCAGCAGCGCCTGCTTGTGCGTTTCGAAGGCTTCGATCAGCTCTTCGCGCTTGGCCAGGATGTCGCCGAGGAACTGCTCATGCTCGCCGAACTGGCTTTCCAGTTCTTCCAGCTGGACCAGCAGGCGGGACATCTGTTCGTCGGCCCGCTCGGGGTCGGTGGCCATCGCCAACGCGCTGGTGATTGCCTGCGAGAACAGCGCGAACTGCGCGGCGAACTGGGCCACGGCCTCGGCCGAGCCGAGCGAGCGGCGGCGCTGCTCGGCGCGCACCCGGCTCTGGTTGAGCCGCGCATAGACCGCTGAAATGGATTCAACCACGCGGGTGCGCGCGGTGGCATCGTCGACCTTGAGCCCGGCCATCAGCGCCGAGAGCATGTCCAGGTCCGCGGCCATGTCGCGCATGCCGGCCAGCTGCTCATCCAGTACTCGCGCGCTTTCGGCCTGCTGGGCCGCCGCATCCAGGACCTGCAGGCGCTCGCCCAGCGGTGCCAATGCACTGTCGCCCCCCAGGAACTGGCCCGTGGCCGCGCCGATGCGGTCGTGGGCTTCCTGCAGGGCAGTGGTCATCGCATCGATCACGTCGGTATCGATGTAACGGTAGTCTCGAATGGTGAGAAGGTGGCCGCGCTGGGTGGAAATCGCGTTGAGCGCCTCCACGAACGACTGCACCTCACGCCAGTTTTCCGGCTGCAATCCCGCCAGCAACGCCTTCTGCGCTGCCTGCGCCGTGGCCATCGCCTGCGCGGACTGCTGCCGGATCGACTGCACCTTCTCGTACTCGTCCAGCACCGACTCGCCGGTGCCGCTGATCTCGCGCAACAGCGCGGCCGCGCCGTCGCAGTGCGCGTCGTCCAGCCAATGGTGCGCGTCGAACAGTCGCCGGGTGTCCTGCACCAGGCGCTGGTAGCGTTGCACCGAGACGTCCTGGCCTTCGATGCCGCGGGCCAGGTCGAACAGGTTGGAAATCCCGCGCACCAGTTCGGCATTGCCGATCCGGCCCATGAACGTATTGCCCGGCGGGCGGCTGGCGGCGAACTCGTCGCTGCTGAACGGGGTCTGCCAGACCTGCATGGGGTGGATGCGGGTGGGTTCGGTGCCTTCGGCATGGAACAGCACCATGCGCCCGTCGTGCAGGAACGCGTAACCATGCCCGAACACCGGGTTCTGCAGCACGCGCTGGATGGTGTTGTAGACGAACAGGGCCGAACGCCCGCCTTCGCGTTCGTAGAAGATGTACAGCACGTCCTCGCCGTTCGGCGAGCGGATCGCACGCTTGAACTGCATGCCCTGCATGGACGCGTCGAACGCCTTGTGCTCGCCGCTCTGCAGATAGTACCCGCCCGGGAAGATGATGCCGTGGTCTTCGGGCAGCTGCACGCACGCCTGCACGATGGCGTCGTTGCGCACGATGGTACCGGTGAGGGTGTTGTAGATCAGACCGCGCCACACGGTTTCGCGGTAAGGCAGCACCTTGAGCAGTACCAGCGAGCCGACCCGGGCGTAGTCGAACTGGGCGTCGTCCAGCGACTGGGTGCTGTCGTCCACCGGCTCGCTGTAGAGGCCCTGCCCGCTTTCGGTATTGTTCTCGACCTTGACGGTGAGGTCGCCACCGGTGGTTTCCACGAACAGGGTGTCGAGGATGTTCAGGTGCGAATGGCGGCCGCTGACCGCCATGTCGCGGGTTGCGCGGACCCATTCGAAATCGAACGGCGGCGGCAGCGCGATGTCGCGCTCGCCGCGCGCGTCCAGGTAGGTCAGCGCGCCATCGCGCGCCACCGCCCAGCGGAACACGCGTACGTCGGTGCTGCGCTCGCCGATCTGGAAGGACGCCAGCAGCTTGTCGCCCACCTTGATCAGCTGCAGCAGCCGGGCGTGCTTGTAGTACGCGTAGAGCTCGCTGAAATCGTGCACGAAGCCCGGCTCGGCCAGGAAAGTTCCCCTGGCATCCACCGGCGTTACGTCGTAGCCATCGCCGGCCTGCACCAGACGGTACAGGCCAAACACGTCCTCGACCCGGGTCTGGGTCTTGAGGCCAAGGAACACGTTGTACCCGAACAGCAGCAGGTCCGGCCCGACCTGGACGATGTCGCGCCCCACGCAGTTGTTCTCGCTGCGGATGCGAAAGCGGCCGGCCACCTCCAGGCGGCTGTCGCCGAACTCGACCAGCCGCTGCCCGTTCAGGGCCTCTGCCAGGCCGCGCAGGCGGCCGCCCTGCTCCAGCAGGCGGCGGCGCAGCACCTCGTAGGCGCCCCCCTGGGCCACCGTCTGGTCGACGGTGGCGGTGGCGTCCGGCGAGGACGGGGCGGGACGATTGGCGGGTTCAGACATCGGCTTCCTTCCGGGTCACGTGCAGGCGCTTCAGCGGGCGTCGACCACGGCGGCCGTGGCGTGCTCGTCGGTGATCTGGCGCGGGGCCTCTTGGCGCGGCACTTCTTCGCGCTGGGTCACGCCCAGGTACCGCTGCATCAGGTCCTGCACGATCGGGCTCTTGCCAGCCAGGCCTTCAATCGACTTGCCCAGCGAGACCGCCTTGATCAGGTTCTCGAACATGCCGCCGTCGCCACCGACCAGGTCGATGTCGGCGTTGCGCAGCGCGCTGGCAATGACGCCGGCATTCTCGCGCGAGACTTCCTTGCCGGCCTCGATGGAGGCAAGGGCCTGCTTGAGGCTGTTGTCGAGCATCATGCGGAACTCTTCATGGCCGCGCGCGGTGTCGCTGAGCGAGGCCAGCGCCTCGAACTTGCGGACCAGGCCTTCGGCTTCGGCCAGCAGCTTCTTCTGCACCACGCCGGCTTCGGCACCGCCCACCGACTCGGTGGCCGTGGCACGGGCCAGGCCCATCTGCTCCTCGCCCTGGGCCTGCGCCTGCAGGGTCTCGGCCAGCACGCGGGCTTCGTTGGTGCCCTGCTTGAGGGTCGCATCGGCCTTGGCTTCGATCACGCGGGCTTCGGCGATACCGACCTTTTCGATGGCGAGCGCGGAGGCTTCGCGCACCTGGGCGTCTGCGAGCCCCGGCGCCGCGCGTTCCGCACGGGTACCGTCTGCGAGCAGGCGCTTTGCTTCGGCCTGCTTGCCTGCGGCTTCGTGTTCAGCCTGGGCCAGCGTAGTGATTTCCACCGCGCGGTGCCTGGCCGAGGCTTCAGCGGCCTGCGCTTCCTTCACCTGGCGCACCATCAGTTCCTGTGCCTTGGCTTCGGCCTCCAGGATCATCACCTGCTTCTGGCGATCGGCCTCGGAGACTTCGCGTACTTCCTTGATGCGCTCTTCTTCCTGGGCCACGGTCTTGTCGATGGCGATGCGCTCGCGGGTGATGTTGGCCACGTCCATCTTGCCGGACTCGACCACCTTATCGCGCTCCACGCCCTGCAACTGGACTTCACGCTGGGTGGTGACCTGCTCCAGCTGGCGCGCACGCTCGACCCGCTCGGCTTCGATGGCCACCGCCCGCTGGCGATTCTGTTCGGCCACTTCCACCTCGCGCAGGCGGTTCTGCTCGCGGATGTCGATGACTTCCTGCGCCTCGATGCGGGCCTGCTCGGACAGCTGCCGCTGTTCTTCCTGCACCTTCGCGGTTTCAGCCTCTTCGCGGGCGCGGATGGTTTCGATCTCGCGCTTCTGGCGGGCTTCGGCTTCCGCCTGCTGGCGCTCCAGCGCCAGCAGTGCTTCACGCGCTTCCACGTTCTTCTTGGTAATGGCCAGCTTTTCGTTCTGCTCCAGCTCATTGGTCACCACGTTCTGCGTGGCGGTGAGCTCGGTGATCTTGCGGATGCCCTGGGCGTCGAGGATGTTGTTCTGGTCCAGCAGCAGTTTCGGCGTCTGCTCCAGGTAGTCGATGGCCACGTCTTCAAGCGCGTAGCCATTGAGGTCGTTGCCGATCACCGCGATGATTTCGTCGCGGAATTCCTGGCGCTTCTCGAACAGCTCGGTGAACTCGAACTTCTTGCCCACGGTCTTCAACGCTTCGGAGAACTTGGCGTTGAACAGTTCGTCCACCGCATGCTTGTCTGAAGCGCGGTCGGCACCAATGGCCTTGGCCACGCGCAGTACATCGGCCTGGGTTTCATTCACGCGCAGGTAGAACGCCACGGCGATGTCGGCGCGCATGTTGTCGCGGCAGATCAGGCCCTCCTTGCCGCGGCGGTCGATCTGCAGGGTGATCAGGCTGATCCGCATGAGCTCGGCGCGGTACAGCACCGGGATGATCAGTGCGCCGGTGAAGTGCACCTTGGGCTGGGAGCTCATGTCGTTGACGATCAATGCAACGCCCTGGTCCACCTTGCGGTAGAAGGCCTTGAACAGGCCGGCCAGGCCAAGCAGCAGGACCAGCAGGACGCCGACCCCGATCAGGAAGGGGGCCAAGGCTGCAATGCTCATCGGTGGATCTCCTTATCTAACAATGCGGGATGGTCGCCTTCGGCGGCCACCAGGTAATGGTTGTGTTCGGGGAAGTAGTCCAGCAGCACCACGCGGCGGCCGCGCGGCAGGGTGTGGCCTTCGGGCAGGCGCACCTGCAGGATCAGGCCGGCGCCACCATCGTCGACCGTGGCGAACCCGGTGCTTGCAGTGACCTGGGGCGAGGCGATCACGCCGACACGACCCAGCAGCGAGGCCTGGGCCACCGGGCGCAGGCGCAGCAGCAGGCGCCTCACCGGGCGCAGGACCACCGCGGTCAGCGGTACGGCCGGCACCAGCGCCAGGACCGCAGTCAGGCCGCCCGCCGCCCATCGCATCGGCGCGGGCAGCGGCTGCAGCAGGAACAGGTGCACGAAGTAGGTGGCCGTCCAGCCGAAGAAGGCCAGCAGCGCGATCACCAGCATGAACGGGGCACCGCCCAGGCCGAGCCGTGAAAACATCCCGGAAATGCCCTGCAGGCCGTCGTCGCCGATCTCGATGTCGTCGGTGGAAAAGCCGTCGTCAATGACCCCGCAAGCGGCCAGCATCCAGTACAGCACGGCAAAGGCCAGCACGATGCTGTACGGCAGCGTGGGAAAACTGAGTGCGACGTTGAGAAATTCGGCCATTCACGTCTTCCTTGCATCGGTGCAGCGGTCCCCACCGCTGCGGATCCGGACAGGCGCTCCGGCCTGTCCTTGTCCTGTCGATGCTACGTGAAATATGGGGGGTGCGCACAGGGGGAAAAGCGACGTTCCCCCCGTTGGGCTCAATCGGCCTCGTGGCAATCCGCGCGGCGGACTTCTTCCACGAACTTGCGCATCTTGTAGCCGTCCTTGATCCCCGGCTCGGATTCGATGCCGCTGGAGACGTCCACGCCCCACGGGAGGGTGGCGACGATGGCGTCGAAGACGTTGTCCGGGGTGATCCCGCCGGCCAGCAGGAACGGACGGTGCAGGCCGGTCGGCAGGCGGGTCCAGTCGAAGGCCACGCCCGTTCCACCGCCGCCGCCCGGGGCGTGGCTGTCGAACAGGAAGCCGGCCGCGCTGGGATAGCGCAGCTGCAGCTGGCGCGCGTTGACCTCTTCACGGCCGCCCATGGCCACCGCCTTCAGGTACGGCATGTTGAAGCTGCGGCAGAACGATTCGTCCTCGTCGCCATGGAACTGCAGCAGGGTCGGGCGCACCGTGCGCAGTACCTCGCGCACCTCTTCCTTGCTGTTGTCGCGGAACAGCGCGACCACGTCGACCATCGGCGCGATCGCCTGGCGCATCGCGCGCGCCTCGGCCGGAGCGACCCGGCGCCGGCTTTCGCGGGCGAAGATGAAGCCCACCGCGTCCACGCCCAGTTCGCCGGCCAGGCGCACGTCGCCGGCGCGGGTCATGCCGCAGAACTTGATGCGGGTGCGGTAGAAGGAGCGGCTCATAGGGTGACCTCGGCAGGAAGGTGCCAGTTGTCGGGATACAACGGGCCAACAAATACCAATCCCTGCGGCGGTGCGGTGGGCCCTGCCACGGTGCGGTCCTGGCCAGCCAGCAGTTCGGCCATCCACGACACCGGCTTTTCCCCACTGCCGATCAGGATCAATGAACCGACGATATTGCGCACCATGTGATGAAGGAATGCATTGGCCTGAACGCAGACCTCGATGATCTCGCCCTGGCGGGTCACGCTGATCGCCTGCAGCTCGCGGCGGGCATGCAGGGCCTCGCACTGGACGCTGCGGAATGCGCTGAAGTCGTTTTCGCCCAGCAGGGCCTGCCCGGCGGCGTGCATCAACGCCGCGTCCAGCGGGCGGCGCTCCCAGCTCAGGCTCTGCCGGTACAGCGCCGGGCGGATCGCCCGGTTGAGCAGGCGGTAGCGGTAACGCCGTGCACGCGCGGAAAACCGCGCATGGAAATCGTCGGCCACCGGCACGCACCAGCGCACGGCGATCGAGCGTGGCGCCCGGGTGGTGGTACCCAGGGTCCAGCTGCGCGGGTCACGGACCACGTCGGTGTCGAAGTGGACCACCTGGCATTCGCCATGCACGCCGGCGTCGGTGCGGCCGGCACAGACCACCTGGATCGGTGCGTTGGCAATCGACGACAGGGCGTCCTGCAGGCTGGCCTGCACGCTGGGACAGCCGCTTTCACCCAGCTGCTGCCAGCCCTTGTACTCGCTGCCGTCGTATTCAACCCCTAGTGCGTAACGCATGCTCAGCCGAGCCGGGCCAGCAGTTCACGGGCCTGCAGCTGGCTGTGCGCGTCGCCGGCCTGGGCCACTTCCAGCAGCAGGGTGCGCGCGGTGTCGGCGTCGCCCAGGTCGAGGTAGGCGATCGCCAGTTCAAGGCGGTCGTGGCCTGGCGCGCCCAGCGGGGCGACCATCGGCTCCACGGCGGGCGGCTGCGTATCGGTATCGGCCTCGGCCTCGGCGGTCTGCGGGGGATTCCATTCCGGGATCTCGAACACGCCACGGAAGGACGGCTTCGCTGCCGCTTCGCGCGCGTAGGCCGGCACCCAATCGTCGACCGGCGACATCGCTGCGGGCGCTACGGGTGCTTCCACTGTTTCCTGCGCAACCTGGACCGGTTCCGGCTCAGGTGCCTGCTCCGGCTGCGGCTCAAGAACGAACACCGGTTCACGACGCCCGTAGTCCTGGTCACGGCTGTCCTCGGCGGCCAGCACATAATCCGGCGCATCGCGCAGGTCGGGTTCGTCGGCCTCGACCTCACGCTGCGCGGCCAGTTCGTCCACGTAGTCGGCGGCCGGCACCGCAGCGGCCAGGCTGGCGGCATCCAGGCCCTCGCGGCGCAGCGGCGGCAGCGGCGAGGGCTTGCGGCGGCGCGAGATCGCCCAGCCGGCCACCGCCAGCAGCAGCACCGGCAGGCCGAGCCAGGCCCAGCCGCCACTACCGCCTTCGCGCGCGGCCGGGGTTTCGGCCAGGCGCTGCTGCGCGGCGGCCAGGTCGGTGTCCTTCATCGCGATCAGCGAGGCCTGCTGCTGTTTGAGCTTTTCCAGTTCGGCCACGCGGTTGCGCAGCTCCTGGATCTCTGCATCGCGGGTGGCCACGTCTTCCTTGGCCTGGCGCAGTTGTTCGTTGCCCAGCATGTCACCCTCACTGCCGGCGGCGGTGCCGGTGGTTGTACCTGCGTTGTTGTCGGTGGCGGCGACCGCCGGGGCGATCTCCAGGCGTCCGCCTGCGGCCGGAGCGCCGGTACCCGAAGCCGGGGCGGCCGTGGCCGGCGGCGCAGCGGCGACACCGCTGCTGGCCGGTTGCGGAATGGACGAGCGCGCCTGGCGCCACTGCGCGGCGTGCTCGCGCACCATCGCCGCGGCCTGGGCGGCATCGATCTGGGCGTCGGCGCCCGGGTTGCGCAGCACCGCCCCCTGCTTGAGCAGGTTGAGGTTCCCGCGGATGAAGGCTTCGGGATTGGCGCGCAGCAGCGCGATCATCGCCTGGTCGCGGCTGATGCCCTGCTCGCGGGCCACGCTGCCTGCGATCTGCGACAGGGTCTGGCCGCGCTGCACGGTGATGCTGCCGTCGGCGGATACGGTGGCGGCCGCCGGTGCGGCGGCCTGGCGCGACGGCGCAGCCGGGCGTGCGGGTGCGGGTGCAGCACGCGGCGCCGGGGCTTCGGCGGCGGCCGCCGGGACCGGCGCCTGCATGGCCTCGGCTTCACGGGCGATGGCATTGGACATGGCACCGGCCGGCGCCACGATCTCCGGCTCGGCCACGGCCAGGGCACTGTCGGGTGCGTCGACCAGCGCCGAATATTCGCGGACCAGGCGGCCCTGGCCCCAATCGGCTTCGATCAGGAAGTTCAGCGACGGCGTGGTCACCGGCGCCTGCGAGCTGACCCGCACCACGGCGCGGCCGTTGGCATCGCGGGAGAGCTCGAACTGCAGTTCGCTGACCAGTCCGGTCGGACGGTCCAGCCCGACCCGGGCGAAGGTCACCGGCGAAGCCAGCGCCACGCGCAGGTTTTCCAGTTCGGAGGGGTCGGCGGAAATGACCGGGATTTCAGCCAGCAGCGGCTGGCCAGGCTTGGACAGGACCCGGATGTCGCCCAGCCCGAGGGCCATGGCCGAGCTGCTGGCCAAGGCCAGCAGCAGGGTCGATACCACCTTGAGCGGGCGCGTTGCGCCCGAAGCTCGTTTCTTCATGGCGGCAATATAGCGATTCCCGGCGATTCCAGCCACGCGGGAATGCGCGTGGATCACCCTTCGGCAGCCACCAGCTCCGCCAGCTGTACCGCGTTCAACGCTGCACCCTTGCGGATGTTGTCCGACACGATCCACAGGTTCAGGCCACGCGGGTGCGACAGATCCTCACGGATGCGGCCGACATACACCGCGTCGGTGCCCGAGGCATGCGTCACCGGGGTCGGGTAACCGCCGGCTTCATGCTTGTCCACCACTTCCACGCCGGGCGAACGCGACAGCAGTTCACGCGCCGCGTCCGGGGTCACCTTGTCGCGGGTTTCGATGCTGACCGCTTCGGAGTGGCCATAGAACACCGGCACGCGCACCGCAGTGGGGTTCACCAGGATGCTGTCGTCGCCTAGGATCTTGCGGGTCTCCCAGACCAGCTTCATTTCTTCCTTGGTGAAGCCGTTGTCCTGGAAGTCGTCGATGTGCGGGATCAGGTTGAAGGCGATCTGCACCGGGAAGCGCTGCGGGTCGATGTCCTGGAAGCTGAGCAGCTGGCCGGTCTGCTTGCCCAGTTCCTCCAGCGCCGAACGACCGCCGCCGGAGACCGACTGGTAGGTGGCCACGTTGATGCGCTGGATGCCGTACTGGCGGTGCAGCGGCGCCAGCGCGACCAGCATCTGCATGGTCGAGCAGTTCGGGTTGGCGACGATCCCGCGCGGGCGGTTCTTCAGCGCCTCGGGATTCACTTCCGATACCACCAGCGGCACGTCGTCGTCGTAGCGGAACGCCGAGGAGTTGTCGATCACCACCGCGCCAGCGGCGGCGAACTTCGGGCCGAATTCCTTGGACACACTCCCGCCGGCGGAGAACAGCGCGATGTCCACGCCGCTCGGATCGAACGTGGCCAGGTCCTGGACCTTGATCTTCTGGCCTTCGAATTCGATTTCGCCACCGGCCGAACGCGAGGAGGCGAGCAGGCTCAGGGTGGCGATCGGGAAGTTGCGCTCGGCCAGGATGGACAGCATGGTTTCGCCAACGGCGCCGGTGGCACCGACGACAGCGACGTGGAAGCGACGATCAGGGTTGTTCATGGGGTTTTCTCGGTAAGAGCAAAGGGGTGCGCACAACGGACTGGGTTCGGGGAACCTCACGTGATGGCCGCGCGGTTCCCTATCGTTTTGCGTCGATTTTTTTGCCGCCCACGGTGGCACCGCCGGCTTTCACGGCAGCGACGGCGTCGGCGTTGAGCGCGCTCGGCGGGCGGCCGGCATGCGGCCCCTGGCCCAGCGCGGCGGTCAGGTTGTCCACTGCCAGCTGCACCATCGCCCGGCGCGTGGCCTGGCTGGCACTGCCGATGTGCGGGGTCAGCACGATGTTGCGCAGCGCCAGCAGTTCCGGGCGCACGGTGGGTTCGCCTTCGAACACGTCCAGCCCCGCCGCAGCCAGGCGGCCGTGCGCCAGCGCGTCGGCCAGGGCCCGTTCGTCGACGATCCCGCCACGGGCGATGTTCACCAGGGTGGCGGTGGGCTTCATCTTCGCCAGCGCGGCAGCATCGATGATGTGGTGCGAAGACGCGCTGTACGGCAACACCAGCACCAGGTGATCGGCCTGCTCAAGCAGCGTGTCCAGATCCACGTACTGCGCGCCCACCTCCGCTTCGGTGGCCTCGGGCAGACGCGAACGGTTGTGGTACAGCGCGCGCATGCCGAAGCCCAGCGCGCCGCGGCGGGCAATGCCCTGCCCGATCCGCCCCATGCCGAGGATGCCCAGCGTGCTGCCGTGGATGTCCGCGCCGAGCATGGTCTGGAACGACCATTGCCCCCACTGGCCCTCGCGCAGCCAGCGCTCGGATTCAGTGATGCGGCGCGCGGTCGCCATCAGCAGCGCGAAGCCGAGGTCGGCGGTGGTTTCGGTGAGTACGTCGGGCGTGTTGCTGGCCAGGATGCCGGCTGCGCTGAGCGCGTCCAGGTCCAGGTTGTTGTAGCCGACACCCACGTTCGCGATGGCGCGCAGCTGCGGCGCCTGCGCCACTTCCGCCGCACCCACGCGCTCGTTGAGGGTGATCAGTGCGCCGTCGACCCCGGCCAGCTGCGCGGCCAGGGATTCCGGGGTGTAGCGGGTCACGGCGTCGGTCGTGGTGAGATCGAAATGCTGCCCGAGCTGTTCGATGACGTCATCGAACAGCGGCTGGCTCACCCAGACCTTCGGCCGCGTTTCAGCCATCGATGGACCCCGGAATGCGCGGGGTGATTTCGCCCACGTCGCCGCACTGGGCGCGGTGGCGCAGCGCCTGGTCCATCAGCACCAGCGCCATCATCGCCTCGGCAATGGGGGTGGCACGGATGCCCACGCAGGGATCGTGGCGACCGGTGGTGATGACCTCCACGGCCGCGCCGCTGGCGTCCACCGTCGCGCCGGGCAGGCGCAGGCTGGAGGTCGGCTTGAGCACGATCGAGGCGGTGACCTGCTGGCCGGTGGAAATGCCGCCGAGGATGCCGCCGGCATGGTTGCTGGCGAAGCCTTCCGGCGTGATCAGGTCGCGGTGTTCGGTGCCCTTCTGCGCGGCGCTGGCGAAGCCGTCGCCGATCTCCACGCCCTTGACCGCATTGATGCTCATCAACGCCGCGGCCAGTTCGCCGTCGAGCTTGCCGTAGATCGGCTCGCCCCAGCCCGGCGGCACGCCGTCGGCGACCACATTGACCCGCGCGCCGACCGAGTCGCCGGACTTGCGCAGCGCGTCCATGTAGGTTTCCAGCGCAGGCACCTGCTCGGCCACCGGCCAGAAGAACGGGTTGTCTTCCACCGCCGACCAGTCGTGTCCGGTCGGGGTGATCTCGCCCAGCTGCGAGAGGTAACCGCGCACGGTCACCCCGTAGCGCTGCAGCAGCCACTTCTTGGCGATCACGCCGGCGGCCACGCGCATGGTGGTTTCACGCGCGGACGAACGACCGCCACCGCGCGGGTCGCGGATGCCGTACTTCTGCCAGTAGCTGTAGTCGGCATGGCCCGGACGGAACTGCTGGGCGATGTTGCTGTAGTCCTTGCTGCGCTGGTCGGTGTTGCGGATCAGCAGCGCGATGGGGGTGCCGGTGGTGCGGCCTTCGTACACGCCAGACAGGATCTCGACCTCGTCGGCCTCGCGGCGCGCCGAGGTGTGCCGGCTCTTGCCGGTGGCGCGACGCTGCAGGTCGTGGGCGAACTCGTCGGCACCGATCTCCAGCCCCGGCGGGCAGCCGTCGATCACGCAGCCGATCGCCGGACCGTGCGATTCGCCGAAGGTGGTGACCGACAGCAGCTTGCCGAAGGTGTTGGAACTCACGGCCGTTGTGCCGCCAGTTCGGTGATGCGGGCACTGTGCGCGATCAGCTCGCGGCATTCGACCGCGAAGATGCCCATCTGGCCGACCTTGAACTCGACCCAGGCGAAATCCACCTCCGGCAGCAGCTTGATCAGGTGCTGTTCGGACTCGCCTACTTCGCAGATCAGCAGGCCGTCTTCGCTCAGGTGCAGCGGGGCGTCGCGCAGGATCTTCAGGACCAGGTCCAGGCCGTCGTCGCCGGCACGCAGGCCCATTTCGGGCTCATACGAGTACTCCTGCGGCAGCGCGTCGGTTTCGTCGTTGGTGACGTACGGCGGGTTGGTCACGATCAGGTCGTAGTGACGACCGGTCAGGCCGTTGAACAGGTCGGACTTGAGCAGGGTCACGTTGTGCGCCTGCAGGCGTTCCTTGTTCTCTTCGGCCAGGCTCAGCGCCTCGTCGCTCAGGTCCACGCCGTCCACTTCCCAGTTCGGGTAGTAGTGGCCCATGGCGATGGCGATGCAGCCCGAGCCGGTGCACAGGTCCAGCGCGCGGGTGACGTCACGGCCAGCCAGCCACGGTTCGAAGCCGGATTCGATCAACTCGGCAATCGGCGAACGCGGCACCAGGGCGCGCGTGTCGCTCTTGAAGCTCAGGCCGGCGAACCACGCCTCACCGGTCAGGTAGGCGGCCGGAATGCGCTCGTCGATGCGGCGCTGGAACAGGTCCAGCACCTGCAGCTTCTCTTCACGCAGCACGCGGGCCTGGCCATAGGCCGGGCCGAGGTCGTGCGGCAGGTGCAGGGCGTGCAGGACCAGCTGGGTGGCTTCGTCCAGGGCGTTGTCATAGCTGTGCCCGAAGGTCAGCCCGGCGGCGTTGAAACGGCTGGTGCCGTAGCGGATCAGGTCGATGATCGTATGGAGTTCGGCGGCCGTTTCGGCGGTCATGGCAGGGCAACAGACAAAGTGGCCCCAGATTATAGGCGCTGCGGCGCAGCACGGCATCCGTTGCAGTCGAAACGGTGCGGCCGCCGCCCCATCCCCTATCATGGTGGCCCCCTTCGGGAACGGGCTTACATGTTCAATCGCAATGTCGGCATCATCCTGCTCATCGCGCTGGCGGCCGGTCTCGGCCTGGTCGTGGCCCAGAAAGTGTTCGGGCCCGCGCCGGCCGGCAACCGCCCGGCCACCGAATCGATCACCTTCTATCCGCAGCCGCGCCCGCTGCCGGACTTCAACCTGGGCCAGTCCGACGGCACCCGGTTGATCCCAGGCGAGCTCAAGGGCCACTGGACCCTGGTGTTCCTGGGCTTCCTGGCCTGCCCCGACATCTGCCCGACCACCCTGGCCGACCTGGCCCAGGCCCAGAAGCAATGGGAAACCCTGCCGGACACCCTGCGCCCGCGGCTGGTGTTCGTCTCGGTCGACCCCGAGCGCGACACCCCGGCCCGGCTGGGCGAATATGTGCACGCCTTCCACAAGGACACCCTGGCCGCCACCGCCGACGTGCCCTCGCTGGAGCGGTTCGCCACCTCGCTGGGCTTCGTGTTCCAGAAGGTGCCGGGCAAGGACTTCGAGACCAACCCCCAGGACTACACCCTGGAACATTCGGCCAGCCTGGCCGTGCTGGACCCGGAAGGCAACCTGGCCGGCCTGATCCGCCCTCCTTTCTATGCGCAGGCGATTGCCCGCGACCTGAACCTGTTGACCGAGAAATCCGCCCCATGAGCCTGACCACCACGCTGAGCTACGTCCTGCCCCACCGCCTGCTGTCGTCGATGGCGCGGCGCCTGGCGTATTCCAGCAATCCGCGGATCTCGCGCTGGCTGATCGACACGGTGACCGAAAAGTTCGGGGTGAACCTGGCCGAGGCGGCCAACCCGGACCCGCGCAGCTACCCCACCTTCAACCAGTTCTTCACCCGGGCCCTGAAGCCGGGCGCGCGCGTGCCCGACGCCGATGCCCGCACCCTGGTAATGCCGGCCGACGGCCGGATCAGCCAGCTGGGCGCGATCGAAGACGGCAACATCTTCCAGGCCAAGGGCCAGTCGTTCACTGCGGCAGAGCTGCTGGGCGATGCGGGCGACGCCGAGGTGTTCCGCCACGGGCTGTTCGCCACCGTGTACCTCTCGCCGAAGGACTACCACCGCGTGCACATGCCGTGGACCGGCACCCTGCGCGAAACCGTGCATGTACCGGGCCGCTTGTTCAGCGTGGGCCCGGCAGCGGTGAACACCGTGCCGGGACTGTTCGCCCGCAACGAGCGGCTGGTGTGCCATTTCGACACCGACTTCGGCCCGATGGTGCAGGTGATGGTGGGCGCGCTGCTGGTGTCGGGCGTGGAGACAGTGTGGGGCGGAGAAGAGATTCCGGCCTATGGGGACCGGATTACCCGCAAGGATTACCGCGGGAAGGGCATTACCCTGGAGCGGTTCGCCGAGATGGCGCGGTTCAACTACGGGTCCACGGTGATCGTGTTGTTGCCGCCGGGCGTGGCGGAGTTCGCGCCGCACCTGGATGCGGAGCATGCGGTGAAGCTGGGGCAAGCCCTCGCCACGTTGAGGTAATGAAAAACGCCCCGCTTTCGCGGGGCGTCTGGTTTCAGGGATTGGCCGGGTCGTGCGCGAACTCGACAGGCCCTACGTCCATGCCGTCGTAATCCTCTACGCCGTTCGCTTCGGCCACTGCCTGCAGCTCATGGTTGCGCTGGTCCAGCGAGGCTTCGTTGTGCACTTCGATCCGCTCCACGTGCAGCACGTGGTACGGCGCTTCGTCGGCTTCCAGCTCCGGTTCGAACACTTCCACCACGATATAGCCCTGCCCTTCCAGCACCTTGGCCAGGCCGTGCAGCGGCTCGGGCGTGGTGTTGACGAAGAAGTAGCCCCACACCAGGTCACCGTTGAGATCCCAGTCGGTGTTCTCGCGGATGTTGGCGAACATGTCGTTGATTGCGGTGATATCCATCTGTAGTTCCTCGGGGGTTATTTACCGCAGCCCTGCAGCTTGATCGACTGGCCCTGGCGCAGCGCGTACGCCGGCGCCTTCAGTCCATTGGCCCTGGCCAGCTCGCGGACGTCGCAATCGAACTTGTCGGCAATCCGGCCCAGCGTCTCGCCCTTGCCGACCTTGTGGCTCTTCACCGCCTTGGGCTTGGCCTTGGCGGCAGGCACGGCGACCGGTGCGGCCGGGGCGGTCGATACCGGGGTGCTGGACTGCACGCCGGCCATCGGCACCACGCTGCCCACCGCGACGTTGCCGGTGTAGCTGGCGGCCGTCGGGCGGACGATGGCGGCGTTGAGGTCGGCGGTGATCAGGGTGCGTGCCAGGTCGGCGCGCGGCCCGCTCACGCAGTAGCGGTTGTACAGGCCGGCAATGCGGGTGGTGGCATTGATGATCGTGCCGGCCGGAATCCAGCCATCGGCCTCGTAGCGCGGGTTGAGGTTGCGCAGCGCGCGCATGTAGCCGTCGCGGGTGCCGGTGCTGCCCAGGCAGATGGTCAGCTCATAGATGGTGGTGGACTTGGCCAGGCGGATCGTGGCCGGCTGCGCGCTGACCTTGGGAAAGTCGACGCCGTACTGCTGCGGGTGCAGGTAGATCCAGGCCGCGGCGATCACCATCGGCACGTAGTCCTTGGTTTCGGCCGGGAACTGGTTGTACACGTTGTCCACCCAGAAGCTCTGGCCGACATTCTGGCGGTACACGCGCCCCGCACGGCCTTCGCCGCCGTTGTAGCCGGCCAGCGACAGTTCCACATTGTTGTTGAGCTCGCGCATGCGCTCGTTGAGGTAGCTGGCGCTGGCCTCAGCGGCGCTGCGCGCGTCGAAGCGGGTGTCGAAGCCGGTGCCATCCGGGCCCAGCCCGAAGCGGCGGCCGGTGGCCGGCATGAACTGCATCAGGCCGGCGGCGCCGGCGCGCGAGGACGCGTGCACGCGCCCGTTGGATTCCTTGGCCATGATCCCGAACAGCAGCGCCTCGGGCAGGCCGCGCTTCTCCCACTCCGGCCACATCACTGCGCGCAGGGTCTGGTAGTTCTCATAGGTGTTCATCAACGCCGGGCGCATGTCGGTCAGCCAGCGGCGGATGCCGGCCTGCACCGCCGGGTTGTACTCGACCATGTTGTCGAAGGCGTGGCGCTTGTCGTTGAGCAGCGCGGCCGCGCGTGCGGCTTCGGGCACGTCTGCAGCCAGCGGACCGACGTGGTCCGGGTCGGCTTCGAGCAGGCCGCCATCGTTGGCGATCACGTCGCTGTCGTCGCTGTCGCGGGTGTCGGCGTTGTTCTTGAGCAGCCGCTTGTAGGTCACCAGCAGGTTGCTGACCTGGCAGCCCTTCTGGGCCACGCAGTCGCTGATCACGTCTTCCATGTCCTCCAGCGCGGCGTCGCCTTCGTTCGTGCCCTTGGGGTCGGCATTGGTGACCAGCACGAGTGCGTCGGCGTAGCGCTTCTCGGCGGCGGTCATGCGCTGCTGCAGCACCTCGATCTTCGCCTTGTCGCGGGCGGAGACCCGCTGGGCATGGGCCTCGGGCGCGAAGGAGATCAGGGACGCGAGCGCCAACAACGGCCAACCACGGGCAAGCAGGACAGGAACGGGCATTTTTGGCACTGTGGGCGAAAGACAGGGCAGAGTAGCCGTGCCGCTTGTACCGGGGCAACCCGGTCAGCCCGCCTGCACCCGCTCGGGTTTAGAATCCTCCCCATTCACACAGGCCGTCCACTCAGGGAGTTGACCATGGATCCGATCCTGCTCGGCAAAGGCATCACCGACGACATCCCCGTGACCCTGCTGCCGAAGCTGGGCAACCGGCATGGCCTGGTGGCCGGTGCCACCGGTACCGGCAAGACGGTCACCCTGATGACCCTGGCCGAAGGATTCTCGCGGATCGGCGTGCCGGTGTTCCTGGCTGATGTGAAGGGCGACGTCTCCGGCCTGGCGGTGCCCGGCACGGGGACCGAGGCGCTGCTGCAGCGTGCGCAGGAGATCGGCGTGGCCGACTACGCGCCGGCCGGCAGCCCGACCCTCTTCTGGGACCTGTACGGCAAGCTCGGCCACCCGGTACGCACCACCGTCAGCGAAATGGGCCCGACCCTGCTGGCGCGCATCCTGGAGCTCAACGACACCCAGGCCGGGGTCCTGGACATCGTGTTCAAACTGGCCGACGACCGTGGCCTGCTGCTGCTCGACCTGGACGACCTGCGCGCCCTGCTCGGCCTGGTCGCCGACGAGCGCAAGGACATCTCCACCGAGTACGGGCTGGTGAGCGCGCAGACCGTGGCGGCGATCCAGCGTGCGCTGCTGCGCCTGGCGCAGGATGGCGGCGAGTCGTTCTTCGGCGAGCCGGCGCTGGAGCTGGCCGACCTGATGCGGGTCAACCATGACGGTCGCGGCGTGATCGGAATCCTGGCCGCCGACCAGCTGGTGCTGAAGCCGCGCCTGTATTCGACCTTCCTGCTGTGGCTGCTCTCGGAGCTGTTCGAGACGCTGCCGGAAGTGGGCGACCTGGAGAAGCCCAAGCTGGTCTTCATCTTCGACGAAGCGCACCTGCTGTTCGACGACGCTCCGGCCGCGCTGGTGCAGCGGATCGAGCAGGTGGTGCGACTGATCCGCTCCAAGGGCGTGGGCGTGTACTTCTGCTCGCAGTTCCCCGATGACGTACCGGCCAATATCCTGGGCCAGCTGGGCAACCGCGTGCAGCATGCGCTGCGTGCGTTTACGCCGCGCGACCAGAAGGCGGTGAAGATCGCGGCGGAGACCTTCGTGCCCAACCCGAAGCTCGACGTGGTGGCAGCGCTGTCGCAGCTGGGCACCGGCGAAGCGCTGGTGTCCACCCTGCAGGACAAGGGCATTCCCTCGCCGGTGCAGCAGACCCGGATCGCGCCGCCGCGCTGCCGCATGGGCGCCATTACCGACGCCGAACGTGCCCAGGTGCGTGCGGGCAGCCCGGTCGGCACTCGCTACGACACCGCAGTGAACCGCGAATCGGCCGCCGAGCTGCTGGCCCAGCGCGCGGCCAAGGCGGTGGAACAGGCCGATGCACCGAAGGCACGCACGCGGCAGCAGGACGAGGAACAGGAAGGTGGCTTCGGGCAGTCGATCAAGGATGCGATCTTCGGCACCAAGCGGCGCCAGGGCATGATCGAGACGATGGCCAAGCAGACCACCCGGACGGTGGGCACCAAGCTGGGCAACCAGATCGTGCGCGGGATCCTGGGCGGCATCTTCGGCGGCAAGCGCTGATGTCGCGTTGGCGTCCGCCGGCGGAAAAAAGTACGGCGCTGATCACCGCGCAGGGGCACCAGCGCCTGAAGGCCGAGCTGGACGAGCTGTGGCGGGTGCGGCGGCCGGAGGTGGTGAAAGCGCTGGCCGCTGCGGCGGCTGAGGGTGATCGCTCGGAAAATGCCGAGTACACCTACCGCAAGAAGCAGCTGGGCGAGATCGACCGTCGCGTGCGTTACCTGACCAAGCGGCTGGAATCGCTGCGCGTGGTCGACACCGTGCCGACCGATCCGCAGGCGGTGTTCTTCGGTGCATGGGTGGAGCTGGAGAACGTGGACAGCGGCGATGTGAGCCGCTACCGGATCGTGGGGCCGGACGAAACCGATGCCGGTGCCGGCTGGATCAGCATCGATTCGCCGCTGGCGCGCGCGTTGTTGAAGAAGCGCGTGGATGATGAGTTCGAGGTGGAGCTGCCGAGCGGGCGGACCGGGTTTGCGGTGGTGGCGGTGGATTACCGCGCAGATTGAATCGACGGGTACTTCCTACCCTCCCGCAATGGCCGGAAATACGCGTCCTGCGCATAAAACGCCTCATCCTGCCGAACCTCCCACCCCGGGATACCCATCAACGGCAACGGCCGCAACTCCAACGGATCGCGGAGCAGGTCCCCACGCGTGGTGGCCTTTGCAACCTGCTGCACCGCCAGCGCATCGTCACTTCCCTGCACTACTACGCATTTGCCGACCAGCAGACGGCCGGGCAGCAGTGCCTGTTCCATCAAGGCGTGGCCGATGACCGCCGCCACGGCGATGCGTCCGTCCTGCCAGGCAGCTTCGGCATCCACGAACAACGCCCGCCAGTCATGCCGGTCCCAGGCACTTACAAGCGCTGGATCCTCCACCCGCACGATCACGCCGGTTTCGTCGAACTGGGTCAGCGCCGCCTGGGCGCGGTCGCGCACGTTCGGCCCATTGGCCTGGATACGCTCGCACTGCCGCGCATTGAGCGCCTGTTTGATTGCCGGGTAGCGCGCCCAGACCAGCGCGTTGAACAGGTCGTGCCAGTTCTCGGCACGCGTAGCAATACGCCCCAGTGCGATGCGCTGTTCGTAGTGCTGGCCGTCGGCCAGCAGGCTCTCGTCCTGCGCCACCAGCCGCTTGCCTGCCAGCGCAAGGCGCTCATCAAGCGCCAACACGGTCGGCCACGCATCGGCAACCAACAGGTCGTGGTACTCCGCCATGCCGGCGAACAGCGCATGCGTGAAGCACCCGCGATCAACTTCATCGCGCGCGGGTGCAACAAAACGTCGCCGCGCCGCAGCCACTTTTTCAGGCTCGGCGCCGGCTCCGGCCGCCGCAGGGGCGGCCGCGTCGATCACAACACCTTGAGGTCGAGCTGACGGCCCACGGCGTTCGCCTCGATCAGCGCATCGCCGTAAAGGTCGTGGTCGTCGCTCTCGGTGATCTCCACATTCACGAACTGGCCCACTCGCAGCTTCGCCTCGTCGGCGTTCTGGATGTGCACCAGGCCGTCGATCTCCGGCGCATCGGCCTTGGAGCGGGCCACGGCGATGCCGTCTTCAATCGCATCGACCAGGCACTGCTGCACCGTGCCGATCTTCGCCTCCAGTCGCGCGGCGGAAATCTCCGCCTGGCGGGCCATGAAGCGCGCCAGGCGCTCCTGCTTCACTTCTTCCGGCACCGCGCCGGGCAGGTCGTTGGCGGTGGCACCGGTCACCGGCGAGTAGGCGAAGGCACCCACGCGGTCCAGCTGCGCCTCGTCCAGGAACGACAGCAGCTCTTCGAACTCGGCCTCGGTTTCGCCGGGGAAGCCAACGATGAAGGTCGAGCGCACGGTGATGTCCGGGCACAGCTGGCGCCAGCGCTGCACGCGCTCGAGGGTCTTGTCGACCGCGCCCGGGCGCTTCATCAGCTTCAGGATGCGCGGGCTGGCGTGCTGGAACGGAATGTCCAGGTACGGCAGGATCCGGTTCTCTGCCATCAGCGGCACCACGTCGTCCACGTGCGGATACGGGTACACGTAGTGCATGCGGGTCCAGGCATCCAGTTCGGACAGCCCTTCGCACAGCGACTTCATGCGGGTCTGGTAGGCCTTGTCGCGCCACATGCGCTCGGCGTACTTCACGTCCACGCCGTAGGCCGAGGTGTCCTGCGAGACCACCAGCAGCTCCTTGACCCCGCCGCGCACCAGCCGCTCGGCTTCGCGCAGCACCTCGTCCACCGGGCGCGAGACCAGCTTGCCGCGCATCGAGGGAATGATGCAGAAGCTGCAATGGTGGTTGCAGCCTTCGGAAATCTTCAGATAGGCATAGTGACGCGGGGTCAGCTTGATGCCGTAGTCCGGAACCAGGTCCACGAACGGGTCGTGCTTGGGCGGCAGCGCGGCATGCACCGCCTCCATCACGCTGGTGTAGTCCTGCGGACCGGACACCGCCAGCACGTCCGGATAGGCCTTGCGGATCTCTTCCGGGCGCTTGCCCAGGCAGCCGGTGACGATCACCTTGCCGTTGGCGTTCATCGCCTCGCCGATGGCGTCCAGCGACTCTGTCACCGCCGAATCGATGAAGCCGCAGGTGTTGACCACCACCACGTCGGCCGAATCGTAGGAGGGAACGATGTCGTAGCCCTCGGCCCGCAGCTGGGTGAGGATGCGCTCGGAATCGACAAGGGCCTTCGGGCAGCCAAGGCTGACGAAGCCGACTTTGGGGTTCAGCTGGGACATGGATCGCGGGACTCTGGGGGCCTGGGCCCATGCCGGAATGGCGTGGGGACCTGGGGCCGGAAACGGCGGCAAGTATACCGGCGTTGGGGCCTCGGCCCTGAATGCATCGACTGTCCGGGCAAGGCCAACCGCCAAGGCGTGCATGGCCGCGACGCCCCGCTAACCCGGCCGGGCCCGATAATGAACGCCTGAACCAATCGGAGTCCGGCAATGGGTGAGTGGGTTACGTTCGATACGCATCATGGTCCGGTCCGGGCCTGGCAGGCCCTGCCGGATGGCAAGCCGCGCGGGGGCCTGGTGGTCATCCAGGAGATTTTCGGCGCCAACGCGCACATCCGCGAGGTGGCCGAGGGCTTCGCCGCCGAAGGCTATGCGGTGCTGGCGCCCTCGTTCTTCGACCTGCTGGACGGCACCGGGGCCGATCCCGACGCCCTGCCCTACGACCCGGACGGCGTGAAGCAGGGCCTGGCGCATGTCACCGCACTGGGCATGGAAAAGGCGCTGGAGGTGGTCCGCGCGGCCGCTTCGCGGCTGGCCCCGTCCGGCAAGGTCGGCACGGTGGGCTACTGCTGGGGCGGCAGCGTTGCCCTGCTCGCGGCCCTGCGCCTGGGCCTGCCCTCGGTCAGCTACTACGGCGCGCGCAACACACAGTTCCTGGATGAGCCGGCCAAGGCCCCGGTCATGTTCCACTTCGGCGCCCAGGACAAGAGCATTCCGCCCGAAGCCGTCCAGGCCCACCGCGAAAAGCTGCCGCAGATGGCCACCTTCGTCTACCCGGCCGACCACGCCTTCAATCGCAGCGTCGGACACGCGTATGATCCAGACAGCGCCGCCCTGGCGCTGCAACGCACCCTGGACTTCTTTTCGGAGCATCTTGGATGAGCGATTTTGAACTGGATTCACGCCTGGCCGCCAACAGCGTACTGGTGGACGAAGGCCCGCTGTCGCAAGTGCGGTTGATGAACGACGAACGTTTCCCCTGGCTGGTGCTGGTGCCGCGCGTGACCGGCATCACCGAATGGATGGAGCTGAGCGGCGACCAGCAGGACAAACTGCGCATTGAACTGTCCCGCGCCAGCCGGGCCCTCAAGGGCACCGACGGGGTCGAGAAGATCAACATCGCCACGCTCGGCAACATCGTGCCGCAGCTGCATTTCCATGTGGTCGGTCGGCATAACGGCGATCCGCTGTGGCCGGGCCCGGTGTGGGGCAACGGCCAGCCGCGCAAGTTCGACGACGCGGTGCTCAAAGAGCATGTCGCGATGTGGAAGGAACGGCTAGGATATTCGCCCCAGCCCTAAGCGGACCCTGCCCCTGATGCGCTCCAACCTCGTCGCTGCCATCGTCCTGATCCTCGTCGGCCTGTTCCTGCTGGCCAGCAACCTGGGCTGGACCAACATGAACCTCGGTCGCCTGATCCTTACCTGGTGGCCGGTGATCCTGGTGGCGGTGGGGATCGGGCTGTTGTTCGGTCGCGGGAAATAACGCGTTCGGCGGACACAAAAAAGCGCGGAGCGATCCGCGCTTTTTTTGTTTGCGTCAGCCGGGCAGAGCCCGGCGCTACATCAGGTGCGCGGCAGGGTCACGCCGGTCTGGCCCTGGTACTTGCCACCGCGGTCCTTGTACGAGGTCTCGCAGACGTCGTCGCTGTCGGCCTGGAAGAACAGCATCTGGGCCACGCCTTCGTTGGCGTAGATGCGCGCCGGCAGCGGCGTGGTGTTGCTGAATTCCAGGGTGACGTGGCCTTCCCACTCCGGCTCCAGCGGGGTCACGTTGACGATGATCCCGCAGCGCGCGTAGGTGCTCTTGCCCAGGCAGACCACCAGGGTGTCGCGCGGAATGCGGAAATACTCCACGGTGCGCGCCAGCGCAAAGCTGTTCGGCGGAATGATGCATTCGTCGCCGACGATGTCCACGAAGCTGCCCGGGTCGAAGTGCTTGGGGTCGACGATCGTGGAGTTGATGTTGGTGAACACCTTGAACTCGCGCGAGCAGCGCACGTCGTAGCCGTAGCTGGAGGTGCCGTAGCTGACGATGCGCTGGCCGTTGGCCTGCTTGACCTGGCCCGCTTCGAACGGCTCGATCATGCCGTGCTGTTCGGACATGCGGCGGATCCAGCGGTCACTCTTGATGCTCATGGGGGTCCTGGGTGTGGGGCGCGGTGGGCACTGATTCTAAACAGCTCAGAGCAGCGAGGACAGGATCGGGATGCTGGCGCGCGGGCGCTTGGCCACCTCTTCCACCAGCCGCTGCGCGGCACGCAGGTAGGCCTGCGCGGCCGGGGAGTCCGGCGCGGCGGCGGTGATCGGGGTGCCGACATCGCCCTGTTCGCGGATGCCGATGTCCAGCGGCAGCGAGCCCAGCAGCGGCACGCCGTACTGCGCGGCCATGCGCTCGCCACCGCCGTCGCCGAACAGGTGCTCGACCTGGCCGCAGTTGCTGCAGGTATGCACGGCCATGTTCTCGACGATGCCCAGCACCGGCACTTCCACCTTTTCGAACATCTTCAGCGCCTTCTTCGCATCCAGCGTGGCGATGTCCTGCGGGGTGGTGACGATCACCGCGCCGGCCAGCGGAATCTTCTGGGTCAGGGTCAGCTGGATGTCGCCGGTGCCCGGCGGCAGGTCGATCAGCAGATAGTCCAGGTCGTCCCACAGGGTGTCGTTGAAGAACTGGGTCATGGCCGAGGTCGCCATGGGGCCGCGCCAGATCATCGGTGTCTCGTCCTCGATCAGGTAGCCGATCGACATGGTCTCCACCCCGAACGCACGCAGCGGCTCGATCGACTTGTTGTCCGGGCTTTCCGGACGGCCGCTCAGGCCCAGCATCATCGGCACGCTGGGGCCGTAGATGTCCGCGTCCAGCAGGCCGACCCGGGCCCCGAGCTTTGCCAGCGCCACCGCCAGGTTCACCGCCGTGGTGGACTTGCCCACCCCGCCCTTGCCCGACCCGACCGCGATCACGTTGCGGACGCGCGGATGAAGGGACAGCCCCTTCTGCACCTGGCTGGCATGGGGACGTCGAGACGGGCTGGCACTCACTGCGGGCACTCCGGAAAAGCATTGCGGGAAGCCGCCCATGATAGAGCAGCCGACCGACGGGCGCGGAGGACTGTCCTGCGTTGTCCGAGGCCTGTCCTGTAGCGCCCCGACCGGTCATCAAGCAGACATCTACGGATTCGGATGGCGCATCCGGCCAAAAACTAAACCGTGCATACGTCACAGTATTGAAAAATTGGTTTCAGGCAAAACCAATAGAAGGTCTTTCATAAACAGGTAGTTGCATTGCAAATGAGAATGAAATCTTTCATTTGCCTATCCTGTCTTTATGACTTCCTGATGAACAGTTGACAGGCCGCGTTAAGGGTGTGTTAACTTCAAGTCATCAGCGCGTGAAGCTGATATTCAGGGGCAAGACACCCATCGCAGACCGCCCGCCACCTCGGCGCCGCAGGTCGCAGTCACCGGGGTTTTGACGACACATCCGTTCCAAGGGGATCCACAGATGATGAATCGCAAGTCGCTCAGCCGTAACCCGCTGAGCTTCGCACTGGCCAGCGTGCTGGTGCTGGGAGCGTCCGCTTCCGCTTATGCGCAGGACAGCGCCAGCTCGACCCAGACCGCTGAAGAAGCGGCCAAGGCCAAGGCCACCAATCTGGAAGCCGTGACCGTTACCGGTTCGCGCATCAGCCGTGACGTGTTCAACTCGGTCTCGCCGGTCCAGGTCATCACCCGCGAAGAAACCACCCTGGCCGGCTTCCAGTCGACCGCCGGCGTGCTGCAGAGCACCGCCGTCACCGCCGGTGCCGCGCAGATCAACAACGCGTACGGCGGCTACGTCACCAACGGCGGCCCGGGCGCCAACACCGTGGGCCTGCGTGGCCTGGGTCCGACCCGCACCCTGATCCTGATGAACGGCCGCCGCATCGCACCGGCCGGCTCGCGCGGTTCGGTCGGCGCCACCGACCTGAACGTGCTGCCCGACGCCATCGTCGACCGCGTGGAAGTGCTGAAGGACGGCGCCTCGTCGATCTACGGCTCCGACGCGGTTGCCGGCGTCATCAACATCATCACCAAGAGCAAGATCGACGGCGTCACCTTCGAAGCGCGCCAGACCGCCACCGACGGTGGTGGCGGTGAAGAGCGCCGCTACGCGATCGTGGCCGGCAAGACCGGTTCCTCGGGCCACATCTCCGGCTCGTACGAGTACTACAACCGCGACGCGCTGACCCTCAACGACCGCGAATGGACCCGCTGCAACACGGACTACCGTCGCCTGCCCACCGGCGGCGGCTGGGGTGGTGCCGACACCATCGACCCGCTGACCGGCCAGCCGAAGTGCTACCCGATCACCGGCACCGGCTCCAACGGCGTCACCATCAACACCATCGGTACCCAGAACCTGACCGGCGTTGCCGCCGCAGGCGCGCGTGGCACCACCTTCAACCGCTGGCGCCCGAACTCGGCGGTCAGCACCGGCCTGGTCGGTTTTGAAGGCGTGGGCGGTGGCCAGACCACCAACAGCAACATCCGCGACACCTACGACCCGCGCACCCTGAACCGTTCGCTGATCTCCGGTGCCGAAACCCACACCGCCTACCTGCAGGGCGGTTACGACCTGGGCTTCATGGGCGACGCCGAGTTCTACGGCGAACTGCTCGGCAGCCGCCGTGAGTCCGAACAGACCGGTTACCGCCAGCTGTCGCTGGACTACCTGCGCGGCAGCCCGCTGATCCCGGCCAACCTGGCTTCGTCGAACTTCGGCGGCGGCGTGGGCGTGCGCGCCTTCATCGGCTTCGGCAACGACAAGAGCTCGCAGAAGGTCGACTTCTTCAAGGGCACCGCGGGCGTGCGTGGCCACGTCAGCGACACCTGGGACTACGACTTCTACCTGAGCCATGCGCGCTCGGACGCCGACTACACCATGCAGTCGTTCCTGACCGACCGCCTGAACCAGAGCCTGCGCGTGGTCTCCAACGGCGCCGGTGGCTTCAGCTGCGTGGACCCGTCCAATGGCTGCGTTGCCGCACCGCGCCTGACCAGCGCCGTGATCGGCGGCGAGCTGCCGCGCGACTGGGTGAACTACGTGTTCCGCCCGGTCACCGGCAACACCCTGTACACCGAAACCACTGCCAACATCTCCTTCAGCGGCCCGCTGTTCTCGCTGCCGCACGGTGATGTCCAGGCCGCCATCGGTGCCGAGTACCGCCGCGCCAAGATCGACGACACCCCGTCGATCGATTCGATCAACAACAACCTGTACAACCTGACCTCGTCCACCCCGACCCGCGGCAAGGACGCGGTGAAGGAAGTGTTCGGCGAGTTGGAAGTGCCGGTGCTGTCGGGCGTGACCGGTGCCGAGGAGCTGACCTTCAACGCCTCCGCGCGTTGGACCGACTACGACTCCTACGGTTCGGACCAGACCTACAAGATCGGCGGCCTGTGGACCCCGGTCAGCTGGGTGTCGTTCCGTGCGTCCTACGGCACCTCGTACCGCGCTCCGGCGCTGTTCGAACAGTTCCTGGGCGCCACCAGCGGCTTCCTGAGCAACCAGGTCGACCCCTGCAACACCTGGGGCAACGATCCGGGCACCCCGCTGGCGCGCAACTGCGCCTCGGAAGGCCTGGCACCTGACTTCCAGGCCACCCAGTCGGTCGCGGTCATCCAGGCCGGCGGCGCCGAAAGCGGCCTGAAGGCGGAAACCTCGAAGAACTTCACCGGTGGCATCGTGCTGCAGCCGGAGACCCCGGCCTCGTGGGGCGACTTCTCGCTGGCCGTGGACTACTTCGACATCAAGGTCGAGAACGGCGTCTCGCGCGCCGGTGGCGCCAACATCCTGGACCTGTGCTACAACAGCCCGGACTTCCGCGATGGTGGTGGCTTCTGCCGCCTGGTGGACGCGCGCAACCCGGTCAACAACGCGCTGACCGTGCATGACAGCTACGTCAACCTGGCCAACGACAACGTGCGCGGCCTGGACTACACCCTGCGCTACACCCGCGACATCGGTCCGGGCGCCCTGCGTGCCACCGCCCAGCTCACCCGCTTCCTCGAACAGTCCAACAAGCTGTTCCAGGACGATCCGCTGATCGACTACAACGGCATGCTCAACACCCCGGACATGACCGGCACGCTGGACGTGGTCTACAGCTGGGACAAGTGGCGCGTCCGCTACGGCCTGGAGTGGATCAACGCGATGCAGAGCTACGACTACTACGAACTGGACCCGGCAACCTCGGTCTACAAGTTCGACGTGGCCAGCTACTTCCTGCACTCGCTGTCGGCCGAGTACAAGGCCGACACCTGGTCGGTGATCGCTGGCGTGCGCAACCTGCGTAACGAAGAGCCGCCGGTGATCTCGTCGGGTGCGTACAACCGGGTCGGCAACGCCCCGCTGTACAGCGGCTATGACTACGTCGGCCGTACCTACTTCGTGAACATCAGCAAGAGCTTCTGATAGCAGTACAGGACCGCCGCCCGGCTTCGGGCGGCGGTTTTTTTTTGCCTACCGAATGTTCCAGGAAGGAGTAGTTGATGCGTTTGAAATCCTTGGGCCTCGCCGCACTGGCGATCGCACTGGCGTCCCCGCTGCCCGCGCTGGCCAGGCCGACCGTGCCGACCATCGAACAGATGGCCGCATTCCCCGACGTCTCCAGCCTGTCCCTGTCGCCCGACGGCAAGCAGATCGCCGGCCTGCAGGCACGTGGCGAAGACCGCGTGATCCTGGTCTGGAAGACCGATGCGCTGGACGCGGCGCCGACCGTGATCGGGGCCGGCCGCATGAAATTCCAGGGCGTCAGCTTCATCAAGAACGGCCTGCTCGCGGTGACCCTGTGGCAGCCGTTCGACCTGCGCACCGACCGCCTCAACAAGACCTTCATCAGCAAGTTCTTCATCACCGACACCGAAGGCAAGCAGTGGAAGGAGCCGATCAGCCCGCCGCGCGCCACCAGCCGCAATGAAGAGCTCGAGCAGGCGCTGTCCAATTCCAGCGTGCTCGACACTCTGCCCAACGACCCGGACAACATCCTGGTGATCAACGGCTCGGGCAGCAACTCCGGCGACGTGTACAAGGTCAACCTGCGCACCTTCAGCGCGCAGCGCATCCAGAAGACCGAAGAGCGCGTGGCCGGCTACGTCACCGACCTCAACAGCGAACTGCGCGCGCGCCTGCGCCAGGACCTGGACGGCACTGGCGCCTACATCGCCACCGAGTTCCGCAACCCGGCGACCAATGCCTGGGAAGAGCACTTCCGCTCGTACGTGAAGGACCGCGACATCACCCAGGTGGTCGGCTTCGCCGAAGACCCGAACATTGCCTTCATCCAGAGCAACGTCGGTCGCGACAAGACCGTCATCTACGAATACGACATCAGCGCGCGAAGGCAGAAGGAAGTGCTGTTCGAGCACAAGTTCTTCAACGCCGGCAGCGTGGTGCTGAACCGCTACAAGGGCGTGGACGGGGTTCCGTTTGGCGCGCTGCTCGGCGTTGGCTACAGCGGCCCGCGCCAGAATGAGATCCAGTGGACCGACCCGACCTTCAAGGCGCTTGAACAGGGCCTGCGCCAGGCCCTGCAGATCACCTCCAGCGAGGTGACGTTGATCGACCCGGCCACGGGTCAACGGGCCACCACCGCGCTGGACACCGGCAAGGCGATCCGCCTGCTGGATTACAGTGCCAACCTGAAGACCTTCCTGGTGTCGGTGTCCGGCCCGGCCGATCCGCCGGCCTATTACCTGTTCAACAAGGGCCAGCTCACCCTGTTGGCCCGCACCTACCCGAAGCTCGATCCCGCCGCACTGGGCAGCACCCGCCTGGTCTATTACAAGGCGCGCGACGGGCTGGACATCCCGGCATTCCTGACCACCCCGAACACCGAGCTGTGCGGTGCCGGCCCGTGGAAGGCGGTGGTGCATCCACATGGCGGCCCGTGGGCACGCGACGGCATGGACTTCGACGGTTCGATGTGGGTGCCCCTGATGGCCTCGCGCTGCATGGCCGTGCTGCGCCCGCAGTTCCGTGGCTCGGCCGACTGGAGCCGCAAGCTGTGGATGGCCGGCGACGCCGAGTGGGGCCAGAAGATGCAGGACGACAAGGACGACGGCGCCCAGTGGATGATCGACCAGAAGATCGCCCAGCCCGGCCACATCGCCATGTTCGGCTTCTCCTACGGCGGCTACTCGGCGTTCGCTGCGTCGGTGCGTCCCAATGGCCTGTACAAGTGCGCCATTGCCGGCGCCGGCGTGTCGGACATCAAGAAGATCTGGTCGCGGTTCTACACCAACCCGTTCTTCCGCCAGGCCCAGGCCAAGACCGTGGCCGGCCTGAACCCGCTGGACAAGGCCGGCGAGATCAAGATCCCGCTGATGGTCTACCACGGCGACCGCGACCGCACCGTGCCGATCGAACAGTCCGAATGGTTCGTGGCCAAGGCAAAGAACTCCGGCCAGCCGGTCGAGTACCACGCCATCGCCGACTACGCGCACGGCCCGGCCTGGACCCGCGGGATCATGGGCGACCAGCTCAGGCTGATCGACGACTACCTCGGCAAGGGTTGCGGCGGCGGCGGGCTTTAAGGCGCCGGTTGGTACCCGTGTCCTCGCAGACCCAACATCGGCCACCTTCGGGTGGCCGATGTCATTTCAGCCCGAGAGAATCACCTTCGCCGCATTGTGCCCGGGCGCCCCCGTCACGCCACCACCGGGGTGCGTGCCTGCCCCGCACAGATACAACCCCGGCAGCGCCCCGCGATAATCCGCCTGCCCCAGCATCGGCCGTGCACTGAACAGCTGGTTGAGGCTCAGCGCACCGTGGAAGATATCGCCGCCGATCAGCCCGAACGTGCGCTCCAGATCCAGCGGACTCAACGCCTGACGGCCCAGCACCAGATCGGCAAACCCCGGCGCGTGCCGGTCCACGGTGGCGATCATCAGATCCGCCACCTCCTCGCGATGGTCATCCCAGCTGCGCCCACCCGGCAGCACCGGTGCCACGTGCTGGCAGAACAGACTGGCCACATGCTGTCCGGGCGGCGCCAGCGAGTCGTCCAGGGTGCTGGGAATCAGCAGCTCCACGATCGGTTCGCGCGACCAGCCGAACTGTCTGGCATCGGTGTAGGCGCGCTCCATGTACGCCAGGCTCGGCGCGATGATGATGCCGGCGGTGAGGTGGTCCCCTGCCCCCGGCAATACGCTGAATGACGGCAGCGCGGACAGCGCCACGTTCATGCGGAAGGTGCCCGATGCGCACCGCCAGTTGGCCATGCGTTCGCGCGTGGCGATCGGCACCTGCTCCGGCGCAAGCAGCTGCTCGTACAGCAGCTTGGGATTGACGTTGGCCACCACGGCACGCGCGCGGATGCGTTCGCCGTGCAGCGTTTCCACCCCGACCGCGCGGCCGTGTTCGACCAGCACCCGCGCCACCCCGCAGTCGGTACGAATCTCCGCACCGGCGGCGATGGCAGCGCGCGCCATCGCCTGCGTGATCGCGCCCATGCCACCCATCGCGTGGCCCCAGGCCCCCTTGACGCCGTTGCTCTCGCCAAACGCGTGGTGCAGCACTACATAAGCGGTACCCGGCGCCTCCGGGCTGGCGTAGTTGCCGACGATGCCGTCGAACCCTAACAGCGCCTTGACCGGCTCGCTGTCGAACCAGCGGTCAAGGTACTCGGCAGCGGAAATGGTGAACAGGTCCAGCAGCTCCTGACGCAGTGCCGGCGGCAACCCGTGCAGTCGCCGTCCGAGCTGACCGGCCTGCCACAGTGCTGGCAGCTGGGTCAGCCAATGGCCGTCACCCACGTTCGGCGGCGCCTGCAGGGCCAGGTCGCGCAGCACGTCGGCAAAAGCTTCCAGGCGACGCTCGAACGCGGGCAGGCGCTCGGCGTCGCGCGCGGAGAAACGCGCGACCTCGGACCGGGTCAGCCCGGCACCGGCCAGCAGGTAGTCGCCCTGCAGCGGCAGGAAGTTGTTGATCCGGCGGGGAACCACGCGCAGGCCATGCTCGGCCAGCGCCAGCTCCTGGATGATGCGCGGCTGCAGCAGCGATACCGTATAGGACGCGACCGAATTGCGGAAACCGGGATGGAACTCCTCGGTGACCGCCGCGCCCCCGACCACCCCGCGCCGCTCCAGCACCAGCACGCGGCGCCCGGCCCGGGCCAGGTAGGCCGCGCAGACCAGGCCGTTGTGCCCGCCGCCAATGATGACCGCATCCCACCCACGCGCGTTGGAAGTGCCCATGGACGGTTGTATACACCGGCGCGCAGCCGCTTGTCCTGCGGTGGCAGTCGCGTGAAGACCTGTCACGGGGTGGCGGCTTGTGTTCGGCCATGACCTTCGACACCCTTGCAGGCCGGTCCAGCGGCGTATCGTCTGGCCCACGGCCCCGGGTGGGGCCACCCTGAAAGATTCTTCGGCCCGGAGGCCAACACGTGATCTCTCGCACTCCCAAAATGATTCTGCTGACCCTGGCCGTTTCGGCCGCGCTGGTCGGCTGCGGCAAGAACGAAGCACCGGCTACGGACAGCGCGGCCTCCACCGCCACCCCGACCGCCGCTGCCCCGGCCGCCACCGAGTTCAAGCTCGACGAAAGCAAGCTGCCGGCCTACAACGCCTTCCACCCGTCCGACCTGGACAAGAGCCTGGACGCCTGCACCGCGTTCGGCGACTACGTGAACAGCAAGTGGCTGGCCGCCAATGAGATCCCGGGCGACCGCACCAGCTGGGGCGCCTTCACCATCCTGGACGAGCGCTCGGTCGCCGTGCAGCACCAGCTGGCCGAACAGGTCGCGGCGGTGAAGAACCCGACCGGCATCGAAAAGATCGTCGGCGACTTCTGGGCCACCGGCATGGACGAAGCCAAGATCAACGCGCAGGGCATCGAGCCGATCAAGGCCGACCTGGCCGCCATCGACGCGCTGCAGGACAAGGACGCCATCGCCAACTACCTGCGCACCAGCGCGGCCAAGGGCGAGAACGTGCTGTTCGGCTTCGGTCCGGAAGCGGACTTCAAGAACTCCTCGCAGAACATCGCCTACGCCAGCCAGGGCGGCCTGGGCCTGCCGGACACCACCTACTACACCGACGCCAAGAACGCCGACAAGCTGAAGGCTTACCAGGCGCACGTGGCCAAGGTGCTGGAACTTTCCGGCGCGACCGCTGAAGACGCCGCCAAGCAGGCTGCGGACGTGGTGAAGTTCGAAACCCGCCTGGCCAAGGCGTCCAAGTCCAGCGAACAGCTCTCGCGCGACGTGTCGCTGTACTACAACCCGGTCAGCGTTGCCGACGCGGACAAGCTCACCCCGAACTTCAGCTGGACCGAGTTCTTCAAGGCGCAGGGCATCGCCGCGCCGGAGAAGTTCTCGCTGGCCATTCCCAGCTTCCACCAGGAAGTGAGCAAGGCGCTGGGCGACACCGACCCGTCGGTGTGGCGTTCCTACCTGCGCTTCCGCACCATCGACGGCGCCTCGCCGTACCTGTCCGACGCCTTCGCCGACCAGAACTTCCAGTTCTACGGCAAGACCCTCAACGGTCAGAAGGAAATGAAGCCGCGTTGGAAGCGCGTGCTGGGCACCATCGAGAACGATGCCGGCGAAGCGTTCGGCCAGCTGTACGTCAAGGTCGCCTTCTCGCCCGAATCCAAGGCCAAGATGGAAGAGCTGGTCAAGAACCTGGCCGCCTCCCTCAAGGAGCGCATCCAGGGGCTGACCTGGATGAGCGACGAAACCAAGGCCAAGGCCATCGCCAAGTGGGAAACCTTCACCCCGAAGATCGGCTACCCGGACAAGTGGCGCGACTGGAGCGGGCTGACCACCGGCCGTGACAGCTACTTCGGCAACGTGCGCGCGGCCAACGAGTTCAACTACAAGTTCGCCCTGTCCAAGATCGGCAAGCCGGTCGACAAGACCGAGTGGGGCATGACCCCGCAGACGGTCAACGCGTACTACAACCCGCTGCAGAACGAGATCGTGTTCCCGGCCGCCATCCTGCAGCCGCCGTTCTTCGACCCGAAGGCCGACGACGCGCTGAACTACGGCGGCATCGGTGCGGTGATCGGCCACGAAATGACCCACGGTTACGACGACCAGGGCAGCCGCTTCGGGCCGACCGGCAACTTCGAGAACTGGTGGAGCGAGGCTGACACCAAGAACTTCAGCGGCCTGACCGGCAAGCTGGTCAACCAGTTCGACGGGTACAAGGTGGGCGACACGGCGGTGAACGGCAAGCTGACCCTGGGCGAGAACATCGCCGACCTGGGTGGCCTGGCGACCGCGTACGACGCCCTGCAGAAGGCCAGTGCCGGCAAGGATGACCCGATGGTGGACGGCCTCAGCCGCGACCAGCGCTTCTTCTTCAACTGGGCCACCGTGTGGCGCACCAAGTACACCCCGGAAAACGCAGCGGTCCGCCTGAAGACCGATCCGCACGCCCCGGCCGCGTTCCGTGCCATGGGCGCGCCGTCGAACCTGCCGACCTTCGCGAAGGCGTTCGAGTGCAAGCCGGGTTCGCCGATGGTCCGCGCCGGCGACAAGCAGGTCGTGATCTGGTAATCCATCACGTCCCTGCGTGATGCGTGAATGCGCATGAAGGCCCGGGCACTGCCCGGGCCTTTGTGTTTGCATGCGGCGTTTTCATTGGGTCTTGCTATAGTGCGCCGGTCTTCAATCCTTCCGGATTTGCTTCGCATGCCCAACCTTCGTCCGCTTGCCATCGCCCTGGGTCTGGGCCTGGCCACCCTGGTCGTCACCGACGCCTCCGCCGCCCCGAAAAAGAAGGCTGCCAGCCGCGCACCTGCCGTTGCCGCGCAGTGCAGCGACTTTCATGACGTCACCAATGCCGGGTGGTTGAAGGCCAACCCGGTGCCGCAGACCGGCGCCACCACCGCGCTGGGCCAACTGGCCGAACGTACCCGCGTGCAGCAGCGCGAACTGCTGGATGGCGCGATGAAGGCGCCGCAGGGCAACGTGCAGAAACTGCTGGGCGACTTCTGGGCCAGTGGCCTGGACGAAGCCGCGGTGGAGGCCGATGGCTCGCAGCCGATCGCCCCGCTGCTGACCCGCATCAACGCGATCAAGAAGGCCAAGGACGTACCGGCCTCGATCGCCGCGCTGCACCAGGTCGGCATCCCGGTGGCGTTCAACTTCGCCCCGGACATCGACCTGAAGGCGCTGGACCGCCACATCGGCTACTTCATGCAGGGCGGCATGGGCCTGCCCGACCCGGCCTTCTACACGCGTACCGACGCCGACACCGTGGCCCTGATGGCCCGTTACCGCGCCTACGTCAAGCAGATCCTGGCGCTGACCGGCACCAAGGCCGCCGACCTCGACGCCGAGTCGCAGGCGGTGATCGCGCTGGAAACCGAGCTTGCGCGCAACGCGCAGTCTCTGGCCGGCATCAACAACCCGTTCAACAACTACGCGCCGATCTCCACCAAGGAGCTCAACAGCCGCTACCGCAACCTGCAGCTGGACGCCTTCCTGAAGGCGCAGGGCGTCAACGACGACCTGGTCTCGCTGTCCGACCCGGCGCTGTTCAAGGCGCTCGACGGCATGGTCACCCGGATCAAGCCCGAGCAGTGGAAGGCCTACCTGCGCTGGCGCGTGGGCGACGCGATGGCGCCGTACCTGTCCAAGGCCTACCGCGATGCCGAATTCGAATTCCGCGGCCGCGTGATCCGTGGCGAGACCATCGCCCCGGCACGCTGGGAGCAGGTGCTCGACGCCATCAACGTGGCTGCCGGCCCGATGGTCGGCCGCGAATACGCCGCGCGCCATCTGTCGGCTGAAGACCGCCGCCAGGCGGCAGTGATCGCCGACAAGATCCGCGAAACCCAGATCGAAGCGGTCAAGGCCAACAGCTGGCTGAGCGCGGAAGCCAAGACCGAAGCGCAGGCCAAGCTGGCCGCGATGAAGATCGAGATCGGTACCCCGCTGCGCGACCTGGACTACAGCGTGCAGCCGATGGGCCGTGGCAGCTTCGGCAGCAACATGCTGATCGCCTCGACCTGGCGCCACCGCGAAGAAATGAAGCGGATCGGAAAGGGCAACGCCGACCGTCGCTGGGACGTGCTGCCGCAGCAGCCGGCGCTGGCGTATGACATCGCGCAGAACCGCCTGATCGTCACCGCCGCCGCACTGCAGGGTCCGATCTTCAACGCCAAGTCCGACACCGCCGACAAGTACGGCAGCTACGGCGCGCTGGTCGCGCATGAGCTGACCCGTGCGATCGACGCCAAGGGCTCGCTGGTGGATGCCAAGGGCGAGCTGCGCAGCTGGTGGACCCCGGCCGACAAGACCGCCTGGAACCTGCTGGGCAACCGCGTGGCTGCGCAGTTCAGCGGCTACGAGTTCCCCGGCGTGAAGGGTGCCAAGGTCAACGGCGAACTGACCCGCGAAGAAAACCTGGCCGACCTGGCCGGGCTGGAGCTGGCATGGGCGGCGTACAACGCCGTGGAGCCGGGCGCCAAGCCGGCCACCCAGCAGGGGTTCTTCCGCGCGTGGGCCAGCCTGTGGCCGCAGCAGCTATCGCCAAACGAAGCCGCGCAGCGGCTGACCTCGGACACCATGGCCCCGGGCAAGTGGCGCACCAACGGTCCGCTGTCGAACCTGCCGTCGTTCGGTGCCACCTACAGCTGCAAGCCGGGCCAGCCGATGCAGCGCGTGGAAGGCGACCAGATCAAGGTCTGGCGCTGAGGTAACCGCGGGATACGCGGAGCCGGGCAGAGCCCGGCTCTACGCTCGGAAATGCCGCGATCCTGGTCGCGGCATTTTTCGCTGTGCGTTCAATGTCGATTACACGCTGCGCAGATGGTTGGGCCGCTTCGGTCCGCCCGGGGGGCGCCGCTTGAACGGCGGTTGGCCGCGCCAGTAGCGGATCAGCAGCCAGCCGAACAGCATGCCGCCCAGGTGCGCGAAGTGGGCCACGCCCGGCTGCCAGCCGGTCGCGCCCAACACCAGTTCCATCACGCCGAACACGATCACGAAGGTGCGTGCCTTCATCGGAATGGGCGGGAACAGCAGCATCACGCGCTGGTTCGGGAACAGCATGCCGTAGGCCAGCAACAGGCCGAACACGCCACCGGAGGCACCAAGCACGGTGGCCGGGTCGGTCAGCATCGCGCCGACCAGCAGTTGGCACAAGCCGGCGCCGGCCACGCAGACCAGGTAATAGGTGAGGAAGCGCTTCTCGCCCCAGGTCTGTTCCAGCGGCGCGCCGAACATGAAGAGCGCCAGCATGTTGAAGAACAGGTGGCCGAAGCTGCCATGCAGGAAGCCATAGGTGAGCAGCTGCCACGGCTGGAAGTTGCCGCCCGGCGAGAACGGGTCGAAGCCACCGCGCAGCGGTTGCAGCATGAACGGCTCGAAGGTGCCGTTGCCGAGCAGGAACGGCTGCTGCAGCAGGAACAGCACGATGTTGGCGATCAACAGTGCCTTGGTAACGGTGGGCAGTCGCGGAAACATGGGGGCATCCTTTGGAACCGGGCCCATCATAACGTCAGCCCGGGCCCCACACCGCAGCATCCAGGTCGTCTTCGGCCCGGGGCATGTGCTTGACCCGGCCGCGCTCCATCACCACGCCTTCGGCGCGCAGCCGCTGGTTCTGCTCGCGCCAGCCGCGCGAGCCTTCCGGCATGGCGATCCGACCGTCCGAGCGCAGCACCCGGTGCCAGGGCAGCTCCGGGTCGTCGTTCATGCCCAGCACCCGCGCGGTCAGCCGGGCCCGGCCCGGCAACCCGGCCTTGGCCGCGACCTGGCCGTAGCCCATCACCTGCCCGCGGGGGATCGCGCGGATCACCGCCACGATCCGCGCACGTGCCTGCGCGGCGGCATCGGCCGCGTCGTCGGCGCTGGGCGAGGACTTTTTCATGCGCGGGACCTCCTCAACGCATCAGTACGATTTCTTCGGACGAGGTCGGGTGGATGGCCACGGTGTCGTCCAGCTGCGCCTTGGTCACACCCATCTTCACCGCCACCGCGAACCCCTGCAGGATTTCGTCGGCGGCTTCGCCCAGCAGGTGCACGCCGACCACGCGCTCGTCTTCGCCCACGCAGACCAGCTTGAACAGACTGCGTTGCGAGCCGTCGGCCAGCGCCTGGACCATCGGGCGGAAGTTGGTGCAGTACACGCGCACGTCGCCGTGGCGCTCACGCGCCTCCTGCTCGGTCAGGCCTACCGCGCCCAGCGCCGGGTGCGAGAAGACCACGCTGGCGACGTTTTCGTAGTCCATCTTCGCCTGCGGCTTGCCACCGAACAGCCGGTCCATCAGCTTGCGCGCAGCGGCGATCGCCACCGGGGTCAGGCCGACCTTGCCGGCGATGTCGCCCACTGCATGCACGCTGGGCACGGCGGTGGTCTGCCAGTCGTCGACCTCCACTTCGCCTTTGTCGCCGATGGCAATTCCCAGCGCTTCCAGCCCTAGTCCGGCACTGTTGCCACGTCGGCCGGTAGCGAAGAACAGCTGGTCGAAACGCGGCTCGGCCGGGCCGTCGTGGCCATACGCAATGACGTCGTCGCCATCGCGGCGCAGCTCGCGCAGGCGGTAATTGAAATGCAGCTGCACGCCGTGGTGGCGCAGGTTCTCGGCCAGCTGTGCGGTCAGTTCCGCGTCGAAGCGTTCCAGCAGGCGTTCGCCCCGCACCAGCAGGGTGACCCGGCTGCCCAGTGCCTGCAGCAACCCGGCCAGTTCGACCGCGATGTAGCCGCCGCCGACGATCGCCACGCGCTCCGGTGCACTGCACAGGTTGAAGAAATCGTCGGACACCGAACCCAGTTCGGCCCCGGGAATGTCCGGGCGCTGCGGGTGGGCGCCGGTCGCCAGCAGGATGTGCTCGCCGCTGATGCGGATGCCGTCGCTGCATTCCACCGTGTGCGCATCGACCAGCCGCCCCTTGCGCGGCACGCGCACCACGCCGGTGTCGTTCAGGCGCTTGAGGTAACTGGCATGGATGTTGGCGATGTAGCCCTGGCGGTGCACCACCAGTTCCTTCCAGTCCAGCGTCGGCCGGGTAGGCACGTCGAAGCCCATTGCGGCGGCGAGCGTCACCCGGCTGGAGAGGTCGGCAGCCAGCCACATCGCCTTCTTCGGCACGCAGCCGACGTTGACGCAGGTGCCGCCGAGTTCGCCCGGTTCGAGCATCGCCACGCGCTTGCCATGCTGCGCGGCGCGGAACGCGGCCGCGAGGCCGCCGGAGCCCCCACCGAGCACGATCAGGTCGTAATCAAAGTGCGTTGTCATGGGCGCAAGCATGCCACGCCCGCCTGCGCCTCAGGCGTGAGGATGCGGCAAGAAGCGTCTCAGCGCCGCAACGCTGGCCAGCGCCCGTAGGTCATCGCGCGCCACACCCATTCCAGCGGGCCGAAGCGGAAGTGCTTCAGCCACAGGTGGCTGAGCAGCACCTGCAGCGCGAACAGGGCCAGCGCGAACGGCACCTGCCAGGCACGCGGCAGCGTTTCGAATGCGCCCAGGCCGTAGCCGTAAAACAGCCAGGTGCAGACCAGCGACTGCAGGATGTACTGGGTCAGTGCCATGCGCCCCATCGGCGCGAGCACGCGGAGGTGACGGTGCCAATGCACGATCCACGCCAGGTACCCCAGGCACATCAACAGGCTGGCCAGCGACGACAGCGCGTAAGCCGCGCCGGTGGTGGGGGTGAAGGTGCCCGGCGCCAGGTACGGGACCCACAGCGCGCTGAGCAGCATCAGGCCCAGGCCGACCGGCAACGCGCCCAGGCGCAGCCGCCGATACAACCGCTCGAAGCGCTCCGGCTCGGCCAGTGCGCCACTGCGCGCGAACCAGCTGCCAAGCAGGAACATGCCGAGCACTTCCGGACCGATGATCAGCGCGCCGGACAGGGCCGTGCCGAGGTCGCTGGCGCGTTGCGCCACGGCCTGGACAAACGTGCCATGCCCATACGCCTGGCGCTGCAGTTCAACGGTGTGCTGGCCCTGCGCGATGGCGCTGGCCATGCTGCCGCCTTCGCCCTGCGCCTGTGCAGCGAGGCCGACCACGGCACCGAGCAGCAGCATCATCGCGGCCGCGCACAGGTAGGTGAGCACGCCCATGGCCGGCAGCCAGCGCTGTGGCGCTTCGCGGGTGGCCAGCAGCGGCAGCGAGACCAGCGCGTAGATCACCAGGATGTCGCCGGACCAGACCAGCAGCGCATGGCACAGGCCAATGAGCAGCAGGCCGGCGCTGCGGCGCAGGTAGAACGGGGTGAAGTCGCGGCGCGCGGCTTCGGCACGCTGCGCCATGATCGCGAAACCGGCGCCGAACAGCAGCGAGAACAGGGTGAAGAACTTGCCCTGCACCAGCACGTACACCACCGCGTCGACCCCGTAGTCCAGGCCGGTCCAGTGCGGGTCGATCCCGGTGAAGGCCAGGTCCAGCGGACCGCTCAGCGCTTCCATGTTCATCAACAGGATGCCGAGCAGCGCGACCCCGCGCAGGATGTCGATGACTTCAATGCGGTCGCCACCGGCCAAGGGCTGCAGCGACGGGGTGGCAGGCTTCACGGGCGACTCGCGGATCGGGGCGGACAGTATGGAGCAGACACGCAACGGCCCGCCGAAGCGGGCCGTTGGTGTTACGCGGTGGCCTGCACTCAGTGCTGGTGGCCGCCGTCGCCGTGCACGTGGCCGTGCTCGATTTCTTCCGCGCTGGCTTCGCGCACGTCCACGATTTCCACCGAGAAGTGCAGGTCCTTGCCGGCCATCGGGTGGTTCAGGTCGACGTCGACCACGCTCATGCCGACCTTCTGCACGGTGACCGCGCGCGGGCCGAAGTTGGTCTGCAGCACGACCTGGGCGCCCGGGGTCAGCTTGGTGGTGCCGAAGTGCTTCTTGGGCACGCGCTGGGTCAGGCCTTCACGGCGTTCGCCGTAGGCATCGGCCGCCTTGACGTCAACCTCGAAGGTCGCGCCGGCTTCCTTGTCCATCATGGCGTTTTCCAGGCCCGGGATGATGTTGCCGTGGCCGATCAGGATCGCCAGCGGGTCGCGGTCCTTCGAGCTTTCGATCGGCTCCTGGCCCTGCTCGGCAACGGTGTAATGGAAGCGGACAACGCGGTCTTTTTCGATCTTCATGCGGGAACTCTTGTTCTGGGGCTGCCAGGGCAGACGGGTGGGACGGGTTGTCGCCCGCCGGATACGCCGCCATCATGACGGCCTTCTGAGGTCGCGCATTATCCGGACATCACGCACATGACGCCAGTTCCGCGCTCGATCGGCCCGTTCGTCCGGGGCGCCGCCCTGCTCTGCCTGGCACTGCTGGCCGCCTGCGGCGGTGGCAGGCCCCCCCGCCCGAGCGCGCCGCCGGCCTCCACCCAGGTCTGGCCGACGGTGGTACCGAACGACCCGCAGGCGGCCAACGCTGTGCTGATGCGCGCCATCGGGCTGGTCGGCACGCCCTACCGCTACGGCGGCAACACGCCGGAGTCGGGGTTCGACTGCAGCGGGCTGGTCGCCTACGTGTACCGGGAAATGCTCGACCTGAAGCTGCCGCGCACCTCGCGCGACCTGGCGGCGGTGCAGGGCCCGAAGATCGACCCGCAGCGGCTGGCGCCGGGCGACCTGGTGTTCTTCGGGGACCGCGGCAACGTCTTCCACGTTGGCATCTATGTCGGTGAAGGACGCTTCGTGCACGCGCCGAGAACCGGCGGCACGGTAAGGCTGGACTCGCTCGGCGGGACGTACTGGAAGCAGCACTACACGGGAGCGAAACGCGTACTTCACTGAAATGAATGGGGCAAAGGTTCAAAAGTGTGACTTGAATCACGTTGTTCTTAACGAACATTTAACGGAATTTGTACCAAATCACACGACTTACACGGCATCATCACCCATCGTTTTTATTCAGTGACCGCCGCGTGACGACAGCCGACCTGACGTGCCAAGGCCAGACCGCCACTTTCCGGCGCACTGCCCGCCCCGCTCTTCTCGCTTTCGCCCTCTGCCTGGCCAGTGTTCCGGCCTGGGCACAGACCGCACCGACGACCGTCGTCGATGCCGTGCCGGTTGCCGCTGCTGCCGTCGCCGAAGCACCCGCCGCCGCCAAGCCGAAGGCTGAAGCGCCGGCCCGCAGCAAGGCCGATGCCGCTGCCAGCGCCACCCTTGCCGCCCTGCTGCCGCACCTGGCGGCCAACGACACCATTCCGCTGATGGACCGCTCGGCGATGTTCGCCGGCGACCTGAGCCGCCTGCTGGCCAACTACGACGCCAGTTCCGGTGCGAACGGGGTGGTGGTCGGTGGCGAAGCCGACAACGGCAAGGTGCAGTCGCTGCTGCGCCGTGCGATGACCCTGCTGGGCACGCCGTACCGCTGGGGCGGCACCTCGCCGGACAGCGGTTTCGACTGCAGCGGCCTGGTCGGCTATGTGTTCAAGACCGCGCTGGGCATCGAGCTGCCGCGCGTGTCGCGTGAAATGGCCCACGATGGCGAAGCGCAGCTGATCAACGACCGCAACGCGCTGGCCGCGGGCGACCTGGTGTTCTTCGGCCGCAAGGGCCGGGTCGACCACGTGGGCATCTACGTGGGCGAAGGCCGCTTCCTGCACGCGCCCAGCACCGGCAAGGACGTCCGCGTGGACAGCCTGGTCTCGGGCTACTGGGGTGGCAAGTTCATGCAGGCCCGCCGCGTCGAGCTCTGAGCCGACCCGACCGATCCGCCTGCCGTGAAGAAGGCCGCTGCCCTGCAGCGGCCTTTTTCGTTGGGGCCTTCGGTGGCCGGTACGGGCGGCAACCGGCGTTGTCCCTACTGTCGTTCGAGCAAATCGCTTTGCATGCGACCAGTCCCGGCCGGGTCCGGCGGGGGCTGTTGATCCCGGTGGGGGGCGGCCCGTCGGGGCACGCCGACCCTGTAGACACCGCCCGGGATGTTTTCCTCAAAGGTGACGCATGGCGGCAGTCCCTGAATTTCCGGCCCGGTGTGTAATCTGGTTTGGGCACCCACACGCGGCCGAGCGGGCCGCCCTTGCAGCGGAAGGTTGGCAGGTACGCGGGGTCGCGAGCGACCAGTGCGTGGCGATCGGCATGCGCAGCAACGACCTGGTGGTCGGGCTGCTGGACCTGCGCGGTACGCCGCCGGGCAACCTGGAGCATCTGCAGGGACTGTTGGAACAGCACCGGCACATGCGGCTGCTGGCGATCCTGCCGGCCGGTCCGCTGCCGGCCGATCCGGCGTTGCAGGCGTTGCTGGGCTGCTGCGCGGAGACCTACACGACGCCGCTGGACGTGGCCGGGCTGGTGCTGCGGCTGCAGCAGCTGGCCGATGGCGAGGCGGCGGGACAGCCGGCCGGTGCGCAGGCGCTGGTCGGGGACAGTGCGGTGCTGCAGGTGGCACGGGCGGCGCTGCGCAAGTTCGCGCCGGTGGATCTGCCGGTGCTGATCACGGGGGAAACGGGCACGGGCAAGGAGCTGGCGGCGCAGGCACTGCATGCGCTGTCGCCGCGCCACGGGCGGCCGTTCCTGGCGGTGAACTGCGGGGCGATTCCGGCGGCGCTGGTGCAGTCGGAGTTGTTCGGGCATGAGCGCGGGGCGTTCACGGGCGCGGCGACGCGACGGCTGGGGCTGTTCGAGACGGCGACGGGCGGGACGGTGTTCCTGGACGAGATCGGGGACCTGCCGCTGGACGCGCAGACGAATCTGCTGCGGGTGCTGCAGGAGGGCACGATCGAGCGGGTGGGCAGCAATCATCCGGTGTCGGTGGATGTACGGGTGGTGGCGGCGACGCATGTGGACCTGGAGCAGGCGGTGGAGCGCGGGCAGTTCCGCCGCGATCTGTTCTACCGGCTCAATGTGCTGCGCTTGCCGATGCCGCCATTGCGGGAACGCGGGACGGACATCCTGTTGCTGGCGGAGCATTTCCTGGCGAGCTTCCGGCGCCGGCATGTGACGCGGGCGCGGGGGTTCAGTACGGAGGCGGCGCGGGCGCTGCAGCGCTTCAACTGGCCGGGCAATGTGCGGGAGCTGTTGAACCGGGTGCAGCGGGCGGCGATCGTGAGCGAGGCGGAACTGATCAGCGTGGCCGACCTGGAGCTGCTTCCGCCGCAGGTGGAGATTCCGCAGCGGATGCTGCACGACGCGCGCCAGGCCGCTGAGCGGGATGCGTTGCTGCAGGCGTTGCGCGACAACGCGTTCAACATCACCGCGTGTGCTCGGACGATGCAGGTGTCTCGGGTTACGGTGTATCGGTTGTGCCGCAAGCACCAGCTCGCTTTGCCTGAGTTGCGCTGAGAGCAAGAGCGCTACTCGTTGGGGTTCGCCTGGCGTGGGCCGGCGGGGGTGGGTTTGCGGGGGACGCCGTAAATACGTCCATGTAGGCTAAGTCGCGGCATCCATGCCGCTCATTCCCCCGCAAACCCACCCCCGCCGACCCTTCGATAGCGCGTCGGTCATTCGCTGAAACGCGGTAGAGCCGGGCCCTGCCCGGCTCCTCGGTAACGTCCGGGACGTCGGCAACCGCGTAGTGACACGCCACGCGTGTCAGCTCTTCGCTACAGCATGTAAGGCACCTTGAATGCCAACGTGAAATCAGGCGCATCGGGCGTGAGGCCGATCCCCAGCAAACTCACCAACGTCGTCTTCTGGTTCAACGCATAGGTAATACCCAGATTCAACGTCGCCGCGTTCGCATCGCTCCCCACGATCTTCACCCACTGCCCGCCCTGGAAGCGGGTGGATGCGCGTGCGCTGAGCTTGTCGCTGAACGAAATGCTCAGGCTGGTGCGTTCGTTGAAGGCGAACGCCACGCCGGCACCGAAGTAGTACGAGCCACCCAGCTTCACGTCGCCCGGGTTGATGGTGTCCGGGTTGGCGTCGAGGTCGTCGAAGCTGGCTTCGAAGGAGTGGATGTAGCCGATGTTGGCGAACAGGATCGCGGGGTCGGCGGTCTTGACGGCGGAGAGGCCGACGTTGGCCTGCCAGACGCCGTTGCCGGTGGGTTGTTCGGCGGGCACGGCGAAGCGGATGAAGTCGTCGTCGTCGCGCTGCAGGACCTTCCAGTCCAGGCCGTAGGGTTCGCGCCCGGTGGGGGCGGTGGCGCCGACGGTCAGCACGGTTTCCGGCCTGCGGCCCTGCTCGGAGAACAGTTTGTAGTTGGCGCTGACGCTGACGTCGCCGATGCCGTTGCCGGTGGTTTCTTCCTGGGCGATGGCGGCGGCGGCGCCGCCGGCGCCCCCCTTCTGGAACACGGTCTTGCGCGCCAGGTAGGGGACGTCGAGGTTCAATGCCAGGCGCGGGGTGAGGCCCCAGCGGGCGGCGAGGTTGTAGGTCAGGGTGTCGGACTCGACGTTTTCAATGGCGATGTTGCCGAGGAAGATCGCGTCGAGCGCCAGGAAGCCGTTGAGGGTGAGCTGCTTGCGGTCGTAACGCGCGTAGGTGAGGCTGTTTTCCAGGGTGAAGCGTCGGGTGAACAGCGTGGAGGTCTGCTGTTTGACGTCGTCGACGCTGCGCCGCGAGGCCTGCTTGGCTTCCTGTGCTTCGGAGGCGGTGCTGGCATAGCCGTCACCGCTGGGCGGTGCGGCCGGTGCGCTGGACGGCTGCGGCGGAGCGGGTGCGGTACCGGCCAGCGGCGCGGTCTTGCCGCTCAGGCGGGCCTGCATGGCCTGCACCTGCATGTCCAGTTCGCGCAGCCTGCGCACTTCCTGCGCGTAGTTGGCCTTGAGCAGTTCCAGTTGCTGGATGAGCGCCTTGACGTCGGCTTCGTCGGTCGGCGTGGCCGGCGCGTTCTGCGCGCCTGCGCTGGCCGACGCGATCAGTGCCAGCGCCGCCAGCGCCAGCGGTGTTCTGCGGATCGAGGTGTGCATTTCCTTGCCCTGCGGTTCTGTGTGGTTCCCCCACCGGCCAGGGTTACTGGCCGGGCCCCATGCCAACACCGCGCACCAGGTTCATCGCCTGGGCTACGTTCTGGTTCAACGATGCACCGCTGGCCAGCGTCTGCCGGACCAGGTCGATCTGCATGCGGTTGCGGACCGCCTGTCCGTCGCTGCTGATCGCAATGCTCTGCCCGACGCTGCCGTTGCGGATCCACTGCTGGACCTGGCCCACGCCCTGGATGTCCAGCTTCACACTGGCGCTGTTGCCGTCCTGCTGGGCCACGGCGCTGACGCCGCCCTGCTGTGCGGTGGCTTGTTGGGCCGGCGCCTGCTGCGCAACGGCCTGCTCCACATTGGATGGCTGTGCCGGCGCCTGCGGGGCGGCGGACTCCTGCGGGCTGGTCTGCGCGACTGCCGCCGGCGCTGCGGGTGTTTCGGTGGCGGGCGGCGCACTGCCATCACGCACGTTCAACTGGGTGGCGTTGCTGGCCACGTTGTTGTCGCCGGCAACCTGCACGCTCTGGGTGAGGCCCGCTACATTCTGCAGGCCGCTGGAGTCGACGCTGCGCCCCGGCGTGACCGGCAGTGGTGCGTCGGCGGCGGTCACGGTCACGCTGGGCGTGAAGCTGACCTTCGGGGTGCTGGTGCTGTTGCGGAAGTCCATGCCCAGGGTCAGCGCCGCCTGCGCCGACTGATTGCCGGCCTGCCACTGCGAAATCATGGTGACGCCGAACCAGGCGACCGAGGTGCCATTGACCGTGTAGCGGCCGCGCATCAGGTTGAGTTCCGGGTCGGGGATCTCGTTCAGTCCCTTGCCGGGGCGCCCCTGCTCTGCCTTCGGCGCGTCGGCCGCATGGGCCGGGGCGATGCCTGCGAGGGCAAGCAGCAGTACGGCGGGCGTCCATGGTGCGATGTTCATGTTGCCTCCTAGAACAGATCGGCGTGGGCAAAACCGAAGTCGACCAGTTCCGCGTCGGTTATCGGCCCTTGCCGGGCATACAGCGAACGGGCGCTGGGCCGTTCGCCGGGCTGCAGCAGCACGGTGTTGCGGTCGAAATCGCTACCGATCACGACGAACACGGCGCGCGACGGCCATGATTCGAGAAATTCGTTGATGGGAATGCTGCGGTTGCCCAGGATCGGGTCGGCTACGTCCACCACATCGTCACGGACCTGCTTGAGGACCACGAAGTGGCGGAACCCGCGTACATCCATCAACACCAGTCCGGGGATGCGCATTGAACGCAGACGGTCTTCGTCGACGCGGTAACCGCGCCCGCGCATGCCCAGCGATTCCACATAGCGTTTGATGTCCAGCAGCGAGAAACCACGCTGGTGGACCAGTTCGGGGTCGGAGACCCCCATCATTCCTTCGATCACCGTGCCTTCGTCCGCGTCCAGGTGGTAGGCGTAACGCAGGATGGTGGCCAGTGCGGCCGCGCCGCAGCTGTAATCGGTGTGTTGGCGCACCATGTTGCGGAAGCGCCGTTCCTGCATGCTCTCCACTTTCTGGGTGAACACCGCGCCATTGGGCAGCACGCCACTGAAGGCCACGTCACCGGCGCGCGTTGCGCCTGCGGGCAACAGCAGCAGCAACATCAGGCTGCACAGGGCTCGGGTCGACCACATCGGCGAAGGCTCCGGAAGGTAAGGAAGGAGCCCCTGCCCCAAAGGGGGAGGATGGGACAGGGGCTCCCGGGGGAACCCGGCCATTGGCGGATGACCGGGCTTGTTGCGCTCAACGCGTGTTGCTTGCGAAAACGGACAGGCTTACTCGCCGCCACCGCCGCCCGGGGTGCCGCCACCGGTGGACGGCTGGGCCACGGCCAAGGCCAGGCTGTTGGCCTGCAGGTTGCCGGTGCCGGCCGCAACGTTCACGCCGATGTTGCCGCTGGCGCCACGGAAGGCGTCACCGGACAGCGAGGCGTTGTTCTCGGCCTTCTGCACCACCCACTGGGTGGTCGACACGGTTCCGCTCAGGCTGGCGTGCAGGTCGGCGTAGCCGACTTCGCCGTAGGCCAGGACACCCTGCTCGTCGGTGTCGAAGGCCAGACCGCCCGCACCTTCGCTGTACGGGTTGTCCACGGCGCCCTGGGCCGCGCTGTCCATGTCGATGTGCCCGGTCTGGTTGCCGCCGGTGTGCGTGGCGCCGGTCCAGGTATCCGGGTAGTAATCATTGGCCTGGTAGGCGTTGCCGCGACCCGCGTAGCCACCCACACCGATGGCCGCCGTGCCCCCGCGGACCGTGCCACGCAGGGTGACCTGGGTGGTGTCACGCATGGCCTTGGTGTAGCCCTCGTTGGACACGCTGTTGTCGGTGGAGATCTGGTTCGAGCTGATGCTCGCGGTGGCCATGCGTGCGGTCGAGACCGATGCGGCCAGCGCGTTCTTCTGCTCGTTGTTGTTGCCGGCCGCGCTGTTCACGCCGATGTTGCCGGTGGCACCACGGAAGGCGTTGCCGCTGAGGCTGGAGTTGTTGGCCACGCCGTCGTTGTAGGTCCGGTTGCCCGCACCGTACTGGTTCACGTACACCTGGGCATCGGACATGCCGAAGGTGAACGAGGCGTCGGCGGCGGAGAGCGCCGCAGCATTGTCCTGGGCATTGTTGTCACCGGCGGCGGTATTGAAGCCGAGGTTGCCCGAAGCGTCCTGTGCGGTGTTTTCGCTGATCGACGAGTTGTTGTCCAGCAGTTCGTTGTCGCCATGGTTGTCGGTGACCGACTGGCGGTTGTCGATGATGGCGATCGCCGCAGAGTCGACGGTCAAGTCACCCGACACGGTCGGACGGCCACGGAACTGTACATCGGCACCCACCTGCAGGTCCGATTCCAGGTTCACGTCGACGCCGTGGTTGTTCTTTTCCTTGCGCTCGTCGGCCTGGATGTTGCTGTTCTTCTGCACGTCCTCGTTCACGGTGACATTGCGCGTGTGATTGACGTCGCGGGTGTCACTGTAGGACTTGGTGGTGGTTTCGGTGGTGGTGGTGGTATCGGTGTTGGTGGTGCTGTTGTTGCGTACGCGGGTACGCGAATCCCAGTCGTTGCGGATGTTGGTATCGATGTCGGTATCGATGGCGGTGTTGATATCGGTATTGATGTTGGTATCAACGTCGGTATCGATATTGGTGTCGATGTTGGTGTCGACGTCGGTGTTGAGGTTCGTGTTGGCGTTGGTATTGAGGTTGGTGCGCGTTTCCCACACGTTGTGGATGTGGTTGATGAACGCGCTCTGGTTCTGATTGTCTGCAGCCGCAGCGGAAGCGGTAGCCGCAACAGCGATGGCCAGCGCCAGTACCGTCTTGTTCATGGTGTTCATGATGCCCTCTCTCTTCACGGATCAATCGGGTGGATGAAACAGATCACGGGGTGGACTGCACCGACATGCCCAACTGGTTGGCGGTGATGTTTCCGGAACCCGCGATTTGATTGAGTTGCAGAACGCCGTCGAATCCCTGCAGTGCGGTGTCCTCCACGGCGACACTGCGGGTACCGGCGGAACCACCGCGTGCTGCGGTGCCCTGCCCCCCTGCTGACGCGAGTGCCCCCGACGCGGCCAGGGCCTCGTCGTTCGTCTCGCGTATGCCCTGTTGCGCCAGCGTGGCCGTGACGATGTTGAGCGTCGCGTTGCCGATGCCGCTGGCCTGGTTGATCATGGCGACGCCGCGGGCGCCGCTGAGTGCCTGTCCGCCAATGCTGGCGCTGGCGTCGAGTGCGCCATTGGCGCGCACCCGGTTGTTGGACTGGAGCTGGCGCGCGTCGACCTGCACCTGCGCGTTGTCGCCGCTGGCGATGCCCATCAGGTTGCCCTGCAGGTTGAGGTCGCCGGCGGCCATGTTGACCGTCACCGCGCCGTCGGCGTTGCTCAGCGCGCGGCCGTCCAGGCGGGTGTGGTTGAGGTAGCCGAGCATGCCGGCGTAGTCGTCTGCGTGCTGCGCATGCAGCGGCAGTGGCAGGACGGAGAGCAGGCCGAGCGACAGAAGGACAGTGACACGCTTCATTTGCCGGGCCCACCTGCAGGCTGGCCAAGCGGGAACTGTGCCAGTGCGCCACGTACCTGGTCGCCGATGCCGCGGGTGGTATTGCCCACCGCCCCCATCGGGCCGCCGATGGCGCGGCCGAGCGTATTGCCTGAAAGCACGCCACTGGTGGTGGCACGGCCCAACGTGTTGTTGACGGTGCCGGTAGTGACCCGTTCGACCGTGGTCTGGTGGTGGCTCGATGCGATGCCGGCGTTGGAGCCGAGCGAGGCGTAATCGTCGTCGCTCAGTTCGTCCATGCCGGTGGAGGTGCCCAGCGTCCCGGCGACTTCACGGCGCGGGGACGGGTCGGCGATCAGCGCCACGCCCGGGGGGGCGGGCCGGTAGGCCGGCCGTGCCGAGACATCACGCAGCAGCACGATCTCACCCGGTTGCTGCTTCACGCCCTGGCGGGCGCCCGAAGCCTGTACCGCGGCCGGCACCAGCAGCACCGCTGCCGCCACCAGCCATGCCATCGCGGTTTCCTTGCCTGATACGTGAACGCTGTCCATTGCGACCTCCCGTCAAGATGCGGGAGGGATGGAGCAGCAATCGTGCCAACTTCAAAAGGCCCGTTTCATGGGCCTTTGGACAGCTTCTGGCGCCGCGCCTGCAACGCGGGTGTTACACCCGCGTCGATGTTCACATCACATGAACACGACCGGCACTGGCAAGAACCCTGATAACACTTGCTTCACAGTTGGGTGTATCAGCGCTGTTACACCCGCCGATACAGGTGTCACAGCGCGCAGTCAGCGTTCTTCCACGCCCAGGTTGGTCGAGGGATTGTCGTACACCTCGCGGTCGAGCAGCCCCGTTTCCTTGGCCACCAGCACCGGCACCAGCATCTGCCCGGTCACGTTGGTCATGGTGCGCATCATGTCGAGGATGCGGTCGATCGCATACAGGTAGCCGATGGTTTCCAGCGGCAGGTTGGCCGCGCTCAGTACCACGGTGGCCATCACCACTGCCGTACCCGGGACGCCGGCGGTGCCGAAGCTGCCCAGCACCGAGGCGATCAGCACCACCACGTACTGCTCGGGGGTGAGCGGCACGCCTGTGTACTGCGCGATGAACACTGCACAGAGCGCCGGATAGATCGCGCCGCAGCCGTCCATCTTGATGCTGGCACCGAGCGGGACCGCGAACGAAGCGTAATCCTTGTTCACGCCCAGGTTGTGGGTGATCGAGCGCATCGCCGCCGGCATCGCCGCAAAGCTGGACGAACTCACGAACGCCACCTGCATGCCCGGCGCGGCGCCGCGGAAGAACTTCAGCGGGTTCAGCCCGTGCGCCAGCAGCAGGCTGCCGTACACCAGCACGATATGCAGCGCGCAGGCCACATACAGCGCCAGCACGAAGTTGCCCAGCGGCAGCAGCTTCTCGAAGCCGTAGCTGCCGACCAGCCCGGCGATCAGGCCGAAGGTACCCAGCGGGGTCATCTCCAGCACGAAGCGGGTGACCTGGATCATGATGTCGCTCATCTGCCCGGTCAGCTTGCGCGCCTCGGCGACCTTGTCGCCCAGCTTGACCATGGCAAAGCCGAGCAGGCCGGCAAAGAAGATCACCGGCAGGATCGAACCGCGGCCTGCGGCCAGCACGGTCTCACCGGCGGCGTTGACCCGGGTACCGATCCCGGTGAGGGCGTAGAACACATTGGAGGGCACCACGTCCATCAGCACCTTGACCACGCTCGGCACTTCGCGTGGGGTGTAGCCCTGGTCCATGCTCAGGCTCAGCGCGCCGGTGCCCGGCTGCATCACGGTGCCGACCAGCAGGCCGATGCCCACCGCCAGCGCGGCGGTGATGATGAACCACAGGAAGGTGCGCCCGCCCAGCGCGGCCAACGACTTCTGGCCATGCAGCGAGGAGATTGCGTTGATCACCGCGAAGAACACCAGCGGCACCGCGATCATCTTGATCAGGGTCACATACAGGTCGCCCAGCGGGCCGAACCAGACCTCGGCGGCGGGACCAAGCAGCCAACCGGCCAGCGCGCCCAGCACGAAACCGCCGAGTACACGCTGCCAGAACGGGATCCGCAGCCAGGCAGACACCAGCGTCATGAGCATTCCAGGGAGAGAGTGATACAGCGGATCACCATAGCCCAAGCGGCCCGCCGGAACGAGGCATGCGCGGGGAATCCAGCGTGTCATCGGCGTGCCTTGCGGCGTTCGGCATAATGAATGCCCGTTTCATTCATGAGATCCGCGCGTCCATGCCCCGTTCCACCCCTTTGCTGGCGGCTGTCGCCACCACCCTGCTGCTCGGCGCCTGCGCCACTCCCGCCTCCTCCTCCCGCGCCACCGGCACCGTTCAGGTCGATGTACCGACGGTGGCCCACCCGGCCGGTGAAACCCCGCAGTGGTGGTACCGCAGCGGCGCCGCCCGCGCCGCCGGCAGTGGCGCGATGGACGGCCGCGCAAAGAACGTGATCCTGTTCCTGGGCGACGGCATGAGCCTGACCACGGTGGCGGCCGCGCGCATTTTCGAAGGCCAGCGCAACGGCAATCCGGGTGAAGAGAACCTGCTGTCGTGGGAGCGCTTCCCGGCCACGGCGTTCAGCAAGACCTACAACACCGATTCGCAGACCCCCGATTCGGCCGGCACCATGACCGCCATCACCACCGGCGTGAAGACCCACATGGGCGCGATCGGGGTCAGCGCGGGCACCCGCAGCGACTGCGCCGACAGCCTCGACAAGGGCCTGCTGACCTGGCTGCAGCTGGCCGACAGCGCCGGCATGGCCACCGGCGTGGTCTCCACCGCGCGGCTGACCCATGCCACGCCGGCGGCGACCTACGCGCATTCCCCAGAGCGCAACTGGGAGAACGACACTGACCTGCCCGAATCCGCCAAGGCCGCCGGCTGCCAGGACATCGCCCAGCAGCTGCTCTCCACCTCGCGCTACGGCCAGGGCCCGCTGGTCGCGCTCGGCGGTGGCCGCGCGCAGTTCACCACCGTGGAAGAGACCGACCCGGAGTACGACGACAAGGTCGGCCTGCGCCTGGACGGGCGCAGCCTGGTCAGCGAGTGGAAGCAGGCGCACCCGCAGGGCGCCTACGTGTGGAACGCCGAACAGCTGAAGGCGGCGGCGAACGCGCCTGCGCTGCTGGGCCTGTTCGAGCCGGACCACATGCGCTACGAGATCGAGCGCAAGGATGACCCGTCCGGCGAGCCCAGCCTGGCCGAGCTGACCAAGGCCGCCATCGCCAACCTCTCGCGCCACCAGGAAGGCTACGTGCTGATGGTGGAAGGCGCGCGCATCGACCATGCCAACCACAGCGGCAACGCCTATCGTGCGCTGAGCGACACCGTGGCACTGTCGGACGCCGTGCGCGCGGCGGCGGAAGCGACCTCGGACCAGGACACCCTGATCATCGTCACCGCCGACCACTCGCACACGCTGAACTTCGTCGGCTACCCGGCCCGTGGCAACCCGATCCTGGGCAAGGTCAAGGACAAGGGCGGCGAAGACGGCGCCGGCGCACTGGACCTCGCCCGCGACGGCACCGGCCTGCCCTACACCACGCTGAGCTACGCCAATGGCCCCGGTTTCACCGGCGCCACCAACCAGCAGCCGGCCGGCCCCAAGACCTATCCGCACGGCCCAAGCAGCTTCGACCCGGTCGAGGGTCGCCCGGACCTGACCCACGTGGATACCGAGCACCCGGACTACATGCAGGAAGCGCTGGTGCCGATGAAGAGCGAAAGCCACGGTGGCGAGGACGTCGGCATCTGGGCCCGTGGCCCGGGCAGCAAGGCGGTACGCGGCACCATGGAGCAGAACACGATCTACCACATGATCGTCCAGGCCACCCCGCGACTGCGCGAGCGCCTGTGCCAGGCCGGCACCTGCGACGCCAGGGGCGTGCCGGTGGAACTACCGACGCCGAAGGCGTTCGAACGCAAGGCGGAATGATCGCAGCGAGGTAGCGCCGGGCTCTGCCCGGCCAGCCACGACCGCAACAATTCCGATGGCGGCCATATGCGTCAAAGCCGATACTCCAGACGTGCCTGACCCAATCGCCCCGACCAGCCCCCTGCCCCCCGCCCCCGCCCTGCCCGCGCCGGTGCTGGTCGGCTTCAGCGGGGGCCTGGACTCCACCGTGCTGCTGCACTGGCTGGCCCAGTCGCCCGCGCAGCGGGCGGCCGGGCTGCACGCGGTGCACGTGCACCACGGGCTGCAGGCCGAGGCCGACCGCTGGGCGGCCCACTGCGAGGCGGTCTGCGCGGCATGGTCCATCCCCCTGCAGGTGGTGCGCGTGGACGTACCCCGCGACAGCGGCGAGGGCCTGGAAGCCGCCGCCCGCCATGTCCGCCGCGCGGCCTTCGCCCGCGTGCTGCGCGAGGGCGAACACCTGGCCCTGGCCCACCACCGTGACGACCAGGCCGAGACCTTCCTGCTGCGCGCCCTGCGCGGCTCCGGCGTGGACGGGCTGGCCGCGATCCGCGCGCATGCGCCGTTTGCGGCCGGTTCGATCTGGCGGCCGCTGCTGCAGCACCCGCGCAGCGACCTGCACGCGCATGCGCTGGCGCACGCGCTGCGCTGGATCGAAGACCCCAGCAACGCCAGCGACGCGGCCGACCGCAATTTCCTGCGCCTGCACGTGCTGCCGTTGCTGCAGCAGCGCTGGCCGCAGGCCGATGCGGCGTTCGCGCGCAGCGCCGAACTCAGCGCGCAGGCGCAACGCCTGCTCGACGCGTCAGACCACGATACGCTGCGTCGCTGCATGGTCTCACCCGGCGTGCTCGACTGCGCGCGCCTGCAACGGCAACCGCGCGAGCGGCGTGCGCGACTCCTGCGGCACTGGGTGCGCAGCGCCGGTCAACCGCCGCTGCCGGCGGCGGGAGTGCAGGCGATCGAACGCGAGCTGCTACCTGCCGCGCATGACGCCGACGCGCAGTTTGCGTGGCAGGGCGTTCGCATTCGTCGTTGGCGGGGCCACCTGTACCTGTTGCCGATGGCGTTGGCGCTGCCGCTGGACTGGAGCGTGCACTGGGAGGGCAGCACCCCGCTGGCACTGCCCGACGGGGGCGAACTGGAACTGCTGGGCAGCGCGCGATTGGCCGAGCCGGTACAGGTCAGCGCGCGCCGGGGCGGCGAGCGCATCCAGCTGCCGGGCCGCAGCCATTCGCATGCACTGAAGGACCTGCTGCAGCGAAGCGGCCTGCCGCCCTGGCAGCGCCGCCAGCTGCCGCTGCTGTACGCGGGCGAGACCCTGCTGGCGGCCGGCGACCGGGTGATCGGCGCACCGCTGCAGCAGTGGCTGGATGAACACAACGCGCAGTTGCGCTGGACACCGGGCACGGCGTGAATTGACCCCCCGGGGCTGGCGCATCACACTTGCCGCATGGCCAAGAAATCCCCCACTGACGCCTCCCCGGTCGCCCACTTCGAGCATTCGCTGGAAGAACTGGAGCAGCTGGTCGAGAAGATGGAAACCGGCGAAATGAGCCTGGAACAGTCGCTCAGCGCCTACGAGCGCGGGGTCGGGCTGTACCGCCAGTGCCAGCAGGCGCTGGAACAGGCCGAGCTGCGCGTGCGCCTGCTCAGCGACCCGGCCCGCCCGGAAACCGCCGAGCCGTTCGACCCGCCCAGCCATGACGGTTGAGTCCACGTTCGCGCGTTGGCGCGACCGCATCGAAAGCCAGCTCGACGCCAGCCTGCCCGCCCCCGACCTCGCCCCACAACGCCTGCACCAGGCAATGCGCTATTCGGTGCTGGGCGGCGGCAAGCGCATGCGGCCGCTGCTGGTGTATGCCAGCGGGCAGATCTTCGGTGCCGACGAAGCCGCGCTGGATGCGCCGGCGATGGCGGTGGAGCTGATCCACGCCTATTCGCTGGTGCACGATGACCTGCCGGCGATGGACGACGACGCGATGCGTCGCGGCCGGCCAACCACGCACATCGCCTTCGATGAAGCCACGGCGATCCTGGCCGGCGATGCATTGCAGACGCGCGCGTTTGGCCTATTGGCCGACGCGCCGCTGCAGGCGCTGCTGCGCGTGCACTGCCTGCAGGCGTTGAGCCACGCGTCGGGCGCGGCCGGCATGTGCGGTGGCCAGGCGTTGGACATCGACGCCACCGGCCACGCGCAGCCGCTGGCCGACCTGCAGCGCATGCATGCGTTGAAGACCGGTGCGCTGATCCGCGCAGCAGTGCGCATGGGTGCGTTGTGTGGTGAAGCCCCAGAGGCCGATCTGCGGCAGCTGGACGCGTTCGCCGACGCACTGGGCCTGGCGTTCCAGGTGCGCGATGACATCCTGGACGTGGAAGCCAGCTCGGAACAGCTCGGCAAGACCGCCGGCAAGGACCAGGCGCAGGCGAAATCCACGTTCCCGGCGTTGTTGGGGATGGACGGGGCGAAGGCGGAACTGGCGGCGCTCAGCCAGCGCATGCGCGAGAGCCTTGCCGTGTACGACGAGCGCGCCGATGCATTGCGAGCTCTCGGCAGACTGGCAGTCGAACGTAATCACTGACGTAGTGCCGGCCGCCGGCCGGCTCCTCATTCGGCCGACATCATGCGGATCCGGCCAGCGGCCGGCACTACGGCGGGTTTACGTCATGCGGGAGAACGCCCGTGCGGTTCACGTCATGCATAAAAAAACGCCCGGAAATTCCGGGCGTTTTCGTTTCATCACTGCTGCTGGCTTACTTCACCAGGCGCAGGGTGAACGGGTAGCGGTAGGCTTCGCCGTTGTTGGCCTTCACTGCGGCGATGATGCAGAACACGATGTTGAGGATGCCGACCAGCGGGGCCAGCAGGCCGCCGATGATGATGATCATCAGGATGAAGCAGATGATCATCGCCAGGGTGATGGTGATCTGGAAGTTCAGCGCTTCCTTGGCCTGGTCGGTGACAAAGCCCTTGCTGCTGTCGTCCTTGCTGATCAGCCAGATGATGAGCGGGCCGATGAACCAGGTGAAGATGCCGAGCAGGTGTGCGGCCAGTGCCATGGTGCGCTGGTCGCTGGGGACCGGGCCGACGCTGGTCGGCGGCGGCGGCGGGGCGGTGACGTTGTCGAATTCGCTCACGTGAAACTCCTTATCCAGTGTGTGGGTGGTGCGTGGCAGGCTCCCCGCCTGCCGCGTCAGCCAGCACAGGATACGTCAATCGATGCCGTCAATCGTTACCGGCTACCGTCATTCGCCCGACCAGGATCGAGCCGACCTGCACGTGCGAACGGCGGTCGACGTCGCTGCCCACCGCTTCGATCGCGGCGAACATGTCCTTGAGGTTGCCGGCGATGGTGATGCCGTCCACCGGATACTGGATTTCGCCATTCTCCACCCGGAAACCGCCGGCGCCGCGCGAGTAGTCGCCGGTCACGCCGTTCACGCCCTGCCCCATCAGCTCGGTCACCAGCAGGCCGTTGCCCATCTGGCGCGCCATCGAGGCCAGGTCGCCGGCATTGGCGCGTACCAGCAGGTTGTGCACGCCACCGGCATTACCGGTGGTGACCAGGCCCAGCTTGCGCGCTGAATAGCTGCCCAGCACGTAACGCTGCAGCACCCCGTCTTCGATCAGCGACGAATCGCGGGTGGCCACGCCGTCGCCGTCGAACGCCGTCGAGCGCAGTCCGCGGCGCAGCAGCGGCCGCTCGTCCACCGCGAACCAGTCCGGGAACAGCTGCGTGCCCACGCTGTCGAGCAGGAAGCTGGCGCGGCGGTACAGCGCCCCGCCGGAGACCGCGCCGAGCAGGTGGCCGATCAGCGAGCGCGCTACTTCGGGCGAATACAGTACCGGCATCTGCGCGGTGGCCATCGAGCGCGGCTGCAGGCGGGCCACGGTGCGCTCGGCGGCGCGGCGGCCGATCGCGGCGGCGTCTTCCAGGTCCTCACGGGCCAGCGCGCTGCTGTACCACCCGTCGCGCTGCATGCCGTCGCCCTGCCCGGCGATCAGCGCGCAGCCGACCGAATGGTGGCTGCTGCGGTCGCGGCCGATGAACCCGTGCGAGTTCGCGTACACCGACAGGCTGGTGGCGGTGGCCGCCGAGGCGCCGTCGGAATTGCTGATGCGCGGGTCGGCGCCACGCCCGGCCGTTTCACAGGCCAGCGCCAGGTCCACGGCCTGGTCGGCCTGCAGGGCCCAGGGATGCCAGCTGTCCAGGTCAGGGAACTCCCGGGCCATCAGCGCCGGGTCGGCCAGGCCGGCGGCCTCGTCGTCCTCGGTGTGGCGGGCAATCGCGCAGGCCTGGGCCACGGTGGCCTCCAGGCTGGCCGGCTGCAGGTCGGCGGTGCTGGCACTGCCCTTGCGCTGGCCGAAGTACACGGTTACGGCAATGCCTCGGTCGCGGGTGGATTCCACCGTTTCGACCTCGCCCAGGCGCACGTTCACGTCCAGCCCGCGCTCTTCGCTGCAGCTCACTTCGGCCTGGCTGGCACCCAGCGCCCGGGCCCGCTCCAGCAGCTGCTGGGAGATGTCGGCCAGCTGTTCCAGCCGCTGCAGGCTGTCGTCGGCGGCGGCGGCTTCAGGGGAGATCACGTTCAATGCTTTATCCTGTACGGGTGAGTGCCGGGCGCAACGCCGGGCACAGTTCTGGATGTGGAAAGAAGACGATGCGCGGACGCGACGAAGAAACCGGTGAATTCCTTGATATCAGCCGCAGCCAGAACCGGCGCGACGCGCTGGACGTGCTGGCCCTGGGCGAGAAGCTGGTGTCGCTGACCCCGGCCCAGCTGGCCCGCGTGCCGGTCCCGGAAGACCTGCTGCCGCACATCGCCGAAGCCAAGCGGATCACCGCGCATATCGCCCACAAGCGCCAGCTGGCGTTCCTGGCCAAGCACATGCGGCGCGAAGACGAAGCCACGCTGGACGCGATCCGCGACGCGCTGGATGTGAACAGCGAAACCTCGCGCCGCGAAGTGGCCGCCCTGCACCGCGCCGAAGACTGGCGCGAGCGCCTGCTCAAGGACGGCGACAAGGCGCTGTCGACGCTGCTGGAGGAATACCCGCAGGCCGACCGCCAGCAGCTGCGCACGCTGGTGCGCAACGCACAGGCTGAGCGGGCGAAGAACAAGCCGCCGCGCGCCTTCCGCGAGCTCTACCAGGTGCTGCGCGCGCTGTTCGTGCCGGCTGCACTGGGCCTGGACGCGGTCGCGTCCGACAGCGACGCTGACGCCGACGACCTCGACGGCGACAGCAACGACTGAACCGGGCAGGCGGGACGGCATCCGGCGATCAGGCCTGGGTGCCGCCCACGGTGATGCCGTCGATCAACAGCGACGGCTGGCCCACGCCCACCGGCACGCTCTGGCCGTCCTTGCCGCACACGCCCACGCCTTCGTCCAGCGCCAGGTCGTTGCCGATCATGCGCACCTTCTGCATGGTTTCCGGACCGTTGCCGATCAGGGTGGCGCCCTTCACCGGCGCGGTGACCTTGCCGTCTTCGATCAGGTAGGCCTCGGTGGCCGAGAACACGTACTTGCCGCTGGTGATGTCGACCTGGCCGCCACCGAAGTTCACCGCATACAGGCCACGCTTGACCGAGCGGATCATCTCTTCCGGGTCGTGCTGGCCGGCACGCATGTAGGTGTTGGTCATGCGCGGCATGGTCATGTGCGCGAACGACTCGCGGCGACCATTGCCGGTCGGGGCCACGCCCATCAGCCGCGCGTTGAGCGAGTCCTGCATGTAGCCGACCAGGATGCCGTCCTCGATCAGCGTGGTGCACTGGGTCGGGTGGCCTTCGTCGTCGATGTTGAGCGAGCCGCGGCGGCCGTCCAGGGTGCCGTCGTCGACGATGGTCACGCCCTTGGCGGCCACGCGCTCGCCGATGCGGCCGGCGTACACGCTGGTGCCCTTGCGGTTGAAGTCGCCTTCCAGGCCATGCCCGACCGCTTCATGCAGCAGCACGCCCGGCCAGCCCGGGCCGAGCACCACGGTCATCACCCCGGCCGGGGCCGGGATCGCCTCCAGGTTGACCAGCGCCTGGCGCAGCGCTTCGCGCGCGAAGGCTTCCGGGCGCCCGTCGCCGAACAGTTCCTCGTAGCTGTAACGGCCACCGCCGCCGGCATAGCCGGATTCGCGGCGGCCGTGCTGTTCCACGATCACCTGCACGTTCAGGCGTACCAGCGGGCGGATGTCGCCGGCCAGCACGCCGTCGCTGCGCGCGATCAGCACCGTGTCGACGCCGCCGGACAGGCTCACCATCACCTGCTGCACGCGCGGGTCGGCCGCGCGCAGGTAGCGGTCCAGCCGCTTGAGCACCTCGACCTTGGCTTCATTGCCGATCCCGTCGATGGGGTCCAGCGCCGGGTACAGCGCGCGGCCGTTGCCGCGCACCAGGGCGCGGGCCGGCTGCGCACCGCCGTCGCGCGAGATCGCGCGCGCCGACTGTGCGGCGGCCAGCAGGGCGTCGCCGTGGATGTCATCGGAATAGGAGAAGCCGGTCTTCTCGCCGGCAATCGCGCGCACGCCCACGCCCTGCTCGATGGAGTGGGCGCCGTCCTTGACGATGCCGTCTTCTACGCTCCAGCTCTCGCGGCGGGCGTGCTGGAAGTACAGGTCGCCGAAATCGATGCCCGGCCCCAGCAGGGTGCCGAAGGTGCGTTCCAGGCCACCGGCGTCGAGCCCGGCAGGCAGCAGCAGGCGGTCTTGGGCAAGGGTGAGTGCGTTGTCAGTCATGGTCTTGATCTATGGGCGCAGGGCGGGAGTGCAACCCGGGCGCGGGAAAAAGGGGGTCAACGTGCCACCGGCGCGGGTGCGGCCGGCTTCGGCGCATCGTCACGGTCGATCACGTCGACCTTGGGCTCGGCCCACGGGCCGGTCACCCGATAGGTCTTGGCGCCGATCTCACCCAGCGGCTTGGACAGCACCGCATTGGCTGCTGCGCCTACCGCCGCGCCGACCGGGCCGCCGGCGACCGCGCCGACCACGGTGAGCAGGTTTCCTGCGCGCGGATTGACGTCGATGGTCTGGTCGAACTGCTGGCGGCGCAGGTCGGTGCGCCCGCGGATGCTGATGTTGGCGGCCGGGCCTTCGATCAGCACCTTGTCGGTGGTGGCCATGCCGTCGGCGAACGCCAGCGTGCCGCCGATCTGGTTGAAGGCAAAGCCCTTGGAGAAGAAGTCGCGGAAGTCGAACATCAGCCGGCGCGGCAGCTGGGCCACGCTGAGCAGGCCGAGCACGCGACCTGCGCCGGGCTCCAGTTCGAGCAGCTGGCCATTGCGCGCGTGCACCTCCATCCGGCCCTGCAGCGCGCCCAGCTGGAAGTCCGACGGACCGCCCTGCCAGCCGGCCTCGAGGGTGATCTGGCCCTGGCCGGCGCGCAGCTGGCCGCCGTAGTCCAGGTTCTGCATCAGGCCACCCAGGTCGTCACTGTCCACCTTGACCTCGACATGGGTGCTGGCCGCGGGGCCCATCCCGAGCCAGCGGCCCTGGATGTCGATCGCTTGCTTCGGCGCGCGGAACTGCAGTTTGTCCACGCTCAGGCCGTTGCCGAACGGGCGCGTGCGCAGCACCGCCTGGCCCAGCCGCGCCTTGCCGAACTGCAGGTCGGCCACGTCCAGCGACAGCGGCGGAATCTTCGCCGGGTTGGTGTCGTTGGCGCTGGCCTGCACGCGCGCGGGCAAGGTGGCGTCGGCCGGCAGGAGGATCGGCGCGCCGTCGCCCGGCGCCTTCACCGGCGACGGCGGCGACTGCCAGTGCACGCGGTCGAGCGTGCCGACAATCGGCGCGCCGTCGGCACTGGGCACGCTCAGGTCGCCCGCCAGCGACGGGCCATCCAGGCGCACGTCGATCCCGCTGTTCGAGGGCCGCAGCTGCAGGCGCGTCTGCGGGAACATGCCGCCGGCCAGCAGCAGCTGCCCGACCTGCACGTCGACCTGGCGCAATGGCATCGGGTCGGCATCGGGGGTACCTCCCGGCGAGCGCGCCAGCGCGATCCAGTCGAGCGCATCCAGCGAGCCACTCTGGCCGTTGACCACCAGCCCGCTGGTCGGCGGTTCGCGGTCGACGGTGTCGCTGCCCAGCGTGACCTGCACGCCGGTCTGGTTGTTGTGCGTGCGCGCCGCCAGCGCCAGGCGCTGGCCGAACGCCACGTCCACCCGCCCGGCGCCCATCGGCAGCTGCGCGGTGACCGAGGTGGCCAACGGGGTGTCAGCGGGTTTGTCCAGCGGCGCCGGCAGGTCCAGGCGGGTGCCGACCAACTCCGAATCCAGGCGCAGCATCGTCGGCGGTTGCAGCTTGCTGCCCGCCGCGACCTTGGGAAGGGTGACCCCGATCGTCCATCGCGACGTGCCCTGGATGTACGGTTTGAGCCAGCCCAGTTCCGGCGCCCGGTCGAGCAGCAGGCCGGCGTCCAGCGCGGCGCCGAGCTCGGCTTCGAACGCCTGCTGCGGGTCGCGCACATAGCCACCGGCACGCAGGCTCAACTGGCCGTCCTGGCCCAGATGGCGCACGGCCAGCGCCTCGGCACCGAAACCGTCCCGGCTGTACTTTGCCAGGCCCCGCATCGCATCGAAGGTCAGGTCGAAACGCTTGTCCGACAGCGTGGCGCCGTCCAGCTCGACCGTGCCCTGCAGGTGGCCGGGGCCCTGGTCGTGGTGCAGCGGCTGCAGCAGGTCGAAGGTGACCGCTGCGGGGCCCTTGGCGCTCAGGTTGTCCAGCGAATCCGCATAGGTGGCATGCAGCGGGCTCTGCTTGAGCATCGCCAGCAGCGCGCCGGCGTCGCTGCGGGTGGTCGCCTTCACCGTCAACGCGGATGGGCCGAAATCTGCGATACCTGCATCGAAGTGGTCCACCACCACCCCGGCCAGGTCGCCGCGACCGTGCATTTCAAACCCCGGGCCGATGAAGGCGATATCGCCATCCACCTTGTCCATGGTCGGCCAGTCGTGCTGGAAGCGGATGTTGCCGTTGTCGATATGCCCGCTGGTCTCGAAGCGGCCGTTGTTCCTGTCGAACGGCCAGTCTTCCAGGTCGCCGGTGACCAGGCCGATGCCGCCGCGCACATAACCGCCCACCAGCGCCGCGTCCAGCCAGTCGGTGGCGCCCTTGCTCATCTTGGAATGGATCCAGAAGCGCTTGGCCGCCGTCATCGGCACGTCGTCCAGCTTGGCCGCCAGCTGCAGCCACGGGCGGGTGCCATTGCCCTGGAACCACACCGTGCCGCGCACGTCGGCGGCGTAGTCGGTACCCTGCACGCGCAGCGCCGGGGTGCCGATCCGCCAGCCGCCGCCTTCATCGCGCCAGCCGACCATGCTGCCGGCCAGGCGCACGTCGTGGCGCACGCCGAAGCCGGTGGGCCAGTCGAACTGCATCACCCGCGACGGTTGCAGGTCCAGCCGGAACCCGTTGGCGTCGCCGTTGAAGTGCCCGCCCACCCCGCTCAGGCCCGGCGCGTGGCCGGCCGCAGCGAACTGGATGTCCTCGAGGTCGCCTTCGAACTGCAGTGCACCGTCGCGCTCGCCGGCCACCCGCACGCGGCGCATCCGCACCTGCGGTGCGGCGTCATGCAGCCAGGCACGCAGGCCCGGATCGATCCGGTCGGTCAGCGCCAACCCGCGCAGCAGTGCGGTGGCGTCGATGTTGTCGCCGGCCAGCGCCAGGTGCTGGCCGCCGGCGATCAACAGGCCATCGAGCTGTTCGGTGCGCCCGTCCAGGCCGATCCGCAGGCGCGGCGCGTCGGCCCGCCAGCCGCCCTGCACCCAGCGCCAGCGCGCACGCAGTTGCAGCGCGTCCAGCTGCAAGGTGGGGCGCTCGCCGTCTGCCAGGGTCGCCCCGTGCAGCTGCACGCCCTGCAGGTCGGCGTCGGTGGTGAGCATCACCACGCGGTGGTCGCGCAGGTCCACCCAGGTGTTGAAGGTGCCGGTGCCCTGCTGCAGCGACGCCCCGCCGAAGCTCAGCAGCGCGGACCAGGCGCGGAAGTCGGCCGGGTCGGCGGCGAGCCAGGCCTGGCCGTCGCCCTTGGCACGGTTGAAGTCGAGCACGGCGGTGAGCGGCGCGGCCTGCACGTCGGCCCAGGCACGGGCGCCGACCGAGACGCGCTCGCCGTTCACGCGCAGGCGCAGGTCGATCCGCGGCAGCTCGGCCTGCACCTTCAGCGACGGCGCATCCACCCGCAGGCGGCCGCCGATGACCTGCAGCTCGCCCAGGCGGCGCAGCGTTTCCAGCGGATCGCCGCCGGCCTTGGGCTGCGGCAGGCCCTGCACCGACCAGCGGCCGTCCTCGGCCCGCTGCAGCACCAGCGCCAGCCCGCGCAGGCGCAGCTCGGTCAGCGAATGACCGGGCAGCAGCCCGGAATACAGCGACACCAGCACCTCGGCCTCGCCAATGCGCAGGCCCTCGCCCGCGCCGATGCGCAGGCCCTTGAGCGCCAGCAACGGACCACGCCGGGTCCAGCGGGTCTGCAGTTGATCGAACGCCACCGGCTGCCCGGCGCGCGCGCTCAGCCAGCCGGCCACCTTGTCCGGGTGGCGCTCGGCCAGCGGCAGCAGCTGGCTGATGGTGCCCACCAGCAGGGCCACGCATACCAATACGATCGCCATGGCATAGGCAGCATGGCGGCGAATCCTTCGCAGTCGCAGGCGCAGCGGCGCGCTCATCGGTACTCAGAGCAGGACGACATCGAACTGCTCCTGCAGGTACTGCTCATCGGCCTGGAAGCGGATCGACTTGCCCAGGAATTCCTCCAGCTCGGCCACCGCCGCCGATTCCTCGTCGGTGATCCGGGCCACCACCTTGGACGAAGCGATCACCAGCAGCCGCGCTGCGTCGAACTGGCGCACCGCGCGGGTGATCTCGCGGAAGATCTCGTAGGTGACCGTCTCGGCGGTCTTGATCGAGCCGCGCCCGCTGCATTCCGGGCACGGCTCGGACAGCTGCCGCTCCAGGCTTTCCACGGTGCGCTTGCGGGTCATCTCGACCAGCCCCAGCGGCGAGAACTCATAGACCGTGGTCTTGGCATGGTCGCGGGCCAGCGCCTTTTCCAGCGTGCGCAGCACCTGGCGGCGGTGTTCGGCATCGTCCATGTCGATGAAGTCGATGATGATGATCCCGCCCAGGTTGCGCAGCCGCAGCTGGCGCGCCACCGACTGGGCCGCTTCCAGGTTGGTGCGGAACACCGTCTCTTCCAGATTGCGCTGGCCCAGGAACGACCCGGTGTTGACGTCGATGGTGGTCATCGCCTCGGTCTGGTCGATCACCAGGTAGCCACCGGACTTCAGCGGCACCTGCTTGTCCAGCGCGCGGCCGATTTCATCCTCGACCCCGAACATGTCGAAGATCGGGCGGTCGCCGCTGTACAGCTCCAGCTTCTCGGCCAGCACCGGCATGTACTTGGCCACGAACGCCTGCAGCTGGGTGAAGGTTTCCTTCGAGTCCACCTTGACCTTGTCCACGTCCTTGCGGATCAGGTCGCGCACCGAGCGCAGCGGCAGGCTCAGGTCCTCGTAGATCACGCTGCACGGGGCGGCCTCGCGGCCACGGCGCTCGACCACGTTCCAGACCCGCGACAGGTAGGCAATGTCCTCGGCGATGGCCTCGGCCGGCTGACCCTCGGCATTGGTGCGCACGATGTAGCCGTAGCCGCCGTGCTGGGCCGAGAGTTCGGTCACCAGCGTCTTCAGGCGCGCGCGCTCGGCCTCGTCCTCGATCCGCGCCGACACCCCCACCACCTTGGACTGCGGCAGCAGCACCATGTAGCGCGAGGGAATGCTGATCTGGGTGGTGAGCCGGGCACCCTTGGTGCCGATCGGATCCTTCACCACCTGCACCACGATGTCCTGGCCGTCGCGCAGCAGCTCCACGATCGGTACCGAGGACGGTGGCGGCAGGGTGGTGCCTTCGGTGTCGGCACTGGCCACCGGGGCCGGGCGCACCACATCGTTGGCGTGCAGGAAGGCGGCGCGTTCCAGCCCGACCTCGACGAACGCGGCCTGCATGCCCGGCATCACCCGCTGCACCTTGCCCTTGTAGATGTTGCCGACCACCCCGCGGCGCCAGCCGCGTTCGATGTGCAGCTCCTGCAGCATGCCGTTTTCAATGACCGCCACCCGGGTTTCGCGCGGGGTGACGTTGACCAGGATTTCCTCAGACATGGGCGACTCCCTTCGATTCGAATGCCTGCAGCAGCTGTTCGGTCTGCTGCAGGGGCAAGCCCATCACGCCCGAATAGCTGCCCGCCAGGTGGCGGATGTAACGTTCTGCGCCGCCCTGGATGGCGTAGGCACCGGCCTTGCCCATCGGTTCGCCAGTGGCGACATAGGCGGCAATGGCCGCGTCGTCCAGCGCGATGAAGCTGACCTCCGAGACCACCTCCACCACCTGCTCGATTCCGGCGGCGACCAGCGCCACCACGGTCATCACCTGGTGGGTGCGGCCGGACAGACGGCGCAGCATTGCGGCGGCGTCGGCGGTATCGACCGGTTTGCCGAACACCTCCCCGTCCAGCACCACTTCGGTATCGGCGCCCAGCACGCACGCGTGCGGGTCATCGGCGACCAGGGCCAGGCCGGCACGGGCCTTGTCCACGGCCACGCGCCGCACATAGTCCTGGGCGGTTTCGCCGGCGGCCCGTACTTCGGGCACGTCCAGGTCCAGCGCGCGGAACGGTCGGTCCAGGCGCGCCAGCAGATCGGTTCGTCGGGGGGAACGGGAGGCAAGATAAAGCATCGCGGAAGCATAACCTGCGCGCCCTGTCTGAATCGCGAGCAACCACAACCAATTGCGTCCAACCCCGCCGTTTCTCACCAGACGTTCATCGCTCCGACACCAACCTCAACGCCTTCACAAGGAGATCCACATGCGTCGCCACGCCCTGTCCCCGCTGCTGCTCGCCCTCTCGCTTGCCCTGGGAACCTCGATGACCGCCCACGCCCAGTCCCAACCCGCCATCGCCGTGCCGGCCGACGGCACCCTGCTCAACATTTCGGCCAACGCCGAGGCGCGCCGCGTGCCCGACGTGGCCACGCTGTCGGCCGGGGTGGTCACCCAGGCCACCGACGGCAACACCGCCATGCGCCAGAACGCCGAGCAGATGGTGAAGGTGCTGGCCGCGATCAAGGCCGCCGGCATCGCCGAGCGCGACGTGCAGACCAGCGGGGTCAACCTCAGCCCGCAGTATCGCTATGCCGAGAACGAGGCGCCGAAGATCACCGGCTACCAGGCCAGCAACACGGTCAGCCTGAAGGTGCGCGACATCGCCAGACTGGGCAAGGTGCTCGACGCACTGGCCGCACAGGGCGCCAACCAGATCAACGGCCCGCAGTTCGAGATCGACCAGCCCGAACCGGTCTACGACGAAGCCCGCCTGGCCGCGCTGAAGAAGGCCCAGGCCCGCGCCGAAACGTATGCGAAATCGCTGGGCCTGCGCGTGCGCCGGATCGTCAGCATCTCTGAAAGTGGCGGTGGCAACTTCCGCCCGGTGATGATGCGCGCCGCGGCCGCGCCGATGGCGGCGGACATCTCCACGCCGGTGTCGCCTGGCGAGTCGACGGTGTCGGTAAACCTGGACGTGGTGTTCGACCTGGGCAGGTAAGACCAGAGCGGTGCACCGCTGGACAACGAGACGGCGCCTTCGGGCGCCGTCTTCTGTTTATGACCGGCGGCCAAACACCCACATCGCCCCTGACTTCCAGCCCGCGCCCGGCTCCGGTAATCCTGTCATTGCGCGGCCCCGTCTTCCGCAGTCCGCAACCCCGTCGGCCGCGCCCGTACGTTGATGTTCCCGCACGCACATCTGGCAAGGAGAGTGGCGCATGGTCCGTACGCATCCCCCGGTGGTCCCGCTTCATATCGACGTCTCGCGCGTGCTCGGCTGGAGCACCGCGCTGGCCCTGCATCTACTGGCGCTGATGCTCCTGCTGATCCCCGCCGCTTATGTGGCCGCGCCCCTCCCGCGCGACCGCATGGTGATCAACATGATCGTGCCACCGGTCGCCCAGCCCGAACCGCCGCCGCCGCTGCCGCCTACCGAACCGGTGCCGGTCCGCGCACCCACGACCACCCCACGCGTCGCTCCGCTGCCGCCGCCGACCGCCACGGCCGACGACGTGCTGGCCGTGCCCCCGCTGCCGGCCAGTGACATCCAGGCCCCGACCCTGGCCCCGGTGGAACCCGCCCCGGCCTCGTCAGGCGAAGGCGTGCAGCTGCAGTACCGCTCGGCCCCGCCGCCGAGCTACCCGATCGCCGCGATCCGCGCCGGCGAACAGGGCACGGTAGTGCTGCGGGTCCAGGTCGATGCCGAGGGCCGGCCGGCCAGCGTGGGGATCGAGCGCAGCAGCGGCTCGCGAGTGCTGGACAACGCCGCACGCCAGCAGGTGCTGCGCCACTGGCGCTTCGTGCCGGCGCAGGTCGACGGCCAGGCAGTGCCGGCCACCGGGCTGGTGCCGGTGAGTTTCTCGCTGCCCGAATAGGCTATTGCGGGGGGAATATCAATGGATTTCCCCCCACATTTTGACGGCCGTCACTTTTGACACGAATTAAGCAAATTTTCACGACTTCGTCACCTGCCGGAAACCTAGATTGTCGCCGACGCCCCGCAAAGACGGGCGCGCCAACAACTTATTAATTGGTTTTCCAGTCAGGAGAGAAACTGTGAAACACCCGATCCAACGGCCCTACCGTGGCCGCCGCAACCCGCTGGCGCACTCTGTTTCCTCCGTACTTACCGGCAGCGTGCTGCTGCTGGCCGGTGCCTTCGCCTCCTCCTCGGCCATGGCCCAGGACCAGGGTGCCACCAACCTGGACCGCATCACCGTCACCGGTTCCAACATTCCCCGTACCAATACCGAAACCCCCTCTCCGGTGCAGGTGGTAACGCGCCAGGAAATCGACCGCAGCGGCAAGACCACCGTGGCCGAATACCTGCAGACGCTGACCTCCGACGGCGCCGGCTCCATCCCCAAGACCTTCGGCAACGGCTTTGCCGGCGGCGGCGCGGGCATCTCGCTGCGCGGCCTGGGCGCCGGTTCCACGCTGGTGCTGTTGAACGGCCGCCGCATGGCCACCTATGGCCTGGCCGATGACGGCCAGAAGGTCTTCACCGACCTCAGCACCATTCCGCTGGACGCGGTCGAGCGCGTGGAAGTGCTGAAGGATGGCGCGTCCGCCATCTACGGTTCCGACGCCATCGCCGGCGTGGTCAACATCATCCTGCGCAGCGACTTCGAAGGCGCCATCCTGCGCGGCTCGTACGGCCTGTCCGGCGACAGCGACGGCGACGCCAAGAAGGCGACCCTGACCGCCGGTACCGGCGACATCGCCGAAGACGGCTGGAACGCGTTCTTCAGCCTGGATGTGGGCAAGACCGACGCCATCGCGATCAGTGACCGCAAGAACCGCGACTGGATCGGTACCGGCGACCTGCGCCAGTGGGGCATCGCCGCATCCGACGCCCAGTTCCTGGGCGGCGCCTACCTCAACGGCCGCACCGGCGGCGGCAACGGCCCCAACGGCTCGCTGTTCACCAACACCACCCCCGCCCTGCTGGTGCCGCTGCCCGGCTGCCAGGGCTTGACCACCATTCCGGGCCAGACCGACGCATCGATCGCCGAAGACGGCTGCCTGTGGGATCCGGCGCAGCAGTTCCGCTCGCTGAGTCCGAAGGAGGAGTACGTCAACGTGTTCGGTCGCGCCAGCTTCGCCTATGGCGAAGGCGGCGAGATCTACACCGAAATCGGCTACTCCAAGAAGGAAACGGTATTCAGCAACACCCCGTCCGGCGTGTCCGGCAGCTGGGGCTACCCCGGCGGCCCGGTCAACGCCAGCAGCGGCCCGGGCGCCGTGGTGCTCAACGCCGCCCATCCGGACAACATCCTCGGCGAGACCGCGCGCCTGCGCTATTCGGCCTGGGACGTGGGCCCGCGCGTGACCACCAACACCAATGAGTTCACCCGCTTCCTGGTCGGCACCAAGGGCAACTGGGGCGACTGGAGCTACGACACCGCCTACCTGCATTCGGGCACCAACCTGGTCAACAAGCGCACCGGCTTCCTGCGCTACAGCGCCGTGCAGTGCGCACTGGGCGACCCGAACTGCGCCGGTGGCGTGTGGCGCATCGGCGACAACGCCGGGCAGAACTCGCAGGCGCTGTATGACTACATCTCGCCGGACATCCAGGCCAACGCGAAGTCCAGCCTGGACATGTTCGACTTCACCGTGTCGCGCAGCCTGATGGACCTCAAGGGCGGCCCGCTCGGCCTGGCCATGGGTACCGAGTGGCGCAAGACCAGCAACAGCCTGACCCCGCAGACCTACACCGACATCGGCGACATCATCGGCCTGGGTTACTCGGCCTATGACGGCACCCAGAACGTGTATGCCGGTTACGTCGAACTGTCGGCCCCGGTGCTGGAACAGCTGGAACTGTCCGGCGCGCTGCGTTACGACAAGTACGAAAGCGGTGAAGGCAAGGCCACGCCGAAACTGGGCGTGAAGTGGACCCCGGCCGACTGGATCGCCCTGCGCGGTTCCTATGCGGAAGGCTTCCGTGCCCCGAACCCGGCCGAAAACGGCGACGGCGGCCTCGCGGCCTTCTCCACTGCCCGCGACCCGGTCCGCTGCGCAGTCAGCCCGCCGGACGATGTAACCACCAACTGCGGCGCGCGCTCGGTGGCGATCATCACCAGCCCGAACCCGGACCTGAAGCCGGAAGAGTCCAAGAGCTACTCGTTCGGTATCGTGCTGCAGCCGACCTCGACCACCTCGCTGACCGTGGACGCCTGGGAAATCAAGCGCACCAATGAAATCGCGCAGGGCAGCACGGCCGATGCCATCGCAGCGGGAGACGTGCTGCGCGACACCGACCTGATCAACGGCATTCCCGGCACCGGCACCATCCTGGCGGTCAACACCGCCTACGTGAACGCCAACTCGTCGCGGGTCCGTGGTATCGACACCGATATCCGCCAGACCTTCGACATCGGTCCGGGCCAGCTGGAGATGGACCTGCAGTGGAGCCACGTGCTCAAGTTCGAGCGCACCGAAGGCGACAGCACCGTCGATTACGTGGGCACGCACGGCAACTGCGACGTGACCAACTGCATCGGCACGCCGGAAGACCGCATCAACTTCGGCACCACCTGGAAGCAGGACGCGTGGAGCGTGAGCGGCGTCGTCAACTACATCAGCAGCCTGGAGAACAAGGACCGCCGCGGTGGCGACTACCTGGCGTTCTACTGGGACGGCACGCCGGTGGAGAAGATCGCCTCGTTCACCACCTTCGACCTGTCCGGTCGCTACAACATCACCGACGCGTTCGAACTCAACGCCTCGGTGCAGAACGTGTTCGACCGCACCGCCCCGCTGGATCCGACCACCTACGGTGGCGTGAACTACAACCCGCTGCACTTCAGCGGCGCCATCGGCCGCTACTTCACCATCGGCGCGAAGTACACCTTCAACTGATCGGTGCAGGTGTGAAACGGAAAAGCCCGGGCATTGCCCGGGCTTTTTCATGCACGCTCCGCGCGGACAAAAAAAAGCCTCGCATCGCTGCGAGGCTCTCAAAACTTGGCGCCCGAAGTTGGACTCGAACCAACGACCCCCTGATTAACAGTCAAGTGCTCTAACCGGCTGAGCTATTCGGGCGGGGTGCGCATTGTAACCGGCTTTTTGCTGCTTGTAACCCTTCCGTGCTTAATTTCTTTACGCGCGGTGATACGGATGGTTGGCCAGCATCGCCGCAGCGCGGTACAGCTGCTCGGCCACCACCAGGCGCACCAGCATGTGCGGCAGGGTCAGCGGCCCGATCGACCACTTTTCATCGGCCAGCGCGGAGACTTCGGCCGAATGCCCTTCCGGACCGCCGATCAGGAAGGCCAGGTCGCGGCCCTGCCCGCGCCAGTGCTCCAGGCGCTGCGCCAGCTGTTCGGAGCTGAGCTGCTTGCCGGGCACGTCCAGCGCGACCACGTAGGCGTTCTTGGGCAGCGCGGCGATCACCCGCTTGCCTTCGTCATCGGTGGCACGGCGTGCGTCGCGGCCCTTGCCGCGCAGGCCGGGCTCGATCTCCACCAGCTCGAACGGCAGCCAGTGCGACAGCCGCTTCTGGTACTCCGCAAAGCCCTGCGCCACCCAGCTGGGGGCGCGTTCGCCGGTGGCGATCAACCTGGCTTTCATGGTCGTGCTCCTTGAAATGACAACGGCGCCACCGGGGCGCCGTTGTCGCTACTGCGTGCGCGGGGTTCAGCGCGCGGCGTAGTCGTCTTCGTCTGCTTCGTCGGCTTCGTCGTCAAGCAGGCTCGGGGCCTGGTCGCCCACGGTCCACAGGCGCTCCAGCGCATAGAACTCGCGCACGCGCGGCAGCATCACGTGTACCACCACGTCGCCCAGGTCCACCAGCACCCACTCGGCTTCGCGCTCGCCTTCCACGCCCAGCGGCATCACGCCCAGCTGCTTGGCGAACTTCATCACTTCGTCGGCAATCGACTTCACGTGGCGGCTGGAGGTGCCCGAGGCGATCACCATGAAATCGGTGACGCTGGACTTGCCGATCACGTCGATCTCGACCACGTCCCTGGCCTTCAGTTCTTCGGTGGCATTACGCACGCACTGGAGAAGCTGTTCGGTGGACGGCGCCGGATTCGGCAGTTCGACCTTGATGGTCTGGGGCTGGACTTGGTCGCTCAAAGCAGGGGGACTCTATAGATTTGGGGGCGATTATACGGGTCCAGCGACCTGAACGGGTTCACGACTCGCCAAGTCCGTACAGCCGGTGGTCGGCAACGTAGTCGGCAACCCTGCCCGGCAGCAGCGCGCGCCAGTCGCCGCCGCTGGCGATCCTCTTCCGGACCTCGGTGGCCGATTCGCTGCGCAGCGGCGCCTGCAGGTGCAGCAGGCGGCCGGCCGGCGCGCCGAACAGGTCGCCCTCCTTCGCGGTCCAGCGCCCCTGCAGGACGTCCTGCAGGGGGGCGGGGAGCTGCTGCTGCAGCGGGCTGCCCGGGCGGTCGGCGACGATGAAATGGGCCAGTTCGAACAGCGCCTCCCATTCATGCCAGCCGGTCAGGCCCAGCAGGCTGTCGGCGCCCACCAGCCAGGCGATCGGCTGGCGCGGGCCCAGCTCGTCGCGCAGCTCGCGCAGGGTATCGACGGTGTACGACGGCACCTCCGGCTGGCGCTGCGCCCGCTCCAGCTCGCGCAGGTCCAGCAGCAGGCCGGGTTCGTCGTCGATGGCCAGCGCCAGCATCGCCGCACGCTGGGTCGCGTTGGCACCCGGCGCGGGACGGTGCGGCGGGTCGGCCGCCGGCAGCAGGCGCACCGCGACCTGGAGCTGGTCGCGCGCGGCGCGGGCAATGGCCATGTGGCCTTGGTGGACCGGGTCGAAGGTACCGCCGTAATGGATGCGCAGGCCCATCGGGCTCAGGCACGGGCCAGCAGGCGTACCGCGCGTGCTTCGGCCACCGCCACCAGCAGCCGCTCCAGGCCCAGCCAGGCGTCGCCGTCGGCGCGCCCCTTGGCCATGCGGTCGACCAGCCCGGCCTCGGCCACGAAGCGCTCCCAGCGCTTGGCCTCCGGGTGGCGTTGCAGCGCGCGCTTGAACGGCGCCTGGCGTGATTCCCAGATGCCGCGGCTCTTCATTTCAGCGGCCAGGTTGCCGCCGCGTGCCTGCACGCGTGCAAGGGCCGCAGTAGCCAGCATTTCGCGGATCACCATCGGCATCAGCGCGGCCACCGCCTCGCCTTCGGCGCGCAGGCCGGCGAGCATGCGCAGCACCGCCGCCGGTTGCCCGGAGAAGGTGGCTTCCAGCAGCCGGAACACGTCGTAGCGGGCGGCGTCGGCCACCAGCGATTCCATGGTGTCCACGTCCAGGTTCTGGCCGCTGGCCAGCAGCGCCAGCTTGTCGATCTCCTGCGCGGCCGCCAGCAGGTTGCCTTCCACCCGCTCGGCCAGCCGCTGCACGGCGGCCGGGTCGGCGCGCAGGCCTTTCTGGCGCAGGCGGCGCTCGATCCACTCGGGCAGTTCGTGCGGTTTGATCGCCCAGGCCACCGACAGCACGCCGACGCGGCTGACCGCCTCGGCCCACTTGCCCTGGTGGGCCTTGCTCCATTCGTTGCAGGTGATCAGCAGGATCACGTCCGGCGCCGGGTTGGCGCAGAACTGGCTGATCACTTCCCCGCCCTCCTTGCCCGGCTTGCCGGTGGGCAGGCGCAGCTCGACCAGCCGGCGCGCACTGAACAGGCTGGGGGCGTTGAAGGTGGCGTCGAGCTGGTTCCAGTCGAAATCGCGGCCGTCGGCGTCGAACACTTCGCGTTCGGTGATGCCTTCGGCGCGGGCCTTGGCACGCACCGCGTCGGCGGCCTCAAGGACGCGCAGTGTTTCCGGCCCGGCAATCAGGTACACCGGCACCAGCGGTTGGCTGGCCGGTTGGCTGGCGAACTGTTCGGGGCGCAGTTCCATCGTGCGGCCGGTCCGTGCGGACCGGTCAGCCGCCCTGCGGCGGTTTGGTCGCCGCCGGGACCGTGGCCGGCGGAGCGGCCGGCACCTCGGCAGGCTTGGCCGCAGGCGGCGTCAACGTGCCACGCTGCAGTTCGGCGCGGACCACGCTGTCGATGCGACGCAGGATCGAGGCGGACATTTCGCGGCGCAGTTCGTCGGCCAGTATCTCGCGCTCGGTGGTGGTACCGGTGGCGTCACTGGGCGGCGACACGTAGTCGCGCGAAAGCTCGATCACCTGCTGCGGCACCAGGTCGCTGCCATCTTCGCGACGGAACACGAAGATCACCGCGTAGCGCAGGCTGTATTCCTGGGCGCGCCCCTGTGCGTCGATCGCGATGGGCAGGTCGCCCCAGCGCTCGGACAGCACCTGCAGCTGCGCGGCGGGCGCCTTGCTGTCGGCTTCGGCAATGGTGGCGCCGGAGGCCATCAGTCCGCGGCGCAGCAGCTTGGCCAGTTCGCTGTAGGGCGCGGTGGAGACCACCTTCACCGCAGCGGTGTCGGCCGGCAGCATCAGCTTGTTGCGCAGATGGAAGCCACACCCGGCAAGGGTTGCGGTGAGAACGAGGGCAAGCAGGAATCGAGTCATGTTCACAGTCTGGCGGAGCCGGGCGAAGCCGGCAACAGGGGGCGGACGACACCATGCCCGATTGCGCGTGAACAAAGCACGTAGGGCGGGGCCCTGCCCCGCCCCTCATGGCGTTACGCGGCGACGATGTTCACGATCTTGCCCGGCACGATGATGATCTTGCGCACGGTCAGGCCTTCCAGGAACTTCGCCGCATTTGGCTCGGCCAGGCCCAGCGCTTCGATCTGCTCGCGCGGAACGTCGGCACCCACTTCGATGGTGCCGCGCAGCTTGCCGTTGACCTGCACGGCCAGGGTCACTGCATCACGCACCAGTGCGCCTGCGTCGGCCTGCGGGAACGGCTGGTCTTCCAGCAGCGTTTCGCCATGGCCCAGCACCTGCCACAACGCATGGCTGGCATGCGGGGTGATCGGGTTGAGCAGCAGCACGGTGGCCTGCAGCGCTTCCTGGCGGACCGCACGGCCCTGCTCGGAGCTGTCATCGAACTTGGCCAGCGCGTTCATCAGTTCCATCACCGCGGCAATGGCGGTGTTGAAGCTGTGGCGGCGGCCGTAGTCGTCGCCGACCTTGCCGATGGTTTCATGGGTCTTGCGGCGCAGCGCCTTCTGCTCGGCGGTCAGCGCAGCGGCGTCCAGCGCCGGGGCGGCGCCGTCGGCCGCGTGCTTCTGCACCTGCGCCCACAGGCGACGCAGGAAGCGCGCCATGCCGTCCACGCCGGCTTCGTTCCACTCGAGCGACTGCTCCGGCGGGGCGGCGAACATCGAGAACAGGCGCACGGTGTCGGCGCCGTAGCGGCTCACCATGGCCTGCGGGTCCACGCCGTTGTTCTTGGACTTGGACATCTTCTCGGTACCACCGATCTCCACCGGCTGGCCGTCGGCGATCAGCACCGCACCGGTGATGCGGCCGCGCTCGTCGCGCTGCACGTCCACGTCGGCCGGGTTGATCCAGTCCTTGGAGCCGTCCGGATTCTGGCGGAAGTAGGTATCGGCGATCACCATGCCCTGGCACAGCAGGTTCTGCGCCGGTTCGTTGCTGTCCACCATGCGCGCATCGCGCAGCAGCTTGTGGAAGAAACGGAAGTACATCAGGTGCAGGATCGCGTGCTCGATGCCACCGATGTACTGGTCCACCGGCAGCCAGTAGTTGCCGCGCTTGTCCACCGCGTCGCGGGCACCGGGCGAGGTGTAGCGCGCGTAGTACCAGCTGGACTCCATGAAGGTGTCGAAGGTGTCGGTTTCACGCTCGGCCGCGCCGCCGCAGTCCGGGCAGGTGGTCTTGCGCCATTCCGGGTCGGCCTTGATCGGCGAACCGGTACCGACGAAATTCACGTCTTCCGGCAGCACCACCGGCAGCTGCTCCTCCGGGACCGGCAGGGCGCCGCACTTCGGGCAGTAGATCACCGGGATCGGGCAGCCCCAGTAGCGCTGGCGGCTCACGCCCCAGTCGCGCAGGCGGTAGTTCACGCGGCGCTGGCCCTGGGCCTTGCGCTCGAAGCGCTCGGCCAGTGCCTCGAAGGCGCCCTGGAAGTCCAGGCCGTCGAATTCTTCGGAGTTGACCAGCTCGGTTTCGCGGGTCTTGTCGCCGTACCAGTCCTGCCAGCGGGTCGCGTCGTAGGCGCCCTCGTCCTTGCGCGGCGACTTCAGCGCGATCACCTGGCGGATCGGCAGGCCGTACTTGTTGGCGAATTCATTGTCGCGCTGGTCGTGGCCGGGCACGGCCATGACCGCGCCGGTGCCGTAGCCCATCAGCACGAAGTTGGCCACCCACACCGGCACCTGGGCGCCGGTGACCGGGTGCACGGCGCGCAGGCCGGTGTCCATGCCGCGCTTTTCCTGGGTCTCCAGTTCCGCTTCGGACACACCGCCCTGCTTCATCTCGGCCAGCAGGGCCGCCAGCGCCGGGTTCGACTTCGCGGCATGCAGGGCCAGCGGATGCTCGCCGGCGATCGACACGAAGGTCACGCCCATCACGGTGTCCGGGCGGGTGGTGAACACGCGCAGCGGGTCCAGCGCGCTGCCGTCGGCGTCGCGCACGTCGAACTGGATCTCCAGCCCTTCCGAGCGGCCGATCCAGTTGCGCTGCATGGTCTTGACCGACTCCGGCCAGCCCGGCAGTTCATCCAGGCCGTCCAGCAGTTCCTGGGCGTAATCGGTGATGCGCAGGAACCACTGCGGAATCTCGCGCTTTTCCACCAACGCGCCGGAGCGCCAGCCACGGCCGTCGATGACCTGCTCGTTGGCCAGCACGGTCTGGTCCAGCGGATCCCAGTTCACCACCGCATTGCGGCGGTACGCCAGGCCCTTGCGCATCAGGCGGGTGAACATGCGCTGCTCGTGCACGTAGTACTCGGGCGTGCAGGTGGCGAACTCACGCGACCAGTCGATCGCATAGCCCATGGCCTTGAACTGGCCGCGCATGTGCTCGATGTTGGCGTAGGTCCACTTGGCCGGCGCCGTCTTGTTCTTGATCGCCGCGTTCTCGGCCGGCAGGCCGAACGCATCCCAGCCCATCGGCTGCAGCACGTTGTGCCCGGTCATCCGCTTGTAGCGGCTGATCACGTCGCCAATGGTGTAGTTGCGCACGTGGCCCATGTGCAGCGCGCCCGACGGGTACGGCAGCATCGAAAGGCAGTAGTACTTCGGCTTGTCCGAAGACTCGGTCACTTCGAAGGCGCGGGTGGCGTCCCAGAAGCTCTGGGCGGCCGATTCAACCTGCTGCGGATCGTAAACGTTGGGTTCGACGCTGGTCATGGAAAACTAAGGATGCGGCGGCAAAGCGGCACAGCGTACCGCAGTGCGACAAACGGCTCCAATCGCCGCCCCGGCCAATACCGGACCAGATCGACATCCCGTTGATAAATCAGGGAATTAACCTTTCCAACCAGATCGCAGGCGGCATGCCTGCGCGCATTACCGCGTCGATTGCGGCCGGAACCGTCAACTCAGCGGTGGTGGACCCGGCTGGCCACCGGCAGCGCGGCGGCCAGCCACAGCGCCCAGGCCACGAACGCCACCCGCTGCGCCACCGGCGCCGGGATCAGCGCCTGCAGCACGAACGCCCCGACCAGCACGGCCAGGCCGGCCGCCAGGTGCAATGCCACCAGTCGGCCCCAGCCGGGCAGGCGCCGTGCACCGAAACCGGACATCAGTGCGCCGGGCACGAACGCCAGCACCCAGACCATCCACGCGCTGGCGTGGTACTGGCTGGCCGGGCTCTCGATATCGTTGGCGTCCAGCGGCAGCACGCCCATCGCGGCGAACGCCAGCCCGGACAGCACCAGCATCTGCCCGCCCACGCGCAGCGTCCACGGGGCGGTCACCGGCACCCGCGCCAGCAGCCGCAGCGCCACCGCGGCGGCCAGCAGCCCCGGCAGCACGAAGCCCAGCAGGTCGAAGGCACCGGCGTGCGGCACCCCCATCGCGCCCAGCAGGGCCACCGGGTGGCCCAGCGGCAGGTAGCCCGGCAGGGCCGCGCCGAAGCCCAGCACCGAGGCCAGGAACAGGACCGCGCCCACGGCGCCCAGCAGCGGATCGAAACGTCGCAGTGTTTTCATCATGGGCATTGCTTATGAATATGGTCGGCACCATACACTGGGTACATCTTTACCGTTGAATCCGACCATGAGCGAGCTGTCCTACGTCTTTGAAGCCACCACCGAGACCTTCGAGGCACAGGTCCTGCAGAAGTCCCTGCAGACCCCGGTGCTGGTCGATTTCTGGGCCACCTGGTGCGAGCCCTGCAAGACCCTGGGCCCGATGCTGGAAAAGCTGGCGGACGAGTACAACGGCGCCTTCGAGCTGGCCAAGGTCGACGTGGACAAGGAGCAGCAGATCGCCGCCGCTTTCCAGATCCGCTCGGTACCGACCGTATTCCTGGTCAAGGGCGGCCAGATCGTCGACGGCTTCCCCGGCGCGCTGCCGGAAGGCCAGCTGCGCGAGTTCCTGACCCAGCACGGCGTGCTGCCGGCCGAAGCCCCGGCCGAAGCGGCCGCCGAGCCCGCCCCGCTGGACCCGCAGGCGCAGGTGGACGTGCTGCGCGCGAGCATCGCCGCCGAGCCGGACAAGGAGGAGCTGAAGCTTGAACTGGCGCTGGCCCTGCTGCAGACCGGCGGCACCGACGAAGCGCGTACGCTGATCGACGCGCTGCCGGCCAACCTCTCCACCGACGACCGCGCGGTGCGTGCCCGCGCCCGCCTGGACTTCGCCAAGGCGCTGCAGGACGCGCCCGCCGCAGAACAACTGGACGCGCGCATCGCGGCCGATGGCAACGACCTGCAGGCCCGCCACCTGCGCGGCGTGCAGCTGCTGCTGGGCGGCCAGGACGAGGCCGCGCTGGAGCAGTTCCTGCTGATGCTGCAGAAGGACGCCAGCTACAGCGAGGGGCTGCCGCGCAAGCTGCTGATCGACGCCTTCCGGGTGATCGACGATGCCGCGCTGGTCGGTCGCTACCGTCGTTCGATGTCGGCACTGCTGTTCTGAAGCCCTGCGGTTACGCGTAAAGCAGTAGCGCAGCCGCGCTCTACCGGGTAAAAGCGGAGTATGAACCCGATCACGCTCCCATGGCCCCGGCGCATCCTGATTTCGGTGCTGCTGGGAGCGTTGGCCGCGCTGGCCAGCTACGCGCAGGTGTTCTGGAAGCAGGACGAGGCGATCTTCGACACGTTCGTGGGGTCCTGGGAGTACCCGCCCGATCCGCGCCTGCTGGTGGTGGCGATCGACGACGCCAGCCTGCAGCAGCTGGGGCAGTGGCCGTGGCCGCGCTCGACCCATGCGCGCCTGCTCGACCGCCTGACCGCCGCCGGCAGCCAGCGCGTGGCGCTGGACCTGGTGCTGTCCGGACCGGACCGCCAGGACAGTGCGCAGGACGCCGAACTGGCTGCCGCGATCCGCCGCAACGGAAACGTGGTCCTGCCGGTGTTGGCGGCGCCGTCCAGCGGTCCGCGCATGGCCGAGGAACTGCTGCCGATCCCGCTGATCGCCGCCAACGCGAGCACGCTCGGCCACAGCGATATCGAGGTAGAGGCCGACGGCGTTGCGCGCGGCCTGTACCTCACCGCCGGAATCGGCTCACCGCACTGGCCCGCCTTCGGCCTGGCGCTGGCCAACCTGCGCGGCCCGCTGCCGGGCCTGCGCGACCCGGACATCGACACCTCATCGCCCTATCAATGGCACCGCAACCATTACGTGCGGGTGCGCTTCGCGGGCCCGCCGGAGCGGTTCCCGCAGGTGTCCTACGTCGACGTGCTCAACGGCGAGGTCGACCCGGCGGTGCTGCGCGACCGCCTGGTGCTGGTCGGCCTGACCGCCAGCGGCATCGCCCCGCGCCTGCTCACCCCGACCACGCGCGAGCACTGGATGAGCGGCACCGAGTACCAGGCCAACGTGGCTTCGATGCTGCTCAGTGGCAAGGTCATCAACGTGCTGGCGCCACCCTGGCAGGCGGCACTGAGCGCACTGCTGGTGGCGTTGTGCGCACTCGGCCTGACCCTGCCGCGTGCGCTGCTGTGCGCAGTGCTGGCGTTGCCGCTGACCCTGTTGGGCAGCTTCGCGTTGCTGCGCGTCGGCCAGGTCTGGTTCGCGCCGGCCGCCGCGCTCGGCTGCATGCTGGCGGTGATCTGCGCCTGGGTGCTGTGGCGGATCAGCGCCTGGCGCCGCCAGGCCAACAGCGACGCGCTGACCGGCCTGGGCAACCGCCTGCGCTTCGAGCAGACCCTGCAGCAGGAACACGACGCCGGCCGCCGCAGTGGTCGCCCGCTGACCGTGGTGCTGATCGACGTTGATCATTTCAAGCAGCACAACGACCGCCACGGCCACCACGCCGGCGACGCGGTACTGCGCCGGATCGCCGCCGAGATCCGCGCCCACGCCCGTCGCCCGCGCGACATGGCCGCGCGTTTCGGCGGCGACGAATTCGCCCTGATCCTGCCGGACACCACCTCCGAAGGCGCCGTGCAGGTCATCCAGGACCTGATCGCCTCGGTACGCGCCATGTCGCTGTCGCTGGGTGACGGCCACGACGCACAGATCACCCTGAGCGTCGGCCTGTTCACCCGCGTTCCCAGCGCCATCACCGAACCGCGCCACTATTTCGAAGGCGCCGACGCCGCCCTGTACCGCGCCAAGGCCGCCGGCCGCGACGGCTACGCAGCGTAGCGACACACCATGCGTGTCCCGCGCCGACTGAGCACGGATGCGCCGCGCCGATGAACGCGTCGCCACGCGCCACCATACGCCTACGAATGGTAAGCTTTCAGCACCTCCCCTGCCCCCGCTACCCCCATGAAAGCCAGCCTGTTCCGCCACGGCATCAACCTGTGGCCGCCATTCCTGTTTGCCGGCATCCATGTGACCGAGGTCAGTGCCGATTACCGGCATGTCCGGGTTGAGCTGCGCATGCGCCCGTGGAACAGGAACTACGTGGGGACGCATTTCGGCGGTAGCCTGTTTGCGATGACCGACCCGTTCTGGATGCTGACCGTGATGCAGAACCTGGGCCGCGATTACTACGTGTGGGATCGGGCTGGGGAAATCGAGTTTTTGAAGCCGGGCCGCGGCACGGTCACCGCCGAGTTCCGGTTGGACGATGCGATCCTGGACGAGCTGCGCGCGGCAACGGCCAGTGGGGAGAAGTACCTGCACTGGTTCAGCAACGACGTGGTGGATGAAAAGGGCGAAGTGGTCGCCCGAGTACGCAAGCAGGTTTACCTGAGGCTGAAGCCGAAGGCCCGGTAACGGCACGTCATCCGAGCCCGCCGCCCCGCTACAATGCGCCGATGTCGACCGAAGCCCCCCACCTCGTTCCGCGCCCTTCCCTGCAGCGCCTGTTCCTGACTGGCCTGCTCACCCTGCTGCCGATCTGGCTGACCTGGGTGGTCATCAAGTTCGTGTTCGTGCTGCTCTCGGGCATCAGCAGCCCGCTGGTGGTGCCGTTGTCGGCGCAGATCGCCGCTTCGTTCCCGCACTACCTGGGCTGGGTCAAGGTCGAGTGGATGCAGAACGTGATCGGCCTGCTCGCCACCCTGCTGGTGATCCTGAGCGTGGGCGTGCTGAGCCGGCGCGTGATCGGCCAGCGCCTGCTGCGCTGGTTCGGCGCGGTGATCAAGCGCATCCCGTTGGCCAGCACCATCTATGAAAGCGCCAAGAAGCTGCTGGACATGCTGCAGACCGAGCCGGGCACCACCCAGCGCGTGGTGCTGATCGACTTCCCGCACCGCGACATGAAGGCGGTGGGGCTGGTGACCCGGGTGATCCGTGAACAGGGCACCGGGCGCGAGCTGGCGGCGGTGTATGTGCCGACTACGCCGAATCCGACCTCCGGGTATCTGGAAATCGTGCCGGTGGAGCTGTTGACCCCGACCGACTGGACCGTTGACCAGGCAATGAGTTTCATTATTTCCGGCGGTGCCGTGGCGCCTGAGACGGTGCCGTTTACGCGGGCTGGGGAACGCTGAATAGGTAGTGGTTTCGGTTGGTTTTCCGTGGGACACGCGTGGCGTGTCGCTACGCGGGCCTTGTTCGTCCTGTGTTCCGGCCGTACGCAGGGTGTATGGCCCGTCCCGCACGGCTGGTCTGGGGCGGGCTGATCAGGCAAGCTCCCGGGTCTGTATAGGATTTACGGAAGCGTTCCATGCCTTACCCCGCCCGTGCCTTGGCGCTTGCCATCGCCTCGCTGCTGGTCTTCAGCGCCGCCGCGCCTGCCGAGGCCGCCAAGAAGAAGGCCAGCCGCCCGGCTGCCGCGCAGACCCGGCAGGCCAAGCCGAAGGCCAAACCGCGCGCCCGGCCCGCCGCCGCACCCGCGCGCCAGCCGCTGGTGCGCCAGCAGAGCAAGGCCGCCCAGCTCGAACGCATCTACGACGAGTACTGGGACGCCTCGATGCGGCTCAATCCGCTGCAGGCCACCTTCCAGGGCGACAGCCGCCACAACGACCAGCTGCCCAACATCCTCTCCGCCGCCTACCGCCAGCAGTCGCATGACTTCACCCAGGAATGGCTGGGCAAGGTCGAGAAGATCGGCCCGGACGGCCTGACCGGCCAGGACCTGCTGAGCTACCATATCTTCGTGCGCGACGCGCGCATGTCATTGGCCGCCGAAAAGTACCCGGCCTGGATGCTGCCGGTAAGCCAGTACTACAACCTGGGCAGCATCATGGCGATCCTGGGCTCCGGCTCAGGCGCGCAACCGTTCAACACGGTGCAGGACTACGACACCTGGTCCAAGCGCGCAGCGGGTATTCCTCCGCTGTTCGACCAGGCCATCGCCAACATGCGCGAAGGCATGCGCGCCGGCGTGGTGCAGCCGCGCGACCTGATGGAAAAGGTGCTGCCGCAGCTGGATGCGGTGCTCAAGCCGACCGCCGAAGAAAGCATCTTCTGGGCGCCGATCCGCAACATGCCGGACGATTTCTCCGAAGCGGACAAGGCGCGCATCACCGCCGAGTACAAGCGGATGATCGACTTCCGGCTGATGCCGGCCTACCGCGCGCTGCGCGGTTTCATCGCCACCGAGTACCTGCCGGCCACCCGCACCACCGACGGGCTGTCGGCCCTGCCCAACGGCCAGGCCTGGTACGCCCAGAACATCGTGCAGACCACCGCCAGCACGCTCACTCCGCAGCAGATCCACGCGCTGGCCGAACAGCGCGTGACCAGCCTGCAGGATCAGATTACGGCGGTGATGAAAGAGAACCGCATCCGAGGCTCGCAGGCCAAGCTGATGCGCAGCATGCGCACCGACAAGAATTTCCAGTACAACACGCCCGACGCACTGGTGATGCGCTACAAGCAACTGCAGCAGCAGGTGGGCGCTCGCCTGCCGACCTTGCTGAACACCCTGCCCAAGGCGCCGCTGCAGATCCAGCCCGTGGAAGCAGACCGAGCGACCAGCGCCGCTGCCGTGAGCTATCAGCCGTCCTTGCCCGACGGCATGCGTCCGGCCGTGCTGTACGTCAACACCAATGGCCTGCCCAGCCGCCGCACCTGGTCGGCGCCGGCGCAGTACCTGCATGAAGGCATTCCCGGCCACCACGTGCAGCTGGGCCTCCAGCAGGAACTGGACAAGCTGCCGCGCTTCCGTCGCCTTGGCGGGGATATCGCGTTCGTGGAAGGCTGGGGGCTGTATGCCGAGTCGCTCGGCGACGAACTGGGCGTGTACCAGGATCCGTACGCACGGATCGGTTACCTGCAAGGTGCGTTGACCCGCAGTGCGCGCATGGTCGCCGACACCGGCGTGCATGCGCAGGGCTGGAGCAAGAAGCAGGCGGTGGACTACCTGGTGAAGACCGCCGACCTGCCGGTGGAAGACGCCACTGCCGAAGTCGAACGCTTCATGGCCCTGCCCGGCCAGACCCTGGCCAACGGCCTGGGCGAGCTGAAGATGATGGAGTTGCGCGACAAGGCCAAGGCCGCGCAAGGGGCGAGCTTCGATCCACGTCGTTTCCACGCCGAAGTGCTGCGCGACGGGTCCATGCCGCTGGATATCCTGCAGGCCAAGATCGAACGCTGGATGGCGGCGCCGGCCACTGGCGCCACGGCGCCGACACCCTGAAACGATGGCGGGCCGCATAACGCGGCCCGCCTTGTATCTGAGGTAGTGCCGGCCGCTGGCCGGCAACTCCTCAACCCGTCCGTCAATACTCGTCCGGCTTCGGCATCATCTCGTCGTCCCCGAAGATCATCTTCTGGGTGAACTCGGTGACCCACCACTGCACGGCCATCTGCCGGGTCAGCTCGGCGATATCCGGCGGCATCGGCTTGGTTTCATGCTCGGGGTCCTCCGGCGTCGGCTTGGTTTCCTGGCCGGACTCCTCCGGCTTGGTCGACGCCGCATCGATCGCGGCGCGAAGGCGCCGCATCAGGTTCTCCTGTTCGGCCTGCGGGCGATCCGGGTTGAAGGGCATGGCAACGCCCAACGGTTCAATGAACATCACTCCACTCCATGCACGGGTTGGGGAAACGGCAATCGCTTGAGCCGGGCATCGATGCCGGCGGCATAGTCACTGGCGCGCTGGCGCGCAGCCGTCGCAAGTGCGTCGGCGTCCACGCTGGCTTCCACGGCGGCGCTCATGGCGCCCACCGGGTCCAGTTCGAACAACAACGGGCCTGCTTTCAGCATCGGCAATGTCGAACGTGCGGAGAGCAGTTGGAGTGCAGGCGCATCCGGTCTCTGCGCAAGCTGCGCCCGCACCGCGTCGCCCAGCGCCGACATCTGCTCGGGGACGTAGAGCACCAGTCCGGCATCGGCGTTGCCGAACAACTGTTCGCAGCGCCGCACCACCAGTGCCGCGTCCACGCCTTCGGCGGTAAGGCTCGCCGCGATCACCTCGCGGACCTGGCCCAGCACTGCCTCGCGCACGGCCTGCACATTGCCCAGCGCGGCGGCCAGCAATGGCACCGCCTCACTGATGGCATCGGCATAGCCTTGGCCGAAGCCGGCCAGGCGCGCTTCGGTCGTGGCGGCGTCCACCTGCCCAGGCAACGCGGCCAGCACTTCAGAGGCGCGACGGCGTGCCGCCGACTCCAGCTGGTCGGCGCGTGCGGCCTGGCCGAGCGCGCTGGGCGCGATCACACCGCCCTGGGCGTGCGCCAGGACGTGCTCAGGAAAGCTTTTCAACATACGTTACTGCCGTCCAGAAAAGATCGAGGTCGGCGCGCTCGCCGTTGGGCGGGCGCGCGGGGTCTGCCGGGGCCGAGGCAAACGGCAGGCTCAGCCGGGCCGACAGCCAGGCCGGCACCTGCGGCGCCAGCGACTGCACTTCAGCGCCGCCCCACAGCAGCAGGGTGTCGGCAAGGTCGGCGTGTGCGTCCTCCGGCACGACACTGGCGGGTCGCGAAGCGTGGCCCGCGCGCATGAAGGCCTGCAACGTCGCCGGCAGCGCGGCGGAGCCGCGTTGCGACGGCAGCCATTCGCGCAGCCTCGCGGCGGCCATCAGGCTGGCCACCTGTGGCAGGCGGGACCACAAGCCAATCAACCGCCGCGGCAGAAGCTCCGACGGTGGCGCCAGCGACGCCGGCATCGGCAGGCGTCGCTGGCGGATCAACGCGGTGTTCAACCAGCGCTGCTGCTCAGGGTTGGCATTGGCGTACAGCGCCTGCCACGGCCGGTAGTAGGCGGCCGGCGCGTAGGCGATGCGCATGGCGTCATGCACCACGCCAGCGCCTCCAGCCGGTGGGGCCTTCGCGACGGGAGGTGGCACGCTGCCAGAGACTGCGCACACGAGTACCGACCGCCGGCACCAGCCGGACCAGTACCCAGCCGCCCAGCAACAGCAGCACGGCGCCGACTGCGCAGAGCAGCATGAGTGCCAGCGGCAGGCTGCGTTCGCTGCCGGTGGTCACCGCCAGCGTGCGTGGGCCTTCCACTTCGGTCAGGATCACCGACACGTTGTCGTACTCGATACCGTCGAAGGTGTTGCGCAGGAAGCGCTTCACCGACTGCAGCAGCACTTCCGCGTCGATGCCCGGGTCGTGCGCGATCACGGCGGCCACGTGCATGCGGCGACGTTCGACACGGCGCCCCTCGGTGCCCAGGTTGGCGTCGTAGTTCAGGTGCACGCGACTGGACTGCACACCGTCGAGCAGCGCCAGCGATTCCTCCAGGCGCTGTTCCACCGCGGAAATAAGCCGCGCGCGCTCGCCCAGCGGCGTACTGACCAGCGAGTCGGCCGGGAACGCGGCGGCCACCTGGCTGCGCGGCGCCGATGGGAGATCATTGCGCTGCATCAGTTCAATCGACTCGGGCAGGTCGCGCGGGGCCACCTGTACCTGGTAACCGCCCTTGCCGGCGTTGAGTTTCTCGGCGGTGATGTTATGCCGCAGCAGCACGGCGATGACTTCATTGGCCTGGCGCTCGTCCAGGTTTTCCAGCAGTGGCTTGCGCGCGCAGCCGACCAGCAGCAGCACCGCAAGCAGGGGCAGCACCACGCGCCACCGGCACAGGCGGCGCGCAGCGGCCGTGAATGACGGCATGTTCATGACTTGAGCAGCGTCTCCACGGTCTTGTTGGCGTGGTTGGCCAGGCCGGCCGCCACGATCATGCGTTTGGTGTAATCGGCCAGGTTCAGCTGCAGCTCGATCAGTGCGGCCGGGCTGGTGGCGGTGTCGGCGTTGTTGCTGGCTGCCTGGATCCTGGCCAGGTCCTCGCCCGCGCTGACATAGCTGTTGGCCAGGGCGTGGCTCATGCGGTCCGACAGCGTCATGGTGCCGCCTGTGGCGTCGCCACCCACGCTGAGTTCGGTCGCGATCGCGGTTACTTGCATGGGGGGTATCTCCTGCGGGGTTGCGCCTGCGGCCCGGGTACCGGCAGCAGCGCTGCCGGTACCGGCGTTCATCAACCCAGGTTGCGGGCGTTCTGCTTCTGCATGTCCGACAGGCTCTTGGCCGAGTTCGACTGCAGGGTGCGGTAGGTGGTGTAGCCGGACAGCGCGGTCTGGTAGTCAGCAAGGTTTGCCGGGTTGGTGGGATCGCCGCCGTTGCCGTCCTTGTCCCCCGCCAGCTTTGCGAAGGCTGCGTCGAGTTCCCCCTTCAGCTTCTCCACGCCCTTGTCGAAACGGTCGCTGTGATCGCCCAACCAGCCCCAGGATTTGCTCGGGTCCGGCTTGTCGCCATCGAAGTCGCCACCGACGGGGACAGGATTGATAGTTGCCATGCTCATGTATTTGCTCCAAGAAAATCGGAAAGGTCAACGGCTACCTGCCGTGGAAAACTCCCAGCGACCCTCGCCCACCGAGAGCAGTTGATCCTGGGAATACTGGTAGGAACGGCCCTTCAACAGGTCGTCCCATAAACGGATGCTGATGCGCACGCGGCGCTCGCCCCACTGCTGCACGAAGTCGTCGCGGTAGCGCGCCATGGCGTGCAGGGAGGCGTCATCAAGAAACACGTCGTTGGAGATGCTGGCCCGCCCGGCCTGCCCACCGGCGCGGGTGCTGATGCCGCGCGCACGCAACTCGGCGCGCGCCATCGATACCAGTTCGCCATCGCCAACCGAGCGCACGTCGATCTCCGCCGCGTACGGCATTTGCGGGGCAAGCAGCGCCTGCACCTGGCGGCGGCGCTCCACGTCGTTCATGCCCAGCGCGGTGATCACCACTTCCGGACGCTGCGGGCTGCGCAGGCGTACCACGGCGTAGTCCACGCGGGCGCTGTCGAGCACACTGCCGATGCGCGCCGCTTCCACGTGACGGTCGCGATACTGATCCTGGAGTCGGCCGGCGCGCTGGCTGGCGCGCTGGCCCCACGCCACAGCTTCGGCCTTGTCGGCGAAGGCGTACAGGCGTCCCGTTGCGTCGTGCACCACGGTGTAGTTGTAGGGGGATTTGGCAAGCACCGCTTCCAGCGTGCGCACCTGGGTGGCCGGGCGCTGCGTGTCATACAGCCACCAGCCGCTGGCGCCCAGCACCACCGTCACCACTGCGACAGCGGCCCAGCGGCGCGCGCCATTCGTGCGGGCCGGTCGCTTCATCGGCGGGAGGGTCAGGCCTTCATCCACCACCACCGGCAGCCGATGGTCCAGGACCGCAGCCGACCAGGATTGATCTTCAGCACGCACCGCCATCGCCAGCCCGGCCACATGCACCACGGCGTTGAGTGGCAGCTCCTGCGGCGACCAGAACTCGGCGCCTTCCGCCCGAACTTCGAGCCGTACCTCATCGTCGGTGAGGTGGATCCGGAACGATGCCGGGGACAGGTCACCCGGAATGTAGAACACGTTGTCGGCGTTGGCCAGGGTGGTGCCCAGCTGTCCCTGGTGCAGGGTGCGGGCCGGGCCGACATGGAAGACGGTGTCGCCGGGGGAGAGCGTGAATTCCACGCCATCGAGCTGGCCGGAAAGCAGTTTCAACTTGTGCGCGGGAAGCATGGGAGTCCGGGGAAAGCGGGAGCGAGAAGGCCGTTGCGCAAGGCATTGCGGCGACGACGCGCAGACTGACAGCTCCCCCGGACCCCCTCCATGAAATATCTTTCAATGTCCGATTACTACGTTTTCTTGTAGTCAGTGCACGCCGCGATACAACGCCGTGACCTTCTCGACATAACGTCGGGCTTCACTGAACGGCGGCACGCGATTGCAGTGGCGTTGTACGCGGCCAACATCACGATCAAGCCACTGTCGCGTCTTCCTTGAAAAAGGAACCTTCAGTCCCGCGCCCATTCACTGCACTTCCTTGCGCCCCCGCACGCGGCCCCGAGCTCGCGCTCAAGAAGTACCAGGCGCCACCTCAGCTCCATCAGCGATGGGCAAAGGCAAGCCCCACTTTAGATACTCAGGGATACCCATTAGTGCAAAGATCGCTGAATCCACGTAAGACCATGTTCCGATCTCCAAGCACATGGCAATACGCCGCTCCGTCTCATCCGCAAGATTCTCCTTGATGAGCGAGTAAACCTGAACGTCTTTAGCTTCAGGCGAGTTTAGTATCGGCGCGAGCCGGGGCCGTCGTTCTTCAATACTGCCGGCAATGGGCCTAGTCAGCAGCGCTCGCGCCATTCCATCCATGAGTCTCTGGCTACCAATTCTCGCGTTACATTGCTCTACGCGCTTCTGAGCCTCCCTCAACACCTTAGTGAACTTTACTGTCTTGCCGCCAGTGCAGGCGCCGACTGGTGCAGTAGGACAACGACCGGCGCGAACCCCCGCCCTGTAGATTGTCGCCTCCAGTTCGTCACGACACTTTTGCAACACCGGGTCGTCTGGTGACGTCTTCAGAAGCTCCAGTAGCGATGCATAAGTAGCGCCGGAGACGAAAAAGCGCAGCAAAGCAGGCGCGCCGAGGCGATCCTCACTGTTTGGGGCCATCCATTGCAGTGTTTTGCTGATCGCGTCACTCTCTCTACGGGACGATGCCGGCCTTGGCTTTGCAAAAATGTCATAGCAGACACTCAACGCATGCCCCGATGCTTGACGATTCCAAACTCCCTCCGCACTCATGTGACAATACGTGAAGGTTGGTGGTGGAGAATTGTGAATACTGTCCAAGCGAATGCTGTTGAGTGTCTTCTGCAGGCTGAACGGCGGCGGCTGGAAGGGCCTCGAAGGCGCGGCTGGGATGCTTGGCGGTATCGGCATTAACTACTCCCCTTGAAGAGCTTAAGTCAGGACCAGGAAATTGCGGTTTGATCACCGCAGCAAACCGTTGTACAGCTTGGTTACCTTCTCTACGTAATGGCGGGTTTCACTGTACGGAGGTACGCGATTGCCGTAGCGCTGCACCGCGCCCTCTCCAGCGTTGTACGCAGCCAGCATCAGGGTCAGGTCGCCGTTGAAGCGACGGTGCAGCCAGACGAGATAGGCGGTGCCCGCCCGCAGGTTCTGCAGGGGGTCGAACAGGTCGTTGGCGCCAAAGCGTCTGCCCGTGGCCGGGATGACCTGCATCAGGCCAAGCGCACCGGCGTGGGAACGGGCGTGGTGGTTGTAGGCGGATTCGACGCGCACGATCGCGTGCAGCAGGCGCGCGTCGACACCGTGTTCGGCGGCGACCTGTTCGATCAGGGGATTCCAGCGCGAAGCCCCCTTGGGCATGGCGGAAGGCGCGACGGTCTTCACAGCCGCAGCGCGTGCCGCGGGCTTGGGTCCTGCCGGCACGAAGGGACGATGCGGATCAAACGCCGTTGCCCCCGCGCGGGGGGCATCGGAGACCTGCAGTTTTCCATGGCGATCCAGGCTGGCGAACACCTGGCTCGCTGCAGCCGGCGTAGTGATGGCGAGCAACGCCACCACCAGCCCTGCTTTCAGGCCGACCATGGCGGTGCGTCCGGCCCGGCCATGGCGAGATGCAGGTCAGCCAGGGTGACCACGTCGCGCAGGGCTTCAGCATCGGGCAGTGTTCCACCGGCCTCCTCGATCTGGATCAGCAGCGCGTGCATTTCCAGGGAGTCGATCTCCAGGTCTTCGACCAGGCGCTGCTGCGACCCTATCTCCTCCAACGGCCGACCAAGATGGTCGGCCGTCAGACGGCGGAGGTCCTGCAGGTTGAGCAAGGTGTTCACAGCGCGGGCCGCAGCTGACGAGGCCCCATCTGCTTCAGCTCTGCGATCACGTCTCCCATCTGCATCTTCGCGGTGAGCTTTTCATCCTTTCGCGGCGTCCGGTCTGCGACGCGGTCGACCTGCTGAGGCGCCCAATCTGCCTCGATCTGAACGAGCGGGGACTCGTTGCCGGAGTCGCCGCTATCCCACGCAGCGCTGTCGGCATCCGAGAAGTACTCGATCTTGTCGTCAAAGCGGACCTGCCGGGTTGCCGCGCCACGCGGGGACTTCGAGCCTGAAAGAATCTCTTCGCGAAGTGAATCGGCCCGGCTGCCGGTCGAGCTGATGCTTGCCAGGGAATCGGACCGGCCACGCGCTACCGTGTTCGGAGCGGCGGTCGGCGGCCACGGGACCGAACGGGCCAGAATCGTCAGCGGTGAAGGTATCGTCGTGGGCTTTGCACGTTCCAATGCGCGATTCATCGCCGAAACCAGTCGTGGAGATGAAAGCTCCGTGGGGCTTGCCGTCGGCTTCACAAGGAAATCCGACGCCATGCTCCGATCGGCCTCCCGGACCGGCTCGGGCCTCGGCGAACGGTGTGGTGATGCCGAACTTGCCGGCTGCAACAGAGGATTCATCTTTCGGCTCCTATGGCTCTCAAAAGCCCGTTCCAGTTCGGATACCGGCCCCCGGATCACCAGGGACGCCGGCGGTACGGATCCACGCCCATTCCTGTCCATCACGTGCGTGGGGCTGACGTTGCCGACGCCCAGCCGATCAACAAACTCGGCAAACTCACCCTGCGGGCGGCCAGACAGCGGTTGCCCAACTCTGCCGGTGCTCACTGGGGTAAACGGCACGCCGGAACTGAGCGCGCGGGCGTCGCGATAGCTCACCAGGTCACTGGGCAGCAGCGTGCGGTTGGCGGTGGGTGCCGGGCCACCGTCACCTGCATCAGCCTGTTTCAGGTTGCGAGGACCAAACGGCTGATGCGGGTCACGCGGCAATGGGCGCTGCTCAAATCCGAACGTCTGCAGGTACCGCTCGAACTCACCTACTACTTCGTCTTCCTGCACAGGTGACCCGGACCCAGCCGAGACGTCGCGCTTGGAGGAAGTGTTCGCCTCGGTCCGGCTCTCGCTACGCACGAGGCCATCGCCGACCCTGAACTGGCGTTTCACAGGTGACGACGCCAACTGCCGAAGTGCGTCATCCTTCAGCAGAGTAGATTCCGTCCCGTCCTTCACATCCAGCTTCCGACCATCCACCTGGTCGTCCGCGCGTGGCGGCGTTGGCCGCGTGATGTCATCGCCAGTGCCTTGAGCCCTGCGCAGCAGTTCCTCCGAATGCGCATCAGTGTTCAACTGGGCATCCGAACGCTGGATGTCCTCGCGCTGATTGTGGTCGAGTTTCAGATCACTGCGAGGCAGCGGATCCTTCAAACTGGAATCGTTGTCAGTCCCAACGCCTTGGCTCGTGAACTCTGAACGGCTCACGATGTTACGGAGGCGTGCGTTGTCTTCCAGCAGCTTGGCAATGAGGTCCGACTGCGTGCGAAGTCGTTCCTGCACCGCGCCCAGCCGTTGTCCGCGACGATGCGCGTCGCTGACCAGGTTTCGCACCTCGTTCAACGGAAGCGAACGATCGCGCTCCATGAACTTGACAAGATCGCCGAGCTCATTGACCACCTTCACGGGCGAATGGACGTTGTTGTAGAGCACGGGGGCGCCGGGCCCCGCGAGGTTACGCAGCTCGTCCGGCCGAACCGGTGCGTTGACATCCACCGGATCAGCGGGTGACTCGCCCGCCTGCCCCTTTTGTCCGGGCACGATGTATTCCGCTGTCTTCAGAAGATCCAGAACGGCACCGCTGAACGACTCGGCGCCTCCCGTTCCGATGTGTGATATCAACCCAGCCTCCAGCTTGTGTGCGGCGGTGGACACGATCACGTCGAGCAGCTTCTTTGCGCCATCGGGCTCCTGGAAGGCTTCCACCAGATGCGGCTGCCGTTCCGTGAGGCTCTGCAGGATGGAATTGGGAAGAATGGACTGCGCCACACCGCGCAGCAATTCTTCCGATCCCACCTCGCCTGCGCACTTGACCATCAGCTTCTTGCCGGCTTCCACCGCATCGCACACTTTCCCGGTGTACTTGTTCCTGGCTGCGTCCGGGATGCCTTTGCACTCGCCCATGCGGATTCCGATGGTCACAAGGTTCTTGTCGAACTTGTCCAACAGCGGTGCCAGGCGCTCCGCATCCGCGCCTTCGCGCAGCAGCTCGACAATTGCGCCACGCACCGCACCAAACGTCGTCAGATACTCCACCAGCACGGGACCCAGCTGTTCGGCACTCCTCGTGCCTAGCAGGTCAATCCCCTTTCCAATGGACACCTGCTCATCTCTGGACAACGATGCCTTGCCCGTCTCCATGACGCTGCGGGACACGCTCATCGCATCCGCATAGGCCATGCGCTCATGCGTTCCGCGTGCGTGCGTCAAACGGCAACGGACCGGTCCCGCACCATTTCTGACGTCATTGAGCACCATCCGGCTGAGCATGGCGCGCAGTACGGGGTTCGACGCTGGACGTGTAGCGGCGGATGCGCCTGAAAGCGCGTTGGAAATACCGGGCATAACTAAGTCTCCAGTAAAATGCGCAACTCAGGTGTTGCGCACGTAACTCATGTTGGCTTCGGTCATCTTGTCGATGGACGAGCTCAAAATCTTTACAATATTGTCGAACTTCTGGGTCGCCTCATTCAGTTTCTCGCCCAGCACCTTGCTGACGTGCTTGACCTGCTCCATGTTGCTGTCCTTGGCGGATATCCAGGCGTTGTACTGGGCGCTGTCCATCTTGTGATCCTTGGGCAGCGGATCGCCATTCTTGTCTTCCATGCTGGATACAAGGTCGTCCACGGCAGATGTATCCATTGTCAGGCGGTACACTCCGTCCGCACCTGGCCCATACAGATTGAGGCCAGGAAGGCCCACGGACTTCTTGAATGCCTCGGCTGCCGCCTGCGACGTGAACTTTCCCAGCACCATCGAATCGTTCAGGGTTTCATTCGCAAGCTTTTTGAGCTCTGCGTGCACGAGCGTGAAGTCGATCGTTATGTCGCCTTTGTCGCCCGAGGCGACCGGCTTGAGCATCTCCATGATGTTGGAGAAGCTGTCGTAGAAGACCAGGAACTGGCTCAGCGCATCCTGGAACTTGCTCAGGTACTCGCTCTGCAGGATGGCAATCAGGGCGCTGATCTGCTCGAAGAACTGCGCGTGGGAGGACCAGACCAGTCCACCCGCATCCAAGTCCTTTGCGCTGCCGGAGCCGCCCTCTTCCATGGCCCCCTCGCCTGACCCCGACTCCGCGAGCGCACGCGGCATCAGGAAGTCCAGTGCCCGGAGGAGATCCGACTGGGATTGCTGCGTGCGCACGTACGCAGCCTCAAACCGGGCCATGTCCCGCTGATCCGGAAGTCCCGCATCATGTTCGGAAACAATCCGGCCGAAGACGATGGCGTCACGCTGCGCTGCGCGAGCCATTCCATTCAACTGCCGAAGCCTCGATTGCAGTTCAGGATCGAGCGACGCTGCTTCAAGGCTGGCCGCCGGGGTTTCGGCGGTCTGGATTCCAAAGGCACGCAATGCAAACTGCGCGTTCGTAGTACTGATGGCGGTTGCCATGGTGGAGTTCCTCGCTTCATACCGCTAAGGGGATTCCGGGCGCCGTTGTCCGGCGCCCGGGAGCTGGTGAACTACTACAGAACGCGGCGTTTCAGTCGCCGCCGGTACGCGCAGGTCAGGTGTTGTGCACGTAGCTGTTGTTGGCTTCAGACATCTTGTCAATCGACGAGCTGAGTATCTTCACGATGTTGTCGTACTTCTGGGTCATTTCATTGAGCTTCTCGCCAAGCACCTTGCTGACGTGCTTGATCTGCTCCATGTTGCTGTCTTTGGCTGAAACCCAGGCGTTGTACTCCGCTGAGTCCCAATGGGTTGTGTTGTGAAACATGCTCCGAACGATGTCATCGACGGCATCGACATCCATCAGGACCCCATATGTGCCATCCGCATAGGCCTGAACCTTCATTCCTGGCAATCCCAACGATTCCATGAATGCTGTGGCCGCCCCTTCCGTCGAGAATAGTGCGAGCGGCTCACTAAAGCGGTACTTGTTGGCAAGGGCGTACAACGCCTCGCGAACCTCCTTGAACTCGATCTTGACATTTCCCTTGTCGCCGTCCGCCGTGAGGACGATTTTCTCCATGATGTCTGAGAATTCCTTATAGAACTCAAGGAAGTTCGACAGTGCATCCTGGTATTTGCTCAACCACTCGGTCTGCAACACGCCCAGAAGAGCGCTGATCTGCTCGAAGAAGTCGGCATGCGAGTTCCAGATCAGGCCGCTCATGTCCAGATCAGCAGGATTCTCCATCGGCGACTGGAAGCCCGGCAGGCCCACCAAATCCTCGTCTTCGATGAGCATCTGCGGCATCAGGAAGCCGATGGCGCGAACCATGTCGTCCTGGGTACGGGAGGAGCCCTGCAACGCGTGGCGCAACCCGGCGGTCAGCTCGGATTCCTTCTGCTGTCTGCGCTTCAGCTCTTCCATCGCTACCGCGTCGTTCAGCGACTCCGCCGTTCTCGGCCCCGCCGCTGACAGCCCGGTCGTGGCGAGCTCCTCGGCGAGGCGTATCTGCTGCGCGGAGGCAGTGCGTGCACTTCTGGCGACGTGACCTAGCTGCAGCACTCGGGACCGGGTTTCGGGGTCGAGCGTCGGGGCTTCCAATGCTGCCTGTTTCACCTGCCCCTGCAGTGCCTGCAGGGGGCGCATGGACATGACCGCAGTGGCGGTGTCGATGGGGGTCGTCATGGTGTGCCTCAGTACTTCGAGATGATGTGCGCGCTGGTGCCGGACATCAGGTTGAGCATGCTTTCGAACAGCTGCGCAGCGGCATCGCGCATGTCGCGGGTCTTGGCGGACTGGTCCTGCTGCTCGTCGGCGATGCGACGGAACACGTCTGCCACCTGTAGTGCGAGCTGGCGTTCGGCCTCGGTCATTTCGGACTCGATCTGCACGCCCGACGAGACGGTGGCACCGATGCCCGGAGCGAGCATGTTCAGCATCATGCCCTGGCTGGCGGGAATCTGGGACCGCGCCATTTCCACGCCGTGGTTGAGCTGGTTCGATTCCTCGCTCGTCTTCTGGCCGGTGGTCTTCATGGTCGCGTCGATGGCGTGACGATCGACCGAGGTATCCGCCTGAAGGTCTGCTGCTGCACGCTCGGTGCCCCGTGCCGATTCGACCGGGCTGCCGTTGAGGTTTCGGGCCGGACGCAGCTCATCGCTGGGCGTGGCGCTGCTCCGGATTCCGCCGGAAGAGGCCTCGACGCTGACCTTGGTGTTGTTCCCAGCGTTGAGATTGCTCTTCATGCTGGCGGTCTGGATGGTGTTCGACTTGAAGGTCTGCTTCAGTGCCGCGCCCCCGATCGCGCCGGTCATGACGGCGGCCCCGATGGCGCCCCCCAGGTTCTCACGCGCCTTTTCCACGCCCTTGTCGCCGGCGAGAATGGTGATCTCGCGCTGCATGATCACCATCTTGGTGCTGTTGTCGCGGTCCAGCTTCTCGAACTTGAGCAGCAGCTGGCGCAGCAGTGCCAGCAGATTGCTGAACGGACTGGACGCGATCCAGGCCCCGGCATTGGCGGAGCGGTCACCCACGTCGGCGTCCACGCCGGTCGTGCCCTCGGTGGTTGTAGCCATCGCGGCGCCATCGCGGGCTGCGAGGAGCGGTGCCTGGGCTGCGGCGCCCTCCGCAGCGCGGACAGTCGCGCCCTCCTCGCTCTTGAGCGGATCCTGGGTGCCCAGCAGCGCCGAGAGAATCACGGGCAGCTCGCTGACGATACCGGCCAGCCTTTCGCTGGCTTCGCGCAGCGAAATGGTGGAGGCACGCAGGTTCGCGACCGGCGCTTCGGCGGTGCGACCGTCTCCGTTTTCGCCTTCCACCAGCATTCTGCTGGCGACGGCCCCGGTGAGCGTACGCAACATCTGCGCATCCATCGGTACCGTCTGGTTGGATTCGACAGTGGTTTCAACCGGGGCTTTCAGGTTCAGCAGGTCCAGCATCCGCACCGGCGTCGCGTGCTGAATCGGAATCGAGGTGGTCATTACGTTGTCCTTGAAAGAAATGGGGGTCGCCGCGCGCCGGTCAGGCAGCGTGGCCGACGCGGGAGGTGACGAACTGCGCGGTTTCGTATTCCGATTCCTGCACGTTGGTCATCTGCTTGAAGAGGTCGGCGACCAGGGTGTTGACCTGCATGAAGTACTCGAGGATCTTCTGGATCAGGTCGCGGAAGATCTGGCTGTCGGCCAGGCCGACCTCCAGCTTTGCGAGCAGCTCGGCGGCATTGATGTGCATGTCGGCAATCACGATGGCGCCCACGCCCTGGCTGGTCTGGTTGGCGAACTGCAGGGTGTGCGACGCCTTGGTGGCATAGCCCGCGCGGGTAGCCAAGGTGTCCGCGTTGCTGCTGGTCACCTTGCTGGCCGTCTTGGCGATGGCCTTGGCCACGTCATCCACGGCGCTCTTGGCCGATTGCGCCAGCATCTTGATCATCTGCGGCAGTGCCTTGCTGATCGCGTCGGTCACGGCGCGGGTCACCGCCTTGGCCAGCTGCTGCACGGCCACGGTGCCCGCCACGCGCTTGGTGAGCACGACCGCGGCGATGATCAGTGCGGCAACGACGATGACGCCGAGCACGTCCTTGATCTTGTCGACGAAGGCAGAGGAGACGCCGAGCTTGGTCAGCACGTCCCCCATCACATTGCCCACCGCCTTCACCAGCTCCATCACCAGCTTCATGATGGGCTCCATGATCTTGCCCATGATGTTCAGCCCCAGCTCTTCGCCGATGGCGAGGGCCAGGCCGATCCCGGCCAGCACCATGCTTGCGCCTCCGGTGAACGGTGCTGCGACGACCGCAACCACGGTAACCACCCAGCCGATGATCTTGCCGATGCAGCCCATTTTCTTCTGAGCCGCTTCAGCCTTGGCCAGTTCGTCCTGGTATTCCTGCGAGCGACGCAGGTTCTCGGCTTCGCGCAGGCGCAGGACGTCCTGGACCAGGCGGGTGTCGGCTTCCAGCTTGGCATCGTTGGCCTTGCCGATGATTTCCTGCAGCACGGCCAGCAGTTCGCTCAGCGTCGCGGCATTGGTACGGGCCTTCTCATCGCCGCGGACACTCACGCTGCCATTCGGGTCCAGCTTGTCTGCCTGGCCCTTGAAGTCTTCGAGATCGGCCAGCGCTTTGTTCAGCGCGTTCGAGGCCTGCACCAAGGTGCTGATGCCATCGTCCACCCGCACCTGGGATTCCGCAGCCCTGCCCTTGGCGGCCTCCAGCTGGGCGCGAATAGCATCCTGGTCTTCCGGCAGAGCATCGGCCAGCGCCTTCTCCAGCCGCTTCACTTCGGCTTCGGCCTCCTTCAGCGCCTCGGCCGCAGCAAGCAGCTCGCCCTCAGCCGCGCCCATGTCGGCCATGGCCCCGTCCACCACTTCCTGCGCCAGGCGAATGGCCTCGGCCAGCTCCTGCGCGCTTGCGGCGCGCTGGGCCAGGCGCTGTTTCACCAGCTCCAGCTGCGACGACAGGCTGCGGGTGTTCTCAGTGGTAACCAGCTCGCTGAGCTGCATGGCCAGCAGGGTCATGGCCGCTTCCGGCGTCATGCGCGGCGGGGTGGCGCCGGTCGCCTGGGCCTGGGCCTGCACGGCGGCGCGCACCAGGCGCTGCATGTCGGCCTTGCGCAATACCGGCGCATTCGGGTTGGGTGCTTCCGCCTCGGCGCTGCTGCTGTTGCTGTCACCGGCTGCCTTGGCCAGCAGCTCCAGCACTTTGCGGTCGATGGCTTCGACCTGCTGCAGCGGGGCCGAGCCAAAGCCGGCGGCGATGGAAGGCGCGTCGTCGCGTGCAGCGGTCTTGCCGGTAAAGGCCAGCGGCGTGTGGCTGGCGGAAGCGGTGATGATCATGCGGAATCGGTGTCCTCTGTGGAATCGGGAGGGGCGGTGCCGTTACTGGCCAGCGCCTGCAGGTAGACCTTGGCCCGCGCAAGCAGGTCCGGATCGGTGGAACGCAGCTGCACGGTTTCGAAGCAGCCCTTGGCCAGGGTCAACTTGCCCATGGCCAGGTGGCACTGGCCGACATGCAGCATTGGCCGTTCGTCGCCCTTGAGCAGTGCGTAGGCCAGCGCATACATGTCGATGGCCTTGGCGTAGTCCTTCTTCATCTGCAGCACCGCGGCCAGGCCGAGTGCGTAGTCGCCGTTGTAGAAGTCGTACAGGTACAGGAAGCGGAAGAACGTTTCGGCTTCGTCCAGGCGACCGTCGGTGTAGAAACGGTGCGCATAGGCGTAGACGCTTTCCAGCAGGTCATCGCTGACCCCCTTCAGATCCTTGATTGCGGCACCGCTCTGGGCGCCTTCGAACAACAACTGGGCCAGTTCGTCCAGCTGGGCCTGTTGGGTCTGGGAATCGGTGGGGGCGTCGTGGGCTTGGGTCATGGTGGGTTACCGGTTGGGGCCGACGGCGCTGCAGGACACGCACAGTCTGGCGGGGATGCGAAGGGGGGACTTTCGGGTTTCCCTCATTCGCGGATGGGCGCGGCGGGGTGCCGTCAAGCGGGGGTGTCGATTCCGGCGCGTTCTCGCCGTCGTGACCGGAATCTGGTGGCGGCGGCGCGTTGTTGCGTTCGATGTCCTTCAGCCACAGCAGGATCCGGGTGATCGGCGCAGTGAGGTCGGCCGGCACGAACTGGTAGCGGCGGGTCTTGAAGAACACCGCGCGTGCGACCGGAATGTCGCGAACGACCGGAATGCCCCACTTTTCAGCCAGTGCGATGACCTTGCGTGCGCGGTTGCCGCGCTCGCGCACGGAGACGAACTGCAGGCCGGGGTAGTCCGGATGGATGAAGATGCCCACCGCGATGTGGGTGGGGTTGGCCAGGATCAGCGAGGAGCCGGCGATGTCGGCCTGGGTCTGGCCGGACAGCTCTTCGCCGATCTGGCGGCGGCGCTGCTTGATTTCCGGATTGCCGTTGTGGTCCTTGTGCTCCTGCTTGACCTCGTGCTTCTCCATGCGCATCTCGCGGATGTACAGCCGGTATTCGATGAAGGCGGCGGCAAACACGATCGGCGACAAGACGGCCAGCAGCAGCGCGGTGCTGCGCCAGCCCACGCTGTGCCACAGCGCACCGGCCGCCTTGTCGGGCATCTGCACCTGGGCAAACAGGCTGGGCGCGAACAGGTTCCAGGCCAGCACCACGAACACCAGGCCGGCCAGCAGGTACAGGGTGGCGCTGACCACGCCCTTGACGGTCTTGAGCGAGAACAGGTTCTTGAAGCCGGAGATGGGGTTCACCCGGGCCAGGTCGATACGCACCGCTTCGGCCGCGATCACGCCCCGGCTCTGCACCAATGAGATCAGCACCGCCGCCACGATGGCGGCAACCCCCACCGGCACGGCAATCCACAGGAACGCCTGGGTGGCCTGCCAGGCGGCCTCGGCCGGGGTCAGGCTGAAGCCGCGCACGGCCATGCCACGATAGAACCCCTGCAGCGCCTGGGTGGAGGTCATGGTGGCCAGCGCGACCAGCCCGGCCACCAGCACCGCCAGGCCGGCCAGGTCGCGGCTGACGTAACTCTTGCCCTTCTTGGATTCCTTGAGCAGGCGGTGCGGTGTCGGCTTCTCGGTCTTCACTTCGGCATCTCCAGCAGCAGCTGCAGCGCGTCGGTGCTGTCGCGGATCAGCGGCACCTGGGTGGTGATGGTCGGCATCAGGTAGAACAGCAGCGCGATGAAGGCGACGAACGACTTGATCGCCAGCGACAGCGAGAACGGGTTCATCTGCTGGGAGAAGCGCGACAGCGTGCCGAGCAGGACTTCGACCAGGAACAACAGCAGCAGCACCGGCAGTGCCATGCGCACCGCGCCGGCCAGCAGGGTGCCGGCGAAGTTCTGCAGACGCGCCAGGTCGAGGGTGAAGCCGCTGCCCATCGGAATCAGCTGGTAGCTGTCCTGCAGCACTTCGAGCAGCACGATCATGCCGTCGGTGGCCAGGAACACCACCACGCTCATCAGCTGCAGCAGGTTGGACAGCTCGGTGGCTTCCATGCCGCTGACCGGGTCGAGCATGGCGCCGATGCCGGCGCCGCGCTGGTTGTCGACGATCGCGCCCATGCCGTGGAAGATGTGGAACGGCAGCGCCACCACCAGGCCGATCGCGGTGCCGATCAGCACTTCGCGCAGCACCACGCCGGCCATGGACAGGATGTCTGGCGGGATCGCGGCACCGGCGGTGGACGGCCACAGGCCGATCACCACCATCACCGCGATCACCGACCGGGTCATCTTGGCCGGCATCACGCCCGGCGACAGGTACGGAATCCAGACCAGGCAGGCGCCGATCCGGGCCATGCCGAGCAGCGCCGGCAGGCCGTGGTCGCGCGCCAGCGCGACCAGTTCGGTGTCGAGCGGGGAAAGCTGCACTTCCCTACCCGTTCAGCGCGGTGTGCAGCGCGAGCCGGGCGAAGTCCAGCATGCGCGCGCTCATCCAGGTCATCAGCACCAGCAGGCAGGCGATCACCGCCAGCAGCTTGGCACCGTAGGGAAGGGTCTGCTCCTGCAGCTGGGTGACGGTCTGGAACAGACCGATGGCCAGGCCGACGACGGTGGCCACCGCGACAGGAGCGGCAGACAGCAGCAGGATCAGCATCAGGCTTTTGTTGCCCATGAACATGATGGAATCCATGGCTACATCGGCACGTCGAGATACTGGCGGACCAGGCCCTGCGAGAGCAGGCTCCAGCCGTCCATCGCCACGAACAGGATCAGCTTGATCGGCGCGGAGATGGTCACCGGGCTCATCATCATCATGCCGAGCGACAGCAACACGCTGGAGACCACCAGGTCGATCACCACGAACGGCAGGTACAGGTAGAAGCCGATGCGGAAGGCGTCTTTCAGCTCACTCAGCGCGTAGGTCGGCATCAGCGCGAACAGCGAACGCTCATGCGGCTCCAGGTCGGGCACCGGCATGCCGGGCTCGGTGTGCCGCGCACGCTCGAAGAACTTCAGCAGTTCCGGGTCGGAATACGTGGCGAGGTAGACCTTGTAGCCGTCGAGGCTGCTTTCCAGGAAGGTGACCACGGCGGCCACCGAGTTGAGTGGCGCGTCCAGCGCGAGGTAGGCGTCGTACATGTTCTGTACGATCGGCTGCATCACGTAGAAGGCCAGCATCAGCGCCAGTGCGTTGAGCACCATGTTCGAGGGCACCTGCTGCAGGCCCAGCCCGTTGCGCAGCAGCACGAACACCACCGAGAACTTGAGGTAGCAGGTACCGGCCGCGATCAGGAACGGAAGCATCGCGGCCATCGACATGACCGCGATCAGCGAGATGTCGTTGTTGACGAAATTCATGGCAGCACGGGCGCCTGCGCCAGCTGTATGCCCAGCTGGTCGCCGACCTGGACCAGTTCGCCACGGGCGATGAGCTGGCCGTTGACGCGCAGCTGCAGGTGCTTCCAGGCGTCGTCGGGCAGGTTGAACACGGTGCCCGGCTGCAGCGCGTCGAGCTCGCCGATGGCGTGCTGCAGCTGGCACAGCACCACGTCCACGGCGACCGGCAGGCGCCGGATGTCGATGCCGTGGGTGGTTTCGGCGCTGGCCGCGGCGGTGGCGGAGGCGGCGGCGATGTCGGCGCCACCGTCGTCGTCGTCGAGGAAATCGAAGGGTGTATTCACGGAAATGGTCTCAAGGGTGAAGTCGAAGGAGTACAGGCGGCGCTGCGCATGGCGCGCTACAGGCTGCAACTGGTCGAGCAGCAGCACCGCGCCCGGTGCCAGGCTGCGCAGGCGGTGCATGGGCAGGTGCAGGCGTGCGATGCCCAGTTCCACCGGCAGGCGCAGCGCCTGGGTAGCCGGCGCGAGCGCGGCGCCGACGGCGCAGTCGGCGCGTTCGATCCAGGCCGGCCCCTGCGCGGTGTCCAGGCAGGGGTGCGGGCCACTGCCCAGCACCAGCGCACTCACCGGGATGACCTCGCGCAGGGTGACGGTCGCGCCGTGGAACGGTGCGGCGGCAATCTCAAGCAACGGCTGGTCGGGCAACCAGCAGGCCACCGCGCCGCGGTCGACCAGTTCCGACCAGGCGAAACCGGCCATGGCCGGCAGCATCCCTGGGCACCACTGCTCTGCCGGCACCGCCAGGCGCAGGTCGCCGCCATGGCCGCTGACGTCGAAGCGCAGCATCGCGCCACGCGCCGGCAACGGCCGCCATGCCGGGGTGATACCTGCGCGCGCGCAGGCGGCGGCGATGGCGGCCTGCGCCACTGCGGCCGCGGTCAGGGCCGGAAACGGCCAGCGGTGTGCGTTCATGCGTGGCCCTGGTCGCCGCGACGCTGGCGGCGCTCGTCGGTGGCGGTGTCGGTGCCGTCCACGGCGATCTGCAGTTCAACGCCAGCCGGGGCCGCCGCCGCAGACAACGCCTGCCCCACCCGCGCCGACGACGGCTGCATGTGCAGGCGACCGCCGTCCAGGCGCGCGGTGACCGAGTGCCCGGCGCCCCAGCTGCTGAAGGACACCTGGATCTGGCTGGCCGCTTCTGCACGCTGGACCATGGCGGTCTGCAGGGCCTCGGCCTGGCGCACCGCGCGCACCTGCTGGCGGGTGCCGACGTTGGCGTCGGCGCGGCGCGCGTCGGCCAGCGATTGGCTGTCGGCACCGGTCTCTGACTGCGTCGCGGTCGAGGTGGGGGCGGTGATCGCCGCCGGCGGCGCTGCGGCGTCGCTGCGGGTTGGCTTGTCGTCGGACGGCGACTGCGCTGCTGCGGGGGCCGCTTGGCCGGGCTTCGCACCTGCACCCTGCATCGGCGCGGATACCGGCTGGCTGCGCGCGGCGGACGCAGGCGAAACAGCGGATGCCTGAGCGGCGACTGCAGCAGGGACGCGGTGTGTCGGCGTCGCGGGGCGTGGTGCCTGGACGGTCGTCGACGCGGCATCGCTGGCCACTGCCGTGGCGGGCGCACTCGCTGCATCGCCCTGCACCACGGCAACGGCGGGCGTGAGCGGCTGAGCGGTTGCGATGGCTGGATTCGCAGACGGGGGGGCAGTCACGGCAGGCGAAGTCGACGGCGGAACCGCAACCGAACCCGAAGATGTGTTTGCACCATCGGACATCGGCACCGTGCCCTGCACCACCTTCGGCATCGCTGGCTGCGCAGGAATGCCCGGCCGCAGGCGCGGCGCCGGGGTGTCCAGCATGGAGATCGGGACCTGCAACGTCACCGTGGGCAACGCGCCCGCCAACAGCGGCGCGCCCGAAGACGCGCCGGCAGCGCTGCGCTCGCCGTCATCACGTCGGGTCATGGCCTCACGCGCAACCGCAGCCGCAGCGTCGTCAGGCGTAGGCGGCAGGTCCAGATCCACCGGCGCGACATCCGCCAGCGTGGCCTCGAACGCCTCCTGCGGGCGGCTCTGCGGCTGGCGTGCCTGCACGCGTTCGCTCAGCGGCACCGGCTGTACGGGGCCCACTGCGGCAACGGCAGCCTGAGCGTCTTGAATGTTCAGCGACATGTGTATTCCTCTTGGATCTGGCGGTCCTGGCGGCGCAGGCGCGCCTTGCGGTGGTGCTGGTCGAGGTGTGCGCCGACGGCCTGCAGCCGGCGTGCGCGTGATTGGTTGCCGGCGGCGGCCAGGCGCAGCCGCTGTTCCTGTTCGCGGGCCTCGACCGCCTGCTCCTGCAGGTGGCCGGCACGCAGCTCGCACTCCAGGACGTGTGCACGCGCGATGGCGACGCCGCGCAGCCGTTCGAACAGGCGCTGCCGGTCCAGCCCGGGCTCTTCGCCCAGCTGCGCCTGCTGCAGGCGTTCGTCGGCGGCACTGCGCAGGCTGTGCGCTTCGCGGTCGTGCTGTGCGGCCTGCGTAGCCTGGCCCTGCGCGTCGCGCCGCAGGCGCTGCGCACGGTGTTCCAGCAGCGTGGCCAGGCGGGCGGGGTCAGCGGGCGAGCGCATCGAGCGCCTCCAGCGCGGCGTCCAGCGCCACCGGTTCGTGCAGCGGCTGGCGCAGGAACGCCAGCAGCCGGGGTTCGCGCGCGATGGCGTCGTCCTGTTCCGGCTGCACGCCCGGGCGGTACTCGCCGATGTCGCGCAGCAGCTGCAGGTCGTCGAGCCGGCCCATCACCGCACGCACGCGGGTGGCCGCAGCCGCCTGGCGCTCGGTGGCCAGCTGCGGATACAGGCGGCTGGCGCTGCGCAGCACGTCGATGGCCGGGAAGTGACCGCGCTGGGCCAGCCGAGGGCTGAGGTACACATGCCCGTCCAGCAGCGACTTGACCTCTTCGCCGACCGGGTCGGGGTCGGCGTCGTCTTCGAGCAGCACCGTGTAGAACGCGGTGATGCTGCCGCACTGCGCGTTGCCCGGCCGTTCGACCAGGCGCGGCAGCGCTTCGAATACGGAGGCCGGGAAACCCCGGCGTGCGGGCGGTTCGCCGGCCGACAGCGCCACGTCGCGCAGCGCGCGTGCGTAGCGGGTAGCAGAGTCCATCACCAGCAGCACGCGGCTTCCCTGGTCGCGGAAGTACTCGGCAACGCGGGTGGCGACCATGGCGGCGTTGACCCGCGTGGCCGGCGACGAATCGGACGTGGCCTGCACGATGATGGTGCGCGCGGCGGCCGGGCCGTTGCGGATGGCGTCGACAAACGACGCCACTTCACGGCCGCGCTCGCCCACCAGCGCCACCACGCGCACGTCGCAGTCCGCGTGGCCCAGCAGCATTTCCACCAGCGTGGTCTTGCCGCAGCCGGCGGCCGCGAAAATGCCCATGCGCTGGCCTTCGCCTACGGTGAGCAGTGCGTCGAGCGCGCGGATGCCGGTGGCGAACGGCACCTGGATCGCGCGGCGCTGGCGGTAATCCAGCGGTGCCGCCTGCACTGGCGCGGGCACGCCCGCCGTCTCCAGCGGGTCGCCGTCGCGCAGCCGTTCCACCACCTCGCCGAAGCCGTCCAGCACGCAGCCGAGCAGATGCGTGCCCAGCGCCACCTGCAGCGGTTGGCCGGTCGCCGCCACCACGACGTCGGCCGCCAGCCGCACCGGCGCGCCGATCAGCGCCAGGGTGGCCACGCCGTGGTCGACCCGGGTCACCACGCCATGGGTCAGCACGCGGTCGTCGCAGGCCGAACGGCGCACGTGGCAGTGCTCGCCCACGGCCACGTCCGCCAACGGCACGCGCAGTTCGCCTGCGCGCATCGCCAACGGGGTGGCACAGGGCCGCCAGCAGGGCACGGCCGTTGTCACCGCAGCAGCGCCTGCAGTTCGAGCACGCGGGCGTGGAAGCCTTCGATCGCCGAGGCCAGCAGGCTGGACTCTTGGCGGCAGTCGGGCTGCAGCGCGCCGCCTACCAGGCAGCCTTCGTCCAACTGGCGCAGCGCCAGGCAGCCGTTGGCGAAGTGGGCCGCCGGCGACGACAGCGCGGCCAGCAGTTCATCGGCGCGGTTGCTGAAACGGTCGGCCGGCGAGGTGTCCAGCCGACCCCACAGGTAGACCATGTCGTCGACCGGGTCGAGCAGCAGCTCGCCCACGTCGGCAAAGCCCATCACCACGGAGGAATGGGTGTCGAACTGGAAGCGCGACGGGTCGCAGCCCAGCTCCTGGAGGGCGGCGTTGAGGGTGTCCAGCAGGGAGGTCATATGCTTCTCATCACATCAAGGGTGACCGTGTCGGAGATCTCGGCAAACGAGAGCACCGGGGTCGCGGGAAGGCGGTTTTCAATGAAGCGTTTGACGAAGCGGCGGATGTCCGGCGCGACCATCAGCACCACGTCGGGACGGCGCGCGGTGATTTCGCCGACATGCAGCGCGAAGCGGTCCATCAGTTCGCCGGACTCGGCCGGCTCGAGGTTCAGGTAGGCCGCGCCCTGGCTCTGGCGGATGCCGGCGCGGATCTGGTCTTCGACCGGGCTGGACACCAGGATCGCGGGGATGCGTCCGTCGCGGGCGAAGCGCGCGGAGATGTAGCGCGCCAGCGCGCCACGCACGTGTTCGACCAGCAGGATCACGTCCTTCTCGCGCTGGCCCCACTGCGCGAGGGTTTCCAGCACGACCTTCATGTTGCGGATGGAGACGTCTTCGCGCAGCAGGCGCTGCAGCACTTCGGCCACGCGCTGGATCGGCATGTGCCGGTAGGTTTCCTTGACCAGCTCGGGGAAGCGCTTTTCCAGCGCGTCCAGCACATGCTTGGCTTCCTGGATGCCGAACAGCTCGCCGACGTTGCGCAGCACTGCGCCATGCACCAGCCGGCGCAGTTCTTCATAGTCGCTGGACACCTCGCAGCCCAGCGCGCGCACGTCCTGGTGGGCCTCGGCCAGCACCCAGCGCGCACTGCCGCCGTCGTGCGGCACCACCAGGCCCATGTCCAGCGCCTCCAGTTCGTCCTGTCGGCCCCAGACCCGTACATGCCCGCTTACCACGTGCGCGCTGGCCGCCGGGATCTCGTTGATCAGCACCTTTACTTCGTGGTCCTTCACCGGTTCATGGCTGCGCAGCACCAGCGGCGCCAGCTGCATGCCGGTGTTGAGGAACGCGTCGTGGCGCAGCTGCTCTTCCCACTGCCCGGCGACGCCCGCTTCATGCAGCGGCGGCGGCATCAGCAGGATCAGCGGCAGGGTTTCGCTGGTCAGGCGCGCGGCGGTTGCATCGCCCTGCCCGGCCGGCGCACCGGCAGCCCCGGCCCCAGTGCCTGCAGCGGCGTCGCGTTCCGCGGTCGCGCCACGGCGCAGGCGCCACACCAGCATCGCGGCCAGGCCGACCGCCAGGCCGGCGAACACCGGCAGCGGGAAGCCTGGCAGCAGGCCCAGCAGCAGCACCAGCACCGCACCGGTGCCGAGCACCAGGTTGCTGTTGAACAGTTCGCCCAGGATGTTGGCGCCGAGGTTGTTGCTCTCGCCGCTGACCCGGGTGACGATGAAGCCGGCGCTGATGCAGATCAGCAGCGCGGGGATCTGCGCGACCAGGCCGTCGCCGATGGTCAGCAGGGTGAAGGTGTTGAGGGCCTGCGAGAACGCCATGCCATGTTGCAGCATGCCGACGGCGATGCCGCCGAACAGGTTCACGAACACGATCACGATGCCGGCGATGGCGTCGCCCTTCACGAACTTCATGGCGCCGTCGTAGGAGCCATACAACTGGCTTTCACGCTCCACGTCGCGGCGGCGGCGCTGCGCTTCTTCGGAGGTGATGGCTTCGGCGCGCAGGTCGGCGTCGATGCTCATCTGCTTGCCGGGCATGCCGTCCAGCGAGAAGCGTGCCACCACTTCACCGATACGCTCCGAGCCCTTGGTGATGACGATGAACTGGACCAGGGTGATGATCGCGAAGATCACCGCACCGACCACCAGGTTGTCGCCGACCACGAAATCGCCGAAGGCGCTGATGACCTGGCCGGCATCGGCGTCGAGCAGGATCAGGCGGCTGGTGCTGACCGACAGTGCCAGCCGCATCAGCGTGGTGAACAGCAGCACCGAGGGGAACGTGGAGAAACTGAGGATGCGTTCGACATAGAACGAGCTCAGGAAGATCACGATCGCCACGGCCATGTTCAGGCCGATCAGGAGGTCGACCAGGAAGGTCGGCAGCGGGATGATCAGCATCGCCACGATCACCGCCATCAGCACCACCAGCGCCAGTTCCGGGCGCAGCACGCCACGCGCGCGGGCGGCAAAGCCCGTCGTGGACGGGTTGGTCACGCTGTTCATACGTTCACCCCTGCGACGTGGCTGGCCTGCCAGCGTTCGCGCTTCATGCTTTCCACCACCACGACCTCCAGAGACTGCACCGCGCGTTCGCGCGCCACGTCATCGCTCCACACCGCGTCGGGCAGGCCGCCCAGTGCGCGTCGCAATGCCTGCACCAGCCGGGCGCGCTCCGGCGCCGACAGCGCCACGCGCGCATCGGCCAGCGGGCCGGCAAACAGTCCGGCCCAGTCCTGCAGGCCGCGCACCACGTCCAGCAGGCCGCCGATCACCGCTTCGGCGGTGGTGGACAGCCGCGCCAGCAGGCGGTCGCGGGTGGCTTCCTGGACCAGCAGCTGGTCGGTGGAGCGCAGCACGGCCAGGTTGCGCACCTGGCGCAGCAGGCGGCCGAATTCCAGGTGCGAGGCACTGGGGTCGAGCGAATACATGTCCGCGCCCAGCGCCTGTTCCATGAAGTCGACCACCTGGGCGCGACGCTCGAAGCCGTACAGCGCGATCCAACCGGCGTATTCACCCACGCAGTCCTGGTGGTTGCCGATGAAGTCGCGGTAGCTCTGGCGCAACGCGCGTGCGGAGAACTGACTGCCGCGCGCGGCCAGGCGCGCCTTGACCGCGACATTCACGCCGCCGCGCAGGGCGGCACCCTGCCCCAGCGCCGCCTGTTCGGCCAGCAGCTGCTCCATCGCCTGCTGCAGCAGCTCGCGGACCTCCTCAAGTTCGTCATCGGCCAGCAGCGAACGCAGCACGGCCAGCATGTCGCTGGGATCCGGGAAGAACTGCTTGAGCAGGGCGAGCAGCTGAACCGGGCTGCGCATGCCGTCGAGCAGCGCGCGCAGGTTGCTGACCTTGCCGTACACCTCGTCGTCCAGCACATGGTCGATCCAGGCCTGCGACTCGCTGCTGCCGCTGGTCTGCTGGCCGTCGCGGCGGCGCTGCAGCGAGGCAACGAGCGCGCCGAGGTCATCCTGCATGGACAACGCCGTGCTGAGCATGCCCGGGCGCGACGGCTTGCCCGAGGCGGCCGTGATGTCGCGCGATGCGTCGTCGCGGTCGCCCTGCGCGGTGGCCTGGCGCGGCGTGATCGGCAGCGGTGCGGTCTGCGGTCGATTAATGGCCGGCAGTGCCATGCGCGCCCTCCACAGCGTTGAAGCCCGGGTGCAGTGCGCGGAACGTGTCGTGCACGGCTTCGCCCACGCCGGGGCCGTAGACCTCCGGCATGCGGTACGTGTCCACCGGGTCGCTGCCGTTGAGCAGGCGCGGCTGGATCAGGAACACGCGCACCAGGTTTTCGGCGGACTGGCTGTCCTGTCCGAACAGCTTGCCCACGCCGGGAATGCGGCGCAGCCCGGGAATACCGGCATGGCCGACGTCGGACTGGCTGCGGGTGTAGCCACCCACCAGCAGGCTCAGCTCCTGCGGCACACGCGCGACGGTGTCGATCACGGTGCGGTTGACCAGCGGCAGGGTGTCCACCAGGCGGCTGGTATCGGCAGCACCATCTTCGATCTTCAGCTGCATTTCCACTTCGTTGCTGCTGGAAATGCGCGGCCGCACGCTGATGAGCGTGCCGTAGGTCACCGGCTCCAGCGAGGTGGCGCGCTCGCCGACCAGCTGGGCGTAGAAGGTCTGGTTGCTGTCGAAGTAGGCCGGGATGTTTTCCTGGGTCAGCAGCACCGGGCGCGAGACGATGTGCGCGTCGCCCTTGCTGGCCATGGCCTGCACCGAGGCGAGGAAACGGGTGCCGTCCAGCGTGCTGACCGAACCGGACTGGTTGATGCCGATCTTGAGCCGGTTGCCGACGTTGATGCCGCCGCTCCAGGTGACGCCGAGGCGGTCGAGCTGGGTCTTGCGGATGTCGATGATCCACAGCGAGAGTTCAATCTGCTTGCGCGGCACGTCCAGTTCACCGACCAGGCGCTTGACCTGTTCGATCTGGGCCAGGGTGCCGCGCACGATCAGGCTGTTGGTTTCGGCGTAGGCCATGATCACCGCCGGCGACGGGCCGACCGGCACGCTGCCGACACGCTGCGTCTCCGCAGCCGGCGCGGGCGTGGCGGGCAGCAGTTCCTCGGTGATGCTGGCCGGGTCGACCGGCAGCGAAGGCTGCTTGACCACGGCACCGAAATCGCCGAGCTGCAGCACGCCGGCCAGCACGTCGGCCATGCCCGGCAGCGAGGTTTCGGCGGTGCGCAGGCCGAAGCGGCGGCCATTGACGAAGCTGTGCTCCAGCTTGAGCACTTCCACATGGTGCGGGCTGGCGTCGGCGCCTTCGTACAGGTCGTCGAGGTAGCGCGCTGCGTTGAGCACGATATCCACGTACACCGGCGGTCCGGCCACGTAGAACGTGCCGTCCGCGCCGCCCCCGCGCACCGGATAGCGCGCATCCGAGAGCCGCGCCTTGCGCAGGAAGTCGGCCAGGGTGGCCACCGAAGTCGAGCGCAGGCGGCCGACCGCGTTCTTCTGCTCGCTGGCGTCGTACACGTAGATCGAGGTGCTGTCGCTGTACCAGACCAGGCCGAGCTCGGCGGTGACCTTGGCCAGCGTGTCGAAAGGGCGGGCCAGGTCGAAGCTGCCGGACACCTTTTTCTTGTGGGCCTTCGGGCTGATCACCACGGCCTGGCGCGCGCGTGCGCCGATCGCATTGAGCAGGTGGTCGGCGCTGTCGGCGCGCGACACGAAGCCGGTGGCATGCGGCAGGTCGGCGCGGTCGGAGATCGCGGTGCCTTCCAACGGGGTCTGCGCCAGTGCAGGCGCGCTGACGAACAGCAACAACAGGAACAACGACAGGGAACGCATGGATCACTCGTTGGGCGTCGGAACGGCCCGGTAGACGGAAAGGGGGGAACAGCCGATCAGCGACTTCACGTCGGTGCAGAAATGCGACAGCGACGCGTAGCCGTGGTCGGCCGCGAGGTAGGTGAACGAGCGCGCGCGCCCGGGATAGGCGAGCAGCGCCCGCGCGGCGCGCTGGATGCGCAGCTCGCGCTTGAGCGGGCGGCCCAGCACCTGGCGGCAGCGCCGGTGGAACTGGGCCGAGGACAGGCCGTAACGCTCGGCCAACGCAGCGACCGTGCTTTCGCCGCCTTCCTCGAGCAGGAAGCGCATCAGCCCGTAGCTTTCGCTGCGGGCCAGGTGGCGAAGCAGGCAGGCGGCCGGGGTGTCTTCGTCCTGCCCGGCGCCGCGCGCCAACTGGCCGATCAACCACGCAGCCGCCACGTCCGGCACGTCCAGCGCGACCGGCACCGCCCAGCACAGCGGCGGCGGCTCGGCGACCGGGCGCTGCACGCCGGAGGCGTGGTCGTAGTGGGCCAGCGCGCGGGCCATGCCACTGCCCGCCAGCGCCACCGCCTGCAGCCCGGTGCCACGCGGCAAAGGCAGGCCGGCCAGCAATAGACGCTCACCGGCCGCGAGTTGCACACGCTGGCCACCGGCGCTGATCGGGACCGGCGCCTGCCCTGCATTGACGATGACGTACATCCGACCCCTCCCTTCAACAAGGGCTGCATGGTGAAGACGGGGTGGGGGCAAGGCTTTACAAGAAGTTAGAAAGCCGACGCGAGTTGGGGTATTTGTATCGGTCCCGCTCAGACAGTTGCGCGTTCGCGCCACCAGGAATCGATCCCATGACACCGCTGCTCGGCATCCACCACGTCGCCCTGATATGCGCCGATTACGACAGATCGCGCGATTTCTACGTGCGCATCCTCGGCCTGACGGTGAAGGCCGAGCACCATCGCGCCGCGCGCGACTCGTGGAAACTGGACCTGGCGCTGCCCGACGGCGGGCAGCTGGAGCTGTTCTCGTTCCCTGCGCCGCCGCCCCGGCCCAGCCGCCCGGAGGCGCAGGGCCTGCGCCACCTGGCGTTCCGGGTGAAGGCGCTGGAGCCGATGATCGAGCGCCTGGCCGCTGAGGGCGTGGCCTGCGAACCGATCCGCACCGATGAGTACACCGGCCAGCGTTTCACCTTCTTCGCCGACCCCGACGGGCTGCCACTGGAACTCTATGAAGTCAACTGAATAGGTTGTAGTCGACGAAAAACTTCCGTTCCGTACCAGAGCGAATGGGTATACAGTCCAGCTGTCCCGGCCGAGCGCCGGCATCCACGTACATCCCTGGGAGGGGAAACATGCGCAAGACGTTCAAGACCCTGCTGCTGGCGCTGCCGTTGGTGATGGCCGCACTGTCCGCTTCGGCCGCCGACAGCCCGGTGGGCCGCTGGAAGACCATCGACGACAAGACCGGCCAGGTGAAGTCGATCGTGGAGATCACCCAGGCCACCAACGGCACCCTCAGCGGCAAAGTGGTGGAAGTGCTGAAGTCGGACAAGGGCCCGAACCCGGTCTGCGACGACTGCAGCGGCGCCAACAAGGGCAAGCCGGTCAAGGGCATGACCATCCTGTGGAACCTCAAGCCGGACGGCGACCACAAGTGGGCCGGCGGCACCGTGCTGGACCCGGCCAACGGCAAGACCTACAAGTCCAAGGTGGAACTGCACCAGGGCGGCAAGAAGCTGGACATGTCCGGCTGCGTGGCCTTCATCTGCCGCGCCCAGACCTGGGTCCGCGAGTAAGCGCAAACCCCGCAGGATCAAGCACATGGGGCCGCAGCGGGTTGACCGCTGCGGCCCTTCGTCTTTGCGGGGAGCATGCGATAATCCCGCGTTCCCCCGGCACCCACGCAGACCATGACCCGCACCGCTCTCGTCACCACCGCCCTGCCCTACGCCAACGGCCCGCTGCACCTGGGCCACCTGGTCGGCTACATCCAGGCTGACATCTGGGTGCGCGCGCGGCGAATGAGCGGCGGCAAGACCTGGTTCGTGTGCGCCGACGACACCCACGGCACCCCGATCATGCTGGCCGCGGAAAAGGCCGGGGTGACCCCGGAGGCGTTCATCGCCAACATCCAGGCCAGCCACGAGCGCGATTTCGCCGCGTTCGGTGTCGCATTCGACCACTACGACTCGACCAATTCGGCCGGCAACAAGGCGCTGACCGAAGCGTTCTACCTCAAGCTCGAGGCGGAAGGCCACATCACGCGCCGTTCGGTGGCCCAGTTCTACGACCCGGCCAAGGGCATGTTCCTGCCCGACCGCTACATCAAGGGCATCTGCCCGAACTGCGGCACGCCCGACCAGTACGGCGACAACTGCGAAGTGTGCGGCGCCACCTATGCGCCGACCGAGCTGAAGGACCCGCGTTCGGTGATTTCCGGTGCGACCCCGGAAATCCGCGATTCGGAGCACTTCTTCTTTGAAGTGGGCCGCTTCGAGAGCTTCCTGCGCGAGTGGCTGGCCGGCGACGTGGCCCTGCCCGGCGTGAAGGCCAAGCTGGGCGAGTGGCTCAATGCCGAAGGCGGCCTGCGCGCGTGGGACATCTCGCGCGATGCGCCCTACTTCGGCTTCCAGATTCCCGGCCACCCGGGCAAGTACTTCTACGTGTGGCTGGACGCGCCGATCGGCTACCTGTCCAGCTTCCAGGCGCTGTGCGCGAAGACCGGCGAAGACTTCGACGCGCACCTGCGCGCCGGCACCGGCACCGAGCTGCACCACTTCATCGGCAAGGACATCGTGAACTTCCACGGCCTGTTCTGGCCGGCGGTGCTGCACGGCACCGGCCACCGCGCGCCGACCCGCCTGCACGTCAACGGTTACCTGACCGTGGACGGCGCCAAGATGTCCAAGTCGCGCGGCACTTTCGTGATGGCCCGCACCTTCCTGGACGCCGGACTGGAGCCGGAGGCGCTGCGCTACTACTTCGCGGCCAAGTCCTCCGGCGGCGTGGACGACCTGGACCTGAACCTGGGCGACTTCATCGCGCGGGTCAATGCCGACCTGGTCGGCAAGTTCGTCAACCTTGCCAGCCGCTGCGCCGGCTTCATCAGCAAGCGCTTCGACGGCCGCCTGGCCGACGCGCTGCCCGATGCCGCCCAGTACGACCGCTTCGTCGCGGCGCTGGCACCGGTGCGCGAAGCCTATGAGCGCAATGATCCGGCGGCCGCGCTGCGCCTGACCATGGCGCTGGCCGACGAAGCCAACCGCTACATCGACGAGCAGAAGCCGTGGGTGATCGCCAAGCAGGACGGCGCCGACGCACAGCTGCAGTCGGTCTGCACCCAGGGCCTGAACCTGTTCCGGGTGCTGGTCACCGCGCTCAAGCCGGTGCTGCCGGCCACCGCCACGCAGGCCGAGGCCTTCCTGGCCGCGCCGGTGCAGCGCTGGACCGATATCGCCTCGCCGCTGCTGGCCCACACCATCGCCGTGTACAGCCCGCTGTTCACCCGTATCGACCCGAAAATGATTGACGCCATGACCGACGCTTCCAAGGACACCCTCGCCGCCCCCGCGCCTGCCGCCCCGGTCAAGCCGGCCAAGCCGGCAGCGCCCGCCGCTGCACCGGCCGCCGCGCCCGCTGCCGCCGCTGCCGAAGGCCCGGCCTACATCGGCATCGACGACTTCGCCAAGCTCGACCTGCGCATCGGCAAGGTGCTGGCCTGCGAGTTCGTGGACGGCTCGGACAAGCTGCTGCGCTTCGAACTGGACGCCGGCGACCTCGGCACGCGCCAGATCTTCTCCGGCATCCGCGCCAGCTACGGCGAGCCGGAAAAGCTGGTCGGCCGCAGCGTGGTGTTCATCGCCAACCTGGCCCCGCGCAAGATGCGCTTCGGCCTGAGCGAAGGCATGATCCTGTCGGCCGGTTTCGACGGTGGCGCGCTGGCGCTGCTGGACGCCGACAGCAGCGCGCTGCCGGGCATGCCGGTCCGGTAACACCGTGGAACTGGCGCTGTTCGACTTCGACAACACCATTACCGACTGCGACACCTACGCGCGTTTCCTGCGCCGGGTGGCCACGCCGGAACAACTGGCGCATGCCTGGTGGAAGGTCGGACCGTGGCTGCTGGCGTATCGGCTGAAACTGATCTCGGCCGAGCGCATCCGCGCGCGCGTCACCTGGCTGGTGATGCGCGGCCGCCATGGCGACGACATCGCCGCCCAGGCCGCCGGCTTCGCGCGCGACGTGCTGCCGGGCGTGGTGCATCCGAAGATGCTCGAGCAGATCCGCTGGCACCAGCAGCAGCGCCACACCGTGGTGGTCGTGTCCGGCTCGCTGGACCTGTATCTGCGCCCCTGGTGCGAAAGCCTGGGCGTGGAGATGCTGTGCAACCGGCTGGAAGGCAGGGACGGGCGACTGACCGGCCGCTACGCCGACGGTGACGTGGGCCCGCGCAAGGCCGAGCGGATCCGCAGCCGCTACGACCTGTCGCGCTACCTGCGCATCCACGCCTACGGCGACAGCCGCGAAGACCGCCCGATGCTGGTCCTCGCGCATGAGCGCTGGTATCGCGGCAAGCTGCTGAAATGATCGCTCTTGTCGAACGCCTCGACCGGTTGCTGCCGCAGACCCAGTGCGGGCAATGCGGCTTCGACGGCTGTCGCCCGTATGCCGAGGCGATGGCGCGTGGCGCGGCGGGCGTGGACCATTGCCCGCCCGGTGGCGATGCCGGCGCGCGCGCGTTGGCGAAGGTGCTCGGCGTGCCGGCCCTGCCCTACGACCGCAGCCGCGGCCAGCACCTGCCCGCGCAGGTGGCGCGGGTGGTGGAGGCCGACTGCATCGGCTGCACCAAGTGCATCCAGGCGTGTCCGGTGGATGCGATCGTAGGCGGTGCCAAGTACATGCACACGGTGATTGCCGACCTGTGCACCGGCTGCGAGTTGTGCATTCCACCGTGTCCGGTGGATTGCATCGAGCTGGTACCCACGGATCACGTCAGGGCAGCGCAGCCGTAACCACGATTTCGACCTTCCAGTCCGCGTCGGCCAGCTTCGCTTCCACGGTGGCGCGGGCCGGGGTCATGCCGGGCACCACCCATTCGTCCCACGCGGCGTTCATGCCGGCGAATTCGGCCATGTCGGCCAGGAAAATCTCGGCCCGCAGCACGTGCTGCTTGTCGCTGGCCACCAGCGCCAGCAGCTTGTCGATCTCTTCCAGCACCTGGCGCGTCTGGCCGGTGATGTCCTGGCTGGTGTCTTCGGGGATCTGCCCGGAGAGGTAGGCGACCTTGTTGTGCACGGTCATCTCGGACATGCGCGGACCGACATCGTAGCGTTCGATCATGGCGTGGACTCCTCTGTGATGGTGCGGCCATTGTCGCCGATGCCGCCACACCGCGCACACGCACCCCGCTTGGCAACGGCGGGCCGGAAGCGCACGATTCCCCGGCAAGGCACGGTGTCGTGCCGGAACCCGCTGCCTCGATGACCGATTCCGTCACTGCCCCTTCGTCCCGCCTCGGCTGGCGCCGCGCGGCGACCATCCTCTTCAGCCTGGGGATCCTGGCACTGGCCCTGCGTGGCCTGGCCAATGAGTTCGACGATCACGGTTACCGTGCCATTCGCGACGCATTCCACCCGCTCGGCGCCGGCCAGATCGCGCTGGCGGTGGTGCTGGGGCTGGCCAGCTACGCCTGCCTGATCGGGTTCGATGCGATCGGCCTGCGCCGCAGCGGCAAACGCCTGCATCCGGCGCGCGTGGGCATCACCGCCTTCCTCGCGCACACGCTGGGACAGACCCTGGGCTTTGCCGCGCTCACCGGCGGCGCGGTGCGCCTGCGCGGCTACGGCGGTGCCGGGCTGGGCCTGGCCGAGATCGGCCAGGTGGTGCTGATGAGCACGCTGGGCTTCGTGTTTGGCGCGTGGCTGCTGCTGGCGCTCGCGTTCCTGCTCGAACCCGGCGCGGCGGCACTGGCGCTGCCGGTGTCCGCACAGGCGGTGCGCGTGCTCGGGGGCGTCGCGCTGCTGGCGTATGTGGGCACCGTGCTGCTGGTCGGCCGCGACGGACGCACCTTCCACATCCGCGGCCACGCGCTGTGGCTGCCGGACCGCCGCACCATGCTCGGGGTCACCGCGCTCAGCGTGGTGGAGCTGGTGCTGGCCAGCGCCGCGTTCTACGTGCTGTTGCCGATGGATACCCCGACCGGCCTGCCCGGCTTCGTCGGCCTGTACCTGGTGGCGGTGCTGGCCGGCCTGATCTCCAGCGTACCGGCCGGGTTGGGCGTGTTCGAGTGGAGCCTGCTCAAACTGCTGCCGCAGGTGGCACCGGCCGCCGTGCTGGCGGCCGCCCTGATCTATCGCGTCACCTACTACGTGCTGCCGCTGCTGCTGGCCACGCTGCTGGCGGTGGTGCCGGCGCTGCGTCGGCCGCTCAAGGTGGGCGCGGGTGCCACCCGCGCCGGCTGGACCGCGCTGCGTCCGTGGTTGCCGCAGATCATCGCGCTGGCGGTGTTCAGCGTGGGCGCGGCGCTGGTGATCGACGGCACCCTGCCGACGCCGCGCCGACACCTGCTGCACGCCTCGCTGCCGATCCTGGAAACCTCGCACCTGCTCGGCAGCCTGGCCGGCGTGGTGCTGCTGCTGATCGGCCAGGGCCTGCAGCGCCGCAGCCATGCGGCGTGGGTGCTGGCCTTGGCGATCTGCGTGATCGCGCCGCTGCCGATCTGGCTGCGCGGCGGCCAAGTGCTGATCGCGCTGGCCTCGGTGCTGGTGGCGATGGCGCTGTGGGCCTCGCGCCGCGAGTTCTACCGCCAGGGCGCGCTGCTGGACGAAGCGTGGTCGTGGCCGTGGATCCGCAACCTGGGGTTGGTGCTGGTGGCGGTGATCTGGCTGCTGTTCTTCGTGTACAGCCACGTGGAGTACCAGAACGAGCTGTGGTGGCAGTTCGCCGCACAGGGCAACGCGCCACGTGCGCTGCGCGCACTGCTGGTGGTGGCGATCGCACTGGCCATCTTCGGATTGGCGCGACTGCTGCACAGCACGCGCACACCGTTGCCGGCTGCTGACGGCGCCACCCTGGAGGCGCTTGCGCCGATCCTGCAGGAAGCGCAGGACACCCAGGCCTGCCTCGTGCTCACCGCCGACAAGGCGGTCCTGCGCGACGCGGCCGGGCACGGCTTCGTGATGATGCAGCGCTATGGCGGTTCGCTGATCGCAATGGGCGACCCGGTGGGACCGCCGGAGGTGGCCCGCGCATTGATCTGGCGCTTCCGCGAGGAAGCCGACCGGCTCGGCCTGCGCCCGGTGTTCTACCAGGTCGGTGAGGCTTACTGGCAGACGTACCTGGATCTCGGCCTGACCCTGGTCAAGCTGGGCGAGGAAGCGATGGTGCCGCTGCAGGACTTCGGGCTGGAGGGGCGTGAGCGCGCCGACCTGCGCCAGGCCTGGAACCGCGGCAAGCGCGGCGGACTCCGCTTCCGCGTGGTGCCGCCAGCCGAGGTACCGGCGTTGATTCCCGCACTGGCGGTGGTCTCGCAGCAATGGCTGGACGACAAGGCCGGCGACGAGAAGGGCTTCTCGCTGGGCAGTTTCGATCCGGCCTACCTGGCCCGTTTCCCGATCGCCGTAGTGGAAGCGGAAGGCCGCATCGTGGCCTTCGCCAACCTGTGGCAGGCACCGGCCGGCCATGAGCTGTCGGTGGACCTGATGCGGCACGTGGACGACGCGCCCAAGGGCACGATGGATTTCCTGTTCATCGAGCTGTTCCTGTGGGGCCGCGAGAACGGCTTCCACCGTTTCTCGCTGGGCATGGCGCCGCTCTCGGGCCTGGCCCAGCACCGGCTGGCCGGGCGGTGGAACCGCTTCGCCAATGTCGTAGCCCGCCACGGCGAACGCTTCTACGGCTTCAGCGGCCTGCGCCGCTTCAAGTCCAAGTTCGCCCCGCAGTGGCGCGCCCGCTACCTGGCCGCACCCGGCGGCATGCACCTGCCGGCGGCATTGCTGGATGCCACGCGCCTGATCTCACTCTCCCCGCGCAAAGGGTAGAGCCGGGCCCTGCCCGGCTGCCCTGCCCGGCTAGCGCGGCGAACCTGCTCCCGTAGCGCCGGGCTCTGCCCGGCCAAGATGCTCAAGCAGCGTCTTCGCCAAACGGTCATAGTCGCCCTTGAAATGATGATCGCCGGGCAGCGCGATCACGGTGGCCTGCCCCTTGGGCAGCTCCGGGCACAGGGCGTCCCCGTCATTCTCGCCATACAGGCACAGCGTGCGGCCGGCCGGAAGCTTCGCGATTTCAGGCGCGATCGGCAGTCCACCGCCGCCACCGCCCAGCCAGTTGCTGACATGGAATTCGTAGTCGGCCTTGCGGCCCACCGACATCAACCCGATCAGCGCCACCGCGTCGCGCGTGGCCGGATCCAGCTGGTTGATCGCCGCCGGCAGCACATCGGCGCCCTGCGAGAAGCCGACCAGCAGCAGGCGCTTGCGCTGCCACTGCCGGCCGTAATGCTGCGCGATGCGCTCCAGGTCGCGGGCAAAGCCTTCGGGGGTGCGCGCGGTCCAGAAGTAGCGCAGCGAGTCCACGCCGACTACCGGGATGCCGCCCTCGCTCAGCGCGGCCGCCACGTCCTTGTCCAGGCCGGCCCAGCCGCCATCGCCGGAGACGAAGATGGCCAGCGTGTCGCCCGGGGTGCGCGACGGCACTTCCACCACCGGCAACCCCTTCAGGTCGTCCGGCGGTGGCGCCAGGCTGATGCCTTTCTGCGCGCCGATCACCTGCACGGCGGCCTGCAGGCCCGGCAGGTCGGAGCCACTGGCGGTGCGCTGGAACTGACGCCCCATGTCCACGCGGCGCACGAACGCGGCGGCATCGCCGGCCGCGCAGTGGTGGTCGCCCGCGGCGTTCAACCACGGGAAACTCAATTCGGCCGGCTGCAGGCGGCCGTGGCTGACACCGGCACCACACACCGCCCGCTCGCGCGCCTGGTCCGGGCAGAAGCCGGTGGTGACCAGGCCGGCGAAGATCTGGGTATCGGCCTGCGCGGCCACTGCATAGGCCAGCTCGGCGCCGCTGCCGTCGCCACCGATCAGCGGCAGATGGTACCCAGGCACATGCAGGTAGGCCTGCACCCAGCGCGAGAAGTTTTCCACGTCGCCCGCACCGAACGCGCAGCTGCCGCCTTCCGCCGCCAGTGCCTTGCGCAGGCGGACTACATCCACCTGCGCGACCAGCGCGCCCTGCGCACGCAGCGCTTCCAGGCGCTGCTGCGAACGTGCGGCGTCATGGCCGCCATCGAACCAGATCACCACGCGCTGCGGGTGGCCGTCCGGGGCATGGATCAGGATGTCCTGGAAGCGTCCGTGACTGACCTGCTGCGGTGCCGCCGAGGCCGGCAGCGCGCCCAACAACGAGGCCATGCCCATCACCACGCCCACTGCCCTGCCCACACTGGCTCGCCGCATCGTCACGCATCCTGGAAAAGTGGCCCCACGATACGCCTGTCCCCTGCGTAGGGCATGTACACAGACTGGCTGCTGTATCAGTCCCTGCAGGCCGCAGCCACTGCGGTGCGTCGCGCCTGGCGCCACGACTGCAGCGCCGCCACGACCAGCCACAGCACCACGGCGGCGATCACCAGCTTCTGTCCGGCACCGCGCGGCGGTCCGCGCCACAGCACGTGCAGCCACAGCAGCGCGAAGCACAACCAGGCCCACCACCAGGCCGGGCCGGCCCAGCGACGCCACTGCGGATCGGCACGCAGGTACCAGCTCTGCAGCAGCATGGCCACGCTCACGCACAGGAACGCGGTGTTGGCGGCAAGGCCATGCACCAGCGGCGCCAGCAGCGGCGCCTGCTCCGGCAGCCAGCTGTCGCCGATCGCCACGCCCATCAGGCCCAGTCCGGCCACGCAGAACAGCAGCGGTGCGGCCGCACTGCGCCGGGGCGAGCGGCTGGCCGCGTAGAGCGACCAGGCCAGCAGCATGATCGCCACCGCCAGCACGCAGTAGGCAGTGCGCAGCGCCAGGCCCCACGGCCCGTGCAGGTACAGGCTCAGGGTGGCCTGCACCCAGTCCAGGTCCTGGCGCGCCCATTGCGTCCACAGCGCGATGAGCACGAACCCGGCCAGCGCCAGCAGCGCGAGTTGCGCAACATGGGCATGCAGGGGCAGGCGTAAGCGCGGCGCGTCACTCACGACTCGGCCTCGGGGTGGCGCAGCCGCCACGCGGCCAGTGCGATGCGGTAGCGCTGCAGTTCGTCGCTGTAGAGGTCGAGCACGCACAGCGGGCAACCGCTGCCGCAGCATTCGTTGGGGCCGGGCTCTTCCGGTGCGATCGGGCGCGGATCCGGGTCGGCGGCGGAGGTAGGCAGGGGCACGGGCATGCGCCCAGTGTAAGCGACCCGCTTCAGCGCCCGAGCCGACGGCGCAGATTGGCGCGCGCGGCCGCGTCCAGCCGCTGGTGGAAGAAGTCGCTCAGGAAGATCCGCGGGCTGCGCAGCAGGTGGCTGAGGAAGCGCCGCCGATTGAGCCGGAACAGGAAGCCGGGGACATGCCCGGCATATTCCTCGGCGATGCCCCGGTCGTACGCGTCGAACACTTCGGCCGGGGCGCCCAGGATCGCCATGTCGCAGTCCAGGAACAACGCCGCTTCCGCGTCCACGTCGCTGGCGCCGAGCGTGCCGTGCCGGGCGGTCAGCAGGATCAGCTGCTCCACCCGCGGCCCGTCCACGCCCGCGCCGGGCAGCCAGCGTTCGATCTGCGCCAGCGCCAGCGCTGCCGAACGCGCCTCATTGTCCTTGCGCCCGGCATCGTAGATGGCGTCGTGATAGAGCGCGGCCAGCTGCACTTCGCGGGGATGCTGCCAACCGGGCCCGTTGGCGACGGCCTGGCAGTGCTCGAGCACGGCGCGCACATGCGCATACCCGTGATACGCCCGGGGCGGTGCCGCGTAGGCGGCTTCCAGGTCGGCCTGCATGGCCGCCGGCAGGGAGAGCGGTGCGAAGGTCATGGCCGCATCATTGGCCGGGCCCGGGGCCGATGGCAAGCACGACCATGGGCGCAGCAGCCCGACAAGCGGCGTGCGGAGCGCCGCGACCGGGCCTAGACTGAATCCACGAATGCTCCGTCGCCGCTGCGAGGTGACCGCGATGAACGGCTGGAAATCGCTTGCCCTGCTGGCCCTGCTGGGATCGGCCGCCTGCCCTGCGCCTGCGGCGCCGCCGCCCGCCGCCGTGCCCACCGCCTCGCCCGAGACAGCGGTGCAGCCGGTCCCCTCCCCCGAGCAGATCGTGGCCATTCCGCCCGCATTGCGGGCGCTGCTCCAGCAACGCGTCATCGCTGCGGGCACCTCGCGCGAACAGCGGCTGGAGCGCCTGGTTCACCTGATCTTCGATGAAGACGGCATGCACCTGGAGTACGACCCCTACGCCACCAGCACCATTGCCGAAACCTGGCAGACCGGGCGCGCCAACTGCCTGTCGCTCACCCTGATGTTCGTGACCCTGGCGCGCGCCGCCGGGATCGACGCACGCGTGCAGGAGGTGGCGCAGGTGGTCACCTGGCACCAGGACGAAGGCGTGATCTACAACGTCGGCCACGTCAATGTCGGGCTGACCGTCAACGGGCACACCGCCGTGGTCGACCTCGACCGCAACGTGCTGTACGACCGCTACGGACCGCGCCCGATCACCGAACAGCGTGCGCTGGCCCACTTCTACAACAATCGCGGGGCCGCGCAGATGGCCGACGGCAACACCGCGCAGGCGCGTGCGTACCTGGATGCCGCGATCGCGATGTCGGCCGACTTCCCCGCCGGCTGGAACAACCTGGGCGTCCTCGATACCCGCCTGGGCCGGCTGGACCAGGCACGCCAGGACTACGAAAAGGCGCTTGAGCTGCAACCCCGGCACGTGGCCGCGCTGACCAATGCCAGCGCGCTGTACCGGAAGCTGGGCGACACGCGCCGCGCCGACCGCCTGGCCGTGCGCCTGCAGCAGGTACAGAAAACCGACCCGTTCGCGCAGTTCCGGCTGGGCAACGAGGCCGAACAGCGCCATGACTATGCCAACGCCATCGACCACTACCAGCGCGCGATCCGCCTGTACGGCACGGCGCACCAGTTCCACTTCGGGCTGGCGCGCGCCTTGTTCCTGGCCGGCGACAGCCGCCGCGCGTCGCGCGAAATGACCCGCGCCCGCGACCTCTCCGGCGAGAACGCCGACACGCTGCGCGCAACCTACCAGGCCAAGCTGGACAGCCTCCAGCGATGGCGGCAGCGCACCGCCGCCAATTGAAGGTCAGGCCTTTTTCAGGAAGCAGGTCTTCAGGACCAACCCCTTGATCTTGTCCGAGTTGCCTTCGATGTGCTCGGCGTCGTCCTCGACCAGGCGGATGTTGCGGATCACGGTGCCCTGCTTCAGGGGGATCGACGAGCCCTTGACCTTGAGGTCCTTGATCACCGTCACTGTGTCGCCAGCTTCCAGCACGTTGCCATTGCTGTCGCGCACCACCAGCACCTGGGTGCCCGCGTCTCCGGCCGCCCACTCGAAGCCGCAGTCGGCGCAGATCCACAGCGCGCCGTCGGCGTAGGTGTTTTCCAGGGTGCATTGCGGGCAGGCGGGTACGGCGGACATGATGAAGCCTTCAGGAACGGAACAGCCGCCATTGTAACCGCCCGGCCCGGACGGGCCTTGCACCGGCGGTCCGCTTGCCGCACAGTGCGCGCCCCCTGACCCTTCGGCCCGGCCCGCATGAAAATCGGCATCGACTTTGGTACCAGCAATTCCGCCGCCGCCGCCGTGGTCGAAGGCCGGGTCGTGCCGATCCGCTTCGGCGAGGCCGAACAGTTCCGCACCACGGTGTACTTCCCCGAGGTAATGCGCGACCCCAACGACTTCGCACTGACCCCGGCGCTGGAGCATGAGCTGGCGCGGTTGATCGACGCGGCCGCGCGCGATGCACGCGCGGCCGGGCAGGAACGCGCACCGGACGCGTTGCGCCGCGAAGCGCTGCGCGTGGTGCGCCGGCAGTGGATGGAGGAACAGATGCGGGCGCCGCTGACCTCGACCAAGCTGCTGCAGAACGCGGTGTACGGCGACGAAGCGCTGGAAGCCTACTTCGAGGAGAACGAAGGCAACCTGGTGCAGAGCCCGAAGTCGATGCTGGGCTACAACCTGCACCCGCGCGCGCGCCAGACCATCACCGGCATCGCCACCCACATCCTCGAACACATCCGGCTGACCGCGTCGCGGCAGCTGGACACCGCGGTGCGCACCGCCACCCTCGGCCGCCCGGTGCAGTTCCGCAGTTCGATCGGCGCGGCGGGCAATGACCAGGCGCTGGAGATCCTGCATACCGCGGCGATCGCCGCCGGTTTCGACAGCGTGGATTTCCTGGAAGAGCCGGCCGCAGCGGCCATGCACTACCACGCCGAGAGCGCGCAGGAACACGACACGGTGGTGGTGGATATCGGCGGTGGTACCACCGACGTGGCGCATGCCCGCGTGGGCGGCACGCAGGCGCCGAAGATCCACCGTGCATGGGGTATCGCGCGCGGCGGTACCGATATCGACCTGGCGCTGAGCCTGGGCGCGTACATGCCGCTGTTCGGCCGTGGCAGCAGCCGCGTGCCGGCGCACCACTATGTGGAAGCGGCGATGGTGCAGGACATGACCCGCCAGCGCGATTTCCGCCAGCACGCCTACCGCGACGTGGACGCGCCGTGGGGCAAGCGCCTGCAGGCGCTGCAGGACACCGGCAACACCGCGCGCCTGTACCGCGAAGTGGAGCGCTGCAAGATCGCGCTCAGCAGCGACGCGCAGCACGCCAGTGCGCTGGACTTCATCGAGCGCGACCTCGGCGTGGCGGTGGAGCGCGCGCGCCTGGAAGGGGCCGCCGGGCAGTACCTGGGCGAGCTCACCGGCCTGCTGGAACAGGTCCGGGCGGACATCGGCCACGACCCGGCCGCGGTCTTCCTCACCGGCGGCATGTCGCGCGCCGGCTACCTGCAGCAGGCAGTGGCCGCGGCCTTCCCGGGGTCGACCCTGGTGCGGGGCAATCCCTCGTTCGGCGTGGTCCACGGGCTGGCCTGGGCGGCGGCAGGCAACGTCTGAAGCCCTTGCGCGGCAAGGGTTTCCAGCCGTGGAACCGCCGCATTAACAAAACGTTACGCCGAAAGCGCTATCATCTTTCGGCTTCGATGCGCAATGCGCATGTCGTCTCCAGCCTCGTAGAGGCCATCATCCCCGCCGATGTTGGTGCCATGGACCTGTCCGTGGCGTCGGGATCGTCTTTCGCCAGGAGAAACTGGATTGGGCGCATGCGCCGAGCCGGACACCATCGACTGCCGCCGCTGCGACGCGGTGTGCTGTCGGTTGTCGGTAACGGTGATGCCCGACGACGCGGTGCCGGCCTATCTGCTGGATACCGATGAAGCCGGCCGTACCGTGATGGCACGCAACGACGAAGGTTGGTGCGCTGCGATCGACCCCTATCACCTGCGCTGCACGATCTATTCGCAGCGCCCCGCGATCTGCCGCCAGTTTTCGATGGGCGGCGATGACTGCCGCACCGTGCGGCAGGACTACCGTCGACAGCAGCACGAGGCGTCGACGTTTTTTCCCACGTAGTACCCATGACAGGAGCATCCATGGCCCGTTCGCCAAAGACCTCCCCCAAGGCAGGCAACACCGTTCGCGTTGACCGCAAGCAGGGTTCCAACACCGCAATGAGCAGCGCCAGCATCGCCGCCGACCTGGCCGCGTTCCGCAAGAGCGGTGGCAAGATCGAAGTACTGGGCAATACCCTGGCGCTGAAAAAGGCCGGCTGATGCCGCAGCCGTCCGCACCGGCCCTGGGCCGGTGCGGGGGCCGCACTCAGCGGCCGCCGAGCGTGACCTTCACGCTGCCCGAGTGGGCATTGATCGAAATATCACCGTCGCCACCTCCCAGGCGCGTGTCCAGGCTGCGCCCCGGGCCATAACGTGGCTTCTCCACCTGACCCACCGGTGAGCTGATGTCACCGCTGAAGGTCTTCACCGCCAGACGCGCCGACACCTGCGCCGGCAGGCTCAGGCTGATCGAACCGCTCACCGTCTCCAGGGTCACCTTGCCGCCCGGCGCGAGCCCGGCTGCGCCGACCTTCAGGCTGCCCGACACCGCTTCGGCCGCCAGTCGCTGCACCTTCGCCGCATCCAGCGTGATGTTGCCCGACACGGTGCCTACCGACACGTCGCCTGCGCCGCCACCGGCCTGGATGGAGCCGCTCACCGCGCGCAGTTCAAGCCGCGGGGTCTGCACCTGCGAGCGGATGCTGCCACTCACCGAGGCCAGGTTGGTTTCGCCGCTGCGCCCGCTGGCGGCGACATCGCCGCTGACCGCGTTTGCCTGCAGCCGACGCAGGTCCACCTCGGCCACGTCGATGTCCGCACTGACCGTGCCCAGCTGCACTTCCACCGAACGCGGCACCCGCAGTTCCAGGGTGGCGCCGCCGCTGTTGCCGTTGCGCGGGTAGATCACCTCCCACCGTACCCGGTTGGCGCTCTTGTCCTGCTGCAGGCGCAGGCCGTCGGCCAGGCTGCCGCTGAGGGCCACTTCATTGCGGTCCCAGCCACGCACAGTGACCTTGCCGGCGATGTTGCTGAGTTCGACCCGCCCACCGGCGGCCAGCGGGTGGCGTTCGTCGACGCGGGTGGCGGCCTGCGCGGCCAGCGGCAGCAGCAGCGCGAGGGCAACAAGGTAACGCTTGGACAGGGGCATGGGTCTCTCCTTCAGGATGGCAGGCCAGCGGCGTTGACGGCCTGCTGGGTCAGTTCAAGGCGCAGCGCGTAGGTACGCTGCAGCTGGGTCAGCAGGAACCCGGAGCGCGGGTTCTCGGCAAGGGCGGCGCGGATGGTGCCCGCGCTGGAATCGAGTTCGTGCAGCGCCGGCTGCCAGTCCGCGCCAATCCGATCCGCCGGCAGGGCCGCCATGGCCTGCTGGTACTCGGCGGCCAGGACATCGGCCTGGCGCTGCAGCGGCGTGGGGCGCGGGGTCGGCGGCGGCGCGGTCGGCACCACCATCAGCACCGCCAGCGCAGCGGCCAGGCCAAGGCCGATGCGCAGCGGCCAGCGCCACGCCGGACGCGTGGGCGCAGGCATGGGCACCACGGCCGTGCGGGGCGGCAACCGCGCGGCGATGCGCTGCCAGGCGTGGGCAGGCGGCAATCGTTCGGCCGGCAGCGCGCGCAGGCGCGCCTGCAGGTCGTCATGGGAAGCGTTGTCGTCGTGATCGTTCATGCGGGTTCTCCCAGGCGCGCGCGCAGCAGGCCGCGCGCACGGTGCAACTGTGCCTTGGAACTGCCGACCGCCATCTGCAGCTGTTCGGCGATTTCATGGTGTTTCCAGCCTTCGATATCGTGCAGCACCAGCACCGCCCGGGCGCGCGGCGGCAGCGTTTCCAGCGCGCGCTCCAGGTCCAGCGTGGTGCCCGCGCAGCGGTCGATCGAGGGCACTGCGGCCAGCATTTCGCCGTCGTCTTCGCCGCTGTCGGCCGCATCGCGCGCCGCATTGGCACGCAGCTCCATCAGCGCGGCGTTGACCCCCAACCGGTGCAGCCAGGTGGCCAGGCTGCTGTCGAAACGGAAGCCCGGCAGTGCGCGCCAGGCCTGCAGGAAGGCTTCCTGCAGTGCATCCTCGGCACGAGCGGCCTGGCCACCGCACAGCCGCCACAGCACCGCATACAGGCGCGGCGCATGCCGGTGGTAAATGCGCTCGTAAGCGGCCGTGTCGCCGGCCACGGCGGCCCGCACCAGGGCGGACTCGTCGGTGGGGTCGGCGTCGTTGGCGGCGCGGAGGGCGGGCATGGTCGTATCGAGCATATCCCTTGGATGCGGCCGCCATCGAAAAGGTTTAAGCCCGGCCGGTTAAACCTTTTCGCCCGCGGCTGCATCCAATCTCCTGTTCCCGCGAAGGATCGCCCCAGGAGGTCCGCATGTCGCCCACGTGTCTTGCCCTGCTGTTGTCGCTTGCCACCGCCTGTACCCTGCCCGGCAGCCCGGTGACGGTGCGCGTGTCGCCACCGCCGCGTGCCGACCTGTGCGTGCAGTACGAGCAGCGGGCGCCGTTGTGCGTGTCGGGGTTGGTAAACTGGCGGGCATGAAAGAACACCTGCCTGCCTGGACCCATGAGTGGCTGCAATACGGCGCGCCCGCACTGCAGATCCTGCTGACCCTGCTGGTCGCGTGGCTCGTTCGCCTCATTGCGCGGCGCCTGCTGCGCCGACTTGGCGAGCACTACACACTGCCGCCGGAGATGGTGATGGGCGCGCGCCGCGTGTTCACCTTCGTGGTGTATTTCGCGGTACTGATGGTGGTGCTGCAGATCATCGGGGTGCAGGCCAGCGTGCTGTGGACGGCGTTCACCGGCTTTGCCGCGGTCGGCGCGGTGGCCTTCTTCGCCGCATGGAGCGTGCTCTCCAACATCTTCTGCACGCTGCTGATCTTCACCACCCGCCCGTTCCGCCTGCACGATTACATCGAAGTGCTGGAGAACGGCGAAAAACCAGGCCTCAAGGGCCGGGTGATCGACGTCAACCTGATCTACACCACGCTGCAGGAAAACGCGGGCGGCCACGAAGGCACCGTGCTTCAGATTCCCAACAACATGTTCTTCCAGCGCACCGTGCGCCGCTGGCGCGATCCATCGCAGGCCCCGGGTGGCATCCAGGGCGATGGCTGATTACCAGATCAGGTCGTCTGGCACCTGGAACTGCGCGTAGTAGGCGTCGTCTTCCGCATTGCCCGTGCTGGGCTCGGCATTGCCGCGGACCTTGCCGTTGTCGAGCACGATGGCTGATGCGTCGCGTTCGCGGATCTTGTCGGCTGCAGCGCGCGGTACCAGCTCGAACCCCTCGCCGAGACGCACGATCACCAGGCTGCCCGCCGCCAGCTGCCGGCGCAGCAGCTCGTTGACCAGCATCGTGCGGATCAGGCTGCCATCATTGAAGCGGTATTCGCTTTCGCCGTCACGCTTGACCCGGTTGCTTTCGATGATCTGCCGGACCTGCGCCTGCAGCTCGTGCTGGCGGCTCTTTTCCTTGCGTTCGGCTTCGATCGCGCGGTCGCGCTCGGCTTTTTCGGCGCGCAGCCGGTCGGCCTCGCGCTGGCTGTCGGTCGGGGCGACCGGGGCCTTGCCGTGGCGGGCCTTCACCTGTTCACGCGCGGCCTGGGAGACCTGGGACTTCTTGACCAGCCCGGCCTTGAGCAGCTGTTCCTGCAGGGGATTTGCCTTCGCCATTGCCTGTACGTCTGTTGTTGCGGGAATCCAGGGGCCATCATACTGCCCTGCATGACCGCCCTGAAATACCTCGCCGGCTACCCCGACGCCCTGCAGCAGCAGGTGCGCGCGCTGATCGCGGCCGACCGCCTGGGGCCGTGGCTGGAGCGCCGTTATGCCGAGCTGCATACGGTGCGCAACGACCGCCAGCTGTACGACTATACCCAGGCCCTCAAGGAGCGCTACCTGCGCCAGTCGGCGCCGCTGTCCAAGGTGATCTACGACAGCCGCCTGCAGGTACTCAAGCACGCGCTGGGCACCCACACCACCATTTCACGGGTGCAGGGCAGCCGGCTCAAGGCCAGCCGCGAGATCCGCATCGCCAGCGTGTTCCGCGAGGCCCCGGCCCCGTTCCTGAAGATGATCGTGGTGCATGAACTGGCGCATCTGAAGGAAGCGGACCACAACAAGGCCTTCTACCAGCTGTGCACGCACATGGAGGCGGACTACCACCAGTTGGAATTCGACCTGCGGCTGTACCTGACCCACCTGGAGCGGCCCGGCGCCTGAACGCGGCGAACGGCCCGAGCCAGTACACTGCCCGCCCCCACCCCGCTTCCTGCTGCCTGCCCCATGACCGACCCGATCCGACTCGACAAACGCCTGACCAGCCTGATCGGCTGCTCCCGGGGCGACGCCCAGCGCTACATCGAGGGCGGCTGGGTCACGGTCAATGGCACCGTGGTCGAACAGCCGCAGGCGATGGTCACCGACGAAGTGGTGGTGCTGCGCGACAACGCGGAGGCGACCCGCGCCGAAACCGTGACCATGCTGCTGCACAAGCCGGCCGGCATGCCGGCGGCCGACCTGTGCGCGATGGTCACCCCGGACAGCCGCAGCGAACTGGACGCCACCGGCGTGGCCCTGCTGCAGCGGCATTTCCACGGCCTGCAGCTGGCGATGCCGCTGCCGGCCGAAGACAGCGGCCTGGTCGTGGTCAGCCAGGACGGGCGCGTGGTGTCCTACCTGAGGGACCGCGGCGCGACGCTGGAACAGGAATACCTGGTGGAAGTAACCGGCGAGCTGGCCCCCTACGGCATGCGCCGGCTGGCCCATGGCCTGAGCTTCCGCAACTGGCCGCTGCCGCCGTGCAAGGTCAGCTGGCAGAACGAAACCCGCCTGCGCTTTGCGATCAAGCCGGTGCACCCGGGCCAGCTGCGCGACATGTGCGGCCAGGTTGGGCTGGAGGCGGTCAGCGTGCGCCGCCTGCGCGTGGGCCGGGTCGCCCTGGGCAAGCTGGCGCCGGGCCAGTGGCGCTACCTGGCCCCCGACGAGCGCTTCTGATCCCGCCCGGTGCCGTGCACTCGCAGTGCACGCGCGCCCCGCTTAGGATCGGCGCATGACCGAAAAGATGCCGTTGTGGCGCCGGTTGCTGCGCGGCGTGTGCGTGGTGCTGGCGATCCTGATCCTGCTGGTGCTCAGCGGCCTGCTGCTGGGCGACCACCTCACGCCCAAGGCGATGGGGCCACACAGCACGGTGCTGCCCCTGCAGCCGGCCCAGGGCCCGATCGACCGCGAAGTGGTGCGCCTGCAGGCCCAACACCCGGGCCAGTCGGGCGTGGCGTTCCTGTCCGAAGGGCTGGATGCCTATGCCGCGCGCGCGGTGGTCACCCGCCACGCGGCGCGCAGCCTGGACCTGCAGTACTACATGTGGAAGGACGACCTGATCGGCCACCTGATGGCGCAGGAGCTGTACCAGGCCGCCGAGCGCGGCGTGCGCGTGCGCCTGCTGCTGGACGACATGAACGCGCAGGACAAGGACGCGCTGATGATGGCGCTCGATGAGCACCCCAACATCGAGATCCGCCTGTACAACCCGTTCCGCAACCGCGACGGGCTGTGGCGGCTGGTGGAGATGGTGCAGCGCTTCTTCAGCGTCAACCACCGCATGCACAACAAGCAGTGGATTGCCGATGGGCGCGTGGCGATCGTGGGGGGACGCAACATCGGCGAGGAGTACTTCAGCGCGCGCAGCGACGTGAACTTCCGGGACCTGGACCTGCTGGTGGCGGGCAAGGCGGTGCAGCAGGCCAACACCATTTTCGACGCGTACTGGAACAGCGAAGCGGCGGTGCCGGTGGCGGCCCTCGCCTTCCATACCCCGGCCCAGCTGCGCCTGTTGATGCTGGAATCGGCGCACGAGGCCAAGCTCGACGCGGCACAGCCCTACCTGCAGCGGGTGGAGCGTTCGGAGTCAGCGCGCAGGTTTGGGCTCAACGAGGTCAAGCTGCACTGGTCGCCGAATGTGGAGATCATTTCCGACCCGGCAATGAAGCATCGCCGCGACGACCAGGCCAACTGGCTGGTGACCCGGCTGGTGCGCGACCTTGGCGCGACGCGCGACAAGGCGCTGCTGATCTCGCCGTACTTCGTGCCCGGCGACGAAGGCGAGCGCGGGCTGGCGGCGCTGGTGGAGCGCGGTGCGTACGTTGGCGTGGTCACCAACTCGCTGGCGGCCAACGACGTGGCGGCAGTGCACAGCGGCTACATGCACTATCGCCTGCCGCTGCTGCAGGACGGCGTGCACCTGTACGAACTGAAGTCGCGCGGTCCGGGCGGCGGTGGCAGCGGCCCGTTCGGCAGCAGCGGCGCGAGCCTGCATACCAAGGCGTTCCTGATCGATGACAAGCGCGGCTTTGTCGGTTCATTCAATCTTGACCCGCGTTCGGCGTATCTCAACACCGAGATGGGCGTGATGTTCGAGGACCGCGCATTGGCAGCGGAGCTGCGGCAGGAATACCTACGCCTGGCCAGCCCGAAGATGAGTTATTGGGTGACGCGCACGCCGGACAATGAGGTGCGGTGGTTGGATTGGGCGGAAACGCCGCCGACGTTGTTGGACCGGGAACCGGATACGTCGTTCAAACAACGGGCCGTGGCACGGGTGATCAGCTGGTTGCCGCTGGAATCGCAGTTGTGAGGGGTTCCGTGGGACACGCGCGGCGTGTCGCTACGCGTCTCCCACCTCATCCCCATCCAACGTCTCTACCCCGCGCCCATGCAGCCGGCGCCAGATCCATTGCAACGCGTGCGTCGGGGTACCCTCCAGCTGCTCCAGCAGCGCGGAGGCCTGGGCCTGGCTGATCCGGCCGTGCCGGCACAACAAGCTGGCCGACGCCGCCGCGCGCGCGAAGCGCAGGCTGGCCGCCAACCCACCGCCACGGGCCTCGCCGTCGCGCAGCAGGGCTTCATGCACCGACGGCGGCAGCTCCCAGGCCGCAGCAATCCGGCTGGCGACCGGCAGGCTCCAGGTGTCCAGCAACGTGCTGGCCAGCGCCTGCGAGGGCACCGCGCCATGCTGCCAGGCGGCGTCCAGCAGCTGCCGCATCACCAATGCCGCGCCCAGGCCCTGGGTCAGGCCCATCCACTGCGCGGCAAACCCGTCTTCGTGGGTCACCAGGCGTGCATGGTCGGCCGCCGCGCGCGAGGCAAGCAACGCGTGTTCCCAGACCACCGTGCCGAACTGCGGGAAGGCGTCGCTGTGCAGCTGCATGACCGGCTGCACCAGCACCGCACTGATGATCTGGCGGATGCCGTCGGTGCCCACCAGGGTCACCGCGCGCTGCAGGCTGTCCACCGGCTTGGCCTGCAGCCGATAGACCGGACTGTTGGCAATGCGCAGCAGGTTGCCGGTCAGCACCGCGTCCTGGCCGATGATCGAAGCCATGCTGCGGGCCGAGGCGTCGCTGTCATTCACGGTCTGGATCAGCTGCGGCAACAGCTGCGGACGGCGCGGCAGGTGCCGGGCCGACCAGTCCTGCGCCTCCAGCGCCGCCGCCACGGCCGCCTGCAGCGCGGCGTCCTGGGCCCCCGCTGCGCGATCCACCCCGCCGCTGCCGGGCCCCAGGGCCAGCGCATGCAGCCCGGCCTGCAAGGTCCCTGCCGGGTCGCCTGCGGTGGGCACAGCGGCCACTGGCAGGTGTGGATCGGCGGCAGCCGCGCGCCGTGCCACGGGCGCCTCTGCCGGGCGTCGATACAGACCCCAGCCCACGCCCGCGGCCACCAGCAAGCCCGCCGCCCCGACCAGAAGCGCGGTCATCGGCCCGGACCCGTCGGGGCGGGGCTCTTTTTCTGGATTGTTGCCACTGCACCCACGTCTGACCTGTCCTGGCTTGCCGGTACCGCGCACCGTTGCCACGGCATCGGCCCGGAACCCGTCAACTTTAGGGTTGTCCCACGGCGGTCACCGCCCGCTGACAACGTCGTCGGGCGGAATGCACTAGAATGGCGCCGCGCGACCCGTCCTGCCGAACCGACGACGTCGCTTTTTTTGTTTTGCACCCCACCTTTTGCTGGTTCGTTCGCCGCTGTTGGCCGACGTTCGCACCATCGGAGTCGCCATGTTATTTGAAACCCTCGAAACGTCCGGTCACGAACAGGTGGTGTTCTGCCACAGCGGCGATGCCGGCCTGAGGGCGATCATCGCCATCCACAACACCACCCTGGGCCCGGCCCTGGGCGGGGTGCGCATGCGGCCGTATGCCAGCACCGACGAGGCGTTGGCCGATGCACTGCGGCTCAGCCGCACCATGACCTACAAGAACGCGTTGGCCGGCTTGAACGTGGGCGGCGGCAAGGCGGTGATCATCGGCGATCCGCGCAGGGACAAGACCGAAGTGCTGTTCCGCGCGTTCGGACGCTACGTGGATTCGCTGGGCGGGCGTTACATCACCGCCGAGGACGTCGGTACCGACGTCAACGACATGGAAAACATCTACCTGGAAAGCGAGTTCGTTACCGGCGTGCACCAGGTGCATGGCGGCTCGGGCGACCCGGCACCGTTCACCGCCTATGGCGCGCTGCAGGCGCTGATGGCGGCCATGCAGCACAAGCTGGGCCATGAAGAAGTCGGCAAGGTCAGCATCGCGGTGCAGGGCCTGGGCCACATTGGCATGGAACTGGTGAAGCTGCTGCGCGACCGTGGCGCCAAGCTCTTCGTCACCGACCTGGACAGCAGCCTGGTCGAGCGCGCGGTCACCGAATACGGTGCCGAAGCGGTGAAGCCGGACGACATCTACGACGTGAATGCCGACGTGTTCGCGCCGTGCGCACTGGAAGGCGCGATCAACCCTCAGACCCTGCCGCGGCTGAAGTGCAAGATTGTCTGCGGTACCGCCAACAACCAGCTGTCCAGCCTAGAGGTTGGCGACGAGCTGCACGCGCGCGGCATCCTGTATGCGCCCGATTACGCGGTCAACGCCGGTGGCGTGATGAATGTCTCGCTGGAGATCGACGGCTACAACCGCGAACGCGCGATGCGCCTGATCCGCAGCATCTATCACAACCTGGGCCGGATCTTCGCGCTGTCGCAGCAGGAAGGCATCGCGCCGCAGCGTGCGGCTGACAAGATCGCCGAACAGCGCATCCATTCGATTGGAAAATTGAAGATGCCGCTGGGACGGGCAACGCCGCGTCTTGGGAAATTGCGCGGCGGTTGACGCGCATCGTGGATCGAGACGCCGGGGCATGCCCCGGCGTCTTCATTTCATCAGAACGCTGCCGAATAACGCAGCGCCACCTGGCTCAGATCGCCGCGCGGACCGAAGCGCTGGTCGTAACCGAACGACAGCTGCGAGGTGCGGGTCAGCCACGACTGCACCGACACCCCAAACAGGCCGCCGGAACGCGCCGGCTGCAGGCCGGCCACCGGTGCCCATGCGTCCACGCCGACGAAGCTGGCGTCGAAGCCCAGGCCTTGGCTGGACAGGGTGTGCTGCCACTCGGCATAGCCGCGCAGCGACCAGCCCCCCAGCAGCGTCTCGGCCCGCAGGCCGGCCAGCGCCTGGCTGCGGCTGGAGGTGCGGCTGTCGGCACGCAGACCGAAACCGAAGCCCCCGTCTTCGCTGAAGCCGTTGCTGCCCACGCGCGCATAGTCGGCGCCGACGTACGAGGTCAGCGACATCGTCCTGTCACCGAAGCGGTAGCCCGATTCCGCGCTGGCCGTGCTGAAGTCACCGCTGTAGCGGGTATTCACCCCGTACTGGGCAGCGCCGAGCAGCAGCTGGCGGTCGATCTCGCGGGTGAACTGGCCGGCACCGAGCTGGCCCAGCGTGTACGCATTGCCGTTACTCCAGCCGGCATACATCTGCGCCTGCGACTGGCGGTCGCGACCGCTGTCGCCGCCCCACTCGCGGCTGCTGTTGCTGCGGGTTTCGCCGAACGCGAAGCCGAGCACGCCGTTGCTGCCCAGCGCCATGTCCTGGCCCATCATCCAGCCCTGGGTCTGGAACCCGCTGCCGGCAAAGCTGCCCTGCCCGGCTTCACCCAGCGTGCTCTGCCAGGCGCCGCGCAGGCGCGGTGAGGCCGACACGGTGTCGAAGCGCGACGACAACGCGCGGCGGTTCATGTCCAGGTTGTCGAAGGTCATGCTGGTGGCAAGGGTGTGCGCCTTGCCGGACAGGCTGTCCAGGCTGGCCTGCAGGCCGGCATTGCCCTGCACCCGCTGCAGCTCGCCCGCCGCGCCGGCAAAGCCGGACGTGCCGGGAAGCGTGCCGGTGTCGAGCACGCCGAACGCCTGCTCCACGCGCAGGGCCGAGGCAGCAGAAATGGTGCCGAGCCCGGCAGTAGCCGCGGCCGTGGCCACGTTGACCCGGGCAATATCCAGATACGCGGTGTACTTGTCGTACGAGAACGTTGCATCCAGCAGCGTCACGTTGTCGACGGCGCTGTAATTGGCGAACTGGCCGTTGACTCCCTGCGCGGCCACAATCAGGGCCTGCCGCGAGCCGTCCTGCGGAACGTAGCCTTCAACCGCGCGGTCGATGAGCACCGTACCGCCGTTCAACTGCGCCGTCCCGGTGACCTTGAGCGAGGTCGCGCCCAGTGCGGTCGAGAAAACAGCCCCGGCCTCATGGGTGTAATTGCCCGAGATGACCGCGGTGACGCCGGCCTCGAACATGTAGAGCGTGCCGTTGTTGACGACGTTGCCAGTGATCCCGGTCGTACCGGCGCGGAACTGCAGTCCACCGGCAGCCGCGACCTGGACGTCCGACCCCAGCGACGCGCCATCGCGCAGCGACAGTGCACCGGAGACTACCTTGGTCCCGCCGGTGTAGGAATTCTTGCCACCCAGGACCAGGGTGCCCGCGCCGGATTTCTCCAGCCCGCCGGCGCCACTGATGTCGTTGCTCCACGTGCTGAAGTTCGACGAGCCGGGCACCGTTACGGCCACCGTGCCCCAATCGAAGCGGGCCGGGCCGTTGATCGCCTTGCCGACGTTCAGCAGGCCATGTCCGAACACCTCATCCACGCCTGGCGCGCCGAGATCGGTTGCCGTGCCCAGCAGGGTCTGGCGGACCAGGTCATTGCTGAAATACGGGTACTTCTGCCAGACCAGCGCAGCCGCACCGGACACCAGCGGCGCAGCATACGAGGTACCGCCGCCCCACTTGTAGACAGGCGTCCCACCGGTACTGGCGGGGTCTACGAACACCGACTCGCCCGGCGCGGCCAGGCAGTAGTTGGCCGCCACGCCGCACGCATTGGCGTAGCTGGACAGCGTGTCCGGCTTGGCGAAGTTGACCGCGGTCACGGCCAGCCAGCCCTTCTCCAGGTCGGCGGCCGGACGCGTGTCGTTCGGACCGGCCTGGCTGGGCAGCGCGGCCATGCTGGACGGGTTGGGCTTGCTCTCGTTGCCGGTCGCAAACACCACCAGTCCGCCGTTGGTGGTGATGAACGGACGATATTCCGCGGCAATCGGCGCGGTGGCCGCCGGGTTGGTCCAGTACAGGCCACCCCAGGAGTTGTTCATGATCTTCACGCCGTCGGCGATCAGGTCCTGGTGGACCGCCGCCAGGCCGAGCGCGCCGTTGACCTGGTTGCCGTTGCCGGTACCGTCGTCGACCGGCGCCTTGTCGGCGATGATCCGCGCCGAGACGATCTGCGCACCGGGGGCGATGCCGCCCGGCCAGTCGCCGAACGCGGCGCCGGCGGCCAGCTCGGCCACCGTGGTGCCGTGCCCGACCACGTCGTCGACCCGGAGGTTGTTGGTGGCCGGATCCACGTAGGTGTGGCTGGCCACGACCCGGCCGGCCAGCGTCGGATGGGCGCGGTTGACGCCCGAGTCGACGATGCCGATGCGCACGCCCTGGCCGGTCAGGTCCTGGCGATCCAGCGCGTTGGTCAGCGCAAGGTGGCTGTTGATCGCCGGCTGGGTCGGAACCACCGGCGGCGTGACCGGCGGAACGACCGGCGGCGCGACGGGCGGCACGACCGGCGCCGGCGGCATGTCGCCCCGGGTATTTCCGCCACCGCCGCCGCCACACGCGGTCAACCCTACGGCCAGCGCACCGGCCAGCACGTTCCTGCTAAAGACTGCCTGCTTCATCCCTGCTCCCCCGAAACGTAATTGAAAACCACGTACAGCGTCCTGCCTGGCCGGCCGACACCGGTGGTAAAGCTTGACCCCCTATACTGGGTCCCCCCACGCAGTCTGACGGGAAACCGCGCCGTAATCCATGGCATGGGTTCCCATTTCGTAAATCGCTCACGCAACAAACGAGATTGCCATGTCCAATATTGTCATCGCCGCGGCCAAGCGGACCGCCATCGGCTCCTTCCTCGGCCAGTTCAACGGCGTGCCCACCCCGACCCTGGGCGCCACCGCCATCGCGGCCGCCCTGGCCCAGTCCGGCGTGCCGGCAGCGGACGTTTCCGAAGTGATCATGGGCTGCGTGCTGCCGGCCAACCTCGGCCAGGCCCCGGCCCGCCAAGCTGCGGTCGCCGCCGGCATCCCCTATTCCACCGGCGCCACCACCCTCAACAAGGTGTGCGGCTCGGGCATGAAGGCGATCATGCTGGGCCATGACCTGATCAAGGCCGGCACCGCCAGCATCGTGGTCGCCGGCGGCATGGAGTCGATGTCCAATGCGCCGCACCTGCTGCCGAACTCGCGCACCGGCAACCGCTTCGGCAACTTCCAGGCGGTCGACCACATGGCCCACGACGGCCTGGTCAACGCCTACGACGGCAAGGCCATGGGCGAATTCGCCGAGTGCGCGGTGGACAAGTACCAGGTGACCCGCGAGGAGCAGGACGCCTACGCCATCGAATCGGTGCGCCGGGCCCAGGCTGCGCAGGCGGCCGGTGCGTTCGACGACGAGATCGTCGCGGTGAAGGTCGCCGGTCGCAAGGGCGAGGTCGAGTACGCCCAGGATGAGCAGCCGGGCCGCTCGGACATCGCCAAGATCCCGACCCTGCGCCCGGCGTTCAAGAAGGACGGCACGGTCACCGCCGCCAGCTCCTCGAGCATCTCCGACGGCGCCGCCGCCGTGGTCCTGCTGGCTGAAGACGACGCGACCGCGCGTGGTCTGCAGCCGCTGGCCCGGATCGTCGCCCATGCCACCCACTCGCAGGAACCGGAATGGTTCACCACGGCACCGATCGGCGCGATCCACAAAGTGCTGGAAAAAGCCGGCTGGAGCCTGGACCAGGTCGACCTGTTCGAGATCAACGAAGCGTTCGCGGTTGTCGCCATGGCCCCGATCCGCGAACTGGGCATCCCGCATGAAAAGGTCAACGTGCATGGCGGTGCCTGCGCATTGGGCCACCCGATCGGTGCTTCGGGTGCGCGGCTGGTGGTCACCCTGGTCAACGCCTTGCGCAAGCGTGATGCAAAGCGCGGAATTGCTACACTGTGCATCGGCGGCGGTGAGGCAACGGCCATCGCCATCGAATTGATTTGATTGGAATTAACACCCGTTTCGCAAAAATGAATGCGGGATCGCTTGACAGCCCAACGTGGCTTGTCATCATGTTGCCGGGCGCGCAATAGCGCGTTGCCTAATCTAACGACGAGGATTCACACTAATGAGCATCAACAAGCTGCTGATCGCAATGGCCCTGGGCCTGGCTCTGACCGCCTGCTCGAAGCAGGAACAGGCTGCTGACGCCGCCGCTTCGGCCAACGAAGCCGCTGCCGACGCCCAGGTCGCTGCCGACCAGGCCGCTGCTGCTGGCGCCCAGACCGCCGACGCTGCCCAGGCTGCTGCCGACACCGCCACCACCGCTGCTGACGCTTCGGCTGATGCCGCTGCCCAGGCTGCTGGCGCTGCCACCGACGCGACCGCCGACGCTGCTGCCGACGCTGCCAAGGCCGGTGAAGCCACCGCCGAGCAGGCCAAGGACGCTGCTGAAGAAGCCAAGAAGTAATAACTTCTTTCTTCAAGCAAGTCTGAAGAAGCCGCTGGTTCGCCAGCGGCTTTTTCTTTGGGTGCCTTCCGGCACGCACCGCGCCTTCACGGGCCGGTGAATAGGATCGGCCTCCCTTACACGTGACGGAGAGCGCCATGAAGATTCGTTCGATCACCACCCCGCTGATGGCCGCTTCGCTGCTGCTGGCGCTGGTCGCCTGCAAGGGCCCGGAAGCCGAGCAGGCGCGCGCCGATGCCGCGCAGGCTGCAGACAGCACCGGCGAGGCTGCGCGCGCTGCCGTGGACCAGGCGGCCGCCTCCACCCGCAATGCCGCCGACGAAGCCGCTGCTGCGTCCGAACGCGCTGCCGCCGATGTGCAGCCGGCGCTGGACCGTGCGGCGGATGCGACCGCTGCGGCGGCGGCCGATGCCAAGGTGGCTGCGCGCGACGCCGCCGCGCATGCCAGCGACGCTACCGCCAACGCGGCTGAGAAAGTGGCCGACAAGGCACGTGACGTGGCCGACGACGCCCGCCAGAACGCGGACGAAGCGAAGCATTGATGTGTTGCGTAGAGCCGGGCGGAGCCCGGCTCTACGGTCACCGGGTCAGGGCAGCGCCCGCGCCATCACCGCCTGAAGGTCGATGCCTTCCGGCAACGTACCAAACGCCATGCCATGTTCGCCGGCCAGCCGCGAACGTACGAACGCCTCAGCCACCGGACTCTGCGCACGCAGCAACACCGCTGCCTGCAGCAACAACGCCAGGCGCTCGCTCACTACCCGCGCCTGGGCTTCTGAAGGTGTTGCCGACAACACCGCACGCAGCGCCTGCACCGCCGCGTCGTAGCTCGCATCGATCCCGGACACGGTTTCCAGTTCCGCCTCCAGCACCGGCAGCGCCTGCGGTTCGCGCGCCAGTGCGCGCAGCACATCCAGGCACTGGATGTTGCCGCTGCCTTCCCAGATCGAGTTCAACGGCGCCTGCCGGTACAGGCGCGGCAGCATCGACTCTTCCACGTAGCCAGCCCCACCCAGGCACTCCTGCGCTTCGTTGACGAACACCGCCGCGCGCTTGCACACCCAGTACTTGCCTAACGCCGTGGCAATCCGCGCAAAGGCGGCTTCGTGTGCATCGTGCGGCGCCTGGTCGACCGCGCGCGCCACACGCATCGCAAAGGCCGTGGCGGCTTCGGATTCGATCGCCAGGTCGGCCAGCACGTTGGCCATCAACGGCTGTTCGCTCAGCCGTCGACCGAACGCGCTGCGATGGCGGGTGTGGTGCAGCGCCTGGGCCAGCGCCATGCGCATTTCGGCTGCCGCGCCGAGCATGCAGTCCAGCCGGGTCATCATCACCATGCCGATGATGGTGGCCACGCCCCTGCCCTCCTCGCCGACGCGGCGCGCCCAGGCGCCGCACAGTTCCACCTCGCTGGACGCGTTGGACCAGTCACCCAGCTTGTCCTTCAGGCGCATCACGCGGAACGCATTGCGGTTGCCGTTGGCCAGCCGCCGCGGCATCAGGAAACAGGTCAGCCCGGCCGGCGCCTGTGCCAGCACCAGGAATGCATCGGACATCGGCGCGGAGAAGAACCACTTGTGCCCGACCAGCGCATAGCTGCCGTCTTCGCGCAGCTCGGCACGGGTGGTGTTGCTGCGCACGTCCGAACCGCCCTGCTTTTCGGTCATGCCCATGCCGAGGGTAATGCCGGCCTTGTCGGCCATCGGCACATCGCGTGGGTCGTACACCGGCGCGGCAGCCTTCTCGGCCCAGTCGGCCAGCAGTGGATCCTGGCGCAGCACGGCCACCGCCGCATGGGTCATGGTCAGCGGGCAGCTGGTACCCGCTTCGGCCTGGTGATGCAGGAAACTGAGCGCTGCACGCGCCACGTGCGCGCCGCTTCGTCTGTCCTGCCACGACAGCCCGGCCACGCCGTGGCGTTTGGCCAGGTCCATCAGCTGGTGGTAGGCCGGGTGGAACTCCACCGTATCGATGCGGTGGCCCTGCGCGTCGTGCGTGCGCAGCCGTGGCCGATCCCGATTGGCGTCGAAGCCGAGCCGGTACAGCGTATCGCCCGCGATGCCACCGTACGCCTGCAGTGCACCAATGAATGCGGCGCCGCCTTCGCGCTGCACGGCGTCAGCCAGTGCCACATCGTCGGCCCACAGGTTGCGCCCGCCGAACGGCGGTGGCTGGTTGGTGACCTCGTGGGTTTCAAATGCAGGCAGAGCGGACATCATGGTGCGGGCCTCCTGGCAGAAGCCCTGATTCTGCCGCATCCGCGCGCGGGCCGCCGTTCAGCCGGATTCTCACCTCCTGCACGAGCGCGGCGGCACAGTGCAGGCATGAGCGAACGTGCTGCATCCAACGACCTGGTGGTGCTGCGTCCGGAGGGGCTGTATTGCCCGGCCGGCGATTTCCACATCGACCCATGGCGCCCGGTGCCGCGTGCGGTGATCACCCATGGCCACGGCGACCATGCACGCAGCGGTATGGGGCAGTACTACAGCAGCACCGGCAGCGTGCCGATCCTGCGCTGGCGGTTGGGCGACGTACCGCTGCAGGCGTACGACTACGGTGAACCGTTCACGCTGGGCGACGTCCAGGTCTCGCTGCATTCGGCCGGCCACGTGCTGGGCTCGGCACAGGTGCGCATCGACGATGGCCGCCAGGTGTGGGTGGCCTCGGGCGACTACAAACGCCAGCCCGACCCGACCTGCGCGCCGTTCGAGGTGGTGCCCTGCGACGTGTTCATCACCGAGGCCACCTTCGCCCTCCCGATCTACCGCTGGCAGGACACGCGCGAGGTTGCAGCCGAGATCGTGGCGTGGCGCCGCGAATGCGAACAGCGTGGCGAAGCGGCGATCCTGCTCTGCTATGCACTGGGCAAGGCGCAGCGCGTGCTGGCCGAACTGCTGCCGCTGGACGACCAGCCGGCGTGGCTGCACGGCGCCATCGCCAACGGTGTGGCGGTGTACCGCGAGGCCGGCATCCCGATGCTGGAAACGCATACCGTGGCCGAGCAGGGTCGCGAACCGGACGCGGCCGGCAAGTTGATCCTGGCCCCGCCGTCCGCCGCAGGCACCACCTGGCTGCGTCGCTTCGGCAAGCATCAGCTCGGGTTTGCCTCGGGCTGGATGCGGCTGCGTGGCAACCGTCGCCGGCGCAACTACGACCGCGGCTTCGTGGTGTCCGACCACGCCGACTGGCCGGCGCTGCTGCAGACCATCGAACAGACCGGCGCGCAGCGTGTGATCGCCACCCACGGCAACACCGATGCGCTGATTCCCTTCCTGCGCGAGCGCGGCATTGCCGCCGAAGCGTTCCGCACCGATTTCGGGAGCGAGGAATGAGAGCCTTCGCCGCGCTGTACCAGCGCCTGGATCGCAGCACCGCAACGCTGGACAAGCGCGCGGCGCTGGTCGCGTATTTCCGCGATGCGCGCGCGCACGATGCCGCGTGGGCGCTGTACCTGCTCAGCGGCGGCAAGGTCGGCGGTGCGCGGCGGAAGATTGCCGCCAGCGGCGAACTGCGTGCGTGGATCGCCGAGGCTGCCGATCTGCCGACGTGGCTGGTGGCCGACAGTTACGACCAAGTGGGCGACCTCGCCGAAACCCTGACCCTGCTGCTCGACGATCCGGTGGAGAGCGCACCGGACCGTCCGCTGGCCGACTGGATTGAAACGCACCTGCTTGCCGTGGCCAACCAGCCCGAACCGGTGCGGCGCGCGGCGGTCGAGGCCGGCTGGAACACGTTGCCGGCGTCCGAACGGCTGGTCTTCAACAAGCTGCTGACCGGCGCGTTGCGGGTGGGTGTGTCGCAACGGCTGGTGCAGCAGGCGCTGGCCGAGTTGTCGGGCATCGATATCGCGCGCATCGCGCAGCGCATGCTGGGCGACTGGGTGCCATCTCCCGGCCTGCTTGCCACGCTGCTGAGCGCGGAAGAACTCCCCGAAGACCGCCAGCAGCCTTACCCGTTCTACCTGGCCTCGCCGATTGAAACCGATGTCGCCGGGCTGGGACCGATTGGCGACTGGACGTTGGAATGGAAATGGGACGGCATCCGTCTGCAGCTCCTGCGGCGGAAAGGCGAGGTCGCGCTGTGGTCGCGTGGCGAAGAACGCCTGGACGGACGCTTTCCGGAAATCGAAGCCGCGGCCATGGCGCTGCCCGACGGCACCGTGATCGATGGCGAGCTGCTGGCCTGGCGCGACGGCGAAACGCAGCCGATGCCCTTCACCGCGCTGCAGACCCGCATCCAGCGCCGCAAGCCCGGGCCAAAAACCCTGGCCGATACGCCGGTGCGGGTGCTTGCGTACGACCTGTTGGAATTGAAGGGCGTCGACCTGCGCGAGCAACCGCTCGTCGAACGTCGCGCGCAGCTGGCGGAGGTACTCGCTGCGCTTGGCGATCCGCGCGTGGTGCTTTCACCCACGGTAGATGCGGCCAACTGGGACGACGCGGCAACCCAGCGCACCCAGGCGCGCGAACGCGGGGTGGAAGGCCTGATGCTCAAGCGCAGCAGTTCCACCTATCAGAGTGGGCGCCGGCGCGGCGACTGGTGGAAGTGGAAGATCGAGCCACTCACCATCGATGCGGTAATGATCTACGCGCAGGCCGGTCACGGCCGCCGCAGCACGCTGTACACCGATTACACCTTCGGCGTGTGGGACGGCGAAACGCTGGTGCCGGTGGCCAAGGCGTACTCGGGCCTGGACGACAAGGAGATCCTGGCGCTGGACCGCTGGATCCGCGCCAATACCGTGGAGCGCTTCGGCCCCGTGCGCAGCGTGCGCGGCGAGCAGGTGTTCGAGCTCGGCTTTGAAGCGGTCAACCGCAGCAGCCGGCATAAGTCGGGCATTGCGGTGCGCTTCCCGCGGATCCTGCGCTGGCGCCACGACAAGCCCGCCAGTGAAGCAGATACCCTGGCGCAGCTGCAGGCCCTGGCGCGGTGAGCCGACGCGCGGCGATGGCGCGGATGGCCGCGTGGTTTGCCAGCCGTGGCTGGGCACCGCTGCCATTCCAGAAGACGATGTGGCGGCACTACCTGGCCGGCGACTCGGGGCTGCTGCATACGCCTACCGGCAGCGGCAAGACGCTGGCGATGTTCGGCGGGCCGCTGCTGCAGGCGCTGGCCGACCCGATACCACGCGCGAAACGCGGACGCGGCGGCAAGACCGTGCCGGCGCTTCAGGTGCTGTGGATCACCCCACTGCGCGCGCTGGCCAGCGACACCGCACGCGCCCTGCGCGAACCGATTGAAGGATTGGGGCTGGATTGGCAGGTCGGACTGCGCACCGGCGACGCCAGCGCGCGCGACAAACGGCTGGCCCGCGAAGGCCGGGTGGATGTGCTGGTGACCACGCCCGAGTCGCTGGCACTGCTGCTGAGTTACCCGGACACGATGGACAGGCTGCGCCAGCTGCGCTGCGTGGTGGTGGACGAATGGCATGAACTGCTGGGCAACAAGCGTGGCGTGCTGCTGCAGTTGAACCTGCGCCGGCTGCGCGATGCGCTGCCGGCGTTGCAGGTGTGGGGACTGTCGGCAACGCTGGGCAACCTGGACGAAGCGCGCCAGGTCCTGCTGCCCGATCTGCCCGATGCACCGCTGGTGTCCGGCGCGCGACCGCGCCCGGTGGCGGTGGAGACGTTGTTGCCGGCACAGGGCGAACGCTTCCCCTGGGCCGGGCACCTGGGCCTGTCGCAACTGCAGCGCGTGCAGCAGAAACTGTTCGCGGTGCGCACCAGCCTGGTGTTCACCAACACCCGCGCGCAGGCCGAACTGTGGCACCAGGCGCTGGCCGCAGTGTGGCCGGAAGACCCGGCCACGCTTGCGCTGCACCACGGCTCGCTGGACCCGGCGCAACGCCGCATCGTCGAACAGGGCCTGCGTGACGGCGCACTGCGCTGCGTGGTGGCCACCTCCAGCCTGGACTTGGGCGTGGATTTCCCGGCGGTGGACCAGGTGCTGCAGATCGGCAGCCCGAAGGGCATCGCGCGGCTGGTGCAGCGCGCCGGACGCGCCCGGCATCGACCGGGCGAATCGGGTCATATCGTCTGCGTGCCTTCGCATGCGCTGGAGCTGGTCGAGTACGCGGCGGCGCGACGCGCGCTGGCCGATGGGGTGATCGAAGCGCGGCGGCCGCTGCAGCTGTCGCTGGATGTGCTGGCCCAGCATTGCGTGAGCTGTGCGCTCGGCGGTGGCTTTGAAGCGGATGCACTGCTCGCGCAGGTGCGTCGCACGCACGCCTTCGCATCGCTCGACGCCGCGCACTGGCAGGGCGTGCTCGACTTCATCGTGCAGGGTGGCCACGCGCTGGCGCAGTATCCGGACTTCCACAAGGTCGTGCGCGACGACGACGGCCTCTACCGCGTGCACGACCGTCGCGTGGCGCTGCGCCACCGGCTGTCGATCGGCACCATCACCAGCGACGGCAGCGCCGTGGTGCAGTTCCTGCGTGGCGGCCGGCTGGGCACGGTGGAAGAACAGTTCGTCGGACGGCTGCGCCCGGGCGACCGCTTCCAGTTCGCCGGCCGCCTGCTGGAGCTGGTGCGGCTGGAGAACCTGACCGCGTACGTGAAACTGGCGCGCGGTGGCGACGGCGTGGTGCCGCGCTGGCAGGGCGGCCGCCTGCCGTTGTCCGACGCGCTCGGCCAGGAAATGGAGGCGGTGCTGGGCAGCGCCGCCGACAGCCCGGAAATGCGCTGGCTGGAACCGCTGTTGCGCCTGCAGGCACGCGTGTCGGCGTTGCCCGGTCCTTCGTTGCTGCTGGTGGAAAGCGTGCGGCGGCGCGAAGGACAGTTCGTGTTCGTGTATCCGTTCGCCGGACGCCAGGTCAACGAAGGCATTGCCGCGTTGATGGCGCTGCGCTGGACCCGGCTGCAGGCCAACACCTTCGGCTATGCGGCCAACGATTACGGTTTCGTCCTGGCGCCAGCGCGCGCGGTCGAGGTCGACGCGGGGCGCATCGCCGCGTTGCTGCAGCCCGACGGCCTGTTCGAAGACCTGCGCGACAGCCTCAACCTGGGCGAGCTGGCACGCCGCCAGTTCCGCGACATCGCACGCGTGTCCGGGCTGCTGATTCCGGCGCTGCCGGGACGCACGCCGCGCAGCCTGCGCCAGTTGCAGGCCTCGGCCGGACTGCTCTACGACGTGCTGCGCCAGCATGACCCCGATCACATCCTGCTGGGCCTGGCCGAACGCGAAGTGCTGCACGGCCAGCTCGACCTGTCCAGCCTGGCCACCACGCTGCAGCGCTGCCAGGCGCGTACGCTGTGCGTGCAGCAGCCGGCCACGCTGGGGCCGCTCTCGTTCCCGCTGTGGGCCGAGCGCCTGCGCGGCCAGCTCAGCAACGAAGACTGGAAGACGCGCGTGCTGCGCGCGGTCGGCCAGCTGGAGAAACGCCATGCCGAATAAGTGCGTGCTGACCCTTGCCGACGAGCAGATGCACCTGCTCGGCGACCGTGCGCTGTACTGGCCGGCGCGCGAGGCGCTGCTGATCGCCGACCTGCACCTGGGCAAGGCCGACCTGTTCCGGCGCGCCGGCATCGGGCTGCCGGTGGGCGGTACCGGTGATGACCTTGCGCGGTTGACGCGACTGGTCGAGCAGCGACCGGTGCGCACGTTGTGGATCCTGGGCGACGTACTGCACGGGGCGGCGCATCGCGCGGCGTGGTACCGGCAATGGCAGGGCTGGCGCGAACAGCATGCCGCGCTGGAGATCGGCGCGTTGGCCGGCAACCACGACCGCGTGCTGCCCAAGGCCGACCTGGGCATCACGCTGCTGGGCGAACGCGTGCAGGAGGGCCCGTTCCTGCTACGCCATGACCCGCAGCCGCACCCCACCCTGCACGTGCTGTGCGGCCACCTGCATCCGCTCGTTCGACTGCCGGGCATGCAGCGCCGCTGGCCCGCATTCTGGCTGCGCGATCGCCTGACGGTATTGCCCGCCTATTCGCGATTCACCGCCGGCATCGCGCCGGTGATGCAGGCTGGCGAGCAGCTGGTGGCCTGCGTGGAGGACGCGGCGATCGCGCTGCCCGCGCACACATGATCGTCAACGCGCCGCCATGGCCTCGACGAAACCCGGCGACAGTCCGAGTTTTCCCCACCAGCCGCGCTGGGTCCCGCTGAGCACGCGCAGCATGTGGCCGCGACCACCGGGAAGCGCGCCCATCGGCTTGAACAGCACATCGCGCGCCTGTGCCAGCCGATCGCGCTCGGACTGGAACAGCGGCGTCAGCCAGCGGCTCCAGAACTGATAGATGGCCACGTGTGCGCTTCGCTGGGCCTGGTAGGCCTGCAGCGCCGCATCAGCGTTGGCATGCGCGCGCAACGCATCGCGCAGCGCCAGCGCGTCCATCAGCGCCATGTTCACCCCCTGCCCCAGCTGCGGGCTCATCGCATGCGCCGAATCGCCTGCCAGCACCAGCCGCCCGCGGTGCCAGCGCGTCATCACCGCGTCGCGGTAACCCGCGCGGGCCAGTTGCGCGCACTCGCTGACGCCCTGCAGGCGCTGGTGGGCTTCCGGCCACAGCGCTGCAATCTCATCGAGCCAACGTTCCATGCCGTCGCGCTCCCATTGCGCGAACTGCGTTCGCGGCAGGCTCCAGAAGAAACTGAGCCGTGGCTGCGCATCGCCGGGACGGGTGCCGACCGGCAGCAGCCCGATCATCTTGCGCGCAGCGACGTAGCGCTGGCGCAGCTCGTCAGGATGCGGCCAGTCCCTACCGGGCAGCAGGCACCACAACGCGCCCCACGGGTACTCCCGGTCCAGTCGCGTGCCCTGCACCTGCGCACGCAGCGACGACGCCGCGCCATCGGCCGCGATCACCAGGTCGTACGGACCGTGCCAGGTGCCGCGTGCATCGCGGACGCGGCCGGTGTCGGTATCGACCTCGACGATCGGGGTGTCGGCCTGCAGGTTGCCCGGCTCGTTCCACGCCTGCGCCAGCAACGAGAACAGCGCCCCCCGCTGCATGCCCATGCCGTGCAGGTGCGGATGCAGCGCCGTGTAGCGCATGTCCATCACCGCACGCCCGCACGGCGTGTCGCCGTACAGGCGACGCACGCTGGCGCCGTGCTCCAGCACCTGCGGCAACAGACCCATCTGCCAGAGCACGTCCAGCCCGCTGGGTTGCAGCAGGAATCCCGCGCCGACCGGGCCGGGCGTGGGTGCCCGCTCAAAGACGTGCACGTTGTGATGGTCGCGTGAAAGAAGGATCGAAAGCGTCTGGCCTGCGGTGCCGTAGCCAACGATCGCGATGCTGCGTTTTTTCATCTGACGTCCTGTCGGGCGCTAAAAAAAACCCCGCCGAAGCGGGGTTTTCAAAGCTCGGCGTGGGGATTACTCGCCGGGCTGGATGTTCGAAGCTTGGGCGCCCTTCGGGCCCTGGGTCACGTCATAGGTGACCTTCTGGCCTTCCTGCAGACTGCGGAAGCCCTTGGAGTTGATCGCGGAGAAGTGCGCGAAGACGTCGGCGCTGCCGTCCTCCGGCGAGATAAAGCCAAATCCCTTGGCGTCGTTGAACCACTTGACGGTACCGTTCGGCATGGTGATGCGAGACCTTCTTCAATGAATGGGTGGTGTACGCTCAACCAGCGCACTGGCGGAGTATGCAAAGCTTGTCATGCAATGACAATCACCCGCGCGCCAATTCGCCAATCAGTTCCGGTAATCCGGCCGATGCCGCGTCGACATTGGCCAGCACTTCGGCCATCGTGATCTCGTCGCCATCGCCACAGCCGGCGGCCCAGTTCGCCACGATCGCCAGGCAGGCGTAGTCCAGCCCCAACTCCCTTGCCAGGCCTGCTTCGGGCATGCCGGTCATGCCGACCAGATCGCAGCCGTCGCGGCGCATCCGCGCGATTTCCGCATTGGTCTCCAGCCGCGGCCCCTGGGTGGCGCCGTAGCAGCCACCGTCCTGCAGGCGCACGCCGGTAACCTTGGCCGCAGCCAGGACCTTGCTGCGCAGGATCGGGGTGTACGGATGGCCAAAATCGACATGCAGCACGTCGCTGCCCGGTTCTTCGCTCAGCGTGGAGATCCGGCCCCAGGTGTAGTCGATCAGCTGGTCCGGGCAGGCCAGCACGCGCGGGCCAAAGTGCTCGGTGATGCCGCCCACGGTGTTGAGGGCGAGCACACGGGTGGCACCGATCTGCTGCAACGCAGCAAGATTGGCCCGGTAGTTGATCTTGTGCGGCGGCAGCGAGTGCCCCTCGCCATGGCGGGCCAGGAACGCCACGCGCTGGCCGAGCAGCGTACCGACCCGGATCGGGCCGGACGGCGTGCCATAGCGGGTTTCCACCGAATGGCTGCTCACATCATCGAGCTGGGCCAGCTTGTACACACCGGTGCCGCCGATCACGGCCAGGGCGATAGGTTCCATGGCCGCTGCTTATTCCTTCATCGCATAGATGGCCGGCACGCCGCGCAGGCCTTCGTTGACGTCCATGCCGAAACCGAACACGTAGCGGTCGGGCAGTTCGATGCCGGCGTAGTCGGCTTTGACGTCGGGCAGCGCGCGGTCGTGCTTCTTCACCGTCAGCGCGGCGATGCGCACGTCGGTGGCGCCCTGCTCCAGGCACCAGGTGCGCACGCCCTGCAGGGTGAAGCCTTCGTCCAGGATGTCGTCGACCAGCAGCACGCGGCGGCCGAACAGCGAGGTGGCCGGCTTGTGCTTCCAGACCAGCTCGCCGCCGGTCAGTTCACCGCGGTAGCGGGTGGCATGCAGGTAGTCGAACTGCAGGTCCTGGCCACGTGCGCCCAGTTCCAGCGCGAGCTGGCCGGCGAACGGCAGCGCGCCGTGCATGATCGACAGGAACAGCGGGACCTCGCCCTTGTAGTCGGCCGCAATGCCATCGGCGATGCTGGCGATGGCCGCATCGATGGTGGGACGGTCGACCAGCAGGTCGGCCTGGGCCAGGGCCTGGGAAATGGTGAGGTTGGGCATCAGACGGTTCTTCCAAGGGATTCGAGCAAACGGGTTTGGGTGCTGCCGTGGCGGGTGTCGGCCAGCAGGCCGTCCCAGCCAAGCCCGCCGCGGCCGATCAGGCCCAGCAGCGCAGCGGAATTGAGGGTGCGGCCCTGCACGGCCTGCAGTGCGTCGTCGACCAGTTCGGGGTGGCAGACCAGCACCACATCGCAGCCGGCGTCCAGGTGCGCATGCACGCGCGCCGGCACGCCACCGGCGCTGTGCGAGGCGGCCATGCCGATGTCGTCGGAGAACACCACGCCGCGGAAGCCCATCTCGTCGCGCAGGATCTGCTGGATCCAGCGCGGCGAGTAACCGGCCGGTTCCAGCGCGACCTGCGGGTAGATCACGTGCGCCATCATCACCGCATCGGCACCGGCGGCAATGCCGGCGGCAAACGGGACCAGGTCCTGCGCGCGCAGTTCGTCCAGCGCGCGCGGGTCGATCGCAGTGTCCACGTGGGTGTCTTCCAGCACGGTGCCGTGGCCGGGGAAATGCTTGAGGGTGGCCCCCATGCCAACTGCGTGCATGCCGCGCACGTAGGCGGCGGTGAACGCGGCGACGACCTGCGGGTCTTCGTCGAAGGCGCGGTTGCCGATGGCGCGGTTGCCGCGGCCCAGATCGACCACCGGGGCGAAACTGAGGTCTACGCCGCTGGCGCGCACTTCGCTGGCCATCAGCCAGGCGTGCTGCTCGGCCAGGGCCAGGGCCTGCTCCGGGTCGCGGGCGTACAGCGCGCCGATCTCCTGCAGCGGCGGCAGCGCGCTGAAGCCTTCGCGGAAGCGCTGCACGCGGCCGCCTTCCTGGTCCACGCAGATCAGCTGCGGGCGCGGCGCGGCGGCGCGGATGGCGGCGGTGAGCTCGCCGACCTGCTGGCGCGAATCGAAGTTGCGCTTGAACAGCACCACCCCGGCCACGGCATCGTGCTGCAGCCAGTCGCGTTCCTGGGCGGTCAGTTCGGTGCCGGCAACGCCGATCAGAAGCATGGGTGGATCTCCAGTACGGGGCGCCGCGATGGCGCACTGCGGCATTGTCGCATGATGTACGCAAGCCACGCAGGGCGTGGCTCTACCGGCCGGGCAGAGCCCGGCGCTACGGGCGCAGAGCCGGGCTCTGCCCGGCTGCTTTACCAGCGCGTGTACGGATTGGCGGCCAAGGCCAGGTTGTAATACCGCACCTGGTCCGTGACTTCTTCCCCCACCCATTCAGGCAGGTCGATGGCCTGGTCGGCCGACGCCAATTCCACTTCAGCCACCACCAGCCCAGCGTTGTCGCCCAGGAACTCGTCCACTTCCCAGAGCAGGCCGCCGTGCTCGACCAGGTGCCGGCGCTTGTCGATCAGGCCGCCCACGCACAGGGCCAGCAGGGCGCGCGCGTCCTCGACCGGGATCGGGTAGTCGAACTCCTGCCGGGTGTGGCCGATCTCGCGCGACTTCATGTTCAGGAACGCCTGGTCGCCCTGGATGCGCACGCGCACCGAGGCCTTCTGGGCGCCGCTGTCGATCGAGGCGGTGTCGTTGAGGTAGCCCTGCGCCATCGGGATCACCGCATGCGCGGCGGTCCGCCAGGCATCGCTGGTCACGAGATACTTGCGCTCGATCTCGACGCCCATCTCAGCGCTTCTCGAACACGGCGATGCTTTCCACGTGCGCGGTGTGCGGGAACATGTCCATCGCGCCGGCCGAGACCAGGGTGAAGCCCTGTTCGTTGACCAGGTAGCCGGCATCGCGGGCCAGCGAGCCCGGGTGGCAGCTGACGTAGACGATGCGCTTGAACTGCTTGAGCGGCAGCTGCTGCAGCACTTCGATCGCGCCCGAACGCGGCGGGTCCAGCAGCAGCTTGTCGAAGCCCTGGCGCATCCACGGGGTCTGGCGCTGGTCCTGGGTCAGGTCGGCGGCGAAGAACTGCGCGTTGTCCAGGCCATTGCGCGCGGCATTTTCCTTCGCACGCGCCACCAGCCCGGCCTCGCCTTCCACGCCGACCACTTCGCGCACGGTGCGCGCCAGCGGCAGGGTGAAGTTGCCCAGCCCGCAGAACAGGTCGAGCACGCGCTCGTCCGCACCGGCATCGAGCAGTTCCAGTGCCAGCGCGATCATCTTCTCGTTAAGCTTGGCGTTGACCTGGATGAAGTCCAGCGGCCGGAACGCCAGTTCTACGTTCCACGGGGCCAGCCGGAACGACAGCGGGACCTCGCCCGGCAGCAGCGGGTGCACCGATTCCACGCCGCCCGGCTGCAGGAAGATCGCAAAGCCATGCTCGGCCCCGAAGCCGGCCCACGCGGCCTTGTCGGCGTCGCTGAGCGGCTGCATGTGGCGGATGGTGAGGACGATCGCGTCATCACCGGCAATGAATTCGACCTGCGGGATGTCGCGCTTGCCATCCAGGGTTTCGATGAACGCCGACAGCGCCGCCACCTTCAGCCCGATCTCCGGGATGACGGTCAGGCACTGGGTCAGGTCGGCCACGAAACGCGGGTCCTGCTCGCGGAAGCCGACCAGGGTCTTGTCCTTCTTTTCCACCCGGCGCACCGAGAAGCGGCCCTTGCGACGGTAGCCCCAGCTGTCGCCGACCAGCGCCGGCAGCACCGTGCCGGGGGTGACGTGGCCGATGCGGGTCAGGTTGTCCAGCAGCACGCGCTGCTTGGCCACGATCTGCTGGTCTTCGTCCAGGTGCTGCAGCACGCAGCCGGCGCAGACGCCGAAATGCGGGCAGCGCGGCGTCACGCGCTGCGGCGAGGCCTGCAGCACCTCCACGGTGCGCGCTTCATCGAAATGGCGATTGCGGGCGGTCGGTTCGGCGCATACCACCTCGCCCGGCAGCGCGCCGGAAATGAAGGTGACCTTGCCACCCTCGCCTTCACGGCGGGCAACGCCACGGCCGTCATGGCTGAGGTCGAGGATGTCGGTCTGGAACGGGGTACGGTCGAGTCGGGAGCGGGATCGGGCCACGTGGCAACAGGCTGCGGGCAAAAAGGGTGCGTATTGTCGCAGATACGCGGCGTGGCCTGCCGCGTTCAGGCTGCAGGGCTTGCAGGGCGCCATATCGTGTTTAATATGCGCATAGCTGACATGGAGGCAGCCCCAATGCAGATGACCCCGAGGGTTCCCATGCCCCGATTCCTGCTCGTCGAGGACGACACCATCAGTCGCGGCTTTTTCCGGGCCGCGCTGGAAACCCTGCCGGCGCAGGTCGAAACCGCCGATTCGCTGGCCACCGCGCTGGAGCGCGGGCGCCGCAGCGAGCACGACCTCTGGCTGATCGACGTGAACCTGCCCGACGGCAATGGCAGCGAGCTGCTCAAGGCGCTGCGCCAGTCCCATCCAGAGACCCCGGCGTTGGCCCACACGGCCGATGGCGACACCAGCATCCATGCGCGCCTGCGCGAAGCCGGGTTCAGCGAAACCCTGGTCAAGCCGCTGAGCCGCGAGCAGCTGCTGCAGGCGGTCCGCCGTGCGCTGGTCAACAGCCCCGGCCCCAGCGCCCCGGCCGCCCCCGGCGAGGGCGCGGGCGTGGGCGTGGGCGAGCGTGAGGACTGGGACGAAATCACCGCGCTGGCCGCCCTGAATGGACAGCGCAACCACCTGATCGCCCTGCGCGAACTGTTCCTGGCCGAGCTGCCCGGGGTCCGGGACGCGGTGGCGCAGGCGGTCCAGCAGCACGATGTGCGGACCTTGCAAGGTCAGCTGCACCGCCTGCAGGCGAGTTGCGGGTTCGTCGGCGCCGCCCGATTGGGCCGCGCCGTGCGGCAGCTGCACCAGGCGCCCGAGTCGAACGGCGCCCACACACAATTCAAAGCGGCGGTCGATTCCCTGTTGCATTAGGCGAAGAGCAGACACGCATGGCGTGTCCCTACGCGGGTGCCGCCAACGTTCGACGGTCGACACATGCAACCCACCGTCAACGTTCGACCCCAATCCCGAGCGACCAAGGATCGTAGTGACACGCCATGCGTGTCAACGCCATGACCCTGCGCACGTAAATCCCTGCGTGGCTGCGGCAACCCGCGAACAACAGCCACGCAGGGCGTGGCTCTACCGGCGTAGGTCCTCGAGCATTTCCCAAGACTTCAGACCGCGCCCGCCCAGGTGGTGCAACAACACCGCGCGCATCCCACGGCGCAGGCTGGCCAGGTCGTCGGTGCCCGGCATTTCATCTTCGGCCAGCGCCAGCAAGGCGCTGCCGGTGGCGGTGCCGCGCCGGGGATCGGCGCCCCGCTCGCTGAGCAGGCGCCGCGGCCCTTCCAGCGGGTCCAGCTCGTAGCGGGCCGCCGGGTCGATCGGTTCGCCATCGCTGCCATGCGACAGGTCAAAACCAAACCCCAAGGCTTCCAGCAGATCGCGCTCAAACCGGCGCAGGGTCCAAGCCAGCGATTCCCCGGCGCCGAGCCGTTGTCGCATCTGGCCGTAATACGCGTAGAGCTCGGGCAGCGGGTCCTGGCGGGGCGCCAGCCGCATCACCAGCTCGTTGACGTAGAAGCCGGCCAGCATCGCATCGCCGCTCAATCGCGGCGCTGCGTCGAGCGCTTCGGCGCCCCGCAACTGGGCCAGTTCGCCCCGCTGCACGAAGCCGAGCCGTATCCATTGCAGCGGCTGCAGCGCGGCGCGCAGCGCCTGGCTGCGCGGACTGCTGACGCCGCGCGCCAGCACCCCGATCCGTCCGTGCTGTTCGGTGAGCATCTCGACCAGCAGGCTGGTCTCCCGCCAGGAGCGGGCGTGCAGCACGAACGCCGGTTCGTCTTCGATGCGCATGGCCAGGGGCGTGGCGAGGCAACCCTGCCGGGTTTACTCGTAGCCGAACGCCTTCAGCGCGGCTTCGTCGTCCGACCAGCCTTCACGCACGCGTACCCAGGTCTCCAGGAAGACCTTGGCGCCGAACAGGCGCTCCATCTGCAGGCGCGACTTGGCGCCGATCTCCTTCAGCCGGGTACCGGCCTTGCCGATCACGATCGCCTTCTGGCCTTCGCGCTCGACCCAGATCACCGCGCCGATGCGCAGCAGGTTGCCGTCTTCGACGAAGCGCTCGATCTCCACCGTGGTCGCATACGGCAGCTCTTCACCCAGCTGGCGCATGAGCTGTTCGCGGACCAGTTCGCCGGCCAGGAAACGCTGGCTGCGGTCGGTGATTTCATCCTCGCCGAACATCGGCGGGGCTTCGGGCAGCAGCTTGAGCAGGTCGCGCACCAGCGCTTCCAGGCCGTTGCGCTTCTGCGCGGAAATGGGATGCACGGCGGCGAAGGTGCGGCCGTCGGTGACCTGCTGCAGGAACGGCAGCAGCGCGGCCTTGTCCTTGAGCCGATCCACCTTGTTCACCACCAGCACCACCGGAATGCCGGCGTCGCTGAGCACGTTGAAGGCCAGGGTGTCTTCCTCGTCCCAGCGACCGGCTTCGATCACCAGCATGCCGGCGTCCACGCCCTCGAGCGAGCCGCGCGCGGCGCGGTTCATCACCCGGTTCATGGCGCGCTTCTGCACGCGGTGCAGCCCGGGGGTGTCGACCAGCACCAGCTGGCCCTCGGGGAAGCTGGCAATGCCCAGCAGCCGGTGCCGCGTGGTCTGCGGCCGGTTGGACACGATGCTGACCTTGGCGCCGACCAGGGCGTTGGTCAGGGTCGACTTGCCGACGTTGGGGCGGCCGATGACGGCCACGCTGCCGCAATGATGGGGGGTTGCTTCGCTCACTTGGAATCCAGTTGCTCGAGGGCGGCGGCAGCCGCCTGTTGTTCGGCCAGCCGTCGCGAGGCACCTTCGCCTTCGGTGCTGACAGCGGGGTCGGCTACGCAGCAGCGTACCCGGAAAGTCTTGGCATGATCGTCGCCCGATTCTGACACCAATTCGTATTGGGGCAGCGCCTTCTGTCGGCCCTGCAGCCATTCCTGCAGGCGGGTCTTCGGGTCCTTGGCGGGCTTGCCGGTGGCCGGCAGCGCCTCCATGGAGGGGGTGAACCAGGGCAGGACCACCGCCTGGCACGCGGCAAAGCCGGCATCCAGGTAGATCGCGGCCACCACGGCTTCCACCGCGTCGGCCAGGATCGAGTCGCGCCGGTGGCCGCCGGATTTCATTTCACCCGGCCCCAGGGTCAGGCGCTCGCCCAGTTCCAGGGTGCGGGCAATGACCGCCAGCGCGCCTTCGCGCACCAGTTCGGCGCGGGCCCGGGTCAGGGCCCCTTCGTCGGCCTTGGGCCAGCGCTGGTACAGCGCGTGGGCCACCATCATGTTGACGATGCTGTCGCCGAGGAATTCCAACCGTTCGTTGTTGGGGGTTCCGGCGCTGCGATGCGTCAGGGCCTGCTGCAGCAGGCCCGGATCGGAGAAGACGTGACCGATGCGGTCACCACGTTGAAAAGTGTTAGTCGGCACCGCTGAGGGTCAGTTCCTGGTGTGCTTCGAATTTTCCAACCACGTCGAGGTTGCCGATCATCGGGCGACGCACTTCGTAGTTGACCTTCATGTTCCAACCACCGCTGACTCGTTCGAACTTCACGTTGGACGGCTTCACGTTGTCGGAGTAATTGATGTACAGGCGGCGGAAGAACATCTCCTGCACCTGGCCCGGCTCCTTGTTGGCAACGCCCGGTTCCTGCGCGACGCCCTTGAGCGCGCTCTTCACTGCGTAAAACTCGGAGTACATCGGGAACAGCTTCATGCCGATGTACAGCCCGAACCCCACCACCGCCAGCACGACCAGGAACGAGGTCAGGGTCATGCCACGCTGCGTCTTCATCATCTTCATTGCGATCTCCCCAGATGCGCTTGTGTGAGTGGATCAGTTGATCCCGGTGCCGATCCGGGACGGTTCGAAGCCGTCCTTGCAGAACCAGCCCGAGCAGTTCAGCCAGATCAGGAACGCCTTGCCGCGGAGGTTTTCTTCTGGCAGCAGGCCCCAGAACCGGCCATCGTCACTGTTGTCGCGGTTGTCGCCCATCACCAGGTACTTGCCCGCCGGTACGGTCCACTGCCCCTCGCCCCGCGGGTAATCGGTCTCCAGGATGGTGTGGGTGCGGCCCGGCAGGTGCTCCACCAGCAGCGAGGTGCCCTCCCCCTGGCCACGGTGCCCAGCATACAACCCCTTGTTCTCGTACTTCAGGGGGGTGCCGTTGAGGATCACCTGGTCGCCCTGGAAGGCGATCTCGTCACCCGGCACGCCGATGACGCGCTTGATGAAGTTCTCGCCCTTGTTCGGGTCGTTGTCCGAATGGCCCGGGAAGTGGAACACCACCACGTCGCCGCGGGCCGGTTCGCCGATCGGGACCACCTTGGCGTTGTTCAGCGGCAGGCGCAGGCCGTAGGCGAACTTGTTGACCAGGATGAAATCGCCGATGAGCAGGTTGGGCATCATCGAGCTGGACGGGATCTTGTACGGCTCTGCGATGAAACTGCGCACGATCAGCACGATCGCCAGCACCGGGAAGAACGCCCGGGAGTAGTCGACCAGCACCGGCTCGCTGTCGAGCAGGCCGGCCCGCTGGGCGCGGCGCTTTGCGAAGTACAGCTTGTCGGCGAGCAGGATCAGGCCCGACGCCAGGGTCAGTACGACCAGCAGGATCTCAAACAGTTTCATGCAGTGTCCTTGGGAACGGGGGCCTTACTTGTCCATCTGCAGCACGGCCAGGAAGGCTTCCTGCGGAATCTCCACGCGGCCGACCTGCTTCATGCGCTTCTTGCCTTCCTTCTGCTTTTCCAGAAGCTTCTTCTTGCGCGAAACGTCGCCACCATAGCACTTGGCCAGCACGTTCTTGCGCATCGCCTTGACCGTGGTGCGGGAGATGATCTGCGAGCCGACGGCGGCCTGGATGGCCACGTCGAACATCTGCCGCGGGATCAGGTCCTTCATCTTCTCGCACAGCTCGCGGCCGCGCCGGTCGGCATGGCTGCGGTGCACGATCAGCGACAGCGCGTCGACCTTGTCGCCATTGATCAGCACGTCCACGCGGACGAACGGACCGGCATCGAAGCGCACGAAGTGGTAGTCCAGCGAGGCATAGCCACGGCTGACCGACTTGAGCTTGTCGAAGAAGTCCAGCACCACTTCGGCCATCGGCAGCTCGTAGCTGATCTGCACCTGGCTGCCCATGTAGTTGATACCGATCTGGCTGCCGCGCTTTTCCTCGCACAGCTTGATGATGTTGCCGATGTACTCCTCGGGGGTGAGCACGTTGGCACGGATGATCGGCTCGCGGATCTCGGTCACCATGTTCACCGGCGGCAGCTTGGCCGGGTTGTCCATGTTGATGATCGTGCCGTCGGTCTTGAGCACTTCATAGACCACCGTCGGCGCGGTGCTGATCAGGTCCAGGTTGTACTCGCGCTCAAGGCGCTCCTGCACGATTTCCATGTGCAGCATGCCCAGGAAGCCGCAGCGGAAGCCGAAGCCCATCGCTTCGGAGCTTTCCGGCTCGAAGCGCAGCGCGGCGTCGTTCAGGCGCAGCTTGTCCAGCGCTTCGCGCAGGTCCGGGTAGTCTTCGGCGTCGACCGGGAACAGGCCGGCGAACACGCGCGGCTGCATTTCCTGGAAGCCCGGCAGCGGCTTGGGCGCCGGGTCGGCGGCCAGGGTCAGGGTGTCGCCGACCGGCGCGCCGTGCACGTCCTTGATGCTGGCGGTGACCCAGCCCACCTCGCCCGCGCGCAGGGCCGGCAGCACCTTGCGCTTGGGGGTGAACACGCCGACGTTGTCGACCTGGTGGTTGCGGCCGGTGGACATCACCTGCAGCTTGTCGCCGGCCTTGATCTGGCCCTGCATGACGCGCACCAGCGAGACCACGCCCAGGTAGTTGTCGAACCAGGAGTCGATGATCAGCGCCTGCAGCTTGTCGGTGTCGCGCGGCACCGGCGGCGGAATGCGGTGCACGATCGCTTCCAGCACGTCCTGCACGTTCAGGCCGGTCTTGGCGCTGACCGGCACCGCGTCTTCGGCGTCGATGCCGATGACCGCTTCGATCTCGGCCTTGGCGCGTTCGATGTCGGCGGTGGGCAGGTCGATCTTGTTGATCACCGGCACCACTTCCAGGCCCTGCTCCACGGCGGTGTAGCAGTTGGCCACCGACTGCGCTTCCACGCCCTGGGCGGCGTCAACCACCAGCAGCGCGCCTTCGCAGGCGGCCAGCGAGCGACTGACTTCATAGGAGAAGTCGACGTGGCCGGGGGTGTCGATGAAGTTCAGGTGGTAGGTCTGGCCATCTTTGGCCACGTACGGCAGCGACACCGACTGGGCCTTGATGGTGATGCCGCGCTCGCGCTCGATCGGGTTCGAGTCGAGCACCTGCGCCTCCATTTCGCGGGCCTGCAGGCCGCCGCAAAGCTGGATGATGCGATCGGCCAGCGTCGACTTGCCATGGTCGACATGGGCAATGATGGAGAAGTTGCGGATATTCCGCATCGAATCAGAGGACATAGGTGGCGGCGGCGCGGCGCGTCGTCAGGGTAACGGGTGATTATCGCACGGAAACGACCGGGCCCGCCGAAGCGGGCCCGGAAACGCAGCGGTGGCGGGGGCTTACTCCCCGGTGCGGACCGCCACGAAGGCGGTGTTGCCGCTGGCACGGACCAGCAGCATCACCACGTCGCCCTTCTTGTAGCCGGCCAGCGCCTTGTTCAGCGCAGCCACGTTGCCGACCGGGGTGCGCCCGACCTGCAGCACCACCATGCCCGGGGACAGGCGGGCGTCACGCGCGGCCTGGCCCTTCACGCCGGTGATGCGAACGCCCTCGCCCGGATCCAGGCCCAGCTGCTGGCGCTGCGGCGCGGTCAGGTCGGCCACGTCCAGGCCCAGCAGGGCGTTGGCACCGGTCTGCGGCGCCGCATCCGGGGCGGCGGGGGCGGCCGCGCCGCGTTCGGCGTCTTCGGCCAGCTCGGTCAGGGTCGCGGTGATTTCACGCTCGCGGCCGTCGCGCAGCACGCCCAGGCGGACCTTGCTGCCCGGCGCCTGGGCGCCGATCAGCGGCGGCAGGTCGCTGAAGGTGTTGATCGGGGTGCCGTTGACCGAGCGGATCACGTCACCGACTTCCAGCCCGCTCTTGGCGGCAGCGCTGCCCGGAACCAGTTCATTGACCAGCGCACCGCGGCTGTCGGGCAGGTTGAAGCCCTGCGCCACGTCGCCGGTGATGGCACCGACCACCGCACCCAGCTGGCCACGGCTGACCCGGCCATTCTTCTTGATCTGCTCGACCGCGCCCATGGCCAGGTCGATCGGGATCGCGAAGCTGATACCCATGTAGCCGCCCGAGGCGGAGAAGATCTGCGAATTGATGCCGACCACTTCACCGCGGGTGTTCAGCAGCGGACCGCCGGAATTGCCCTGGTTGATCGCCACGTCGGTCTGGATGAACGGCACGTAGCGCTGGTCCTGGCCGCCGGTGCTGCGCCCGACCGCACTGACCACGCCGGCGGTGACCGAGTGGTCCAGGCCAAACGGCGAGCCGATCGCGACAACCCACTGGCCCGGCTTGAGCGTATTGGAATCGCCCACGCGCACGGTCGGCAGGTTTTTCGCGTCGATCTTGAGCAGGGCCACGTCGTACTGCTGGTCGCTGCCCACCACCTTGGCGGTGAACTCGCGGCGGTCGCCCAGCTTGACCTTCACCTCACCGGCGTCGGCCACCACGTGGTGGTTGGTCAGCACGTAGCCGTCGGGCGAGATGATGAAGCCCGAGCCCATGCCACGGCCGCGGATGCTGGGGCCCTGGTCATCGCCGCCACCGGGCTGGCCCGGCATCTGGAAGTCCGGGCCGAAGAAGCGGCGGAAGAATTCCGGCATCTCGTCATCGCTTGGACCTGCAGGGCCCCGCGCCTGGCGGTTGCTGCGCACGATGGTGGTTTCGATGTTGACCACGCCGGGGCCGACCTGTTCGACCAGGTGGGTGAAATCGGGCAGCCCGCTGACCAGCGGCGCGGCCGGCGCACGCGGCGCGGCCGTGGCCTGGGCGGCGGGTGCGGCCGGGGACGGCGACTGCGCGCAGGCCACCAGCGGCAGGGTGATGGCCAGCAGGGCCAGGGCATGCGTACGGATACGGGCGGTCATCAGACTCGAACCTCCGGGTCAGGGGTATCAGGGGGAGAGGGAAGCAACAGGGCGTGCAGCAGGCTCAATCGGCGCCGTCATCCTGCAGGCGCGGTTCGAACGGATAGAACGCGGCCGGCGGCTGCTGGGCGCGGAAGCTGGCGTTGATCGCGCCGTTGTCGCCCAGGGTCGAACGCGGCCACGGCCGGGCCTGCAGGCTGCTGACGTCGCCAAACGGCAGCGCGCGTGCCGACGCCGCCGGGACGGTCGGCGCCAGCGGCGCCTGGCTGGCCACGGCACGCACCGGCTCGGCGACACGGCTGGCCACGCCACGCGCGGCCTGCTGGGTACGGGTGGCGCTGTTGCGGCGCGCCGTGGCGGCAGCGGCTGGCACGGCCGCTACGGCCAAGGCGGCGTCTGCCACGGCG